>NZ_JAMFTH010000001.1:1729427-2053438 GCF_024195295.1 Gilvimarinus xylanilyticus | reverse complement strand
GTTCTGCGTTCTGCGTTCTGCGTTCTGCGTTCTGCGTTCTGCGTTCTGCGTTCTGCGTTCTGCGTTCTGCGTTCTGCGTTCCGGAGCGGCATTATAGCCAGCTCCGAATTCTTGTAAATCCCTTATTCGTCCAAAAAGCTGCGCAGGTGATCGGAGCGCGAGGGGTGGCGCAGTTTGCGCAGTGCCTTGGCTTCGATCTGACGGATACGCTCGCGGGTTACGTCGAATTGTTTGCCCACTTCTTCCAGAGTGTGGTCGGTGTTCATGTCGATACCGAAGCGCATGCGCAGTACTTTTGCCTCGCGGGCGGTCAGGCCTGCCAGGACGTCGCGGGTGGATTCGGTTAGGCCGATGCTGGTGGCCGATTCCACGGGCGAGACAATGGTGGTGTCTTCAATAAAGTCGCCCAGGTGGGAGTCTTCATCGTCGCCGATGGGGGTCTCCATGGAGATGGGCTCTTTGGCAATTTTAAGAACCTTGCGCACCTTATCTTCGGGCATTTCCATGCGCTCGCCCAGCTCTTCGGGGGTGGGTTCGCGACCCATCTCCTGCAGCATTTGACGCGAGACGCGGTTCAGCTTGTTGATGGTCTCTATCATGTGCACCGGAATACGAATGGTGCGGGCCTGATCCGCAATGGAGCGGGTAATGGCCTGACGGATCCACCAGGTGGCGTAGGTTGAAAACTTGTAGCCGCGGCGGTATTCGAATTTGTCTACCGCTTTCATCAGGCCGATGTTGCCTTCCTGAATCAGATCGAGGAATTGCAGGCCGCGGTTGGTGTACTTTTTCGCGATAGAAATAACCAGGCGCAGGTTGGCCTCGACCATTTCTTTTTTCGCGCGGCGGGCGCGGGCCTCGCCAATGGACATGCGGCGATTGATGTCTTTAATGGCGGCCAGGCTCAGGCCGCTCTCTTCTTCCACCTGTTGCAGCTTGCGCTGCGCGCGCACAATTTGCGGCTCAAACGATAGCAGGCGCTCTGAGTAGTCGCGCTTTTTGCCACCGATTTCGCTGACCCACTGGTCGTTGGATTCGTTGCCCGGAAACTCTTTAACAAAGGTTTTGCGGGGCATTTTCGCTTTGCGCACACAAAAATCCATAATGGCGCGCTCTTCGCGGCGGGCGCGGTCGAGAATATCGCGTACCACAATGTAAATGGGGTCAAACTGACGCGGGGGCAGTTTAAAGAATTTGAAAATCTCGCCCAAAGCAGCCAGCTCTTTTTCCGCTTGTTTGCTATCGCGGCCATGTTTCTCAATGGTTTTTTCGGTTTTGGCCAGCTGCTTTTTCAGGGCGCCAAAGCGCTCTTTGGCCTCTTCCGGATCAACGCCAGAGGTGGATTCTTCGTCGTCGTCATCGTCGGAAGACTTAGCTGGGCTAGAGCCCGCAGTGGGGATTTCGTCCGAAGGGTCCAGCCAGCCGATAATCACATCGGCCAGGCGACGCTCTTCTTTTTCGACCAGTTCGTACTCGTCGATGACCTGCTGTACCGAGCCGGGCCAGTGGGCGATGGCGTGCATCAGCTCGCGCACACCTTCTTCAATACGCTTGGCAATGGCAATTTCGCCCTCGCGGGTCAGCAGCTCCACGGTGCCCATTTCGCGCATGTACATGCGCACCGGGTCAGTGGTGCGACCGGCCTCGGTCTCTACGGCGGCGAGCGCGGCGGCGGCTTCGGCAGCGGCGATTTCGTCTGCGGAGGAGTCTCCATCGGCCATCAACAGATCATCGGCATTGGGCGCCTGTTCAAACACGCGGATGCCCATGTCGTTGATCATTTGGATGATGTCTTCGACCTGATCGGGATCTGAAATATCCTCGGGCAGGTGGTCATTCACTTCGGAGTAGGTCAGGTAGCCCTGTTCTTTACCTCGAGCAATGAGCTCTTTGATGCGAGACTGTTGCTGTTTAGCGTCGTCAGCCATTCGAAACCTTTGAAAGTAGCAGTTAAAAAGCAAGCGCGGGATTATAGCCTAAACGATGGTGGCAGTTCTAGGAATTTCAAGGAAAATAAGGGGGTTAAGCAAGAAAAAAGTTTACTTTTCCCGGCCGATGGCCTGGGCCACCAGGGCGGCTTTTTCTTCGCGCGTCAGCTGGTTGGCATCGGCATGTTTCAGCCTGGCCAATGCCTGGTCGCGGTGGCTTTTGGCCAGTATTTCGCGCATTTTGCCCAGGCTGGACTCCAGCGCGGCGCGGGCGTTGTAGCTGTGTTCGGTGTCGCTCTCGTTGCGGGTCAAGCTGGCAGCCGAATGAAGTAGGTCGTTGCCAGCAATGGCGGCTAAGCGATCGCACTCGGTTTCGCCAAAGTTGGCGCGCCAGTGCCCCAAAATATGCGGTAGCTGATAGTGGCCGCGCTCGTGCAGTAATTTTAGCAATCGCCCCAGGCGGCGCAGCTCAATGTTGTCCTGATTGAGCCAAAAGCTGGGTTCGGGCTCGGTTTCGGCCAGCTCGGGGTGGGCCAGCAGCAGCGCCATGGCCTTGTGGTGCGGCGGCATCAAATAGCGGCTGGGCGCCTGCTCGCGCGGGGCGGCAGCTTCTGCCTGCGGGCGCTCGTCGTAAACCTCGGCGGGAATATCAACCGGCGGCGGGTAGTCGTGATCCTGAGGTGGGGGGATGTCCTCCAGTGGCGCTTGCAGCTCATCGACCCGCACCCGTGCCACGGGTTCCGGTTCCGGCGCCGGGGCGGCGCTGGGCAGGGCCTCGGGCGTTTCCACCAGCTCTTCCAGGGTGCTGCGATTAAGACCTGTGCGATTGGCGAGCGAGTCGAACATCAGCTCGCGGAAGACACCTTTGGGCAGTTTGGCCAGCAGGGGGGCGGCCCGCTTACTTAAGTGCGCGCGGCCTTCCATGGTGCGAATGTTAATACCCTCGGCGGCGGCGTCGAACAGGTAGTCCTCCAGCGGCACCGCCATATCGATCATGTTTTCGAATTTCTCGGGCCCCACTTGCCGCACCAGGGTGTCCGGGTCTTCGCCTTCGGGTAAAAACAAAAACTTTACCTGGCGGCCGTCGGTCATTGCGGGCAGGGACGCTTCAAGGGCGCGGGTGGCCGCGCGGCGCCCGGCGCTGTCGCCGTCAAAGCAGAACACCACTTCACTGGTGTAGCGAAAGGCGCGCTCTAAGTGCTCTTCGCCGCAGGCTGTGCCCAGGGTGGCGACCCCATAGCGGATGCCAAACTGCGCTAGACTGACCACATCCATATAGCCTTCTACCACCAGCAGGCGGGGCAGGTTGCGGTAGGCTTCGCGGGCCTCGTACAGGCCGTAGAGTTCGCGCCCTTTGTGAAAGACCGGGGTTTCCGGAGAGTTTAAATATTTGGGTTTGTCGTCGCCCAGTACCCGCCCACCAAAGCCGATGACCCGGCCGCGGGTGTCGTGTATGGGGAAAACAATGCGGTAGCGAAAGCGATCGTAAAGCCGGTCGGTGTTTTCCGGCTGAATCAGCATGCCCGAGGTCAGTAATCCCTCGCGGGCTTCGCCACTGGTGCCCAGGTTGCTGAGTAGGTTGTCCCAGCCCGGCGGGGCGTAGCCAATGCCATAGTCGCGGGCAATGCGGCCATCGAGGCCCCGGCTTTTTAAATAGTCCACGGCTTTGGCGCGGCCCGGGTGTTCGCGCAGTTGCTGTTGGTAAAAGTCGCTGGATTTTTGCAGTAGCTCGTAAAGACGTTTTCGCAGGCGCTCTTGCTTGGAAACGGCAGGCGAGGTTTCCTCTTTGGGGACTTCCATGGCGCACAGATGCGCCAGCTGTTCCACAGCCTCGGGGAAGGGCAGGCGCTCGTAGTCCATTAAAAAGCCCACGGCATTACCGCTGGCGCCACAGCCAAAGCAGTAATAGAACTGTTTGTCGGGGCTGACGGTAAACGAGGGGGTCTTTTCGTCGTGGAAGGGGCAGCAGGCGGCGTAGTTTTTACCGGTCTTTTTTAGTTTGACGCGATGATCCACCACCTCGACGATATCGAGGCGGTCCAGCAGTTCATCGATAAAAGACTGGGGGATGCGGCTCATGGAGCGAGTTTACGGCAATTTATGAGCCGCGCCTATCGAGCGCGGTATTAACCCAAAGAAGCTTTAATCCGCTTGCTGACATCGGCCATATCGGCACGGCCCTGTACCTGGGGTTTAATCAGGCCCATGATTTTGCCCATGTCGCGCATTTCGCTGGCGCCGGTTTGAGCGATGGCTTTGTCGACAATCTCATCCAGTTCGGCATCGGTGAGCGGTTGGGGCAAAAACTCTTGAATCACAAGGCTTTCGCTCTTTTCCTGCTCGGCCAGCTCGGGGCGGTCTGCCTGCTCGTACTGGGTGATCGAGTCGCGACGCTGCTTGAGCATCTTGTCCAGTACCGCGAGCACGCGGGCATCGTCCAGCTCGATGCGCTCATCGACCTCGATACGTTTAAATTCCGCCATTACCAGACGCAAAACCGCCACGCGCGCTTTTTCTTTAGCGCGCATGGCGGTTTTTAGCTCGTCGTTAATGCGGGTTTTTAGCTCAGACGCCATAAAATACCCTTTTAAGCAGAGCTTAGGCCCAACTGCCCGCAGGCAGTCGGCACCGGCTTAGTACAGGCGTTGGAACTTACGAGACTCGCGCTGTACTTTTTTAGCGTGACGCTTAACCGCGGCCGCCATGTTGCGTTTGCGAACGGCAGTGGGCTTCTCGTAGAACTCGCGGCTGCGAACTTCGGACAATACGCCAGCTTTTTCGCAAGCGCGCTTGAAGCGACGCAGAGCGACGTCAAACGGCTCGTTTTCTTTAATCTTTACTGAAGGCATGCTTTTACCTTTGGTTGAACAAAAAATGTCTAACGTTCTAAGGGTGCGGGATTCTATACACTTAAGCTGACACCTGCAAGCGCTTCTTGCGGGTTTTTTACTCCTTTGGCTGGCCCCAGCCCTGGCGGATCTATATGATAGCGGGCTTTTAAGGCACACGGGCGAAAAGTATGCGAGTACTGGGGATAGAAACCTCCTGTGACGAGACCGGAATTGCGCTCTACGACACCCGCGAGGGGTTGTTGGCGCACGATTTATACTCCCAAATAGCGCTGCACAGTGAATATGGTGGCGTGGTGCCAGAGCTGGCCTCGCGGGATCATGTGCGCAAAATCCTGCCGCTTATTAAAGACGTGCTCGCCCGCGCCCAAACGGATGTCAGCCAAGTAGAAGGCATTGCCTATACCGCTGGCCCCGGTTTGGTGGGGGCCTTAATGGTAGGGGCCAGTGTGGGGCGTTCGCTGGCCTACGCCTGGAAGGTGCCGGCGATTGGCGTGCATCATATGGAGGGCCACTTACTGGCCCCCATGCTGGAAGAGCAGCCGCCGGAGTTCCCCTTTGTCGCCCTCCTGGTATCCGGTGGCCATACCCAGTTGGTTAAGGTAGGGGGGATTGGCCTGTATCAGCTGTTGGGCGAGTCGCTGGACGATGCCGCGGGCGAGGCCTTTGATAAAGCGGCGAAGATGCTGGATTTGGACTATCCCGGTGGCCCCCATGTAGCCCGCTTGGCCGAATCCGGCACCCTGGGCCGGTTTACCTTTCCCCGCCCTATGGTGGATCGCCCGGGGCTCGACTTTAGTTTTTCGGGGCTTAAAACCTATACCTTAAATACCGTGGCCGAGCACAAGGGGCCGGACGGCTTGCCCGATGAGCAAACCTGCGCCGATATCGCTCGGGCTTTTGAAGAGGCGGTGGTCTCCACACTGGTGATTAAATGCCGCCGGGCTTTGGAGCAAACCGGCTACCCGCGCTTGGTGATTGCCGGTGGGGTATCGGCCAATAAACGTTTACGTGCGGGCCTGGAGCAGGCGCTGCGCAAAATAGGCGCTCAGGTGTTTTACGCCCGCCACGAGTTCTGCACCGATAATGGCGCCATGATCGCCTACGCCGGTGCCCAGCGTTTGGCCGCAGGGCAGACCGAGGGGCTCGCCATTAATGTGCGCCCGCGCTGGCCGCTGGATAGCTTGCCGCCCATTTGATTTCGCCTACTGATTGACTGACACAGAGAGCGCCATGGACATCGTCTATATTAGAGACTTACAGATTCAAACCATTATCGGTATTTACGATTGGGAGCGCGAAGTGCGCCAGACCGTGAGCGTCGATTTGGAAATGGCCGCCGATATTCGCCGCGCCGCCGAGACCGACAATATTGAATACGCGCTGAATTATAAGGCTGTTTCCAAACGCATTATCGCCCACGTGGAAAATCGCAGCGCCCTTTTGGTGGAGTCGCTGGCCGAAGAGATTGCCGCCCTGGTGCGCGATGAATTTAACGTGCCCTGGCTGCGTTTGCGCCTGAGTAAGCCCGGCGCTTTGCGCGGCGCTCGGGATGTGGGCCTGATTATCGAGCGCGGAGAAAAGCCGGCATGAGCCGCGTCTATTTAAGCCTGGGCAGTAACATTGATCGCTACCGCCATATTACGGCGGCCCTGGACGCGCTGGCGTCGGAGTTTGGGGCTTTAGACATCTCCACTGTGTACGAAAGTGAGGCTGTGGGCTTTGACGGCAGCAATTTTCTCAATCTGGTGGTGGGGATCAATACCTCGCTGCCGGTCGGCGAACTGTCGGCGCATTTGAAACAGATTGAAGACAATAATGGTCGCAACCGCCAGGGCCCCAAGTTCAGCCCCCGTACCCTGGATATTGATATTCTCACTGTGGATGATTTTGTGGGTGAAGAGGCGGGCGTGGAACTGCCCCGCGACGAAATCACCAAAAATGCTTTTGTCCTTTTGCCTATGGCCGAGCTGGCCCCGGACACCCGCCACCCCTCTTTAAAGCGCAGCTACCGCGAGCTGTGGCAGGATTATGATCAAAGTGCGCAAAAGCTCTGGCCCGTGGCGTTTGAGTGGCGGGGGGAGGAGATATCGATGGTAGGGAAAGTCTGACGTCGGAGGTCGGATGTCAGACGCGGAATGCTGGACGCAAAAGAAGGGGCAGACCTCGTGGTTTGCCCCTTTTTATTGTGAGGTTTATGTTTTAGGAATGTTGACAAAAAACTTGACAGCGCATGTGCCAAAAACGCGATAATTTTGTTCCGCGTTCCCAAATAGCGTCAGACGTCCGACATCAGACGTCAAGCTGTCATCATCACAACCACCGCAATTTTCTAAACAACACCAGCAATCCCGCGCCAATTAAACCCATCAATCCCATCACTATAAAATAGCCGTTTTCCCAGTGCAGTTCGGGGATGTGGTCGAAGTTCATCCCGTAAATACCTGCGATAAAGGTAAGCGGCACAAAGATGGCGGTAATGACGGTCAGTACCCGCATGGTGTTGTTTAGCTGGTGAGAGCTTAGCGAGAGATAGCCGTCAATTAAGTCGCCGCAGATTTCATAGTACATGGTGGACAGGCTGTGCACCCGCTCGCAGCGGTCGAATAAATCCTGCAGGGCGTGAATAATATCCGGCTCGGTTTGCAGGAACAGGTCGGGGGTTTCTTTGAGCAGGGTGTGGGCGATACGCTCGTGGTAGTTAAATACCCGTTTTAATTTGCGCAGGCGCGACTGGTAGGCAATGAGGGTGCGCATGGCCGAGTCGTTGGGGTTGTCCTGCATGGCGTCTTCCAGCTCGTTAATGCGTTCCTCAAAGGTCAGCACCGCGTCCAGAAACCGGCCAATGGAATAGTGCATGATTCGGGTGGCCAGCACTGCCGGCTGCTTAAGTAACTGACCGCTGGTGTCATTCCAGTGCTGCTGTATGCTCATGGATTTGCCCTGGTGAACGCTGATCAGGCATTTCTCTGAGGCAAAGAGCGCAATCGGCACCAGCTCGACATTGAGCTTTTCATCAAAGTGCGTAATGCCCCGGTACAGGGTGACCACCTGATTCTCAAAAGTTTCGGTCTTGGGCGGGTGGCGTTCGCGCTGGGCGTCTTCGACGGCCAGGGGGTGGCAGTCCAGCGACAGCAGTAAATCGCGTTCGGCGCGGGTGTTCTCGCTCAGAATATCTACCCACAAGTAGCCTTCACCGCTTTCGCGCCACAGCTCAATTTGCTCTTCCCCGCCTACCAAGCGTTCGTTGTGCTCGGTCAGCCAAATGGTTTTAATCATAGAAATTCCTGCGCGTTATTGTTGCAAGGTGCGGCCGCCATCAACCGCGAGTATCTGGCCGGTTATGTAGGGCGCATCGGTTAACAGAAATGCCACACTGCGGGCGATATCCAGCGGCTCTCCGGTGCGCTCCAGCGCTATTTTCTCCAGTATAGATTGCTGCGCGGCAGCGTCGAGCTCGGCGGCGTCTTCGGGCCAGGCGATTGCCCCAGGTGCAATGCCATTCACTCGTACCTCTGGGGCCAGCTCGCGCGCCAGGGTTTGGGTAAGCATGACATTCCCCGCTTTGGCCATACAGTAAATACTGTGGTGTTTTAAAGGCCGCTGGGCGTGAATATCGGCGATATTGATAATCGCACCGTTATGCTGCGCCAGAGCGGCGGTCAATTGCTGGCTGAGAAAAAAGGGCGCCTTTAAGTTGCTGGCGAATAGGTCATCCCACTGCTGCTCGCTGGCGCTTTTTAAGGGAGTGGGATAAAAGCTGGAGGCGTTATTGATTAGCGCGTCTAGACGGCTCCAGTGGGTCTGGGCCTGTTGGGCGAGACGCTGTATCTCGTGCATTTGCGCCAAGTCGGCCGCCACGGTGATGGCGCTGTCTGCGCGCTGTTGGTTCAAACGCTCGCTTAGCGCACGGGCGTCTCGGTCCGAGTGGCGGTAATGAATCACAATGCGCCAACCTTTTCGGTGCAAGTGCTCGGCAATGGCCGCGCCGATGCGGCGGGCGCCACCGGTTATCAGTGCCACGGGGGCGTCAGTCATGGGGATAATCCTGTTTTACTTGTTGCAGTATTTTGATTCGCGTCTGCTCAATGGCCTGGCCCAGCTCGGCGCCCTGATAGCCTTGCTGTATTAAGGCCTGGATATCGATTTCTTTAACCGCCTCTAAGGCTGTGCGCAGATAGTCGGGTTGCGGATAATCGCGGTTCTCAAAGCCGGTGCGCCCGCGTGAATCGGCCTCGCAAGCCAGTAAAAACTGGTTAAAGCGCTCGGGCTTTCGGTAGGCGTCAGTTCGCTTAAACAGTTTTTGCACGGTGCTGGGTTTTAGCTCCAGGGCGCGGTGGCAGTGAGTGTGAAACTCGGCGGTTATCAAGGCCAGGTCGCGGCAGTCGTTGGGTACGGCCAGGCGCTGGCAGAGGGCCTTAACCAGCGGCAGGCTTTTTACTTCGTGACCGATATGGCGGGGCAATACATCTTTGGGAGTAACGCCCTTGCCCAAATCGTGCATTAGTGCGGCAAAGCGCACCGCTACGCTGTCAGTCAGTTTGCAAGCTTGTTGGAGCACCATCAGACAGTGAATGCCGGTGTCGATTTCGGGGTGGTGCTCGGCCCGTTGAGGTACGCCGAACAGGGCGTCCAGCTCGGGCATTACCTTGTCCAGGGCGCCGCAATCGCGCAGAACCTGTACAAAAACCTCGGGATTTTGCTCGCCTAGGGCGCGGGCCAGCTCTTTCCAAACTCGTTCGGCGACCAAGTGATTGGCTTCACCGGCTTGAACCATCTCGCGCATTAGCGCCATGGTGGAATCGGCAACGGTAAACCCCAAGTGGTGATAGCGCGCGGCAAAGCGGGCCACCCGCAGAATGCGCACGGGGTCTTCACTAAAAGCGGGGGAGACATGTCGTAACAGCCTGTGCTTTAGATCCTGTTCGCCGCCGTAGGGGTCGATTAGCTCGCCGCACTCGCTCTGGGCAATAGCGTTAATGGTTAAGTCGCGGCGGCTCAGATCGTCTTCCAGAGTGACGCTTGGGGCGCAGTAAAAGCTAAACCCGGTGTAGCCTGGGGCGGTTTTGCGCTCGGTGCGGGCGAGGGCATATTCCTCTTTGGTGACCGGGTGTAAAAACACCGGAAAGTCTTTGCCTACGGGGCTGTAGCCCTGATCGGTCATCTGTTCGGGGGTGGCCCCCACCACCACCCAGTCTTTTTCGCTGAAAGGGTAGCCCAGCAGACGGTCGCGCACGGCGCCGCCCACCAGATAGGTTTGGAAATCGGCCGGTGTAGAGGAGGGTGTTTTGGTCATCTTGCTATGGTATCGACTAACGCTTAAGGAGAGAACGGAAAATGGAATTTTTTACCCATAAGGCAAATTACGTATTGTTTGACATAAGGTTTTATGCGTCAGCGAAGGCATTGTAAAAAGGCTATTTTTTACGAATGTTTCATTTTGGTGCGATCGCCGAAAAAGTGGATTCGCTTATGCACGCTTGTAGTGCTTCGGCTGTTCGGTAAAATCCAGGTTTTGAGTGTTTTTTTAAGTAAGTTTATGAAATTAAAGGGAAAATTTAAGTTGGCTTGGTCTTCGCTATAACACGGGCAAGCTAAGTCGATGCGCCGAGCGCTAATACGCAAATGCGCCGATAGCTACCAAAAAGAAGATTACTGCCATTAGAAACTAGAGGAAGATTTCATGAAGATGATGAACAAAAAAGTACTGGCCAGCGCCGTTGCCGCATCTGCTATTGCCCTGAGTGCGGTAGCACCTTCAGCCAGTGCGGCTGAAGTATCCGCTTCGGTAGGTGCTGCCAACATGTACTACTGGCGTGGTATGGATCTGGGGGCCGGCGATGCGGCTATCTCGGGGGATCTGTCTGTCAGTGCCGGTGGTTTCTACGGCGGTTTGTGGGGCTCGTCAGGTGACGCCGCCCTGGGTACCGAGTATGACATTTACGCCGGTTACGGTGCCGAAATGGGTGATTTCCGTTTTGACGTTAGCGCTTGGTCCTACGTGTACCCCGAGACAGATACCAATCCTGGCGATTTGATGGAAGTTGTGGCCAGTGTTGGTTTTGGTCCGGTTGACTTTACCTATTACGACAATATCGAAGGTGATGAAGACTACTGGTATGCCACTGCAGCAGTTACCATGGGTGACTTCGGTCTCCTTTACGGTCAGCACGACTTTACTGATGGAACAGAATACTCACACGTTGACCTGTCTTACGCATTCAACGACAACCTGAGCTTTACCGTCGGTGTGCCGGTTGAAGACGAAGGCGGCCCTAATGACAATGCGAAATTTATCGTTTCTCTGAGCCTGCCTATCGAATTCTAAGCAAGCCAGAACGACTATAAGCCGCGCTTTAAGCGCGGCAACAAACAGTGAGCATGAGCTGTCAGGGCAAACTTCGGTTTGCCCTTTTTTATGTAATAAGTTCTCCTAAAACGACCATTTCAATGGGCCGTTGTTTCAGCAAACCATCACGCTATCGTTCTGCGTTCTGCGTTCTGCGTTCTGCGTTCTGCGTTCTGCGTTCTGCGTTCTGCGTTCTGCGTTCTGCGTTCTGCGTCAGTCATCCGACCGAGCAACGGCCCCCGGCAAAGCCACAGTAAAACGCGCCCCACCCATGGGTGAGCGGGCAATCTCCAGCCCACCGTGATACCCCGCCGCAATATCGGCGCAAATCGCCAGCCCAATGCCCTGGCCGGGCTTGGAGGTGTCCAACCGCTGGCCTCGCTCTACCGAGCTGGCGCGCAGTGATTCGGCAATGCCGTCTCCGTCGTCATCGACATTGATCAGAAGCTTCGCGTCTTTAACTTTCGCACTTACGGTTACCTGGCTGTGGCCGTATTTAAAGGCGTTGTCCAGCAGGTTGCCCATAATTTCCATCAGATCTTGCTCATCGCCGACAAAGCGTGTGTGTTTGTCGATATCCAGCGCTAAACTGATGCCTTTGTCGCGATAGATTTTCTGCAATGATTTACCCAGTCGTTCGCACACGTTAATCACCGATACTTGCGTTTGGCTGCCCTGGCTGTGTTCGCTAACGGCGCGCTGTAATTGATATTTCACCACTTGGTCCATCCTCTCTACCTGTTCTCTAATTTGTCGGGCGTAGTCTTCGGCACCCTGGGGGGCGTTGGCATTGTGCAGCACTGCCAAGGGGGTTTTTAGACTGTGGGCCAAGTCGCCCAGGCTGTTGCGGTAGCGTTTGCGCAGCCGGGCTTCACTTTGCAGTACCCGGTTTAGGCGGTCCACCACCCGCTGAATTTCGTGGGGGTAGCGGCCGGTTAGGGTTCGGGTTTCACCGCTTTGCATTTTGCTCAGCGATTGCGCCAGGGTGCGCAGCGGCCGCAGAGCCCAGCTAAGCAGGCCGATTTGTAACAGAATCATCACCACCAATGCGGCCAGCAGCCATCGAATCATGGTGGTGCGAAAAGCGCTTAAGGCGCTGTAATAGCTTTCGCCCGTATGTACCAGAGCAAAACGAAAAGGTAGGGTGGCGCCGCTGGCGGTTTCCCAGAGCACGTCAAAGCTGGCGAAAAAGGCCTGGCTGTTTTGGTGACGGCGCTGGCTGATTTGCATTTGCCCGGGGCGGGGGTAGGGGCCAAAATCGCCCAGCGCGGGCAGGTTTTCGTTTAATACACTGGAGCCCGAGCGCCACACTAGCGAGCCGTCGGCGCGATACACAAAGGCGGCCAGGCCCGAGCTAGGCTGTTCCAGGTCGGGTTCGATAAGGGTGGAGGGTAGCTCAAGCTCGGCGCCGCGCATCTCGGCGACGGAAAACAACAGATAGAAATAGCGCTCCAGGCGCACTTGCTCGGCCGCGATTAAGCTATTGCGCACAGCTTTATCCAGCGCCGCTCCGGTAATCAGCAGTAACAACGGCAGTGCCAACAGGGTACCCAGAGAAAGGCGCGCCTTGAGGGTAGCCGGTTTCATGAATCCGTGGGTTCGAGGTTAAAGCGATAGCCCAACCCCCGCTGGGTGCTGATCAGGTTCAGGCTCCCGTCCGGGTCCAGCTTTTTGCGCAGCCGCCCTACAAACACCTCGATGGTGTTGCTGTCGCGATCAAAATCCTGAGCGTAAAGGTGCTCTGTTAATTGGGCTTTGGATAGTGTTTTGCCGCGATTGAGGGCCAGTTGCAGCAGGGTGTTGTACTCGTAGCCGGTTAGTTCTACGGCCCGGTCATTTAGGGTAACGGCCTTGGCGTCAGTGTCGATGGTGAGCGTGCCAAAATGCATTTTGCTCTGAGCCAGTCCGTGGGCGCGGCGCAACAGGGCCTGCACCCGGGCGCGCAGCTCTTCGGGGTGAAAGGGCTTGGTTAAGTAATCATCGCCACCGGCCTCTAGCCCCTCAACCTTGTCTTGCCAGGCATCCCGGGCGGTGAGAATTAACATGGGGTAGTTCCGGTTTTTCTCGCGCAGCTGGCGGATCAGGCTGATACCGTCCAGCTCGGGCAGTCCCAGGTCGATAATGGCCAGGTCATAGTCGTACTCTTCACCTAAGTACAGCGCTTCGCGGCCGTCGTGGCTGTGGTCGCAGGCAAAACCCGCAGCCTGCATTTGCTCGCCAATTTGCCGGTTTAGGTTGGCATCGTCTTCGACTATCAGTAGGCGCATGGTCGGCTCCGGGGTGTTATTTTAGGGGTTGGCCGCTGTTGGCATCGATCAGTACAGAGTGAATGCGGCCGTTTTTTTGCAGTAATTTAACCCGGAAAACGGCCCGGCCTTTGTGCTGGACGGCTTTAATGTCAATAACCTTGCCGCCAAAGGTTTTGCGCGCAATCTTTCCCGCTTGAGCGGCGCTAATAGCGCAAGGTTGCACGCTAGCTGGAACGCTACTGGGGGGCAGACTGAGCGGAGCGGCCTGAGCGTATAGGCTAAACAGGCAAGCGGTGAGACAAAGCAGCCGTTTCATCAAATAAAAACCTATGGTGAGTCGAACACCCATTGTAGAGGCAGGCGCGGTTTGCTGGCCAGTTCCGTAATGGTAAAGCGGTAGCCTTAACCGCAGCTGAAGCATAGTGTTACAGGGGCGCTTGCGGGTATAATTGCCGCAAATTTTGCCAAAGTACACGGGTTTAACATGTTGGATAAGGTTTCTGTCACAGAATATATGGCTCAGGTGGGACGCGAGGCCCGCGCCGCATCGCGCGCATTGGCTGCGACCAGCACCGGCGTAAAGAACGAAGCGCTGCTGGCCATGGCCCGCGAGCTGGACGCTAACCGCGCCCATTTGATGGCCGAAAACGAAAAAGATCTCGATGCCGGGCGGGCCAATGGTCTGGAAGAAGCATTGGTGGATCGCTTAGCGCTTAAGCCCCAAACTATCGACGGTATGATCGAGGGCTTGCGTCAGGTAGCGGCGCTGCCCGATCCCTGTGGTGAAATCACCGATATGAGCTTTCGCCCCAGCGGTATTCAGGTAGGCAAAATGCGAGTGCCTTTGGGCGTGGTGGGGATTATTTACGAGTCCCGCCCCAATGTCACCATTGATGCCGCCAGCCTGTGCTTGAAGTCGGGTAATGCCGCTATTTTGCGCGGCGGCAGTGAGGCGATTCACTCTAACCGCGCCATCGCCGAGTGTATTGGCCGTGGCTTGCGCGAAGCGGGCTTGCCCGAGGCCTGTGTGCAGGTGGTACAAACTACCGATCGCGCCGCCGTGGGTTCGCTGATTACCATGCCCGAGTTTGTCGATGTGATTGTACCGCGCGGCGGCAAGGGGCTGATTGAGCGCATTTCCCGCGAGGCCTCGGTGCCGGTCATTAAACACTTAGACGGCATCTGCCACGTGTACATCGATGCCAAAGCCGATTTGGATAAAGCCTTTGCCATTGCCTTTAACGCCAAAACCCATCGCTATGGGGTGTGCAATGCCATGGAAACTCTGTTGGTAGACGCTTCAGTCGCGGCGGATATTCTGCCGCGTTTGGCCGAGGCCTATAACGCCGAGGGCGTTGAGCTGCGCGGCTGCGACAAAACCCGCGCCATTATTGACGCCCAGGCGGCGACTGACGAAGACTGGGCCACCGAATATTTGGCGCCTATTCTGGCCATTCGCGTGGTGGACTCGCTGGACGAGGCCATGGCTCATATTGCCCGTTACAGCTCGCAGCATACCGAGTCGATCGTCACCGAAGATTATACCCGGGGGCGCCGCTTTATTACCGAGGTGGATTCCAGTTCGGTGATGATTAATGCCTCGACGCGCTTTGCCGACGGTTTCGAATATGGTCTGGGCGCCGAAATTGGTATTTCTACCGATAAAATCCACGCCCGTGGGCCGGTGGGGTTGGAAGGGCTGACCTCGCAGAAGTGGATCGTGTTTGGCGACGGACAAATTCGCCACTAATGCGTCGTAAAATTGCCGTATTTGGCGGCACTTTTAATCCTATACATCACGGGCACCTGCGCTTGGCGCTGGATCTGGTTCAGCAAGTGAGCTTTGATCAGATGCGGCTGGTGCCCTGCCATATCCCCATGCACCGCGAAGACCCAAGCGTCGCCAGCCGGCGCCGGGCGCGCATGGTGGAGTTGGCGATCGCAGGCAGCCCCACACTCACTCTGGACACCTGCGAGCTCGAGCGCGGCAGCGCATCCTATTCGGTGGACACTCTGGCCCAGCTGCGCGCCGAGCAGGGGGGCGAGGCCTCTATCTCGCTGATTATGGGGCTGGATGCCTATTTGGGCTTAATGCGCTGGCACCGCTGGGAAGAATTGCTGCAATTGGGGCACTTGGTGGTGGTGGACAGACCCGGATACCAAATGCCGAAAAGCGGCCCTTTGGCGGACTTTGATCGCGAGCATGGCGCCGCGACTAAAGTCTTGGAGCAAGCCAGTCACGGCTTTGTGGTCCATTTGGATATACGGGCGCTGGATATCAGCGCCACCGAAATTCGCACACTAACGGCGCAGGGGCTCTCGACCCGTTACCTGCTGCCCGAGGCGGTGCGCCATTATATTGCCGAGCGCGGTTTGTACGGCGCGGGCGACCCGGTCGATAAAACCTATTGATCGCACAACCTTGGAAAACTTATGTCTGATTCTGTAATGCCAATTTTGTTAGAAGCGCTGGACGATCTGAAAGCGCGAGATGTACAAGAAGTGGACGTGCGCGGCAAGAGCGACGTCATGGATACCATGCTGATCGCCTCGGGTACCTCAAATCGCCATGTGAAATCTCTGGCGGGGAATGCCGTCGAAGATGCCAAAGCGGCCGGGTTTCAGCCTTTGGGGGTTGAGGGGCTGGAAAGTGGCGAGTGGGTGCTGGTGGACTTTGGCGATATCGTCCTGCATGTGATGATGCCCGAAACTCGCGAGTTCTACGATTTGGAAAAACTCTGGTCGGTGGAACCGGCGAGCCGCTCGAAGGACTAATAGGTGCGCGTTAAGCTGATTGCGGTAGGCACCCGCATGCCCGCCTGGGTGCAGGAGGGCTTTGCCGAATACGCCAAGCGCCTGCCCAAGGGGGATATGCCCGTCGAGCTTATCGAGCTGGCGCTGGGCGCGCGGGGAAAAAACAGCGATATTAACCGCGCCATGGAAAAAGAGGGCGAGGCAATGCTCGCGGCCATTGGTCGCACTGATAAAGTGATCGCGCTGGATGTAAAAGGGCGCAACTGGAGCACCGAGCAGCTGGCCGGTAAGCTGGAAAACTGGCGCATGGACGGCCGGGATGTCTGCCTGTTAATCGGCGGTCCCGACGGTCTGGCGCCCCAGGCGCTGGCGCGCGCCGATGAGCGCTGGTCGCTGTCGGCCCTGACCCTGCCGCACCCGATTGTGCGGGTGGTGTTAATGGAGCAGCTGTATCGCGCCTGGACTGTTATCAATCACCATCCGTATCATAAATAAATAATAGGTTTCGCGCTCCACTCTCATGTCAGAAGCCCGCCAGTTTAAAGATCACCACCGCGAAGCCAGATTGTTTTTTGGCCGGGCACTGTTCGCCGCCGTGATCATTGTGGTGCTTACCGGGGTATTGGTGGTGCGCTTTTACTCCCTCCAGGTTACCCATCACGACGACTATGTCACCCAGTCGGACCGCAACCGGGTGCATGTGCTGCCTATTCCCCCCACCCGGGGGTTAATTTACGATCGCAATGGCGAGCTATTGGCCGAGAACCGCGCCAGTTATACCTTATCCATCGTCCACGAACGGGTGGATGATTTGGGCCGTACCCTGTCGGTGCTGGGCGAGTTGGTG
The DNA here is from genome assembly GCF_024195295.1 of Gilvimarinus xylanilyticus. Classification (GTDB taxonomy): domain Bacteria; phylum Pseudomonadota; class Gammaproteobacteria; order Pseudomonadales; family Cellvibrionaceae; genus Gilvimarinus; species Gilvimarinus xylanilyticus. The sequence continues at coordinate 2,036,462 of NZ_JAMFTH010000001.1, read as the reverse complement.
GAGGTCAGCCCCACGGACATCGAAAAGTTTAACGATCAGTTGCGTCAGCGCCGGCGCCCCTTCGATGCAGTGCCACTGCGCTACAACCTGACCGAAGAAGAAATCGCCCGCTTGGCGGTCAATGAATACCGCCTGGACGGGGTCGAGGTGCACGCGCAGTTGGTTCGCCATTACACCCACGCCGAGCTGTTCGCCCACACCATTGGCTATGTGGGGCGAATTAACGAGCGCGAACTCACTTCTTTCAGTGAAGAGCAGCACCAGCGTTACGCGGGGACCCACTCCATCGGCAAAAACGGCCTAGAGCGCTCCTACGAGGACGAGCTGCTGGGCACGGTTGGCTACCAAAACGTGGAAACCAACGCCCGGGGGCGAGTGCTGCGGGTGCTGGAAAGCAGTGACCCCAAGCCCGGTAAAGACCTGGTGTTGCACCTGGATACTCAGCTACAGCAAAAAGCCTTTGAGGCGCTCGAAGGCCATCGCGGCGCTGTGGTGGCGGTGGATGTAAAAACAGGCGGCGTGCTGGCTGCGGTCAGTGCCCCCAGCTTCGATGCCAACTTGTTTGTCACCGGCATCAGTTTTAAGGACTATCGCGAGCTCAATCAGTCCCGCGATTTGCCGCTGTTTAATCGTTTTTTACAGGGACAGTATCCGCCGGGTTCCACGGTTAAACCCGTGATTGCCATGGCGGGTTTGCACTACGATATTGTCACCCCCTCGGACACCGTCTACGACCCGGGGTTTTACCGCCTGCCTAACAGCAGTCGCTTGTACCGCGACTGGAAGCGCCGGGGCCATGGCACCAAAGTGGATTTAAAGCAGGCGATCGCGGAATCCTGTGACACCTACTTTTACGACCTGGGCCACAATATGGGCATCGATAAAATGCATGCCTTTGGTTATCAGTTTGGTATGGGCGAGAAAACGGGTGTGGATGTGCCCAACGAGCGGCGCGGAATCTGGCCTTCGCGAGATTGGAAGCGGGGCGCGCGCGGGGTGGCCTGGTATCCGGGGGATAACCTGAATGTCGCCATCGGTCAGGGCGATGTGTTGGCAACCCCTATGCAACTGGGGGTGATGGTGTCCACCCTGGCCAGTCGCGGCGCCCACTATAGACCCCATATGGTTGCCAGTGTCGGGGGCGAGACGGTGGAGCCAGAACTGATCAATCAAGTGCAGGTGGATGACGCCCACTGGGACGCCATTTTAGAGGCCATGGAAGAGGTGATACACGGCACCCGTGGCACCGCCCGGCGGATTGGTCAGGGCGCCGAATATCACATGGCGGGTAAAACCGGTACCGCCCAGGTGGTGGCGATTGCCCAAGGTGAAGAGTACGACTCGGAAGCCTTGAGTGAGCGCAACCGCGATCACGCATTATTTGTCGGCTTTGCGCCCTATGACGATCCGCAGATTGCGGTGGCGGTACTGGTTGAGAATGCCGAATCCGGTTCGGGGGCGGCGGCGCCCGTGGCGCGCAAGGTGTTCGACGCCTGGCTGCTCGATGCCGACAATCAGGCCGAGGAGCCCTAATGCCCCATCAGGATTTTTTGCGTCGTTTGCCCGAATCAGACCGCGCGCTGCGCAAGCGCGACCGGTTGCAGCAGCGTTTGCATGTGGATTTTTGGCTGTTGTTATTGTTGCTGATTATCACCGGCGGTGGGCTGGTGGTGCTGTTCAGTGCGGGCGACCAATCCATGGCAACCATTAAACGCCAGGGCATTTACTTTGTGCTGGCCTACATCGCGATGTTTATGGTGGCGCAGGTACCGGTGCACTTTATGCGTCGCCTGGCCCCCTGGGCTTACGTGGCCGGGGTAGGGCTGTTGGTGGCGGTTATTTTGGTAGGGGTGGGGGCCAAGGGTGCTCAGCGCTGGCTGAGCCTGGGCGGCTTTCGCTTTCAGCCCTCGGAGTTTATGAAGCTCGCCATGCCCATCGCGATAGCGGCTTATTTGGGGCAACGGCATCTGCCGCCGGTGTTTAAGCATGTATTTTTTACCCTGGTGCTGGTGGCGATACCGGTGGTGCTTATCGTTAAACAGCCAGATTTAGGCACCTCGATTTTGGTGGCCGCATCGGGGTTAATGGTGTTGTTTTTTGCCGGTTTATCCTGGCGCTATATTTTTGCGGCGGTGGCGGCCATGCTCGCCAGCCTATGGCCTTTGTGGCAATTTGTCTTGCACGATTATCAGAAAAAACGCGTGCTAACCCTGTTGAACCCAGAGGCGGATCGTCTGGGGGCGGGCTGGAATATTATCCAGTCCAAAACGGCCATTGGTTCCGGTGGCGTGCCGGGTAAAGGATGGCTGCAGGGCACCCAATCCCATTTGGATTTTCTGCCCGAAGGGCACACGGATTTTATTATTGCGGTCTTGGCCGAAGAGTTTGGCCTAATGGGTGTGCTGATTCTGCTGGGCCTGTACTTACTGATTGTGCTGCGCGGTTTAACCATCGCCATTCGCGCTCAGGACAGTTTTGGACGCTTACTCGCGGCCAGCATTACCCTGACATTCTTTGTCTATGTGTTCGTCAATATCGGTATGGTGTCCGGGCTTTTGCCCGTGGTGGGGGTGCCCCTGCCGCTGGTGAGCCAGGGCGGGACTTCCATTGTCACCTTGATGACGGGCTTTGGTATATTGATGGCTATCGCCACCGAAAGGCGCAAAGTGATTCGCTAAATTGGAGTAAAAGCATTGCACAAGATAATAAAATGGTGGGCGGCATTATCCGTTTGTATGTTGGGCCTGCCTGCGCTGGCCGATTACAGCAAAAGTCCCGAGGCGGATGCGTTTATTCAGATGATGGCGGAAAAACATCAGTTTGATGCCGCGCAATTGCGGGCACTGTTTGCGCAAGTGGATAAGCAAGACACCATTTTAGAGTTGATTGCACGGCCGGCGGAAAAAACCAAAACCTGGGCCGAGTACGGCAAAATATTTCTCCAGCCCGCGCGAATCGATGGCGGAGTAACATTCTGGCGTGACAATCGCGATGCTCTGCGCCGGGCGGAGCAAGAGTTTGGTGTGCCCGCCGAGTACATTGTGGCGATTATCGGTGTGGAAACCTTGTACGGCCGTATCACGGGGTCACACCGGGTGATGGACGCCCTGAGCACCTTGGCTTTTGACTATCCCCCTCGCAGTCCCTTTTTTACCAGCGAGTTAGAAAACTACCTGATTTTGATGCGCGAGCACGGCAAGGACCCGCTGATAAACAAAGGCTCTTACGCGGGCGCCATGGGCTATGGTCAGTTTATGCCCTCCAGCTACCGCCACTACGCGGTGGATTTTGACGGCGATGAGTGGCCGGATATCTGGAATAACACCACGGATGCCATTGGCAGTGTCGCCAACTACTTCGCCGAGCACGGTTGGCAGCGGGGCGCTTTCGTGACGGTGCGGGCGCGTCCCCCGCAAACCATTCCAGCTCTGCCCAAGCCTATTGATAAACCCGAACAAACCGCCGCCCACTGGCAGGATTTGGGCTTTGCGCCCGTGCAATCGGTGCCCGCCGATGCGTCCGCGTCAGTCATTGAGCTACAGGGCGTTCGTGGCGCTGAGTACTGGTTGACCTTTAATAATTTTTACGTCATCACCCGTTACAATCGCAGCGCCATGTACGCAATGGTGGTACATCAGTTGGCCCAGGGAATTTACCGTCAGATGCGTCCAGAGCTGGAGTCCGAGGATGATTAGTATCAAGCCCGTATTCGGCTGGGTCTTACTGAGTGCTTTGTTGATCAGCTGTTCCTCTAATAAGCCCAGCTCGCGCTATGACATGGATCAAGATAAGGGGCCGGATCGCCCCGTGGATATGTCCCATGTGCCCGATGCCGTGCCCAAAGTGGAGCCCCGCACTCGGGCGGGCAATAAAAACCCCTATACTGTTTTGGGTAAAACCTATTATTTAATTGAGGACGAATCCAGCTACAAAGAGCGGGGTTATGCCTCTTGGTACGGGGAAAAATTTCACGGTCACGATACCTCCAATGGCGAGGTGTACGACATGTACGCCATGACCGCCGCCCACAAGACCCTGCCTATTCCCTCGTATGTGCGGGTGACGCATTTAGAAAATGGCCGCAGTGTGGTGGTAAGGGTGAATGATCGGGGGCCATTTCACGAAGGCCGCATTATCGATTTAAGCTACGCCGCTGCGCAGCGCTTAGGCATTAGCCAAACGGGTACCGGCCCGGTAGAAGTGGAGATTGTGATGCCGGGCGATACCCCGCCGCCACCGCTCAAGCCCGACGACCGTCCGGCTAGCCAAGCCGACGGCGTCTACTTACAAGTGGGGGCGTTCAGCTCCCGCCAGTCCGCCCAGGCGCTACAGCGCAAAGTCGCCTCGGCCACCGGCGAGCGGGTGTTTATCAGTGAGTTTATGGCGGCCAAGGCGCTCTACCGGGTGCGTATCGGCCCCCTGGCTAACCAGCAAGCTGTGACCCGCGTTCGCGCGCGTTTACCCGAGGCTGGTGTATATTCCAGTCACGTCGTGCAAGACTGACGCGTCCCTTTGGGGTAAGATATTTCGCTGTTATCCACCAACCAGATTAGATATTTCATGTTTGCCAAAACTATTGCCGTCATCGCCGCCCTTGTTTTTACGCTTTCGGCCAGCGCCCAGCAGGTGCTTATTCCCGCACCGCCGCAGCTGGCTGCGACCGCTTATTTATTGCTGGACGCCGAAACCGGCGAAGTGCTGGTGGAGCACAATGCCGATCAGCAGCTGCCGCCGGCCAGCCTTACTAAAATGATGACCAGCTATATTGTGACCAACGAGTTGGATCACGGCCGTTTGGCCGAGCAGGATATGGTGAACATCAGCGTGGCCGCCTGGAAAATGGGCGGCTCGAAAATGTTTGTTCGCGAAGGCACCCAGGTGCCGGTGATCGATTTGCTGCGCGGGGTGATTATTCAGTCGGGTAACGACGCCAGTGTGGCCTTGGCTGAGCATGTCGCGGGGGGCGAAGATGCCTTTGCCGATGTGATGAATCAGACGGCCAAGCTGCTGAATATGAACAACACCCACTATGTGAATTCGACCGGCTGGCCCGCCGAGGGACACCTGACCAGTGCCCGCGATCTGGCGTTACTGGCCAAAGCAATTATTGAAGATCACCCCACCTATTACCCGCTGTACGCCGAGAAATACTACGAGTACAACGGCATTAACCAGCCCAACCGCAACCGCTTGCTGTTCCGCGACGAGTCGGTGGACGGTTTAAAAACCGGGCACACCGAGGCGGCGGGCTACTGCCTAGTGGCCTCGGCTCAGCGCAGCGATATGCGTTTAATCTCGGTGGTTATGGGTACCAGCAGCGAAAACGCGCGCGCCGCTGAAACCCAGAAACTGCTGGCCTATGGATTCCGCTACTTTGAAAATGCCACTGTGTACAGTGCCGGTGACGAGCTGGAGACCGCGCGCATCTGGTATGGCGAATCCGATCAAGTGGCTCTCACGGTCGCCAAGGATATTCGCTTAACCATTCCCCGGGGCAGTCGCGGCAGCATTGAAGCGAACTTGCAGCTGGGCGAAACCCTTAAAGCACCGGTCACCGCCGGTCAGCAACTGGGTATGGTTACCTTGACCTTAAACGGTGAAACCCTGGCCGAAGTGCCTGCGGTGGCCGTCGAGGCTGTGCCGGAAGCCGGATTTTTCGCCCGGATAATCGATGCCATTAAGCTGTTTATTAAAGGCCTGCTGAGCTAAGCACACGCCTAATTCTGATATAATGCGGCCTTATTACATTGTGTTGAGGCCGCATGACTTCTCAAGAACCTCCCAAAATTGAATTTCCCTGTCCCGACTACCCTATTAAAATCATGGGTGAGGCGGGCGATGCCCTGCAGACCCTGGTAATAGAGGTAATGACTGCCCACGCCCCGGGATTTGATGCCGAGCGTATTCGCATTAAAGACAGTGGCAAAGGCCGCTGGCAGTCGGTTACTGTGTACATCACCGCAACCGGTGCCGATCAGTTAGAGGCGATTCACCGGGATCTTAAGGCCCACCCGGCCACCAAAATCGTGCTGTGATGAGCGAGAGCACGATTATCGTGCGCCAGTTGGGCGTGCGTGATTACCAATCGGTTTGGCGCGCCATGTCGGATTTTACCGACCATCGCGATACCGACACCCCGGATGAACTCTGGCTGGTGGAGCACCCACCGGTCTTTACCCAGGGCCAGGCGGGCAAGCCTGAACACTTGCTGGCGGTAGAGGGCATTCCCCTGGTGCAGACCGATCGCGGCGGCCAGGTGACCTATCACGGCCCAGGCCAGCTGGTGGCTTACCCGCTGTTGAATTTGCGCCGCTACAAGCTGGGGGTGCGCGATCTGGTGACTCTGCTGGAATCCACCTTGGTAACGCTGTTGGCCGATTACGGTATCGACGCCTACGCCAAGCCCGATGCGCCCGGTGTCTATATTGACGGTGCCAAGATAGCCTCGCTGGGTTTGCGGGTGCGCCGTGGCTGCAGTTTTCACGGTCTGGCGCTTAATGTGAATATGGATTTAACCCCCTTTGCCCAGATTAACCCCTGCGGTTATGCCGGATTGGCTATGGTGGATATGGCCCGCCTTTTACCCAAGGCGCCGGCTATCGCCGACGTCGGTGACGGGCTTGTCGCGCACCTTGTACAGAAAGTGGGCGCCAAAACCGGTATAATACCGGCCGCTGAATATTCCCGGGGTGAGATCCACCCCTGAAACCTGCGAGTTATCTATGACCACACAGACTCCCGAGATAGAACCGGTAAAGCGAACCCGCCGCCACAAGCAGGGGGAGAAGCTGCGCGATGCCGACAAGGTAGAGCGTATTCCGGTAAAAGTCATTGCCTCCGATGCGGTCGAAACCCCGCGTAAACCCGACTGGATTCGGGTGCGAGTAGCCGCCTCGCCGGAAGTAGACCGCATCAAAAAGCTGCTGCGTAAAAATAACCTGTCGTCGGTGTGCGAAGAGGCCAACTGCCCCAACTTGGGCGAGTGCTTCTCGGGCGGCACGGCCACCTTTATGATCATGGGTGATATCTGCACCCGTCGTTGCCCCTTTTGCGATGTGGGCCACGGTAAGCCCAACCCTCTGGACTCCCACGAGCCGGTGCACCTGGCCGAAGCCATCGCCGAAATGCGCCTCAAGTATGTGGTGATCACCTCGGTGGATCGCGACGATTTGCGCGACGGTGGTGCGGGTCACTTTGCCGATTGTATCCGCGAGGCGCGCGAACGTTCGCCCAAGTTACAGGTAGAGATTCTGACCCCGGATTTTCGCGGCCGTATGGAGCCCGCGCTGGATATTCTGGAAAAAGAGGCGCCGGATGTGTTTAACCACAATCTGGAAACCGTGCCGCGCCTTTACCGTCAGGCCCGCCCGGGCGCCAACTACAAGTGGAGCCTTAAACTGCTGGCGGAATACAAAAAGCGTCGCCCCGATGTGCTGACCAAATCGGGTCTGATGGTGGGCCTGGGTGAGAGCAAAGAAGAAATCTTTGAGGTGATGCGCGATATGCGCGATCACAACATTGATATGATCACCATCGGTCAGTACCTGCAGCCGTCTAAAGACCATTTGCCGGTTGACCGCTATGTGCACCCGGACGAGTTTGCCGAGTACACCGAGCTTGCCAAAGAGATGGGCTTTACCCACGCCGCCTGTGGCCCCTTGGTTCGCTCCAGTTATCACGCCGATAAACAGGCCCACGGCGAAGATGTGCAGTGGTTTGACGTTCAGGCCTAATGGCCGTCTCCCCAAAGTCTCCTCTGCGGGTTGAGCCCCTGGCGGCTCAGCCCCAGCATTTGCCCCTGGTGGCGCGCTGGCATCATAGCGAGTGTTTGCGTCAGGGGCTAACCAGCCTTTACTCGCGCCGCTTAGAACGACTTAAAGCGCATTTGGCGACCGAGCCGGGTGTGCCCCGTACTTGGGTTGCGAGCATCGACTCACAGGTTATCGGTTGCGTTAGTCTGATTAGCTATCACGTCAGTACCGACATTGGCCCTCCTGCGGTGGATGTGCCTTTGTGGTTAAGCAACCTCTATGTCTTACCGGAACACCGGCGGGCGGGGGTGGCGCAAGCTTTGATGGCGAGTGTGTTCGATTGTGTGCAAAGTTTGGGGCATAACAGTGTCTGGCTGATCGCTCGCGAGCACACCGAGTTTTATCGCAAACGCCAGTGGCAGAGCGTGCGCCAGGCGCGCATCGCTAAACAATGGGTGACTGTGATGCGCCGAGGTATTCCCTAAGCGCGGCCGCCCGGTCGGTAAAGCAGGCATCGACCCCCAGGCTTTGCAGCTCGCGCCAGTCGTCGGCGGTATTGGCGGTGTACACCCAATGTTGGTACCCGCGCCGCTGAATGTGGCGAGTGAGTTCAGGTTCCAGTAACTCTACCGAGGTGTTAATCGAGTAGGGTGCCAGCGTTTCCAGGCTGGCGCCATAATCCAGTGGTAAGCTGGCGATTAGAGGCGCGCGCTTGATCTCGGGCATCAGCTTTTGGCAAACAGCCAGCTCATGGTGGTTAAAACTTGAAATCACAATATGCTCGGCGGTGATTCCAGTCTCCCGGGTGAAGGTGTTTAACACCTCGCACAAATGTTCGGCTCCGCCTGAATTTTTTAACTCAAGGTTTAATAAGCAGCGATCTTTAACGGTTTCCAGAAGCACCGGCAGGTCGGTGAGTGGTTCGCCGTTAGGGTGGCGCAGTCCGGTTAGCTCGCCGTGGCTTAACGCGCTTAAGCGGCGGTGCTCGCCCGGCCAGAGACTGTCGTGGGTCATCCAGAAACGGCCGTGATAAAACCACAGATCAACCTCAATGCCATCGACATCCAGCGCCAGCGCGGCCGTCACGGCGGCTAGGGTATTTTCCGGGGTAGTGGGGCCCGCGACTCCGCGATGGGCAATACAGCGCATAACAGTCCTTGGCTTAGGGGATGAATTAGTGCCAACACAGGGCTGGCTGCTGGTAGTATAGGCCGTTGTTGAGTCTTCGTGTACAGGTGAATAATGTTATTCAAGATCGCTTTAGTGTCCGCCGTTGTGGTGTTCTTTTTACTGATGTCGCGTCTGCTCGATCGCGTGGTGGTCGAGTTGGCCCGCAAGCGCGCCGTGACCGAATACCGGGTTGAATACATCAATAAAATCACCCACTTCGCGCTGTTGTTTTGCGCGGTGGTGGTGGTTTGCCTGCTGTTGGGGTTGGGCTATGGCGATGTATCTTTGTTTTTGTCGTCGATATTTGCGGTGGTGGGGATAGCGCTGTTTGCCCAATGGTCGATTTTGAGCAACATTACCGCCAGCGTGATTATCTTTTTCGGCTTTCCCTACCGAGTGGGGGATCGCATTCAGGTGCTGGACCCTGATGCTCACTACTATGGCGTGATCAGCGAAATCACTATGTTCCATGTAATTGTCCGGATGGACGATGGCAATACGGTTACCTATCCTAACTCGCTAATGTTGCAGCGCGCGGTAATGAAAATTGCTCCCGGCGCGCTGCCGCCCTCGCGCGATAACGGCGAGGATTAATCGAGCACTTTTACAATCGCGTCGGCCAGATAGGCGAGATTATGGGCGTTTACTCCGGCCACATTGATACGGCTGTTGTCGGTCATATAAACGCTAAACTCGTTTTTCAGGCGGGTGACTTGCGCGACGCTCAAGCCCAAAAAGCTGAACATGCCCGCCTCGCGGGCGATAAAATCAAAACGCTGTTTGTCTTGGCGGGCATTAAGTTCGCCAACAAGTTGTTCGCGCAATCCGGCAATGCGTTCGCGCATCCCCGTTAATTCGCTCTTCCACTGAGAGCGAAGCTCGGGGGTGTGGTAGACCAAATCCACAATGCTGGCGCCGTGCGATGGCGGCATAGAGTACAACCCCCGGGCGATGCTTAACGTCTGGCTCAGCACCGCTTGGGCCTGAGTGGCGTTTGCGCTGACGACACTCAAACTCCCGGCGCGCTCGCGGTACAGCCCCAGATTTTTAGAAAACGAGGTGGCCAGCACCAGCTCGGGCAGGGTGTCCGCCAGTAGCCGCACCCCGTAGGCATCCTGGTCTATGCCTTGGCCAAAACCCTGGTAGGCCATATCGATAAACGGCGTAAAGCCTTGCTTGCTGGCAAGCTCTGCCACTGCCTGCCACTGGCTTTGACTCAAGTCGGCGCCGCTGGGGTTGTGGCAGCAGGCGTGTAAAAGCACCAAGTCATTTTCCCCCGCCTGTTGCAGGGTTTCCATCATGGCGTCGAAGTCGATGCGGTGTTCGGCAAAGTTGTAGTAGGGGTATTCTTTTAAGCGCAGCCCAGCACTGGTTAGCAGCGGGACATGGTTCGCCCAAGTGGGGGTGCTGACCCAGATAGTGGCGTCGGGATTGGCGTGGGCAATCAGCTCGGCGGCCAGGCGCAGGGCGCCGCAGCCGCCCGGGGTTTGCACCGTGCCTACGCGCTTATCGGTAAGGGCTTGATGCTCGCGGCCAAAAGCCAGCTCGGCAGCGGCGCGGTTGGCGCCGGTAATCCCGGCCGGCGGGGTGTAGGATTTGCTGGTTTGGGTTTGCAGCAGTTGGGCCTCTGCCTCGGCGACACACTGCAACACCGGGGTATCACCCGCCTCGGTTTTATAGACTCCCACGCCCAGGTCGACTTTTTTAGGGTTGGTGTCGTTTTGGTAGGCGGCGCTCAGGCCCAGAATCGGATCGGGTTGCAACTGGGGTAGGTGGTCTAGCATGACGGCTCCTGAACAAGAAAGTTAGCGGCAGCGGCAGATAATACCAGCAAATTCAGGTGTCGAGTTTATCGGATAGGTTTTTCAACCCTTGCGACTCGATTTGGCCGCTCTGATATACTCGCTTTCTTTTTGATCGGAGTTTGCATGTCCAAATACTGGAGTGAAGTGGTACGCAGCATTGAGCCCTATGTGCCGGGCGAGCAGCCGCAAATCGAAGGGCTGATTAAGCTGAACACCAACGAGAGCCCATACCCCCCTTCACCCAAGGTAGCCGAGGCGATCACCCAAAACCTGATTAGCCGCCTGCGCTATTACCCCGATCCCAATGCCGTCGGCCTGCGCGACTCGATTGCCCGTTATTATCAAATTGACAGCAATTGTGTGTTTGCCGGCAATAGCTCTGACGAAGTGCTGGCGCAAACCTTTATGGCCTTCTTTCAGCAGGACGAGCCGATTCTCTACCCGGATATCACCTATGGTTTTTATCCGGTGTACTGCCAGCTGTTTGGCATCAAAGCCAAACCGGTACCGCTGGATGAGAACTTCGCGGTCAATCTGAGCGATTATAATCAGCCCAACGGCGGCATTATTTTCCCCAACCCCAATGCGCCCACGGGGCTGGAAACGCCCTTGCAGGCCATTGAAACCCTGCTGCAGAACAACTCGGATTCGGTGGTGGTCGTGGATGAAGCTTATGTCGATTTTGGCGCAGAGTCTGCGGTCGCGCTTATCGATCGATATCCCAATTTGCTGGTGGTGCAAACCTTTTCCAAGTCGCGTGCCCTGGCCGGTATGCGGGTGGGTTTTGCGATGGGGCAGCCGGTGTTGATTGAGGCGTTGGAACGGGTGAAAAACTCGTTTAATTCCTACCCGCTGGATGCTATAGCCCAAGCAGCCGCTACGGCCGCCATGGACGATGTGGGCTACTTTACCCAGTGCCGCGACAAAGTGGTCGCCACCCGCGAGCGGCTTACCCAGGTTTTGCAGGACAAGGGGTTTAGCGTTTTGCCCTCCAAGGCCAATTTTGTTTTGGCCAAGCCCCCGGCCAGCCATGGGGCGGCAGATTTGGCCGCAGCGCTGCGTGAGCACAAAATTTTAGTCCGCTATTTTGCCAAGGCACGCGTCAGCGATTATTTGCGGATTAGTATTGGTTCTGACAGCGAAATGGATCAGTTGATTGCTACCCTGGAAGCTCTGGGTCTTTAAGCATGCTTTTCCCCGCGGCGCAGATTTAGGGAGCCTCTGATTAAATCCCCAGCGGTCTCTGCGCGAGTCCAAAACGTTCACTCCGCAAGGCGCGCTTCGCAGGTAATGGCCATAGCCCTTGGCAAGAAGTGCAACACAGCGGATGGACGTTTTGGCCGCGCCCTTCGGGGCTTGCAGAGCTTTCCGATCTCTGCGTTGGCTCACCTCACCGGGCCGTCAGCACGCCATCGGCTCGCCGCCTTGACCTCGAAAAGCTCTGTAAGCCAGAGGCCACTGGGGACTTAATCAGAGGCTCCTTAAAACGGGCGCTCTCCTTCGGCGGCGTCGGCGCATCCTGGGCCGCTAATAACCCGACAATCGTAATTGCTGGGTTATTTGACGTAACGCCCTTTTTTACGGGCGCGCTTAAGATTCGGTTGGTTTTGCATGCAAAATGACCTTTGGGGCACGTTATGTGTGCGTGATTTCTGATCGAATTTGGGTCGAAAATACAAAAAAGTCAATGAAGCTTGCCTAAAAACTAGGTTTCTAATAAATTGCGGTTATTAGGGTGGCGGTTGCCCACACAACTCTGAGGTCGTCGGGTCTGCGATCTAGCCTCAGAAGGTGGCACTGCTTTGGCGACAGCACACCGACTGCTTTGGATGAGTATGCAAGCAACACCGGGCGCTGCAGCGCTGATCAAAAAGTATCAGCAGCTGTGTAAGCGGTTAAACCACAAAGAGATTGCAGAGCGTTTGGCTTCTTTACTGGCCTCGCGCAAGCACATCCGTCGTGTGGCTTTGGTGGTGCGCGATGCCTCTGGGCTATCGCTTGAGGCGCTGGCGCTGCGCAACGCTCGTGGTGAGTTGGATGTGCACGGCTTATCGACTCCTCTGGCGCAATCGCGCAATTTGCCTATCAGCTTTATTCAGCAAAGTTTTTCCCTTCCCGAGCAAGCTTTTTTAGGTGCCGCTGAATGCGGTCGGCGCAATATTGCCAGCGCGGCGATCTATCCGATTGACGAGTGTGGTGACAGCATAGCGGCCTACTACATTGAGTCGGAGCTGCCCGAGAGTGAGCTGACAGCTGAGTTAAGCCACGCAGAGCCCCACTGGCTGATGAGCTCTTTAGTGGTAAGGCAGCTGTTAGACCGCAAGGACTTTGACGCTCAACTAGAACACGCGCGCACTGCGAAAAAGGCACTCTGGGCCAGTGAAACCTACCTAAACGCAATTTTAAAGTATTCGCCCGCGCTGATTGCGGTGAAAGATTTGAATGGCAATGTGGTGATGGCCAGCGAACACTACAAACAGCTGGCGAATATTGGTGAGGGTTCTCTGGTGGGTAAAAACGCCTATCAAATTTACCCCTCTGAATTAGTCGAGTCCTTAAAGTCGGTTGAGGCGGCGGCGCTGGATCATGGCAAGCCCTTTGAAACCGAGGTCGAGTTGCTGCACAAAGACGGCAGCTTGCATACCTACTTAATGGTCAAGTTCCCTTTAAGCGATGAGAGCGGCGATAGTTTTGGTGTGTGCACTATCTGCACCGATGTCTCCGATCGCAAGCTGGCCGAGAACGCCCTGCGAGAGCAGCAGTCGCGTTTAAATTACATGGCGTTTCACGATGCCCTGACCTCGCTGCCCAACCGTTCGCTGTTCTACGATCGTATTCATCACGGTCTGGCCCGCGCTAAACGTTCCGAGTCGCAGCTGGCCTTAATGCTGTTGGATATAGATCGTTTTAAAAACATTAACGACAGTCTGGGTCATGACTCGGGTGATTTGTTGCTTAAGTCGATTGCCGCACGATTGAATGAATCGGTGCGGGATATGGATACGGTAGCGCGCCTGGGTGGCGACGAGTTTGTGGTGCTGCTGGAAGGATTGCACGATTTGGATGATGTGCGCTTTGTGGCGAATAAACTCCTGGCGCAGCTGGCCCGTCCGATGGAAATTGCCGGCCACGATATCTCTATTACCGCCAGCATAGGCATCAGCGTCTTTCCCAACGATGGGGAGCAGGCCGACGAATTGCTAAAGAACGCTGATATTGCTATGTACAAGGCAAAAGAGGCGGGCAAGAATAATTGTCAGTTCTACGCCAAGGGTATGAGCGCCTCGGCGGTTAATTATCTACTGCTGGAAAACGACCTGCGCCGTGCGATTGAACTGGAGCAGTTAACCCTGCACTATCAACCGCAGTTTGATCTGGCCAGCGGTTGCCTCACTGGGGTCGAGGCACTGGTACGTTGGCAGCACCCCGAACGGGGCCTGGTATCACCGGCGCACTTTATCCCCCTCGCCGAAGAAACCGGGCTCATAGTGCCTTTGGGCGAGTGGGTGCTAAGAGCTGCCTGTGTACAGCAGAAACAATGGATAGATGCGGGCTTAAACGTGCCCCGGGTGGCGGTTAATTTATCCACTCGGCAATTTCGTCAGCGCGACTTTCCCGGTAAGGTCGCCAGTGTGTTGCGCCACTCCGAGCTGCCCGCCGAATACTTGGAACTGGAAATTACCGAAAGTTGCGCCATGGAACATGCGGGTGAAACCATCAACCAGCTGAATCAGCTGAATCAGATGGGGGTGCAGTTATCCATTGATGACTTTGGTACGGGCTACTCATCGCTGGCTTATTTAAAGCGTTTTCCTTTGGCAAAGCTTAAAATTGACAGCAGTTTTGTATTTGATTTGCCCCTAGACCAAAATGATGCGGCCATTGCCCGATCGATAATCGGCCTTGCTCACAATATGCAGTTAACCGTGGTCGCCGAAGGGGTCGAGAAGGTGCATCAGGCCGAATGGTTGCTGGCCGAGGGCTGTGACCAGGCCCAGGGCTTTTTGTATGCTAAACCGTTACCCGCGGATCAGTTTGAAAGCCACTTTAATCGCGCGGGTGAATTTGACCTTAATAATAACGTTGTCACTATGCCGAGCCTTGCTTAGCCGCAGTAACGTTATTCATCCTATTTTTTTGCCGTGGTCATCCCTGTGTGAACGGGGATCCAGAAATAAGCGGCGCTTGCATATTTACTCATTCTCTAACGACTCATCCTCGCCGATAAAGAACGGCTCTTCATCGTCTTCGGCGGTACCGAAGGTATCGTGAAAGTCCACCACCTGGTCGGCGACCTGGTGAATTTTTTTACTGTAATTGGCTAAGTGAAACAAGGCCTCACCCTCGTGTACCAGGGGCAGGTGAGTTAGACCAATCACAATGGCCTCGGCCGGGGAATAAACCGGCACCTGGGTTAAGCCCACCGGATCTGTAATGTACGCCAAAATGGTGCGCTTTTTTACCCTCGCACCCAGGCGAACCATGGTGCGCATGACCCCGCTGGACGGTGCGCGTACCCAGCGGCTGTCGTCGGCAATGGCGACCTCCGAGACTTTACGGGCACGGGATTTACGCGGCAGCATGGACAGCTCGCGCATTACGTTGATCACCCCGCGGGTGCCGGCGCGAATACTAAATTCGTCAAAGCGCAGCGCCTCGCCGGCTTCGTATAACAGCAGCGGAATATTCTTATCTGCCGCCGTTTGGCGCAGCGAACCCTCGCGCAATTTGGCATCCAGAATAACCGGTGAGCCAAAGGCCATAGCCAGTTGGCGGGTTTCTTCGCCGCTTAAGTCCACCCGAATTTGTGGCAAATTAGTGCGGTGGCGAGCGCCGGTATGCAAGTCAATGCAGTGGGTGCAATGGTCCAGTATTTCATTGGATAAGGTGTGCGCGACGCGTCCGGCCAGCGAGCCCTTTTCACTGCCGGGAAAACAGCGATTTAAATCTCGTCCATCGGGCAGGTAGCGCGCCTGATTTAAAAAACCGTGCACGTTTACCACCGGAATCGCGAGTAGGGTGCCGCGCATCTTGTTCAGCTCTTTAATGCCCAGCACCCGGCGGATAATCTCGACGCCGTTAATTTCGTCGCCGTGTACTGCGGCGGTTAAAAGTAAACACGGGCCCGGACGCTTGCCGTTAATCACATGTACGGTCAGTCCCACATCCGTGTGGGTGTACATGGCGGCCAGGGGGATGTCGACACTTTTTTGTTCCCCCGGAGCGATCTCCTGACCGCCAATGGTTACCGTTTGGTTACGGGTACTGCTCATCCTTTACCTTTGGTGCGGTTGGCGTGAGGGCGGGCATTTTCTTCAATAAACTTAATAATGGCACCGGCGACATCTTTGTTGGTTGCGCCCTCGATACCCTCAAGTCCGGGCGAGGAGTTTACTTCCATAATCAGCGGCCCACGCGAGGAGCGCAGCACATCCACCCCGGCGATTTTCAGACCCATGGTTTGCGCGGCCTTGATCGCGGTGCTGCGCTCGTTGGGGTTTAGCTTGATCAGCTGCGCGCTGCCGCCTCTGTGCAGGTTGGAGCGAAACTCGCCATCGGGGGCGGTGCGCTGCATGGCGGCGACCACCTTGTTGCCAATGACCAGGCAGCGGATATCACTGCCGCCGGCCTCTTTAATAAACTCTTGCACCAAAAATTCGGCACGCAGTTCGCGGAAGGCTTCAATCACACTCTCGGCGGCTTTGGCGGTTTCCGCTAACACTACCCCCCGGCCCTGAGTGCCCTCGCACAATTTAACCACCAGCGGGGCGCCGCCCACGAGTTTAATCAGTTCTTTGGTGTTGTGAACATTGTGGGCAAAGCTGGTGCGGGGCAGGCCAATGCCCTTGCGCGATAACAGCTGTAAGGCGCGCAGTTTATCTCGCGAGCGTCCCAGTGCGACCGATTCGGTCAGACAGTAAACTCCCATCATCTCAAATTGGCGAATTACAGCCAGGCCGTAATGGGTGACCGAGGCGCCAATGCGCGGAATCACCGCATCGAAGTCCTCGAGTTGCTCGCCCTTGTACCACATTGCGGGCTTGGAGGGTGTAATGTCCATATAGCACTTGAGGATATCGATGATGTGAGCTTCGTGCCCGCGCTCTTCGCAGGCCTCGACCAAGCGGCGAGTGGAATAGAGGTTTTTGTTGCGAGATAAAATGGCAATTTTCATTTAGAGTCCTAATTAAATTGGGTGAATGTGCGCGTCAGTCTGGGCCTATGGGGCCTCATGGTTTTCTTTGCTGCCGCCGCATAAAAACGATTGTTCCGGGTCTACCTGAAAATGGCCCGCCAGGGTGTTGCGTCCTAACAGCATACGAAACAGCATTGACTCGCGATTAGTCAAGGTGAGTTCCGTGAGATGGGTGGACGAGTCTATTTGTATCGCAGTTTCTATCACGTAGCGCTCTTCTTTGTGGCCACCCGAGTCGGTGACTGTGCGCTGGTCTTTTACCGGTGCCTCGCAGATGACTTCGGGCTCGTCAGTGCCCTGTTTGGGATGTAGGCCGAAGCGCACCCACTGGCGTTCATCGCGGGTAAAGGGCTCCACAAAAAAAGCATGAAGCGCCGAAGTCTTGGCCCCAGTATCCACTTTGGCTTTTACATGAAAGCCCCCAAAATCCGGAAAACACACCCATTCACGCCAGCCAACGCAGGTTCTCTGTGTTTTACTCATGCCATTCTCTCGGTTAAATAATCAACGTGCTTGCAACTATAGCAGCTATTAACCGCACCGTAATACGGCTGTCTTGGGACAGCGTTTAGTGTTCAAAGTAATACCGGGTTAGAGAGCAATAAAAAGCTTTTGCGTTTTTCAAAAACTGTGATAAATAGCGCAGGTTTTATGGTTGCGGAGTATCCGCTTTGGGCTTTTCGTGAGAGGTATTAAAGATGACTGTAGACCACGATGACGACACCTTGATGGACCTACAAGAGCAAGATCGGGCGCAGGAGCAGCCGGTCAGTATTAAGGACAGCAACCAACGCCAACTGGAAATGCGCCGGCGCCTGGAAGATCGCCTGGAAAAAAGGCGCCTGCGCGACGAGCTGGGTTTTGACGAGCTCTGGGACCCAGAGATTTAAACGGCGGTGCAAGGTCTAACCGCGAAGACTCTTAACCCGGTAACTATGATTGTCAGGTTAATAACGGCGCAGAATGCGCCGACGCCAGGCCGATCTATCGACAAGTAGGTTGCCTAGATACCCCTCGGGGAGGAGAACCGCTCCCCTGAGGGGCGCGTTCATGCTATTTTATACGCCATATAGTTGTAAATTAGGCGTTCGCTTGTCATTTAGGTATTTGTGGTTGGTTAAGTTTAATACTCTGTGCTCTACTACACAGAGTGATCAATAATAACAATGAACCCATTGGGTACTGCCCATGAATAACAAAATGCGGCTTGAAAAAGCACTGTTGGTTTTGGTATGCCTGACTGCTTTAGCGATCTTCGGGCAAGACTGGCTGTTGCGCGAAACCGTGGTGCTTGAGCCTCATTCGCAGTCCAATGTGCGCCTGTATGGCGATGCCATTGCCGGCGGCGCCACCCAAACCCAGTTGCTGGAAAACCCCGATGGTGCGCTGCAGTGGCGCTGCGATCTGAATGCCGGCAATCCCTATCCCTATTGCGGGATGGAGATCTTTCTTACTCAAAGCCGCTCGCAGGGCCTGGACATGAGCGACTATCGCACAGTTCGCCTGTGGTTGGATTACGAGGGTACGAACAAGTCGGTAAGGGTGTTTTTGCGTAATTTCGACCCGCGCTACAGTACTGTCAGCGATAATATTTCCACCAAGTATAACCAGGTAGAGTTTGCCGCCAGCTCCCCTCAGGGTTTTTACGAGCTGAGCTTTGGCGATTTTTTTGTGGCTAATTGGTGGCTTCGTGAGAAAGATATTCCCCCCAATTTGAGTCACCCACAGTTCGATAATCTGGTAAGCATTGAAATTCAAAGTGGTTCGACCCACAGATTAGGTGAGCAGAACTTCACCCTGCACCGTATCGAGCTGATAGGGCAGCGCTATGGGACCGCCGACTGGTATCTCGCCATTATTATAGTCTGGGCCCTGCTAGTGCTGGTGTTTTTGCTCTATCGCGTGCTGCGCCTGACCGGTGAGTTGCGCGAGCGCAAGCGCCGTGAACAGGAATTGATTGAAGTAAATGCCTTGTTGGATAGCCGCAGCCGCGAACTGGAAACCCTGGCTAAAACCGATAGTTTAACCGGGGCATTTAATCGTCAGGGAATCGAAGAGGCGGTAAAGCAGGGGCTGTGGGAGTGGCGTCACAGCCGCAAGCCCTTTTCTATTGTGATGATGGATGTCGATCACTTTAAAGCGGTGAATGATCAATACGGTCACGCAGCCGGTGACCTGGTACTGACAAAAATATCGGCGCTGGTGCACGAGCATATTCGCGCCACAGATTTATTTGCCCGGTGGGGCGGCGAAGAGTTTGTGCTGGTGTGTCGCAATACTCGAATGAATTACGCCGAGCATGTCGCTCGCAAACTAAAAGATTTAATTGCCCAACAGGATTTTGCTGAGATAGGCCGGGTGACCGCCAGTTTTGGCGTTGCCAGCCTTAAAGGTGGTGAGGGCGTGGATGCGCTGTTTAAAGCCGCTGATAAAGCCTTGTACCTTGCCAAAGAGCGCGGCCGCAACCGCGTGGAAGTGGCGCCGCGATAACGTTTACACGTCTTCGTCACTGCATTGGGTGCGAAACAGCTGGCCGTCCTCTAAACGCAAAGCGGTAAGACAGCCCCCCCAGACGCAACCGGTGTCCAGTGCGGTAACATTGCGGGCGTCGGCGCGCCCCTCCAGAGCCGCCCAGTGGCCAAAGACAATGCGCTCGCGGCGACATTGGTGGTCAGTGTGCGCAAACCAGGGCAGGAAGCCGCGCTGGTGTGACCGTCCCGGTGCCGCCTTGTTATCAAATTCCAGCTCGCCCTCGACCGTGCAAAAGCGCATACGGGTAAAGTAATTGGTAATCACCCGCAGGCGTTCGTAGCCCAGCAGTCGGTTGCGCCAGCGGTTGGGTTTGTTGCCGTACATATTGGCCAGAAACGCGTCAATATAATCGCTTTGCAGCACCGCCTCGACTTCCCGGGCCAGCGCCTGGGCCTGACCCAGTGTCCAGATGGGGGGAATGCCCGCGTGTACCATGGTGTAGTCCAGCTGTGCGTCGGTATACAGTAGATGGCGGTGGCGTAGCCAGTGAATCAATTCGTCGCGGTCGGGAGCCTGTAGCAGAGCATCCAGAGTATCGAACGAGCCTTTCTTTTTGTGACCATAGGCCACCGCCAGAAAATGCAGATCGTGGTTGCCCAGCACGGCGGTAACGCAGTCGCCTAAACCGTGTAAAAACCTTAGGGTGGCGAGCGAGCGGGGGCCGCGGTTAACCATATCGCCCGCGACCCACAGGCGATCATAGGTGGGGTCAAAAGCTACCTGATCAAGCAACCGTTGCAGCGGCTCCAGGCAGCCTTGAATGTCGCCGACAGCGTAAGTACTCATAGTTTCCCAACTTTAATGGAGTGCGCCCGGCTGTACCAGCGCAAAGGCGGGAATCGGGGTTTCAAACTCACCGCCATCGGCGTGGCGCATTTGGTAGCTGCCCTCCATGGTGCCGCCCTCGGTTTGCAGCACCGCGCCGCTGGTATAGCGGTATGAACTGCCCGGCTGGATGGTGGGTTGCTCGCCTACCACGCCCTGACCTTTGACCTCTTGCACCTGATCGTCGGCGTCGGTAATACGCCAGTAGCGGCTTACCAGTTGCGCCGATTGCGCGCCGTGGTTGTGGATGGTAATGGTGTAGCGGAATGCATAGCGGCTTTGCTCGGGAGCCGATTGCTCGGGTAAATAGCCGGTTTCAACTTCAATGTGTATCTCGTTCATGGTCCTTCGTTTAATCGATCGTCTATGGCGTCGCTTAGGGCGACAAAATCGGCCAGGCTGAGAGCCTCGGCGCGTTTGGTTATATCCACCGGTAAGCCTTCCAGCTGCTCAGCACCCAGCCAGGTTTTCAGCGCATTGCGCAGGGTTTTACGGCGCTGCCCGAACGCGGCGGTCACCAGTTTTTCCAGGGTTTTAATATTGCGTGCCGGGTGGGGGAGTGTTTTGTAGGGCGCCAGGCGGACAATGGCTGAATCTACCTTGGGCGCCGGGTCAAACGAGCCCGGTGGTACATCAAACAACCAGTTGACCTGGCAGTAGTACTGCACCATTACCGACAGCCGTCCATAGGCTTTTTCGCCGGGGGCGGCGGCAAGCCTTTTAACCACCTCTTTTTGCAGCATAAAGTGCATGTCTTTCACTTGATCGGCGTAGCTAATCAGGTGAAAGATAAGCGGGGTAGAGATATTGTAGGGCAGGTTGCCCACAATACGCAGCGGTTTGTCGGCTTCGGCGAGTTGGGCAAAGTCAAATTTAAGCGCATCCGTTTGATGCAAGCGAAAGCCCGGATGCTTTTCAAAGCGCACTTTAAGCCAGGGCACTAAGTCCCGGTCCAACTCAATGACGTGAAGGGTTTCGGCGCGCTCGGCTAAGGGCTCGGTCAGCGCACCCTGGCCCGGACCAATTTCCACAATGATTTCACCCGCTTTGGGACTTACCGAGCGCGCGATTTGCTGAATAATGGTGTGATCGATCAGAAAGTTTTGCCCAAAGCGCTTGCGCGCGCGGTGGGGGTTGCCCGGGGTGTAATTCATGAGTTTGTCAGGTGTCCACGTGCCTGCGCCATATTGCAGGCATAGTTAAGGGCGGTATGCAGGCTGCCGCTGTCGGCCCGGCCGCTACCGGCCAGATCCAGCGCGGTGCCATGGTCCACCGAAGTGCGAATAATGGGCAGGCCCAGGGTAATGTTAACCGCCTGGCCAAAGCCTTTGTATTTAAGAACCGGCAGCCCCTGGTCGTGGTACATGGCCAGTACTGCGTCGGCATTTTGTAAATATTTGGGGGTGAATAGGGTATCCGCTGGCAGGGGGCCGTTTAAGGCAAAGCCCTCGCGGCGCAAGCGCTCTAACACCGGCTCAATAACCTCGATCTCTTCGCGGCCCAGGTGGCCGCCTTCGCCAGCGTGGGGGTTTAGCCCGCACACCAAAATCTGGGGCTCGGCGATCCCAAATTTACGCTGCATGTCTTGTTGCAGAATGCGGGTGATGGCCTCCAGCCGCTCGGGGGTAATAGCCGCTGCCACATCCTTTAGGGGGAGGTGAGTGGTCACCAGGGCCACGCGTAGCCCCTCGGTGGCCAGCATCATCACCACCAGCTCGGTGTCGGTGCGCTGGGCCAGATACTCGGTGTGGCCGCTAAAAGCGATGTCCGCTTCGTTAATGACCCCTTTGTGCACTGGGCCTGTGACTAAGGCGTCAAAGTGGTGGGCAGTGCAGCCGTCGATGGCGGCGTCTAGTGTGTCCAGCACATAGCGGGCATTGGCAGGGTTTAGTTGCCCCGCCTGGGCCGGTGCCTGCAGGGCGATCGGCAGCACGTTCAGCTGGCCTTGGGGGGCGGGCGCGGCTGGCGCCTGGGCGCTCACTTCGCAAATAGTTACGTCCATTTGCAGCTGGCGGGCGCGCTCGGCCAGAAGCGCCGGGTCGGCGATGGCGACAATATCGTGTGTCTGGTCAGACTGGGCGAGGCTCAGGGCCAGGTCGGGGCCAATGCCCCCCGGCTCGCCGGGGGTGAGGGCAATACGTAAAGGTGCGGTTGTCATTAACCCTCCGCATCCTCCAGAGTTTCGTCTTTAATATCAATGTAGGCATTGTCGCGCAGTTCGATCTGCCACACTTGCAGTTCTTCGTTAAAGCGTCGTTCGCGCATCATTTGTGCGGCTTTGTTGCGAATGACCACATCGCTTAAGTCTTCTTGGCGACGATCGACCACCTGCAGAATATGCCAGCCAAATTGGCTTTTAAAAGGTCCGGCAATATCGCCAATCTCGGTTTCGCCCATGGCCGTTTCAAAAGCGGGTACAAAGGTGCCCGGATTGGCCCAGCCGAGGTCACCGCCACTGAGCATGGAGCCGATGTCCTCGGAGTTTTCCCGTGCCAGTTCGGCAAAATCGGCGCCGTTTTCAATTTGTTGTTTAAGCTCGTTTAGCTTTTCCTGGGCGGTCTGATCATCCATGATTTCGCTGGTTTTGATCAGAATGTGGCGCGCTTTGGTTTGCTGCACCAGCTGCTCGCCGCCACCGCGTTGCTCCAGATTTTTGAGAATGTGAAAGCCCGCGCCCGAGCGGATTGGCTCGCTCACTTCGCCCACTTTAAGCTCACTCACCACGCCGGCGAACAGCTCGGGCAGCTGGGCCAACTTGCGCCAGCCCAAATCGCCGCCTTCCAGCGCGGTTTGATCGTCCGAGTAGGTGATGGCCAGCTGCGCAAAGTCGGCGCCGTCTTGCAGTTGCTGATAGATCGACTGAGCTTCCTCTTTGGCGGCTTCGACCTGCTCGGCGCCCTCGGAGGATGAGGCGCTGATTAGAATATGCCCCAAGTGAAAGTCGGGCGATGTCGCGAACTTGCCGTCGCTGGAGTCAAGAAAGTTGTCGATTTCCTGATCGGTGACGCGAATACGGTTGTTTACCACGCCTTGTTGAACCTGGTTTAACAGCAGGTCACGGCGCACCTTTTCGCGCAGGTGGGCCAGGGTCATGCCATCGCTGGCCAAGCTGGCGGCCAGCTCGTCCATGCTGTTCAGGCCGTTGCTGACCATAATTTGTTGCAGGGCATCGTTCAGTTGCTGATCGGGGATTTCGATGCCATAGCGGCCCGCTTCCTCCAGTTGCAATTGCTCCAGAATCAGCTGATCCATAATCTGTTTGTTAAGCACATCTTCGGGTGGCAGCTGTTGATACTGGCCCTCTAGCCGCTGCATAACGGCGCCTTTGCGCTCGTCGAATTCGCTTTGCAACACGACACCGTCATTGACTACGGCAATAACCCGGTCAATGATTTCGGTTTCGGCATGGCTAGGGACTCCCAGACCGAGCAATAGGGTGCATCCCAAGGTGGCCAGGGTGTGCCGGAATCCGGTTTTTATGGTGTTTGTTTGCATATTCACTTCACTGCGTTTTAAAAGTTGTCTTCACGTTGTTCATAGCCCAGTACCGTTTTGCCCAGCAGGCTGCCAATGCGGTCGCTGATACTGCCCAGGCCTTTAAACTGCAAATCCACCATCCAGCCGTAGTCGTAGTCGTTGCTGTCTACGGTCTCGAGGGTGTTGCCGGTGTTGTAGTCAAAGTTAAGCCACTTGCGCCACATGACCCGCACCCGGTAGCAGCAGTCGCTGTATTCGAGCCCCGCGTAGGTGTCGAGTTCCATATCGAAGGTAAAATCGTAGTTGGCGCGCGCCATAATGCTCCAATTGTTCGACACCGGCAAATAGGCGGCCAAATCCACCTGGTCCATACTGCGATCGTAAATAACATCCGGGTTGGGCTCCTGCCCCTCAGGGATGTCGGTCACGCGGCGCATATAGCGGTAAGTTAGGCTTACCAAGCGGTTGTCTTCGTCGGCATACTCCAGCACGGCGCTGGAGCTGGACATATAGTCTTCGTTTTGGTTATAGAGAATATCGCCGGTAAAATTAAAGCGATCGCTCACGCGTGCCGTGACACGACCGGCAAACTCAGACCACTCGTAGGTTTCCTCGACCGGTTGGTTATTGGGGCGAAGCGCGACTTTGGGGGCCTTAAAGCGGTGGATTTGTCCCACGCCTACGCTGAAATACTCCTCACCAGTGCGCGCGGATAAAAACCGGCTGGTGACACCCAGTGCCAGCTGGTTGGCATCGTCAATACGGTCATAACCGGTATAGCGTGTGGTGCGGAACAGCTGGTTGTAGTCAAATTTGATATAGCGTGCATCAAATTCGATGGGCGCGTTCACGTCGTTCAACGGGTGGTAGATGTCCGAGTGATCTTCGTAATCGCTGTAAAAATACAGAGCGCGCGGTTCTAAGGTTTGAATGTAATCATTGCCGCCCAGGTTGCCAAAACGTTCAAAGAATAAACCCATATCGAGGCTGGCCTGGGGGACTACCAGTGAGGGCGAGCTTGTGTTGGTGGCCGG
The DNA here is from genome assembly GCF_024195295.1 of Gilvimarinus xylanilyticus. Taxonomy (GTDB): domain Bacteria; phylum Pseudomonadota; class Gammaproteobacteria; order Pseudomonadales; family Cellvibrionaceae; genus Gilvimarinus; species Gilvimarinus xylanilyticus. The sequence continues at coordinate 2,011,672 of NZ_JAMFTH010000001.1, read as the reverse complement.
TAATGGCTCGGGCCCGCTGGGATCGTAATCGGCTTGCTGCAGGTCGTAGCTTAGGGTTTTTACTCCTACTTTGGGGGTTACAAAGCCCCACCGCCAGCGTTTATCCCAAGCGAGGTTGTAGTCGGTGTTAAGGCGGCTGCCCACCACCAAACGTTGAGTAGGACGTTTATAATAACGAGTCAAATCAAACTCGGTGTATTGGTTGTCCAGGGTGATTTGCCAATCGCCCAAACGGTACTGCCCCAAAGCAAAAACGTGGGGCAGCTCTTTATAGGGCTTTTGCTGGATTTCATTCAGGTAGCGGGTCTCGCGGGCGTAAGCCCCCAGGCGCCAGGCGTCGGCGGCGTAGCTGATCTCGCCGAATTTTTCTACGTTAGACTGATGCTCAATATCGATATCGCTGGTGGTAATGTCCCTTAAATAATCGACATCGCTAATTTCCGTATAGTTGATGCGGGTTTTCAGGCGCGAGGTCTTGCCTCCCGATTGGTCCACACGAATCATCCAGCGCTCGTCGCCCTTGTGAGGGTAGGCTTCTTCGGGGGTTAACTCGCCCGTGGCGATGTCATTTTCGGCTTGGCGGTCGTAGCCGCCCTCGTCGTCAGCCAGGTAAGCACCGGCGATCTCTGTTTCAAAAAAGCTGTTTAAATGGCGAAATTCTCCGCCCCACAGCATGCCCCGTCTTTGCATATAGGTGGGGGTAAAGGTGGCGTCCATTTGTGGCGCGATATTCCAGTAAATTGGCTGTGAGTACTCGAAGCCATTGCGCTGGCTGGTGCTAAAGGTCGGGAATAGCAGCCCGCTCTGGCGCTCGTCCCCCACTGGGAAAATCAAGTAGGGAACATACAGCACTGGAATATCTTTAATTTCCAGTCGGGCGTGACGCGCCGTGCCCATGTTGTCGACATTGTCAATTTCCAGCTCGCTGGCGCGAATCTTCCAAAATTCGTCGTCGGGTTCGCAGGTGGTAAAGCTGCCGTCTGTCAGGCGAATCAGGCGGTCACCAAATTTATCCAGCTTTTTTGCCTCGCCGTGAATGCGGGCTTGGTGCAATACGAACTCGGCTTCGCGCAGATTGGCGTCTTTGTTGGCCGTATTCACTTTGGCTGAGTCGGCGTAAATCAGCAAACCATCCTCGCGCAGGGTAATATTGCCGTCCAGCTCAATTGTTTTTTGTGTCTGGTTAATCCAGGCACGGTCGGTTTTTAGCAAGCGAGGGCCCTGAGAGATCACCACGTCTTCTTCCAGCAGCATAATATTTTCGCCACTGGCGCTAGAGCGATTGGCTTCAACCTGAATGGGGATTTCTCCCAGGCTTATGCCAGTGCCGTTGCCGACAGTTTGATAGGGACTGATGTAGGCTCCGCAGCACCCCCTGGGCAGAGCATCTACTGCCTCGGGGGGCAGCTCCTCCAGCGGCACCCAGTCCAATCTGTGCGAGGCGCCCTCAGGAGCCGCCTGGGCGCTTGTTCCAACAGCCGCCATCAGGGCGACCAACGCTTTTAAAGGTCCGAATTTTGGAGTTTTAACTGCCATTTATTGCTCTCAAACTATCGCCATGTGCCGGGCACGATTAATGTGCTTGCTCAGGGTGCGAGCCCTTTGGGTCGCCTGCCATTGCTAGGTATGCAAACGCTGAGAATGCCGCGCATTGAAACCCCAATGCCTGGGAAAAGCACCAGCGACTAATTCTACTGTATAACAGCCTTAGAACACTAATTTGTTACTGCCTCTTGTTCCCGACTGCGTAAATGCGCTAAAAAAGCCCTACTGATTGTGATGGATGACCAAGTTGTGACCCCAATAAAATCAAATGAAAAGCGTTTGGCCCGCCTGCAAGCATGGGTGACTCAGCAGTTGGGCTCGCCTGGCGAGTTGATCCCCCTGCTGGGCGATGCGGGAGGTAGGCGATATTTTCAATTGTCTCAAAGTCAGAACTGGTTGGCGGTCGACGCCCCGCCCGAGACCGAAAAGGTGGCTCAATTTGTCTATATGGCCGAGCAGCTGCGCCTTCAGAGGGTAAGAGTGCCGCATCTAAAGGCCGTCGATGTTGACAAAGGCTTTTTGTTAGTAGAAAACCTAGGGCTAAACTTGCTGGCGGATGACATTTCCCAAGACACTGCGCCGCTGCTTTACGGCGAAGCTTTAATGACCTTGCTCGCAATGGCGCAAACACCTTTGCAAGCGTTAAAGGTGCCGGTATACGACCGCGACTTTATTCTGCGTGAGCTGGAGATCTTTCGCGAATGGTTCTTGGCTCAATTGCTGGGCATTGAATTAGCCGCTGCCGATAATCGCCTGCTCGACCAGCTTTTCGACACTCTGGCCCAGCACGCCCTGGCTCAGCCCCAGGTGTTGATGCACCGTGATTATCACGCCCGCAATATCATACTGGCCCAGGGGCAGTGCGCCGTCATTGACTTTCAGGATGCGGTGGTAGGGCCTCTGACTTACGACGCTGTGTCTTTGTTAAAAGATGCCTACCTGCGCCTGCCCGCGGATGACGTAAAACGCTGGGCCCAAGTGTACGGCGACATGGCGCGCGATTCAGGCCTGCTAACAACAGCGCAATGTGCCAGTTTTTGGCAAGATTTTGAACTCATGGGGCTGCAGCGCCACCTTAAAATACTGGGCATTTTTGCCCGCTTGGACCTGCGTGACGGCAAGCCAGGTTACCTGCCCGATCTACCCCGTGTGTTGGGTTATGTACTGGAAACCTGCGCGGCGCACCGAGGCCAGTTGGGTGAGTTTGAGGTTTGGTTGCATAACCGCGTGTTGCCCCAATGCCAGCGACACAGCTGGTATATAGAAGAAACTATGCTCCAAGCACATTATGTACAGCCCGCCACCCAAGTAGGGGCGACCGTATCATGAAAGCCATGATTCTGGCCGCTGGCCTGGGCAAACGCATGAGGCCCCTCACTGATCACAAACCCAAACCTCTTATTGAGGTACGCGGCAAGCCGCTGATTGAGTGGCATCTGGAGCGTATTGCCTGCGCCGGTATGACCGAGGTGATTATTAATATCTCATACCTGGGGCATATGATTCGCGACCACATCGGCGACGGCAGCAGCTGGGGGCTGAACGTGGTCTACTCCGAAGAGCCCGAGCCCCTGGAAACCGGCGGCGCCATTGTGCACGCAGCCAAGCTGCTGGGGCGCGAGCCTTTCGTGTTAATTAATGCCGATATTTTTACCGACTACGACTTAGCCCCGCTGGTTCGGCACCGCTTGCCCGCTGGCGAGCAGGGCCACCTGGTGCTGGTGCCCAACCCAGACTTTAAACCCCAAGGCGATTTTGGTATCCAAGAGGGGAAATTGGTCCCCTTAGACGACAGTTGTAGCGGTTACACCTTTGCGGGTATCAGCCTGCTAACCCCTGAATTGGTGTTGGCTTACCCTGCCAACACCGCCGCCTTTGGTCTGGCCGAGGTGTTTCGCAGCGCGATGGTGAGCAAGCGCCTGGGGGCGGAGGTATATTTGGGCGCCTGGAGCGATGTGGGGACGGTGGAGCGGTTGCGGGCTCTGGTTGCCAGAGATTCAGCTCAAAAGCTTTAAGTTTTCATAGTTCAACATTGTGTTGTTAGTTCTTTATTATGTGTAGCCAGCTTTTAAGTTGTTTTAGAGCTCCTTGCTTGGACTTGGCTTGGTTTACCGCGAATTCGTTTGTCAGCACTCCTGCGTAAAGTAAAGCTCGCTCATCCAAACGGCTAATCGCTGAAACAGTCACCTCAATATTTTCATGATTCTCAAGCTCTTGTTGTGTTAACTGAAACTCCCAGCCGCAGTGCTCGAGCCGCCTATCATTAAAAGCCTTGACCACATCTGGTCTGCTTTGGCCGGTAGCACAGTTAAATACTTGGCCATTAATAGTGATCTTCACATTGTCTAGCACTCCATCGTCGATTGATGCCGCCCAGCCCCGTAGGTACAGACCTCCCTCGCTGATAACTCTTTCATCGACCCAGCCCCAGGGGCCTCGTCGGAACTGATCAAGGCTGGTTAAATCATTGACTGAAGTGCCGCCTAACACGTAGACATCTTGCTCGTGAGCAAGTGCTTTGGGGAGTCGGTATACGGTAGGTGAGCCTGGGAGTGTGTCGGTAATTGTGTTTGTAATAAATTGCTCTGTGACGAACGTATTTCCGTAAATATTTCTATCGAGACTGTCATTTTCGCTTTCACCCATAAACAGTATTCCATTCTTAGGTATAGCGCGAGTTCCCTGTAGAAGGCTTTCGTCGTGTACACTAAAACAAAGAATCCCGTCTGGTGTTAGCAACGAATATAGCTTGCTTAGCCAGTGTTTGAATAAGTGCTCTGGAAGGTGGGAAAATAGCGAAGCTACCCAGATTACTTGATAATTTTCGTCAATGCTAAAATCTTCCGGAGAGGCAGCGGATGGAAAGGTTTTTATCTCAAATTGCTCACCGACAAATCTAAGCGCCTCTTCTTGAATTTCGCTAACGTGGAGGTTTTTTTTGGGGATATATTCACTTAATAGCCTGGAAAGACGCCCATACCCACATGCAAAATCCAAGAACTTAATACTGTCTGCTGTGCGAGGGTATACAAAATCTAATATTTGCCTGACAGTGTCGAACTGTTGGAGGGCTACGTTGTAGTATTGGCTTACAGATGCATTGGCATCGCAGTGGTGTTTTAGCGAGTGAATGAGCATCTGATCATTACGATGAACTGTTAAGGTAGACTCAGTGCCGATCTTTGTATGTATTAAATGGCTGGCAATTACATTAGCGAAAAAGGAGCTTTTATAGAGGTTCTCTGCCTGCTTCAATAATAGATTTAGTGGAGGAGTAGGTTTCATTTTTTTACTCTGAGTTGGTGGGTGTGTGTTGTTTGGGGTGGTGCGCCTTGTGTCTTATAAGTGCTTGGATGTTCGCCAAGTTCCGGTATTGTTCGAAAAAGTCGACCAGAGAGGGGTGGAATCATGCTTTATATATTGCTGCGTATCTTGCGTTTTTGAAGACTGGAAAATTGCGTGTTTTGCATAGTGCGTTAACCCTTATTCTTTTGAGCAAGGTGCTTGATGAAAGCAGCCGCTAGAGCTAGTGCTATTAATAATATCGAAGGGGTTACGAACATTGGGCTGTTGAAAAGGCTAAGTATAGATAGTGTTTGTGGAAAGGATAGGTTATTGATTTCATCGCCTATAATGGTAAAGGCGAGCGCACTGGGCGCACCTCCGACCGCAGTGGCAACCAAGTTTGTTCTTAACCCAACCCCAGAGTACGTCAGCAATAGGCTTGCTATATAGAAAGGTAGTACCGGAACCATCCGAATGAGTAAAGGGGCGATGCTCTTTCGCCGTTGAATAAACGCGATTGCTGTTTGACGTTGCTGGGAGAGGAAGCGTGTTTCAATTTTGATATTTGCCTGTTTAGCTAGGAGGTCGATAAGCAAGGCGCCAATCATGGTGCTGAACAGGCAGATGCCAAACCCTATGGCAGGTCCGTAAAAATATCCACTTAGTACACTCATGATGGCGCCACCCGGGAGCCCGAGTGTTACCAGACAGGCAAATGAAAACGTGAAGATTGCGCCAAAAATCATCGGGTTTAAGCGTGCAAATTCCGTCCAGTTAGCGGCCTTGCTCGCTATCGTATCAGAGGCAATACCTGATAGCGCGAGCCCTAAGGCAAAGCATGTCAAGCTTAGCAGAAACAAAGTTTTAAAGAATATGTGGGGCTTCTCTCTCATTTGGCCTCATCCAGCTTATAAGCCAGGATTTGATCATCCTCGTAAGTAGGTTTGCCAAAGCTTTCTAAGACTTTAGCCTCACAATCTTGATGCTTGCTAACATTTTGATCAATACGCGACGCGCTTTTATGATAAATAAAATAGTCGTAGCCACGCGACTTTTCTGCCAGCGCGGTTACGTGTACAGCATTAGTGAGTTTTACTTGGGGAGTATTCTTGCTGTATTCACCGTAAAAAAGTTTACCGCAAAAACCTTCAACAAATCCTGCAGCAACCAATTGGTTGTGCACTGCTTGGTCAATATACCAGCGGTTGTAGTGCCATTCTAAAAACCAGGGGGCAATAACTAGTTGCAACGATTTTTCCGGTTCTTGCCCTAGCTGATAGTAAAAAGATGAAATGGGTCGATTATCAAGCACTTTGTTGTAAGTGTTATTCTTCCAGTTGTAATCAAACTGGTAGCCCATGTGGCCGGTAAATTGATTAATCGGGCCAGAATAGGTTTGTGCTAGAGGGCCGCTTAGATAAACTAACACGGGAATGGCAATAATGAGTGGCGTTTTCATCGGTGAGTGCTTCAGTGAAAATCGTAAGGTATTGCTTAAGCCCACGGAGGCAAAAATAGCCATTATGGGCAGCATGGGCAAGCAGTAGCGGGCTGTTACTAGTGGGTGTTGAATCCATGCCGCACCACTACATAGAATGGCGCCCAGCGATAAAGCCGAACAAATGACCAAATAAAGTGTGAGCTCTCGCTGCCTTTTGCTCAAGATAAGTACACCCCACCCCGAAAACCCTATAAATATCCCCATGTACAGGGCGTATTTGCTGCCGGTGAGTAGCTTCAAGGTCTCTATAACACTGTGAACAGTGGGTGAGTCGACACCAGTTTTACCTGCAATATCGTTAATGCTGTAATACACCGGCGGCCCTAGCAGGACAGTTAGAGTGCTCAATTGCGCCAATCCCAAACCGAGCAGTCGTATAAATAGCCTTTTGTCGTGGTGCTTGGCCCACCGGTGAATGCTTTTTAGTCCGTAGAACACAAAAGGTGATAGTAGTAAGGCTAAGGTTACCGGTTGCATCCATGCGCATAAGCTACACAAAGTTAAATAGCTTAGGGCGTAAATAAGCTTCGGTTTTTGTACCCAAACATAAAAGCATATGACGGCGGCAAACGCCAATAGAGTAGACAGCGCATAGGGGCGAGCGGTGCGTGTGTAGTAGATTAAGATGGGAGAAAGTGTCAATAAAATAAACAACACGGCTTGTTCTGGCCTTGACAAAATTCGTCGCATAAGCCATGGCGCAGTCACAGGCAGAGCTAGGCCGGCCAGTAACATAGGAAACCGCATAATATTTTCTGTGAGCGGTGTGATCTGTGAAATGGCGTAGTAATAGAGGGTGACCGGGATGCTGTGGTCTGCCCGGCCAAACGAAGTAAATATTCCCCAAGCATCCGACTTTATAAGCTTGTTTAAAGCGTGCCATTCGTCGTCGGCCAACAATTGTATCGGTAGTTGCCACGCTCGGAACCACACTCCGGCGGCGCCCACGATTATAATTGTAACCAGCCAGGCCCAGTGCATGGTGCCCTTTTTTTCTTGACTGTTAAGCATCGTTTTGCCTGTTAAGGTTTTTTCGGTTCATCCTGCGCCACAAGTGCGACAGTGATACCTGAATAACCCCCAGCCCATAACGAACACTTGGCCCCAGCTTAATAGATGAGGCGTTGTCAAAATATCTTGTTGGGCAAGTAATCTCGCCAATGGTATGATTCTGTTCGATTATTTGCGAAAGCATTTGATTATCGAAAATAAAATTATCACTGTACTCTTGTAGCGGCAGGTTGCGGATAACATTGGCCGAAAAGGCTCGATACCCCGTATGATATTCAGATAGCTTGGCCCCAGTGCTTATGTTCTGAAGTGCCGTTAAAAGTCGGTTAGCGCAGTATTTATAAAGCGGCATCCCCCCGCTTAATGCGCCACCCCCTAAAATACGAGATCCTAGCACTACCGGGAAAACTCCTTCGGCAATGATAGACGCCATTGCGGTAATCAGCTTGGGGGTGTACTGATAATCGGGGTGCAGCATGATAATGATGTCCGCCTCTAGCTCAAGAGCTGTGGCGTAACAGGTTTTTTGGTTGCCGCCATAACCTTTATTAGATTGATGGGTGATGATGTGCTCAATCCCGAGCTTACGGGCAACCGCCTGGGTGTCGTCTTGGCTGGCATCGTCAACTAGTATGACAATGTCCACCACATCCAAAGGAATTTCTCGGTAGGTTTGTTCTAAGGTTTTGCTGGCGTTATACGCAGGCATAACTATCGCTACTTTGTGTTGTTTTATCATTTTGTGCGAGACTCTCAGTATTTTTACTTAATTGCAGGTCTTTTGGTAAGGAAGATAGTTAAAGGGGCTGATGAAACGTGGCGGTCAGAGCTGGCTTGCCTTAACCTGTCGGTTGATCTTGAGGGGTGCGAGGGAAGCTTTTATAACCGCTGAAGCGTGGAAATGCCATAGCTGCTATCCTGCCGCATGGTTAGGGTGACCCTAAGGTGCGGCTATATGTGTAAGTGAGTGTTGAGGTCAAGGGTGCGCATGACACATCGTCAGTTTAGAAGAAGGCCTTTACCCCACCCGGCGTCCTATCGTATCACGGACGTCCAGGCTGTGCGACACGTATGGTTTGGGTAGACTAGCCGTCGGCATCGGTTAAAATGCTTCAGTTATGACATCGCATTAGTGTGCAAGTGGGGGAGAGTTGAGGTCATCTACAGGGGTACATTACATAGCGCTCGATCAAGTTCGTGCGCTTGCAGCCTTTATGGTTTTTGCTTGGCACTTCTTGCATTCCTCAAGTGGTGATCCAGTTCCGTTTGAGGGGGTGCCCGCGTTTTTCCCCTTTGCGCTGTTAGATGAAGGGCATACCGGAGTCGCTCTTTTTATGGGGCTTAGTGGTTACCTGTTTGCCAAATTGCTGGAGGGGAGGCGTCTACATTACGGCTGGTTCTTGTGGAATCGAGCTATTCGACTCTTGCCTTTGTTGGTGTTTGTGATTGCAGTGGTTGCCTTTACCAAATGGTGGGCGGGTGAGAGTTTAATTCATTTGTGGCGAGCCGTTTATAAAGGGGTGATTTATCCCACGCTGCCCAATGGGGGGTGGTCTATTACGGTAGAGTTTCACTTTTACTTACTTTTGCCTGTGTTTTTGGCGTTAGCGACGCGCCGGGGGTGGTATTTATTGTTAGTCGTGGCGGGTGCCATAGTGGTTCGAGCGTATTTGTGGTTCGAGCGTGGTGAGGTGCAAAGTCTCGCATATTGGACGTTAGTGGGGCGGGTAGATCAGTTCTTGCTGGGTATGGTTGCCTATCGTTATCGGCATTGGTTTGTAGGGCGGCACGCTCGGGTAACCTGTATATTGTTGTTATTCGCGGCGTTTTATGCGTGGTTTGATTGGCGTGGAGGGTTTTACCTTCAGCCTTCTTACCCGTCGCCGAATGCGGTTTGGGTATATCTTCCCGCCTTGGAGGGGGTGGCTTGGGCTGTGTTGATAGCCTGGTATGATGGCTCATTTAGGCCCAGGCCAGCAGGCGTGTCCGGTGTGGTCGCTAAAATTGGCGCTTATTCTTATTCTATTTACCTTTTTCACTTTTTTATAGTGTTTCGGGCTGCGGATTGGGTTGATGGTCATATTATGAGTATCGGCAATTTTTATGTCGCTGTGCTTTGGTCTCTGTTAGCGTTTGTGCTGATGTGGCCTGTAGGGTATTTGAGCTTTCGATATATCGAATCGCCCTTTTTACGTTGGCGCAGGAGCTATCTGCTGGACTAATGATTGGCCAATATTTGGTTAGGGTACCCTGTATGCTGGCAGTGTTTAGTTGTAAAAGATTCTTCATTAGGGGGGGGTATGGGTTTTCGCTTTGGCGAGGTGTTAATCGCACCGTCGGTATTAAGTGCCGATTTTGCCCGGTTGGGGCAAGAGTGTGACAGTGTGATAGAGGTTGGTGCAGATCTGATTCACTTGGATGTTATGGATAATCACTACGTGCCTAACATAACCGTTGGGCCAATGGTGTGTCAGGCTCTGGGTGATTACGGTGTTTCTGTGCCGATTGATGTTCACTTGATGGTGGAGCCGGTCGATTCGCTGATTGAGCAGTTTGCCAAGGCAGGTGCTTCCTTTATTAGTATTCACCCAGAGGCAACCCGTCACCTGGACCGATCCTTGGCACTGATACGCGATTTGGGGTGCAAGGCGGGGCTAGTGCTTAATCCGGCGACTCCGGTCGAGGTTGCCCGTCAGGTGCTGGGGCGGCTGGATATGCTGTTGTTAATGTCGGTTAATCCGGGGTTCGGGGGGCAGGCTTTTATACCCTATGTGCTGGACAAAGTGGCAGTGGCCCGTCAAATGATTGACGAGGCTGGCCTGGCCGTGCGGCTTGAAGTTGATGGAGGTGTCAAAGTGAGTAATATTGCGGATGTGGCGGCTGCCGGGGCCGATACCTTTGTGGTGGGGTCTGAGATATTCGGGGCGCGGGACTATGGAGCGGTCATATCGCAGTTAAGGGTTGCCGCTGAGGCGGCAAAGGCTGATAATTCGCCACTTTAAGGAGTAAGCCTAAGTGCTTGGCGTGCTTTGGTTAAGTGGGGTTTATTTTTTTTGTTTAGGGCCTTCCCACTAGCCAAAACTGCAGGTAAACTGCTGGCGTCTGGTAAAAGTTAGGTCTCGTGGCCACTGGTTACTTGGCAGTTTCGGCATGTGACGCTGGTCTAAGTTTGAAAAAAGCGCCATATGAAAGGGCTTTTGCCTCATGAATCATACTTTTAAGCTATTGTTATGGTTTGTGGGGTGTGGTAATTTAGAACGCGATTGGGTGTTCGTCGAGCATCTGGCCGGTCATGTGCTGGTGGTAAATCGAGTTTGTAGGGCTTTGCCCGCTAACAGAAAACAATACGATACTTTGTAAATCTAGGAGCTAGAAATGAAGAAAAAACTTCTACCTTTGGCAATGCTGGCGGGACTGGCTGGTGCGGCTGGCACTGCTCAAGCTGCTTTTGTTAGCCCCCAGGGCTCTGGTGAATCATTGATCTATCCTTTTTACACCGTTGAAGGTGGCCAGGATACCTACATCAATGTTGTTAACACCACAGCTTACACCAAGGCGGTAAAAGTACGCTTCTTGGAAGCGATGAACTCTGCTGAGGTTCTTGACTTTAACTTGTACCTGTCTCCCTACGATCACTGGTCTGGTGTGGTTACCACCACTGAAGACGGCGAAGGTGCAATGGTTAAGACCGCCGATACTTCGTGCACCGTTCCCGGCATCTCTTCGGATGGCGAGCCCTTCCGTCAGTTTGAATACACTGGCGTAACTGGTGAAGAGGCAGAAGGTGATGGCGGTCCGCAAACCTTGTCTCGTACCCGTGAAGGTTACGTTGAAATCATCGAAATGGGCGTTATTGAAGATGATTTGACCGACGGTACAGACGCCTTGGATAGCGTTTTCGGCGCTGAAGCAGACATTCTGCACGGCTCCAATGGTTCGCCTGCCGACTGTGATGCCCTGGTTGCTGCCTTCTTGGAAGATGGTACTTTGGGTGAAGGTTACGCTGAAGGCGTTACCGGTACTGGTAACTGGTACGACGAGAATGCGGGTTCTGATTCTGCATCTGCCATCTACAATAACTTTGTTCAGATTGGCAATACGGCGCCTGCTCTGGATGGCTCAGACACTACCACTGTAGTGGACGCGGCTTATATGGACGCTATTGCTGGCGGTCTGTACGGTTACGGCACCATTATTAATGTTCCGGAAGGTACTGCAGCTACCTACAGTGCGACTGCGCTGGATGATGTGTATAGCGGTACCGGTAGCGAGCTTGATCTTAAGTTTCCAAACCATCAGCAGCCTGGCAGCACCTTGCCTAACTTAGGCCAGGCCCATGCTAACGCGGTTATTTTGAACGGTTCTACTGCGACTGATTGGACCTCTAGCGCAAGCAACGAACTGGCGGGTTGGGAAGCTGTTTCTGCAGCTCTGATGCATGCTGAAATCATTAACGACTATGTTATGGAGCCGACTCTGGCAGCTGGCACTGACTGGGTTGTTACCATGCCCACGAAGCGTGCCTTTGTATACAATACTCCGGATGATGAGCCAATCGCCCCCTTCCTGAATATTTGGGAAACCAGTGATGAAGGTGCGGGTGCTTGTGAAGAAATCAATGTGGATTACTGGGACCGCGAAGAGCAAATTCCTGCGGTTGATCCAACCACTGGCGACATTGACTTCTCTCCTGCGCCTCCGCCGCCAACTGTAGAGATTGAAGGTTTTGCATTGTGCTCTGAGGCCAATGTTATTACCTTTATTGGTCCCGACGGTGATGTAGAAAGCGGTGAAGGTTATACCCCGGTTCTGTACCCTTCTGAGCGTGTAGCTTATGGCTTCCACCCAGAGTTTAACAACGGCTGGGCTCGCTTCGACCTGCGTATGGACTCAGAAGATGAGCCGCGTGTTCTGTCAGGCTCTTCTGATCTGCTGGGCTTGCCAACCGTCGGTTTTGCTGTTCAGAAGTACGTAAACGGTACTTTGGAAGACGGTGCGGTTCTGTCTAACTATGCCGGTCTGGTTGACCACAAGACTGTAATTGAGGAAGCGGAACAAACTGCTCCCTAACTTGCATTTCTTGATGTAGTGAAATAAAAGCGCGGCCGTGTGGTCGCGCTTTTTTGTTTGGGGTATATTTTTTGACCGGCGGTATTAAATGTAGGGTAATAGGGCTTTTAGTTATTACTTGGTGCTTGTATTATAAAGACACTGGTTGCACTGTATGCCTATAATTATTTGATTAAATCAAAAGCATTGTTTTTGTTAAGAGGGTGAATATGAAAAAGCTTAAAATAGCTGCTTTGGCGGCTGCTGTGGGTATGGCCGGGCTGTCTGCACAAGCGGCCAAACTAACCATTGAGTTTCAAGATGGCACGTCGGTCAGTTACACGGCTGCTGATTCATTAACGGTTGATGGTAGTGGTAATATTGTTGTTACCGGGGTTTCAGGCGACGGTTCTAGCTCGTCTACCGGTAACTCTTCATCGGTTGCCAGTTCATCGTCCTCTAGTAGTTCGTCCTCTAGCGTAGCGTCTTCTTCCAGCTCTTCTGTAGATGCTGGGGGAGATTGCAGTGTGCCTGCAAATGTTGTAATCGATTCAGATGTTTTTACTTTTGGTATAAGTCACGGTGCGTCTGATGTGACGGCTCCGTATGGCAAAGTGATTGCTGTACCTTTTGAAACTGGTTCAAACCCCAACTTTTATGGTTCGATTGATTTTAACGGTAAGTCCTGGACTAGTGGTACTTTACGTGAGATGTGGTTTTCCGAATGTCCAGGCGGCGAGCCGTTGAATGTTCCCAGAGTTGAAGTCTGTTCGAGCAGGCATACATTGGCACGTATGCAGTTTACGCAAACTTACCGACACAATCAGTACTGCGCGCTGGATTTGAACTCGAAGTATTATGTTAACTTCAGCTATGACACCTCTACTTGCGGTTACCCTAAGCTTGGCTGTACCGGTATTGTGGCTCAAAGTGTTCGCGGCACCAAATAGTAGAACGGAATTATTTGCTTACTAAGCGGTCCTAGAGGCCGCTTTTTTTATGTTATGTTCTGAGGGTAGTATGAGAACGAATGCTTTGGTGAATAGTTTTGTCATTATCGCTTGGGGCTTTTTTTGTGGTCCGAGTTGGGCTGCAGAAAATGAAACAGTACTCGTTTCCAGCGGTAATGTGACAATTACCGTTGAAGATATCGAGCGTTATGTCGAGTTTAGGGTTCCAAAGGGTAGGCAGTACGGAATATTGGCCAGTCCAGAGAAGATTAAAGATATAGCAAACAATTTGCTGACCTTGCGATTGATGGCCGCTGATGCAGAAAAAGCGAATGTAGCGTTGGATGAGAGTCAGTTGGCATGGCAGGCTGAATATGCGCGAACCCAGGCATTGGTTACTAATTATCAAGATCAATATATTCAAGAGTATCTTGGTGACGTTGATTTTTCCGCTAGTGCGAAGGAGAAGTACATCGCTGAAAAAGACAAGTATATGACTCCTGAACGAGTTGACGCCGCCCATATACTGGTGGCTGTCAATGGTGACCGTTCAGCAGAGGAGGCTGAAGCCCTTGCTTTGGATATACGAAAAAAACTGAATACGGGCGCAGACTTTAATGATCTCGCCAAACAATATTCTGATGATCCGAGTGTAAGCCAGAATGGCGGTGAGCTTGGGGTGTTTGAGTACTCAGAAATGGTAGGTCCTTTTTCGGAAAAGGCGTTTTCTCTCGTTGAGGGAGAGGTGAGCGAACCGGTCAAGACGCGCTATGGGTTTCACCTGATTAAGCTAAATAAAAAATTAGCGCCAATCCTTTTAGAGTTTTCTGAGGTAGAGGGGGAAATTAACCAAGCACTGACTGCGCGTTATAAGGCGCTGGCTAGAGAAAGTTTGGTGCGAGAGGCCAGCATGCAGCGAGACGTGGAATTGAACGTGAAGGCTTTGCAAGCCTTGGCCCAAGAGTATGACGTTATATCTAAGTAAAAGAGGCGTTTTGTGAAACTCGGAGAGCTTTTGGTTCATGAGGGCAAAGTATCTGCTCGGGATATCGAGCGGGCCTTGCTAGCCCAGGCTGAGATTGGCGGGTTGTTAGGTCGAGTTGTTGTCCAGCTCGGCTTGGCGTCGGATCTAGATGTCTCAGGAGTCCTGGCGAGGCAGTTAAATATTTCGCTGCTCGAGTCGAGTGAGTATCCCGCTCACAAGGTAGTGGTTGAGGGGGTGTCTGAGGAGTTCTGGGAGCTAAATAATGTAGTGCCGGTTAAAAACGCGAATGAGGTAGTGCTGGCCGCTCTGGTTCCCCAGGACAAGTATTTGCGTAAGGCATTATCTCTGGCTTTGGGGTTTGAGCCTCTGATATGTCTGGGGCTAGAGGCCGATATTCAGGCCTGCTTATCTAACAGGGGCGATGACGAAAACGAGCAGGATGATATTAGCGATATTGCCGAGTTGGCAAACGATGGTGAATTTGTAGAGCATTTAAAGGACCTGGCTAGTGAAGCCCCTGTTATCCGGCTTGTGAATCATATTATTCAAAGTGCGCTTAGTCTCGGGGCTTCAGATATTCATCTAGAGCCATTCGAAGAAAAGCTCCACCTACGGTATCGTGTGGATGGTGTCATTCAGGAGGCTTCAGACCCCCCGGATTTGAGTCTGGCGCCAGCTTTGGCGTCTCGTATTAAGCTGTTATCCCATATGAATATCGCCGAGCGGCGCTTGCCTCAAGACGGCCGTATTATGACCCGTGTAAAAGGGCACGAGCTTGATCTGCGGGTGTCTACCATTCCTACCGTGCACGGTGAAAGCATTGTTATGCGTGTGCTTGACCGCGATGGAGTAAATTTAAGCCTTAACAGTATGGGGTTTGCGGACGATACGCTGGCCCGCTTTAAAGAGCTTTTGCACCGCCCGCATGGCGTATTGTTGGTGACCGGACCGACCGGTTCGGGTAAAACATCTACTCTGAACGCGTCGCTATCGAGCCTGGATTCCAGCGAACTCAAAATTATTACCGTAGAGGACCCCGTTGAGTATCAAATAGACGGGGTTAACCAGATACAGGTGCAATCTCAGATCGATTTGACCTTTGCTCGCTCTCTGCGCGCGATTTTGCGCCAGGACCCCGACGTTATTATGATTGGTGAGATGCGCGATGGCGAAACCGCGCAAATTGCCGTTCAGTCCGCCCTGACAGGGCACTTGGTGTTGTCTACCTTGCATACCAATACCGCTGCCGGCGCTATAACCCGGTTGGAGGATATGGGTATTGAGCGCTATTTGATTACCTCATCGGTCAATGGCGTAATGGCTCAGCGGCTGATTCGTACTCTTTGCAGGCATTGTAAGGTTGAGCGACCGCTTTACGAGGGTGAAGCGGAGCAAACTGGCTTGGCAAGCTACCTGGCAGAGGGGCAAACCCATATTTGCGAGGCAAAAGGCTGCCCGGAGTGTAAGCAATCCGGATATAAAGGCCGTACGGGTATTCACGAGTTGTTTGTAATGGATGGTGCCATGCATAAGGCCATTCAGTCGGGTGCCGATGCCACCGAGTTGCACGCCACAGCTCGCCGCGCCGGCATGCGCACCCTATATGAAGATGGGTTAAGCAAAGTGGCCCAGGGTATTACCTCGTTGGACGAAGTGCTGCGCGTTACTCAAGACCAGACCGAAACGGCCGAGGTTGCCTAACCTTAAGGCCGCCTTTCTGCTACCATGCAGTCCTTCCAATAGTTTTAGTCTAGGTTCTTATGCCTGAATTCTCCTATAAAGCCGCAAAGCGCGACGGTAGCCTGGCGCAGGGGGTTGTAGACGCCCCGACCGAGGCGATAGCGGCTACCCGCATACGCAGCCAGGGGTTGGTGGTTATTAGTGTAGAGTCGGCTGCCAAGCAGGGCTCGGGTGGCAAAAAAGCTTTTGGCAAAAACCAGGTGTTGTCTTTTACCAGCGAATTGGCGGTGCTGTTGCGTGCAGGCCTGCCGATTGATAGAGCCTTAAAGGTACTTATTGATATGGCGGCCACGTCGGCCGCCAGACAGGTTTATGAAGACATTCTGGCCACGGTAAAAGGTGGTAAAGGTTTTAGTGTTGCCCTGGCCGAAAAACCCGAGCTGTTTGACGAATTTTACGTCAGTATGATCCGCTCGGGCGAGGCCAGCGGTAATCTGGCGGCGGTGCTGGGGCGTTTGGCTGCCCAGCTGGAAAACGCCAAGCAGGTACGCTCTAGCGTTGTGTCAGCGCTTATTTATCCAGCAATCCTGGCGGTAGTGTCGGTATTGTCGGTGCTGGTTATGTTGGGTTTTGTGGTGCCGCAGTTTGAGGCACTGTTTGCCGATATGGGAGAATCCCTGCCACTGGTGACCGAGCTGGTTATTGCCGGTGGCGAGGCAATTAAAAATAATGGTATTTACTTGGTCCTGTTGGCGGGGTTGGCGGTGTACTTTGTGCGCCGTTGGTTGCGGAACCCCCAGGGCAAAACTTGGCTGGACACTAAATTATTAAAGTTACCGGTGTTTGGCAGTGTGGTTGTAAAATATCAAGTGGCTCGGTTCGCCCGCACCCTGGGAACTTTGCTGGAAAGCGGTGTCTCAGTGCTCCAAGCAATTAACATCTCGGTGGAAACCGTCTCTAATACTGTGGTCAGAGAGTCGTTAGAAGGCCTCGCGCCGGCGGTTAAGGGTGGGGGCCGGGTCTCGCAGGCCTTGCAAGATAGTGGCGACTTCTCCCCCATGGTGGTGCAAATGGTTCGCGTGGGCGAGGAGTCGGGCCAGCTGGGCGATATGATGTTAGAGTTGGCCAGGGTATACGACGACGAGGTCTCGGCGGGTATTAAGCGCAGCCTAACCTTGCTAGAGCCCCTGCTTATTTTGGGAATGGGCGGCATGATTGGGTTTATTATTGTCGCCATTTTAATGGGCATTTTGTCGGTCAATGACTTGGCTGTGTAATGTAAAGTGAGTAGCAATATGAAAAAACGTCAAACAGGTTTTACCCTCGTAGAGCTATTGGTGGTGCTGGCTATTATTGGTTTGTTGGCCGGTCTGGTAGGCCCTAAGGTGCTTAACCAGTTGGGTGGCGCAAAAACAGACACTGCCGGGGTTCAGGTGCGTGACTTTGAGCAGGCACTGGAAATTTATATGCTGGATACCGGCAAATTGCCTACAACCGAACAAGGTTTAGAGGCTTTGGTGCAAAACCCGGGTGTTGCGGGGTGGGATGGTCCCTATTTGCGTCGTAACGAGTTGCCGCTAGATCCCTGGAATAACGACTATCAATATAAATATCCCGGCGAAAACGGGGATTTTGATGTTCTGTCCTACGGCGCTGATGGCCGTCCCGGTGGGGACGGTGACAATGCTGATATCGGGAACTGGCAAGCCCGTTAAAGATTGTCATGCGCGACGGTAACAGGGCTCTTGGATTTACTCTGTTAGAGCTGCTAATCGCTTTGAGTATAGCGGGTTTGTTGTTAGCCGTATCTGGTCCCGCCTCGTATAAAATGTACCAATCGATGCAGTACCGCGAGGCGGTGCGTGACGTCAGGCGTGCGCTTGATTCAGCCCGATACAGCGCCATGGTGACGGGGAAGCCGGTCAATGTGGTCATTTCACCGCGCGATAAAACCGTCCTGTACAGCGACAAACCTTTGCTCGAGCTGCCGGAATTTATTGACCTGGAAACGGAAACCGCCGCGGAGTTGTCGGAGGATGACACCCAAGCGGTGATCCAGTACTACGGCGATGGCAGCTCTACCGGTGGTACAATCAACATTGGCCGTAATGACCGTTGGATACGCCTGCATGTGGGGTGGTTGCTAGGCAAAGTGGAGCAATCGGTTGTTGAGCCATGAATAATTTACCACGGCAAATCGGCTTCTCGTTGCTTGAAATGGTCGTGGCAGTAGCCATTTTGGGTATTAGCCTAGGCATGCTGTACCAAGCCGCTGGTGGCGCTACGCGCAGTATCAGTACGACAGAGGATTACGCTTACGCCGTTACCATGGCCCAGTCGTTATTGGCGAATTACAGTGTTGTAGACCCGGAAGGAGTTAGTGCTAGTGGTTCTACAGAAGATGGTTATCGTTGGCAGGTATCTACAAAGCCTGTGTTTGATCTGAATGGCCGTGAAGTCACATATAAATATATTGATATCTGGGTAAGATGGGGCAAGGAGAAAGACGTCCACCTCTCATCAGTTGTGCCAGTAAAGGAACCTCACAGATGATCTCAAAGAGTCGGGGTTTTACTCTTGTAGAGGTAGTTGTTGCAATAAGCATTTTATCGCTGATTGTGCTAGCTACCATTACAGGTATGAGAACATTGGCGGACACACAGATGAAGCTACAAGATAGGGTGGAAGGAACCGCAAGTCTTGTGGGGTTTAGTCAGTTTATACGGAGAGCTTTAGAAAGCGCGGAGCCTATAGAGGTTGTTCAGTTTGGTAGGCCAGTCGGACGGTTTTTTTATGGGAGTCAAACAGATATCCAATGGTTGATGCCGATGCCTGCATTTGCGTCTGATGGCGAAGGTTTATGGGCTGCTAGATTGCTTCAAGATCAGAAAAAGCTATTGATCCAGTTTCGGTCTGGAACTGATAGGCCCGCGTGGAATAAGGATGATTTAAGTTATGTTTTGCTTGAGGGCGTAAACGAGTTCTCGTTGGCTTATAGAGAAAGCCCCTTTTCTCCATGGGTCCAAGATTGGAGTGATTTCAAGCAAAATGATGCTAACTCTGTACCTGAGGCGGTTCGTATAACTATCAAGGTGAAAGAGAAGTATTGGCCGGAGATTATCGTACCTTTCGGGAGGGTAAAATCGTGAACCCCCGTGGTGGACAGCGTGGTTTAGCTTTGGCGATGTTACTTTGGTTTGTAGCTGCTTTAGCTCTTCTGGTGGCTGGAGTTATGGGGCTATCTAAGCAAGATATGCTGACAGTTAGGCTTTATCATGCACAGGCTCAGGTCAACAGCACAGCTCAGGGAGTGGTTCGACTTATTACTGCAGGTTCGGTCAAGAGGGATACCTCTGCTGAGGCAAGTATTGAAGGTTGGGTTGAATTGGCAGGGTTTACCGGAAGGGTGAGGTTTATCCCGAGTCGTGTATTTGTCGATTTGCTCAATGCTGATCAAATTCTGCTTGAAGAGCTTTTTAATTCAGTTGGGCTCCAGGCAAGAGCGCAGCCCTTGGTTGAGTCGATTCTGAAGTGGAGAGCACCAAGCGAGGGACAGAATAGCAGAGAATCAGGCCCCGTCGCTTTCGTTATGGAAGACGTGATGGCTGCGGAGGGTGTTTCTAGGCTTGTATATGAAAAAATCAAGTGGTTCTCATGTCTTGGCTGTAATCGAAGTCAGCCAAATGCCGGAAACGCAGCCTCTTTGTTTTTGAGCAGTAGCGGAGCAGAGTATATAGATAATGATGGAGGGGCGGTGGATACGGCAGAGCGGTTCGATATGCGTGGTGGGGGGCGTGTAGATGTAAGGGTTAAGCTTCCCGATGGAAAGATTTATCAACGCAGCATGTGGGTGTTAGGTAATGGTAATGTTGATCGAAGTTGGACTCCTTTTGAGGTGTCTAGCATAGAGTTTCAAAGGGGGTAACCTTGGCAAGTCGCAATCAATGGGAGCTTTTTGGCTTTGACCTGCGTTACCTCGCTCAAGCTATTAGCGGAGCTTGGCGATCGGTGTTCTTGGACTATCATTCGCCTGTCCGTAAATTCCTCGATGTGGATGTAAGTGTGCTTAGGCTTAGCCCTTGCAAGTCCTTTGAAGGTTCTGAATTGGACCATCAGGTTGATGCTCTGGTGTTTCCAGAGTCACAAATACTTGTAAAAAAAGTAGTGTTGCCGAGAGCAGCATTGTTCAATATAGGCCAAATAGTACAGTCTGAAATGTTAGCCTCTAGCCCATTTTTACCCGAAGATACGGTTAGAGCCATCCGGGTAAATGATGAGGGCGAAAAGGCAATAGAGTTATGGTTGGCAATAGCTAGCCGTACAATAGTAATGTCGAAGATTCACCAAGTTTCGCCCAGCGCCTCTGTTGATGATTATGAAGTATGGGCTGAAGTAGAGGCGGACACGCTGGTTTTTGAGGGATTTGGTGAACATAAGCGAAACTTATTGTACAAAAAGCGTTTAATGGCCGTCCTTGGTATGTCTGTCGCTAGCATAGCATCGCTCGTTGTTTTGATGGCTTTGCCAATGGTTTACCAGTACGATCGTTTGGAAAAGACGGAGGAATTGTTAAACTCAAGTCGCCAAGAGGCGGTTACCGTCATGACGCACCGGGCTGAGTTGTTAGAAAGTAACTCTCGCTTGAGGTATTTGCAGGATCAGCTCCGAATGGCGGCTCAACCTCTTATGCCTCTCAAAGCGTTGAGTGTTGGGTTTGGCGATGATTCATGGTTGGCAGGCTACGAGCACTTTGGATCGACCGTGAAAATTGATGCTTATTCTGATAATGCGGCTAACCTTATTAAGCAATTAACCGACGGAGATGAGTTTACGTCGGTTAAGCCTACCTCAGCCATCCGTCAGGTGGGGCGAAATGATATTGATCGCGTGCGTTTAGAGTTGAAGTTATCAGGCGATGCTGGGGGTTCTAGATGATGTTTCATAAGCGCCTTACCCCCTCACAATGGATAATAGTGGGTGTTTTGGGAGTTGTAGTTTTTTGTGTGATTCTGATTGGCTTTAGCTTCCTTTCGGCCGCAGTAGCCACTCGGCAGGATGTGTCTCGCATTGAGCCTCAAATTGCAAGGCTTAAAGGGTTGATAGAAGCTGAAGATCAGATTTCTATGGCGGCACGATCGGCAAAACGTGAGCTTTCGGAGTTGATTTATGCCGCATCTGGAGACCCGTCTGCGGAAGGCAATAATATGCAGCAGTCTATGCGGCAGTTATTTGAGCGCGCGGGGGTAGAGGTGAGTGGAAGTCAGGTGATGCCCGCCTTAGAAGAGGAGGGGCTGGTTCGCATAAGGGTAAGATTAATAGCCAAAAGCCGAATGGAGCCATTGGTGGATTTACTGGCAAGCTTGGAGAGCCATAGGCCTTTAGTGGTGATTGATACAGTCGATCTTGCCCCTGAGCGTCGCCGCAATGAGGATGATCAGGAGCTGGACGTTTCGATTGTGCTTAGTAGCTTCGTAATGTTGCAGGGGTGAGTGGGCTTTGAGGTATCAAATCATTAAGCGATGTATGGTGGCTTTTTGGGTGTTTGTCGGCTTAGTGACAGGTGTTACGAAGCTGTCAAGCTTCAAAAGTGTTGATATTCTGCCGGAAACTCCTCGCCTTTCCTATTTGACTCCGATAGAAGTAGTTAGTGTGAGTCAAGACGCTTCATATGAGCCGATTATAGGTCGCCCACTGTTCTGGGCTGGGAGAACCCCTTATGTTCCACCTCAAGAGCCAAAAGAAGAGCCTGTACAAGAAAAGCCTAACAATGCTTTAGAAAAAGCTCAAGTTTTAGGTTTGTGGGCGGCGGGTGACGCGTCTAGTGTTGTGATTAAAGTTGACGGCAGTGTTTCGCGGTTAGCTCTCAATGAGGTTTTTAGTGGATGGCGGCTAGTCGAAGTGACTTCTGATCGAGCTAAGTTTGTTTTGGAGCAGACCTCTAAAGAGCAAGAAAATGTTAAGGAAATTCAGTTTAAACAGCGGGCACCATTGCCCAGTGATTGGCTTGGTGATAATGGCCGATTTTCGGAGATAGAATGATTAATAGGTTCAAATTACCCGTCTCTAACGGATCAAAACACGTATCTCAGATTTCCGTGGCGGTTGTCTTGGTATTGCTTTCGTCTTGCGCTCAGGTGAGTAATGAGCCAGTTGATGCCGATGATGCTGACATCAAAGAGCAACAAGATGTGAATAAAGCAAAGAGTGAAGAGCCCGTCTTTGGGGGAACGGAAGACGAACAAAGTGATTCCCCAGAAGTATGGCTTTCAGAAGTTTATCAGGGAACTGATCAAACTGTCTCGATGCCTTTGGCGACAGAGATTGTACCTTTAGCTGGTGATAAGGTGTCGCTAAACTTTGAAAGTACTCCCTTGGAGGATGTCGTCCATGGTGTTTTAGGCGATATACTTGGTCAGGAGTACATTGTAGACGGAAAAATCCCCGGAGCGGTTACATTAAGAACGCAGTCTCCAATAGCAAGAACGCAGTTGATGGGTATTCTGGAAAGCATGCTGGCCGCTAATGGAGTAACCCTGGTTCAGCGCGAGGATGGTCTTTATTTGGTTACTGCGCGCCAGAGTTTTAATACCACAAACCCTGCCTACAAGAATAGTAAAACACTGCAGCCTGGCTATAGTAATGTCATTGTGCCATTGCAATACATTGGCGCTGCACAAATGGCGGAGATTCTTCAGCCGGTTGCTCCGCCCACGGCATTTGTTCGGGTAGATTCAGTTCGTAATCTATTGGTGCTTGGAGGGATGAGTTCACAGCTGCAGGGATGGCTCGATATTATCGATACGTTCGATGTTGACTACTTGGCGGGCATGTCCGTAGGGGTGTTTCCTATAGAATACACCACTGTAGATGAAGTCGAGGCCGCGCTAGCGACTTTGATGGCTACCTCTACAGGAGACAAAACTAGCCCGCTAAGCGGTTTAATTCGCACGGCATCACTGGAGTCTTTAGGGGCTATTTTAGTCGTTACTCCGAGAAAGGACTTACTTGCCCAAGTGCAAACTTGGATTGAGCGATTAGACCGCGCTCCGGCACAAGGCGCCGAGCCCCAACTTTACGTCTATGCCGTGCAGAATACTCAGGCGAGTCATCTGGCTCAGCTAATTAGTAGTGTATTTGGTGGCGGTGGCGGCAGTGGTAGCTCTGGCAACTCTGGTATTGCGCCTGGGTTAACCCCATCTACTATTTCTTCAGGTGATAAGGGCGAAAGTACTGGTGCTTCGAGGTCAAATAGCAACCGGTCGGCTCGCTCTGGGGCTTCTAGCTACTCGCTGGGAGATGATGCCCGCATTGTCGCGGATGAGGTTAATAACTCACTATTGGTTTATGCTTCAGGTCCTCAGTATCGAAAAATAGAAGGCGCCCTCAAGCGTCTAGACGTTATGCCATCACAGGTTCTGATCGAGGCCAGTATTATTGAAGTGCGATTAACAGATAGGCTTCAGTACGGCTTGGAGTGGTATTTTGAAAACGAACTTGGAGGAGGGTTCAGTGGACAAGGTAATGTTGGTCTGTCGGTAGGTGCTGACGGAGCCGTATCGGCGGCATTGCCTAACTTTGGTTATGTTTTTAGCGAGGCAATGGGGCAGGTGCAAGGTGTTCTGAGTGCATTAGCCGATAAAGATTTGATCCGGGTTTTATCCACGCCTTCGTTGATGGTAATGGATAATCAGTCTGCTTCAATTCAGGTGGGTGATTCTACACCGGTGCTTTCCAGCACAACCGAAGGTAACTACGGGTCTACGCAAAACATCTCTTATCGCGATACCGGGGTGCAGCTGGATGTAAGACCATCGGTAAACGCTGGCGGATTGGTGACTATGGAGCTTCAGCAGTCTGTCACGGATAATGGATCAGAAGGAGAGACTCAAACTCCAACTTTTTTTGAGCGCTCTATAAGTAGCAAGGTTGCGGTTCGTTCAGGGGAGTCAGTTGTATTGGGGGGGTTGATTAGCGACTCAAAGAATAGTAAGAAAGCTGGGTTACCTTTCTTTAGCGATTTGCCTGTGATTGGCTGGATGTTTGGAGGGACAACAATTGATGATGAGCGACAGGAGCTGCTTGTCATTATTACCCCACATGTAATGAAGACAGACCAGGATATGCGTGATGTGACAGCAGAAATGCGAAGTCGTATGAAAGGGCTGGAAGCTTTTCAGCAGCTGATAGATGATTCGAAGTTGGTTGATCCTGAAATTTGAAATAGGGGTTTAGGTGAATAAATTTAGTAATATATTAGTTATTTGGTTTTTGTTTCTTGCAATAGGTTGCAGTGCTCTTAATCCAAAGCCCAAGGAGGACCGGGTTGCCGCACGAGCTCAGGAGAGGTTAGATGCACTGGTAGGGGGCGATTTCGAGGAAGCGTACGCCTATTTGTCTCCGGGATACCGGGGTAGTGTTCCATTTCATGCTTATCGCCCGAAAATTGCCGGAGCAAGTAACTGGCTAGAGGCTGCAGTTGATGACGTCTCTTGTGAATCGGAAGAGTCTTGTGTGGTTACAACGAAAGTTACCTATCAAATGCAACGCATTAAGCTGAAGAATACCCGACCGTTTAAAGAAAAGTGGATCTATATTGGTGGTGAGTGGTGGTATTATCCTCAGTGATCTCTCAAAGGCGCTTTAAGGCGAATTTTGTGCCTTAGGTTGCTCATGTTAATTGATTCTGTGTTGTAGTTTAGTTGCTTGGAGTTGTGGCGAGGTCGTAGAAATGCCTACAGAGACAGTTTTGCATGTGCGGCCTTTGATTCATCAGGCTTTTTCTAGTCTTGACACGAGAATGTATTTTCAGTACTCGTCTGATCCGAGTCCATCGGCGTTTTGTGCTTGGTCTTTCAGCGAGGGGCAGGGTTATTTTGTCAAGGAAGGTTGTCGGTTGATTCAAAGCAGCTTTTCTGTCCAGGCGTTAAACTACCCTGTTGCACAAAAACTGGTTTCCAACGCGTTCAAAGCGTTGGTAGTACATGAAGTCTCTGGCGCCACCCTAGACTTACCTAGGGTGGCGGCGCTATTGAATGTGTCGGCTTGGTTTGATCTAAGCGATGAATGTGTTTCTCAACTCCTCAGCCTTACGGGTAATGAATTGAGTTGGGCTCGAGCGTGCTTTGGGGCCTGTGAAGGCGTTTTGTGTAAGTCCCCAACGCAGCGGCTACAAGAACTGTCGTCTCTCCTAGAAATTCCCTCTACAAAGCTATATTCATCGCAAGCCGAATTTTATGAGGCTGTAGAAGCCTCTAGTTCGCCGGTTAAAGCCGGCGGGGCCTTTGATTACACGGTTTACGAGATGGTTCTACGGGATCATCCACTTTTATGGCAGATGCAAAGTGTTGATGCCAAGCACTTTTCTGGCTGTACTAATGTGTTGGATTTAGGTGCGGGAGTGGGGATTTTTTTGGATGTTTTGCGCGCTCAAAATATTCCCGCCGTTGGTGTCGAGCGCAATGCCGGTTTGGTGAAATATGGAGAGGCTCTCGGCCTGAAGTTTCATCAGGTTGATGCTGTTGAGCTGGTTGAACAATATGCCGGTAATTTTGACGGAGTTTATTGCTCCCATTTTGTCGAGCATTTACCGATAGAGCAGGTAGAAAAGCTTTTGGCTGGCGTATCACGGTTGTTGATGTCTGGTGGCGTTGCTGTTTTTACGTTTCCCGATCCAGAATCAATCCGATCGCAGTTGTTGGGTTTTTGGCGTGACCCGGAGCATGTCCGTTTTTATCACCCGGAGCTTATAGCGAACATGGCTCGAGCGCAGGGGTTGAGCGTAGAGTGGTCCAGTTACGACGATAAGCCGCATGATGTTTATCCTTTTCCAATTTCCCCGCCTTCAATTGACGCGCAGAGTGTTGCGGTCGAGTTTAAGCTATCCTGGTGGCAAAAAGCCTTGGCTACTCTGGGGGTTGCGACAACTGAGCATGTCAGTGAGCTACAAAGAGCCTTGTTGGAGCAAAGAATATTAAATACACAGTTGGTTGAAAGAACGGAACAGCTGTGGAATGTTAATAAAACATGGGCTTGGGATGATAATGCCACTTTGAAGCTTAGGAAGCTCTGATGGCAAGTGAGCGAGAGATTTCCATTATCGTACCGGTTTATCAAGGGCTGAAGCAAACAAAAAAGTGTCTTGAGTCGGTGCTTTTAAATGGATTGGTGGGAGCGAATATTGTTCTGATAAACGATAGTTCACCCAATTCATCTGTTCGAGATTATTGTCGCCAATTGGCTTCTCATGATTTGATTATCCTGAGTGAGAATGATCGTAATCTTGGTTTTGTAGGGTCCGTGAATAAAGGGATGCAGTTGGCTGGCGCAAAGGACGTCGTGCTGTTGAACAGCGATACTATTGTGAGTGCAGGTTGGCTTAGCGCATTAAGGCAGGCAGCGTACCGCAGTCCCCAGGTGGGAACTGTAACCCCGTTTTCTAATAACGCTACTGTATGCTCCTACCCGCTAAGCAAAGGCGATAATGCATTGTTGCCCGGTTTGAGTGTCATGTCTATGCAGGGTATTTGTGCTGAAGTGGCCAGTGGAGATTGCCCAGAGCTTCCCACCGGCGTAGGTTTTTGTATGTACATCCGCCGCGATTGTCTTGATGATGTCGGTTACTTTGACGAAGAGGCCTTTGGTAAAGGCTATGGCGAAGAAAACGACTTTTGCTTAAGGGCCAGTGCGAACGGGTGGAAGCACCTTCTGGCTCCTGATTGTTTTGTGTATCACGAGGGTGGCGTTAGTTTTAGTGACCAGAAGCAGGCTTTGGTTGCTAATGCAGAAAAGGTTATTGCCGAGCGCTACCCCGGTTATTTTGATGATGTTAAAAAGTTTATTCAGCAAGACCCCATTCGCCCTTTTCGCGATAGAATAGATGCCGAAATTTATCGTCGGGGCGGTGAGGCGGCCGCAGCGCTTTGGGCGCTGCGCGCGCAAGAGTACCGCTCGCGCAGTAACTAATTTGGCTATTAATGGACACAACCACCGATATTCCCGCCCAGGCCGCGCAGGCTTTAGACTCAATACTCCGTTCGGAGGCGGCAACCGTCTTGTTTGTCACCCACGGCTGGGGGGGCGGTGTTGAGCAACACGTTCAGCAGTTGATTGCTCTAGCAGGGCTAAATGTGGTGGTGCTACATGGTTTGGGCGAAGGCCGGGTGGATGTGGCTTTATACCCAGCAAATGCCACGCCTGCTCTTATTCACACGGCGGGTTTCGGTGCTAAAACATTAAATGCCTGGCATCTGTGGCTCACGGCTTTGCCCATATGTCGTGTTCACCTCCATCATTTACATGGCTGGTCGGTGGATATTCTTGCGTTAATCCAGAGGCTGGGGTGTCCCTTGGATATCACAGTTCACGACGCTTATTTAACATCGCGCTTTTATCATCAGGCTGAAACCGGCCCTTATTGTAATGACCCCAGCTGGCCGCAAAACGACGCTGAGCGTCAAGCTATTATAAGGCCCTTGGTCGATGCTGCAGAGCGGGTTATCTTGCCTTCGGCTTTTTTAGAATCTAGTCTAAAAGACGCTTACCCACAAGCGCATACCGTTATCCAAGCGCACCCTGAACGGGTGACTTGTGCACCGCGTACTTATAAGGTGGTGGTGCTAGGGGCGCTATCTGCAGAGAAGGGGTTAGAGCTGGTTGAGCAGTTGGCCCTGTTGGCGCAAAAGCAGGCGCCCTGGTTGCATATAGTGTTACTGGGTTATCCCACCGAGCCTACGCAGGCCCCGGTGATTATTCGGGGCAACTACCAAGCCGAAAAGTTATCAGAATTATTGGCATTGGAAAAAGCCGATACTATCTGGTTTCCGGCCCAAGTGCCTGAAACCTATAGCTTTACATTAAGCCAGGCCATGGCATCTGGTGCACCCATTGTCAGCGCGAATATTGGTGCTCTCGGAGAGCGTTTGCGCTACTATCCGGCCCATCATCTGCTGCCCCCAACAGCCCCTGCGGATGAGTGGTTGGCTGTATTAAAGCAATCGGTGGGTTACCGGTCTGAAGAGCCTGAAGATTTTATCGATACCGTTGACGCCTATGGCAAGTGGTACTTAAAGCCTATCCAAAACGATCAGGTAACCCCTTTAACCGATGTCTTAGCGCTTATCGAGCTTTTGCAAACCTTCCCCGCGCCGGCGCCGGCGCCAGACAAGCCCATAAAATCGCTCTTGCATTTTGGTTTACAGACCCACCATTTTGGCGTGCTACAAGAAGTTGCTCGAAGATTACAGGTGGTTCCCGATAGCGAAGAAGAAGTGGCGGGGATGCAGCAATTTCGGGCGTCTTTGGCAGAGCTGGATCGTTTGAAAGTGGATTTGTTGGACGCCCAAGAAGACTATAAAGCTTTGGATCACCGCTTTCAGGTGGAAAAAAATGCGGCCGATGAATCACTCGCCTTGTATCGGGATAACCTGGAGCAAGCCAAAGATAGTATCGAGCATTTTCAGGAGCAGGGGCGTCAGGCTCAGGGCTATATTGACCATTTAGAAGCACAGCTAAGTCGCGCTCGCGCCGATATTCAGAACGCTATTGGTGAGCGAGACGCGCTGCTTAACAGTTTTTCCTGGAAGGTTACCCGACCTTTACGCGTGCTAAAGCGCGGGCTTAAAAAGGCGTTAATCGTGTTAAAGGTGGTGCTGCGTCACTTATTCCGCCCAGCATCCTATCAGCGTTTGTTCTCCATGTTGCGGAGGGGGCAGTGGCGCGACATCGCGGGCATGTTGGGCTATCAGGCCCGCGAGCAATTAACTCAACAGCAAGGCTTGGGGCAGCTAAACCAAGAGGCCGAGGAGCGGGTGCAGGCCGTACAGAAGGCGTTGGAGCCCTTGGGCGAGTTGCCATCTCTGACGCTGGCGACCTCGCAGCAGCCCGTGGTATCAGTTGTTATTCCCGTTTATGGACAACACCAGACGACTTATCAGTGTTTGAAAAGTATTGCTGAAAACCCTCCGACGCAGACCTTTGAGGTAATTCTCGCGGACGATTGTTCCCCCGAGCCTGCTGCCAAGGCCCTCGCAATGGTGGAGGGAGTGCGTATTGTACGTGCCGAGCAAAATCAAGGTTTTGTGGGCAACAGCAATATGGGCGCCCAGGCCGCGCGCGGTGAGTATCTGGTGTTGTTGAATAACGATACGCTTTTGACGACGGGTGCTCTGGATGCCTTGGTCAATACCTTCGACCAGCATGGGAATGTCGGCATGGTGGGGGCAAAGCTGTTGAACGCCGATGGCAGCCTGCAAGAGGCGGGAGGTATTATCTGGCGTGATGGTAGCGGCTGGAACTGGGGCCGAAATCAGCGCGCCGATGACCCGCGCTTTAACTATGTGCGTGAGGTGGACTACTGCTCGGGGGCGGTGCTCGCGCTAAAACGCAATTTATTTACTCAGCTGGGGGGCTTTGATGAGTATTACAAACCCGCCTACTACGAAGACACTGACTTGGCGTTTAAGATTCGCCAACAGGGCCTGCGGGTGCTTTATCAGCCAGCAGCCGAGGTGTTTCACTTAGAAGGCGTTAGTCACGGTACCGATGAGTCCAGTGGGGTAAAAGCCTATCAGGTGAGTAACGGTAAAAAATTCTATCAGCGCTGGCAAAGTGTACTGGATACGCACAACGACAATGCCGTAGATCCAGAGAATCAGAGTCGCCGCTACTGTAAGGGCAATGTGCTGGTGATAGAGGCCTGCATGATTACTCCCGATCAGGACTCTGGTTCTATTCGTATGCTGAACCTGCTGCAAATATTGTGCGGTGAGGGCTACCATGTAACGTTTATTGCCGATAATCTGGAATACCGCGAAAAAGTTGTACGCCAATTGAATGCGCTGGGGGTGGAGGTCCTGTTTGGCGACTGGGCCGGTTCAGTGCGGCGGGTGTTGCGTCAGCGCGGCGCTGATTTAGACGCGGTGTTTATCAGTCGGCATTATATCGCCTCGCAGTATGCGTCTTTAGTGCGCACGGTTGCGCCCCAGGCTAAGCTGATTTTTGACACAGTGGATTTACACTTTGTGCGTGAAGAGCGCGAAGGTACGCTCAACCAAGATAAGGCGTTGCTTGCGCAGGCGACCCAGACCAAGCGTAAAGAGCTTGGTTTAATTCGCGACAGTGACATTACTTTAGTGGTGTCCGAGTTTGAAAAACAGCTATTGGCTGAGATTGCCCCGGACGCACGGGTTGAAATTGTCTCTAATATTCATTCAATCAAGCCGCCGCGCCCCGACTACACCGAGCGCGAGGGCATTTTATTTGTAGGCGGTTTCCGCCACCCCCCCAATATTGATGCGATGCAGTGGTACAGCACCGAAGTGTTACCTCATTTGGAAACGCTACTGCCCGGTGTGCAAACCACGATTATCGGCAGCCATATGCCCGATTCTATTAAAGCCTTAGAGGCGCATCCATCGCTACGGGTTTTGGGGTTTGTGGAAGACATTGAGCCCGAATTAACCCGGGCGAGAGTGTCGATTGCACCGCTACGCTACGGAGCAGGGGTGAAAGGCAAGGTCAATGAGGCAATGAACTATGCTATTCCCGTCGTTGCCACAACCTGTGCCGTAGAGGGTATGCATGCCGAAGACGGTAAAGACTGTTTGATAGCAGAAAATGGCGAGGAATTCGCCCTTGCTATCGCGAAAGTTTATAAAAATGCTACACTATGGCGCGTGATTTCCGCTGGCGGAGTCGCCAATCTGGAGGCTCACTTTTCTCCCGAGGCAGCCCGACCGGCAATTCAACGAATCTTATCGGACTAGGAGCACTGGCGTGTCGGCAGAGACAGCGCGACAGCAAGAGGAAACACCTCTGATCAGCGTGATTATGCCGGCCTATAACAGTCGCAATACTCTGGGCGAGGCGGTGGATTCTGTACGACAGCAAACCTTCGTACGTTGGGAGCTTTTCATCGTCGATGACGGCTCCAGCGACCGCACCCGAGAGTTAGCCCGTGAGTACGCCCAGTCTGATGCGCGCATAAGGTTATTGTCAACGACTGATCATACCGGCAACCCGGCCGCGCCCCGCAATTTGGGGTTAGACAGCGCACGGGGTGAGTTTATTGCGTTTTTGGATGCCGATGACGTCTGGTCCCCTAACAAGCTGGAGCATCAGCTGGCATATTTAATTGAGCAACAGCTGGATTTATGTGGCACCTGGGTGAAGGTGATTAACGCAGATGGCGAACAAACCGGTTACCGAAGACCGACTTCGCGAGTAACCTTTGAGTCACTATTGATTCATAATACGTTGGTGTGCTCCAGTGTACTGATGAGGGCTCGCTGGGCCCAAGAGCAGCGCTTTCCATCAATGGGTCACGAGGACTACGCCTATTGGCTGGGCTTGATTCGTGCCGGGGCCCGCGCCGCCGTCATGCCCAAAGTGCTGGTGAGCTATCGCATGCACAAAAATTCACTGTCGGCCAATAAGCTTAAAGTGATTCCTTTCTTTTGGCGCATCTACCGTGAGCAAGAGCAGTTTTCTTTTGGCTCTTCGTTGTACTTTACCCTGCGTTATTTGTTGCTGGCTTCCTGGCGCGTTGTAAAGCCGTAAGCAGCGCTTTTAGCATTCCCAGTCGCGAGCGAATAATCACCGGCCACGGGCGTCTGATTGGGCTTGAGACATTGGTTTCATGCTCGCGCTTAAGCAGTACAGACTCTTCCAGGTGTTTTACCGAGTTTTGCCTATTGCCCACCATGGCGATCCATAAATCGTGAGATTCAATAGACCGGGGGATGGGTAAAAGCTCACGGCAAAGAGGCCGCCTAAAGGCCATGCAGCAGCCGTAGTAGGCCCGACGACCTAGCAAAATTCCCAGTATATTGCGCCAGGGGGCAACATTGTAGCGCGCGAGCAGCCGAACCTGCGGTGGTCCTAGCGGGCGTCGGTTTTCATCAATCATCGAAAAGTTGCCTGCTACGACATTAACATCAGGCTCAGTAAAGGCCTTAACCATTCGCTCGAGTCGGCCCTCGGGCCAAACATCGTCTTGATCTGCTAAAAAAATAAACTCGCCCTGTGCCAGGCTGATGGCTTGCGCAAAGCTATCCACATGGCCTGTACGTTGCGGGGTTTGTTGCAGCCTAAGGCGCGGGTCGCGGTTGAAACTGTTAATCACTTTTAGCGTTTGGTCTTGCGAACAGTCATCTACGATAATCAGTTCATCGCGCGTGCTCAGCTGCGATAATATGGAATCGATTTGCTCGGCAATAAACCGCTCGCCATCGCAGCTTGCCATGCAGACACTGATCATCGGTTAACGCGCAAACTCGGGTAAGGCCAGCTTGAACGACGCCAGCCAGTGGGGTTGTGTTACGTCAAAATCCTCTACGATCGCGCGACTGTCCAAAACACTGAAATGGGGGCGCTGGGTCGGGGTGGGGTAGGCCTCTGATGGAATGGGGCTGACGGCGCAATCAAGCCCAGCAATATCCATAATACTGGTGGCAAAATCGTACCAGCTGCATACACCGGCATTGCTGTAGTGATAGATTGCGCCGCGTTTTTCGGTAATCGTGGGGTGTTGGCGAACGTGCAAAACCGCACGGGCCAAATCGCGCGCCCAGGTGGGGCTGCCTACTTGATCGGCGACCACATTCAGTGAATTCCGCTCGCGCCCGAGGCGCAGCATGGTACCAACAAAGTTATTGCCAAAGGCGCTATACACCCAGCTGGTACGAATAATAATGCCCCGTGCGCCGCTGGCGATAAAGGCTTGCTCACCCGCGAGCTTGCTGGCGCCGTATTGGCCCTGAGGGTTGGTGGGATGGTCGGGTGTATAAGGTTTGTAATGTGTGCCGTCGAACACATAATCGGTCGATACGTGTATCAGCGTTGCATCCAAAGCCTTGGCGGCTTGGGCCATTTGCGCAACCGCCAAATGATTAATGGTATCTGCCTGCTCGGATTCGCTTTCGGCTTTGTCTACGGCGGTGTAGGCGCTGCAGTTGATGATAAGTTCGGGCCGGTGTTCTGTTATGGCATTGGCAATAGCGTCTGTCTGGGTTAAATCCAGTTGCTCGCGTCGCCAAAAGGTCCAGTCTGAGTTGCCCGTGCCGATTAGGTAGGCTAATTCCAGGCCCAATTGCCCGTTAGCGCCAATCACCAAAGTTCGCATAAGTTACTCGTACAAATTGTCGCGGTAGTTAAACAGCGTTTGCGGCGCACTGGCCAGCTTTTGCTCCAGGCTGGGCAGTACCCGGTCTTTCTCCGAGGTTTGAATCTCGTCGCTCTCAAGATTCCAGTTGATGTCGATACGTGGGTCAGCAAAATGGATTCCGCTGTCGTGCTCGGGAGCGTATAGGTTATCCACCTTGTAGGCAAAGATCGCGGTTTCGCTTAATACCGCAAATCCGTGGGCAAAGCCGCGCGGCACAAATAGCTGGTGTTTATTTTCGCCGCTTAATCTGGCCGTTACATGCTGGCCAAAGGTGGGACTGCCCACACGGATGTCTACCGCTACGTCAATCACTTCACCGGCTATGACTCGTACCAGTTTGCTTTGGGCATAGGGCGCTTGTTGGTAATGCAATCCGCGCAGTACGCCGCGGGCGGAAAACGATTCGTTGTCCTGGATAAAATTAACCGGGTAGCCGGTGGCCTGCTCAAAAATATCCTGACGGAAAGATTCAAAAAAATAGCCGCGTTCATCGCCGAACACCTTGGGCTCAATCAGCAGGACCTCGGGGATTGCCTGCGGGGTAATCTTCACAGTTGTTGCTCCTCGTTGGCGCGCTGGATTAAGTACTGGCCGTATTGGTTTTTGGCCAAAGGTGTAGCCAGTTGCAAGAGTTGGTCGCGGCTGATGTAGCCCAACTCGTAGGCGATTTCTTCAATACACGCGACTTTTAAGCCCTGACGTTTCTCAATGGTTTCAATAAATTGCGCCGCTTCCAGTAAGCTTTCGTGGGTTCCCGTGTCCAGCCAGGCGTAGCCGCGCCCCATTAACTCCACTTTTAAACGGTTCTCGTCCAAATACATTTGGTTGACACTGGTGATTTCCAGTTCACCGCGTTTGGAGGGGGTTACCGCTTTGGCTTTGGCGATGACATCATTGGGATAAAAATAGAGCCCGGTGACGGCGTAATTGGATTTTGCCTGCTCGGGCTTTTCTTCAATGCTGATGGCGTTGCCCTGTTTATCAAACTCCACCACGCCATACCGCTCGGGGTCATTCACATGGTAGCCAAAGACCGTGGCCTGATTATTGTCAGCATTGGCCGCGGCGCTTTGCAGGGTTTCACTAAGGTGGTGGCCGTAATAAATGTTATCGCCCAGTACCAGGCACACCGAATCATCGCCGATAAATTCTTCCCCCAGAATAAACGCCTGTGCCAAACCGTCGGGGCTGGGTTGAACAATATATTCAAAGTTCACGCCCAGGTGCGAGCCATCGCCGAGCAATCGCTTAAAGCTGGATTGATCCTCGGGGGTGGTAATAATCAAAATATCGCGAATACCCGCCAGCATTAAAATAGACAGCGGATAGTAAATCATCGGTTTGTCGTACACCGGAATCAGCTGCTTGGAAACACCCTGGGTGATGGGGTACAGGCGGGTGCCACTGCCGCCGGCCAATACAATGCCTTTCATGGATTTAATCCTATACGTTCCAGTTGGTAGGAGCCGTTTAATACGCTTTCCCACCAGGTTTTATTGTCCAAGTACCAGGTCACGGTTTTACGCATCCCGGTTTCAAAAGTCTCGGCGGGCGCCCAGCCCAGTTCGCGTTCGATTTTGCTGGCATCAATGGCGTAGCGTAAATCGTGCCCCGGGCGGTCTTTTACAAAGGTAATCAGGTCGCGGTATTGGTTAACGCCCTGGGGTTTTTGTTCCCCGGCCAATTCTTCCAATAATTCACAGACCAGGTTCACCACCTCAATATTGCGTTTTTCGTTATGGCCGCCAATATTATAGGTTTCGCCGATCTCACCCTCCAGCAAGACTTTCACCAGTGCCCGAGCGTGGTCTTCTACATACAGCCAATCGCGTACTTGGTGGCCGTCGCCATAAACGGGTAAGGGCTTGCCCGCCAGGGCGTTGAGAATCATGTGGGGAATCAGTTTTTCCGGAAAGTGGTAGGGGCCGTAGTTGTTGGAGCAGTTAGTCACCAGCGTGGGCAGGCCGTAGGTACGCTGCCAGGCGCGCACTAAATGATCCGAGCTGGCTTTACTCGCCGAATAGGGCGAGCTGGGCGCATAGGCTGTCTGTTCGGTAAACAGGTCGTCGGTGCCCTCAAGGTCACCATAGACTTCATCGGTAGAGATGTGATGAAAACGAAACACCGCCTGGCGCTCAGTATTTAAGCTGGTGTAGTAGCGTCGCGCTTGTTCCAGCAGAGTGTAGGTGCCGACCATATTGGTGTGGATAAACTCGCCTGCGCTATTGATGGAGCGATCCACATGGCTTTCGGCCGCCAGGTGCATAATGGAGTCGGGCTGGTGTTGGGTAAACACGGCCGCGATGGCCTCGCTATCGCAAATATCCACTTGCTCGAATGTATAGCGCTCGCTTAGGGCGGCATCGGCGATTGATGCCAGGTTGCCCGCATAGGTCAGCTTGTCCAGGTTAACCACCTGGTGGGGCGTATTCTCAATCAAGTGCCTTATAACCGCAGACCCGATAAAGCCTGCTCCGCCGGTAACCAATATCTTCATTTTGCGCGCATGTTTCCTGTCGTAAATTAGCCCGCCATGATACCCGAACGGGCGGGGTGAAAGTAGTAATAGACTGTAAGGGCATCACCTTCTATTGAATTTGCCCGCCCGAGCGCCTAGCATTCGCTGATCCCAACCGCAGTGGCCTCGTCATGCTCTTGATGATCGACAATTACGACTCCTTTACCTACAACTTGGTTCACTACTTTGAGGCGTTAGGGGTTCCGGTATCGGTGCATCGCAATGATGCCATTACCCTTCAGCAGATTGCCGATTGGGCGCCACAGTATCTGGTGATATCCCCGGGGCCTGGAAAACCCGTGGATGCGGGCATCTCCCTCGAGGTTATTCGGCGGTTTTCTGGTAAAATTCCGCTTTTGGGGGTGTGTTTGGGCCACCAGAGCATTGCCGAGGCTTTTGGTGCCCGGGTGGTAAAGGCCGAGCGCGTGATGCATGGCAAGGCGTGCGCCGTTTCTCACTCTGGAGCCGGGGTGTTCGTGGGCCTGAGTCAACCGCTTGAGGTCATCCGCTATCATTCGTTGGTGGTGCAACCCGAGTCGCTGCCCAATGCCTTTGAGATAACCGCGACGGCGAACGCCCCCAGTGGAACGCCCGAGATTATGGGCATTCGGCACCGCTCGTGGGCGCTGGAAGGGGTGCAGTTTCATCCCGAGTCCGTTAAAACCGCTCAGGGCCACGCACTGCTGCGCAACTTTTTACATTCGGGGCAAGCATCAAACAGAGGGGAATAATGTGGATATTAAGCAGGCGCTCGCGCAAATCGTCGAGCAGATAGACCTAAACACCGATGACATGATTCAGGTGATGCGCCAGGTGATGACCGGCGAAGCCACCGAAGCGCAAATTGGCGCCTTGCTGATGGGCTTGCGCATGAAGGGCGAGACCCTGGATGAAATTACCGGCGCGGCCACGGTGATGCGCGAACTGGCCACCGGGGTAGAGATTCAGGCGGAGCACTTGGTGGATACCTGCGGCACCGGGGGCGATGGCGCCAATCTGTTTAATGTTTCCACCGCCAGCGCCTTTGTGGTGGCGGCGGCCGGGGCCAGTGTGGCCAAGCACGGCAATCGCTCGGTTTCCAGCTCTACCGGCAGCGCCGATGTGCTGGAAAGCGCCGGGGTGAATTTAAATTTGTCGGCCGAGCAAGTGGCCCGCTGCGTACAAGAGTTAGGGGTGGGTTTTATGTTTGCCCCCGCCCATCACAGCGCCATGAAGCACGCTATTGGCCCGCGCAAAGAGCTGGGGCTGCGTACAATCTTTAACATGCTGGGGCCCATGACCAACCCCGCTGGGGTGAAGCGTCAGGTCATTGGTGTGTTTAGCGATAAGCTCTGCGCCCCCATGGCCGAGGTGTTGGGCCGTCTGGGCAGCGAGCATGTCATGGTGGTGCATGCCGCCGACGGCCTGGATGAAATTTCACTGGCCCGGGAAACCCATGTCGCTGAACTTAAGGCAGGCAAGGTAACCGAATACCAAATTAAGCCCGAGGACTTTGGCATTGCCAGCCAAAGCCTGATTGGCTTGGGGGTCGAGAGCGCCGAACAATCGCTGGATATTATCCGCAGCGCCCTGGGGCGCAAGCCCAATGAAACCGGCGCAAAAGCTGGCGATATTATCGCCTTAAATGCGGGCGCGGCTATTTATGTGAGTGGTGTGGCCGATACCCTGGCCGAGGGTGTGGCTATGGCGCAGGACGCCATAGGCTCGGGCCTTGCCGGAGAAAAGCTGCAAGAGCTGGTAGCCTTTACCCAGTGCTTTTAATGTAATCAGGATTTGTAACCGTGACCGATACGCCGACCATTTTAAAGAAGATTATTGCCCGCAAATGGGAAGAAATTGCCGAGCGCAAGGCGCAGCTTGGTACCGCGAGTTTAGAGAAAAGTGCCTCGGAGCAGGGGCCGACCCGCGGGTTTGTCAAAGCACTGGAAGATAAAATTAATGCTGGTCAGTCCGGCGTAATCGCCGAAATTAAGAAAGCTTCGCCCAGCAAAGGTGTGATTCGCGAAGACTTTGTGCCCGCCGAGCTGGCGCAAAGTTACGAGGCCGGGGGCGCGGCCTGTTTGTCGGTGCTGACCGATGTGGATTTCTTCCAGGGCGCCGATGCCTATCTGCAGCAAGCCCGCGCGGCGGTATCTTTGCCGGTCATTCGCAAAGACTTTCTGGTGGATGAATACCAGCTGCTGGAGGCTCGCGCCATGGGCGCTGATTGCGTGCTGTTAATTGTCGCGGCGCTGTCTGAAGCCCGGCTACGCGAGCTAAACCAGTTTGCCCTGGATTTAGGGTTGGATGTATTGGTCGAGGTGCACGATCGCGCCGAGCTGGATCAGGCATTGGCGCTGCCCAACCGTTTAATTGGCATTAACAACCGCAACCTGCACACCTTTGAGGTAACCCTTAACACCACCTACGACTTGCTGGAGCACATCGGCGACGATCGCTTGGTGGTGACTGAAAGCGGCATTTTAGCCCCAGCGGATGTACAGGCCATGCGTGCTCAAAACGTGAATGCCTTTTTGGTGGGCGAGGCTTTTATGCGCCAGCAAGACCCCGGTAAAGCTCTGGCGAAGTTTTTTCAGGTTTAATCGCCTCAGTGCGATCTTTCGGCTTCGGCCTTGCTAGCAACGACATGTGTTTCACCGTCTTGCCGGTGTGCCTTCTCCGGGGCTTGACCGGAGAAGGTTCTGAACCCGCGTGCCCGCCACTCCATTTCCGCCTCGGATTTACTCAATTCTTGCCTCTGGCCGGACACATACGCCATTGAGTGTCGATCTGTCATGCTCTGAGTTCGGGGCTGGTCTTTTACTTTAATTCTGCTAGAGTGGACAACGTTGTCATTTCAATAAAAACAGCGCGGTGATGGTTTGGCCGCAGAGGAATTGTGTATGCGTTATCTAATGGCTTCTTTACTGTTGTGCGGGGCGTTAGTCGCTCAGGCGGTGGATTGGACGCAGGCCCAGCTGGCCGATTTTACCCAGGCTACCAGTGTCCGGTTTGCGGTAGTCTCCAATGTAGACGAGCGGGGTAAGCATATGCGTCTTACTTTGCATAACCATAGCCAGCTGGCACTGCCCGCCAGCGATTGGGCGGTGTACTTTCACTCGGTGCGAAAGTTGGAAGCCGTCGCCGGGCAGAACGTGACGATAGAGCATGTTCAGGGCGATTTGCACCGACTTCTACCTGGGCCATCTTTTGATGGGTTGGGAGCGGGTGAAGCGCTGGAAGTGGACTATCTCGCCGCCGCCCATATGGTGAGTTATACCGATTTTATGCCACGGGCCTTTTTGGTGATGGAAGGTTTAAAGCCCGAGGTCTTTACCAACACCGATACCGAAAATATCCAGGCGTTTGTCGAGCCCATCGCCACCGCCCCACAGCAAAAACGCAGTGCGCGCGATCAGTTTGCCATTGCCTCGGCGCAAAGCCGGTTTCAGGCCAATGCCGATTTGCCTGAATTAGACCCAGAGGCAGCAAAAAACCGTATTATCCCCGCCCCGCAATCGGTCAAAACCCGCCGCGGCAGCGCAGAGCTGTCTAGTGCCTGGCAGCTGCGTTACGCGGGTGGATTAAAGTCCGAGGCCGAATATTTTAACCAGCGACTGCAGGCGCACTTTGGGTTCTCATTGCCCATGGCGGCCGATCATCTGGCGGCCGAGGGGCCGACGATTTACCTGCGTGTCGCGACCCAAGCTGATAAAAATTCTTCGCTTCCCGTGGCTCCCGAGTCTTACCACTTGCAGGTAGACGACGAGCACATTGTGATTGCCGGTCGGGATGCCGCGGGTGCCTTTTACGGTGCGCAGAGCTTACTGGCGTTGATGTACCGCGACGACGGCGACGTGCGGGTGGATAATACGCTTATCAGTGACAGCCCGCGAACCGCCTGGCGCGGAATGCACTACGACATGGGGCGCAACTTTCACGGCAAAGCGGTTACCTTGCGTCTGATTGAGCAAATGGGGCGTTACAAGCTGAATAAGCTGCACCTGCATTTAACCGAAGATGAAGGCTGGCGCCTGCAGATACCGGGTTTGCCCCAGCTGACCGATATCGGCGCGCAGCGTTGCTTTGATTTAAGTGAACAGCGCTGCCTGCTTACCCAGCTGGGTACCGGCCCCCATACCTCGGGTTCGGGTAATGGATATTACAAGCGCGCGGACTTTATCGAGATTTTGCGCTATGCGGCGGCGCGCCACATCGAGGTGATCCCCGAAATCGATATGCCGGGGCACGCCCGCGCCGCGATTAAATCCATGGAGGCGCGTTACCAGCAGCTGCTGGAGGCCGGCAAGGAACAGGCCGCGCGCCAGTATTTGCTGTCGGACCCGGAAGATCAATCCGAGTACTTAACCGTGCAAAACTATACCGATAACTCGGTGAATGTCTGTTTAGAATCCACCTACGCCTTTATCGATAAGGTCATGTACGAGCTGCAGCAAATGTACCGCGAGGCGGGGCTAAAGCTGGACACTTTTCATATGGGCGGTGACGAAGTAGGGAAAGGCTCATGGACCCGCTCGCCCGTATGTGAACAGCTGTTTACGCAGCAACTGGGGGTGGCCGGGCCCGCGGACTTAAAGCCTTATTTTGTCAGTCGCGTATCTCAGCTGGCCGAGCAGCGCGGTATGGACTTAATGGGGTGGGAAGACGGCCTGATGTACGACCGCACCAACACCTTTAATCGCGAGCAGTTTGTGAATGACAAGGTCATTGCCAACGCCTGGGATAATATCTGGGAGTGGGGCGTTGCCGACCGGGCCTACCGTTTGGCCAATAACGGCTACCAAGTGGTGCTAACCTCAGCCACGCACTTGTATTTCGATCACCCCTACGAGGTGCACCCGGCCGAACGCGGCTACTACTGGGCTGCCCGCGCCACTAGCCTGAATAAAGTTTTTTCTTATCTGCCTGACGACTTATACGCCAATGCCGACTACACCCGCGATGGTGTTGCCATTAAAAACCTGGAGGCACTGGTGGGCAGGCCGTTACCAGCGCTGCAAAAGCCGGAGAATATTATCGGTATGCAAGGCGCGGTGTGGAGTGAAACCATACGCTCAGCCGATCAGTTAGAGCCGATGCTTTATCCGCGTTTGCTGGCGCTGGCTGAGCGCGCTTGGCACCAAGCCGATTGGGAAGAAACCGGCGATAGTCAAGCCCGCCGCGCCGATTACACGAGTTTCTTGGCGGCTCTCATCTATCGTGAATTGCCCCGTATGCAGCGCGCCGGTGTGGGGGTTTATCTGCCGCCGCCGGGGGCGCAATGGCAAGGTGATGAGCTTCGGGTTAACAATGCGCTACCGGGGGTGAGCCACGAGTACAGCCAGGATGGCGGAGATACCTGGGTGTCCAAGTCGCCCTCCAAGCCGGATGAAGGCATTTGGGTACGCGCACGGCTGGGCGAGCAGTTTAGTCGTCCCACGAGTGTGCCGGCACCCTAAGAGATTAATCGATAAATGCGCCTGCCATAGGGCGCATTTCCTAAAATTGTTTAAACAACGTTGTCATTAATTGCCTTTTTATTTGTCCCTAAAAACATCATTTTCTGACCAGTTCGTCACTCTAATGTATTGATGTTTAAAGGTAATATCTGATTCTTTGAAGTTTTTAGGGAGAGATTGTGGCTGTGTTTTTCACGATACCAACAGGGTTGACAACGTTGTCCAGGTGGGTGTAAAACTACACTGGCGGGCCCGGATGCAGTGTTAAGTCAATAAAAATGTCGCCTGGGGTGCTCGCAGAACAAAAGTAGCGTTTAAGCTGCTGGCTCTAGTTTGAGGTTAAAGCAACAAAAAAATGGCTGGCTGGGACAGGCGTTAGCGCCAATAATTTTATGCTCCCAATTAGGCTTCGCAATACAACAAAACAACGATAGTGAGGAGACAGTTATGGAATCTAACCAAGGCAAGTTTCGCAGAAGTTTACTGGCAACCAGTATTTCATCCTGCCTGTTAGCATCCGCTTATACGGCACAGGCGCAAGAGTCTGAGCCAATGCTTGAAGAAGTTGTGGTAACAGGTGTTTACGCATCGCAGCAAAATGCGATTAACACCAAGCGCGACGCCACTTCGGTCGTTGACGCCATTTCTGCTGAAGATATCGGCAAGCTCCCCGACGTAACCATTTCTGACTCGCTGCAGCGTATTCCCGGTATTCAGGTAGAGCGCACGGCTGGTGAGGGTGGCCCGGTACAGATTCGCGGTTTGGACAACGTCGGCACCATGCTTAACGGCGAAGTGTTTTTGAGTGCAACTACGATTGACTCGTCCAGCGCCGATTTTGGTGACTTGCCTTCGCAGCTGTTCTCTGGCGCTGAAGTTTATAAGTCGCCCCGTGCCGATGTTAGCGCTCAGGGTATTTCCGGTGTTATCGACCTGAAAACCCGCCGTCCGTTTGATCTGGACGAAGGCTGGACCTTCTCCGGTGGCGCCGAATTGGATCACGGCTCAATCAGTGAAGAGTACGACCCCACCGTTAATGGCTTGATTGCCTACAACGCGCAAAACTGGGGTGTGTTGGTCAGTGGCGTTACTACCGAGAAAAACTTGGCAACCGACTTTAACGGTTACTTTGATACCTCTGAAAACGGCGGTATTGGTGCGACTAACAGCAACCATACCTGGAGCACTCCAGCGGTTAATCCCAACACCTATCACGTCGTGCCTCAGGGTTTCGCTGCTTTCCACAAAGAAGAAGAGCGTAACCGCGATGGCGCCAATGTGTCTTTTCAGGCGCAGCTGACCGATGGTGTTGAGTTGGTAGCGGATTACTTCTACAGCAAGCAGGACCGCTTTAACCGTCGTGCGGGCTTCTCTCACAATAACCGCTGGCAGACTTTTACCGGTTACGCATACGAAACTGAAGCTGGTTTATTGGGCGATGAGTTTACTTTTATCCCCAACGAAGGCACTCCAGAGGAGGGTGAGCCCCAGTCTTGGAATACTATTAACTCTTTTTACGCTAACCCCTACCGTTTGCAGTCTTTCTCGCAGGTTAACCGCAACACCGAGGAGTCTCAGAACGCCAGCGTAGAATTAAACTTTGACAATGGTGGCCCGTTAACCGGTCAGGTTCGCGTGACTCGCGCCGAAGCCACCGCCAGCATGCGTCACGGCTATGCTGAAGGTGACATGCTGAGCATTGATCAGGGCACTCTGGTAACCGGCCCCGGCGGCTTGGTTCCCGGAAAGTATTGTGATGGCACCAATGCTATCGAAGGCGCCTATGTGGGTGAAGACGGTGGTTGTTTTATTCAGTATGCCCCCGGCGGCATCGAAGACGATGACTTCCTGATCAAATACGATGCCTCGGGTGAGCACCCAGTATTCAGTGGGTTTGATCAAGTGGTTGACGGTGGCCAGGGGCAAATGACTGTGGCCGAGTACATGGCCAGCGTTGATTCCTACCACGTGGGCGCTATGTCTTCAGAAAACAACACTGATGATGAAGGCGAAATCAATACTTTCAGCACCAAGTGGAACTACGAGTTTGATGATACGCCGTTTGTAACAAGCGTTGACTTCGGTTTGCGTCAAAGCGAGCGCACGGTTGACCACGATGTGTTTTCATATTTTGCCACCTTCCCCGATACCGGCTGTATGGCACAGTGGAAAGCTGTGGATCAGTTTGCCAATGACACTGACTGTGATATGAGTTTGCAGCAAGGCGAAT
The DNA here is from genome assembly GCF_024195295.1 of Gilvimarinus xylanilyticus. Lineage (GTDB taxonomy): Bacteria > Pseudomonadota > Gammaproteobacteria > Pseudomonadales > Cellvibrionaceae > Gilvimarinus > Gilvimarinus xylanilyticus. Next base: position 1,968,319 of record NZ_JAMFTH010000001.1, on the reverse strand, counting down.
TTGTACTGGATGAAGACGGCAATCGCGTTCAAGATCCAATCTTGGATGAGGATGAAAACATTATCGGTTACGAAGATCGTTTCGAGCCTTATACCTTGCTGATGCCGACTCGTATCGATCAGTATAGTGATGTCGTTTGGATTGATGATTTCGGTCCGGTCGAAGGCATTCCCGGTGTATGGGCGGTAGATCCGAAAGCCCTGGATGATACCTTGGCTTTCCAAACCAAGGCGTTTGGCGAGCAGACCAAATACATTCAACCCGGCCAGTCGTACAAAGTGGCGCTGGATGAATTCAGCTACTTTGGTAATGTGAACTTTGCGATGGGTAACCTGCACGGTAACCTAGGTGTTAAAGTGATCGAAACCGATCTGACCGTTATCCAGAATGTGACTGGCGACGCCGTACCGCATTCGGGCGTTAGCTATGACGCAGGCGATGTGGTTACCGAGCGTAGCTACACTGATGTTCTGCCTAGCCTGAACCTGGCGTATGACCTTAGCGAAAACTTGATCTTGCGCGCGTCATACGGTGAAACTATGCAGCCTCTGGACCTGTTGACCTGGGGTGGCGCCAAATCAGTAGGTCGCGTATTTAACGAAGACTGTAACTGTATGCGCGTTAACGGTGGTGACCTGAACGGTAACCCGACTCTGGATCCAACCCGCGCCACAAATATGGACTTGGCGATTGAATGGTACCTGGGCAGCGCGTCTATGCTGGGTGCATCTTTGTTTGATATCGATATCGATAGCTTTGTTCAGACGGGGACAACCTACCTGGATGAGCCAGATGCCGATGGTATCAATCGTGGTCCTTGGCCCTTCCAGGGTCCCACTCAGGGCTCGGGCGGTAGCGTAAGCGGTGTGGAGCTGCAGGCAAAAATGGCCTTCAGTGATATTACCGACGGCTTTATGTCTAACTTCGGCTTCGACGTTAACTACACCTACTCTGATAGTTCGCAAGACGCGACAGGCGTGAACGGCAAAGAGCTGCCTTTCGTGAATAACTCGGAAGATACGTATAACGTTGTGGGCTGGTTCGAGAATGATACGCTGGCGGCACGTTTGGCTTACAACTTCCGTTCGCCTCGCTTGATCGCGCAGGGTAATGACGCAACTGGCGCGCAAGCGTTGTATCAAGACGATTATGGTCAGTTGGATATGAACGTTACCTGGTATGTCACGGACAATATTGACGTTTATGTTAACGGGTCTAACATTCTGGAAGAGTATCAACAGACTTATGTTGAGTTCTCTGATCAGAAAGCCTTCCAGAATATCTACGAAGCGCGCTGGGCACTGGGTGCTCGCGTAAACTTCTAACGTTAGGTTGGTTTAACGGTGCCCCATGGGGCACCTTGAGCTTTTTGGCCGCCGCGTAAAACCTTAGGGTTTTTAGCGGCGGTTTTTTTATTTATGCTGTAGTTGAATTTGTAATGTGAGGCTGCGCTTTTGGCACATAATAATGTTAAATCCCTCGCCATTGTCGGCGGTGGCACTGCAGGTTGGATGACCGCGGCGCGGTTGGCTAAGCACTTTAGTAAAACCGATATCGCTATTACGCTGATCGATTCCTCTGATATTGGCACCGTGGGGGTGGGCGAGGCAACCATTCCCACCCTGCGACGTTTTTACGCTGAGTTGGGGATGAATGATCTGGAAGTGATGCGCGCTTGTCAGGCGACTTGTAAGCTGGGTATCGAATTTCGCGATTGGCACAAGGCCGGTAGCCGGTTTATTCATCCGTTTGGCTTGTACGGTCAGAAGGCTAATGGCATCGACTTTCACCACTATTGGATGCGCTTGCGCGAACTGGGCGAAGCCGGAGACCTGTCGGACTATTCTTTGGGCGTGCAGCTGGCGAAACATCATAAATTTATCGAGCCGTCCCCCAAGCCTCCGTCGGAGTTGTCGGTCTTTGATTGGGCCTTGCACTTTGATGCCGCGCTTTTTGCTCGATTAATGCGCGATTATGCCACGGAAAATGGCGTTGCTCATATCGATCAGAAAATCGAGCGCGTAGAAATAAATAGCGACGCTAGCGTCAAGGCTCTGCATTTGCATAACGGTCAGCAAGTAAGCGCCGACTTATATGTGGATTGTTCTGGTTTTTCGGGTTTGTTGATCGAGCAGGCCCAGCGCACAGGCTATGAGGGTTGGAGCCAGTGGCTTAAATGTGACCGCGCCGTCGCCGTGCAGAGTGTTCGTGACGGAGAAGCTGCACCCTATACCGTTAGCCAGGCCCACCTTGCCGGTTGGCAGTGGAAAATCCCCCTGCAGCATCGCCAAGGCAATGGCCACGTTTATTGCAGTGATTACATCAGTGACGACGAGGCGGCCGCGACTTTGGTTGATAATATAAAAGGCGAGCTTATCACCCAGCCTAAACCTTTTCAGTTTGTTGCAGGGCGCCGGAAAAAGGCCTGGAATAAAAATGTGGTGGCTGTTGGTTTGGCGGCAGGCTTTCTGGAACCTCTGGAGTCCACCAGTATTGCGTTAGTCGAAACCGCGATTGAAAAAATCCGCCGGGTGTTTCGCGGCCCTTTTTTTACCGACGCTCTGGTGCAAGAGTTTAATGACCTAACCGCCCAGGAGTACGAGCGAGTGCGGGACTTTATTATCCTCCATTATAAGCTTAACCAGCGAGATGACGGAGAGTTTTGGCGCAAGTGCCGCGACATGGAGATCCCCGAAACTCTGGCGGACAAGTTAGAAGCCTTTAAAAACAAGGGCGATTTGATCCGCTATCCTATAGAGATCTTTGGCCCACCCAGCTGGCTGGCCATTTACAGTGGCTTTAATGTTTACCCCAAGCAATACGATGAGCGGGTGAAACAGCTGGACCCGGCGTATTTACAAAAAGCTCTGGCAGGCATGCGCCGCTCGGTGGCCGAGGCAGTGGCCGGTGTGTCCAGCCACGATGAATTTATTGCCGCCAACTGCGCCGCCGAAAAACCCTAGTCAGGGTCGAGGGCTGCGCAGTGACGCTCAATAAACTCTTCATGGCTTAATGGCTGAGTGGCAGCTTGGGTAACGACCTGACGCATTTTTTTCAGCTGCTCAATAAGTTGTTCTTGGCTTAATGCATCGGCGCGGCGGTCGTAATCGGCGGGAAATTTGTGAAACCCCAGGTACATAGTGACCCAGCTGTCGCGCTCAAAGGCCTCGGGGTCCAGCATGACCACTTTGCCTCGGCTGCGAAAAACATCCATTTTATGCTGCAGCGAATCGGGTACGGGCATTTGCTGGCAGTGCTGCCAAAAGGGTGTGTCGCGCCGCGCCGTGGCCTTGTAGTGCAAAATTAAAAAATCGCGAATGCGTTCGAACTCGTGACTGTGCTGGCGGTTTACCTCGTTCTGGTCGGCGGGGACAATACCATTGTGAGGAAAAAACTCTAACAGTTTACTGATGCCGGTTTGGATCAGCGAAATACTGGTAGACTCCAGGGGTTCCAAAAAGCCCGAGGCCAAACCGAGAGCGAAACAGTTTTTGTGCCAGATTTTTTTACGCTTACCCGTCACAAATTGAAACCGCCGCGGCTCGGTCAGGGCGGCCGTATCCAATCCTTCGAACAGTGTCGACTCTGCTTCGTCTAGATCGCAAAACGCACTGGCATATACATAACCATTGCCGGTGCGGTACTGCAACGGGATGCGCCATTGCCAGCCCGCGTCTTTGGCAGTGGTGCGGGTGTAAGGGGTTAATGTATCGGCTTTGTCGCTCTGTACAGCAATGGCGCTGTCGCAGGGTAGCCACTGGCGCCAGTCGTCGTAGCCGGTATGCAGGGCCTGTTCAATCAATAAACCGCGAAAGCCCGAGCAGTCGACAAAGAAGTCGCCGTCAATCACTTTGCCGTCCTCAAGGGTCACCGAGTCAATGTCGCCGTTGTAGGGGTGTAATTGCGTGGTGGCAATTTTCCCCTCTACGCGAGTAACCCCACGTTTTTCGGCGTAGGCCCGCAAAAACTGCGCGTAGCGTCCAGCATCAAAGTGATAGGCGTAGCCGTATTCGGCCAGGGGCGAAGGCGGATTGGCATGGGGTTGCGCAAACCGGTTTTGCCAGGCCAGCTGAGTGGCAAAGGAGTAGACTGCCGGATCGGCCTCAAGCCCGCACTGGCGGGCTCGACTCAGGTAGTGGTGAAAGGCGACGCCGTTTAAATCGATTCCGTAATCGGCAAACGGGTGAAAAAAACGGCTGCCTTTTTCGCGCCAGTCGCGAAACTCTATGCCGAGTTTAAAAGTGGCCTGGGTGGCTTTAATAAAATCCAATTCATCAATGCCCAGCGAGTCGTTGTAGCTGCGAATGCTGGGAATCGTAGCTTCCCCCACACCCACGGTACCAATGTCCTCTGATTCAATCAGCGTAACTTGTATATTAAAGCTGGACAGTTGACAGCTGATCGAGGCCGCCGCCATCCATCCGGCAGTGCCTCCTCCGACAATGATCAGGTGTTTTATTTGGCTGTGGGACACATTATTAACCTGCACGAAAAATGTAGAACGAGAATAACGAATGTGTCCGAAGGCGTCCAGCACCGCTACATGTTTGGCGATGCGCAAAGGCTTTCTACAGTGACGGTGGTGCAGTGTCGCGAAACGGTTGGTAGTTGTTTAAGGCTTCTAAAAAGTGGGCAAGCTTGGGGTATTCTCCCAGGCTAAAGCGCTGCCGGTAAATACCCCACGCGAGAAAGCAGCCTAAGCGCAGTTCCATATCATTGTAGGGGGCATTGTGAGGCAGCGGTATTTGTTCGAGCTCGGTGAAAATAGAGTCTACTCTTGCCTGTTGGCGTTTTAAATAATCGCTGCGCGCTGGAGTAAGCCCCTCTTTTTCCAAAAAGAACAAGTTGACACACGCATCCATAGCGGTATTGACCAAGCAGAACACGTCATAGGCGGCAATATCGCTAAAATAAGTGTCGCCAGACTTTTCGCGAAGGTATTTTAAGATTGAGGTGGAATCGGTTAGCTGAATATCGCCGTCGTGTAAAAAGGGCACTTTTTTGCTGGGCGATTTTTGCGCGCTGGCGGCCGCGTCGGTTTCTACGAACTCGCATTTAAGTTCGGTTTCTAACAACACAATGCGACAGTGGCGCACAAAGGGTGAGGTGTAGCTTCCGTACAGTTGCATGATTAACTCCTATACCGTGTCTTCGCCGCCAAAGGCGTTCAGGGCGGCTTGAATAAACGCGCTTAGCTCCAGCGTCATAATGGCAAACTCGTTGTCAAACTGCTCGGCTAAGGTTTCGGGGTTGCGATCCCCGGCGCGCTCTAGCAGCTCGTCAGAAAATTTAACACGTTTAAAGGTGAATTGGTCATCAATTACACAGTTTACCGTCTCTTTCCAGCTAACGGCGAGTTTGCTGGCAAACATGCCAGTGTCCAAATGCTGGGTAATCTGATCGTCGAGCAAGTCCAGCTTTTTACCGCGAATCACCCGCTCGTCTTTGCTGGCAATCAGCTCGCACTCGTCCCCCAGGGTAAATTCTCCTTCGGGTTGTCCGGTTTTTAGCCAGTTGGTCATTACGCTGCTGGCAGGCTGTTTGGGGTTAAGCGGCGTGGCCTGCAGCGAGCCCAACGCGTCGCGCAGGGCGCTGGTAAACTCTTCGGCTTTGTTGGCGCTGGCGCAATCTACCACCAACAAGTGGTTGCGGGTGTCGATAAAACCGTGGCACAGACTGGATTTGGTAAAGGCCTGGGGCAGCAGTGAAAAGGTTATTTCATCTTTTAAGGTGTCACGCTCTTTGCGGCCTACCGGGCGATGCTCTTTAGCGCGTATGTCCCGCACTTTTTCTTCCAGCTGCTCCTTAATCACTCCCGCGGGCAAGATTTTGTCCTGTTTTTTGGCGCACAGGGCAATATAACCGCCCGCGCCGTGGGTCAGGCTGACGCCCTCCGGCCCTAGGGGGGAAACCCAGCCGTAGCGCGAGACCTCCATTTTTCCGCAGGGGATAAAGCTCGCGGGCTCCAGTTTCTCGGCCAGTTGTTCGGGGGTGAGTTCAAAGGCTTCGCCGAGACGAAAAATACGTAAATTTTTATACCACATAGATTGCTTATCTGTTGAGTTGAAACGAAGGTGAGCGAGTGTACCACTGGTGCTGCATCACTGCGGCATCCGGGTAAGCGAATATGAGGCGTTTCTTGGAGGGAGGGGCCTCGCTTGGTGGAGAGTCGCGTGATCAATGTCACGCTCTGATAACGTTCTCATGAGTGATTGTGAGTTCCGCGACCTAATGGGCATTGAAGAAGGTGTTCTTAAGCTAGGCTGCAGCACTATCCATAATTAACAACGGAGATTAGTCATGAATCGTTCGCTTTTTGCGCTACTGATAAGTTCTGCCACGGTATTGACTGCCTGCGGAGGTTCCGGCAGCAGCGATACAACCGCTCCAGCGGGGTCGGAAGGTTCGCCGGATGAGTCGGTGGTTACCGAATCGGCTGCCGTGGATGCGCCGGATACTCAGGCTGTGGTGGTCCCTGAGGCGGGAGAATCGATAAGCAATGATATGACTCAGCTGCGAATCCATCTGACCGACGCCCCTAATCCGGCCATTGAATCGGCTGTGGTCACTATTGATAACATCACCGTTCACACCACCGGAGAGGCTCCTTTCACCGTGCTGAACGAGCCGCGCACCCTAGATTTACTGGATTATCAAAATGGTCTTACGACTCTGATGGGCGAGCTGGAGTTGCCGGCGGGCAAGTACACTCAGTTGCGACTGTCGGTATCGGACGGTGTCGTTGTGAGCGAGGGCGAAGAGTACGATGTGTTTGTGCCCAGCGGGTCGGTGAAGGTTAACCGCCCGTTTGACTTATGTGCCGGGGGCGAAACGGATTTGGTGTTCGACTTTGATGCCCTCAAGTCACTGCGCTATAACAAGGGCAAAGACGAATTTATGCTACGTCCGGTGGTTAAAATTGACAGCGTGGAGTCGGATTGCCCCGCGGAGGCTGGCGACGAACAAGAGGGTGATTCCGAAGCGGTTGAAACCTATACCGGGCCTACAGGCTGGTTGGCCTTTGTCGTGCCCGCCGTAGAGACGGAGTTGTTCGACTCACTGATCACCACACTCGATGATATTCGTGTGCATGACCAGGGAATAGGGCAGGTGAGTGTGTTAGCCGAGGCCTACGACATCGATTTACTGGAAGAGGAACGTCAGTTAGAAGATGAAGAAACGGGCGAAGTGGTTCAGACCATGATGCTTCCCCCTGTAAGAGTGCCCGCCGGTGAGCTGGATCAGGTGCGCTTGATGCTCCAGCCGATTGTGGCTACCGATGCCGAAGGTCGCAGCATCAGCTTTGAGTTGCCTGAATCGGCCGATTTGGAAGAGGAAGGTTTGAAGTTCTTCGATCAGATTGAAGTGTGCGAAGATGCCTTAACCGTGGTTCGCTGGGAATATGCCTTTGACGCCACAACCATTGACTTTGAAGTGACCGATTCTGAGGTGAAGGTGCACCCGGTGGTTCAGGAGGTTAACTTGGTGGAAGAGTGTGTCGCCTATATGCCCCCTGAAAGCGGCATGGATGATACGGCAGATGGAGACAACCCGGACGATGGAGAGGAGCGGGACGATACCGATGGGCAAGATGAGACCGAGCAGGCCGATCAGACGGAATAGTCATCTGAACCGGACGGTAATAACGTATAGCCCCAACGACAAAGCATAAAAACCCGCTCCGGCGGGTTTTTTAATGGAAATTGGTTACAATTGAACGCTAAACAACGAAAAGGAGAGTGCTATGCGTCAACTTTTACCCTTGGCAATAAGTTTACTGCCATTGTCGGCAGTGGCGGGTGATCAGCTGGGTGCGCCCGCGTGGGAGACCGAAGGCCTTCGTACTCCAGAGTCCGTGCTCTTGTGGCACAGTCCCCAGGGAAAGCAGCTGCTGGTTTCAGAAATTGAAGGTGATTCTACCGAGGCTGATGGCCAGGGCGGTATCGCTTTGTTGAGCTTAGATGGCGAGATTGTGGATCAGAATTTTGTTCGCGGTTTGGATGCCCCCAAGGGCATGGCTGTGGTGGAAAATACTCTGTATGTGGCGGATATTACCCAGTTGCGGGCTATAGACCTGCAAAAAGGAGAGCTCAAGGCCTCTTACCCTGTAGAGGGCGCGGTGTTTCTTAATGATGTGGCGGCGAATGACGCCGGGCAGGTATTTGTCTCGGACACGCGCACGGGCAAGGTGCACCGGCTGCTCGATGGGCAAATGGAGCTCTACCTGGAAGAGATCGACAATGCCAATGGCCTAACGTTTGATGGCGACAGCCTCTTGATCGGTGCTGGCGATACGCTTTATCAGGTGAGTGATGGCGAGCCCCAGGTGGTTGCCCAGGGCTTTGCGGAAAAGGCCGACGGGGTAGAGCCATTGGCTGATGGCGGTTATTTAGTGTCTTGCTGGGCCGGGTTAATTTACCGCGTGTCTGAAGACGGTGCCATTACCCAACTACGCGATACTCGCGATCCTCAGGTCAATACCGCCGATATCGGCTATGATCCGGATACCCATATTGTGTATGTGCCTACCTTTTACAGTGACAGTGTCCAGGCGTTTACCCTGTAATCGATATTCAGCGTGGGGCGGGTTTACTTGTATTTGCCCCACCTGACCCGCCAATTCGCCCCCTAGTGGCGTCATCAGAAACTTTTATTTCACTATACGCTTGACAACGTTGTCTGGTGTGGCTAAAGTTTTTCATATTGACAACGTTGTCCGGGTGTCGTCCAGGCAATGTTGATCGTGCCGAATTTGGTGGTGGGCTTTCATTATGGGCATTTTGGAGGCCCACCCTAAATCGCGATGATAGGGATGGCATCGCGCGATACGCAGGGACTGTAAGTATCATCTATCATGGCTCTCCTTGCGGTTGGTGCACACGCGGCACCAACCGCCTTTTTCCAGAGCCTAAAGCGTTTTAGAATTGACGGTTAGCCTGGGCGTTTTAAGCCGGGGTTTGACTCTCGGGAGTCGATCAAAATAAAAGAGGGTAAACATGGGCAATCAGCCTGGTAGCGGCGAAACTTTGTATTTGGGGATTGACGGTGGTGGCACCAAATGTCGCGCGGTATTACTGAACGCCGATAACCAGGTGCTAGGCGTTGGCAATGGTGGTCCGTCTAATCCCTACCACGGGGTAGCGCGCGCGCTGGAGTCGATTGTGAATGCCTCGGATAATGCGCTGCGTAATGCGGGCCTCACGGCGCAAGATAAATCGCGGGTGGTTGCCGGTCTCGGTCTTGCGGGAGTGAATCTACCCAGCTTATTTCAGGTGGTGGAGCAGTGGGAGCATCCCTATAAAGCCCAGTACCTAACGACCGATTTACATATCGCCTGTATTGCCGCTCACGAGCAAGACAATGGCGCAGTCATTGTTTCGGGCACCGGATCGTGCGGTTTTGCCTATGTCGACGGTAAGTCGCTAACCCTGGGTGCGCACGGTTTTCCTTGTGGTGATGTGGGCAGTGGCGCCTGGATGGGATTGGAGTGCGTAAAGGCCGTGCTGCTCGATTCGGATGAGTTGGGCCCCGCCACCGCGATGACCGAGTTGGTGGCTGAACAGTTACAGGCGCGCGGTATTATGATTGTCGAGCGCTTGAACGGCGCCAAATCCAGTGATTATGCCAAGCTTGCTCCGCTGGTATTCGCCGCCGCTGAGCAAGGGGATACCGTTGCGCTGAATATTGTCCACACGGGCGCGGAATACCTGAACCAGGTGGCACGCAAACTGTGGGCCTTGAACCCGCCGCGCATGGCGATGTTGGGCGGTGTTTCCACACGTATTGTCGACTGGATGGATCAAGATTTAGCGGCGCGCATGTCCGAGCCCCTAAACCAGCCCGAATTCGGTGCAGCCCATTTTGCGCGCAGTCGTTTTAACGCTGAGCAAGTGGCGGCGGCGCCTTAGCGGTTTCTTTCCATTCCTATTGGCCCGGGTGTCGCCTGGGCTTTCTGCGAATTCCAACAATAATGAGGCGTATATGGCAAAACAGCGTTACATAGCGCTCGATGCGATGCGTGGCCTGACCTTGGCTTTAATGATTTTAGTGAATACACCCGGCTCCTGGTCTTACGTGTACTCGCCACTGCTGCACGCCGATTGGCATGGCGCCACCTTTACCGATTATATCTTTCCGTTCTTTTTGTTTATCGTCGGCTCGGCCATGTTCTTCTCTAACCGCTCTCAGCAAGCGGTGGCCAAATCCGTAAGAGCGGTGAAAATTTTCAAGCGTACGGCACTGATGTTTTTAATCGGTCTGTTGCTTAATGCTTACCCTTTTACGGGCGCGTTGGATGAGTTGCGTATATTGGGTGTGTTGCAGCGCATAGCGCTGGCATATTGCGCGGCTGCGTTTTTTGTGTGGTTGCCCGGTGCCTGGCGTTTGGCGGTGAGTGCTGTTTTGCTGGTGGGTTACTGGGGGCTGCTCAACATAGCCGCCGACCCCTATTCTTTAACGGGAAACCTGGTTCGGCAGATTGATTTGGCGCTCTTGGGTGCTGAACACCTATGGCAAGGCAAGAGCGTAGCTTTTGACCCTGAGGGGTTGTTGAGTACCTTGCCCGCTATCGTGAATGTTTTAATGGGTTTTGAGGCCGCGCGGATTCTTATTGCCAGTGATAACAAACAGCGCGCGCAGCTTGCGTTATTCGGCTTGGGGGTGGCGGCTATCCTAGGGGCTCTACTCTGGCATCAGGTATTTCCGATTAATAAGTCCTTATGGACCAGCTCGTTTGTTTTGCTTACCTCGGGCGCCGGCATTCTCACGCTATTGGCGTTGGTGTGGCTGGAAAAGTTACCGCCCGCCGTGCCTGTCTTAAAAAGCTTTACCCTGCTGGGGAAGAACCCGCTGTTTATTTATGTGCTGAGTATTGTCTGGGTGAAAACCTATTATTTATTCAGCGTCGATGGCGTGTCTTTGTATCAGGCTATTTTTGAATTTTTTAATGGTTTTTTAAACCCTTACAATGCCTCGCTAGTATTTGCGTTGCTGCACGTGGCAGTTTTGTGGGCAATTGCTTGGTGGTTGGATAGACGCAAAATTGTAATTTCAATTTGATGGGCGAGCGGGGAATGGTTGACGGGTAGCGGAACGAATTTAATTTTGTACCCCGTACCCCGTACCCCGTACCCCGTACCCCGCTATGTTTATTTCGGCGGTGGGCAGCTCGATTCGCGTACTATTAACTCGGGGTAAAAGCCTTCGCTTTCCACTTTTTTGCTGGCGCGCAGCGATTTTACCAATAGCGAGGCCGCTTTTTGCGCAATGGTGCTGGTGGGCTGTGCTGCGGTGGTGAGGTTGGGCCAGGCTTGGCGCGAAAAAGGGCTGTTTTCGAAACCGGCGATGGACAGCTCGCGGGGCACATCAATACCCTCAATGCGTGCGGCAAACAGTGTCCCAGCGGCAATTTCATCGTTACAGGCGAAAATAGCCGTGGGGTTGGCGCCCCGTCCGGTTAGTAGTTTGCGGGTGCGCTCTACGCCCGATTCAAATGAATAACTGCCGGGAATAAAGCGTTTAGCGTTGTACTTTATACCATTGTCTTGCAAAGCGGCTTGGTATCCCGCTTTACGTTCACCGCTCGATTGGTGTTCTTCGTCACCGCCCAAAAAGGCGATATCGGTATGGCCCAGTTTGATCAGGTGATCGGTAATCGCGTAGGCGGCATTGCGGTCATCGATGTAAATGCAGGGGGATTTATTATCCGGGGCGCTTGAGCCAGAGACGATTCGCACTATTTTTACTTTGCGCTCGGTAACAGCCGCCAAGACCTCGGCATTTTCAGAAATAGGCGGCGTCAATACCAGACCGCCGACCCGACTGCGGTCGATCATCTCCAGTACTTCTTGCACCAGCTTGGGGCTGGTGGCGTCACAGGGGTGAATAACCAGTTCGTAGCCCTGCTCGCGGCATTCATCCAAAATCCCTTTTTGCATCGAGATGACGTAGTTGCTGTTGGGGTTGTCGTAGATAAAACCGATGGATGACGCTGCACCGCGCAGACCGCGCGCGGACAGATTGGGGCGGTAATTTAACTGTTTAACCGCTTTCCAGACCCGGTCTTGCAATTCCTTGCCAACCGACCCTTCGTTATTGATGACGCGGGATACGGTTTTAAAAGATACGTCGGCGAGTTTGGCAACGTCTTTTATCGTAGGTTTCATAGCAGCAGTCAATCCCGCAGCCCCTGTAAGGTTGGTGAACAAACGACATGAGTGCTCTGCCGTTGCATCAAGTTTCGTCTGACAATTCTACAGGTTTTGCAGGGGATAGGCGAGTGTAAAGCGCTGCCACGACGGTCTCAGTCAGAGGTCGTCAGCTCGTTTTTAGTTGCTTGAGGGCAACCGCTCTTAAGCCTTATTGCCGTCGGAAATGTACTTAGCATAATCGTGCGTGGCGGAGATGCTTTAGCGGCCCGCCTCGAACGCGTCAAAGCAAACCTGGCGGGGACGTGCGCCGGCCATAAAACATTGCTTGCGCATTTTCTGGACAAACGAAGGTGCGCCGCATAGAAATATTTGGTGGTTCTGCAGCCCGGTCAGCTCTGAGCGAACAAACTCGTACACGTTAGCTGGTTTACGTTTGCCCTCGCTCGGGTCTTCTAAAATAAGGCAGTCAAGACGCACTTGCGCATGGTTTTGGGCGAGCTGTTCTAGCGGTTTTCGCCAATACAGACGCGCGGCCGAACGGGCGGCGTAGAGAATATGAATATTATGCGAGTGACCTTTAGCGAGCGCCTCGCGAGCAACGGCATACAGTGGAGCGATACCCGTACCGCAAGCGGCTAGTAACAGAGGGCGCTCACTGTGTTCCGGTTGGTAGTGGCAATCCCCCAGGGGGCCGTAAATAGACAAGTGGTCGGTGGGGCTAAGCTGTTTCGCCCAACGGCTAAACTGGCCGTCGGGGCGTACTTGAATATGGAAGCTTAAGTGGTCATCGTCCGCGGCGCTGGCAATGGAGTAGTTGCGTGGGGTTTGGGCGTCGCGCCACAGGGTCATATATTGGCCGCCGTGAAACGCTACCGGCGCGCGCAGGCGCAGTTCAATAATATCGTCTGCCAGGGACGTTACCGATAGGACCTCGGCAGTGACTTGTTCCTCACGCGGATCATAAAGACTAACGCCCAAATCCTGCTCGCTGTAGCAGCAACAGCTTAATACCAGTTGTTTTTCTTTTTGCGCCACGGTCAGCCCCGCTTGCGCCGCCGCCGGTGGTGTGCCTTGGGTAATACGCACCTGGCAGGATTGGCACACCCCCGAGCGACAGCTAAAGGCCACCGGATAACCTTGCTGGCGCAAAACGTCCAGTAAGGGTTGCTGGGTGGGCCAGTCAATGGCTTTGTCGTCAATAAATACCTTTGTCATTATTATTAAGATATTTTATGCACTGTGTCCTTGTAAACGACTTTTGTTTCGTCAATGATTGGTGGTGCACAAAATCGTTTGTGCACTTTTATGAGAAGCAATTTGGAGGCTTAAGCATGAAACAGTATATGACGTGGTTTGTGGCGGTTTTAATGGGGTTGACGGTTTCGGTGGTAAACGCCGAAGACGAGGAAAAGTACGCCGATGCAATGGCTGCGTTTAAAGAATCCGCTCAGGTGAATGATTTTTTTAGCAGTGCCTATGGCTACGCGCTCTTCCCAACGATTGGCAAGGCCGGTATCGGTATTGGGGGCGCCCACGGCAAGGGGCGGGTGTACTCGCAGGGAACGCATGTGGGTAATGCCAGTATGACGCAGCTGAGTATTGGTGCCCAATTAGGCGGACAGGCGTTCAGCGAAGTAATTTTCTTTGAAACGAAAGAAGATCTGGAAAACTTTCAGTCGGGTAACTTTGAATTTGGTGCCCAGGCCAGCGCAGTCGCCATTACGGCCAGTGCGAATGCCACGGCCGGTACGACTGGTGCCGGTGTGGGCGCATCGGGCACCTCAGACGATGCCGGTATGCAAAAGGCCGCATACAGCAATGGTATGGCGGTGTTCACTCACGCCAAGGGCGGTTTGATGTACGAGGCCGCACTGAGTGGCCAAAAATTCAAGTACAAGCCGTTGTAAGTGTCTGCGAGGCAGCCCCAACGGGGCTGCACGCTCTTCCCGCTGCTTTTCACCCTAATTGACCGCACGCTTATCCTTTACCTGGGCCGCTTTGAGCGTTAGAATGAATGATTGTTCATTTTTGTCCCGGGTTATCCTTACTATGGCTGAATGTAAACGCCGCGCTATTCTTCACGCGACCTTGTGCCTCTTGGCCGAGCGAGGTTTGCATGGTTTTTCGATCAAGCAGTTGGCAGAAAAGGCCGGCGTCGCGGCGGGCACGGTTTATCTCTATTTTGAAGATAAGAATGACCTCATTCGGCAGCTTCATCAGGATATTATCGCCGAGGTGGCGCGGCGCCTTTTTGTTAATTACGACCCCTCGCTACCCTTGTACGACCAGTACCGCCGGATGATGGAAAATTTGTGGGAATTTCACCGAGGCTGTCCCGAAATTATGCTGAGTAAAGCCCAGTTTGACACCATGCCTCCGGATTTGCTGTTCCCTCACCGCGAGGGCGAACAACAGCCTCTATCTCAGCGTCGCGATCAAGTCTTGGCGGTATTTCAGCCGCTGTGTGATTTTTACCAAGTAGGCCGCGAGCGCGGGATACTCAAACCCCTGGCGGATGAGTTGTTATCGGCGCTGTGTATTGACCCCCTGTGTGCGTTGGCGCGGGGCCATCACCTGGGTATTGTCAGTGTGGGGCCTAGCGAGCTGGCAGCGGTAATTGATGCCGGGTGGGACGCGATTAGGCAGCATCACTAAAGTTTTGTTAAACGGGCTTACCAGCCCACCTCAATTTGCCTGATAATGAACGATTGTTCACTCTGGCTTCAGATTTTAATGGTTTTATTTGCGGGCGTGTCAGGTCCCGCCACAAAGGAGCAGCAAATGTTGTCACATTTATTCGGAACGGAGGCGACGCGGGCAAGCCGGTCTGTGATTGCCTTGGCCTTGTCTATGGCTTTACTCAGTGCTTGCGGAAAATCGTCAGACGCCCCCGCCGGCGCGGGTGGTGCCGGATCAGCGCCGCCGCAGGAAGTGACCGTGGTCACGCTTAAAGAACAAGCGGTTGACCTAAGCGCAGAGCTGCCTGGGCGCGCCGTCGCCTATCGTAAAGCGGAGGTTCGTCCCCAGGTAACCGGGATTATTGAAAAGCGTTTGTTTACCGAGGGTGCCTATGTAGAGGCAGGGCAGCAGTTGTATCAGATTGATGCCGCACGCTATGAAGCGGCTGTCGCCAACGCCAAGGCGCAGGTAACCCGCGCTAAAGCTAACTTGTCTACTACTGAAGCGCGCCAAAAGCGTTACGAAAACTTGCTCTCCGAAAAAGCGGTGAGTCAGCAGGATTACGACGACGCACTGTTCAGCTACGAATCGGCACAGGCCGATTTGGCCGTGGCCGAGGCGGCCCTGCGCACCGCTGAAATTGATTTGCGCTACACCGAGGTGAATGCGCCGATCAGCGGTCGCATTGGTATTTCCAGTGTTACCGAGGGCGCACTGGTGTCGGCGCAGCAGGCGGCGGTGTTGACCACCATTAACCAGCTCGACCCGATTTATGTGGATGTGTCTCAGTCGGCGGGCCGAATTTTGCAAATTCGCCGCGATGTGCAAAACGGCGTTATTTCTCGCGACGAAACCCCCAAGGTTCAACTGGTGATGGAAGATGGCACCGAGTATCCCCATCAGGGCGAAATGCAGTTTTCCGATGTCAGCGTAAATGAAAGCACGGGCACGGTGGTGGTGCGCGCACTCTTCCCCAACCCCGACAGTATGTTGATGCCCGGTATGTTTGTGCGGGCTCACTTGGCCGAGGGTGAGCGTAGTAACGCGGTGTTGGTACCTCAGCGCGCCGTGCGACGTGATCGCGAAGGCAATGCCAGCGTTATGACCGTTAATGCCGAGGGTGTGGTTGAGCCGCGCCCGATAGAGGCGAGCCGCTCGGTAGGCAGCGATTGGTTGGTAGAGAGTGGTTTGAGTGCGGGTGACAAAGTGATTGTCGCCGGCTTGCAGAAAATTCGTCCGGGTGCGCCGGTAACCACTGTCGAAGCGGGCAGCGCACAAGGGGAGTAAATCATGGCGAAGTTCTTTATCGATCGCCCGGTATTCGCCTGGGTGATCTCGATTATTATTATGCTCGCGGGGTTGTTGGCGATCAACACTCTGCCTATCTCGCAGTACCCCGAGGTGGCGCCGCCATCGGTGGAGATTCGCACTACTTACCCGGGCGCTTCGGCCAAGGTGGTAGAGGACTCGGTGGTGCAGATCATCGAGCAGAATATGACGGGTATTGATAACGTTCAATATATGTCATCCACCAGCGATTCATCGGGCGTGGGTCAAATTACCATTACCTTTGATGCCGGTACCGATCCAGATATTGCCCAGGTGCAAGTGCAGAATAAGCTGCAAGGCGCTATGACTTTGTTGCCGCAGGAAGTGCAGCAGCAGGGCATCCGCGTTAATAAGTCTTCGGCTGGCTTCCTGTTAGTATTGGGCTTTGTTTCTAATGACAACAGTCTGGATAAGTACGATTTGGCCGACTATGTGGCGGCCAACGTTCGTGAGCCCTTAAGCCGTGTGGGCGGGGTAGGTGACATCACCATTTTTGGTTCTCAGTACGCCATGCGTATTTGGCTGAACGCCGACAAATTGGCTACCTACAAACTGACCACCGAGGATGTGGTCACCGCTATTCGCGCGCAAAATGTGCAGATTGCCGCCGGTGAGCTGGGCGGGGCGCCAGCGCTACCGGGGCAAGACGTAAACGCCAGCATTGTGGTGCAGTCGCGTCTGGAAACACCCGAGCAGTTTCGCAATATTTTATTGCGGGTAAACGAAGACGGCTCGCAGGTGCGGATGGGCGATGTGGCCCGGGTAGAACTGGGGGGCGAAAACTACCAGTTTGAAACCGAGTACAACGGCCAATCGGCTACGGGGCTGGCGGTTACTCTGGCCTCGGGCGCCAATGCGCTGCAAACGGCCGAGGGTGTACGCGAGCGTATTGCCGAGCTCGAACCATTCTTTCCCGATTCGGTTGAGGTGGTTTACCCCTATGACACCACGCCTTTTGTAAAGCTGTCCATTGAAGGGGTGGTACACACCCTGATTGAAGCGGTGGTGCTGGTATTCTTGGTGATGTATCTGTTCTTGCAGAACTTCCGCGCCACTTTGATTCCCACCATTGCTATTCCCGTGGTGCTGCTGGGGACCTTTGCGATTTTGGAGGCCTTTGGCTTTAGCATTAACACCTTGACCATGTTCGCTATGGTGCTGGCCATCGGGCTGTTGGTGGACGATGCCATTGTGGTGGTGGAAAACGTCGAGCGGGTGATGCACGAGGATAAATTACCCCCGCGTGAGGCCACGCGAAAATCCATGGATCAGATTACCGGCGCACTGATTGGTATCGCCTTGGTGCTGTCGGCGGTGTTTGTCCCCATGGCCTTCTTTGGCGGCTCCACCGGGGTTATTTACCGTCAGTTCTCCATTACCATTGTCTCGGCCATGGTGCTGTCGGTGGTGGTGGCTCTGACGCTGACACCTGCGCTGTGTGCCGTCATGCTTAAACCCACCAGCGACGGGCACTACGACAAAAAAGGCTTCTTTGGGTGGTTTAACCGCTTTTTTGATCGCTCCTCCACCGGTTACCAGAACAGTGTAAAAGGTATTCTGGGGCGTAAAAGCCGTTTTATGGTGGTGTATCTGGCCATTGTGGTAGTCCTGGGGCTATTGTTCGGGCGTCTGCCGGGCTCGTTCCTGCCCGACGAAGATCAGGGCATTATGTTTACCCAAATGACTCTGCCGGTAAACGCGACCAAAGAACGCTCGATTGATGTGATGAACCGGGTTGAAGATTACTACTTGCACCAGGAAGAGGCAGTAGTGGAGTCGGTGTTCTCGGTTATCGGGTTTAGCTTTAGTGGCCGCGGTCAGAACAATGGTATTGCCTTTGTGAAGCTGCGCGATTGGGATGAGCGCACCGACGATGGTCAGGATGTGCAATCACTGGCCGGTCGCGCCATGGGATATTTCTCGACCATTAAAGAGGCCATGGTGTTTGCGTTTGCGCCGCCGGCAATCACTCAGTTGGGGACCTCGACGGGTTTTAACCTGCAGCTGAAAGATTTGGGCGGGCAGGGCCACGAAGCCTTAATGAACGCGCGCAACCAACTGCTGGGTATGGCCAGTCAGGAGCAAGAGTTGGTGGGCGTGCGCCCCAATGGTCAGGAGGATACCCCGCAATTTAAGCTGGATATCGACTTTGAAAAGGCCTCGGCTCTGGGTGTGTCAATCAACCAGATTAACAGTGTGTTCTCCACAGCCTGGGCGGCATCCTATGTGAATGACTTTATCGACAATGGTCGTATCAAGCGTGTTTACGTGCAGGGCGATGCGCCGTTTCGGATGATGCCCGAGGATGTCAGCAACTGGTATGTGCGCAACAACGAAGGCGACATGGTGCCTTTCTCGGCTTTTTCTACCGGGCGTTGGGTGTACGGTTCGCCGCGCTTAGAGCGTTATAACGGCGTATCTTCGGTGAATATTCAGGGCCAGGGTGCTCCCGGTGTTAGCTCGGGTCGGGCAATGGAGGTGATGGAAGGGCTGATGGCGCAATTACCTCCGGGCTTTGGTTTTGAGTGGACCGGTATGTCATTGCAAGAGCGCGAATCTGGCGATCAGGCGCCACTGCTTTACGCTTTATCGATTCTGGTGGTGTTCCTGTGTCTGGCCGCGTTGTACGAGAGTTGGTCAGTGCCTTTCTCGGTGATGCTGGTAGTGCCGTTGGGTGTTCTCGGTGCGCTGTTGTTTGCCATGGGTCGCGGCTTGTCTAACGACGTTTACTTCCAGGTGGGGCTGCTAACCACCGTAGGCTTGTCGGCGAAAAACGCAATTTTGATTGTGGAGTTTGCCAAAGATTTGTACGAAGACGGTATGGATCTGATTAAGGCAACGATGGAAGCGGTGCGGATGCGTTTGCGTCCCATCATTATGACCTCGCTGGCGTTTGGCTTGGGTGTTACGCCACTGGCAATTAGCACCGGTGCCGGTTCCGGGGCACAGAACGCCATTGGTACCGCGGTTCTCGGCGGGATTATTTCGGCAACCTTTTTAGCGATCTTTTTCGTGCCGTTATTTTATGTCGTCGTGGTGAAGTTGGGCGAATGGATCTCACCCAGCAAAAAGCGTGAGTCATAACAATGTCGTGAATATTTTAGGATAAAAAGGCGGCCAATCGGCCGCCTTTTTTATTCTGGATCGGGTTCAATAAACTCTTGAAAGGCATCCAGTGTTCTTTCTAAGGTCGAGGTGAACTCAGATTTCAAGGAGTTAATGAGCTTTACATCTTGCTCTTGTGCAGCGAATTCGATCCGCTGGCATATATCCTGTAAACGATGGGCCTTAAGCTGACCGGCGCTGCCTTTTAAGCTGTGAGCCAGTCGATTAATCGCATCAGTGTCGTCTTCATTCAATGCTCCCTCAAAAGTGCGGAGTTTATCAGGTGCTGTGTGAATGAACTGGCTGAGCAAATTCTGTAAAAAATCCTTCTTATTAAATACACTTTTTAGCGCATCACCCTGATCCCAAATGGCAACTCCGGCGTTTTTTTCGGGTAAGGTGGGGGGCGATTGCTGCTGGCTTTGGTGTTGCAACCAGTGCTGCAATGTCGAGTTAAGTGATTGCGCCTGAATGGGTTTGCTCAGGTAGTCGTTCATACCTTTTTGCAGGCACAGCTCCCGATCCCCCTGCATGGCATTGGCGGTCAGAGCAACGATTGGTGTACTGCGATAGCGTTCACCGGCATCGCCCCTGCGGATGGCTTCGGTGGCTTCAAAACCGTCCATTTCCGGCATCTGGCAGTCCATGAGGATTAGCGTGTAGGGGTGTTGAGCGGGCGATTGGCGCAGGGCCACTAAGGCCTCCTGGCCATTGCCGGCACAGTCGGCGCTCAAATTAAGCTCTTCCAGCATGAGCTTTGCCACCTGCTGATTGATAGAGTTGTCTTCCACCAACAGGATGCGTGTGTTTTCTGGCCAATCATCTGCAGGTTTGCTGTTTTGTGGGTCTTTTGTCAGGGGCTCCGCATCTAGAAAACCTCGGTGTGGGCATATGTCACCGACCAGCTGCATCAGGCTTGCGGTGCTGACAGGTTTGTACAAGTAGCGGTCAAAGTGGTGTCTTTTGAAGGCCTCGCTAAGGCCAATCATCGAGGTGAGGAGTGATATGGACTTTTTCTCTCGCCACTCAATTAGCTGGGCTAAAACCCTGTCTGAGCATTTGCTGTCTATCAGGCCGAGATCAAATCCTCCTTCGGGGACTTGTGGAAGGTCTTCACTGTCGTTGCTTAAACATACCGATACCCCCCAAGTTTGAAATTGTCGTTTGAGGCTATCGGCGAGCAGGGCGCTTGGGGTATGAATCAATACCTTCGGCGGGCTAACGGATAAATCGGGTGCGCGGAATAACGCTTTCGACGCAAGCCCAAGGCGCACGGTAAACTCAAAGGTAGAACCCTTTCCTTCGACACTTCGAGCAGTGATATCGCCATGCATTAAGTGCGTTAACTGACGGCAAATTGCCAGACCTAGGCCAGAGCCGCCGAATCGTCTGGTAGTGGACGCATCAAGCTGAGAGAAAGGGTCAAAAAGTTGTTGAATTTTATCTTCCGGAATGCCTATGCCGGTGTCATGGATTCGCGTTGAAAAGTGCAAGTGGCCATTATTCATGTAGCTTTGGCACTGTATGTAAATGCTGCCTTGATGTGTGAACTTAATGGCATTGCCAACTAAGTTGGTCAGTATTTGTTGTAAACGCCCACAATCTCCTTTAGCACTTGTGTGGGTTAAATCTGCTTTGTCGATTACCAGCTCTAAACCTTTATTTTGCGCTCTCATGGCCATGGTGTGGCAGAAACCATCAAGAAACTGATTCAGTTCAAAATCCGTTTGTTCTAGCTCTAGCTTTCCCGCTTCAACTTTCGAGAAGTCCAGTATGTCATTGATAATAGACAGCAATGATTCTGCACTGGTAGTTGCGATATGTATTTTGTGCAGGTCGGGCTCATCCAAGTTAGAGTTTCGCAAGAGATTGAGCATTCCCAGAACCCCGTTCATCGGAGTGCGTATTTCGTGGCTCATCATTGCCAGGAATTCGCTTTTGGAACGCGCTGCAGATTCTGCTTCTACTTTGGCGCTTTGTAAGGCGAACTCGGCTAGCTTTCGTTCGTGTATGTCCTGAAACGAGCCAAACATACGCACACATTGGCCATTTTCTATTACTGCCTTTCCCGTGGTGGAAATCCATTTTTCCCGGTTGTTGGCAGTGACAAGAATTAATTCGTCCTGAAACTGTGTGCCTTGTTGAATAGCGACTTCAACCAGTTGTTTAATTCGTTCTCGATTTTCCCCGGCCTTGTAAAATTCTATGCTTGTCTCCATGTTTGGTTGATACTCTTCAGGGACCTCGTGGATTTTTTTGGTCATCTCAGACCAGTAAACGGTTCCTTTTATTAAGTCGACTTCCCAGGCACCAATCTTGCCCAGCTCGCTCATGGCTCCAAGCATTTCGCTTTGTCGCTCGATTTTTTTGGCGTATTTTTCCTGCTCGGTAATGTCAATCGCGGACGCGTATAGCTTGCCAGTTTCTGAGTCCGCGTTTGAGCTCCACAGCAGTGAAATGTAATGTCCGTTGCGGTGACGGTAACGATTTTTAAATGAATTAATAACCTTTCCGCTGATCAGATTCTGTAACGCATCGGTGGTGGGTTGGATATCGTCTGGATGTAAAAAATCAACAATGGGAGTGAGTAGAAACTCTTTTTCAGAGTAGCCGAGTGCTTTGGTAAAGTGCCGGTTTACTCGTTCGAACATGCCCTCAGTGTTTGCGATGCAAAGAAACGAGTTGGCGTTTTCAAAGTATTGGTTTAGCTCCCGTTGTGACAACTCGATGGCGTGAAGTGCTTCTTTGTGTTCTGTGATGTCCAAGTGTGTTCCAACCATGCGTTTGGGGCTTCCGTCGTCACTCCACTCGACCACTTCGCCAGTATCATTTACCCATACCCAATGACCATCTTTATGACGCATACGACATTCACAGGTATATTTTCTTTTGTGCCCATTCCAGTGGAGCTTTAAGTTTTTTGTTGACGTTAACAAATCGTCCGGATGGACATTTTTATGCCAGGTTTGAATGCTAATCGGCTCTAGCTCTTTAAGCTTATAGCCAATAATGTTGGCCCAGCGCTCGTTAAAGGCTACTTTGCCGCTGGGAATATCCCAGTCCCAAATGCCCACTTCGGTACTGTCGATCACAAGTTCCAGTTGTCGGCGCTGCTCTTCAAGTTTTCGCGCTTGCTCCAGTTGCTCGCTAATATCTTCGGCAATGCTCCAGACCAGTTGGTTTCCTTGTTGATCTGTTACCAGCACGCTACTTAACTGTACCGTTAATACTTGACCATCACTGCGTCGATATTGAAGTTGGGCGGGGCCGAACTTTCCTTTGTCACGTAAACGAGTGCGCAATTGTTGTAGTTTGTCGGCGTCAGACTCGGTGATTAGATCGTACACGGTCAATTGCCGCAAATCGTCGTGAGTGTATCCACAGTATTGGAGTAACGCTGGATTGGCGTCTAAGAGCTCGCCGCTTTGATAGTCGTGCAGCGATAATGCGAGTGGCGAGAAGTTGAATAAGGTGTGTAATCGCTGTTCGGCGCCGCGGCGCAGTTCATGCAAATAAATAACCCACAAGAGCGGTGCAAGAATTAAGCAGGCCACTAAGAATATAGCGAGGCGCAAGGCGGTACTGTTGGGGGCTTGCTCTGGCCAACCGCCAGTGGGAATCGCCGCCAAATGCCAGCGATCTCCGGGTAAATCCACATAGGCCGTAACCGGATCATTTTGGGCAATGGTGTCGGACCCCCAAAAAGCGGCAGTTGATTCCTCCCGCCGGATGCTAATGTCTATCCCCTGTTGTTGGTCTAAATTGCTGTGGCGATAGAGTGCGTTAAGATCAATAACCGCCGAGACGATGCCCCAGAACTGGTCCTTGTCATCGTAAACGGGAATGCGGCCGATGAGACCTTGGCCGCCTTGTAACAGCTCTAACGGGCCGTCAATGATCATTTTTCCGGAGGCTATGGCTTTTTGTACGGCTAGCTTTTGCTGAGGGTGGTCTAAATAACGCAGTCCCAGCGCTGCTTTGTTGTCTTCGTAGGGGTAAATAAGCGAGAGGGTTAAACCGGGAGCGCCACCAATATTTCTGAGTAAGCTGTTACTGCCAAATAGATGCTCCGCGTAGTGGCTGAAGACGTCTTGCGACATCTCTGGGTTAACCTGGATGGCGGCGACTAACCCTTGCACCGTTTGTACGCTCGCGCTGATATTGCCTTCGAGCCTGGCCCTTAGCAGTGCCAAATCGTCTTGGGTTTGAGCCCTGACTTGATGCAGATGGTTTTCATAATTAAGCCGATCTATATAGTAGCCGCTTGCGAGGGCCGTAACGCCTACAACTAGGGAGATGATGAGATAGTAGGTGCGGGAGATGGACAACCGCCGACTGGTGGTACCTGTGGGAATAGAGGAATCTCGCATGAGTACGCGCTAAGTGCTTATGAGTTTTAGCAATTATAGCGTAAAAGTGTGAATGTCTAATAAAATGGAATCACACCAACTGGGCTGAACTCAATGAAGGTTCAGCCCAGCGCTGCGAGTAACTACTAGGGGTTAGTAAATACGGCGGTGGTCAAGGCGGGTACTGAAAGCTCTGATCCTATAACTGATGCGCCGCTGGTAACGGCGTCTACAGAGTTACGCTGGACCGGGTGCAAGGTGAAATCACCCGTTAAAGGATTGGCAATGCTCACCGGCTGCGAGCTCGGGTTGAATACCACGACTATTGCATCGTAGTTAGGGTCGCGTTCCAGCTCGTCCGTGAGGGCCATAACAATGACTCCCGGTAGCTGATCGCTGCCAGTGTTGTGAAATGCAAGCACTTGCTCAACTTCGCTGGCGTTACGCAACCGAAACAGTGGCGAGCTGGCGCGAATGGCGAGCCACTCTTGAAACAGTTGGCGCGCGGTGTCGATATGCTCCGCCGAGGGCGCGGCCTGTTCATCCGCGATAATCTCACCAATTAGGGGCCAGTTGCTGCCGTCTTTGTCCTCGCGGGGCAGGCCCACGTTCCAGTTGTTGCTTTGGCCGGTAAAATCCACGCGGTTAAACCAGTCGCCGGAATCGTAGCTGTCGCGCTGCATGGATTTAGAGCGCAGCAGGTCAACCCCCATATGGATAAACGGAATGCCCTGAGCCAGCATAGGCACGCTGAGCGAGAAGTTCTGCATACGCACACGCTCGGCCGCGGTTAACGCGCTGGGCGCTTTGTATTGCAGGTTATCCCACAGGGTTTGGTTGTCGTGCTTGGAGATATAGTTAATGCTCTCCTGCGGGTCTTCGGTGTAGCCGGCTTTCAGGTCAAAGTAGGGCACCTCGCCGCCGGTGGTTGGGTTGCCGTTGCGATCCACCAGTGGGTAGCTTTTTAGGCTGCCTGCCAGGTTTACCCGCAAACGGTCGGTTAAATCCGTTAATGCATTTCGCTCGCTCTCGGCGCCCGAATTTAAGTTGTTGGGGTAGTGGAACAGCCCGGTGCCATAGCCCTGGTTGCGGCGAATGTCATCGCCGCCGTCGAAGGGACCGCCGCCGCGTACTGCATCGCGAATGCGGTCGTTAAAGCTGCCTACGCCAGTACCCGCCATATTGTTCTGAATGGCGTTAACACCCCGGCGTCTGTTGGCTACTTCGCCGAAGTTCCAGCCCTCGCCGTAAAAGTAGCTGTCGGCATCCACTGCTTGCACGGCATCGCGGGCGGCGAGAATATCCTCGCGCATATGGTGGCCCATTAAATCAAAGCGGAAGCCGTCAATTTTGTAGGCATCGGCCCAGACCACCAGCGAGTCCACCATCAGCTTTTCCATCATCTCGTGTTCGCTGGCGGTGTTGTCGCAGCACGATGACATTTCTACCGCGCCGGATAATTCGTTGCGGCGGTGATAGTAGCCGGGCACTAACTTATCCAACACGGATTTTTCACCCAAGCCTGAGGCGTTGGTGTGGTTGTAGACCACGTCCATGACCACGCGCAGGCCCATCTCGTGCAGCGATTGCACCATCTGACGAAACTCTACGATGCGTGCAAAACCTTCACTTGCCGTGGCGTAGCTGCCTTCGGGGGCGGTGTAGTGGTAGGGGTCGTAGCCCCAGTTAAACGAGTCCAGCCCGCGCAGATCATTCATCAGCGCTTGCGCCTCGGCGCCGGTGGGGTCAAAGCCCGCTAGCACCGACTCTATGGTTGCACTGTTGTCGGCGGAACCGCAGATAGCCGCGTTGGTATTCAGCGCACATAAGTCGCCCACGGTATCGGTGATGTCCACCCGCATACTTTCGTCTTCATTGACGGTGGCGATATCAAAGGTGGGTAGCAGGTGAATGGTGTTCAGCCCCGCTTGCTGTAAATCGCGCAAGTGATTAACCGGCGCGCTGTCGGCAGCGCTAAAGGCGAGGTATTTACCGCGATGGGCTTCGGGGGTGCTGGTATCGAGCGCCGAGAAGTCGCGAATGTGCACCTCGTAAATCACTGAGTCTTCAGGCGCGGCCAGTGGCGGCACGCTGTGATTGCTCCAACCGCTGGGCTGGGTGTCGGCGCGGTCTAAATCCACCACCTGCGCCAGAGTGCTGTTGCTGGACAGGTTAAGGGCGTAAGGGTCGGTGGTGGTCAGGTTTTCTACCGCATCGGTTAAGTAGTGGTAGACATCGAACCGGTAGCGGTAATACTGACCGTGCAGGTCGCCTTCTACCGTCGTTTCCCACACGCCTCCATCGGTTTTGACCATAGTGTGGGTTGCGCTGGGATCATCGCTTACCGTGGCAAAAATCTCCAGTGTCATGTTGTGCGCGGTGGGTGCCCAAACGGCAAAGTGCGTATTACCGCCTTCAATCCAACTGCCCAGTTTGGCGTCGGTGATAAAGTAGGCATCCAGCGCCCCCGGTGTTTGTACGCTGGTGGCTTTGAGTAAATTGCCGTCGCTGTCGTAGGCGCTGGCTACCAGTTCACCGGCCAGCCAATCCTGGGTGTTGATGTCGTTAACCGGAATTTTAAATGCTTGCCAGCTGGAAATATGAGGAAACTTTTCCGCGCTGGCGGGGCTGAGTTCGCCCGCGGTTAATTCAATGCCTGTACCGCCATTGAGTTCATTATTGCTTACGTTAATGTCGCCCGCGCTGTCGGCGTGCAACATAATGCGGCTGGCATTAGCGGGGGCATCCCAGACCAGGGTGTCGGCGTCTACCCAGTGGGCGGCGTAACCTGAAAGAGTAATTTGCGCAGGGCCTTCTTCGCCTTGGTAAACAATAGCGCTGGAGCCGTGCTCGGTGTAGGCGATATTGCCTTGGGTTAAATCCATCGCCAAATCGGCGTCGCCTAGCGCTTTTTCGTCGCCCTTGTGCAAAATAAAGTTGATGCAACCGCCGGGGTTGTTTAAATCCAATATAAAGTACGCGCCGCGCTCGACATCGACGCCGCTGGCGGGCATGGGGTTATCCCAGGTGATGCCGTTAACGCTGTTGTCCGCCAGGGCGTTACAGTCGCCGCCGTTCCACAAGTGCAGGCCCCAGCCGTCGTATTCGCCATCGGCGCGGGTGTAAAAAATAGCGGCCTGGGTGTCGGTTAAGGTAAAGGGCAAAGGCGCTTCGCCACTGTCGTCTTGCGGGTATTCAATGCTGGCTAAACCGTGCTGGGTAAGGGCAATATTGCCGCGTTCTAAATCGAGTGTTAAGTCGCTTTCGCCCAATGCTTTATTGTCACCTTGATGCACAATAAAGTTTACGCAGCCGCCATCGCTCGCCGCTTGCGCCAGGTCCAAAACATAGTAAGCGCCGTAGGTGTCATCGATACCTGTGGGGGCCATGGGGGTGTCCCAGGTGACACCTTCTACCGCTGATTCCGCCAGTGCGTCGCAGGCGGCGTTATTCCACAAGTGCAAGCCCCAGTTGTCGTAGTTTCCATCCTCGCGGGAATAAAACACGATGGCCTGGGTATCGTTGAGCGCGACCGGCAACTCCATGCTCGGCACCGAGCTGGAAGAACTGGACACGCTGGAGGAAGATACACTGGAGGAACTTGAAGATTCGATACTGCTGGATGAGACCGAGTGGTCGTCGCTGTCACTGCCACCACAGGCACTGAGCATAGCGGCGCTGATAAAAACGCCAAGCGTAATAGAGCGCATGGATAAACTCTCCGTATTTTATGGTTATTGGAGTGGGAGAGATTACGCCAGGAAATCCCAGGCAGAAATTTGCATACGTATTCATTTTTATGAATACGTATGCAGGATAAAAAGTTTCGGGCTTTAAGCCAAATGTACACGCGAAGGCCTGTAAGCGCGGTAAAGATCAGAACCTTCTCCAGCATGGACGCTGGAGCAGAGCTACAGGGAGGTATTTACCGCGTGTTCTGATCTTTATCGTGTTTACAGGTCGCCACCAAACTGCATTTTTTATACTTTTCCTATTCGAAAAAATAAGCGGAAGACCTTAGCTTTTTAACTTGTACCCGGTGTGAAAAACCCAGGCAATCAGGCCGCTGCAGATGGCGATAAACAGGGTGATCATCGCCAGGCTGACACCAATGTGAACATCGGCGCTGCCGTAAAAGCTCCAGCGAAAGCCGCTGACCAAGTAAACCACCGGGTTTAACAGGGTGACCTTTTGCCAAAACTCCGGCAGCATGCTGATGGAGTAAAAGGTGCCGCCCAAAAAGGTGAGCGGGGCAATGACCATCATGGGGATAATTTGCAGCTGCTCAAAACTATTGGCCCACAAACCGATTAAAAAGCCCAACAGCGCAAAGGTGACACAGGTAAGCACCAGAAACAGCAGCATCAGCAACGGGTAAGCAATCGAATAATCCACAAATAACCGCGCCGTGAGCAAAATGATCAGCCCCAGAATAATGGACTTGGTGGCGGCCGCGCCCACATAACCCGCCACAATTTCAAACGCGGATACCGGCGCCGATAAAATTTCGTAAATGGTGCCGCTGAATTTCGGCATATAAATGCCGAACGAGGCATTAGATGTGCTCTCGGTCAGAATGGTCAGCATGACCAAGCCCGGAATAATAAAAGCGCCGTAACTGATACCGTCAATGGACACAATCTGTGAGCCGATGGCCGAGCCAAACACAATAAAATACAGCGAGGTAGACAATACCGGCGAGGCGATGGATTGCATTAAGGTGCGCCAGGTACGCGCCAGCTCAAACAAGTAAATAGCTTTAACTCCATATGTATTCACGCTTTTTCCTCCACCAGCGAGACGAAAATTTCTTCCAGCGAACTCTGTTTGGTCGACAGGTCGGAGTAACCGATGCCCGCCTCGGCCAGTTGTTGTAGCAAGGGGGCCACGCCCGTGTTTTCGCGGGCGGTATTGTATTGGTACGTGAGTTCGGTGCCGTCTGCGCTCAACTCCACTTCTGCTGGGTCTAGTGCTTGCGGCAGTTGAGCAAGCGGGGCATTTAAATGCACGGTCAAACTCTTGCGGCCCAGGTCGCGCATGAGCGCGTGTTTTTCTTTAACCAGCATTAATTGGCCTTTATTAATGACGCCTATGCGGTCGGCCATGTCCTCGGCCTCTTCAATGTAATGGGTGGTCAGAATAATGGTCACGCCGTCTTCGCGCAGACGACGGATCATGGCCCACATATCCCGGCGCAGTTCTACGTCGACCCCGGCGGTGGGTTCATCCAAAAATAAAATGCGCGGCTCGTGGGCGAGAGCCTTGGCAATCAGCACTCGGCGTTTCATGCCGCCGGATAACGCCATAATGGGGTTGTCTTTTTTATCCCACAGAGACAGCTGACGGAGCAGTTGTTCCAGGTAGTCATCGTCGGGCGCGCAACCAAACAGACCACGGCTGAATTTGACGGTGTTCCAGACGGTTTCGAAAATATTCACCGCCAACTCTTGTGGCACCAGGCCGATGCGTTGGCGCGCTTGGCGGTAATCGCGCTGGATGTCCAGGCCGTCAGCTGTGATCTGACCGCCCGAGGCATTAACAATGCCGCAGATAATGCTGATCAGGGTCGTCTTGCCCGCGCCGTTGGGGCCCAAGAGGGCGAAGATCTCTCCGCGCTCGATACTTAAGTCAATCGGTTGCAGGGCTTGAAACCCGGACGCATAGGTTTTTTGGATACCGCGTATCTCGATAATGGGGTTCACAGTTTCTCCTTAAGTAGGGTTACCGGCAGGCCTGATACTGGCGCACTCGCTCACGGCAGTGGGCCAGTGGGTCGGGCAGTGCCAAGCTTGAGAGGCAGTACTCGGTACCGGGCTGGAGTAAGTGGGACACACGCGCCTGTAGGTCCAGGTGCACCAAGTACTCCGCCAGCAGCAGATTCCAGTCGAGATGCAGACTATAGCGCTCCTGCCTTAGGTCTGCACCTTCGCCGGCCTGTAGCTCGGCAAACCGTGGCGTTAGTTTTTGCAACAGTGCCGTTAGGCGCAAAGCGCCGTCCTCCAGTCGGTTGGCCAGCACTGGGTCATAATCGCGCAGCGCCGTTTCCAGCTTGTCGTTGAGGGTGTGTAGGTGTTTTAACAACCGCTCGTGTAGCCAGATAAACGTGGCGTTTAGCCTGGCCGACGATGCGCTGGGATCTCCCAGTTGCAAAGCCAGGGCAAACAACTCGGCCCGCATGGTCTGTGCTTCAACGTCTCTTAGGTTCGGTATCTGTGGCTGAGCTGGCATATTTTACATCCTTTGGTTCAAGGTAATCCTTCCGCCCTAAGTTAAATCCGATATACGTCATAATCTGACGTATATACTGGGTAAGGTTAAAAAACTTATTTAGGGATTTTTCATGGCCAACACCGCGACCCGTTTAATCCACTTGATTATGGCGCTGCAGCGCCAGCCTAATTTGCCCGCCTCTAAGCTCGCCGAAGAGCTTGAGGTGTCGGTCCGCACCATCCAGCGCTATATTGGCATGCTGGAGGAGATGGGCGTGCCCGTGTACGCCGAGCGTGGCACCCACGGGGGGTATTCGCTGGTGCGGGGCTATCGAATGCCGCCGCTTATGTTCTCGGCCGACGAGGCAGTGGCGGTTTGCCTGGGCGCCGAAATGGTCGCCCGCGCCTGGGGTAAGCTGTTTCGCCCGTCGGCCCAGAGTGCCCTGACCAAAATTGCCAATGTTTTGCCCGAGGCCCAGTTGGCGGATATCAACTGGGCCAAGGAAAGTCTGCTAACCCGGGGTATGCCGCGGATTAACCCCAGCGTTGACGACGATACGCTGCAAACGGTGTACAGGGCAGTGCACGAACAAAACCGTATACAAATCGCCTATCGCGGACGCGGTCAGCTCAGCACGGAGCGGCGCACGATTAATCCCTACGCGCTGGTGTACAGCTGGGGGCAACAGTATTGCCTGGCTTTTTGCCACTTGCGCGGCGCGCTGCGGTCATTCCGGGTAGATCGAATCGAAGCGGTAAAAACCTTAGCCGAGACCTTCGTAAGGCCCGCCGATTTTGATGCCGATGAGCATTTCAACCCGAATGCCCTGGATGCCGAGTCCTTCGATGTGGTCTTGTCATTTCCCCCCGCCCAGGCGCTGGTGGCCAAAGACCACCCCTGCTGCTGGGATTCGCTGATGGAACACGCCGACGGCGCCGTGACCGTCACCTTTAAAAGCGCCGATCTGTCTATGGCCGCCAGCCGGGTGATGGGTTTTTTGCCCGGCGCGCAGCTGGAAAGCCCGCCTGAGTTAATCACCTTAGTGCGGGATAAGGCGCGTGCCATTGTCGATAGCCTAGGCGGATCAACTTTAAACGCTTCCACAGCCATCGACTCGCATATCGCGAAGGAACCAGAATATGCCAAACATTATTAACATTGCTGATATCACCACTCGTGCTATGCCGCCGGGAATGGCTCCCGAAGGCGAGACCTGTAACCGCTATGGAGCGACTATGGCCCACCTTGGGCCTCAGCTGGGAGCCAAACAGCTCGGCTATAACCTCACCGAGGTTGAATCCGGTAAAAGCGCATTTCCCTATCACTGCCACAGAGTGAATGAGGAAATGTTTTTTATCCTCGAAGGCGAAGGCGTTGTTCGCTTGGGCGCGGAGCGCCACCCCATAAAAACCGGCGATATAATCGCCTGCCCCGCCGGCGGGCCAGAAACGGCCCATCAAATCATAAATACTGGCAAATCATCGCTGCGCTTTTTAGCGGTAAGTACCCGCTTAACCCCCGAGTTAGCCGAATACCCCGACAGCGGTAAGTTTGGTGTTATGGCGCAATACTCGGGCGCCGACGGTAAACCGGAAGTGTTTTTACACGTCGGCAAGCGCGAGCAAAATTTGCCGTACTGGGACTGAGCTTACTCAACCGGGTCGCAGTTGATCATCCATTTAATACCAAACTTATCGGTAAAAGCGCCAAAGCGCTCCGCCCAAAACGTTTTTTCTATGGGCATTTGAATCTCGCCGCCCGCACTTAATGCCCCATAGAGCGTTTCGGCCTCGGCGGCGGTATCGGTTTGCAGGCAGATGGATACACCCTGGGGTTTTTGATAGTTGCCCGGCGGCGCATCCGAGGCCATAAGCGTCGAGGCGCCTATCTTCATACTGGCGTGCATAATTTTATTTTTGTAGTCATCGGCGACAGGCGATCCGCCCGGGGCTTCGCCATAGGTCATTATGGCGTCGATGGGGGTTTGCAGAATATCGCGATAAAACTCAAACGCCGCGCGACAGTCGCCGTTGTAAAAAACATAGGGGGTTAGGCTTTGCATAATGGCAGGCTCCTATTGTTTTTGCAGATGTTCAGGGTCCATATAAAACAGCTCCCAGGTGTGGCCGTCTAAATCCTCCAGGGTGCGCTGGAACATAAAGCCGTGATCCATGGCTGCGCGCGGCTCTCGCCCACCCAGCGCAATGCCTCGCTCCACTAAATGATCCACTTCCTCACGGCTCGCGCAGGAAAGCGCCACCAGTGTTTCTATCTGGTCGCGGGTATTGCACAGCTGTTTAGGGGTGAAGGTTTTAAAGTAGCTGTCGGTCAGTAGCATCACATAAATATTGTCACTGACAATCATGCAGGTGGCGTTGTCGTCGGTAAACTGCGGGTCGAAATCAAAGCCCAGGCCGCGAAAAAACTCGATGCTGGTGGGCAGGCTTTTGACCGGGAAGTTAACAAAAATTTTATCGGGCATTGCGCTTACCTCCGTTTAAATGTGTGGAAAGCCTCAACTATTCATCCGGCAATTATGATTGTCGGGTTAACAGCGGCGCAGGATGCGCTGACCTCGCCGAAGGCGAGCGCGAGCAATCTCAATTACCTGGTTAATAGTCGGTTGAGCGAATGCTCATTCGACCCGAGCCAGGCTTTTATTTGTCGCTTAAAGGCCGTTAATCAACTTGCAGTTGGCGCACGGGTCGCACTTCTATACTGCCCACCCGGGCGGGAGGAATGCCCTGGGCGATACGCAGCGCTTCGTTTAAATCCTTGGCGTCAATCATATAAAAGCCCGCCAGTTGCTCTTTGGTTTCGGCAAAGGGGCCGTCGGTTATATGCACTTCACCACCGCGCACACGCACAGTGGTGGCGTTATTGACACTTTGCAGCGCCTCGCCGGCGAGCAAGTGCCCGCTGCCGACTAAAGACTGGGCGTAGGCGGCGCATTCGCGATCTTCGGGGCTATCGGGCAGGCTGTGCAGGTCTTGCTCGTCGCTGTATACCAGGCAGAGGTATTTCATGATTGGGTCCTTCAGCTTATCGGGTTATGACGCTTTTACAGACTCTAGTCGTTTTACCTGTGGTCTGATCGACACGAGAGCTTTATTTTTCTTCGCACTCTTGCAAACGCTTTTGTAGATGGCGCCGCTCTGGTGTTTGGGTAGAGAGTTGCAGAGCCCGGCGATAGCTGGCGGCTGCCTCACGGATATGACCTAAGCGCAGCAATAACTCAGCGCGGGCGGCGTGGGCAGGACAGTAGTCGGTTAGCTGATTCTCGGCCAGTTGGGTCATCGTCGTCAGGGCTTGCTCTGTCTCTCCGGCCATGGCTTGTGCCACCGCAAGGTTTAGGGCAACCACTGGGGTGGGGTTGCGTGAGTAGAGAACGTGGTACAGACCGTGAATTTCCTGCCAGTCGGTTGCTTCGGTGCTGCTAGCCTGGGCATGCAGCGCTGCTATCGCAGCTTGCAGCGCATAGGGGCCGGTGGCTCGGCCAACCAGAGTACGGGGCACCAAGGTGAGCGCTTCGGCGATAAGGTTTTGATGCCACAGCTGGCGATTTTGATCTTGCAGCAACACAATATCTCCCTGGGCATCGCAGCGGGCATCGCGGCGGCTGTGTTGCAGTAGCATCAGGGCTAAAAGGCCCAGCACTTCTGGCTCGGGCAATAGCTCAGCGATCAGGCGCCCCAGGCGAATCGCCTCTTCTGCCAGCTGCTGACAGAGCAACTCAGCGCCGCCGCTGGTGTGATAGCCTTCGTTAAAAATCAGATAAACCACTTGCAGCACCCGGGGCAAACGCTCGGGTAACGCCTGTTTGCCCGGTACTTCGTAGGGGATCCCCGCTGTTTGAATTTTGCGTTTGGCGCGCACAATGCGCTGGGCAATGGTGGCGGGTTTGGTCAGGTAGGCGCGGGCTATCTCTTCGGTGGACAAATCGCATATTTCGCGCAAGGTCAGAGCGGTAGCCGCCTCGGGACTAAGGCTCGGATGGCAGCAGGTAAATATCAATCGCAGACGATCATCCGCCAGGTGTGGCTCATCGGTGTTTCCCTCTTGCGCCTCAAGCTCGATGATTTCTGGTGGCAAGGCCGCTTCGCGGTTGAATTTGCGCAGCTTGTCGATGGCTTTAAAGCGTCCCGTTGAAACCAGCCAGGCGGTGGGGTTCTCGGGCATGCCCTCTGCTGGCCATTGTTTAAGGGCGCTGGCGAAGGCGTCGTGCAGCGCCTCCTCGGCTAAATCAAAGTCGTTTAACAGCCGAATTAAGGTTGCCAGCACCTGCCTGGAGTGTTGTTGGTAAATGTGCGCTATGGTGGTTTCCGTACACATATTCGCAGGTCCCGAATGCATCGATTTAACGGCCAGTATCGTATAACCAATAACGGCGTGTAACAATTGCGCTGCTTCGCAGTCTACAAACTGACATTGAATAAACGCAGTGAATGCTTATGTTAATTAAATCGTCATCCGATATTAAAGAAAGTGAAATCACCCCCGAGTCCGTCTACCGTGATAGGCGGCGTTTTATGGGGCTTGCCCTGGGGGCTGGGGCGCTGGCGGCAGCTCCGGTGGCAGTTGCTAAGCCCGGTTTTGTTACTGACTCGCCCGTGCGTCAGGGCCCCGAATGGCTGTCCCGGCGAATTGCCGAAGCCAAAGCTTCCCCCGATCCGGTGGCTGACGAACTCACGCCCTACGAGCATGTCACCAGCTACAATAACTTTTACGAGTTTGGGTATGATAAATCAGACCCCGCCAAGCACAGTGGAAGCCTCAAGCCACACCCCTGGTCGGTAGAGATTGCCGGGCACGCCGAAAAAACCGGCAGTGTAAATTTAGAGGATTTACTGGCGAAGGTGACCTTACAGGAGCGCGTTTATCGCCTGCGCTGCGTGGAGGCTTGGTCTATGGTCATCCCCTGGGTCGGTTTTGAGCTGGGTGAATTGCTCAAACAGTTTAAGCCCACCAGCCGTGCCAAATACGTCGCCTTTACCACTTTGATGGATAAAGAGCAGATGCCGGAGCAGGCCAGCCGCTTTAGCACCATCGATTGGCCTTACCGCGAGGGGCTGCGTATGGACGAGGCTATGCACCCGCTCACTATTTTGGCCGTGGGGTTATACGGCAAGGTACTGCCCAATCAAAACGGTGCGCCATTGCGCCTAGTCGTACCCTGGAAGTACGGCTTTAAAAGTATTAAGTCCATCGTCAAAATCGAGTTTACCGAAAAAGAGCCCGCCACCAGCTGGAATGTTCGGGCGCCGAACGAATATGGCTTTTACGCCAATGTGAACCCCAATGTCGACCACCCGCGCTGGTCCCAAGCTACCGAACGGCGCCTGCCCAGCGGCTTGTTTAGCCCCAATATTATCGATACCCAGATGTTTAATGGGTATGGGGATGAAGTGGCGCAGCTTTATCGTGGGATGGATTTGCGGAAACAGTTTTGAGCCGGAGGACGGCGGACGGTTTACGGTGAACGAAAAGCGTCGGACGTCAGACGTCGGACGTCCGACGCGAAATCAGGAGATTCTATTGATGCCGGTCTTATGGCGTAGACTGCTTGTTTTTACCCTCTCGCTCACGCCTTTTGCTTTGCTTGTCTATCGCACTGCGACGCAGCAGTTGGGGGCGGACCCGGCGAAAACGATTGTCCTGTTTACCGGCGAGTGGACAATTTACTTTTTGTTTACCACCCTGTCGGTTAGCCCGCTGGTTAAGTTGGCCAAATGGCGTTGGCTAATGGTGCACCGGCGGATGCTGGGTTTGTTTGCGCTGTTTTACGCGCTCTGTCATGTGGCGGCTTATCTAACGTTTATTCTCGGGCTGGATTTGTCCCGCTTCTTCTCTGAAATGGTCAAACGCCCCTATATCACCGCGGGCATGCCGGCGGTGCTGATTTTAATCGCCTTGGGTGTGACCTCCACCAAGGGGATGATGCGGCGACTGGGGAAAAACTGGGTCAAACTGCATCGGCTGGTTTATTTAGCCCTTGCTCTCGGCTGGGTGCATGTGCTCTGGCAGGTTCGTTCCAGCTACTTTGAAGCGGTAATTTACGGCTTGATTACCCTGACACTGTTGGGCATGCGCATTTATTGGTTTTGCAAGCGGCGCAGTGCTCACTCAAAGGCCTGAGCCTGTGCTCTTCAGCTCTCGTTTGTGATTACAAAATCACACAGAATCTTGTCGTTTTTTGGTTATGCTGGGAAGATAAACAAATACCAGGAAGGTGTAACATGCGCTCAATACTTTTTCCCACACTCATTGCTGGGGCTTTAACGGCCTGTGGTGGCTCGTCATCCAGCACGGATACCACTAGCCCTATTGATCCGGGAGGGCCGGATCAACCTGTCGATTATACCCAGCTCAAGCTCAGCGAGCCCAGCGAGGCGCCTTTGACGCTTTTAGCGGGTGAAGATTTTGAACGCTTGGTGAAAAACGGTCTGCGATTGCAGACCGGAGTGAGGGACGAGGGCGAGAACGGTGACGGCACGGTGGACTTCTCCGCCGGCCCCCCTGAGGCGGATACTGGCAACGATAATTACTCCGATACCAATGTCCATATCGACGGGGTAGGCGAGTCCGACGTCGCCAAGTATGACGGCCAGCACTGGTTTGTCGCTTATCAGCCCAGCAGTTACAACGGCGAGTTGCCAGGTGTGCAAATTGTCTCGACCGACCCGGACATCCCCGATGCGACCATTGTTGGAACCTACAGTTTTGATGACTCTTCGTGGGGCCCGGCTTACTCGCTTTATTTGCAAAAGGACAATGGGCTTGCCTCGCACCTGGTAGCTATGCGCAGCCAGCGCAGACAGGTGGAGCCTGTGCTGCCGGGCTGGGGTATTGAGTTTTCAGCCGCGGATAGCGCTATTTGGCCAGGCCCCAGAAACAGTGAGTTAAAAATTGAGTTTGTCGATGTCAATCAGCCCTCAGCGCCTATGCTCGCGACGGCTATCTCTTTAGATGGCTCTTTAATCGACAGTCGTCGTCTGGGGGACACCCTTTATGTGATTACCCGCTATGACCCCTGGCTGGAAACCCTGCAGTTTGAAGAGGTTGAAGGCCAAGCTCGCAGCGAAAATGAGACCGCTTTAAGTCGGGTGGAATTTACCGAGTTGCTGCCTCAGTACCGGCAGGGCGATCTGGAAGCTCCGTTAAGTGACGATTGTTATGCCTCGAGTGATACCCAGCCCGAGCACGGCTTTTTTTCCATGGTGAATATTACCGCCATTGATTTGAACGCTCAGCAGATTGTGTCCAGTGAATGCTTGAGCACCGGCGTTGATTCCATGACCATGAGCACCAATGCACTCTACTTAACGTCTTATGACTGGCGCCAGAGTGAACGCCGCACCATTATCCACAAGTTTGATTTAACCGATTCCGGCGCCAGCTACAGCGCCACTGGCGGTGTGCCGGGCAGTATTCGCAGCGACGCACCTTACCGGGTTAATGAATACCAAGGCGACCTGCGGGTGGTGACCACGCGGGGCGACTGGAATCAGCCCACCCATCACCTCAGCATTCTACGTCAGTCGGGTTCGGGTTTTGACACTCTGGCGGAATTACCCAACAGCGCTCGCCCCGATCCTATTGGCAAGCCGGGGGAAGATATTTATGCCGTGCGTTTTGCCGGCTCCACCGCCTATGTGGTGACCTTTCGGCAAGTCGACCCGCTCTATGTGCTGGATTTGTCCGACAGCGCCGATCCTAAAATCAGCGGTGAGTTAGAAGTGCCGGGTTTTGCGACTTATATTCATCCGCTTAACGATGACTATCTGTTTACCCTGGGGCAGGACGCCGATAACCAGACCGGTTGGACCCAAGGGCTCAAGGCGCAGTTGGTGAAGGTGGCCGGTGGCACACCCAAGCTTGTGGGCGAAATGCTAATCGGCGAGCGGGGCAGCCACAGCGAAGCCCTTTACGACTTGCGCGCGCTTAACTTCTTGCCGGTAGGCGAGGGTGATATGCGTGTTTCTTTTCCGGTCAGCGTAAACAGCGCGGAGAATGGCTGGCAGTACAGTGGCTTGCAGATGTTGTCTTTGCAAGGCTTGGATGGCGCCGAGGGTGTGATGCTGGATCAGGGCACCTTAATTGCCGAGGCGGCGGGTAATGACCGATACGATTACGGTGGCGGGGTGAGGCGCGGACTCTTACACAATGATGCCGTTTACTATGCCCACGATAATCATATTTGGTATACCCAATGGGGCGCGGCCGATGCACCCAGTGGCCCCATTGGCGGCGAGCCCATTGCCTGTACCGAGAAGATCCGCGACGGCTTGTGGGTAGAGCTGTGGACCGGCGAGGGTGAGACCGATGCCTGTGCCGCCCAAGTGGTGGCTACCGATGGCGACTATAGCGAAACCCTGGCGCCTAACACCCGCCAAGCTTGGCCGGGAGGGTGTACTTTTGACGGCGTGCCCGAGCGGGCCGGGACTTATTCCATTACCGCGACGCTCGATGGCTATGCCTCTCAGACTCAGACTGGCATCGTGGTGTCCGAGGATGTCTGCCATGTGCAACCACGCTGGGTATGGTTCGAATTACACGCCGGCAGCGAGCAATAATTTTACGCCCGGAGTAGGGGTTTGGTTTAGCCCTGGGGTATACTCCTTGTCAAAATAAGCAAGGAGATACCCTATGGGTGAATGGCTGCAAACCGGGCTCGCGCCCTGGATCTGGATGGTGCTGGGTATCGCCCTGGCGGCGTTAGAAATACTCTTACCCAGTTTCTTTATGCTCTGGTTGGGTGTCAGTGCCATTGTGGTGGGGCTGGTAACCTGGCTGGTGCCGCTCTCTCTGGCGGTACAATTACTTCTTTGGGGCATTCTGTCCCTGCTCTCTCTGCTGGCCTGGTTTAAATGGGTCGCCCCGCGCATGAAAGACAAAACCCTGTCGGGCATGGCTATGGAAAAAGCCGTGGGCCAAATTGGCACTGTGCTCAATTACACTGCCTCTAATCAGCGTGGCACTTTGCGTTTTTCAGCCCCGGTGCTGGGCGAGGACGAGTGGCGCTTTATTTGTACCAGCGAATTGCAGCCGGGCGATCGCGTTATGGTGATGGACTTCTCCGGCAACGATCTGATCGTTACACCTAAAGTATAAGGATAAAATCATGGATGCATTAATTACTGTCGGCGCAATTGTCGTCTTAGCGCTTGTTGTTATCACCCGCGGGGTTCGTATTGTGCCCCAGGGGCGCAAAGATGTGGTGCAGCGTTTAGGCCGCTACCACACCACCTTAACCCCTGGCTTAAATCTTATTATTCCGTTTTTCGACACTGTGGCTTATAAAGTCACCACCAAAGATATCGTACTGGATATTCCGTCTCAGGATGTGATTACCCAGGACAATGCGGTCATCATTGCTAACGCCGTGGCTTACATTAATATTGTCAGCCCCGAAAAATCCGTTTACGGCGTAGAGAATTATATTATCGCCATTCAAAATTTAATTCAGACATCGCTGCGCTCGATTATCGGGGAGATGGCATTGGATTCGGCGCTGTCATCGCGTGATCAAATTAAAGCGAAGCTCAAAGCTTCCATCTCCGATGATATTGCCGATTGGGGCATTATTTTAAAGACCGTGGAAATTCAGGATATTAACCCATCGCCCACCATGCAGCAGGCCATGGAAGAGCAAGCCGCCGCTGAACGACAACGTCGCGCCGCAGTGACCAAAGCCGAGGGTGAAAAGCAAGCGGCTATTTTGGAAGCCGACGGCCGTCTTGAGGCCTCAAAGCGCGACGGTGAGGCTAAGATCGTCCTGGCCAATGCTTCGGCAAAATCCATTCAACTGGTGACCGACTCGGTGAAAGGGGGCGATGAGTTACCCGTTATGTATCTGTTGGGTGAGAAATACATTGAATCGATCGGTGAGCTGTCCACCTCGGACAACAGCAAGACAGTGGTTTACCCCGCCGATTTGGCCAATGCTTTTAAGGGTATGTTTGGTAAATAAAATGTGAAGCAGGCCCGCTTTTACGGGTCTGTTTTTAGACTTTTTTTTATTTAGTAATTTTTGAATATTCGTAAAACTTATTAAAACCACGAAACCTTCCCTTACTTTCTCCTGTTTTTCCTTCAGGCTATAGCCTTTTATCTGTTAATGCGCTTTTTATCTATCCCTCTTGTCTTGAATTTCCAGATCTCTACTAAAATCCAATGAGTGTTGTCGCTTAATTCAGCCGCACAATTATCAGTGGTTACTATTGCTTCACGGGTGGTTAGTGAAGAAAAAATGATTTGAGGGATTAAATATGACTAGGTCTGCGATTCTAATAAGCATTATTTGTCTATTCCTAAACGGCTGCGGTGGAGGTGGGGGTGGAACCTCAAATCCTCCGCCAAGCAATCAGTCTTCCTCCAGTAGCTCTCAAGGCTTTGAAGAGCCAGATCCCATAGATATTCCCAGTGATTCCGATGACGATGGAATTGTCGATGAAGATGACAACTGCCCCGACGTAGCTAATCCCAATCAGAACGATTCTGATAACGACGGTCGGGGTGATGCCTGTAATAACGAAACGGGTGTCGATTCAGACGGTGATGGTGTCAACGATATTTTGGATAACTGCCCGGCCATTGCCAACATGAATCAGCGCGATACCGATCAAAACAATATCGGTGATGCATGTGATCAAGACGATGACGGCGATGGTATTGACGATGGAGAAGATAACTGCCCCTTATTGATTAACGTGAATCAACAGGACTCCGACGGCGATCGGGTGGGTGATGCTTGCGATGGCGACAGTGATGGCGACGGTGTACAAAATGATAACGACAACTGTCCCTCGTTGGCTAACACCTCGCAGAGTGATATGGATTCCGATGCGGCGGGAGATCTGTGCGATACCGATATTGATAACGATGGTATCGACAATACGCAGGATAACTGTCCGCGCGACAATAACGCTGACCAAGGTGACGCTGACTCTGACGGTATAGGCGATGCGTGCGATCAAAACGCCGATGCTGATGGTGACGGCTTTGACGATGGTACTGATAACTGCCCATTTGACAGTAACCCCGAACAAGCCGATAGCGACAATGATTGGGTCGGCGATGTATGCGACATCGATGCTGATAATGACGGGGTGTCTGACTCGGGTGATAACTGTCCGCTCACACCCAATACGCTACAGCTTGATAGCGATACAGATGGTTTGGGAAACAGCTGTGACAGCGATGACGATGGCGACAATGTCAACGACTCTGTAGATAATTGCCCGGCCGATGCCAACCCCGATCAACTGGATGCCGATGGTGATGGTGTCGGGGATGTTTGTGACCTCGACAGGGACAGTGACGGGATACCCAATGGGCAAGACAACTGTCCGCTCAATGCCAATGTTGATCAGCTCGATCAGGACAGCGATGGTATAGGTGATGCCTGCGATTCAGATCGCGACGGGGATGGTACCGATAACCCTGCGGATAACTGCCCTTTCATTGCCAACCCCAATCAGACCGACAGTGACGGTGACGGCATTGGCGATGCCTGTGACAGCACACCCAACGATGATCCGGTTGACACAGATGGCGACGGCATCGATGACGAAAATGATAACTGTCCGGTTAATGCTAACGCCTCACAGCAGGACAGTGACGGCGACGGCATTGGTGACGTCTGTGACAATGATACCGATGGCGACGGTGTTGATAACGGCTCAGACAATTGCCCTGCAACTGCCAACGCCGGTCAAGCCGACTCCGATGGTGATGGTGCCGGTGACGCCTGCGACAGCCAGGACGACACAGATACCGACGGTGATGGAGTCAATGACGATCAGGATAATTGCCCGGCGATTGCCAACATTGATCAGCAAGACCGCGATGGCGATGGCACTGGCGATGTGTGCGACTCCGATGTCGATGGTGACGGCGTTGACAACGATCAGGACAATTGCCCGATAACTGCTAACGCAAACCAAGTCGACAGTGACAATGACGGCACAGGCGATGCCTGTGACGGAGTCGACGACTCCGATACCGATAATGACGGTATACAAGATGATGTTGACAACTGCCCGCTCATTGCTAATACCGATCAGTCTGATTTAGACGGTGATGGCGTGGGTGATGTGTGTGATAACGATCGCGACGATGACGGTATCGACAATGGTGCGGATAACTGCCCCGCTCAGGCTAACGTCAACCAAAATGATTTGGACGGTGATGGCGTGGGCGATGCCTGCGACAGTGATCTGGATGGCGACACCATCGCCAATGAAAGTGATAACTGCCCCCGCACCGCCAACACCAATCAAAGCGATTGGGATAGCGATGGCGTAGGTGATGCCTGCGACAGTGACCTGGATGGTGACGGAATCGCCAACGGCGCGGATAACTGCCCCGAAGCTCCCAATGACGATCAGCAGGATACTGATGCCGACGGTATTGGCGATGCGTGTGATACCAACACCGACAGCGACGGCGATGGTATCGACGATGGTTCGGATAATTGCCCATCCATTGCCAACGCCGATCAGTTGGATAGTGACGCTGATACGCTCGGCGATGTCTGTGACAGTGATCGAGATGGTGACGGTGTTAACAATGGTGCCGATAACTGCCCCGATACGGCCAACAGTGACCAAGCGGATGCCGACAGTGATGGTATAGGCGATGCTTGTGACAGCCTTACCGATAGTGATAGCGACGGTATTGCCGATGCAGCCGATAACTGTCCGCTAATCGCTAACGCTGACCAGGCGGATGCTGACGGTGATGGCGTGGGGGATGTCTGCGACAATGACCGCGATAACGACGGCATTATGAACAGTGGTGATAACTGTCCACTGGTCAGCAACCCCGACCAAGCGGATATGGATAGCGATGGTATGGGCGATGCCTGCGATGATGACCAGGATGGCGACGGCACCGATGATGATGCCGATAACTGTCCCCTGGTGGCCAATCCGTCCCAGCTGGATACCGACGGTGATGGTATTGGCGATGCCTGCGATAATGACCTGGATGATGACGGTGTTGATAACGGCTCGGATAACTGCCCGGCTACCCCCAACGCCGATCAATCCGACATTGATGGCGACGGTATCGGGGATGTATGTGACGCTACCGAGAATGTTGCCTGCGCACCTGGCAAGCTCTATGAGCCGATGGTTGATCCGAACATTACTGTGCACACTGGTGTGTCCGGACTCGCGTGTGTTGGCTGCGGAGTAAACAACAGCAGTAACATCGAAGACAGCGACCTGAATAACTATGCGACTATGTCCACACCTGTGGCCGTTGCGGCGGCGGTGCATCTGGCGGCGGAGGATACCGCCACGTCGTATCCCGGTAATCGTCGAGTAGGGGTAGTGGTTTCATCTGCAGACACATTGCTGGAGGCGGACGTTCTAAGCAACGTTACCGTAACCACTTACCTCAACGGTTCCGAGCAGGAATCAGGCGGGGCTAGCGGCTTGCTGGGCTTGCAGTTGCTGGGCTTGTTTAATAACCCCGACCAGCATCTATTGATGATGTCTACCAGTCAGGAATTCGACAGGGTAGAGATTTCTAAGGGTGCGGTAGTCGGAGCACTTAGTAGCCTGCGAGTTCACAGTATGTGTGTCGCGCCCGCTGCCCAATAGCGATAACCCAGGGCAGATGGAGCTGCCCTGGGTTATTTTCCGTTTTTTCTCTAGCCCCGCGATGGGGCTTTTGCGTCTCTACGAGTCAGTCCTCGCTTTAAAGTCCAAAAGGTCTTATATCTGATAATGTTGTTTTGAGTGACAACTATCCAGATTGGTTATTTTACGATCAGTTTTTTATGCTTTATTATTCCTACCAATCTCTGCTTAGAGATATCGGAGCTATTCGACTGTAATTCCAGTGGGTTGATGGAATATCACAGGGTTAAGAGCCCCCCTCCGCGTTTCAGTTAAACGTCTTCAGTCAATCAGGAAGGACTCGTACCGGTCTGCGATTTGATCGCGAACCTCTGCGGCCCATTTTTGGCGCATAAATCATATTTTTTAAGGCAGGCTTAGAGTATGGCTTGGGACAGCCTTCGCACCAATGTGGCGCATTAATCATTTTTTTTGCGTAAGCAGGCGAGTTGCTCGATGTTAGGTCTGGGAATAATCAAGGTGCCACATCCGGTGGTGTTTGAACTCTCTGAGGCATTAATGAAATACATACAGCCATGGCTTGTAACCACTCTAATACTCCTATTGACCGCCTGTGGCGGTAGTGGGTCGTCATCGGGCGCTGGGGGTTCGTCTGCACCGACGACACCTGTGGATGAATCAAGCAGCTCATCCATGGCCAGTGCATCGCCCTTGGATCCGCAGGATGAGTCGACGGTTCAAGACTTTGACGGCGGCGATGAAAATTACAGCTTGCTGCGCGGTAATGTGCATCGCGAGGCTCTGTTTACCTCGGCGATTACCGGTATTGAATATCCGATTCATATTTACCTGCCGCCGGGTTATGAGGGCGCTGAGCATACTTACCCCGTTATCTATGTACTGGATGGTCAGGTACTGTTTCCAGGTATTCCCTATTTACTGGAAGACGAGGGGGTAGAGGCCATTGTGGTGGCCATCGCAGAAGGGCCGGAAGATCGTCGCCGAATTGACTATTTGTTGCCGGGCGCGCGCGATTATTTCCGGTTTTTAGTGCACGAGCTGATTCCCTTTGCCGAGTCCGGTTTACGGGTTGAGCCGGGCCAGCGCACTTTGCTAGGGACGTCTTTTGGCGGCGTGTTTAGCGGTTTAGCGATGTTGATGGACGATGTGGTAGACCCTGCTTTTTATAACCTTC
Source organism: Gilvimarinus xylanilyticus (assembly GCF_024195295.1). GTDB lineage: Bacteria > Pseudomonadota > Gammaproteobacteria > Pseudomonadales > Cellvibrionaceae > Gilvimarinus > Gilvimarinus xylanilyticus. Next base: position 1,923,714 of record NZ_JAMFTH010000001.1, on the reverse strand, counting down.
TCGCCTTTGATGCCAGTTTCTATCAGCATCCCCACGAAACCCAGCAGTTGCTAGACAACCGCTATCTTGCAAGTGATGAACTTGACGCTAAGCTATTCTTATCCAGCGCGCTGCCCGAGGGAAACGACGAGTTTGTCAGTCAGTTTGCAGCTTTGCTGGCCGAGCGCGATTTTAGCGGTTTATCGGTTGAGCGCGAACGCTATCAAACCACTCATGGCAAGATTACCGAGCCGTCTTTTCGCACTGCCATACGGCATTTATGGGGTCAATAAGAGGTGGGGTTAATAGTCTGTCCTGCGCAGCGTCGAGCGGTCACTTGCGGATACTTTTGCCGTTAATCTTCAAGTTTTTTTGCTTGCTGTCGGTGTCGCTCTGTTCGTGCCAGCTAACGCGCAGGTTAACTCGATTGTAGGCGTCTTCGCGTTGGGCGGTGACTTTAACTTGCATTAACCCTTGAGGGGTTAACGTTAAGGTGTCCTTGCCTTCGCTAAACGAAAGCTCGCCGGCGTCTATACCATCCATTAATGCCTGTAGTAAGTTGCGAATCGATTGTGTGTCTTGCAGTGACTCGTGACGGAAGCTGTTCTTCTCTCGGCTCATGCTTGTGATTCCATTTGCGGGTGAAACACTTTAATAACCGGCCAGTCCGTGCTGATCCCGGCGACAAAACCCCGAGGGTCAATAATCGTCGCACCCGCACCCAACCCCCGCAAAGACTCTTTTTGGCGCGAGTGTTTATCCAGAGTAATGTCGCATTCAATATGCAGCAGTTCGCGGCGCAGCGCCAAGCGCTGGCCCCGGTGCAAATTACGGTGACCGTGCACAATGGCGTGAATGCCCGCGGTGTGAGCGCGCCGGGCGCCATGTTTACTTAGCGGGTGGTCGACCGCGCGGTATTTGGTGCGAATGCTGTTGGCGAGCGAGCCATAGTAAAAGTCAAAGGGAGCACCGTTTAGCTGTTTTTGAAAGGCTTTGTTTAAAGGCCGTAGGCCACTTTGACTGATTAACGTGGCGAGGTTGTCGTCAAGCCCGGCGTGAACAAACAGAAAACTGCCGCGTTTTAATGCGAGCTTTAGGTTCTGGTAAAACCAGTAAAACTCCCCTTTGGGTTTTAGAAACAACTTTTTCCAGAGCAGGGCGCTGGCGTATACCTCGCGCAGAGTTAACCCGGCCTTGTGGCACTGGTCTTCAAACTCGGCCGATTTTTTCTCTATTTTAACCAGCTCGCGCTCGCAGGCCTGAGGTGATAAACGCACTTGAGCTGTCTCTTTAAAGCCCGCAAACCAGGTTTGTTGGGGCAATAACAGCAGACGACACTGTTTTGTATCGGGGGTTTTGTCCAGAGCATTCTTGCCGCTCAGGTACTGATCGCGAATTTCTTTGAGAAGTGGAATGGCTTTGGCGCCCATCCGGACAAAAAAATGGCCGTTTTCTACGTCGGCGGCCTGACCCGCTGTGCGCATGCCAAACAGTACCCGTACATCGTGGTTGCCCGCCAGGAGTTTCACCTTCGCCTTTTGATCCATTAAACGCTTTAGCACTCGCAACAGGCGCAAATTACTGGGCCCTTTATCGAAAAAGTCGCCGCCAAAAATGAAAACGGATTTTTTACCTCGCGCGGTCAGCTTGAAGTGTTTATCACCTTTGCCGGTTCGCTTTACCCCGCCACTGGCGGTTAGAGAAGCCAGCAGGGCATCGGCATCGGCGTGCAAGTCTGAGATAAAAATGATCCGCCGCTTGGGCCAGCGCCAAGGGTACTGCGACACCAGCTGATCAATAGCGTGACGAGCCCGACGGCGGCCCTTTTTATGCTGGCGAAAAGCGTGTTTCCCTTCGTCCAGCCAGGGCCGGCATTCGTCAGGTAATGACATAGGCAGCCACTTTTCCCCTTGGTAGCGGTTTAGCGTGGCGCAAGCTTTGCGCGTATTGGACGGTATAGCTTTCATGCTCAGTCGGTAAACTCCCGTGGTGAGGGACGCGGCTTCCACTGGCCCGCCAAATGAATCCAACCGGCGTCCGTTTGGGCAATGATAACCGCTTGGGCGTGGAACATGCTGAGGCGGGCAACATCCTCTGGGCTTAATATGCCCAGCGCACAGGCACCGTGGCGAAAGGCCGCACCGTGGCCCACCAGCGGGGTCAGGCTATGGGCCGGGGCTGTTTCGCACAATTGATTAATATAGTCGGCCACGCGCTTGCCCGCCTGGTTTAAGGATTCCGCCCCGGGGAAGGGCAGGCAGTAGTCACTGCGGGCTTTCCAGTTTAGCGGCGGGCGGGGGTAGCGCGGGTCGGCGCGCAGCAGTTGTTCTATTTCGGCAATGGTTAAGTTGGCCACACTGCCCACACAGCGTTCGCTTAAGGCCTGGGTTTGCTGCAGCTGAATATTAGGGTCGCCCCAGCGGCGCCGAATAATGTCGCCGGTTTGCCAGGCGCGCAGCAGGGGGGAGGTATGAATGCAGGAGCTTATGTTTAGTTCCAGTTCCGCCGCCAGAGCGTTTAGTTGCTCGGCGCAGGCCTCCGCCTGATTTTCTCCGGCGGGGGTGAGTGGATAGGGCTGGTGTGCACTGGGCGTATTGGCTTTTTGCCGGTAGTCGCCGTGGCGGATCAGGGCAAAAGCGCGCATTACGGTGCGCTCCTGGGTATGCCCCACAGCTGCCAGCAAAAATCCCGTAGTTCGGTAAAATCCACACCACCGCTGACTTCATACACCTGGGTGTGTTTCAGCCGCTCAAGGTAAGGTTGAGGCGCCTGGGCGTTGGGGTGAAAGTTACCCTGGCGGTCTTGGTAGAAAGGGCCAGGCGATTTCATCAGCGCGGGGAGTAAATCTTGCCGGGCTTCGATATCCACTGACTGAATGCGGCAAGCTGATTGTTCGGCGCGATTCCAGTTTAGCAACATGATCGCACCCAGGGTAGCGCTATTGTCTATGCGGGGGTTATCCGCTTTACCGTAGAGGGCGGGAATCATAACGTCGTGCTTTTCTTCCAGCTCCCACAATTGCTCGGGTGCGAGCGTTTTATAGCGGTGTTGTTGTGCGGGACTTAGCAGTGCCAGTAAGCGAGGGTTGTGCAGCAAAGTCCCCGGGTTGACCCGGGGCATTTTGGCCACTCCCGTTAGCATCAGCTGTTGCGCCTGGGGCTGGATAAATATTCGGTCATTGCTGACAAAGTTAACCGCCGGGTGCTCCAGCAGCTGCAGCATACTGGTAGATTTTCCGCCCCCGGAGAACCCGGCAATAGCAATAGCCTGGCGGTTATAGCTGGCCGCTGCGGCGTGGCCAATCAGCCAGTCGTCTTGCTGCAGGGCGTTTATGGCTTGATTGTTAATAAAGTTAACGACCTGGTTTATATTCTTTGCCGCCGGGCCTATTGCGATGGGATTGCGTGGGGCTTGTAAAAACACCATGCCAGTGCGGTATTTGCGAATCAGGCGAACGCCCGGTGCATCAATAAACGTATCTTTCCGGCCTGTCTTGCCCGCCTCGCGAGTCCAGTCAAGCCAGGGTAACTCTTGGCCCACCGGCTGGCTTTCGATAATGGTCACCGTGGTTGCGGGTAAAGCGCTGGGTGCCGTGAGCCAGGGCTGAAAATACGCCCGCAGGGTACTCGCGGTGAAGGCGTCTGAGCAGTTTACCTGTAGCTGGGCGCCGGGTAGGGCAAGGCTTAGTGAGTGCTCGGCGGCACCCTTGGTGTTTTGCAGCCAGCCTAAAAAATCCTGCGTTGTGTCTTGCGGCTGATGTTTGGCCTCACCCATAAAGCTTTCCTATTACATAGTCGGTGTAGAGGCTGGCGGCATCAATGCCTATGCCCTCTTTGGCGCCGCGAAACCCGCCAAAGGCGGAGACTTCAAAGACCACGGGGCCGGTGTCGGTCTCGGCAATATCCACAGTGGTAAAGTCCATGTTAAACGGTTTTTGGGCGCGTTGGGCCAGCTGAATAATCTCGGCGTCTGGGGTGGCAGGCGCATACTTGCCGCCACTGTGAATAGTGGTATTCCAGCTATCTCCCGCCCCTTGGCGGGCGTAGCTGCCCAGATATTCGCCGCCTAAAAACACCATGCCCAAATCCCGCCCACTTAAATTCAGCTTTTGTTGAATGTACATCATCGGGTTTTGCGCGGCAAAGCGGGCGATGGCGTTTTCTTTGTCGGCCTCTGCGGCTTTGATTATTTCCATTCCCCGCGCTTTGGTGGAATAAAGGGGTTTAAACACCGCTTCGCCGTATTCTTCCACCGCCGCCAACGCCTGCTGGGTAGACTCGGTAAGAATGGTGGGGGGCATAGGTATATTGTGGTTGCTCAGGGTAACGGTACAACTGAGTCGGTCGATAAGACGCAGAATGTTCTCGGCCGGGCTAAAAACGTTAACTCCCGCCGCTTCGGCGACCCGCAAAAGCTCCAGCCTGTCGAGTGTGTGAGGGCTGTACTCGGCGCTGATTTTTTTTACCACAATACCGTCCAGCTGGCACAGGTTGGTGTCCCGGTAATTCAGCCGCTGTTGGGCTAAATCCAGGGTCACCGCTTGCATATCCACCACCAGGCGGAATCCGGTGCGCGCCTCAATGGCGTCCGCCAGCACTTCGGTGGACCATTTGCCGGGCAGGCCCACCACAGCAATTTTTAGCGTGCGTGAATCAGTCACTAAACAACTCCCTGAGTGGCACACGGTAGTCGCGTATTTGCTTGCGCGACAATTGATTAATTTGTTCCAGCAGATAGCGAGCTTTTAAAAACATTCGCGTCGCCATGGTGTGGTCCAGAATAAAGCGGGTGGAGGTGACAAATGAGCGCGCCAGCCCCAGAGCTAAGCGAATTTCAAAAGTGTCATCGTTGTGTTTATCGGCAAAGCCGCGCACGATGACGTAAAACTGTTCTACCTGGTCGCGAATGCGGCGGCGCACTGGCTCGTCCAATACCTGCAAACGATAATTGGACACCATAAATACCGAGGCGTCTTGCACATAGTCCATATGGCAGGAGCGGTGCAGGTCGATAAAGTTAATTTTCCCCGCCTCTGGGTCATAAATAATATTGTCGACGTTGAAATCGCCGTGAATAAAAACACTGAAAGGCGCGATTAGCTTTTCTTCTTTTTTTTGTGCCTTTTTTACCAACGCATCGAAACTTTCTATGGGGTGCGCGCCCAGGTATTGGCGCTGTTGTTTGAACTGGGGATGCACGCTGTACACATCGGGTAAGCGCTTGAGCGTTTGCGCCATAAAATGCGCCGGGTGAGATTCGGCGGTATAGGTTTGTTGCCAAATATTGTTAAGGGTTTTCTTTAAGCAGGTCATTGCTTTTTTGCGGCGCTTTTGCGGTGAGTTAATCACCAGTTGTTCAAAAGTCTCGCCGTTTAAGTGCTCGATAATCAGGGCGGCATTGTCACCCTGTTTTTGATAGGTGTGAATATGCGGGGCGACGCCTGGATAGACGTCGTGCCAGCGGTTGACGCCTTGCAGCTCTTCTTTTAGCTTGCGCTTGCTGCCGTCTTTGTACACCAATCGCTGCCATTTTTCGTCGCTGGGGTTGTCGATGGTGCTGATGCCGCTGCCCGAGCGGGTCTCGGCCAGAGGGGTTACGCGCAATTGCGTGGCCAGGTCTTCCTCTAACCAGTTGTTAATGGTATCGCGCAGCGAACTGTAGCGCTGTAAATCCAAGGGCTGGCCCATATGCCCCGAGATAATTGAATCGCTGATGTTGAGCAAAGCATCGCCCATTTGTTCAATGGCGTGGGCAATAAACAATCCGCTGACCAGATCTTCCGTATGTTTTTTCTTTTTGAGTTGGCGGGTGTACTGGCTGACGAGTTTTTTGTAAGACTTTTCCAGTTTGCGCTCGGTTTTACCCAGTTTTAACGCCAGCTGGGTGTCCCGGTCCTTGAGGGCGCGGGAGATTAAGTCGATGCTTTTATCAACCTTTTCCAGCAGCGGGGTGAAAACGCTTAAGTCCAGCCGGGCGCCTGTATGCAAAAAGTTCATTTGTTGCAGACACTCGCGCGCGAGTTCGGCAATGCGCTCCAGCTCGTTGGCAATGCGGCCCACGGCGCGGTAACTCATGGAGTGCTCATTGCTTTGCAGGGCAATGTGCTTCATGCACGCGTTCTGTACCCGCAAGTTAAGGTTGTAGGCGTGGCCGCTGCGCTCCAGCAAGCGGTGGGCGTTGGCAACCGTGCCGTGGGCAAAAAAGCTCTGCAAATGTCCCAGGTGGGTTTTGACCTCGGCGATCAGAAAGTGCAGGTTGTCGGTAATGGCCGGGGTTAACACCATGCCGGGCTCCGGTTGAGTTTTATAAGGCCGCCCAGGGCGCGGCTAATTCACGTGTCATATTACGGTGCCACTGTGGTGATTGAAAGCGTATCGGGGGCGTGTCATACAAATGTCATGGCCGAAAGCCGGGGTTGGACTGGGGCTAGCCATCTTTGCGTGGGTTACATAATTGAGCTAACTTCTCGGACAGGACACCGGTAGGTGCAGGACTTGCCGATTTTTGCCTAGCAAACTGGTAGACTCTCACGGATGAATTCAGCTGCTCTAGATACCCTGCAAAATACCTTCGGCTATGACGCATTTCGCGGTCAGCAGGCCGAGATTATCGATACCCTCATTGCCGGGCGCGACGCCCTGGTGTTAATGCCTACGGGGGGCGGTAAATCCCTGTGCTATCAAATTCCGGCGCTGGTGCGGGACGGCGTGGCGGTGGTGGTATCGCCGCTGATCGCGCTGATGCAAGATCAAGTGGACGCCCTGGGGCAGCTGGGGGTCAGTGCGGCTTATTTAAATTCCAGCCTCAGTATGGATGAGGTGCGCTCGGTGGAGCAGGGCCTGCAGGCGGGGGATATAAAAATCCTCTATGTCGCCCCCGAGCGTCTGATTCAGCCGCGCACCCTGGAGCTACTGCAGCGCCTGCCGGTGTCGCTGTTCGCGATTGACGAGGCTCACTGTGTGTCGCAGTGGGGGCACGACTTTCGTTCCGACTATTTACAGCTGAGCCTGCTGCACCAGCAGTTTCCGCAAATACCCCGTATTGCTCTTACCGCAACCGCCGATGATCGCACCCGCGCGGAAATTGTCAGCCGCTTGCAGTTAGAGCAGGCGGCGCAGTTTGTCAGCGGTTTTGACCGGCCGAATATTCAGTACCGCATTGAGCAAAAGCAGAATGCGCGCCAGCAGTTACTGCGTTTTTTGCACAATGAGCACCCCACAGATGCCGGTATTGTGTATTGTCTGTCCCGGCGCAAAGTCGAGGAAACCGCCGCCTGGTTAAGCGCCCAGGGTTATACCGCCTTGCCCTATCACGCGGGGTTGCCCTCGGCCACCCGCCAGCAGAACCAGGAGCGGTTCCTGCGCGAAGACGGTGTGATTGTAGTGGCCACCATCGCCTTTGGGATGGGTATTGATAAACCCGATGTGCGCTTTGTGGCTCACCTGGATTTGCCCAAAAGCATTGAATCTTACTATCAGGAAACCGGCCGTGCCGGGCGCGATGGTCAGCCCGCTACCGCCTGGATGGCCTATGGTGTACAAGATGTGATTAAGCTGAAGCAAATGCTCAGTCAGTCCCAGGGTACCGACGAACACAAGCGGGTAGAGCACCACAAGCTGGATGCCATGCTGGGCTTGTGTGAAATCACCAGTTGTCGTCGCCAGGCGCTGCTGTCTTACTTTGGTGAGACCGATCATCAATCATGTGGTAATTGCGACACCTGCCTGACGCCGCCGGAAACTTTCGAGGGGACTGTGGCGGCGCAGAAAGCCCTAAGTGTCTGCTACCGCACCGGCCAACGTTTTGGGGTGAACCATCTGATTGATGTGCTGCTGGGTAAAGACAATGCCAAAGTCACCCAGTTTAATCACCAAAAACTCAGCACCTTTGGTATCGGTGAAGAGCTGGATGCCAACCAATGGCGCTCGGTGTTTCGCCAGCTGGTGGCTCGCGGCCATATGCAGGTAGATGTGGGCGGTTTCGGCGGGTTGCTGCTCACGGAAAAGTGCCGTCCGCTTCTAAAGGGCGAGCAGAGTATTCAGCTGCGCAAAGATATTAAAGTCGCCGGTGAACGCAAGGCCGCCCGCAGCAGTGGCGGGGCTAATCTGAGTGGTCCCGATAAAGCTCTGTGGGACAAGCTGCGCAGCCTGCGTAAAACTTTGGCGGACGAGCAGGGCATACCGCCCTACATGATTTTTCACGATGCCAGCTTAATGGAAATGGTGAGCCACCAGCCCCAAAGCAACGAAGCCCTGGGGCGCATTTCGGGGGTTGGGGCGAGCAAGCTTGAGCACTATGGCGAGGACTTTGTCGCCGCGATTACCGAACATGTGGAAAACCTGGCCGAGTACGCCGGCAGTGCCGCCAATGTTAAAGCCACCGAACACGAGACCTTTGCCCTGTTTAAAGCGGGCATGGGGGTGGCGGATATCGCCCGCCAGCGCGACATTACCGAAACTACGGTCTACGGCCATTTGGCGGGGCTGATAGAGCAGGGGCAGCTGGATGTGGCCGAGGTGGTGGAGCTGCCCGAGCAGGAGCTGGACGCCATCTTTGATGCCATGCTCGCCCACGACGATGAACCTTTTAAACTCAAACCCGTCTATGAAGCGCTGGACGGCGCCTATGATTACGGCATTCTGCGCTGCGTCAGGGCCGTAATTGTGCGGGAGACCAGTGAATGAAACTCGAAATTATTCTCAGTGGTCAGTGTAAAAATTCACCCAAAAACCAGCGGGTGGAAACTATCGCCGTAGCCTTGCTGGTGGGGGATACCAAGGCGGCTTCAACTTTGTTGAGCCACGATTGTGTGTGGCATTTGGCGGACGGGCAAACCCTAACCGGCGAAGATATCCACGTTTATCTAACACAGCGACAGCCGCCCGGTTCAGTGACGATTACCCATGTTATTACCCTCGGCAAAAGTGGGGCGGTTAATGCCCGACTTAACATTGGAAATACACAGTATCGCCAGTGCGATATATTTGATTTCACCAATGCCAAAGGCCAGAGCATAAAGCAGGTCACCACCTACCGGACGCTGCTCGATTGAGGTGGGGTTATCAAATAAATGGATACTAAAGTATGAGTAGAAGGTTGGTAAGCAGATTATTGAGTGCGGCAGCCTGCCGTAAGTTTTGGCTCGCTGTCGCGCTGCTAATGCTCGGCCTTGAGGCTGGGGCATTGTATTTTCAGCATGTCAAACACTATTACCCCTGCGAGCTTTGCATTTATGTGCGCGTCTGGGTGGCAGCACTGTTTTTGTTAAGCCTACTGGCGCTAGGCTTAACCCGCAGGCATTGGGGGCGGGTGATCAGCTCGCTGGCCGGTTTGGGGTTAAGTCTGGGCCTGGCGCTGGAGACCTGGAACCTGATAAAAGTCGAATACAATATCGGCCACGGCAGCGCCTGCGGTTTTAAAGCCAACTTCCCCACCTGGGCGCCGCTGGATACCTGGATGCCCTGGATGTTCGAAGTGCAGGATATGTGTCAGGCCACGCCGCCAGTGTTTTTGGGTTTGACCATGGCCCATGGTTTGGCCCTGGTAAGCGCCGGATTGCTCGCGATGTTTTTATTGGCTCTGGTGGGTAGTGTTTTTAACAAGAAGATTTAACCGTTCAGGTTTTAATTTTACCGTTGCATTCTTGGATGGATTTTTTAATGAATGGAGAAAGGGATTTATGAGTCGTAAAAGGTCTTTGTACAATTTTTTAATCGGTGGTTTGTTATTGGCATTGCTGGTTGGGTGTGGTTCCGGTTCTGATGAATCGCCCGAGGTAAACTTTACGCGACTTGATTGCCCCGCGGTGGCTTCGCATACAAGCTATACCGAACCCTATTTTGACGTGTTAACTGACCCCCACGCCTACCGTGAAAGATACTTGGCAACCGATTTGAACGCGCAAGACGAGGCGCCCGAGGTTAACTTTGAAACCCATCGTGTGGTCGTACTTCACGCTGGGGTAAAGTCCTCTAGCGGCCACAGCATTGATGTGATTAACATCGAAGACCGGGGTGAGAAACTTCAGGTGAACTACCGCGAAGGCGAACCGCAAACCTGCGGCGCCGATGGCGCACTCACTTACCCCTATTGTTTTATCGCGATTGAGGCTTCCGATACCCCGGTAGAGTTTTCGGGTGAGGTGGTTAACAGCTGCGATTAGTGGACGTTAAAGGTACTCTGTCGCTATGTACGTTCCCAACCACCTTTTTGTTAAGCGTGGTCGCGCTGTGGTTAAAGCGCTGGCGTTGAGGGAGCGTTGGCGGGGCTTGGTTTGAATGTTGGTCTTGGCATTGAAACTTGGAGTTTGGAGCTTGGAACTTAATTAAAGTTGAGTACGGCATTGGTCATGGCAGTGCTTGTGGTTTTCGTGCCAACTTTCCCGAGTGGGCGCCGTTAGACAGCTTCCCTGGATGTTAGAAGTGCAGAATATGCGTCAAGCGATATCACTGTTCTGTGGGGCTTGACCATGGCCCATGGTTTGGCGGTGGTAAGTGTGGTTTCGATTGGTTTTTTCTTTTTCGCACTGCTCCAGCCGTCAGGCGGCAATGTAACTCTCGAAGAGTTATTATGCGAGCGGCCCGCGAATAGGCCGCTCGCTATGGCTTTCAATACAATTGCCGCTAATTTACTGCGACGCCTATGGTCAGTGTCGCAGTGTATCCATCGCTTACCGAACCGTTGATGCTGACAAGCTGGCTCTCAATGCCATCGGCAAAAATGCCGTCTTCAGCGTATGATCGCACCGACGTGTTTTGTCCTTTCTCACGATAGAGATCAGAGTTATAAACGGCTTCAACTACGTCATCGGGAAACGCCAGTTGAGAGGTGGCGGTAGCGACCGAGGCCGTATCATTGTAGAGAAATACTTGAAAGTGAATGTGCGTTAGTCGCCCCGCATACCAACCGGGGAAAATGGTGTGGAAAGTCACTTCGCCGTTTTGATTTACGTCTTGCACGCCTCGGCAGAAAGTTTCGCCGATGGTATTGGCGCCCGGCTGAGAATAGCCGGAGTAAAGCCCGTCTTTGTCGCAGTGCCAGACATAAATAGACGCATAGGGAAAAGCTTCGCATCCGTTATTGATGTCTACTAAATTAAATTTTAACGTGAGCGGAATGCCTGGTTTGTCTTCGTGAATAGTGCCGCGAACATAAGCCGAGTTGCTGAGGATTGCTGACAGTGGATAGGGGCCTTCAGTTTCTTGTGGAATTAGCACACAACTGCCTTGCCCCGTGCTTATACTGGATGAGCTGCTTGCATTTGCGGCCCCCGTGTCGTTACTGCTGCCAGAGCCGCATCCGGCCAGCCCCGCACCAGCCAGGCTTGCACCTAATCCCATTAGTAGGTGACGACGGCTGGTTTGTGTAAGGTTTAAATCGGTTTTCGGTTTTACAAGCATAGGATGCACTCCACTTATTGTTGGCGATTCCAGAGTGCGGAGTTGGAGGCAAAAGTCGGAGTGAAGTTCGTGTGCGTGTACTAACTTTACAGTTTGATACATTCGTATACCGAGTTTTTCGTCAGCAGTGTGGCCGTTGTCTTGCCGTTAGTTAGCGACAATGTCTTGATCTCTGGCAAGGCTAAACCCGAACTGTTCTTTCCTTAAAGGGAAAATTCCAGTGTGAGTTTTAGATACCAATCGCTCGTTATATCCCCGTCGTAATCCACATACTCAATATTGGGCAGTAAGCGAAATTCAGGTGAGAGCCGGTACTCGCTTCCCAGAATATACAGGGTGGACTTGGACTCGGGAGAAAACGGCATATAGTCGATGTTTTCGCCGCGCGCGCTGGGCTTAAGCAAGCGGTCTACACGGGCAATGAGTGGCCAGGGCGTTGCCGAGGTTGAGGCAAATACTGAGAAGAGCTCGACATCGCCGGGGGTATTGTTGCCGCCGCGTGAGTCGCGGTGGGTATAGTGCGCACCGATACGGGTTTTGTCGTCCTGCCAGCGAATAAACACTTGCTCGGTATTGGCGCTGGGGGTTTCATGCTCGCTTTTTAGCCCATCGGCATACAGTTCTAGCGATAGCCGCTCCGTTAGTTTTACGTCGAGCGATGCTTGGTATTTGGCTTGTTGGGCGTGGTCTACACCCAGGGTGGCGCTGGTAGAGGTTGCAATCGCATAGCGAATCTTATCGCTAAACAGCGGGCCATTAACGCCCAGACCAAAAATTCGGCTGGTAATGCCCTGTAAATCCGGCGCGGTTTTCTCCAGCGAACGGAATTGCCAAAATGATTCGATGCGTTGGAACGTTAGCGCGCTCTGTTTACCGAAGATAACCTGATGCCTATGGATGTCCCATGCAAGGTAGGCATCCTTTAACTGGTTGCTGAAGTCATCGCCCTCGGCAATATGATCCGGGCCGTTGGTTTCACTGCGCAAGCGAAGGCTAACGGGTAACTCGGCGGGTGTTAAGTCCAGGGTTAAATAGAGCCTGCGCAGCCACAAGTCCGCATCATTATCAGCAGCCTCCAGATGGTGCTCGGGTATAGCGTATACATCGCCAAAGGCGATCAGTGAAGGATCAATGGACCAATCGGCGGGAACAGGTGAGCTTGCAGTCGCAAGCAGAAAAAAAGTGGCGGAAAACCTCACGAACACCTCGAATAAATAGCGGAGCCGCTAAGTATAGACGGCAATTGTTACTCGTTTAGTATTAGCTGCACCGATCGAAGGAGCTACGACTATCTGGCAGAATCTAGTTAATGAGCTGACCACGAATTATGACCAAAAGTGGTAGTATTGGTATCAAATGATTACCTGAGTTCATGAAATGTTAGAGCGACACCACCTGGCTTTGCTGCGCGCGGTTGAGCGCGAAGGGACTTTAACCGGTGCGGCCGAGCGCTTGCACCTGACGCAGTCGGCGCTGAGCCACTCAGTCAAAAAGCTGGAACAGCGCCTGGGAATTGAGCTGTGGGAGAAGGAGGGGCGCAGGCTGCGTCTGACCGCCGCTGGTGAATACCTGCTGTCGCTGGCCAATCGCCTGTTACCCCAGTTTGAACACGCCGAACAGGTGTTGCGCCAAATGGCAGCGGGGGAGCGGGGCGCCCTGCGTATCGGTATGGAGTGTCACCCTTGTTATCAGTGGCTATTAAAGATAGTGGGCCCTTACTTAAAAGCCTGGCCTGGGGTGGATGTGGATGTTAAACAGCAGTTTCAGTTTGGCGGTATGGCGGCGCTGTTTGGCCATGATATCGATCTGCTGGTCACCCCCGATCCGCTGCACAAGCCCGGTGTGTCCTTTACCCCGGTATTTGCCTACGAGCAGGTGTTGGTGGTTGGCGCCGAGCACCCCCTGGCAGCGAATAATTATGTGCTACCCGAACAGCTGGTTGATGAAGTATTGATTTCCTACCCTGTGCCTTTGGAGCGGCTGGACGTTTACAGCCACTTCTTAATGCCGGCGGGCTTGGCCCCCAGACGCCACAAAACCATTGAAACCACCGATATTATGCTGCATACCGTGGCTGCCGGGCGCGGGGTGGCGGCTTTGCCGCGCTGGTTGGTAGAGGAATATGCCGAGAATCTACCGATAGTACCCATAAGCCTGGGGCGCGACGGCGTGGCCAAGCATATTTACCTGGGCGTTCGCGAGGCCGATAAAAACACCGATTATGTGGCGGCTTTTATGCAGATGGCAAACCAGCAAGACGGGTAAAGAGGTGCAAAAATTCTGGCGAGAGATCGATCGCCTCGCTATGGTAAAAGCCATTCACAAACATAATAACGCGCTCAGGAGTTTGCCATGAAAAACCGTTTTTATCTGTTAACCGCCATACTGCTAAGTTGTAGCACACTGGTTTATGGCGACACTTATTCGGTTGAAAAGCACGATGATATTGAGTGGGCTGTCGCTGGCGATCGCTCATTAAAACTGGATATCTATACCCCTAAAACCGATGCCGAGAGCCGGCCGGTGGTGGTGATTTACCACGGCGGTGGCTGGCTGGTTAATGACGAAAGCGTGATGGACGCCATGAGCCAGTATTTGGCCGAACACGGCGGTTATGTGGTCGCGAATATGAACTATCGCCTGCTGCCGGATAATGGCAATACCACCACCATGAATGAAATCGTCGAAGACGTATTCGGCGGCTTGCTGTGGGTAAAAGCGCATATTGGCAACTATGGTGGTGACCCCAATCGTGTTGCCATTACCGGCGACAGTGCAGGCGGGCATTTAACCAGTATGATCTTAGCCGCCGGGCGCAACCTGGAAAGCGACGGTTTTGCCGGTGACAGTTTGGGTTTTAACCCCACTTGGTTGCCCGAGGGTAAAACCGCCGAACAGGTGGCCGCGGCCGATGGCTTAAAAGTACAGGCGGCGGTGGTGAGTTACGGCGCCTTTGATTTGTATGCCGCCGCGCAAAATGGATTTGAATCATCGCAAAATATGTTTTGGCAATTTGCCAACGCCGAGGCCCGCGGTATTTTTGGCGACGAGGTTAATCCCGACGACCACCCCGAGCACTACCGCGCCGTCTCGCCGCTTTACAATATTCCCCCAAGCGATGAGTACCGTTTACCGCCGCAATTCCATCACGTGGGTAGCGTGGACACCACCACACCACCCGAAGCGGTAAAGGCCTATGTCGATAAGCTACAGGCCGCCGGGCAAAGTGCGAGCCTTAAAATCTATAAAGGGAATAATCACGCTTATATGGATACCGGCTGTATCGAAGTCTTGGGCAGCTGCTTTGATACCCATGCCGTGCCTGTGCTAAAACAAGACATCTTGCCGTTTCTGCAAGAGCATCTGTAACGCCAGACGAGGGCTCGTTTAATGTCCGATATCCCCGACACCCCTGACCCATTGGTTTTACAGTATCGGGAGCGGCGGGTGGAGCTTCACCTGCGCCGCGATGACGACGACATTGCCACGCTGCTGGCCTACGCCGGCAGTGGCCCGCAGCCCGACAAAAGTAGCCTGCAAGGGCCCTACCAGCGGCTGGAGCAAGCCATAGGCGCGCGCCGGGCTGTGGCGCGGCAGTTACAGAACCAGGGATATGAATACTTAAGCGATGAGCATCCCATGTGGTCGCTGCGGGCTCAGCGCGATATTAACGCCATGCGCCATATCAAATCCGATTCGGCGGTGGATTATCGTTTCGATCCTAAAGATGTGTTTTTGGATTGGTAGTCCGCGCCGGACAAATTTACACCTGGGCGTAAACTTTACTCGGTCCCTGCTTCTATTGTCCGATTGGTAAGCCTGTTTACCCTTGCTCTGAGGCTTTTATCGGTTGGCACAGGCTTCGCATTGCTCAATGGGTAAAATAATTGAGGAGTGTGTAATGGCAAAATGTAAACCTATCGTTTGGTGTTTTTTTCTCGCCTGTGTCGTTCCTTTTGCTCAGGCGGAACCCGATACAACCGAGCCGGCGTCGGACTCTTCGGCAGAACTGGGTCCGCAAATAGTTGCCGTGCACTTTGAGTTTGATTCCGCCGACTTGCAGCCGCTGGCTAAGACTCAGTTGTTGGGGGTGATCGACGACGCGAGAGAACTGGGCGTGGAATATACCGCCGGGGTCAAAGGTCACACCGACGCGCAAGGGCCCGAGTGGTACAACCAGACGCTATCCCGTCAGCGCGCTGAGAGTGTGGTGGAATATTTGCAAATGCAGCGCGCTGGGGCCACCCAGTGGCAAGTTGATGGCTTGGGCGAATCCCAGCCTGTGGCCAGTAATGATGAAGAGTCGGGGCGGGCTCAGAACCGTCGGGTGGAAGTGACTTTTACGCCCGCCAGTGCATCGGCCCAACCTCAGACTGTCAGTCGCTAGTTTTATCGCAAGCGGGGCCGCGAGTGCAGCCCCGGTGTTTCTATTGGCCCCACAGAGAGCTCAGCGAGCCCAGCAGTTCTTTACCGCCATTATTGCCCACATAATCCAGCACAATCGGTGCAAACTGATTCACCATGGTCGGGTCCATGCCCAGAGTATTAAACACCGACTTTACGCTATCCATACTGGTGATCTGGCCGATCAGCTGCGAGCTTAAGCCGCCGCTGCCGCCGGTGGGAAGAATATCGCCCAGCGCCGCGGCATTCTCGCCCGACAACTGATTCGCCGCCAGAGCCAACAGGGCCGAAGTACCGCCCGCGGCCTGATCCGAGCTAACCCCTAAAGATTCGGTCAGGTTGTTTACAAGCCCGCTGGGCATGGCCGACTCGGAATTCGAGCCCAGGGCTTTATCGACGTCGTTTAAATCAAACCCGTGTGCCGATACGGCAAAAAACAGGGTCAGGGCGGCGATTAATAATTTATTCATACTCATACTCCATTAAGTGAGGGGTGGGGCGTTAAGTTGTGGTGTCCCGGTAGGAGCAGCCGTTGCCCGCGCGACTATTTTGCGGGCTGGGTCCGGGTTGGGCAAGCGCGGGGTGTGCGTCAGAGCCGGAATTGGCGGATTAATCATGTTAACCTGTCGCTTTTATGAGCTGAGTCACTGTAAGCATTATGAGCAACCGAATCGTCAAAATTGTTACTGCCGTGTTTTTATTGGGTGTGTCGCTGGGGGGCTGGGCCTCGGAGCTTGAATTGGCCTCGGTGAGTGCCAAGGTGGCGCCCCTGTCGGGCGACTCTGTCGCCTACAGTAAGCGGGCCGATTGGGTCATGCCCATTGCCTCGGTCACTAAAGTGATGACCGCGATGGTCGTTTTGGATTCTAAGGCGTCGCTCGATGAGCGGGTCAGTGTCGAAGATCGCCACTTTCCCGCTGCCGCCAACGCCTATTCGCGCATACGTCCGGGGTCGGCGGCCCGGCGGGGCGATTTATTGGATATCGCTTTAATGTCATCCGAAAACTACGCGGCTTATTTACTGGCCCGGCATCACCCCGACGGTTACGATGCCTTTATTGCCGCCATGAACGCCAAGGCCCGCGAGCTGGGGATGACCGATACCCGGTTTGTCGACTCCAGCGGTTTATCCAGCGACAATGTTTCCAGCGCCGATGATCTGCTGAAAATGCTGCAGGCGGCCTATCAATATCCCCGCATTCGCGAGGCTTCCACCAGCGCTAAAAAGGACGTCTGGTTCACCCGACCCGGCTATTCGCTTTACTACGCTAACACCAACCCTCTGGTGCGCAGCAGTCGCTGGGATGTGCAACTGAGCAAAACCGGTTATCTGTCCGACGCCGGCCGCTGTCTGGTGATGGTGACCGAAATCGAGGGCGAGCCAACGGCGATGGTGTTCCTAAATTCCTTTGGCAAGCGCACCCCGTTGGGCGATGCCGGGCGGGCTAAGCGCTGGATTACCGATGGTACAGTCAGCCGCATAGCCGCGGCGGCCAAACGCTACGAGCAGGATACCGCAGAAAATTTAGCCGCTATTCAGGTAACCGCCGAGGCAGAACAAATCAGCGACAGCACCTCGGTACAATAAGCAAACGACCATATTTCTCGCCCAGTTAGTGCCCGCGCCCTATTACCCCGGCAACTATGATTGCCAGGTTGTAGGATGCGGGGCGCTGGGGGCGACTCTATCGCTCGAAGCAAGTCCCGCTTGCGGCCCAGGGGAATCTTACCTATATTCGATCTGGCGGCGGCACGCCCATTGCCGTCACACACAGACAATAAAAAAACGGACGAGACCATGACACTATCTAAGATGACCCTTGCAGGGATATGCTCCTGCTTGCTGGTGGCCTGCGCCAGCCAGACCTCTAACCCCAGTGATAAAAGCCTGGATCAAAACCACGGCTTTACCGATGCCCAGGTATCCGAGGCCGAGTTTTGGAATATCCCCTATCCCACGGCGTTTGATGCCGATAGCCTGAGTAAACCGCAGGCCTTGCTAAGTGTGCAGGGCAATAAAATCGTCAACCCGGCGGGTGACACTGTAAATCTGCGCGGCGTGAATATTGCCGACCCGGCCAAACTGGACTACGACGACCAGTGGTCCGAGCGCCTATTTGCCGAAGTGGCCGACTGGGGTGCCAATGCCGTGCGCATTCCCATTCACCCCATGGCGTGGCGGCGGCAAGGGCAAGACTGGTACTTTGCCCGCCTGGATGAAGCCGTGCGCTGGGCCAACCAGCACGAGCTGTACATTATTCTCGACTGGCACCTGATTGGTAATATCCAGGCCAATCTATACCAGCACCCTATGTACGAAACCACCATGGATGAAACCCGCAAATTCTGGCAGCAGGTGGCCTTGCGCTATCGCGGGGTGCCCACCATGGCCGTGTATGAGCTGTATAACGAGCCCACCCACGATTTTATTGGCAATGGCGCCGAGTCCCTGGGTAAAGCCAGCTGGGAAGGGTTGCGTGCCATTCATGAAGAGCTGATTGATTTGGTACACGTCTACGATCAAAACATTATCCCCCTGGTCAGCGGTTTTAACTGGGCCTACGATCTAAGCTTTATTCCCGACCAGCCCGTGCGCCGCGAGGGCATTGCCTATGCCATTCATCCCTATCCGCAAAAGGCCAAGCCCGCGCAGGATACCAAGCAAGACTACTTTGATGCCTGGCAGCAGCAGTGGGGTTTTGTCGCCGATAGCTACCCGGTGCTTGCCACCGAGCTGGGTTGGGTAAAAGAAGACGGCTATGGCGCCCATGTGCCGGTTATTCATAACGAGGGTACCTACGGCCCCCGCGTGGTGGAGTTTATGGAGGCGCGGGACATCGGCTGGACCGCCTGGGTGTTTGACCCCGATTGGTCACCCACCCTAATCAACGACTGGGATTTTACCCCCTCCGAGCAGGGCGCTTTCTTTAAGAAAACCCTTACCGAGCTTAGGGATTAATACTCAAGCGCCCTGTGGGTCGGGGCGCTTTATAACCAAGTAAACCCCACACATGAAACTTATAGTTAAAACGTATAAAGAGGGTGGCGCATTATCCATTATAATGCGAGTTGTTTAAGCTAAGCTCAAATCAACAAAGGGTATTCACCAAAGGCTTCCGCTGAATGGCATCTAAGCTGCGCGACTATTTATCACCGACCGACCTTGGGCTGGCGTTACTGGCGATTTTGTCAGTGGCGATTTTGATGATGCCGAAGCAGTGGATTACTCGTGAGTATCAATTGCCTTTATCTGAGTTTCAAACCGCGGTGTTTAGCGATGCGGTCATTGGTGGCAACAGTCGCGCGACTATGCTCGAAAAGGCCAATGCATGGGAGTGCAGTTTGCGCGCGGGATTTGAAGACCCGTTTTGCAGTTTTCAAATTGCGTTAGTCGGACCCGATGGCAAGGGATTGGATTTATCGATCTACGAATCTATGACACTTAACTTGCGTTATGAGGGGAGCGCTAACGGCGTGCGTTTGTACTTGCGTAATCGCCACCCTCACTACTACGTAGTCGGTGATTTAACCACGACAAAATACAATGGCGCTGAGTTGGATGTCGACAGCCTCAACAGAGGGGCTTATACCTTCAGACTCAAAGATTTTTCGGTGGCCGATTGGTGGATCACTTCTAAAAGCATCCCCATGGCGCTGTCCCACCCCGATTTTAATGATGTGTTGTTTATTGAAATACAAACCGGTTCTGATGTGCGCTCTGGCGAGCATCGCTTTGAGCTAGAGAGTATTTCTTGGAGTGGTCCTATTGTTCGGCAGTCAACACTGTACCGAGCCTTGGTGGTTATCTGGAGTGCAGCCATTGTACTGGTGTTATTGATACGCGTGGTGACGCTTAATCTGCAATTGCAGCGACACGCTCGCTATCAGTCTGAGCTACAAAAGATTAACGGCCTACTCAATGTTAAAAATCGAAAATTTGAAGAGTTGGCCAAAACTGACGCTCTAACCGGTGTAGCAAATCGCCTGGGGGTGCGCGAAGTGCTTTACCGCAGCTTGAACGACTGGCGGGCCAAGCGCACTCCCTTGTCGTTGATTATGGTGGACATTGACCACTTTAAAACCATCAACGATAAACACGGCCACGATATGGGCGACAAAGTCCTACAGGTGGTTGCCGAAACCTTTACCCATAGCGTACGACAAACGGATTTGGTGGCCCGTTGGGGCGGGGAAGAGTTTATTGTGATTTGCCCTAACACCGAGTTGCTGCAGGCGCAGTCGGTGGCCGAAAATCTTCGCGGTCGCTTAGCGAACACCTTGGTTGGTGGTGCGGTGCATATTACCGCGAGCTTTGGTGTCTCTACCCTGAGCGATAACAATTTGGATGAGCTGTTCCGCCAGGCCGATGATGCGCTCTACCAAGCAAAAGCCTCGGGCCGTAACCGGGTGGTATCGGCTGATGCTACCGCCCCGCCCAAGCTCGCGAATGGGTGATGCGCAGTTAATGCTTGCCAGAAAAACGGCCTGCTAAAGCACTCCCGGAATCAATATTTTGCTGCGGCGTTTGTAATCGCGGTAGCTGTCACCAAAGAACGCGAGATTCTCGGCCTCTTCCACCCGCACGGTCAACCCCACAAAAATCACTAACACCAGCAGCAAAGCTGAGGAAACGAGCCCGACGCCCTGCAAGAATATTCCCACGCCTAACAGTAAAAGCGATGAGTACATCGGGTGGCGAATATAGCGGTAGATGCCCCAGGTCACGAGTATACGGGTGTTCTCAAAAGCAAAGTTTTCCGGCTTTTGGCGCTCGTCGCGTCCGCCTTGTTGCAATTGTTTTAACCCCACTAAAACCATGGCCAGTGAGCCGCTCATACAAAAACCGGCGGCAATACCCAGGGGGGTGAACAGTTGGATATTTTGGGGGTGCAGGTTAAGCAGTGCCAATGCCAGTAAAGTCTCAAAGGCAAAAAAACGATAAAAGCCGTGGCAACGGGGGTTGCTCAGTTGGCGCCAACACAAACCGATCAAAGGCAAGCTCAGTAAACCAAACAGTAAGAGTGGTGTAGCCATGGACTCAGTCACTGCACCCATGCTCCAGCTTTTGGGCGAGCGCTCGTTCGCGGTACAGACGCCGGATGGTGTTAAGATTGACCGCAATCAAAGTCATCTCCAATAGCGTTAAGCCAATCGAGCCCACAATAATATTGTTGGTTAGCCAGCAGCAGGCGCCCAGTAAAAAACCAAACCGCATGGCGATACCGCGCAAGCAAAACACCGTGTAGGTGCCAATACAGCTGCCGATAATGGGGAACAGGTCGTACCAGGCGTCGGCCAAGTATAGCCCCCAGCCCAGGGTGATGCCGATAAAAGCATAGGCGACCACACGCGAGCTGGTATGCAGCGCCAGAGAGGTGCGAACGAGCGAAAGCAGGGCGCTCAAAACGGCTGTGGTCGCGCCCAAAAGCGCGAAGTGCAGGGCGTGATTGAGGTTCATGGCCACCATCACCCGTTTAAGGTGGCGGTCATCGCGCTGATAAAAACAGGCAATGCCCAATAAAAAGCTGACAAAGCCCACCGCTTGGGCGATATTCAGTTCCGGAAAGGTCATAGGGAATCGGCGCACTACCCGCAATTGGAGGTGGTCAAAAAAGCGGCGAACCTTACCAGAAACCCGTCATGTGCGCTAGCCGTTCAACACGCGCAGCGCCCGCTGGACATAGAGTCGCTCAATATAAGGCCCAGACACGTTACTCTGAACGGGATGAAATCAAGGAGATAGATGATGAACGCATTACTTAAAAAGAGTTTAATATTGATCGGCCTTGGCGTTTTTGCATGTGCCAGTGTTCAGGCGCAAACCGATGACTATGCCTCCGAGCTGAACGGTAGCTGGCGCGGCTTGCTGGAGTTTCCTCAGGGCGTGCATTTGGCGCTTGGGGTCAATATCAATAATGGTCACATCACTCTGGACAGTCCCAATCAGGGTAGCTACGACATGGCGCCCACCGAGTATCGTTTAGCGGGCACCGAGGTCAGCTTTAGTAAAAAAGAGCTCAATGCCAGCTTTCGCGGTCAACTAAAAAATGGTCAGTTGCACGGCACTTTTAAGCAAGGCAAAGCGGTTCCTATTAGCTTACAAAAGCTGGGTGCGAGTGATCGTGAAAGAATGGCATTAGAGGGGCGCTATACCGGAGATTTGGTCATTGACGGCAGTGCCAGCTTGCCGCTGGTGCTCAATGTTGCCGTGCTACCCGAGGGCTTTGTAGGCACGTTGGACAGCCCAGCCCAGCAGTCTTACACCATCCCTTTGACCAACCTGAATATTGATCAAAATCGTGTAAGCTTTGAATCGCCCATGATTCACGCGAGCTACAAGGGCGATTTTAAAGACGGTGCCTACCGCGGCACGTTTGTGCAGGGCTTGGAGCGGCCCCTTAACTTACGCAAAGAAAAGCCGGGCGAGGAGGCGCAGTCCGCCATCCCAAAGCCACAGGCGGGTAAGCACGGCGGCGCGCAGGCCGTGATTACCCGCGATCATGTCGACACCGAGTTTTTTGCCGATCACAATGCCGATACCCTGTACGAGATTGGCTCTAACACCAAAACCATGGTGGCCTATACCCTCGCGCAAATGTTACGTGACGGTCGGATCACCCCCGCCAGTCAAGTTGGCGATTACTGGCCAGAGGTCAAAGACCCAATAACATTGGTTGATTTGGCGAGCCACCACAGTGGCTTGCCCCGTCTTCCTGAAAATATGCTTTCCAGTGCCGAATCTTTTACCGACCCCTATGCTCTTTATGATGATCAGCTGCTGCAAAGTGCCTTGCAAAACGTCAGCCTTAATCGGGAAGGGTATCTGTATTCCAATTTTGGCTATGGTGTTTTAGGTCAGGCTCTGGCCCGCGAAGAAAAAGTCAGTTTTGAACAATTGCTCCAGGGCCGGGTATTTGCTCCTCTGGGTATGAGCAACACCTATGTGGCCCTAAGTGCACAGCGTGATAAGCCCAGGTTAGCCCAGGGATACAATGTGATGGATGAACCGGTCGCGCCCTGGCATTTTGATGCTTTGGCAGGTGCCGGCGCGGTGATCTCTAATTTGGATGATATGGTGAAATACTTGCAGGCAATGCTCAAGCTTGCCTGCGATGATAGTCCGCTGCTGGCCACCATGCTCAACCCCGCGCAGACCCTCGGTGAGTGTTGCCCGCACCCGCTGGGCTGGATGATAGAGCAGGACTCCAAAGGGCGCGACTATGCCTGGCACGGCGGGATGACCGCGGGGTTTAGCAGTGTCATCGGATTTTATCTGGACGGTTCGCGAGCAATGGTGCTGTTAAACAATCAGTCAATTGCCTTGAGTCAAAAAAATCTTGAGCCTATGTTTAACTGATTTATGAACAGTATTTTTTATCCGATTTATCAGGCGGTTGGTTGGCTTGCTTTATACATTGGCCTCACCTTCGCGATTTCTTTTAGGCCCTTTTTTACTCCGTTTGAGTATTTGTACGGCGCAGTTCTGATTGGCGCGGCGGCGGGCTTTTCACATTTGATGCGCGCAGGCTTCAAGCGCTGGTTGAAAGAGCGTGCCATTTATTGGCAAATGCTCTATCTGGCATTGCAGTCGCTGCTGGGGGGTATGGCGGCAGGCCTCGCCCTGGTCGCTTTTGTCCTCGCGCTGGCAAAGGCGGGTATTACCGATCCGGTTGCACCGGGGCAGGAGGCCTTGGTTTTTAAAATGGTGTTTTGGGGCAACGCGATCAATATGATTACCGCCTTGCTGTTATGGAGCGCCTGTTACCTCACCATTGTGAAAGCTCGTCAGCTTCGCGACAGCAACCAGGCGCTTGCCTCCAGCCAAATGGATGTACTGGTCCAACAGCTAAGCCCTCACTTTTTATTTAACGTTCTCAATAATATCCGTGCCATGATTTTGGACGACCCCGCCAAAGCCCGCGAGGCTTTGGCGCAATTGGCCGACATGCTGCGCTATAATTTACAGCGGGATAACAACAGTAAGGTCAGTCTGGGCGAAGAGTTGGATGTGGTACAAGAATACATCGCGCTGTGTCAGCTACATTTTGAAGAGCGACTGATATTCCAAGCGAAGGTAGACCCCGAGGCCAACACTTTATTAATTCCGCGTATGTTGCTGCAACTTTGTGTAGAAAACGCCATCAAGCACGGCATCAGTAAGCTGGAAAAGGGCGGAACCGTTTATTTGAACGTGGCATTACAGGGCGCGACATTAATGATTGAATTGCAAAACCCCTGTCCCTCGCAAAATAGCGATAATGTCGATGCTGAGCCTGGGATCGGTTTGCGCAATATTGAAAAACGCTTAGCGCTTATGTATCCACCGAAATCAGCCTGGTTAAATTTTCAACGCACAGGAGGGCAGGGCACTGATAGCGTTCAGGTAAGATTATCCTTGCCCATTGAACAGGACCCGTCTCAATGCGCATAGCGATTGTGGATGACAGTCGTTTGGCACGTCTGGAATTAAAGCAGCAATTAGTTGATATAACCGACCCGCATACGATTTTAGAGGCGGCCAGTGTTGCCGAGGCTGTGGATTTATTGGCGCGCGAAGCTGTTGACCTTTTGCTGTTGGATATTGATTTACCCGACGGTACTGGTTTTGATGTTTTGCAGCAGGTGTCTAACGTTCCTGCGGTTATTTTTGTAACGGCTTTTGATGAGTTTGCCGTGCGCTCGTTTGAGGTTAACGCTCTGGACTACTTGCTCAAACCCGTGCGCCAAGAACGGCTGCGCGCTGCGTTAAGTAAGGTACAAAATGCGCCCGAGGCACGCCCACTATCCACCCATCAGCGTATCTTCATTAAAGACGGCGAACGCTGTTTTTTTGTTAGCCTGGCCGAAGTCTTCGCCTTTGAGGCTATGGGGAATTACACCAAAGTGCATCTGGCCAGTGCGAGCCCCTGTGTCTACCGGCCCATCAGTGCCATTGCTGAACGCTTGGCCGAGGATCAGTTTTTTCGTGCCAGCCGCAGTTGGGTAATCAACACGGCCTATATCACGACTATTGATCCCGCTGTAAGCGGTGGGTTTGCGGTGACCTTGGGTAACGGCCTTGAGGTAGCCATTTCTAAGCGTCAGGCGGCTCAGTTTCGAAGGCTGTGGTCCCTTTGACTATTGGTAAGACCAAATTGTGTGATAAATACTGTAATCGGTTTCGTGGGTGTTGACGGGCGAACGCTTTGTAATCCCTCGCGAAAATCACTGGCACCGGAAATATTAATCCTGTTTTTAATAGAAAGTGGTGCTTTTCTGGCTAAAAGTACCTGATTGTCGACCAATTTTGCCCTATCATGCGGCACAGATTTAAAATTGGTTTGGATAGGCCAATAAAATAATATAGAATAAATTGGTAAGCCCAATTTTGTTTTGTGGTTTGACAATAAAGAACTGAGGAACCTGCTCGATGAAAAAACGCGCTCCGCTCGTGGTAGCGAACTGGAAGTTAAATGGGGGCACCGATCTAATCTGTACCTCGGTGGCGTCATTTTTAAATCAAAGCTTTAAGGCGGAAATTGGTATTGCGCCACCCTATGTGTATATCAGCGATATGGTCAGCTTTTTGCGCAACTCCAAAATCATGGTGGGCAGTCAGAATGTCAGTAAATTCGCCTCGGGCGCTTTTACCGGCGAAACTTCGGCGCAAATGCTTAAAGAGGTGGGGGCCGACTTTTGCCTGATCGGCCACTCCGAACGCCGCCAGATGTTTCTGGAAAACGATGCTTCCTGTCACACCAAAATTGAACGCGCTCTGGCTGCCGGGGTTATGCCTATTCTGTGTGTGGGGGAAAATAATCAGCAGCACGAGTTGGGACTAACCCACGATATTCTCTACCGTCAGCTGCACCAAGCGCTGCCCGGATTAGAGCTAAGTGGTAAGCGCCTGTGTGTTGCCTACGAGCCAATTTGGGCGATTGGTACCGGTAAGGCGGCGACTGCCGAACAGGTGCAGGAGGTACACGAGTATATCCACCAGGAGTTAATCGCCATTTTAGGTACCGAGGCTGCCGATTCGGTACAAATCTTATACGGTGGCAGCGTGAAAAAAGATAACGCCGCCGAGCTGTTGGCCAAACCCCACGTGGATGGTTTGCTGGTAGGGGGCGCCAGTTTGGACCCCGAGCACTTTGCGCAAATTTGCGCCATTGCCAACGACGCTGTGCCCGCGTAAGTTATAGGGTTTAAACCCGCAAAGATAAGGATAAAAGTAGTGACTGATTTAGCCCAACAATTGGCCGACGACAAGGTGCCCAGTGAGCTGGCCCAGCTGGTGCAAACCCTGGCTGAGGTAAGCCAGAGTATTTCGGCCAAGGTGCGTTTAGGGGCACTCGCCGGAGTGCTGGGCAGTGCCGGCGAACAAAACGTTCAGGGCGAAACCCAGAAAAAGCTGGATGTGATTGCCAATGACCTGCTTAAAGAGGCCTTGCTTCGTCTGCCTCAGGTGCGAGCGGTTGCCTCTGAAGAAGAGGATGATGTTGTTGGCGCCAATCACGGTGGTGCCTATATTGTGGCGTTTGATCCGTTGGACGGTTCGTCCAATATTGATATCAATGGCCAAATTGGCACTATATTTACCGTCTATCCCGCTCGCGATGACGTCGCCTGCGACAGCGATGCCCAGTTTGCCCAGCCCGGTCGCAAGCAAGTGTGCGCCGGCTACATGCTTTACGGTCCGTCCACGCAAATGGCGTTAACTACGGGCGGCCCCTCGCGTTTATACACCCTTGTGCCCGACCAGCAGAAGTACCAGTTAACCGAAGCCGAGTTGCGTATTGCGCCCGAATGCAATGAGTTTGCGATCAATATGGCCAATCAGCGTCATTGGTCGCCTGTGGTTCAGGGGTATATTGCGAATTTGCAGGCGGGCGCGGACGGCCCCCGGGGCAAAGACTTTAATATGCGTTGGAACGGCGCCATGGTGGGCGACGTGCACCGGGTGCTAATGCGCGGCGGAATCTTTTTGTATCCGGCTAATACGCAAAGTAAGGTTCACAACGGCAAATTGCGATTGTTGTACGAGGCCAATCCTATGGCGATGTTGGTCGAGCAGGCCGGTGGCAGCGCTGTCGTTGGGGAGCAGGCCATTTTAGATGTCGACCCTGAGAGCCTGCACCAGCGGGTGCCGGTGATTTTAGGCTCAGGGGCCGAAGTTCAGGCTTTTCAGGCCCTGAGTTAAGGCGTTGAGGTAGGGCCGGGTGCCGCCGATTGGTTGCTCGCAGTTTAAAGGCGATAATCGCTCTGTGCCTTACTAGCCCACGACGACTTAGAACACAGTTGCTGCTAGTCCTACTCACTGTGTGCATCTTAATCCGTCTGGAGCGGGCTCCTTAGATTCACGGGTTTCGCCCTGCGCGGGAGTTCGTCTTGCTCAGGGTGGCGGCCTCGCCCCGCGGGCAAGGATGATGACCGTTTCTCAGTTTTTGTGCTTATCGCGCTAGCCTCTGGCTGTCGCTTTTCTTGCATGAGTAATCTCTTTATACTCAGTCGTGACCGAGCTTACCGGGCTCACTGTTATCCATCGGAGAGGATTGTATGAAGTCATTACGCACTGCCACCAGTATTGCCACCCTTCTTGCCCTGGGCGTTTTAACCGCCTGTAGCGAACAAAACGAAACCTCCAGTGTTGAACAGGCACAAGAGACTGTGGAAAAAGAAGTGGTCGAGCCCACCGCGCAAGCGGTCGAAGAGGCTGAAGCCGCCGTGGCCCAAGCCGCCGCCGAAGTCGAAGCCGAGATGGAAGAAGCCGAGGCTGAAATGGATGCCGCCTATGGTGAAAAGCCCTTTATTGTGCTGACCGAAGAGGCCGAGCTAAGCGCTACGGTGGTTTCCATTGATCAAGAAAGCCGCGAGGTTACCTTGGCCACCGCCGATCAGGAAATGACGCTGGTCATCGGTGAGCAGGTGCAAAACCTAGATCAGGTGCAAAAGGGCGATGAGGTTCTGGCGGCCTACACCGAACAGTTGACTCTGGAGTTGATTGACGGTGAAGGTTTAGATGCCGGTGAAGGACTGCTGGAAATTGCCGAGCGCGCCGAGCAGGGGCAATTGCCTGGCATGTTGGCGGGTAAAACCCAGGTGCGCGTGTTTATGGTTGAGGCCATAGACCTTGAAGATAACACCTTCAAGCTGCGCAACGTCGAAGGTCAGGTGCGTGAATTTGTCGCCCGCAACCCCGCAAATTTAAAGGCCGCGCAAGTGGGCGATGCCCTGGTGGCCACCATAAGCAGCATGGTGGCCGTGGAAGTTGTTCACCCCGAGTAACCCAACATGACAGCCCCGGGTTAATGTCCGGGGTTGTTGCTTTTCTCACCGCAGTCCACATAGCTTCCGTTTTATTTCATAGCAGTAACGCGATAGCGACTGCCGCCCAACTGGTCTATGCTTTACCGCTTTAGAGTAAGTAGCGCTCGCCGCTTCCGCTAAGCGGCCTTCGCCGGTTATCATACAAGTCTTCAGTGCCGCCTTGGCATAAAGGACCCTTAATCACTCAAATACGGATGTAAAATTTCTATGAAACCCTCTTCTCCCCCGCTGATTGATACAGCCATCCGCCTGGGGCTTATTGTTTTTATGGCGTATTTGGCAATTGCTGTTTTGCAGCCTTTTCTGGCGCTATTGCTCTGGGGCATGATTTTGGCCATTGCCCTGTTTCCCGTTTACAGCAAAATTTTGCCCAGAGTGGGCGGCCGTGAAGGCCGCGCCGCCACACTTTTGGTGTTGGGTATCGTTCTGGTGATCGGCGCTCCGACGGTAATGCTGACCATGTCTTTTATGGATCATTTGCACAATCTTTACCAGCAGGCGGTGAGCGGAACCTTGCAGATCGCCGAGCCGCCCGACAACGTCGTAGGCTGGCCTGTCGTGGGGGAAAAATTGGACGCTGCCTGGCGCGCCGCTTCAGAAAATTTGCGCGGTTTTGTGGTGCAGTACGAAGCCCAAATTCGCGAATATGCCCACAAGGCGATGTCGATTTTAGGTGGCGTCTTGACGACTTCGCTGGCATTTTTAGCAGCCTTTATTGTGGCGGGTATCATGCTGGCGTACTCGCGCCCAGGCGGTGCTACCACGGGTAAAATTTTTAATCGCATCTGCGGCCCTACAATCGGTGCAGAATTGCATGTGCTTAGCGTGGCCACCGTGCGCTCGGTAGCAGTTGGGGTTATTGGCGTCGCCTTTATTCAGGCGCTGTTGCTGGGGGTGGGCTTTATGCTTGCGGGTATACCCGCTGCGGGCCTTTTGGCGTTGGCAGTCTTGGTGTGCGGAATCATTCAGTTGCCCGCCGCCATATTCGTGATTCCGGTGGTCGCCTGGCTGTGGATGGCGGGTGATGGCGGCCTTATCGCCAACATTCTGCTAACCCTCTATTTAATTGTCAGTGGTCTGGCGGACAATGTCCTAAAACCCATGTTGTTAGGGCGTGGCGTTGCCGCACCTATGCCGGTGATTTTGCTGGGAGCGCTGGGCGGTATGTTTGTCAGTGGCCTAATTGGTTTGTTTATTGGGGCCGTAATTTTAGCGGTCAGCTATCAAGTGTTTATGGCCTGGGTTAACGAGGGGCACAGTGTCGAGCCAGAATCAAACACAGTCAGTGATTAACTTTTTGCGCTGCGGGCGCTTTAACGCCTGTGCGCTTGCCGCAGGTGCTTTGCTAACCCTAAGCGCCTGCGCCCCCTTGGGCCCTGACTACAAAGAACCCCAGGTCGACTGGCTGGCCCAGTGGCAGCCCGAGCTTTACCCGTCACCCACCGGCAGCTCGGTGAATGCGGATTTAAGCCAGTGGTGGACGCGCTTTAACGATCCGGTGCTGAATGATTTGATTGTTAAAGCGCGGACCGAAAGTCCGGGCCTGAAAATCGCCGGTTTGCGTATCCTCGAAAGTCGGGCTTTGGCGGGCGTGGCCAGTGGGGCGCAATACCCCCAGGTTCAGCAGCTGACTGCCCAGGGCGCTTACGCGGGGAAAAAACGCGGTGGCGGTGAGTACCGCGATTTCACCACCAGCCAGGCGGCGTTTAATATTGGCTGGGAAATGGATTTTTGGGGGCGCTTCCGCCGCGGGGTGGAGTCGGCCGACGCCGCTTATTTTGCGTCAATAACCAACCAGCGCGATGCTCAGGTTTTACTCGCCGCTCAGGTGGCTAGCCTTTACTATGGTATTAAGGCCACTATGCAGCGCATTGAAATTGCGCAGAATAATCTAACCCTGCAAGAGCGCAGCTACGACATAACCGAACAGCTGTTCAGCGAGGGACAGGACTCCGAGCTGGATTTACAGCAAGCCAAATCCCAGTATTTATCCACCAAGGCGACTATTCCCGGCTTGCGGCTGGCGTTGCAGCAACAGCGCAATGCTCTGAGTGCACTGCTCAACCGTGCGCCCGGCGATCTGCCCGAGCTGGACAACATTGACAGCACTCTACCCCAGGTAGATGCCCATTCGGTGGCGGGTATTCCGGCCCAGCTTATTCTGCGGCGCCCCGATGTGCGTGCCGCTGCCTGGCAGGCGGCGGCTCAGTCGGCGCAAATAGGCATTGCCCAGGCGGATTTATATCCGTCGCTGTCGCTGTTTGGCACCGTGGGTTGGTCCGGTAACGACATTGATATTGTCGACGATGTGATCAGCGTGGCCGCTGGCCCCTCGTTAAGCTGGAATATTTTTAATTATGGGCGCATTAAAAATAATGTCCGCATTCAGGATGCCCGCTTACAGCAGGCTCTGGAAGCCTACCGCGCGAGTGTTTTAAACGCTGCCCGTGAAATTGACGATGCCGCCAGCCGGGTGGCACAAACCCAGGCGAGCCAGCAAATTTTGGACGACGCCCTCAACGCGTCCCAGCGCTCGTTGGCCATTGCTTCGCGGCGTTACCAGGAAGGTTACTCGGACTTTCAACGCGTGCTCGACGCCCAGGCCAGCACCTTTCGTCAGGCCGACCGCGCGGTCAGTAATCGCGGCGATCATATCGCGGCCATTATCAATTTGTATCAGGCCTTGGGTGGCGGCTGGCAAGAGGCCAGTATCGAAACCCTAATTCCCGACGCAATGCGCGAGACTATGGAGCAGCGCACCGATTGGGGCGATTTGCTGCAAGACTCGCTGGCCCAACCGCCCGAACCCGAACAAGGACATACACAATGAACCAGCCCGCTTCTTCCGATCAGTCCAGCAGTGCTAAAGCAGTGTCGCGCGGCGCGCTGATTTTTTTAGCCGTGGTGATCTTGCTACTGGTGTGGCATTTACTGGCCGATCGATTTACCCCCTATACCTCGCAGGCGCGGGTGCAGGGTTACGTGGTGGGCGTGGCGCCCAAAGTGGCCGGGGTGCTTACCGATGTCTGGGTGAGCAACAATGAACGCGTCGAAGCCGGGCAAAAGCTGTTTGCCATTGATCAGTCGCAGTACCGAATAGCCCTGCAGCAGGCGCAATCGAATTTAAACAATACCCAAAACCAGGTGGCTGCGGGCGATGCCGGGGTAGAAAAAGCGCGCGCCGGTTTGCGTGCCGCCGAGGCGGGCCAGTTAAAAGCCGAGCAAGACTATAAGCGTTTAAAACGTCTGCGCGAGACTGATCCCGGCACCATTTCCGCGCGCCGCTTGGAAATGTCCGAGGCGAGTCTGGAGCAAGCCAAAGCCCAGGTCGCAGCCGCGCGCGCCGATATTCAGCGCGCCATTGAACAAAAAGGCGGCGACTCGGCAGAATCGAATACGTTATTGCAAACCGCGCAAACGGCGGTCGACAAAGCCACTCTGGATTTAAACAACACCACCGTAACCGCTGAAGCCGGTGGCGTGGTCACCGACCTGCGCGCCGAAGTGGGGCAGTTTGCCGGCACTGGTAACCCGGTACTTACGTTAGTCGCGATTGAAGATGTCTGGATTAACGCCGATTTCACCGAAAACAATCTGGGCCATTTAACGCCCGGCACTAAGGTAGAAATTCTATTGGATTCAATGCCCGGGCGGGTACTAAAAGGGCGCATTCGCAGTATTGGGGTAGGCATTAGTGCCGGGCAACCCACCCACGCCGGTGCTCTGCCCAGTGTGCAGAACAATCGCGACTGGCTGCGCCAGGCTCAGCGCTTTCCGGTGCAGGTCGAGTTTGACGGCTCGCTTTCAGCCGATGCCATTAAGCAGTTGCGTATTGGTGGGCAGGCGTCGGTTATTGCCTACACCGAGGGGCACGGATTTTTGGGGTTGCTGGGCAAGTTGTACATTCGCCTGCTTAGCTTGCTGTCTTTTGCGTATTAATCGGGCGTAAACCATGCGCGCTTTGGCCCGTTTTTTCGCCCGCTCGCACAGGCCGCCCATGCCCTTGGCGGCGCGGCGCACTTACCGTTTAGCCATTACCACTAGTGTGGTGCTGGCCGCCGCTTATGGTTGGGGCCTGGCGCTTCCGTTTTTGGCCCCGTTATTTGTAGTCATTCTATCGGCCAAGCCTGCACCGCCCCCTGGGCCCAAGCAATTGCTGATGTTACTGATCGCAGTCATGGTCAGCTTGGGGGTGGGGATCTTTATCGGGCCGCTATTGCAGCACGCTCCGCTGCCCGCGCTGATGATTATTGTCGCTGGGCTTTTTGTCAGTAACCGCATCGCCATGCTGCCGGGCAAGGCGGCCATTGGCACTTTGCTGGCCATGGGCTTAACCGTTATCCCGGCGGCCAGCAGCATCAGCACCGCCTTGGCCTCGGCCCTTATTTCGACGCTGGTGGTGGGTATTGCTATGGCGGTAGTGGGGCAGTGGCTGGTGTACCCGTTTTTCCCCGAAGACCCCAGCCCGTCGCCCGCGCCTGCGCCCGATTCCCCCGCCGAATTGCGCTGGTTGGCATGGCGCGCCACGGCGATTGTTATGCCCGCGTTCGTTTTAACACTGACCAATCCGGCCCTGTATTTACCGCTGACTATTAAAAGTATTTTATTGGGTCGCGAGGTATCGCAATCGCGCTTGCGCGAGTCCAGCCGTGAAATGATTGGCTCCACCTTGTTGGGCGGATTGTTTGCTGTGGTGGTGTGGAGCTGCCTGAGTTTGGCGGTATCGCTGTGGTTTTATTTTGCCTGGATGTTGCTGGCGTGTTTACTCTTCGCCAGCGGCGCCTATGGCGTGAGGCGCACGCGTTTTAAATCGTCGTTTTGGGTGGCCAGCATGACCACCATGATTATTTTATTGGGTGCGGCGGTACAGGACAGCGCTAATGGTAAAGATGTTTACCAAGCCTTTTGGGTGCGCATTGCATTGTTTTTAGCCGTGGCGGTTTACGCATCACTTTCTATGGCACTGCTGGAACATTGGCGCGGTACGCGAAAACACGTTAAGGAGTCGGTATGTTAATGAACTTTGCGCTGGGTATTTCCATGATGGTGGTCTGCCTGTTTTTACAGGGGCTGTTGGTGTTAGTGGCGCTGCGTTTTTTTGCCAAACGCGAACATATGGTGACAGCCTCTTTTGCGTCGTCCATGCGTGTGACTGCGGGTATGATGGCGATTCTTATTGCGGGCAATATAATTCAGGTGATCGCCTGGGGCACTTTGTTTTATGGCCTGGGTGAGTTCGAAGAGTTCTCGGTCGCGGTGTATCACTCGGCGGTTAATTTTGCCACCTTGGGTTATGGCGATATTGTTATGTCGCCCAAGCACGAGCTGTTGGGCCCGCTTGAGGCGTTAAACGGAGTGTTGATGGTGGGTGTGACCACGGCGGCTTTGTCCAGGGCCTTTTCTGAGGCGCTTAAAGACCGTGTGCCGCCGGCTCACTAATGTCTTAATCGCGCGCGTTAAGGGCGCTGGGGTCGAGCGCTAGCTTACAATTGTCATCGGTAAGCTGGTCCAGCTCGCGCTCGATGTCAGCTTCGCTAGGCATGGAGTGAAATGCTTCGCGGTACTGGGTTTTGAGGCGCTTGCGCAGTTTGCCCCAAATAAAGCGTCGCACTTCAATTTTTTCCTGCAAAATTAAGCCGGGCACCTGCACCGGTTTGCGGGTCTGTTCGTCCACCGCCACCATCGTAAAGTAAGAGGTGTTGGTGTGTTTGTTTACCCCGCGCTTAAAGTCTTCGGTGACCACCTTAATGCCAATTTCCATGGACGAACGCCCCACATAATTCACCGAGGCCATTAGGGTCACCAGCTCGCCCACCTCCACCGCACTCATAAAATTCACCGAATCCACCGAAGCCGTTACGCAGTAGCTGCGCGAGTGGCTGGCGGCGGTGGTGTAGGCAATTTTATCCATCAGCGACAAAATAATGCCCCCATGGACCTTGCCGCCAAAATTGGCGTAGGAGGGAATCATCAGTTCTTTGAGTACATTCTGCGACGACTTAACAGTGCGAAACTCGGCCATGAGGTAGGTTCCTAAAAGAAAAGACCCATGGTAGCGGTAAAGCCCGAGTGGGCCAAGGGGGCCGCCCTGTGCTATAAAAGACCATAGAATAATGGCGCGTACTCTGGTGTAATGGCGTTTAAATGATCATTGCAGGAAGTCATCGTTGAGTCTCAGTACCCGAATTTTGTCCCTCGCCACCACCCTGATTATAGCGGCGGGGGTTGGTTCGTGGCTGGCTTACCAGAAGCTGACCGATTCGATCATCGAGCGCTGGGGCCGCCAGGTCACCGAAATACAAGTGCGCTACGACAGCGCCCGTCTGCTCAGCTCGCTGGAGCGCGAAATAGGCTTGGCCAAGCAGCTGGCCCGATCGCCCAGTTTAATTCAGTGGGCCGCCCAGCCCGATAACCAAACCCTGCAAAATAAAGCCTTGCATGAATTGGAAAACTTTCGCGGGGGCTTTAGCGATAAAAGTTATTTTGTCGCGCTTATCGAAAATCGCCGCTACTATTTTAACAACGCTCAAAACGACTACGCGGGCGAGCAGTTTCGCTATGTGCTGGACCCCGAAAAGCCCGACGATGCCTGGTTTTTTCAGCTAGTTGAAGAGGGGCGAGACTTTCATCTAAACGTTAACCCCGACACCCAGCTGGGCGTCACCAAGCTCTGGATTGACGTGCTGGTGCGCGATGCCGGGGGCGATATCATCGCCATGGTGGGTACCGGGCTTAATCTGGACAACTTTCTGCAGGATATTGTCGACATCGGCCAGGATGGGATTACCACCTTGTTTGCCGACTACAACGGCGCCATTCAGTTATACCGCGACCGCAATTACATCGACTTTGGCAGCATTATCAAGCCCGAGGGACAAAAGAAAACCGTCGATTTGCTGTTTGAAGACCCACAGGATAAACAACAAATGCTGGGTATGCTCGCCATGCTCAAAAAACAGGGCAGCGCCCCCGGGATGGTTGAAAGTGGCTTCGTGATGGTAGACGGTAAAAAGCACCTGGCGGGGGTTGCTTACTTGCCTACTATAGGCTGGTTTGAAATTACCTTGCTGGATTTAAGTGTACTGCTGCCCAAGCGCGAGTTCTGGCCGTTGGTGGTGGTATTTATCGTGGCCTTGCTGGTGACTTTGGGCGTATTTTACTGGGTAATTCAGGCGCGGGTACTGCGTCCGGTAGCGGTGTTGGAGCACGCCGTTAAGCGGGTGCGTGATGGCCGCTACGATTTGCCGTATTTGCCTAAGCCCGACAACGAAATTGGCCAGCTGGCCGACCACTTTGAAAAAATGGCCGAGCGCGTACGCCACAACACCCAAGAGCTGGAAGGCCGAGTGGCTCACCGCACCGAGCAGCTGCACCGTCAGGCCCGCATCGACCCGCTTACCGAACTTAAAAACCGCCGCGGCTTAGATGAATCCCTGCACGATATGATTGCCCGGGCCGAGCGCGAACAGCAAAACTTTGGTCTGTTGTGGCTGGACATTGACCACTTTAAAACCATTAACGATAAACACGGCCACCAATACGGCGACGATGTACTGCGTCGTATAGCGCTGTGGCTGCGCGCGACCATCCGCCCCTATGACCAGGCCGGACGCTGGGGTGGCGATGAATTCGTGGTGATTATGGATCCCAGCGATCAAGACACCTTAAAACAGGTGGCGGAGCGGATTCGCAGTACCATCGCCACCGAAAGTGCCGCCACCGGCTCGCCGCTCAGTGTCAGCATCGGCGCCTATCACTGCAAGCCGGGCGAAAGCATAGATACTATTTTGCGCCACGCCGATCAGGCGCTTTATCGCGCGAAAGGCGAGGGGCGCAATCGCATTCGGATTGGGTAGCGCCAGTGTCGCGCGTTGTCCTAAGACCCAGTGCAGTATCACCGCTGGTTAACCTCATTAATCTGATAGCGCTATGCTAAAAATTCACGCCATAAAAAAGCTCTGGGCTTGTTTGCCGGGGACCATCCGCCTGTTAGCTCCACCTCGCGGAGCAAACATCGGTACCGTTGCTCTTGGCCCTGCCGCAGAAATCTGGGCCAGCTAATGGGTGCGGATTGGCACGTTTGTTGGTTCTTTAAGGCGTGAACCTCGTCGAAATTCTGAATTTAAGGTGCCCTGAGTGGTTCTTGACTCTGGTCATAACCCCAAAGCGGTGGCGGGAGAGGTTTTCGGCTACGCTTATTTGCTCAGGTAGGTAAAAGAACTCTTAAAGTCCTATGCTCGCAAAAGGTGCTATCTAAAATTCATGCCCTAAAAGGTGACCCAATGACACAACGCCCCACACAGCCTAGAAGTAAAGCCTTAGAGGTGAACCTCGACGATTCTCGCTATGGCTCCTTTGCCGAGATTGGCGCCGGCCAGGAGGTGGTGCGCTGGTTTTTCCAGGCCGGTGGTGCCGCCGGTACGATCGCCAAGAGCATATCGGCCTACGACATGAAAGTGAGCGATGCGATTTACGGTAAATGCGCCCGCTATGTGTGCCGTGAACGCTTAGAGGCCATGCTGCGCTATGAATACGATTTAAACCTGGAGCGTTTGAGCGCCGACCGGGGTGAATCAACGGCCTTTTTTTCGTTTGCCGACACCGTTTCGGCCCGCAACTTTCACGGCACCAACGAATGTCATGGCTGGCTGGGTATTCGTTTTCAGGCAAGCCCGCTCGCGCCGCCCAGTGAAATTATTATTCATGTGCGCATGCTGGATAACGAAAACTCATTACAGCAGGAGGCCCTGGGTATTGTGGGCGTTAATTTAATATACGGTGCCTGTTTTTTAAGTGACGACCCGGAAAAATTAGTAAAGTCTCTGCTGGATGGCTTAAGTACCGACCGCATTGAAATTGACATGGTGGAGTTTGTGGGGGATGCGTTTGCGGAGGTGGATAATAGAATTATCAGTTTGCGCTTAGTGCAGCTCGGCCTAAGCGGCGCGGCCATGTTTGCCGCCGATGGCAGTGTTTTACAGCCGTCCGA
Organism: Gilvimarinus xylanilyticus; assembly: GCF_024195295.1. Taxonomy (GTDB): domain Bacteria; phylum Pseudomonadota; class Gammaproteobacteria; order Pseudomonadales; family Cellvibrionaceae; genus Gilvimarinus; species Gilvimarinus xylanilyticus. Next base: position 1,886,637 of record NZ_JAMFTH010000001.1, on the reverse strand, counting down.
GCATTTGCGTAAGCGGCCGTTGCTGGTTGAGCGCGGGCGCTTTAGGCCGGTGACACACGTAAACCTGGATATGTTAAATGCTGCGCTGCAGGATTTTGAAAAAGAGGAGGACATAGAGCCGGGTGAGACTTTGGCGATTATGGAAATCACCATGAACAATTTGCACACCGGCGATGAAATTGACCTGCAAGACTTTATCAGCCGCGCCGAGGTGTTAGAGGCGACGGGCTACACCGTGCTGATATCTGACTTTCCAGAGTATTATCGCCTGGCGGCGTATTTGGCTCGTTACACCAACCGCCGCATTGGTTTAACCATGGGCGCGCATAGTTTGTGTGAGCTGTTCGAGGAGCATTATTACGACCACTTGGCCGGTGGCATATTAGAAGGCTTTGGCCGACTGTTTAAAAACAACCTTAAATTGTATATTTACCCCTTCAAAGCCCCGGAAACGGGCACGCTGGCTAAGGTAAACAACTTGCGAGTTCCAGAGAAGCAGAGCCCTTTGTATGACTATCTGGTCAATCGAGGTTGTATAGCCCAGATTGAGGGTTACAACGAGGAATACCTTTCGATTTTCTCACCCGATGTGCTCAAGAAAATTGTGTGTCATCAGCCCGGCTGGGAAACCATGGTGCCAAAGGTGGTGGCGAAAAAGATTCAAGACAACAACCTGTTCCAACACGCGGTAAAGTGCGATGTGGATTAGTGTCTTTCAATAAAGTGATCGCATTGTTCATAGGATTACTCTATGAACAGTGAAAAAGCGTTGTAATTGCTAACTTCTTGTAAGACTGAGTTGCAAAGCCAGTTTGGTGTAAGCGAGCTTTATCTGTTTGGCTCTACCGCCCGCGATGATGCTCACGAGAACAGTGATATTGTAGTCAACTTCGATGGGCCGGCGACCGCCAAGCGCTATTTTGGGGTTCAGTTCTACTTGGAAGATTTGCTTGGTTGTTCGGTAGATTTGGTCACACAACAGGCACTGCGTGCAGAACTTCGGCTTTATGTTGAGCGTGAGCGAATTCATGTTTAGGCGTGGGCGCTTTTAGTTAGTATCAACTAAGACGCGCGCACCTGCGGTGGTTTAATCAAGGCATTCTGCCAGAATGCCCAATCCTGTATGCAATTTCCAAATCATTTTCAGTGTGAGGGGGCGCTTGTGGTTATGGATTTCGTAAACGCGATTGCTTTTACCAATTATGGCCTCTAGGTCTTTGGCGGTTAAGCCTTTACGTTCCATTTCAAACTTGATGGCCTCCACGGGGGCAGGCAAATCCATAGGAGAGTGCTTAGCTTTATAGATAAGCCTCAATCAGCGTGACCATTACATCCAGCTTTTCACCTTTGGGAGTGTTATGACCTGCCATTATCAGACTTTCGATTTCTTTTAATACCGTTTGGTAGTCGGCATCAGCTTTAATGGGTTTGATGTCCATTGTGATTACCTTTGTTGCTACCGCTTGGGGGTATCTTGAGGAAAGAATTTCAGGATACCCCCAAAAATACCCCCAATAAAGCCGAGATCTCTTAATGTGGTCGAGATTGCAAGGATGCGGGAGGTAGAGCAGCGCAGGGGCAGTTGCCGAGGCGGGGAGTGGATTTGGGCCTTCCCTGGCCCTCTCTGCTTCGCAGCAGCTGAAGCTGCCCTAATTCGTTCCCGACGAATTAGTGAACCCCCTACGGGGGTACTTTGAACTCTACCCGCCGAAAAAGAAAAAGGCCCCACTCCTTTCGGGGTGGGGCCTTTTTGCTTTTTGGTGGAGGCGGGGTCTACTGAAAAGTGGGTGTAACCAATTGATTAATAAAAACTATGTGTCTGGTGTTCTCAAGTGATGCCCCCATAGTTGCCCCCAGGGTGAAAAAGTGACCGCTAAAAAAGTCCAGATAAGTCCGGTTTTTAGTTTGGCTCGTATATCCGATTTTATCTGGTTTTGGGTGAGGTACTAAGGTTTTGCTAAGGGTATTTAGCCTTAGCAAAACTTAGCCAGTAATAAGGCATCCAAGTTTTGCCCAATAGCACAAGGGCAGAGCGGAATTCTTTGAAGCGCTAAATGTTCTAAATAGGTTGGAGCAGGTACCCCGTTCCTGCTAATGCGTCCGGCGCAACGGGCTTTGCAGATCCAACTCCTAAGCCGGCGAGTCGACCCCCACGGTAAGCCCCCAACCCAATTGGACCATAGGCTCGGCGTCGCGCATTACGCCGCTGGGTTTGGCTACCCACTGCCTTTTACGGTGTCTTACCCAATTCTCAGCCATTGAATAAACCCTAGCGCTTGGCAGTACCACATGCAGTTTAGAACGAAGGCGGGGCTTGGTCAAATATATGGTGTTGGCATAAAATAGTGAAGCGCACGGCGCTTTACGTTCGGTTTTTCTGCCGAGATCAGGTCTTTAAAACGGCAGAATTGCGCAAAGGTGGCAGCCTCCTGATGGGCTACGAGGGCGGGCGGAACCCTCCCGTGTGTTTCATTGCTTTGAAATTACTACCTTAGTGATTCGTTTCGCTTACTAAATCCTTATTTTCCTTTTTGATTCGCCAGGCCCTATCAATATAAATATTCCACCCCTCGATACGCTCGTGGTCTACAAATGTCATGCCTGGCCAGTCCTGCTCTGTCACTAAGACTTTTGCGGGGTAAGGGAGTTGTTGTTTCTTTTCGCATTGCTCAGCGGTTACTGCCTTCCAGCTGGGGCGAACCATTAGCTCGGCCTCAACACCATTGTCAATTGCGCCACCAACGTGGCTCGCGATGAAAGGAGGTTTTGGGTGATCACATCCGCAGCGAAGCTCTAAATTTTCAGTGCCAAGGCTTATCTGTCGTTTTAGAAGCTCATGCCAAAAAACATAGCCGCCCTCCTCAGCCGACACCGATTGGATACTATATTGATCAACTAACTCAATGAGCCGTTCAACAAGTGATTCTGGCATTCTTATGTAAGGTTGATTCGTTCTTAGTATCGGCTGCCTGTCTAGGGCCCGAACAAACTGTTGGGGGTGAGCGATTGCCTCAATAAGTGATATTTCGGCCCGTATAAGCGGGTCGGGACTTTTATATATGCTATTTTGCTCCGCTTTAATCAACTGAAAGAGATCGGTTAAGTAATCATTCCAAAAAGGCGTGAGTGTTCTGGAGTTTTGCCAGTCTCTGTGCAGGTCGCTAGAGCTAGATAGTTCAAGACCAAACCTTTTGTCTAGAGCTGTGAGAGGCAGATATAAATTCTGATTTTGATCGCGAACCTCAGTGTAAAGACCGCTTGAATACTGCTTCAGAGAGCTTTTGATGTTCGCCAGTAAACTTGGATTACTTTCGTCAAAGCTGAGAAGTAAATAGTTTAATAGTTCACCAGGTCGCGCTATTGATAGAAGTTCGAATACACGGATTCCCACCTTTGCGTCCTCTACTAAATAGCGCAGCGCCTTGGCGTTGACAGTTATACTACCGTTCCATAGTAAGGTGGAGCCCTCGCGACAATAACCAGGTATTTCGTGAGGCTTTTCGAATGTACTTTTCATATCAATTAATTCCATTTTCTTATTGTGCGATCGATTAGTTTCAGGCCTTCAAGTGCGCCCAACTTTAACCCTATGTGTGGTGCGTGAATTCGGTGATCTTGTGGGTTGATGCGCACAATCGGTATTTCTAGGGAAGCGGCAAAGCGCCGAACACTGGGGATGGCCGTACCAGCCCCCAACTCAATCACTACCGGCTCACTTGCCGAACCATACCATTGCTCAAAGGCTTCGTATTTGTCCTCGATACGGTTGTGTATTGCGCCCCAATCGTTAAACATGAGTACATTAGGTCGTGCCCCCTCGCCGCACTTGGGGCAGGCGGGAGGTTTCTTTGTATCGATAGAATCAGGTGTGTCCCACAAGTGATTACCGCAAGGTACAGAGCAATGGAGATACTCTAAAGAGCCATGGCATTCGTTTACCTGGTGGTCGCTAAAGCCGGCCTTTTGAAAGTGTCCGTCTACGTTGCTGGTATACACAAAGCCACCTCCGGCTTTCTCGTCGCACCAGCGTTTAAGAATGCTGAAGCCCCTATGTGGCTGCGTATTTTGGTATAGCCGAATACGATGGCCGTAAAACTCCCATGCAAGCTCCGGGTACTCTAAAAAAGCGGAAGGGTTGGCAATCTCCTCAAATCGTACACCTTTGGCTGCGAGCCCCGGGTATGTCTTCCAGAAGCCGCTATTGCCGCGGAAGTCTGGTAAACCGGAATCCACGCCCATGCCAGCACCAGCACAAATTATTAAACTATCGGCATTCGAAATAATTCGAGCGGCTTTTGGTAGGTCAGCGAGCATCTGATGAGCCTGTCTTCGTAAAAATTCAATTTGAACATGACACAGATTGGTCAGAGGAGCCTTTATAACATGCTGGCTGACCTGGAAGTTTAATAGGCCGTTCAGACCAGAATCGCTTTATAAGCCATTGAGAATAGGATTCCACCCCTTGGTAAATTATAGGAGTGCCGCGATTTAGGACGCTTTTGCGTCAAAAGTGTCCTGTATTCAGGAGTCATAGCTATCTATAAGTCTTTGAATTGTAATCATTTTTATGTTTTTAGTAACGCCAGTGATAGCCGTTTTTTTGGCGAGATACATTGCAAGTGTCCTGAAATAGGGTACACACTGTCCTGAATATAGGACCGAGAAAATCGAATAACAAAGAGCTTTGTGCAATATTTGACCAGTTGTGTGATCGGTCACATCTCATCCATTCCCATCCAATACGCGCTACAATGCCTCACTTGATCTAAGTAGGTTCGGGCGCCAAAGCTGCGCCAACGGGTAGGCACCAGGTACGGAGCAATGTCAGTGGATACAATGATCGACAACATCAACACCCTGTTGGGCACTGATCTAAAACGGGTATTAGGGAGGGGGAGCAAACTAAAAATTGCCGCCTCGAGCTTTTCTATTTATGCCTACGAAGCACTCAAAAAAGAGCTGGCGGGGGTGGAAAGCCTCGAGTTTATTTTCACTGCCCCAACTTTTGTGCCCGAGGCGGTAACCGACAAAATCAGCAAGCAGCGCCGCGAATTCTATATTCCCAAGCAAGGACGCGAGAGCAGTCTGTACGGTAGTGAATTTGAAATTCACCTTAAAAATCAACTAACCCAGCGCGCGGTTGCCCGAGAGTGCGCACAGTGGCTGCGCCAGAAAGCGCGGTTTAAGTCGAGTGTGGGAAGTGCTCCAATGCAGCAGTACATCTACGCGCAAAGCCCAAGCGCCAGCACGGTTTATATGCCGCTACATGGCTTTACCGCGGTCGACTTGGGGTACAAAAAAGGTGATGCCGTCTCTAATTTTGTGCATAAAGTAACCGACTCGGCTATGACACAGCAGTACATGGCCTTGTTTGACCAATTATGGAACGACCAAGAAAAGCTTCAGGACGTTACTGAGGCCATTTGCGAGCATATTGAATCTGTCTATCAAGAGAATTCCCCCGAGCGGGTTTACTTTATAATTCTATTCAATATTTTTCACGAATTCCTGCAAGAGCTTGACGATGACGTGCTGCCTAATGACCGTACCGGTTATCAGGATACGGTTATCTGGAATAAGCTGTTTAATTTTCAGCGCGATGCCGCTACCGGTATTATTAACAAGCTGGAAACCTACAATGGCTGCATATTGGCCGACAGCGTTGGTTTAGGTAAAACTTTTAGTGCCCTGGCGGTTATTAAATATTACGAACTGCGCAACCGCTCCGTATTGGTGTTGTGCCCCAAAAAGCTGGCTGACAACTGGTTGGCTTTTAAGGGTAACCTGAAAACCAATATCTTATTCAAAGACCGCTTCAACTTCGATGTTCTCTGCCATACCGATTTAAGCCGCCACTCGGGCGAATCTTTCGGTATGAAGCTCAACCAGATTAACTGGGGTAACTACGACTTGGTGGTGATTGATGAATCCCACAACTTCCGTAACAACCCAGCGGTAAAAGAGCGTGAAACCCGCTACGAGCGCCTGATGCGCCAAGTGGTGCGTGAAGGTGTTAAAACCAAGGTGCTAATGCTTTCAGCGACCCCGGTTAATAACCGCTTTACCGACTTAAAAAACCAGCTTGCCTTGGCCTACGAGGGCGATACAGAAGCCTTTAGCAAACACCTGCACTCAGGCAATTCAATTGACACTATCTTTAAAAACGCTCAAGCCGCTTTTAACCGTTGGCAAGAGTTAGAGCCTGAGCACCGCACGGCTCAGGCTATATTGGATGAACTCAGTTTTGATTTTTTTGAACTGTTGGATAGTGTCACCATTGCGCGCTCACGCAAGCATATACAAACCTTTTACGACACCAGTGAAATAGGCCAATTTCCAGAGCGACGTATCCCTCTCTCATTCAACCGTCCCATTACCAGCCGCGGCGACGTAATGAATTTGAATCAAATCGTCGAACAATTGGTGCTGCTTAAACTCGCGGTTTACGCGCCTATTAGCTACATATTGCCTAGCCGCATCAAAAAGTACGAAAAGCTTTACGATACTGAGGTAGATGATGGCCGCGGTAAGCTCAAGCAAGTAGATCGGGAAAAAAGCCTGCAGGCACTGATGACCACCAATCTATTGAAGCGCCTGGAAAGCTCCGTACATGCTTTCCGGTTAACCTTAGGTAAGCTGCTTGGCATTATTGAATCCACGCTGGATAAAATTGATGCCTTTGAGGCCGGCGGTGATCAGCCTGGCAATACCGGTGTGGGGGATTGGAGTGGCCTTCTGGATGATCTGGAAGGCGATGACGACGACATTGCCATGCCAGATGGTTTAACCGTGGGTGGTAAGGTAAAAATCAATTTGGCAGACATGGACTTACTCAGCTGGGGCCAAGAGCTTCGCGCCGACCGGGAAATTATTCAAGCGCTGTATAGCAACATGCAGAAGGTTACCCCAGACGAAGACGCAAAGCTCCAGCACCTGCAGCAGCACGTACGTGATAAATTGCAAAACCCCATTAACCCTGGCAATCGCAAGGTGCTTATTTTTACGGCCTTTGCCGATACCGCCGATTACCTTTACGAGCAGCTCGCCCAAAGTTTGCCTACCGTAGAGCAGGGGTTACACCTAGCCGAGGTGACGGGTACCGGTAACCCGCGTTCAACGTTAAAGTCTGGCCGCAAGGGTTACGATCTGCAAGAGGTGCTAACGTTGTTTAGCCCTAAGTCAAAAAATAAAGCACAAATATTGCCGGACGAGCCCGCCGAAATTGATATTCTTATCGCTACCGATTGCATATCTGAAGGGCAAAACCTGCAGGATTGCGATTATCTAATCAACTACGATATTCACTGGAACCCGGTGCGCATTGTTCAGCGCTTTGGCCGGATCGACCGGATAGGTTCCCCCAATGCCAGCATCCAGTTGGTGAATTACTGGCCCGACATTACCTTGGATGAGTACATCAATCTAAAAGACCGCGTCGAAAGCCGCATGACTATTTTGGACGTTACCGCTACCGGCGACGACAACGTACTGACCGCTCAAGCTAACGATGTAAATTACCGCCGCGAACAGTTGCGTAAGCTGCAAGATGAAGTGATAGAGCTGGAAGACGTGCGCACCGGCATATCCATTACCGACCTGGGCCTCAACGACTTTCGCATGGATTTACTTAACTACGTCAAAGCCAATGGTGATTTATCAGGCGTACCCAAAGGGTTACATGCCGTAGTGCCGGCTAATCCACAGTTAGGGCTACAGCCGGGGTTAATGTTCGCTTTGAAAAGCCGCAAAAAAGCCCCCGTGGCGGATCAGCACAACCGCCTGCATCCGTATTATTTAATTTATATCAATGAGCAGGGCGACATTCTCGCCAGTCACTTTGATGCCAAGCGCTTGCTAGATTTAATGCGCAGCGCTTGCAAAGGCCAAGATAAACCCGTACCCAGCGCCTATAGGCCCTTTAATCAGCTGACTGAGGATGGTCGGCAAATGGAGCACTGTACCGAGCTGCTCAACCACGCCATTAACTCTATGGTCGAACTGAAAGCTGACAAAGACCTGGATAGCCTGTTCACCAGCGGTAGCACTACAGCTTTGGTGAATGCCGTGCAGGGGCAAGATGATTTTGAGTTAGTGGCATTTATTGCGGTGCAGGCAGTTGATATTGCGGCAGGCGACTAAGGAGTAGCTGCGGTGTTATTCGACTACCCCAAAACCACTTATTTCGGCCGGGTGTTACCTAAAACCAAAATATACCAGTACGCCAAACCCAAAACGGCATTGCGCCAGGCGTTGGTGGATGAAGTGGATAAAATCATCTGGCGGCATAAGCTGTCGCCCGACACCCTGAATTTACCCGCCAGCCGTCGGGTGAGTGAGGTGCAAATACTGGAGCTTCACCCCAAAGGGGCAGAGGTATCCGAGGCCGTGTTGGCCTGTATCGATAAAGCCATCAGCTTTCCGCTGATTTTTGAGGTACGCGGTGCGCGGGGTCGGCAAGTAATGGCGGCCATAAAATCAACGGCTAAGGTAAGCGAAAGTAAGCTCAAAGCGCCGGCTATTTACTACCAAAGCGACTGGCTGGCGGCTGACGCCCCGCGCCAGCCGCTACCGGTTGCCGTTAATTTGGGCGGCCTGTACCAGCAAATGCTGGCCCCCATACTGCCAGAGCCTTTACAGGCGGGCGAAACCCTATGGCAAGCAGCAGAGCGGTTTGAGCAAATAGCAGCGCTGGAGCGGCAAATAGAGCGCTTACAGGGGCAGCTGCAGCGCCAGGTGCAGTTTAATCGCAAGGTGGAGCTAAACCGCGAACTTCGCACCAGGCAAGAGTCGTTAGTGGCGCTTAGAGCAACTTAAAACGGGCTCTATCGGTTCTACAGGATTATTTATGGTAAATATTGTCAAAAATGGCGGTTTAATATGGAAGTGTAAGCTTTTGTTTGCTATTTTTGACAAAATTCCCCCAAATACAATGCCAGAGAGATTCTGATGCTCATCGAGTTTAGCGTAACCAACTACCGGTCTTTACGCGACAAGCAAACCTTCACCCTCGCCCGGGGCAATGGCGACGAAATGGCCGCCACCAACAGCTTTACCGCTAAAGCGGCCAACGAGTTTGAGCTACTGCGCTCGGCGGCTATCTACGGCCCCAATGCCAGCGGTAAATCCAACTTCCTAAAGGCCATTCGGGCCATGAAGGATATTGTGGTTAATTCGGCCACTAACCTGAAACGCGGCGATAAACTGCCCGTAGCGCCTTATCGGCTTAGTCGCGCCACACTGTCTGCCCCGTGCGAGTTTGAAGTCATCTTTCTGGTAGACGGCGTACGGTATCAATACGGCTTTACCGCCACCGAAAAGCGTATTGACGAAGAATGGCTGTTTGCTTACCCCAAAGGCCGAGCGCAACGCTGGTTTGCCCGCGCCTGGAATGACGAGGCGGGCCAACACGAGTGGGACTTGGGCAATAACCTAACCGGCGAAAAGCAGCTATGGCAGCGTAGCACCCGCGATAATGCTTTGTTTCTATCTTCAGCAGTGCAACTCAACAGCAAACAATTGCAGCCCATTTACGACTGGTTCCGCAGTACGCTGCGTATGACCAACGTACAAGGATGGAATGCCGCTTTTAGTGTTTCCCTGTGTGAAAAAGAAGAAAAGTCCAAAGTGATGGAGTTTTTGCGCGCCGCGGACTTAAATATTGACGATGTACTTGTCGAAAGTAATCCGTTAGATCCTAAAACACTGCCGGAAGAAATGCCGGAGTATATGAAAAAAGCGCTACTTAACGAGATGCAGGACAAGGAGATTATTAATATTCGCACGGTGCATAAAACAGCCGAAGGCGACAATGTTATCTTTGATTTTGAAGACGAATCCGACGGCACACAAAAGCTTTTTGCTTTTGCCGGCCCCTGGTTAGACAGTCTTAAAAATGGCTATGTGCTGTTTATTGATGAGCTGCACGATAACCTTCACCCAAAGCTGGTGCAGTTTTTGGTGCAGTTATTCCATAGCGATAAAACCAACCCTAAAAACGCGCAACTGGTGTTTACCACCCATGAAACCTCAATTTTAAATCAAGAGGTTTTCCGGCGTGATCAAATCTGGTTTTGCGAGAAAGACGACCAGCAAGCCTCGCACCTGTATCCGTTAACCGATTTTAACCCCCGCAAAGGGCGCGAGAATCTAGAGCTGGCGTACTTTTCAGGCCGTTATGGTGCTTTGCCCTATATTCGCCCGCTGGATGTTCAAGGCTGATATGGGTACGGATGATCTTTTTCATAAACGCAGGGCGCGCTCGGCCAAACAGGTCTCGCGCCGCCGTGCACGCCGCGACCCTTACGATAAGGTGTTGATTGTCTGCGAAGGCGAGAAAACCGAGCCCCACTACTTTAATGGCGTAAAAGATTACTATGGCCTAAACGGCGCTAATGTCGAAATAACCGGCGAGTGCGGTTCAGACCCGCTTAGCGTTGTTAGCCACGCCAAGCAACGTTACCGTGAAGAGCGCGATGCGGGTGACCCGTTCGATAAAGTCTTTTGCGTGTTTGATAAAGACGCACACCCTAATTACCAGGGTGCACTCAACCAAATTAAGCAGTTCACGCCCAAAGGGGCGTTGCAAGCGGTAACCTCAGTCCCATGTTTTGAGTACTGGTTGTTGCTGCACTTTGGGCCCAACACCCGGCCTTATGCCAATCTGCCAGGCAACAGTGCAGGGGCGCAAGTGCTCAAACAGTTGCAAAACTATATGCCAGCTTACACCAAAGGTACGCGGGGTGTATTTGCCGAGTTAATCGATCAGCTTCCTTTTGCCATAGCGAATGCCGAGCGGGCTTTACGTCAGGCCGAAGGGAATAACACAGACAACCCCAGTACCCATATTCATACACTGGTTCAATACCTTCAAACATTAAAAGGTGGCAGCAAAGCCTAAACCTTGCAGCCTCGTTAGGAGCACTACCATGGCGGACAGCCACGATAACGAAAAACTCAAAATGCACAGCCCCGATTTAACCCAAGGCAATATTGAGAAAATTCGCGAACTGTTTCCGGGCTGCGTCACCGAAGCCAAAGACAACAACGGCAAGCTGCGCCTGGCGGTGGATTTTGATCAATTGCGTCAGGAGTTGAGTGATTCCGTTGTGGAGGGGCCGCAAGAGCGGTATCACCTAAACTGGCCGGGCAAACGGGAGGCGCTGTTGGCCGCCAATGCGCCTATTACCAAAACCTTGCGCCCTTGTCGGGAGAAAAGTGTTAATTTTGATACTACCCAGAACTTATTTATCGAAGGTGATAATCTGGAGGCATTAAAGCTACTCCAGGAAACCTACCTCGGTAAGGTAAAGATGATCTATATCGATCCGCCCTATAACACCGGGCGTGATTTTATTTACGACGATGACTACAAGATTTCTGGTTCTGAGTACTTAGAGCTGACCGGGCAAGAAGATGAGCTGAATAAAAAGCTTGTTTCCAATACAGAGTCAAATGGAAGATTTCACTCCGATTGGATTTCTATGATGTACTCGAGGCTTAAGGTGGCTCGAAAACTATTATCTGATGATGGAGCGATATTCATCAGTATTGATGATAATGAAAATCATAACCTTAGGTCTATATGTGATGAAATATTTGGATCGGAGAACTTCATTGCGACCATCATTTGGCACAAAATGGATAGTCCAAAAAATTCAGCGAAATATTTGAGTGAGGATCACGATTACATTCTTCTCTATTCAAAAAATTCTGAAATTTGGAGGCCAAATCTTCTTCCTCGAAGTGGAAAGATGGTAGATAGGTATCAAAATCCGGATAATGACCCTAGAGGACCTTGGCTGTTAGGGGATCTGGCTGCGCGGAACTTTTATAGTAAAGGAATCTATGAAATAACTACCCCCTCTGGAAATGTGATACCTGGACCTCCAGCAGGAAGTTACTGGAGGGTATCAAGAGATAAATTTGACGAGTTAAATAACGATAATAGAATTTGGTGGGGTAAGGATGGCACAAATCGTCCTGGCGTAAAGAAGTTTTTGTCGGAAGTTAGGAATGGTGTTATTCCTCAGACTTACTGGCACTGGAAAGAGGTAGGAAGTACCCGAAACGCCAAACAGCAACTAAGCAAGTTGATGTCGGCTGAGTCAGGAGACCAGATTTTTGTTACACCTAAGCCGGTAAAACTTATAAGTCGAATGATAGAAATTTCTACAAACAAAGATGAATCAGCAATTGTTATGGATTTTTTTGCTGGTTCTGGGACTACGGCTCAAGCTGTTGGAGAGAGAAACTTAGAAGATGGTGGTGATAGAAAGTGGATTCTAGTACAGCTCCCTGAGCGTGCTCAAGAGGGAGTTTCCATAGCAGATATTTGTCGTTCAAGAATTAATGCTTTTGAGGAGAATCTCATAAAGGGAGATCTAGAATTAAAGGATAGTGAGTACCTGGGGTATCGATCATTTTTTATCGACTCGTCAAGTTTTAAAAATGTGTTTCATTCACCCGGTTCAGTTTCTCAGAAAGGCCTTTTTGATGCGCTTGATAACATCAATGTTGACCGTTCAGGTGAAGATTTGCTATTTCAAGTTCTGATAGATTCGGGGGTAGATTTAGCTCTTCCAGTTCGTGCCGACAAAGTGGGTGAGTACAATGTTTTCTATGTTGACGAAAATGCCTTAGTTGCGTGTTTTGATTCAGATATAAGCGAAAGCCTCATTGAAGAGCTGGCTAAATGCCAGCCAATACGCGCAGTGTTCCGGGATCTATCCTTTAGCTCGGACAGTCAAAAAATCAATGTCACTCAGTTGTTTAAGCAGTATTCGCCCCATACCGAGGTCAAGGTTATTTAGCCTTGATTTAGGAATGGAATAGCCTTTACGCACTGTAAACACTGAGTAGATTATGAAGCTGAAATTTAAAGTACAACCTTACCAAACCGCTGCGGTGGATGCCGTGGTGGAATGCTTTACCGGCCAGCCCCGAGTAGATGGTATTAGCTATACCCTCGATAAAGGCACGGCTCGGCCTGCCCAAGGGCCGGAGCAGTCGGACCTGTACCAACAAACTGAGCCTGCCGATGACAGTGGCTTTAAAAATGCCGACATTCAGCTAAGTAGCGAAACCTTGTTGGCGCGAATCCAAAAGGTACAGCGTGAGCAAAACCTGGCGGTATCGAAAAGCCTGACAGACTTTACCGACGACAAGGGAAAGCCTGTTAAAAAGAGCTACAAACCAGGGGCACCGATAAACCTGGATGTAGAAATGGAAACGGGCACGGGCAAAACCTATTGCTACGTTAAAACCATTTTTGAGATGAACCGCCGTTACGGCTGGAGCAAGTTTATTGTCATGGTGCCCAGCATTGCCATTCGTGAAGGGGTGCAGAAAACGCTGAGCATTACCGCCGATCACTTTAGCCAAAGCTACGGCAAAAAGGCACGTTTTTTTACCTACAATTCCAAGCGCCTGCACGAGCTGGAAAGCTTTAGCTCCGATGCCGGAATTAACGTAATGGTAATTAATATTCAGGCGTTTAATGCCAGCGGCAAAGATAACCGCCGCATTTACGACGAGCTGGATGACTTTCAAAGCCGCAGGCCGATTGATGTAATCGCCGGCAATCGGCCCATTTTAATACTGGACGAGCCGCAAAAAATGGAAGGTAAGGCGACGCTTGAGGCCTTGCCCAAGTTTAACCCGCTGATAATTTTGCGCTATTCCGCTACCCATAAAACCAACCACCTAAAGGTACACCGGCTAGATGCGGTGGACGCCTACAACCAAAAGCTGGTTAAGAAAATTGCGGTAAAGGGCGTTCAGGCTCGTGGGTTGTCGGGTACCAATGCCTACCTGTACCTTGAAGGAATCGATATATCCCCGCAAGCGCCTGTCGCCCGGTTGGATATGGAGGTAAAGATAAAAAGCGGCGACATCAAGCGCCAGGTAAAGAAGGTGCGCTTTCGGGATAATCTGCTGGAGTTAAGCGGCGGGCTGGAGCAGTACAAGGGCTTTAGCGTCAGCCAGATTGATTACAACAAAGATGCCATAGAGTTCAGCAACGGCCTGGAGCTGGTGGCGGGCAATGCCAGCGGCGATATATCCGAACACGACATGCGCCGTATTCAAATACGCGAGACCATACGCGCCCATTTTGACAAAGAAAAGCAGCTGTATGAGCAGGGCGTAAAGGTGCTCTCACTGTTTTTTATTGACGAAGTGGCCAAATACCGCGACTACAGCGCGGAAGACGAGAAAGGCGAATACGCCCGTATTTTTGAAGAAGAATACGACCTGCTGCGCAAAGAGGTACTGTCGGAATTACCCCTGGATAACCACGCCTACCGTGAGTACCTGGAACGTATCGCCCCAGATAGAACCCATAATGGTTACTTCTCTATCGACAAGAAAAAACGCTTGATAGACCCGGCGGTGAAAAAGTCAGGGGAGATGAAAGGCCTGTCGGATGACGTAGACGCCTACGACCTTATTCTGAAGGACAAAGAGCGGTTGCTGTCCTTAGAGGAGGATACTCGGTTTATCTTCTCTCACTCCGCCTTGCGTGAGGGGTGGGATAACCCCAATGTGTTTGTTATGTGCATGCTCAAACACAGCGACAACACCATCAGCCGCCGGCAAGAGGTGGGCCGTGGCCTGCGCCTGGCGGTGGACAAAACCGGCGAACGTATCGACCACCCTGCTATAGTGCATGAGGTGAATGTACTCACCGTGATTGCCAGCGAAAGCTACAACGACTTTGTCGCCGGCCTGCAAAAAGAGATTGCCGACACTCTAACATCTCGGCCCAAGAAAGCCGATATGGATTACTTTGTCGGCAAGGTGTTGAGAATTGATGAGGTCGAGCTGGAGGTGTCAGATAACCTGGCAAGGCAGATTTACCGTTATCTGGTCAAGAATGACTATACGGACGACCAGGATCAAATCAGCGAGACTTATCACGAGGCCAAAGATAAGGGCGAGCTGGCAAAGCTGCCCGATGACTTGCAGGCCTATCAAGCCAGTGTGTTTGAGTTGATTGACAGCGTATTTAGCAGCCGCAACCTGCCAGATACCACCGACGGCCGCAAAATAAAGAGCAATAATCTGAACGCCAATTTCGATAAAAAAGCGTTTAAAGAGCTATGGGCCCGCATCAACCGCAAGGCGGTGTACCGGGTGGATTTCGACTCTGCAGAGCTTATTGCCAAATGTATTGATTACTTAAACAAGGAGCTTCGCGTAACGCCGCTGCAGTATGTGGTGCAAACAGGCGCGCAAACGAATGACCTGACTGCTAGCAGCTTAACGGCAGGCAAAGGGTTTAAAGTATCCGAAACTACCACCGAGCAGGGACACTCTGTTCACTCCAAGGTGAAATACGACTTACTAGGTAAAATCAGCGAAGAGGCCGAGCTTACCCGGCGCACGGTGGCAGAAATACTCACGGGTATTTACAAAGCAACCTTTGACCAAT
Organism: Gilvimarinus xylanilyticus; assembly: GCF_024195295.1. Taxonomy (GTDB): domain Bacteria; phylum Pseudomonadota; class Gammaproteobacteria; order Pseudomonadales; family Cellvibrionaceae; genus Gilvimarinus; species Gilvimarinus xylanilyticus. The sequence goes on along the minus strand of NZ_JAMFTH010000001.1, from coordinate 1,871,207 downwards.
TCAAACAAAACCCCGAGCAGTTTATCAGCGAAGCCAGCCGCCTGATTAAAACCCAAAAAGCGGCAGTGATTATTGAAAAGCTCAGCTACAACGCAGTGGATGATCACTACGAAACCGATATATTCACCAAAGCGCAAACCGGCCAGGACTTTAGCCGTGCGACGGACTTACTGCAGCGCCATGTATACGACCGTGCCGTGGTGGATTCGCAAGTAGAGCACGACTTTGTTACCCAGTTGGATACCAGTAGCGAAGTGGTGGTGTACGCCAAACTGCCCAGGGGCTTTACTATTCCCACCCCAGTGGGTGACTACAACCCGGATTGGGCTATATCGTTTAAAGAGGGCAGCGTAAAGCACATTTACTTTGTGGCCGAAACCAAGGGCACCCTGGACTCACTCAAACTGCGTGATCTAGAACAGACCAAAATCGACTGCGCCAAAAAGTTCTTTGCCGAATTGGAAAACCACACCCAGCAAGATAAAGTGAAATACGACGTAGTGGACAGCTATGAACGCTTGATGGACGTTGTACGCTAGGGCCACGAGCGATGCAGTCACTTGAACCCAAGGATCAAATGCAAGCACTCGGGTTAGCCCTTCATGATGACGTGGTAGAGGCGCTTATACGCGATGAGTATCAAGAGCTTGCCCGAACAATCTTTATGCGCGCCACGCAAGATAATTGTGGATTGAGCTTGTCAGGCATGAGCCAGGTGCTGGTGGAGCAGGCAATTTCCGCCGAGGTTAAACAGCTGGGCGATGTCCTTCGGGAGGCAGTGGGTAGCAAGCTCGAGGGAAGCGATTTTCTCAACACGGCTTATTATTGCAGAAGCACCAACCCTATTGCTTGTGAGCAGTGGGAACAAGCGTTAGAGGCGGCCGTTGAGGGTGACTGTAAGCGCTTTGTTTTTTGTGTCGAAGAACTACAGCAAATACTGGAAAAGCAACCCGTTGGGGAACAGCTAAATTTGAGTGTTGATCAGATTTTGAGTGTGTACGATACGTGTGTTGTCGGCTTTTCTGAAAGGGTCCTTTGGCGTACGGAGGAGAGCCTTATAGGCTAGCGTCTCTCGGGCGGTCTCGCGAGGCCCCGAGGTTACGATTTGTTGCAGTTTGCAAGACTCAGTCAAGGTTTTGTCAAGGGTAAAAGCCGCACTATGATTTTTTGCGGCCTTTGGGTAATAGAAATACTGGCTTGTCTTCCTCCCAGCGTTGCCAGTCATCAGTAGGCATTTTCCCGTTCATACCTTCAAAGGTGAGCCGCCACTCGCGTGCTTTTCTTTGGGTCCAGTATTCGCATTCCATTAATTCAATAAAACCGTGTTCCGCTAGCGCCTTAAAGGCTTTGGTTGTCGCTTCCTTGCTGATTTTCAGCCGCTCTCTGGCTTGCTTATGACTTAGAGTGAGTTGCCCGTTCTTACTGGGTGCATATATCATTTGGAGCTCTTCCAGTAAGCAGCGCGCCCTGCAGTCTAAGTCTCTGTAGGCGGGGCTTTTCAGCCATTCATGGTGGCGACGAATAAACCGCCCAGGCCGCTCAGTTTGATTAGGCTTCTTTTTGCTCATTGAGTAACCTGAGCTTTTTAACCGCGATGGTGTGACGTGAAATAAGGTACCGTATGCCTGTGGTAGATGCTTCGCCCACTATGTGGGCGTGCTTCTCGCCGGAACGGGCCTTGGCGATTTTTACAAGAGTTTGGTGTTTACAGGCTTGCTCAAGCGCCCATCGTTGGCACTTGTGAAAGCCGCCACAAAACCGGCTCTTTTCGGTGAATGCAATAAATGTTGCCATGTGGCCCCCTACGGTTGAAAGACTGGCCAGGTGCTCATCCAAAACAGTGGATAGGGGCTTAGGATGATAAGCCCCAGTACCAGCTCAATACGTGAGTAACCTGCACGGCGTAGTGCTTTATAAGCGGCTTTAGCGCCCCTAAGGGGCGCGCTCGATAGAGTGAAGAGTTTACGAAACAGCATTCTTTTCATCCTCCACAGCTTTCACGAATTGAATGGTCGATTCTGTCGTCGGTTGGCCAAAGTCCCCCAGGCCATAGCGAATGCTAAGCTCGGCCTCATGCTTGTCATCGGCAAGCTCAGAAACAGGGGTGCGGGTGATCTGAACAACTTCGAAGTGGTAGCGTTTCATTTGAACTCCCCCTCTGACTGAGTAAGTGATGCCTCGAGCCTATGAATGGCCTCGCAATGCCATGCAGTGGTTCCGGGGGAGAGTTTTACGGGCTTAGGGTAACGTCCTGCCTTAATTCCGGCCCACCAAGTGGATTTGCTAACGGGAATTATTTCCAGAACTTCAGGTAGGCGGTAGAAGCCGTGGGGCTTGCGAGGTTTATTGCTTTCGTGATCAAACATGGATAAGTCCTATGTGATGGGTTTGGACATATCCTAGTGATGACGGGGTGTCAATTTTGCAAAAATGACATTTTTGACAAAATTAGTTTTTTTGTAGGTAGAAAAGTTCTTGAAGGTAAGCAGCTAAGCGTCTGGACCGAAAAACCATACGGCCGTCTTCAGAGTCGGGAAAATGTTTGTTGTAGAGGTTGATGAGAGTTTCAGCCCTCCCGTGAGGATTGCTAGCTGCTTTTTTTGTGAGTATTACAGAGGCCTCGGTTATGTATTGGGCGGCAGTCGTTAAGCTTTTTTGATTCTTGAATTGTGGGAGTGTGAGAGCCCCTGGTATGGCAGCAATGTGATCCGCTATGGCATATACTTTTTCAATAGCGTGGTCGGAGCTCAAGTCAACTTTTTTCTTCCTTCGGGCGATAAGGTTTCTAGGGGCTGAATGATCCTCAGATGCCACCCCGGTAAATAGATGTTCAGCGAGGGAATCGAATAGCGCTATTTTTTTCTGCAATTTCTCAATATCTGCATCTCGTTGTCTCGAATATTCAGTGCAGCGCAAGTGATCAATAAGGTCTGTGATTTCTCTATAGTATTCATATTGCTCGAACAGCTCGTCGCCGAATAAAGACTCAAGTTCACTTTCAGTTTGAGCTATCGGAAATGCCAATAGTTCTTTAAGCGTGTAATGACTCACTTTACGCTCCTATTGTAATTCATGTTCTCAAGATGATCTGCCCAGGCCTGCATCATTTCGCGGCGCTGCTTTAGGAACCCTGTGCGGTTGTAGGCGCGGCCATTGTGGTCTTTTACGGCGTGGCCTAGTTGGGCCTCAATCCACTTTTCGGGGTATTCCAGCTCTTCATCCAAAATAGTGCGGGCTGTGGCTCTAAAACCATGCACGCTTTGTTGTTCGTTGGTATAGCCCAGTGACCGCAAGGCGGTACGCACACCGTTTTCGCTCATGGGGCGGCTGCGGCCACGAGCACTGGGGAAGACGTAGTCACCCTTTCCTGTGAGTAGCTGGAGTTCTTTTAAAATCTCAATAGCCTGAGTGCACAAGGGGATTAGGTGGGTATCTTCGTGGGCTTTGTCTTTGTTGACTGTTACCTGTGCAATGGCGTTGTCGAAATCCACGTCTTTCCAAAGCATTTGCCGCAGTTCGCCCGGCCGGCAGAAAAGCTTGGGGGTGAGCTTGAGCGCCGCTGACACCACGGGCCCGCCACTGTAGTGGTTAATGGCCCGAATCAGTGGTGCTAGGTCTTTCGAGTTAGTAATGGCGGCAAAATGTTGCTCTTTAGGGCTTTTTAGTGCGTCTGCCAACGTGAGGCTTGGGTCAGAATTTGCCAGGTCTGAGGCTATGGCGAAGCGGTAGATTTGCCCTACGTATTGCTTGGCGCGGTGCGCCGTTTCAATTGCACCGCGCTGTTCAATTTTTTGCAGTACGGTCAGTAATTCTTTGGGGGTGATGTCTGTAATGGGGCGGTTGCCAAGGTAGGGCAGAATATCGCGCTCTAGCAGTGACTTTAAACGTTTATCACCACTATCCGACTTTTGGCCGCGGCGTTCCAGCCACAGTTGGGTAATTTTCTCAAAGCTGTTGGTGTGCTCTTGAAGCAAGGACCGCTTTTGGGCCTTGCGTTCTGCGCTAGGGTCGACCCCTTGCTTGAGAAGTCGTTTGGCGTCGTCCCGAGCGTTGCGGGCATCGGCCAGCGACACATCTGGATACACGCCCAGCGAGATACGTTTCTCTTTACCAGCAAAGCGATACTTTAAACGCCAACGCTTACTGCCATTGGGGGCAACTTCTAAATACATGCCCCCAGCATCACTTATGCGGTATGGGCCGGAAACACTGGTGCCGTCTGGCTTCACGCCAGGCTTAGCATTACGAACAGTAATGACTGTTAGGGGCATCTGGGGGTACCTAGGTATCAGCTTTTACAAGATGCCCCCAATGTTGCCCCCTGTTGCCCCCGGATGTCAACGGATCGAATAGGATAGGAAAGGGCATAAAAAAGCCGCTAACCCTTGTGGGTAGCGGCTTTCGTGAACTTCCTAGGATGCCCTAGGATTGGTGTGTGGTGGAGGCGGGGGGAGTTGAACCCCCGTCCGCCGGCACTCCGCTCGCGGATCTACATGCTTAGATTCCGTTAATTAATTTAACTCATCCGCGACCCAACGGGCAGGGTGCGGCGAGCGAGTTCGCTTTAGGTTTCGCATTACTGCCACGATCCGAACAGTAAAGCTATCCAGTTCTGTATGACAGTCTGCAACGCGGTACTGGCACCTTGTTACAGACCGCTAGCGGCGTACCGCTAGAAGTGCTTCATCAACTGCTTACGCAGCTAATTGGGCACCGTAGTTGTCGTCGTTGGCAACTAATAAAATGCAGCTTGGGATTAACGTGATTCGCTACCATCACGACATGCACCTTGAGTTTTGTCACCGGCGTCGAATCCAAATCGCCCCCAAAAACTGGGTGCGGCGGTAGCCGCGACACTCACCTGTATGACAAGGCTATGACAGCCAAGTTCCACAGGGCCGGCTATTGTAGGGCCGGGGAGGGCTGGATACAAGGGGTGAAACGGAGTGCGGGGTGCGGTTGACGGAGAACGAGGAGCGGGTCATTGGTGTTTTCCGTCGTTCTCCGTCCTCCGTTAACCATTCCCCGTTTAAAGAGCATCCAAATCCAACGCCTCGCCATAAGCTTTCAGCTCATCCACGCTGTCGCCGTTGGCGCTTAGGGTGAACATAGCGTTGGAGTTGATGATCAGGATGATCTCCGGGTCTTGGGCGTTCAAAATGGCTTTGTGGCCCTGAATTTTGATCAGTTTGCCGCCGTTCATGGTGATGAGTGAGGGGTTGTTGAGCATGCCCATCATGCTTTGCAGCATGGGGGAGTCGGTGACCAGGTCGATGGTGATATAGGCATCACCCTTGTTGTATTCGCGCTCGGCACTGATGCCGCCGCCCATCATCATGCCGCCGGCGGCTTCGCTTTCAATGTCAGAGGCGTCCCAACCGCTTAACGGCTCAGGGAATACGGCTTTAATGGCCTCGGCTTTTTGTTGGCGAATCAGATCGGCGGCATAGTCCAGCTGGCTGACGGCCTCGGACAGCTGGCCATTCTCGTAGGCGCTCACGGCTTCGTCTACCGCATCGGTTATTTCATCGGCGAGGGTAAGGGGGGCGACAAGCAAGGCGCTTAGGGTGAGCGCTAGGCGGAATTGTTTCATAAGAGTCTCCTTCTCGGGTGGTAATAAGTCCAGTGCTGGATTTTTGCCTATTCGGCTTTTATCCTGCCTGCTTGGCAGGCTATTGCAAAACCCTTTGCATGTTCAGTACGGGCTGAAACGTGCAAATGTCTTGTCTCGACGGACAGGGCAGCTCCCTTTCCTAGGGGCTATTGTGGAGAACTAACCCTAACATGACAACCGAACATTCTATCGATCCTGTCACACCCGACTGGGCTAACCTGTCGCTGGCATCCACCTGGGCCGATGAGATCAACTTTACCCGCCCCAGAGGCTGGTTGCAGTTTGCGCGCTCTATTTTGGGTAAGCCCCAGCCGGTGCAGCTGGCGCCCGATGACCCTCTGCGCGCGGGCATCCCCAAATACGCCTTGCAGGAGTTTCACAACCTGCCCAATGGCAACTACTCCCACCGTATCTCGCGCGGCTATATTACTGGTTTTGATCGGATGATGCTGGGGCATATGGCCAGGCAGCGCCGGGTAATGGCGCAGCAGCTGGCGGATTGCGATGCGGTGTTGGATGTGGGCACCGGTGGGGGCAAGCTGGCGGCAGCGCTGGTGGATGCGGGGGTTAAAGACGTCTGGGGGGTAGATGTATCGCCCTATATGCTCAAGCATGCGGCGACGGATTTTCCGGCGGTAAACTTCTACCAGGCAGCGGCCGAGCGCTTACCCTTTTGCGAGCAGCGCTTTGATGCGGTGACGGTATGCTTTTTATTTCACGAAATGCCCCCAAAATACATAGCCAAGGCTTTGGCTGAAATAGATCGCGTGCTTCGTCCGGGAGGGCGGTTGTTGGTGGCAGAGCCCTCGGCGCGGCAGTTGGGGCCCATACCCTGGCGCCTTTTAATGCGCCGGGCGGGCTGGCGCCATGTTTATTTTAAGCGCATGGCCGCGCGGGTACACGAGCCTTTTATTAAGGCCTGGCACGGGCTGGATAAACAGGCGCTGTTCGCGCAGGCCGGGTTTTGCCTGGACGAGCACAACGACCGGGTGCCGATTAACTATTATTCACTGAAAAAGCATTCGTTGCCCGCCACGGCTGTGGTAGGTTAACGCAAAGACCACACAAAGGAGTTAAGCATGGGTGTAGCAAACAGTATAAAAACGGCCCTGGCCGTATTGACGGTAACCGCCAGTAGCTGGGCGGCCGCAGACGATGAAGCCCTGCAAGATGTACTGGCGGGTGAGCACCGCGCGGAAAGCAGCGCCCGCGACGAATACCGTCACCCGGGTGAAACTCTGGCGTTTTTTGGTATCGAGCCGGACATGACCGTGGTAGAGATATGGCCCGGCGGTGGCTGGTACACTGAAATTCTGGCCCCCTATCTGCGCGACGAGGGCGTGTTTTACGCCGCGCATTTTAACCCCGACAGTGAAATTGGCTACTTTAAGCGCTCGCGGGAAAACTACGGCGAAAAGCTGGCCGCTAACCCCGAGCTTTATGATCAAACCAAAGTGTCGGTGTTTAACCCACCAGAGCAGTACGACATTGCCCCCGCTGGCAGCGCCGATATGGTGCTGACCTTCCGCAACGCTCACAACTGGTATATGCGCGGCGGCGGTGAAGAAAAGCTGCTGGCGGCGTTTTCGGCGTTTTATCGTGCCCTGAAACCCGGCGGCATTTTAGGTGTAGTGGATCACCGCTTACCCGAAGAGCGCTCGGACAAAGTCCAGGAAGAAAGCGGCTATATTAAGCAGAGTGTGGTGGTTAATGCGGCTGAGAAGGCCGGGTTTGTGTTGGCCGCTGAAAGCGAGGTAAACGCCAACCCCCAAGATACCGCTAAACATGAGCACGGCGTTTGGACTTTGCCGCCCTCGCTGCGCGGCGGCGATAAAGACCGGGATAAGTATACTGAGATCGGCGAAAGTGATCGTATGACTCTAAAGTTTGTAAAGCCTGAGGGCGAGTAGGGGTTATACTGTTACGCAGAACGCAGAACGCAGAACGCAGAACGCAGAACGCAGAACGCAGAACGCAGAACGCAGAACGCAGAACGCAGAACGCAGAACGCAGAACGCAGAACGCAGAACGGTAAAAGCAGATGATGTTACGGGCATTAATCATTATGGTTTTGGTGGCGCAGGGGCTGTTTAGCTTTGCGGCGCCTGTGCCTGTGTCCGAAATGTCTCACTCCCCCGAATCCATGGATTCGATGGCGATGCAAGATTGCCACGACTCCATGGAGTTGGTCGATGCCTCAGCCGATATGAACAGCGAGCACTGCACTCAGCAGTGCTGCTGTCCCGGCGTTTGCGGTGGTGTGGCGGTGCTGCCTGCGGCGTTTTATCCCCCCATTCAATTGCACTCATTAAAACCTGTCGCCCGAGCTGTTATGGCCCGAGCTGCTGAGGTTTCTCCTCTCTATCGTCCCCCCATACACGCCTGATACAGGACAGTTGCGCCCCAAATTTGGGTAGCTTTAACGTTTACTGATCAGGTTTTGTGTTATGAAAATTTTGTTTTCGGCCGCCCTGGCGGCGGTTATCGGCTTAGCGGCCGGTTGGCTATTGTTTGCCGAAAAATCCAGTGCCCCAGCACCGGCAAGTAACCAGGCGTCTGAACCGCAACCGCTTTACTGGGTGGCACCCATGGATTCCAGTTATCGGCGCGACGGGCCGGGTAAGTCGCCCATGGGGATGGACTTGGTACCGGTCTATGCCGACGACACGTCTGCCGAGCCGGGTGATGTGTCTATTTCGCCCCATGTTCAGCAGCAGCTGGGTGTAAAAACCGTGGCGGTCGAAAGGCGCGCGTTAACACCCGCGCTAGACGCGGTAGGGTTTGTCAGCTTTGACGAGCAGGCGCTTATGCATATGCACTTGCGCGCCACCGGTTGGGTGTCGGGGTTGGCCGTTAACTCGGTGGGCGACCCGGTGAGCCGGGGGCAAAAGCTATTCGATTTTTACTCGCCGGATATTCGCAATACCCAGCAGGAATTTTTGCAGGCGCTGGCCGGCGATAACTCGCGTTTAACCTATGCTTCGCGGGAAAAACTGCGCGCCCAGGGCGTCCCCGACAGTGAAATTGAGGTGATTGAGCGCACGGGTAAGATCAAATCCGACATCAGCTACTACGCGCCCCAGGCGGGTGTGGTTGCCAGCCTGAGCGTCGCCAACGGCAGCTATGTGACCTTGCAGCAAAACGCTATGTCGATTGGTCCGCTGGAGCAAGTGTGGGTGATTGCCGAGGTGTTCGAGCGCCAGGCCGGGTTGCTGCAAAAAGGGCAGTCGGTGCGTTTAACCAGTCGTGCCTATCCTGGCGAGCAATGGCGCGGCGAGATTGATTACGTGTACCCGGTGTTGGATGTGGGTAACCGCACTACTCGTGCCCGCATTGTGGTGGCCAATCAAGATGAACGCCTAAAACCCAATATGCTGGTGGATGTACAAATTGACGCCGCGAGCCTTGCGCCCGCGCTGGTGGTGCCGCGCGATGCGGTTATTCGCACCGGCCGTGGTGATCGCGTGGTGCGCGAAATAAGTCCCGGTGTGTTTCGCACCCAGGCGGTCAGGGCCGGCGCCAGTGCCAGCGGCTACACGCAAATACTAAACGGGCTTAGCGAGGGTGACCGGGTGGTGACCCGGGCGCAGTTTTTAATTGATTCCGAATCCAGCGTGCATGTCGAGCTCGATCGCTTAAATGCAGATGCGGTTCCGCCAGAGAAAGCGGGGAGTCACGCGGGTATGGATCACAGTGCAATGCAGCACGGCGAGAGGAATCACAATGCCACTGAGCATAAATCGATGAGTCACGCCCACATGGATCATTCGACCATGAATTCCTCGGGCGCCAAGGCCGAGACTATGGATTATGGCGGCCACTCGGCGCCTGCAGTGGGCGAGGGGGAAGCGGATCATGATTAAAGCGATTATCCATTGGTCTATTGCCAATCGGGCGCTGGTGTTATTACTAAGCGCCATGCTGTTTGCGGGGGGTGTGTATTCACTGCGCCAAACGCCAGTGGATGCGATTCCCGATTTGTCCGATGTGCAGGTGATTATTAAAACCCGCTATCCGGGGCAGGCCCCGCAAGTGGTACAAGACCAAATTACCTACCCTATGACTACCGCCATGCTGGCGGTGCCCGGTGCCAAAACCGTACGCGGTTTTTCGTTTTTTGGTGACTCCTATGTGTACGTGTTGTTCGATGAAGGTACGGATTTATATTGGGCGCGCTCGCGAGTGCTGGAGTATGTTAACCAGGTCAGCGGCGAACTGCCCGAGTCGGCCTCAATCGAGTTGGGACCGGACGCCACCGGCGTGGGGTGGGTATTTAACTACGCCCTGGTCGACAAAACCGGACAACAGGATTTGGAAGCCTTAACCCGCCTGCAAAACTGGTTTTTGAAATACGAGCTGCAGGCGGTCAGTGGCGTGAGCGAGGTCGCTACCATTGGCGGCATGGATCGCCAGTATCAGGTTCAGGTGGACCCGGCGCGCCTACGTGCCTACCAGGTTCCGCTGGCGCAGGTGCACACCGCGATTGCCCGAGCCAACGGCGAGGCGGGGGCCTCGGTCATTGAAATGGCCGAGGCCGAGTATATGGTACGTACCACCGGCTACATAAAGTCGCTGGAGGACTTGCGCCAGGTACCTTTGGGGGTGAGTGAGCAGGGTACCGCGCTCACCCTGGACGATGTTGCCGAGATTACTTTAATGCCCAGTATGCGTCGCGGTATTGCCGAGCTGAATGGCAAGGGTGAAGTGGTGGGCGGTATTGTAGTGATGCGAAGTGGCGAAAATGCCGCCCAGGTGATCGAGCGGGTTAAAGCGCGATTGGATGATCTGGCCGCAAGTTTGCCCGATGGGGTGGAGGTGGTTACCACCTACGATCGCTCCCAACTGATTTACCGCGCGGTGAATAATTTATACCAAAAGCTGGGCGAAGAGTTTTTGGTGGTTGCCCTGGTCTGCGCGGTATTTTTATTCCACTTGCGCTCGGCGCTGGTGGTGGTTGTGAGCTTGCCTTTGGGGTTGTTGGCCGCGTTTAGCATTATGAATGCGCAGGGGATCAACGCCAATATTATGTCGTTAGGTGGGGTGGTGATTGCCATTGGTGCCATGGTCGACGGCGCGGTGGTAATGATCGAAAACTTACATCGTCATCTGGTAAAGCAAAATCCCAAAGGCGAAGCGCGTTGGCAATTAGTCGCTCGCGCCGCCAGCGAGGTAGGACCGGCGCTGTTCTTCTCGCTGCTGATTATTACCGTTAGTTTTTTGCCGGTTTTTGCGCTTGAGGCGCAAGAGGGCAAGTTATTTAGCCCCTTGGCCTACACCAAAACCTACGCGATGGCCGCCGCGGCCGGCTTGGCCATTACCCTGGTGCCGGTGCTGCTGGGCGTTTTCGTGCGCGGTAAAATTGTCAGTGAAACTAAAAACCCGCTTAACCGATTGCTGGTGGCGGTCTATCGGCCCGCGCTGGGGGCTGTGCTGCGCTTTCCCAAAACCACCGTGTTGCTGGCGGCGGTGATAATGCTGGCGGGCCTTTACCCGGCCAAGCAGATTGGCAGTGAGTTTATGCCGCCTTTGGATGAGGGCGATTTAATGTACATGCCCACCACCTATGCGGGCCTGTCTATCGGCGAGGCCCGCCAGCTGCTTCAGCAAACCGATAAGCTGATTAAAACCATTCCCGAGGTGGATACGGTGTTTGGCAAAATCGGTCGCGCCGACACAGCCACCGATCCCGCGCCACTGACGATGATTGAAACGGTTATTCAGTTTAAACCGCAAAGCGAGTGGCGTGCGGGTATAACCATGGAGGAGATCAAGCGCGAGCTGAATCAGCGCATTCAGTTTCCGGGCTTAAGCAATGCCTGGGTGATGCCGATTAAAACCCGCATCGACATGTTGTCCACCGGTATAAAAACCCCGGTGGGGATTAAGATTGCGGGGCCGGACTTAAGCGTTATCAATCAACTGGGCGAGCAGATAGAGGCCCTGCTCGAGCCGGTGGAGGGAACCGCATCGGTGTACGCCGAGCGGGTGGCCGGGGGGCGCTATATTACCGTGGATATTAACCGACGCCAGGCGGCGCGTTTCGGGTTAAATATTGCCGATGTGCAACAGGTGGTGCGCACCGCCATCGGCGGCGAGCAAATTATCCAAACCGTGGACGGCGAGGCACGCTACCCGGTGAGTTTGCGGTTTCCCGAGCGCTACCGAAATTCGGTGGATGCCATAGCGCGCTTGCCGCTGGTGGCCGCCCAGGGCGCTAATATTACCTTGGGCGATGTCGCGGATGTGCGAGTTGAAGACGGCCCACCCATGATCAAAAGCGAGAACGCGCGCTTAAACGGTTGGGTGTTTGTGGATACCCAGGCGAAAGATTTGGGTGGGTATGTAAAACGCGCCCAGCAATTGCTGGATGAGCAATTGGATTTGCCGCCGGGTTACGCGATGAGTTGGGGCGGGCAGTACGAATATATGCAGCGCGCCGCCGAACGTTTAACACTGGTAGTGCCTGTGACCTTAATGCTGATTGTTCTGCTGTTGTATCTTAACTTTCGCCGCTTTGTGCCAGTGCTGTTTATTCTCGCGAGCCTGCCCTTTGGTTTACTGGGCGGGGTTTGGTTAATGCTGGCACTGGGTTACAACTGGTCGGTGGCGGTGGCCATGGGGTTTATTGCCCTGGCGGGGGTGGCGGTGGAAATCGGCGTGCTAATGCTGGTGTACCTAGAGCAGGGCTGGCAAAGCCTGCTGCAAAAAACGCCCACGCCCAGCAAAGCCGAGTTGCTGGAATCAATACGCGACAATGCCGGACGTCGTTTGCGCCCCATTGTGATGACGGCCTGTACGCTTTTCGCGGGTCTGCTGCCTATTATGTTCAGCGATGGCGCGGGCTCGGAAATTATGCAGCGTATTGCCGCGCCGATGATTGGCGGCGCGCTATCGACTTTGGTATTAACGCTGATGGTGTTGCCGGCGCTGTACTTGTTGTGGAGGGGAAAACGCTTGATGTCTGACGACTGAGGTCTGATGCGAATGGCTCTTACTTAAGTCTCGTCATCCCCGCGAAAGCGGGGGGCTAGTGATTTTAAGTGCTGGGATCTTTGGAGTCCTGCCTTCGCGCATTATTGTCAAGAACACTTAGCTAAAATGGCCATTTTCCTTTCAATATGCCCGTGTCGCCGGGCGGTGCGAGTTACTTTTTTCGGCAAAAAGTAACCAAAAACCTCGCCCAACAACTGGCCCCTGCGGGGTTCCCTCGATCCAGCCTATTTTAGCGGGCCGTATCGACAGGCCTTTCGTGGCCTGGCGATACTTACGCAAACGTCCTGTTTGCTTACCCTCTAAAATAGGCTTGCACTCGGCTCAGTCGCAAACGGGCGAAAACCCCAATTGACTCCACGCTTTTGCCTTTGTAGATAACCCTGGTTTTACTTCAGACCCGTTTACAGTTGTCATTAGCCCTCAATGTGCTTAGAGAACCCAATCTATCGGGCATTTTCCGGGCAGTAATGCTTTCGTGCGAGTTACAAAAACCGGGACTTGGTGTTAAGTAAGTGCCATTCAGGTTTGATGAAAAGGAAAAGCCTGCCACTCATGTGACAGGCTTTTCCTTTAGGCTTGAGATTTTTTCGTCAGACGTCAGACGTCAGACGTCAGACGAGCCAATCAATTGGTGATCTTTAGAACTCGTAGCGAACGCCTACGCGCATTTTCCAAAGCGACGCATCGCCAACACGGGTTGTGCCGGCGGGGTCCAGGAACTCGTTGTAAACATAGCGGCCCTGGTCGTCGGTGCTCATGTCAACGGCGGCTTGCGAGCGTGGGAAGCTGGCTTCGTATTGCACGCCCCAGTCGTCGTTAAGCATGTTGCCGATGTTTTCAAACACCATGTACAGCGACGACTTGTGGCCATCCATAATACCCGGCAGTTGCTGCTCGATCTTAAAGTCGAATTTAACCCACCAATCGCTGTAGATTTCGTTGCGCTCCATAATCTCGCCGCGATCCAGATCTTGCTCGTCCACCCAGTCGTAGAAGGCATCGACGTCAAAGTTTTCGCCGAACACGACGTTGGGATCATCTATACCGGTGGGCACGTACAACATATGACGCGATACCCAGCCGGTTGAGTCGCCAAACGCAAAACCGTTGTTGAAGGTATAGCTGTAGGGGCGACCCTCGTTGGCGCTACCGAATAGGGTAAAGCGGGTATCGTAATCGCCAAAGAAGGCGTGCTCGTAAGCGAGCTTCAAGGTAAAGCGATGGGGAATGTTGTAGTTAGACGTATAGGCGCCAGGGTTTTCCGGGTCAGCCGTGGCCAGGTTGGTGTAGTTGGAATAGGCCACTGAGCTGGTCATGGGGTTTACGTCTTGGGCGTCTGAGTAGGCGTAACCAAAGGCCGCTTCTAAACCAAAGTCCCAGTACTTGCTAACGCCCATGGACAGGGTTAGCGAGTCGTAGGAGTCTTGAACATTGGTCAGCATAAAGTCTTCGCTGCGACCGTCAATACTGCCGTAAACGGGGCGACCGTCAACGGCGGTACCGGTTTGTACGCGTGAGATATCCGAGATAATCGCGGCATCTTCAAACTGGCTATAGAGCAGATCGGCCGAAAGAACCAAGTCGTTATCAAAGGCGTAGCTGGTGCCCAGAGCGTACTTCCAGGACGATGGAATTTCAAAGTCGGGGTCCATCAGGTTTACGCCGCCGTTTCTGCCTTGGTTATTGGCCACAGCGTCGTACAAGTCTTGCGGAATATCGTAGATGGGACGACCTTCACCATTAAAGTCCATATCAAACACTGAGGTGCCGCTGGTGTCCTGGACTTCAATTTGGGTTACGCCGTCGTTGGAGTAATTGTTGGAAATCCAAACGTTGGGGTTGCCGCCTGAATACAGGCCGATGCCGCCGTGTACCTCGAAGGCGTCGGTCAGGTTCCAGTTAAAACCCAGGCGCGGTTGAATCAAATCCAGGCCGTCCAGGTTTTGGCGGTTGTCGATGTTGTAAGTGGCCAAAATGTCGTAGTTTTGCGCGGGTTCGTCATCGCTTTCGTACCAGTCGTAGCGCAAACCGGCGATCACTTGTAAATCGCCACCGTCCAGGAATATTTCATCCTGCAGGTAAAGGGTATTGATGGCGTACTCGAACGAGGCGGCGGCATCGGTTTTGACATTGGTGCCGGCAGCGTTCTCGTAGATAATGGTGTTGGGCGTGCCCGCCTCGAAGTCTTCGATTGAGCTAAAGCGGTATTCACCTTCGGATTCTTGTACGAACATGTTGAATACATCGAAGCTTTCGCGCTCATAGCCCACGGTCAGGGTTTGGTGATCCAGACGGTAGGTGGCGGCGAACTTCATGTTCAGGTTTTCGTAGGTCAGCTTGTTGGCGTGACGCGAATCGTCTGAACCCATGTAGACGGTGGCACTGGAAGGGCTGCCGTCGTTGTCGTGATCGTATTCGGTGCTGATTTGCACTTCACCGAATTCGGTGCCGCCCAGCGACAGCTGGCGGTTGTCCAGTTCCTGATAGCCAATTTTAACTTCGGTCGACAGATTGTCGGTCCAGTCAGAGAACAGCTGGCCTACGTACGAGTTAAGCTCGGCGCCGCGCTCGTAGTAGTGGTTGGAGAATTCCAACTCGTTGGAGTCGCCGTCAGACTGGGCGATAGAGAAACCGTCGTTGTAGTTGTAAGTAAAAGAGGCGCGCTGATTGTGAGTAATGTTCCAGTCCACTTTAACCAGCAGTTTTTCATCTTCTACCGGCAGGCTAGAAGGGAAGCCACCTGGATCGTAGCCGTAAACGTCGCGCGCAATGCGGTCGATTTCGGCGAGTTGTTCGGCTGATACGCCTTGAACCGGAGTGGCGACATTGGCGTCGGCGCTGCCGCGACCAAAGGTGTCGACACCTTCGAGTTTTTCATAGGCGGTAAAGAAGTACAGCTTATCCTGCAAAATGGGGCCGCCAAAGGTAAAACCGTAACGCTGTTCGTCAAAAGGCGCCACGTCAATGTCGTCGCCTTCCAGCGAGTCGCCCTGCATGGAGTCATCGGTGTAGTCGTAGAAGAAAGAACCGTGGAACTCATTGTCACCGGATTTGGTAACGGCGTTGATGTTACAGGCGCTGAAGCCGCCGTATTGAACATCGAAAGGCGCCAGCTCAACCGCAACCTGCTCAATAGCATCGTAAGAGAAAGGCATGCGCTCGGTGGGGTAGCCATTGCTGTTTAAACCGAAGGCATCGTTCATACGCACGCCGTCTACGGTCAGACTGTTAAAGCGTGGGTTGGCGCCGGCACACTGAATGGAGTCGTTAAAGGCTTCATCGACATAGATGCGCGGATCAATACGCACCACGTCTTTCAGGTCGCGGTTAATGGCCGGGGCGGTTTCCAGATCGTGCAGGCTGAACTCGGCGTTGGGACCGACCACAGTGTAGTTTTGCTCTTGCAGACTACCCATGACCAGAATTTCTTCGGTTTGCATGCCGCCCACAACAATCTCCAGTTGATAGGCATCGCCCAGGGTCAGGTAAACATCTTGAATGATGCGGTTGCCGTCTTCTGAGGTTACCTCTACCGTGTAGGGGCCACCCACGCGCAGGCCGCGGGCGTTAAAGCGACCCGAGTCACCCGCATCCAGTTCGCTGCGGCTGTTAGAAGGCTCGTGAACAATGACAATATTGGCGTTGTCTACCGGTGCGCCACTACCGTCCAGGACGATGCCCTGGATAGAAGAACTGGTTTGCTGTGCAACAGCAGGCAGTGAGCCCCCCAGTGCGGCTGCGACAGCGAGTGTTAAAGTGTGCTTAGTAAATGTTGTTTTCATGGCATAGTTTCCCGTTTGGTTGCTCCATGGTCTGTAGGCCTGTATACAAACTGGGCGCACGATTATTCGCCCTGCAGGCATTGGCTGAAGGGCTTCGCGTCTGTGTTTTTTGGAATTATTAGCGGTGTTTGTTATAAGGCCACTGGACGTTAGCGTAAGAATGCGAAAGTTAAGTGACCGATTCGTGACGACTTGCTGACACTAATGTGACAGACTTGGAGCGAGGGCGAATCACACAGATGTCATCTGGCTCAGGTAAACTCCGCCGCTTTTGCAAGAGCGATATGCCATGGCTTTAAAAAGAGCACTACTACTTTGCGCAGTCTTGGGGTTAGCTGGCTGCCATAGTCAAAAAGTGAGCGAAGATTCTACAATGACGCAAACGCCAATACGCATAGCGACATTTAATGTCAGTATGGATGCCAGCAATTATCTGCCAGAGGGCACTAAGCCTTCAGCCAACTCGGCGGACGTATTGTTGGACCAGTTGCAGCGAGGCGATAATGCCCAGATTAGCAACATTGCCGCGATTATTCAGACGGTACGGCCCGACATTGTGTTGCTAAACGAATTCGACTATACCGCTAACCCCGAACACTCTGTGAAGTGGTTTCAAGATAACTACCTGGCGCGGCCCCAGCAGGGCGCAGAGGCGATTGAGTACCCTTACTTTTACAGTGCCAGTGTCAATACGGGGGTGGCTTTTCCATTTGATTTAAATGGCGACGGCAAGGTGTCAACGCCCGCCGATACCTACGGGTTCGGCTATTACCCTGGGCAGTACGGGATGCTATTGCTCAGTCGCTACCCGATTGATACGGCGGCGGTGAGAAGCTTTCAGCGCTTTAAATGGAAAGATTTACCCGGTGCGTTAGAGCCCCGTAATCTCGAGGGTTCGCCTTATTATTCCCCCGAAGCCTGGGATGAATTTCGCTTATCGTCTAAATCCCATTGGGATATTCCGGTAAAAATCGAAGACAAGACCTTGCATTTGCTAGCCAGCCATCCTACACCGCCGGTATTTGATGGCCCGGAGGATCGCAACGGCAAGCGCAATCACGATGAAGTGCGCCTTTGGGTGGATTATATTTCCGCCGAGGCCAATTATCTGTATGACGATAGTGGCGCCACGGGTGGGCTGAGCCCAGATTCGAGTTTTGTTATTGTGGGCGATTTAAACGCCTCGCCTCACGAAGGCGATGGGCATAAAGACGCGATAAAAGCTTTGTTGCATCATCCTCGCGTTACCGATCCAAACCCGGGAAGCGCCGGTGGTGTCGAGGCGCGTTCGGATAACCCTCACAGTCGGCATCATACCGCCGTTTGGGGAATGCGTGCGGATTATGTGTTGCCGTCTTCTGATTTAGTGGTGGCGGAGTCCGGGGTATTTTGGCCCGCGCAAAACGAACCGAAGGCTGCGTTGGTGGCTGATCGCCGTACCAGCTCTGACCACCTTTTGGTGTGGGTGGATGTAATCTTTTAGCCATTACTGTTCTCATTATTTTTGCAGTGTTCGGTTGCCACTTTAAGTGTCGCAAAAAAAGCCGGCCCTATGGGCCGGCAACAAGAGGATTTTTTACAACGCTATGGTTTTATTGGCAAGCGACCTTGCCTAACCCCAGTACGTAGAGTGGGTCGTAACCCAGCGGCGAGTTAAACGGCACGCGGCCCTCTTTACCCGCGGTGGCGGTGACGTAATCAGCCAGCTCTTGACCCGATCCCAAGTGGTTAGCACTGATGGCGTCGCGCGAGGCTTGCGAATAGTTTTGCGCAAGGTCGGACACGCTGCCGGATGAGTCAGTAATCAAAAACTCCAGTGACGGGTCCAGGTTACAGTTGGCATCCGAGAACCATACGCGGGTGTTTTCTGAGCGGAAGTTGCCGTCGTCTACATCGCGAGCCAGTTCTTCAACGCGTTCTTCCAGAGCGCGATACACATCGTCTTTCTCCTGATGGATCCGGTTCATCAACACCATGTTGTCTTCCCACAGAACGGTAGCTCCGACACGTACACTTAAAATGTCTTTGCGATAGTTCATAAAGAAGTTTTCAAACATGTGCGAGGTGCCGCGACGGATCAGTGGGATACGGCGCAATGTGTTACCCAGATCGTCATAGTGATCATCGGTGGTGATAAACGCATTGTGGTGCATGGTGGTGGTGATTTGCGAATTGATTTCGCGGCTGTCACTGGAACCATGCAGCGCGGCTCGCTTGACGTTGATCAGCTTGTTGAACGAGATGGTGATGTCATAGGCACCCACTTTCACATCAAACGCTGCGTCACCGGTGGTGTCGAAGGTGTTTTTGTGAATCCAGATGTCGTGGGACGCACCTGTGTTGCGGATCATGTCGGGGTCCAGACCATGGTCTTCGGTATGGCCCGCACCGCGGAAGTCCAGGTGAGTCAGAATCACGCTCTCGGCGGTTTGCACCGGCTGACCCGAGCTGTCGCTACCAATGGCAAAACCGTTAAAGCGGAAGTAACCATTGCTCAGACGACCGTCCAGCGTCTTGTTGGAACCGATTTTAGTGTTGCGGATCGGCAGATCTTTATCGTTCAGGCGATCGTTATAAAACTCAACCGCACAGTTCGCATTGGAAATGCCTTTGTCGTCACACCACTGACGGTAGTCGATACATTGCGCTTCATTGCCGTCAATCGCATCCAGTACATCTGGGTTAGAGCAGTGGTTGCGATGCATCGAGATTTCGGTCTCGTTGGCGAAGTCGTATTTATCGAACACAATCCAGTTGTGGTTATCACCGGTAACGGCATCTAACAGCTGCTGTTCAACGCTGCGACCTTGTGAGTCGTTTTTGGTGATCACGGTCAGCTGGCTGTTGCCGTTAGGATCGTAACCGCCCAAAGCGTTTTCACCGTAACCGACCGCACGACCCAGCGAGTTGGACAAGCACTCGACGATTTCCTGGTCACTTTGCAGTGAGGTGGAGCGCCAGTTGACGTTGGGATCGGTGGCAATGGCAACACAGTCATCGGACAACTCTGTTTCGGGGGGTGGTACGTCCGAAGAGCTAGACGATGAAGATGAGCTGGACACTACAGACGAGCTACTGGAGCTTTGCTCGCTGGACTCAGATGAGCTGCTAGAGCCATCGTAGTGGCCGCTCGCGCTGTAGACTTCAATTTCGCCAATCTGTGGCGCCGTAGTGGCACTGTGAATTTCCAGGCTAACTTTGCTGGCTGAGACATCGCCGAAGCCGGTAATAACCGCTTCGCTGCCCAGACTGCCGCCAGTGGCAAGCACTTGGCCATTGTCGTGATTAACCAGCGACCAGCTGGTAGTGGCATTGTTCAGCTCGCGCACCACTACGGTGTTAAAGCTGCCCGAAATGCCCTTCACAGAAATGGTTTCGTTGCTGCTGGATTCCGGCTGCCAGTAAGAACCACTGTTACCGTCGACCACATTACCGTAGCTTGAGCCGTCACCTTTACTGCTGCCGTCGGCATCGGAGGCTTTGTTGTCACCCAGCTCAACTGGCTCGCTGGAAGCACTGGACTCGGAAGAGCTTGAGGCCTCCGACGAGCTGGCCTCGCTACTGGAGCTTGCGCCGCCGCCATTACAGTCGCCCGCTTGCGGCGAATTGCCGGTGATGCTCAGGCTGTCCACGTTCGCGAGACCCGAACTGCCAGTAGCCTGCAAACGTAAATCGTTGTAGCCCGCGTCCAGATAGACGTTGACAGTGCCCGTGCCGGTGTAATCGTCCCAATTGCTGGTGGCGGGCATGCTGACATTGGTTTGTGTTACACCGTTCACCATCAGGTTTCCGGGGCGATCATCGCCACCGTTGGCGTAGCGCCAGTTAAGCTGGTAGTTGCCCGCGGAAGGAACTACCACAGACCATTCAATACCGGTGCCCTGGGTGTTCTCGGTGTTGGAAAAGCCGTCACCATTGTAGCCGGCGTGATTGTTATCAACCGAGCCGTCCACACCGCAAAAGCCTTCAGACTCTTCCAGAGTCAGGGTGGAGGCCTGGGTGCTGATTACTGCGTCATCGCCGTTAGAGTTGTATGTCTCTAGGTTTTGATCGGTCAATTTAACCCAGTAGTAGTAAGTTCCATCAGTCAGCCCGGCATCGGTGTAGGTATTGCCGCTAATGCCGGTGGCAATACGCAAACGGCCCGATGGGTCAGGGTCGGTGTCGCGATAAACTTCTTGGTTGCGAACATCAATGTTTTCGATGTTCCAGCTTAGCTGCGCGGTGTCTCCCGAAGCAGTAACGTTCAGGTTAACTTCGCCGGGCGCTGCCGACGACGAAGACGATGACTCCTGCGAGCTAGAACTGCTCGCCACAGTGCCGTTATACACTTCAAATTCGCCAATTTGCGGAGCACCGCTGGCGCTGTCAATGTACAGGTTTACCTTGGTAGCGGTGGTGTCGGCGAAGTTAATGACCGCGTCGCTGCCGAGACCGTTGCCCGAGGCCAGCTCAGCACCGGTATCATCATTGACTAGGCGCCAGGCGTTGGTGGCGTTATTCAGTTCGCGAATCACGACAGTGTTAAAGCTGGTGGCGCTATCCCACTTGACTGAAATGCGCTCACCCGAGGAGCCCTCGGGCTGCCAATAGCTGGATGTGTCACCATCGCGAACATTGCCGTAGCTGGTACCTGAACCTTTGCTGGAACCGTCCGAGCCCGCACCGATAGACAGGTTGACGCCTGGGTTGCCACCGCCGCCATCCGAGCTGCTCTGCTCTGATGAGCTGGAACTGGAGCTGGGTACACTGGATTGGCTGGAGCTACTGCTGCTGGTAACGTCACAGTCATCGTCGGGATTGGAAACCGCTAGCCCAGTATAGGCGCCCGCAGTAGCCTGAATAATTTGCGGTACGCAACTGGCCGCATCCAGGCTGTAGCTGTAGGGGATGCTGATACTGGTAGTCGATGTGGGGTTGGGACCAGCGGGATGGTTGTCATCGTCATCGTCGGTCCACTCAATGTTGTCCCAGATGTTACCGTTGACTTCCCAGTAGCCCATATCGTTAGTGTAGAAAGTGCCCAGCGGGTCTTTAGAGTCTTGAATATAGTTGTGTTCAACTTTAATTTGCCCGCCTACGCGCGGGTTCATACCGGATTTCTCCAGGCCTTTAAAGTAGTTGTTGTACGAGTGTGCGGTGCCGCCGCGTAACAGTGGCGTGCGCGAGCCGATGTTCTCGTACAGATTGTGGTGGAAGGTTACCGGGCCGTTGCCGGTATCACCACTGCTGGAACCGATCAGGCCGCCGCGACCTGAGTTGCGCAAGGTGCTGTAAGACAAGGTGACGTACTTGGTGTCATTTTTCATGTCGAACAGGGCATCGTAACCGTCGTCTTCCCCACCGGTGGCTTCCAGGGTCAAGTGGTCAGCCCAGACATTGGAGACTCCACTCTCCATACCGATGGCGTCACCGCCATTCGAGGTGGGTGAGCCGGATTTTTTCACATTGCGCACGTGCAGGTTTTGCAAAATGATATTGGAGGCGCTGCGCAGGTGAATCCCCAGCTCGTCAAAAAGCGCGCCCGAGCCTACGCCGATAATCGAGACGTTACTGACTTCTTTAATTTCGATTTTATCATCGGCAGTGTTACAGCTATCGCCCGACACCTTGCTGGTGTTGCCGTGGTCGATGGTGCCTTCCACATGAATAATAACCGGGGTATCGCTGGAGGGGCGGTTGCACAGCGCCGCGTGAATTTCGGTGCCGGTAGTGGCGTAGACAATATTGCCGCCGGCGCCGCCTGTAGTACCGCCGTTCTGGGTGGCAAAGCCGTCGACTGCCAGCGCCGGAGCACTGGTTGCCGCGACCGCTAGCGCCAAGGCACTGGGTGTGAGCATATTACGCATAGAGACTTTCATTGGACATTACCATTGTTATGTTATGGGTTGATGTCGCAATCAGTTACCAGCTGGCAAGGTTTGCCGACCGATTGCGTGAATCGCATTGTTGCGGAGTGGTAAAAGCCCATCCGGTGTGAAGTACGTCCTTAGCGAGTCCGCTGTACAACACCCGAGAACATCTGACTTTTACGGATGTGCGGCTGCACATTCGAGAAGTATCCGATACGGTCTCAGTCAGGCAATTATTATTGGTAAAGCCTGATTGGTAAGGCAGAATAGTTCTGGTTAGCTATTCTGTAAAGCCAGATCATTAAGAAATGAGATGAGTTTTTGGTTTTTATATCTATTTGTCGTAAAAAATAACCTTTTGGCGCAAAATATAATATTTTTATAAACAGTTGGCACGATGTTTCAGGCTGGAATAAAGAGAACGACCGACTGTTTAATTATAAAGTGGTATGTCGGTTATTTTTAATTGGACTTACCAAAAGTTGGGTATATAGCTTTATCGTCTTCATGTTAGAGCGGCTATCTCTAATTGGTTTAAATGGGGAGTGCGCTCGGGGTGGAAGTTTCCCCATTTTGGGCAATACTGAATATACCGGAGTTAGAAATATCCCGATTCAGCTCCGCAGTGACCTGAGGGTCACTAGGTTCTTTCCTTTTAGTTACTCCTAGAATGGTCTTGTTTGCCGACGCTTCCCCCAAGGCGTCGGCTTTTTTATGCCGGGTTGTTTTGCGGCTTGCTTGACGCTTATTTTCCGGTGGTAAAGGCGCTGTTGGCGCCATTTACACAGGAAAAAACCTTGCGTTATAATCGCGCCTCTTTCCTCGGCGGCCTGCCTGTGGCCGCTTGGCAGTCGGAGCGTAGCGCAGCCTGGTAGCGCACCTCGTTCGGGACGAGGGGGTCGGAGGTTCGAATCCTCTCGCTCCGACCATATTATTCCAATAAGGACTATGGCCCGAAAAAAATGCGATTTTATAAAAGGGGCTAAAGCCGCTTGGTTTTGCGAGCACTGTGATGCGTGCTTTAGCGATAGCTGCATTCCCGAAGGTTATGATCCGCGCTGGGGCAAGGCCGGCCCCGTTTGTATTCTTTGCCATGCCCCGCTGATTGACGCCCGTGCGCCCCATCTGCAGTTGCCGTTTTGGCAGGTATTGCCCTATTTGCTGGTTTATCCACTCTATTGGCGTGCGCTTTTGCTGTTGCTGTTGGGAGCCGGTGGGGTCTACCTGGTGGGGGCTGGTATGGCCGCCGCTGTTTTCAGTGGGGTTTACGCTTCGCTGCTGGTGCGCTATTGCTTTCAGGTAATGGATGCCCGTGCTATGGGGCAGGTGGAGCCGCCGAGTTTATTGGACATGCTAAAGCCGGATTCCCGGGGACTGTTTTGGCAGCTTTTGGGGCTTTTGGCCTTGTTTGCGGCGGGGATTTGGGCCCTGGCGTACTGGGTGGATGTTCGCGCCGCCATTGGGGTGGGGCTTCTATTGGGCTTGTTATATCCTGCGATAACCATGGCTTTGGCCGCGCACAAGAATCTGCTTAAAGCGCTTAACCCACTGCTCTTCGGAAGCCTGGTCGCATCTATGGGGCTCGGGCCTTATGTCGCACTTGTCGCTATGCTTGCCTTTGTCGTGGGTGGCTTAGGGGCACTGGGTTACGGGGTGCTGATGCCTTACGCCGGGCAATGGCTCTGGCCCACAGCGCTGTTGGGCCTGGGGTATATTGCTCTGGTGGTTCATGCCCTGTTGGGTTACGCCATGTTTCAGTACGGATTGGGCGGTGTGAGCGAGCAGTCAGCAAAAGCCCCGCTCGGCGATAGCGCCTTTGCCCGGGCCAAGGCGTTGGGGGAGGTAAAGGTGCTGGAGGCTGCTGGCGAACTTGATCGCGCCCGCCAGTCTTTGCGGGGCTTACTGGATATCTGTCGGGACGACATTGACCTGCATCGGCAGTATCAGAAGTTGTTGTATCAGTTGGATGATGGTGATGCCCTTGCCGGACACACCGATTACTTTGCCGATTTGTTACTGCGCCAGGGACAAAGCAAAGAGGCGGTCACGCTCGTAGAGCAAGCCCGAAAACACGATTCTGAGTACCGGATAAATGATCTCGAGCTGGCGGCGCCGTTAAGCCAAGCGCTGGAGAAAGCCGGCAAGTACGAATTAATGGTATCCCTGGTAGGTAATCTACATCGCCGGGTGGCGCGAGATGAGCGGGTGGCTGATGTCTATACCCGGGTCGCCAAAGCACTCGCCGGGCCCTTAAAGCAGCCGCAAAAAGCTCGCGCTGTGGCCTTGTATGTCGTAAAAACTTACCCGCACTGCGCCGGGGCCGGCGCTATAGCCAAGCTGGCGCGGGACTAAAACGGCGTTGATAGCGGTAAGCGCTATTGAAACTGATGCTCAACCGCCGGAAAGGCGCCGGCTTTAACATCGTCGCGGTACTGCTTAAGGGCGGCGGGGATATTGCCGGTTTGCTCCAGAAAGTTTTTCGAAAACTTAGGGGGTTGCGGCGTAAGGCCCAGGATGTCGTTAATAACCAGCACCTGAGCGTCGGTGTCGGCGCCCGCGCCAATCCCCACCACCGGAATACGAGAGGCGGCGGTAATGGCTTTCCCGAGCTCGGCGGGCACACACTCAACCAGTAGCAGGTCGGCGCCCGAGTCGCTCAGCAGTTCGGTATCGTTTAATAGGGTGTCGGCCCGCGCCTGATCGCGACCCTGAACCCGAAAACCACCAAACTTGTGAACCGACTGAGGGGTGAGACCGATGTGAGCGCACACCGGAATACCGCGGTCGGTCAGTATGCGAATGGTGTCCGCCAGCCAGACACCGCCTTCGAGTTTTACCATGTGGGCGCCGGCCTGCATGATGCGGGTGGCATTGGTTAGCGCCTGCTCGGGGGTGGCGTAGGTCATAAAGGGTAAATCGCCAATAATCAGCGATTTATTATTGCCCCGCGCTACGGCCTCTACGTGGTAAATCATCTGCTCCATGGTCACCGGGATAACGCTGTCGTAGCCGAGTACGGTCATACCCAGCGAATCGCCAATCAAAACCACCTCTACCGAGCACTTTTGTGCCATCGCCGCCATGGGGGCATCGTAAAGTGACACCATGACGAACTTCTCTCGCCCGCGCATAGCGTGCAGGGTTTGTACAGTGACTTTCTTTTCCAGTCCGCCGGAATTATCGGCTTGCACATAGGGCATGGGGTAGCTCCACGGTTACAGCACGGGGGTGGGGTTGTAGTAGTGACGTCCGCTTTTGATGGTGGTGATGTATTCCACCAGTTGGCGAAAGTGATCGCGATTGTCGGCCAAGTTTAAATCCTGTGCGTTGACAATTAAAAGCGGGGCAGCGTCATAGTAGTGGAAAAAAGACGTGTAGGCCTCGTTGAGTACCTGCAAGTATTCATCGCTAATACTTTGCTCGTAGGTGACACCGCGCTGTTTAACGCGCGCTTGCAGGACGTCTTGGGGCGCTTGCAGGTAAATCACCAAGTCGGGTTGGGGGGCATCCAGAGTGAGTTTTTCGTATACCTGTTGGTAGATCGCCAGCTCGTCGTCGTCCAGCGTTACCTGGGCGAACAGTTGATCTTTTTCCATTAAAAAATCCGCCACCCGGGCCTGGCTGAACATGTCGCTCTGACGCAACTGCTGAATTTGTCCCGCGCGTTGAAACAGGAAAAACAGTTGGGTTTGCAGGGCAACCGACTTGGGGTCTTGGTAAAAGCGTTCTAAAAAGGGATTTTGCTGGGGTAGCTCCAACAGTAGGTCGTAGTTAAAAAGCTGGGCCAGATTGCGGCTTAAGGTTGTTTTGCCTACTCCAATCGGTCCTTCAATGGCGATATAGCGGGGGAGGTCGATATTGCTTAAATCAAGCGCCAGTTTTTCAAACAGCTCGGCCACGCTTATGCTCCTCTACTTGGCTGGGCTCATTCTATAGTGCCGTTTCCAGAACTACCAGCTCTGAGCGGTCGCACTCCCCGGCCAACTGGTCCAGATTACGGCCATCGGGCAGGGTTAACCCCGGAGCAATATCGGCCAGAGGGATAAGCACAAAGGTGCGTTCATACATATGGGTGTGGGGAATGCTCAGGTCGGCGTCGTTTAGGGTTTGCTCACCGTAGAGCAATATATCCAAATCCAGGGTGCGCGGCCCCCAGTGGCGCAAGCGTTGGCGCTGGTGGGCTTGCTCCAGGGCCTGCAACGCGTGCAGCAAATCGTGCGGGGCCAGAGTCGTGCTGATGCAAGCGACGGCGTTGATAAAGTCGTCCTGGTCTTGCGGTCCCACAGGTTTGGAGCGGTAAAGGGGCGAGACGTTGATAAGCTGTGTTCCGGGCAGGGTTTCCAGCTCGTCGATGGCGCGGCGAATATGCTGTTCGGGGTCATCCATATTACTACCGAGCCCCAGGTAGCAAAACACGCTGGGGGTCATGAGTCGCCCTGGGGTTTTGCGCCTTTTTTACGGCCCCCGCGGCGTCGACGTTTGGCGTTGGGCAGCTTAATCGCGCTCACCATACGCTGGCGCTCGTCCTGGTCGGCGGCCTGAAATTGAGTCCACCAGTTGCCCAGGCCGCCCAGTTTTTCGCCGGCGTCTTCGCGCAGCAAAGTAAAGTCGTAGGCGGCGCGAAACCGCGGGTGCTCTACCAGGGTAAAGGCGCGATTGCCGCCACGCAGAGTCAGGCGGTGCTGCATATCCCAGATTTCGCGCATGGGGATTAAAAAGCGTTTGGGAATGGAGGTGCGCGCCAGTTGCTGCCCCACCGCCTGACTGGCGGCTTCGGCAAAGGCCTGCCCTTTGGGCATGTTTTTTTGCAGCTCGGCCAGGCGGGCCTGTTGTACGGGCCACAACAAAGCGGCGTAAATAAAGGCTGGTGTTACCGACTTTCCGGCGCGAATGCGTTTATCGGTATTGGTCATGCACTGCTCGACCAGTGCCAGGGCAATGGGGTCGCCCGTGGCGAGAATCTCTTCCGTGCCGGGAAACAGTTGGCCGAATAGATTGTACTCACGCAACAAATGGAAAGTAGCGGTGGCTGAGCCCGCCAAAAACAGCTTTAACACTTCTTCAAACAGCCGTGCCGGAGGAATATTAGCCAGCAAATTAGCCTGTGGGCGAATCGGTGCGGCGGTTTTGTCCTCCAGGGTAAAGCCCAGCTTGGCGGCAAAGCGTACCGCGCGCAGCATGCGTACTGGGTCTTCCTGGTAGCGGGTATCTGGGTCGCCGATAATTCGCAGTAAGCGATGTTCCAGATCTTGGATGCCGCCCGTGTAGTCGTGTACGACAAAGCCGTCCAGCGAGTAGTAGAGCGCATTGACGGTAAAGTCGCGGCGCACCGCATCCGAGTGAACACTGCCGTAGACATTGTCGCGCAGTACCATGCCATGCTCGTTGCGGGCCGCCTCATGGTGGCCGCGGAAGGTGGTTACCTCAATGATTTCGCGGCCAAAGCGCACGTGAACAATTTTAAAGCGACGGCCCACAATACGGGCGCCGCGAAACAGGCTTTTGACCTGCTCGGGCTTGGCGTTGGTGGCCACGTCAAAATCTTTGGGTTGCCCGCCCAGCAGCAGATCGCGCACCCCGCCGCCCACTAGGTAGGCCTCGTAGCCGTGCTGGTTGAGCTGTTTCATTACCTTGATAGCGGCGTGGCTGATCAGCTTGCGCGACACATTGTGCTGGTCGCGGGGAATAATAAGCGGCTGTTGGTTGGCGCGAGCGGATGAGCTTTTGGGGGTAATGAGTTTAAACAGCCGTTTTAGCATAGAGAGATCTGCAAGTGTGAGGTAGTGGCGCCTAAGGCGCTTGTCGTCCTGTAAAGCTCAGAGTTTAGCATGCCCATGTATGGCGTGAAAGTTGCGCAAAATCAGGAGGATATCAATTAGGGGATAAATGGCTGGGAGTGGAAAGTAAAACGGGAAAGCCGAAGCTTTCCCGTAGGAGTGGGCGGCACAATGTCAGCTCTTGAGGAAGAGCATTGCGTCCTTGCCCAATCCAAATCACTTGCGATCCTTTACGGTGCCTAGTCAGTCATTCCGCTTTGTTTTTATTATCGTCTTGTTGTTTTTATTAGACGTTCGTTTTTATTGTTTGTTGTTATTCTTGCTATTCCGTTTCTTATTGTTTGTTGTTGTTTTTATAAATTCTACGTTTCTTATTATTTGTTGTTCTTATTATTGAACTTATCTCTTTTCTAATTGTTTATTGTTGTTATTAAAGCTTGTTCGTTTCTTATTGTTTGTTGTTGTTATTGGTTGAGCGTTTTTATTGTTTGTTGTTGTTATGTGCGCAGTATAAAGCACTGCTCGTGCCAAGGTTGTAAAATACAATAAAATCAAAGGGTTAGTATTTTCACTTTAGGGTATATTACTTTTTGTTATTTCCAGCGGTTACAGTTCTGAGGGGTATTTGTTACGCCTTAGAGAATTGGGTAACAACTTGTGCGACGTAACAATTTTGGGGGTGAGGGTAGCGCCTTGGCGTAAGAGTGAACCGGGAAGTTTATTTGGGCGCCAGGTGTGATTGGTTGGGTGACATGAAAAAGGGGGATTGTGCAGCTAGTGGCGCCTGCGGAACGCAAATGGCGGCACCGAAGGCCGCCTGAGAGGTGGGTGATTAAAGGGGGGGAGTGGTTATTTGCTGCCCGCTTTACGCCGGGGGATGCCAAAACGCTGGCGCCGCTCCCATAGGCACTTGCGGCTAACGCCCAGCTTTTTGGCCAGCTCGGTCTCGCTCATGGTGTCCTGATGCTCGAGTACAAAGCGTTGGAAATAATCTTCCAGCGATAAATCTTCTGAGGGATCGATATGCCGGGGCTTGCTGCGACTCGCTTCGCGGGCCGCCTGAGCGTAGGGATCGTCGTCCTCTTCATCGTCCAGGCGCACCAGATCCAGATCAATGGCCAATAGATCGTGGCTGATTTCCCGTTCGTCTTCACACAGGATGACCGCGCGCTGCATAGCGTTTTCCAGCTCGCGCACATTGCCGGGCCAGGTGTAGGTAGTAATCGCCTGTATGGCTTCGGGAGAGAGCTTGAGATTGTCTTTGTTAAATTGTTGGCAGTAACGCGTCAGCAGGCTTTCGGCCAGCGCGAGTATGTCTTTGCCGCGCTCGCGTAGAGGCGGTAGCTCCAGCTGGACCACGTGAATCCGAAAGTAAAGGTCTTCGCGGAATTTGCCTTCGCGCGCCAATGCCCGCAAGTCGCGGTGAGTGGCCGCCACCAGGCGCACATCGACTTTGCGCGATTCCACCGACCCCAAAGGCCGTACCTCGCCCTCTTGCAGCACCCGCAGCAGGCGCGCCTGGGCCTCCAAAGGCAGCTCGCCGATTTCATCCAGAAACAGGGTGCCGCCGTCGGCGGCCGCGACTAAGCCCTCGCGGGTGCTGGCGGCGCCGGTAAAGGCGCCTTTTTCGTGACCAAACAGCTCCGACTCGATCAGGGTTTCGGGAATTGCGGCGCAGTTGACCGAAATCATCAGCTCTTTGTGACGTTTGCTTTGCTCGTGTAGCGAGCGGGCCACCAACTCTTTCCCCGTACCGGTTTCGCCGTGAATTAACACGGTGGCGTCGGTGGGGGCTACCTTGGCAATGCGTGAGTAAAGCTTTTGCATTACCTCGGACGAGCCGATCATGCCGGTGACCTTGCTGTTTTCGGGGTTGGCCTGGGATTGAGCTTTCAGGGAGGCTTTGCCGATCACCCGCTTAACCGCGCTGACCATCTCGTCGTGGTCAAAGGGTTTGGCGATATAGTCCACGGCCCCCATGCGCATAGAATCCACCGCCGAGCGCAGGCTGGCGTAGCTGGTCATTATCAGTACGGGCACATCGCCGGCGAGTTTAATCAAGTCGGTCCCTGGCGCACCCGGCAGACGCAAGTCACTGATGATTAATTGAAAATCGCTCAGGGTGAACTTGGAGGTGGCCTCGCGCACCGATGGGGCCTCGCTGACATCGTATTTATTGCGCTCGAGCAACTTGCGCAGGGCGGTGCGAATAATGGCTTCGTCTTCAACTACCAGTATTTTGGTCATAACTCGTCAATCGGCCTTCTCTGGAGCGTCGCTGACCGTGTGAGTGATCACAGAGTCGAGGTGACGCGGCAATTTGATTACGATTTGCGCTCCGCGCTGGGTCGACGGGTTGGCGGGGCTGATAATATCCAGATTGCCGCCGTGATCGTCGATAATGCTGTACACCATGGCAAGCCCCAGGCCCGTGCCTTCGCCGGGATCCTTGGTGGTGAAAAAGGGCTCTAGAATTTGGTCTAGGTATTCCGGGTCTATGCCTTCGCCCTCATCGGTGACCGTGAGGGTGATGTCGTTGTCGTCCTCGTCGCTTGCTAGCATAACACGACCTTTGGGCTCGCTGGCATCCCGGGCGTTAGACAAGAGGTTGATAAACACTTGGATAAGCTGCTGTAAATCGCCCGCGACAATCGCGTTGGGGGCGATGTCGTTGTCGAAGAATACCTCGGTTTTGTCTTTTTGCAGCGACAGCAGGGCGATGGCCTCGGCGGCGCAGTCGCGCAGGGCCACTGCTTCATAGGCGCTTTTTTTATTGCGCCCACTATGGGAGTAGCTGACCAGAGAGTGAACAATGCGGGTAACCCGGTCGGTCTGGCTGAGAATCTGCTCGGCGGTTTCCAGTACGTCGGGGTTTTCCGACTCGTAGCGCAGGTTTTGACACAGACAGGCGATCCCGGTAATGGGGTTGCCGATTTCGTGGGCGACCCCCGCCGCCAACCGGCCTACCGACGCGAGGCGTTCGGAGTGGATTAGCTCTTGTTCCAGCAGCTGGGTTTCGGTCACGTCTTCCAGCAAAATAACCTGATCCTCCTGGCTGGCGGTGGAGCCGCGTCGGCCGCTGATGGGACCCTCAATGGCCGCCTTGTGCAGGCTGATCCAGTGGGGGCGGTTATTCAGGGTGATTTCGTGGCGATATAGGTGGGCGTCTTCACCGCCCGAGAAATTCCCCAGCAGCTCGCACCAGGGCTCGACCAGATTGTCCAGGTGCGAGCCGAGTATGTCGTCGGCGGCAATCCCGGTTAATTTTTCCATCGCGCGGTTCCACATCAAAATCTCTTTGTCGCGACCCAGTGAGCAAACCGCCATCGGCAGCTCCTGCAGGGTTTTGCGGTGGTACAGGCGCAGGTTGTTCAGCTCAGCTGACAGACCAGTCAGGTGGCTGCGATATTGCGATAGGCGGTTTTCAATCAGGTTGATGTCCACCGTGTCGCGGGCCTCGGCCAGCTTGTAGGGCAGGTGGTTGTCCATAATTTCGCCCGCCACGTGAATCCCCATCAGCCCCGAGAGGTTGGCCTCCAGTTGGTCGCGCAGGCGTCGCAGCGCATAGGGGCGGCGCTCGGACACTCTAAGGCCCAATTGACGCAGCGCCAGGTCGACCTCGCGGCTGGCGGTGACCTTGCCCAGGGGCTTAGACAGGCGGGTTTTAAACTCGGATGCCGAGTGCACATCCAGCGCCTGGCGTACCGGGTGGGAGAGTTCATCGGCCGCGCACAGCTCGGCGCTGTAGGCCTCCTCTTCGGTTTGCCGGGTCAAAAGCGATACGCCGATAAAAATCAGGGTGTTGAGCCCCAGAGAAATGACCGTAATTTCACTCCAGCGACTGATGCCCACGCTGAGTGAGCCATCGCCAAAGGGTACGGAAATTTGCTCAAGCCCCGTGAGTAGCGGAATTAACAGCCCCACCATCCAAACTAAAGTTCCGGCGGTCAGCCCCGCAATCACCCCGCGGCGGTTGCCACGCGCCCAGAAGACGATGGCAAAAATACCCGGTACAAATTGCAGGGTTTCGATAAACGCCACCAGGGCCAGGTGAAACAGGCTCTGGCGATTGTCGAGCATCCAGTAAAAGAAGTAGCTCCCCACAAAGAGCGCGGCGATCACCGCACGCCTGAGCCACACCAGCTGCGAGTAAATATCCTGACGGCGGCGCAGGCGTAAAAACGGCAGCAGCCAGTGGTTCATCACCATGGTGGACAGGGCCAGGGTGATCACCACCATGGCGCCGGTAGAGGCCGACAGGCCCCCGATAAACGCCAGCACCGTGAGGCTGGGGGACTCGGTCAGAATGGGTACGCCCAGAGTGAAGTATTGTGCGGGCAAGGGTACAGACAGCTCAAACCCGGCCCACAGAATAGGGAATATGGGCAGCGCCAAAAACAACAAAAACAGCGGAAATGCCCAGGTTACCGTGCGGGTGTTACGCAAAATGGGGTTCTCTGCCACACCCATATGAAAAATATGGGGCATGGTGACCGCCGTGGCGACAAACACTAACAGCAAGGTGTGCGAGGCGCCGTCGCGAATCGGCGAGTGCAGCAGGGCGAGGTTTTCCGGGTTGCGCTCCAGCCACTGGTCCAGGCCGCTAAAGCCATCGAAAACGCCGTAGACCGCCACCAGGCCGATGGCGCACAGGGCAAACACCTTGAGCAGCGATTCGAAGGCCATGGCGGTAATCAGGCCGCGGTGGCGTTCGCGGTTAGACCCAAATAAAACCGTAAACAGTGCCAGAATGCCGCAGTAGGTGAGGGCCATTAGGTCTTTAAAGGTGAGCCCGGTGCCCACTAAGGGAATCGCCGGATCGCGGCTGACCGTGAGAATATGCATGGTATCGGCAATGGCCTGAATCTGCAGGGCCATGAGCGGCAAAATGCCCAGCAGCATACACAGGGTGGTCAGCGCGCCTATGCCGTGGCTGTGGTAGCGAAACACCAATAAATCGGCGAGCGAGTGCACCTGGTGACGGCGCGCCAGCTCGGTGATAGGCTCCAGCGCCACCGGGGCAAACAAAAACAGCGCCCCGGTGCCCAGGTAGTAAGCCAGGGCGCCATAGCCAAACTGAAAGGCCAGGTCGATTACCCCATAAAAGGCCCAGGCACTGGCAAAAATGCCCAGCGACAGAATATAGGTAAGTGGGTGTTCGGTGAGTCGCTTGGGCAGCCAGCCCCGCTCGGTAATGGTGGCAATACCGAAAATCAGCAGCAGATAGCCCAGGCAGATGAGGGCGACGTGGGTCAGTTCAAATGTCATGAGGGCTTCTTACGTGCCTGCACGGCGTAGGCGATGACAATCACCAGCACCCACATAATGTAGGGGCGGTACCAGGCGCCCTCGGGATTCACAATCCAGGTAAACAGGGTGGGAGAAAAAATATAGGCGATCAGCAACAACAGGATCACCAGGCGCTGGTTGTTCATGAATCTTCCACAGTTTTTGATAAAGAGGCGCCGACCAATAGGTCGCGTCGCCAGTGTTGAACGGCCCAAGGCAAAATTTCAGTGGGAGGGCTATGGGCCAGCTCCCGAGGGGGATTTTGCCTTAGAAACACCAGTGCCTGCCACAGGTTTGCCCCCGCGGCGTCGTTATTTAACGCCGGCGCCTGGTTCTGCTTACTGAACTTGCGCCCGTCCGGCCCGCAGGCGATGGGTACATGGGCGTATTGCGGTGGTGTTTGCTGCAGTATCTCAAAAAAACGAATCTGGCGCGCGGTCACAGGCAAAAGATCGCTGCCGCGCACTACATGGGTAACGCCCTGGTGAATATCGTCCGCCACCACCGCAAGCTGGTAGCCAAACAAGCCGTCTTTGCGTCTGACCACGGCATCGCCCACCTCGCGCGCCAGGTTTTGCGTTTGTTCGCCCGCCAGTAGGTCTTTAAAGGTCAGGGTGTCGGGCAGTTGTCCACGGGCGCCTGGCAGGTCGTACAGCTTTAAGCGCCAAGCGCAATCGGAGGTGCTTGCCGGCGAATGTAGGCGGCAATGGCCGTTGTAAACCCCGCCCATGGCCTTAATGTCTTTGCGGGTGCAGTTGCAGGGGTATATCAGCGCTTGCTGGGCCAATTGTTCCAACAGCTCTCGGTAAGCTTGAGAGCGTGTACTCTGCCACAAGGCCTCGCCATCCCAGAGCAAGCCGTGGGCTTCCAAGGTTTGCAGAATAAGGCGGTCGGCGCCCGGCTGTTCGCGCGGCGGGTCGATATCGTCAATGCGCACCAGCCAGCGGCCGTTGTGGTGGCGGGCATCCAGGTAGCTCGCCAGGGCGGCGACGAGAGAGCCAAAGTGCAAAGGGCCGGACGGCGAGGGCGCAAAGCGGCCGGTGTAGGGGGAGGTTGGTAACACCACAGGGAAAACGGGCCGGGGCGAGCCCGGCCGTTAATCGGGAGCGATTAGCCGCCGATTTGTTTTTCTTTAATTTCGTCCAGGGTTTTGCAGTCCACGCACAGGGTGGCGGTGGGACGCGCTTCCAGACGACGAATGCCGATTTCTACGCCGCAGGCGTCGCAAAAGCCGTAGTCTTCGTTTTCGATCAGCTCTAGGGTGCTGTCAATTTTTTTAATCAGCTTGCGCTCACGATCGCGGGTGCGCAGCTCCAGGCTAAACTCTTCCTCCTGGCTGGCGCGGTCTGCTGGGTCGGGGAAGTTGGCCGCTTCGTCTTTCATGTGCGTTACGGTGCGGTCGACTTCTTCCATCAACTCTCTACGCCAGGCTAATAGCAGCTTTTGGAAATGCTCCAGCTGATTTTCATTCATGTACTCCTCACCCTTCTTTTCTTTGTAGGGTGCAAAGGTGCGCAGCGTATAGCTTTCGGCTTGAGCTGAACTGTTGGGCATAGGGAAACGCCTCTCATCTCCTGAAGAACCTGGCAGACTTTGTCTGACAGCTTACTGGTTACTGTCGCGTCGTCACGACGCTTCGCCAATTTTCCTGTGCCGCCTAAGGTCGGTACCGGCGGAAGGAAAGCGAAGCTACCAGATTCGTTAAAGCCGTTCCAGTATTTTTTGCAGATTTGTGTCCGGTGGTTGGCCTGTGGGCTTTATAATGATCCATTTGGGGGCAGAAAAGGCTTATGAAAGCAGTTAAACCCTGGCAAAAGGGTGTTTTGGTCAAACGTTATAAGCGTTTTTTGGCGGATATTATCGATGCCGAGGGACAGGCGTTGACGATTCACTGCCCCAATACCGGCTCGATGCGCGAGTGCATCAGCGAGGGCTCGCCCTGCTGGTATTCCCACTCTGACAGCAAAACCCGTAAATACCCCCACACCTGGGAGGTAGCCACCACGCCCAGCGGTCACTGGGCGGGTATCAATACCGGGCGCGCCAATCATTTGGTGCGCGAAGCCCTGGATGCCGGGCTGATTGAACCTCTGGCGGACTATTCGCAAATACAGGCCGAGGTGAAATACGGCGCCGAAAAATCGCGCATTGATTTTTTGCTCTCCGGCAATGGTCCCGACTGTTATGTCGAGGTTAAGAGCGTAACGCTAATGGAGGCGCCGGGAGAGGGGCTGTTTCCCGATGCGGTGAGTGCGCGCGGCACCAAGCACCTGCGCGAGCTGATAAGCATGGTAGAGCAGGGCCACCGGGCGGTATTGTTGTTTTGCGTGCAGCACACAGGTATCGAGCGCGTTAGCCCGGCGGATCACCTTGACCCGGCCTACGGTAAGACCCTGCGTGAGGCCGCTCATGCCGGGGTAGAGGTACTCGCCTACGGCGCCCGAATCGATCCCGAAAACAGTGAAATTGCTCTGGATCGCGCCCTGCCGGTGTTGCTTTAGGGTTTCAGGTAAATACCGCCGTCACGTTCCGTCACCGCTATGGGTATCAGCGATTGGCCGTTACAGGGCCCGCTGATGCACAGGCCGTCTTCGATGGTAAACAGGGCGCCGTGGTTGGCGCACTGGATTAGGCTGGTGTCGGCGGTTAAAAAATCGTGCTCGCGCCACTCTAGCGGGATGGCAACATGGGGGCATAGATTGCGATAGGCGTATACCTGCCCTTTTTTGCGCACCAGCAATAGGTTAACGGCCTCTAAGCGATAGCCTCGACTGGTGTCGTCGGTGAGGTCACTGCTCGCGCAAATATAAGTGGGTTCGGTCATAGCTGCGGCTCGGCCAGGGTGACTTGAGTCTGCTTAACCCGGCCGTTGCGCACATATTGAACGGTGAGCGTATCGCCCGGCTCGTGCTGCTCTAACAGGGTTAGAAATTCATCCTGATTGGGGGTAGGAGTCTCGTTGAGGGCGATAATAATATCCCCTAGTTCTACCCGTCCCCAAGAGCCTCGGCGTGCGCCAATTAGCCCTGCTTTCGCCGCGGGCAGCCCTGGCGCCACATGCAACAGGGGTACGCCATCTACGCCGGCGCGTCTGGCCCAGTAGGCGGGGGCAAACTCTACCCCAAATACCGGGCGAATCAGGCGGCCGTGCTCGATTAGCTGGGGCACAATCTCTTTGACTATGTTCACCGGAATAGCAAAGCCAATACCGGCACTGGCGCCACTGGGGCTGTAAATCATGGTGTTGACGCCGATCAGCTCGCCCTTGGAATTAAGCAGCGGGCCGCCAGAGTTGCCCGGGTTAATCGCGGCATCGGTTTGAATCACATTGCGGATTTTACGCTGGTTGGGCGCCTCTATTTCGCGTCCCAGGGCGCTGACCACACCGGTGGTAAGAGTGGCGTCCAGACCAAAAGGATTGCCAATGGCCAGCACCTTTCGGCCCACCGCCAATTGATCCGAGTCGCCCATGGGCAGGGCGTGAAGCTTGTTTTTGGGTGCCTTAATCTTTAACACCGCCAAGTCTTTGTCGGGCGCCAAGCCCACCACCTCGGCGGGCCAGCTGGATTGATCGGGCAGGGTAATAGAGACCTGCTGCGCCCCTTCGACCACATGGAAGTTGGTGACCACATGGCCATCCTCGCTCCAGATAAAACCAGTGCCTGCCCCGTTGGGAATAGAAAGCAGATCAAACGAACGGCGGTCGCGCACCACCTGCAGGCGATTGACGTAGACCACCGAGGGGCTGGCAAACTCGAAGATCTCAATGGTGTTGCGTTCATCGTCAGTGGCAAACTCAGGGACGGCGGCATGGGCGCCCAGGGTGAGCGCCCATGCCAGCAGTCCGGCCAGTAACACACTTGCGGGTAAAGCTTTTCTCATAGGCCCTGACGCAGCGTGTTGATTCGTTGTTCTAGCGGCGGGTGGCTGGCAAACAGCTTACCCAGCGACTGCTGGAAACCGCTGGAGATGCCAAACGCCTGCATACTTTTGGGCATGGGGCTGGGAGCGCCGGCCTGACTTTCGGCTTGCAGCCGTTGCAGAGCGCGAATCATCCCCTCGCGGCTGGCGAGGGTAGCGCCGGCGGCATCAGCCCGGTATTCGCGATAGCGCGAAAAGGCCATGACGATCATGGTGGCGAGAAAACCCAGGATAATTTCGGCGACAATCGTGACAATATAGTAGCCAATGCCCACACCGCGTTCGGTTTTAAACACCACCTTGTCCACGGTGTGGCCAATAATACGGGCCAGGAACATCACAAAGGTGTTCACCACCCCTTGAATCAGGGTCAGGGTTACCATATCGCCATTGGCCACATGGCCGATCTCGTGCGCCATCACCGCCCGGGCTTCTTCGCGGTCAAAGCGTTGCAGTAACCCTGCACTTACTGCGACCAGTGCATTGTTTTTGTTCCAGCCAGTGGCAAACGCATTGGCTTGATTAGCGGGAAAAATTCCCACCTCGGGCATACCGATACCGGCTTTTTGCGACAAGTCTTTAACGGTTTCCATCAGCCAGCGTTCGTCGGCGGTGCGCGGATTGGTAATCAGCTGAACACCGGTGGTGCGCTTGGCCATAAACTTGGACAAAAACAGCGAAATAAAGGCGCCGGAGAAGCCGAATACGGCGCAGAAAATCAGCAGGCTGGTTAGATTCAGTCCGGTGCCAGACTCATTGAGAATCTGGTCAACGCCCAGCAGATTAAGGGTTAAGCTCGCCAGGGCCAGCACGCCCAGGTTGGTTAGTAAAAACAGGCCAATTCGCATCACGGTTAGGGACTCCTCAGGTTTACCGCTGTATCGACCGATATATGCCATCGGTTGGCGATATTTCAATAGGGGAGGAGAGCAAAAGAAAAATGGCCGCCCGCAGGCGGCCCAAGCAACCGTGATTAGCCAAGGCACCGAGGTGCCTTTGGTTTTACCCTTGTGGGGCAAAACCGGAGGAGAAGATCAGACAATTGACTTGCAGGAAAATTGACCGACCCCTGGGCACTTGCCGCAGCAAATGTCGCCAGTGATGTAACGATAATTATTATCATTACGGTTGTCAACAGTGACTTGGGTTTTTCTTGCGGGTAAGTGGGAATTGGCGTTTAAACAACGCCATATCGCCACCCGAGCTCAGGCGGGTGGTCTGACAAACCGTTGCGTGTGATACGGGGCGTTGTAAACGGAGCTGCTGTTTGCCAGACGTTTGCGCAGCCGTGCTGCAAACGCCCGTCGTTAGGAGAGAGTTAGGCTTCGTGGCTTGCCAGTTGTTCGTTTAGCTGTTTGATTTTTTGCGCCATCTCCTCGATCAGGCCGATGCAAATGTGCGGTTGGTGCTCGACCAGCTCAATAAACTCTTCTTTATGTACCGTCAGCACCGTGCAGTCAGTGTTGGCTACGACGCTGGCGATGCGCTTTTGCCCCGTAAACACGGCCAGGGCGCCGAAGATTTCATCGCTGTGAATTTCGCCTACCACCACGCCATTGCATACGGCGTGGGCGCGGCCTTCCAGCAGGGTGTACACCAAGTCGGCCTCGTCCCCTTCGGCAATAATGGTCTCGCCGGGGGCAAAGCGCAGGAAGCCGGCGTGGGGTTGATACTCCTGGCGCATTTCCTGCGCCAGCGCTTGCTGGAGCCAGCTTGTTTGCGAAAGTAAAAAATAGCTCCACAGTTTCTGGCGTTTTTCGTCGCGACAGACATGGGCAATAAAGGTATCGCGCTCAAGGGGCTGAAGGGTGAGCGCGTCGGTACTGGAATAGGTTCCATCGGGTAAGCTGAGCATGCGCGACAAACCCAGAATGTCGCCCGGACCATAGATCAGTGTCAGCTTTCCGGAAATACGGTAATGCACCTGGCCGCTGGTTACTTGCAGTAGCTGGGTGGGCGAGGTGCCGGCAAATAAATCGTCGCTGCCTGCGAGGGTAATAGGCTCGCCTTCGGGAGTGAAATCCTCTGTCAGACTGTGACTGATTTGGGTGATTTTTTGCCCCAGCTCCGCCAGGGCCTCAAATTCATTCGAGGCTAAATGCATTGTGCCTATCTCTGTTATAAGGCCGACGGGGCCATTGATCGATCAGGGCGCCGACTGCAATGCTTCGACGCCGTCACTACTATAGCAGGATGGGCAATTGCGACTCTACGGCTTTACTTATTATTTTAGCGAGCCTCTGAGCGAATTCTCAGAGGCGCCCGAGCAACGCCCACTTGTCAGGCGCTTTGGGTTACCGATCTTTCGGCTTCGGCCACCAGCTCGGCTTTCATATCTGGAGGCAAGTCGTTCCAATGCACATCCATAAGCGCGCCCTGCAGGGCGTAAAGCATCACTTTTGAAACATTGATGTCGCGTTCTTTAATGCGCTGGTAAGCACCCACGGCGCCAATGGTTTTGAGGTCTTGATAATTGTTGATTCCGATGGCGCGAAGAATATTGACCGAGGCCATCCCAAGGTTTTTTAGCTGCAGCAATTCACTTTGCTCAATACCCATACCTTAAGACTCCATTTGTTGTTATGTTACGGCTTATTATTGTTCGAGGGCTATAATTGGCGTCCGTTTATAGCCACGGGTTATATTACAGTCTTAACTCGATACTGCAAACACTTGCTGGTCATTTTGTGGGCGACCCGAGCTAAACATGCACCAGCGCACATTGGCGCGAGGCTAAAGAGGGTTTATGAGCGAAGATCCACCGGTAACCGAGCGTCAAGCCCTGGGCTTGGACGATGCTCATCTGGTGACCTTGGCGGGGAGCGTAAAATTGCATCCCCAGACGCTGACCGCGTTTACGCGTCTGCGCGAGGCTTGTGTTCGCACCGGCTGTGACCTAGCGGTGGCCAGTGGTTATCGCAGCTTTGATCGTCAGTTGGCGATTTTTAATGCCAAGGCCCGAGGCGAGCGCGCGGTGCTGGATGATCGGGGCTGTAAAGTGGATATGCAGGCTTTATCCCAGCGTGAGCAATTATTTGCGATACTGCGCTATTCGGCGCTACCCGGTGCCTCGCGCCATCATTGGGGCACTGATATGGATGTCTTTGACCCTGCCGCTATGCCCGAAGATTACCGCTTGCAGCTAACCCCCGCCGAGTGCGTGCCCGAGGGGGTATTCGGGCGGTTACACGCTCAGTTGGACATCGATTTGCCGGACACCGAGTTTTACCGCCCCTATCAGTTCGATTACGGTGCCATCGCCCCCGAGCCCTGGCATCTCAGCTATCGCCCTTTAGCCCGTCGCTACGCCCAGGTGTTAACTCGGGATCTGTTAGGTGATTGTCTCAGTAAGACAGATATAGCGCTTAAAGCGGTCGTGCTGAATTACCTGGACGATATTTACCGTCAGTACGTACTCTTGGAGCCCGCTCATGTCGTCCGCTAAACCCAAGCAGTTAGCCCTGCTGACTGATCGCCACTTTTACCCCCTTTTCTGGACCCAGTTTGGCGGCGCCTTTAACGATAATTTTTATAAAAGCGCTTTGATGATGCTGTTTACCT
This sequence comes from Gilvimarinus xylanilyticus, assembly GCF_024195295.1. Classification (GTDB taxonomy): domain Bacteria; phylum Pseudomonadota; class Gammaproteobacteria; order Pseudomonadales; family Cellvibrionaceae; genus Gilvimarinus; species Gilvimarinus xylanilyticus. The sequence continues at coordinate 1,830,418 of NZ_JAMFTH010000001.1, read as the reverse complement.
ACAGTGGCGTGAGCCTCTGGGGGCAGGGGGTAGACGTCCTCAACAATGTAGTGGCGGCCTGTTTGATCGTGCCCTTTTTGTTTTTTGCACCCCTAGTGGGGCAGTTTGCCGATCGCCTGGATAAAGCCATGCTGGCGCGACTGATCAAGTTGGGCGAGGTGGCCGTTATGCTATTGGGGGGCGTCGCTTTTTATCTGCAAAGCCCCGCGCTTTTGCTGCTGGTGGTGTTGGGCACGGGGATTCAGTCAGCCTGTTTTAGTCCGGTTAAATATTCACTGGTGCCCCAGCTGGTACAGCCCGCCCAGTTAACCGCTGCCAATGGCGTGCTGCATTCGGGCACCTCGCTGGCGGTCTTTTGCGGTTTAATTGCCGGCACCGTGGTTATGCAATTTGACAGTGGTGGCGTGGTGGTCGGAGTCGGGGGCGTGCTAATCGCCCTGGGCGGTTGGTACAGCAGCCGTTTTATTGAGCCGGCCCCGGCGGCGCTCAATGCGCCGCCGCTAATGCGTAATCCGCTGCGTCAGTTTGCACGCAGCTTTGTTTACGCGCGCGAATCCCGGGTCGTGTTTTCCAGCATTTTGGCCTTTTCGTGGTATTGGTTTTTGGGCTCGGTTTATCTGACCCAGCTGCCCAATTTTACCCGCGAATTGCTCGCGGGCGAGGGCAGTGTGGTGACCTGTTTGCTGGTGGCTTTCTTGCTGGGGGTGTGCAGCGGGGCGCTGGCTTGTCATCGTCTTAGTCGGGCAAAAGTTGATCCCGCAGTGGTCCTGTTGGGTGGAGCTTTAATTGCTGTGTTCTCCGCCGATTTGGCGTTTGCCGGCCAACAGTTTGCCGCGCAGTATTCTGCCGGTGGCGAGCTTTTCGGCTTGGCAGAGCAGCTGCAGCGGCCCCTGTTTGGGCGGATCGTTCTGGATGTGTTGCTGTTAGGCGTGGCCGGGGGGCTCTATTCGGTTCCCCTGCAGGCCATGATGCAACAGCAGTCGCTTCCTGAGTATCGCGGTCAGATTATCGGGGTTAACAATGTTATGAATGCTTTATTTATGATGGCTTCTGCCGTCAGTGCGATTGTTTTTCTGGGTAAGCTGGACTTTACAATTCCACACTTTTTTCTCCTAACGACTGTTTTGCACTCGGTCATAATAGTTTTGCTACTGGTGTTTGAGCCGGTATTTTTACAGCGCTTGCGAGAGCGAGTTGGGGTAAAACGCAAACTATAGAGTCGGTCGTTATGTTGGTTATTTTTGATTGCGATGGCGTGCTGGTGGAAACCGAAACCCTGGGCGCCGAAGTATTACGCGATTGCCTGGCGCCTTTAGGGGTGCAGGTGAATGTGGCAGAGGTGTTTGCCCTGTTTCGCGGCAAATCCATTGCGGTGTGCGCCGAGCAGGTAGCGGCACTGATTGCCGATAACGAGCCCTATTGCAGCTGGCCCGAGGCCGAGCGGTTAGATTTTGCCGAACAGTTTTGGGCCCGGGTGCAGGATGAAACCCTGCGCGCTTTTGAGCGCGGCGTGGAGCCCATTCCCGGTATTAAACCAGTGCTTGAGCATTTGCAAAATACAGGGACTGAATTTTGTGTCGCCTCTAACGGCCGCCACGAGAAAATGCAGTTATCGCTGACTCAATCCGGCCTGATAGAATTTTTCCCGCGTCACCGTTTTAGCGCTACCGATGTCAGCGAGGGCAAGCCGGCGCCGGATCTTTTTTTGCTGGCCGCCAAAACTTTAGGCTATGCGCCAAGTGAATGTGTCGTCGTCGAGGATTCACCCAGCGGCGCACGCGCGGCGCGTTTAGCGGGCATGCAATTGTTTGCCTATTGCCCGCCCGAGACCGATTCGCGCACCCGTCAGGCGCTGGCCCGCGAGGGGGCCGAACTGATCGGGCAGATGCATGAACTGTGCGATAAAATATGAGAATATGCGCGCTTCGTTGATTCCTTGAATGGGAGACAGTTCTTGCCCGAACCGGTAGAAGCCCCCCACATTATTTGGCAAACCATTCGCCAAGAGGCCCAGGCGCTGGCGCAAGGTGAGCCTGCGCTCGCCAGTTTTTATCACGCCAGTATTCTCAATCACCGCAGTTTGGCCGATACCATTAGTTATCATCTGGCAAGCTTGCTGGATTCCCAGGCGCTGCCGGCGATGTCGTTGCGCGAAGTGTTCAGTGCGGCCATGGCGGCGGATGCGCATATCGAGCTATCGCTGTGTCGTGATATCGAAGCCTATTGCGAGCGCGACCCCGCCTGTAATCAGTATCTGATGCCCCTGTTGTATTTTAAGGGCTTTCACGCGCTGCAATCTTATCGCTTTGCCCACTGGCTGTGGGGCCAGGGGCGGCACTGTCTGGCACTGTATTTACAAAACCGCATTTCCCAGACCTTTGGTGTGGATATTCATCCGGCCGCGCGCATTGGCTGCGGCATTATGATCGACCATGCCACGGGTGTGGTGATTGGCGAAACGGCGGTGGTGGGCGACGATGTTTCCATGCTGCACGCGGTAAGTTTGGGGGGCAGTGGCAACAGCAAAGGCGATCGTCACCCTAAAATTGGGCGCGGCGTGCTAATCAGCGCCGGGGCCAAAATACTGGGTAATATTGAGATAGGCGAGTACGCCAAGATTGGCGCTGGCAGTGTGGTGTTAGAGGCGGTGCCGCCCCACTCGACGGCGGTGGGGGTGCCAGCTGTCGTGATCGGTCGCGCCCAATCCAGCAAGCCGGCGGCGGATATGAATCACTCAATCGACTGAGTATTCAGTGGTAGTGATCATCGCTGCCGGTCAGGCAGGCGAGCACCTCGGTACGGGTTTGGAGCATTAAACGGTAAGCCGCAAGCAGTTGGTCATTGGCGTGGGGTTGTTGCTCAAGGGCGTGGATTTTATCGGTCAAATGGGCAATATCCCGCTCCACTCGCTGTAGCACCGAAACCCGGATGGGGTCTTGTGGCAGAGTTTTGGCCGCTTGTTGCATATGCTGCCCTCGCTTCCTGATTGCTCTTATTGGGGCCATTCAGTATGGCCCTAGGTGGGGTCGCTATCCAGATCGTTTTGTCACATTAACTCGGTGCGAGCTTGTGATTTTGGTATGAGCCAGAGTTGCCGGGCTCTGGCACTAAGCGTTGCGGTGTAAGCTCGTGCTAAGATAGGTAAAAGCAACCCTATTCGTAGCGACCCGAGGGAAGGCGATGGATGATAACAACCCACAATTCGATCTGGTTTTTCGCGGCGATATTGTATTGGGCGCCAACTTGGTTGAGGTCAAACAGCGTCTGCAGCAGCTGTTTAAGGCCGATGCGCAGAAAATAGAAGCGCTGTTTAGCGGTCGTCCAGTAGCGGTAAAGCGCGGTCTGGATAAGCCCACCGCGCAAAAGTACCAACAAGTATTGCGCAAGGCCGGGGCCGAGGTGGCCGTGGTTTCGGCAGCAGACCGTGCTAAGCCTAAAGCCGCTGCACCACGGCAGCGCGGATTATCCCTGGCGCCTGTAGGGGTAAGTTTGCTGCGCGCTACCGAGCGAAGCCGCACTGAGCCGGTCGATCTTGATTTGGCGGCTTACACCTTGCGCCCGGCGGAAGGGCCGCTGTTGGATCAAGCCGAGCGGCGCACCCAGGCGGCGCCTGAGGTAGCTGTGCCTAGTTTTGACGTGGCGCCAGCGGGCGAGAATATGTTGCCCGAGGACGCCCGCCACGATCTGCCCCTGCCCGAGCTTGAGGTGGATGATTGGGGACTTTCGGAGCCAGGCGCGGATTTGCTCTCGCCCCAAGAGCGCCGGGAGGCGCCGTCTGTGGCGGTAGCCGAGTTAGAGGCAGAGTTAGCCCCCGCCGGTGCTGATTTGGGACAGCTAAAAGATGAGAAAACGCCGGTCCAACCGGATATCAGTGGGCTGAGTTTGCAGTAGTCGTCCGCACAAAACTCCAGGCACAAAAAAGGCGGCCGCAGCCGCCTTCATTCTAATCCCAAAGAGACATCGAGATTAGCCTTTCGAGATTAGCCTTTATTGTAACGCTCTACCGAGTCGCTAATTTCGGCGCGGGCGGCTTCAACACCTTCCCAGCCGTCGACTTTCACCCATTTGCCATCTTCCAGATCTTTGTAGCGCTCAAAGAAGTGCTCAATGGATTTCAGGGTGATTTCCGGTACATCGTCAACGGATTTTACTTTGGTGTACAGCGGGGTCACTTTGTCGACGGGTACGGCCAGTACTTTCGCGTCTTCGCCGGATTCATCGGTCATTTTCAGCACGCCGATGGGGCGGCAGCGGATGACTGAGCCTGGCATCAGCGCGTGATTTAACAGTACCAGTACATCAACCGGGTCACCGTCGCCGCACAGCGTGTGAGGCACGTAACCATAGTTGCAGGGGTAGTGCATTGAGGTGCCCAGTACGCGGTCGACAAACACGCAGTCGCTGTCTTTATCCACTTCGTATTTAATGGGCTCGCCATTCATGGGGATTTCGATGATGACGTTCATATCGTCTGGCAGGCTTTTGCCAGAGGGGACCTTGTCAAAGCTCATAGCAGATATTCCGGTGTGGTTGTCATTAGCGGCGGGGATTCTACCACACTCGTGTCAGGCAAACAGCAGGGCGCCCACAACTACCGCTGCGGCCAGGCAAGCCCCCAGCACTAGCCATAATGCCGCGGGCGAGTTGTTCTCTGTGGTAGGCTCAATGCGGTTGCCGGGCGAGGTGGGTTTGGTTTTCCAGCGCTTGTGGGCCGAGGGCAGGGGTTTGCGATCTACCTGGGGCAGTGCCCCGGCGGTGATTGTGGGAGTGCGGGGTTTCGGGGGCTCGTAAGCCGGGTTTACAATTCGGAAACGATAGACATCCAGACGCATCTGGTCGCCGTGATGGGCCAGGTCGTCCTCGACGGGTTTCTCGTTCAGGTAGGTGCCATTGGCCGAGTGTAAATCGTGAATGCGCAGGGCGCTGCCTACCAGAGAAATTTCGGCGTGACGGCGCGACAGGTGCGAGCCGTTAATGGCAATATCACAGTCGCTGGCGCGACCAATGGTGTAGCGTTTATTCGGCTCAATGGTAAATATCTGGCCCGCCAACCAGCTGCCCTCGGCCACCAGTTGCCAGGCGGGCTCTGAAGCGGGAGCGGCAATTTGCGATGAGTCGGAAGCTTGCACGGTAGATTCTGCACTGCCCATGGGTAAAGTCTTGTTTATTGCATCAAAGTAGCAATTGAAGGCGCACTGGCACCGCCTGCCTTTCTACTATAGCGTGTTTCGTCGTTTGAACCATAGTGACTCCTACGCGGTCTACCCATGCGAGCGACCACCGCCTGCTCGCCAGTGGGCCCGCTTGGTGATGGGTAAGTGAGGGCCCTGGGGATGGCAGCGGTGAAAGGTGGTGTCATTGTCAGCGTTTTACCTGCCGTTACCTTCTTGCTACGGGTCTAGTTGCTACGGCTTTAATAGTAACCCGCCCGACAATAATAGGGGTGGATATACAGCACATTTATCGGCCGCAGCGCGAATAAATCGGCCATTTATGGGGCCGCGCTAATACGAGGTATACGACGCGCCGCGATGAACCGAGGGTTAATGTTTGCGGATAAAACCCACAGATTCGCCCATATTGCGGCAAAATCAATAAATACGCGATTACGTCCGATTACGCCTGCCTCGCGGTGTGGACGACAAGGAGATAGACATGGCATTTAACGATTTTAGTGCGCCCCCCGAGGCTCGCAATCAGGTCATTATTCATTACTGTAATCTGTGCCGCTGGATGCTGCGCGCAGCATGGATGCAGCAGGAGCTATTAAGCACTTTTCCGGACGAGCTGGATCGGGTGAGCTTGCAGCCGGGCTCTGGTGGTGTGTTTGCCATCTGGCTGGATGATACGTTGGTGTGGGAGCGTCAGCGCGACGGCGGGTTCCCCGAGGCGAAAGTGCTTAAACAACGGATTCGCGATCAGCTTAGCCCCGAGCGAGATTTGGGACACTCGGATCGCTAAACACCGCGACTTACCGCATAATACGCCTTTGCCAACAGGTCTGATCCCAAGGAGCCGCTCGAACGCATGAAGCTACTCACCTCTGCCTACCGAACCCTGATTACCCAATACCCGCGCTGGGTATTGTTGTGCATTATCGCTCTGACCATTGTCGCCGCCATGGGCTTACCCAATTTTAAACTGGATGCCTCGGCCGACTCGCTGACATTAGAGAGCGACAACTCGCTGGATTACTTTCGCCAGATAAATAAGCGCTACCAAAGCGGCGATTTTCTGGTGGTGACCTACACCCCCCACCAGCCGATGTTTTCTGAGCAATCACTCGATACCTTGCAACAGCTGCAGGGCGAGTTGGCCGAGGTGCAGGGGGTTAATAGCATAAACTCTATTTTGACCGTGCCCTTGCTGTACAGCCCCATGCGCTCGCTGGCCGAGCAGCAGGAATCCACCCGCACGCTGCTAAGCCCGGGCGTGGATATGGAAATGGCCAAAAAAGAGTTTTTGCAAAGCCCTATTTATCGCGACACCTTACTCTCACCGGATGAAAAAACCACGGCGATACAATTAAACCTGGAGGTCAATAACCGCTACATTGAGATGGTGCGCGAGCGCGATGCCCTGCGCGCTAAAAGCAAATCCGAGGGATTGAGCGAGACCGAACAGCAACGGCTGGACACCGTGAGCGCCGAATTTCTCGCCTACCGTACCGAGCTGATGGCGCAAGATCATCAACGGGTCGAAACCATTCGCCATATCCTCAGCCAATACGATGACCGGGCCGAGGTATTCCTGGGTGGGGTCAGTATGATTACCGCCGATATGATCGACTTTATTCGCAGTGATCTGGTGGTGTTTGGCTCGGCGATTATTGTTTTTATTATTCTGATGCTGGCGGTTATTTTTCGCCAAACGCGCTTTGTGGTACTGCCTTTAGCCGTCTGTGTCATGGCGGTGGTAACGGTGCTGGGCTTGCTGAGTTGGGTAGATTGGCGCCTGACGGTTATCTCGTCTAATTTTGTCGCCTTGCTGCTGATTATGACTCTGGCGATTACCATCCACCTGGTGGTGCGTTACCGCGAACTCCACGCCCGCCATCCCGATTGGCCCCAGGCCGAGCTGGTTATGGCAACCGCCGGGCAAATGGCCAAACCCTGCCTGTATACCGCGCTCACCACTATTGTTGCTTTTGTCTCGTTAGTGGTCAGCGATATTCGCCCGGTGATCGACTTTGGCTGGATGATGACCATCGGCCTTAGTTACGCCTTGGTGCTGGCGTTTTTGCTCTTGCCCAGTGCGCTTATGCTGTTGTCAAAAGGCGAGCCTAAAGATAAAGGCGATCAGTCGGCGGCAACCACCTTGCGTTTTTCCCGCATTGCCGAGCGCCATGGTGCACTGGTGGTCATACTCGCGCTGTTAATTGGTGGTATTAGCGTTTACGGCATGAGCCAGCTGAAGGTGGAAAATAAATTTATCGACTATTTCCACAAAGACACGGAAATTTACCAGGGCATGTCGGTCATCGATCAGCAGCTGGGCGGCACTATTAGTCTGGATATTGTGCTGGACGCTCCCGCCGAGCCAGAACCCGAGCCGGCAGCGAAAAATGAAAGCGCTGAGCCCGCCCAAGACGACGAGTTTGGTTTTGACGACCCCTTTGCCGAGCAAAGCGATAGCACAGCCGGTGATGAGTTTGATGATCCCTTTGGCGGCGACCCTTTTGGCGAGCAAAGCGAGTCGCAAAGCAATATCGAGAGCGCCTGGTTTAACCCTGTGGGGCTCGACAATGTATGCCAGCTGCACCGGTATTTAGAATCCTTGCCCGAGGTGGGCAAGGTGCAATCACTGTGCACCATGTATCAGGTGGCGCAGGATATTAACGGCGGCAGCTTGAATAACTTTGAGTTGGGCGTGGTGCGCAATATGTTATCGGACGATATTCGCAGCTTTTTGGTGGCGCCTTATTTGTCGGATGAGCATGGTCAGACGCGTTTAACCCTGCGGGTGATAGAAACCAGCCCCGATTTACAGCGCGCGGAACTGGTAGAACAAATTCGCGCCTATGCACAAAACGATGTGGGCTTTAAGCCTGAGCAAGTGCACTTTACCGGCATGCTGGTGCTTTACAACAACATGTTGCAAAGCCTGTTTAAGTCACAAATTGTCACCCTGGGCGCGGTGTTTCTGGGCATTATGCTGATGTTCCTGATTCTGTTCCGCTCGCTTACCATTGCCATTATTTCGTTGCTGCCCAACCTCTTGGCCGCGGGCGTGGTTTTGGGGGGGATGGGCCTGGCGGGAATTCCGCTGGATATGATGACCATCACCATCGCCGCGATTACCGTGGGGGTAGGGGTGGACCACGCGATTCACTATTTGTACCGCTTTCGCGACGAGTTTTCCCGGGCGGGCAATTATGTAGAGGCCATGCATAACTCCCACGCCTCCATCGGGCGGGCGATGTTTTACACGGCGGTGATTATTATTGTCGGGTTTTTGATACTGACCCTGTCACAGTTTATTCCGTCTATCTACTTCGGCTCGCTCACGGCTCTGGCGATGTTTGCCGCTATTTTGGGTTCATTGACTTTGTTGCCCAAGCTGGTGTTAATTACCAAGCCATTTGGTAAGGAGCCCTAGCCGCGTTACTGTTGTGGCTCCATCGATTAGGTCTATTATTCTAAGCCTGCCACTCTAGGCCTAAAGGGGCGCTCATCGCGGGCGCTCCCCTCTCTTCTCTCTCCTTTCTCCTGATTTTATTCCTTCGCCGAACAAATATTATTTTGCCCTCTCATGTGTATTGGTGTATTGTTTGTATAATACACATAAGAAAACACTCTATGGAGGGCGATATGCAAACCTTGGATCAAGTCGAACCGTCGCACGAGGCGGCTGAGAAATACTACCCCCGCGCTGGCCGGGCTATTGGCTGGCTGTTGTTAATGGCAGCGGTGGGCGCCTTGGCGGCGCTGCTGTTTTTCTTTTGCTATGGCGTTTTTATGGCGGCTGCCCAGCCCGAGTTAAGCCCCGCCGATATTGAAGCAATGATTTCTTCCCAGGCTTACAACCCGGATGTTTTGGCGGGTGTGTATGTCACACAATTTGTTTTTTTGTTGCCGATTATCTTCTGGGCCGCTAATTTTACTGACCAGCGCTGGGACAAGACCCTTGCTTTTACGCGCGTCACCGGGCGCCAAGTGGGATTATGGCTGGGTATTTGGGCCGTGTACCAGTTGCTGGCCGGCGTGATGCACACTCTGGTCGATGTGCCTGCGGATGCCTTTACCCAGGCGATGGGGGAGCGCTTCCACTGGCCCATGTTTTTAGTGATTGTGTTGCTCGCGCCACTGCTGGAAGAGCTGATATTTCGCGGCTATATGTTTAAAGCCTTGCGCCACAGTTGGTTGGGGCTCGCGGGAACCTTACTGGTTACCAGCGTGCTATTTGTGCTTTTGCATGTGGGGCAGTACAACCTTTGGTTGCTGATTCAACTGGCGGTATTCTCTGTTATTTTGGGCTTGGCCCGCGAGTGTACCGGATCAATCTTTACCCCTTGGTTACTACACGCGGTCAATAATCTGGTGTCTTACGTCGCCTTACTATTCTTGGGGGCGTCGCTATGAATTCGGTCAACACTCTAAAAATTCCTGTGCAAATTACTAACCTGCAGCGCCAGCTGGGTGGGCAAACGATCTTACAGGATATTACCACCCAGGTTCGGCCCGGGGATGTGGTTGGACTGCTGGGTAAAAACGGCTCGGGTAAAACCACCTTGCTGGAAACGCTCTTGGGCTTTGGCGCGCCCGCGTTTGGGCAATGTCAGTTGTGGGGCGAAAAATCAACCGAGCTTGCGCCCGCCACCAAACAGCGCATTGGCTATGTGCCCCAGCGCGATGAGCTGCCCGGCGAAATGACGCCTAAGCAGTTGTTTGATTTATACCGTCAGCTGCGCCCCGAATGGAATGACGATTTACTAAAACAGCTGATGCCCGAATGGGAGCTGTCTGAGGGGAAACGCATCCGGCGTATGTCCGAAGGGCAAAAACAAAAACTTGCAATTGTGCTAGCCGTGGCCCACAACCCGGATCTGCTGGTGCTGGACGAACCGGTCGCCTCGCTAGACCCTATTGCCCGGCGCCAGTTTTTTCAGCAGCTAATGGACTATGCCTGTCGCGAACATACCGCGATTATTTTTTCCTCGCATATCGTGTCGGATATGGAGCGTATTGTAAGCCGGGTGTGGTGTCTGCAAAACGGCACACTCACTTGTGACCAGCCTCTGGATACATTGTATGAGACTGTGGTTCGGGTTGATTATAGTGGCGCGCTGACTGATAAAGCGGTTATCGGTATTGATCAGATACTCTTTTCACAGAACTCACCCCACGGTGGTCAGCTGGTGATTAAGGACTGGAATGATGCCAAGCGGGAGCAGTTGCTGAGCTTGGGCGCCAGTCAGGTAAAGGCCTCGGGTTTGTCTTTGGAGGATATCTTTCTCTATTGGCACGGGGGAACCTATGCAAACTAATTTAGCACGCTACCTCGGTATAGGACGTTATCTGCTGGTGCCACCCCGTGCTTGGCAGTGGTTTATATTTGTCGGATCTGTATTGGTGCTCTCGGTTTGTGCGGTGTTTCAGGCAAAGGGCGCTGACAAAGCCCTATACCATGGCTTGGGGTTTTTAATTATGGCCTACAGCATGGGGCTGTTTATCGTACCAATGCGAATGCGCATCTTATTGAGTGCCCGGGCCTTTATGCTTTGTGGCGACTCGGCAAAAATGCTGTTGCAGATCGCCGCTACGGTATTGGCTTTGTGGACGTTAACGGCCACGGCATTTTTTCAGCAGCAGTTGAGTGTAGAGGTTGTACGCATCGCGCTGCTGGTGTCGGCGCTAGTCAGCCTTTGCACCTTTTTCTTAATTGCTTTTTTCCAGGTCGCTGTTGTATTGACTTGGCTAGTGTTTATGGGGGTGAGTAACTTTGTCTCCTGGGAACAGGTGTCTCTGCAGATTTCAGGTGGTGTGTCCGGGCTTGAAGTGGCGGCTGTAGTCGTGTCGCTATGTAGTTGGGTCGCTATTTACAAGTTTGCGACGCAGGGCCGAATCACAATGAAACCGGAAGATAAACTGCAGCTGTTTCGGTCGCGCCAGACTTTTGTACTGTTTCCCGATGTTCGTATTAACAACAATAGTTTCTACAACTTCATCAAAACAGTAATGCACACCAATCGCCCGTTCTCGGGTGTGGTGCTAGCAGGGAGCGCAGTGGTCGTAGCGGGTGTACTTCTTTTTGGGGTACTGGAATACGTTAATGGTGACGGATCCATTGAAAATATATTGCACGCCGAATTGGTGACCAACACGCCGGTTATTTTTCTTATACCGGCATTTATAGTGGCTGGGCTTATCACCAATATGTGTCGTCGCTATCGTGCCTATTGGTTATTGTTACCCGATAGTCGTGCGCAGCTTGCCCGCTTTATGGACCGTTCGATATGGCTTTTATCACCTTTAGCGTTACTACCCGCTGCAGTGGTATACACATTTCTCGCTATGGTGGGACTTGTACCGATGAGTAATGTCATTCTGATGACAGTTAGCGCGTTACTCATTGCTCTGCTGGTGTGCTATTGGCTGTTTTTGGTTTATGGCCAGGATAGTATGCTAAGTAAACTGGGGTCGCTTGTACTGTTAATTGTGGTGAGTGTCTACTTCAGTATATCCAGTTCCTTGGACGGAATTGGTAACCCAATATTTCTACTGTTTGTGGCCATCTCAACCCCTGCCTGCCTATGTCTGCGATATTTCGGTATCAAACGCTGGCAGAGTATTGATTTAACAGAGCTGCGCACCCGCTGGCCGTTATAGGAGACGCTGTGTTTATTTTAAACCCGGGTTCCGGGGTGCCTATTTACCGCCAGTTGGTGGAACAGGTTAAAAGGCTGGTAGCCGGGGGGCAGTTGCGCCCAGGCGATAGCCTACCCTCGGTGCGCGAATTGGCGGGTACTCACGCGGTCAACCCCATGACAGTCTCCAAAGCGTATAATCAGTTGGAGCTGGAAGGGGTGCTGCTGCGAAGACGCGGCCGCCCCATGGAGGTCGCGCCTTGGCGTGATGGAGAAGCATCGACCGAGGATTTATTGGTGGAACCGTTAACCGAGTTGATACGCTCGGCCCGACAGCTGGGGGTGAAGCTGCCCGAGTTAAAAGTACTCATTGAAAAACACTACAGGAATATCAAGTGACGCAATTATTAAAAGGAAGTCTGTTGATCGCCGCTTTGGTATTGGCGGGCTGCGATAACGACTCCCCGACTAGGACCCAAGAAACGCTTCAACTTTCGCTGTGCCCACGAGACGTCGGTGCTCCGCCACCGGTTGTAAACGGCGCCGAGTGCGGTGAGCTTGAGGTGCCCCTAGACCCGAACCACCCAGATGGCGAAACCATAACCCTGGCGATCAAACGCTGGCCCGCCATCAGTGCCGTGGCCGAGCCGGATCCGGTGTTTGTGATTGCCGGTGGCCCCGGCCAGTCCGCCATCGAGGTTTCCGATCGACTGGGCCCCAGCTTTTTTAATTTGCGTAAAAAGCGCGATATTGTCTTTGTCGATCAACGGGGTACCGGGCAGTCGGCCCCCTTAAATTGCGAGCTGGAGCAGAATTTATCGCTCAGTCAGCTCTCGGCCGATACCGAAGCGCATACCTTAAAGCAGCTAAAGCAGTGCGCCGAGACGCATAAGCAGCGGGCGCCTTTTGTGCTCACCCCCTACGCTATTGACGATCTGGAGTCCGTGCGCCAAGCGCTTGGGTACGCGCACATTAATTTGTGGGGCGGCTCTTACGGCACCCGGGTGGCACTTCGTTATATGGCGCGCTATCCGCAAGCCTTACGTTCGGTGGTGTTAGATGGGCTTGCACCGGTAAGCCTTTCGGTGCCCTACCGAATGGGCGAGAGCGCCAACGCTGCCTTGCAAACTCTGGCTGACCAGTGTTTGGCGGACGCAAAGTGCGGCGGTCGTTACGGCAATATAGAAGCAATCGCTGAGAATCTAGCACAAACCTTATCCCGTCAACCGGTAGAGCTTAGTATCGAGCACCCGCTGACCGGGTCGCCTCAGCAGGTTTTACTGGACGCGGATAAGCTGGCTGCCATTGTGCGCCTCGCGCTTTACGACCGCTTAAGCGCCCGCTTGATACCTTACACGCTCTTTGCGGCGGGGCAGGGTGATTATCAGCCCCTGGCTTCGCTGGTCAGTCAGTTTTTAGCCCCCGAGCACACCATGAATATCGCCATGGGTATGCACTTAAGTATTTTGTGTAATGAAGATACGGGCGTACGGCCGCTGCCCGAGCGCGCGACATTTTTAACCGTGGATTTGGCTGAGGTAATGTTGCAGGCCTGCGAGTTCTGGCCCCGCGCTCCGCTACCCGCTGACTATTACCAGCCGGTCGCCTCGTCGGTGCCCGCGCTCTTGTTGTCCGGCGCCGCCGACCCGGTTACCCCACCCAAGTGGGGTGAGCAAGTAGCCGCAAGCTTAACTCAGGCAACCCATTTGGTAGCCCCCGGTGGGCATCACGGCATCACAACGCAAAGTTGCGCTGCGGGGGTGGTTACCGATTTTATTCGCGATTTAGCGGTGAGCGATAAATCGCGCCAGTGCATAGAGTCCATTCGCCCCATGCCTGCTTACCGTGACGGAGTTTGGACCGGAGAAAACCGCGATGATTGAAATTAATAACGTTAGCAAAACCTTCGGTTCGCTTAGGGCGCTGGATAATCTATCGGCATGCGTGGGCGAGGGGGAAATTGTCGGCCTGCTGGGCTTGAACGGCGCGGGTAAATCCACCTTAATGCGGATGATTTACGGCTTGGTTGAACCCACCGCAGGCGATATTGTGATTAACGGCACCAGCGTTGTAGAGCACCCCGAAAAAGCCCGTAGCCTTTTGGGGGTGTTGCCCGATAACGCCGGTTTGTACAAGCGTTTAAGTGCACGCGAAAATATTGAGTACTTCGGCCGTTTGCAGGGGCTGAGCGAAACGGAATTGGCCGAATCCTGCGATGAGTTAATCGACATACTGGGAATGAACAGCATTGCCGGACGCTACGCCGATGGTTTTTCGTTGGGCGAGCGTATGAAAACGGTACTCGCCCGGGCCATTGTGCACCGGCCTAAGTATATTTTATTGGATGAGCCCACCAATGGCCTGGATGTGATTACCACCCGCGCGGTGCGCACCTTGTTGCGCGAGCAAAAAGCGGCCGGGCGTTCGGTGTTGTTTTCCAGTCATTTAATGTACGAGGTGGAAAACCTCTGTGACCGGGTGCTTATTATTGCCGGAGGAAAGTTGGTGGCTGAGGGGCGTGTAGAGCAGGTGGTACAACAGGCCCAAACCCAGAGTTTAGAAGAGGCGTTTGTGCGCTTGTCGGAGGCGACTCATGTGGCGTAAACAATTTTTGCAGGTTTGGTTAAAAGAAATCAAAGACGCGGTGCGCGATAAACGCGCCATGAAACTCGCTTTTTTACCGCCGGTGTATATGGTCGCTTTTTTTGCGTTGGGCATTGGTTTGGCGATTCATTTTCAAAACACCGAAGAGCGCAATATAGAGATTACCGCTTACGGTAATAACCCGGCCCTGATTGCCTGGTTAAGAGAAAATAAAATCACCGTTAACCCGGTAGACGCCGACCCCTACCCGAAGGTGGAAAAGGGGGAGGTGGACTACGCGCTGATATTGGATAGCCCGAGCAAAAGCGCCAACCCGCGCCAACCCCGCAGCGCTACTTTGGTGTACAACGCCTCCAACCAAAATGTACACGGGCCCGTGGGACAGGTGAGGCAGTTGCTGTACCAATACAATGGCACCCAGGCAGCGCTTAACGTGCTGGCGCGCGGTTTAAGCCCCAAACTGATAAATCCTTTAAGCATTCGCGAGGCCAATGTCGCAACGGATCAGCAAATGGGCGGTTTGATCTTAAGCGGTGTGCCGCTGCTACTGTTAATGTGCGCCATGATGGGCAGTATGGGTTTTGCCGCCGATATGACTGCGGGTGAGCGCGAGCGCCGCTCGCTGGAGGCCTTATTGATTAACCCTGTGTCGGCTCCCACACTTATTGCCGGAAAGTGGGCCGCAGCGCTCTTGCTAACTTTGGCGGTGGTTCTGTTGTGTTTATTATTGCTGGCGGTGGCGCTCTATTTTCTCCCTTTTAATCAAATCGGACTGCGGGTTGCAGTGGGGCCGGGGGCGCTTTTCGGGGTATTTATGGCACTTATGCCTGTGGCCTGCATTGCCGGTAGTTTGCAGTTAATGCTGGGGATATTGTCGCGCTCGTTTAAAGACGCGCAAACCTATATGGGTTTTTTAATTATTCTGCCCATGGTGCCCTTTTTTATTATGATGACGAACCCCGGCCTGTATCAAGGCTGGCATTTGTGGGTGCCTATGCTGGGGCAGCAAACCGTGTTGAAGGGATTGTTGCTGGGCGAGGCGCCGCCGTTCTGGGCCTATTTGGCCTTTTGGCTGAGTGCGATACCGGTTACTGCGCTGGCGCTATGGGGGGCGGCGCGCCAGATGCGGCGGGCGAAAATTATCTATGGTTAAGCGCCTTTTTTGGCTGAGTCTACTGACTTTCTTATCCGGTTGTTACTATCTACAGCGGCCGATAGCGCCTATCGAGCAAGCCCATTATCCGGCGGAGGCTGGCTATGTTTACCAGCCGAGTGCGCCTACGACACGCGCGCCTGATTTGCTGATTATGCTCCCCGGTATGGGCGATGGAATAGACCGCTTTGCGCGGGAGG
This sequence comes from Gilvimarinus xylanilyticus, assembly GCF_024195295.1. GTDB lineage: Bacteria > Pseudomonadota > Gammaproteobacteria > Pseudomonadales > Cellvibrionaceae > Gilvimarinus > Gilvimarinus xylanilyticus. The sequence continues at coordinate 1,814,655 of NZ_JAMFTH010000001.1, read as the reverse complement.
GATTGATCGAGCAAGTCAAGCAGGCGCAGCTGCCGCTGGATGTGGTGGTGGTCAATGCCCATTTTAACTACTATCGCTCGCGCAGTTTGCTCACCCGCTTACAGGCGGATGTGATTGCGCCCGCAAAAAATGCCGGTTACCGTCATATTCACTTGGCAGGCGTGTCTCTGGGCGGCTTTGGGACTCTGTTATACTGGCGCGATAAAGCGCCGCTGGATTCGGCGCTGCTGCTGACTCCGTATTTGGGGGAGCCCGAATACTATCAGCATCGGCTCGAACCCAGCGCAAGGCCACAGGCACTGGACGAAGAAAAGAACCTCTGGCCCTGGCTGGAACAACAGACCCCGCGTATGCGCGAACACTGGTATTTAGGCATGGCGCGCGAGGACGAGTTTTATACCGCCAATGCCCTGTTGGCCGATATGCTGGCGCCGGAGCATACCGTGCGGGTAGAGGGCGGCCATAACTGGAACTCCTGGCGCGAGCTCTGGCCGCAATTACTCTCGCAACTCAAACGCGATTTTTATTCCCAAGGTAACCATTTATGAGTAACACCTTTCACTTAGAGGGCAGTGAATTTATTACCCTCAACAATCTGCTTAAAGTCGAAGGCTGGGTCGAAAGCGGCGCAGTTGCCAAGCAGGTGATTGATGCCGGTATGGTAAGCGTGGACGGAGTTATTGAAACCCGTAAACGCTGCAAAATCACCGCCGGACAAGAAGTGTCGTTTAACGGCGAAAGCATTACGGTAGCGGAGTAGCGGCATGACCTTGCAGTGGTACCCGGGGCATATGCACAAAGCGCAAAAGGAAATGCGCGAAGTCTTGCCCAAAGTCGATTTAGTAATTGAAGTGCTGGACGCACGCATTCCCTTTAGCAGTGAAAATCCGTTGATTGCCGGTTTGCGCGGTGACAAACCGGTAGTGAAGGTACTGACTAAATCGGATTTGGCGGACCCCGAAAATATTGCCCTGTGGCAGGCGTATTTGGATGAGCAAAAGCAAACCAAAACCCTCGCCGTAAGCACTCTGGAGCCCGCCCGTATTCACACCCTGCCGGATTTATGCCGCAAACTGGTGCCCGAGAAAACCCGGGGCTTAAAAAAATTAAAGGCGATGATTTTGGGGATTCCCAATGTGGGTAAGTCCACTTTAATCAACACCCTGGCGGGGCGTGCGGTAGCCAAAACTGGCAATGAACCGGCGGTGACCAAACGCCAACAGACGATTGAGATTGAAGAGCATTTTGCGCTTTTGGACACACCCGGCATCCTCTGGCCCAAGCAATTGGTGCGTAACTGCAGTTACCGCTTAGCCTTTACCGGCGCCATAAAAGATACGGCGCTGGATTATGTGGACGTCGCTTTCTTTGGTGCGGACTATCTGCGCCAGGCCTATCCTCAGGCATTAATCGAACGCTATGGGTTAACCGAGTTGCCGGACTCCGAGCTGGAAGTGCTAGAGCTGATCGCCGCCCGCCGAGGTTGCCTGGGCGCCGGTGGTCGCGCCGATTTAAATAAAGTCTCGCAGTTATTGGTAAACGATTTTCGTAGCGGCAACCTGGGGCGTATTAGTTTGGAAACCCCCGAGGTGGTTGCGCGCGAAGTGGCCGAGGCCAAAGAAGAGGCCGAGCGCAAGGCCGAACAAAAAGAGAAAGACAAGGCCGCGCGTCGCAAGCGCCGGCGCAAGAATGCGTAGGGTTATCGGTAATTTTTGATTGTGGGTGCGTTGGGCGCCGAAATAGCCGACACAATAATTATGTTGAAATTCCGGCTATACTGCATCTGGACGGGTTAATGGGCTTTCAGAGATGGAGTGTTTTACGATGAGTAAAACGCGGCTTTGGTTATTAATAATTAGTGCTTTACTAGCATTAGTTGGCGCAAGTATTGTTCTTCCCCATTACAGCCTGATTGCAGCCTGTCTTTATTTGTTGGCCGCCAGTGCGTTTTTAGGACTGGCGTATGTGATGATCAAGCAAAAGCTCTATTTGTCATAACGGTATCGCTATGTGTCGTCTATCTCGCGTGGTCTAGAGAGGTGACGGTACCGCCACCTCTCTACTATCTATTTCCTATCAAAAACTTTGAATAGGCATTTCCCTCCACCGTGAGGCGGGTAGCGCGGGCTCGGGGCAGTCTGGATAGTTTCCTTTATCTTCGTTGAGCAATCGTGCTACTTCGGTCAATACCTGGGGCTCGTGCGTTTCTGGCGGCGTCATAAAAATTCCTTTAGAGCGCAACCATTGGCCTAAACGCAGGCTGCTGCTATAGCGCACGATGGGTGCGGCTAACACCAAGCCTGCCAGCACCGGCGTCATCCACCAGAAAAACACCGGCGTCAGCACATAGGTTACGCCACCCCATATCAATGCCACCACGGTGGCGGGCAAGGTGTGAGCAAAGGCTTCGCGCCAAGGGACCATACGGCCCTCGCGGGCTTGGGCATTCCAACTGACTTTGTGACCGACGAGCACCGAAATCACAAAGTAGGCGTGAAACACCATCATCAATGGGGCAATTAATATTGCGAAGGCTGTCTCGACCAGGGCGCCGCCCATTAATTTAAAGGCGCCGCCGAATTCGCCCCGGCGATGCACCAGCGCGATAATCACGCCGAAGACTTTAGGGAGTATCAGCATCGCGATGGTCAGGCTAAGCAGCGAAAAAATAAGCCCCGTTTTAGCGATGGGCCAGTTGGGAAATAACTGAAACCCCGAGGTAAAGAACTGGTTGCTGGTCGTGGCCCGCATCACCGCGTCAATGCTGCTAAGGGCAAGCATGCACAGCCACAACAGCGAGGATACATAGGCAATGGCGCCCTGCAAAAAGTGCAGACGGCTTAATCCGTGCAGCCCTTTGCCACCCAAAATAGCCATATGCTGAATATTGCCCTGCACCCAGCGGCGGTCGCGGGTGGCGTAGTCCAGCATATTGCTGGGTACTTCTTCGTAGCTACCGCGCAAATCGGCCAGCAATATGACTTCCCACCCGGCGCGCCGCAGCATGGCGGCCTCGACAAAATCATGGCTGAGGATGTCGCCGCCAAACGGCCCCCGGCCTTTTAACTCTGGCAAACCGCAATGCTGCATAAAGGGGTCAATTCGGATAATCGCGTTGTGGCCCCAGTAGTTGGCGGTGTCGGTTTGCCAAAAGGCGAGCCCGGTGGCGAGCATAGGGCTGTACAAGTCGGCGGCATATTGCAAAAAGCGGCCGAACATGGTGTTTTGGCGCACTGGGATGGGTACGGTTTGAACTAGCGCAGCACTCGGGTTTTGTTCCATGGCGTGCACTAAAGACAGCATACATTCGCCGCTCATTACACTGTCGGCATCCAGCACAATCATGGATTCATACCGATCGCCCCAGCGGCTGCAGAAATCGCTCACGTTACCGACCTTGCGCCCTGTGTTGTCTACCCGGCGGCGATAGTAGACTTTTTCGCTTAAGGGGCCCAGACGTTGACACAGCTGTTGCCAGGCCCCGGCCTCGGCGCGGGCAATATCTGCGTCTTGTGTGTCGCTGATTAAATAGAAATCAAAAGCCTCTAGCTGGCCGGTGGCGTGCAGCGAACGCAGGCTGGCCTCAAACCCGGCGATGACCCGGCCGGTGTCTTCGTTGTACACCGGCATCACCACCGCCGTGCGGGTGGTGACTTTGCCATGGGGTTCGGGAACAGCCGTGTGCTTGCTTAAAGTCAGTGGATCTCGCTTGAACAGCTGTAACACAAAGCCCAGAGCGCCACTGGTAAAGGCAAATACAATCCATAAAAACGTGATGCTGAACAACCCTAACAGGCTGATCTCAAGCCAGGTGATATCGTTAGGGCGCAGTATTTCAAACATCATTCCCACACCCACAATGCCCTGTAGGGTGACCAGGGTAAAAAACAATATCCGGCGCGCTGTGGTGCCCGGCATGTGGATCGCGCGGCTATCGGTGCGCGGAGAGATTTTACTCGATAGCATCGGAATACCAGACATAGCTCCAAACCTCGCTCAGCTGTTGGTCGCGCATGGACAGGGACACTTGCATATCGGCCGGGGTCTCACCCTCGGGTATTAAGGTAAAAGCGATACGCCAAGTGCCGAGGGCGGGCAGCGACTGCACCACGACATCGGTAATCTCGCCGCCGCTGACGGTTGTTTGAGCCTCAAGCTCTGCCTCGGCAGAAATGTTAGTCAGCTCGCCGCCACTAAAGTCGATGGCAAATTTTCGATGCGCGCGCGGAGGGCCTTCCTCTTGGCCGGGAATCGCCGCCCAGCCGATACGAGTGCGTTCAACTTGCGCCAGGGTTTGTTCGGGTAGGCGATCTTCAAAGGTACGCAGCTGGTATGAAAACAAATGTTCGCGCTTGGGTTTTAGGGGCTGGCCCGGCACCCAGTAAGCGACGATGTTGTCGTTGGTTTCCGAATCGGTGGGAATTTCTACTATCTCCACCCGGCCCTCGCCCCAGTCGCCTTTGGGGGTTACCCACAAGCTGGGGCGTTCGGCGTAGTGAGCTTCGGCATCCAGGTAGCTGTTAAAGTCGCGATCGCGCTGTAACAGACCAAAGCCCTTGGGGTTGGTTTGTTGCAGGGAGGATACCCGCAGCGTTTTGGGGTTACTGAGCGGACGCCATACCCAGCTGTCGTCGGCACTTTGTAACAGCAAGCCATCCGAGTCATGAATTTCGGGGCGAATATCGTCAACATAGGTGGTGCTGTTCTCGCCGTGAAAAAACATGCTGGTCAGAGGCGCGACGCCGACTTTGTGAATATCGGTGCGCGGGTAGAGGGCGGCATCGACGTCCACTTTAGTGGGGGCGCCGGGCTTGAGGGTGAAGCGGTAGGCGCCGCTGATTGACGGGCTGTCCATCAGCGCAATGACGGTGAGGTTGGTTTGTTTCTCGTCGGGTTGAATCAGCCAAAAGTCGCGAAATACCGGAAACTCCTCGCCGCTGGTTTCGGCGGTATCGATCGCGAGGCCGCGGGCGGATATACCATACACTTGGCCGGGGCCGACGATACGAAAATAGGTGGCGCCTTGAAAGACCATGAATTCGCTTTTGCGGTCGGCTTCGTTTAGGGGGTAGTGCACGCGAAAGCCAGCATAGCCTAAATCTTTGTTAACGGCGTCAGCAACGGATTTGGCCTGATCGCCGTAGCGAAAAAACTCCGGTTTAAAGGGAATGCGTGCATGGGTGCCCGAGCGATCGACGGTGGTGATGTTAACCGGCTCGTTGTAGTAAAAACCCGGGTGAAAAAATTGCACTTCAAACAGCGAGTCGTGCTGCCAAAGCCCGGCTTCGCGGCGAAAGTGAATAGAGCGATACTGCTCGTAGTTCATTTCGCTGAGAGCCTGAGGAACTTGATAGTTCGGTTGTTGATAGGCTTGTTCGGCGAGTTTGGCAGCGCGCTCTTTGACAATCGCAAACACCACATTAGGGGCGTCTTTGCTGGTCGTTTGCGCCGCCCCCGGCAGCGACACCGCACTGAGGATTAAACAGGTGAAAAACAACAGGGCGTACAAAACGCCACTCGCCAGTGTGGGGCGCGCACTGGGCTGAGCGTCGCGAAATTTGCGCGATGATTGATTCATGGAGGTTTCCCGGGTTAGTGACTCTAGAATACCGGGAGATTTGCAAATAATTTGCCAGCTGTATTTTGTGGCGGTTAACTGGGCTAAGTTCGTGAATGTTGCAGACAAAAGTCGCGATTGTGAATTTCACTCTGCTCTTTTGGGCGCGCCGAATATTCGAGTTTCTAATCGTTTTGTAGGCTTTACAGACAGGCGGGCGTTAGAGTTTTCCCAAGGCTTTGATATGGGCCACCACACTTCGGCCCAGGGCGCCCAGTTCGTAACCGCCTTCAAGCATCGAGACAATGCCCCGGCAAGCGTTATGGCGATCCATAAAATCCCGCAGCTGTTGGGTGACCCACTGGTAGTCCTGCTCGACCAAACCGGTCGACGACATGTCATCCAGCAGGTGTCCGTCAAACCCCGCCGAGATAAACAGCATTTCAGGGGCAAAGGCGTCGAGGGCAGGCAGCCAGTGCTCGCTGACGGCGGCGCGAAATTCTGGCCCCGAGGCGGTGGCCTTAAGCGGTGTATTAACAATGTGACGGCGGTTGGGGGTTACGTCGGTGCCCGGATAGAACGGATGTTGAAAACTTGAGCAAAACAGCACCCGCGGCTCGTCGACAAAAATATCCTGAGTGCCGTTGCCGTGGTGGATATCAAAATCCACAATGGCGACTCTTTGCAAATGGTAATGGTCCAGCGCGTGGCGCGCGGCAATGGCAATATTGTTGTAAAAGCAAAAACCCATGGCGTGGTTGCGCTCGGCATGATGCCCCGGAGGCCGCACGTTACAAAACACGGTTTGCGCCTGGCCCGCCATAATCAGGTCGACGCCCTGGGCACCCGCGCCGGCGGCGTGGCGGGCAGCGGTAAGAGTGTGGGGGCTCATCCAGATATCGTCGCCGAACACGCGCACGCCACGGGCGGGGGGCATTCCTTCCAGGCTGTTCAGATAGTCGGTATCGTGCACCGAGCGCAACTGGGCGTCGGTGGCGGGTAGGGCGTCGCGCTCACTCACGGCAAACTCTAACCCACTGGTCAGCAGCTGGTTGTGAATCGCCTCCAGCCGAGCGGGGCACTCGGGGTGCCCCTCGGGGGTTAGATGTTCCAGACAGCTCGGATGGCTGATAACGACAACGGACATGGCGTTTACTTTCTGGTGAATTTCATTGCTATGTTACTACGAACTCACATGCCTGATTCAAATACCAGAAAACTTATCGAACAAGCGCTCTAATGCTAGGGAACCTCTGATTAAGTCCTCAGCAGTCTCTGCGCGAGTCCAAAACGTTCACTCCGCAAGGCGTGCTTCGCTGGCAATGGCCATAGCCCTTGGCAAGAAGTGCAACACAGCGGATGGACGTTTTGGCCGCGCCCTTCGGGGCTTACAGAGCTTTCCGATCTCTGCGTTGGCTCACCTCACCGGGCCGTCAGCACGCCATCGGCTCGCCGCCTTGACCTCGAAAAGCTCTGTAAGCCAGAGGCTGCTGAGGACTTAATCAGAGGCTCCCCAGGTGTTAAGTTAGTGACAAAGATCGCAATTTGCTTAGGCTTTAACACACTTTATCTGCGTTCTGCGTTCTGCGTTCTGCGTTCTGCGTTCTGCGTTTATCCCTTCGCTTCTAACGCCGCTTTTAACTTCTGATTTTCCCGCTCAATGTGTTTAAAGAATTCCGGGTCATCCAGTTCGGCGGCCGCCGCCTCGTCGATAATAAGTACCGCATCGCGATGCAGCTGCAGTGCCGAGGCGGGGCAGGCGGCACTGACGGGGCCTTCTACCGTGGCTTTAATGGCGGCCGCTTTAGCGGCGCCTGTGGCCAGCAGTACGACTTGGCGCGACTCTAAAATGGTACCTATCCCCATGGTAATGGATAGGTGAGGCTGATATTCATCGGCCTTAAAAAAGCGGGCGTTATCGTCAATGGTCGCCTGGGTCAGGGTTTTAACGCGAGTGCGCGAGGCCAGTGAGCTGGACGGTTCGTTAAAACCGATATGGCCGTTGCGCCCAATACCCAACAGCTGGATATCAATGCCCCCGGCCTGCGCGATGTCTTGCTCGTACTCGGCGCAGGCGGCCAGAGGGTCGTCGGCATTGCCCGGTGGTACCTGGGTGTTGGCCTTGTCGATATCCACATGGTTAAACAGCTTATCGTTCATAAAGTAACGATAGCTTTGCGGGTGGTCGCCAGCCAGGCCCAGGTACTCATCCAGATTAAAAGTGCGCGAATGTTGAAAGCTGATCTCGCCGTCGCGGTTAAGGGCGATGAGTTCATTATAAAGGGCTACGGGGGTCGAGCCTGTGGCCAGCCCCAGTACCGAGTCGGGCTTGCTTTGCAGTTGCCGCTGAAATAACCCGGCGCCGTAAGTGGCCACTTGGGCGGCATTTTCTAAAATGACGACTTTCATTATTGCTCCGCTGGTAGATGTGATTGCATGCTGCCGGCCACCCAGGTGGCGGTTACATTAAATTGCTCGTTAAAGTGGACCAGGTCGGCCCGGTAATTGGAGGCGATGCGCCCCAGGGTTTGATCCATTTTTAAATACTCGGCCGGATAGAGCGAAGCCATACGCAGGCTTTCCTCCAGGGGCACGTTCATATCCCGATAGGCGATGCGCACGGCGTCGATCATGCCGATGGCGCTGCCCGCCAGGCGACCCTCGGCATTGACTAAGGCACCGTCTTTTTCGAAAATTTCTTCGCCGTAAATAGTAAAAGACTTGGTGTCGCTGCCGACAGTAGACATGGCGTCGGTGACCAGATACACCTTGCCCGGTGTTTTGGCATTGAGCGCCACGCGAACTGACGCCGGGTGAACATGGTGGTTGTCGCAGATAATGCCGCACCAGGTATCCGCGCTGTCCAGGGCCGCACCCACTACGCCCGGCTCACGGCCGGTTTGCGGACGCATAGCGTTAAACAGGTGAGTAAAACCCGATAGGCCCTCCTTAATTGCCTGGGTGACCTGCTGGTAATGGGCGTTGGTGTGCCCTGCGCAGACGATAATACCGGCTTCTGTCAGCTGTCTGATTTGCCCCGCTTGAGTGTGCTCTGGCGCCAGGGTCAGCATGACACGTGTGTCGTTAATATCGGTCAGCCAATCAAGATCGCCTTGATCCAGAGGGCGAATATAGTCGGCATTGTGGGCACCGCGTTTGTCCAGATCGAAAAACGGCCCCTCTATATGCACCCCTAAAATGCCTTTATAGCCCTGGTCTTGCGCGTCGCGAACGGCTTTTACCCCCGCTTGATGAGTGGGGCGGGTATTGCTGATAAGCGTGGGCAACATACTGGTGGTACCGGTGGGGCGATGGCCGTCCAGCATGGTGCGCAGCGCCTGGACGCTGGGGTCGTTGGTAAAAAAAGCGCCGCCGCCGCCGTTTACCTGCAAATCGATAAACCCCGGCGCCAGAATGCCGCCGTTCAGATTGATGCGGCTGGCCTCGGGAAAGTCTTGGACAACGTTGTCATTTTCGGGCAGAGAAAAAATGGTGTCGTCGTCGATAACCAATGCCGTGTTGTCGAGAAAACGATCGCCGGTAAAAATACGGGCGCCGGTCAGTAACTGTTGCATAACAATGGCCTGTAAGCTGTTCTGCGTTCTGCGTTCTGCGTTCTGCGTTCTGCGTTCTGCGTTCTGCGTTCTGCGTTCTGCGTTCTGCGTTCTGCCCTATATTATCAGCCCACCGGGGCTAATTTGCAATCAGCCTTTATTTGTCGTTATTGCAAGGTGGTAAGGCCAACATGGTTGACCAAAGCCTGTCAGGCCGTTAAGGTGTTGGCCTATTTTCCCAGGCACTACGTGAGAGAGATGTTATGAAAATTGCGTTGATGAACGAATTCAGTCAGGCGGGTAAAAACCCGATTATCCTGAAAGAGCTGCAAGCGGTAGGCGCGGAGCGAAACCACGAGGTATTTAACGTGGGTATGGACGGCGATAACGACCATCGCCTGACTTATATTCACCTAGGGATTATCGCCAGTTTGCTGCTCAACTCCAAAGCGGTGGACTTTGTGGTCAGTGGTTGCGGTACCGGTCAGGGCGCACTGATGTCGCTGAACGCCTACCCAGGTGTATGCTGCGGCTACTGCATTGATCCGGCGGATGCCTATTTGTTTGCCCAGATCAATAACGGTAATGCGCTGGCGATACCTTTTGCTAAAGGTTTTGGCTGGGGCGCCGAGCTGAACATCCGTTATATGTTCGAGAAAGCCTTTACTGGCGAAACGGGGCTGGGGTATCCGCCCGAGCGTCGCGCGAGCCAGGTGGAGAACGCCGGTATTTTGAATGGCGTTAAAGAGGCAACCGCGAAAAACTATCTGGACGGTTTAAAAGCCCTGGACCCTGAGTTGGTAAAACAGGCCGTGGGTGGCGAGCGCTTCCAGAAATGTTTCTTTGACGGCTGCCAGGATGCCGAGATCGAAGCGTTTGTACGCAGCTTTATTTAAGCTGAATATAATTGCCACAAAAAGCCCGGCGTGTTGCGACACGCCGGGCTTTTTTGTGGTCGACTGGATTAACCGTGGTTAATCACCATTACGTCAGTATCCAGCGCGTCAATTAAGCGCTCGGCAGTGTTACCGCGACGGGTTTTGGTCATGCCGTTTTGCCCCAGGGTCCCCATAATCACCAAGTCGGCGTTAATCTCTTCGGCGATTTGCGACACCACATCAGAGGTGTAGCCGTGGTCTACGTGGATGTGGTCGGCGGCCAGACCCGTCTCTTTGACCAGACGGCCGCGATCGGGGTAGTTGAGTGAATCCATATAGCCGTTAACCACATGCAGATCGGCGTTGTACACACCGCTGATGTAGCGCGCCGCGTTCAGAATCTTTTCATTCAGCTCGATTTGCACATCGCGGGTGGCCTGGAAGTTAACCGCTGCCAATACGGTTTTGCGCTGGTCGCGCGCGTCGGGGCGAATCAGTACTACGGGGCAGTAGGCACCTTTAAGCAGCTCCCACTTGGATTCGGTAAACAAAAAGCGGCGGGTGCTGGCGGTTTTGGCGTGTACCGGCAGATAAATCAGGTCGGCATCGGCGCGTTTGGCCGATTGCATAATGGATTCTTGCCACTCCGATGACCAGGAAACCTCAATTAAGTGCTCCACCCCAGCCTCGGTCAGTACCGCGCGGATATTGTCTTCAAACCAGCTTTGGTCGCGTACCAGGTTGGCGTTGTAGGCGCGGGTGTCGACCGCATCGCCGTCTACGGCCACGAAAACATGGACAAAAGGCTTAACCTCTTGCAGCTGAGAGGTCATTTTTACGCGTTCCAGGGCGACATGCTGTTCATCGTTCGGATCGACAACGACAAACATCTTCTGTTGTTTGGACATGGGTTCTCCTGCGTATCCCTGTTAATGAATGAGCCTGTGGCTCTTTTTTATGAGTCGCCAAGCATAGCAACTTGCAGCCGGTGTGGGTAGCGTGCTTTTGCTTGCTTAAGGGTACAATGAGGACTTTTTGAGATAGAGCAAGAGTTATGAGTCAGTTACACACCACCGCCTTTGCCGATTTGACCCTGGAGCAGACCGCCAGCTATCAAAAAACCTTAACCGCGGACGATATCGCCCTGTTTGCCGCTACCAGCGGCGATGTAAACCCGGTGCACCTGGACGCCGAATACGCCGCGGCCACCCCCTTTGGCGAGCCTATTGGCCACGGTATGTGGTTGGGCGCGCTGGTATCGGCGGCTATAGCGACGCGCCTACCGGGGCCGGGTTCGGTCTATCGCAGCCAGACCTTGCAGTTTAAACAGCCGATTAAGGTGGGGGATACGGCAACAGTTACCCTGACCGTTATCGGATTAAAGGCTCGAATCCGGTTGGCGACCCTTGGTTGCGAGGTTCACAACCAAGACGGCGTGCTGCTGGCTAAGGGCGAAGCCGAGGTGATTGCCCCGGCTGAGGGTGGCAGCCTGACGGCGCCAGCGCTGCCCGAGGTAAGTGTTAACCGCTAGAGGGTTAGCCCCTTGCTTTCAGTTTAGGGGCGGTGTTCAGGTTAGGGGTGGCGGCCAGCCGCCCAAGTCCTGCCAGCGGTTGACGATCAGGCAAAACAGCTCGGCGGTTTTTTCGGCGTCGTAGGCGGCCGAGTGAGCGGCGCTGTTAGAAAACTCAATGCCCGCGATCTGGCAGGTTTTGGCCAGTACTGTGTGTCCGAAGGCCAGACCCGATAAGGTTGCCGTATCAAAGCAGGAGAAAGGGTGAAATGGGTTGCGTTTGATCTCGCAGCGATCAATCGCGGCGTTGACAAAGCCCAAGTCAAAGTGGGCATTGTGGCCCACCATCACCGCGCGGGTGCAGCCGCTGTGGCGCACGGCGCGGCGGATGCCCTGCAACAGCTCGGTCATGGCCATGGGCTCCGGGTCGGCCATGCGCTCGCTGCTCTCGAGATCGATGCCGGTAAAATCCAGCGCCGATTGTTCAATATTGGCGCCGTCAAACGGCTCGATGTGAAAAGCGAGGGTTTGGTCCGGGCGCAATAGGCCGTCGTCGTCCATGGCGAGGGTCACAGCGGCTACTTCCAGCAGGGCGTCACGGGCGCTGTTAAAGCCGCCGGTTTCCACGTCGACCACCACGGGCAAAAAGCCGCGAAAGCGTTGAGCCATGGGTGAGGCGTTGTCTTTTTCGAACTCGGGGGGCTGGGGCTTCACAAATAATCCTTACTTTAGCTGCCAGTTAAGCGTTTCACCGGCGCACAAGGGCACAATGGTTTCGTCCAGGTAGGGCAGGGTTTCGGGCAGCTGCCAGGGGGTGTTAGTCAGGGTGATGGTGTCGGTATTGCGTGCCAGACCGTAAAAGTCGGCCCCGAAGTGGCTGGCAAAACCCTCCAGCTTGTCCAGTTGGCCCGCACGATCAAACGCCTCGGCGTAAAGCTCGATGGCGCTGTAGGCGGTATAGCTTCCCGCGCAGCCGCAGGCCGCCTCTTTTTTACTTTTAGCGTGAGGGGCCGAGTCGGTGCCCAAAAAGAATTTGGGGTTACCGCTGGTGGCCGCTTCAATGAGTGCCTGCTGGTGGGTGTTGCGCTTTAAGATCGGCAGGCAGTAGTAGTGTGGTTTAATGCCGCCCACCAGCATGTGATTGCGGTTGTAAAGTAGGTGATGCGCGGTAATGGTCGCGGCGACATTGGCGGAGGCGGTGCGCACAAAATCGGCGGCATCGGCCGTGGTGATATGTTCCAGCACCAGTTTCAGCGCAGGAAAATCCCGCACCACTGGCGCGAGAATGTTGTCCAGAAACACTTTCTCGCGGTCGAAAATATCAATGGCGGTGTCTGTTACCTCGCCGTGCACCAAAAACTTGAGCCCCTGCGCCTGCATCTCCTCCAAGGTGGGGTAGATGTTGGCGATATCCGTTACCCCGGAGTCGGAGTTGGTGGTGGCTCCGGCGGGGTACATTTTACAGGCTACGACGCCCGCGGCCTTGGCGTCGCGAATATCCTGGGCACTGGTGTTATCGGTTAAATACAGCACCATTAGCGGCTCGTATTCGCCCCGGCTGTGGGCCAGAATACGCTCGCGATAGGCCACCGCCTGCTCGGCGTTAAGCACGGGCGGTACCAGGTTGGGCATCACAATAGTGCGCTGGAACTGCCGCTTGGCGTCGGCCACGGTGCGCGCCAGCGAGTCGCCATCGCGCAGGTGAATGTGCCAGTCATCGGGGCGGGTGAGGGTAATTTCTCGGCTCATGGATAATCACTGTCTGATAAAGCCCTGCATCCTAGCAAAATTGCCGTTAAAGCGCAGCCGCTAGAGGCCGATAAGCTTTGGGAGATATTGGTTGAGGTTATTATGTTTTTGTTTCGGCGCGCCCTTTTTGCTCGCGTAGTTACTACCTTTTGGTGTCTATTGCTGTGGACAATAGCAGCGCCCCACGCGCTGGCGGCAACCTATAGCGGGCCCATAGAGACAACGCGCTGGCGTGCCGATACCAGTATGTTTGCCTGTAGTTTGTATCAGCGCGTGCCTCTGTGGGGGCAGGCGGTGTTTGAGCGCCGCGCGGGCGAGACGCAGCGCTTTTACCTCGATCAGTTCAATCGACAATTGGCACCGGGCGAGGCTCAGTGGTTCGCCTTGACGCCCTCGTGGCAGGCCTTTGGTCAGCATCAGACATTAATGAGCGCTCGGGTAACCGAGGGGGCCGAGCCCGTCATTCACCCCTGGCAGCAGTCGCAGCTTTTACTCAACCAGCTGCGCGAGGGTAAGCAACTGTTATTGCGCGGTGAGCCCTGGCCTGAGCAGAGCCCGGATCAGACCGGTGAGTTTGCCGATATTGTCATCGAGCCGGTGGGATTTCGCGGCGCGCTGGCCGAGTTTCAAACCTGCTTGAGCTCTTTATTGCCCGCCAATTACGATCAAATTAGTCGCAGCGCGGTACATTTTGATGGCGCCTCGGACGAGTTTAACGACGCCGATCGCGAGATGCTGGATAATTTGATTCGCTATGTATTGGCGGACCCCTATGTCACTACCATTGTGGTCGATGGTCATACCGATGGTTCGGGCCTTCGCGCTGACAACCTCGAACTGTCCCAGCGCCGCGCTGAGTTTGTGGTGGATTATCTCACCACTCGGGGCATTCACGAGGACATGCTGCAAGTTCGCTGGCACGGCGAGCGCTACCCGGTCGCCTCAAACCAATCCGCTGCGGGCCGGGCCCAAAATCGCCGGGTCACCCTGCGGGTAGATCGCTTTGAGCCGCCGAGCGAGACTCTGGCTCAGTCACCTTAGGGCCAAGTAGCAGGCTTTGCTCAACCTTAATTTTTTGCTCTGCGCGGAATTTTTGTCTGTTAACTGTGTCAAAAATGCCACTTTGCGAGCCGCCCGTTTCGCGGCGGCAATTGGTATTAACAACACAGAGGTAGTAAGTGCATGCAGTGCAGAGTGTTGATGAGTAAAACCCTGGTTGCGTTTGTCGTTATGATGTCAGCCGTTATGGCAAAGGCAGCGTTGCCCGAATTTACCGACTTAATTGAAAAAAATGCCCCGGCGGTGGTCAAAATCACCACCAGCAAAACTGTCACCGCGCAGGCCTCTCCTTTCGGACAGCTTTCGCCGGAACAACAGCGCCAGCTGCCGCCGTGGTTCCCTCAGCCTTCACCTCAGGAGCGTCACGCTCAGTCGATGGGGTCGGGTTTTTTGATCTCCAGTGACGGTTATATTCTTACTAACAATCACGTGGTTGAAAACGCCGATGAGGTGACCGTGCGCCTGCACGACAAGCGTGAGTTTATCGCCAAAGAGATTGGCAGTGACCCGCTTTCTGACCTCGCGCTACTTAAAATTGAAGCCGAGGATTTACCCAAGTTGACCTTTGCCAAGGCAGACAGTCTGAAAGTGGGGCAGTGGGTGCTGGCCATCGGCTCGCCCTTTGGGCTGGATTACTCTGCCAGCGCCGGTATTGTCAGCGCTATGGGGCGTTCTATTGCTTCGAATAAAAGCCAGTACATCCCCTTTATTCAAACCGATGTGGCGATTAACCCCGGCAACTCCGGCGGCCCGCTGTTTAATATGGACGGCGAAGTCGTCGGTATTAACTCGCAAATTTACAGCCGTTCGGGTGGGTCAAATGGCCTGTCGTTCTCAATTCCCTCGGAAGTCGCCGAAGATGTGGTGGCGCAGCTGATGAACGATGGCCGGGTCGAGCGCGGCTGGCTGGGGGTGATGATCTCGGGTGTAGATCGCGATCTGGCGATTTCGTTTGGTCTGAAAAAGCCCATCGGCGCTCTGGTGAACGACGTAGAGCCCGACAGCCCCGCTGATCAGGCCGGGTTAAAGCCCAGTGATGTGATTATCGCCTTTGACGGTGAAGAGGTCTCCGATGACGGTATGCTGCCGCAGATGGTGGGCCGGGTCGCTCCCGGTACTGAGGTAGAACTGACCATTATGCGCAGCGGCGAAAAACAAACCGTGGATGTCACTTTGGGTGAGCGCGAGTCGGAACAAGACAGCGAACGCAAAGGCAAGCGCAATGGCGCCTCGGGTGCCGATCGCCTGGGGCTGAAGCTGGATGAAATTGACGATCGTTACCGCGAACGCTGGAATCTGGATGGCGGTGTATTGGTGCGCCAGGTCGAACCTAACTCGCCAGCGGCGGCCACCGGCCTGCGCCCGGGTGATGTGATTGTCCAGCTGGGCTATGAAGAGGTGTCCGATTTGTCGGACTATGACGCCCTGGAAGCTGAGATGCCCGAAGATAAGTTGCTTCCCATCCGGTTTTACCGTCGCGGTCAGTCTCTGATTCGTACCATTAAGATTGAGGCCGAGTAACCCCTGCTAGGGCGGGGTTCTGTGTCTAATTGCTAATTGGCCACGGATCCCCGTTTTTATTGCGGATTTTCCGGGTCTGTCGAGACCAGCGCTATGGCTGTATACTGGCGGCGTTTGAATCGATCCGGAGAACCGAGTGGAACGCAATCGACTGTTTTGGGGTAGCCGCCGTGGCATGTTGGAGTTGGATTTGGTGCTGCTGCCTTTTTTGGAAAACGTGTATCCGACATTGGAACAGGCCGATAAAGAGCGCTACTGGCAGCTATTAACCTGCGAAGATCAGGATTTGTTTGCCTGGTTTATGCGCCGCTCCGACCCCGAGGACCCCGAGCTGCTAAGGATTGTGCAAATTGTCCGCGACAACACCGGTATGCGCCGCGACAGCTAATCACTATTTGCCGCGGCACTTTCACGGCCGCGTTTATCTGGATGCCGATGTTTATCCTTCCGCGATCTATCGGCGTCTGGTATCCGCTATTGCACTGGCTATCGTTTTAGCCATTGTCATTGCCTATATCCCTTCACTGATTCAGCTCAACCCCGCCAGTCTTTTTATGTTGCTATTGCTTGCGGGCGTCTACGCCAGTGCGCGCTGGGCGCTCGGTGGTGTTGCGGTGACCCGGCTGCGTCTGGATCAGCGCGGTTGGCACTTGGCTGTGGCTGGGGGCGAGTTAGTCCCGGTAACGCCACGGCCCGAGGCCAGGCTTTGGCCCCATTTGGTCGTCATGGAGTTCTGTGGCCGGGACGGCAAGCGCTACCGGCTGCTGGTGTTGCCCGATACCATGGCAGCCGATGATTATCATCGGCTGCGGGTGTGGTTAGTGACTCAGCGGCAGAGTCTCAAGCATTGACGATCACGTCCTGGGCGGCGAAGTTGGTGGGCACCAGTATGGTATCGCGGGCGATCTCGCTCACTTGCGGATGGTCCAGCGAATAGTGCAGGCCGCGGCTTTCTTTACGCTCCATGGCCGAGCGAATAATCAATTCGGCCACCGTGGCCAGATTGCGCAGCTCAATCAAATCGCCGCTGACTTTGTAGTTGCTGTAGTACTCGGCAATTTCTTTTTGCAGCAGTTTAATTCGGTGGGTGGCCCGTTCCAGGCGTTTGTGGGTGCGCACAATGCCCACATAGTCCCACATAAAGCGGCGCAGCTCGTCCCAGTTGTGGGAGATAACCACGTCCTCATCGGAGTTGGTCACTCGCGATTCATCCCACTTGGGGGATTGCTGAGGCTCGTTCACCTGCGCCAGGCGGGCGGTAATATGCTCGGCAGCCGATTGCGCGTAGACAATGCATTCGAGCAGCGAGTTTGACGCCATACGGTTGGCGCCGTGCAGGCCCGTGAACGAGGTTTCGCCGATGGCGTACAGATTTTTTAAGTCGGTCTGGCCGTTGCGATCCACCACCACGCCACCGCAGGTGTAGTGAGCCGCAGGTACCACCGGAATCGGATCGCGGGTGATATCAATCCCATATTCCAGGCAGCGGGCTTTTACCGTGGGAAAGTGCTCGCTGATAAACGCTTCCGATTTGTGGGAAATATCCAGGTAGACGCAGTCGCAGCCCAAGCGCTTAATTTCGTGGTCAATCGCGCGGGCGACAATATCGCGCGGGGCCAGCTCGGCTCGCTCGTCAAAGCGGGGCATAAAGCGCTCGCCATTGGGCAGGCGCAGGTAGGCGCCTTCGCCGCGCAAAGCTTCGGTCATTAAAAAGCTTTTGGCTTTGGGGTGGTACAGGCATGTGGGGTGGAACTGGTTAAATTCCATATTGGCCACCCGGCAACCTGCCCGCCACGCCATGGCAATACCATCGCCCGAGGCGCTGTCAGGGTTGCTGCTGTACAGGTACACCTTGCTCGCGCCACCGGTGGCCAGTACCACGGTTTTGGCTTGAAACACTTGCACATGGTCGGCGGCGCTGTCGAAGGCGTAGGCGCCGGTGCAGCGCAGCTTTTTAGAGTCAGCGTCGGCCTGAGTGATCAGGTTGAGCGCGACGTGGTGCTCGAAAATTTCAATCGAGGGATGCTGCTGCACTCGCTCGATAAGGGTGCTATGCACCGCTTTACCCGTGGCGTCAGCGCTGTGAATAATTCGGCGATGGCTGTGGCCACCCTCTTTGGTCAGGTGGTAGTCATCGGAGTTTTGTTCGCGGGTAAAATCTACCCCCTGATTGATCAGCCAGCCGATGGCGGCTTTGGAGCGCTCGACGGTAAAGCGCACCGCGTCTTCATGGCACAGCCCCGAGCCCGCCACCAATGTGTCGGCCACATGGGCTTCAATGGAGTCGTGGTCGTCCAGCACCGCTGCAATCCCGCCCTGAGCATACCAGGTGGAGCCGGTATTGACCGCATTTTTGCTGAGCACCGCCACTCGGGCGGTCTGCGCCAGGCTGAGAGCCAGAGTCAGCCCGGCAGCGCCCGAGCCGATAATAAGAACGTCGTGATGATAGTGTTGAGTCATAGAGCCAATTCGCCGTGTTTGAGCGCGCAGTATAGCAAGAGCTGAATCGATAATAAGAGCTTTGCGCGCGCCTGTGAGGCCCGCCGGAGCCATCAGTGTTATAAAACCGTATAATTAAAGCGGAACTTCTTATAAGTGCTATCTGTCTATGGGCCATTGCAAATGGCGTACTAAGCCCCGATGTAAGGGCTATCAACAGGCCTTGGGGCCGGACTGCTACTGAAAAGTACGCGCGAACAAGAGTGTCGCCCGACCCAATCGGGCGTTTTGGGGGTTAACGAATGACTGCGCAATCGGCGCCGGATACCGATCAGCAATTGGTTGAGCGAGTCCAAAAGGGTGATAAGCGCGCCTTCGATCTGCTGGTAATTAAGTATCAGCATAAAATTTATTCCATTATCGGCCGCTATGTCCGCGATCAGGCCGAGGTGCAAGACGTCGCCCAGGAGGCTTTCATTAAAGCCTACCGGGCGCTGGCGAAATTCCGTGGTGACAGCGCCTTTTATACTTGGCTGTATCGCATTGCGATCAATACCGCCAAAAATCATCTGGTCTCGCGCTCGCGTCGCCCGCCTTCATCCGATGTCGAGGTGGACGAGGCGGAGTTCTACTCGGGTTCGGATTTGCTCAAAGACGCCGACACCCCGGAAAGTGCCCTAATGTGCGAAGAGATTCAACGGGCGGTGGATAAATCCATCAGCGAGCTGCCCGAGGATTTGCGTTCGGCGGTGACCTTGCGGGAGATGGAAGGGCTGAGCTACGAAGATATCGCTGCGATTATGGATTGCCCGGTGGGTACCGTTCGCTCGCGTATTTTCCGGGCCCGCGAGGCAATCGACAAAAATATTCAGCCGTTGCTGGAAAATAGTCCATAAAAACTGAACCCCAGCTGAACCTTTTGCATAGCGGCCTGTCAGAGAGCCCAGATGCTTGTAAATCTTTGTAATTCTCGGCGGGCTGCGCTATGTTAGCCAACGCTTAATGCGCCACTGCCAGAATTTACCCCAAGGTTTTAGGGCTCAGACTTGGATTTGCAAAGCGACGGATTGCAGTAATGACAAAGCATTCAACACTCGCAATTTAGGCAATAAGAAAGTGCCACGCGCCTCTAGGTTTGTGCGCTCACTAGGCAGCTTTCAGGTAAAGGTAACGACGAACATGACAGACAAGTTCGAAGAGCAATTGGCCGAATCCGTGTCGGCAGCGGTTGATAATCAAGCGTCCGAGCTAGAACTGGCCCGTGTGCTTAAATCTTCCGGCAGTAATCGGGCGGTGCGCGAGACCTGGTCCCGTTACCAACTTGCCAGCGCCGCTATGCGCAAAGAGTTGCCAGAGCAAATGGCTCCCACAGGTTTTGCCGACAGTATTTCCAGTGCCCTGGAGCAAGAGCCGCCGCTGCGAGCTTCGGCGGGGCAAAGCAAGTGGCTGCTGGGGCTGGGCCGGGCTGCGGTAGCCGCCTCCGTGGCGGGCGCCGTGATTATCGGTGCCCAGCTGTATCAGCAAGACTCCCTTGAGGCAGGCGCTATGGTGGCCGATGCAGGTGCCAGTTCTGGTGCTGCTGGCGCGACTACCGCAAGTGCCGATCAGCACGCCCCGGTGGATGTTTCCTTGCCGGTGGGCTTTAATGCCCCGGCGCTATCGGCTCGCCCGGTGAGCGCTCAATCCGGGTATCAGACTGTGCCCCGTCGCCAAGTGGTGGTAGAGCCACGCCGCGCCGATGTGCAAATTCCCGCCGAGCAGGTTCGGGTATACTTACAGCAGCTGCTTGAGCAGCACACTGACCAGGCCGCTATTAATGGTGTTTCGGGGATGGCGCCACACGCGCGGGTTCCCCTTATCGACGAAGAGTAAAACATGAACCGGTTTACCGGCGCTTTGCTGCTGTGGTGTTTTTCCCTCAGCGCGGTGCAAGCGCAGCCTAACTCCGACGCCTCGCCGGGCGACAATGCCGATCCGGCGCAGGCATCCATTCGTTCGGTCAGCGAGTTGCTGGCCACCATGGCCGAGCACCATCGCCACCTCAATTATCGCGGCACCTTTACCCACCAGGACACTAACGGCACCGATAGCTTTCGTCTGGAGCATTGGGTGCGCGATGGGGTCGAGCATCAGCGGGTTTACTATCTGCAGGGGCCCGAGCGCGAGGCGCTGATCGACAAACCTCTCGATTGTCGCAGTACCGGAGAAATGCTTTTGGCCAATCGCGCCAAAAACCTGGAAGCCCAGCGCCCCGAGTTGGAAAAGCTCTACAATTTTCGCCTATTGGGACTGGATCGGATTGCCGGTAGGCCTACAACCATGTTGCACATTGTGCCGCGCGACCCTTTCCGCTTTGGGTTTTTGTTCGGTATTGACCGCGAAACCGGGCTAGTGACCAAGTCTATTTTGTTGGATGAAAAACAGCGCCCGCTGGAGCAGTTTCAGTATGTGGAGCTGGAAACCAATGTGGCGCCCGAACAGTTTGCCGAGCGCGCTGATGTGGCGATTTCCCATCAAGTTTCGGCGGCCAGCTGGATTGGTTGTGGCGAGTTGAGTGAGCGCGAGCCGGCCACCTGGCAACTCGGTTGGATGCCTGAAGGCTTTGAGTTTGCGGGGCAGCGTCA
This sequence comes from Gilvimarinus xylanilyticus, assembly GCF_024195295.1. Lineage (GTDB taxonomy): Bacteria > Pseudomonadota > Gammaproteobacteria > Pseudomonadales > Cellvibrionaceae > Gilvimarinus > Gilvimarinus xylanilyticus. The sequence goes on along the minus strand of NZ_JAMFTH010000001.1, from coordinate 1,793,764 downwards.
GGTTAACAACAAGATTCAAATGTTAATGTACACCGATGGTTTGTCGACCTTTTCGGTGTTTCTCGATCCGGCGGCGCAGGATGTCGCCATAGAGGCGCGCGCCCGCCGCGGCGCTACCAATTTTTATCTGGGTGGGGTAAAGCAGGGCGCCGATTTATTCCAGTTAACGGTGATTGGCGAAGTGCCAGCGGATGTGGCCGAGCGCATTGGTCAATCCATATCACCGAAAACGTAACTGCAGGCCTTAGGTTATGCTGATTGAATCCGGAAAAGTGGTGGCCGTAGAAACGGACGGCCTATGGGTAGAAACCATAGCCAAGTCGACCTGCGGCAGCTGCGCGGCCCAAAAAGGCTGCGGCCAAAGCCTATTGGAAAAAGTCTCGGGCCACACCACTTTTATTTGGGTGTCGCTCGGTGGGCGCCCGGCCGAAAATTACAGCATTGGCGACAATATAGAGCTGGGAGTGCCTGAACAAGTGGTGGCCCACGGCTCGATGCTGGTGTATTTACTGCCTTTGGTGGCGATGGTGCTGTTTACCCTGGGCGCGGATGCTCTGGCGGCGGGTGAGGGTTTGACTACCCTTGCCGGTATTGCCGGCTTAGTGCTGGGCGGGGCCTTGGTGCGCTGGCGCGCTCATGTCACCCGCCATGATAGCCGTTTACAACCGGTACTTATCGATGATCAGCAGCGGCTTAGGCTGGCTTGATATTCCTGCGCTTGCTCCGGTGCGCTGACCCCAGGCACTTGGCGCCACAATTTCTCGCTCAATGTTGTCAGATTTTCCGCCTTATCTTCCACGAACCATTGTGCCAGCGCCGCCGCAACGTTGGGATAATGAATGGCTTGAGATCCGGGTAATTCCAACCAGCGGGCGATACTTGCCGCGCTTAGACGCATCGCGGTGCTGGCGTAGCCCAGTGATTGCAGCGCTACGGCATTAGATTGTTGCTCCATTTGCCCCGCCACCGGTTCCACCAATAGCTTTTTACCCAGACTGATAGCTTCGCTTGGCAGCTCAAACCCGGCGCTGGAGATAACACCCTCGCAGCTGTGCAAATGGTTCTGAAATCCCTCCCGAGAAAATGGGCACAGGTGAATGTGCCCCCGGGTCTCGGCCTGAGCGACTTTGTGGTACACGTAAAACTGGTAACCCAAAAAAGGTTTAATTAGCGCGAGAATATCATCCAGCTCGGCAAAGGGTAGATACACTAAAATGTGCTTTTCCCGAAGCGTTACCGGGTGGCTCGAGGGCTCGACAATGGGAGGCACCAAGGGTTGATCAAAGTGGTGCCAGTGAGTTCCCACCGGGACATCGGTGGGGGCAAACCAGCGCATAAAAAGGTCGGTAAAAATATTATTGGCGCGCTTGGGGATCGGGTATAAAAACGCATTTTGATGGGAGATGCCGATAGAGCGAACGCCCTGTTTGCGCGCCGCCCAAGCCGAGACCGGCTCAAAGTCACTTACCACCAGGTCGTAATGGCTCAAATCCAGAGCGTTGATGTCGCGCTTAAGTTGTAACAAATCGCTTTTAACGATGGTCTTTCCCATATTGACCTTGCCCTTAAAGGTTTGCAAAGTCAGGCCTTTAAAACAGCGAAAATCGCCGAAGGCGTCCATATCAAATAACGCCTCGCGGGGGCGTCCGGAAACTAACCAGTCTACCGTTACATTGTGCGGCGCCAGGGCCTTTGCCATCGAGCGCGCCCGGGTAAGGTGACCATTGCCGGTGCCTTGTACACCGTAGAGTATTTTCATCCCCATAATCCTGCGTAAGCCACGCTACCGAGCATAGCGCAGCCTGTACCCAGGGCGGCACCGGCCAGAATATCGGTGGGGTAGTGCACCCCGAGTAGCACCCGCGAGCTGCCAATTAAACACGCCATGACATAGGCGGCCAACGCAAAGGCGGGGAAAAACAGCAACACCAAGTAGGCGAACACAAAGGCGGCGGCGGTGTGTCCCGAGGGGAAGCTGAATTGATCCGAGGGAGTAATCCAGCTTTCAAATACGTCAATTTTAACGGCGGGGCGATCCCGTTTGATGGCGTTTTTTAACACCAAATACAGGCCTACATCCAACGTGTAACAGGTGAGCCCCATAAACAAAAATGTATCGCTGTGGGGAATGTCAGCGGCGATCAGTCCCAGCGCTATCGCAATATACAAAGGGCCATCGCCGCAGCGCGAAATCCAGCGTACCGTGCGCCGGTAGGGAAACTGCTTGGTGACGTGGAGCCACATAAAAGCCAGGGTGTCTAGCTGGTGGACTCTTTGCAAAAAAGCATTCATAGTTTCACCCGTTTGTGCGTTACCGGTGGGGACGGCTTAGTGATACCACCGCTGCATGACGCTTATGTGACAGATATTTGATGGAGTTGTGACAAATGAAGCCAGGTAAGCGGGGCCTGACGCGATTGATTCATGCGTTCGGTTATTCAGTACAGGGGTTGGGTGCGGCCTGGAAGTTTGAAGCGGCCTTTCGTCAAGAGGTCACCATGGCGCTGGTATTGATTCCCGGCGCTTTTTTATTGGCGCAAAACCATATCGAGCTGGCACTGCTCATTTCCAGTGTATTCTGGGTTTTGATTGCCGAGCTGGTTAATTCCGCGGTCGAGGCGGTGGTGGATCGCACCGGGTCGGAAATGCATGAACTGTCCGGGCGAGCGAAGGATATCGCCTCGGCGGTCGTGCTACTAAGCTTAATTTTGCTGGTGGTGGTCTGGGGGATTGTCGCCTATCACCGCTTTGTCGGCAGTTGAGGCAACGCTTAACCAGCTATAATGCAGGCTAGGCATAGAGTCATAACCGGCGGGTTAATTAAAGGACAGGGATACCATGAAAAAGTTGTTGGCACCGGAGGGGATGTCGTATCGAGGGTATATCGCGGCTATTGCACTGTTATTGGCGGGGCTGGGTGGATGCTCTAAGTCTGATAATGCGTCAATTCCGTCGGCGCCGCCGCCGGCAGTGACTGTTTATACGGTGACTGAAAAACCCGTGGGCAGTTATCGCGAGTTCGTGGGACGTACCCAAGCCCATCGCACAGTTCAAATTACCGCCCGAGTCGAAGGTGAGCTGACCCGCCGAGGCTTCACCGAAGGGGCCATGGTGTCCGAGGGGCAAATACTTTATACCATTGACGATGCACCCTATGTGGCCACTGTGCAGGGCGCCGAGGCCGAGCTTGAACGCGCCCGAAGTGAAGTAGAGCGCACGACCGGTGAGTTTGAACGGGGCCAACAGTTGGCGCCCGAAGGTTTTTTGAGCGCTCAGGATCTGGAAAAACTTAAAGCGGCTGCCAGTCAGGCACAATCAGCGGTAAAAGCGGCCGAGTCACAGCTGGCGGCCGCCCGCATCAACTTGGGTTACACCAAAATTGCTGCACCTTTTGCGGGGTTGGTGGGTAAAACCCACTACAACGTGGGAACAGTGGTGGGGCCTTCCAGTGGAACCTTGGTGGAGTTGTCGGCTGCCGATCCAATCTACGTGAACTTTCAGCTCGAAGAGAGCGCCTATATTTCGTATTTACAAAAGCGTCAACGCGAGGGTGCCGCCAGTGCCGCGCCCGCACTGGATATCTCTCTGCGTCTGCCCAACAATGAGGTCTATGCTCAGGAGGGAAGTTTAACCTTTGCCGATACCCAGATCGATCCCACCATGGGGGCGGTGAATTTGCGGGCTCAGTTTCCCAACCCCGATGGTTTAGTGGTGCCTGGTATGTATGTCACCTTGTTGGTCGAGGGGCGCGAAAAAGTGAATAAGGTGGTCATACCCCAGTCAGCGGTGCAATCAACCCAAGAGGGATACACCGTATTAGTGGTCGATGACGGCAACACTGTTGCGCAAAAAGTAGTGGAAATGGGGCGGCGAATCGGTCCCATGTGGGCGGTCGATGCGGGGTTAAGCTCGGGCGATCGCATTATTATCGACGGCTTACAAAAAGTAAGAGTAGGGATAGAGGTAAAGCCTATAGCGGGGGCGGTAGATCCGACCACCGGCGCTATAGCGCCACTTGAAAACGGTCAGTAAGGGATTCGGCCATGATCAGCAAAACGTTTATCTATCGTCCCAAGTTTGCGTTTGTCATCTCTATTGTGATTACCCTGGTGGGGTTACTGGCCATTGCCAACCTGCCGGTCAACATGTACCCGGATATCAAGCCACCCAAGGTTCAGGTGAACGCCGTTTACCCGGGTGCCAGTGCCCAGGTTGTCGAAGACTCGGTACTAAGGCCACTGGAGGAGCAGATTAACGGCGTTGAGGATATGATTTATATTGAATCCTCCGCCTCGAATAACGGCTCGGCCAATATAACCATTACCTTCGCCACGGGCACCGATATTGATATGGCCCAGGTGAATGTACAAAACCGGGTGTCACTGGCTGAGCCATTTTTGCCCGAAGAGGTAAGGCGCCAGGGCATTAACGTTCGCAAGCAGGCGAGCGATATGTTGATGGGTATTAACCTTTTGGCCAAAGAAGGCCACCCGCATATCGATGACTTGTACTTAAGTAATTACGCCACCAATTTTTTGCGCGAGCCCTTATCCCGGGTGCCGGGTGTCTCTAATGTGAATGTCATGGGCGATAAAGCCTATGCCATGCGGATATGGTTAAACCCGGAGCGCATGAGCGCGCTCAATATAACGGTGTCCGATGTTGCCGCAGCCTTGCAAGAACAGAATGTGATTGTCGCGGCGGGTAAGTTTGGTCAGGCACCCATTCCCGACTCTCAGCCCTTTGAGTACAGTATTCAGGCTCAGGGCCGGCTGATTGAAACTGAAGAGTTTGGCAATATCGTACTGCGCGCCGATGCGCAAGGCGCCATGGTGCGCATGCGCGATGTGGCGCGTCTGGAGTTGGGCTCTAAAACCTACGGCATTAAAGCCAAGCTGAATAATAAGGCCACAGGGTTTGTGGTGATTTACCAGCTGCCCGAGGCCAATGCTACCCAGGTGGCGCAGGCAGTGAATGCCAAGATGGAAGAGTTGGCGCAGACCATGCCCGATTCTTTAGAGTTCAGTGTACTCTATGATTCAACGCGGTTTATCGAGCGCTCGATCCACGAAGTGGTGGTAACCTTGTTGCAGGCCGTAGTGCTTGTAGTACTGGTGGTATTCGCTTTCTTGCAGAATTGGCGGGCCACCATTGTGCCCACGGTGGCTATTCCCGTTTCCTTGATCGGTACCTTCGCCTGTATGCTGGCGCTGGGTTTTTCGATTAACACCATTACCTTGTTCGGCTTGGTGTTGGCGATTGGTGTGGTGGTGGACGATGCCATTATCGTGATCGAAAACACCGAGCGCATTCTCAAAGAAGGTGACCTGTCAATCCAAGAGGCCACGGTTAAAAGCATGAAGCAGGTGACCGGGCCGGTTATCGCCACCACCCTAGTGCTTCTGGCGGTGTTTGTACCCGTGGGGTTTATGCCGGGCATGACCGGGGTTTTGTATAAACAGTTCGCGGTGACCATTTCCTGCGCGGTGGTTATTTCTTCAATTAATGCGCTAACCCTCAGTCCGGCGTTGTGCGCGGTTCTGTTAAAAAAGGATTCTCAGTCTATTGGCTGGCTGCGGCCTTTCGAGCGCGGATTAAACAAAACCATTGCGATTTATCAGCGCACGGTCGGGGCTATTTTACGGCGCGCCGGACGTGCCGGTTTGGCCCTGATGACTATTGTGGTGGCCTTGGGTTGGCTGTTTACCAGTGTGCCCACGGGGTTTGTGCCCTCGGAGGATCAGGGGTATCTGTTTGTCGATGTGCAGCTGCCCGATGCCGCCTCCAGCGCCCGCTCGGAAAAAGTGATGGAGAAAGTAACCGATATCGTTCGTAAAGACCCGGGGGTGGTAGACGTTATTACCGTCGCGGGCTTTAGTATCCAAAGTGGGGTGGGGTCTAATACCGGCTTTGCAATTGCGGTACTGGACGACTGGGACAAGCGTACGTCTGACGATCTTAGCGTAGAGGCCATCCAGCAGCGTTTGCAGGGGCAGTTGTGGCAAGTGTCTGAAGCCCAGGCGATGATTTTTAACCTTCCGGCGATTCCCGGTCTGGGGGTTTCCAGTGGTTTTGAATTCCAGCTGCAGGACATGCAGGGACGAACGCCGGCAGAATTGGCCCAGGCCATGGGCGCTCTAATTTACCAGGCCAATAGCTCGCCTGAACTGAGTCAGGTTTATTCCACGTATCGCGCGAATGTTCCCCAGTTTTTTGTCGAAGTGGACCGCTTAAAGGCGAAAACTCAGGGGGTGGCGATTAGCGATGTGTTTATGACACTGCAAGCAAATTTGGGCTCGCTCTATATCAACGATTTTAACCAATTTTCACGTACCTACCGAGTCATGATTCAGGCCGACAGCGAATTTCGCCTGAGCCCCGATGATTTACAACACTACTTTGTGCGCAATGCCAAAGGCGAAATGGTACCTTTAATGACCTTGGTCTCAATCGAGCCGATTTTGGGGCCCACCACAATTAATCACTTTAATTTGTATCGCTCCGCCAAAATCAGTGGTTCTGCCGCGCCCGGATTGAGTTCGGGGCAGGCGATTGCCGCCATGACCCAGCAGGCTGAACAATTGCCCGAAGGGTTTATATACGAGTGGGCGGGGCAGTCGCGTCAGGAGTTGGAGGCGGGAAATTTAGCCCCCATCTTGATGTCGTTGGCGCTGTTGTTTGTGTATTTATTTCTGGTAGCACTGTACGAAAGCTGGACCATCCCCGTGGCGGTGTTGTTGTCGGTGCCTATTTCTCTTTTCGGAGCGCTCGCGACCTTAAAGTTAGTAGGGTTGGACAATAATATTTACGCGCAAATAGGGTTGGTGTTGTTGATTGCTATGTCCGCTAAAACCGCGATTTTGATTGTGGAATTTGCCATGGAACAAAGGCGCGAAGGCAAGAGCATTTTTGATGCGGCACTTACCGCGGCGCATTTGCGCTTTCGCGCGGTCCTGATGACGGCGTTATCTTTTGTGTTGGGCGTTATGCCGTTAATGTTTTCTTCGGGCGCCGGGGCCGCGTCTCGCATTGCGTTGGGTAGCACGGCCTTTGGCGGTATGTTGGCTGCTTCATTTTTAGGGCCGTTATTGATTCCGGTCTTTTATCTCGGCGTTCAGCATCTGCGCGAACGTATTGGCGGGCCGGCTAAGTCAGGACAGGTCGCGTCACCTTCTGTGGAGGCTGAGCCCAGCAATTGATCCGGGCTAATTGGCGAGCCTATACGAAAATTGGTCGACCAACCCGAGTTTTTCACTTCTATTCACTGTTAACAGTTCCTTACGGAGCTGCTGCTGCAGTGTGGGTAAGCAATCCTTAGAATCGAAAGCCGTTTTTAGTCTGCTCTGGAGAACAAATACAAGATGTTCAGTATGCCTGTGTCTAGTCGCTATGCGTTGATCGTGCGCTTGAGCCTTTACCTCGGAATGATCTTTAGTGTGGTGGCCTGCCAGGACTCTGACGTTACCCCTTCTGCTGTTAAACGCTCCGCTCAGCCGGTGATTGCCGCTAAAGTGGTTTATTCCCCCGAAATGCAGGAAGTTCAAGCCGTGGGAACTTCCCGTGCCTTTCGCTCTGTATCCGTGCGTCCCCGAGTCTCAGGGCAGGTAGAAGAGGTTCACATTCAACCTGGGCAGTGGGTCGAGAAGGGGCAGCTTCTGCTCGAGCTGGATAGCCGCAACGAACGCTTAACGTTGCGCAACGCGGAAGTAGAGCTAGAAGACGCCCGCCGCTTGCTCACTCGCTACCAGCAAACCAAAGACAGTGGTGCGGTTACCAAGTCCACCTTGGACGATGCTGAAAGTGCGGTGGCGCGGGCAGAGATTGCGGTTGATCAGGCGTCGGTGGATCTACAGTATCAAGAGATTCGCGCGCCTTTTTCGGGCTATGTTGGTTTTACCGATCTTGATCCGGGCGCCTGGGTGGACACTTCCACGGTCGTCACCACCTTGGATGATCGCAGTCGCTTATTAGTGACCTTTAACTTGCCCGAGCTTTTGCTCGGACAAATTCAGCCAGGTCAGGCCATCGAATTGTCGGCTTGGCGTAACGATGCTGTCGCCGTAGCGGGGGAGATTATCGAAATTGATAGTCGGGTGGACAATACCGAGCGCACTTTTCGGGTGCGAGCAAAAGTCGATAACCCCGATGATGCCCTTCGCCCAGGGATGAGCTTTCGTATCGATTTAACCTTACAGGGCAATCGCTTTGTGTTGGTGCCCGAAATTTCTCTGCAGTGGGGCGCGCGCGGCTCTTATGTGTGGGCCGTGATTGACGGCAAAGCCGAGCGGGTGATCGCTACTATTGTGCAGCGCCGCGCCGGTCGGGTGCTGGTTGACACGGAACTGGAGGAAGGCGATCTGGTGGTGCTTGAAGGGATTCAAAAAGTGCGCCAGGGCCAGCCGGTAGAGATCGCTGAGGTGGTCGAATTAGAAGTTGCTTCTGCATCGGAATCCGACGCAAAAGAGGTGTCCGGTGAGTGATCAACACGAACAACTGCACAAAGAGGATTTGCCGAGTCTGAGTATTCGCCGGCCCATCTTGGTGCTGGTGCTCAATCTACTGGTTGCGATTGCCGGCATTGCCGCCGTGGTGGCGGTAGAAGTGCGCGAGCTGCCCGATGTAGATCGCCCGGTGGTATCGGTGCGAGGTGTCTACCCGGGGGCTTCGCCGGAAACTATGGACGCCGAGGTGACCAGCATCGTGGAAGGGGCCGTGGCTCGGGTCTCGGGTATACGCAATATTCGTTCGTCCAGCGAAGAAAATAACATGCGGTTGCATGTGGAGTTTTCTCCAGACTCGGACCTGCACGCCGCCGCGTCGGATGTGCGCGAGGCGGTGAGCCAGGTAGAGCGGGATCTGCCGCCGGATATGGAATCGTTAACTGTGGTGAAAGCAGACCCGGATGCTAACCCCATTATTAACCTGGCGTTGGTGAGTGAAACCTTGGACGAGCTTGAACTTACCCGCCGGGCCGAACAGGATCTTATTCCAGAGTTAATTTCCATTGATGGCGTGGCCGACGTCGTGCTGTTTGGTGAGCGCCAAAAAGTGCTTCGGGTGGTCATGGACCCTATCCGCTTGGCAAGCTTTGGTTTATCGGTGGGGGATGTGGCTGACGCTCTGCGTGAGGCACCCTTTGATGTGCCCTCGGGCAGCTTCCGCTCGGGAGATTTGGAGCTGTTGGTACGCGCCGATGCCTCGGCGGTCGAAGAAGACGAGTTGAGGTCGATGATCGTCCGGGGTGATATTCGTCTGTCCGATGTGGCGCAAGTGTTTTTTGCCCCGGAAGACGCCAGCTCGTATGTTCGCCTGGATGGCTTGCCCGTGGTGGGGTTGGGGGTTGTGAGGCAATCGCAATCCAATACTTTGGATATTGCCGAGCGGGTGCACAAAGCCGTTGCCCGTCTCAATACGCGATTTACCGACTCCACTATGGTGGTCACCGAAGACAGCGCTAAATTTATCACCGGCGCGATGAAAGAAGTACTGGTCAGCTTGATGCTGACCGTAGGCATAGTCGTGGTGACGATCTGGCTGTTTATCGGTTCGTTGCGGGTCACTCTCATCCCCAGTGTTGCCATTCCGGTCGCCTTGATCGGTACGGTCGCAGCTATCTGGGCCATGGGGTTCTCGCTCAATATTCTCACTTTACTCGCGCTCGTTTTGGCCACCGGCTTGGTCGTGGATGATGCCATTGTGGTGCTAGAGAACATTCAGCGGCGTCGGCATCAGGGCTTGGGTGCTCGGGCGGCGGCGGTATTGGGAACCCGCCAGGTATTTTTTGCGGTTATTGCCACCACCGCCGTGCTGGTGTCGGTATTTGTGCCCATTGCCATGTTGCCGAGTACCGCCGGACGTCTGTTTCGTGAATTTGGGTTTGTATTGGCTTTTGCGGTGGCCATTTCGTCGTTTGTCGCACTTTCGCTGGTGCCGGCTATGGCGGCTCGTATCGTGCCCGAACGCAGTGATAAACCTCACGCTATTCGCGACCGTTTACAAGCGGTAGGCGGATGTTTGGCCGGTTGGTACAGTGATTCGCTGGATGCTGTGCTAAGGCTTAAGTGGCTGGCACTAGTGGCGGCAGCGCTGGTGATTCTGGGGGCTGTGATGGTGTATCACAATGTCGACCAAGTGCTACTGCCCGAGGAAGATCGCGGCGTTATTTATGTGGATGCCACAGGCCCGGATGGGACAGGGTTAGAGTACACCGAGCGCCAGGTGGCGGCCATGGAAGAGCGTGTCCAGCCGCTGCTTGAATCCGGGGAGGCCAAGCAGCTGTTTAGTATCGTGGGACGCTATGACCCCAACCGGGGGCGGGTCATCTTGCCCCTGGTCGATTGGGAAGAACGCGAGCGCTCCCAGCAGGAAATGATGGCACAGTTGAGCGGTCCCATGAATGAAATCCCGGGTTCCTATGTGCGTGTCAGATCCACGAATAGTTTAGATCTTAACGGTGGGGGCGGCGGCCTAGAATTTGCTCTGGTGGGGCCGGACTATAATAGTATTTTCACCGCCGTAGAAGCGTTTGTGGCCAAGATTGAAGAGCAGCTGCCGGGGTTGTCTCAGCCCGATATCAATTTTCAGCCCACTCAGCCGCAATTGGCCGTGACTATTGATAGACGCCGGGCCTCGGATTTGGATATTCCTTTGGACAACATCTCTACAACCCTCCGGGCGATGGTGGATGGCTATGATTTAGTGGATTTATCCGTGGGCGATGAAGCCATTCCCATTATTTTGGAATCTTCCGGTGATCAAATTAACGATCCAGGTGACTTGGTGAATCTGTTCGTGAGTACCCGTGACGGAAAGCTCCTACCTCTGTCGACGGTGGTCTCGTTAAGCGAAGAGGCAGTAGCCGCGGAATTAGACAGGCATAAACAGCGCCGCGCCATTGAAGTCGACGTTGATCTGGCCTCTGGCTATGCGTTGCAATCGGCCGTTAACGATTTGCGCGATCTGGCAGAGACAGAGCTGCCGCCGGGAATTGGTTTAATCTTTTTGGGCGAGGCCGAGACCCTGGATGAAACCTCGCAAGAGGTCATGATGACTTACATCATTGCCCTGGTGGTGGTGTTTTTGGTGCTCTGCGCCCAGTTTGAAAGCTTTACCAGCGCGCTGATTGTAATGCTCACCGTGCCTTTCGGTGTCGCAGCCGCTATTTTCGCGCTCCTGCTGACAGGCACCAGTATCAATGTATATTCGCAAATTGGTCTGGTAATGCTAATTGGCCTAATGGCCAAAAACGGTATTTTGCTGGTGGAGTTTGCCGATCAGCTGCGCGATAAGGGCGAGAGCGTAATCGATGCGGTCAAACATGCCGCGTCCGTGCGTTTGCGCCCCATTGTGATGACCATGATGTCGACCGTGCTCGGGGGCCTGCCGCTTATACTTAGTACCGGTCCAGGTGCCGAGGCGCGCTATTCCATCGGTTGGGTGGTGTTTGGCGGCCTGGGTCTGGCGGCGGTCTTTACCCTTTACCTGACGCCGGTGGTGTATTTGTTGGTGGCCCGCTGGGCCAAACCCCGGGCCGAAGAAGGGCAGCGCTTGGAGCAGGAGCTGGAACAGGCGCGCGCCATACCCGATCGGGGCGAATAGCCCCGTCAGGGTGTTGTACAATGCCGCCCCGCATTACTTCAGGTTCAGGAGAATTCTATGAACAGTGTCCAGCAAAGCATTGAGCAAGCCCTGCAAAAGGCTTTTGCCCCCGAGGTTTTGGTCGTAGAAAACGAAAGCCATAAACACAATGTGCCCGCCAATTCCGAAACTCACTTTAAAATCACCCTGGTGAGTGAGGCCTTTGCCGGTAAGCGTCAGGTGCAGCGCCATCAGAATGTCTACGGCGAATTGCGCGAGCAGCTGGCAGGCCCGGTGCACGCCCTGGCTTTGCATACCTACGCCCCCGCCGAGTGGCAGGAGGCCCAGGTGCCAGAATCGCCCAATTGTCTGGGTGGGGGTAAGTAACCTTTTCTTGAGCCAGATCAAGGCAGGGGCTGGCTGTATAAAAAACAACCGGCTATAATCCCGCCCCCGAAATATGACCCGATCGACCGGATATTTGTACCGCTATGAGTGAAATTGTTGTTGCCGCCCTGTATAAATTCGTTTTACTGCCCGAGTACGAGAGGCTGCGCGAGCCGTTGTTGCGTGAATGTGAGCGCCTGGGGCTCAAGGGCACTTTGCTGTTAGCGGCCGAGGGTATTAACGGTACAGTCTCTGGCACCCGCGAAGGCATCGATGGTCTTCTTTCCTATCTTAAAAAAGATCCGCGCTTTGCGGATTTAGAGCATAAAGAATCTCTGCACCAGGACAAACCCTTCTACCGGATGAAGGTAAAGCTGAAAAAAGAGATTGTCACCATGGGCGTTGAAGGGATAGACCCGAAAGAAGTGGTGGGCACTTATGTAAAACCCGCCCAGTGGAACGACCTGATCAGCGACCCCGAGGTGCTGGTGGTCGATACCCGCAACCGCTATGAGTACGCCATTGGCTCATTTGAGCGTGCGGTGGACCCGGAAACCGAGACCTTCCGTGAGTTTCCCGACTATGTTGAGAAAAACCTGGACCCGCAAAAGCACAAAAAGGTTGCCATGTTCTGCACCGGTGGGATTCGCTGCGAAAAAGCCACTGCCTATATGAAAGAGCAGGGGTTTGACGAGGTTTACCACCTGGAGGGCGGAATTTTAAAATACCTGGAAGAGGTGCCCGAGCAAGACAGCTTGTGGCGCGGCGAGTGCTTTGTGTTTGATAACCGGGTAGCGGTGAATCACAGCCTGGAGAAAGGTTCCTACGATCAGTGCTTTGGCTGTCGGCACCCGATTACCGAAGAGGAGAAGCGCTCGGAGCAATACATGAAAGGAGTTTGTTGCCCCCGCTGCTTCGATACCTTGACCGACGAACAAAAGACCCGCTTTGCTGAGCGCCAAAAGCAAATTGAACTGGCGAACCAGCGCAACGAGGTGCATATTGGAGCCGAACCGCCGGCGCGTCAACGCAAAGAAAAGGCGCTTGGTCAATAGACGAATTTGACGCCCCGTGTCGTAAAGGTGTCATAATAGGGGCGTAATCTCTCCCCCCCCGTGCCGGACAACCGGTAATCACCACCCTGGTGCGGGTTATCTTTTACTCAAATATAGGTCAGAGTAATGGACTTTGAATCCTGGGATGTCGACCTGGCATCCGGTGAAGCGCGGCATGAATGCGGCTGCGTGGTTCGCGTTGAAGGCGATCCGCAAAACCCCATGTCGGTAGACCCCAGTAATTTCCCTAAAGATATGAGCTTTGTGGATCAGGCGCGCCTGCTGCGTGGCGGCGTTGAGGCTCTGGCCAATGCGGCTCGCAATGGCGGTTATTCGGGCGCCGGTGCCCAAGCGCGCGAAGCCAGTGTGAAAGTGAAAAGCCGCACTGCGCAAGAGCTGGAGCGCAAGGCACGGCTGTTTGCCGACAATCCGGACAAGCCCAAGCGGGCGGTTTTGTCGCTTAAAAAGCGCTCGACTCCTGCCGCTACAGATTAACCAGTTGTCCGCGAAGTTGCATTTGCGTGCGATGCTGATCCAGCAATTGCAGCATTTGGTCAAAGTCCTGTTCGGCAATATCCAGGCCATTGGTCACGATGACGTCTTGGCTACCGTTATAGACTAGGTTATTAAGCTCTTCGCTTACGCCTTTCATGGCCTTGAAGATTTTATCGGTGGTGTCGCGGTCGCGAAATATCCGGCCCTGATCCGTTAAACGCAGGTAGTCGTCGCATTCGCGCAACCAGTCGACGCGCTGGTCCAGCATTTTACGAATATTGTTCATCCCGCCTTTGTGTCCCCCCGGCAGTTGATCGGCGCGATATTTCGCCAGACTTTTATAGTCCTGAATCAGAAAGTCGGCCCGGGTGGAGCGGCAAAAGTCTTGGTTTAGGTAGCTGGCAAACTTTACTCCGTGTTCTTGCTCGGCATTTGCTTTTTTGCAGTCTTCGTCGCAGGCGTAGATTGGAGCGGCAAAAAAGGCCAGCGCTGCCAAGGCGAGTGGGATTGTTAGAATTCTCATAAAAGCATCACCTTTTATTATCTTTTTTGTTATTTAAATCACACTTTTTGTATAAAGGACTTTCGCCTTCAGGTCAAGCGTTGGGCCTCATTTCGGCAATGTTATTGCAATACAGACTAGATTTTAAAATTATTATTTCGTTTGGTGCTCAATTTCTATGCTTTTCCACTTGTTGTGCTGGCCCGTGGCAAGGCGACTTTAGTCACCTTGCAGCGCTTTTTGTACTAGGGCGCCCGATTCGGGGCTAAAGCTCAGCTTTAGGGCGGCCTTATGGCCGTCTTCCGACATTTTTTTCCAGGTTTTACGAATAATATCGATCAGTTTGGCTTTATCGTGTTTGCGGGCAAAGTCATCCAGGTAGTGTTGCAAGAATACCAGGCAGATAACGTCCTCTAGAGCCTGAACCTCGGGGTCACGTTTTAGTCGTTTTTTCTGCAACATATCAGAGACTTGGTCACAGTCCTCCTGGCTAAAGCCTCGCGCGGCCATAATCTCGGCGGTTTTTTGCGCGTGGTGGCGGCCCAGTTCGGTGCGCCATTTTTTATAACCAGCGCGATCCATAGGGTAGTCGCTGCGCGGCAAAATCCAGCGTTCAATATGCTGCGCCCGGGCTGCCAGCTGCAGATTGGCCGAGGCCTGGGGAGCAAACTCGGCCAGGGTTTCGCTCATGCGTCGGGAATAGAGCAGCTCTTTGGGTTCGCCGTGTTCAAGGTTGGGATCTTGGCGGTTGGCGGCGTCAATGTCGGCGAAGGCACCGGCTAAATCGGCTTGCGTGCTCATTACAAATCCTCGGGGTTGTGGGCGAGCTGGCGCAGGGCGTCCAGGTCGCGTATGTCGATGTCTTTTCCTTTTGCGTGAATCACATTCTGCTTTTGCAGGCGGGTAAAAACCCGGCTGACGGTTTCCAGCGTCAGCCCCAAAAAGTTGGCAATATCGCCGCGCGCCATGGGTAAGGTAAATTCACTGGGGGATAATTTATGGCGTTCGTGCCGAACCGAAAAGCTTAATAGTAGTGCGGCTACCCGTCCATCGGCGTTGGCATGGCCTAACAGGCCAAACTGGCGCTGTTCGGTGGTGATTTCGCGGCTTAGCAGCTGCAGCAGGTTGCGCTGCAGGCCGGGCACCTGGCGGCTTAAGGTTTCCAGTTCAGGGAAGGGAATGGCGCACACTGATGTCGTCTGCAGCGCTATTGCGGTATTGCGATAGCGGTTGTTAGCGGGGCCATCCAGACCGATAACCTCGCCCGGCAGGTGAAAGCCGGTAATCTGCTCCTGGCCTTCGCGGTCGCTGTGGGAGGTTTTAACCGCCCCCGAGCGGATGGCATAGATAGCCGTAAACGGATCGCCTGCTCGGTAAAGCACTTCGCCGCGCTGCAGAGGTTTGCCGCGTTGAACGATTGAGTCCAGGCGCTCGATATCTGACACCTCAAGGGCCAAAGGCAAGCAGATGCCGCTGAGCCGACAGTTACTGCAGTGACTGTAGTCGCGTTTGGGGTGGTGATTGGGACACTGGGCGGTAGTGTTGTCCATAATAGCTCGCGCTGGCATGGGTTAAGGGCGCAATTCTACGGTAATTTGGCGCCGGATTTAAGGTTTATCCCTGTTAGGGTCGTTGGTGCTATTTTATGCGTCTGTCAGGGAGACGCCTCGGGCAGTGCAATATCGAGCTGATAAATATACCGCCAGCGCTTGCCGGTTATCCAAAAGCTATTGCTCTCGCGGTGGTAGGCAATACCGTTTAGTACGTCGTCCCGGTTGCGCCGCGCCTCGGCTTCGACCTGGGCGGTTAAATCCAAGTGGTGTACGACGTCACCGCTGGCGGGGTCGATGGCGACAAGATAGGGGGTTTGCCAAATATTGGCCCAAATCAGCCCCCCGGCGCACTCAAGTTCGTTAAGGCGTTTGACCGGTTTGTTGTTCCAGGTCACCGCTAAGCTTTTTTGCAGGGCGAAATCATTAGGGTGATGAAAATACAAATGCTCCGAGCCGTCGCTGCGGATTAAGTGATCCTGGGATTGGCACAAACCCCAGCCCTGTCCGCGGTAGTGAAATTGTTCCAGAATGGTTCCGTCTCGGTTATCGATTATCCAGCCGGTTTCTCCCTGCCAGCTAAGCACGTAAAGCCGGTCGCCATAAAGCGTTAACCCCTCGCCAAAATAGGCGTCGGCCAAGTCCGTCCGCCAGAGCTTGGTGTCAGAACCCGGCGCAGCGCTTTTGCGAACAAAAGACTGGCCGCGCAAGCCGCTGCTTTCCAGTAAATGCTCGCCGTCAAACTCCAGCCCCTGAGTAAAGGCGGGTGAGGGGCGCTCGAGTTTTTGCAGCACGGTGTATTTCAAAGGCTCGGCACACAAAGCACTGGCGCTTAGCAGCAGCGCGATAAAGCTGAGTTGGGGAAGGCGGTAGAAAGCTGGATGCGGCATAGGTAGCTAGTATGATTAACGCGGTTTGGCCATAATACCGCCCGGTACTCAATTAACAAGGCTAGTCCATGAGACGTTTGCGATCATTTGTCATTTTAACCCTGCTCGGCGGCTTGGCGGTGGTGCTGCCCATCACCATTTTTATTTTTTTGCTGCAGTGGTTGGTGCGCTTGGTGGTGGACTTGGTGGCGCCTTTAAGTGCCTGGCTTGCCGATTATGTGACCGTCAACGCGCGCACTGCCGATGTATTGGGCGTCGCCCTGGTATTGGGGGTATGCTTTTGCATTGGGCTTTTGGTTAAAACCGGGGTGGGGCGCTGGTTGCACCGCAAGGTGGATGCTTTGTTATCGCGCCTCGCACCGGGCTACAGCACCATCAGAGAAATGGTGTCACAAATTATGGGCGGTGAGGGAAATGCGTCGCTTCTGAACGGCAAGGTCTGCCGCGCCTACATTATGGGTGCCCAGAGCCCGGTTTGCGTGACGGGTATTGTCACCGCCGAGCATGGCACCGGCGAGTACACGGTGTATGTCCCAACCGCGCCTGTGCCCACCTCGGGGTTTGTCTATCATTTGCCTGCCGATTGTGTGGTGTTAACCCCCGACGTCAGCGTCGAGACCGCGATGCGCACCGTGATCGCCTGCGGCAGTGGCTCGCAGATTATGTATCCGGCGGCGGTTGAATCTTCCGAGCGCACTTAACGGGTCGTTAGGTTTTATCGCCGGTGGAGGCTTGCGGCTCACTGCGCGTTCCTACAAAGGCCAGGGCCTCTTTTACGGCCTGGGTTACCTTCGCGTTCATTTCATCAAATTCCAGCGGCGACATAAAAAAGCTCATGTCCACGTCGTGGCGAATATAGCGCGGCGGTAAATGGTTGAGGGCCACGCAGGCAACATCGGCGATAAAATCCCGGTCGCCATTGCGAGCCCGCTCACTTTGCTTATGGATCTCTTCAAGCACGGGCCTTTCGTAATAATTGTGAATACCGCCGCTGTCGTCTTGCTCGGTTGGGCGGGCGGGTCGATTGCTGAGCATACTTTACTCCTTCGCGCGGTTTTATCTCTAGTCTAGTCAACCGCGAATCATTTGCCGCAATAAAAAGCGTGCCGGGTGCAGAGCTTTACTCAGCTCGCGGTCCAGCGGCCAGGGCTCGCGCGCCATTAAGCTTGCGAGAAACTCCGCGCACAAAGGCGTGTAGGCCAGCCCGCGCGAGCCGAAGCCGGTCATTACATACAGCCCCGGGTGGTAGGGCGCTGATTTATCCAAATAGGCTCTAGCGTTTTTACCCAGTGGTGCCAATTCGCGCGCAAACGCCTGAGCGTCTGGGGCGGGGCCCACGATGGGCAAATAATCCGGAGTCGTACAGCGAAAGGCGGCGCGGCCGGGCAGGTCGCGGTCACTAAAGGGGGCGAACGCTTGGGCAAGTGCGCCGCTAAAATCCTGTAAATGCTCCAGGTTTTTGCTTTGATCGGCGGGTGTCAGCGTCAGGTCGGTCTCGCCCAGATTAAACGTTGCCCCCAGGCTGTGCTGTCCATCGCTTGCCGGGGCCAGATAACCTTTGGCGCAGAGTACGGTTTTTAGCTCGCCACTGGCGCCGGTTTGCGGCAAATAGTTGACCTGGCCGCGAATGGCTTTTAGGGGCAGATGCTCGAGGGTCGCAAACCCGCGACTGTAGTGGGCACAGGCGATGACCGCGGTGGGTGCCTGGTTGATAAGTTCGCCCTCGCTGTCGCGCGCCTGCCATTGGCCATTGATGCGGTCGCAGGTGGCGACCGCTTGCCCGCCAAGATAGTCAATTTGCGGGTGGTTAAGTAATTCGCCACACACTGCCGGCGGATTTAGCCAGCCGCTGTGGGGGAAAAAGAGCCCACCGTGTTCCAGTTGAACGCCTGCGGCCGCGCTCGCCTGTTTTTCGTCCAGCCACTCTAGCCAAGGCTCCTGTTGCCAGGGATCGGCAATGGCGCGGTATTGCTGCCCAGTTTTGGCGCTGTATGCGAGCTGTAAAACGCCGCAGGCCTCGCCAATGCCTGCCCCTTGTTGCCAAAAGGGTTGGTAGTGTCGCTGGGCGTAGAGCAGGGCGCTTAAGTTAAATCGCGGCAGGGTGTCGTTTTTATGGCTCAGCTTACTGTAGAGCACCCCCTGAGCGTTACCCGAACCGCCGCTGGCCGGTTGCGTGTGAGTGTCCAGCACCGCCACCTGCCAGCCACGTTCGGCCAGGGCGCGGGCGATATGGCAGCCCGCTAAGCCAGCACCAATGACCATGGCTTGCTTGAGATCGGGCGGCTGAGTCGCGCATTGAAACAGCTCGAAGGGACGACGCGAGTGTTCGATTGGGGTGGGTGGTGGTTCACGCCGGGCGCGAATCATTTCCCGTTTGCGGCCAAAACCCGCAACTTTTGCAATACTAAAGCCCGCCGCTTGCAGACCCCGCTTAACCACGCCGGCTGCGCTAAATGTAGCGGCGGTGGTGTCGGCGTGGGATAAATCCCCTATGGTCTTAAACAACGCCTCTGACCACATGTCGGGGTTTTTACTCGGGGCAAAGCCATCCAGAAACCAAGCGTCGATTTTGGCGCTTGTCTCTTGGTAGCGTTCATCACGGCAGGGCAGCAGTTGCGCAAGTCCCGCAGCGGCATCGTCGATAATCAGGGTCAGACTGACCGCCCCGAAATGCAGTCTTTGTATGCCTGGTCCCAGGTGTTCCGGGTAGGCGTCAATAAGTGCCTGGCTTAGCGTGGCCAGCTCGGGCCATAGGCTTAAGGCCCGCTCCAGGTCACCGCGTGTTAGGGGAAACTTTTCGCAGGAGATAAAGTGCAGTCGCGTATTGGCAGGCGCTGTTTCTTGCCACATCTGCCAGGCGGCCAAAAAATTTAAGCCAGTGCCAAAGCCAGTTTCGGCAATACTAAAATGGGCTCCGGGGGCGAGGGCGGCAAACCGTGCAGCGAGATGGTTGTGCTGAATAAACACATGCCGGGTTTCCGCCAAGCCGTTGTGACGAGAGAAGTAGACATCGGCAAAAGCAGCGGACAGAGGCTGACCCTGCTCGTCCCATTCTATGTTTGCCAGAGTGGGGCGGTCACTCACAGCTCAAATTCGCGGCTTATTTGTGCGCACCACGCTTGGATGCGCTCATCTGTCAGGTCAAATTCGTTTTCTTCATCCAGTGCCAGCCCCACAAACTGGGTGCCCTCACTGGTAAGCGCTTTAGAGGCTTCGTATTCGTAACCTTCTATGCTCCAGTAACCGCAGGCAGAGGCGCCCAGGGCGACCACTTTAGCGTGCAAGTAGCCCATGGCATCCAGAAACCACTCGGGGTAGCCCACCTGATCGCCCAAGCCGTACAAAGCCACGCGCTTGCCCTGCCAGTTTACCTGGTCAATCTCGTCCCAGATGTCTTCCCAATCTTCCTGTAGTTCGCCGTAGTCCCAGGTGGGTATGCCTAAAATCACCCGCGAGTAAAAGCCGGCCTCAATAATCGGGGTCTCGGTAATGCTGAAAATATCCACTTGCGACTCGCCCAATACCTGGCGAATTTTTTCGCCGGCCATCTCGGTGTAGCAAGTGGAGCTGCCGTAAAACAGCGCGATGGGGGCCCGACTCATAGTTGCGCGACCCATTGGGGTAGCCAGTCCAGGGCCTCTTGCTCGGGGTCTTCGCCACTGCAGGCATCCAAAACCAAAGGCTCGCCTACGCGTTCAGCGCCCAACTCGCTGAGCGCGTGGTCAATGGCTCGTCCAGCTTCACCGAACGTGGTGTAGCTGCTGTCGCCCAAGTTAATCACCCCGTAGCGGCGCCCGGCGATGGCGGGAAACTCGCGCACGAGCGATAGGTACAGCGGTTGGATATTGCCCGGCAGATCACCGGCACCGGTGTTAGAGGTACACACCAGCAGCAGATCGTCCGGGTGGTCGGTAATGTCGGAAATCTCAGGCAGTGGATTAACCACAGCGTCAAAGCCTGCGCCTTCCAGGTAATCCTTGGCGCTGGCAGCGACCATTTCCGCGGTGCCCATTTCCGAGCCCACCAGAATTTGGATGCGGGTCATAAAGCGTCTCTCTTGTAAAAGGCGCCCATGATAATGGTTTTAATTCGGTTCGTTAAGGCAGTGCGGCGCCGGCAAAATCCAGCTGGCGCCAGGCCTCGTAGACAATCACCGACACGGCATTGGACAAGTTCATGCTGCGACTGTTCGGGCACATGGGGATGCGCAGCACCTGTTCGGCGGGCAGCGACTCGCGAATCTCCGCCGGTAGGCCTCGGGTCTCGGGGCCGAACAGCAGATAATCTCCGGTGCGGAAGGGGGTTTGATCCGGACGGGCACGGCCCTTGGTGCTTAGCGCGAAGATGCGCTCCGGCCGTGCGCGCTCTAAAAAGGCCTCCCAGCTGGGATAGGTTTTAAGGTCGCGCCACTCGCCATAATCCAATCCGGCGCGCCGCAGCCGTTTGTCGTCCAGCACAAACCCTAAAGGTTCTATCAGATGCACTTGGCAATCGGTATTGGCCGCCAGACGGATAATGTTGCCGGTGTTGGGGGGGATTTCGGGTTCAAACAGGACGATATGAAACATGTCTTTTCTCGGTCGTCATTAGATACAGGCTTGTATTCTACCAGTGTTGATGGTTAAGGCCGTGGTTCTTTTCTCTGTGCCCGGTCGTCAGTGTCTATGTTGATTGGCCTGGCTTTTGCTGCTGCCCCCATAAACCCATTGGACCCCCGTAATGGCGCAATCTGAGCACGATTAGGGTGCGTTTGCACGCTATTGCTCTCCATTGGGGTGCGTTTTGTGGGTTGCAGGTGGCGCCAATAAGGTGCGCTCGGGTCGGTAGTTCTGGTGCGTCCGGTAGCAAAAGGTGGCAGATTTGAGTAAGGCTAAGCAAAAATTACTGATTGTCGGCAATGGTATGGCCGCAGGTCGTTTTTTAGACGAGCTGATCAAGCGGGGTATTTCCGGCTTTGAAGTGACCGTGATTGGCGATGAGCGCCAGGGCAGTTACAACCGCATTATGCTCTCGCCCGTGCTCGCGGGGGAGACCGATGTGCCTGCGATTATCGGCAAACCCAGCAGCTGGTATCGGGACCAGGGTATTCGCTTTGTTAGCGGTGTTCAGGTGAAAGCGATCGAGCGCGCGCAAAAGTGTGTGTTAACCACCGAGGGCAATCGCTTGCGCTACGACCACTTGGTGTTGGCGGTGGGGTCGCGCCCCGCGAAAATTCCCGCCGAAAATCAGCAGCTGGATAATATTTACAGTTTTCGAACCTTACGCGATGTTGACCGCCTGCTGAATAAGGCGCGCTTTCACGAAATGCATGGCCGCAAAACCGATACCGATGCGTTGGTGATTGGCGGTGGCCTGTTGGGGCTAGAGGCCGCCTACGGTTTGGCGTTAAAAGGCTTGCGGGTGACTCTGGTACACCGCTCGGGCTGGTTGTTAAATCGTCAGCTAGACCCCATCGCGGCGGGTTACTTAAAGCGTGCATTAGAAGCCAAAAACATCGAGTTTATGCTAAGTGATGAGGTCGCGCGCTTTACCGGCACCCACGAGTTAAAAGCCGCGGAGTTTAAGTCAGGCAAGCACTTAAGTTGTAAATTGTGTGTGATCGCTACGGGTATTACTCCCAACAAAGAGTTGGGGCTGGCTGCAGGGTTAAAAGGTGAGCGCGGCGTGGCGGTCAATGCGTTTATGGCCACCTCTGATGAGAGTATTAGCGCCCTAGGCGAATGCGTGGAATTTAAAGGCGATACTTTTGGTTTGGTAGAGCCAATCTGGCAGCAGTGCACGACGCTGGCCGAGCGCCTGTGTAATAACATCAAGCTCCCTTTTGAAAATAATCCGGTGCCCACTAAGTTAAAAGTCTCGGGGGTTAATTTGTTTTCCGCCGGCGAATTCCTAACCACTGATGAGCACCGCGAGCTTGTCTATCAAGACGATAAGGCCGGCATTTACCGCAAATTACTGCTGCGCGATAACCGCATTGTAGGCGCGGTACTGATTGGTGATGCCCGCGACGGTCAAGATTACTTTTCTATGCTGACCGAGAAAAAAGACGTGACCGAGATCGCGCCCTTTTTGTTGATGGGACGCGCCTTTTACCAAACCAATGAACAGCCAGATAGCAGTGACGAGACAGAGGCCGCTTAATGAATTTGCCTGAGAAGTTAATAGCATCCGATACGGTCAATACCACCTGTTGCTATTGTGGCGTCGGTTGCGGCGTAACGGCGGCTGTGGCGGATAACCAAGTGGTGGCGGTAGCGGGGGATAACCAGCACCCGGCCAATAAAGGCCGTCTGTGTATTAAAGGCTCTTCGCTGCACGAAACCCAGAGCTCGCCCGACCGCTTGCTGAGCCCAATGCTGCACGGCAAACCGGTGGATTGGGATACGGCGCTTGATTATGGCGCCGCGAAGTTTCGCGATATTATCGAGCAGCACGGCCCGGATGCAGTGGCATTTTATTTGTCCGGCCAACTGCTAACCGAAGACTACTATGTGGCCAACAAGCTAATGAAAGGCTTTGTGGGCACCGCGAACATAGACACCAACTCGCGCCTGTGTATGGCCTCGGCGGTGGTGGCTCATAAGCGCGCCTTCGGTTCAGATGCCGTACCCGGTTGCTATGAAGATTTAGAACAAACCGATGTGTTGATAATGGTGGGGTCCAATACTGCTTATGCCCACCCAGTGGTGTACCAGCGTATTGCCAAGGCCAAAGAAGAACGGCCCGATATGAAAATTGTGGTGCTGGACCCGCGCCGCACCGCCACCTGTGAAATTGCCGATATTCACTTGCCTTTGCGTCCGGGCACCGATGCCTACTTTTTTAACGGCTTGTTAACTTATCTGGCGGATCATAATGGCATAGACCAGGACTTTGTGGATACGCACACCAATGGCTTTGACGACAGCTTGGCGGCCGCGCGCGGACAGGTGCCGGATATCACCGCCGCCGCCCATCTGTGTCAGCTAGAGCGCGCCGATGTCGAAAAGGTGTACCAGTTGTTTGCGCAAAACGACAAGGTGGTCACGGTTTTCTCTCAGGGGGTTAATCAGTCCTCGTCGGGGGTGGATAAAGGCAATGCGTTAATCAATTGCCATCTGGCCTCGGGAAAAATCGGCAAGCCAGGCGCGACACCGTTTTCCATTACCGGCCAGCCCAATGCCATGGGCGGACGTGAAGTGGGCGGCTTGGCGAATCAACTGGCCGCCCATATGGGCTTTGATAAGCCCGAGGATATTCATCGGGTGGAGCAGTTTTGGCAGGCTCCGAATATGGCCCGCAAAGAGGGCCTGAAGGCCGTGGATATGTTCCGCGCTATTGAAGAGGGCAAGATTAAAGCCGTCTGGATTATGGCCACCAACCCGGCGGTTACCATGCCCGAGGCGGGTCGCGTGCGCAAAGCCTTAGAAAAGTGCGACCTGGTAATGGTGAGCGATTGTATTGGCAATACCGATACCGCCAAACTGGCAGATTTAGTCCTGCCCGCTACCACCTGGAGTGAAAAGCACGGTACGGTAACCAATTCCGAGCGCTGTATTTCTCTGCAAAAAGGCTTTTTAAATGCGCCGGGTGAGGCGCGACACGACTGGGAGATTATCTGCCAGTTTGCGCAAAAGCTGGGCTATGGCGAGCATTTTAGTTACTCCCACCAAGTCGACATTTTTCGCGAGCACGCTGCGCTGTCCGGATTGGATAATAACCATAGCCGGGGTTTTAATATCTCGGCGCTGGAAGAAATCGACAAAAAAGATTACGAGAACTTTGCCCCTTTGCGTTGGCCGGTAACCGACCAGTCGCCTGAGGGCACCGATCGTTTATTTACTGATGGCCGATTTTATACCCCCGACGGTCGCGCGCGTTTTATTCCTATTGAAGCGCGACTGCCTGTTAATACCCCGGCGGCCGATCAGGTAATTTTGAACACCGGTCGCATACGCGATCAGTGGCACACCATGTCGCGCACGGGCACGGCGGCCAAATTGCTGGGCCATGTGGATGAACCCTATATTGATATTCACCCCGAGGACATTGAACGATTTGGGTTAATTGAGGGCGATTTGGCCGTTTTGGCCAATCAGGGGCAGCGCTATTTTGGGCGGGTTAAAAAAAGCGCGGATCAGCGCGAGGGCGAGGTGTTTGTCCCCATGCACTGGAACGGCAAATACGCCGCCTCTAGCTGCGCCGATGCATTGGTTAACGCGGTAGTGGACCCCATTTGTGGGCAGCCCGAATTTAAACACAGCCCGGTTCGCATCAGCCCATTTAAACAGGCCTGGAATGGCTTTTTGGTGTGCGCTGACGACATTACACCGGCGTGTGAATACTGGGCCAAAATTACTCTTGATGGCGGTTATAAATTCCGTCTGGCGGATGGCGAGTGTCCGGATAACTGGGCCAGCTGGGTAAAAAATCAGTTCCCCCATATCGATGATTGGGTGGATGTGTGCGATTCTGGCCAACAGTTTTTCCGCGCGGCGGGCTTCACCGGTGGGCGTTTGCAGGTCGTTTTCAGTGCGGCCACGGATAAAACCTCGGCCCGCGAAATGCGCTGGTTGGAACAGCAGCTGGGACAAGAGATTGATGCCAATACTCGATTTGCCATTTTGGCGGGGATACCCGGTGGCGGTGTTGAAGACGAAGGCGCCATGGTGTGTTCCTGTTATCAGGTGGGGCAGAATACGATTGCCAAGGCCATTAAAGGGGGTTGTGCCAGCGTTGAGGCCCTGGGTGAAAAACTTAAATGCGGCACCAACTGCGGTTCGTGCATTCCCGAGTTAAAGGCACTATTGCGTTAATTATTGTCAGTCCTCTTGCGCTATACTCGGGGCATGGCTCAATCCAAATCGGCAAAGCTGCGCCAGCAACTGGTGCAGTCTCATCAACCTCAGCGTATCGCCCGGCGACTTTCTCAGGGGCCGGGCAACAGCTATTTGCGCGATTTTATTTACGGTGCCATCGACGGTTTAATCACGACCTTTGCGATTGTCGCGGGCGTGGCCGGTGCCGGGCTTTCGGTGTCGGTTGTGGTGGTGCTGGGGCTGGCGAATTTATTGGCCGATGGCTTTAGTATGGGCGCCAGCAATTTTCTGGGGGTACGCGCCGATAATCAACGCATAGAGAAAACCCGACGACAAGAGCACTTGGAAGTCGAGCTCTACCCCGAAGGCGAACGCGAAGAAATACGGCAGATTTTTGCGGCCAAAGGGTTCTCTGGCGCGCAGCTTGAGGATATTGTTGCCACCATTACCGATGACAAAAAGCTCTGGGTGGACACCATGCTGCAAGACGAGCACGGGTTTAGCCTGCAGCAGGCCTCGCCCCTAAAAGCAGGGCTGGCCACTTTAAGCGCGTTTGTTTTGTTGGGAGCTTTGCCGCTGCTGCCTTTTTTGTTGGGCCTGGTGGGCGTTGATCTGGCTCACCCCTATCGTTTTAGCCTTGTTCTTACCTTTGTGGGCTTTGCCTTGGTCGGCGCCGCTAAGGGTCGCCAAGTGGGCAGTTCAGCCTGGATTTCGGCACTTGAAACCCTGGCCATAGGTGGCGCTGCCGCTGGCCTGGCCTATTGGGTAGGGGCGCTAATCAGCGGTTTATGACGCCGGGGGCTGCTCCAGGCGAATATCCACCGCCAGCTCATCGGCAATTACATCCAACTGGTCGTGCAAATTGTCCAAATCAACTTGGGCGGGAACATGGATAATGCCCGTGGCCTCGAACATCGGCTCGCCCGACCAGGGCATGCTGGAGCAGTCGGTTTCCAGCTCGTCCACGCTAATGTGGCGCTCGGCAAAGGCATTGGAGATTTCCGCCACAATACCGGTGCGATCCGGCCCCACCACGCTAAAGTGATAGGCGGGCAGAGACGAGTCGCTCCCCTGGTTGGCGTTTTCCACCACTACCTGAAAGCCATCACCGGCTAAGGCCAGAAGTGCGCTGCGAAGCTCGGCGTGATGTTCCTCGGCCACCGCAACCTGTAGAATACCGGCAAATTTACCGGCCAGGTGCGACATGCGGCTCTCTTGCCAGTTACCGCCGTGGGCGCTAATGGTTTGCGCGAGCTTTTGTACCACCCC
Source organism: Gilvimarinus xylanilyticus (assembly GCF_024195295.1). Lineage (GTDB taxonomy): Bacteria > Pseudomonadota > Gammaproteobacteria > Pseudomonadales > Cellvibrionaceae > Gilvimarinus > Gilvimarinus xylanilyticus. The sequence continues at coordinate 1,767,241 of NZ_JAMFTH010000001.1, read as the reverse complement.
CGGACGATCGTCGCTGATGACAGTGAGCACTAAATACTGATTCATTGGCCAGTCCTTATTCTTGTTGCACGGGCTAACCCCGTATAGATAGCTATGATCATACCTTATCAAACCTTGCCCGCCGATACCTTACAGGCTCTTTTAGAAGAATTCGTGACCCGCGAGGGGACCGAGTACGGCTTTGAAGAAGTTGAGCTGCAAACCAAAGTGCAGCAGTTACAGCAACAGTTAAAGCGCGGCGATATTTTTATTGTATTTGATCCTGCTTTGGAGACCACCTCGCTGGTGCCCAAACGCGATGCCCAAGAGGCGGGGCTACTGAATGACTGAGCCCCAACTGATATTTAACCGCGCTGGCGATAACGCTCCTTTACTGGTACTGGCCCACGGCGCCGGCGCCCCCATGGACAGCGTTTTCATGGAGCAGATAACGACTGAGTTGGTGGCTTTGCAGGTGAGCGTCGCCAGGTTTGAGTTCCCCTATATGCGTCAGCGCCGCGAGGGCGGAAGTAAGCGGCCTCCCGATCGCCAGCCGGTGCTGATAGATACCTGGCGTCAGGTGCTGCAGCAATTTGATGCCACGGGGGAGGGCGACGTGTTTATCGGTGGCAAGTCGATGGGCGGGCGAATGGCTGCCATTACCAGCGCAGAGCAAAAGGTTAAAGGCGTGATTTGTTTTGGCTATCCGTTTCATCCGCCAGCCAAACTGGAAAAATTGCGCCTGGAGCCTTTGGCGCAATCCCCATGCCCTTTATTGATTGTTCAGGGCACACGGGACAAACTGGGCAGTCGCGACGATGCTGCCTCGTATTCTCTGCCGCAACACTTACAGATTGAATGGCTGGAAGATGGTGACCATGATTTAAAGCCGCGAGTCAAAAGCGGTTTTACCCACGCCCAGCATATTCATACCGCGGCAAACAAAGCGGCCCGCTTTATTCACTCTATTCACGCCGGAGAAACACTTTGAATCACCTATATATGCACTGTCGGCCCGGTTTTGAAAAGGAGTGCGCCGCCGAGATTACTGACATCGCCAATGACTTGGGGATATACGGTTACCCCAAGGCCGAAGCAGGATCGGCTCTGGTCACTTATGTGACTCACGAGCCCGAGGGGGCATTGGACTTGATCCGTAAACTGGCTTTTTACAAGCTTATTTTTGTGCGTCAGTGGTTTGCGGGCACAGCGGTAGAGCTACCCGACCCCAGCGATCGGCTGACGCCTTTGCTGGCAGCGGCCGAGGCCTTACCCAATGCCTGTGATTGGTGGACAGAGACTCTGGATACCAACGACGGCAAAGCCATGTCGGCGCTCAGCAAAAAGTTCGCTAGGCCGTTCGCCGCCGGGTTAAAAAAACGCGGCTTGTTAAAACCCGGTAGCCCTTGGCGCCTGCACCTGGTGTTTATTTCCGGCAATTACGCGCTTTTAGGCGTCGCGCCAGTAGCGAACAGCGCCCAGTGGCCTATGGGGATTGCCCGTTTGCGTCAGCCGTCGCAAGCCCCCAGCCGCGCCACGTTAAAACTGGAAGAGGCCTGGCATCATTTTATTCCCGCAGAGGATTGGGATACCCGCTTGACAGGCGGTTTGCGCGGTATTGATTTGGGCGCGGCACCCGGTGGCTGGACCTGGCAGTTGGTCAACCGCGGTATGTTTGTGGATGCGGTGGACAATGGCCCGATGGCCGAGTCGTTAATGGAAACCGGGCAGGTGACCCACCACTTAGAGGATGGTTTTATCTATCAGCCCAAAAAGCCGGTGTACTGGCTGGTGTGCGATATTGCCGATAAGCCTGCTCGGGTGGCGAATATGATTGGCGAGCGCGCGCTGGACGGACAGTTTAAAGAGGCGGTGTTTAATTTAAAGCTGCCCATGAAACAGCGCTATGCCGAGGTGGTTAAGTTGCGCGATCGTTTGTTGGATTTATTCGCCGAGCACGACCTAAAAGCCGAGCTGGCTTTTAAGCAACTCTATCACGATCGCGAAGAGGTTACCGGGCACTTGCGTCTGCTCGGCTGATTACTTTTTCAGCAGGGTAATCTTCTCAAAATCCGCCAGGGTAGGGTTAAGTTGATTGAGGGTTTCGTGGCGTTCGTCACTGTAATACCACTGTTTCCAGTCGTGCAGTGAACGCCACTTGGAGAGTAAATAGCGATGGTTGGGCCGCTGAATATCTTCCAATGTCTCGCCGTTAATAAAGCCCGGCGCCCGGTGGGCGGCCTCTAATGCTTGTTGCGCGGCCAGGTCGTAGTTGCCTTCCATGCCGTCGGCGATATGTCTTTCAACCAATACGTAAATCATTGCGAACCTTTCTACCGGTTTAACTAGGCGTACCTTTATAATAACGGCGCCCGTGTATTTTTATTGTAACGCAAAACCGCAGAGGGGGAAGCCTTGCCGCATGAGTTTAAAGGCGCGCAAGCTGGAAATTCTGCAACGCAGTGGGAGATCCAAAACGCCGGGCGTGCCCGGGTTATTGTTGGGCCTGCTCTATCAACCATTCGCCCACGGCGATCCACTGACGTAAAACCTGCTGCAAAGCTTGGGTAGAATTGGCTTGGTTGCGACCTTGGGCCAGCCATTGATTGCCCATATGAGTCAGTTGCGCGATCACCTGGCTGATGCCTTCCGCCCCCAGGTGTTGGTATAGCGTCTGGTTGGTTAGGGCTTTGTGCCTTTCTTTGCGCGCCTTTTGACTCAGCGCTAACAGCGTATCGGCAAGCCCCGGCAGGTGCGGGCGCAGTAAAGTCGCGGTTAATGCCAGACAGTCGCCGTTTAGCTCAGTCGGCGCGGGGCCCGAGGGTGGAGAACTTAGGTACAACGATGGCATCTGACAAACTCCCGCACGCAGTGCGCTACGCCATAAAACCCAAAAGTAGTGTCGCCCCTGTGCTTTGGTTGTCGGTATTGGTTCGCCAATTCGGCAATAGAGCGTGAGGCCTACAGGCGGTTGGCAAAGTAACGGGCTGGGGTGTTGGTGGCGTGGGAATCGCTGTGAGCACCGTGTAAACTTAGGGCTGCCTGTTACTATGCAGTTTAGCAATACCTTGAGCGGCCCACTTAGAATTAATAGATGATCTAACGCTATGAATCACCAGATTGATAATCTTTTAGACACCAGCGGGTTATTGTGCCCCGAGCCGGTCATGATGCTGCATCAGGCCGTGCGGGATATGCAGGCGGGACAAATTATTCAGGTTAAAGCGACCGATCCTTCAACAACCCGGGATATACCCAAATTTTGTCTGTTTTTAGGGCACGAGTTGTTGGAGCAAAGCGAGACCGAAGGAGTGTTTTATTACACCCTTCGGCTACAGGAAGGTGAGTAGGGCACCGGCAAAAAGCGGTTAATTTTCCTCGACCAAAATGGAAATGGCGGCCAAAGCTTCGGGGTCCTCGGCTTTGATCTTGTTGGCGATCTGATGCTGAAAAAAGTAGCGAAACTCGTCGTTAAGTTGCGCCGGGTACAGGCATTTGTCGCCGGGTAATACCGGTGTACTGCTGACTTTATCGGCATCGGTTAACATGCCGTAAATATTGCCGTCGTGCAGCAGTCGCCAGCTAACGACTTCTACCAGCGTGAGCTGGTGAGTGGTCTCGTTGGCCAGAACCGCGTGGGTGCCGATGGTGTCGGGCAGCTCTTGCACCACATCATCGTCGTTATCGCACTCAAGCTCGTAGTACTCGGCCGCGGTTTCAAGCTCGATGATTTTGTGTATGGGAGCGTCAAAGAAGACTTCGTCGATTCCCACGTCATAGTAGCCTTCCCACTGACCGTTTAACGGGTCAAACACTTCGGTGCAGGCGACAATGTCATTAAGCCAGGGCACCAGGCCCACCACTTCGCCGTTGGCGCGCAGGCCCCAGGCGAGGATTTTTAAGCTGAACAGCTTGTCCGGATTGCTTTCGTTGGAGTAGAGCATCTCCAAACCGTCCAGCTCGGGCGACAGGCGAATAAAACGCTCGTCGTGCAGCTCGCGGTAGGATTTGCCAGAGAAAAAGTCGACCACATTGTCATTGTGGCTTTTAGCGGGGGTCTTCATAATACACCTCCTGAATGAGGCCATGACATCGCCGAAAGCGTCGTCGGGAAGGCTAACCGGAAAATATTTCGCGCCATCACTACATAAGGTATATGCTAAAACGCCCGCACACAATACCTATGCTGTAAATTTTTGCTCTGGCTCTGCTTGGCAAACCCCCAGAGTTTGTAAATGTTTAAACGAGTTACTGATTTTGACCGCTTTTTCCCCACAGATAACCCATAATTGCCGTGATTTGGAGCATCTATTTAATCGCTGCTTTGCCTCAAGCGAAAATACCGTGTTGCGTGGGGGCGCGAGCGAGCCTTTATATGCCCCGGCGCGGGGTGACCAACCCGCAGTAATAGCGTTTACCCAGAATTATTTCGCCAGCGCCCTGCACGAGGTGGCTCACTGGTGTGTGGCAGGCCCCCAGCGTCGCGCCCAAGAGGATTACGGTTATTGGTATGCTCCCGATGGTCGCAGCGCCGACCAGCAGGCGGAATTTGAGCGGGTCGAGGCTCGGCCTCAGGCGCTGGAGTGGATTTTTTCGCGCGCCGCTGCTTGGCGGTTTAGAGTCAGTGCCGATAACCTGACGCAAAACCTGGGCCCTTCCAGGGCGTTTAAGCTGGCGGTGGCTAACCAGGCCATCGCTATCTGTCATAACGGGCTGGCCCCGCGTGCGAGGAACTTCGCTGAGGCGCTGCTGGAGTATTATCGACCTGAGCGAGATAGAAACTGGTTGCTGGATGAGCAGCATTTCCGGGGAGAGAGTCTTTGAGCCCGGCCCCCGTGTGTCTGATCGACGCTTCCATCTATATTTTCCGCTATTATTTTTCCCTGCCGCCCAATTGGATTTGCGCTAAAACAGGCTTTTCTACCGAAGCGGCTTATGGCTACACGGGTTTCTTGCTGAAATTATTGCAGGAGCAAAGCCCGCCCTGGGTAGCGGCCTGCTTTGACGAGAGTTTACAAAGTGGGTTTCGGCATCAGCTATCGCCTGTTTATAAAAGTTCGCGCGCGCTGCCCGACGAGACGCTGGCTTATCAGTTAAACGCCTGCCGCCAGGTGACCGAGCTTTTGGGGGTGGCAAGTTTTGCCAGTGCGGAATACGAGGCGGATGATTTGTTGGCCAGTTTGTCGCGAGTCTGCCGCGCCGCAGGCCCCGAGCCTGTGGCCGTGCTGAGTCGCGATAAAGACTTAAGCCAGATTATTGCCCGGCCTCAGGATTTTTTATGGGATTACAGCGCCGATAAACGTCACTACCCGGACGATATTGAACGCCGTTTTGGGGTACCCCCTGAACAAATGGCCGATTTCCAGGCTCTGGTGGGGGACAGCTCTGACGATATCGACGGTGTGCCCGGCGTGGGCCCAAAAACCGCCGCCGCATTGCTAACCGCTGCCGGCAGTCTGGACGCGCTTTTGCAAAATCCCGAAGCGGTGGCGTCTTATCCCATTCGCGGCGCCCGGTCTTTAGGACAAAAATTAATCGATTATCAGGCGCAAATCCTCCTGGCCCGGAAGCTGGTGACCCTGGTGGATACTGTCCCATTAATCGATCACCGACGCGAGCTTGTCGCGCGCCCCATCCAATTAGAGGCCTTTGCCGAGTTTAGTCGGTCGATGGGCTGGCCCGCGAGCTTTATTGCCAGGGCCCGAACAATCAACGAATACAGGACACTGAGTGCATGAAAATCATCGCCGACGAAAATATTCCCCTGGTAGAAGAGTTCTTTGCCCCCCACGCCGAGATTGTCCGTTTGCCTGGGCGGAATATGACCGCCGAGCAGGTACGCGATGCCGATGCGCTCTTGGTGCGCTCGGTCACCAAGGTTAATGAGGCTCTGTTGGCGGGCTCTCAGGTTAAGTTTGTGGGTACCTGCACCATCGGCATGGACCATCTGCAGCAGGATTATTTAACCAAGCAGAATATTGCCTTTACCAATGCGCCCGGCTGTAACGCCAATTCGGTGGTGGAGTATGTCTACGCCGCGCTCTGTTATATGAATATCGACTGGCGCCAGCGCACAGTGGGTATTATTGGCTGCGGTAATGTGGGCGGCGCGCTCTATCGGGCGCTTAAAGCCCAGGGGGTAGAGTGCCGTTGCTACGATCCGTTTTTAACCGCCGCCGACAACCCGGATTTGGCCGAGCTGGATGATGTGCTGCAGGCGGATATTGTCAGCATGCACACCCCTTTAACCACCTCCGGGCCTCACCCCAGCCGGCATTTGCTAAGTAAAGAGCAGCTCCAGCTCTTGCCCCCGGGGGCGGTACTGCTAAACGCGGGGCGGGGGCCGGTAGTGGATAATCAGGCGCTGCTGCAGGTACTGCGTGCGCGCGATGACTTGCAGGTGGTGCTGGATGTCTGGGAAACAGAACCCAATTTTTCCACCGACTTACTCGAAAGGGTCACTCTGGGCTCACCTCATATCGCCGGCTACAGCTTTGACGGTAAATTGGCAGGCACCTCGATGATTTATCAGGCCTTTTGCCGTCACTTCGGGTTAAGCGAGCAGATCAGCCTGGCGCAGGTGACTCCCAAGGTGGCTAATAACACCCTTAGTGCCGAGTTAGAGGGCGACGACTGGACCGCGATCTGTGACTTAGTGGCGCAAGTTTACGATATTGAAGACGATGACCGCGCCATGCGCAAACTCGCCCGCCAGCACTTGGACCATGGAGTCGATTTGGGTGCGGGGTTTGATTTGCTGCGCAAACACTACGCCATCCGGCGCGAATTTCACAATTATCAGGTCGCGGGAAAGGTAAAAAAAGAGCCGCTGGCGAAGTCGCTAGCGGCCCTAGGATTTCATTTCAACAAATGAAAATGACTGACAGAGGCGCAAAGCGCATATCTGGCGACCACCCTAACCTTAAAGTATGACGTTTGTATGACGCGGCTAAAACTCGGCATTATTGTTAACCCTTTTGCGGGCCTGGGCGGTAGCTTGGGACTAAAAGGCAGTGACGATCTGGCTTTGGTGCGTGAACGCGCCGGGCACGGTGGGCTGCAACCCCACGCTCCCGCGCGCATGGCTCGAGCGCTTGCGCCTTTGCAAGAGCACTCGGACACACTGGATTTTTTCGCTTTCGACGGCTCCATGGGTGCAAATTTGCTGCGCGAGTTGGGTTTTAACCCACAGATACTGGGCGCTCCCCAAGCCGATCAAAGCACGGCGGCGGATACCGCTCGGGCGGCGCGGGCCATGCACTCGGCGGGGATAGACTTGCTGGTGTTGGCCGGTGGTGACGGCACGGCGCGCAACATCGCCGATGCGGTGGGCCTGTCCGTGCCCTGTTTGGGGGTGCCCGCCGGGGTAAAAATTCACTCGGGCGTCTACACCACCAGTCCCGAGGCTGCCGGACGGGTGTTAAAACGCCTGGCCGACGGGCTTTGGGCGCCTTTAATCGAGCGCGAAGTGCGCGATATTGACGAGCAGGCATTTGCGCGCGGAGTGGTCAGGGCTCGCCATTACAGCGAGCTGTTAGTGCCCGAGGTGCCCGAGGCCCTGCAGCAGGTTAAAAACGCCGGCGCCGAGGTGGATGAACTGTCGCAGCTGGATCTCGCCGACGGGGTGATCGAGCAGTTGGACCCCGGAACCCTTTATGTGGTCGGGCCGGGCTCCACCACCTACGTTATTTTGCAGCAGCTCGGTCTCGAGGGCACACTTTTGGGGGTGGATTTACTGCTGGACAACCAGCTGCGGCAAAAGGACGTCAACGCCGCACAAATCCGCGAGGCTCTGGCGGCGCATGCTGGGCCGGTCAGAATTATGGTCACTGCGATCGGCGGCCAGGGGCATATCTTCGGGCGCGGCAATCAGCAGATCGCGTGGGATATTATCGAGCAGGTCGGGCGCGACAATATTTGGCTGGTGGCTACGCCGGAAAAACTCAAAGCCCTAGAGGGTAGGCCGCTGCTGGTGGATACCAACAATCCCTCGCTCGATCGCGCCTTAAGCGGCGCACTGCCTGTCACTACCGGCTACCGCCAGCAAGTTATTTACCCCGTGGGAGAAATTTAGTGATACTCGATAAGGCGCGCATAGAACGCTTATTGGCCGATTTTGAGCGCGATGCGGCGGTGGACAGCCGCCGTCTGTTTCACGGTCGGGGCCAATGTTATCCGGGCTATGAAACCCTGGTGGTGGATTACTTCCAGCCGGTCATTTTAATCACCTTGTTTGCCGAGCCATCGGAAGGTGTGGTAGCCCAGCTGGTGGCAGAGCTGCAGCCTCTTTTGGCGGGCGCGGCCAATTGTGTGCTGCTGCAAGAGCGCTACCTCGAAGGGGCCCCCACCCGCGAACTGGTGGGCTCAGTGCCCGAGACCTGGTATGCCCGGCGGGGCGAGCTGGTGTTTAAACTTGCCCTTCAGGGGCAGCAGAACCCCGGTTTTTTTCTGGATATGGAGCCGGGACGTCAGTGGTTAGAGTCCCATGCGAAAGATAAGCGCGTGCTCAATCTGTTCGCCTACACCTGCGCGTTTTCGGTGGTGGCGGTGGCCGCCGGTGCGACCAAAGTGGTGAACGTGGATATGAGCAAGTCGGCCCTGGGGCGCGGGCGAGACAATCACCATTTGAATGGTCTGGACAAAGCCCGCAGCCAGTTTTTGCCCGAGCAAATCTTAAAGTCCTGGAGTCGGATTCGCCGCCCCGGCCCCTATGATATTGTGATTTTCGATCCGCCCAGCTTCCAAAAGGGGAGTTTTGTGGCCACCCGGGACTACGCCAAGTTGCTGCGCCGTGTGCCCGAGCTAATGACCGAAGGTGGAGAGGTGCTGGCCTGTTTAAATGCTCCCGAGCTCGGCCCCGAGTTTATGAGCGAGCTGTTTGCTGCTGAGTGCCCCGAAGCGCGATTTGTTCAGCGCTTGCCGGGCTCCCCGGACTTTCCCGACGCCCAGCCCGAGCGCCAGCTAAAACTCTTGCACTATAACTACCCGGGGCCAGGCTTTAGCGATTCAACAGGATCTGCATAATTGCGTCCACGGCGTTGGACGAGCCGCCGCGCAGCGCGGCTCTGACCAAGTCGATGGCAGGGGCAAAATCCCCCTCAATGTCGCTTTGCTCTAACACCGGCTCAAGTTGAGCGTTAATCTGGGTAGCGTGATTAGCGAGTCGCGAGCGACAGCTAATTAAGGCGCTTAGTAGGGTAAAGCCCTTGTGGGTGAGAGTGGCCTGGTCCACCGCCTCCTGGCGCACGGTGTCCTCATAGCGAATATAGCCTTCGTCCGCCAACCACATTAAGCAGGACAAACACGCCATATGACGGGGGCTGTGCAGGCCGAACTCATCCGGCGCGTCGGGTCCGGCAATATCTTCCACAAACATCGTCAGCTTGCGCGGAAAACTGCTGTATAGCATGTTGAGCGCGCGGGCGGCGTCTTTGTGAAAATCGCTGATATGGATATCGGCCATGCCCGCTCCCTTACTGTGTGTAGCGTTCCAAAAATTCGCCCAAGCGCTCAATGGCGCGGGTTAGCTCGTCCTCGCGGGGCAAAAAGACAATTCGCAAATGGTCCCGATCGGGCCAGTTAAAAGCTGTGCCCTGAACTAATAGGATTTTTTCCTGAATTAAAAAGTCCAGTACCATCTGCTGATCGTCTTTGATCTTGTGGCGATTGAGGTCGATCTTGGGGAATAAGTACATGGCCCCTTTGGGTTTGACGCAGCTCACGCCAGGTAATTCCGCCAGCGCCGCCAGCGCCGCATCTCGCTGATCGCGCAGGCGGCCGCCGGGGATAATCAGCTCGTTAATGCTCTGATAACCACCCAGCGCTGTCTGTACGGCGTACATGGCGGGCACATTGGCGCACAACCGCATTGAGGCGAGCATCTCAATGCCCTCAAGGTAGTTTTTGGCCTTGTGCTTGGCACCGCTCACAATCATCCAGCCGGCGCGAAAACCCGCCAGCCGGTAAGACTTGGACAAGCCGTTAAAGCTAATGCACAAGGTGTCGCGCACCAGCCGCCCCAGGGGGACAAACTCGGTGTCGTCATAGAGAATCTTGCTGTAAATCTCGTCGGCAAAAATAATCAGGCCTTTTTCTTCGGCCAGTTTTACCAGCTGCTCGAGAATCTCTTGGCTGTAGACCGCCCCGGTAGGATTGTTGGGGTTGATCAGCACCAGGCCCCGGGTTTTGTCGGTAATTTTCGACTTAATGTCGTCAATATCCGGGTACCAGTCCGATTGCTCGTCGCACAAGTAGTGCACAGCTTTACCACCCGCGAGGTTGACCGCGGCGGTCCACAGCGGGTAGTCGGGGGCGGGAATCAGCATTTCATCGCCATTGTTCAGCAGCGCCTGCATGGACATGACAATTAATTCGCTGACGCCATTACCCAGGTAAATATCGTCGATATCCACATTGGGAATGCGCAGTTTTTGGCACTCTTGCATAATCGCTTTGCGCGCGGCAAACAGGCCGCGCGAGGCCACATAGCCCTCGGCGTTGGGCAGGTTGTAAATAACGTCTTGAATAATTTCATCCGGGGCGGCAAAACCGAAGGCGGCGGGGTTACCGATGTTCAGTTTGAGAATGCGGTGGCCTTCTTCTTCTAACCGGTAGGCGTGCTCTAGCACGGGCCCGCGTATGTCGTAGCATACGCCGTTGAGTTTGTCGGATTTTTGAATCGTCTTCATTTACAGTAAACTGCCTTGCCAATATTGAATGTGGCGCCGAGGGTGAGGCTTTTTAGTTTGGAAACCGGTAATCATCCGGTTTGCCGGGCGCCTGTGTCAAGGAAATCGTTATGTCTGAATCCGATAAGTTTACCGAACAATACTTTCGCGAGCGTTTGTCCCCCGAGCAATACCATGTGCTGCGGGAAAAAGGCACCGAGCGGCCCTTTACCGGAGAGTACTGGGATGTGTTTCGCGAGGGCGAGTATTTATGTCGCGCCTGCGGCGAAAAATTGTTTGCGTCGGATACCAAGTTTGATGCCGGGTGCGGTTGGCCCAGCTTTTACGCGCCCGCCAATGAGCAGGCGGTAGCAGAGGCCTTTGACAGCAGCCACGGTATGCGACGCACCGAGGTGTTGTGCAAGCGTTGCGGCAGCCACTTGGGGCATGTGTTTCCCGATGGTCCGGCACCCACTGGGCTGCGCTACTGCATTAACTCAGCGTCTATCGATTTGGCTGATAAGGATCAATCGTAAATCTGTTTTTTCTTCCAGTCTTCGGATTCTTCAAACGCTTCCCACTGCTTGCGGGTTTGTTCTTCGTCTTCGGCCTCGGCGGCGGTGCCGCCCGCGAGTTCGGGTTGCTGCGCTTCAAGCTTGTTGATGATCGCGCTCAGCTGCTCGACCTGCTTTTTCACGTTTTGCCGCGACGCCTCTTTTAATAAAAGCTTACGAGCCAAGGTGTAGTAATGGATGGCCAGGCGGGGCTTTTGATCGTTTAGTGCCTGTTTCGCTTGCTGGCTGTAATTTTCAATGGTGCTTTGCAGAAGCAGACGGCGAATTTGCTGGCTATAAGTGGCTGCTTGGGGTGGGGCAAGGCGGTTCTTTTCGGCTTGGCTGGCGATGTAGCGTCCCAGTTCTTGCAGTAGAGGGCGTACCTGGTTGAGCTGCTCTGGGGCCAACTTTACTTTGCCTGAAAGAGACGCTTGCTGAGTTTCTAATTGCTTACTGTAGTGCTGAAACTGCTGATCGTAATCTTCTTTGGGGGCCAGTTTGGCCAGCTGTTCGCAGTTGTTGAGCAGCGATCGGTATAGAAACTGATTGAGCTCAGTGGTGAGGTAGCCGGGAGGAAAACCGGCCACCAGTTGTTTAAACAGTTGTTGGCGTTTTTGCAGGGCATTGAGCACACGCTGCTGTTGTTTGCGCTTTTTAGTCAGGTGCTGACTAATAAAGACGTAGCAGGCCAGGGCTGTAAGCAGAATAATCAGGCCGGCAATCAGATATACGGGCGTCATTATTAGATTCCGTTTGGCGTATAAAGCCTTGAGAGTATAGCATTTTTGCTATTATTGCAGCCCGGTCGCGACGGGTGTGGGGCTCAGCACCCTGTCTGTTGATTGCCCATTAGCCGTTTTGGCGATTACTTGAGCGGCTGTAAGTTGTTGTTTAGCCTCATTAAAAAAATACAGCGGAAAGTGTTGACAGGTGGCCAAGCTGTACTTAGAATGCGCCCCTCTTTTGACGAGACGCTGTCCCCTTCGTCTAGAGGCCTAGGACACCGCCCTTTCACGGCGGTAACAGGGGTTCGACTCCCCTAGGGGACGCCATTGCGGAAATAGCTCAGTTGGTAGAGCACAACCTTGCCAAGGTTGGGGTCGGGAGTTCGAGCCTCCTTTTCCGCTCCACTTTCCCCTTTTTGGGGCAGGTAGTGTCAATGTTAAAAGAGGTTATAGGTTAAGTCCTAAGTCCCCTTCGTCTAGAGGCCTAGGACACCGCCCTTTCACGGCGGTAACAGGGGTTCGACTCCCCTAGGGGACGCCATTGCGGAAATAGCTCAGTTGGTAGAGCACAACCTTGCCAAGGTTGGGGTCGGGAGTTCGAGCCTCCTTTTCCGCTCCAAATTCAAAGGGTCAGCGCTTGCGCTGGCCCTTTTTTGGTTTAAGCGGCTGAATTTTCCCGTTTGCTTCTTTAATGGGGCCGCGCCGAGCGCCAAACTGTTCAGCGTTCAGCTGCTATACTCTCGCGGCTTTAATGCAAGCCCAGTATTTTTGCTCGCTCCTGCTCGTAGTTAAAATCTTGTCCGTTGCCAATGGCCTCATGTAACCGTTCATCCAGGCGCTGGAACTTATCGATTTCTTCGTCGGGCATGTAGTGTAAGCAGTCGCCGCCAAAGTGCCACAGCAGGTCGCGCGGCAGCAGAGGGACCAGGTGGGCGTAGGCAGCAATGGTGCGGCATACAACCCATTGGCCAGTTTCGGCGTATTCAGTACCCGTTAGCTGAGGGAGGGACTCAAGCTGCTTTAAATAGTGCAGTGACTCGGCGTCGCAGTCATCGTCAATAAACGGCGGTTGTTGCTGCGCCGCTTGAATAAAGCGTGCCAGCAGTTGCCGTTGAACGTCGCGGTATTGGGTTTCGGCCGGGGTGAGTGACATCTTCTCTCCAAAATGTTTGTTAAGCCACAGTTAATGTGGGTAATTCAGGGGTCATTATGACAGCTGCGCTCTCGATAAAAAATCTGCGCAAAACTTACGGCAATAATTTTGAGGCGCTTAAAGGGGTTTCCCTCGAGGTGCAGGCCGGAGATTTTTTTGCGGTGCTGGGGCCTAACGGCGCAGGCAAGTCCACCACTATTGGGATTATTTGCTCGCTGGTGCGCAAAACCTCGGGCGAGGTAAAGGTGTTTGGTCACGACATCGATACCGACTTCTCCGCTGCCAAGCAAGAGCTGGGTATTGTGCCGCAGGAGTTTAACTTCAGCCAGTTTGAAAAAGTCCGCGATATTGTGCTGCAGCAGGGTGGTTACTACGGCATGCCCCGCGCCCAGGCGGCCGAGCGCGCGGATAAATACCTGCGCAAACTCGGGTTGTGGGACAAGCGCGATACGCCCGCCCGTATGCTGTCGGGCGGCATGAAAAGGCGCTTGATGATTGCCCGGGCGTTGGTGCATGAACCGCGAGTTTTGATTCTGGACGAGCCCACCGCCGGTGTGGATATTGAGCTGCGCCGCTCCATGTGGGAGTTTTTGCGCGAAATCAACGCCGAAGGCACGACCATTATTCTCACCACCCACTACCTGGAAGAGGCCGAGAGCCTGTGCCGCAATGTGGCGATTATTGACCACGGTGAAATAGTTCAGAACACCAGCATGAAGTCTTTACTTAAGCGCTTAAATAAAGAGGTGTTTATTTTTGATGTCGCCGGTGATTTGCAGAGCGCGCCAACGCTTGAAGGGCACGATGTGCAGTGGATTGATGAGCATTCCTTTGAAGTCGAGGTAGAGAAGGGGCAGAGTTTGAACCACTTGTTTGCCGAGCTGACCCGCCAAGGGTATGAGATTGTGAGTATGCGCAATAAAGCCAACCGTCTGGAAGAGTTGTTTGTCTCGCTGGTTGCCAGTAGTCGTGCGGAGGTATCTCATGGAAATTAATGCTCAGTGGGTTGCGCTCAGCACCATTGTGCGCAAAGAAATAAAGCGATTCTCGCGCATCTGGGTGCAGACCCTTTTGCCGCCGGTGATCACCATGTCACTGTATTTTGTGATTTTCGGTAAATTAATCGGTTCGCGCGTGGGAACCATGGACGGCATTAGTTATATGCAGTTTGTGGTGCCAGGTTTAATTATGATGTCGGTACTGACCAACTCATATTCCAATGTGGTGTCGTCGTTTTTCAGTGCCAAGTTTCAGCGCTCGATTGAAGAGTTGTTGGTTTCGCCCACACCCAATGTAATTATTTTGCTGGGTTATTGCGCCGGAGGTATGGCCCGCGGCCTGATGGTGGGCGTTTTAGTGACGGCGGTGGCCTTGTTCTTTACGGATATTCAGGTGCACAGTTGGCCGCTGACCGTGAGTATTATTATTTTAACCTCGCTGTTTTTCTCGCTGGCGGGTTTTATTAATGCCGTTTACGCCAACACCTTTGACGATATTTCGATTGTGCCGACATTTATTCTCACGCCACTTACCTATCTGGGCGGGGTGTTTTACTCCATTAATTTATTGCCCGACTTTTGGCAGGGCGTGTCGCAGTTGAATCCCATCTTGCATATGGTAAGCGCTTTTCGCTACGGCATGCTGGGTGCCGGGGGGGAGTATGTTGTCTACGCTTTTATCGGGTTAATACTTTTTACCGGGGTGCTGTTTGCGGTGGGTTTGCACTTATTAAAATCCGGTAAACGCCTGCGCGCTTAGTGGGTCGTAGAAAATTAAGGGTTAGGTATTAAAAGGTATCTGTATGGCGACTATCAGCAATAGCCCTCTGGGTAAAACCTCTGCCTATGTGTCGGAGTATGACGCGTCGCTGTTGTTTCCTATCGCCCGCGCCGACTCGCGCTCGCTTTTAGGCTTGTCGGGCGATGCGCTTCCCTTTATGGGTGAGGACGTCTGGACCGGCTACGAGCTATCTTGGTTAAACCCCAAAGGCTTGCCCCAGGTGGCTTTGCTAGAGTTCGTGCTGCCCTGTCAGAGCCCTCATATCGTCGAATCTAAATCTATTAAGTTGTATTTAAACTCGTTTAATCAGACGCGATTTGAATCGCGGGCAGAGGTGGAGGCGCTGATCGCGCGGGATTTATCCGCCGCCGCCGGTGCTCGGGTGGATGTTCGGGTGTTTTCGTTAGGCTCGGGGTTCGCGGTGAGCGCCGGGGTTTTCAGTGCGGCCCAAAGCCTGGATGAGCAAGAGATTGAGGTGAGTCAGTACCAGCCGAATTCGAGCTTGTTAACTCTGCGCAGTGAGCAAGAGGTCAGCCGCAGCTGGAAGAGTGATCTGTTAAAGTCCAATTGCCCGGTAACGGGGCAGCCTGATTGGGCCAGTGTTTGGGTTCGCTATACCGGCGCCGAGATTGATCCTGCGGGTTTGCTGCGCTATATCGTCTCGTTCCGCGAGCATCAGGACTTTCACGAGCACTGTGTCGAGCGCATCTACTGCGACTTGATGGCCCGCTGCAGGCCCCAAAAACTTGAGGTTTACGCACGCTACACGCGGCGCGGTGGCTTGGATATTAACCCCTATCGCAGTAGCGAGGCGGGTAGTGCGCCCCGGGTAAGACTGGTTAGACAATAATTTTGTCGTTGAGCTTGTCGGCGGCTTTTTTCAGGGCGGTGATTACCCGATCTTTATCGTAATTTTTGACCTTATCCAGGTCCAGGTACATTGAGAAGCCTTCGGTGCGGTCTTCGAAGTAGGTTTGGTTGCGCCCCATATCTTTGCGAAGCCCGGCCACCTGATAAACCTTCACCGGGGCGCTAAAGCCCTTAACGGTAATTTCCCCTTTATCGCGGCACAGTACCGAGTCTTTCACCAGCGACCAGGTTTCGTGGGAAATTAAAATTTCGTCCGGGTCGGCCGCTGATTCCAGGCGGCTGGCCAGGTTCACGTGGGTTCCGAGAACGGTGTAGTCCAGATGGCTTGAGGTGCCAAAGGTGCCCACGGTGCAAAAGCCGGTATTGATGCCCATGCGAATCTGCAAAGGTTTTTTAATGCCCTGGTTCCACCATTCTAGCTGAAGTGATTTCATGCGTTTTTTCATGGCAATGGCCATGTGCACGCAGCGCAGGCAGTCATCTTTCACCCCTTTGCTGGTGCTATCACCAAACAGCACCATAACCGCATCGCCCATGAATTTATCGATAGTGCCGCCAAAATGGGCGACGATTTTGGTCATTTCGGTCAGGTACTGGTTGAGAAGCTCGGTGAGAGCTTCCGCCTCCATTTCTTCTGACAGCTGACTGAAGTCTTTAATATCGGAAAAGAATACGGTGATCTTTTTGCGTTCGGCCTGCAGGGTTTCGTCGCGCCCTTGGTTGACTGCTTGCCATACAGCGGGGGCTAAATAGCGAGATAGCTTGTAGGCACGAATCTTATGCCACTTTTGCTCGTTGAGTAATTTCTCGCTGTTTAGCTTTAAACGGTGAAAGCGCTGATGCATATAAAGCGCATAAGCCAAAAAATAGGTCAGAATACCGATAAGGCTGACCGCACTGATTTGAAAGCTGCTGTTAAAAATCAGTTGTGGCTTGTGGACCAGCAAGCTTAAGCCCACGCCACAGGCCAGCGCGGTGTTGTCTTCCAGCCAGCGCCGCAAACCACCGTGGAGCAGAGCGTTGAATTGAATCATCGCCAAGAACAAGATGCTGGGTAGCAGAGAAAAGTTAATCAGGTTGAGGATAATGCCGATAATGGCCGCATCGGCGTAGGAGAACCAGCGCTGCGCTTTGATTTGGGTTTCGCCTTCCTGGCGGTTGGTGTAGGCGTAGCTGCCGTAGGCATAGCCGAGTAAAAAAACAATGGCTGCGATATAAACCCAATTAACGGCTTTCCAGTCCATCATCGCTGCCAGAGTGCCGCCAGTGGCAAAACACATTAGGGTGCGAAAATAGTACTGTTGTAAGTTCGAATTAAACGCTTTTGAGTTATCGGCTGTCATCATTGTCGTTCTGGGCCTGGTAGTACCGCGTCCGGCTGAATCCGGTGCAACATCTTATATAGTACTGCCTATAGTCGTCTATGTCAGGTTCGGCACTAAAGAACACTTCGCTATAGGCTATTCGAAAATAGACGCTCTTAGCTATAACCCAGCCTCTTCTAGCTGTTAAACTTGTCGCCTGATTATGACCTAAGTGGAAAAATTATGGATGCTATTGCCGCACTAACTCAGCGTGCCTCGGTTGCCAAGCTGCAGGCTCCGGGACCCACCGATGAGCAGCTGAAGATACTGTTAAACGCGGCTGTGCGAGCGGCTGATCATGGATTAATTCGCCCCTGGCGCTTTGTGCGAATCGAAGGGGAGGGGCGAGAAAGGCTGGGACAAGTATTTATTCGCGCCGGTGAGAAGGATAAGCCCGATCTGGGGCAACCCCAGCGCGAAAAACTGGGCAAGATGCCCTTGCGCGCACCCTGCCTGCTGCTGGTGATCGCCCGTGTGCAGGATCATCCCAAGGTGCCCGCCCAAGAGCAAATCATCTCCGCAGGCGCGGCGGCCCAGAATATTATTAACGCCGCCTTCGCTCTGGGCTTAGGGGCCATGTGGCGCACCGGCGACATGGCCTACCATCCCGAAGTTCGCAGCGCGCTGGGGCTTGCCGAAAGCGAAGAGCTGGTGGGCTATTTATATTTGGGAACGCCAGTGAATAAAATTCCCGCGCCCAAGCCCCTCGCGACTGAACCATTGTTGCAAGACTGGCCCTAAACTCGTTGCGTTTACACAAGCGTTTGTGTAGGATTGCGACCCTCTT
Source organism: Gilvimarinus xylanilyticus (assembly GCF_024195295.1). Taxonomy (GTDB): domain Bacteria; phylum Pseudomonadota; class Gammaproteobacteria; order Pseudomonadales; family Cellvibrionaceae; genus Gilvimarinus; species Gilvimarinus xylanilyticus. Next base: position 1,749,363 of record NZ_JAMFTH010000001.1, on the reverse strand, counting down.
AAATCAGGGCAAACTTGATGTAAGAGGTGCTAGCGGTATTTCGATAAACGTCAGTTTGTCGTGTTACCCAAGCTGATGGTGAGGTGGCCGAGTGGTCGAAGGCGCACGCCTGGAAAGTGTGTAACGGGCAACCGTTCGAGGGTTCGAATCCCTCCCTCACCGCCATATATAGAAACCGCCGTAGGTAGAATTACCTCCGGCGGTTTTTTATTGCGCAAAAGGTTGTGCGGGAGGCGTTCGAGCCCGAAAGAGGGTTCGACCATTTGCCGGGAGCAAATGGCACCGCCGGAGGCGCCCGAAGGGTGGCGCACATGGATGTGCGCCAGTTAATCCCTCCCTCACCACCCTACATAAAGAACCGCCGAAGGTTAAACACCCTCGACGGATTATGTCAGCCGGGTAAGTTGCGTATAAATTGTTCGTCTTGTGCGACTGCTCAACAAGTTGTTTGCCTGTTGATCTCCCGGGCAAAAGAGATTAAAAAAAGTGGCATTTTTTTACAGAAGTGCTTGACGGCCTGGGGTTAAAACCCTACTATACGCGCCTCCTAACGACGCACTCGTAGCTCAGCTGGATAGAGTACTCGGCTACGAACCGAGCGGTCGGAGGTTCGAATCCTCCCGAGTGCGCCATATAAAGAAAAGCTCAACCGTAAGGTTGGGCTTTTTTTATGCCTGTAGGGGAGCTAGAGGTCGCGCCATGCAATTCTCCCGAGTACGCTATAAATATCAGAAAAATTTTAATCGTTAGATCGGTTGTTGGTGTGCTGGGGGCAGACGCTATCTGCGTAAATCAATTGATATTTATAAGTAGTGTTTGATCGATAAATATTCTTGCCTGACAAATTGGGAGGGTCGATCACTAAGCGTACAAAAGTGCGTTATAATAGCGACTACCAAAGCAAACAATAATAAAAAGCTCACCCTAAACCGGTGGGCTTTTTTTGTTTGTGAAAAAGCTAAGTGGTAGAGGTATTTATGGGCAAGGTTAAGCAGTACTTGTTATTCTCGGTTATCAGTTTTCGCGTGGTGCGCCGCGGCAAGCTGAGCGCATTTATGGGCTTAGAGGGTGTGCGCGGCAACCATTTTTGGGTTTAAATGATCTGGCCCCTGTCTCGTGTTTGGCGTTAAAAGCCCTCGCTGTCGGCGGGGGCTTTTTGGTATTGGCCATTTGTTACTCTGGACTTTTGGGGGCAAGGTGGGAGAAAACATGAAGGTTTTTGGATCGACCTTAATAGCGCTGTGGCTGGCATTGGGGCTGAATGCTTACGGGGCAATGGAGGGTTATGCCCGGGTCAGTGCTGACGGTAAAGTGGCCGTGGCTACTGTGCAGCCCCGGGCCACCGAGGCCGCCATGCAGGTTCTGGAAAAGGGGGGTAATGCGGTGGATGCCGCTGTGGCAGCGGCCCTGGCACTGGGGGTTGTGGATGGCCATAACTCGGGAATCGGAGGTGGTTGCTTCGCCATAGTTCGCTGGGCCGATGGCTCGGTAGAGGCGCTAGATGGCCGTGAAATGGCGCCCGCAAAGGCGTCGCGGGCGATGTATGTGCGTGATGGCGAAGTGGTGAAGTCGCTCAGTCGCACCGGAGCTTTGGCCTCTGGCGTACCGGGATCGGTAGCCGTCTACGATTATATGCTCAAAAAAGGCGGCGCGTTAGAGCGTGCAAAAGTATATCAGCCTGCGATTGATCTGGCGGAGCAGGGGTTTGCCATTGATGCGATTTATGCCGAGCGCTTGGCGCGCCACCGAGAGGTACTGGCCGGTTTTTCGGGTTCAGCTAAGGTATTGCTTAGCCCTCAAGGTGAGCCCTGGCCTGCAGGCCATAAACTGATACAAAAAGATTTGGCGCAAACCTACCGCCAGCTTGCCAAGCAGGGAGCGGACTACTTTTATCGCGGAGACTTTGCTCGGGCGGTTGAGAAGTGGATGAATGACAATGGCGGTATGATCGACGCCAAGGATTTTGCCGCCTATCAGATGCACCGCCGCGAGCCAGTGCGCAGCGATTATCGCGGTTATGAAATTGTCGGCTTCGGTCCCCCCAGTTCGGGCGGGGTGCACGTGGCCGAGATTCTCAATACCCTCAAGCCCTTTGATTTGCGTAAGCTGGATAACGTCAGTCGCTATCACCTGATCGCCGAGGCGATGAAACTCGCTTTTGCCGACCGTGCCTACTGGTTGGGGGACCCGGCTTTTGTGGATGTTCCCAAAGGTTTGATCAGCGAGCGCTATGCGCGCGAGCGGGCCAAGCTAATCAGTCTTAAAAAGACTCTCGCGGATACCGGGCATGGCACCCCGGCCAATGCCGAGGTGGATTTATTTGATAAGCACACCACTCATATCGCCACCGCCGACAGCGAGGGCAATTGGGTGGCTATTACCACCACGGTCAATACCGATTTTGGCTCTAAGGTGGTTATTCCCGGTACGGGTGTGGTGATGAATAATCAGATGGATGACTTTGTTGCCCGGCCCGGCGTGCCCAATATTTACGGGTTGGTCGGCAGCGAGGCCAATGCCATTGCGCCGGGTAAGCGCCCCCTGTCGAGTATGAGTCCCACTTTAGTGCTGCGTGAGGGCAAGCCGGTTATGACGTTGGGGGCGGCCGGTGGGCCCACCATCATCACCCAGGTTGTGCAGGGTATTATTAACCATATCGATTTGGGGTTGCCCCTGTACGAGGCCTTGGCGACCCCCAGAATTCATCACCAATGGCGCCCTAATGCTTTGTACCTGGAAAAGAGTGCGGCAGAATCGTTGCGCAAGGGATTGGCTGAGTTGGGGCATGAAATGAAAACCCTGGGCCCCTACGGCTCGACCCAGGCGATTGAGTGGCGCGATGGGCAGTTTACGGCAGTGTCAGAGCCGCGTCTGGAGCAGCGCAATCACCGCTAAGTTGGCGTACAAAAGCTTGCTCTAGCGCATCCGGGTCGCGTTCGCGCTTAATGGCTTCAAAAAATGCTTTTGCTTGCGGGTAGTGGAATTGCAGGTACATCAGCCACTGCTTAATACGGTTGCCTGCGTGCTTGAGCGGATAAATGGGGAAGCTGGTGCGATAGTAATCGTGCAGAAGTTCGCAGGCCTCAAGCCAGCTCATGGCGCGATAGCTCTCACCGCGCAAATGGGCTTTAATCTGCAGGGGTAGGTCAGGGCAGGCCAGCAGACCGCGCCCCAGCATAACGTCATCGCAGCCTGACTGTGTGCGGCAGTTCAGGTAGTCGGCCACCGACCAGATTTCCCCGTTGGCAATAACCGGGATGCTCAGGCGCTGTTTGATGCGTCCTATATAGTCCCAGTAGGCGGGAGGTTTGTAGCCGTCCACCTTGGAGCGCGCGTGCACTACTAGCTCGTCGGCGCCGCCCTCCTGGCAGGCCATGGCATTTTCCAGATAGCTGGAGCGATCGGCGAAGCCCAGGCGAATTTTGGCACTGACGGGAATGTCGTCGGGCACAGCCTGGCGCACTGCCTCGACAATAGCGAACACCCGGCTGGGGGTTTGCAGTAGGCAGGCTCCACCATCGCTTTTGTTAACGGTTTTGGCTGGGCAGCCAAAGTTGAGGTCGATTGATAGAGCCCCCGCTCGCACGGCCCGCCTGGCATTCTCGGCCACAGGATCCGGCTGGCCGCCCAGCAGTTGCAATTTGACGGGGGTTCGCGCGGGCGTCCGGCAGCCGTTTTCCAGTTCGGGACAGATGCGGCGAAATACCCGGCGCGGCAAGGGCTGGTCCACCACCCGGACAAACTCGGTTACGCACTGGTCAATGCCGCCCACCTGAGTGAGCATATCGCGAACTAAATAATCGACGACCCCTTCCATCGGGGCTAAATGAATGCGCATAGGGGAGTTGTTTGCCGAGCTTGGTTAATGGGGCGGCATTTTACACGAGAATGTGCTCGATGCTAGGTGTGCCAAATATTGCAGTAAAGTGGCGCTTATTTGGGGTGAAAGTCGGATAATTTCGCTAAAATTACCCCTAAAGCTCCCCCGTGGCAAAGTGTGCTTATGCGCTTGTCTTGTAAGTTTATGAAAGATAAGAGAAAATGCACGGCCGTTTTTCGCGGGCAGTTGGGCGCTGGTGCCCGGCTGCTTAACTTTGCAGAAGGTAGTCGCTATGCAAGAAACACTGTTGCAGCAGGGCATGGACCTGATGATTTATGGCATGGGAACCGTTCTCGTGTTCCTTACCGTACTGGTCATTGCTACAGGCATTATGTCCCGCCTGATGCTTCGCTACTTTCCCGATCCGGTTGTTATCGAGCCGAAGAAGAAAGAGCGTCCGAGCAGCGGCGCTCAGGTGGAGCCGCGTATTCAAAAGGTGATTGAACAGGCCCTTCGCCAACACCGACAATCGCATAAGTGATAGCGCACTGCGCTCTATGTACAAGTTTAAGACAGATTAATTTGGGGTAGAAACGCCATGAGCGAGGCTAAAAAACCACTGGGTATTACCGACGTGGTTCTGCGCGATGCGCACCAGTCATTATTTGCCACCCGCATGCGTCTGGATGACATGCTGCCAATTGCCGAAAAGCTGGATTCCGTAGGCTTTTGGTCCCTCGAAACATGGGGCGGCGCCACCTTTGACAGTTGTATCCGCTATTTGGGGGAAGACCCCTGGCACCGCATTCGCGAGCTGAAAAAGGCCATGCCCAAAACGCAAATGCAAATGCTGCTGCGTGGGCAAAACCTGCTGGGCTATCGTCACTATGCCGACGATGTGGTGGAAAAATTTGTCGAGCGCGCTGCTACCAACGGTGTCGATGTGTTCCGCGTATTCGATGCCATGAACGATATGCGCAATATCGAAGCGGCGCTAAAGGCGGTTAAAAACCAGGGCAAACACGCTCAAGGGACCATCGCCTACACCCTGAGCCCGGTACATACATTGGAAGGCTGGGTCGAACAGGGTAAGCGCATCGAAGACATGGGCGCCGACTCCATTGCCATTAAAGACATGGCCGGCTTGCTCAAGCCCTATGTGGGTTACGAGCTGGTTAAGCGCTTAAAAGAAAGCTGTTCTATCCCCATTCATATGCAAAGCCATGCCACCACCGGCCTGGCTCACGCCACTAACCTCAAGTGCGTGGAAGCGGGTATCGACAATGTCGACACCGCTATCTCCTCTATGTCCATGACCTACGGCCACAGTCCCACCGAGACCCTGGTGGCGAGCTTGGAAGGTACCGATCGCGATACCGGCTTGGACATTCACCTGCTGGAAGATATCGCCGGCTACTTCCGCGAAGTGCGGAAAAAGTACGCCCAGTTTGAGGGTGCGTTGAAAGGCGTAGATTCACGCATTCTGGTAGCCCAGGTGCCGGGCGGCATGCTGACCAATATGGAAAATCAGCTGCGCGAGCAAAATGCCACCGACAAACTGGACGATGTGCTGGCCGAGATACCCCGCGTGCGTGAAGATTTGGGGTATATCCCTTTGGTAACCCCCACCTCGCAAATTGTGGGCTCGCAAGCGGTTATGAACGTATTAACCGGTGAGCGCTATAAAACCATTACCCGCGAGACCGAAGGCGTGTTAAAGGGCGAGTATGGCTCGGCCCCGGCGGAGGTGAATAAAGAGTTGCAGCAGCGGGTATTGGGCGATAAAGACCCGATTACCTGTCGCCCGGCCGATTTGATTGAGCCGGAGTTTAGCAAGCTGACCGACGAGCTGCTGGCCGAGGCCAAAGACAAGGGCATCAGCCTGACCGAGGGCGAGGGCCAGGTGGATGATGTTCTTACTTACGCACTCTTTCCCCAGGTTGGCCTGAAGTTTCTGCAAAATCGCGGCAACCCGGATGCTTTTGAGCCGGCGCCGACCGGCAAAGAAGGCTCTGTGCCCACCACCGACGGTGGCGATGAGATCTACACCGTAGAGGTGGAAGGTAAAAAATACACGGTGACTGTCAACAATGGCGGCGACATTACCGGTCTGGCTCCGGTCGGTGGTTCGGGTGCTTCGCCTGCCGCAGCGCCCGCGGGCGGTGGTTCTGGTGAACCGGTTCCCGCGCCCCTGGGCGGCACTATTGTGCGTTTGGCGGTGCAGCCCGGCGACCTGGTTGCCGAGGGCGATACCCTGCTGACCCTGGAAGCTATGAAAATGGAATCCGAAGTCAGTGCGCCCCGCGCCGGCACCGTGGCTTCCATTAACGTACAGGCGGGCGACGCAGTGGCCGCCGGCGATAACCTTCTGAGCATCAGCTAACGGCCTGAGGATTTGAGAGAAGACTATGCAGAATTTCTTACGTCTTTGGCACGACTCGGGCCTGTATCATATGGATATGGGCCAGGCCTTTATGATGCTTATCGGGTTGGGCCTGTTGTTCCTTGCGATTCGCAAAGGTTTTGAGCCCCTATTGCTGGTACCCATCGGTTTTGGCTGTATTTTGGCCAATATACCCGGCGGCGGCCTGGCAATGTCTGCAGTGGAAAACGCCTTTTACTCCGGTTACCCCGAGGTGGTGGGCCCGTTGGCGCAATTGCTGGGCGAACAGGCCGATGCCGGTATCAAAGCGCTAACCGCCGCCTATAACCAGGCTCCCGCTGCGGTTCAGGCCGACGCTTACCGCCTGGCCACCGATTTGGGGTACGCCAACGGCATGCTGTACAACTTTTACAGCGTGGCCATTGGCAGTGGTGTTGCTCCGCTGGTGATCTTTATGGGTGTGGGTGCCATGACCGACTTTGGCCCCTTGCTCGCCAACCCCAAAACTCTGTTTTTGGGGGCCGCCGCGCAGTTTGGTATTTTTGCCACAGTGATGGGCGCTGTGGGCCTGTCGGTGACCGGGGTGATTGATTTTTCCATCGCCGATGCCGCCGCCATCGGGATTATCGGCGGCGCCGATGGTCCAACCGCCATCTACGTGGCCAGCATTCTCTCGCCGGAGCTGCTGGGTGCGATTGCCGTTGCGGCCTATTCATACATGGCGCTGGTGCCTATGATTCAGCCGCCGATCATGCGTCTTTTGACCACCCAGGAAGAGCGCGTGATTCGCATGGAGCAACTGCGCGTAGTATCGCGCCGGGAAAAAATCGTATTCCCGCTGATTCTGCTGATTCTGGTGGCGTTGATTCTACCCAGTGCCGCGCCCCTGCTGGGCATGTTCTGCTTCGGTAACCTGATGCGCGAATGTGGTGTGGTAGAGCGCTTGAGCGATACGGCGCAGAATGCACTGATCAATATCACCACGATTTTCTTGGGCCTGTCGGTGGGTTCCAAGTTGGCGGCCGACAAATTCCTGGACCCCAAAACCTTGGGCATTCTGATTTTGGGGATTGTCGCCTTTGCAATCGGTACCGCCATGGGGGTATTGACCGCCAAGTTTATGAATATGTTCGTCAAACAAAAGATCAATCCGCTGATTGGCTCGGCTGGGGTATCGGCGGTGCCAATGGCGGCCCGGGTTTCCAACAAAGTCGGTCTGGAAGCCAACCCGCAAAACTACCTGCTGATGCACGCTATGGGCCCCAATGTGGCCGGTGTGATTGGCTCGGCCGTGGCGGCGGGGGTAATGATTTCGATTGTCTCGTCTTTGACGTAAAGCCTTAAGCAACGGTTTAATGTTGTCACAATCCCGCGCCACACCCTGAGTGTGGCGCTTTTTTATGTGGTCTTAAAAATGTCCGAGTTAACCTCATTTGCCGGTATTGAGTACGCGCCTCTGTTAGCGGCTCTGTCCTCCAGACGAATTATCGAGCCTACTCCCGTGCAACAGGCAGCGATTGAGCCGGTTTTGGACGGGGCTGATGTTTTGGTGAGCGCCCCCACGGGGTCGGGCAAGACTCTGGCGTTTGTGCTGCCTGTGTTGGAGCTTTTACAGGCTCGCAAGGCGAAGAAACAGGTACGGGCTTTGGTGCTAACCCCGACGCGAGAGTTGGCGCGTCAGATTGTGGGCGAGGCGCGCAAACTCTGCGAGCAAGATCAGGTGAATGTGGTGGCGGTTACGGGTGGCGATCACAAGCAGACCCAGAGTCAGTACATGCAGGCGGCGGACTTTCTGGTGGCGACCCCCGGTCGTCTGGCCGAGTATGTGGCCAAGGGCGAGGTGGACTTATCGGGGCTGGAGTTTCTGGTGGTCGACGAGGCCGATCGTACCTTGGACATGGGCTTTTCCGAGGCGCTGACCCAAATTGCCTTGGCCTGTAATCCCGAGCGGCAAACCTTAATTTATTCGGCTACGGTTCGCGGTCGGCAAGTGTTGGATTTTATCCAGGTTATTACCAACCCTGAGACGTTAGAGACTGTCACCATTGAGTCTCAGTCGGATCAGCGCGAGCAGCGCAAGGTGCTGGTGGATGATCCGGACCATGTTGCCCGTCTACTCCCGGCGTTATTGCAACAAGTGGAATACCGGCAGGCGATTGTCTTCGTCAACAAAAAGGAGCGAGCCCAAACCCTCGCCGGCGTCTTGCAGTCAGCTGGCTTTGACGTGGCTTTGTTGCATGGCGATATTGATGCCCGTCGGCGCAAGCTCACACTGCAGGCGTTTAATCAGGGCAGAGCTAAGGTGCTGCTCAGTACTGATCTGGCCGCGCGTGGATTGGATATCCCCGCTGTGGAACTGGTGGTGAATGCCGAGTTGCCCTTTAATGTCCCCAGTTTTATTCATCGCGCCGGACGCACCGCGCGCGCGGGGCGCGAGGGCACGGTCGTATCGCTGGTATCGGCTCATACCTGGGACTTAATGGCGAGTATTGAGCAACACCTGGGTGCGCCGGCCAAGTTGATGACTGTGCCTGGATTCGAGGCTCACTACAAAGGCCCCAAAAAAGTAAAATCCAGCGGTAAGGCCGCCGGTGGCCAGGGCGCTAAGGCAGCCAAAAAGAAAAAAAGCGCTAAAAAAGCCGATAAGCCTAAGCTAAAAAAACGCGCGCGCGACCAGAAAAACCTCGGCAAGCGGCGCAAACCTGCACCGTCAAATAAATAAGGAGTAGCCCGTGCTGCAATGGTACAAGCGCTGGAAGCGCAAGCGGATCATCCGCCAGAACCCGATTGACCCCCGCGATTGGCAGCAAGTGCTATCTCAGTTGCCGGTGTTAAAAGGCTTGAGCGATGCGGAATTGCATAAACTGCGCGAGTTGGCGATTGTGTTTATGCACGAGAAAGATTTTATCGGCATTAAGGGGCAGGTGCTGACTGGCAACATGGCGCTGTTGATCGCCCTGCAGGCGTGTTTACCTATTTTGCACTTGGGTATTGATTGGTATCGGGGTTGGTCGTCGGTTCTGGTGTATCCGGCCGCCTTTCGCGCCAAGCGTACCCAGGTCGATCAATATGGTATTGCCCATGAGGTCGAGCACGACTTGCTGGGCGAGGCCTGGAGTCACGGCGGGGTGGTGTTGGCCTGGGACGATACCGCAGATGCGGGCGTTATCGATGGCCACAACCTGGTGATTCACGAATTCGTACATAAGCTGGATATGTTAAATGGCGCCGCCGATGGCTTCTTTCCTCTACCGCCGGAGATGTCGGGCCGAGACTGGACCGCAAGCTTTAGCCAGGCTTTTGATGATTTAACCGCTAAGCTCTCGCGGGGCGAGACCAGTGCGATTGACCGCTACGCCGCCACCAATGCCGCCGAATTTGTCGCTGTGACCTCGGAGGTGTTTTTTGAGTTGCCAGTGCGTCTGCGGGCCGAATATCCCGACGTCTATCGCAACTATGTCAGCTTTTATCGCCAGGACCCCTCAAAACGCCTCAATTAGGGGCTTGCTCGGTGCGTTTATTTAGGGCGTATGACACTAACAATAAAACTTTATGACATTTGTTGGTGCCTTTTTTCGCGCTGTTGTTGTTTTGCTAAAAAACCGTTGACCAACACAATAAATGGGGCTTAGTATGGATTTCGAGGGCATATATTGTGTTTTTAATGTCCGGATAATCCATGCATCCAACCAAAGGAGTGATTTTTCTTCGCGTAATCTGGCAAGGCTCGTCGCGGGGCACAGACAGTTTTACATCACACGCGATGCGCCACTGTTAACTTTGCACCGAAAGGGACAAATTCCATGGCGAAAAGATCTCACGCACGACGCAACAACCACTACGATCTGGATGACAACGGCTTCAAGGCCAACAAGGCTCGGGGAAAATCGGGCCGCAAACAGCGACGGGAAGACGGCAACATCGTCGAAATGAAATCCCCCTCCCGCCAACTCGAAACTGCCTACGCCCCCCAGCGTGCCAACCAACCTCTCCGACCACAAACCTCCGCCCAGCAGCAATACATCGACGCAATCAAATCTCACAACCTAACCTTTGGTATTGGTCCTGCCGGTACCGGTAAAAGCTATTGCGCTGGAGCGCTGGCCGCCGAGGCCTTAGAGTCGGGGCGTATCGAACGTATTATCCTTACCCGTCCGGCCGTCGAGGCAGGTGAGCAGTTAGGCTTCTTGCCGGGTGCCCTGGATGAGAAGTTCTCGGTCTATATTGACGCGTTTCGGGATATTCTTAACGAGCGCCTGGGCGCGGGCACAGTCGATTACTGTTTGCGTCACGGCCGTATTGTGGCAGCGCCGCTGGCGTTTATGCGGGGTAAAACCTTTAATAATCGCACTTTCGTGGTGTTGGATGAGGCGCAGAATACCTCCATCGCGCAAATGAAGATGTTTTTGACGCGCATCGGCGAGGACTGCAAGGTAGTAATTAACGGCGATGTTGAGCAAAGCGATATCCGCGGCCCCAACGGCTTATCGGACGCGATTGAAAAGCTCAGTGACCTCCAATCGGTGTTTGTACACCGCTTCGAGCGGGATGACATTGTCCGCAGCGGCTTAGTGCGGGATATTATTGACCGTTATGAGCTAAATTAAGCCTTCCTTTCTGCCCCATCTCTGATGGGGCATTATTATTTCCTATTAGGGTTTCTGTGGCGTGTAATTGCACGTAATTTGCACTTATGTAGTAGTTTGGTAATATCAATTCGTATATTATGATTTTAAGCTTATAAGGCGGCGCTGTTTTCCGACCCAATCCTTCTAACGATTAATCTGGCACCACGATTGTCGGGTTAGTGGGTGGTGTGTGGATGCGCCGCCGTGAATTGAGGTTCGTGGGAGCCCTTAAAAGTCGGGTTTCCTCACGGGTTCGCCCGTTTTAAGAGGGATCAATAAGCAGATTCGGACGATCTGTTTACCCACTGAATCAAAAGTTCAGGTAGGGCAGTCGCGGTCAAACTGCAGGTGTCTGAGCGCAAATGAAATCCAGAGTGCTACATTTATAATGCAATACTATTATCAAAAGAGATCGTTAACGAGGGAAATTCAACATGCTCTTTTCTATATCGCGACTTAAAGGGACGTTTGCTGTCTGTCTCTGTACCGCTGTGGCCAGTGTTACAGTTTTACAGGCTTCGGCTCAAGAGGCTTCAACTAATGACTATGATGGGGTATTGGCATACGCCTATGAAAACCCTTACAGCAGCCGCGATGCGGTTATCAAGGCGCTGGATACTAACCCGGTAGTTCGGGAAGCGTTGCACTCCTTCCAAGCGGCTGATCACAACGTTGGCACTGCTCGGGGGGGGTATTTCCCGTCGGTCGATTTGTCAGCTGGCACTGGCAAAATGGAGCGCGACTATGACGACCGAGACGATTATACGACCAATCGCGCCGAAATTTCTGTGACACAGTTGTTGTTTAATGGTTTTCGCACCATGGGACAGGTCTCAGAGCTGGACGACACTCGCCAGGTGAGATACCTGGAGTTCCTAAATACTGTTAACGAGACAGCGCTTGAGTCTTTTACCATTGCCGAGCATCTGGTGCGCTATCGCAAATTGCTTGACTTGGCTCGCTCCAACTACCAAGAACATCTGGATGTTCAAACCCAAATTCAAGACCGCGTCGATCAGGGCGTAGGGCGTCGCGCCGACTTGGACCAGGTGCAGGCGCGGGTTGCGTTAGCCGAATCCAACTTAATTACCGAGGCGGCTAATTTGCATGATGTAACGGCCAAATATCTGCGTTTAGTGGGCGAACTGCCTCCAGAATACCTGGTGCCTGTCAGTCTGACCGATGAGCCTTTGCCGCCGTCGATTAAAGAGGTGCTCTACAGCGCTTATCAGGGTAATCCTGGTTTCCATGCGGCGATTAAAAATATCTCGGCGGCCCAGTCAGCGGTTACAGTTGAGCGTTCGAACTACTATCCCAAGCTTGAATTGCGCGCTCGTTATGGCACTGAGCAAAACCTGGGGGTATTCGATGATCGCTATGACCCGGACGATTTCGGTGATGAAGCGGCGGTAGAGCTGGCTCTTACCTACAACCTGTTTCGCGGCGGCAGTGATCGCGCGGCGGTAAAGCGCTCGCTTGCCGAAGTCTCATCGGCGAAAGATCAGCGTGATCAGGCCTGTATCAACCTGCGTCAGACGGCCCAAATTGCCTATAACGACACGGTGCAGTTGAATGAGCAGCTGGTATCACTGCGCGAACATCGCGATGCCAGTAACCGAGTGCGAGCCGCCTATAACGAGCAGTTTCAGATTGGCCAGCGTACCTTGTTGGACTTGCTGGACGCGGAGAATGAGTACTTTCAATCCAGTCGCGCGTTGGTTAACGGTGAGCATGATTTAAACATTGCTTACGCCGAGGTGTTAGAGTCAACGGGCGAGTTGCTCCAGAGCTTAGACATTGTCGACGAAGCCATGCCGCTTAATAGCGAGTTGGACGAAGACTTGGCCAGTATCTCGGTGGAACCTTCTGCTGCTTGCCCGGCTATCTCGCCAAGCGAGGGATACAATGCCAATCTGACCACCGAAGTGGTGAGTATGGAGATGGCCGATCTGTTTGCGTCTGGTAGCAGTGTTTTGTCAGATTCGGGCAAAATGCGGTTGGACGAATTTTTAGCCGACTTCCAAGTGGGCGGCTCGGTATCTGATGCTTGGGTGTCTTATAGTTTGTCCCCATCGTCATCGGCGGTTAATCAATCTTTGGCGAATGCCCGCGCGGCGGCGGTTAAAGATTATCTGCTGCTCAATGGCATTGAAGTCGCAAAAGTAAAGCAACCTTTACCGGGAGATCGTCGTATACAGCCGGCTACCGATTTGATGGAAATCGAAGTAAGGTTTATCGGTCAGTAAAGCTTTTGTGATTGGCGCCGCGGCTTATGCTCCGCGGCGCGTTAAGGAATTTACGCGTTTATGAGTGATGTTTCAGGCGAAAGCCTGGGTGCCTCAGGCCGGGGCGGACCGCTTTTGGCTTGCTTAGTGGCACTGGCCAAAGCCCATGGTATTAATGCTTCCGCTACCACACTGTTGGCGGGATTACCGCTCCAGCACGAGCAGTTAACGCCTTCTCTGCTACCCCGCGCAGCCTCCAGGGCGGGTTTGAGTTGTCAGTTGCTGGGGCGTCCGCTCGATAGGCTCAATACGGCATTGCTGCCCGCCATTTTACTGTTGGAAAATAATACGGCCTGCTTATTGTTGTCGCTGGATGCCGAGTCAGGTACGGCTCAGGTGGTGTACCCAGAACTGACCCAATCACCGGTGGAAGAATCTATCGAGTCGCTTGAGGCTGACTACACCGGGCGAGTTATCTATTGCCGCCCCAAGGTCAAGTTCTCATCGCGCAACGCCGATATTCATAAAACGCCTCAGGGCCACTGGTTTTGGGCGGTGATTAAAGAGCATCGCAAGTTGTACCGCGATGTATTGTTCGCCGCTTTTATGATTAACCTGTTTGCTTTGGCAATGCCTTTGTTCGTGATGAATGTTTACGATCGGGTAGTGCCCAACTTTGCTATTGAAACCCTGTGGGTCTTGGCCGCTGGCGTGGGATTGGTACTCTGTGCAGATTTCGCCATGAAAATGGTGCGCGCCTGGTTTGTGGATTTAGCGGCCAGCCGGATTGATATCACCTTGTCGGCGAATATTATGTCGCGGGTATTGGGCATGCGAATGACCGAAAAGCCGACCTCGGTGGGGTCGTTTGCAGCAGGTCTGCAGGCCTTTGAGTCGGTGCGAGCTTTTATCGGCTCAAGCACAATTATCGCCTTTGTCGATTTACCCTTTGTTATCGTATTTTCCCTCGTCATTGGTCTGCTTACGTCCTGGTGGCTTGTCGTTCCCATTGCCATTGGTGTTCTCTTCTGTCTATTGTATGCCGCTAGCGTACAGGCAAAAATGCACGAGCTTTCTTTGTCCAGTATGGAGGCCAGCGCCTATCGCAACGCGGTACTGGTGGAAAGTTTGGATGGCCTGGAATCGTTAAAGTCTTTAAGTGCCGAGGGCAAAATGCAGCATTTGTGGGAGCGAGCCACGGTCTATCTGTCTCGCACTACAACGAAAATGCGCATTCTCTCGGGGTCGGTCACATCCGGTGCGCTCTGGGCGCAACAGCTGGTCGCGGTCTCTATTATTATCGTCGGCGTTTATCTCATTACCGAGGGCGAGCTGACTCAGGGTGGTTTGATTGCCGCGTATATGTTGTCTTCACGGATTATGGCGCCGGTGGGGCAGAGCGCTGCGCTGATGATGCAGTACCATCAGGCCGCCACGGCCCTTGAGAGTGTCGATATGGTGATGAACAAGCCCATTGAGCGCCCTCCTGAGGCCCAGTGGATTAGCCTGCCCAGCATTGAGGGGCGGGTTGAGTTCAATAAAGTGTCTTTTCGTTACCCTAACGATGAGCGCGACGTATTGCGCGATGTGTCATTTGTTTTGCAACCGGGTGAGCGTGTTGCCATTTTGGGGCGCAATGGTTCAGGGAAAACCACGATTGAAAAAATCATTGCCGGGCTTTACTCGCCTACCTCTGGCAGTGTGTTGATCGACAATATCGAGCAGGGGCAAATCGATCCGGCCCAGTTGCGACACAACATCGGTTATGTCCCGCAAGATACCCATTTGTTTTTGGGAACACTGCGCGACAATATTACCATGGGTGACCCTAATGCCAGTGACGAGCGACTGATGGAGGCGATCAATATCAGTGGTCTGGGGGAGTTTATCAATAACCACCCACAGGGTTTGGCTATGCCGGTGGGAGAGCGCGGTTCGTTACTGTCCGGCGGGCAGCGTCAAAGTGTTGCGGTAGCACGCGCACTGGTTAACGATCCGTCAATTTTATTGCTGGATGAGCCCTCAGGGGCCATGGACCATACCAGCGAAGAGTCCTTGAAAAAACGCCTGGCCGAATACAGTCAGGGACGAACTATGTTGGTCATTACACACCGCACATCATTACTGACTTTAGTGGATCGCATAATTGTTTTGGATGCGGGAAAAATTGTCGCTGATGGCCCCAAAGAAAAAGTGGTAGAAGCGCTCAAGCAGGGCCGAATCGGGAGAGCGAGCTGATGAGCGCCACTTCCGAACAAAAGCGTTTTAACTTTATCGGTCGCTCGATTAGGCGATTGGGGCAGCCCTTTAGTCGATTGGTGGATCGGGTATGGGCCAAGTGGATGTCTCCCACCGGCGATCACTCGAACGATTGGATCGAGGATGCCGATTGGGCGCAGGTTCAGCAGGCGCCGGTGCGCGCTCGCGGTTTACTGTATGGCATGTTGCTGGTCATTGTTGCGCTTATTGTCTGGGCGGCCTTTGCCGAAATTGATGAGGTTGCGCGCGGCCAGGGTAAAGTCATTCCCTCCAGGCAAACTCAAATTGTGCAATCGTTTGACGGCGGCGTGGTGCAGGAGATTTTGGTCGAAGAGGGGCAGGTGGTAGAGGAAGGCGCCGTGCTTATGCGTATCGACTCCACGCGATTTTTATCGTCGCTGCGCGAAAATCAGGCGCAATATTTATCTTTGCGGGCAAAGTCCGCGCGTTTGAACGCTTTGGTCAGCGGCGAGCCCCTAAAAATACCGCAAGAGGTGTTGGAGGCTGAGCCCGCACTGGTGGAGAACGAGCAGACGCTATTTCAATCCAATCTGGAGGAGTTGCAGCAACAGCTGTCTCAGGCGCAAGCGCAATTGGCGCAACGCCAGCAAGAGTTGAGAGAAATTGAGGCGCGCTTGGTTCAGTTTGAGCGCGATTACGAGCTTTCATCTCGCGAGCTTGAAGTGACTCGGCCCTTGTTGGGCAGCGGAGCTATTTCCGAGGTGGAAATTATTCGCCTGGAGCGTGATGTCGCTAATACCCAGGGCGAAATTAACCAAGCCCGTGCCCAGCGCGAGCGAATCTTAGCAGCTATCAGCGAGGCGGAAAATAAAATTCAGCAGGTTACTCTGGCCGCTAAAAATGAATGGCGGGTGGAGCTATCGGAAGTTTTGGCTAAGCTTTCCACCTTGTCAGAGACCAGTACCGGCTTGGCGGATAAGCTAAAGTATGCCGATATTCGCGCGCCAGTGCGCGGTACGGTTCAGCGTTTGTTTATTAATACTGAAGGTGGCGTGGTACAGCCTGGCAGTGAAGTGTTAGAAATGACGCCCTTGGACGATCAGTTATTAATTGAAGCGAAAATTCCCCCTAAAGACATTGCGTTTTTGCGTCCTGGGCAAGAGGCAATGGTGAAATTTACCGCTTACGATTTTACCGTTTACGGCGGTCTTGACGGCGAACTGGAGCACATCAGCGCCGATACCATTACCGATGAAGATGATCAGACTTACTATCTTGTGCGAGTGAGGACCAAAGAGGCCGGCTTTGACCAAGCGCTGCCCATTATTCCCGGTATGACGGCGCAAGTAGATATTTTAACGGGTAAGAAAACCATTCTTTCGTACCTACTCAAACCTATTTTACGAGCTAAGCAGAACGCGCTAACAGAACGATAATGCATTCGCTATTTATCACTACATCTGCCATTCACTCGGCGCGTTGGACGGCGGGCTTCACCGATGCCAAGGTTTATACCAATGCCGAGCCCGGCAGCATTGCTGTCAACACCGATACTCTCGTTTGGTTGGTGTTAGATGGTCCATGGCGCGAGCACTTGACCCTAACCAGTAATCTGGGTGCGAAGGTAGTCGCTTTAACCTTAAACGAATCCGCCAGCGAAGCGCGCCAGTTGATTTCCTTGGGCGCGCGCGGTTATGTCCATGCGATGGCCGCGCCAGAGTTGCTGTTTAAGGTAAAAACGGCGGTCGAGTACGATGGTTTATGGCTGGGACGCGAACTCATGCAGCAGCTGGTAGCTCCCGCCAAACCCGTGCCAGCGCCCTTGCCGGATGTTAGTAATTTAAGCAATCGTGAACGCGTCGTCGCCGAGCTAGTGGCTCAGGGATTCAGTAATAAAGAAGTGGCGCGTCAATTAGATATTACCGAACGCACCGTTAAAGCGCACCTGGGGGCGTGCTTTGAAAAGCTCCAGGTAAGAGATCGGGTTCAGTTAACCGTTTATTTGCGTCCTCTTATTCGCGCTCAGCAGTAAAACCTATTAAGATATTGGTTACGGAAAAAACGGTAACCAAGGTGAGGTAGGTATGCCAGCGGAAGGAATTCAGGCGGAAATTAAGCAGCTTGATGGTAAGGCTTGGTTTCGCACGGGAGACGGGCGTGTCATCGTATTGCAATCCGAACAACTTTTAACAGAGCCGGGGCGGATTGTTCTCGATCGCAATGCGATCTTAAATGTTGACTTTGGCGACGGCATTGGCCGGGAGTTCGGAGGCCCAGGTAATGTTCATCTGGTCTGGGCAGATTCGAACGAGGATTCTGATGACGCTCCGCGTATTTTGGATTTGGCCGGTGTCCCCTTAATTGCCCGCAGTACCTCGGATAATTCTCCCGAGAACGATGAACAAGTTTCCTCTGATGGCGCACATTACCTTGTTGTTCTAAAGCGGGTGGGTGAAGATCTTGACGGTTTCCGCCCGTCAGTGTCGATACAAATGCTGGATTCCAGTTACCTCACCCAGCAGGCAAGTCATTACTTTAATGAGACGCCGGACCCGGATCCCGATCCAGACCCTGATCCAGATCCAGATCCAGACCCCGATCCTGACCCCGATCCAGATCCTATCATTCCCAACCGTCCCCCAGAGACAGAAGATTTATATTTCACTATCCCGGAAGATACTTCCATCGATAGTGATATCCCGGGCTTTGATCCCGATCGCGAGCCCTTGACCTATGAGTTACTGACTCAGCCTGAACACGGTTCCGTAAGTCTCGACCCGGCTACTGGCGCTTTTGTCTATACGCCGGATGAAGACTATCACGGCCCGGATCAGTTTCAGGTCAGTGTCAGTGATGGTCGCCAGACAGTTACCCAGACGACCTATATCGATGTCACCCCGGTAAACGATCCCCCGGTTGCTCAGGATTTATATCTCACTACGCCTGAGGATACGCCTATTCCCGGTGGTATTACCGCCGGTGATCTTGACGGCGATACGCTCACCTACACTGTGATCGATGCCCCGGATCATGGCAGTGTTAGTTTTGATAACACCACCGGCAGCTTTGATTATCAACCGGGTCCGGATTATGTTGGGCAAGATCAGTTTACCGTGTTGGTAGATGACGGTAATGGCGGCACGGCCGAGGCTGTGGTTTATATTGACGTTACCCCCGTTAACGACCCGCCGGTGACCCAGGATTTATATCTGACCACACCCGAGGATACACCGGTTCCTGGGAGGATCACCGCTAGTGATATTGACGGCGATACTCTCAGTTTCTCAATTACCGAGCCTGCGGAGTTTGGTGAGGTAGAATTTAATTCGGACACTGGTCAGTTTACTTACCAGCCTGGCCCGGATTACGTGGGAGAAGATGAGTTTACCGTAGAAGTAGACGATGGCAATGGCGGAACTGCCATTGCACATGTGTATATTACCGTTACTCCTGAATCAGACCCTGCAGTTATCACTGGCGACGACCTTGGTGATGTTACCGAGGATGACAGTGATCCAGAGTTAACTGATAGTGGCAAGCTTGACGTGGTAGATCCAGATGCTGGGGAAGCGGCTTTTGACCCTAATTCTATCGAAAGCGTGAGTGATAACCTGGGTAGCTTGAGCTTGGATGAAAATGGTCAGTGGCAGTACACCATTGCCAATGCTGAAACCCAGTATCTGGCCGTTGACGAGCAGCGTGTCGAGATTTTCTCAGTTGCAACTGTTGATGGAACAAGGGCACAAGTCACGGTAACGATTACCGGGGTCAACGATGCGCCGATTATAACCGTAGAACAGGGAGATTCAGATTCGGCTGAGCTGACCGAAACTAACGATCCTCTTTTAGCCAGTGGCACTCTCTCTGCCTCTGATGTCGATGTCACCGACGCCGACGAGGCGAGTGTTAATGGTGTCAGTATTACCGGCCAGTCGGG
Organism: Gilvimarinus xylanilyticus; assembly: GCF_024195295.1. Classification (GTDB taxonomy): domain Bacteria; phylum Pseudomonadota; class Gammaproteobacteria; order Pseudomonadales; family Cellvibrionaceae; genus Gilvimarinus; species Gilvimarinus xylanilyticus. The sequence goes on along the minus strand of NZ_JAMFTH010000001.1, from coordinate 1,730,150 downwards.
CACTTTTAGTGTGGCGGCTATTTTGGCGATGTTCTCGGTGGACGCTGGTGAAGTTATCGCAGGTGGTGAGACCGAAGGCACCATCAACTGGTCGTTTGACAGCGGTATTGAAACCTTCGACTACTTGGAAGAAGGGCACCAATTAATTCTGGATTACACCGTGGTGGTCACAGACTCACAGGGAGCCACTGGTGAGCATGTGGTGACTATTACAATTAATGGTACCAACGATGGCGCAGTGATTACCGGTGGGGATGAAGGCACGGTTATCGAAGATACCGCTGATCCGGTTTTGACTTACGATGGCCAGTTAACAGGCTTTGATCTGGATGAAAATGAAACCGCCATTGACGACACAATTGCCCCAGAGCCCGAAGGCGAGGTCTTGGGTAATCTTGATATCAATGCGAGCGGCGCCTGGACCTACGAGGTTCTCAATGCCGATGTGCAATACCTGGCAAGAGATGAAGTCAGGCAGGAGCACTTCTGGGTTACTACTGTTGACGGAACTCGCCACATTATAAGCGTAGACATCATAGGCACCAATGATGCTCCGGTGATTTCGCTGGATACAACTAATGGCGATAGCGACAGTGCATCGCTTACCGAGAGCAATACCGAGCTTACCGCCACTGGCACCTTATCAGTTAGCGATATCGATGTGATAGATCAGGTTGCCCCGCAGGTGATTGCGGTGAGCGAAAGCCTAAGCACAGGGCTGGA
>NZ_JAMFTH010000001.1:0-1728517 GCF_024195295.1 Gilvimarinus xylanilyticus | reverse complement strand
GAGATTGTGATCAGTATCACCGGCACCGACGATGGCGCCATCATCACCGGTGGCGATACCGGCGAAGTGACCGAAGACGTCGATGTCCGGATCGGTGATCTATTGGTCGATACCGGTCAATTAACGGGAACCGATGCTGACTTTGATCAGGATGCGGTTGACCCCAATGCGACTGTAGCCGTGAACGATGTTCTGGGGCAGTTCAATATTCAGGCTGATGGCAGTTGGAATTACCGTGTTGATAACGCCGCTACCCAGTATTTAGCGGCAGGTGAAACTCGAATAGATCTGTTTCAAATAAGCACTATAGGCGGTACCGAGCACACAGTTGCTGTCACGATAACCGGTACCAATGATACCCCGACCCTGGATGTGGTTGCGGCTAATGGCGATTCCGATACCGCCCAACTGTTGGAAACCGATGAGGCGCTTGCGGCAGCTGGTACTTTAACCACCACCGACATTGATGTGCGGGACACGGTTACTCCCTCGGTGGCTAGCGTAGCAGTTACGGGTAGTAGTGGGGGTATTGGTAATGCCGCATTGTTGTCCATGCTGAGTGTTGATGCGGTGGCGGTAATTGCTAATGACGCCACCCAGGGTACGGTGAGCTGGAGTTTTGATAGCGCCGGCGAAGCTTTCAATTATCTGGGCGAAGGCGATGAGTTGCTTTTGACTTACACTGTTCAGGTGGATGATGGCAACGGAGGTCAGGCGCAGCATCAGGTTGTTATTACTGTAACTGGCAGCAATGACCCGCCAGTAGTTTATCCCGAATCTTTGCAGCTCAATGAGGGCGAAAGCCTGGATGAGCAGGTGCCCGTGCCTACGGATATCGATAGCCCAATCGACCCACTGGGTTACCGTTTACAAGACGATATTCCCGCCGATTCAGGTGCGCTTACCTTTAACTCCGACGGCAGCTTTAGCTTTGACACTCTGGATGATTTTGATTATTTGGGTGAAGGCGATACCACCAGTGTGACCTTTACCTATGATCTGCAAGACTCCGAAAGCGACGCGGGAGGTAGCCCGGTATACAGTGATGCCGCCACAGTCACTATAGAAATTGTAGGCGTTAATGATATCCCCGAGTTTAGCGGCGACGACTCAGGAGCTGTAATTGAGGACGATTTGCCCACTGCAGATTCCGGTGTTTTAGTTGTCTCAGATTTGGATGATAACGAATCGACGATTGATACCTCGCGCGCACCGGTACCTGTAGGAAATGTGTTAGGCAGCCTGGCGATTACGGCTACCGGTGAGTGGAACTACACGGTTGATAACAGTGTGCTGCAGTATCTCGCCCAAGACGAGAGCCGCGATGAAGTCTTTACGGTTTACACCATTGATGGAACCGAGCATCAGATAACCGTTACCTTAACCGGTGTGAATGATGCTCCCGAAATACGTATCGATAGCGACGACAAGGCAAATCGTAGTTTTAATGAAACTGATGCAGTCCGAAGTGCCGATGGCACCCTAAGCGTCGGTGATGTCGATGTGGCCGATAGTGTGACGCCCTCGGTTACGGCGGTATCGATAATTAGTGGCAACGAAGGCGATTTTGCGCTCGATAACGATCCGCGCTTATTGTCCATGATGACAGTGAACAGCAGCGCCGTTATTAATGCTAGCGCTACCGACGGTAATATCCACTGGGTTTTTACCACTGATGCGGATGATGCGTTCGATTATTTAGCTGTAGGTGAAACTGTCAAAATTCAGTATGAAATTACCGCAACCGATAGCCAAGGGGCCACTGATACCCAGGCAGTGACGGTGACCATTAAAGGGACTAATGATGCCCCTGAGGTTTTAGATGATACCATTGAAACCGATGAAGACCATGCTGTTTCAGGTATGGTGCCGGGCGCCACGGATGTCGATGGCGAGGTAATTAGTTACACCACCGCAGGCAGTGTGGCGAGGCCTGAAGGCGTGCTAACGTTTAATTCTGACGGCTCTTATACCGTCGATCCCACCGGAAAATACGATTATCTGGCCGAGGGTGAAAGCACAGAGTTTGTTTTCAGTTACCGGGCGGTTGATAACAACGGCGAGTTAAGTGATTTTGGCCAAATTACCGTCGTTATTAATGGGGTAGATGACCCAGGTCAAGTTAGTGCGGGATCAGGGATGGTTCGTGAAGATACTATACTCGATGCGACTGGTCAGCTTAGCGTATTTGATATCGATAACCCCGATATGGCATTTATTGCCAATACTTACAGCGATGATTACGGCACTTTAACGGTAGGCGAAGACGGATTCTGGTCTTATATATTAAATCAAAATGAAACCGTAGATGCTATTAGTATCGGTCAAACTCATCAGCAGGTGTACACCATTGATTTAACTGATGGCGGTGATACTGCCACCACCGTAGACGATAATGTTCAGACGACAGTTACTATCAATATTCAGGGGGTTAATGATAAGCCCACAGTGGATGATCTGTTTTTTGCCCTTAATGAAAACGAGAACCTTCAGCTGCGGCAGCTGAGAGGTGATGATGTCGATGGAAGTATTTTTGGTTATGGGCTTATTACCGATGTTATCGAAGGTGAACTGTCGTTACAGCCCAATGGTACCTTTCGGTTTTTAACCAATGGTGAGTTCGATGATTTGGCCGCGGGCGAGTTTCGCGATGTAACCTTCGAGTATGCGGCGGCCGATAATAATGGTGCTGTGTCTGAACCCGGAACGGTAACTATTAGAGTGGTCGGCGTTGATAATGCCCCAAACATTGGCAGTGGCGCGGGGGCTGTGGTGGAAGATGTTAACCCTTCGGCAACCGGGACCATTAGTGCCCGAGATGTCGATAATCCGGGGCTGGCCTTTGTGTCGGATAGTTACGCGGGTTCCTGGGGTGATTTAACCATGAATGCCGACGGTAGTTGGAGCTATACGCTGCGCTCGGCTGATGCCGATCCGCTCGATCAGGGCGATCAGGTGACCGATAATTTTGTAGTAAATTTAAACGATGGCGAATCGACTGCTAGCATTGCCATCGATATCACTGGCACCAACGATGCCCCCACTTTGGATGAAGTGAGTATCACAGAAACAGCCGATGAAGATAATGTGTTTGAGGGAAATCTCTCGCTCGTCAGTGATATCGACGAAGACGACGGCTATGCCGATGATGATGGCAACGGCATTGTCAAAGGCTTTGGCTACGGCTTGATTGAAGCTGACGATTTTGCTCCGGGCACATTTATTTTTAACACCGACGGAACCTACACCTTTGATCCGCGTTTAGCTTATGACGGTATGGGGGACGGCGATACGCAAGAGCTTAGCTTTACCTACCGCGCGTTTGACGAACAAGGTGCTCGGTCGAATATCGGTGAAGTCACCATTACTCTCAGTGGTATTACCGATGATGGACCTGACGATCCAAACTTTGGCCTTATTATCGAGGACAATACCGACTCGGTCAGCGGTGGAGAGCTGGATAGCTTTACCCCCGGTGCGTACGAGGACGACTACGGCACCTTGGTAGTGGACGAGGATGGTAACTGGACATATACATTGGATCCTGATATCGCCGACGGTAGTGAGGCGCCCTCCATCCCCGCCCTGGGGCCGGGTGACGATATTACCGTGGTGATTCCAGCAGGCGACGGTAACGATTCGGTGACTATCGAAATTATCGGTACCAACGATGCTCCTATGGTGGAAGATCTCGCATGTAATATTGTCGTAACCGGTGAAAACTCCGTGATTACCGGACAGCTTAATGGCACCGATGTGGATGGCAATATTGTCACCTATGAAGTTATTAATGCTGAAGAATTAGGAGATGCCACACTTATTATTGACGCCGATGGCAGTTTTACCTTTGATCCGGGCACCGAGTTTGATCATTTACCCGACGGTGTTACTACCAGCGTAAGTTTCAGCTTTCAGGCGATCGACAATAATGGTGCGGTTAGCAATGTGGGTGAGGGGTGTATCACCATAGAGGGCGAGGATGACTTGCCATCCTTGTCCCGTGGCGCCGGCAGTGTTATTGAGGATGATCCCGGTAGTAACAGCGCTGCTGGTCAAATTGTGTTTACTGATGTCGATGATGGCGAGTCGGCCGATGGTAGCGTAACCTTTGTCGACCAAAATATAGCGGGTGTGTATGGCACCTTTACTTTGGACAGTGGCGGTAACTGGAATTACACCCTCGATAATACGAACCCCAATACGGACGCGTTAAACGCTGATCAGCAAGTCAGTGAAGAGTTTACGGTAGAGACCACCACGGGTGCGACAAGCACTGTAACGATATCAGTAACGGGCACCAACGATGTGCCAGTAATTGATTCCAATGACAATAATGTGTCTGCGACAATTGATGAAGATACAGCTCTGATCGGCAACCTACCCGAGGCGACCGATGTAGATAGCTTGGGGCGCATTGTCGGTTACATCCAGCGCGGCGATCTGGTGTATGTGAGTGATGACACCTCTGCTCCCGGCGAGCTGATTTTCTACTCTGATGGCACTTATCAGTTTGATCCGCGCGGAAGTTACGATTATCTGGCTGAAGGTGAAACTACACAGGTTGAATTTAATTTCGCGGCGGTGGATAACGACAGCGGCGTCAGTGGCGAGCAAATTGTCACCATCACTATTGTCGGTGTCGATGACGCCCCCGAAATCAGCGCCGCAAACGTTAATATTACCGAAGATGATGCCAACCCTGCCGCTTCTGGTCAGCTAACGGCGTTTGATCCAGATGACGATGCGACAGATCTAAGTTTTATCCCCGCCACAATCGAGGGAGATTATGGCACGTTAACTCTGGATGCAGAGGGTAACTGGGAGTACAACTTAGGCCCCAACGCGCAAACCTTAAATAATGGCGACGACGAAGCTGATGTGTTCACCATAAATTTATCCGACGGCAGTACCACTACAGTCACCGTTAATATCGAAGGCATAAATGATGTTCCCACCAGCGATGACGTGGTAGTCACGGTGGACGAAGACTCGGTGCTAAATACGAGTATTCCGGCGGCGGTGGATGTAGACGGCACAGTGATTGGTTATCGGGTCGTTGATGGTAGTTTTTCGGGGCCGGGTAATCTTAGCTTTAACAATGACGGCACATTTACTTACGATCCCGGAAATAACTTTCAGCAGCTTGATGCAGGCGATACTGAGGCCGTTACGTTTACCTACCGCATGCAGGACAATAGCGATGGTATCAGTGATCCGGTGACGGTCACTATTAACGTGACCGGGGTCAATGACGCCCCCACCTCTAGCGCCATTGATAGTCAAAGCTCGGGTGAAGGTGAAGAAATCAGTTTAGATGTCAGTGGCAGTTTTGACGATATCGATGCCGATAACGTATTTACCTACAGCGCCACAGGCTTGCCCTCATCACTGAGTATTGATTCGCAAACGGGCGTAATCAGCGGAACCATAGATGCCGACGCGGGTGCTGACTCGCCCTTTAGCGTGACGGTTACCGCCACTGACTCGGGCGGAGAACAAACCAGTCAATCCTTCACCTGGACAGTGACTAACCCCGCACCGGATTTTGTGAGCGAAACTTCGGGCAACGACGACGATAGCTACGCCTTTGAAGTAAACGAAGATGATGCAGCGGGTACAGCGGTGGGCACGGTCACCGCCCAAGATCCCGATAATGATCCGTTAACTTACAGTATCACCTCGGGTAATGCGGCGGGCTTATTCGCGTTAGATGCCGTGACCGGGGCGATAACCCTGGCGCAAACCGTGGGTGATGCCGAGGTGGGCGACTACAACTTGCAGCTATTGGTGGATGACGGCGAGGGTGGTACAGATACCGCTAGCGTTGATATTGTTATCAATAATATCAACGATACCCCGGTTGTCGATTCCACTTCAATCAGTGTCAATGAAGACAGCAGCCGCAACTCACTGGGTTTGACAGCGCCCACCGATGTGGATGGCGATTCGCTCATTATTACTGTCACGGAACTACCCACAGAAGGACAGGTAATCTTGTCAGATGGAACGCCAGTCGCGGTTAATGACCAGTTGACAAGTGCCCAGTTGACGGGCTTGTTGTACAACGCCCCAGATACCTTGGCTTCTGAAGAAACGGTCGTATTTGGTTACCAAGTGGATGATGGGCAGAATGAGGCAAACAGTGTCGTCACAGGGCAGGTAAATATTACCTTGAATCCCGTTAATGATGCTCCCCAAGTGGAAGCTGTTGTTTTGTCCGACACAGATGAAGACACGAATTTGACCATCACCCAAGCCGATTTGTTGACAGGCGCTGCCGATGAAGAAGGCGATGCGCTGAGTGCAGTGGATTTAAGTGTAACCAGCGGCGTCGGGACTCTTATAGACAATGGGGATGGCACATGGCTATATACCCCGGCAGCCAACGATGATTCTGACGTGAGCTTTAGCTTTGGCGTGAGCGACGGAGTGAATGCCGCCGTCGCCAATACCGCCAGCTTGGATTTGCTGCCCGTAAACGACGCACCTGCCACCGCAGATGCTGATATCGTCATCAACGAAGACGAGGCTTATACCTTTAGTGTCGCCGATTTCGGTTTTAGCGATGTCGATGCTGGGGATAGCCTGGATCACATTACCCTAATTAGCTTACCGGCTCAGGGTAGCTTAACCTTAAACGAGGTGGGGGTAACCGTAGGCCAGGAGATTACCCAGGCAGAAATTGGCGCTTTAGTGTTTACCCCGGCGGAAAATGCCAACGGCGATGCTTATGCCAGCTTCCAGTTCTCGGTCAGTGACGGTGAACTGGACAGTTCTTCGGCGACCATCACTATTGACGTCGTACCCGTAAACGACGCCCCACAATTGACAGGAGACCTGAGCGCCGAAGTGGAAGAAGGCGGTCGCTATACTCTCACCACCGACGATCTCTATTATCAGGACCCAGATAATAGCGAGGCTAATATCACCTTTACAGTGCAGAACCTGAATAGCGGTGTAATAGAGGTGGATGGTGACAGTGCCACAAGCTTTAGCGCCGCGCAATTGGCAGCTGGGCAGGTCGAGTTTGTGCTGGATGCCGGAACGTTAACCGAAGCGTCGTTTGATGTGAGCGTGGAAGATAACAACGAGGATGGCAGCGCGCCTGTCACCCAAACGTTCACTTTCAGCGTGAACGCTTCGGAGCCAATGACGGCGGCGGCCGGTTTTTCCAGTGGCCCGATGGCCGGGACCTATATGACAGGCCATGTTTCCGGTTCGGAAAAACTGGGGCTGGGTGATTTGTTGGAAGATTCTGGCGATGATTGGCTCGCTGCGGCATTTGGCGAGGCTGGGGGCGGCGAATCACAGGCTCAGAGTGTCGGAACGGGGCCCTCCGGCAGCTGGAGCATGGAGGCCGGTAGTGGAATAGGTAATCCATTCGAGCAGACCACCTCAAGTATTGATCTCTAACCTTCGGGCAGGGTAAACGGTCGCTGAGCGGCTGTTTTGCTCCTGCCTGTCCTCTTTATTATTCCCGATTTGCTGTTTGGCGTCATAATCAACCTTTCGTTTCGCTATATTGTCCTTATGGACAATAGCACTGTCGCGGTTTTCCTCCTAAAGTGCTTTTATGATAAGCAAGGACTCTGTTCACAGTTCTTGTGATAGCTACTTCGCATAAAGGTAAAAGGGAAACGCATGAGTACTCAAGCTGCAACAGTCATATTTTTACAAGGTCGTGCCTGGGCAAAAGACGCTGATGGTAACCTTAGAGAGGTGTCAGTAGGCGACGTTATCGCCGCCGATGAACAGCTGGTGACAGAAGCGGAAACCCGCATAGAACTCGACTTTGGCGATGCTAGCCCCGTTGCTTTGGCCGGTGCTCACGATGTCGCCATGAGCCCCGATCTATGGCCTGAAAGCGCTACCAGCGAGGCTGAAGCCAGTGTGATGGACCAGCCTTTTGAAGCGATTCTGGCCAGTTTAGAAGAAAACGACCAGCAGTTGCAGCAGCTGCAGTTTGATGAAATATACAGCTCTTTGCAGGCTAACGACGCCCTGCTGGGCGCTACCCCTTTTGATGTGATTATCAGTGCCCTTGAGGTCAATGAAGATCTCTTGCAAGACGCTCAATTTGCTCAACTTTATGCCACCCTTGAAGCGAACGAAGACCTGTTAAAAGGCAGCGATTTTTCCACCATTTACGCGACTTTGGCCGATAACGACGCCCTCTTGCAAGATGCGCGTATTGACGATTTATTTGCCTCCTTGCAAGCTAACGAGCAGGCTTTGTTGGCGGGCGAGGGCGATCTTTTAGAGACTCTGGATGAAGCCCCCGCGGCTGGTGGTCAGGGCAGTGAGGGTGGTAGCAGCTTTGTGCGTCTGGCCCGTATCAACGAAACTGTGTCCGATCCGAATCTCAGCTATGCACCCTCGGGTCCCGCTCAAGCTGCTGGCCAGCGCGATGGTGATTTTCCTACCAATGAGGCGCCCGCGCTGCCAGCGCAGAGTTATTCCACCCGCGAAGACACTCCTCTCCAAGGCTTGGTAGAGGCCTCTGATCCCGAAAACGACAGCCTCACTTATACCTTGGTGGGCCAGCCCGCTAATGGCCAAATTGAGCTGGACCCACAAACCGGTAGTTTCGTTTATACCCCAGCGGAGAACTTTAACGGCGAAGACAGCTTTGTGGTTGAGGTCAGTGACGGTGAATTTACCACTACTGAAACCATGACGGTTGAGGTGACTCCGGTAAACGACACCCCGCAAAGTCAAGACGACAACATTACCACACCTGAGGATACCCCGATCAGTGGTCAGATAGAGGCGGATGATGTCGATTTGCCTGAGGGCGACGTCATTACCTATGCCCTGACTGGCGAGCCGGAAAATGGCTCGGTCACCCTGGACCCTGAAACCGGCGGATACACCTACACCCCGGTAGAAAACTTCAACGGCAACGACAGTTTCACCGTTACGGTTACTGATGCCAGTGGTGCAACCAGTACCTCAATCATTAACGTGATCGTCACACCGGTAAATGACGCCCCTGAAGCGCGGGATGATGGCCCGCTGGAAACGGCGGCTGGCACGACTACCACTGGCAATGCCTTAGATAACGACTTTGATATCGACTCGGCCCCCCTCGCTGTTACCGGCTTTGTGATCGAAGGGGATGAATCATCGTACAGCGCTGGCGACACAGTCGTTATGTCCGGCGTGGGCGAATTTACTCTTTTGGAAAACGGTGATTTCAGCTTTACTCCCGCTACTGGCTACAGCGGTGAAGTGCCCGAGGTGACCTACACGGTTACCGACGGCGAGTTGACCGATAGCGCCGTTATCCGCTTTGATGATGTGCCCGGTGGCGGTGCTAACCCACCACCTCCGTCACCACAGCCCGAAGCCAGTATCGCGCTCAACGCCATTGCCGGCGACAATATCGTAAACGCTGAAGAGGCATCAGGCACTGTTCTGGTTACGGGTGTCGTGGGCGGCGATGTGCGCTCGGGCGATACAGTTACGTTAACCATTGGCGGCACCAGTGTGACCGGCACCGTAGGCTCTGGTGGCACCACCTTCGCCATTAGCGTGGCTGGCAGTCTGCTGGCCGCCAACAGCAGCATTTCGGCGACTGTGAGTGGCCAGGATGAGTTTGGCAGCACCTACTCAGCGACTGATAGCGGCAGCTATAGCGTAGACACCGAGGTCAGTGCCAGTATTAGTATCGATCCGGTAACGGGTGACAATATCCTCAACGCCGAAGAAGCGGCCAACACCCAAACCATTACCGGTTCTGTGGCTGGCGATGCAGGTGTCGGTGATACGGTGACTCTAACCGTTAATGGTACTGTCTACACAGGAGTTGTGGCGGATGATAATACCTTCGCCATTGAGGTTACCGGCAGTGACTTGGCGGCTGACTCTCAGGTGTCGGGCGAAGTAACCGGCAGCGACGACAATGGTAATCCGTTTGCGGCAACCGACGTTGAGGTTTACGAAGTCGATACTACGCTGCCCGAAGCGCAGCTGGATATAGACCCTGTGACTGACGCCGATGCAGTAGCCAAAGCTGCCGCTCTGGGAGAAACCACCCAGGTCGGCGGTTCGGTAGGCGGCGATGTACAAGATGGTGATACCGTCACCATTACCCTCGCAGGCAACGAGTACACGGGCTTGGTATCGGGCGGACGCTTTGATATTGAAGTCAGCGCGCAAGACTTTATTGACGATAGCGACAGCATCATCAGCGGCTCGGTGATCACCGTGGACGCGGCGGGTAACAGCGCCAGCGCCAATGATGAAGAAGCTTACGACATTGACCCAGTACAAATTATTCAGTTTACCGATAACTTTGTTAATGGTCTAAGCTATGAAACTTCGTCGGGCTTAACGGGCACTACAGGTGACGCCGGTTCCGCAGGTTCATTCTTTGTCCGCGCCAGCGACACCATTACATTTACTCTGGGCGATGTTACGGTCGCCGAATTTCCCGCCAGTGCCATTCAGGGCAATGTTCTGTTCCTGCAAGATATTGCCGGTGTCGAGTTGTCTGACAGCAATACCAATTATGTCGAAAACATGGCGATCTTCCTGCAGGCGCTGGATAACGATCTGACCGATACGACGCCCGACAACGGCGTGCTTAACACCAATGGCTTGACCAATACAGACGCCAGCTACGGCAGTAACATTAATCTTGATGCCAGCCTGCACGACTTGTTTAGTGGTTACATCGACCCGACCACCGGTGCGCCTCTAAACATTGCCACCGCCGGTAAAGAAATGATCTCTCAGGCCTTAGCCCATGCCGGTGTGGAATTTACCCGCGACACCGAGCGCGACCCCTCCAACAACAATGTGTTTGAAACCATTGCCATGGAGCACGTGGCCGACACTATTAATCAGTTGGCGGGCGACCGCGGCCCCGTAAACACCGACGCACGCACCCCCGATGTACTGGACGTGCCCGGCGGACAGGTGCAGTACAACTACAACGAATTAAACGGCGAAATTACTTTTACCACAGCTGACTTACTGGAAGGCGCGGTGGGCCGTCAGGTCATTACCGAAAACCTGCTGGTTAAAAACGTTTCCCTCAGTGCCGGTTACGAAGGTATTGGTACCCTGGTAGACAGGGGCGATGGTAACTACACGATTGAACTGAACGATGGTGTCGATCAGTACGACCTTGAAGGCTTGGCCATTGACTACCGCGTGGAAGACTGGACCGCTTTCCGTGAAGTAAGCTCTAGCACACAAGACCAGTATCGCTCGCACTTGTCCGCTGTTATTGATGATGTGAACGAAGGCGATGGTTTTAACGAGTTCACTCTGAACAGTGAACTAACCTTCGATACCGATCAGACCCTGCTGATCAACTTTACCAGTGAACTGCTGAGTGAACAGTTGAACATCAATATCGCCGAATACGCCGACGATTACTTAGTCCCCATCGAATATTCTAACGATGGCGGACAAACTTGGCAGGCCATGGAGCAGCACTCCATTGATTACAGTCAATCACTGCCACGCCCCATTTTTAGTTTTACCTTAGCCGCAGGCAGTGACTCGGTGGATATCCGCGTCCCAATTTTTGATGACGCTAAAATCGAGCCCACCGAATACTTCGATGCCTATGTCTCGGGCGATAATGTCTACGACGAACACCTGCAGTTCGCCATTTTCGATAACGATGCCGAAGGTGAATTGCCACAAATCTCTATCGATTATGTGGTAGTGGTTGAAAATCAGGGTCAAGCAGTTTTCACCCTTAGCCTGGATCGCCCGAGCAATGAAACCGTATCGGTTGAATACAGTACCGCCGACCTCGCCGCCATCGCAGGGCAAGACTATGTCGCGAGCAGCGGCACCGTTACTTTCCAGCCGAATGAAACCACCGCGACCATTGTTATTGATATTATCGATGACGAAATCGTTGAAAATAATCCCGACCCCGAACTGGCGCTAATTAACCTCAGCAATCCCGTTAATGCCGAGCTGGCTGATGCCCAGAGTACTCTGCGTATTTTTGATAACGATGGTGACGATAACACTCAAATCGGTTTAGATATTGACCCGATTACTGGCGACAACTTAATAGACGCCGCCGAAGCAGGCCAAACCGTTACTGTTACCGGTAATGTATCGGCGCCAGCTAATATTAATTTTGCCATTGTCATCCTAACCATCAACGGCGAAACCTACCAAACCACTACTGACGGTAACGGTGCCTACGCCATTGATGTTCCCGGCAGCGAGCTAAGTCTGGATGACGACAACACCATTGACGGCATCGTCTACGGCTTTGGCCCCGAAGGTGCCAAAGGTTCGGCCACCGCTCAAGAGGCTTACAATGTAAACCTAGATGGTCCCGGTATTTCCATTAATGATGAAAATGGAGCTGAAGCGGGTGAGCAAACGGTACTTGAGGCCTCCGGAGATAGCGTCTCTGGCAGTGCAAATGTCGCAGCGACAGCGGGTATCAAAGCCGTCACAGTGGGCAACGTTGATATAACCGGTGCCAGCTCAAGTGACCCGGTAGAGGTTGACGGGGCTTACGGCACTCTTTCTATTACAGGTTACGATGCCAACACCGGTGAAATCACCTACACCTACACAGAAAATGGCAACGCCGAAGACCATACCAACGGCGACGGAAGTGTTATCGATCAGTTCACCATCAGCGTCACCGATAACGCCGATGCCAACACCAGCGATGTGTTGGATATATTGATTGGCGATACGGTGCCGTTGGCGAACGAGACGACGGATGCGATCGACGAAGACACCGCCAGCGTAACAGGCACCGTGTCCATTACGGCGGGTGCGGACTCGATCGTGGACGGCGTCACCGTGCAAACCGATACAGAGGGCCAGTACGGCACGTTCAGCATCGATGAGAACGGTGCATACACCTACGTGCTGGATAACACTAACGGTGACGTCCAGGCGCTGGACGATGACGATAAGTTGACCGACACGTTCAGCTACACGGTGACCGACGCCGATGGCGACGAGAGCACCGAGGATGTGGTGATCACGATCAACGGCGCCACCGATGGCGCTCCAACCGTGACCATCGACGACGCTGACGACAGCGCCACCGCGGCCGACAACAGCGTGGCCGAAGCCAGCGGCAATACCGTCACCGGTACGGCCAGCGTGAGTGCCGAAGCGGGCATCGACACCGTGACCTTGGGCGGCATCGACATCACCGGCGCCAGCGGCACCAACCCGGTTGAGATCCCCGGGGGCGACTACGGGACCTTAACGGTCACTGGGTACAACGCCGGCGAGATCAGCTACAGCTACCAAGAAACCGCGGGTGCGCAAAGCCACAACACGGCGAACAACAACATCGTCGACAGCTTCACTCTTGAGGTGACCGACCTGGCCGGGGTTAGCGCCAGCGACAGCCTCGATGTGCAAATCACCGATACGGTGCCGGTTGCGAACGAGACGACGGATGCGATCGACGAAGACACCGCCAGCGTAACAGGCACCGTGTCCATTACGGCGGGTGCGGACTCGATCGTGGACGGCGTCACCGTGCAAACCGATACAGAGGGCCAGTACGGCACGTTCAGCATCGATGAGAACGGTGCATACACCTACGTGCTGGATAACACTAACGGTGACGTCCAGGCGCTGGACGATGACGATAAGTTGACCGACACGTTCAGCTACACGGTGACCGACGCCGATGGCGACGAGAGCACCGAGGATGTGGTGATCACGATCAACGGTTCGGAAGACACCCCAACCGTAACCCCCACATCCACCCGCGTATCGGAAGAAGGTTTAGAGCCGGAAGCGCTTGAGGATACTGTTGGTGATTCGGATACGACTAACAGCGCAACGTCTAGTGGCACGGTTAGTATCGTCGATCCGGATGGTGGTGGTGTGGTGGTGACTCTCAACGAGCCAGAGACTACCTTCACGTCAGCAGGCGTCGATATTGAATGGGAGGGTGACGGTACTAAAACGCTTGTCGGTAAAGCTGATGGTGAGACAATTATAACCATAACCGTCGATGATAATGGAGAGTACGAGGTTACTTTATCTGGCCAAATTGATCATCCAGTAAACGATAATGAGGATGTGTTAACTCTCCCTGTCGGTGTGACGGCGACTAATGGCGCTTTGTCTCATACGGAGACTTTAAGTATCGAAATTGAAGATGATAGCCCTGAATTCACTACAGCGAACGACGTATCTCTGGGTTACGTTGCGGGTACTTCTGTGGGGGGAACCACAGATTTCGAATCTGGGGCGGATGTCAATGGCGCCAGTATGATTATCAGTGGCGCAGAGGTGTCTACTGATGATGACGGATATATCTTGGTTACCCGTTTAGAAAATGGTAACCCTGTAGAGGTTAATGGTAGTAGTACTGTCTACTTGACTTCGGGTGGTGAGAGGTTGACCTTTGCGGTTAAAGATAATCCAGGCGATCCTCTGGTTGCGGTTAACTCCTCTGGTGATGAAGTTTTCACAATTTCGGGTAATCCTTCTGATGGAACCTATACCGTCGATCTACACGCTGCATTGGATCGGGTCGCTTCAGGAGAGGAAATTGCCAGTGGGCTAACGGGGGGGAATAGTGGATCTTTCTTGCTTGGTGGAACTAACGGAAGTATTACCGTAGACATGACCGCCACCAATGGAAATACCGCGAGCACTGTTAATACCAGCACAAATACAATAGGTGTCGGAGGACAGAGTATCGACGTAGGCGAAACTCTGGTGATGAAATTTATAGATCGCGCTGTTTCTCAGACAACTCTAATGAGTGGGTTTACATTTGAAGCTGGTGCGATGGGCGGGGGAAGTGGGGCCACCTTACGTTGGACGGCGTATGATCTTGATGGCACTACTATTATTGCAACCGACACAATAAATGTTCCCAAGAATGGTTCACCTGAGTTCACGCTGACTAGTGCGAGTGTTGGCGGACAGTTTTCTTTCCTTGCGTTCAGTTCGGATGCCGGAAGTTACAGGTTGTCTCCAGTTTCAGCCAGTGGTCAAACCGCCCGCTATGACCAAGAGCTTGTGATTGATATTGCTGGGGTCGATGGCGACGGTGATCAGACGGAGAATTCGGTTACCGCCAATGTTCTGTTTGATGCGGAGGCTATTAGAGAGTCAGGTGACGTCACTCCTTCTATTGAAAGCATTAGCGACGCCGCAGTAATTGAGGGTGAGGACGCAGTATTTACCGTTAACCTGTCGGATGTTAGTTATTCTAGTAGTACAACCTTTAGTCTGGCTTTTGAAAATATTACGACAGTAAATGGCGATTATATTGCTAACCTTAGCGATGCAAATTTCAGCAATGGTGTCATCTATGACAGTAACACTGGCGAGATAACTGTACCGTTCGGGGTGTCCAGCTTTACGGTAACGGTGCCCACCACGGATGACGGGGTGGTGGAGAACACGGAAACCTTCGAATTAAGAGTGGATGACGTGGAAGCCACTGGCACTATCTACGACAAGCCAGTTGCCCCCTCAATTGAATTGGCTGAGCCCGCGCTAAGCTCTGAGGGGTTAACTCGATATACTTGGAATAACTTTGGTCAACGTGGGGACGGCACTGGTGCCGGAATGAACCCGAGTGATTTAAAAGATGATATAGACGGTATGAGTCGTCCCGATGGAAATACTATTTCCATCGTACAAAGTGCTGACCCCAATGCTAATGGCTTTTTTAGCTCTGTAAACGCAGGTGAAGCTAACCTTGTTACTGGTTTTATCTTTTTAGAAGAGGACGTCGATTATGCGTTTATCGGGCAGGGGGATGACAGTATTCTGGTAATGCTCGGTGGGCAAGAAATGGCTTCTGTTACCTACGGTTATTGGGATAATGGCGGTGGTTCCGGTGATGGTCCTCAAGGTGATCAGGGTAAGTTCTGGGGCGACGCAATAGGTGTGGATTATAGTGGGCTCGAAAATAGCAGCCCTGATGACCGAAAAAATGCCCCCTGGAGAGAGGGTGACGGGTTTAGTGTAGCGGAAAGTGGTTTTTATCAGTTTGATATGTATCAGCATAATGACGCTTATGACGGAGGTTTTTTTGTTGATCTAATTGCCGATGGAATCCAGCAAACGCTAAGTAGCGACAATTATGGCTTGTTTGAAAGTGTGGGCGATATAGTTGCACAGGGGGCGAATATTTCGAGCCTTCAGGAGTCCGGTGGAAACGGGTTCAATTATTATCGCTCTTACGGTGTTAATGAAGGTGAGGAAAATACCAGCATTCGGTTGTCTGAAATTCAGGCTGATTTAGCCGATTCAAACAATTCTAATCTCACCCTATCGGTATCAGGCATTCCTGTAGGTGCAGTGTTGTCGGATGGTGTCAATAGTTCGGCGGGCAGTGCCGATGTTGATATAAGTGACTGGGACCTGGACAACCTCTCATTGACACCAGCAACTGGTTTCACTGGTAGCATTTCTCTGCTTGTTTCTGCAGACGCGCTGTATCAAGACAGTGGCGAAACTGCCAGCAGCCAGATGGTGATTGATGTGCTGGTATACGATGAAGATGGCTCGCTACCCTCGGGGTATAACGGTAGTGAACTGCTGGGTGGTAATGTTGATGATGAACTGATCGGGGGCGCGGGAGATGATGAGATAACCGGTGGCGCCGGAGACGATTCATTGACTGGTGGCCTGGGCGCAGATACCTTTGCTTGGTCATTCGCTGACACAGACGGTGATCAGGGCTCAGTTGGCAGTCCCGCTGAGGATGTGGTGCTTGACTTTAATACCGGAGAGGGAGATGTACTCGAGCTTTCTAACCTACTCCAAGACGAAGCGGGCAAAGATCTGACAGCTTACTTGCACTTTGATTCTGATGGTACCGATACTACCGTGTATATCAGCAGTACCGGGCAGTTTGACGGTACGGATTACAGTGATAAAACCGATCAAGTTATCACTCTTACGGGCGTAGACCTGACGGGTAATGATAGTGATATTATTGCGGCTCTTATGCCCAATAACTTACACGTTGATTAATAAGGCAAGCCAACATGTACATCAAACGCGACACCACAGGCGCTATTTACGCCATCAGCCGCGAAGCCACGGAAGGCTTTTCGGAGCAGGTGGCGAATGATGCGCCGGAGCTGGTGAGTTTTATGCGCACCCTTCAGCCTGAGGCCTATCAGGCGCTGTTAGACAGCGACTTGCAAATGGCCAGGGTGATGGAGGATGTGGTGAATTTGCTGGTGGATAGATCGGTGATTCGGTTTACCGATTTGCCGGAAGCCGCTCAAGAGAAGTTGCTACAGCGCGAACAGATACGTGAGCGTTTGCAGCAGAGCTTGACGTTTATGGAGGACGACGAGTCCTTAGGGATTTAGCTGCCGCCACCCAGTCTGGTGAAAACAGACTGGGTGGTCGTGGCGACGTTAAAAGTGGTCTACCCGCGTTCTATTGGTTTACTGCCCGGTCTCTGATCTATCAGAGGACGGTTTTTTATTGGATAGCCGGGCCGGTGCAGGCGTCTATATTAAGCGCTGCCAGGGTTTGCTGTTCGGCGGTGGTTTGCACCCCTTCGGCGATCATAACAGCGCCCAGTGAGTGGCCAATACCACACAGGCTTTGGATAAACGGGTGGTTAGCCGTGTTGCTGTCGCAATCGCGGATAATCGCGCTGTCGACTTTTAAGTAATCCACGCCTATGCCTTCCAATTCGCGTATGCGGGTGAATTCCAGGCCCACGTGTTCCAGGCCGACTTTGCAGCCCAATAGTCTGAGTTCGGCGCTAAAGCTTTTTAATTGTGATAGCTGCCGAATGGCGCAGCTTTCGGGAAATTCCAGCCAGAGATTTTCGCACAATACTGTACTTTGTCGCAGCAGTTCGCGCACTTTGACCCGAAAGTCCACATCGCACAAGGCGCTTTCCGAGACGTTGATGGCGCAGGGCTCGCCGGTTTGTTGAATCTGTTTTATGGCCTGGTTTACCACCAGCCAGTCAATCTGCGCCAGCAGCCCCAGACGCTTGGCCCAACCTACAAAAAAGCCTGCGCTTTGCCATTCACTTTCTAGCAGCAATCTCACCGGTTGTTCCCAGTGCACCAGCGCGCCATTGTGGTCGCGCACCGCAAACTGCCCTAACTGCACTCCAGGCGATTCTAACGCTTGGGTCATGCTCTCGCGCCATTGCTGCAAATTGCGTTGTTTGCTGTGGACCTGGGCGGCGATTTGAATGCCGCGGTCTCCACGCTCTTCGGCGCGGGCCAGTAAACCGTCCAGGCGAGACAAAAGCTTGCCGTGATCTTCATTTGTTTGTATTTGGGTGGCGGCCAGGGGCAGGGCGACGGCGTTGCCCGGTGGTAAAGAGGCATCAATTAGCCTATGCAAGTGTTCGGATGATTCTTGTAGCGGAAGGTCGCTGTGGGAGACCAGGACAAAATCGGTACCATTAAGGCGTCCGGCAAACCCCTGGGTTTCGCTTGCTTGCTGCTGCAAGGTTTGGCCGATGTTGCGCAGAATATCATCCACTTGATCGCGGCCCATTGTTTGATTTAGCTGGGCTAATTCCATTAGGCGCAGTAGATAAACACTAAAGTTTTGCTCGGTGTCTTCACGGTGGATAACGCTATCCAACAAATTTAAAAAGTGGCTACGATTGGCCAAGGTGGTGGTCGGGTCTTGTTGCGATTCGCGCTGCAGTTTATCGAGCTTTTGGGTTTCTTTTTCCAGCATGGCTTTAACGCTGGCCGAGAGCTTGTTCATGGAGCGCACTAATTTGCGAAACTCGCGGGTGCGCGGTTCGGCGGAGGTAATAAAGTGACGCTGGCCAATGGATTCGGCCTGACGTACCACATGGCCCAAGGGCCGGGTAATGGCTTTTAATACGGCGGTGCCAATGAGCCCGCACACCAGGGCGGCCAGCAGTAACCACAACAACAGACGCAGGCTGCTGTCCCATAGCTCTTGCTGGGCGTAGCGGCTGTGGCTGATTACTTCAAGGCTGCCGTACTGATGCCAACCGTCCTGGATTTGCGCAATGCCCGGTTGCACCTGAATATTTAACAGTTTCTCGAACCATACTGGAACGCTTTGGGTATTGCCATTTGTTTGGTAATGACGTTCCACAATCACTTCGCCCTCGGGGTCCAGTAGGCGAATGCTCTGGTAGTGGCCGCTGTCAAACTGGGCGCTAAGCAGTAGCTCCAGCGTGACCGGGTCTTTTTCCATCTGGGTAATCGACAGCGCCAGCGAAGTGGCGTTATCGATATTTTTGAGCTGCAGTTGCTGCTCTAAGTATTCGCGAGCGGTGAGGGTGCTGATAAAAAAACTGCCGCCTAACGCCAGAATCAGAATCAGGCAGATACCGATCCACAGCTGTTTAATTAGTGACATGAGCGAATACCTCGTGTGGTGCAAAGCGTGTTCATGTTAAAACCCTTCGTCGTGCATACGTTGTAACACATCCCGCCAGCGCGACAGGCGAGAGGTGGGGTCGGACTCGGACTTGGTGCCGCCCAGCCACAGGCCCTGGCTGTTAAAGCTAAACACCGGGGTTAAATCCGGGCGCTCGCTGGCGGGTAAAATGTTGGGGTTAAGGTTATCCAGCAGCAGGGGTTCGGCGTTGGGTGAGGGGAAATACCCCAATACCATATGGGCTTGCACCCGGCCTGGGGTTTTAGCGCGCACGTAAATCAAGCGCAGCTTGTCGGCGGGTATTCCCAACTCCAGCAGCGAGAAATACTTGGCGATGCTGAAATCTTCGCAATCGCCCCCGCGTGTGCCCATGGTTTGCAGGGGGGTGGCCCAGTAGTCTTTTTGTTTCCAGAGTAAGCGGTCATCGCTGAAGGTGATGCCGAGATTAAAGAAGCGGTTTACTTGTTCCAGTTGCTCGTTTATTTCACTGTCTAGTTGTTCGTCCAGCAAGCGAAACCAGGCGTTTAGATAGGCTTGGCCGTCTTCGCCGTAACGACTTTGCATTTGCGCTTCGAGCTTGGATTGCTGCAGTGCGAGAGGGCTTAAGCCCGAGAGCATTAACATACAGGCAAGGCATAGCAGGAAAGGCCGTACTCTGAAACTGAGTCGGCTTAACGTGGCGGTAAAGTTAAGGGAATGCTGCCAGCTCAAGGGTTATTGTCTTAGTGATAATGCCATTGAGCGAGTATAGCAGTTACTTATGCGGGTTTATTGTCATTCTCGCGTAGGCGGGAATTCCGGTTGTGCTATAGATCCCCGCCTGCGCGGGGATGACGGGATTTAAAAGGGTGTGTGGAATGACGGGATTTAAGAGGGTGGTGTGGAATCACGGGAGTTAAAGGTTGGAGTGTGGATGTCGGGATTTACGGGTTGTGTGAGGAGTGGGCTTTGAGGGGTGGTGCGTGATGCGATTGGGCAAGTATAGCCGTTACTGATAAATCCTAAAGAACCGGTTGTTGTCATTCTCGCGTAGGCGAGAATTCCGGTTGTGTTGTAGATCCAGCCTGCGCGGGATGACAGGATTTGTTGATTGGTAAGGGGTGAAGTGGTTTGAGGATTACGGTATGAGATGTGACAGATTTACAGTTACTGCTAGTGCAGCGTGCGCCGGGCTTTAGGTTGGTGCTTGCTGTTTGTGTTGTCGGGGTTACCGGGCGTTGCTTGTGAAGAGGCTTGGGGCGCAGCCTGTAATTGCTGCAGCTGATGCTTCAAGCGGTTGACAACCTTGGCCATTACCTCGGTGGTTTGTTCTAACTGGTCAAGGGTGAACAGCAGTTCGTCTGGGTCGGGTAGTTTGTTGACTTTATTCATAACGTGTAAAGGATGTGGGCGGCCCCGCAGGGCCGCTTTGAGGTTTAATCCCAGCTTAGGGCACCACCGGTTTGATACTCGATCACGCGGGTTTCAAAGAAGTTTTTCTCTTTGCGCAAATCCATGATCTCGCTCATCCAGGGGTAGGGGTTCTGTGCGCCCGGGTATTGCTCTTTAAGGCCCAGCTGCGCCAAACGGCGGTTGGCGATAAAGTGCAGATACTCTTCCATGCTGGCGGCGTTCATGCCCAGCACGCCGCGGGGCATAGAGTCGCGGGCGTACTGAATTTCCAGCTCGGCGCCTTCTACGATCATCTGGGTGACTTCTTTTTGGAAGTCTTCGGTCCACAGGTGTGGGTTTTCCAGCTTGATCTGGTTGATGACGTCAATGCCGAAGTTCAGGTGCATAGACTCGTCGCGCAGAATGTACTGGAACTGCTCGGCAACACCGGTCATTTTGTTGCGACGGCCCATGGACAAAATTTGGCTGAAACCACAGTAGAAGAAGATGCCTTCGGTCACGGCGTAGAAGGCCACTAGATTGCGCAGCAACTCTTGATCGGTTTCGGGAGTGCCGGTGGTGAAAGTGGGGTCGCCCAGGGTTTGGGTGTGCTTCAGGCTCCAGGCGGCTTTAGCCGCTACCGAGGGCAGCTCGCGGTACATGTTAAAAATTTCCGCCTCGTCCATACCCAGCGACTCAATGCAGTATTGGTAAGCGTGGGTGTGAATGGCCTCTTCAAACGCCTGGCGCAGAATGTACTGACGGCACTCGGGGTTGGTGATCAGGCGGTAAATGGCCAGCACCAAGTTGTTTGCCACCAGCGAATCGGCGGTCGAGAAGTAACCCAGTGAGCGTTTAACAATGCGGCGCTCGTCTTCGGTGAGACCGTCCTGGCTTTTCCACAGGGCGATATCGGCGGTCATGTTCACTTCCTGGGGCATCCAGTGGTTGGCACAGCCGTCCAGGTATTTTTGCCAGGCCCAATCGTATTTAAACGGCACCAGCTGGTTGAGGTCAGCGCGGCAGTTAATCATCCGCTTGTCGTCTACCTCAATGCGTTGAGCGCCCATTTCCAGCTCTTCCAGACCTGGAGCCACGTCCAGTTCTTCCAGTGCTTCGCGCGCGGCTTTTACCGCATCGGTTTCAGGCGCTGCGGCGCTTTCGCTGGCAGCGGCTGACTCGGGCTGCGGCGCTTTGGGGGGCGCAGCCGGTGCAGGTTGAGGGGCAGAAGTTGCTTCTTCGGTATTAAAATCGTCCCAGCTCAGCATGGTAAGCGTATCCTTTAAATGAGTGAGTGTGCCGCCCGGCGCACCGGGCGGTCGCTAAATTACTGACAGGCTTCGCAGTCGGGGTCGTCCAGCGAGCATGCCTGGGGCACAGGCGCGGCCTGGGGCTCGGCACTTGCGCTGGCTGCCGGGGCCGCCGCCGAGGGCGCCGAACCGCCGCCCGCCGATACCGCGTTCAGTGAGCCGGTATCAATGGTGGATTTCTCGGTGGTGGTGGCGGCCAGGGCGCGCAGGTAATAGGTGGTTTTTAACCCCTGGAACCAGGCCATGCGATAGGTCACATCCAGCTTTTTACCATTGGCGCCGGCGATGTAGAGGTTCAGGCTCTGGGCCTGGTCAATCCACTTCTGACGGCGGCTGGCGGCCTCGACAATCCAGCGCGGCTCCACTTCAAAGGCGGTGGCGTACTGCTGCTTAATGGCCGCGGGGATGCGGTCAATTTTCTGCAGCGAGCCCTCGTAATATTTGAGGTCGTTGACCATCACGCTGTCCCACAGGCCGTGGGCTTTTAAGTCGCGTACCAGTGAGGGATTCACCACGGTGAACTCGCCCGACAGGTTCGATTTAACGTAGAGGTTCTGGTAGGTCGGCTCAATGGACTGGCTAACCCCGGTAATATTGGCAATGGTCGCGGTAGGCGCAATGGCCATCACGTTGGAGTTGCGCATACCTTGCGACTTAACTTTTTCGCGCAAAGTGTCCCAGTCCAGACGTTGAGTGCGGTCTTGCTGCAAGTAGTCCAGGCCGCGCTCTTTTGCCAGAATATCAATCGAGTCGATGGGCAGCTGACCTTTGCTCCACAGCGAGCCTTCAAAGGTGCTGTAGCGGCCGCGCTCGGCGGCCAGGTTAGAAGACTCTTCGATGGCGTGGTAGCTGATCGCCTCCATTGACACGTCGGCAAACTCCACCGCCTCGGGCGAGCCGTAGGCAATGTGTTGGGCGTAAAGTGCATCCTGAAAACCCATTACCCCTAAACCGATGGGACGGTGACGCAGGTTAGAGGCGCGCGCCGTATCCACCGAGTAGTAGTTAATATCGATCACGTTATCCAGCATGCGGATAGCGGTTTTGATTGTGGTAGCGAGTTTTTCGCGATCCAGCTGGCCGTCTACGATGTGTTGCGCCAGGTTGACCGAGCCCAGGTTACACACGGCAATTTCTTCATTCGCCTTGGTGTTCAGGGTAATTTCGGTACACAGGTTAGACGAGTGCACCACGCCTACGTGCTGCTGCGGGCTGCGCAGGTTACAGGCGTCTTTAAAGGTGATCCAGGGGTGGCCGGTTTCAAACAGCATACCCAGCATTTTGCGCCACAGATCAACCGCTTTAAGCGTTTTGTGAAGTTTCAGTTTGCCTTCGGCGGCCAGTTGCTCGTAGTGGGTGTAGCGGGCTTCGAACTCGGCGCCGTACAGATCGTGCAAATCGGGCACGTCGTTGGGCGAGAACAGGGTCCAGTCTTTGTCCTCAAACACGCGCTTCATAAACAGGTCGGGGACCCAGTTGGCGGTGTTCATGTCGTGGGTGCGGCGGCGGTCGTCACCGGTGTTTTTACGCAGCTCCAGAAACTCTTCAATATCCAGGTGCCAGGTTTCCAGGTAGGCACAGACAGCGCCTTTGCGCTTGCCGCCCTGGTTTACCGCAACGGCGGTATCGTTGGCCACTTTTAGGAAGGGGACAACGCCCTGAGAGCGGCCGTTGGTGCCTTTAATGTAGGCGCCCAGCGAACGCACCGGGGTCCAGTCGTTACCCAGGCCGCCGGCAAATTTGCTCAGCATGGCGTTGTCTTGCATCGCGCCATAAATGCCGTGCAGGTGATCGGGCACGGTGGTCAGGTAGCAAGACGACAACTGCGGGCGTAGGGTGCCGGCGTTAAACAGGGTTGGAGTCGAGCTCATGTAATCAAACGAGCTGAGCAGCTTGTAGAACTCAATCGCACGCTCTTCGCGGTTGTCTTCTTCAACCGCCAGGCCCATGGCGACACGCATAAAGAACACCTGGGGCAGTTCGATGCGCACGTCGTTGCTGTGAATAAAGTAGCGGTCGTACAGGGTTTGCAGCCCCAGATAGGTGAACTGCAAATCGCGCTCGGCCAAGAGGGCATTGCCCAGTTTTTCCAGATCAAAATTAAGCAGTTCGGGGTCCAGCAATTCCAGCTCGACGCCTTTGCGGACATAGGCGGGCAGGGCGCGGGCGTAGTAGGTGTGCATCTCGGCCTGAGTGGCGGCCTCGGCAATGCCCAAAAAGCCCAGGGCCTCGGCGCGCAGCTTGTCCATTAGCAGGCGGGCGGTAGCGTAGCTGTAGTTGGGCTCTTTCTCTACCAGAGTGCGGGCGGTGATCACCAGCGAGGTGTTTACATCGTGCAGTGACACGCCGTCGTAGAGATTGCGCATGGCTTCGTCGAGAATGGCGCGCTCATTGACGTCTTCCAGTCCTTCACAGGCCTCGCTGACAATGGTGCGTACCCGGGCCATATCCAAAGGCGCGGTGCTGCCGTCGTCCAAGGTGATTTGTACGGTGGGGTATTCCGGGTCGGCGGCGACTTCTTGCGCAGCGGGGCTGGTCTCGGCCGCGCGCAAGCGGGCGTGCTCTTCGCGGTAGAGTACGTAATCGCGGGCGACTTTGTGTTCGCCCGAGCGCATCAGAATCAACTCTACCTGGTCTTGAATATCTTCAATGTGTACGGTGCCGCCTGAGGGCATGCGGCGCTTAAAGGTCGCGGTAATTTGCTTGGTCAGGTTGTCCACGGTTTCGTGAACCCGGCTGGAGGCCGCTGCAGTGCCGCCTTCCACGGCCAGAAACGCTTTGGTCATGGCCACCGCAATTTTGCTGATATCAAAGGGAACCACGGTGCCATTGCGTTTGATAACCCGCAATTGGCCGGGGGCGGTGGCTTCAAGGTCGTGCTTGCTGCTAGAGGGCGAGCCGGCTTGGGGCTGGGCGACTTGAGGCTGGTCAGTTTCTGTATACATTAAGTTCTCCGCGAAGGTTCCCTGTCGAAATTCACAATGGCCGGTGCCTCAGGCGGGATGCCTGGGTGGGCCTGTTTTTGTTTGTACGTAAAAGTAGCAATGGTTACAGCGCTTCACCCCGACGACGGGGGAAGGGTACATCGGATCTGGGGCTGGTTAGCGGGACCGAGCAAAGGCTGCTCGTCCCCCAGCGGGCGCTAACACGACGCCAAGTGCGCCGGATCAGAGCCGAAAATACGTAAAAAATGCTTCGTTGCGCGCGTTTTGCAAGCCACTATCATGTGTGGGCTTTGGAGTGCGAAACCCTATATATGGGTGTTTTGTTGAAGCGGGATACAAGATAATGCGGTTTTAGAGCGAATGCAAGTGCAGAAGTTTGCCGGCAAGCTGTGGATAAGGTGTGAGTATCCGGTTAAGTTGGTGGCCACTAACTTCGAGCGCCCGTGTCGCGCTGGCGAGAAGCATCCGGGGGTTGAAATCCCCCGGATTAGAATAAATTTTTATGACAGCGACCTTGCTTATTCGGCAGAATCAATTGGACTCTGACCGAGCCTGAAGCTCCCTTAAAACCGCATCACCGCGTAGACCGTGGGGCCCTCAAATAAACTGTCGAACGAGCTGGTCAAACGCTCGCCGTGCTTGGTTACGCCGTAATCGATATAGCGGTAACCCGCCCCGATACCAAAGTGATCGGTGAGGGCGTAATCAATTTCCAGCTCCAGCGCGGTCAGTTCGCCATCATAGTCGTCGTAGTTAAGCGACAGCCAGCCGAGAGTGGTGGAGGCTTCGATACGCTCGGTGATGTTCCATTGGCCAAAAAGCACAATGTTGGGGAGCGGGGCGGTGACTTCGCTCGATTCCGAGCCCAGTGATTCGGTGCGGTCGTTCGCCTGTAGTTCGACGTCCATACTCAAGCCGAACTCCACCACATGAATCCCCAGGCCTGCATCAATTTTAAGCGCCGGGGATTGGTAGAGCTCGTAGCCTAGGTTGACGATATAAAGATCGGCGTTGAAGGTAGAATCTATATTCAGCTCGCCCTCGACCGAATCGATGTCCGCGGGGATATCCAAGTCACCGAATTCAAAGTAGAAGTTCTCGTCAACGCTGCCCTCGCTGTCGAACTGCGAAATATTGCCCCACAACTGCCAGCGCTCGGCAAATTGCCATTTGCCGCTCACCCAGAAATTGGTTTGCGAGTCGTCGTGCCCTAGCGTTTGTAGGCTAAGGTCGGTGCCGCCAGTATCATTGCCCGACGACACTGTGGCATCGGTGGTTTGCGCAAATGCGCCCAGTTTGAGTTGCACGGTGGGGTCTTGGGCCCAGGCCGGAGCAGATGTCCCTAAAACCAGTGTCATTAGGCCAGCAAGGTAGGACAGTGTGCATTTCATTATTCGGCAGCTTCCTGTGGTTTATTACGTGGGTGAGGTTATTGTAGGGGAATTCGACCCAAAAGGCTCGGGCTCTGACGACGGAGTTTGCGCCCGGCATGCTACCATTGTCTCAACCTTCAGATTTTAACCAGTGCACTCCCTATGTTACTGCTTACCTTGTTGCCTGTGTTGGCGCCGGTGTTTATTGCCACTGCGATTGGTGTGGTGTGGGCTAAAAGTGGAGCCGACTACCCCTCGGATTTTATTGGCCGCCTGGTCATGAACATCGGCACTCCTTGCTTGATTGTGGCGTCCCTGGCGCAGACCGAGGTGGAGCTTGCCAGCATTTCGCGCGTGGCCCTGGCGGCGGCGCTAATCATCTTTTTAACTGGTGTCATGGGTGCGCTCATTTTGCGCAGCAGTGGTAAGCCCTTGGCCACGTATTTGCCGCCGCTTATCTTACCCAATAACGGCAATATGGGGTTGCCCGTGTGTCTGTTTGCCTTTGGTGATCAAGGCCTGGCACTGGCGCTGGGGTACTTTTTGGTCATGATGATGAGCACCTTTACTTTCGGCATTACTCTGGTGGCCGGCGGGGGCAGTTGGCGCGCTACTGCTTCGCAGGTGTTGCGCCAGCCGGTGCTGTGGGCCATGGTGGTGGGGCTGTGGGTATTGCTGATGGATATTGCGCTGCCCCAATGGGTGATTAATACCGTCGATTTGCTGGGTGGTTTCGCGATTCCTTTGATGATGATTACCCTCGGGGTATCTCTGGGGCGTTTAAAAGTAACGCGCTGGCGCGGCAGTGTCGTTTACAGTTCACTGCGCATTGGCGGCGGCCTGCTGGTGGGCTGGGGCGTTGCCTGGGGGCTGGGGCTTGAGGGCGTCGAACGCGGAGTGGTGCTCTTGCAGTCGGCCATGCCGGTGGCCGTTTTTACCTATTTGCTGGCGCTGCGCTACCAGCGCGATCCGCAAGAGGTGGCCGCTATGGTGGTGGCATCCACTGGACTCGCCTTTTTTACCCTGCCGCTTATTTTGTGGTGGGTGTTGTAGTGCGCTTGCGAGGCGCCAGAGCTTGCTATAGGCTTTGCCCGGCAGAAATTAACGGAGACCGGCATGGCCAGTGTGCGAGAAATAATTTTAACCTTTAGTTGTCAAGACAGCCGCGGGCTGGTGGCCCGGGTGGCCACTTTGTTTGCCGAGCGCGGATTTAATATTCGCGAATCCTCCCAGTTTGAAGACACGGACAAAAAGCGCTTTTTTATGCGCACCGTGTTCGAGTGCCCCGAAGGTGCTACCTTAAGTGAGATCGAGCAGATGTTTACCCCGGTGGCCGATGAGTACGGCATGGACTGGCAGCTGAGCGATAGTGATTGCAAGCCCAAAGTTCTGATCGCGGTATCGCAATGGGGACACTGTTTAAGTAATTTGCTTAACAGCTGGAAGGTTGGGTCACTGCCTGTGGATATTGTCGGGGTGGTCTCCAACCACGAGGTAATGCGCCCTTTAACCGAATGGTACGACTTACCCTTTCATTATTTACCCATCACGCCCGAAACCAAGCCAGAACAGGAAGCGGCTATTTCGCAACTGATGGCGTCAACTCGGGCGGATTGTCTGGTACTGGCCCGCTACATGCAAATCCTTTCTAATGACCTGTGCCGCGAGCTGGAAGGGCGGGCCATTAATATTCATCACTCGTTCCTCCCCGGTTTTAAAGGTGCGCGCCCCTACCACCAAGCCTATGAGCGTGGGGTAAAGTTGATTGGTGCCACCGCGCATTTTGTGACCGCCGATTTGGACGAAGGCCCTATTATCGAACAGGCGGTGGAGCGTGTTTCCCACGTTAACTCCCCCGACGAGATGGCTGAAATTGGCCGCGATATTGAAGCGGTGGTCTTAAACCGGGCACTGCGTTGGCACGCTGAACACCGGGTGCTGTTAAATGGCAGTAAAACCGTGGTGTTTAGCCGCTAACAAGTCCCGTCTATTTTATTTTACAGGGTGCACCATTTTGACTCGCAAGATGGTGCGCCTTTTTCATTTCTGCACCAATCTGGTTCTTTTTGTTTTTCCTAGGTATTTCTGGAGCGCATAGCAAGGCGCTAAAACTTGGCGCATTTTCTGCTATTTATTCGGTAGCTGTTTATGCGCAGATGTTGATTCCAACCAAAACCTATTTGAGCCAGAGATAAGATGAATCTAAAAAGTCACAGTATGCAGTTATCGGCCAGCGAAAAAGGTTGGCTGAAGTGGTGGGGCGGCGATGGCAAGTTCAGTATGGGGTGGTCCTGCTGGTTAAATCGCAGCCGTTATGCGCTAATGGAGCAGGCGTTTGAAAGTATCGCTAACACCCGTATTCGCCTGATGCACCAGTGGGTGGAAGGCCAGTGGCGCCACCTGCAGAGTGTCGCGGCTCGCCTGCAGCAGGACGATACCGCCACCGATGTACTGCCGCGCCAGCTGCAGCGCATGAAAGACTGCTCTGAATTATTTCTAATTGATTCCACCGGCACGGTGCTCGAATCCAGCTACCCGTCCCACCAAGGGACGCGCGACTTGGATACCAAAGCATTGTCCGCGGGTTTGGCTGAACCTTTTTTGCATGGCCCCTATGTCGATAAATTAACCGAAACCATCGGCGCGTCCAGCTCCAAATTTCATGACGCCGTAACCCTGATGTTTTACTTGCCGGTTACCTTGCCCGACGGCTCGCCCGGCAGCTTGTGCGCGCGCTACCCCAACGATGTGCTCAGCGATTTGATTCAGCGTGAAGCGGGGCATATTTTTACCGAGTCGGGCGATAATTATTTGTTTATGGTCAAGTCTAACTTTGACCCCAGCATTGTCCCGGGCACAGCCCTGTCACGCTCGCGCTTTGAGGACAGCACTTTCTCGCATGGCGAGAATTTAAAATCCGGTATTCATACCGATTACGGGGTGGTGAAAGTACGCCATCACACCGAGTTTGAAATTCGCTTTACCGATCCGGCCACCGGCCAGCTACACCCCGGGGTGCGCGAAACCATCCGCAATGGCAACAACTTATTCGTTACCTATCCCGGCTACTCAGATTACCGCCACATTCCCGTCATTGGTAAGGGTGTCACCTTCAGTTTAAAGGGATCGCCCGATCAGTGGGGCATGATGTGTGAGGGCGATTTGGAAGAGGTTTACCGCTTTCGCTCGGTGACGTATCTAATGATGCGGTTGTACATTTTGTCGGTACTGTTTGCGTTTGCGGGCAATGGCTTGCTCCACAGCTTTACCGAGCTGCCATTGTGGGGAATTAACCTCGCGACCGCCGGTTTGTTAGTGGGCGCCGGTTTGTTCTTTCGTCAGCGTGGGCCCCGGAGGCTGGCGCGGCGCATTGGTAAAATGACCGAGATGATCCACACCATTGCCGAGGGCGGGGGCAACCTGCGCCAGCGCCTGGATACCAAACGCTTAGCCGCCGATGAGACCGGTGACTTGGGCCGCTGGACCAACAGCTTTATCGACAACTTGGACAATATTGTGGGGGAAGTCATTGGTGCCGCCCAGGATGTTAAAAGCAACAGCGATCAGATGATGAGTCGCAACGATCAGGCGCGTGAGACCTCGCAAACCGTGTCTCAATCGATTGAGCAAATGTTGCATTTGATTGAGAGCCAGATGGGCGAAATCTCTAACGCCAGTGATACTGCCCAGCGGATGCGTCAAACCATGGATGAGGTCGTGGCCCAAGCCCGTGATCAGTTAACCGCTGTGCAAACCGGCACCCAGTCCATTCGCGATGTGGTGGATACCTCGGCGAAGACCATTCACAGCCTCAACCAGCAAACCACCGAAATTGCCGGTATGGTTACTATGATTGGCGGTATTACCGAACAGACCAATTTGCTTGCCCTAAACGCCGCTATTGAAGCGGCCCGCGCCGGCGAGCATGGTCGCGGGTTCTCGGTGGTCGCCGAAGAGGTGCGCTCGCTGGCGGCGCGCACGGCTAAAGTGGCCGATGAGATTACCGCGAAAATCCAGACTATTGAAGCCGAATCGCAAGAGGCGGCGCGCTATATGGAAACCAGTATTGAAGAGGTGGACAAAGGCTTAAAACTGGCTGAAGCATCTTCCTCGGATAACTCCGAGCTCCACGAAATCGTCGCGAAAATGTTCGATGCTATTCAGGATATTGAACAGAGCAGCCGTCAAAGCGGTGAGCGGGTACGCGAAGTGGCCGACTCCAGTGGCGCCATGTCACAAGTGTATAGGGTGTTGCGCGGCAGTTCGGACCGCTTACAGAACACCGCGGTTACCTTGCATCAGTTGGTGGATTCGTTTCAGGTGACGGTTCGTTGATCGCGAGTAACTGCGATTACAAAAAAGCCGGGCTTGTCGCCCGGCTTTTTTGTGGTTGAGGTTTTAGTGAGCCGCCGGTGGTGGCTCCGTGGTATCCGCCAACTGCTCGGGGTAGCGGATGGATTCCACCATCGCCTGGACTTCTGCCGGTGCGGGTTTGGTAAAGCTCCACACCGTTAATGCGACCGCGACGTTAATCAGCATACCCAGGGTGCCAATGCCTTCGGGGGAAATACCCAACAGCCAGTATTCCGGCGTGTTCGGTAGCAGTGGCTCCATAAAAATGCCTTTAAACACCACGATATAGGTGGCGGTAAACAAAATGCCCGTTACCATCCCGGCAATCGCCCCCTCGCGATTCATAGACTTAAAGAAGATGCCCATAATGATTGCGGGGAAGAAACTGGACGCCGCCAGACCAAAGGCAAAGGCCACCACCTCGGCGACAAACCCGGGTGGGTTTATCCCCAGGTAACCGGCCACCGTGACCGCGACCGCCGCCGCGATGCGGGCGAACAACAGCTCCTGTTTTTCGGTGATGTTGGGCATTAAGTTGCGCTTTAATAAATCGTGGGATATTGACGTGGAGATCACCAGCAATAACCCAGCGGCGGTCGAGAGCGCCGCCGCCACCCCGCCGGCCGCAATCAGCGCAATGACCCAACCCGGTAGCTGAGCGATCTCTGGAGTGGCCAGCACCATAATATCCCGGTCGATGGTCATTTCATTGCGCTCGTCGCCGCTGTAAAACATGCGGCCATCGTTGTTTTTATCCTCCCAGCTGACCAGGCCCGTGGTTTCCCAGTTGGATACCCACTCGGGCGCCTCGGCGGCCGCTACCCCCTGAGCCTCGGGGCCGTTAATGGTGTCCACCATATTCACCCGGGCAAATACCGCTACCGCCGGAGCCGTGGTGTATAAAATGGCAATAAAAATAAGCGCCCAGCCGGCACTTTTGCGTGCGTCGCGTACCTTGGGGACGGTGAAAAAGCGCACAATCACATGGGGTAGACCGGCAGTGCCCACCATCAGGGCGGCGGTAATAAAGAACATATCAATGGTGGATTTTTTGCCTTCGGTATAGGCGTTAAACCCCAGCTCGGTACTGAGACCATCGAGTTTATCCAGCAGAAACTGTCCGCTGCCATCGGCCAGGGTGCTGCCCATACCCACTTGCGGAATGGGCGAGCCGGTCATCATAATGCTCAGAAAAATAGCCGGTACCATAAAGGCGAAAATCAGCACGCAATACTGCGCCACCTGGGTATAGGTAATACCTTTCATACCCCCCAGCACCGCGTAGAAAAACACAATGCCCATGCCGATAATAATGCCCCAGGTAATGTCCACCTCAAGAAAGCGCGAAAACACCACACCCACACCGCGCATTTGTCCGGCGACATAAGTGAAAGAGACAAATATTGCACAGATAACGGCAACAGTTCGCGCCGTTTGAGAGTAGTAGCGGTCGCCGATAAAATCCGGCACGGTAAACTTACCGAACTTGCGCAAATAGGGCGCCAGACACAATGCCAGCAGCACATAGCCGCCGGTCCAGCCCATCAAATATACACTGCCGTCGTAGCCGCTAAACGAGATTAACCCGGCCATGGAAATAAACGAAGCGGCGCTCATCCAATCGGCGGCAGTGGCCATACCATTCGCCAGGGGTGGGACATGGCCACCGGCGACATAAAAATCCTGGGTGCTGGCCGCGCGCGCCCAAATCGCAATGCCGATATACAGCGCGAAGGTCAGGCCCACAATAATAAAGGTTAAAATTTGAACATCCACGGGTTACTTCTCCTCAACGCCGAATTTGCGATCGAGCTGATTCATTACCCGAACATAAATAAAAATCAGGATCACAAAGGTATAAATGGATCCCTGCTGGGCAAACCAGAAGCCGAGCTTAAAACCGCCCAGGCGTATGGCGTTGAGTTGATCCACAAATAAAATACCGGCGCCGTAGGACACGACAAACCAGATGCTTAACAGAATCAGTAACCAGCGGATATTGGCCCGCCAATAGGCGCGCGCCGCATCTTCAGAGGCGAAACTCATAGGGTGTACTCCGGTTTATTTTTATTAATTAGGCAAGGCAACACTAAAGGACTTGACGAGGGAGCGCAAGTAATCCGTTACACACGGTAGGCTTGCTAAGGAACCGCTGAGGACTTAATCAGAGGTTCCCTAACCGACCAGAAAAGTATTAATCGATAGTCGGGCCGCGGCCGGATCGCGGGAAAAATCAAAGTTCGGACCGATCATGCCCGAGTGCAGGCTGGTGCAGCGGTACAGCAGTAAACGGTTAAAGCGCGCGGGAAACTGCTCAATTTGCTCAAACAGCTCAGTATCGCCACGAATGTAATCGGCGGGTGGAACCTTGCCGTTTTGCAGTTGCTGTTCAACCGCTTGTGAATAGGCCTTGATGCGGGAGGTATCAACAGACTCAAAACCGGTTTTGCGGTGGCGATAAAAAGCTGTACCACCATACTCTTCGCGCTCCCGATTGCACAAAAAATACACACTGGCCAGCTCGCGCCGATTGAGAGAATCAAAATGTGGCAAGCGCTGTAACACTTTGAGCGTGGCCGGCGCCTGAGTCACTAAAGAGTAACTGGACTCCGCGGCGTTTATATCCCCCGGTTGGGTATTAAAAATACGCGCCAGCAATTGCGGTAGGCTGGTTCTAAGGGCGCGGGTATACACGTCAGGCGCGTTAACCCGATGCCCCGGGTAGAGCTTTTTTTCGGGTGCAAACTCACATTGGCAGGCGTATTCAATCAGCGCCTCGGGGTTGAGTAGAAAGTCGTCAATGATCAATACAGGCTGTCGCTCTGAGCCCATCTCGTGGTGAAAAATGCGGGCGTGCGGGTTTAATCGAACATCTTCTAAGGCCATAAAACCACGTGTTTATTAAGCACAGTTGTCATTATTTTCGGTTAGGATGCACTATAGCGTGGGCGCGATAAGCCGTGCAACGATAACTGAGGAGCTAAATATGAAAACTCTATTGGCACTGTTTGTCTGTGTCATTGCCAGTGCGGCGACTGCGGAACAAAAACAACCCAATATTATCTATTTTATTGGTGACGGTATGGGCATGGAATATGTAAGCGCCTATCGCCACTACCGGGATAACCCCGACACGCCAGCGGTAGAGACAACCTGGTTTGACCGGCACTTGGTGGGTACAGCCAGTACTCACCCCGAAGACGCGCTGCAGGTGACAGATTCGGCCGCCAGCGCCACCGCCTTGGCGGCTGGAATTAAAACCTACAATGGCGCCATTGGTGTGGATGGGCAAAAACAACCGGTAGAAACCATACTGGAGCGAGCCCGAACTAAGGGCTACCAGACCGCCATGGTGGTCACCAGCCAAATCAATCACGCCACCCCCGCGAGCTTTGCCGCGCATATCGACAGCCGACAAAAATACGATGCTATTGCTGATCAGTATCTGGATAACCGCTATCAAGGTAAGCCCTGGGTGGACATTTTATTTGGCGGTGGTCAGCGTTATTTTTTGCGCGACGATCGCAACCTGGTTCAGGCGTTTACCGAATTGGGCTACGCCTATGCCGATAATTACGATGATGTCGCCGCAATCAAACACTTGCCCGCCCTCGCTCTGTTGGCGGATAAGGGGTTGCCTTTTGCTATCGACAGTAAAGAGCCGCGTCGCTTGAGTTTTCTAACCCAAAAGGCTCTGTCGCTTTTGGGCGAAGAAAAGCCCTTCTTTTTGTTGGTGGAGGGCAGTCAGATAGACTGGTGTGGACACGCCAATGATATCGCCTGTGTGATGCATGAAATGCACGACGCTGAAAAAACGCTGCAAGCGTTAGAGGACTATATAAACAGTCACCCTAATACCTTGCTGGTAGCGACTGCCGATCACTCTACCGGCGGCTTGAGTATGGGCCGTGATGGCGACTATGCCTGGCGCGCGGATGTCGTGCAGGGCATTAAGGCATCGGCCAATACCCTTACCGATCAGCTATTAAGCGCAAACGACTGGTACCGGGAGTGGCTGGCGTTAACCGCGATTGAGCTGAGCGGGGACGATCGAGCCGCACTTAAGCAAAGCATTGATCGCGTGGCCGCGGGGGAAACCCGGGCGGATAAAAATACAGCTCAAACCGAGTTGCGGGGGCAGCTTTTGGCCGCAATAGATAAGGCCAGTGTAACCGGCTGGACCACGTCGGGTCATACCGGTGGCGATGTGGGGGTTTGGGCACTGGGCGAGGGCGCCCAGGCTTTTGTGGGCCAGCAGGACAATACCCAGCTGGCGCATCAGTTATTCCGGCTTTTGGGGGAGTAACTGGCTGCTATCGGCTGTGGTCGGTTCTCGAACCCAGTCGGCCAGAGTGATGCCGTCTAGCGAATTGTGCAATGGCTCTTCAAAGCGTTGCATAACCTCGGTTACGGCTTTTTCTGACAATAGTGAAGAGGGCAGGAGGGTTTCCTCAATGCGAATCGCGGTCAGGGTTTCTCCCAGCGTAATGTGGTCCAGTGAGCGCGCTGGGATCAGTTGGTTGGCATCAGCGCCCGCATAGGCCACCAGTTTGTGTTTTTGCAGTTTGCGAATCATCCGTTGGATGGTTTCCGGCCCCACTGACAGGCTTGATTCCATTTGTGCAATGGCCACCCCGCCGCCATCGCAATCAAACTGATGGGCCACCCGGTACATCACCGCCAGGCCGGTTAATTCATCCACTCGCGCCGAGGGTTTGTTTACTCGCGAGCGGGTAATTTGCTGCGCGTGCTGCGAGTAAAACGCCACCGCCGCGCCGCTGAGCAAAATCAACCACGCCAAGTACAGCCAGATTAGCAGCAAAATGCCCACTGCAAACCCCGAGTAAATAGCGGTGTACTTGGTGGAGTTAGAAACAAACAGGGTGAAGCCAAAAATAGAGGTTTGCCAAATAGCGCCGGCGACCAAGCCGCCTAAAAAGGCGTGCCGCAATTTGACCTTGGTGTTGGGGATAAAGGTATACAGGAATGTAAACAGACCGATAATGATCGCGTAGGGTGTCAATTTGGTCAAAAAGCTATACACCCAGCCCAAAGGCGCAAAAGTGATTAACTGCTGTATTGCGCTGCTGTTTACCAGTGCCGCAGTAGCCCCCATTGCCGAGAACACCAAAAGCGGGCCGATCAAGACCACGCTTAAATAACTGCTAAAACGTTGAGCCAGCGAGCGGCTTTCACTGACGCGCCAAATCTCGTTAAACGAGCGCTCGATTTTCTGAATCAGCGAGATGACCGTGTAAATCAGCAGCCCCAGGCCCACTGAACCCAGCACCCCGACTTTTACGTTATCGACAAAGTCGAGCACATTATCGACGACTTCAGGGCCGCGCTCGCCCAGGGGGGCGGCCAGCAGGTTTTGTAGCAGCGGCTCAAGCTGGTTGTGCACGCCGAAGCCCTTGAGCACGGAAAAACTTAAGGCCAGTAAGGGGACAAAAGAGAGCAGGGTGGTATAAACCAAGCTCATGGCGTGCAAGGTAATATGGCCGCGCACCAGATCGCGCACCACCGCAATAAACACCCGCGACATATGCCAAAAACGCTGGTGAACTTTAGAGCGATGTGCAGTTTCAACCTGCCACAGCCAGGCGTCCAAACGCTTAAACGCGATCTCCAGTTTTTGGCCCAAGCTGCGATCTTGCCCCGCCGGTTCTGGCATAGTGAAATCCTCGTGTGTGAGAGTGGAGCATAGCGAAGGCGCGGCCGATTCTGCAAGCTGGTGAGCCGTTATTTAGGCGATCAGGGGGGCGCTAAAAACGCTTGCGCTGGGCCCTATTTGGGGTAATATCCGCTTTTTCGAGACTTGCCCCGATGATCTCATTCAATCCGTTCCGTACCCTGGGTTTGGCCAACACCCGGTTTATCAAGCCCGAGCTGTATTTACAGCACCGCGATCTGTTGCAACAGGCGGACTGGGTGTTGTTCCCCGAATACTGGCAGGTTAACGCGCTGGTGTATGGCCTGGGCTGTCGCATCTTTCCCAGTATGGCGAGCTACGTGATTGGTCACAATAAAATCGAAATGACCCGTGCCTTTGAGGCGGTGGCGCCCGCCTATACACCGTTTACCCTGATTGCCGCCAATACCGATACTGAGGCGGAGCGCATTTGGCAGTCTATGGACTTACCCTTTGTGGTCAAACTGCCCAAATCCAGCATGGGCGAGGGGGTATGGCGGGTCG
Source organism: Gilvimarinus xylanilyticus (assembly GCF_024195295.1). Taxonomy (GTDB): domain Bacteria; phylum Pseudomonadota; class Gammaproteobacteria; order Pseudomonadales; family Cellvibrionaceae; genus Gilvimarinus; species Gilvimarinus xylanilyticus. The sequence goes on along the minus strand of NZ_JAMFTH010000001.1, from coordinate 1,691,625 downwards.
AGAATCGGGCGGATTTTAATCGCTACCGCGAGTTGACCGATACGCTTTACGCGCAGGAGTATTTACCCATTGATCGGGATATTCGCGTGGTTGTGGTGGGCCGGCAAGTTGTGACCGCTTATTGGCGCCAGCAAAGCGAGCAGGGGTTTTACAATAATGTCGCCCGAGGTGGCATTGTGGATCACTCGCCAGTGCCTTATCAGGCGGTGCAATTGGCTTTGCAAGTAGCCGCCTGTTTAGAGGTAAATCACGCCGGATTCGATATTGCTATGGTGGGCGATCATCCCTATTTGCTGGAGTTTAACCGCTTGTTCGGCAATGCGGGTATTCCCGGTGGCGGCGCCACCTTAACCCAGGCCATTGCCGATTGTTTGGCCGCCGACGCCGTACGCCCGAAAGCACGAAAAGCGGTTGTTATTACTCCCGAAGCTATTTAACGAATCTTATTTTAGGCTTTGTTACCCAGGGCATTGGGCGATTGCTCCGGGTTCTGAGTCGGGCGCGCTTCGCGTACTAAGCTCAGCAGTACCCAGCCATTGCCCGGCTTAAACTTATCATCCAGGGTATAGGGTTTTAATTTGCCGCGCTCGTTAATCCCAAACAGCAGCATGGCGTTGGGGTCTTGCCGGGTAAAATCCTCGAAGGTAAATTCCGCCGTCAGCTTGGTGGCTTTAATGTCTGCCCCCGCGTGAATCAGGCTGGCCAGCTTGGCGTAGGTTAAGTCGGCGGCAAACAGTGGGTTGCCTTTAAGCTGGGTGGACACCTGGTGTTTTTCCGATTGATTGGAATCGGCGCTGGTGCGAATGGTAAAGGTGCGGTGAATGCCAAATTCGTTGCGAAAATGCATGCCGGCAATCACATTCAACTCGCGCAGTGGCGACATGGCCAGCAGATTGCCAATGCCGGTTAAGTCCAATCGCTGGCTGGCAAATTCCGAGACCGGATTGCCGTAAAAGGTTTTAAACCCCGCCATGCGCGCGGCGCGAATATTCTCCCAATTGGAATCGCTAAGCAGCACTGTCATATCCTGCTGTTGCAGGGCTTTGCCCACCGCTCGCGCTACCGAGTTGGCACCCAAAATCAGCACTCCGCGCGGCTCCGGCTCCACAATTCCCAAGAGTTTGGCCAGCGGGCGCGATGTGGCGCTTTGGAAAATCACGGTGCCCAGAATCACCGCGAAGGTGAGTGGCACTAAAAGTTCGGCATCCGGGTAGCCTTGCTCGGCCAAACGCAACGCAAAAAGCGCCGAGACGGCGGCAGCGACAATACCGCGGGGGGCAATCCAGCCCAGCAATATACGCTCGCGGAACTTAATGTTGGAGCGCAGGGTCGCCAAAGCCACCGAAACCGGTCGGGCTATAAATTGAATGACCAGTAGCAGTATTAACGGGGCGAGGGCAACAATGCTGAGCAGCTGCTCCAGGGGTAGGCGCGCTGCCAGAATGATAAACAGCCCCGAAATAAACAAAATGGTCAGGTTTTCTTTAAAGTTGAGAATGTTATGAATATGCACGCCGCGCATATTGCCCAGCCACATGCCCATCACCGTAACCCCCAAAAGCCCCGATTCTTCGGCCAAGTGATTGCACACGGTGAAAACCATAAACAAAAGGCTCAGAGTGGCCAGGTTTTGCAGGTATTCGGGCAGACGGCGGCGGGTGAGTATTTTTCCCAGGGCAAAGCCTGCCGCCGCCCCTATGGCCATACCCACCACGATAATCTCTAAAAACAGCAACAGACTCTGGCTAAACGCCTGGCCCTGGCTTTGGGTGACAATAAATTCGTAGACCACAACCACCAACAAGGCGCCGATGGGGTCGATGACAATGCCTTCCCAGCGCAGAATATTGGCCACCCGCTCGGAGGGGCGCACGGTACGCAGCAGCGGCGTGACCACAGTGGGGCCGGTCACTACCATCAGCGCGCCAAATAAGATGGATAGCTCCCAGCTCAGGGAGAACAAGAAATGCGTGGCAATGGCGACAATCAGCCAGGTGACCGGTGCGGCCACGGTAATCATGCGCCGGACCACGGTGGAAATGGTGCCCAGCTCTTTAAAGTTAAGGGTCAGGCTGCCCTCAAATAAAATAACGGCAACCGCTAACGATACCAAGGGGAAGAGTAAATCCCCGAACAGCTCGTCGGGGTTGAGCAGGCCGGTTCCCGGGCCCAGTATCAGACCGGCAATCAAAAGGAATAAAATGGCCGGAAGGCGGGCTTTCCAGGCGCCCCACTGGCAGGCGAGAGCGGTGATACCAATAATGGCGATGTCCAGGCCGGCATCGTGCATAAACAGTCCTTGGGTTGTGAGCGTGTACAGATCGGCTACTCATCATAGCCGATAGTGTCTAAAATGGCGAAAGGACGCTGTGAATAGCCAATCGTAAACGGAGGTGAGTCGTGTTGGAGCGTGACGATTTTATTGCTAACTTTCCGGTCACTATCGATATAGACGTGCAATGGGGCGAAATGGACGCCTTTGGTCATGTGAATAACGTGGTGTACTTTCGCTATTTTGAATCGGCGCGTATCGCCTATATGCGGCATATATCCGCCAAGGGTGTGTTTGATTTGGGCCGTATTGTGCCAGTGCTGGCCGAGACCAGTTGTCGGTATCAGCGCCCACTGCGCTACCCGGACACGGTCACCGTGGGTTGTACCGTGACCGAGATGCAGGAGCACGGCTTTGCCCAGGAGTACGAAATTTACAGCGCCGAGCAACAGCAGGTGGTAACCACGGGCGTTGCACGTATCGTGTTACTGGATAAACACTCGAAGCAAAAGGCGCTGGTGGCGCCCGAACTGCACCAGGAAATTAAAATGTTGGAAGCGCTTTAATATGGGCCAGTTGTTAATGCGCACCTCGGGGGCGAGCTTTGACGAGGTGGCGGGCCTGGTGGATAAACTGGAGGACGAGGGCATTGCCCACTACCAAACCGACTCGGGCTTTTGGCGTTTGGGCGTGGATGGTTTGTGGGTAAGCGACAGTGCTGATTTAGAGCGTGCTAAAGCGCTGCTCGCAGATTACCAGGCCGAATACCGCCAACAGATACGGGAAGAGCATCGTGCCCAGCACGCGCGCGGCGAGGCGCTTGGGTTTATGGGCCAGCTGTGGCGCCAACCGCTTAAAGTGCTATTGGCACTGGTAGCGGTGGGCGCCATATTGGCCCTGTCGTTGGTGCCGTTTATGCGCGGGCTTTAAAAAGACGTCGCCCCAGGGCTAAACCGGCCAGCGCCAGTAAGGCCAGCAGTCCTGTGCTGCCACCACCGCCGCCGCTGTCTCCCCCATTATCGCCACCATTGTTTTCACCCTTGGTACTCGGCTTGGGGTCCAGGTCGGCGGCCGTGTCTGGGGCCGCGTCTAAAACCACGATATTTTGGATTAAGACAATGTTCTCTTCAGTCAAGGCGACTGTGCTGTCGTAATCTTCCTGGCTGTAGTCTCTTACGGGCATATCTTCAAAGGGGTATTCCCCTAAAAAATCATCCCCAGAAAAGTTGCCAAACTTTAATTCGGCCATGGCGTCGATGATGGCCATGCCGTTGCCCATGACTTGACCGAATACGGTAAAGCCATCGTTCTGGTTATCCAGGTTGGTACTGTTGTCCGCTAGGTTAAAAAACCATTGGTTAGTGGCGCTATCGGGATTGCCGCCCAATTTGGCCATGGCAATAGTGCCGCGTTGGTTGGAATAAATGGGCTCGTTAATAACCATTTCGTTGCTGGCGATTTCGGCGGCACTGTCGGTTTCAATATCAAAGGTAAAGCCACCGCCCTGCATGATGAAACCCGGCACCGAGCGATGCATAAAGGTATCTTGATAAGCCCCCCCCTCAACATACTCCAAAAAGTTAGCCACGGTTTCGGGAGTCGTCTCGTCAAATAGGTTGACTTCAAAATCGCCCATGACGGTTTGAAACTGAACGGTGGTGGCATATGCCGGTGCGGTTGCCATTACGGTTAAGGCCATACCGGCCAGAATGTTGCGGGAGTAATGCATAGTGTCTCTCTTGCGTTGTGGTTATCGCAAAAGACTACCAAAAACAGTGTGAGGGAATTGTTAGAAAATGTAGGCTTTCGTCAGACGTTTATTGCGTATGCAGTTTATGCATCGCTTTATTCCACTCGCCGTTTACGGCCAGTGGTAAAACATCAATCACTCGGTCTATTGACTCGTCGATAAGCTGTTGTTCGCCATTACCTGCGCGTTTTAACACATGGCCGGTGACCTTAGAGGCATGCCCAGGGTGACCGATACCGATGCGAATGCGGGCAAAGTTTTTGTTGTTGCCCAGTGCGCTAATGGTATCGCGCAGACCATTATGACCACCGTGTCCGCCGCCGATTTTTAAGCGCGTGACACCCGGGTCTAAGTCCAGCTCGTCGTGGGCCACTAGAATGGCTTCGGGGGAGATTTTATAAAACTGTGCCAACGCGCCAACAGCTTGGCCGCTGCGGTTCATAAAGGTGGTGGGAATTAACAGGTGTACTTGGCGTGAGCCCAAAGTAATACGGGCGGTCTTGCCAAAGAATTTTTTCTCGAGGGAGAGGCTGGTGCCTGCCTGGCGGGCCAGTTCAGACACCAGATCGGCGCCGGCGTTATGGCGAGTTCGGTCGTACTCGGCGCCCGGGTTGCCCAGGCCGACGATTAACTGAACCGGTGTATCCATAACGCGCTGCGCCTAGCTACGATTACTCGCTATCGCCTTCAGCGTCTTCGCCTTCGGCATCTGCGTCATCGTCGGTGCCGCCTTTAGGCTTGTTGATAGCCACAACCGGCAGATCGTGATCTTCGCCGTGAGACAGAGCTACCGAGGTAACGCCTTTGGGCAGCTGAATGTCGGAGATGTGAACCACTTGGCCCACTTCAACATCGGCCAGATCAACTTCGATAAACTCGGGCAGATCGGCAGGCAAGCAGCTAATTTCCAGCTGTACCATATTGTGAACAATATTACCGCCTTGCAGTTTAACGCCTTTGCTGGTTTCTTCGTTCAAGAAGTGCAGCGGTACGCTGGTGTTCAGCTTCTTGGTCTTAGAAACACGCATAAAGTCGGCGTGAACAATCTCTGGCTTGGCCGGGTGGCGCTGCAGATCTTTCAGGATCACGTCTTCGGCTTTATCGTCAATCACCAGCGAGATGATGTGCGAGAAAAACGCTTCGTTTTCCAGGTGTTTCATCAGGTCTTTGTGGTTAACGCTAATGCTGGCAGGCTTTTTCTTGCCGCCGTATACGATAGCGGGAACCAAACCTTCCAGACGACGCAGGCGGCGGCTCGCACCTTTCCCCGCATCCTCACGGCTTGTGGCATTCAATACAAAATCTTCACTCATTGTGAATATCCTCGTTTAGTCCGTACAGGTCCGCGACCAGAACACCGCACGGGGTTATGTCATGCTGCAACCATATAAATAGTTGGCAGCGGCTATCTGAGCTTCCGCTTAGCGGAACATCGCACTCAGAGATTCTTCGTTGCTCAAGCGGCGCACCGCCTCAGCCAACATTTTTGACAGCGTCAAAACGCGCACCCGGCCGCAGGCGGCCACTTCGGGGCGCAGCGGGATAGAGTCGGTGACCACCAGCTCATCCAGCTCGGAATTGTTCAGGTTGTCGACCGCTTTACCCGACAGCACCGGGTGGGTGGCGTAGGCCACCACTTTGTTAGCGCCCTGTTTTTTCAGCGCTGAAGCGGCGTTGCACAGAGTGCCGGCGGTGTCGACCATGTCGTCCACCAGCAGACAGGTGCGGCCTTCAATTTCACCGATAATGTTCATGATTTCGGCAACATTGGCGCTGGGGCGGCGTTTATCAATAATCGCCAAATCCACACCCAGCTGCTTGGCCACGGCGCGGGCGCGAACCACGCCGCCAATATCCGGTGAGACCACCACCAGATCTTCAAATTTTTGTTTTTCAATGTCTTCTAACAGCACGGGCGAGCCGTACACATTGTCGACCGGCACATCGAAAAAGCCCTGAATCTGTTCGGCGTGCAGGTCAACCGTTAACAAACGGTCAATGCCGGCGCCGACCATCATATCCGCGACGACCTTGGCGGTAATCGGTACCCGGGCCGAGCGCACCCGACGATCCTGGCGGGCGTAGCCAAAGTAGGGCACCACGGCGGTAATGCGACCGGCCGAGGCGCGGCGCAGGGCATCCACCATGACAATTAATTCAATCAAGTTGTCGTTGGTGGGCGCGCAGGTGGGTTGCACCACAAATACGTCCCGGCCGCGAACATTAACGTTCAGCTCTACGGCGACTTCGCCATCACTAAACTGAGAAACAGAAACATCACCCAAAGTCATCCCCAGGTGGTCCACGATCTTTTGCGCGAGATCGGGGTTGGCATTGCCGGTAAAGACCATTAAGTCCGTCACGTCAGGTACCCTTTTGTCTACTGTGTTGTTCGGTTTATCAGCATAGTGCAGATAAAACAAAAGCACTGCGCCAGGCACAGTGCTGTTCTTGTTCTCGGCCACTGGGCCAGAGCGAAGTCAGGGGATGGTGTCTTCAGGCTCTAGCAGGGGCGCTAGAGATGCGCCGCAATGGGTACCGAGGAAATATGGCTGGGGTGGAAGGATTCGAACCTTCGCATGACGGGATCAAAACCCGCTGCCTTACCGCTTGGCTACACCCCAGTGGTGTCAATCAGGTACCAGAGCTTTTAGTGGCGATGCTTGCAGGCTTTTAGCGATAAATCCGCTTAGTTGCGGTGGCGCTTGGGCCAATACTTGCTCGGCGTCGCGCTCGCTGTTAAAGCTTGCAAACACACAGGCTCCGGTGCCTGTCATTCTCGCAGAAGTTGAAAAATTTTTCAACCAAATCAGTGCGTTATCCACTTCAGGGTGAAGCTTTCTAACCAGTGCTTCGCAGTCGTTTTGACTGCCCCCCTGCGAGAAGGCCGCTACTTTAATGGGGCGTGTGTCTCTTGTCAAATCTTTGTGAGAAAAAATTTCCGCGGTGCTCACATGGCAGGGTGGGGTCAGTACAAGATACCAGCAATCTGGTGTTTTTGTGGGCGTAAGCCGCTCGCCCACCCCTTCGGCCCAGGCGGTATCGCCGGCAATAAACACGGGGATATCGGCCCCCAGCTGGGCGCCCAGGCTTAAAAGTCGCTGTTTGGGAAGATTTAATTGCCACAAGTGGTTTAGCGCAACTAAGGTTGTGGCGGCATTGCTGCTGCCGCCGCCAATACCGCCGCCCATGGGTAGGCGTTTGCTCAGGGTAATGTCTACTCCGGGCAGTGAATGTCCGGCGATTCGTTGAAGGACGCGGGCGGCACGAATAATCAGGTTGTCCTCAAAGGGTACGGCCGCGAGTTCCGGGGTCAGGGTCACTTGCGAATCATCGCGCAACTCAAAGCTCAGCTGATCGCCGTAATCGAGCAGTTGAAACAGGGTCTGCAGCTCGTGATAGCCGTCCGCGCGCTGTCCGGTGATATGCAAAAACAGGTTGAGCTTGGCTGGAGCCAATAGTTGCAAACGGCTCATGGCAGCCTCGGATGTAGCAAGCGCGGTTTCATGGGGCGGCCTCTGACGAGTTGGGGGCAAGGTTCCAGCGGTGAATCACCAGGGTCAGGCGGATCTTTTCGTCAGCGGCGGTGGTGGTGCTGGCGGTCATTAAGCTGGGTAGCCAGAGCCCCTGTTGTTGATGAAAACGTTTGTAGTGCAGTTGCCAGCCCAGCTGGGTAAAGCTAAGGGGGAGGTCATCCTCACGATACTGTTGATTGCTGAGCGCTGTGTCGCTTACCGGCAGGCCCAATACCCAGGCGCGCAGGGCGCTGACCGGTAGTTCCCATCCTGTGGCCTGGCGAATCAGGGCCTCGGCCGAGGCGGCGCTAATGGGTTCTTCGCCGCTCTGGGTCAAGGTTACCTGTTGCGGGCCGCCTTGGATTAACACCCGGCCCTGACCCAGGGGGCCCGACAGAGAAAGGTTGTAGTCTTGCCCTTGCTGTTGCCAGTTAACCCTGGCCGAACCATTGTCATCGGGCAGGCGTACGCCAATTTTGCCTTCCAGTTGCCACTGGTTCAGCGCGCGCAGAGCTTGCTGATTGGCACTCAGATCTAAGTTTTGCGGTGACTGCTCGGGCAGTTGCGCGCAGTGACTGAGCGCCAGGCTTATGCCCACCCAAGCGAGCGCTTTGCTCCAGATTCTGATGATCTTACCTCCGCTAATTGAGCGTGTCGCCCCGGACTTTTTTATTCGCCCGGCTGGGGTTCAACCTGCAGGCGCTCCAGGGTCTCATTGATGTAAGAGCTTTGCGGCTGTATTTCCAGGCCCTCGCGCCAGATTTGGCGTGCCTGATCCTGTTCGCCCGATACCCACAGCACTTCGCCCAAATGGGCCGCAATTTCGTGATCCGGGTACAGGTTCATGGCGCGGTTCAAATAGCGCAGGGCTATCTCTAGGTTTCCCAGGCGGTACTGCACCCAGCCCATGCTGTCGATGGTGGCGGGGTCGTCGGGTTGAAGCTCCAGAGCACGCTTAATATAGTCGTAGGCTTCGGCGTAGCGATCGCTTTTCTCCGTCAGAATATACCCCAGGGCATTGAGCGCGCCGGCGTGGTTGGGGTCGTATTCAATAATGGTGCGTAGGTCCGCCTCGGCCAGCGCCAACTCGTCCAGTTGGTCGTACAGCATGGCGCGGGCATAGAGCAGGTCGTGATTTTCCGGGTCGTCCGCCAGCGCCTGAGTTAATGCGGCTAGTGCCTCATCCACCAAGCCCGCCGCAGTCAGTTGCTGGCTGTAAATCAGCGTGATGGCGGTGCCGTTCTCGCCAAATTCATCCGCAAAGGTCAACAATTTGCGGTAGTGGTTGGCGGCGCTGGCAGGTTGTCCTTGTTGCAGGTAAATCGCGTAAATGCGCGCGGTGGCGCTGTAGAAGTTTTCGCTGGGTTCTACCTGTTGGTAGTGGCGCAGCGCCTCGTCCCATTGTTGGTTTTGCTCGGCCAGTTCGGCTAAGAAAAAGTGCGCCTCGTCGGTGCTCTGGTTTAAATCCAGCAGGGCATAATAGGCGTTTTCGGCGGTTTCCAGGTCACCCCGCTCGGTGGCAATTAGCGCCAGGGCGCGCTGTAGCTTGGGGTCGCCCGGACTGGCGTCGGCGAGTATCTGAAATTGCCGTTGGGCCGCGTCCAGGTCGCTAAAGGTCAGCAGGCGGGCGTATTGCAGGCGAATGCGATTGTTGTCGGGGCGGCGCTTCAGTTCTTCGCTCACCAGTGCCAGAGCTTCTTCGCCTCGGCCCAGCTCGTGCAAAAGCCCCGAGTTAAGGACCAATGCGTGGGTATTGTCCGGTTCCTGCTCGCGGGCCTGCTCGGCCAGGGTCAGGGCTTCATCGGGGCGTCCCTGTTGCTGCAGAAGCAGGCCCGTGCCCACCATTAAGGCGACGTTGTCGGGGTCGCGCTGGCGCAGCTCAAGGTATTGGTTTAACAGGGTTTCACGCTGGGTATCGGTCACCTGGTCGCCGTGGGCGGCAATGCTTTGCAACAGGGCGCCATTGTCCCGGGTGTCGGCACTCTCGGCGGCGGCGAACGCTTCCAGCAGGCGATTGGCATCCACCAGTGCCAAGATTGCGGTGGCCTGGGCATCTTGATTGTCGGGCTCGGCGTCGGCCCACAACTGCGCCGCCTGCACAATGGCGTCCTGATCGTCTACATAGCGGGCGATCATATAGGCGCGCTCGGCCACCTGGGGGTCGCCGGTTTGTTCGGCCTGCTGCAGGTAGTTGGCCAGGGCGACATCAAAACGCCCGCGGCTGCCGGCGACTTCGGCGCTAAGCAGGGCATAAAGGGTGTCGCTGCTGAACGGACGCGCGGGTACCGGTTCTGGCTCCACCGGCGCCGGTTGAGGTTCGGCCTGTGCGGCGATGGGCGCGGCGGGGGTGGAGTCCGGTTGCGTGGCGCAGCCAAACAAGCTGGCCAGAACCAGCACTGAGGCCGCGTTTTGTACTGCTTTCATTACGATTTCCTGGGGTTGTACCCGTGTCTTGCGGTGTCGGTATTGATCGCCGAGACAAAATGCCTCTTGTCAGCGAGGGTTCTGAGCTGGAAAATGACGCCCCTTACTCTCGGCACCGACGACTTCTGCATGACATTATTGGCGTTTGGCATCAATCATACAACGGCTCCTCTCCATATTCGAGAGCGCCTTGCCTTTGCCCCGGAAGAAGTTGTCCCCGCGCTGAATGCCGCTAAGGCCCGTGCCTGCGCCCGCGAGATGGCGATTTTATCCACCTGTAACCGCACCGAGATCTACGCCGATTGCGATCGGGACCCCCAGGCGTTGATCGATTGGTTGGTTGAACATTCGGCTCTTTCGGCCCCGGAGCTGGCCAGTTGCCAGTATATCTGGGAGGGCGATGAGGCCCTGCGCCATATGATGAAAGTGGCCGGGGGGCTGGATTCGCTGGTGCTGGGCGAGCCGCAGATTCTGGGGCAAATGAAATCTGCCTACACCCAGGCCAAAGAGGCCGGTGCCGTAGGCGGGCAGTTGAACACCGCGTTTCAGCAGGTGTTCGCAGTGGCCAAACAGGTGCGCAGCCAGACCGCGATTGGGCAGAACCCGGTGTCGGTGGCCTACACGGCGGTTACCCTGGCGCAGCAGATCTTTTCGGATTTAAAAGAAGATACCGCACTGTTGATTGGCGCCGGCGAGACCATTGAGCTGGTGGCGCGGCATTTGGCCGAGCAGGGCGTTAAGCATATTATTGTCGCCAACCGCACATTGGGGCGAGCGCAGGAGCTGGCGGGGCAGTATAACGGCGAGGCGGTATTGCTGGCGGACATTCCCGAAGTGCTGGAGCGTGCCGACATTGTGATTTCTTCCACTGCCAGCCAGCTGCCGTTGCTGGGTAAAGGGGCAGTGGAGTCGGCATTGAAAAAGCGCAAGCACAAGCCAATTTTCATGCTGGATATCGCCGTTCCCCGCGATATAGAGGCCGAGGTGGGCGAGCTGGCCGATGTTTACTTGTACACCGTAGACGATTTGCATGCGGTGATTGACGAAAACCGCAAAAGCCGCGAGGACGCCGCCAACCGGGCACTGGAGATTATCGAGCAGGGGGTAGATGCCTACCGCCGCGAGCAGCGCGCCCTGGGCTCGGTGGACACCATTCGCGCCTACCGTAAAAAGGCCGACCAGCTGCGCGAGCAAGAGCTGCAAAAAGCGTTAAAACAGCTACAAGCCGGTGGTGATGCGGACAAAGTTATGGCCCAGCTGGCCCGCAATTTAACCAATAAACTGCTGCACGCGCCCACCACCGCGCTGCGCGAAGCCAGCGCCAACGGCCAATATGATACCGTGCGTCTGGCCCATAATTTATTTGCGATTACGCAAGAAGACCTCAATAACAGCGAGAACGAATGAAAGCTTCAATTCTGGAAAAACTGGACAGACTCAGCGAGCGCAGCGAAGAAGTCAGCGCGCTTTTATCCGATGGCGACATTATTACCGACCAGGACAAGTTTCGCGATCTGTCTAAAGAATATGCCGAGCTGGAACCGGTCATGGCCGCCTATAACGCCTATCGCACGGTGTTGGAGGACTTAGAAGAGGCCCGTTCAATGCTCGATGAGGGCGATGCCGACATGCGCGAAATGGCCCGCGAGGAAATCGACTCGGGCGAGGCGCGCAAAGAAGAGTTAGAGGTCGAGCTGCAAAAGCTGCTGCTGCCCAAAGATCCTAACGACGATAAAAACGTCTTTCTGGAAATTCGCGCCGGTACCGGCGGCGACGAGGCGGCGATTTTCTCGGGGGATTTATTCCGCATGTACTCACGCTACGCCGAGAAAATGGGCTGGAAAATCGAAGTGCTGAGTGAAAACTTAGGCGAGCACGGCGGCTATAAAGAAATTATTACCCGAGTCAGCGGCACCAATGTGTACTCGCAGTTAAAGTTTGAATCCGGTGCTCACCGGGTACAGCGCGTGCCCGAAACCGAATCCCAGGGACGTATTCATACCTCGGCCTGTACCGTGGCGGTTATGCCCGAAGCGGACGAGCTGGAAGAGGTGAATATCAACAAAGCCGATATTCGTGTAGACACTTTTCGCGCCTCCGGCGCCGGTGGTCAGCACGTGAATAAAACCGATTCGGCCATCCGCATTACCCACATTCCCACCGGGGTGGTGGTGGAGTGTCAGGACGAGCGCTCGCAGCACAAAAACCGCGCCCGTGCCATGAGCTTATTGGCCGCTAAATTAAAAAGCGCGCAAGAGGAATCCTCGGCCGCCAGTATTGCCGAGGAGCGTAAATCGCTGGTGGGCAGCGGCGATCGCTCGGAGCGTATTCGCACCTATAACTTCCCGCAGGGCCGGGTGACCGACCACCGCATTAACCTCACCCTGTATAAGCTGGATGAAGTTATGCAAGGTGCGGTGGACGAGGTGATTGGGCCCTTGACGCAGGAATACCAGGCCGATCAGCTGGCGGCTTTGTCCGAATAAATGCCCAGTATTCAAGAGTCGTTAAGAGCAGCGGCCCAGCAGCTATCAGCGAGCAGCGATAGTGCTAGGCTGGATGCCGAGGTGTTATTGGCGTTTGTGCTGCAGTGCAGCCGAACCTACTTATTCACCTGGCCCGAAAAAACACTGGCAAGCGAACCGCAAGCGCAATTTGAAGCGCTGGTTAGAGCGCGTCAAAACGGCAAGCCCATTGCCTATTTAACCGGCCAACAGGAGTTTTGGTCGCTGCCATTACACACCGCGCCCGATACGTTAATTCCCCGCGCCGATACCGAGCTGTTGGTGGAAACCGCGTTGCAGTTACCGGTTTCCGATAGGGCGCGGGTGCTGGATTTGGGAACAGGCACGGGCGCGATCGCGCTGGCGATTGCGTCGGAAAAACCCGATTGGGTGGTAACGGCGGTGGATAAAATGCCGGGCGCTGTGACACTCGCGGCGCGCAACAGCGAGGCGCTGCAACTGCCTATTCAGGTGTTGCAAAGCGACTGGTTTAGTGCGCTATCGCGCGAACCCGGGTTTGATATTATTGTCAGTAACCCGCCCTATATTGCGGCGGATGATCTGCACTTAGCCCAGGGCGATGTGCGTTTTGAGCCGGCATCGGCACTGACGGCAGGTGCCGATGGCTTGGACGATATTCGCCTGATTGCCACCCAGGCGCGCGATTACTTAACCCCGGGCGGCTGGTTATTGGTAGAGCACGGCTGGCAACAGGCGAGTGATGTGCAAGCCTTGTTTACAGAGGCAGGCTTTGCTGGCGTGCGCAGCGAAAAAGATCTGGCCGGGCACGATAGAATTACCTTAGGGCGATTTACCTTTGAATAATTTACCTATGGATAATTTACCTTTGGACAAGGTAGCTTAAGTTGAGAGTATGGCCGAACTGACCGATCAGCAACTGCTGCGTTACTCGCGCCAAATTATGTTGGGCGAGCTGGACATCGCCGGGCAAGAGGCACTGTTAAATTCGCGGGTGTTGATTGTCGGTGCCGGCGGTTTGGGTGCCCCTGTCGCACTCTATTTGGCCGCCGCAGGCGTCGGGGAGCTGATTATCGCCGATGACGATACCGTCGAGCTTTCTAATTTACAGCGCCAGATTATTCACACCAGCGGGCGTATCGGCCAAAGCAAGGTAGAATCGGCCCGGATGCAATTGGCCGACGTTAACCCCGATGTTCAGGTCCGCGCACTACACGAAAGGCTCAGCCCCGAGCGTTTGGCCGAGCTGCTGCCCGAGGTGCAAGCGGTGGTCGATTGCTCGGATAATTTTACCACCCGCTTTGGTATTAATCAGGCCTGCGTTCAGCATAAAGTGCCGCTGGTGTCTGGCGCGGCGATTCGATTGGAAGGACAGTTGGCGGTGTTTGACCCTCGTCAACCGGACAGCCCGTGTTACCGTTGTTTATACCAGGAACAAAACGATGAAAACTTAAGCTGCGCCGCCAGCGGTGTATTGGCCCCGCTAGTGGGGGTCATCGGATCGGCCCAGGCGGTGGAAACCTTAAAATTATTGGCGGGATTGGGTAAAACTCTGGCGGGGCGTATCCAGTTTTACGATGCCGCCACTGGTCAGTGGCGGGAAATGCGATTACCCCGCGACCCGGATTGCCCCGTTTGCGGTTAGCTGGATTAATCAATAAAAATCAAAAAGTAATAGGGATATCGATGATAAACGATAATAAAACTTACCAAGTTATTCTTTTGGGCGCGCTGCCCGGGGTTGTGGATGTGCAGGCGCAGGCGGGTTTTGCCAAACTGTTTAAATTGCCGCCCGAGAAAGTCGAGCGGGTATTTGCCCAGCCTCGACGCGTACTTAAAAGTGGCTTAACCCTGCAACAGGCCGAGACTTATGTAAAACGCCTGGCGGATGTGGGGGTGGCCTGCGAAATGCGCGAGCAGGTGACGCCTGTGAGTGAACCCGCCGCGCCTCCGCCGGCGGACCCTTCCGCCGGTGCGCCGCCGGCACCCGGCGATTCGACAAATGCCGCCGATGTCAACGAGCCTCGCGAGTGTCCCTTTGTTTTTACCGGCAATGGTTTTGAGTATTTCAAAATTTGGATCGTTAATATCCTCTTGTCGATTGTCACCTTGGGGATTTATTCGGCTTGGGCCAAGGTACGCAACAAACAGTATTTTTACGGCAATACCTATTTGGATGATGTCAGTTTTGCCTATACCGCCGATCCGGTAAAAATTCTAATCGGCCGGATTATCGCGTTTGTGTTTCTAGTGATCTATACGGTCTTCAGCGAGACCACCATTATTGGTGCGCTGGTGATGGGTGTCTTGTTGTTGATCTTTTTGCCCTGGGTTATTTGTAAATCCATGCGCTTTAACGCTCGCTATTCGCAGTATCGCAATGTGCCGTTTTGTTTTCACGGCCGGGCGGGTGAGGCGGCTTTGGTTTTTTTACTCTGGCCCTTTTTATCCCTGTTTACTTTGGGGCTTTTATTTCCCTACGCTTTCCATCAGCAGAAAAAGTTTATTTACGGGATGCACGGTTATGGCACCACCGAGTTTGAGTTCTCGGCCACGGTGGGGGAGTTCTATAAAGTCTTTTTGCTGACCTTTGGGATATACGTGGTTACGGTGGGTATTGCCATGATTTTGGGGGCGCAAACCCATCCCGTAATCGCACTAATGTTAACCATGGTTGCTTACTTTTTCTCGTTTGCCTACTTTGCGGTGGCCATGGCCAATGTTAACTACAATGCCATTACCCTGCGCGAGCACGCGCTGAGTGCTGACTGGAATTTAAAGCGTTACTGTTGGCTGCTGGTGAGCAATACCTTGTTAACCATTGTGACTCTGGGCTTGTTTATTCCCTGGGCCAAGGTACGTACCGCGCAGTTTAAAGCCGATCACACCAGCGCAGTGCTTGTGGGCGATATTGATACCCTGGTGGCCGAAGAGCGCGACAACGTCAACGCCCTGGCCGAATCGGTGGGTGATTTATTCGATATCGAAATAGGCCTTTAAGTGGATATTCACGGGCTCTGGTACAACGGCAAAGACGCCTCGCGCTGCGAGGCACTGCTGCGCTTGCAGGCCGATGGTCAGGTAGAGATTGTTGCGCAGAGCGATGGCAGGCATTTGCGTGAGGCCCACGCGAGTACGCTGGAAATATCCTCGCGCTTGGGCAACAGTGCCCGTTTTGTGCGCTTTAGCGGTGGCGCGGCGTTTGAAACCACCGAAAATGCTCAAGTCGACGAGCTGCAGCGCCAGTGGCAGCCGGGATTGTGGCGGGGCCTGTTGCACCGTTTAGAAACGCATTTGGGGTTAGTGATTGCCGCCAGCTTAGTGGTATTGGTCTTAGTGGTGGGGGGCGCGCTTTACGGTGTTCCGGCGGTCTCGAAAATGATCGCTTATCAGCTGCCGCAAGATACCCTGGATTCTGTCGCCTCTGAGTCCATGAGTATACTGGACAAATTTCATTTCGAGCCCAGCCAGCTAAGCCAAGGGGAAAAAAACGAACTGCATCGGGCCTTTGCTCCGGTGTTGGCGGATTACCCAGAATTGGATTTGCGGGTAGAGTTTCGCACCGGGGGTGAGCACATTGGTGCCAACGCCTTCGCGCTGCCCGACGGCACCATGATTTTTACCGACGAAATGGTGGCGTTGTCACACAGTCACGATGAGCTGCGCGCGGTGCTGGCCCACGAAATTGGCCATGTGGCTTTGCGCCACAGCTTGCGGGCGGTGATTCAAAACGCGGTGTTGGGTTTTGCCTATGTCACTCTAGTGGGCGATGGCTCGGCGGTGGGGGACTTGCTGGTGGGCTTGCCGGTACTGGCCACGACTTTATCCTATTCGCGCGATCACGAGACCGAAGCCGATGAATTTGCCGCACGCTATCTTGATAAAATGGGAATTGATCGTCAGGTGTTCGTGGATTTAATGACGCGCTTGGGGGAAACCGCGCATTGCCAGCATTTACTGGATGAGGCCGAAAACGTCGAGCCGGAGCAACTCAGCGAAACCGAACGCCTGCAGCTGTGTGAAAAGCTAGCGGAAGAGCAGGGCGATGACGAGAGCGCCCAGTGGCTGGACTATCTCTCGACTCACCCCAACTTAGAGAAACGGCTAGAGGATTTTACCCATTAAAAAACGCCGCCTTTAGTTCGCGATGTTGTTCAGCGCGCAAGCGTGGGCCGTACTGGGTAACGACTAAGGTGGCTGCTTTATTGGCAAATTGGCCCGCGCGCTCGTAGGTTTCGCCCTGGCTTAGGGCGTATAAAAAGGCTCCGGCGTACATGTCGCCCGCGCCGTTGGTGTCGATAGCTTTAGCCTTTTCGGTGGGAATATGTATTTCTCGTTCGCCGTCAAACACGACCGAACCCTCGGCGCCGCAGGTAATGGCCAGGGTTTTGGCAATGGGTTTAAGGGCCACAATGGCGTCATCCAGGTTGTCGGTGTCGGTGTAGCCCAGGGCTTCGTCGCGATTGCAAAACAATAAATCTACGCCCTCGCCAATCATCTCGGTTAAACCGTCTTTAAAAAATTTCACCATCGCAGGGTCCGACAAGCTGAGTGCGATTTTGGTATTGTTTTGGCGCGCCAGTTGGTTCAACTTAATCGCGGCGGCGCGGCCGGTGTCCGAGCTGACCAAATAGCCTTCAATGTATGCCCACTGGGAGGCGGCAATGGCCGCTTCGTCCAGCTCGTTCACCGACACGCTGGCGCTAATGCCCAGATAAGTGTTCATGGTGCGCTCGGCATCGGGGGTAATCATAACCAGACATTTGCCGGTAATCCCCTCGTCCGTGCCAATATGCTTGGGGTAGGTAACCCCGGCGTCTTCAATGTCTTTGAGGTAAAAGTGGCCATTGTCATCGTCGGCCACCTTGCAGGAGTAAAAGTTGCGACAGCCAAAGTAGCCGGCGGCGATAATGGTGTTGGCGCCCGAGCCCCCGCTGGCGCGCTGTGAGGCGACCAGGTGGTCTTCCAGGTGAGCAATTAGCTGGCTTTGACGCTCGGCATCCACCAGGGTCATTACGCCTTTATCCACACCCATGGTGGCCAAATCGTCGTCGCTCACGGTAATTTCCATATCCACCAGCGCCGCGCCGATGCCATAAATGTGGTATTGCTCTGTCATAAATGCCTCTTGGAAATAGGGGGGATGTCGGACAGTTCACGTTTCCAGGATGATAATTACCCGTCTAGCGCTGTCCGATGATTGTAATCGGGCGCACATTATGCAAAATAACCGCGCTCCAGGCAAAGACACTTAGGCCCTATATTCAATGACCAAACGCCGTACGCAAGCCCCGCGCCGCCGCGCCCGCAAACAAAAGCCCAACGCAAAACGTCACGGCCGTTCGCTGTTTAAAATTCTTTTGACCTATGCCGTACTGGCGGGCCTGATTGTGGGCGGTTTGTGGGTGGTGTACCTGGATTTTGTGGTGCGCGATAAGTTTGACGGCAAAAAGTGGTCGCTGCCTGCGCGAGTCTACGCCCGGCCGCTGGAGCTATACGAGGGTCTGGCGCTAACCCCCAATTTGCTCGAGCGCGAGCTAAACGCCCTGGGCTACCGACCGGTCGAATCGGTGACCCGGCCGGGGTATTTCAGTCGCCACAGTGCGGGCAGCTACACCCGCTACCGTATTTACAGCCGTGGGTTTGAGTTTTGGGACGGCCGCGATAAAGCCTTGCGCTTTGATGTCGTGCTGGGCCCCTCGGGGGTGGCCAGCCTTACCACCAATGACGAGCCCCTGCCTTTGGTGCGCTTAGAGCCCGAGCAGATCGGCGGTATTTACCCCACCCAGGCCGAGGACAGATTGTTGGTGCAGTTGTCCGATTTACCCCCGCTTTTAGGGGAAACCCTATTGGCGGTGGAGGACAAAAACTTTCTCGATCACTATGGCATCTCGCCCACCGGCATTGTCCGGGCCGCTTGGGTTAATCTGCAATCGGGGCAGGTGGTGCAGGGGGGCAGTACTCTCACTCAGCAGTTGGTCAAAAACTTTTACCTCACACACGAGCGCAGCCTGACCCGCAAAGCCCAGGAAGCGATTATGTCGGTGCTGTTGGAGCTGCACTACAGTAAATCCGAAATTCTGGAAACCTATATTAACGAGGTGTATCTGGGCCAGAGTGGCGCTCGCGCGATACACGGTTTCGCTTTGGCCTCGCAGTATTATTTCCGCCAGCCGGTGTCCGAGCTTAACGCTCAGCAGGTGGCACTGCTGGTGGGGTTGGTCAAAGGGGCCTCGTTTTACAACCCCTGGCGCAATCCCGAGCGGGCCAAAAAGCGCCGCGATTTGGTGCTAACGGTGATGCACCGCGAAGGGCTGCTTAGCGACCCTCAGTTTAAGAGTGCTCAGACCGCGCCCCTGGGGGTGGTAGAGCCGGGGCAGAACTCCCAGAGCACTTACCCCGCGTTTGTGGATTTGGTCAAACGCCAGTTGGCCCGCGACTACAAAGAAGAAGACTTGCGCAGCGAGGGGCTGCGGATTTTTACCACCCTATCGCCCATGGTGCAGCGCCAGGCCGAAGAGGCCGTGGCCAAGCGGCTGGATAATCTGGAATCGGCCTACAAAGTCGATAACCTGCAGGCCTCGATGGTGGTGACCTCGGTAGGGGCGGCCGAGGTGCTGGCCCTGGTGGGTGATCGCAGCCCGCGCTACGCTGGCTTTAACCGCGCTCTGGATGCCGAGCGACCGGTGGGCTCACTGATTAAGCCTTTCGTATACTTAACGGCACTGGAACAACCGGCCAATTACAATTTGGGTACCCCGGTATCGGACGAGCCGGTGACCGTGCAGAGCGATGATGGCACCCTATGGGAGCCCCAGAACTATTCCCGCGAAAGTCACGGCCAGGTGCCCTTAATTGAGTCGCTGGTGCACTCCTATAACCAGGGCACCGCGCGTTTGGGCATGCAGCTGGGTTTGCGTCAGGTGGCCCAGACCATTCAGCGCGCGGGCTTTGAGGGCTATATTCCGCCGGTTCCGGCCATGACGTTGGGGGCGATTGATATGTCGCCCTATGAGGTGGCGGGCATTTACCACACCCTGGCCGCCGAGGGCACCTATACGCCGCTCCGAGCCATTCGCGATGTACTGACCGCCACCGGCGAGCCCCTTAAACGCTATCCGCTGCAAATTCAGCAGCGCTTTAGCAGTGCCGGGGTGTTCGAGTTGCAGTACGCCCTGCAGGCCGTTTTGCGCGAGGGCACCGGCCGGCAGGTGTATCACCGCTTTCCCGCCGATTTACCCCTGGCGGGTAAAACCGGCACCACCAATGACCAGCGCGACAGCTGGTTTGCCGGCTTTAGCGGCGAGCACCTGGCGGTGAGCTGGGTAGGGCGCGACGACAACAGCGAAACCCCGCTGACCGGCAGCGGCGGGGCGCTTAAAGTCTGGGCGGATTTAATGAGCCAGTTGCCTACCCGCGGCGTCAATACCCAGCCGCCCGAGAGTGTGACCTTCGATTGGCTGGACCGCGACAGTGGTATGCTCAGCGCCGAGGGTTGCGAGGGGGCGATGTGGGTGCCCCTACACACTGATTACTTACCCGCCGATGCGGTGGATTGTCGTCTCAATCGCGAAGACGAGGGTTCGCGCGGCTGGTGGCAGAGATTCTGGAACTAACCTATGACTGAAACACGCACGATTATCGGCGCTTTGGGACTGGCTGCGTTACTGCTGGGTGGCTGTGCCACCACCGGCCCGGGCGCACCGGTAAGTGACGCGGGCGAGCCGGATCAGCCCTCCCAAACCACCGAGCCTGAAACCCGGCCCGAGTCTCGGCGCGAAAGCACAGAACCGAGCGGCGATAATGGCGGCTGGCAGATTACCCAGCCCCAAGATGAGCCCGAACCGCAAACCGCTCCTCCGCGCTCGAGTGGCCCCAACTCAGCGGTGGTCTCGCTGCTGAACCAGGCGGCGGGCTATTATCAACAAAACGACTACCCGCGCGCCATTGCCAGCGCCGAGCGCGCCCTGCGCATCGACCGGCGCAGCGCCGAGGCGTACCTGGTGCTCGCAAAAAGCTATTACCAGTCAGGCGATGAGACTCAGGCGGCCCAGTTCGCCCGCCAGGGGCTGCGCTACAGTGGTGATAACCGCAAGCTCGATCGGGCGTTAAATTCGGTATTGGCTGACGTGGAGTAAATCGGAATGGTGAAAAAACCGCGCCTGAGCGCGGTTTTGAGTTTAGCAGCCAGCTAAAAGCTAGTATGGGTGAGCTCACTGTCATTTAGCTGCAGGGTTTTAACGCCGTTACTGGCATCAAAAATATCCGCACCGTTAGTCTCCAAGCTGCCATCGGCGTTGTTGTCGCCGTAGTTATCACTCCAGTCGCAGTGGCGATCGAACTTGTAGCGCTGGTTGCTTTGCCCATCCAGAGTAACCGAGGCCGCCCAGGTATTGTCATCCACCAGTGTCATAGCGGTGCAGCCCCAGTTGTTGAAGGTACCGCGCACATACACGCCGCTCCAGTTACTGCTAAACCCGTCCAAGGGTTGCAGTTGGTAGGTCAGCTGCTGGTCGTTAACCGTGACTTGGTAGTGGCCGATCACGTTGGTAAAAATATCCCCACCGGTTTGCTCCAGCGTACCGTCGGCGCCATTGTCACCAAAGTTATAGCTCCAGTCGCCAAACACATCGAATTTAAATCGCTGGTTCGCCTGGCCATCAAAATACACCTCGGTTTGCCAGGTGTAATCGGCCACTAAGCTCATTGCCGTGGTGTCCCAGCTATTGGCGGTGCCGCGAAAATACAGCTGTTCAAAATTGCTGGCCGCGCCGCCATCGGTGGCGCTGATGGTAAGGCTCTCGTCGTCAGTGGCGCCCTGGTTATCGGTTACCGTTACGGTGTAGGTGGTGCTGCCCGCACTTTGCGGTGTAACGCTGATGGCGGCGCTGCTCGCACCGGTGCTCCATTGATAAGAGACAATACTGCCGTCTGGATCGCTGGAGCCAGAAGCGTCCAGGGTGACCTGAGTGCCCACCGAAACCTCGGTGCCGGGCGCGGCGCTAATGTTTGCGGTCGGGGTTTGGTTACCGCCCGGTACGGCACCGCCGTGAATGGCCGAGGCCGATTCGGCGGGCACATTGAAGGTGGCATTGCCGCTGGCATCCACCTGAATAAGGGTTCCGCTGCACTCGTCTTCGCCGGCGAGAATATCGCAATAACTGCCCTGGGGCATGCCGGTGTAGAGTGTCTCGCTGACGCTCTGGCTTTCATTATTGATGATCACAAAGCCCTTATCGCCGCGCCCAAAGGCGATGGCGTTATCGCTGATGGTTACGGCGTTATCCAGGCTCCAGGCATCAAGGGTGTAGTTTCTAAAGCCCACCATATTGGCAATGTTGCCCCAGCGGTGCTGGCACACCCAGCCGTTGGCATCGCAGCCGCCGGGTGCCGGTGGACCCATATCCGTGCCCGCTGTGGTGTTGGGGTCAAACTGGTAGCTGGACATCACTTTGGGGTAGCCGTAGGGGTAGGCGAGCATAAACACATTGGCAAGATTGTATTTAGCGCCATTGTGATAGGTTAAATTGCCATTGCCGCCGTGGCCGCGCTCGCGGTCGTGGTTATCGATAAACACCAGCGCATCGTTGGATGGCAGCAGACCCCAGCTTTCACCCAGGTTAAGCAGGTGTTTGATCTGGCCATTAAAGTTACCGGCCACGGCCGTGCCATAGCCCATCTCGGTGACAGGGCCCAAGTAGGTGTAATTAGGCGGTTGAATTTGCGAGGCCTCACCGGCGGCGCCAATTACCTCTAAAAAGACCCAGGGGTTACCGGCGGCGTTTAAGAACCCTTGAATGTCCGCAGGCGGCATGTGTTTTGAGGCATCAATGCGAAAGCCGTCGACCCCCATGTCGCTTAAACGCTTAATGTAGGCGCCGATGGTGTCGCGTACGTAGGGCAGGCTGTGGTCCAAATCCGGCATGCCGTACAACTCGCAGCTCCATACCGAGTTGGCATCGCCGTAATTGGTATCGCAGCTGGGGTGAAAATCTTGCGGGCTAAATTCAGGGTAATTTCGCGGCGACCAGGGTGTGCCGCCTATGCCGGTGTTGCCGCCGTCGAGGTTATTCGCCATTTGGTTGACGACGATATCCGCGTAAATTTTTACCCCTGCGGCGTGGCAGCGGTTGATCATGCTTTGCAGCTCGGCTTCGGTGCCGCTGCGACTGGTCAGGTTTTGGTAGGTGATAGGCTGATAGCGCGCCCACCACTGGGAGATATTCACATGCTCGCTGGGCGGTGAGATCTGCACAGCATCGAAGCCTTTGGGGCCTAAAAAGGTTTCGCACTCCTGGGCGATGTCGTTCCAGCTCCACTCAAATAAGTGCACAAAGGCGCTGCCTGCCGAGGCGCTTTGACTAGCGGCCAAAAGGGCGGCTGCGGAACTTAGCATTTTTACAGACTGTTTTAATTTCATCTCAGGTTCTCCAATTCATTATGATTATTGTCTTGAAGGCAGATATGACACGGACGTGAAAACAAAGAACTGCCGGCATGTTAGGTTTTGTAAATGCCGGTGCAAAAGCTAAGGCTGTAAACGGTTAACCGCCAAACTGCATACGTATGCAGAAAAATTGAATACGTATGCAGGTTAAATCAGGCGTCAGAATGGGTGGCGTGCCAGCGCTCACGGGTTAGGTTGAACAGCA
The DNA here is from genome assembly GCF_024195295.1 of Gilvimarinus xylanilyticus. Lineage (GTDB taxonomy): Bacteria > Pseudomonadota > Gammaproteobacteria > Pseudomonadales > Cellvibrionaceae > Gilvimarinus > Gilvimarinus xylanilyticus. The sequence continues at coordinate 1,668,529 of NZ_JAMFTH010000001.1, read as the reverse complement.
CGTGTTCGGCCAGCGGGTGTTGTGGGTCTATATCGGGGTGTAAGAAGTTTTGGTCACTGGGTTGCATGTTTAACCTCAGCATAACCGCGCGCGAACGGAAATTATTCTGCGCCGTGAAAGCCACCACCTCAGAAAAGCCCAGAGCATTAAAGCCAAATTCCAAAGCCGCTTGTGCCGCCTCGGTGGCGTAGCCCTGGCGCCAGTAGGGGCGAGCCAGACGCCATGCGATTTCAATGCAGGGGCTGAAGGGTAAGTTTTTGCCGGGAATATTGAAGCCGGTAAAACCGATAAATTCGCCACTGGTGGCAAGCTCTAGGGCCCATAGTCCCCAGCCGCGTTTGGCAATGTCCAAATGACATCTTTGCGCCAGATTATCGCTGGCCGTGGTCGTCAACGCGGATGGAAAAAATGCCATGACCTCTGGGTCGCGGTTCATGTGTGCAAACGCGGGGAAATCAGAGCTTTGCCATTGGCGTAACCTCAGCCTGGGTCTCGAGAGTTCAATGGTGGGAAGCCCGCCGTCGCTGTTCATTATGTTTTGTAAAAGTATCTGGTTAGTCACAAAGGTTTGATCTGTCAGATGTTATTGTATGTGACGCCATCGCAAAAGACGATGACAGTTCGCCAAGTGTACACCACCGAGCATAGGACCCTACATGAAAAACACCGCATTTCTAACCGCTGTGTGGTTGCTAATATTGTCTGTTAGCGGCTCGGCTCTTAGCGTCGTAGCGCAAGAGCCTGCATACGATGCGCGGCTCAGCCAATATCCTTACCCTTACCCAGTGCATAACTTTAGTTTCAACTCCCAGCGCCAAGAGCTGGAAATGGCTTATATGCATTTACCCGCCGAAAAGGACAAGCCTACGGTGCTTCTAATGCACGGTAAAAACTTTGCTGCCGATTACTGGCAGGGAACCGCCGAGGTTCTGCGCAAGCGCGGCTACGGGGTATTAATGCCCGATCAAATTGGTTTTGGTAAATCCTCTAAGCCTGCGCATTATCAGTTTAGCGCCGAGGCGCTGGTCGCGAATACGAACGCGCTGGTACAAGAGTTGGGCATCGGTGACTTAGTAGTGATGGGGCATTCCATGGGCGGCATGCTCGCCAGTCGCTATGCGCTGAATTATGCCGATCAGGTGCAAAAACTGGTTTTGGTGAACCCCGTGGGGCTGGAAGATTATTTAAAATACGTCGAGTACAAAGACCCGGAGTTTTTCTACCAAAACGAATTGCAAAAAACCGCCGCCGATGTGATTTCCTACCAAAAAAAGAACTACTATGACGGCAAATGGAGCGACGACTACGAAGCGCTCACCACGATTCACAAAGGCTGGATAAACGGCCCCGACTGGGAGCAGGTGGCCTGGAATAACGCCCAGACTTACGATGTGATTTTTACCGGTGCGGTGATTAACGAGTTTGACCAGTTCCGTATGCCGGTGCATTTAATCATCGGCACCCGCGATACCACAGGCCCGGGGCGAAACTGGAAAAAGCCGGGCGTGACTCGAACCCTGGGTCAGTACGACAAGCTGGGAAAAGCCGCTGCCGAGCGCATTCCCGATGCGACCTTGCACGAGCTGGAAGATGTCGGGCATATGCCACAGTTTGAGGCTTTTGATCGCTACCAGAAAATTCTTAACACTATTTTTTAACGCTTTATAAACTGCACTGCCGGAGGGAAGTTAAACCCCCCGGTAGTGTCTCAATTAGCGAGTGTTTTAAGCGTAAAAATCCAAACACCGCCCCACCTATTTGCTTCACTATTTAAATGCTGTTCCGGCCGAGCTGGAAGGTTAATGGCTACCGCCTTGGCTGTTTTGGTGTTTGCGGTAAGCCAGCGGCGTAACCCCCAAAATGCGCTTAAAGTGACGAATAAAACTGCTGTGGTCGTAAAAACCGCACTCAAGCGCCACATCGGACACGGGGGTATTGCTGCTGCGTAAATGCTCGCAGGCGACCAGGGTGCGCAGCCTGATAATGTACTCGCGCGGGCTGGCGCCAAAGGTGTCGGCAAAGCGACGCTCCAGCTGCCTTTGGGAAAAACCAAACTGCTCGGCTATGTCGGGGATATTTAAACGCTCGGCGTAATGGGCGCGAATGTATTCCACCACCTGAAACTCCGGCCGTTCGGGGTGGTCGGACATGCGCTCGTAGCTCTGCACAATGCCGCACAGGCCCACCACCTCGCCATGCAAATTCAACAGCGGCACCTTATGGGTCACGCACCACTCGGGCAGCCCCTCGCGGGTGGGGAAGAGTTCAATCAAATCGTGCAGCGGGGCGCCGGTGTGAAACACGGTGGCGTCGTCGCGGCGAAATTTTTCCACCATGTACAGGGGGAATAAAGTGTCATCCCGACGGCCGTAGAGTTCGCGGGCCGAGGCGCAGCCACAGCGCTCGGCAAAGGCCTGGTTGCCTGTCATGATATGGCCGTCGCGATCTTTTACAAAGTAGAGCACGCTGGGCATAAACTCAAAAATCTGCGCCGCCGAATGTCGGGGGTCCAGTTGAGCGAGCCAGGCTTCTATCGTTTTCATGTCGAAATAATACAATTTTTTTACGACAAGGTACAAGCCACATTCGGGGTTTAGCGCTAGCATGTCGTCAGCTACAAATATAACGATCTGGGAGTACAAGCATGCAATTTGGCGCCAGTACCTGGCTGTGGACTTCACCCTTTACCAGCGATGATGTGCAGCTGCTGCAAAAAATCGCCCATATGGGTTTCGATTTTGTCGAGATTCCAGTGGAAGACCCTGAACATATCGATGCCGCCAAACTCAGGCCTGTGCTGCAGGATTTAGGCCTGGAGGCCATTATCTGCACGGCGGTAGTGGGTGATCGGGATTTGAGTTCTGCGGACCCGGATGTCGTCAATAAGGCACTGGACTATTTTGGCGGCTGTCTGGCGTTAGCCGAAAACCTGGGTTCCGGCGTTCTGGTCGGCCCGCTGTACGCGCCGGTGGCCAAACCTCGCCTTGCCACTGAGGCGCTGCGCCGCGCCGAGTGGGAGCGCTCGGCGACCAACCTGCACCGGTTGGCCACTATGGCGGGCGAGCGGGGCATTCACCTGGGTTTAGAGCCGCTTAACCGCTTTGAGACGGATATGGTCTGCACCGTTGCCGATGCCAAACGTATGCTCGCTGATGTTAACCACCCGCACCTGGCCATCGCTCTGGACAGTTTTCATATGAACATCGAAGAGGCCGATTTTTGCGCGGCGGTTAAACAGGCCGGTGAACAATTGGTACACGTTCAGGTATCGGAAAGTCATCGCGGCGTGCCCGGCGACGGCAACAGCGACTGGGCGGGCCTGCGCGAGGGGCTAAAAGCGGTCGGTTATGACGGCAAAGTGTCCATTGAGAGTTTTTCCCCCGACGCCTCCAGCCTGGCCGAGGCGGTGTGCATCTGGCGCCGGTTTGCCAGCTCGCAGGACGAATTTGCCCGCCGGGGCTTAGAGTTTTTGCGTCGATGGTCGGCGCAGGCGTAATACACACTTGAACATTCCCGATGAGGAGGAAGCATGGCGAATAATAAATTGCGAGTAGGATTGGTGGGTCTGGGCTTTGGCGCAGAGTTTATCCCCATTTATCAGGCCCACCCCAATGCCGAAGTGGTGGCACTGTGTCAGCGCAACGAGCAAAGCCTGAACGAGCTGGCCGACAAGTTTGGTGTGGAAGGCGGGCGCTATACCTCCTACGAGGATATGCTGGCCGACCCCAATGTGGATGCCATTCACATCAATACCCCCATTGGCGATCACGCCAAGCACAGCATTATGGCGTTGGAGGCGGGCAAACACGTCGCCTGCACGGTACCCATGGCCACCAGCGTGGAAGACTGTGAGCGTATCGTAAAAGCCACTAAGGCCAGCGGCAAAAAGTACATGATGATGGAAACCGTCGTCTACAGCCGCGAATACTTGTTCGTAAAAGAAATGTACGACCGGGGCGATCTGGGGCGCATTCAGTTTTTGCAGGCAAGCCACCAGCAGGATATGGACGGCTGGCCCAGCTACTGGGAGGGTATGCCCCCCATGCACTATGCCACCCACTGTGTGGGCCCGGTGTTGGGCTTGCAGCGCAAACTGGCCAATCAGGTGCAGTGCATCGGCTCGGGCAAAATTCGCGATGAGTTCGCCGGTATTTACGGCTCGCCTTTCGCCATTGAATCCTGCCACATTCAAATGCAGGACTCGGATGTGGGGGCGCGCATCTATCGCTCGCTCTACGACACCGCGCGCCAGTACCGCGAGAGCTTTGATGTCTACGGCTCGGAGAAATCCTACGAGTGGCCGCTGGTAGAAGGCGAAAACCCGGTTATGCACACCCGTGGCAAGCCCGAGCCCGAGGTGCCCGAGCAGGTAACCGTACCCGATTACGCGCACTTGTTGCCCGAAGAAATTCGCTCCTTCACCGGCCACGGCGTTTACGATGAGGCCAATGAACACCTGAGCTTTACCCAGGGCGGCGGTCACGGCGGCTCGCATCCGCATTTAGTGCACAACTTTATTCGCTGTGTGCTGGAAGATTACAACGCTTACCCCAATGTGGTGGAGTCGGCCAATATTACCTGCGTTGGTATTCTGGCCCACGAGTCGGCGCTGGCCGGTGGCGAAGTGAAAAAAATGCCGGCGTTTACGCTGGAGTAAAACGATGGGCCGTTGCAAAACCCCGCTTGTTTTTCAACGGCCTCTGCTAGTCAAAGTTGCAGCAAAACAATAATCACAAAGTGATAAAAACTATGAGACCACACTACCCAAGAAGGGCCCGCCTAAGGTCCTACACGCTAATGCTGACAATGGCCCTGTGGGGATCATTGTTGGCAGCTTGTTCTAACGAGCAGGCCGATACTCAGAATCCTAGTAAAACTATCAGTGCAGAAGATGGTGTGATTAACCTGCTGTTTATCGGTCACGATCAGCGCCGCGACACAGGCGGTTATCATTTATCGCATATAAATGCGCCCTTGTTTAACCAATCTCTCGGGCGTGAAAAAATAAACATGGAATACGTCGAGGATCTTAGTCGCTTAAGCGCTGAGGGTCTGGAAGATGTTGATGCGGTGATGCTGTATGCCAATTACGGCGAAATTTCGCCCGAGCGCGAGCAGGCACTGCTCAACTATGTGGAAAACGGGGGCGCCTTTTTGCCTGTACACAGTGCCAGCGCCTGCTTCGGTCATTCCGATGCGTTTGTCGATCTGGTCGGGGCGCGGTTTAAAAGTCACGGTGCGGGCGAGTTTACCGCGACTATTGCGCCGGGACAGGAAGACCATCCTGTTATGGAAGGCTTTAACACCTTCGAAACCTGGGATGAAACCTACGCACACAGCGACCACAACGAAGAAAGTCGCACGGTGCTGATGCAGCGCGAGCAAGAACCCTGGACCTGGACCCGCGAACAGGGCGAGGGCCGGGTGTTTTACACCGCCTATGGTCACGATGAGCGCACCTGGAGTCAGCCGGCGTTTCACGATTTGTTGATTCGCGGCATTCTCTGGGCGGTGGGCGATGAAAAGCGCGAGGCCAACCGCGCGTTGGTCGACACTCTGCCCGAGGGCGAGTATCGCGATGAGCTTACCATTCCCAATTACCGCCGGGTCGAGCCCGCGCCCCAATTCCAGGAGGCGTTTACCGCCGAGCAATCCATGGCGTTGACCATGGTGTCCGAGGGCTTCGAGCTGCAATTGTTTGTGAGCGAGCCGGATATCATCAACCCTATGGCGTTTACCTGGGATGAACAGGGCCGCCTGTTTGTGGTGGAGTCGGTGGATTACCCCAATGATCGCACCGATGGTGAAGACGGCAAGGATCGCATCTCCATGTGTGAGGATACCGACGGCGACGGCCGCGCGGACCACTGCCAAGTGTTTGCCGACAAGCTCAGCGTACCCACGGGCATTATGGCCTACGATGGCGGTTTTATTGTCTCGCAAGCGCCGGATTTTCTGTTTCTAAAAGACACCACCGGCGATGGCAAGGCCGACCTGCGCAAGGTGCTCAATTCCGGTTGGGGAACGGACGATACCCACGCCGGGCCGTCAAACTTAAAGTACGGCCATGACAATCACCTGTGGGGCGCGGTGGGCTATTCCGAGGCTCCGGAAGATGAAAACGGTGAATCGTTTCAAAACGGTCTCTACCGCATGGATCTGGACGGTAGTAACATCGAGCCTGTGGCCCAGTTAAGCAACAACACCTGGGGCCTCGCCTTTAACGAAGAGTTTGAGGTCTTTGGCTCTACCGCCAACGGCGCGCCGATTTGGCATGTGCCCTTGTGGCGCAGTTACGTGTACGGTCGCCAAAAAGAAGTGGCCCCGCAAATGGCGGCGCAAATTGACGAGTTCGGGCAGATCTTTCCCGTTACTTACAATTATCTTCAGGTTGATAATATTGGCCGCTATACCGCAGGTTCCGGTTTAAATATTTATACCGCCCGCGCTTTCCCGCAACGCTTTTGGAATCGCGGGGCGTTTATCGGTGAACCGACCGCACACCTGTTAGGGCAGTTTGCCCTTGAGCCGCAAGACAATAGCGTCGGTTATCGCGCGCAAAATTTAGGCTCCATAATCGCAAGCGTTGATGAGTGGTTGTCGCCCGTGCATATGGAAGTGGGGCCGGACGGCCAGCTGTGGGTGGCGGACTGGTACAACTTTATTATTCAGCACAACCCGATTCCCGATCAGGAATCAGCCGGGTTCGACGCCGAGAAAGGCGCCGGTAACGCCCACGTTAACCCCCTACGCGATCGCAAGCGCGGTCGTATCTATCGCCTGGTGGCGAAAGACTCACCCACTTACGAACCACTGGATTTGAGTGAGGCAGATACCGCCACCCTGGTCGAGACTTTAGCCAATGACAATATGTTCTGGCGTCTTACCGCTCAGCGCAAACTGGTCACAGAACAGCGGACGGACGCCATACCGGCGCTGAAAATGCTGCTCACCGGCACACCCAGAAGCGACGCCCTGGGCTTGGATGTTGCCTCGATTCACGCCATTTGGGCGCTGCACGGTCTGGGGGCGTTTAGCGCCACCTCAAGCGATACTCAGGCGGCGGTACAAGCGGCACTTAATCATCCCTCCGATGCCACCCGTAAAAATGCGGTGCAGGCACTGGTGGATAACGCTACACCCGCCGATCTGGCGCTGGCCGCCCAGGCCCTTGACGACGCCGATCCGCGCGCCCGGCTATGGGCCCTGCTGGCACTGTCCGAGCAGGCGCCATCGGAAAACGCGGGTAAGCAATTGCTGCAAATGCGTACCCAGTTAGCGGTAGATGAATGGTCCGCCCAGGCTTTTACCTTGGCGGCCTTAAAGCATGGTGATTTTTATTGGCAGGCGATGAACGATGCCGATATTGTCGTTGTCGGTGATTTTTTACAGGGCTTTAAAAACCTTGAGCAAACGCCGGAATACCTGGTCGCCCAAAGGACGTTACAGGCCGAGGCCGACGATTTGACCTCAACCTTGCAGAGTTGGCGTGGTTTGCCCTCGGGGCGTTTGGGGTTGATGAGTGTGGCGGCGCTGGATGTTTGGCGTGAACGGGGCGCCGAGCCCAGTGCGGCCGAGCTGGCATCTTTACAGGCGCTGGTGAATGAGGTTGATGCGCAAGCGCAGATGGCACTCAAGCTGCGCTCCTCGGGTCTCGATCTGAACTTTGCCAAGGTCGAGGACGAGGCTTACGCCGAGTATCACGCCCGGCATGTGTTTGAACCCGAGGTTTGGCGATGGGGCAGCACCTCTTGGGGCGAGACCCTTTACGGGCAGCACTGCGCGGGCTGTCACGGCGGTAACGCCGTGGGCGATCCGGCCCAGGCGGCGCCACCTTTGGCGGGTATTGAAAACTGGTATGCGCAGACCCAATTGCAGAAATTTCACGCCGGTGTTCGCGGCACCCATTTTCGCGACCCCAACGGGATTTCCATGCGCGCGGCGCTGGAGTTTCTCAAGGCCGAGCCCCAGCCAAACAGCCCTATTTCCAGTTTGGCACGCTACCTTGAAAGCTTGGAAAGAGACGAGCAACCCGCCACGATTGAGGGTAACCCGGCACAGGGCGCGCTGCATTACACTGCCTGCGCGGCTTGTCATGGCGTACAAGGGCAGGGTAATCGCGAATTGGGTGCCCCGGCGCTGGCGGGGCAGGCCGACTGGTATCTGCTGACGCAGCTGCGTAACTACCGATCGGGGGCTCGCGGCGGCGACCCGCGCGATCCGGTGGGTCAGCAAATGGCAAGCTTTGCCAAGATGCTGCCCGACGAGCAAGCGCTTAAGGATGTGGTGTCTTATATTCGTACGCTCGAAAGGCAGTAATGTCATTTCCCCACGACCGCAGCGCTGCGGTCGTGGAGGAAGGCTGGCAAAAAAACTGAGGGTTGTATTAACCCGGTGGCAGTATATGCCGGGTTAATAGGGGGGGCAGGGACGCACCACCATGAGCCGAAGGTTCATGCAAGCCGTAAAAATCCAGGGTTTTCGCACAAGCCGCCTGATTTTTAGGGCTAAGGATAAATAGATCAGGACGATCTATTTATCCACCCAGTTAATTGATCAAAAAATCATAACCACGCAACTTAACAACAGCAGTGCCATCGCCCGGTTAAACCACACCAACCGGGTCCCCACGCTTAACCACTGACGCAATGCCAGTCCGCCCAGGTTCCAGGCGAGAAGCAGGGGCAGAGCCGTCACCGCAAAAATAATCAGCAACATGGCCATGTCGGAGTGAGTCACGCCTGCGGTAATCAAGGATAAACACATCATCCACGCCTTGGGGTTGACCCACTGAAAGGCCGCTCCCTGCCAGAACCCCAAAGGCTTAACCGCACTTTCCCGGTGGCTGTTTGTGCCCCGCGTTTGCAGCAATTTAATAACCAGGTAGGCGAGAAAGCCCGCACTGATCACGCGCATGATTGTCAGGCTTAGTGGGTAGTGCGCAAACACTTGTCCTAAACCGGTGGCCAGTGCCAGCAGCATTACCAGACAGCCCATCAGAATGCCCGCTAGCAGCGGTATAGAGCGACGCACGCCGAAGTTAACGCCGGAGTTTAACAGTAGGAAGTTGTTGGGGCCGGGGGTGCCGACCATCACCATAATAATGCTTACTTGAGCCAGTAGTGCCTCGTTCATGGGCTTATTCCTTATGCCTGTGATAAAGGCACAGATTAGGCGGCGAGACGGTGAGCGGTACAGATGCAAAAAATGACAATTGGTGCGATACAGATTATTCTGACCTGTATCTGTACTGGTGTGCAATTCGGCAACTGTACCGCTTTGTGTGCGGGCCTGGGCGTACACTGATGGCAAGGGGGAAATATGTTATACCGTGAATTGGCCAACCGCCTACAGACATTAATTGACGACGAAGTCTACCCACCAGGTGTGGCACTGCCCGGCGTGCGCAAGCTGAGCCAGCAGCATAAGGTGAGTGTTTCTACCGCTGTGAATGCCTGCCAGGAATTGGAGCGGCGGGGGCTTTTGCAGGCTAAGCCGCGCTCGGGTTACTTCGTCTGCCAAGCGGCCACAAAACATAAGCCGCCGCGCATTCGCACGGTGAGTAAAACCCCCAAGCCCGTGTCCGGGCAGGAGCGTGTGCTGCAACTGGTACAGGCGGCCAATAATCCCGAGATGGTTAACCTGGGCACCGCCATTCCCGCCGCTGACTTTTTGCCGGTCAATGTGATTGAAAAAGCTTTTCGCCAAGTGTGGCGCGAACAGCGCAGGCGCTGCGTGGGTTATGAGTTTCCTCCGGGGGCGCCCGAGCTTCGAACTCACATCGCCCGGCACCTGGCCAGTTTACAGTGTCGGGTCAATCCCGAGCAGGTGTTAATCACCAACAGCTGCCAGGAATCTATCGCCATTGCGCTTAAGCAGGTTACTCAGCCAGGCGATATTGTGGTGCTGGAGTCACCCACCTATTACGGCTTGCTGCAGGTGGTGGAGCAGCTGGGGTTAAAAGCGTTAGAAATTCCCACCGACCCCACCGAGGGGTTGTCCCTGGGCGCACTTGAGCTCGCGCTTGAGAGCTGGCCTGTAGCTGCCTGTGTGTTTGTGCCCAGCTTTTCAAATCCGCTGGGAACCTGTTTGTCTGATGAGCGCAAACAACAGTTATTGCGTTTACTGGAAAAACACAATGTGCCCTTGGTGGAGGACGATATTTACGGCGAGTTACCGCTAAGTGGCCCGAGGCCCAGACCGGTTAAAAGCTGGGATACCCAAGGTTTGGTGTATTACTGCTCGTCATCGTCTAAAACTTTGGCGGCGGGTTTGCGGGTGGGCTGGCTGGTGCCGGGGAAAAATATCCAGCGCGCCGAGTATTTGCAGTTTATTAATACCGTGAGTGTGAATACCCCGGCGCAATTGGCGCTGGCCGAGGTGCTGGATAAAAGCCGTTACCAGCGTTTAATTCGCGGAATGTGCAGCGATTATTCACTCGCGGTGGCGCGGATGATTGATCGGGTTAGTCAGTTGTTTCCGCCCGATACCCGCATCAGTCGCCCCGCCGGAGGATTTGTACTCTGGGTGGAGCTGCCCGGCAAGATCAACACCACCGAGCGTTTGCAGGCCGCCATGGAGGCGGGGGTCAGCTTCGCCCCCGGCAGTTTGTTCTCGGCCACGGGAAAGTTTGCCAATTGTCTGCGCATAAACTGCGCGGTTAAGTGGGATGCGAGAGTCGAGCGGGGGCTTTTGACCTTGGCAAAACTGCTGACCGCTTAGCGTTAAAGGTTAAGCCAAATTTGCCCGGTGATGACTAGTAGAGCAATCAGTGTCCAACCACTGTAAAGCAAAAGCTTCTGCGATATTTTGCCCAAGCGGTAGTACTTAAAGCCCAGCAGCAGTATCGATGCAACCGCTGTTTGCCCCAGTAACAACCAGGTCGCTTTAAAAACACTGGTCATGGTCGGTTCCAGCCCCGCCAACAGGGCAATTAAGCCCACGATCGCAAAGGTAAACAGCAGCCAGCTGAAAATTTTAAGGTAGTGGAGCACTGTGGTTATTCCTGTTGGTGGGGAAATTTGGTGGATTATGTTTTTGCGAAAGGTTGGAAAAGTCAGACGTCTGATGCCGGATGTCCGACGCTTTTTTGTCAGACCTCAGACGCAACTGATCTCCTTTACCCGTTTTTCAATAACCTTTTAATTTTGCTTTCCAGTTTCTTCGGTTTGGTAATCGGCGCGTAGCGTCTTTGCGGTGTGCCATCGCGGGCCACTAGAAATTTGGTAAAGTTCCATTTAATATCGTTTCCCATTAATCCAGGGCAGGCCTCTTTTATAAATTGAAAAATAGGGTGGGCGTCGGGGCCGTTTACGTCGATTTTTTCGGTGATTAAAAAATCTACCCCATAGTTAATTAAACAACCGTTTTTGATTTCATCGGGCTCCCCCGGCTCCTGCTCGCCAAATTGGTTGCAGGGAAAGCCAATGACTACCAGCCCATCATCTTTATACGTGTCGTGTAGTTTCTGCAGGCCTTCGTACTGTGGGGTAAAGCCGCACTTGCTGGCGGTGTTCACTAACAGCAGAACCTTGCCTTCAAATTGGGTAAAGTCGATAGGCTGGTTTTGTAAGCTGTGGATGGTAAACGTGTGGATTTTGGCCATGACGACGCTCCTCGGTTGGAGTCCCATCATATCGTTTATGCCCGGCAATGAGCAAAGCCCCGGCGAAAAGCCGGGGCAAAAGTGCTTACAGAGGGTTCACATCAGAGGTGGACACATCGCAGCTAGCACTGTTCCAGTACTCGCCGTACTTACTGGAGGAGCTGCCTTTTTCCACGCCTTGGTATTCTTCGCACACCTTGGGGTCGCCCGATGAATAATTGCGAATGCGAAGATTGCGGATTGTGGCGCGGTCTCCGTAGTTGCGGTTTACACCCACAATGGAGCCTATTTCCGAGTCGATATTAACGTCGTACACGTAAACGTTGCGCGGTCCGCCGTTGTTGGTGCAGTTGCCGCACGAGCGCCACAGTTTGCCGTGTTCGCCGAAAGTGGTAAAGCCGCCGGAAATAAAGGTGGTGCTGTTTTTAGAGTTGTGTTGGAAGATCTTGTCTGGGCTACCGCCATAACCGCCGCTGGAGTTGTAGGCCGAACCGCCCACGATGGTCATGGTGCCGTTCTCGGCCTTGTTAGTGGCCGCGTCTTCGCAGACATCTTCCCACACCACGTCGGTCAGGGTGCAGTGGCCCGCTTCACAGTGAATACCATCGGCCCCGCCATTGGCTGCCAGACGTACATTGCGCACGGACGAGTTGTGCAGGTTTAACACCGGGTCCTGGCTTTCGCTATCGCCGTTACAGCTCAGACCGATGGTTTTACCGCCGCAATCCACAAAGCGATGGGTAAGGGTGGCGCCGGCGTAGCACTCGCTGCTGTCGCCTACGCGCTGGAAGGTCCACAGCTGGCCGTCGCCGCCCCAGTAGCTAAACAGGCGGATATCGGCACCGGCGTACATATTCATTTCCCATACATCCAAGGATTTGCCGCTGAATTTAGAGGTAATAGAAAAATAGCCGCCGCCTTGGTCATCGATAAACCAGCGCTGATTGTCGCCGCCCAGGTAGTCCCACTGGCGCAGCTCGGCACCGTCATCGGCATTCCATTCCCAGACATCCAAAGATTTACCACTGTGTACGGCACGAATGGAGTAGCTGCCGTCGCTCAGGGTTTGGATATCAAACTGCTGATTGGCGCCACCCATGGCGAACCACTGCATCACATTGGCGCCATTGTCGTTGCTGAAACTATCCACATCCAGGGCATTGCCGTTTAGCTTGGAAATAATCACATAGCGGCCCGAGGGCGGACCCGCTAGTGCCGTTATGCTCAGGCTGAGCAGCGTCATTAGGGTGAAAATTGTCTTTATCATGGAAGAACCTCATTGTTTATCCGTTATAGGTATAGGCTGAGAACCCTCAGCGGCCCAATCTTAGAGAGGTTCCGACTATAATTGTATGATTAAACTATATTAATATTTAATGAGGGGGCAGCGTTAATATTGCGTTTAGATTGGTTTGTTTTTTGTTCAGTTGCGAAAGGTCAGGCAGGGCGGGCGCTGGGGGTGAGTTGTGTACCAAGCCTGGTTTGTAAACTGCGGCAACTTTTATTCACAAAATTTGATACTGATCACAGCCCCCGCAAAGGGCCAGATGACGGGCTTTTGCCAGGGTTTACGATCTTTGTGGTCGGCTCGGTCGATTGTCTTGAATTATGGGGGCTGTCCAACTGCGGTAAACAATACTATTCTTGCGCTCTTTACTAACGACAATAATCGGAGTGGTTATGACAGCACTTAATACTTTAAAACGATTTGCCATGCCCTGGTTGGCGGCAGTGGCCTTTAGTTTTAGCGGCGCGGCCCTGGCGGCAGGAGATCACGATCATCACCACAAGCATGCCGAAGAGCGTATTTTTGAAGGCGTTTCGGTGCAGCTTTGGTCGGTTAAAGACGACGTGAGTGACGATGTAAAAGGCACCCTAAAGCAGCTCGCCGACTGGGGTTTTGATGGCGTCGAGCTGGCGGGTAACCTGGGCGAGTTCGGCGATGACGCCCAAGCCTTTAAGGCCTATTTGGACTCGCTGGGGTTAGAGGTTTCCGGCGCCCATGTGGGGTTTGATCAGTTAACCGATGAGAAATTCGATGCGACGGTTCAGTTTTACAAAACCTTGGGGGTTAACTGGTTAATTGTACCGGCTGATGGTCGCGCCTGGAACGACGACGGCATTGAAGATATTGTGGCCGACTTAAATGCCATGGCCGAGCGCCTGGCCCCTCATGGCATGCAAATTGGCTATCACAACCACCAGGACGAGTTTAATACTTATAAAGACTCGACTTATTGGGAGTATATGGCCGATAACACCGCCGACAATGTGATTATGCAGCTGGACATCAGCTGGGCTTACTTTGCCGGTATGGACCCTGCCAAGCTGATTCGTCAATACGAAAGCCGGGTGCGTACTGCACACATTAAAGCCCAGGTGACTCACTATAAAGACGCCATGCCCGCCATCGAAAAAGCCAACCCAGAGGGGTGGGGTGAGAAGATGGGGCTGGTATTTGCCGAGCTGAATAAAGTCACCGCCGCCGATAACGGTGTAACGTCTATTGTGGGACAGGATTTGGTTGATTGGAGTGCGGTAATTGAAGCTTTTAAAGACACCTCTAAATCGACTTGGCTGGTAGTCGAGCAAGAAGTTTATCCAGAGGGAATGACCCCTATGGAGGCCGTCAAGGCCTCTAAAGACGGACTGATGGACGTGCTGTAATTAGCCCCGTGTGGCGCAGTAAGGCGTAAGCCGCTGCGCCGTAAGTATTATGTAAAAGCTCGCTATAGGCTTATAGCGAGCTTTTTTCGTTAAGGGTGTCTGGGTTTTGTGTTTTGTGAGTCGACAGAAATGATCGCCAGAGAAAATAGAGTGTGCTGACAAAGGTGCCAAAAAAGGCGCTGACAATTAGCGCCATGGGCAATGGGCCAGGCGAGGTGGTGACAATTTTTTGCGCGCCTTGAGAGGTAAGGGGACTGCCTGCGTCTTTACTATCCAAACCTGCTAAATCGCTAATAAAGCCATCTACGACTTCGCCGTTTAAGCCCAGCATGGTCATAATAAATAGCGTAAACGAGCAGTAGAGCAGGGTAAGCATCACCGCCATCGCTAAATTTAAATGCTTAGCCGCCAGGTAGGACACAGCCAGTAAACCAAAAGATACGCTGGCCCAAAACTGCAGTAGCTGCCACGTCCTGTTAATGTATTCGCTGGCCAAATACACCAATTCGTATTCACTCATTTCGATATCCTTATTGTTATTGCTAGCATGTTCCGTAACCCGTAACCCGTAACCCGTAACCCGTAACCCGTAACCCGTAACCCGTAACCCGTAACCCGTAACCCGTAAAATTTACGGCGCTGCCCGTAAGGGAATATCCGGTTGCCACTGCCGCCACTCGTCTTGCGGGGCGTCGTTTAGGGTAAAGACTTCGCCGTCACTGGCGCGCTCACCCGGTTGGTTGGGGGTAGCCAGGGCAATACCGCCGGCTAGCAGTGACTGAACCGAACCTGTACGCAAATTAGCGCCCGAAAACCAGCCAAAGTCAAAGGCGATGCCGGTGGCATTCCAAAATACGGTGTTGCGGCGTACCAGCGGAGCATAGTTCGGGTAAATGTGCAGGTAGATATTCACGTGCTGGGCGTTGCCTGCCAGCTCAAAGCCGGTTACTTCGCCCACCGGTATTTCGCGATAAAACACCGAGCGTCCCTCTTTAATGGAGGCCAGCGAGGGTGCCTGCAGGGTTAAGCTCAGGCCATTCTCGCTCAGATAATCGTCCGGGGGCGTTTCCTGACCGGTAAAGTTATAGGCCATGGTTTCGCCGTGGCCAGGTTCAATAGCAATGTATTGCCCAAACACCAGGGTCCCGAGGTTGTTGATGCCTTTAAGACTAATGTCTGGTTTGACTCGCCAAAACTCGGTGCCATCGACCACTAGTGACTGCGCCTCGGGTAATAATCTTATAAACGCGGTGACGCCGGGTTCGGGGTGATTAAGGCGGATATCTTCTACCTCGCCAATGGCGACCCCTAAATAGCGTAGTTCGGCCCCGGCGCTTAAGCCATCGCTATCGACGAACGAGACTTGTACCACAGGTCCCTTGTCCTGCGCCTGCTCAAGGGAGGGGTGTAGGGCGAAACGGCTTTGATCATCGGCCGGTGGTGCGTTCTGGGCGTTGGCGGGTAGGTAAAGCCCGATACCCCCGCGCAGAATGCTGGAAAGCGATTCGGTATTAATATTGACGCCGCTTAAATCGGCACTGATGTCGATGCCGCTATTTTGGTAGAAGCGTGCGTCGCGGGTGATTAAAGGCGCAAACTTGGGGGCGATATGCACATCCATTATCACCTTGCTCTGGTCTTCATTAAGCCGATAATCCACCACCTTGCCAATACTGACATTGCGGTAATAGATTTCGCTGGAGCGGGTGATGCCCTCCAGTGCCTCGGACGTGAGCTCGACATACAAGCCCGCTTTGTCTTTGCGAGGTGCCGGAGGCTCTTGCAGGGCAACAAACTCGCGTACCTGAGTGTCGCTGTCGGCGGAAAATTCCATGTCGATATGCGAGCCCGTTAGCAATGTCGATAACCCCGAAATTCGCGACAAGGAAATGGTGGGGGTGGCCAGCCAAAACTGCGTGGTGTCGTTTAGTAAAACATCGGCCATAGGGTTGATGCTGGCGGTGGCGTTAATGGCCGAGAAGTCGTCTTTCATATCCAGGGTTTTAAGCTTACCCACGGTTAAGCCTTTGTATTTAATTTCCGTGTGGTTGGCTTTTAAGCTCTCGGCGGTATTAAACTCAATATCAATCTCAATACCGGTGTCGGCTTCGGCGTAGCTGGGGAAAATCTTAAAAACCTGATTATCCAGTACGGGTTCGCCAGGGGCACTGCCCTCGGGTTCGGCAAAGGATAAACCGCCCAAAATAATGGAGGCGAGTGAATCGGTATCCACATTAATGCTGTTTAAATCGCCCGAAATTGACACCCCGCTGGTGTTCCAAAAGCGCGAGTTGGTGTTCAGCAAGTGGGTGTATTCGGCGTCGATATGCGCCTTAAAAATAACGCTGGCGTTGTCGTCGCTCAGGGCATAATCGACAATTTCGCCCACTTTAAGCTTGCGATAGTGAATGGGCGAGCCCGCATGCAGTGAACCCAGGTTGGGAGCGGACAGGCGAATTTCCAGATCGCCCTGGTTCAGCTCGGGCGGCGGCGGTTCCTTAAGCGCTTTAAACACATAACGGGTGTTTGGGTTCTGGCCGGGGCGCACGGCGATATAGTTACCCGATACCAAGGTATCCAGCCCTTGCACGCCACCCAGAGATAGCTCGGGCTTTACCAGCCAGAACTGGGTGTCTTCACGCAGCGCGGTTTCGGCCTGTTTGTTAATGGTGATTTGGGCCGCAACACTCTGTAAATCGGGCTGTACATTCAGCTCGCGCACTGTGCCAATTTGGATACCTTTGTAGCGCACCTCTGTTTGTCCAGCTTCCAGGCCCTGCCCGGTGGGAAAGGTAATGACCACACTGACGCCAGCTTCGGTAAAGTGTTTATACGTCAGCCAGGCGCCCAGTAATACCGCACAAAGTGGCAGCAGCCACACCGCCGAAATGCCGCGTTTACTGTCCACGCTATCGGCGGGTAACGCCTTGCTAAAAGATGAATCGTCGTTACTCATTGTGTGGTTTTTCCTGTAAATCCCAAATAAGACGCGGGTCAAAACTTTTGGCGGCCAATAGGGTTAATACCACCACCGCGGCAAAGGCCGAGGCGCCCGGGTTGGCTTCAATGCTGGCCACTTTACCGAAGCTGACCAGAGTTGCCAAAATAGCAATAACAAAAAGATCCAGCATTGACCAGCGCCCGATAAAATCAATAAAGCGGTACATACGGGTGGCTTGCGCCGCGTTAATGGCCCGGCCTTTTTGCACGGTATAGAGCAAGTAAATAATACCAATCAGCTTAAAGACGGGTACGGCAATACTGGCCAAAAACACCACAATGGCAATGGGCAGCATATCGTTTTTTGCCAAATCAATAACCCCGGCCATAATGGTGCTGGGAATCACATTGTCTAATTTTGCCACGGTCATAATGGGCAATAAGTTGGCGGGGATAAAAGCCACTAGCGCCGTCAGGGTAAAGGCCCAGGCGCGCGAAAGAGCGTAGGGGTCGCGCAAATGCAGCTGGGTGTAACAGCGCGGACAAACGCTGGGTTCCTGGCTTACCTGCGCCAGCTTGCCGCAGGTGTGACAGCGGCTTAATCGCTGCTCAATGGCCTGCATCACGCTGCTCCGTTAAGTCCCAAAAGCGGTCGGTGTTAAATTGGCGAGTCGTCAGTGCCAGCACGGCTAATAGCCCCAAAAAACAGGCAAAGCCCCGGGTGAGTGAGAAGTCTCCCATGTCCATTAATTTAATCATCGATACCGCGACGGCCAATAGATAGACATCCAGCATGACCCAGGGAAGTATATGGTGGTATAGCTTAAGCCCCTTTCGCACCCAGCGAGTGGGTAAGTGCAGCTGCCAGCCAAGACTGGTTAGCATAACCAGTATCAGCAATGCTACGGGGGCGATACAGGTACACAGTAAAATCAGCGCGCCTACCCAGTAAAACCCCATGTCCATTAATACCTTGGCGCCTCCCAAAAGCGTGTAAGTATTGGGGTTACCCACCAAAGAGAAATTCATTTGCGGGTACACAAAAGCCGGAATAGCAAGAATCAGCCCGCTTAGGGACAGGGCGATGGCGCTGGTGGGGTTAAAGGCCCGGGCCGATGCCTGGACGGCCCCACAGCGCGGACAGCGCGGTCGGCGGTGGGAGGCATGCACCGTCAACAGTAAGTCGCACTCTTCGCACGCGGTGGTTAGGGTTGAGGCGTCGCGTTGGGCGCTTGCGGGGTTCATTCGGTAGGGGGTTCCTTTCCTGCAACAGAAAAAGCGGTTAAGTAGGGAGAGATAATCGGAGGCTCTCAGGTAAAAACTACGTGTTTCGGCCACAAAAGACAAGTAACTAGTTCAGCCGGGGTTCAGGCGCCAAGGGTAACCTGCTTGGTATTGCCAATAAGCCTCCGAGAGGTGTCGACATGAAAATACAGATGGGTTTGCTGTTTGCTCTTGCTTTATTGGGCGGCTGTAAGGAAGGGGAGCATCACAGTCCACCTCCGCCACCACCCCAGGCTCTGATTGATTACGCGCTCATTGATAGCTATGGGGTCGACAGTGATTACGACCCCGGTGTGCCTCTGGTCATTGATCCCTATGTGGAGGCTGGGGTGTTCGAAGTATTTTGGGAAGTGCGTTATGCCGAGCCCTACCGATTCTACCTGAGTATGGGCGAGACCCCTTACATTGACGATAGTCTAAGGGTGTACGAGCGCCGCTGCGGACCGGGTCGGGCCTGTAACCTAGACGGTTACGCCCTTTGTCAGTACCGCACTGACTTTACCTTGGCCTGCGAAAACGGGCCCTGGGTGGATATGCTGCCGATCATTTATAAAGTGCCCCAGGACGTTTACTTATTCGCCGAAATTTGCGGCCCCGATGGCTGTCATTCGCGCCGCCTACCGGTGCAAATGTACTAGCAGGGCGCATCTTTTACAGCACGATGCGCTCGCCCTTTTTATCGGACTCTATGGCGGCGCGTACAATCGCAATATCGCGCATACCTTCTTCGCCCGGTACTTTAACGGCGGTGCCATTCAAGATCGCCTGGGCGTCGTTATCCATCTGCGCCGCCTGCTGGTTGGCAATAAACTTATCCAGCTTTTTGCCATCGCTGGTCTCGCCTTGTACGCCATTGTAGGACTGCATGGGCGCCAGTCGGTACCAGCCGTCGGCGCAGTTAACCCGCAAGCGGTTACCGGACTCGACCACCGAGGTGCGACAGTTGGCGATAATTCCCTCGGGGAATTCCAGAGTCAGGCGGGTGGTGTTGTCCACTTCCTCGAACTTGGGGTGACTAAAGTCCCGTGTGGCCGTCACAGCTACAGGTTCCAGACCCGCCGCGTAGCGGGCGCCGTTTATGGCGTATACACCCATATCGTAGAGTGCGCCGCCGCCCATATCCGCTTGCATGCGCCAGTTGTCCGCCGGTAAACCGTTACCCGCGTAGGCGGCAACGGCATCGATGGTTTGCAAGGCACCGTAGGGGCGACTTTGGGCGTACTGCATAATGGTCTGAGTGTTGGGCTCGTGTTGCATCCGATAGCCCACCGACAATTTCACTTTGTTTTTGCGACAGGCATCGATAATGGTTTGGCACTCCTGCACGCTCATGGCCATGGGCTTTTCGCACCATACGTGCTTGCCCGCATTGGCGGCGATGACCGAGTACTTCATATGCAGGCCGGTGGGCACCACAATATAAATCACATCGATATCCGGGTTATTGGCCAGCCGATGCATATTGCCGTAGTGGTACACATTGGCATCTTTAATGCCGTATTTCTCCTGCCATACGGGGATTTTTTCGGGGCTACCGGTGACAATACCGCGCAGCTCGCAGTGTTCGGTTAGCTGCAGTGCCGGGGCCAATAAGTCGCGACTGTAGTAGCCAAGCCCCACCAGGGCAACGCCCAATTTGCGTTTGGGGGTGGCGGCCCAAACCTGCCTGCCGGCCCCCGTGCTCAGCAGCGCGGCGCCGACACTGGCGCGTTTAATCAGCTGGCGGCGCGATAAATCGAACTCGGTCATGGCAAATCCCTCTCGGTGTGTTCACTATTTGCTCATTGCAGCAAGCGGAGCGGGGCAGTGCAATGGGCTTTACACTTTTTGAGAGGAGAACGGGATAGGGTGCACGGGTAACGTCCGCTTTTTCGTTTTCCGTTTTCCGTTTCCCATAAACCGATCCATTCGCCGCAAATTGACAAAACCCCCGTCACGCCTTACATTGCGCGCCACGATAGCAGGTGCCTGCTGCGTTTAGGGTCACTGACTCTAGGCGCTGAGTAGGTTAAACGGGAAGTCCGGACAATCCGGCGCTGCCCCCGCAACGGTGATCAAGCCTGAGGCTTGTCAGCCCGATACCGGCCTGTATCGCAACGCGATGGAGCGGAGGGCTACCATCAGCAAGTATCACGCGCCTTAGGTGGCGTGTGCCGCATGCTATTCCTCCCCTCGATCCCACTTTACGTTTGTTAGGGATTGAACTGTGAAAAAGACCATTCTAGCCGCAGCGATTGTTGCTGCCGCGCCCGCTGTGGCGCAAACCGAAAACACGCAAAAAGACCTGTTACCCAGCCTGGAAACCATTGTGGTGGTCAGCTCGCGCCAGCCCGAAGCCATGCGCCAGGTGGCCACCTCGGTATCGGTGCTTGATGACACTCAAATCAAGGCGCGAGGCTTTACGGCCCTGGCCGACGTGCTGCGCACCATGCCATCGGTCTCGGTGACCAACACCGGCGGTATGGGCAAGCCCACCTCGATTCGCGTACGCGGCGAATCCGGCTACCGCACCATGGTGCGAGTAGATGGGGTGGATGTCACAGACCCCACGGGCACCCAGGCCAGTGCTCAGTTACAGCATATTATGAGCGCCGATGTGGGCAAGGTTGAACTGCTGCGCGGTCCCCAGGGCTTGATGTACGGCGCCGATGCCGGCGGTGTGTTGAATATCGACACCCTAACCTCAGCGGATGAGACTCAGGTTACGTTGTCCGCCGAGGGTGGCAGCTTCGACAGCCAACGCTATAACGCCAGTGTCGGTGGTGGCAGCGAGGTGGTGGATTATTTTGTCGGTGCGTCTTACGCAGAGACAGAAGGTTTTAACTCCGTTATTGAAGATGAAAAGGCCCCCCCTGAACTGCTGCAAAACCAAGATGACGATGGTTATGAAAACACTACCTTGCACGGTCGTGTAGGGTGGAATGTCACCGACGCTTTACGCCTTGAAGCGGTCGCGCGTGACACCGAGGCTACCAACGAATTCGATCACTGCAGCTGGCCCTATGTGAATGACTGTGTGGGTGATTTTGAGCAGACTAACACCCGTGTCAGCGCCCGTTACCAAACCGAGCGTTTTAGCAACGAGCTGGCTTACTCCAACACCGATGTCGCCCGTCAAAATCTCGCTGCGGGGGCTATCTCTTATGACACCGAAGGCGAGCTGGAAAAGCTGGAGTGGTTAGGCAGCGCTAAACTCAGCGAAGCGCACACCATCGCCTATGGCCTGGAGCAGCGCGAAGATACGGTGCTGGAAATGAGCCGTGACCAATGGGGCGCCTACGCCGAGTATCAGGGTCACTATGGCGAGGGTTTGTATGTCACCGCCGGTATGCGCCATGACGACAGCGATGACTTTGGCGATTACGACACCTACCGCGTGAGCGGCGCCTATGTTCTCGATGTGGCATCCGGTTCGGTCAAGTTTAAATCCAGCTACGGCACTGGGTTTCGCGCCCCCAGCCTGTTTGAAATTGACTACAATCGCCAGCAAGATAATCCCGACCTGGCACCGCTTACCCCCGAAGAGAGCGAAGGCTGGGACGCTGGGGTAGAGTATTACGCACACTCGGGCCTGCACTTGGAGCTGGTGTATTTCGACCAGAGCATTGAGCGTGAAATTGACTGGGATGGCGGCTATGTACAAAGCGCGGGCGAGAGCACATCCGAAGGTGTTGAGGTGATTGCCGATTTCCCCGTCGCCGACTGGCTGGTGGTCAACGCCAACTACACCTACACCGATGCCAAAACCGCTGAGGATGCCGTGCGCGCCCGCCAACCCGAAAATATGGCGAACCTGGGTTTCACCTTTATACCGGTCAGCGCCTTGCAGGCATCTGTTAACCTACGCACCGCCGAGGGCACTGTTGACCGCGTCGGTGAACCGATAGGCAGCTATCAGGTACTTGATGCCAGCATTCGCTATGCATTGAGCCCGGCACTGACGTTTTATGTGCGTGGTGAAAACTTAACCGATGAAGACTATGTTGAGGTGCCGAACTACCGCACCGCCGGCGCCTCGGGTTATGCGGGTGTGGAAGTGACCTTCTAATCCTTAAGGTTTGCTGCCACAAGCTTTGGCGGTTTGGAGTGGTGGCGTTTGCAACCGTCGCCCGAGGGATTCGGGCGCCGAGCTCCCATGGATGGGTTCACAGCGTGTTGCAAACGCTGCCGCTCCGAACCGATGGCACAATCTAGAATACGCAACATACAGGACTGCACACCATGAGCGACGAGCAGAGCAAAAACGAACGTCATAAAAAGGCGATGGAAAAACAAAAAGCCAAAGTGGATGCGCGCATTGAAGCGGCGGATACCGAACGCGGTGTGGCGATACTGCTAACCGGTAACGGCAAAGGAAAGTCCAGCTCGGCCTTTGGTATGGTGATGCGTGCCCTGGGCTACGACCATAAAGTGGGCGTGGTCCAGTTTATTAAGGGTGAGCAGTTATCCGGCGAAGAGCTGTACGTAAAAAAACACTGCCCGCAGGTTGAACTTTACCAAATGGGTACCGGTTTTACCTGGAACACCCAGGATCGCTCGGGCGATATTCGCGAGGCGGAAAACACCTGGGCGGTCGCGAGGCGAATGCTCGCCGACGACAGCCTGGATTTAGTGGTGCTGGACGAGCTGACTTATATGATCGCCTATAAGTATTTAGATGAAGAGAAAGTCTTGCAGGCGATTGCCGATCGCCCCCGCGAGCAAAGCGTGGTGGTCACCGGTCGCGGTGGCGGCAGCGCCTTACAAGACTTGGTGGATACCGTCTCCGAGGTCAAAGATATCAAACACGCGTTTAA
This sequence comes from Gilvimarinus xylanilyticus, assembly GCF_024195295.1. Taxonomy (GTDB): domain Bacteria; phylum Pseudomonadota; class Gammaproteobacteria; order Pseudomonadales; family Cellvibrionaceae; genus Gilvimarinus; species Gilvimarinus xylanilyticus. Next base: position 1,645,237 of record NZ_JAMFTH010000001.1, on the reverse strand, counting down.
GTCGGGCATTAAAGCGCGCAAAGGTGTGGATTACTAAGTGACCTGTTTAATGGTGCAGGGAACCACTTCCGATGCCGGTAAAAGCACACTGGTAGCGGGCCTGGCACGCCTGTTAAAGCGCCGGGGGGTTAAGGTCGCACCATTTAAACCGCAAAACATGGCCCTAAACAGTGCGGTTACGGAAAACGGTGGTGAGATAGGCCGCGCCCAGGCCCTGCAAGCTCAGGCGGCTGGGCTACAACCACACACGGATATGAATCCGGTACTGCTAAAGCCCTCATCGGATACCGGCGCCCAGGTGATCATTCACGGTAAGGCCTTAGGTAATATGCAGGCGCTGGATTATCACGCTTACAAAGCCACCGCCAAGCAGGCGGTAATGGATTCTTTTAACCGGCTGCAAAGTCAATACGACTGTGTGTTGGTGGAAGGCGCCGGAAGCCCCGCCGAGATTAATCTACGCGAAAACGATATTGCCAATATGGGTTTTGCCCAGGCGGCGGACTGCCCCGTTATTTTAATTGCCGATATCGACAAGGGCGGGGTGTTTGCTCATTTGGTAGGAACTCTTGCGCTCTTGTCGCCTGAAGAGCAAGCGCGGGTGAAAGGTTTTGTCATCAATCGTTTTCGCGGCGATATCGCGCTGTTGCAATCCGGTCTCGACTGGTTGGAGGAATACACCGGTAAACCCGTGCTGGGGGTGCTGCCTTATTTAAAAGATTTTTATCTGGACGCTGAAGACGCCATTAGCACCGCGCAGCAACTCGACAAAAAACAGTTAACGGTCGTGGTGCCGGTACTGCCGCGCATCAGTAACCACACTGACTTTGATGCTCTGCGACTGCACCCGCAGGTAGACTTGCGTTATGTCGCTGTCGCCGATGAGCTGCCCCCCTGCGATCTTATAATCCTGCCCGGCAGCAAAAACGTGCGCGCCGATCTGAAGGCACTGCAGGACAGCGGTTGGCAAGATAAGCTCAATCGGCATTTACGTTACGGCGGCAAGCTGTTGGGCATTTGCGGCGGCCTGCAGATGCTGGGTAAAAGTATTAGCGACCCATATGGCATTGAGGACAGCCCTGGTGACATTCCGGCCTTTGGCTATTTGGATTACACCACACAGCTTACCGACTCCAAAACCCTTACTAATATTGCCGGTAGCGTGCGTTTAAACAACGCCACTGCACCTTTTAGCGGCTACGAGATTCACTGCGGTATCAGCCGTGGGCCAGCGCTCGATAACGCCGCTGTTTTTATTCAGCATGTCGATAACCATTGTGCCGACGGTGCACTGAGTACCGACAACCAAATTCTCACCACTTATTGTCACGGCCTGTTCGATCAGCCCGAGGCTTTGGGGTTAGTCTTGCGCTGGGCCGGGCTGGCGCAAGCCCAAGGGTTTGATTTACACACCTATCGCGACCGTCAGATAGACCGGCTGGCCGATACCCTGGAAGCGCATTTGGATTCTGCCTGGCTTAAACAGTGGGAGGCACATTCGTGAGCCCCGCCGCCCGCCGCCAACAGCGCGTAACCTTGGCCTCTTGGGCCCTGACCGTTTTATTACTGGCGAGCTTTTTAGCGGCCTTGGGAATGGGGGCGGTGGCGATTGCCCCGGCCGATATTATTCAGGCGCTATTGGGGCAGTCAGTGCCCGGTTACAGCGGCGACATTATCACCCGTATTCGTTTGCCTCGCGCCTGTTTGGCCGCCGGGGTAGGGGCTACGCTGGCGGTGTGCGGCGCCTATTTGCAGGGCTTGTTTCGCAACCCCTTGGCCGACCCATCACTGATTGGTGTTACCGCCGGGGCCTCTGTAGGGGCCAGTTTGGCCATATTACTTGGTGGCGGCACTCTGGGAGTGCTGGGCGGTTTATCCTTGGTGGCGGTGGGGGCGTTTATCGGTGGTTTGTTGTGTGTTTGGCTGGTGTACCGGGTGGCCACTGGCGTTAACGGCACCTCGGTTGCAACCATGTTGTTAATGGGTATTGCCGTGACTGCTCTGGCCGCCAGTTTGACAGGTTTAATGGACTACTTTGCCGATAACGAAATGCTGCGCCGCATGAGCTTGTGGCGTATGGGTGGGCTGGATGGCGCAAGCGGCAGTCGCGCTGCGTTAATGCTGGGGGTATTAGCGGTTTTGCTGCTTAGTATGACTCGCTGCGCGCGCCAGTTAAATACGTTGCTGTTGGGCGAGTCCCAGGCGCGGCACCTGGGGGTTAACGTAGAGCGGCTTAAAACTCAGTTGATTATCCTGGTGGCATTGGGCGTGGGCGTGTCGGTCGCCATGGCAGGCAGCATTGCCTTTGTGGGGTTGGTGGTGCCGCATATGGTGCGCTTGTGGGCCGGGCCTGACCATCGCGCCTTAGTACCCTTATCGGCCCTGGGCGGCGCCAGCTTACTCTTACTTGCCGATACCTTGGCGCGGGTGGTGTTATCGCCCACCGAATTACCCGTGGGTTTGGTGACCGCTTTAGTGGGCGCACCGTTTTTTATTGTCTTGTTACGGCAGCATCGGGAGCTGGTGCGATGAGTTTACTAGCGGTGAATAAACTGCAGGTTACTGTCGCCGATAAAACCCTGCTGCGCGATATTAATTTATCGCTTAACGCCGGAAGTATTACCGCGGTTATTGGCCCCAATGGCGCGGGTAAAACCACCTTACTCAAAGCCATTAGCGGCGATATCCCCTGCCGGGGAGATATTAAGTTTGCAGGCCAACCCATATATCACTGGGAGGCCGCCGCCCGAGCGCGAAAACTGGCGATATTAAGTCAGCATAACTCGCTGGAGTTTGCGTTTACCGGAACCGAGGTGGTGTCTTTGGCGCGCGGGCCCCACAGCACTGGCACGCGCATCGATTCGCAAATTTGCATTGATGCCATGAGCGCCATGGATGTTTTACATTTGGCGGGACGCTTGTACACCACCTTGTCCGGTGGTGAGCAGCAGCGCCTGCAGTTGGCGCGGGTACTGGCGCAAATCTGGCGCGCTGAGGATGCTGGTGAACGGTTGCTGCTACTGGACGAACCGGTAACCAGCTTGGATATGGGGCATCAGCATCAGTTAATGCGTGCGGTGCGCGACTTTGCCGCTACCGGCGTTGCGGTGCTGATGACGGTACACGATATGACGCTGGCGGCGGCCTATTGCGACCATTTGTTGGTGCTAAAGCAAGGTGAATGTGTCGCCAGTGGCAGTGCGCAAAGCGTATTAACCGAATCGCTGTTGGCCGAGGTGTTTGCCACCGAGGTAACGGTAATCACTCACCCGAAAACCGGCAAGCCTGTAGTGATTGGGCAATAAGCGATGGGACAATAGGTGACTGGTATGCAGCTTATTTTAGGGGGCGCACGCAGCGGCAAAAGCCGCATCGCTCAACAAAAAGCCGAAGCCTGGCGCGAACAAACCGGTGGTCAGCTTTTGTACTTGGCTACCGGCGAGGCGGGCGACGCTGAAATGCGCGCGCGCATTCAGGCGCACCGGCAAGAGCGTGGCGCGGCTTGGAAAACTCTGGAAGAGCCGATTCGTTTAGCTCAAACCTTGACTGAGAATGCCGCTTCCGACACCTGTATTTTGGTTGATTGTTTAACTCTGTGGATAAGTAATTGTCTGCATCACGGATTGTGGGAACGCGAGCGCGGGGCGTTTTTAGAGTGTGTTGACGCGGTTCAGCGCCAGGCAATATCGCCCCCGTGGATTTTTGTCAGTAACGAGGTAGGCTCGGGCGTGGTGCCTTTGGGCGAGCTGTCGCGCGAGTTTGTCGACGCCAGCGGTTGGCTACATCAGGCGCTGGCCGCACGTATGGACTCGGTCACCCTGGTGGTTGCCGGTCTACCACTGTCTTTAAAGTAACGATGTTATGAATGATTCTCTTAAATGGCTCGACGAGCCTATCGCCGCGCCGGATGAAAAAACCATGCAAGCGGCCACACTGCGCCAGAGCCAGCTGACCAAACCGCCTGGCTCGCTGGGTCGGCTTGAAGATATTGCGATTCGCTTTGCGGGTTTCCAGCGGGATTTGAACCCCACGCTTACGAAAATAGTGGTGCGGGTTTTTGCTGCCGACCATGGTATTGCCGCTCGGGGCGTTTCGGCTTTTCCCCAATCTGTCACCGCGCAAATGGTAGAAAATTTTACCCGTGGTGGCGCCGCGGTATGCGTGTTATCGCGCACCCTAAACGCCGACTTCCTGGCGGTGAACATGGGTTGCTTGCACGATGTAAGCCCTCATGCAGCGTTAGTACACAGCCCTATCGCTACTAGCACGGCTGACTTTTCCACCCAGCACGCCATGACCCAAGCGCAAATGCACCGTGCCTTAAAGCTGGGGGCAGACCAAACGCATGCGGCCGATTTATTTATCGGCGGTGAAATGGGGATCGGTAACACCACCTCGGCAGCGGCGATTTTAGCGGCCTTGTTCAAACTTAACCCGACCACTATAACCGGGCGGGGTACCGGGGTGGACGATGCCACACTCGCGCATAAAACCGAGCTCATCGAAAAAGCTCTGGTGCTGCATAAAGAACAACTCACTGACCCGCTGGCGATCCTTCAGTGTTTGGGCGGCTTTGAAATTGCTGCGCTTGTGGGGGCATTTATCGCCAGTGCGCAAATGCAAACGCCGATTTTGGTGGACGGCTTTATCGCCACTGCTGCTGCGGCACTCGCCCTGGCGATTAACCCCGGGGTTAAACCCTGGTTGCTCTATGCCCATCAATCCGATGAGCAGGGCCACCAGCTGGCGTTGCAAGAGCTCGGAGCCAAGCCTTTGCTAAATTTAAATATGCGCCTGGGCGAGGGTAGCGGCGCGGTGCTGGCGGCCAATATTATTCGTGAGGCGCTGGCACTGCATAGCAAAATGGCCACCTTTGCCGAAGCCGGAGTTTCCGGTGCGCATTGATGTGTTGCGCCACGGCGAGTGCGAGGGTGGGCGTATTTTTCGCGGCCATACCGATGTGGCGTTAACCGCTAATGGTTGGCGACAGATGGAATTTGGAGTAGGGCAGTTAAAAGATGATTGGGCTCGTATTATTTCCTCGCCTTTGCAGCGCTGCCGAACCTTTGCCGAACACCTAAGCCAATCTTATGGATTACCCTTAGACATCGCGCCGGGGCTCAAGGAAATTGGCTATGGCGAGTGGGAAGGGCAGTGTGTTGCCAGCGTCTGGCGCGAGCAAGAGGCCGCCTGTATGGCCTGGAGCCGCGACCCCGAGTACCATGGGCCCCCTGGGGGCGAAGCCTTTGCTGCATTTCGCCAGCGCGTACTGGATACCTTGAAAGCGCTTGCCGAAAATGGTCAACCGGTTTTGCTGGTCACCCACGGTGGAGTGATTAAATTATTGCTTTCGCGGGCTCACAATCAACCGCCTGCGTGGATGATGCAATTGAATGTGAGTTATGGTTTCGCTGCTTCGTTGCGGTATAACGAGGGGCTATCATCCGTCGATTACCCGGACGCTTCCAAGTATGTTTACTCAGGCTAAACAGGCTTTTTTATTTGCACTGATGTTCCTCACCCGTCTGCCAGTGGGGCGGTGGGTAATGAAACCCGAGGCGGATACCGCCACCCGGGCGGTTTATTTTTATCCGCTGGTGGGTTTGGTTATCGGTGTGATTTTGGCCGCGGCGGCCATTGTAATGTCGGGGCTGGGTGTTTTGCTGGCGTCGGCCTTGTTGCTCTGCCTTTGGGTGGTGATCACCGGCGCACTGCATTTAGACGGCCTGGCCGACTGCATGGACGCCTACTACGCCGGGCACAAGCACACCCACCCGGAGGAGCGTCGCAAGCGCATTTTAAGCGTTATGCACGATCCGTCCTGCGGCGCTGTGGCGTTGGTATCTTTGGTGTTACTGTTGTTGGTAAAGTTTGCTGCTCTGGCGAGTTTGAATGCCGGTTGGCAGGCAGCTCTCGCTTTGCTGGTAGCACCGCTGTTAGCGCGTACCGCTATCTTGCCGTTTGTCGCTCTGTCGGAATACGCCCGCTATGGAGGCAAGGTGCCTGATACCTTAAGCACCAACAGTCAAAGGTTGTGGCTAATTAGTTTGTTAGTGACTGCACTGATGCTGTTAGTGTTGGGTTGGGTTAACACCGCTGTTTTGGTTGCCTGTGTGTTTGCCTTGCTTTTGTATTGGCGGCGCTTGTGGCACAACCAGATTGGCGGATACACAGGCGATTGTCTGGGGGCCTTGGTTGAGCTGAGTGAGGCTCTGGTGCTGATTGTATTGGTGGCCCTGTGGTAACGGCGCTAGCCCTGTGGCTGGGTTTTGTTTTAGACCTGCGCTTTGCCGAACCCAAACGCTGGCATCCGTTGGTAGGATTTGGGGCTTGCGCGTCTGCGCTGGAACGCTGGTTAAACCGTAGGCGCTCGTTAACTTTGCGCGGTCTTATCGCCGTCACTATTTTGCTGTTGCCCATTACCTTGGCTGCAGCGGCTTTATGGTGGTGGCTGCTTTTACAGTTTCCCTGGCTCGCGGTAGCCGTCGGTGGGGTGGGGGTTTATTTTGCGCTGGGCGCGCAAAGTTTAGCCCAGCATATTGCCCCGGTTATTGCCGCGTTAAATAGTAATGACCTGCCTCGGGCAAGAGCGGCGCTGCAAAAAATAGTCAGTCGTAACTGCGATCAGTTAACCGCACCAGAGATAGCTCGCGCCGCTTTGGAGTCGCTGTTAGAAAACACCTCCGATGCGATTATTGCCCCGTTGTTTTGGTTTGCGCTGGCCGGTTTGCCGGGCGTATTGCTGCACCGTTTTGCCAACACCTTGGATGCTATGTGGGGTTATCGCACCCACCGGTTCGCGGCTTTTGGCTGGGCGGCAGCGCGCCTGGATGACGGTTTAAATTACATTCCTGCCCGTTTATGCGCTCTGGCATTTGCCGCCTGCGGCGACGGTGCTAACGCGGTTAACACCTGGCGTAAATACGCCCGAGCTTGGGACAGCCCCAATGCGGGCCCGGTCATCACCGCCGGTGCGGGGGCATTAGGGGTGAGTGTGGGCGGTGGCGGTTATTACCATGGCCGCTGGCAACAAAAACCGACTTTGCCCGGCGCCGAGCCCAATGCGCGGGACTTAGAGCGCGCACTGGGGCTGGCTAAACGCGCGAGTATTTTGAGCCTGGTGGTATTGAGTGTGCTGTCGGCGGGGGTGTGGCGGTGAATCAAATTCCAGGGCACGGTGGCGATTTGCGCCGTGCCTGCGAGCGTTACGGTATTCCCCTGTCGCAGTGGCAAGATTTATCCACTGGCATAAGCCCCTGGGGGTTTCCCGTCGGGGCGGTACCGGAAACCGTTTGGCGCGATTTACCGGTGGATACGTCGGCGCTGCAGCATGCCGCCGCGGACTATTACGGTGTATCTGCCGATGCCGTGGTCCCTGCACCCGGTAGCCAGGCGGCCATATCAATTGTGCCCGGGCTTTTGCCCCCAGCGGTGGTGGCCTTGCCCGCCTGCGGTTACACGGAACATGAAATCCACTGGCAAAACGCGGGGCATACGCCGCTCTATTACCACACTCCAGCGCAGTTGTTGCAGCTGGCCAAGCAGGGTGCGGTGACCCACGCGGTGATTATTAACCCCAATAATCCCACCGCTGAATTTTACAGCGCGGCCGGTTTGCGGCAGCTGCACAATCAATTAACCGGCTATTTGCTTGTCGATGAAGCCTTTATGGATTTTGATCCGGCCGAGAGCATGGCAACCAGTGTGGCCGATTGCGAACGTTTGTGTGTGTTGCGATCGCTGGGTAAGTTTTTTGGCTTGGCGGGACTGCGGTTGGGTTTTTTGTTGAGCCGGGGCGAGGTGGCGGAACGTTTTCGCGCCCGACTAGACCCCTGGGCGGTCAGTCATCCGGCCCTGTGGGTGGGTGAGCAGGCGCTGCAAAACCGCCAGTGGCAGGCGCGGCAGGTTCGCCGTATTGCCCTGATGCAAAGCCGCCTTATGCAGCTGTTGACCGATTTTATTGACCGCCTGGATTTAGAAGTCGCGCTGTCTCCGGCGGGTTTGTTTGTCTCGCTATCTGGCCCTGCGGCATCGTTAGAGCATTTGCACGGGGCACTTGCCAGGCGGGCTATTTTTACCCGCTGGGGCTACCGTGATTGTAACGCCCCGCGCGATGCAACCGATCAGCCTTATCGGGTGTACCTTCGTGTGGGGTTACCCCCCGACGGCGGTGTGCGTTTAAAAGCAGCGCTTAATCAGATTGAACAGGAGTGGACATGTATCACCTTATAATTTTCGGCTTGAGCCTGTTGCTTGCCACCAGTGCCTGGGCTGCGGAAATAACTCTGACCGACGCCCGAGGCAAAACCGTTACTTTGGCGCAGCCCGCGCAGCGCATTGTCGCCCTGGCGCCGCATATCGTCGAGAACGTATACAGCGCAGGGGCAGGGGACAAACTGGTGGCGGCGGTCAGCTACAGCGATTATCCACCCGAGGCTCAGCAACTGCCCCAAGTGGGCAGCTATAAAAGCGTTAACTATGAAGCTGTCTTGGCGCTTAAGCCAGATTTAGTGTTGGGTTGGGCCTCGGGCAACGGCCCCGAGGTGGCCCGGCAACTGGAGCGCTTGGGCCTGACCGTGTATGTGGATGAGCTGCGCACCATGGAAGACATAGCTTCCGAGGTGCGCGCCCTGGGACGGCTGGCCGGTACGGAATCGATCGCCGACAAAGCCGCCGACCAATGGCTGGCGCGCCTGGACTCACTAAAGCAGCAATACCAACAGGCGCCGCCGGTCAGTGTGTTGTATCAGGTGTGGAATGATCCGCTGCAAACCCTAAACGGCGAGCATTTGGTCAGTAGCGTTATCCGCCTGTGTGGCGGTCGCAACGCCTTTGCCGATGCCGTGTCCCTGGCGCCCAAAATTAATATTGAATCGGTTCTGGCCCGCGACCCGGATGCCATAGTCGCCAGTGGCATGGGAGACGAACGCCCCGATTGGCTGGATGACTGGAAAGCCTACCCGACGCTGACCGCGGTTAAAGAAAATCACCTCTACTTTGTGCCGCCGGATATTATTCAACGGCACACCATGCGTATTCTGGATGGCGCCGAGAATATGTGTCGGCAATTAGATCGAGCGCGCGACTGATTTTATCCCTCGCCTGAAAGCCGCTGCGCTTCTACTTTTGTCTCAGCGGCTTTGCAAACAGCCCCCTAACACCAAGGCTCCTCTCCCTTTTAATCTCATCTTCTGGCTCTTTTCGACCTGAGCTGCCTAAAACCTCTTGCGCATTTGTTTGGTGTGTATATACTGTGTATACACGATATGCACAGTAGGGGCGCTTAGTGGTTGAAGGGTTGTTTTTATCCCAGGCCGACAGTCGGCCAATGTATCTGCAGATTATGGAGCAGATTAAATTAAAAGTGGTGGCCGGAGACTGGCCGCCGGGGTTTGCCTTGCCGTCTATTCGCGAGCTGGCGGCCGCCACGAAGGTGAGTGTAATTACCGTAAAGCGCGCCTACCGCGAACTCGAAAGCGAAGGGGTCGTGGTGACCCGCCAGGGGCGCGGCTCGTTTGTGGCCGAATCGGCCGGTCAGGCCGAGCTGCGCGATACTGAGCTCAATCGTTATTTGGTGCAGTTACTGGACGCCGCCGACCGCTTGGGGTTGTCGGCCGATGAATTAATGCTTTGCCTTGAAGCCGCCCTTGAAGAGCGCGGCAAACAGTGAGGAACACACAATGACGGATGTGATTCAAATGCGCGGGGTCGCAAAGAGCTACCAGAACTTTCAGCTCGACCATATAGACCTGACCTTGCCTGCCGGCGAGATTATGGGGCTGGTGGGGGTAAACGGCGCGGGCAAATCCACCACTTTGCGTATTCTTATGGGCTTAATCGCCCCCGACAGCGGCAGCGTGAATGTGCTGGGGCATTCACTGCCCGAGCAGCAGGTAGAAGCTAAGCGCGACGTGGGATTCGCCTCGGAAGATATGCGGCTGTACAAGCATAAAAACCTGGCCTGGCATATGAATTTTGTGCAGTCGTTTTTTCCCAGCTGGGACAATCGTTACGCGCAACACCTGGCGCAAAAGTTCGGCTTGCCACTGGATCAGAACCTAAAAGGTTTCTCTCACGGGCAGCGGGTTAAGGCGGCCTTGCTGTTGCTACTGGCACGACGGCCGGGCCTGTTGATACTGGATGAGCCCACCACGGGGCTGGACCCGGTCGCGCGCAGCGAAGTATTAGAAGAGCTGGCCGAGGTGTTAGAAAACGAAAACCGCAGTGTGTTGTTTTCCTCCCACAACACCCACGATGTTGAGCAGCTGTCTGACTCCATCACTTTTTTGCACGATGGTCGGGTATTGGCCTCGGAAGATATAGAAAGCTTTTTAGAAAAATGGCGCTGCGTGCGCTGTAAGGGCGATATTGATCCCCAGGCGCTGCAAAGCAGTAACTTGGCCGAGTTTCGCCGCAGCGGTTCGCTCATTAACTTAAAGCTGGATAACTACAACGACAGCACTGCCGCCTGGTTACAGTCCAAAGGGCTTGAGGTGGTTGAAGTCTTACGTATGACATTGGAAGAGATTTTTATTGCCAATGTAAAAAGAGGGCGCGCGCAATGAATGCCGATTTTAATACCGTCAAACGTCTCGTGTTAAAAGACTGGGATTTACATCAAAAGCCTATCGCTGGCTATTGTGGTCTGGGAATCTTGGGCCTGGCCATTCTCGGCTACCCCCATGCCTGGGCGTTTTATATGGGGTGTGTGACTCTGCTAACGGTAATGATCGCCGCCGGATTTCACGCCATCAGCACCACTATTATTGGCGAGAAAAAAGAACAAACAACGCCGTTTATTATGAGCTTGCCTGTACGCCCCAGCGAGTATGTGCTGGCCAAGGTCATCGCAAACTGTGTGATCTTTTTAGTGCCCTGGTGCGTGGTGGTGACGGGGGTGGTTTTTCTGACACTCACCACGCCCATCCCCAATGGCATTTTGCAGTTTTTAGTATTGATGTGTGTGTTGCTAATAATGAATTATGCCATTGTACTCACCGTTACTGTGGTATCCGAGTCGGAAGGGTTGAGCATTTTCTTTATGGTCCTGGTTAACTTGTTGTTGAACCCTTTTATTATGCTCACCCTGCGCAACCCCGAGTTCTACGAGCATATGGAGTCCGACGTGGTTTACTGGAGCCCGACGGCCTTGGTGACGATTGCCTCTATGCTGGCGATTGCCTTTGTGGTGGTTGGGTTGGGGCTGTGGCGACAAACCAAGCGCGAAACGTTTATTTAATCTACCCCAGCAGGCGAGAGTAAAATGAACAAGGGCGAAGATCGGCTTCATTATATGGATAACCTGCGCGCCATCGTCATGCTGGTTGGGGTTTTCTTTCACGCAGCTTTGGCTTACAGCAGTTTTTTTCAGGATGTGTGGCTGAGCGCCGATACGGCCAATAGCCCTGTTTTAGATGTGGTTGCCAACTTCACTCACATCTTCCGAATGCCGCTGTTTTTTCTCATCGCCGGTTTCTTTGCTGCACTTTTGGTATCGCGGCGCGGCATCGGGGGCTTGCTTAAAAACCGTGTCAAGCGAGTGCTTTTGCCTTTGGTGATATTTCTTCCCCTGGTTACGGCGGGAATTATCGGGCCCATGCTATGGGCCGTGCATAATGTGGATAATCTATCGCCGTTTTTACGTTTTATTCAGTCGATGATGAGCAGCGGCGAGCCCCAGCAATCGGCTCCGCCCAGCACCATTCATTTATGGTTTTTGTATTACCTGATGTTTTTTTACGCCTTAGTGTGGATACTGGGGCAGGCGTCTCTTGCTCCGGTTAAACGTTTTATTACCAACCTTTCACCGCCGGCAGCGTTGTTGCTCCTGCCACTTTGTCTGGTTCCCGGTTTATTTTTAGGCGTTGTACCCTATGCTGCCCCCGAAGGCTTTATTCCCACACTCTGGGCGTTTGGCTTTTTTGGACTCTTCTTTGTGTACGGCTACTGGCTGTTTGACTCGATGGAATTGGTTAATGCTTGCGAGCGTTATCTGTGGATTTTACTCCTGGCCAGCGCGGGACTGTTTGTGATTTTTTACCGCGCCCTGCCTGCGGGCTTTAGTTTTGAATATCAGAACCCACCGCTGTTACAGCGCAGCATTTTAATTTTGTGCACGGCTTACATATCGGTGTTTATGAGTCTCGCCTGTTTGGTGTTGGCCAGAAAATGGCTGGATCAGCGAAATGCGGTCATGCGCTATATCGCCGATGCCTCCTATTGGATTTACATTGTGCACCTGCCTATCGTGATTGCCATTCAGTACTGGCTGCTGGATCAGCCGGGCGGCTGGTTGTATAAATTTGCGGTTTCTTCCCTTACCACTATGGCTATTTGCCTGCTTAGCTACGCCTTGCTGGTGCGCTGGAGTCCGATTGGCTGGTTGCTGAATGGCAAAAGGCGGCCGATGTGGCGTGGGTAGCCCGCACTTAACCAACCTTTACTGCAGTGGGCACTCCATTCTAAAGGCCTTTTTGTGCGCTCGCTTATACCGCGGGTTAAGCTGGCTGATTTGGCGGCACCGGGTTTTCCGGAAAGGCCGCCTACCAGAGGGCCGCTACCGAGAATCTCTTGTCAAATATTTGCGAAATCTGGCTTTCTTGTCGCTGGGGGTGTGTTGCACGCCAAAATATTGGCTCTGTACAGCTTTGATGTACATCTGATATAAATAGTTAAAAATACTATAAGCTAATAAGTAGTTGGAGTCCCCCCGCATGCTGCGTTCGCTTTCGACGAAACTCATGGTCGCTATGACCGCCCTGATGCTGACCGTTGCGGCCCTTATTATGGTCGCCAGCTACTATGTTAATGCCAATCAGCAGCAAGAGGCTTTTGATCGCGAGGTCGAAAGTAACATTGAGTTAATTCACTCCTCGCTGCTGGAACCCGTGTTTGCCTACGACTTCCAGCAGGTGGAGGCCATCGCCGAGTCGCTGGTCAATACCTCGCTTATTGATCGTTTAGTGGTCACCGATCATCGTGGCAAGCCCTTGGCCGAGGCGGGTGCCAGTCGCGACACCGATCAGCAATCGCGCCGCTCGGGCCTTGAGATCGTGCGCGATGGCGATGTGATAGGTCAGTACGAGGTTGTTTTCTCCACTCGTCAAATGCAGACGGTACTGGCCAACCAGATGACTATGGGGCTGGTTATTGTGGTTGCACTGGTGCTTGCCGTGTTGGTTGCGCAGGCTTTGCTTACGCGCCGGATTATTGTTCGTCCGTTGAATTTAATTGCCGATAACCTTTCGGCTATTGCTCAGGGTGGCGGTGATCTGACCCGCCGTTTGCCGACCGACAGTGGCGATGAAATTGCCCACCTGGCGGATAACTATAACCGGGTGATTGAGCAAATTGCCTCCATTATTGGTGGCGTGGTTGAACTGACCCATACCTTCGATGGCCATGTGCGGCAGATGAGTGCCGCCTCGGACGACACCGCACACTCCACCGAACAACAAATGAAAGAGTTAGAGCAAGCCTCGGCAGCGCTCAATCAGCTGGCGGCCTCAGCGGAGCAGGTGGCGCGCTCGTCTGGCGAAACCGCCGATCGTACCCGCGACACGCAAAAGGCCTCCGACGAGGGGACCCAGGTGGTAGGTTCATCCCAGGCGAACATTCAGCGTTTGACGGCGCAAATTGAGGCCACCGCTCATAAAATCGATTCGCTCAAAGCCAGCAGCCAGAATATTGGTAAGGTGGTCGAGGTGATTCGCGCGATAGCCGAGCAAACCAACTTGCTGGCCCTGAATGCGGCCATTGAGGCAGCCCGCGCCGGCGAGCAGGGCAGGGGCTTTGCCGTGGTGGCGGACGAGGTGCGAACCCTGGCGCAGCGCACTCAAGCCTCTACCGAAGAGATTGAACAGATTGTCGCAGAGCTACAGGTGGACGCTGACCAAGCCCACGATGCTATGACTGAGAATACCCAGTGGGCCGAAGAAACCGTTGAAACCGGCAAGCGGGTAGAGGCGGTATTGGCGAGCATTCAGAGTCACGTAACCACCATTAACGACATGAACCACCAGGTGGCCACCGCCGCCGAAGAGCAAAGCGCGGTCGCTAACGAAGTTAATCAGTTTATTACCGCCTTGTCCTCGCTTTCTGAAACCGTCTCCAGCCACGCTCATACCATGCGCTCCAGCTCGGCTAAGTTGCTCGAGGAAAATAACGAGCTGCAAGAACGTATGCACAAGTTCAAAATCTGAGGGCCTGTCATGCGTTGGAATGTATACCTTAAAAAGTCGGCCCTGTTTTTGGTTCGTTATTGTTTGCCAGGCATAGTGGCAACCGCAAGTGTTGCGCCTTTGGCCGTTACTGCGCAAACCATGCTGCGAGTCAACCAGACTGAACATCCGCTGGATGCCTATGCGGTAGGGGCTTTGCGGGTAGCACTGGAGTATATCGAGGGCGACTACCAGCTGGAAATCACCCAAGACCCGATCACCCAGACCCGCGCCATTGAGCGTTTAGAAGCCGATCAGATGGATGTGATGTGGCTGGCCTCTAACCGCGAAGTTGAAGAGCAGCTACTGCCTATACGATTTCCATTGTTGAAGGGGCTATTGGGCTATCGAATATTTATTATTAACCCAGCCAGTCAGTCTCGCTTTAACCGGGTTGAAACGTTTGCCGATTTACAGCAAATGTCGTTTGGCCAAGGTGCGGGTTGGCCCGATATCGCCATTTTGGAAAGTAACAATCTTGAGGTAATTACCACCAGTAAATACGACAACCTGTTTTATATGGTCGAGGGTGGGCGGTTCGATGCCTTTCCTCGCGGCGTGCTTGAGCCCTGGACTGAACTTGCGGCGCGCCCCGATCTTCCGCTGGCGGTAGAGGAGAATCTGGTGCTGGTTTATACATTACCTTTCTACTTGTTCGTTAGCCCCGACAAGCCAGAGCTGGCCCAAGCGCTTCACGCCGCCTTGGATCAGGCCTTGGCTGAGGGACGCTTTAACGAATACTTTTACGGCACCAACATGATTGACGACGCGTTAACCCGCTCTGGGCTAAAAGACCGTCAGCCCTTTCCTCTGCAAAACCCATCGTTATCAGAGCAAACGCCGCTGGAGCGAGAAGGCTATTGGCTAAAGCTTGAAAGCCTTTGATTGTTCTTTTTTCAAGCGAGTATTGATTAGAGTCTGCGCTTATTAATTAACTTTATCCAACCCGTAAAGGTCTAAGCGTGCGGACTTTTTCTCAGCCCGAAAACAGACTTGTAGTGCGGGAGCCCGCTTGTGGATATGCGTGAAGCATTCGGTCTGTGTTGAATGGCAATTACTTAAAACCATTTGATCCCCGCAAAAGCGAGGATCAAATGGTTTTAAGTGCTGGGATTTTGGGATTCCTGCCTTTGCACACTTTTGTCCAGAACCCATCGCTGAAATTGTCATTTTCCTTTCAATATACGCGTGGCGCCAGGCGGTGAAAGTTACCAAAAAGCGGGACCTTGGTGTTGCAATAAAAGGCCTTTTCCGCTGCGATGAATATCGACGGGAAAGGCCTTGATACATCAGGGGTGGCCGTATAGCTGCTCGCCAATTTCCAAATCGTCCCCTAGGTCTTCAAGCTCGAAAATCTGCAGGCGGGTATAAGGCTGCTTGAAGTAGCGGTGCAGGGCGATCATCAGTTCGCCGTCAAAGTTGCGGAAGATGTTGCCATGACCTCGGTCCCCTGCAATCAGTGGCTCTTCGCGGTGGGTCCAGTTACCGGTCAGCTTGCCGTTGTCGGAATAGGCAAGCGAAGTGGTATAGGCTTTCTCTTTGTCTTTGTTCCAGCTGGACCAGAGTAGCATCAGCTCTCCGGTTTTGCTGCGATAGGGCCAGGGGCCGTCGGTCACAACCGCGCGAATATCTTTACCCTCGTGGCGGCTGATTTTCGCGGTCCATGCCACATCGCCGGCGTTAATCAGAGTAATGGGCTCGCCGATGCTTTCAGTCAAGTCATCGCTTAAGCGAATGGCCTTAATCAAACCGTCACCGGCCTGAATCCACTCCTGGCAATAAATCATCCAGGGCTGGCCGTCTTCGATCCACAGGGTTCCATCCAGCGCCATCTCGTCTGCTGGGGTTTGAGGTTTATTGGCAAAGCGCTTGAAAGGGCCGCGCGGACTGTCACTGACCAGAATTTGCGATGCCCGCCGTACCAGCGGTGGCCGACCTTCTTCGGCCTCGCCAATGGTTTCATCGTAATTATGAAAGGTTGTGAACAGGTAGTACTTGTCTTCGTAAAACGCCACCTCCGGCGCCCAGGGCGCGTGGTCGGTGTTGGCCCAGGAATCTTCCTCAAACTCATAGGCGAGCTCGGGCCCGTGCCAATGCTCCAGGTCCTCACTCCAGAACACCTCGACCCCGGCCCGGCCATTGGGCGATGCCAGATTTTCCTGCGGGTGGCCGTAATGGAAACTGTCGTAAACGTAATATCGCTTACTGACCGGGTCCGCCAGTACCGCCGGGTCGTGAATGTTCAGTGTGTCGACGTGGTGAACCTCCTTCTCTGGCACCGCAGACGCTGGGGTGTTGGTGGGTAAATCGGCGGCGGCTCCTTGCTGCGCGCAGGCGAGTAAAAGGGGCGCGAAAAAGAGGGCGCTGAGCTTAGGCATAGACATGATAGGTACCAATTCTTGTTATGGAATACGGGCTGCTAAATGCAGCTGGAGCAAGATTAACCCGGCGGTGTGAGTGGTTTCAAGAAGGTGGTGGGAGGGTGCTGGTTTGTGGTGTTGTGTTTGTCGTAGAGGTTATTGCTGGGCGAGTCGCTTATTGGGGGTTGTGGTGGGTGAGTTGTTGGTTTTTGCGTTATGAGACCCTTGGAGTAGTCCTTGCAAAACCTAAAGTTTAATAAAATCAATGGCTTAGATAAGCGCTTCGCTATGTTGTGTCTTTTGTTAGTTTTTAAAGTGGTGTTTTCTTAGTAGTATTTATTTAATGGATATGACAGAGTCGTTCTAAAATTTTTAGGTTAAGCTAGCTACGACTTCTCAAAGCTTTGGATTTTACTACAAGGATAGAGGTTATTCTCTTGCCGGTTTTTATAATCAATAAGACCTCTCGGAGAAATGGCAATCATGAAGTTCATAATCGCACGACGGGTTGTTATTATCTGCCGCTCCCTGAAAATCAAATGACTTAGGCTATCACGAGTCTTGTCATGGCGCAGTTTTGAGAGCTAAGCAGAATTGGCCTGATAACAAAATAAATGGCTGTTATTATTGCTGTAATGCTTGCCATACATCTTAGTTTTTATAACCTAGTTAGTGAGTTTTAGGATGGTTGATCTTCTAGTTCCAGTATACTTAAATCAGCGCACTGTATTCGACATGATTGCCATGCTACAGGGTGGTTTTTCAACCGTCACTACAGTCAATCGACAAAAACATGATTCAGTGTCAGGTAAAGTGGAGGTGGGTGGTAAATTTGGGCTTAGCGGAGTCCTATCTTCATTGGTCCAGGCCGATTTTAATGCAAAATCAGACCTGGCTTCCGGGAAGGGCAGCAATGATTCACGTTTTGAGAATAGATACCACACGCCCGCCTCTATTTTTTATACCCTAAGAAAATCTCTACACGACTCAGGCGCAATTAAAAACTTAAATGATTTCGATGCAGTTTTATGTGGTGATTTGATAGACTTTGAAGCAAATCTAAAGCTTAACCCTGCTTTAGAGTACCTTCGCGGGGCTAAAAATATAACGAATACTGCTGATTTCTTGAAAGAGCTAAGTGTTTCGTCCCCATCTTCGGATAAGCGCGGAAAAGGTAAAGCTCCATCCTCCGGTAAAAATCGAGGATTGTCGCTTATGGATTCAATTCTTCAAGATTTTGAGCAAGGAGGGACGTTTGATTTAGTTTCTGATTCTCATGACCTTCCGGTAAAGGCCGTTTTGACTTTAGAGAGTGATTTTCTAAACGACCCTTCAATGTCTGACCTTGTTGACGGAACTTTCAAGGTTCTTGCTAAGGTTTTTAAGAGAGTGGAGTCACCTGAAGAAGGTATTAGCTTGATTCGAAAAACTTTTATTAATAGTCTTCCTGAGTCTGACCTTAAAAAAATGCAACAAGGTTTGAATTCAATAATTCATAATACTGGATTTAATCTTCCCAGCTTTACCCATAAAATACCTGGCCCCGCTGTGCAGGTTATGCCAATAGCAATATTTTCCTAGTCCTCCTAAATGCTTTGTATTTATTTGATGTGACACGATTCATCCTAAATCTCGAACTTCGTTTCTATGGAATATTTGATTTTAATAGTTTTAGTTCTTGCTGTGCTCGCCATACTTGGTGTGGCTACAGCTAAGCGCCAGTACGGCTATAGGAAGCACGTTACATTGTTTACAAAGGCTGAACGTTCATTTCTTGGGGTCTTGGATCAGGCTGTTGGGGAAGAATATCGGATCTTTGGAAAGGTTCGTGTTGCCGATATTTTGGCCCCTGAAA
Organism: Gilvimarinus xylanilyticus; assembly: GCF_024195295.1. Lineage (GTDB taxonomy): Bacteria > Pseudomonadota > Gammaproteobacteria > Pseudomonadales > Cellvibrionaceae > Gilvimarinus > Gilvimarinus xylanilyticus. The sequence goes on along the minus strand of NZ_JAMFTH010000001.1, from coordinate 1,626,803 downwards.
AGGGTATGTCTCGTAAGAGTTGGCGAACGGCATTTAATAAAATATCAGGTAAGCACTTTGATTACGTTCTGTGCAAAAAGTCGGATTTGTCTGTCATTGCAGTTGTGGAGCTTGACGATAAAAGCCATAGGGGCTCTCGCGCGAAGGCAAGAGATTCTTTTTTAGAGAATGCTTGTTCTAGTGCTGGTTTGACTCTTGTACGATTTCCCGCTAAAGCTTCCTATCAGGTTCATTCTGTGAGAGATAGCCTTCATAAGGCTATCTCACCTAAAGCTGATCACAATTCTAGTTCTGCGGGCCATAAAAAATAAGGGCCAAAACGCCCCTTGGGCATGAACTGTCCACCGGAAGACTTTCCTTTTTCTGTAATAAAGTGTTTTCCGTCTTTATCTTCTAAATAGCCGTTTTCACAAAGAAGTAACATTAACTCGTCTGTGTTTTTGCCCAGTTTTTTGGCTAGCTTAGATGAAGTGAGCTTTTCAGGTTTGTCATCATTTTTCTTGCTTTCGGTTTTTTCATCTTCTTTAGGGATTTTCTTTAGGCTCACTCTCACTTCATCGCTAATTCTGATAATACGCTGTGCTTCTTCGTAAGCTTCTCTAAAGGTTTCTGCGTCATCTTCGCGGGTTAACAGAATACCCATTTCATTGTTATTTACCTGGCTAAACTCGTAGAGGTTTAGACTGGTAATAATGCACATGTCTTCGTTTAGATAGCATTTGGCGTGAAGGTTTTTGCAAAAACTGGTTCTAACGAATGTTAGGTCGTTTAGCCAGTTGATTTCTTCGGGTTGAAGCTCGCTTTTACCGTACACCATGCGCACATCGATCTTTAAGCGGTTTTTATCGCTTAAAAGCTCTTTGATTCTGTCGTTTAGCTTTAGGAAGGGGCTTATCAGTATAACCCTGTCGCGTGCGTCTTTGATTAGCTCTTCTAGAAAGTAGTTGGTTGCACTGGTGTTTAAAAACTTCGCCATTGTGTTACTCCTATTCCTTCATCCTTTTTCAAACTATTGTCTTTCTTCTGCGTCGGCTAACGGTTTTTATCGTGTCCCTTAAGATTCCATTTTCATTTTAGTGGCGGCGGACGTTGTACAGATCATAAGCGAAACCGTGCTCGTTGGTCCATACCTGCTAGATAATGGGCTTGTTGTTTAGGATTGCCGGGGTGGCTGAATCACAAAAAACTTGGGTATTTTGTGATCCTACGGACTTCGCTTCGCCCTCGTGGTTTTTAGGATGTCCCATTGCTGGCCCCAATGGGTCAAACGGGGGCGGTTCTGCGTCTAGCCCCGTATCTACAGTCGATTAAAAACAAAAAGCCCCTGTAGGCTGGGATTGGGGTGTTTGAATAAGTTGTGGCAGAGCGTTGCCGGGGCGGGTGAATCATAAAACACTAAGGTGTTTTATGACCCTTCGGGCTTCGCTGCGCTCGTTGCCCATTGCTTAGTCGCAATGGGTGAACCGGAGCGGTTCTGCGTCTTACCCCGTATCTACATCGATTAAAAAAACAAAGCCCCCCTAGGCGTGGCCTAGGGGGGCTTTGTTTTTTTAATGTGGTAGCTAGGGGCGGACTTGAACCGCCGACCCCAGCATTATGAGTGCTGTGCTCTAACCAGCTGAGCTACCTAGCCACATGTGTCGAGGGCGCGTATTTTGGCTATCCGCCCCGCTAAAGTCAAGCCTTTGTTGTAAGAAAATCCGGGCGCTTTTGTGGGTGGGCTTGTGGGTCGTGATATATTGGGTGGGAAGGATAAAAGTTAACCGACTTTACGGGTGATATGAGTTACGCGATACGGGTATTGATGTTGGTGTTGGGGCTTGCCCTGGCGGGGTGTTCACCCGAGGGCGAGGCCCCGGGTAAGCAAACGGGGGCGGCGAAGGGGGCCGCTCAGGCGGCTAGTTCGGCCTCGGCCGGTTTTGTCAATTACACCGAAACCGGTGATTTGGCGGCGATTCGCGAGCGTGGGGTGTTGCGTCTGTTGGCGCCCCGGCGCACTTACCAGGGCTTGCCCCGCTCGGGAATGCCCACCGATGGTTACCGGGCCATGGCCGAGGCCTTTGCCCGGGACAATGGCCTAAAGCCCCAGTGGATTATCAAGGACTCGCTGGGGGCGTTAATTCCCGCGCTGTTAGCCGGTGAGGGGGACTTGGTGGTGAACCACCTAACCCAAACCCCAGAGCGGCGCGCCCAGGTGGCTTTCTCGCTGCCTATTTCTCGCGCCAGTGAGCGTTTGCTGTCGGCTAAAGCCGCCGGGCCCTTTGAATCGCTTGAAGCTTTACAGGGCAAAACAGTGGTGGTGCCGGTGGGTTCGTCCTACGAGCAGAGCCTGTTGGATCGGCGCCTTGCCGAGCCCGAGCTGGATTTTACGGTGGAGGCGATTGAGCACAGCGGCAACCCGGATTTACTGGTCGATTTAGTGGTGGCGGGCGAGTACGACGCCACAGTGCTGGATGACAATGTCGCGCAAACCCTGTCTCAGTACCGCGAGGATTTTGCGGTTGGTGCGGCCGTGTCCGAAACCCGTCCGGTAGGTTGGGCTATGCGCCCGGATGCCACCGACCTGCAATCGCGTTTAAACCAGTATTTAACCAGCCATACCATTGCCCGCTCGGGGCTTGAGAACCGCACCGATGATCTCGCCGGTATTAAAGAGCGCGGCGTGATTCGGATGATTACCCGCAATAACCCCGCCAGCTACTTTATGTGGCGCGGCGAGCTGATGGGGTTTGAGTACGACCTGCTAAAAGAGTACGCCAAAGAACAGGGCTTGCGCCTTGAGGTAGAAGTGGCGCCGCCGGGCGTTGACCCCATTGATTGGCTGCAAGCGGGGCGGGGCGATGTGATTGCCGCCGCCATGACCGTTACCCCGAAACGGGCCGAACGGGTGGCCTTTAGCCGCTACTACAATAAAGTGGCCGAGCAGCTGGTGACCAACCGCGACCATGAACCGCTGGACGAGCTGGCGGCGCTGGAAGGGCGAACCCTGGTGATTAACCCCGACCACGCCTACTGGCAAAGTGCCCAGCGGCTTAAAAACGGCGGTGTGGACTTTACCCTGACAGAGCCCGAGCAAGATCTTTCCAGTACCGAAATTCTGCTGGCGGTGGCTGACGGACAATACGATGCCACCATTGCCGACAGCCATCTGGTGGCGATTGAAAAGCGTTTTGCCACCGCGCTGGCGCCGGGGTTTGAGTTTGCCGAACGTGAACACGCCTGGGCGGTGCGGCCGGAAAACCCCGAATTATTGGCGTCGCTGAATGAGTTTTTACAGCGCCATTATCGCGGCCTGTTCTTTAACGTCACCTACAACAAATACTTTGAAAACGACGAGCGTATTGGCCGCTACCAGGGTGAGCGCTTAACCTTTGCCGATGGCCTGTCGCCTTACGATGATGTGGTTAAACCCTTAGGCAACAGCTACCAGTTTGACTGGCGTTTGATTGTCGCGCAGATGTACCAGGAAAGCCGCTTTCGCCCCGACGCCCGCTCCTATGCAGGCGCCCGTGGACTGTTGCAAGTGCTGCCCAGCACCGCCAAAGAGTTAGGCTTTAGTTTGCCGTTTAACGAAGAGGCGGGCATTGAAGCCGGGGTGACTTACCTGGATTGGACGCGGGATCGCTTTGAAGAATACCTGCCCCTGGACGAGCGCTTGTGGTTCGCACTGGCCGCCTACAACGCGGGCTTTGGTCACGTGCAAGACGCCCGCCGCCTGGCACGGCAAAAAGGCTGGAACCCGGATGTCTGGTTTAACAACGTCGAGCGCGCCATGCTGTTACTCTCGCGCAAAGAGTACTACCGCAACGCCCGTTTCGGCTATGTACGTGGCACCGAGCCGGTGCATTACGTGCGCAATATTCGCGAGCGGTATCAGGGGTATTTGGCGGCGGAGTAGGATTAGATAAGTCTGAAGTCGGAGGTCTGATGCTCGATGCTAAAACGAGCTGCCGTGTATCGTTGTGGTCTTAGGGAGGCTATTTAAAGGGATGTTGAACACTGTCGCGTGACACGATACAATAATTGAGCACACCGAAAAGCGGGTTGATTAGGGATGATCAAAAGCATTAAGCACAAGGGGTTGAGGTTGTTTTTCGAGAGGGGAAGCACGAGAGGCATTCGCACCGATCACGCTGATCGGCTTCGCGATCGCTTGACCGTGTTGGATGCTGCCACCAGCCTTGACGATATTGCCGCTGGAAACTGGGGTTTGCACCCGTTAAGCGGCAAATTAAAAGGCCAATATCTACCTGCTGGATTATGACGATTATCATTGACGGGAGAGCGTCTCATGGCCATGTATAACCCTTCGCACCCCGGTCGAATCATTCGACAGCGTTTGGTCGAGGACGAAGACGGTCACAAAATCAACAGCATCGCCGTCGTCGCCGAGCGGCTGGGCTGCCACCGCAACACTTTAAACCGGGTCATCAATGGCAGCGCGTCTGTATCGCCGGAAATGGCATTGGCGCTGGAGCAGGTGGGAGCCGGCAGTGCCGAATTTTGGCTCTCCATGCAGGCCAACTACGACTTGTACCAACTTCGCCATAATCAGGGAGCTGCTTAACGCGGCGCTACGCTAATGAAATCCCCTGCATGTATCCTAGACTCCCGAGGCAGCAGTAATGCTGCCCAGCCGTTTAGCTCTTATTCCCCAACAAAGTTCGCTTAATTTTAGACGCGGCATTTAGTCCTTTACGAGCCAGCCAGAAAGCGCGGTGGTTGGTGAGGTTGTCCAGCATATCTTGCAATCGGTGGTTGTCGCGGTACAGGCGTTGTAGGTGCTGGTCGCGTCTTGCCAGTAATACTTGAATGCGTTGATAGTCGTCGTCGCTTAAAACCTGGCCGGGCTTGATGTGCTCAGGCAGTGGCCGTTCTACATAGATGGTAGAGTGACGGCCTTTGTACTCTTGGGCAGGCCTGGTTTTGCTGTAAAAGTATAGGGCGATGGACTTACGAGAATGCGGGTCTCTGTCGCCCTCGGGTAGATTAATACGCTCAAAGCCGTGCCAGGAATGATCGTGGGTAGCGAAAATGACGCAGCGATTAAACAGTGGAGTCACTCGAGTAATTTCATTTTCTGCCGGTGGCTTGCGCGGGTCGCGATGAAACTCAATGAGTCCGCCCCAGTCATCTTCCCACTCGTGGTTCAGATAGACAATCAGGTTTAAACGGCGGTGGTGATTGGTCACAGGGTGGCGGTTAAAGTCCACGTGAGGGTCTAAATCTTGCCCGTGGCAGTTTTCGTGGGTGCCGCCGCCAAAGTAGTCAGGGTCGTAGATCAAATCGGGAATACCGGTTGCTTGACTAACCCAATTCAAAAACGCTTTTGAGCGAATGATTTCATCTAGCTTTTGGTATTGCGGTCCGATGTCGCGCAGTTCTGTGTAAACCGCTTTGCGCCCGATGGTGCCGTTTTCGTTGCGCGCTTTTTCGTTGTCGAAACTCGGGAATTCGTCCAGTAGCGCCTGACAATAATCTGGGGTAAAAAAGTTATCAATGACCAAATGAGAAAAAGGTTGTGCCGAGGTAAAGGATCGGGAAAGTGTGGGCGTAATCTCAAGCGTCGATTTGCTTAAGCACTCCTTCAAGTCGTTAGTCATTGTTTTCTCTCCGCTTTCTTTGCCTGCCAGGCTTTAAGAGGGAGTATATAGAGTGGAGGTCTTGGGGAAAAGTGGGGAGGGGCAGATGTCAAAGTTTTGCGTCAGGCGAAAAAAGTAAAAGTGTCAGACGTCTGGCCCCAGACGTCTGACTTTTGATTGTTTACACATTAAACCTAAAGTGCACAATATCCCCATCTTTTACAATGTAGTCTTTACCTTCCAAACGCCATTTGCCGGCGTCTTTGGCGCCTTGCTCGCCGCCTAGCTCAATAAAGTCGTCGTAGCTGACCACTTCGGCGCGGATAAAGCCTTTTTCGAAATCGGTGTGAATTTTTCCGGCCGCTTGGGGGGCGGTTGCGCCCACGGGGATGGTCCAGGCGCGTACTTCTTTAACACCAGCGGTAAAGTAGGTGTGCAGGCCTAACAGGTCGTAACCGCCGCGAATTACGCGGTTCAGACCCGGCTCGTCCATGCCCAGCGCCTCCAGGAACTCGGTTTTTTCTTCGTCGTCCAGCTCGCTGATTTCGGCTTCAATTTTGTTGCAAATGGGTACGACCACGGCGTTTTCTTCGGCGGCGATTTTTTTAACCGTGTCCAGGTGCGGGTTGTCTTCAAAGCCGTCTTCGGCGACGTTGGCGATGTACATGGTGGGCTTGAGGGTCATCAGGCTCAGCTCGCGCAGCAGCGCTTTTTCATCGTCGTTTAAACCGAATGAGCGCAGCGGTTTGGCCTCGTCCAGGTGCGGCTGGATTTTCTCCAGCAGTGCCTTCATGGCTATGGCGTGCTTGTCCTGGCCTTTGGCGAGCTTGGCAAAGCGCTGAATGGCTTTTTCTACCGACTCCAAGTCGGCCAGGGCCAGCTCGGTGTTGATTACGTCAATGTCCGAGGCGGGGTTAATTTTCCCGTCTACGTGAATCACGTTTTCGTCTTCAAAGCAGCGCACCACATGGGCGATGGCGTCGGTCTCGCGGATGTTGGCGAGGAACTTGTTGCCCAGGCCTTCGCCCTTAGAGGCCCCAGCCACCAGGCCCGCAATGTCCACAAATTCCATGGTGGTGGCGATAATTTTTTCCGGTTTTACGATATCGGCGATTTTATCCTGGCGCGGATCGGGCACGGCGACCACACCGGCGTTGGGCTCGATGGTGCAAAAGGGGAAGTTTTCGGCACCAATGCCCGATTTGGTCAGTGCGTTAAACAGGGTGGATTTACCCACGTTGGGGAGTCCGACAATACCGCAATTAAAGCCCATGAATCTGTCTCTTTGCCTGTGGTGAAAATTTGGCCGCGATTATACATGAATCCGCCGCTACCGGGGCGAGCCGGTAGCGGCGGGCATGGCGCAGGCCGCTAGCCCTGATAGGCCGCTAGCAGAATTTGCAGCGGGTGGGGGATGCGGGTGTCCTGCAGGCGTTTGACCTGGCTGCGGCAGGAGTAGCCCGTAGCGGTCAGCTTGCCGTCGTTGTCGGAATCGCTCACCACGGCTTCCCAACTCATGGAGTAGATCTTTTTGGAGGTCTCCACATTGGCCGCTTCGTGACCATAGGTGCCCGCCATGCCGCAGCAGCCGGTATCGACCACCGACAACTCCTGGCCTAGGGCTGCAAACAGGGTCTGCCAGTCTTTAATACTGGCGGCGGCGTTGGTTTTTTCGGTGCAGTGGGCCAACAGTTTGTACCCGCTTTTGCCGAACAGGGCGGTGGCGTCGGTCACATCCTGGGCCGCCAGCCATTCCTGGATAAGCGCGACCTTTGGCGCTTTATCGCCCTGCAGTTTTTGGTACTCGCTGCGATAGGCCAGGGTCATGGAGGGCTCCAGCCCCACCAGGGGAATACCGGTATCGGCCAGAGCGTTTAGCATGCGGGCGTTATTGTCCGCGGCCTTGGCAAAGGACTTTAAAAAGCCGTGTACGTGCAAAGGTTTGCCGTTGGGCTTAAAGGGCGCAAGCATGGGGTTAAAGCCCAGTATTTTTAGCAGTTTAATCGCGTCCAGTACCAGCTGGGTTTCAAAGTAGCTGGTAAAGGCGTCCTGCACCAAGATAACGGTTTTGGTTTTGTGCTCGGCGTTAAGGGTGGCGATGTTTTCGGCGGTGGCGTAGCGGGCACCGGCCTCGCGCAGCGCTTCGTCGAGGTTTACTCCCGTCAGCAATGGGCTGTCGACCATGCCGGCGGTCTTGGCCAGCACTTTTTGCATAAACGCCGGTTTCATCAGGCCATTGTACAGCCAGGGCACCCGCGCCAGCGTGGGCATCATGTATTCCAGCGAGCCAATAAAATAGTCTTTTAACGGGCGCAAATAGCGGCTGTAGTACAGCTCGAGAAACTTGGCGCGAAACTCGGGTACATCCACTTTAATAGGGCATTGGCCCACGCAGGATTTACAGGCCAAGCAGCCCTGCATGGCGGTGTTTACCTCGTGGGAAAAGTCGTAATGGCCGCGCTTTTTGCCAATGGTATTGACAATGCGCTCGGGCAGGCGGGCGATGGCCCACTGCTTGCGAAGCGCCTGGGTTTCCTCCACGGCGTTGACGTCGCGCTCGCCCAATTGCTTTAGCCATTCGCGCATCAGTGACGAGCGGCCCTTGGGAGAGTGGATACGTTCGCGGGTCGCCTTCCACGAGGGGCACATGGCATCGTTGGGGTTCCAGTTATAGCACAGACCGTTGCCGTTGCAGTGCATGCCTTCGCTGTAGCCTTCCCACACCTGGACGGGAATTTTGCGATCTTGCTGGCCGCGGGTGACCACGCCGTCAATGGCCATTAATTCGCTGTCGTTATTGGGCGTGGCAATTTTGCCGGGGTTTAACTGGTTGTAGGGGTCAAAGGCGGCCTTGAGTTTTTGAATCTGCGGGTATAGCTCGCCAAAAAACTGCGGCGCGTATTCCGAGCGCACGCCCTTGCCGTGTTCGCCCCACAGCAGGCCGTGGTATTTTTGCGTGAGGGCGACCACCTTGTCGGAAATAGTGCGAATCAGTTTTTCTTGCTTGGGGTCTTTCATATCAATGGCCGGGCGCACGTGCAAAACCCCGGCGTCCACATGGCCGAACATGCCGTATTGCAAGTTGTGGCTATCCAGCAGCTCGCGAAATTCAAAAATAAAATCGGCCAGGTTTTCCGGCGGTACGGCGGTGTCTTCCACAAACGGAATGGGGCGCGCCTCGCCCTTGGCATTGCCCAAAAGGCCCACGGCTTTTTTGCGCATGCCCCAGATTTTATTCACCGCACCACTGCCCATGGCCACGGTGTAACCGATGCGGCCGGTACTTTCTTTGTCGGCCTCGCTCATGGCATCCAGGGTATCGGTTAGGCGTTTAATGCCCGCCTCTAGTTCATCCTGGGTGTCGGCGGTGTATTCCACCAGGTTAATACCTTTGATTTCCTGCCCCGGCACCGGCGGAAAGTAATCGCTGACGCTGTGCCAGACGATATCGTTCATGGCGAGGTTAAGCACTTTAGAGTCCACGGTTTCAATAGAGGTGGGCCCGGCTTTCATCAACTCGGTGGCATCGCGCAGGGCGGCGTTAAAGTCGCGGTAATTGACGTTAACCAGTGCCGCCACCTTGGGGATGGGCAGCACGTTGAGCTTGGCCTCGGCAATAAAACCCAGGGTGCCTTCGCTGCCGCACAGCACGCTGTTTAGGTCAAACTCGCCGTTGTCGGTGCGCACATGGGCCAGGTCGTAGCCGGTCAGGCAGCGGTTTAGCTTGGGAAACTTGGCGGCGATCAGCTCGCGGTTATCGCGCTCGATATCGTCCAGCGCGCGGTACACCTCGCCAATACGCCCGGCCTGTTCGCGGCGCTCGGCCAGGGTAGCGTCGTTGGCGGGCTGGGAGTCGCACACAGTGCCGTCCAGCAGCACGGTTTTTAATGCCAGCACATGGTCGCGGGTTTTGCCGTACAGGCACGAGCCCTGGCCCGAGGCGTCCGTGTTGATCATGCCGCCGATGGTGGCGCGGTTACTGGTGGAGAGCTCCGGCGCAAAGAACAACCCGTAGGGCTTGAGGGCGGCGTTTAGCTGATCTTTGACCACCCCGGTTTGCACCCGCACCCAGCGCTCGGATTCGTTAATCTCCAGAATCTGATTCATATGGCGCGAAATATCCACCACCAGGCCGTCGGTAAGGGACTGGCCGTTTGTGCCGGTGCCGCCGCCGCGCGGGCTGAGCACTACCTGACGGAACTCCTCGCGCTGAGATAACCGTGCAATAAGCGTTAAATCGTCGATATGGCGCGGGTAAACCACCCCTTGGGGCAGTACCTGATAAATCGAGTTATCGGTGGATAGCACGGTGCGGTTGGCGTAATCCGGGTTTAAATCGCCTGCAAACCCTTCTTGCTTGAGGGTTTCGATAAAGCGCAGATAGACAGATTGTACCGGCGAAGTTTCGCGTATACGGGGGATCATAGGGCTTACGGTTGCTAGTAATAGAATGGTGGCGCTTATTTTACGGGCTTCGCGGTTGTATCTCCAGTGCTCCTTCCTAGGCTAGAATGGATTTTAATGTTCGCCGTACTCGCTATTGTATAGGCACGCAAAAGACGTAAGGAAGGTTATGAGGCAAGCGATAAGCCGGTGGTGGGGCGCCGTGTTTGTGTGTGTGGCACTGTCGCTGGCAGGCCACGGGCAGGCACAAGAGGCGCAGCACGCGGAGCTGCGCCAGCAAATGGATCAGAAGGCCCGGGCCGCGCTGGATAGCTTTTTGCGTGAAGAGCCCGATCTGGCCGCGCAATTGGATCGCGCCCCTGGTTATTTGGTGGGCACGGGCGATACCCTGCTTTTGGGCCCATTGGGGCGCGCCAAGGCCGTGGCGGTATTGGTCGATCAGCGCGACCAGAGTACGACTTACCTGAATATTACCAGCCTGGGGCTAGGCATGGGCTTGGGCGCGCGCGATGGTCGTTTTTTGGCGGTTATAAAGTCTCCCCAGACGCTGGATAGTTTGCGCCGCGGTCGCTGGCAGGTGAATCCCACCGCCAGCTCTACCCTGGGCGAGCAGGGGCCAGATTATCTACTGCACACCAACGAATACGACCTTTACCTGCGCAGCGAATCGGGGGCCGCTATTGGTGCCGGCCTGAGTCTGGCGCATATTCAGGTCAACAGCCGCTTGACCGATACTGGCTTGGCCCGTTCGACAATACCGGGCCGGGATCCGGCCTATGCCGGTGAGCAGGGCGATGCGGCCCCCCGGCAGTGGCCCTATGTTTTGCCGTTATTAGCGCAACAGGTGATTGACCGGGGCATTAATCTGCCGCGTCCCTATGGCGCCGGCTGGATTCGCTCGGATGTAGAGCAGATTATGACCCTTACGGACCTGGATGTGGGTTTTAACGGCGGCGCCAAAATGCCCTACAGCTTTGTGGGAGTCAGCAATGCTGAGGCTGACATTATTACCAACCAGCTTAAGTTGGACACCTGGGTACTGCCGTTTTTAAACCTGTACGCCACCCTGGGCGAGGTGCACGGCGATATCAATATGGACATCACCTTAGATGGCAGCGACCTGCTGGCGCAGTTGGGTACTGACTGCAGCAAACGCTTGCCGCCCCCGGCCTGTTTTGTGCTGGATGAGCGCCGCGTGACTTTTCCCGTCCGTGCCCGTGTTAATCCCTACACCGCCGGGGGTGGCTTTGTGCTGGCGGGGGCCTGGCACGGCTGGGTGGGGATATTGCCGTTTAATCTCAGTTACAGCTTTGCCAATGACAAAAACTTCGACGGTCGCTCGCTCACTTTGTCGCCCCGAGTCGGGCGTCTGATTAGTTTGCCCCGGGCGGGGAACCTGACGGTATTCGCTGGCGGCAATTATCTGGACAGCGAAAATATCGTGGACGGCAGCTGGGCGATTCCCGCGACCAGCCAAGTGCTGGACTACCGGATTCATCAACGCAATCAAGACCCGTGGAACCTATTGCTGGGTTTTAATTGGGATATCAGCACCCGTTTATCGGTCATGCTGGAGTACGATGGTTTTATCGGCACTCGCGAAGCCTTCACCTCATCGGTAACGGTGCGTTTTTAATGGCGCTCCGATGTTGGTGGGCAAGCCTGGCATGGGTGCTATTGGCATTTAGCTCTATCGCGCGCGCCGCCGCCGTAGGTGAGATACCTCTGCCTGCGGACCAGGCGGTGGACGAGGTAGACGCTGCCAAGCTTGAGGGGAATCCGGCTACCTCAGTGTTTGCCCGCTGGCCCGAAGATTTGGTGTTGGCGCCTGTGCCGGGGCACTCCTCCGAGCTGGGGTGGAGCCTGGCGTTAGGGGCGGGGTACTTTTTGCCTCAAGAGAGTGACGATCAACCGGCCTCGATCGTGGGCGCCATGGCCATGGGCGCCGAAAATGGCAGCCATGCTGCGGGCCTGGGGGGCAGCTTTCACTGGTTACAGGACCGCTTGCGGCTGGTGGTCTTGGCGGGGGATCTGACTTATAACTACCGCTTTTGGGGGATTGGTAACGACGCCGGCCAAAACGGCAGGCACTTGGATATCCGCCAGGATGGACAGTTTGGCTACGCCCTGGTTATGTACGAGCTATTCCAACATTTTTACACGGGCATTGGTGTGCTGGGCGGGCGATCGGAAGTCGCTTTGCGGCACTGGTCGCCCCCTGTAAGCGAGCTGCCCGACCCCAGCCTGGAGCTGACCCTGGGTGCTTTCGAGATGACGTCCAAAATTGATACCCGCGACGATCTATACTTTCCTACTCGCGGCTCGATGACAAAGTTAAGTTACTCTTTGTACCGCGACTGGATGGGGTCGGATTTTAGTGCGGAAATCGGCAAGTTCGACACCAATATCTATCGCCCCGTGGCCCAGGGCGATGTGATTGCCGTGCGCGCCATGTACCGCACCGCCAGCGGCGATGCACCATTCTTTTTGCTCAGCTCGTTTGGCGGTAAGACAGATTTGCGCGGTTACGATACCGGCCGCTACCGCGATAAAGACATGTACGCCGTGCAGGGCGAGTACCGCTGGCGGCTAAACCCCCGCTGGGTGCTAACCGGCTTTGCCGGGGTGGGGGAGGTGGCCTCATCACCGCGTGAGTTTTTCCACAATCCGTTGCCCGCCGCCGGTGTGGGCGCCCGCTATATGCTCTCGCGCAAGCATCAGGTCAGCTTATCGGCGGACTGGGCCGTGGGCAAAAACGGCTCTCAGTTCTACTTTGGCATTGGCGAGGCGTTTTAACTAAACGCCAAGCTGCGCCACCACCAAGATCGCCCACATCGCTAGCAGCACCAGGTTACCCAGCAAAAAGCTGCGCATGCGCCAGATCACATTATTGCCGTTTAAATGAATAAAAGCCTGCACCGCGCGTAGGGCCACATACGTCCAGGCCAGAGTCAGCATCAGCAGCCCGCTCATACCAATCACCATCGCCGCCAGGCAGGCAACGTAAAACAGTGGTGGTATTTCCAGTAAATTATTAAAACAGCGCTGGGTCAGTACCATTCGCTCGGGCAGCTCGCGCGGTGAAGCATCGTAGGTTTTAAAGTAACTGAGCGATACCTCGCGGCTTTTAACGGCGCGAATACGAGCAGCCAGCATAGTAAATGCCACGATAAAGGTGAGTAATACAAGGGCTGCCATCGGTAAAATCATACTCTGTATGTCCCAGTTTTGAATTAGAAAGTGAGTGCTTCGAGTGTTGTGGCACCATCGGGTCCGGCCAGCACGTAGTAGACATCATTGTGTCTTACAAGATGACGAGGCTGGGCAATGTCCGAGGCGCTGTTCAGAACAGTCCAATCGCTGGTATTGATATGATAAATCGATTCGTCCTCACCAATATAAGTCAGTTCTGAGCCATCTTCATTGAACGCCGCATCTATCACGCCATGTGGAAGGTCCTGATTGTGATATTCGCCGTTGGTATTAAGAATAACGCCCGAGCTACCGACAAAATAGTCATTGTCTGGATGTAGCCAAATTCGGTTGCCGATACGAAAGCTTGGGGCATCATAGTGACTAACGGTCTCTATATTACGATTCAGGTTTTCCCCTGTGCGCAAAACACTGACTCTATTCGAATAAGAACCGGGCTCGGTAGTAAATACTCTGTCCTCTTCGTTGTTCAGGAATATTTCGAAATGTCTGTCGAAGAAGGTTGCCGCGTAGATGTTGGAAGTATCGTCGAGCGCATAGGCTGTCAAACTTTCATCTTGCGCGCCAGAAATATAAAGCTCACCAGAAGTGCTAACTGCTAAGTCTGCAGGGGATTGATCAATTTGAACATTGTGAGTTCTCATTCCAGTAGTGGCGTCGAAAATAGCTACGAAGCCACTGTTTGGATCCGAATAGTATTCATCGATAGGGATTGGCTGTATGGCGACCACTAAACGTTTACTATCACTGCTAAGGTCAAGGGCCACAGGTGTGTGGGTGAATTGGTGATAACGTTCAAGGCTAAGACTCGCCATGTCAATGGTGTATAAACGTTTCTCAGAAGTATCTAAAACATACATCTTTTGAGTTTCGGGGGAGTACTCCACTTTGTCGGCGCCAATGTTGAGAGTTCCGGGCGTGGGGGAATGTGTGGGTGTGCCTGAGTCCGGAGAAGTGTTAATTTCCACGTTATCACGCGCGTGTGACGTTTTACCTGCAGCATCCGCAATCAGCATGGTTATGGCATAACTGCCATCAATCATATAGTTGTGTTCGACCTTGTTGTTGTTTGTTTTCAGGTCCCACTGCTGATCGCCGTCTAGGTCCCAGTAATAGGTAAGCGGTGCGCCTTCGGGATCAACACTCGAGCTCGCGTCCAATAGAACTTGTACGGAGTTGTTCTCGTCATTTTTGAGTGAAGTAGAAAAGCTCGCGGTGGGTGGTAGGTTGCTCGCACAATCAGGGCAAGGGTGGTCTTCCACAGCCCAGCTTAGGTGATCATAGTTTCGCTCAAGAGCGATGCGTTTTCCGTCGTAATAAAATAGCCCAAAATATTGAGAAGACACCGGGTTGGACTCTATAGTATGTAAAGGTCCTGCGCTGAGGGTGATGACCCGGTCTCGTTCGACAATTGTAACCACGTCTTGGCTTTCGTTGTAGATGGCATTCTCGACAGTTAGGTATCCGTAGTGATGCGCCGGATTGGTGTATGTGAAAACATTCGCTAAGAGTTGGCCGGTCTCGGCGTTTACAACCCTTCCGTCTCGATCAACGAGGCGATTCATCCCTATATTAAACAGTGGTGTGTTAAGTATGACCGCAAAGCCATTTTCTTCAATGCTTAAGGTGCGTAGATTTAGCACTGTTCTAGAAGAGTATAAAAGGTCTGGATCACGGGATGATCGCGCGGTACCAGTAAAGTAGAATCTCTCCTTTAATTCGCCAACGATGTCGCCATTATCGTTAAATTTAACGAGCTTTCCGTAATGGGTTTCCTCGGATAGGACAACAACCTGATTATTATTGGTTGCGGCCATTCCATTAATAACGGCTCCTGAGGCGAATGTATTGATGCGTGTTTTTGAGGTCGTGTCTATTACTGTTATGTAACTGTAGTTGTTATGGATTCTAGGGGGGGAGTAGAAGTCGCTCAGGTGGAGATACAACCGTTCGCCATTCGGGCTAAGGTCCATATCTTCTGTGTTTTCTTCGAAATTAAAGTGGTATAGCCCCTTGCCCGATTTTGCATCTACTACAGCTAGGGAACTAACGTATCGAATGTACAATTCACCGGTATGGGGGTTAAGTAATGATTGCTGAGGGTCGCCAGGTGATTTGAAATCGGTGGCGAGTGACAGCGATTGCGATTCTTGTGGGGCTCGCGCGACGTTAATAACATTAATCTGGCTGCTGGTTTTTCCCGCAGAGTCTTTTACCTGAAGACGTACAAATTTCTCTCCGGCAGTGATAAAGGTATAGTCAAAGGTCGGCTCGGTCGAGAAGGAAGTTTCCCAATGATCATCTGCGCCAATATCCCATCGATATTGAAGTTGGTTTGGTGATTCTCGGTCTGTGCTGTTCGAAGCATCAAATGTAAGCGAGTGGTAAGTGCTAGCCGCTTGCGGCAAGTGGCTAAATGTGGCGCTCGGACGGGTGTTGGTTGCACACGTTGTGCAGGGGTGGCTTCGTTTTATCAGATCAACCTTGCTTTCCGTGCTGGTTAGTGCGTACATGTTTTGCTCAGTAAAAGCCAAATCAAGAAGGCTGCCGTAAAGCGTGTGCTGCTCGAAATACTGAAGCGAATCTAAGTTGTATAGCTTGAACGCGGACGATGAGCCCTGATAGCCCTCAGATATTATGGCGGCCATAATGTTTTTTTCTGAGTCAAAAACAACATGGTTAAAGGTTTCGCCGGTTTGACTGACAGAGTCAATATAAGTCATGTCAGAGGTGAAAAAAGCATCTCCGCCGCGGGTTATCAGCCTGGAACCGTCTGGAGTTATCCATAGGTTACCTGCTATCCGATAATCGCCATGATATGGTGAATCTCCGACGCTTTTTATTTGGTCTCGGCTGATGTCGTATTTTTCGAAATCAGAGGGGGATAAACCGTTGTCGGCGGCAAACAACCAGTCTTCTGATGGATGTAGGGCGAGCTTGGATTTGCCGTAAGAACGTGCGCTCCCTAGTAAACGTCCAGATCGTCCGTCAAAAAAGCCAATGTCTGCATGTTGTCCAGAGCCGCTGCTAACGGCTATCTGGTTGTCTTGACTGACGACCAAGCTGTACGGATCCAGCGGTACCGAAAACGTTCTTTGTAGCTCTAAGCTAGCGACATCGATTACGGCAATGTTGCCCGTTAGTTCATATTCGAAGGGGCTGCGATCACTGCTAGGCAGTGATGCATAGAGTGTTTTGCCATCGGGTGTTGTGGCCAAGTCTTCAACTAGGTGATCGAGGGCAAAGGTTTTAATTAGTTTTTGAGTGGCGAGGTTGTAAACTTGGATTTTTTTACTGTTTTTATAGCTGATAAATAAACGGTTTTGCTGGGGCAAAAATAAAGTGTCGGCGGGTGTTTCGGTGTGGCCTTGAATTGTGCTTACGATTTGGAGGCGGGAGTCTGCCGTGTCTTCAATGCCATCATTGTCGTCATCCGGGTCGGCGTTGTCGCCGATAAAGTCCCCGTCAAAGTCGGATTGTTCACCTTCTGAGAGAGGAAACAGATCTTGATTGTCTGGTGTGCCGTCGTTGTCATCGTCGTTGTCGCGGTGATTGGGGACGCCGTCACTGTCAGAATCCAGCCCGGCCACATTGATAAGGCTATTCTCAAAATGCTGTAAAGCGCGGTGTGGGCTGATCAGCTGATCTAGATGATCAATATTTGAAATGATTGATGTAATCTCGGGTAGAGCGGCGAATGCTTCAGTATCTAAATTAAAGTCTTCGATGGTTAATTCGCTACTTTCCAGCGCAGCCAGGTGCCGGTTGGGGATTTCGATACCTGACTGGTAAAAGCCGTCGTCGTCTAAAGACTGTAGTAAGCGCAGCAAATTAGTGACTGCATTGCTGGTACGACCAGCATTCATGATCTCCATGGGCGTTATGATCTGTCCCGCGGGCACTTGTGGTAGCTCAAGCGCGCCCAGGACGAAGGTGATCACATCACCCGCTTGGTAGGTGAACTCACCTTCCTGGTTAGTTTCACCGGTATGTTCTGAGCTTGTACGGTATTTAAGCCCCGCTACCGGGGCGTCGATAAACTGGCCGGTTAATGTTTGCACTGTAATGCTGGATTGCGAAGAGCTACTGGCTGTCGATGATGAGCTTCGAGCAATGGAAGAGACACTGGAGCTGCTGAAAGCACTCGAAGGTGTGCTACTTTGCGGTTTGCTTGACTGAGACGAGAGAGCGGTGCTCGAGGATTGCAGGGAGCTGTAAGTCGAGCTATTGCCGATAGAGCTTATAATTGAGCTGCTCGTAACACTTGATTCGGACTTGCGGTTGGCACTGCTCTGGGTCGGAGGGGGAGATGATTCGCCACTGCCGCCGCCACCACAGGCGGTCATGAGAGTTAAAATTAAAGTCAAATGAGTTAGGCGCAACGCCCGGCTTGGCTGGTTCGATTCCATCGTGATTCTAATACTCCAATGTGGCCCAACCTGCGAACATTGCCTGCGCAATCAGGTTGGGATCATTATTCGATTTAGGCGTCAGAGAATACCACGCTCATTTGGTCGGGCCAATATGAAAGCCGTGCCCTGGGGCAGATACTCAGGAGATCACACTGGTCGTTGCTACCCCAAGAGCACTATAATGGCCGCAATTTTTTCAGACCTAGGGCCCGGAAAAGAGGCTTAGGTCGATAATTTGGGATAAACAGGACTGAATGAATATGATTATCAAGCCAAAAGTACGCGGTTTTATCTGCATTAACGCCCACCCGCAGGGCTGCGCCGCCCATGTGCAGGAGCAAATTGACTACACCAAGGCCCAAGGCACTATTGACGGTGGCCCTAAGAATGTCCTGGTGATTGGCTGCTCGACCGGCTACGGGCTGGCTTCGCGCATTACCGCCGCCTTTGGCAGTGGCGCCAAAACCCTGGGTTTGTGCTTTGAAAAGCCACCCACCGAGCGCAAAACCGGCTCGGCCGGCTACTACAATACAGCGGCCTTCCACGCTGCCGCCGAAAAAGAGGGCCTGTATGCCCGCACTATCAACGGCGACGCCTTCAGCAATGAGATTAAAGCCGATGCGATTGCGGCTATTAAAGAAGATCTGGGCAAGATTGACTTGGTGGTTTACTCGCTGGCCTCGCCCCGTCGCACCGACCCCAACACCGGTGAGACCTATAATTCGGTACTGAAACCCATTGGCGAAGGCTATACCGCCAAAAACCTGAATACCGATACCCTGAAAATTTCCGATGTCACCGTCGAGCCCGCCACTGACGAAGAGATTAACAACACCGTTAAAGTTATGGGTGGCGAAGACTGGGAAATGTGGATGGACGCTCTGGCCGAAGCCGATGTGCTGGCCGAAGGCGCCAAGACCGTGGCCTACACCTATTTGGGCGATAAATTGACCTGGCCCATCTATGGTCACGCCACCATCGGTAAAGCCAAGGAAGATTTGGACCGCGCCGCGAGTGCCATTGCCAAACGCCTGTCGGATAAAAGCGTCGATGCCAATGTGGCCGTGCTTAAAGCGCTGGTGACTCAGGCCAGCTCCGCCATTCCGGTCATGCCTTTGTATATGTCCATTCTGTTTAAAGTGATGAAAGAAAAGGGCACCCACGAAGGTTGCATTGAACAATTGCAGCGTCTGTTTACCGAGTGCCTTTACACCGAAAACCCGCGTCTGGACGATGCCAACCGTTTCCGCGTGGATAACAAAGAGTTGGACCCAGACACCCAGGCCGAGGTGGAAGCCATTTGGCCTCAGGTGACCGAAGAAAACCTGATGCAGACCACCGACTACCAAACCTATAACAGCGACTTCCTAAAGCTGTTTGGTTTTGGTTTTGATGGCGTCGATTACGAAGCCGACACCTCGCCACTGGTTAAACACAACTTTTAAGGCGTTTGCGGGTGGCGGTAATGGGGCATGTGCGGGCGTTGATCAGCCTCAGTTTGTTTGTGCTGGTCACGCTGATTATCGGCGTGCCCCTGATTTTATTGTCCCTGACCAAGGCGGTGCTGTATCGCAGCCGCTGGCGAGCCATGTTAACGCGCTGGTTGGATAAAACCGCCAGCGCCTGGATCAGCTGCAATAATTTTCATCAGCGGTTGTTGTTGCCAACCCGGATTAGCGTAGACGGGCCTGACACTTTTGCCCGGCGCGAGTGGTTTATGTTGGTGGTAAACCACCAGAGTTGGGTGGACATTCTGGTGATCTTGCGGGTGCTGAATCGTCGGGTGCCGTACTTTAAGTTTTTCTTAAAAACCTCACTGGCCTGGATTCCGATTCTGGGAATGGCGTTTTGGGCGCTGGATTTTCCCTTTATGCGGCGTCACAGCAAAGAGCAAATTGCCCGCGACCCCAGCCTGGCCGGTAAAGACTTGGCCACCACCCGCAAGCAGTGCGAGCGCTACAGCAATAAGCCCGTGACGATTATCAGCTACCTGGAAGGCACGCGCTTTACCCCGCAAAAACACGCCGCGCAGCAGTCGCCGTTTAAAAACCTGCTGATTCCCAAAGCGGGCGGGCTGGCGTTTACCCTAGCGGCGATGGAGGGGCGTTTGCATACGCTTTTGGATGTAACCATTCATTTCCCCGAAGGGCGCCCCAGTTTTTGGCAGTATCTGGCAGGCGAGGTCGGCGAGATTAACGTGGTGATCGTCGAGCGCGAGATTGACCCGTCGTTGCTGGGCAATTATACCGACCTTCAGTTTCGCACTCATTTCCAACGCTGGGTGAATGGTATTTGGCAGGAAAAAGACGAGCTGCTCACGCGCCTTGATCAACAAGCAGAGGCGGATAAAGGTAAACATTGATGAAGCGAACCCACTTTTCTGCAGCGCTGCTGCACCCGCGTTACTGGCTGTTTTGGTTAGGTGCCGGGCTGTGGTTTTTACTGGCGCAGCTGCCCTATAAATGGCAAATGTGGATGGCGAAAAAGCTGGCACCGCTGTTGGCGTTAAACAAAAAGCGCATCAACTACGGGCGCATTAATTTAAAACACTGCTTTCCCGATTTGAGTGAGGCCGAGCGCGAAGATTTGCTCAAACGCAACGCCGAGTCCATGGCGGCGGCTATGTTTGAAACCGGTATTGGCTGGTTCTGGCCCCAGTGGCGCTTGCGCAAACTACACACCGTTACCGGAGTCGAGCATTTGCGCCAAGCCGAGGAAGATGGCGTGGGCGTACTGTTATTGACCACACATTTCAGTACCCTGGATATCGGCAGTGCGTTCTTGGGTTGCCACACCGAATACGATGGACTCTACCGCCCCCACAGCAATGCAGTGTACGATTACTTGCAGCGCAAGGGGCGCGAAACCTACTGCAAAACCGGTATCGCTATTCCCCGCGATAGTATTCGCACCGTGATCGCGCATCTGCGCCGTGGGCGTGCGGTATGGTATGCGCCTGATCGCGATCTGGGCCCCAAAAACAGCGTATTTGTCGACTTTTTTGGGGTTCCCACCGCGATGATTACCGCCACCAGTAAAATTGTCGCATTGGGAAAAGCCCGGGTGATTCCCTTTACCCAGTTTCGCCGCGACGATGGTACCGGCTATGATGTGGTGATTCATCCGCCGTTTGAAAACTTCCCCAGCGGCGATGAGGTAGCGGACACCCAGCGCATCGCAAGCTTTATGGAAAGCGAGATTGCCAAGGCGCCCGAGCAATATTTTTGGGCCCAGAAGCGCTTTAAAACCCGGCCCGAAGGTGAAGACAGCTTTTACGAGTAGCCCGCCGCTGCGCCATGTTCAGGCATCCGGTCGACTCCACAGGTAGGCGGTAACGCCAACAAAAATAACCGCGCAGGTGCCTACCACCCAGAGATTAGCGCCGACCAGAAACATAATGGCCAAGCTGCCCAGCAAGAGCAGCGGGGTCAGGCGTTTGGCGTAGCGGGGCACGGCTTTGTGGTCGTGCCAGGCTTTTAAGGTTGGGCCAAAGGTTCGGTGGCGATAGAGCCAGCGGTGTAATCGCGGCGAGCCGCGTGAGGCTGCCCAGGCGGCGACGAGCAAAAATGGCACTGTGGGCAGTACCGGAAAGAAGGCCCCAAGCATGCCCAAGAACAAGCTCGCCCAGGCGAGGATGAGCCAGGGCAGACGCAGTAAAAGCGTCGATTTAGGTTGGGCAGGTGGTTCGCCGCTAACGATAGGCCTCGGCCCCTTTATTGATGCCCTCGTAGGCGCGAATGCGCAGATCCGTGTTGGGGTGCGCGCGGGCGGTTTCCGCGGCGATATGCTGGGCTAAACATTCCACCGTCGTGTCAGTATCGATCAAGTAGCAGCGCGCCTGCGGCAGGCGCAGGGTGAACTCGCCCTGAGGGGCCTGGTAGGTAAACTCCAGATAATCTACCCCATCCAAGGTAACCGCGTGCAAAATATCTTCGCGGGTACCGATGTATATATCGCGCCACAGTTCGGCCCAGTGTTTCTCCAGCGTCGGGGCTTTGTCGCCGTCTTGCCAGATATCAATGCGCGAGCGGTGACCATGGGCAATGCGCTGGCAGTTGCCATCGTGTTTTTTAAGGCCGTGGCTGTAGTGATAAAAGGCGCCGTCAATGGTCTCGGTGGAGAAATCTAATTCTAACTTTTCCAGCTTTTGTGCAAAGGCGATTTCCAGCTGGGTTTCGCACCAGCGGGCAATGGAGTCGGCATCCAAGACTTCGGCGTCTACCAGGGCGACCGCCTGGCGCGGGCTGCTCATAAAAATATGGCTGCCGTCGTCCAGCTGCCAAGTCAGTTCCAGTCGGTCGTCTGTCTCGCGAAGGGTTAAATGCGGTGAGCGTGCCGGTACCGCCAGGCGGTGGTCCAGCTCGGTATCTAACCAGTGGCGCACCACTTTTTTAACCCGGCCAAAGTCGCACACCATGCTCTGTTCATTTAAATCGCCGTGCAGGCGAATATTCGCCAGCCAGGTTTCGCCGACCAGACCACGCTCCGGGTCCAGGTAACTGAAATCCACATTGGTGAGGTTGTCGACAAATAGCAGCATAGTGAGGCCATACAGTTGAGGGGGCGCCTATGATACCACTCAGCTGATTGAAAAAAAGTGCCGGTGACAGAGGCCACCGGCGAAGGGGGTTAAGCTAATGCTTTCAGTGCGGCGTCGTAATCCGGCTCGTCCGCCACTTCAGAGACCAGCTGGGTGTAGCTGACCTGGCCGTTTTCGTTAATCACCACCACGGCGCGGGCGGTCACGCCGGCCAGCGGGCCGTCAACCAGCTTTACACCATATTGGTCGGCAAAATCCGAGCGAAAGGCCGAGCCGGTAACTACATTGTCCAACCCTTCGGCGCCGCAAAAGCGTGCCTGGGCGAAGGGCAGGTCGTGGGATACACAAACCACCGTGGTGTTGTCCAGGCTGCTGGCTTTTTCATTAAAGGTGCGCACTGATTGGGCGCAAGTAGGGGTGTCGACACTGGGGAAAATGTTTAAAACCACTTTTTGGCCTTTCATATCGCTCAGGTTCAGCTCGCTCAAATCGGCTTTTACCAGAGTAAAGGCCGGGGCGTTTTGGCCCGAGGCGGGCAGGTCGCCATTGGTATTGATAGGATTGCCTTTCAAAGTAACCGTGGCCATAGTGTTCTCCATCGTTAAATGTGTGTAGTCACTGATGTGGTGGCGCTGTAAGTAAAATCAAGTGGGAAGAAATCACAATGCCAGCACAAAATGACAGTTTTTGGATACGGCGCTTAAGCGCGCTGGAGAAACTGGGCAACCGCTTGCCCGCGCCGGTCACTTTATTTGTGGGCTTGGCGGTGATTATTGCGTTGGCCTCAGCGCTGGCAGCGCACCTGAATTGGCAGTTAAGCGCGCCTGGCAGCGAGCGGGTGCTTGCGGCGCGCAGCTTGTTATCGGCCGAGGGGCTGCGCTGGGCGCTGACCCATGCGGTGGATAATTTTACCGGTTTTGCTCCGGTAGGGGCGGTACTGGTGACCATGCTGGGCTTGGGGGTGGCCGAACGCGCGGGGCTTTTGCAAGCCTTGTTGATGCGCTTGGTGATGGCGCTGCCGGATCGCTGGTTAAGCTTTGCGGTGGTGCTGGCCGGTATTGTTTCTAATATCGCCTTTGATGTGGGTTACGTGCTGCTGATTCCGCTGGCCGGTTTGCTTTTTAAGGCCGCCGGGCGCTCGCCTTTGGCCGGTATTGCCGCTTGTTTTGCCGGGGTGTCGGCCGGTTACAGCGCCAACTTTTTGCTGGGTCCGGCGGATGTCATGTTGGCGGGGCTGTCGAGCGAGGCGCTGCGATTAGTCGAGCCTGGGGGCGAAGTGAGCGTGGCGGCCAATTACTATTTCACGGCATTCTCGACGCCCGTTTTGGCGTTGGTGGGTACGTGGGTGAGCGAGAAAATCGTCGGCCCCTATCTGGCGCAAACCGAAACTCGGGAGCCGACCGAGGCCGGCGCCGATACTCTTGAGGCGCCGGTTCCACCCCATGGCCCAGCGCTGCGGTGGGTGCTTGGGTTTAGTGTTTGTTTTGCGCTACTGGTACTGGCGCTGGTGTTGCCCGCAGGCTCGCCCCTGGCGGCGGGCGAGGGAAATGCTTTAAAGGCTTTGGTGCCGTTAATTGCCCTTTACGCCGCCGGTGCCGGTTGGGTGTACGGCAAGCGCAGCGGTCGCTTTGATAAACCCGGCGAGGCGACTCGCGGTATGGAGCAGGCGATGGTGTCGCTCGCCGGTTATTTGGTATTGATGTTTTTCGCCGCTCAAGCGGTGGCTTGGTTTGGTTGGAGTGGCTTGGGGCAATTACTGGCGGCCAGCGGTGCCCAGCTGTTGGCGGGTTTTGAGGGCAATGTGGTGGTGCTGTTGCTCGCGTTTATAGTGATCAGCGCGGCCATTAACTTGTTTGTGGGCAGTGCCTCGGCCAAGTGGGGTCTGCTGGCACCGGTGTTTGTGCCCATGTTGCTGCTGCTCGGGGTGGCGCCCGAACAGAGTCAAATGGCCTATCGCATTGGCGACAGTGTCACCAATATTATCACCCCGTTAATGCCGTATTTCGCGGTGGTGCTGGCCTTTGCCGCGCGCTACCGACCGGGGATTGGGGTGGGCACCCTAATCGCGATGATGCTGCCTTATTCGCTGGCGTTTCTGTGCGCCTGGACACTGTTGTTCGCGGTGTGGCTGGGGGTGGGCTTGCCGTTAGGGTTTTAACGGTAAATTCCTCGGCGCCCTTGCAAAGCACTATCAACTTGCGGATAATGCGCGGCCTCGACAGACAGCTCTGTCGCTGCAGTGGTGGCCCTGCCGGTCCCCTCGCAATGATTAGCCGTGAACCCCGCCAGGCCCGGAAGGGAGCAACGGTAGCGGTGAAATCATGTGCCGGGGTGTGGCTGGTGGGGTCATCTCCAATTATCCCTTCTACTTGTCTGATCTTCTCTCTGCCCGTGTTTATTTGCCGCCGGTAAAGCTATAATCGGTCCTTTTCATTGGCGATATTGAGGAAGGCATGAGCTATCAGGTTCTGGCACGAAAGTGGCGTCCCCGCACATTCCGCGACCTTGTGGGGCAAGAGCATGTGCTAAGGGCTCTGGTCAATGCGCTGGACCACGACCGACTCCACCACGCCTATCTGTTTACCGGCACCCGTGGGGTGGGTAAAACCACCATTGCCCGTATTCTCGCCAAATGCCTTAACTGTGAAGTCGGTGTGAGTTCGACCCCCTGTGGTCAGTGCACCGCCTGTGTGGAAATTGCCGAAAACCGCTTTGTGGACTTGATTGAGGTGGACGCCGCCAGCCGCACCAAGGTGGAAGACACCCGTGAGCTGCTGGAAAACGTGCAGTACGCGCCCACCCGGGGCCGCTACAAGGTGTACCTGATCGATGAGGTGCACATGCTGTCCACCCATTCGTTTAACGCCCTGTTAAAAACCCTGGAAGAGCCGCCGCCCCACGTTAAATTCCTGTTGGCGACCACCGACCCCCAGCGTTTGCCGGTGACGATTTTATCGCGCTGTCTGCAGTTCAATTTAAAGAATATGACCCCGGAAATGGTCACTGGCCATCTCAAGCATGTGCTGGAAACCGAGATGGTGCCCTTTGAGGAAAGCGCCCTGTGGCAGCTGGGGCGCGCCGCTGACGGCAGTATGCGCGACGCCCTGAGCTTGACCGATCAGGCCATTGCCTTTGGCTCGGGCAAGGTGAGCGAGGCCGAAGTGCGCGCCATGCTGGGCACCATTGATCGCAGCGCGGTTTACGATATTTTGCGCGCGCTGGTGGCCGGAGACGGCAAGGCGGTACTGGAAGCGGTGGCGCAAATGGCCGAGCATGCACCGGATTTTGCCGCCGCTCTGGCCGATTTATTGTCTATTTTGCATCGTATTGCCATTGGCCAGGCCCTGCCCGAGGCGGTGGACAACAGCCACGGCGATCGCGACCAGGTGCTGAAGCTGGCCACGGAGTTGCCCCCGGAAGATGTCCAGCTGTTTTATCAGACAGGCTTGTTAGGTAGGCGCGATCTTCCCCTGGCGCCCGATCCGCGTGCGGGCATTGAAATGGTGCTGCTGCGCATGCTGGCCTTTAGGCCTCAAGGTGTGACGGATATTCCCACCCGCACTCTCTCGGCCGATCAGGGGCAGGCGGCTAAGCCGACACCGGCGCCGCAATCCGCGCAGGCATCCGCCGATGTGTCAGCCCATCCCCCGGCTGGGGCACCCCAGCAATCACCTGTTGCTGATACCCCGTCTGATGCAAACGCTGCAATAGCGCCAGCGTCCGGCGCTGAAACTCAACCGGCGTCAGGCGCCGACGAGCCCACCGCGGCACAGACTGCACCGCAAGCGGCCGCGCAGCCCGAGCCGGCTGAGGTACCAGTCTCTGAGACTGTGCCTCCTCAGCCTGCCCCTACCCAGTCAGCACCAGAAGACCCGCCCCCCTGGGATGAGGCACCACCGAATATGGGCGAGCCCGAGGAGTATGCCCCTGCCGAGCCGGCCCCGCCCGAGCCCGGCCCGGCGGCAGCGCTCGCCCAGGTGCTGGAGCAAACCGCGCCCGCTGAGCCAGAGCCGGCTCCAGAACCCAAGGCTCCGGTCCCAGCGCCCGCTGCGAAAGAGCCGGTAGCCAAAGTCAGCTTGGCCGATACTGCGCCCCACACCTGGCCGCAGATTTTTCTGGGGCTGGACGTGGGCGGGGTGGTGAAAAACATTGCCGCTAACTGTGAGTTAATTGGCCGTGAGCACAACCAGTTGAATTTTATTCTGGATGAAAACAACAGCAGCCTGTTTGGCGATGGCCAGCAGCAGCGCTTGGCCGATGCCCTGAGTGATTACTTTGGCGAGCCGGTGCGCGCGCTGATTCAGCCGGGCGCCGTCAATACTGAGACCCCGGCGCAAATTGCCACGCGCAAACGCAGCGAGCGACTGGCCCAAGCGGTTGAAGCGGTTAAGTCTGACCCCATAGTGCAGCAACTGATTGAACATTTTTCCGCCGAGCTGAATATCGAATCGGTTCAGCCGGTAGATTCCTAACCGATTAAAGAGGTGACACCATGATGAAAGGCATGGGCGATTTAATGAAGCAGGCGCAAGAGATGCAAGAGCGCATGCAAAAGATGCAGGAAGAGCTGGCCAATGCCGAGGTTGAAGGCCAAGCTGGCGCGGGAATGGTTTCGGTGATTATGACCGGACGCCACGACGTAAAAAGCGTAAAGATCGACGACAGCCTGATGGGTGAAGACAAAGAAATGCTGGAAGACCTACTGGCCGCCGCGGTGAACGATGCCGTGCGCCGGGTGGAGAGCAACAGCAAAGATAAAATGTCCGAGATGACCTCGGGCATGGGGATGCCCCCGGGCTTTAAAATGCCGTTTTAACGGCTAAGGCGAGTATGTTCAGCCCCTTAATTGATGAGTTAATGCAAGCGCTGCGCTGTCTGCCGGGGGTGGGCCCCAAGTCGGCTCAGCGCATGGCCATGCAACTGTTAGAGCATGATCGCGGCGGCGCGACCCGGCTGGCCGATTGCCTGAGTCGCGCGGTCGAGGGCGTGGCCCGCTGCCAGCGTTGCCGCACCCTAACCGAACAACCTTTGTGTGGGGTGTGCAGTAACGAGCGGCGCGACAACACACTCCTGTGCGTGGTAGAGACTCCCGCCGATGTGCTGGCCATTGAACAGGCCGGCAGTTATCAGGGTAAATACTTTGTCCTGCTCGGGCACTTATCGCCCATCGATGGCGTGGGGCCGGAAGATATCGGCATTGATCAGTTAATGACGCTGTTAGACGCCGAACCGGTCAGCGAGATTATTCTCGCCACCAACCCTACCGTGGAAGGGGAGGCCACCGCCTACTACATCAGCGAACGCGCTCGACGCGCCGGCATTACCGTATCGCGCATTGCGCATGGGGTGCCCTTGGGCGGCGAGCTTGAATACATCGATGGCGGCACCCTGGCTCACGCCTTTTCCAGCCGTCGCACGCTATAAGCGAGCTTATGCACATTCCTACCGAGCCCACCTGGGTCGACGATAACGAAACACTACGACAGCTGTGCGAGCGCTGGTCGGGGCAGGCGGCCATTGCCGTGGATACCGAATTTATGCGCAGCGATACCTTCTATCCCATTGCCGGTTTAATCCAGGTGGGCGATGGCCATGGCTGCTATTTGATTGACCCCCAGGCGATCACCGATTTTTCGCCTCTCGTCGAGCTGTGGCAAAATCCGGGTGTCACCAAAGTGCTGCATGCCTGCTCAGAAGACTTGGAAGTGTTCGCCGTCTTGCTGGACGCCTTGCCCGCCCCCCTGTTTGATACTCAAGTGGCAGCGGCCTTTGCTGGCTGCGGCTATTCGCTGGGTTACGCCGGTTTGGTGCGCGAGCTGCTGGGTATTGAGATTCCCAAAGGCGAGACTCGCTCTGATTGGCTGGCTCGACCCTTAAGTGTTGCGCAAACCGAATACGCAGCGCTTGATGTTGCTCACTTGTTAATTGTGTACGGCAAGTTGCTTAAAACGCTCAAAGAGCAGGGGCGCCTTGCCTGGGTGCACGCCGAGTGCGATGCCCAGATTGCCGCGGCGGCCGCCCCCAATGATTTAAGCCAGGCCTATTTAAAAGCGGGCTTAGGTTGGAAGTTACCACCGCGCGGCGTGGCCGCCTTGCAACAGCTGTGTCTGTGGCGCGAGCAAGAGGCGCGGGCGCGGAATATTCCCCGCAACCGTTTGCTAAAAGAGCAACCACTGTACGAAATTGCCCGGCGCCTGCCCGAGGATTACGCCGGCTTACGGCGCATTGAAGGTATTCCCAAGCGCACCCTAAGCGATGACGGCGACCATTTGCTGCAGCTGGTGCAACAGGCCCGCGAGCTGCCTGAAAGTCAATTGCCCACCCGAATGTCCCCCCCTCTAGCCCGCGAATATGGCGCGGCCATGAAAACCATGAAAGCCTGGGTGCGCGAGCGCGCCGAACAAATCGGTTTGCCGCCCGAGTTGCTGATTCGCAAAAAAGAGTACGAACACCTGGTGCGCAGCTTTGCCGCCGGGCAGCTGGAACTGCCCCAGCGTTTAACAGGCTGGCGCTATGAAGTGTTGGGTAAAGATTTACAGCAGGTCGCCGAGCGGGCCTTGCAAGAGGTAAGGTAAAATGAAAGTTATCTGTCAGATTTACCGCAGCAGTCGCGACCCGGGTATGTACCTGTACTGCAAAAAAGCCGAGGGGCTGGCAAAAGTACCCGAGGCGCTGATGCAGCGCTTTGGCCGCGCCGAACCGGCGCTGGTGCTCGCGCTGGATAAAAACCGCAAGCTGGCCCACGCCGATATCGAAAAAGTCCTGGCCAAGCTGGACAGCGATGGCTACTACCTGCAAATGCCTCCCTTGAGCCAAATGGATGCCGAAGCCCTGGCGGTGCAAGCGAACAACTCTAAACTTAATGGCTGAGCAAGTTTTCTGGCAGCGTAAACGTCTGCACGAAATGAGTCGGGCCGAATGGGAGTCGCTTTGCGACGGCTGCGGCAAATGCTGCCTGCACAAACTTGAGGACGAAGACACGGGCGAGGTTTACTATACTAATGTGGCCTGTAAGCTGTTGGATACTGCCACCTGTCGCTGCACCGATTATTCGCACCGACAACAAAAAGTACCCGATTGTCTGGTCTTAACGCCCGCCGATGTGGCCGAGTTTCACTGGTTACCCAATACTTGTGCTTACCGCTTGTTGGCCGAGGGGCGGCCGCTGCCCGGTTGGCACCCGTTATTAACGGGCGACCCGGAATCGGTGCACCATGTTGATATTTCGGTGGCCCATAAGGTTTACCGCGAAGACGACGTCGACCCGGACGATTTACAAGAGCATATTATTTACTGGATGGATGAATAATGGATAAACAGATGTTGGCCTGGTGTGTTTATCTCGCCGGTGGCGTTTTGCTGGGGTTGTTCGTATGGCGAATCACCCGCAACTGGTCGCGCTATATCAGGCATTTTTTATTGGTCACTTACGCCGTATTGGTGTTCACGCCGTTTAGTTTAAACCTGGCTGACAAGCCGGACGTTTACGCCCCGGCGCTGTTTATCGCGGTGTTAAACACCCTGTTTCAGGGCGAGGATGCGGGGCTGGATGCAGCAGTGACCCTGGCGTTAATCTGGATAGTGGCGCTGGTGGTTTCCATGGGGTATTTAATCGCCAGCAGTTTCTGGCGTCGTCCCAAAGCGGTTGCCAGCGAGGAGTAATTCGCCCAGGCCGATCTCGGCTGTACATATTATAAAAAGGGGAGGTCATGCGGGTTTATCGAGTCGTGGCGTGGTTTACCTTGGTTCTGTTCGCGGCGTCGACGTTGTCGGCAGAGCCCGAGCCCCAAAGCGGGGCCGATGTTCGCCTGTTGGTGGATGTCTCCGGCAGTATGCAGGGCAATGATCCGAATGGGCTGCGCCGCGAAGCCATCGCCCTGATTGTTAAACTGTTGGACAGCGACAGCCACGCGGGCGTCTGGACTTTTGGCAGTGATGTAAAACTGCAGGTGCCCTTTGCCCCGACGGAGCAAAACTGGCAGTCCCTGGCGCTGGAACAAGTGTCGGCGATACACGCCCGCGGGCTCTACACGCCCATTGGTGATGCCCTGCGCCAGGCCTCGCGTATGTCGCCCCAAAGCTCGCGCAGCGATATTATTTTGCTTACTGACGGCAAGGTCGATGTCAGTCAAGATGCTAAAGCGAATGCACGCGAACGCCAAACAATTCTCACCGAACTGCTACCAAGTTTAAAGACGCAGCACTTTCGCATTCACACCATCGCGCTTTCAGACGATGCCGACACCCAGCTGCTAAGCTCGCTGTCGCGCGCGACCGACGGATTATTTGTGGTGGCCCACAGCGCCGCCGAACTGATGCAGGCGTATCTGCAAATACTCGATCAAGCGGTGGTGCGCGAGCGCTTGCCCTTAGAGGGCAACGAGTTTCATGTGGACAGTCGGGTGCAGGAGTTGACCGCCCTGGTGTTTCGCCCGAACCCGGGGCGGGGCACTCGCCTGCAACAACCCGATGGCCAGGTACTGTCCCAGTCCCAACCCGGCGACCATACCCGCTGGCACAGTGCCGATGGCTACGATTTAATTACCGTGAGCGACCCCGCCACCGGGCGTTGGGAAGTGCTGGGGCAGGCCCACGAGCAAAACCGTATTACCCTGTTAAGTGATCTGCGAGTACGGCTTGCGCCTTTGCCTAGCCATTTACCGGCGGGCGAGCCGCTGGTGTTTAAGTTTTGTTATACGGACAGTGGCGAAGTGCTTGCCGATCCGGCTTTTCTTAAGCTGGTGCGGTCTCGCCTGCAAGCCAAGCGCGAAGACGGGGCCTGGCGCACGGCGACGGGCAGTGCGGTTACCGACAGTCGCGGGTGTCTGCGCCAGGAGTTGACAGGCCTGGTGGAGCCTGGTTTGTATCAGGTGCGCCTGTTGATCGACGGCAAAACCTTTAGCCGCGAGCTGCGCCACAGTGTGCGGGTGGAGTCACTGTTTGGGGTGCAGCTGGAGCGCCATATGCGTGACGGGCAGGTAAGCTATACGGTGCGGGTGACACCTCAGCATGCAACCATTGATAAGCAAACGTCGGCGGTGGTGGCCCATGTGCACGACTCGAACGGCGACTCGTCAATGCGTGCAATGGATTTAACCGAGGCCGGTTACTGGCAATTGGAGTTTATTCCGGACAAACCGGCGCGCACGGTTATTGAACTTGAGGCGAGCGGCACGCAACTGGACGGTACAGAGTTTACTCAAGCTCTACCCACACAATATGTGCGCTACCCCACGGTGGACGATCCGGTATTGGATGCCTCCGACCCCGAGGTTCTCGCTTTGGAGCAACAGCTGGCGCGCGAGCGCGCCGCTCTTGAGGCCGAGCGCAAGGCCTTTGCCGCGCAGCAAACACATCAATCCAGCTCGCAGGCGTCCTCTGCCGCCCTCGCGGTTAACAGGGCCGCCCCAGCGGCCGAACCCAAAGACTCGGGGCTGGGGTGGTGGACCATCGCGGCAATCACAATCGCCAATATCGCGTTGGCGGCGGCGTTGTATTGGCTCTATCGGCGTTTTCGCAAAAGCGATGTTCAATCCGAACTGGACGATATTGAACAGCAGCTGCAAAGTGGGGAAGCCGCCGCTGAGGAGTCGGCCGATGTCCCTCAGGTCGAAGATCCCATGATAGAGCTGGATGACCTTCAGGCCGATGTGGACGATTTATTACCTATGGATGAAATTGATAACGGCAGCGCGGATAAGGACGCGAAGTAATGGCCCTGCATGCGCTGGCGTTGCAAGATTATCCGACCATGACGCGCCTGTACCGCGCGTGGGGCGAGAAAGCCAAATGCGGTAAACGCGATCGTGTTTACACCTGGCAAGCGCCCGACATAATGGCCGCCGCTCGTATTTTAGAGCCCGCCGCTGGGGTATACCTGCTGCGACATTTAACGGTGGCGCCCGAACACCGGCGCCGGGGAGTTGCCCGGTCGCTCATGCAGGCGCTACTGCCGCTCAATCTGCCCCTGTATTGTTATTGTCGCCCCTATCTGGGCGGGTTTTATCAATCGCTGGGGTTGGTGTCTCTGGCGGCTGCTCAAGTGCCGGCCGCGATTGCCGAACCCTACGAACGATACCAAAAAAACGGCAAAGACTTTATGCTGATGGGAACTGAGGTCAAAGGAGAGCACAAGGGTGTGTGAACTGTTGGGCATGTCGGCCAATGTGCCGACCGATTTATGTTTTAGCTTTACCGGTTTGTTGCAGCGCGGCGGCGGCACAGGCCCCCATCGCGACGGTTGGGGTGTAGTGTTTTACGAGGGCAAAGGCATTCGCGCCTTTCGCGACAGCGCGCCCAGTGTAGATTCTGAAATCGCCGCGCTGGTCAGCCGGTTTCCCATGAAAAGCGAAATTGCCATCAGCCATATTCGCGAGGCCAATGTCGGGGCGGTCAATTTGGAAAACACCCATCCCTTTGTGCGCGAGCTGTGGGGCCAAAACTGGACCTTTGCCCACAATGGCCAACTGGCCGATGCCGCCGGCCTGCCGTTAGGGGAGTTTGTTCCCGTGGGTACCACCGACAGCGAGCATGTGTTTTGCTGGCTGCTGGCCAAGATTCGTGATCGGTTTGAATCCCCCCAGCGTATCGATGCCAACCGAATCGCTTACTGGAGCCAGCTTAAGCATTGGTGCGATCATTTGCGAGAAATGGGGGTGGCCAACTTGCTGTTTAGCGAGGGGCGTTATTTATACGCTTACTGCAGCACAAAACTGCACTGGCTGACCCGCAAAGCACCCTTTGGCGAGGCCAGGCTCAGCGACGCCGACTTGGCGGTGGATTTTGGCGAACACACTACACCCAATGATATTGTCACTGTGATTGCGACCAATCCATTAACGGCCAATGAGCAATGGCAGGCGATGACGCCCGGGGAGTTAATTGTTTTTGATGCCGGTCAAATTATCTTTCAGGCCGAGGATTGAGAATGCCGCAGCCGTCCCAATTGTAAAGAGTAATGGTGGCAATAGGCCAAAGCCATTGGCCCCAATGGGCTTTAAGCGTAATAATAGCTTAGGGCGCCTCTACTAATACAGGTTCGTCTCTGCGCGAGTCCAAAACGCTCACTCAGCAAGGCGCTTTTCGCCGCTAATGGCCGTAGCCCTTAGCAAGAAGAGCAACACAGCGGATGGGCGTTTTGGCCGTGCCCTTCGGGGCCTCCAGGGCTCCCCGATCTCTGTGTTGGCTTCGCTCGACGGGCAACAAGCCCGTCTTCGCAAAGCCGCCTTGATCTCGGAAAGCCCTGGGGGCCAGAGGCGATTCTGTATTAATAGAGGCGCCCTTTATACATTGATGGAAACGAACCAGGAGGTATTTATGGACATCGATATTGGTATTAATCAGGCGGATCGCAAAGAGCTGGCCGAAGGCCTGTCCCGCGTATTGGCAGACACCTACACCCTGTACCTAAAAACGCACAACTACCACTGGAATGTGACTGGCCCCATGTTTCAAACGCTGCACCTAATGTTTGAAAACCAGTACACCGAGCTGGCGGCAGCGGTGGATGATTTGGCCGAGCGTATTCGTTCTCTGGGCTACCCGGCGCCGGGCACCTACAAGGCTTACGCCGAGCTGTCTACCATTAAAGAAGAAGAGGGCGTGCCCACCGCCAAAGAGATGATTGCCAATCTGGTGGCGGGACAAGAGTCGGTGGTTAAAACCGCGCGCTCGCTTTACCCCGCGGTCGACAAGGCCAATGATGAAGCCACTGGCGATCTGCTCACCCAGCGCATTCAGCTGCACGAGAAAACCGCCTGGATGCTGCGCTCACTGCTTGAAGAGTAATCTTCCTGCCCCGGCAATACCGTCTCGCGGCGGTATTGCCGACTCTTCTCTGCATAATCGAAACCTCTCTCCGGTCAAGGTACAATAGCGCCCGTTTGTAGTTGCGGCACGATGCCTGGCAGTAAGCTCTTACGCTACCCACCACAGGTGATCGTCCATTCTGGAGAAGTTATGTCAGTATTACCCGTCAATCTGGATCAGCCGTTATCGCAAGTGCTGCTGCGCGACCGTCATCGCCTACAGCGCAAGGCGCAGGATATTCGCGCGCGGGAAAAGGACGGCAAGCCGGTGGACCAGATGATCGAGCGCTGGCAAGCCGAGTGGCAGCAGTCCAAAGATCGGGTCGCCGCGCGGGCCAAACAGTGCCCCCAGACAATTGAATTTCCCGAAAACCTGCCGGTATGTGGCAAGCGCGACGATATAGCGGCGCTCATCCGCGATCACCAGGTGGTGGTGTTGGCGGGGGAAACGGGCTCGGGTAAGACCACACAAATTCCCAAAATATGCCTAGAGTTGGGACTCGGGGTGCGCGGCACCATTGGTCACACTCAGCCGCGCCGTATCGCCGCGCAAACCGTTGCCGCCCGGGTCGCCGAAGAATTGCACAGCCCTTTGGGTGACACCGTGGGTTACCAGGTGCGTTTTACCGAACAGGCTCACGAAAATACCTTAATTAAAGTAATGACCGACGGGATTTTGCTGGCCGAAATTCAGCAGGATCCGTTTCTCAATCGCTACGATACCCTGATTATTGATGAGGCCCACGAGCGCAGTTTAAACATCGATTTTCTGCTGGGCTATTTAAAGCAGCTACTGCCCAAGCGCCCGGACTTAAAGCTGATTATTACCTCGGCTACCATTGATGTAGAGCGTTTTTCTAAACACTTTAACGATGCGCCGGTGATTGAAGTCTCGGGTCGCACTTACCCGGTCGAGGTCTGGTATCGCCCGCCCGCCGATAGCGACAGCGACGATCCCAATATCTACCAGAGCATTATCGACGCGGTCGAAGAAATAGATCGCCACGAGCGCAAAACCGGTAAAGGTCGCGGCGGGGATATCCTGGTGTTTTTAAGCGGTGAACGCGAAATTCGCGAAACCGCCAAGCAACTGCGCCACGCCGATGTGCGTCACTACGAAGTGCTGCCGTTTTACGCGCGCCTGAGTATGGCCGAACAAACCCGGGTGTTCTCCGGTCATAAAGGGCGACGAATTGTGCTGGCCACCAACGTGGCCGAAACCTCTATTACGGTGCCTGGCATTCGCTATGTGATTGACACGGGTGTGGCTCGCGTAAGCCGCTACAGCGTGCGTACCAAAGTCCAGCGCTTGCCCATCGAGCCCATATCCCAGGCCAGCGCCAACCAGCGCAAAGGCCGTTGCGGCCGGGTCAGTGACGGTATTTGTGTGCGCCTGTACAGCGAAGAGGATTTTTTAAGCCGCCCCGAGTTTACCGATGCGGAAATTCTGCGCACTAACTTGGGGGCGGTCATTCTGCAAATGCTGCAACTGCGCATTGGTGATATCCACAAATTTCCTTTTGTGGATGCGCCCGATTCGCGCCTGATTAACGACGGTTTTAAATTACTGCAAGAGTTGCATGCAGTTGATCACAAGCAAAAGCTAACCAAAGATGGACGGCGTCTGGCACAACTGTCCGTCGACCCGACCCTGGGGCGGATGCTTTTGGCGGCGGATAAACTGGGCTCGCTGGAGGAAGTTCTGATTGTGGTCAGCGCTCTGTCCATTCAAGACCCGCGCGAAAGACCCGCCGAAAAGCAGCAGGCCGCCGACCAAATGCATCGCCGCTTTTGGGACGATCACTCGGATTTTATTGCCTATGTAAACTTGTGGAACTATTACGAACAGCAGCGCCAGGATTTGTCGCAAAACCAGTTGCGTAAACTGTGCAAAAAAGAATTTTTGTCGTTTATGCGCATGCGTGAATGGCGAGATATTCATCGCCAGCTTAAATTAATTTGTAAAAAGTTAAATCTCAGTTTCAATCGCGAGCCGGCCGGTTACAACTCGGTGCATCAGGCGCTGGTGACCGGACTTTTGGGGAATATCGGTTTCCATAACGAGGGGCGCGAGTACCTGGGCGCGCGCAATCGCAAGTTTTCAATTTTTCCCGGCTCTTCGCAGCACAAAAAACGCCCCAAATGGATGGTGGCGGCGCAGCTTCTGGAAACCTCACAGCTGTTTGCCATGGATGTGGGCAAGGTTGAACCCGAGTGGTTGCTCGATGCCGCCAAACACTTGGTCAAACGCAACCACTTTGAACCCCACTATGATCCGCGTTCGGGGCAGGTAAAAGCCT
Organism: Gilvimarinus xylanilyticus; assembly: GCF_024195295.1. Lineage (GTDB taxonomy): Bacteria > Pseudomonadota > Gammaproteobacteria > Pseudomonadales > Cellvibrionaceae > Gilvimarinus > Gilvimarinus xylanilyticus. Next base: position 1,590,545 of record NZ_JAMFTH010000001.1, on the reverse strand, counting down.
TTGAAAAGGTCACCTTATACGGTTTGACTCTGGTTGAGCGTCAGCGGGTTAACTACAGTCAGATAAACCCCACTGAGTGCCGCGAAGTATTTATTCGCGCTGCTTTGGTAGAGGGGCGCTATGTAAAGCGCGGGCAAAAGCCGCCGCCGTTTTTCCGCCATAATCAGAACCTGGTGGACGAGCTTGAGGCGTTAGAGGCGAAATCGCGGCGCCGGGATATTCTTGCCGAGGACGAAACCATATACGCCTTTTACGACGAGCGCATTCCCGCCGAAGTAATTAACCGGGCCGGCTTTGAAGCCTGGCGCAAAGAGGCCGAGCAAGCGCAACCGGATTTACTAAAAATACCCCGCGAGCGTTTAATGCAGCGCGCGGTCACCGATATTACCGAAGCTCAGTTTCCCGAAACCTTGGAATGGCAGGGCATTAGCTTTCCGCTCAGCTATCACTTTAGCCCCGGCAGCGACGATGACGGGGTTAGCGTATCCGTGCCGGTCAGCCTGTTGCACGAACTGCCCGAGCACCGACTGGATTGGTTGGTGCCGGGGTTGTTGCGCGATAAGTGCATCGATATGGTGAAAGCGCTGCCCAAGCCAATCCGCAAACACTTTGTGCCCGTGCCGGATGTAGTGGATAAAGCCCTGGCGGCCATGGCACCGGACAATATTCCCCTGACCGAGGCATTGGCGCACCAGTTAAAACGCCAAACCCTGGTAGAGGTAAAAGACAGCGACTGGGCACTGGAGAAGCTGGAAGATTTTTACCGTTTTACTATCAAAGTCGTTGATGATCGCGGTAAAACCATTGCGGCGAGCCGCGATCTGGCGGATTTGCGTGCGCGCTATAAAGAAAAGGTGCAAAGCAATATTCGCGATGCCGCCGACGATATGACCCGCGAGGGCATCACCCGCTGGGACAGCCCGCTGCCTGAGACCGTAGAGCTAAAACGCAAGGGTATTAGCATTCGCGCCTATCCGGCCCTGGTGGATAAAGCCGATTCTGCGTCGATGGAGGTGTTGGACGATCCGCGCCAGGCGCACGACCACTCTCTGGCCGGGGTGGCGCGGCTGATTTTGCTCGAGTGTCGCGACACAGTGAAGTATCTGCACAAAGAGTTGCTTAAAGGCAAAGAGCTGGGCCTGACCGTGGTGCAAATAGGCAAGCGCGCCGACGTAGTGGACGATATTTGTATGGCCGCCGCGCGCCAGTTGGGTCTACCGGGCGGTGAACTCCCTCGCGATGAGGCCGCCTTTGCCGCAGCCGTGGCTAAGGTCAAACCCGATCTGGTGGAGCGCGCGCAACAGTTGGAGGCCACACTGGTGGATAGCCTGGCCAAGGTGGTAGGGGTGAAGAAGTCTCTTAAACAGAGTAAAAACGCCCTGGCCATTGCCCTGGCGGCCGGTGATATCAGCCACCAGCTGGACGGTTTGTTCTACCCCAAAATGGTGTTTCACACCCCGTTTGATTGGTTTACCGAATACCCCCGGTATTTAGGGGCCATTGTTTTACGTCTGGAAAAAGCGGCCTTAAACGTCCAAAAGGACCGCTTGATGATGGTGGAAATCGAGCCCCACCAAGCGCGCCTAGAAGAGTATTTAACCAAGCATGGCGATTATCTCCTGCGTGAAAACCCGGCGCTTGAGCGCTACCGCTGGGGTATTGAAGAGCTACGGGTATCGCTGTTTGCGCAGACGCTGAAAACCAAATTTCCGGTATCGGCCAAGCGTTTGAACAAACTCTGGCAAGAGGCTACAGGCTAAAAACGCGAGCTGGTAGTAACAATTTGCGGGGTAAATCCACTATAGTAAAGCGGTTGGCGAGAGTTTTAATGACTTTTACTGTGGAGAAAACAATATGAATAAATCATTTAAATCCCCTATGGCAGCGGCGGTAGGCGCCGCGTTTATTGCTGGTATGTCGGCCGCACCTATGGCGGCTGCCGATGAAAACCCCTTTGCCGCCCAGTCGCTGGATGGCGGTTACAAGCTTGCCGCTGATCACAGCGAAGGCAAGTGTGGCGAGGGCAAATGCGGCGAAGAGAAGGCCGACAAAGAGGGCCGGTGCGGCGGTGAGAAAGCCGAGGGCGAAGGCAAGTGCGGCGAGGGAAAATGTGGCGCCGATAAGCCCGCCAAGGCTGAGAAAGAAGGTAAATGTGGCGAAGGTAAATGCGGCGGCGATAAGGCCGAAGCCAAAGCCGATAAAGAAGGTAAATGCGGCGAGGGTAAGTGCGGCCACGAATGAGTGAGCATCGCTTCGAGGTTTCCGGTGCGGGCCTGGGCCTGCGCCGAAGCCTTTTAACTGGCCTGAGTGATGTCGGGCCAGACAGCATTAATTTTATGGAAGTGGCGCCCGAAAACTGGATAGGCGTGGGCGGGCGTTTGGCAAAACAGCTGCGCGCCTACACCGAGCGTTTCCCTTTTGTCTGCCATGGGCTGTCGCTCTCGATTGGTTCGCGCGATCCGCTTAACGAAGATCTGCTGCGTTCGGTGAAACGGTTTATGACCGAGCATAATATTCGCGGCTATTCTGAACATTTAAGCTTTTGCAGCGACGAGGGCCAGCTGTATGACTTGTTGCCCATTCCCTTTACCGAAGATTCTGTGCACCGGGTGGCTGCCCGTATTCGCCGGGCCCAGGATATTCTGGGGCAGCGTATCGCCATAGAAAACGCCTCTTACTATTGCGCGCCGGGGCAGCAAATGAGCGAGAGCGAGTTTATTAACCAAGTCGTAGCCGAGGCCGATTGCAGCTTGCTGCTGGATATTAACAATATTGTGGTCAACAGCATTAACCACCGCTACGATGCCGACGCCTTTTTGCGCAGCTTGCCCCTCGAGCGGGTGGCCTACGCGCATATTGCCGGGCACTACCACGAGGCCGAAGATCTGCGCGTGGATACCCACGGCGCGCCGGTAGAAGCGCCTGCTTGGCAGCTACTGGAGACCTTTTACCAACTGTCTGGCCCTGTTCCCACACTGCTTGAACGCGATTTTAACCTTCCCCCCATCCCGGAGTTGCTGGCAGAAGTGGGGCAGATTCGCCGCTATCAGCATCAGGCTCAGCCCGAGCTGGCCCCGGCATGAGTACCGCTGGCGAAACCCTCCAGGCACGGTTTGCAAAGTATTTACGCGATCCAGATGGACAGCCGGCTCCGGACGATATTGAGGCGCGGCGCCTAACTATCTACCGCGATTTAATCTACAACAATATCGAAGGCTTTATCGCCGGCGGGTTTCCCGTCCTGCGGGAAATACTCTCCGACTCGGCGTGGCACGCCCTGGTGCGGGACTTTGTCCAGCGCCACCACAGTCAAAGCCCGTATTTTTTAGAAATCAGCCAGGAGTTTTTGCACTACCTGCAGCGAGAGCGCCCGCCAACCCCCTCAGACCCCCCGTTTTTGCTTGAGCTCGCCCACTATGAGTGGGTTGAACTGGCTCTGGACGTCGCCATCGCCGAACTGCCCGAGGTGGAGAGGGTGGATAGCCTGTTGTCGCACCGGATTCAGGTCTCGCCTTTGTTGTGGTGCCTTAGCTATCGCTATCCGGTGCATTTGTTAGGGCGAGACTTTCAGCCCTCAGAGGCCCCGGATGCTATGACTTTTCTACTAGTGTATCGCAACCGCGCCGATCGAGTGGAGTTTATGCTCTCCAATGAGATTACTTTGAGGTTTATCAAATTATTACAGTCCGGTGACGGTACTGGCGAGCAGATGTTGGCTACCTTGGCTGCGGAAATTGCCCATCCCACCCCCTCGCAGTTGCTTCCCTTTGCCTCCGACTTGCTCGCAGACCTGCAAACGCGGGATATTTTATGGGCTAAACCGTAAAACTGAGGCTATGCTTGCAGTAGGTGACGGTGGTGCCGACATTTCAAAATAAGATAGCTATTGTCACAATACTGAAACATTTTGCCCTCAGTATGCGGCGCTGTTGTCATTAAACTGTCATTAAAAATTAACCGTAGTGACACTGAATTGTCATTTAGGGGTGAAAAGCACATGCAAAAAAAGATTTTAGGGGTTGCAGCTCTGGCATTGGTGGGACAGTCGGCGGGCGCCGTTACCCTATATGGTAAGGCTAATGTGGCTTTGCAACACGCCGATGAAGCCGGCGACCGCGAGATCGAACTGCAGAGTAATTCGTCGCGCATTGGCTTAATGGGCGATAACGCCATTGCCGAGGACGTGCTGGTGATTTACCGGCTCGAGTACGAAACCAGTGTGGACGATGGCGATAAAGACGGCCAAACCCTCACCCAGCGCAACATTTATTTGGGGCTGCAAACCCGCTATGGCACCTTAATGGGCGGTGTTTACGATTCGCCGTTGAAAACCTCGGCTTCAAAGGTGGATCTGTTTAATGACCTCGAGGGCGATATCCGCAATATTTTTGCCGGTGAAAACCGCAGCAAGAACGTGGTGCAGTATGTTAGCCCCAAATCCTGGGGGCCGCTAACTGCCAAAGCGGCTTATGTAACCAAGGAAACCGATGGTATCGACGGCTGGTCGACCTCGCTGGCCTACGACAATAATGGCTTGTATTTAGCGGCGGCGGTCGATCGGGACATTGAAGAGAATGTCGAAGATCAGAAAACCCTGCGCTTGGTAAGCTCCTATACCCTGGGCGCGGTTATGCTGGGCGCCGCCTGGGAGAAGTACGAGCAACAGACCAACGAGGGCAACGGCTATTTTGCCTCACTGCAGTGGAAGCTGACTGATAAGTGGATTTTTAAAACCCAATACGGCCAATCCGATATTAAGGTAGAGGGCCGCGAGACGTTCAGTATTGGCGGCGACTACAAGTTCGATAAGCGCACCCGAGCGTTTGTCTACTACACTAACAATGAAGACGATGTGATTCGCGATGATAACTATCTGGGCGTGGGGATGGAGCTGAAGTTTTAATGTCAAATCGTCTGCAAACACTGAGCCTGACGCTGATACTGGCTCTGGTCAGCATTGGGGCCCGCGCCGAGCGGGCCGAATGCGAGCCGGCTGTGGATATGATCGAATCCAATGACGCGGTCAATCGTATTTCGGAATGCGATTATCGCGATGAAGGGTTAAATGGCTGGTTGGCGAACTTGGGGGGAAGCGATGAGCCCAGGTCTGCCGATACCGCGCCTGCCAATATCACGCCAACCTCCCAAGAGGCGATGGGGGAAAAGGGGTTTGGTTTTAAGCAGACCGTATCCGATCCTCTAAGCTTAGTTCAAGCGCGTTACTCGATAGCTCAGCAAGCTGCCGCTCGGTGTGCTCCACGGGTGGCGAATTTGGTAACAGAAGCCTATAAATCTGACAAACAAGGGACAGTGTTAGTGATGCAGTTCCGCTGTGACGGCGAAAGCGACGATTGATTGACGCGCTTTGATTGTATTGCTCAGGCGGATTCGCTAAAATATGAACCATCATTCATTTTTGGTTGAATCCAACCACCTATTCCATGGAAAACAGGATGACTTCCTACCGTTTTGTTTTGTGCTCCGGCTCAAGCCAACCCTTTAGCTTTTGCTTTAAAGGGTTTTTGGGTGTTTTGGCGCTGGTAATCGCGCTTAGTGCCGGTGGCGCTGCGGCCCAAACCCAAGATCCGCAGGACCCTTGGGAAGACTTTAACCGCGCCATGTTCGCCTTTAATGACACCGCTGATCGCTATGTCATCAAGCCGGTGGCTAAGGGGTATGTCAAAGTGACGCCCAGCCCCCTGCGTCAGGGGGTGAGCAACGTGTTTTACAACCTGCTGGAAGTGCGCAATGTTTTTAACGATTTACTCCAGGCAAAGTTTGGCCAGGCGGGTAAAGATACGGGGCGTTTCTTAATTAATTCGACCCTGGGGGTCGCGGGTATTTTCGATGTCGCCGCGCATATGGGGCTCAACCGTGCCGAGGGGGAAGACTTTGGCCAAACCCTAGCAGCGTGGGGTGTCTCCGACGGCCCCTATATCGTACTGCCCGTGTTTGGTCCCCGCACTCTGCGCGACGCTGCGGCAACTCCGGTGGATTGGTTTACCGACCCTAAAACCTATATTGGTCACACCCGCACCAGTTATGAAATAAAAGTGGCCGAGCTGGTGGACACCCGCGCTCGTTTGCTGAGCCTTGAGCAGGATATCGGCGCCGACAAGTACACCTTGTTTCGTGATATCTACCTGCAGCGCCGCGAATATTTGATTAACGATGGCGAGGTAGAAGACGAGTTCGGCAGTGGGTTGGACGACTTCGACGATTTTTAATCTCAGTCTGCCCCGGCCTATTGACGCGCGGGGTCTAGCTCACTAGTTAATGACTTCGGTAATCTGGAATCCGGTCGGATAGCCGGCGTCGGTTTTTTCCTCTACCCGCACAATTTTCACGATAGCCCTTAGTTGCGGGCTGTGGCCGTGCTCAGAGGTAATATTTACCTCCCACTCACTGCCCTCTACTAAGGCGGTGTCCAGCAGAACTTGCATTCCGCCTCCGCTTAGCTCGGTACAGGCGCCACTGTAAGTGCCCATATCGCCCGTCAGGGTTGCCTCTAGCGGAGCGTCGATTTTCATTCGGATAAAATCGCGTTTTTCGTGGTAGGACTTGTCAGAAATGCTCATACTCAGTTCCTGATCTTTATTGGTTTTTTCAAGAGTAGCAGCGAACGACCGTGAATACCACAGACCTTGCGTGAAGGGGTATAAGGGAGTACTGTTATGCGCCATTGTGCAAGGCCCCAGCTTTCACCGCTAAACCTATAAGTGTGATGCGGGCCACAAGCCACTATGGCATCACGGGTACAGTAATGACCGATACCAGTCACACGCTCCTCATTATCGATGACGACAAACCTGTCAGACACAGCATCGCTGCCTTTTTAGAAGACAGCGGCTATGGCGTGGTTGAGGCGGAAGATGGTCCCACCGGCTTGGCTCTCTACGCGCGCGGCGGCATAGATTTGGTGATTACCGATCTGCGAATGCCTTCTATGGACGGTTTGGCGGTACTCCAGCGTCTGCATGAGATCTCCTCGGAAATACCGGTGATTGTCATTTCCGGCGCCGGGGTGATGAGTGATGTGGTTTCGGCTCTGCGCTTGGGCGCCTGCGATTACTTAATTAAACCCATAGTGGATATGGAAGTGCTGGTCCATTCGGTGGAAAAGGCACTGGAGCGCTGTGATCTGTTGGCGCAGAATAAAAAATACCGCGAAAAGCTGGAGTTCGCCAACAAAGGGCTGCGCGAGAACTTGCGCGTTCTCGAGCGCGATCAGGTAGCCGGGCGACAAGTTCAGCGGCGTTTACTGCCCACTCCCCAGCAAACCGCCGAGGGGTATTCCATTGCCCACCATATTGCCCCATCGCTCTATTTAAGCGGTGACTTTGTCGATTATGCTCATGTGGGGCGCCGTTATCTGGCGTTCTATCTGGCGGATGTATCGGGGCACGGTGCCTCGTCGGCGTTTGTCACCATTTGGCTTAAACATTTGGTCAGCCGTATGGTGCGTGAAGAAGGGTTGTTCAGCACGGAGGAATCCTTTGAAGCCGGTACCGGGGAAATGCTGGCGGACATTAATCGCGAGATTAATGAAACCAGCCTCAATCATCATCTGACCTTTTTTGTGGGGGTTATCGATACCCATACCGGGCAAATGCGCTATGTGGTGGCCGGGCATCTGCCCATGCCTATTCTGGTGGTTGATGGCGAGGCAAAGTTTTTACCCGGCAGTGGTAAACCGGTGGGAATATTCAAAGACATCCAGTGGCAAGTGCATTCTTGCCAGCTACCCGAGCAGTTTTCTTTGGTGTGTTTCTCCGACGGTGTACTGGAAATTCTTGATGCGCCCACTTTGCAGAAAAAAGAAAGCGTTTTACTGGAATTAATGGCGCAAAAGGCGCAGAATTTAGACAGGGTGTGCGATGCTTTAGGCGTTGCCGATGTCAACGACACGCCCGACGATATCGCGATATTGACCATTACCCGAGGTTTTTAGCCATGCGACCTGGCCAGATTCTGGTTGCCGATCACGCCGGTGTTTTTGTGATAAAAATGGTGGGTGATGTTCGCCTGACCCTTTGTATTTCGTTTGATCAGTTTATCGACGATATGTTTGCCCGCGAGAATTTCAGCGGCGTATTGTTCGATTTATCCGACGCCGAAGCTATCGACAGTACGACTTTGGGCCTGATGGCGAAAATTTCTATTCTGGGTGAGGAGCGAGTCAGTGCCCGCCCGGTGATCTTATCCACCAATTCCAGTATTAATCGCATTCTCGATACCATGGGGTTTGCGGATATCTTTACCATTGTGGGCGAACTGGATAAGCCGGTCGAAGCCACCCAACCACTCGCGCCTGAAATTACCGATAACGACGAACAGATAAAGCATAAGGTCATCGAGGCTCACCGGGTATTGATGGGACTGAACCGAGAAAACCAAGAGACTTTTACCGATCTGGTCAATATGCTGGAAGGGGATCAATAACCCGCAGGTCGATCGACAAACGCGGTGTTTAGCCGCGCTCGTCTCGGGCCTGGTTACGGGCCACTAAAAAGTCGGTGTGAGATAAATAAATCAGCTCGGCCACGCGGCGAATCAGGTTCTCTTCGTACTTATCCAAGTCGCCATCGGCGTAAGCCACCTGCCACATCGATCTTACCAGTACGAACTTCTCCTCGTGGGAAAAGTGATCGTTGATCAGTTGGGTAAACTGAAACAGCGAGGTCGCATCTTCCTGCTTTTGCTGGGCGCGGGTTTGCAGTTCATCGACTTCCTCAGACGACAAGCCGTACACCTCGGCCAGAATATCTTTAAACGCTGTCAGCTCGGCGTCGTCAAACACTCGGTCGGTCGCGGCCACTTCCATTAATAGGGCAGCGGCGGCCATGTGTTTCTCATCGTCGGTCAGGGCGGCAGAGTCGCCGTCTGTCTTAGACAGACGGCTCTCAAAAAAGCGGGCGATGCGATTAAGCACTGGCCAGCTCTTTCAGCAGGTCTTCCAGCTTAACTTGGTCAATCGCGAAGTTGCGAATACCTTCGGCCAGCTTCTCGGTTGCCATGGCGTCGTCGTTCATGCCAAAGCGGAAAGAGCTTTCGGTATCGATCAGCTTGTCGATGCTTTCGCCAGTGTTGCTGGGCGACAATACGCGCTCCAACGAGCCGGTGTCTTCGTCCAGCTCTTTCAGCAACTGCGGGCTGATGGTCAAGCGGTCGCAGCCAGCCAAGGCTTCAATTTCGCCGGTGTTGCGGAAGCTTGCACCCATAACCACAGTATCGTAGTTGTGCTGCTTGTAGTAGTTGTAGATGTGACGCACAGACTTAACACCCGGATCGGTCTCAGAGGTGTAGTCTTCGCCGGTGGCTTTTTTGTACCAGTCCAGAATGCGGCCCACGAAAGGCGAGATCAAAAATACCCCGGCATCGGCACAGGCGGCGGCCTGGTTAAAACCAAACAGCAGGGTCAGGTTACAGTTGATACCTTCTTTTTCCAGCTGCTCGGCGGCGCGGATACCTTCCCAGGTTGAGGCCAGTTTGATCAGTACACGAGACTTATCAATGCCGTTTTGCTGGTACAAATCGATCAGGTGGTGGGCCTTGTCGATGCTGGCGTTGGTGTCAAAGCTCAAACGCGCGTCTACTTCGGTAGAAATACGGCCGGGTACCAGTTTCAGGATTTCGCAGCCAATGGCCACCGCCAAGTGGTCGCAAGCGTATTTCAGCTGCTCGTCCGAGCTGCCACCTTCTTTTTGCGCGGCGCTAATGCAGGCATCCAACAGAGACTTATAGCCCGGCAGTTGCGCGGCTTTAAGCAGCAAAGAGGGGTTGGTGGTGGCGTCTTGTGGCTTGTACAGTTTAATCGCTTCAATGTCGCCGGTATCGGCAACCACGTCGGTCATTTGCTTGAGTTGTTCGAGTTTACTGCTCACTGTTTGGCTCCTAAATAGTGTATTCAAAGGTACTACTCGCGTGCGGCCGTTCCGGTTGCTCTCTCTCGCAGGCTGTTGAACACCTTAGGCATGTCAGGGGTTGTTCAACACTCTGGTACGGAGCTTTGTGTTTGAGCCCGGCGCTCTCAGCCTGTCATCAGGCATGGTGGGGGGCAACTTAGGCCCTATGTGCTACCCGATAGGGTGGCCGCGGTAACCCCAAAAACCTCAGAGGCGGTATTGTAAACGTTAAAGAGGGCGGGGCAAAGCGTTTGCGTCTGGCTCCACGGCGGCCAGAGCCTGCTGAACCACTGTTAAATCCGCACCTTTCTTGTGGGCATTTTCGCTGATTATGCGGCGAAAAGCCCGTGCTCCGGGCAAACCCTGATACAAACCCAAAATATGTCGGGTCATTTGGTTGAGGCGCGTGCCGCGCTCAAGTTCCGCCTGCATATAGGGCATAAAGGCCTGCATGACCTGCAAGCGGCTGGGAGCGGGCGCCGTGTCGCCGTAAAGCGCTTGGTCCACCCCTGCGAGTAAAATGGGGTTGGCGTAAATTTCCCGCCCCAGCATCACGCCGTCTACGTCCTGAAGTAGGGTATTGCACTGCTCAAGGGTTTTAATGCCACCGTTGATGATAATCTCTAAATCCGGCCGCTCGCGCTTTATACGGGCCACCAGCTCATAATCCAGCGGCGGCACATCGCGATTTTCTTTGGGGCTTAAGCCCTGCAGCCAGGCCTTGCGGGCATGCACAATAAAGGTCGTGCAGCCGCTCTGGGCGACCGTATCGACAAAATTCATTAAACCGTCGTAGTCGTCCATATCGTCGATGCCGATACGGTGTTTTACGGTAACGGGAATCTTGACCCGTTCGGTCATGGCGCCCATGCAATCGCGCACCAGCTCGGGCTCGGCCATCAAACAGGCGCCAATGCGGCCACTTTGCACCCGATCCGACGGACAGCCGCAGTTCAGGTTGACCTCGTTATAGCCCCATTGCTCGGCCCATTCGGCACACTCGGCCAGCGCCTGGGCGTCCGATCCGCCCAGTTGCAGCGCTACCGGCTGCTCGGCCGGATCAAAGCGCAAAAAGCGCTCCCGGTCACCGAACTGCAACGCACCGGTGGTGACCATCTCGGTGTACAGCACCGCGTTTTTACTCAGCAGGCGCCAAAAATACCGACAATGGCGATCACTCCAGTCCATCATCGGGGCGGCGGTGAAGCGTCTGTTTAGTGTAATGCCCGTGTTTACTGGGCTGTGGGTTTTTTTACTGTCTGTATTCACAGTGGGTATTTTGCCGTATTTTGGGGTTCTTTAGGGTGTTTTGCGCTCTCGGTGCTAACATAGTGCAAACAAATTTTGCGTATTTGCACCGGGGGGCATGGCGTCTATTCAGCGGCGCGAGCAGTCGGGGATTGTTCGCTGGGTTGTTCAAATTCGTATCAAGCGTAAAGGGCGGGTAGTTTACTCCCAGAACAAGTCGTTTATCAAAGAGCCGGTTGCCCGGGCGTGGGCGCCGTCGGCGAAATGGACCGCAGCTACACCGACAACTAGGTTAATGTCGGCTGCGACCAAATAGCAGGCACAGAAGACAGCAGCTGGGCCGATAAAAGTGAGCGCTCGAATAACAGCGACAGCTCCGCCAACTGAGACTACCGCAGCTGGTCACAATACAGCCCGGAACTGGTAGCTATCGAATAGGTAGTGTTACGCCCCGAAAGGGACGCCATTTTTTTGTGCTCTGCAAAGTGATAATCTGCGACAAACTACAAAACATGGAGCACGGGAATGCGCAAGCTATCTGTATTTTTATTGGCGTCAATTCTATTGGCTGGCTGCCATACCACCTGGGAGGTAGATGGTACCCAAGGCCCATTCAGGTATGCCACCCCAGAAAAAGTGTCTCAGCCACCCGCCAGAAGACAGTCGCACGCTGGCGACATGATAGCTACATCGTGGCTAGTGGAGCAGCGGCCTCTTATTTATTTGAAAGAGCCTGCGAGCGTATCGGGTGAAAACCCCCGAAAGCTCGCGAAAGTAGCAAAGACCACCACAGTTCCCTACACCGTCACCGCTCGCCCTGGGGTTGGCACGCTAGTGGGGAAAGACAGCTACTACGATTATTACGAGCTCGATAGAAACCTAGACCTAGATTACACTGGCCAGCGAGGCTCAAAAGGCGGCGTTGCTATAAACCGCACCGATGTACTCGAGCCCTACCGCCTTTACTGGTACCCGGACACAACGCCCGGAAAAATCGCAACCGCGCCCGTTGAAGAATTGGTATACGAGACCGGCGGCGAAAACGGTACCCTGTTAGAGTTTGACGGCCAAGGGCGCACAATCACCTACTTGGGAATGTCAGGCGGACAGTTAAATTTCGTTTATAAAGAATATTTTAACCGAACCATCCGCAGCGCCTTCACCCAAGAATTCAGCTTTGACTATCAACCCGATAAAGAATACCGCTACAAAACCGCGCGCTTCACCGTTCACAGCGCCAATTCCAACGATATCGACTACACCGTACACAGTTATTTCGGCGACGAATAACCCTGCCCAAAGGGCGTTTGGTGCAGCTATAGTGCAAACGCCCTTTTTGATGCTTCGCGGTTTCAAATAATAAGTGAATAAAGCGGGTAGTTTAGTTGTTAAGACAATGAGGAGAAAGAGGTCTCTATGCGCGGCGAAGCTTTTCGCTACGTCGACCAGAGCAAACCCAAACCGAGAGCCCAATCAGCGCGCCGCCCAGTATCAGGCGCGGCCAGTCGGCGTCGCGGCTCCAAAACAGCACGTTCACCAATATGCCGGTTGGAATAAGCAGGTTGTTCATGGTGGCCAGCTGACCGGTATTAACTCGCTTGCTGGCCATGGCCCAGGCGAGATAGCCAAAACCCGAGGCCCCCAAACCCAGCCACATCAGTACGCCCCAGTGAGTGGCGTTGCTGGGCACTTTGCTCCAGTCGGTAAACAGAGCCACACCCAGGGCTGAGACCAAGGTGGCCCCCAAAAAGAAGCAGGCAAAAGTGTGAGCCTGATTGATGGCGTTGCCCAGGTCGAGACGCTTGTATCCCACCTGCCCGGCGGCAAAGCACAGATTGGCGGCCTGAATCAGTAAAAAGCCGGTCAGTGCATCGCTGCCGATACCCTGATAGCGAATAACCGCAGCCCCTGCCACGGCAATGGCCGAGCCCAGCCACCAGCGCGCGGGCAGGTGCTGCCGGCGCAGTATTAGCTCGTCGATTAATGTGATCCACAGCGGGGTAAATATGGTAAACAGCAGCACCTCGGCGACGCTGATATAGCTAAACGCGTGGTACAAAAACTGATAGGTAACCCCCACCTGAACGGCGCCTATGCCCGTAAGCGCGGCCAGGGTTTTAAAAGGTGTTTGCTTGGGGCGAAAAAAGGGTAGGAATACCGCCAGTGCCAGGCCCACTCGAATAAGCACGGCCAGGTAGCTGTCGACCTGGCCGCTTAAATACACTCCGATAAGCGAAAAGCTAAACGCCCAGATTACGGTAACCAAGGTTAAAACGCCGATGGCGGGAATTCTATTCAGTAGTAACATAGGGTATTCGGATACGAAAAGAGCGCTAAGTTTACCAGATGAAGCAAGCCATAGTGGGGTACCACAAAGACGCTGAAGACCACTGGGTGGCCGAGCTGACCTGTGGCCACAATCAGCACGTGCGGCACAAACCGCCCTGGGTAGTGCGCCATTGGGTGACCACCGAAATGGGGCGAGCGGCGATGTGGGGGTATAAACTTGACTGTAAGTTGTGTGAAAGTCGCGAAGGCAAAGAGCCGGTGGCGCTAAGCGACACCGGCGTCAGGCGTTAAACCTGTTTTAACGCTTTTTCCAGGTCGTTGGTTTTGCGGCGCGCCAGCGCCAGATTAGAGTTCTTTTTATCCAGCACCAGATAAATAAACAGTCCCTCGTTGGAAGTACTGGGTCGGATAATATGCAGCTGGGTGTCCAGGGTGATGAGAATGTCTTCAATCCCGCCGTCGATTCCCAAACTTTTCATGGTTTTAAGTTTGGCTTTTACCACCTCACTGTTACCGGCCGCAGCAAGTTCCAGATCAACCCCAGAGCCTTCCGATGCCAGCAGCATGCCTGTAGTAAAGTCCACAATGGCGCAACCGAGGGCGCCGTCTATTTCCATTAAGCCGTTAGTGACTTCTTTTAAATTGCTCATTGTTTTCTCCTGTACAAGAACAAAATTGCCTAAACCGAGGCAATGTCGGGTTTGTTAGACAGCTGGTGAATTTCTTTGGCCATTCGGGTAATTAGCAACCTTAGGCTGGCAATGTTGAGTGTTTGGGTCGCGGACATAACCAACACATAGTTGTCACCCTCTAGCTCTAAATCCACGAAGGCTACATTGCCTTGTTCTGCTTCAATAAACGTTACTTTGAAGCGTTTGGCCAAAATTTGTCGGGTAACCGCGTTGCTAACCGAATGCAGTGTGCTGGCCGCGGCGGCCAGGCTGTCTTGCTCAATACTGTGGTTAGCGCGGTTGAAGGTTTGTACCGGGAAGCCGTCTGTGGTTGCCAGCGAGATAACCTCAATAGCATCGTTCTCGGCGTAGCGATTCATCAGTCGCGAAAGCTGTTCGGAGTGTTCGGGGTTAAACGACATTGTGTTCTTCCTGCGAGAGGTCTAAATCCGGTTGGTTTAAGGCATCGAATAACTGCAACAGTCCCAGAGACGATTCCGCATCCCGGGTATCCACACAGACCACCGGTGCCGTTAAGCTGAATTCGTCTAAAGCGAACTGGAGGATGTCTAAAAACAAGTTGAGCTGTTCGTCGTCTTCGGCCAAATCCGCATGGCTTAATCCCACGACGACTGGCACACCGGTTTCGGCGGGGCGAAAGTGTTCCAGTATTTCGGCGATGGATTTAACGTTTAGCTCGTCGTTGTATTTGACTAACAGCAGCAGCCCCCAGAGTTCGGTGTTCACCATATCCCACAACAGGCTAAAGCGTTTTTGCCCCGGCAGACCGTATAGCCCCAACGCAATGTCTGGGGTTAATGCAAGCCGGCCATAGTCAATACCCACAGTGGTAAACTCTTTGCCAATATCCACACTGGATTTGGCCTCGGTCATAAAGGGCGAAATTTCGCTGATGGTGTGAATCAGTTGGGTTTTACCCGCGCCTACCTCCCCGACAATGGCGAGCTTTTGGTAGATCCCGGTCATGATTTACTCCCACCTTTGGCTCGGCGCTGGGCAATAAAATGGCGCAGTGCCTGGCTAAATGAATGCTGGTTTTTGGCCGCCGGTCTTACCGCGGTTTGGATGGGGCGAGCGGGTGTGGCTTGAGCTTGGGGGGTAATCTGCAAAGCATTGACGTTGTGTAGCTGCAATAAGCGCCGATCCAGCTCGTCATTTTGGGAAAATAAGTTAAGCCCTTTAAGTCGGTCGTAGGCGACGGTTTTGTGAATCAACAATGGGCATATTTTCATTAGCCCCGCATCCATTCTCAGGGCGGTGGGGCGGGGCCACGACTTCATCGAGAGCAGTGAGTTGGTAAATACCGGTGCGGCACTGTCATTCATAACCGGGGGTTTCTCCTCGCGCTGCAAGGACATCAATTTTTCGTAGCGCAGACGATCAAGCGGGGAGCCGAGTTTTAGTTTTTGCTCTAAAAGGCGGTGTACTTTTGTTAGGTAGTCGCGGTGGGCTTCGCAGTTATCGTGAATCAGTTTTAAGTTCCAGCGGGTAAATTTTGTCTCGCTTATGTCCTGGTTAACGATAACGCTAAACTGCTGGATGCGTGGGTCCCGGTTACTGCGATAAATGACCTGGGCTAATTCGTTGCCAGCGCCCTCAAAAATGTTTAGCAGAGTGTCTTGATAAACAATAAACACACCCACAATGGCGTGTTCTTTGTTGTAGCGGCGTGCGGCGTCGAAAATTTCAAACACCTGTTCGGAGTAACTCTTACCGCCATCGGGCGGCACCAATGTGCTTAAACATGCAATGCGTTTTGCCAAAACCCTATATTCCTTTAATGACGTCGGTATTTTCAACGTGGCATTAAAATCTTAGTAGAGCTTGGGTTTGAGGCAAGCGGGTATCTATGCCGTTTTTTAATAAAAAAGGGGCGAAAGGCGTAAAAGGTTTTAATAAACGGATTTTTGTGGAAAGCGGTGCCAGAAAGGCCGCCCGGAGAATTCCGGGCGGGAAGAATTACGATTGCAGTGCCTGGGTGGTATCCACTAACCAGGCCGCTGTGCCAATTAATGCCGCCTTGTCATTGGTGACCATATGCACAGGAATATCTTCCACATAGCCGCGCATAACGCCTTTGTTTAAGTAGCGTTTTATAAAATCGGTTTGCGGTAAGTAGTGGGCAATTTTAGGCACAATACCGCCGCCCAAATAAATACCCCCCATGGCACCCCAGCTTAAGGCTTTGTCGCCGGCAACGCCGCCTAAAATAGCGCAGAAGGTTTGCACCGCTTCTTCGCACAATGCCTCTTTGTGTTTAATGCCGCGCTCACTCACGTCGGCCGGGGAGAGATCTTCCGCGTCTACGCCCTTAAGGGCGGCGAGCGATTTATAAATAGACACTAAGCCTTGGCCTGAAAGCAAATGCTCGATGGAAACATGCTCGTGCTGTTTGCGCATCTCTTGCAAAATACCAATTTCGGTATCGGTGGTGGGGGCAAAGCTGCAGTGGCCGCCTTCGGTGGGGATGATTTTCCAGCCGGTAGAAATCGGGGCGAGCAGCGCGGCACCAAAACCGGTTCCCGGGCCCATAACGCCAATCGGGGCGTAGGGGTTGGCCTCGGTATCGTACAAGGTGGCGATGTCTTGCGCTTGTAGGTGCGGGGCGGCGTAGGCGAGGGCGGAGTAATCGTTAATCACATCCAGCGCCTGCATGTTCAGCTCGTCGCGCAAACGCGAGATGGAGAATTCCCAGTTGAGGTTGGTGACCTTGACGTGGCCGTCTTGAATGGGGCCGGCGATAGCCAAACAGGCAAACTTGGGCATAGGTACACCCGCCTGTTTGACATAATCGCGAATCATGTCGGCAAGAGTGGCGTAATTAGCGCTGGGCAAGCTGATTTGTTGTTCGGCGTTATAGCCCTTGGTGTGACTGCAGGCGTTAACCAGGCCAAAGCGGCCATTGGTGCCGCCGATATCGGCAACCAGAATAATACTCATGGGGGTGCTTCTCCTCGCGCAGATTTAGCGTTATATATTACTTATACGACAGCAAATTGCCCAGCAATGGCCATGTTATCGATACAAAAGGCCTGGCAGTCTAGTTTGAATTGACAGCGCTGTCAATAATGGTGTAGTTTGCGCCGCAATTCGCTATGCTTACGCCTGATATTTAGGCGCTTACCTTATAAAAATGCCCAACGATAAATATAGCGACGACAAAACCCTGACAGACACCTTCGGAGGTAAATTGTGCCTTGGCCCAAAGTCACCAGTGTGGTTGCGCCCGACCCCGCTATAGAAGAGAAAGTTGAAGCAATCCTTGCGCAAATGAGCGTAGAGGAAAAAGTTGGGCAGATGATTCAGCCTGAGATCAAAGAGGTAACGCCTCAGGATATTAAAGACTACCACATAGGTTCGGTATTAAATGGCGGCGGCTCTGTGCCCAACAATGATCGCTATGCCAAAGCATCCGATTGGGTAGCGTTAGCCGATAGTTTCTTCGAAGCGGCCGCCGATTGCGCCGATGGCAAAGTCTATGTGCCCATGATGTGGGGCACCGATGCCGTGCACGGTGTCGGTAATGTGGTGGGCGCGACCTTGTTTCCCCACAATATTGCGCTGGGTGCGACTGGCAACCCCGAGTTGATTCGCCAGATTGGTGAAGTCACGGCGCGCGAAATTGCCGCCATTGGTATTGACTGGGACTTTTCTCCCACCGTCGCGGTAGTGCGCGATGACCGCTGGGGCCGCACCTACGAATCCTACTCCGAAGACCCGCAAATTGTGCGCGACTACGCCGCCAAAATGGTCGAGGGTCTGCAGGGCGCGGGCGATAGCAGCGAGTTTTTAAATACCGAGCATGTGATCGCGACGGCCAAACATTTTATTGGCGACGGCGGCACCATCAACGGTATTGATCGCGGCGACTGTGTCGATGACGAGCAAGTGCTTTGCGACATTCACGGCGCCGGTTATATCAGCGCTATTGAGGCAGGTGTGCAGAGCGTGATGGCTTCGTTCAACAGCTGGCACGGCGAAAAGCTGCACGGCCACAAGCATTTGTTAACCACCGTATTAAAAGACACCATGGGTTTCGACGGCCTGGTGGTGGGCGACTGGAATGGCCACGGCTTTATTGAAGGCGCCAGCGTATTGGATTGTCCTCAGGCCATTAACGCCGGCCTGGATATTTTTATGGTGCCGGACCCGGACTGGAAAGTGCTGTTCCAAAATACCGTGGAGCAAATTAACAGCGGCATCATTTCCTCAGAGCGCGCCGACGATGCGGTGCGCCGTATTTTGCGGGTTAAGCTGCGCGCCGGTTTATTCGAGCGCGAAAAACCTTCCCAGCGTCCATTAGCCGGTCGCGATGAAATAATCGGCTCGCCCGAGCACCGCGCGGTGGCGCGCCAGGCGGTGCGAGAATCGCTGGTGATGCTGAAAAACAAGAACAATGTGTTGCCTTTAAACCCCCAGCAAAAAGTACTGGTGGCGGGCGACGGCGCCGATAACTTGTCCAAACAGGCGGGCGGTTGGTCCGTGACTTGGCAGGGTACAGGTACTACCCGAGACGATTTTCCGGGCTCGACCAGTGTGCTGGACGGCATTCGCGATGCGGTAGATGGCGCGGGGGGCAGCCTCGAGGTAAAAGAAGACGGCAACTACAGTGTTAAGCCGGATGTCGCCATTGTGGTGTGGGGCGAGGGGCCTTACGCCGAGATGCAGGGCGATGTGCAAAACCTGCTGTACAAAGAATCCGCCGGGCGCGACTGGGCTTTGCTGAAAAAGCTTCAGGCCGAGGGTATTCCGGTGGTATCGCTGTTTATGACCGGCCGGCCGCTGTGGGTCAATCGCGAACTGAACGCCTCGGACGCGTTTGTGGTGATCTGGCAGCCGGGCACCGAAGGCGCTGGTGTGGGCGATGTTCTGTTCACCAACGCCGAAGGCAAGGCGGCGCACCCCATTAAAGGCAAGCTGACTTTTTCGTGGCCGCGTACCCCAGATCAGGGGCCGCTCAACGTGGGCGACGCCGACTACGACCCGCTGTTCCCCTACGGCTATGGTTTGGCCTATGGCGAGAGCGATACTCTGGGCGACGATTTGCCGGAGGAGTATGACGCAAGCTTTGAAGCCAGCGATGAAATGCAGGTGTTTAATATGCGCCCGGTCGAGCCGTTTAGCATTGTGCTTGAGGGCTGCAAAAACGACCGCACCGCCTTAAGCGGCAACAGCGCCGAGACCACCAGTATTACCGTCAGTTGCGTGGATCGCCATGTACAGGAGGACGCTCGCCGCGCCCTCTGGAATGGTGCCGGTGAGGGCATGGTGGCCCTGTCCACCCGCGACCGTCAGGTAATGGTGGATTACTTGGAAAACGACGGCGCCCTGGTTTTTGAGCTGAAAGTCGACCTGGCCCCCACCGATGCGGTGGTGCTGCGCCTGGGCTGCGGCCCCAACAGCAACTCCGATTTGGATATCACCGATACCATCGCCGCCTTGGTCGGGCAGGGTTGGAGCCGAGTGATTGTGCCCCTGCACCTGTTCCCCGATGTAGGCTCGGATTTCGGTCTGGTGTTGCCCCCCGAGGAGTTCTTTTACCGGGTGCTCGAGCCTTTCACTCTGGTAACGGCCGGGCAGCTGGATTTGCGTTTCTCGTTTGTTCAGGTGCAAAAGCACACGGCGGGTAAGGCAATAGAGGTAAGTGCCTGTTAACATCCGTTGGAAATTAGCCCGTCGCACCGTCGGCGGGCTTGATTAACCCCCGCAAATGACTACCATAGCCGCCTCAAAGGAGTTCGGCGCCTGAGAACTTTTGTCGTTTATGCGTGTCTTACGCGCGTTACGGATGCCCGCCAGGGTATAACAAAAAATCAGCGCCACACGCAGTGCAAGCGAAAACACTATGGTCAAAGTCCGCCAAGATCACCCCATTGCCGCAGACGGCAGTGTCGATATCGATGCCTGGTTGCAGCGCCTGGAAGGGATTGAGCAGCAAAGCTCTGCCACCCTCGCCGAAGTAAAGCGCGCCTGCGAACTCTGCCAGAGCGTGGATATTCTGCCCAGCACCGACCCCCACAGCTGGGGCGAGGGAACCAGCTGCTTTCGCATTGGCCTGGAAATGGCCGAAATTCTCGCCGATTTACAGCTCGACCAGGACACCTTGGTGGCGGCCGTACTCTATCGCGCCGTGCGTGAAGGCAAGCTCGCTCTCACCGGCGTCGAGGCCCAGTTTGGCGAAACCGTGGCCAAGCTCATCAAAGGTGTGCTGCGCATGGCGGCCATCAGCTATCAGCGCAACGAATCCGACGAGAAAGTCTTTGGCAAGCAATCCGAAGAGCAGGCCGACAATATCCGCAAAATGCTGGTGGCGATGGTGGACGATGTTCGCGTCGCCCTGGTTAAGCTGGCCGAGCGCACTTGCGCCATTCGGGCCGTCAAAACTGCCAGCCCCGCGCGCCGCCGTCAGGTGTCGCGCGAAGTCTCCGATGTATACGCACCCCTGGCCCACCGCTTGGGTATCGGGCATATCAAATGGGAGCTGGAAGACCTCTCTTTTCGCTATCTGGAGCCCGCCGATTACAAGCGCATCGCCTCACTATTGGATGAGCGCCGCATCGCCCGGCAGGAGTACATCGACAATGTGCTTGAGCTGTTGCGCAGTGAGCTAAAAACCGCCCATATTGACGGCGAGGTAAATGGTCGGGCCAAACACATTTACAGTATCTGGCGCAAAATGCGCAGAAAGGGTATCGGCTTTTCCCAGGTGTACGATATTCGCGCCGTACGTATTCTGGTGCCCAGCGTGCGCGATTGCTATACCGTGCTGGGTATTGTGCACAGCCTGTGGCGCAATATCCCCCACGAGTTTGATGACTATATCGCCTCGCCCAAAGAGAACGGCTACCGTTCGCTCCACACGGCGGTGATCGGCCCGGACAATAAAGTGCTGGAAATTCAGGTGCGCACTTACGCCATGCACGACGAAGCCGAGCTGGGCGTATGTGCCCATTGGCGCTACAAGGGCACCGACACAGATGCCGTCCAAGACGGCTACGAGCAGAAAATATCCTGGCTGCGCCAGGTGCTTGAATGGCACGACGAGCTGGGCGGCGACAGCGAACAGCTGCAAAACGATCTTAAAGCCTTTGATCAAGATCGCATCTACGTGTTTACCCCGGAAGGACATGTGGTGGATTTACCTAAAACCGCCACGCCCTTGGATTTTGCCTACCGCATTCATACCGATGTTGGCCACCGCTGTCGCGGCGCCAAGGTGAACGGGCGCATTGTGCCGCTTAACTACCACCTGAATACCGCCGATCAGGTAGAAATTCTAACCGGCAAGCGCGAAGCGCCCAGCCGCGACTGGTTATCGCCGGCGCTCGGCTACGTCAACACCGCCCGCGCCCGCGCCAAGGTGCAGCACTGGTTTAAGGTGCAGGCCCGCGACGACAATATCGCCGAGGGGCAGGCGCTGCTGGATCGTGAATTTAAACGCCTGGCGCTGCTGGATTTAGACTTTGAAGCGCTGGCGAAAAAGCTCAATATGCAGACCCTGGACGATCTGTACGCGGCCGTGGGCGCCAGCGATATCGGTGTGGGCCAGGTGCTAAACGCCGCCCAGAGGCTTGTGGATAAAGAGCAACCCAAAGAGCCGGTTATTCCGTTTAAAGCTCGCTCGCCCAAGCGCAAAAAAGACTCGGATGTGTACATTGAAGGCGTGGGCAACCTGCTCACTCAAATCGCCAGCTGCTGTAACCCGGTACCCGGCGATGCCATTACCGGCTACATCACCCTGGGGCGCGGCGTATCCATTCACCGCGCCGATTGCAGCAATATTCTCCAGCTGCAATCCGACGAACCCGAGCGCATTATCAAAGTCGATTGGGGCCACAAACCGCAAAGCAGCTACTCAGTGGACGTCATGATCGAAGCCTACGACCGCTCCGGCCTGCTGCGCGACATTACCTCACTGCTGGATCACGAGCGCATCAACATCAGCGCCATGCAAACCCTATCGGACAAACAGAAAAACTCGGTGGATATGTTAATCACCGTCGAGATTCGCGGCTTTGATGAGTTGAGCCGGGTTTTAACGCGGTTAAATCAATTGCCGAATATTGCGTCGGCCCGGAGGAAGTTGTAATTAAAGTCAGACGTCTGATGCCTGACGTCTGACGTCTCAGTTGTGCCAATCTTCAGGCTTTTGCGTCTGACCTCAGACGTCCGACATCCGACGTTCCCCAAAAACAGGATACCAATCCATGCCCACTCCAACCTACACCCTCAACGACTTAATCTACCTCATGCAACGCCTACGCGATCCGGTGGATGGTTGCCCCTGGGATGTAAAGCAAACCTACGAGACGATTGTGCCCTCGACGATTGAAGAGGCCTACGAGGTGGCGGATGCGATTGAGCGCGGCGATTTGGATCACCTGAAAGAAGAGTTGGGTGATTTATTGTTTCAGGTGATTTTTTACAGCCAGTTTGGCGCCGAACAAAAGCGCTTTGATTTTCACGAGGTGGTGGACACCTTGGTGAGCAAGCTGGTGCGGCGCCACCCGCATGTGTTTCCCAGCGAAAATTTGCGCGAGCGCTATGGCGATCAGCCCGCCGATGAAACAGCCATTAAACAGCGCTGGGAAGATATCAAACAAGAAGAGCGTGAGGCCAAGGGCGTGCGCGGTACTTTGGATGATGTACCGCTTAATCTGCCCGCGTTAACGCGGGCGGCTAAATTGCAAAAACGCGCGGCTCGCACGGGTTTTGACTGGGACGATGTGCAGGGCCCGATCGCTAAGGTGCGCGAGGAGTTGCAAGAAGTGGAGCAAGCGCTGGCCAGCGGCGATATGAACGAAGTCGAGGCAGAAATAGGCGACCTGCTGTTTGCAGTGGTTAATATCAGCCGCACATTAAAACAAGATCCGGAGCGCTCTCTGCGTTTGGCCAATCAGAAGTTTGAACGGCGCTTTCGCTACATCGAAGGGCATGCGCCCATTTCAGTTGACGCGCTGTCGCTGGCGGATATGGACGATCTTTGGGAGCGGGCGAAAAAAGAGGGGCTGTAAGCGCGACGCGGCTCGAACAGGGGCACTCTGCCCGACCCCGTATATTGTTAACCCCGTCCCGAGCACGTAAAATCACGCGCGGCGCATTAGATTGCCGCTTTGGATAATAGAAAATAAAAAAGACAACGCGAGGACGCTATGTTTAAGGATGACGCAAACGGATTTTTATATTCACCCAAGGTGTGGATGCTGGGCCTGTTACTATCGCTGGCTGGCGCTGTGGGTGCGATTGCGTTCTTGGCCAAGCAGGTGCCGGCACTGGATGTGGATATTTCCTTTTCTCAGTCCCAGGCCGTTTCTGCGACCGAAACACTTCGGGCCAATCGTTTTCCCTCGCTCGAGGTGACCCGTCAGGCGAGTGATTTCGGACGCGACCGCCATTTGCAGAACTATGTCGAGCTAGAAGGCGGTGGTTTAGAGGCCTTTCGCTCGATTCTCCATAACCCTAATTTTGCCCCTTACGCCTGGAATGCGCGGCTGTTTAAACCCGGCCAGCAGGAAGAGTTTCGGGCCTCGTTTACGCCCACAGGCGAGCCCTTAAGCTTTCGCTATGAAATGCCGCAACACGTAGAAGGCGCGGCGTTAGAGGAGGAGGTAGCGCGCGCCTTGGCGCAGAACCAGGCGCGCGAGTTTTTGGGCAGTCGTTTCGATCAATATCAGCCGCTTGAGATGGACAGCTCAACCCAGCCTAACGGCCGGGTCGATTACACCTTTACCTACAAGCACTCATCGCTGGTGGTGGGCGAGGCGCATCCGCGTATCGAGCTAGAAGTCAAAGGCGATACCCTGGTGCGGGTTCATCCCTACAATCACATACCCGAGGCGTTTAACTTGCGCTTTGCAAAAATGCGCGAGCTGAACCAGCTAATTTCGCAGTTTTCGTCGTTGTCGATGGTGCTGTTTTTGGTTGTCGGTGGTTTAATTCCCGGCGCCATTTGGTTGGTGCGCAAGCATCAACTTAAGTGGTGGGCGGGCGCCAAGTTAGCGCTGGTGGTCGCGGCCGGGGGCGCCGCAGCTCACCTCTCGGGGCTGCCGCTTATGTGGATGGGCTATGCCACCACCGATACGGCCGCCAATTTTTTGCAAAAGATTTTTCTCGATGTCGGTATTGGCTTTGTGGCATCACTGGCCATGTTGGCCACCTTGTTTGCCGTGGCCGAGGGTTTGACTCGACAGGCGTTTGCCAACCAGCCTCGGTTGTTCTCGGCTTTTAAAGTCGGCAGTGCGTCGTCTTACCAAATTTTAGGTCGAGTCGGCGGCGGCTATATCTGGACGGGCTTTTTCCTCTTGTACGCCGTGGGTTTTATTATGCTGATGCAGGCGCTGGGTGGCTGGAGCCCCCGGGAGATAGGCGCCGATCCCAATGTACTGGCCAATTGGCGTCCCGCTTTGCCGCCGATTTTTCAGGCGTTAAGCGCCGGCACCTGGGAAGAGTGTCTGTTCCGCGCCATTCCGTTATCCGGTGCGGTGCTGCTGGGGCGCCACTTTGGTAGGGTTAAGCTTTTTGTGGCCATAACTTTGGTGTTGCAGGCGGTGGTGTTTGCCGGGGCCCACGCCAACTATCCGCAGCTGCCGGGCTACAGTCGCTTAGTGGAGTTATTTATTCCCGCCCTGGTGTTTGGTCTGGTGTTTTTACGCTTTGGCTTGATTCCCTGTATCGCCGCGCACTTTCTCTACGACTTGGTACTAATGAGCAGCCCATTGTTTGTCGCCCAGGGCGAGGGGCTGTGGCTGGATCGGCTGTTGGTGATTGCTGCGGGTTTACTGCCTTTGGGATTTTGCCTGTGGGGCAGAGTCAAAGCGGGCGCCTGGCAGAGGTTGCCGGATGCCGCCTACAACCATTTTCAAGCCGATGAACCCCGCCCAGCGGCACGCGTTCATCCCGAAATTTCTCAAGCAAGCACGGGCAGGGCGTGGCATTTTCCCCAGCACTATGCCTGGGGGCTTTTGGCGGTGGGTGTGGTGTTAATGGCAGCGGCGATATTGGTGCAGCGCCCATCACCACTAACGCCTTTTACCGCCGATCGCGTATCGGTACTGGAGCGCGCCGATCAGGTAATGGCCGAACAAGGCGTAACAGAGCAGGCGGGTTGGTTGCGGGCCGCGAGAATCGAAGACGGCGGCCACGAGGCCAAGCGCTATGTGTGGTACGAAGCCTCGGATGCCGAGCAGGGCCGACCGGAATTTCATCAGCTTCTGGGGCGCTACCTGGAGCAGCCCAATTGGGCGGTGACTTATCGCAAATTCAGCGGCCCGGTCGAGCAGCGTCAGGAAAGCTGGACGGTGTGGATGACCCCCGCCGCCGAGGTCATTTTTGTGTCCCACGAGCTGCCCGAAGCGGCTACGGGGGCCTCGCTAAGTCAGCCCGAAGTGCTGCAGCTGGCCCGGCAGCGTATTCAGAGCTTGGGCTGGACCCACCCCGATCAGTTAGAGCTAATCTCGGCCCAGCAAAGCGAGCGTGAATCACGCACCGACTGGACCATTACCTTTGCCGACCGCGAGGCGTTTGCCCACGACGATGCTTACGCCCAAATCTGGCTTAAGTACGCGGGCGACCAGCTTGTGGGGCAGGCTCGGGGCGTTCATGTGCCCGAGGCCCATCAGCGCGAAACGGCGCAAAAATCCGCCGCCAAAACGCCCTGGAAAGTCGTTAGTGTGGTCTGCGCAGTCGCCCTGATTATTCTGGCGCTATTCGGGTTTTTCTACCGCCGGCCTAATAGGGGGACGTTTTTATTCAAGGCGCCGTTATTTTGGTGTACGGCGCTGGCTTTGGTGTTTTTCTTAAATACTTTCTTCTGGCGACACCAAACCATACTGGGTTTTCAGACCACCATATCGCTGCAAGGGCAGTGGTGGGGCATGTGGATTGGCGTGGGTATTGGCGCGGTATTGTTTGGTGCGATTATGCTGGTGGTATTACAGCCGATTTTTAATGTCCGCCCCGCACAGCGTCACATAACCCGCGACTTACTCTGGGGGTTAGCGGTTGCCTGTGTGTTAGTGGGAGCCAATCAGCTGTTGTGGCGCTATCTGCCCGTGCCGGATATTCCGGTGCTTAACACGGGACAGTGGGCCAGCAGTAACCCGGCACTGGCGTCAATCGTCGGGTCTATTAACAGCGTTTTAATGGCACTGCCTTTTATCAGTCTGTGTATCGGCATCGGGCATTTCTTGCGCGGGCGCTGGCAGCTGGGGGTGGTTACCGTTCTGGCGCTTGTTTGGGCTGTCACCCAAGCGCTGTCGGGTTGGCACTTTAGCGCCGATGTGATTCATAACCTCGTGGTTGTATGGTTCGTTGCCGGAGCCGTCTACCTTGCCCGCTATCGCGAGCTTGGCGTGATTCTCGCGGCGGTAGGGTTTTATTTTGCCCTGGCGCCTTTAAACAGTGCGGTGCATGCGCAGTACCCGGGGGCAACTCTGTTTGGATTACTGGCAGCGATATTTGGGCTGGCCGTAACCGCCGCTTTGGTGTGGCACTGGTACAGTCGCTCTCAAGCTGCGGCAAGTAACCAGTCGCCAGATCGCAATGAAGAGCCTGCGCAATGAAGCTTTATTGGCTGTTTTGTTCTTTACTGGTAGCAGCTTCGCCCGCGTTTAGCGCAAGTGAAAAAACCTGCGGCGTGGACTCTCGCTGCACGGTGGTTATCTGGCACGAGTCCGAGGGCCGGGCGCAGATTGACAATATCGATCGCGCCTCGGCTCGCTACTCGCCTTTCTCCACTTATAAAATTCCCAACACGGTGATTATGCTGGAGACTGGTGTCGTGGATTCCACCGACCAACCGCTCGATTACAGCCGGGATGATTATCCACCGCAGGATTGGTGGCCAGATTCGTGGCAGCAAACGCCTATGACCTTGGCCCAGGCCCTGCAGCATTCCGCTGTACCTATTTACCGAACTCTGTCCCGTAAAGTGGGCCCCAAGCGCATGCAGGCGTGGGTGGATATTTTCGACTACGGAAACCGGGATATTAGTTCAGGGGTTGATGGTTTTTGGCTAAACGGAAGTTTGCAGATTTCTGCGCAAGAGCAAATTCAATTTTTGCGGCGTTTGTTTGCCAACCCCGGGCCAGTGTCAAAATCTGCGCTCGATACTCTTAGCCACATAATGCTGGTTGAGTCGGCGCCGGGTTATCAGCTGTACGCCAAGACAGGGGCTGGGTATATCGAGCAATCCCAAGCCTTGGGTTGGTACGTCGGGTGGCTGGACAATAGCGATGGGAGGCACTATTTTGCCATTAACGTCTCCGCCGACTCTTTTGCTGAGGTTCAGCGCGAGAGACTGCGTATCGCTAACCAATACCTGGATGAATTTAAACATGCACCGTAAAGCCCTGGCGTTTATCGAAGCGGGTAAATGGGACCAAGCTCATCGACTGGTTCAAGATGAAGGGGACAAACTTTCCTGCCTGATACACGCCTACCTGCATCGCGAAGAGGGCGATATGCCCAACGCCGCTTACTGGTATCGCCGCGCCGGTGAAACCCTGCCCGATAATTCTTTGCCCGAGGAATTAGCACGGTTGCAGTCACTTTGTAATGGCCAGTAAGAAACTGGTATTCGATACGGCGGCGACCTATTACCAAAAGTATTGCCTTCGAGCTCGCACGCGAATCAGCCGACCCTAAGGTCACACCGCCCGATGACTGCGCCGAGTTAACCTTAAGGGCACCTCTATTAATCCAGAGGCAACTCTGGATTAATAGAGGTGCCCTTAATCGGACAGGCGCACTTTGAACGCCGAATTGAATACAGCGCCGACCAGTACATTGGTTTGCTCAACACTTTTTCCGATCACGTGGCCTTGGGAGATGAGAGGCTAGAGCGGTTATGTTTGGGTATACATCAGTTGATTAACCGGCGCTTTAACGGTTGGGTACAAAAAGACTTAACCACCGAGGTATATCTGTATCAGGCTTCCTGTTAGGAGGTGTGCATCTATCTGGTGCAAGCTTTTTGCTGTTGCTCTTGTTTTGAACTCTCTTGGTCGGGGAAAACGGCTCAAGGCGGTGCAAGGCCGTCCCGAGCTTGCTTGGCCCGTCCTTTGCTCTGAAGAGGTAGGTTCAATTGATATTAATCTTATAGGAGCAAACAATGGATAAACAAGCAATGACCGACGCGCTGGTAAGCGCCAAAGCCGCGAAAGGGTTAACCTGGGAAACCATGGCCTCTGACATTGGCGTGTCGCCAGTGTGGCTGGCCTCGGCCTGTTTGGGAATGAACAGCTCGCCCGCCGATACGGCCAAGAAAATCACTGACTATTTAGAGTTGGGCGAGGATGTCGCAAAAGCGCTCGAGGCTTTTCCTACCAAAATCTGGGATCAGGCCGTGCCCACCGATCCGCTTATCTACCGTCTGTACGAAGTGGTTGGCGTTTACGGTGAAACGCTGAAGGAAGTGATTCAGGAAAAGTTCGGCGATGGCATTATGAGCGCGATTGATTTTTCCATGGAAGTGGACAAAGTTGAAGACCCGAAAGGCGACCGCGTATTGCTGACCTTAAACGGTAAGTTTTTGCCCTACAAAACCTGGTAAGTGCGAAATGCTTTAAATCCTTTAACGCGCGTGAGAACCCACTAAAGCGTGCGTGCTAAGTCCACAGCTGGTGCGCTTGTTTTACAACCCAGGCGTGCCGCTTGGCCAAAGCTTTGCGGTTATCGTCATACCCACCGCCAATAACGGTGGCAGTGGGTATATTGCGGGCCCGACAAATGCTGAGCACTAAGTGATCACGCTCGGCGATACCTGCCTCGCTGACGTTAAGTAATCCGAGCGGGTCGTCACAGAAAATATCAACTCCGGCATCGTATAAAATAAGTTCGGGTTGTTCTTTGTTAATCGCCTCTGTCAGAGTTTTTTCAACCGCCGCTAAATAATCGTTATCGGTAATGCCGGGTGGTAGGGCGACATCAATATCGCTAATCGCCTTGCGTGCGGGAAAGTTTTTGTCGCAATGAATCGAGCAGGTAACCGCGCGGGGCTCATTGGCTAATATACTCGCGGTGCCGTCCCCTTGGTGAACATCGCAATCGAAAATCAGCAGCTTTTTCACTTTACCCTGGGCGAGCAACGTGCGCGCGGTAACCGCCAAATCGTTAATAATGCAAAAGCCCGAGGCAAAATCGTAATGAGCATGGTGGGTGCCGCCGGCAAGATGACAAGCAATGCCGTAACTTAGGGCAAGGTGGGCGCTAAGCAAGGTACCGTTAGGTGAAATCAGGGTGCGTTTACGCAAGCCTTCACTCCAGGGCAGGCCCATGCGCCTTACCTCACTGGTTGATTGTTCGTTGCGGCAAAAACGCTCGATGTATTCGGGGCAGTGCGCGCCATAAAGCACGGCTTTACTCGCGGTGCCGGGGCGAAAGGTATTGTTAGGGGTTAGTATGCCTTGTTCGTTCAGGTAGGCGCTGAGCAAGCCGAACTTTTCCATGGGAAAGCGGTGACGGCCGGGGAACGCGAATGAATAGGCGGGGTGGGTTACCAGTGGAATTGTCATTACTTAATGGGGCGCACGATTGAGGTTGCCTTAGGCTTCATAATCAATCGCACTGATGTAATAAACCTTTTCGCCCTCTTCGTTGCGCAGTACCACCTCGTCGTCCAGCTGCTTTTTGAGCATGGCGCGCGCGAGCGGTGAGTCCATGCTGATTTTTCCCTCGCTCACATTAAACTCATCCGGCCCCACAATGCGGTAGCGAGTTTCCACGCCGTCTTCGTCCTCCAGGGTTACCCAGGCGCCAAAAAACACCCGGTCGCGATCATCGGGCAGGCGATCGACAATGGTAAGCGCCTCGAGCCGTTTGGTTAAAAACCTCACCCGCGAATCAATTTCGCGCAGGCGTTTTTTGCCGTAAATATAATCGCCGTTTTCCGAACGATCGCCGTTTTTCGCCGCCTCGTGCACTACGTCGGTGACCTTGGGGCGCTCGACTTTCCACAGCTGACGCACCTCGGCACGCAGCTTTTCGGCGCCCTCGGGGGTAATGTAGGCCGAGCCTTTGGGGCGCGGCGGACGCCAGCGTCCCATTACGCCTGCTCCAGCTTGAGTTGTTCTTGGTAAAAGGCCAGCTCTTCGCGCGCGGCGGTTTGAATAGCCTCGGCGCTGCGAAAACCGTGGCCCTGATCGGCAAAAGTAATGTAGCGGTTGGCGATACCCTTGGCCGACAGCGCCTCTACCATGGCCTCGGCCTGTTCGGGCGGCACGACCTTATCCTTTAAACCCTGTAAAAAAATCACCGGGCAATTCAATTGCTCGATATGGTGAATGGGCGAGCGCGCCTCGTAGGTGGCTTTAGCCTCGGGGTAGGGGCCGACCAGGGTGTCCAGGTAGCGCGACTCAAATTTGTGGGTGTGCTCGGCAAGCGCGGTCAAATCGCCAATACCGTACAGGCTGGCGCCCACCGAAAAGGTGTCGGTAAAGGTCAGTGCCGCCAGCACGGTGTAGCCACCCGCGCTGGAGCCGCGAATAATCAGCTTGTCGGGGTCAACCGCGCCTTGCTCCACCAGATACTGCGCCCCCTTGGCAACGTCTTCTACATCGGTAACGCCCCACTGGCCTTTTAGCCGGTCGCGGTAGGGGCGGCCGTAGCCGGTACTGCCGCGATAGTTGACATCCAACACGGCAAAGCCCCGCGAGGTCCAGAACTGCAGCTTTTCGTTCAGCGAGCTGCCGGTGGCACCGGTGGGTCCGCCGTGGCTGATTACAATTAGGGGCGGCTTGGCATTCTCGGGGCCGCGGTAGTGGGCGTTGCTGGGGCCGTAGTAAAAGCCGTGGCACACCTCGCCATCGCCCACCGGGTAGCTGATGGTCTCGGGCTTGGCCAGGTCATCGCTGTCGAAGTGTTGGTTTTTAGAGCGGCGCAACTGCTGCATGGGCGGGGCTGCTTTGTGGCCAATTGACTGGCTAAGCAGGTGAAACAAGGTGGTGGCGCGCTCGGCATTGGCGCCCAAAAATAAAACGTTTTCGTCGTTGGCCTGAATGCTGGCGATATCGCTCAGGGGGCTGGCCAGGGCGCTAAACTGATAGCCGCGCGAGGTCTTTTTGCGGGTGATTAAACCCAGTGACCAGAGCCCGCCCTCGCAAAAGCAGCAGATGATTTTATCGTCGCTTAAAAAGTCGTAGGTGGACATGCCAAACACCCACTGCGGGGTGGCAAACTCGGCCTCGCGTCGCACGACACATTCGTGATTGCCGCTATCAAAACGGTACAAATTCCACCAGCCGCTGCAATCGCTTACGTAATATAGCTCCCCTGTCGGGCTCCAGCGGGGTTGGAAGACGGATTCATTGACGCCCCCGGCAATGACTTTGGCTTCACCGAGTGCGCCGCGTTTATCGACGGGGGCAAGAGTAAGCTCGGTGCCATCCCAGGGCATATTGGGGTGGTTCCAGCTCAACCACAGCAGCTCGTCGCCCGAGGGTGACAGACGCGGGTTGCTGTAAAAGTCGGCGCCTTCCACCAGTATCTCTGCTTCGCCCGGCTCCTTGATATCGAAGGCCACCAGGGCGGCCTTTTCTTCGCCTTCACCGCTGTGATCTTCGCGCACCGCAATCAGGCGCTGGCGGCGCTCGTCAAAGCAAAAGTCGGCGTAGCGGTAGGGCCCCTCGGGGGAAATCGCTACCGGGGTAAGCGAGTGGCCTTGGCGCAGGGGAATTTTATACAGCCGCTCGTCTTCATCAAACACCGCAAATACAGCGTCCTCGCAGGCCAGGTAAGCACCGCCGCCGTACTCGTGGGCGCGGGTGCGCACGCTAATGCTGGCGTCCAGCAATTCGCGTGGGTCTTTGCCCAGCTCCTGACGCATTAGTACGCTGCGCCCGCCCTCGTCGGGGCGCGACTCCAACCAATAGGCAACCTTGCCCACCAGCTGCGGAGCGTCCAGACGCAGGGCACTGGTGGTAAGGGCTTCGGGCGTAATGGGGGAGTCCCAGGTACCAAAAGGGGCGATTTGCTTGGCGTTTTTTCCAGTCATAAATTCACAAACAATGGTTTACTTCGGGGCTTTGAACACTACCCATTGTCATCTTTATTCGCAAGGGCTGTTGCCCGGGGTGGGGCGCTGGGGTTAAATGCGCTCATGAATCTGTCGGTATCCGAACATCTTTCTCAGGCGCTTGCCCACCACCCGGCGCGCCGCTGGCTAGTGGCCTACAGCGGCGGGCTGGACTCCAGTGTGCTTTTGCATGCGCTGGTGATTTGCCAGCCGAAGGCGACCATTGAGGCGGTGCATGTCAATCATGGTTTGTCGCCCCATGCCGATGCCTGGCAGGAGCATTGTCAGCGCGAATGCCAGACGCTCGGGGTAAAGCTGCACACTGTTAAGGTTGAGGTAGACGGGGATGCCAATATTGAAGAGCGCGCCCGCCGCGTGCGCTACCAGGCCATGGCCGATTTAATGCAACCGGGAGATTACCTGCTGCTGGCTCAGCATCGGCAGGACCAGGCCGAGACTCTGTTGTACCGTTTGATGCGCGGAGCGGGGGTAAAAGGCCTGGCCGCCATGGCCCCCGAGCGGGGGCTGGGGGGCGGGCAGTTGCTGCGTCCCTTGCTGGACGTTGATCGTTCTCGGTTGCTGGCCTATGCCCAAAGCCATCATCTGAGTTGGATAACCGACGAGTCGAATCTTGACGAGCACTTTGATCGCAACTATCTGCGACACCAGGTGTTACCCGTATTGCAAACCCGCTGGCCCGCCGCCAGCCAAACCCTGGCGCGCAGCGCTGAACACTGCCGCGAGGCGCAACAGCTGTTGGAAGATTTGGCCCGCCTGGATGGCGAGCTGCTGGACGAGCGGGGCGAGGCGTTGGGCTATAGCATTTGTTTAACAGAGCTGGCGCGATTGCCCGAGCGGCGCCGGAATAACTGGCTGAGATACTGGCTTCAACAGCGTTTCGGGGTTGTACCTGGCCATCAGGCGCTGGCGGATATACACCAGCAATTGCTGAGCCCTGGGGGAGCAACACCGCAGGCCCGGGTAGATATTGCCCAAGTACAGCTGCGCCGCCATGGATCGCGTTTGTACGCGCTTGCCTCGGCCTTGCAGTGGACGCCCCAGCCGAATCAGAGCGCCCTTGAGTGGTTGGATAAGACCCGGCCGCTGAGCCTGCCGGGCGGCGATCGGCTGCAGCTAACCCCCGCCGCGACAGGGCAGGTGGGGCTGTCACTAGACTGCCTTAAACAGCCGTTGCAAGTGCGTTGGCGTCAGGGCGGTGAGCGTTGCCGTCCCCAGGGGCGCGCGCACTCGCAAACGCTTAAAAAGCTGTTGCAGGAGTATCAGGCACCCGCCTGGCTGCGATCGCGTGTGCCCTTGCTCTATGTGGGAGGCGAGTTGGCGGCGGTGGGAAATATGTGGGTGAACCATCCTTTCGCGGCTTGTGGCGCCGATGCTCTGGCGCTTAATTGGCTGCAGCAGGCCGTCGAAGAGCCTCGGGCCCGGCTTCAAAATCGCAACTTCTGATTGAGCAGAAGGGGGCTTTCTGGTATTCTGGCGCCCCATCTGAAAGCACTTCTTGAGCCAAGGACCCGGTCTGCCTACGACCGCTATTGGTTGTCGATGTGCACCGAGTGGGCCCGCGCTCATTCTCCCCAATTTCTCTTAACGCTAAGCTCTACAAGGCTATACATGACGCGCTATATATTCGTTACCGGTGGTGTTGTTTCGTCGCTGGGCAAGGGCATTGCTTCTGCCTCACTGGCTGCTATTTTGGAATCCCGCGGTGTTGCGGTCACCATTATGAAGCTGGACCCCTACATCAACGTGGACCCGGGCACCATGAGCCCCTTCCAGCACGGCGAGGTGTTTGTCACCCAGGATGGCGCCGAAACCGATCTGGACTTGGGCCACTACGAGCGGTTTATTCGCAACCGCATGACCCGCCGCAATAACTTTACCACCGGCCGGGTGTACGAAACCGTGCTGCGCAAAGAGCGTCGCGGCGACTACTTAGGCGGCACCGTGCAGGTAATTCCCCATATCACCGATGAAATTAAGCGCCGCATTCTTGAGGGCGGGCGCGATGTCGACGTCGCCTTGGTAGAAATTGGCGGCACAGTGGGCGACATTGAGTCCCAGCCATTTTTGGAGGCTGTGCGTCAGCTTAAAGTCGAACTGGGCCCCCAGCACGCCATGCTGGTGCACCTGACACTGGTGCCCTACATCGCCACCGCCGGCGAGACCAAAACCAAACCGACCCAGCACTCGGTTAAAGAGTTGCGCTCCATTGGCCTGCAGCCCGAGGTGCTTTTGTGCCGCTCGGAAGTGGCCATTGACGAAGACTCGCGCCGCAAAATTGCGCTGTTTACCAATGTGCCGGAAAAGGCCGTGGTACCTGTGCCCGATGCCAACACCATTTACGCTATTCCGCGCCTGCTGCACGAGTATGGTCTGGACCAGATTGTGGTGGATTATCTGAATCTGGAATGCGGCCCCGCCGATTTGTCCGAGTGGGACGCGGTAGTCGATGGCAAGCTCAACCCCGAGCACGAAATTACCATCGCTATGGTGGGCAAGTACATGGACTTGCTGGATGCCTATAAGTCGCTGAACGAGGCGTTAATCCACGCCGGTATTCACACCCGCACCAAGGTCAATATGGAATATGTCGACGCCGAACGCATTGAGCACGAAGGCGTACAAATTCTGCAAAACGCCGATGCTATTCTGGTGCCCGGCGGCTTCGGTAATCGCGGTGTCGAGGGCAAGCTAGAAGCGGTGCGCTACGCCCGCGAAAACAAAGTGCCGTATTTAGGTATTTGCCTGGGCATGCAGTCGGTGGTGATTGAATTCGCCCGCAACGTACTGGGTTTAAAAGAAGCCAACAGCACCGAGTTTGATCGTCACAGCAAAGACCCGGTGATTGGCTTGATTACCGAATGGGTCACTGCCGACGGTGATGTGGAAACCCGCGATGAAAAGTCCGATTTGGGCGGCACCATGCGCCTGGGGGCGCAAGAATGTCGCTTGGTGAAGGATTCCAAAGCGCGTGATATTTACGGTCAGGACGTGATTGTCGAGCGTCACCGTCACCGCTACGAGGTGAACAACAACTATGTTGATCAGCTGCAAAAAGGCGGTTTGAAAATTGGTGGTTGGTCCAGCGACGACACCTTAGTCGAGGTGGTAGAAATTGAAGATCACCCCTGGTTTGTGGCCTGTCAGTTTCACCCCGAGTTTACCTCGACCCCCCGCGACGGCCACCCACTGTTTACCAGTTTTGTGAGTGCTGCCTTAAAAAATCGCACTTAATTCTACAATGCCCGGTACGCCGGGCATTTTCGTGACAGCGACAAGTGAGTCTATTTGTGAGTAATAAAACCGTAAGCGTGGGCGGCATCGACATTGCCAACAATCGCCCCTTTGTATTGTTTGGCGGCATGAATGTGCTTGAGTCGCGCGATTTGGCCATGAAAACTGCCGAAGCCTACAAAGACGTGACCGACAAACTGAATATTCCCTATGTATTCAAAGCGTCCTTCGATAAGGCCAACCGCTCTTCCATTCACTCGTTTCGCGGCCCGGGTATGGAAGAGGGCTTAAAGATCTTTCAGGAGATCAAAGACACTTTTAAGGTTCCGGTTATTACCGACGTGCACGAAACCTTTCAGTGCGCACCCGTGGCCGAGGTGGCTGATATTATTCAGCTGCCCGCGTTTTTAGCGCGCCAGACCGATCTGGTTGAAGCCATGGCCAAAACCGACAGCGTTATTAATATCAAAAAGCCGCAGTTTTTAAGCCCCGGGCAGATGAAAAATATCTGCGAAAAGTTCCGCGAATGCGGTAACGACAAGCTGATTCTGTGCGATCGCGGTAGCAATTTTGGTTACGACAATTTAGTCGTGGATATGTTGGGCTTTTCCACTATGCGCGACGTAAGTGGTGGCGCACCGGTTATTTTTGATGTCACCCACTCGCTGCAGTGCCGCGATCCCATGGGCGCCGCCTCGGGCGGGCGTCGTCACCAGGTAGCAGAATTAGGCCGCGCCGGCATGGCGGTAGGCTTGGCAGGGTTGTTTCTGGAAGCCCACCCAGACCCTGATAACGCAAAGTGCGACGGACCCAGCGCACTGCCTTTAGACAAGTTAGAGCCCTTTTTAACCCAAATGAAAGCAATTGATGACACAGTAAAAGGCTTACCGCCTTTACACATTGATTGATTATTTTTTTGAACGACAACTGGAGCACATAGATCGATGAGCAAAATTGCCGATATTAAAGCCTTTGAAGTACTGGACAGCCGTGGTAACCCCACCGTTAGCGCCGAAGTAATTCTGGAATCCGGTGCGGTAGGCTCTGCCTGCGCCCCCTCAGGTGCCTCTACCGGTTCGCGCGAAGCTCTTGAGCTGCGCGACGGCGACAAATCCCGCTACCTGGGCAAAGGTGTGCTGAAAGCCGTTGCTAACATCAACGACACCATTAAGCCTTTGCTGGTAGGTAAAGACGCCGCCGATCAGCGCGCGCTGGATAACGCCATGTTGGAAGCCGACGGCACCGACAACAAATCCAAGCTGGGCGCTAACGCCATTCTGGCCGTGTCACTGGCCGCTGCCAAAGCCGCTGCCGCCGACAAAAACATTCCCCTGTACCAGCACATTGCCGAAATCAACGGCACCGCTGGCAACTACACCATGCCCGTTCCCATGATGAACATCCTGAACGGCGGTGAGCATGCCGACAACAACGTCGACATTCAGGAGTTTATGGTTCAGCCGGTAGGCGCCAAATCTTTCTCTGAAGCGCTGCGTGTAGGCGCCGAGATTTTCCACGCCCTGAAAAAAGTGCTGAACGAAAAAGGCCTGAACACCGCCGTAGGTGACGAAGGTGGTTTTGCCCCCAACCTGCCATCTAACGAAGAAGCATTGGCCGTTATCGGTACCGCTGTTGCCAACGCCGGCTACAAGCTGGGCGAAGACGTAACCCTGGCGCTGGATTGTGCTGCCTCTGAGTTTTACAAAGACGGCGAGTACAACCTGTCGGGCGAAGGTAAAACCTTTAACGCCGAAGGCTTCAGCGATTACCTGGCCGAGCTGACCAACAAATACCCCATCATCTCTATTGAAGATGGCCTGGACGAAAGCGACTGGGACGGCTGGGCTTACCAGACCAAAATCCTGGGCGATAAAATCCAGCTGGTGGGCGATGACTTGTTCGTGACCAACACCAAAATCTTGAAAGAAGGCATCGACAAGAACATTGCCAACTCTATCTTGATTAAGTTCAACCAAATCGGCTCGCTGTCTGAAACCCTGGATGCCATCAAGATGGCCCAAGACGCCGGTTACACCGCGGTTATCTCGCACCGCTCTGGCGAAACCGAAGACACTACCATCGCTGACTTGGCTGTTGCCACTGCCGCCGGTCAAATCAAAACCGGTTCTCTGTGTCGTTCAGACCGTGTATCCAAGTACAACCGTCTGCTGCGCATTGAAGCCGAGTTGGAAGGTAAGGCGCCTTATAAAGGCCGTGCGGAATTTAAAGCGTAAGTGTTTTAACGCGACTATCGCTTTAAGTTTTGGGTGTGCGCCTTGGGCGCGTGCCCTTTGAGAAAGCCCCGTACTGGTGATAGTGCGGGGCTTTTTTGGCTTTGGGGTCAAGCTCTGTTTGGGGCGGAATGGATTATGGAGCTTTTTTAGGATTGTCATGCCGGGCCTGAGCCGGTATCTAGAGTGAGCAGGTCCGCCGGAGGCGGAAGCTTTTTATATGCCCGAGTCGCCGGGCGGGCGAGTCACTTTTCTGTTGTTTGGGCAACAGAAAACTAACGAAAAGGCAGCTCCTGCGCATCCCTGCGCCCGCTGCATTCGTGAATCCCTTCACATCAACAGCCCACCCCGGCGAATGGCCCTTCGGGTGCCCTCACTTAGGTCTATTTTTGAGGGCCGTATCGACGCGCCGTCCCTGGCGCGGCGATACTTGCGCACGCGTCCTGCGTGCTTACCCACAAAAATAGACCTTCGCTCGGCTCATTCGCAGGGGCCCCAAAAGCGGTGCTTCGTAGCGGTTTTTGGGTTGTTTTTTGATGGTATTTGAGAACAGACTTTCGCCATTAAAGTGCCGGTGCTCAGAGGGTACTCTTGAGTTACAGTTGCTGCTTATTTTCTTGATATTTCACTAGTTATTAGAGGTTGCATCGTGAGATAAAAAGGCTTAAGTTGAACTATCAACCAACACTAGTCGCACTTTTCCCGGACATGGAACTGTCAGAATATGTCTATTTCACCTCTGTTTTTCAACGGCTTCCATATCCAACATCATCCAGTATCTGTTGGGGATAGGACGACAGGCGAAAGTGCGACTTGGTCGCATGAATGGCTGTTAGGCGCTTAGAGTGAAAATCGACGTAACGGTTTACGCCGTGCTTCCGTATCTCTGGCTGACGCAAGACGAGCGTCGTCTTCAAGTTGCTGCTTGTAAGGAAATAGCCACGCACTCAGCTTCTCTTATCCCTCAGGATTATTACGGCGCTGTAAGGAGCTTCCATGCCAAAACTGGACCGGAAATTGGTTCTTTCCCGCGGTTAGAGTCTGTTTGGCGAGAAAAGCTGCCAATTCCTTACAGAGTGGTCGAATTCGCCGCAGAATTTGAAATTGATCTTAGCGAGGTCCAGCTAACTTCATCAGATCCTGATGCCCCTCCAGTAACGCTTGAGATGAAAGAGTCATGCGCCCAATACGAAGCGCGAAATCATATCGAATCATTCGTTCGCGATTTGGTGGTTGCATTGAATATATCCAAGCCCGGTTCGCTGCATATCTCCAAAACCGTCGCGCTGGTTAATGAACTACCACCGAGCGAAGGACGGGGCATGGTCACGTCTGTTGGTGATGCGTTGGCATTAGCCCAGGAACTTGGGTGGCCGCTAGTCAATGAGCTTGAATTAACGACTGTTTGGAACTGGATATCGTGCGTTTCAGCGTCAAAGAGCGACGGTGCAAGACGGCTACGCAGAGCGCTTTGTTGCTTCACTCATCTCTTAAATGACGTTGCTCGCGGTGAAAATACTTTAGGTTTGGTGTGGGCTCTTACGGCGCTTGAGGCGATATACGGCGAAGGGAATATTTCTGCAAAAGCTCAGATTCTGAAAAAGAGCGAATCACTGCTTGGGCCTAGAGTTGAGCATAAGAAGAAATTCTCCTGGATGTATGATTTCCGATCACGTCTGCTTCACGGTGATGTCGATATCAGTCCGTCATACTCGTCAAATTGGCTGGGTAATGAAGGAAAGTTCGACGAAGATGGATACAGTTGTCAGCTATTAGCCGTGTCGGTGTTGGTGGCAACATTTCAGGAGCTATGCAAAAGGGAGGCATCGGGTGTCCAATTCAAGCAAGAGCCATGTTTTGAAACACGCGCCTAACAAATCGCTGCAGCTGACGTTTGACCCGCCAGCCGCTTTTGCTATCGCAAAAGCACCTGCCGCCTCAAACGCAGCTGAGCTCAGGCGTTCAGCAACCGATATTGCCGCACCATCGTACGAATATTTTCTGAATGAGTTGTTTGAGGGCGAATTGTAAATTGAATCGTTTACTAAGCATGACTTATATAAATGTTCCTGCCGTGGGGCTTGATTCTTTGGGGTGGCGGTTACGTCGATTTGCCATTTATGTGGGGCTGTTTGGTCTGCTATCGGCTTGCGATTCCAATTCGCCACACCAAAAGGCGAGTGAATCTTTCGCTACAGAGGTAAATTACGAACAATCCAGAGAGCTTGTGGCGCAAGCGACCGAGTCATTAACGACCGAGCAGCTGTATAACCGTGCACTCACCTTATGGGGCGAAGATTATCAAGAGCTTCAGGTGCCCACGTCTTACGGGGCGGCGCAGGTGGTGGTTTCCGGGCCCGAGGATGGGTATCCGGTGGTGTTGTTGCATGGGATGAATACCAACTCGACCATGTGGTACCCCAATGCTTCCGAGCTTGCGCGAGATTATCGCGTTTACGCGGTGGATTACATTTTGGGGCATGGTAAATCCAAGCCCAAAGAGGGGCTGGATGAGTTAGAGCCGGTATTAAAATGGTACGGCGAGGTATTTACGGCGCTTAAGCTTGAGCGGTTTGCGCTGGTGGGGGCATCGCAAGGAGGTTGGTTTGCGACGCAAATTGCGCTGCGAGAGCCCAACCGGGTAAGTCATTTGGTGTTGCTGAGCCCGGCGCAGACTTTTGGCTGGGTTATGCCCGGCGCTGATGTTCTTAAGAACCTGGCCTTTGCTTTAGACCCCGAGGAAAGTGAGGTAAAAGAAACGCTGCAAACCATGTCCACCAATGTCGATAAAATCGACCCCTTGTATATTGATCAGTTTTACCGCTATTCCGTGGAGAATCAATCAGTTCCGGAATTGCTAACCGAGATGCAGCCCTTTGAGGATAAGCGCCTAGCCGAACTGACCATGCCCATGCTGGTACTGATTGGTGAGCAGGATATTATTAATTCCCCCGAGAGTCTTGAGCGGGCGCGAGAGGTGTTACCCTGTGTGAGAGCGGCTGTTGTCGCCAATGCTGGCCACTTTGTGAACGTGGATGCCGCCCGTAGCGTTAATCAGCGCATGTTGAGCTTTTTAGAAACAGAGCAGGGCGACGAGGGCGCTTGCCCTTTGTCGGAGAATTAACCGAGTTCGCTTGATCACACATCGAGCCCAAGGGGTATATAATGGCGCCGAATTTACGGGAGATAGGGTACCCTAATGAGAATTTGTGGCGTTGAATTAACCGGCAATGATGCCGTTGTGTGTCTGCTGGAGTTAGAGGCAGGGCAGTTTACGATACCCGAGTGCCGGGTTCGCAAGTTAAGCGTGCCTAAGGGCCACAGCCGAGACGATTTACAGAAGTTTCAGACCACCTTTGCCAAGCTGATGGAGGATTACCAGGTCGGCAAGGTGGTTATTCGCGAGCGGATGACCAAGGGTAAGTTTGCCGGTGGGGCGGTCAGCTTTAAGCTGGAGGCGGCGATTCAGCTGCTGGATGCACTTGAAGTAAACCTGATGTCGCCGGGCGAGATTAAGCAGGTGGTGGCGGAAAACCCCTTAGCCATTCCGTTCTCCGAGACCGGACTTAAAGTATTTCAAGAGTCGGCGTTTATGGTGGCTTATGCCTCGCATATGTCAGCCTAACGAGTATTCGCTATGAGTCAGGCGCAGCCCAATAATCCCCTGCACGGCATTACCTTGCAGACTATTCTCACCCAGCTGGTTGATCACTACGGCTGGGGTGGTTTGTCTGAGCGAATTAACGTTAACTGCTTTAAAAACGACCCATCGATAAAGTCTTCGCTTAAGTTTTTGCGCAAAACGCCCTGGGCCCGGGAGAAGGTTGAGCAGTTATACCTTTCCACTTTTGCCTGATCTGGCCCCTGTCCGAATGCGGCGGGCGTTGAAACTGATGTTCGGCCGCCCATAAATCGCTTATGAAATCTACCTCTCATCGTCTGGATCGCTTTATCAGTCAGCGTAGCGTGCATTCGCGCTCGGATGTTCGGTTGTTGCTGGCGCAAAAAAGGATATGGGTGGATGATGCGGTAGCGGATTCTATCAGTCAGCGGGTCACGCAGTTTTCCCATGTGGTGTTAGATGGTGTTTGTCTAAACGATAAGCAGCCTGTTTACTTGATGTTGAACAAACCCAAGGGTGTTGCCAGTGCCACTTGGGATGATCAACACCGGACCGTGATGGATTTTATTGACCACCCGCAAAAAACCGATTTTCATATCGTCGGGCGGCTGGATTTTAACACCACGGGGCTGATGTTACTGACCAATGACGGCGCTTGGTCTCGTCGTATTAGCCTGCCGCAAACGAAGCTCTCTAAAACCTACAAAGTCACGCTCGCGGAGCCGTTAACCGAGCAGTATGTTGCTGCATTTAAGGCGGGTATTTATTTTGCTTATGAAGATATTACCACCCAGCCCGCTCACTTAGAGATATTAACCGATTACACTGCAAGGCTTACCTTGGTCGAGGGAAAGTACCATCAGGTAAAGCGCATGTTTGGATTTTTCGACAATCAGGTGTTGGCATTGCATCGCGATAGCGTAGGCCCATTCAAGTTAGACAAGCTGGTTCCGGGTGAGTGGCGTGCACTTAAAAAAGAAGAAGCGACGCTTGTCTGATGCGGTGCGTATTTAAATTGGTGTTTTTGTTTTTAGCATATTCCCGATAAGTCTTAAGTGTTCGGCTTAATCTGAATCGATGATCTGCGTGAACCAATCGCGTTTCTCAGTGTGAATTTTATCGATAACATTAGCGATTTTTCTTGCAGGGTTAACGGCCACTATTTCTCCTGTCATTAAGAAA
This sequence comes from Gilvimarinus xylanilyticus, assembly GCF_024195295.1. Lineage (GTDB taxonomy): Bacteria > Pseudomonadota > Gammaproteobacteria > Pseudomonadales > Cellvibrionaceae > Gilvimarinus > Gilvimarinus xylanilyticus. The sequence goes on along the minus strand of NZ_JAMFTH010000001.1, from coordinate 1,548,114 downwards.
AGTTCTGTCAAATATTCCGATAGCGATAACAATTAAATAACACACCTTGTCGCGTAAAAAACATTAATGAATCTCAAGCCAAAATCCGCTTTGCCTGAGGTAAGGTTCTCAAAATTCTTAGGTAAAAATTGATTTTCCCTCTGCAAAAGCTCTCAATAAACGGCGATTGATGCCCTGCTGTGAATGGTTCGCGGCGGCGGCAGAAAACCATTAACGAGTAAGTCATAAAGTCGGCGTGAATTTACAGCCCATAAAAAGTAAATCGCGCTGTTAAACAATAATCGTTTTGGAGCCCATGTATGCGTAAGTCATTAATGCTTTGCAGTTCTCTCGCTTTGTTGGCCTCGGCCAATGTTTATTCTCACGGTTTGATGTCTGAACCCGCTGCCCGCAACTGGACCTGCGGCGCGGTGACCAAGCCCGATCAGGCGCAGCCGGGTACGGCGTGCGCCGAAGCCTTTGCCGACGATTTTAACGGCGGCTACCAGTTTATGAGCGTGCTGACCCACGACGTAGGTCGCGCCGGGGTCGAGCCCTTGCCGGATAACGTGTGTGGTTTTGACAGTGAAACCTGGAGCGGTGGTGCCACCCCTTGGGATAAACCCATTGATTGGCCTACCAACCCCATGAGTGCCGGGGAGCAGACTATTACCTGGAACATCTCCTGGGGGCCGCACTATGATGACACCGAAGAGTTCCGCTACTGGATTACCAAGCCGGGTTTTCAGTATACCGTGGGCGAGGCGCTGAGCTGGGATGACTTCGAAAGCGAGGCCTTCTGCGTACTGGAGTACGACGATTCCAATCCCAACGCTAATCCACTGGTGGTTCCCGATAAAGGCAACTCACTGTTTCACACCACCTGTACCGTGCCCGAGCGCGATGGCCGCCATGTAATCTACGGCGAGTGGGGGCGCAATTATTTTACCTACGAGCGTTTCCACGGCTGTATTGATGTGGAGTTTAACGGCGGTGGCGGACCGGTTCCGGTGGTAGCGGATATTCAGATGTCTCCTGAGGTTTCCACCGTCACCGGTGCCGGGCAAGTGTCGCTGAGTGCGGCTAACTCGCAAGGTGATGATCTTAGCTATCAGTGGAGTGTGTCGCCGCAAAGCGCGGCCTATAGCCTGAGTGACAGTACAGGTGTGGACACCGTACTAACCCTGAGTGACACCGACAGCGAGCAAACCGTCACTGTCTCGCTAGAGGCAAGCAACGCCGACAGCAGCAGTATTACTTCGGTGACAATTGATCACTTGCCCGAGGCAGCCTCTAACTGGGACAGTCTTGGTGCATTAACCGATACGGCGCAAACCTTAAATGCCGGTGATACCGTACAGCTTCGCCTGGTAACCGAGGGCGGTACCGATGTTTACCTGCCGGACAATGCCGTGGTGTTAAGCCAAGAAAGCGCTGCAGCAAGCGCGTGGACACTGGCATTAGCCGAAGCGGTTAACGAGCTCAATACCGACGTTCGCATTGGCGTGGTGGACAGCGACGGTGATGTAGCGCCCGTAGCAAGTGCTACTGAAAACCGTGTCTACGCCCAGGCGCCAACGCAGTATGTCAGTGCCTTTGTAGTGGTAGACAGTGGTTCGTCGTCATCCTCATCTTCATCGTCTACCCCCACGGGCAGCTACTGTAACTGGTATGGGACCGAAACGCCTTTGTGTGAAGATACGCAAAGCGGTTGGGGTTATGAGAATGGCGCCAGCTGTGTATCGGTAACCACTTGTAACTCTCAGCCCGAGCCTTTCGGTGTGGTCGAAGGCAATGCTTCCAGCTCCAGTTCTTCTTCCAGTAGTTCTTCGGTTTCCAGCAGCTCCAGCTCTTCGGTTCCCGCCAGCGCTAATTGTGCGCATACCGTTAGCAACTCGTGGGGCAACGGATTTATTGGTGAAGTGACAATTACTAACGATAGCGACACTGATATTAATGGTTGGAATGTGCAGTGGGAGTACGACCAAAACGTTGCCATTACCAACAGCTGGTCGGCGGATATTACCGGTAACAACCCTTACCAGGCATCGGCCGCGGGATATAACCAAACCATCGCCGCTGGGCAGTCGATTACCTTTGGCTTCCAGGCCAATGGATCGCCCGGCGAGGTTCAGGTGACCGGCGATATCTGTGACTAAGTAAGTATTCCAACGGGCGCTTAAGGCGCCCGTTTGGTTTGCCCGCTTCTTTAAAACAGTGGGAAATGGCTGTAATCACAATAACAATCTTCGAGAGACCAAAATCCATAATGGAGGATTCCACCTTGCAACGGATAAAACTTATAACCTTAGGTGCGTGCGCCGCCGGTGTGCTGATGTCAGCATCAGCTAGTGCCCAACAACAAAATTACGGCGAAGCGCTGCAAAAATCTCTGTACTTTTACGAAGCCCAACAGGCGGGCCCACTGCCCGAATGGAATCGTGTGCCCTGGCGCGGCGATTCGACCCCCAACGACGGCGACGACGTAGGCCTGGATTTACGCGGTGGTTGGTTCGATGCGGGCGACCACGTTAAATTCGGTTTCCCCATGGCTGCGACTACCACGTTACTGGCGTGGGGCGGGGTGGATTACCGCCAGGCCTATGAAAATTCTGGCCAGATGGAACACCTGTTAAATAACCTGCGCTTTGTGAACGATTATTTTATTAACGCCCACCCCGAGCCCAATGTGCTTTATGGCCAGGTAGGCGTAGGCGGGCAAGACCATACCTTCTGGGGTCCGGCGGAAGTCGTACACCATAAAATTCCCGACTCCCGGGTATCAATGAAAATTGATATGAACTGCCCCGGCCCGGATTTGGCAGCCGAGACAGCCGCCGCCATGGCGTCGTCGTCCATGGTATTTAGCCCCACCGATTCGGCTTACGCCAGCGAGCTGTTAACCCACGCCGAACAATTGTTTGCCTTTGCCGAGGCAACCACCGGTAGCGACGGGGTCGATAACGCCTACTCCAATTGCATTACCGATGCGCAGCAGTTTTATAACTCTACCTATGGAGTGTACTGGGATGAAATGGCTTGGGGGGCGGCCTGGCTGTGGCGCGCTACGGGTGACGATGCCTACCTGGATAAAGCGCTGGCCTATTACGATCAAATGGGCACCGAGAACCAATCCTCCACGCCGGTTTACACCTGGTCACTGGGTTGGAACGACAAAGCCTATGGCGTTTACGTGATGCTGGCTTCACTGCTGGATGAAGAGCGTTTTCACACTGATGCCCAGCGCTACTTAGACCACTGGAGTGTCGGTAACGGCAACCGCACGCCGGGCGGAATTGTGGTGGTTGATGGCTCGGGTTGGGGGGTTAATCGCTACGCGGCCAACATCGCCTACCTGGCCTTGTATTATGCGGACTCACTCGACAGCAGCGACCCGCTTAAGTCCCGCTACCAGGATTTTGCGGTGACACAAATCGATTATATTTTGGGTGAGAACCCCGCTAACCGTAGCTATCAGGTGGGTTACGGCAATAACTATCCCACTAACGTTCATCACCGTGGCTCTCATGGCAGCTGGGCTGACAGCTTGCAAACGCCCGAGCAGCAGCGCCATGTACTTTACGGCGCAGTGGTGGGCGGGCCCGATGCCGATACTAATTATGTGGAGGATCGCGGCGATTACATCATGAACGAGGTGGCCGTGGATTATAACTCGGGCTTTACCAGCGCGGCGGCGGCCATGTTTGCCGATTACGGCGGCAGCGCCTTGCCCGATTCGCAGTTCCCGCCCAGCGAGGAACGCGGCGACGATGAATACATTATCGGTGCGAAGGTAAACAGCTCGGGGCCGCGTCATGTGGAAATTCGCGCGGTACTGCAAAACCGCAGCACCACCCCGGCCGAAGGGCGCGATGATTTCTCGTTCCGCTATTTCTACGATTTAAGCGAAGCCTACGTCGCCGGATATACCGTGGACGATATCACCATGACCTCGGGTTATTCGCAGGCGACCTCCATCAGCCCGCTGCAAAGCTGGGGTGATCCGGCGGATCATATTTACTACACCGAAGTCAGCTTTGCCGGTGATATGATTTTCCCCGGCGGCCAGTCGGCGCATCGCCGTGAGGTACAGTTCCGCGCGTCTCTGCCCACCAATACCAATGAAAACGTGTGGGACAGCAGCAACGACCCGTCCTTTGATCCGGCCTATCAAAATACTTCAGAGCAATACGGCCACCCCTCTACGGTGATTCCGATTTACACCTCGGAAGGATTGATCAGCGGTGAAGAGCCCGGCGGTGGCTGCGGCGGCGATACCGGCGTTAACTGCGTGCCCAGCGCCTCGGATGTGTCTGTTAGCACCGAGTTTGAAACGGCCGTAGACGTTACCCTGCAGGGCAGTGACGATGACGGCAGCGTGCAGAGCTATAACATTCTTGAAGCGCCACTTAATGGCAGCTTAAGCGGCTCGGGTGCGAATTTGGTTTACACCCCCGATGTGGGCTTTAGCGGCAGCGATTCGTTTACCTACAGTGTTACGGATAACGCCGGTGCCGAATCCGACCCGGCTACCGTGTCTATTGCGGTAGAGGCCGAAGCCGTGCCGTCAGTGGCAATCACTTCGCCGGCCAGCGGCGCCGAGGTAACCCCCGGCAGCGATGTACAGGTGCAGTTTGCCTTGGATAACGCCAGCGGGGTCAGGGTACGTGTTAATGACCTGGTAGTGACCGACGTTACCGACAGCAATATGGTGACGGTGACTGCGCCATCGGCTGAGGGCAGCTTTACCATCAGCCTGACCGCCTTGGATGATGGCGGTGCGGAAACCGGGGCCAGCTCGTCTATCACCCTGAATGCGGTGAGCGAGCCGACCAATACCGCCCCGGTGGCCTGTTTGAGCCCGCTCAATGCCGAGGTAAATACCGGTGAGGCGGTCGACTTTGACGCCAGCTGCTCTTCCGACCCGGATGGCGATGCGCTGAGCTTCAGCTGGGACTTTGGCAATGGTCAGAGTGCTCAGGGTAGCACCGCCTCGGTTAGCTACGCTCAGGCGGGTACTTACACCGTAAGCTTAACCGCCGACGATGGCACCGACAGCGACACCGCGTCCACCACCGTAACTGTGGGCAATACCGGCGGTGGCGAAGGCGCTCTGTGTGAGTTTGTGGTCAGCAACGAGTGGAACAGTGGTTACATCGGCCTGATTCGCATCACTAACCAGGGTGACAGCGTCATTAATGGTTGGAATGTGAACTGGCAGTTTACCGATGGCTCTACCATGACCAACAGCTGGAATGCGGTTATTTCTGGCAGCTCGCCCTACAGCGCCAGCGACATGGGCTGGAACAGCCAGATTCAGCCGGGGCAAAGCGTAGAGTTTGGTATGCAGGTACAAAAAGGCGGCAGCAATGCTGTAGTACCCAATGTGACCGGCTCGATTTGTCAGTAATGTAAAAGCTACAGGGAGGTAGCATTAAACCTGAAGGGGCCGTGAATGCGGCCCCTTTTTTATTCCGGTACAAACATCTGAAAGGTTTTGTCGGTGATCAGCTCGCCGTCAATGGCGAGGGTAATACGCCAGGGGCCGGCTTTGTTTTCAATGGGCTCCCAAATGGTGTCGCCAATAAAAAAGTTCCAGTCGTTCTGACGAATGTATTCCTCACCGGCAAAGGGCGCCAGCGGTTTGCCGTCTTCATCGGGAATATCGGGGTGGTAAATGCAGTACTGCAGCTTGCGGTTTTTGGCCTTTTTAATGTTGACGATATAGCCAAACTCAATGCCCACTTCACAGGGAATATCGTGAGTGACCTTAACAATTTCCGGCAGTTCTTTGCTGGAGTGGTCCCAGGGAGTGTAAATACCCCAGTTGTTGATGCGTACTTCGGGTTTCTTTTTGGCCATAAGGTAAGTGTGAGTAAAAAGCGAGCTATTATACCACTTGGCCCGATTTGCTTGTAGGGCGTCTCTAATAATGCGGGCTCCTGTAGTCAGTCGCGGGCCTCTGCGCTAAACTGCCCGCTATGAAATGGTTGCTGGCAATTTTAATCGCGATTTTTCTGACCCTGCAGTATCGCTTATGGGTGGGAGAGGGCAGCTACGCTCATCGCGCCCGTCTGCAACAGGAAATTGCCCGCCAGCAAGATGAAAATGCTCGTCAAAAAGATCGCAACCGGGTGCTCGCGGTACAAGTTGAAAACCTTAAAAATGACTTGGACGTCATCGAAGAGCGAGCGCGCAGCGATATGGGCATGATAAAAGAAGGCGAAACCTTTTTTATGACCCGCAAGCCTCAGTGAACCACCCATGACATCCACAGCACTTTACGCCATTGTGCCTGCTGCCGGTATCGGTCGGCGTATGGGCGGCGAAATTCCCAAGCAATACCTGCCTCTGGCCGGGAAAACCGTGATTGAGCAGACGCTGCACAAATTGTTAGCGGTGCCTGGCCTGCAAAAAATTGTGGTCGCGCTGGCCGCCGACGATGATTATTGGCGCTCGCTCGCGCTAGCAAATCACCCTCAAATTGTGACCGTCGCCGGCGGACGGGAGCGGGCCGATTCGGTATTGGCGGGGTTGGATTATTTAAAGGGGCAGGGCGCATCGGGACGGGTGCTGGTGCACGATGCCGCACGCCCTTGTGTACGCCCCGGCGATATTGCGCAACTGCTAAGTCAAGCGCACGAAGACGGGGGAATATTGGCGGCCCCGGTCAGCGATACCGTCAAGCAGGCGACTCCTAGCGCTTGCATTGCTAGTACGCTAGACCGGCAACTGTTGTGGGCGGCCTTAACCCCTCAGTTATTTGATTTGGCCCAGCTGCACCGGGCCATCACAGGTGCCCTGGCCCAGGGCGCGGCGATTACCGATGAGGCCAGCGCCATGGAATGGGCGGGGTTTGCCCCCCGACTGGTGGAGGGGCAGCGCGACAACATTAAGATTACCCGGCCCGAGGATTTACCTCTGGCCGATATGATTTTAACTCGACAGTTAAGTGAACTATCCGTATGAGAATAGGACAGGGCTTTGATGTCCACAAATTCGGCCCCGGCGATAAGATTGTAATTGGCGGCGTGGTGATACCGTTTACTCAGGGGCTGGTGGCCCACTCCGATGGCGATGTGCTTTTGCACGCACTGTGCGATGCGTTATTGGGCGCGTGCGGTTTGGGGGACATTGGCAAGCACTTTCCCGACACTGATCCGCAATTTAAAGGTGCCAATAGCCGCGAGCTGCTGCGCCTGGTGTATCAAAAGATTCGCGCCGTTGGCTGGCAGCTGGGCAATGCGGATATGACCATAATCGCCCAGGCCCCCAAAATGGCGCCGCATATCGGCGCTATGCGCGAGGCCATTGCCAACGATTTAAACAGCGCGGTATCGCAGGTGAATGTTAAGGCCACCACCACTGAAAAGCTCGGCTTTACCGGTCGCGGCGAAGGCATTGCCGCCGAAGCCGTTGTCTTGTTGGCCCCTTTATGAGCAGTGATTACAGCCTAGTATTTCCCCGCGCCCACGGCGAACCGCTGGGCCATGCAAAGTTTCGCGCCCAGCCCGAAGACTTCTATGTGGATGAAGACCTGGGCTTTACGTGTGATGGGGCGGGTGAGCATGTCTATCTGCATATTGAAAAACGCGGCGATAATACCGAGTGGCTGGCACGCAACATTGCGCGACTGGCCGGCGTAGAAACCCGCGATGTGGGCTACTGCGGTCTGAAGGACCGCCACGCGGTGACCCGGCAGTGGTTTAGCGTCTATTTCCCCAAGGGCGACGAGCCTGACTGGCAGGCGCTGAACAGCGAGAGTGTTACTTTGCTGGCGGTTGAGCGCCACCGCCAAAAGCTGCGTCGCGGCCAGCATAAAAGCAACCGCTTTGTGATTGTGCTGCGCGAGGTGCAGGCTCAACGCGACGCGCTGGAGCAGCGTTTGCAAACTGTCGCCCGCCAGGGCGTGCCCAATTACTTTGGTGAACAGCGCTTTGGCATTGACGGTGGCAACCTTGCGGCCGCCAATCGTATGCTGATCGAGGGTATTAAAGTCAAAAATCGGCACAAGCGCTCGCTGTATTTATCCTCCGCCCGCAGCTATTTGTTTAACCAGGTGTTGGCCGCGCGTATAGACCAAGGCTGCTGGCGTACCCCCTTGCCCGGCGATGTCTTAGTGGATGGTGCCCCCACCGGACCCCTGTGGGGCCGAGGCAGAGCGCTTAGCGATGACAAAGCTCTGGCTTTAGAAGAGCAGGCTTTAGCCCCCTGGAAGCCGTGGTTGGAACCGCTGGAGTTTACCGGCCTTAAGCAGGATCGGCGGGCGCTGGTCAGCTTGCCCCAGCAGCTGAGCTGGCAGTGGTTGGGGGATGATTTACAGCTCGCTTTTGCCCTGGGCGTGGGGGCCTATGCCACAGCGGTTCTGCGCGAGCTGCTGGAGCTCCAAACTGAGCCGATTATGCTATAGTGAGCCCCACAAAAAATCCGGCACTAATCAACTAAAAGCTGCCAGAGCCTGCCAATGGGCTCATCAGGCGGTTAAGTCGGCACATGGGGTAACAGTAGTGTGAGTAATCTTATCGTTGAAGGCGTGGGCATGACGTCATTGCGCACCCGCGAAAGGCTAATACAGCGGTTAATGGATCAGGGGGTCAGTGACTATAAGGTGCTGGATGTCATTCGCAGCACACCACGCCACCTGTTTCTGGATGAAGCGCTATCCCACCGTGCCTATGAAGATTCCTCCTTACCCATCGGTTACGGCCAGACCCTGTCTCAGCCCTATGTAGTCGCGCGTATGACCGAGGTGCTTTTGGCCGCAGCTGGCGGCAAACTTTCGCGCGTGCTTGAGGTTGGCACGGGTTCGGGTTATCAAACCGCCGTGCTGGCGCAGTTGGTGGATCAGGTGTTTAGCGTCGAGCGTATTAAACCTTTGCAAGACAAAGCCCGCCAACGCCTGCGCGAACTGGGGCTGCGCAATGTGCAGCTGACCCACGCCGATGGCGGCTTTGGCTGGCCCAGCATGGGGCCCTTTGACGGCATATTGAGCGCTGCCGCGCCGCAATTTGTCCCCGACGAGTTAAAGCAACAGCTGGCCCCGGGCGGGGTGCTGGTGATTCCCGTGGGCGGGCAGCAGCAATACCTGCACCTTGTGATTCGCGATGGCGACAGCGACCGATTTATCACCCAAGAGCTCGAGCCGGTTAAATTTGTGCCCCTGTTATCCGGGACCACTCGCTGATGGGGTGGGGCGCGGTAAAAACCTACCTGCTTGTCTTTCTTAAAGGCATGGCCATGGGGGCGGCCGATGTAGTGCCCGGCGTTTCCGGCGGCACCATTGCGTTTATTACCGGTATTTACGAGCGCTTTTTGCGGGCCCTCAAATCTTTTACCCCCGCATTGTTTCCGCTGCTAAAGCGCGAGGGTTTAACCGCAGTTTGGCGTCGGGTAGATGGCAATTTTTTGCTCGCCCTGTTTGGCGGCATCTTATTCAGTATTGCCGCCTTATCCCACGTTATCTCACTCGCCTTGCTGCACTACCCTTTGCAGGTGTGGGGATTTTTCTGCGGGCTTATCGCGGCCTCGACCTTGTATTTGGCCAGGCGCCTGGATTTGTTTCACGGGCAAACCCTGGTGGCGCTAGCGCTGGGCATTTTGGCCGCGCTGTTAGTGGCCGTGTTAAAGCCTGTGGATGTGCCGGTGAATGCCTTCACCGTGCTGGGGGCGGGTGCCATCGCTATCTGCGCCATGATATTACCCGGCGTCTCGGGCAGCTTTTTACTGCTGATTATGGGGATGTACCCGGTTATTGTCGGGGCTGTAACCGAGCTGAACATTAAAATCCTGATGTTGTTTTTGTGCGGCTGCATCGCCGGCTTGTTGGTGTTTTCGCATTTGTTGTATTGGCTTATTCAGCGCTTTCGTCGCCCTACGCTCGCGGTATTAACCGGTTTTTTAGGCGGCTCGCTGGTGATTGTCTGGCCCTGGAAGCATGTTCTGGAAAGTCGCATCAATCGCCATGGCGAGGAGGTGCCGCTGGTACAAGAAAACGTCTGGCCCTGGGCTTATCAAGCCCTGACAGGACAGGCCTCGGGCTGGGTTTCGGTGCTATTGTGCACCGCGCTCGGGGCCGCGCTGTTACTGGTTTTAGAGTGGTTTGGACGGCGCGAAAACAGCGACTCATAATGGTTTTTGTGACTATTACCTGAGTCGGTAAAATACCGTTATTTTCGACCCAGTTAAGATAAATTTATAATAACCCCCACGCTTTAATTGCAAATCTACATAAGCTTGGGGGCTATCAATTGCGGAGCCGGGAGCCCTGAATGTTGGCAGTGTGGCGAACGACAAGATGGCGGCTAATCAAGCTGTTCGTTATTCTGAACACGCTTTTGGCCGTGTCTTGCGCCTCGCCTCCGCCCGCGCAAGTGGCAGAGCGCAACCAACCGCCCACCCGTAAAATTCTTGTGCACAGGGTTTCACCCGGTGAAACCCTTTACAGTATTGCCTGGCGCTACGGCCTGGATTTTCGCCAGCTGGCGCGCCACAACGGCATTGGTTCGCCCTATACCATCTACGCGTCACAGCAGCTGCGCCTGGATGTAAACGATAGCTCTAAGCGCAAGCCGCCACCGGCGATTGCCTCGCGCCAGCCGGTTACATCAACCCCCGCGCCTCAACCGTCTGCTTCTCAGACGTCTCGGCCCAAGCCTCCCCCCAAAGTGGCCAGGACGCCCCGTTCTGAAAATAAAACACCTCCGGCCACCTCGCCGACATCGGCACCACTACCTAGCGGTCCGGTTTCCTGGCAGTGGCCTGCACGGGGTCGGGTTTTGGCGGGCTTTAGTGCGTCGAATGGTTTAAATAAAGGTATTGATATCGGTGGAAAATTGGGAGAGCCTGTAGTTGCAGCTGCCGCTGGCCGTGTGGTTTACGCCGGAACGGGACTGCGAGGTTACGGCAAATTGGTGATCGTAAAACATAACGAAACCTATCTTAGCGCCTACGCCCACAACCGGGTTTTGCAGGTGCAAGAGGGGCAAAGCGTTAAAGCCGGTCAGCAAATTGCCGAACTGGGTTCTAGCGGTACCGATAAAGAGAAATTGCATTTTGAGATAAGGCGCGATGGTAAGCCCGTAAATCCGCTAACGTATTTGCCCAAACGCTAGCAACAAATTTACAGACTTAGTGCGACACTGTCTTTAAAATGAAACCTACAGGAAGTAGCTATACAAGTACCGCTTGAGTTGACAAAGGTCGGCAAGAGGTAATTGCCGGAAAGGACCAATAAGGGGACCTTGCCATGCCAGTACAAAACAGGGAAACAGCAACAATCGATAATCGCGATGACAACCTTATCGCACAGACGCTCGACAGCGACGTCGAGGAAATCGTTTTAGAAGAGCCCACCCAGGCGGCCAATAAGCGTCGCCCCACCCGCAAGAGCGCTGACGAGCGGCTCGCCGCCGAAAGCTCAACGCTTGATGCCACCCAAATTTATCTAAACGAAATCGGTTTTTCGCCGCTGTTAAGCGCTGAAGAAGAAGTGTACTTCTCGCGCAAGGCGCGCAAAGGTTGCGAAGCATCGCGCAAGCGCATGATTGAAAGCAACCTGCGCCTGGTGGTGAAAATATCGCGACGCTACGTAAACCGTGGTCTGGCGCTGCTGGACTTAATTGAAGAGGGTAACCTCGGTCTGATCCGCGCCGTGGAAAAGTTTGACCCGGAACGCGGCTTTCGCTTCTCAACTTACGCCACTTGGTGGATTCGTCAGACCATTGAGCGGGCAATTATGAATCAAACCCGCACGATTCGCCTGCCCATTCACGTGGTGAAAGAGCTTAACGTGTACCTGCGCGCCGCGCGCGAGCTGACACAAAAGCTTGACCATGAGCCCAGCGCCGATGAAATCGCCACCATGCTGGATAAGCCCGTTAAAGATGTGGAAAAAATGCTGGGTTTGAATGAGCGCGTCACATCGGTGGATGTACCCATTGGCAGCTCATCGGATCGCGCTGTGGTTGATACTATCGCCGACTTACAGGACTCTAATCCCGCCGCCTTAATGCAGGACTCGGACTTAAACGCCAGTCTGGATCATTGGCTGGACGACCTGAGCGAGAAACAGCGTGAGGTGTTAGCGCGCCGCTTTGGTTTGCGCGGCCACGAGGTGTGCACCTTAGAGGAAGTTGGCCGGGCGATTGGCCTAACCCGTGAGCGCGTGCGCCAAATTCAGGTAGAAGCTCTGCGGCGTTTACGCGAAATACTGGAAAGCCAGGGCTTAAACAGCGAAAGCTTGTTCGGTGCACAAATGTAAAAAACCGGAAGTATTGCCCATAAAAAAACCGCGCCAAGCGCGGTTTTTTTATGGCTGCCGGTGGGACGCTTAGCGTTCCAGGTACTGCAGCTTGTTCTCTACGCCATCCCATTCCTCGGCGTCGGCCGGGGCGTCTTTTTTCTCGGTGATGTTGGGCCAGACTTCAGAGAGCTCGGCGTTCAACTCCAAGTAAACCTCTTGGCCTTCGGGCAGCTCGTCTTCCGAATAAATAGCATCGACCGGGCACTCGGGTTCACACAGGGCGCAGTCGATACACTCATCCGGGTGAATCACCAAAAAATTGGGGCCCTCGTAAAAGCAGTCGACCGGACAAACTTCCACACAGTCGGTGTGTTTACACTTAATGCAGTTATCCCCAACTACGAATGTCATTGCGTGACTCCACGGTTACCAATCATTTTAAAAGTGGGGCATTTTACCAGTATTTGCAAGTTTTGGTAGGGGCAAGAGTGTCTCTAACCCCTTGTTCGTCAAGCTATTTTGCGCGATTGAAAATCGTTTTTATTTACAGCGATTTTAACCGGTACAGAGCCTCCAGTGCCTGCTTGGGGGTCATATCGTCCGGATCCAGACCATCCAGGGCCTCAACCGCCGGGTGGGGCGCACTGTCGAACAAGCTGGTTTGCATGGGCGACGCAGCGGCCTGGGGGGCTGTGGGCTGAGTAGGTGTGGGCGATTGGACCGCCGCCTGGTCGGTGACAATATGGTTTTGCTCCAGGCTGGTTAATTGCTGCTCGGCTTGAACCAAAACATTGTCGGGAATACCCGCCAGGCGCGCTACCTGAATCCCATAGCTTTTACTGGCCGGTCCATCTTGTACTTTGTGCATAAACACAATGCTGTCTTTATGCTCGGTCGCGTTCAGGTGCACATTGGCAATGCCGGGCAGCGTGTCGGGCAGCTCGGTCAGTTCAAAGTAGTGGGTGGCAAACAGGGTAAACGCGCGCAGATTCTCGGCGAGATGGCGGGCGCAGGCCCAGGCCAGCGCCAGACCGTCAAAGGTACTGGTGCCGCGGCCGATTTCATCCATCAACACCAGGCTGCGCTCGGTGGCGTTGTGCAGAATGTTAGCCGTTTCGGTCATCTCTACCATAAAGGTTGAGCGGCCCCCGGCCAAGTCGTCGGACGAGCCGATACGGGTGAAGATGCGATCAACCATGCCTACTTTGGCACTGGCGGCGGGTACAAAGCTGCCCACATGGGCCAGCAGCACGATCAGTGCCGTCTGCCGCATATAAGTCGATTTACCGCCCATATTAGGACCGGTGACAATGAGCATATGGCGATCGCGGGTAAAGTTGAGGTCGTTGGGCACAAAGGGGCCGTCCAGCACATCCTCCACCACCAGATGGCGACCGCCGTGTATTTCAATACCCGGTACTTCGCTCAGCCCGGGTTTGGCTAAATCCAATAGTCCGGCGCGCTCGGCAAAGTTGCTTAATACATCCAGCTCGGACACCGCCGCGGCCGAATCCTGCAGGGCGATAAGTTGTTGGTTTAACAGTTCCAGTAACTCGTCGTACAGCGCTTTTTCCCGGGCCAGGGCGCGGCTTTTGGCCGATAGCGCTTTATCTTCAAATTCTTTTAGCTCCGGGGTAATAAACCGCTCGGCGTTTTTAAGTGTCTGGCGGCGAATGTAATCTGCTGGGGCCTGGTCCGACTGTGCGCGGGTCAGCTCAATAAAGTAGCCGTGAACGCGATTGTAACCAACTTTCAGGGTATTAATGCCGGTGCGCTCGCGCTCGCGGGTTTCCAAATCCACCAAGTATTGCCCGGCGTTCTCGCTGATGCCGCGAAGCTCGTCCAGCTCGCTGTCATAGCCCTCGGCAATCACGCCGCCGTCGCGAATGACTACCGGCGGGTTTTCCACGATGGCGCGATCCAGCAGATCGACCAAATTCGGAAAAGTGCTGATGCTGTCGGCCAATTGTTGCAGCCGGGGCGACTGGCATTCATTTAGTGCTGACTGCAGCTCGGGGTAGGTGGCCAGCGACACAAATAAGCGGGACAAATCCCGGGGCCGGGTCGAGCGCAGCGCCAGGCGGCCCAAAATGCGTTCCATATCACCAATGCGTTTTAGCTTGTCGCGCACGGGCTCGAAACGGTAATTGGTAGCGAGGGTTTCCACTGCGTCTTGCCGCGCAATCAGGGTGGGCATATCCCGCAATGGGCGGTTTAGCCAGCGGCGCAGCAAGCGCGAACCCATGGCAGTAGATGTTTTGTTTAGCACAGAGAAAAGCGTGTTGTCGTCGCCTCCGGTCAGGTTTAAATCAATCTCCAGATTACGCCGGGTAGCGGCGTCCATGGCGACCGCCTCATCGCGGTTTTCGTGGGCCAGAGTGCGCACATGGGGCAGGGCGGTGCGCTGGGTTTCGCGGGCGTAACTGAGCAGGCAACCCGCCGCCGCAATGGCAGTTTGTAAGTGGTCGCAGCCAAAGCCGGATAAATCCTGAGTGCCGAATTGCTGGGTCAGCAAGCGCTCGGCGGTTTCCAGCTCAAACTCCCAGGGGCCCCGGCGGCGCACGCCTTTGCGGTTTTCGGTAATCTCGGGCAAATCCAGTTCGTCGCTGATTAACAGCTCCGCCGGGTTTAAACGCTGCAACTCGCCACTGGCAGCGTCTAGCCCATCTACCTGCAACACCAAAAACCGGCCGCTGGCAATATCCAGCGAGGCGATGCCGTAGGTTTCATCATCTCGGTGCACCGCCACCAATAAGTTATCGCGGCGTTCATCCAGCAGGGCCTCGTCACTAACGGTGCCGGGGGTTACCACCCGCACGACTTTGCGCTCGACCGGTCCCTTGCTGGTGGCCGGGTCGCCAATTTGCTCGCAAATAGCCACCGACACGCCCGCACGCACCAGCCGCGCCAGATAGCTTTCGGCGGCGTGGTAGGGGACGCCTGCCATGGGAATCGGCTCGCCAGCGGACTTGCCCCGCGCGGTTAAGGTCACATCTAGCAGCTCGGCCGCTTTCTTGGCATCGTCAAAAAACAACTCGTAAAAGTCGCCCATCCGGTAAAACACCAGTTCATTGGGGTGCTCTGCCTTGATCTTTAAGTACTGCTGCATCATGGGTGTGTGCTGGGCTGATTTTGCGTTGCTCATACTGGGAAAAATTCTATATAAGTGTATAATTTTAAAAGAAAAATATTTTAATTGTGGCTTTCATGCAATTTCATGAAAAGTGTAGGTTTTTCACGAAATTGCACCAAAAAGTGTAGGTAAAAGTGTAGGTTGTTAGGAGGCCTACACTTTTTCTCGAAACAACCTACAGAAATGAAGCCACGGCAGTTCAAATTAAGCGTGTAAGGATACTGACATGCAGTGCCTGAGGCCAGAGATATGACCAAATCCCAACAACCAATTAGCTCGGCTCAAATTAAAGCCTTGCGCTCAGGTGACAAAGACCTGGCCGATACAGGTGAAAACCGAGGGCTCCGGGTCCATTGTGGTGCCGGTGGGACCAAATCGTTCTACTACCGGTACACCAGTCCGCTATCCAAAAAACTCGTACAGCTCCAAATAGGGCATTTCCCTGAACTATCCTTAGCTGAGGCCAGGTTGGCACTGCAAGATCTCAAGTCCCAGAGAAAGAAAGGTGTTTGCCCGGCATTCGAGCAAAAGCGCAAGCTCGCCTTAAAGGCTAGGGAAGAGAGAGCTCTTTCCACAAGTATGACAGTCAAACAGTTAGTGGATTTATATCTCACTCAGCATATCGAGGACCGCAGGGTGGGGAAAAAAGTGGTGCCCGGTGCCCGTAAACGTAAGGGCCAGGCAGAGACCCGCCGAACGCTCTATGGCGATGCGGTGCGTGTTCTGGGTAACTTTCCTGCGGAAAGCATCACCCGCCGCCAGGTGGTCAACCTCGTTATGGACATCGTGAAACGGGGTTCAAATGTCCAGGCAGGTAACGTGTTGCGGGAACTCTGTGCAGCCTATGAGTATGGAATTGGCCTAGAAAAATTCGACGAAAGCTTTGCTAATCCCGCCTTTTTAGCCAAAAACAGCTTGCGCCAAGCCAAGATAAAGCTCACGTCTAATCGCGGGCGCCGTGTGTTGTCCGATCAGGAATTAGCCAGGTTTCTACAATGGTTACCAGGTTCCGTGTTTACGCCTACACAGAAAAATGTGCTTCGGTTTACACTATGGACGGCCTGTCGGACTGGTGAAGTCTGCAACGCTCGCTGGGCGGATATCGATTTAGAACAGGGTGCCTGGCATCTTAGGGAGACCAAAACCGGAGTCGAGCGGTACGTACAGCTGCCTCGCCAAGCGATAGAGTTTCTTAAGCAGTTAAAGCTCACAACTGGTGAGTATTTGTTTCCAAGCCAAAAAACAGGACGCCCCATTCAACAAAAAACGCTTACTGAGCAAGCCTGGCGTCTGCGTGAAACCGGCCGAATGCTCGATATTGACCACTGGTCACCACACGACTTGCGCCGTACTGTACGTACAGGTTTATCTAGGCTGGGCTGCCCCAGCGAGGTCGCTGAGGCAATACTCGGCCATTCTCGGAGTGGCATTGAAGGCACCTATGACCTGCACGGGTATGAGCGGGAAAGCCGAGTTTGGTTGCAAAAATGGGCCGACAGGCTCGAACGGATCTGAATAGAAGGTGTTTGGGTGAGTCGCCAACCATCTTCTCATGCTCGTCCTGAGTCTTCCAAAGAGTAGTTGAATCTAGGTTTTGCTAATCCTGGACTGGCCTTCGCTGCATCTGAAATTAGTGCGAAATAAGTCATTCGTTTAACTGACGCAAGGAAATAAAATGGATCAATTGCTACTTCATATTCAGTGTCAAGAAATTCATTAATTATTTCGATAACTCTATCACTTGACCATTTATTGGGGGTTGTTCTGAGTGAGGGGGACTTAGCTAAGTGTCTCGAATGGTCGTTTTTGTAGAGAAGATTAAAGCAGTCGAATATAATATCGATATTGTCGTCGCTCCATTCTTCCAGGTCATACTGATTCTTCAAGATCTCGATTTCAGCGTTTATTTTTTTGCTTGCTGGGTGGTTTCTGGCCCAGGCTACTAATCTCTTAGGCTTGTTTTCGTTAGTAGCTTTTATATTGCCAAGATTCTTAAAGGCACTATTAATCTGCTTATACAAAGTGTTGTATCCGGAGCTTTGGGAATTGTGGTGCTTGCAGAAATCGGGTTTTATAGTTCTGAGTCTATGGCAGTAGTTGCAGAAATAGTCTTCAGTTTCGGTGTCAAAATCATCATACTTCAAGTTTTTAGTATTTTTTCTGATTTTCAGAAATACATCAATATCGGCGAGTAAGTAGCAGGCATTGTTAAGATCGTGCTTCTCGTCAAAATATTCTGCGTGTTTACAGAGGGTTCTAAGCTTCTCTTCGGCTTCTCGAACCACCCCTTTGCCTGCGACTTTTATGAGCATTCCTAAATCGTTTTCTACTCCAAGAGTTTCTAGTAAATGCTTGTGGCTGAAGGATATCGGAACGCCCTTAAGTTGAGTCCATATGGCAATACTTCTTCCTCTGGATTTTTGGGTTTCTTCTGTAAATCCTCCAGCTTCTCTTCCTGACATTTTCAACCGCTTATGCTCTTCGTTTAAATAAACCAAAACAGCAAAATATTCCTCAGGATATGGAAACCCTGAATAAGGAATATCCTCCTTTAGAAAAAGGTCTCGGGTTTCATCGCTAAGTGTCATAAGTTTTGAGCCCATGGCGGATCGTCCTCTTCTTCGATTTTTCTGTAATTCAAACATTTTATAGCAAGCATATAGATACTGAATAGTAGCCTGTTTGTGCTGTTGAAGCATTTCTAGAAAGCTAAATAGGAGATATGAAAATGCCTGAAATATTGTTACGCCGGTCTGATGTTTGTGAGCGCTTAGGGGTATCCAGTACTACTCTCTGGCGCTTTGTTAGGGATGGTCGTTTCCCGGAGCCGATACAGCTTCCAGGGTCAAAAATCCAGGGGTGGACAGAGAGGTCTGTTGATCAGTGGATTAAAAAGCACTTTTTAAATTCACAGGAGCTTTAATCATGAATATAGATGTGTCCCAAGTTGTTGTAATTCAGTCCATTTCTTTGGTTGTTTTCATATTAGGGGTATGGCTCAGCTGGCGGACTGACAAATTCATTTGTGTCATGGGAACAATCCTTGGTGGGGCAGTTTGGTGGATGGCGCGCTTTCATTCGCTGTTTTTCTGGGAGGAGGTCACCGAGTACCGATTAGGTACGTACATTGTCCGTACATTGTGGTTAGAGGGTGCGCACAATGTATCGACATGGTGGGGAGGTAGTCTTTACCCTGCAGAGGGGTGGTCTGATTGGGTGGCGTGGACATCAGCCGTGGCGGCAGTGGTTCCTATATGGGCGCTATTGCTGATCTACCTGTATCTAACACGGGGGAATAGTTTTGTTAGAGGTTCGGTTATTATTCCCATCGATACTATCCATAAAAAGTTGCGAAAAATGGCCGCACGTATTCCGGTATTTATTGGTGGCCTTCCATTGCCTGAATCTTTGGAGACGCGCTCATTAGCGCTACTTGGTGAGCCTGGAACGGGTAAAACTCAAATCATAAAACGAATGCTCGGTTGTATTTTCAAGAGAAATGATCGAGTCGTGGCTATCGATGTTGGTGGTGAATTGTACAGCCAGTTTGGTCGTCAGGGAGACTGCGTACTGTCTGTCAGCACCGAGGAAACAGAGCGGTGGAGTCCATTCGCCGATATTGCAGGTCCAGAAGACTGCACGTCAATGGCAAATGTGCTCATCCCATCGGGAGAAGGGGAGGCCGCCACATGGAATAGCTACACTCGAACTCTACTATCTAATATTCTGCAGAAAGTGTGGGAAACTGGCGAGAGAAAAAACTCCGATATTATTTTTTATGCTCAATCAGCAACAGTCGATGAGCTAAAGCAATTGCTGCAAGGGACATCCTCGCAGCGACTTTTTGAGCCAGGCTCAGAGCGCATGCTTAGCAATGTATTGAGTATTCTTAGCAGCTATATGGAGCCGCTGCGCTACTTGGATGAAAACGCGGGGGAGGCTGATTTTAGTCTAAAAGCGTGGCTTACCGACGACCACTGCCAAGGTTGGTTATGGGTCGTCTATGACGATGAAACTGGCTCAGCCACCGCGTCATTGCGCACTGCATGGATTGATATTCTTACCCGAACTGCATTGAGTCTTGAGCCTGATGGTGACCGTCGAATCTGGTTTTTTCTGGATGAGCTGGCGTCCCTTGGTAAAGTAGAGATTCTTAGCCAGGCTCTTGCCAGGGGCAGGAAATATGGTTTAGGCCTGGTTTTGGGTATCCAAAATATTTCACAACTTTTCAGTATTTACGGAAGAGATGAGGCACTCAGTATTTTGGGTAGTGTGGGGCATACGGCAATTCTACGCACGCCAGACCCTGAAACTGCCGACTACCTGAGTAGAACAATAGGTGAGACTGAAGTCACACGGGACCAGTACACCCGTAGTGGGAACAGCGTATCTAGCACAGAGGTTCAGGAAACAAAACGTGTAGTTTTGGCTAGCGAAATCGCTCAGCTACCGGATCGCCAGGGGTATCTGAAAATCGCTGGAGTCGGTTGGACGCAACTTAAGGTTTCGGTCACTGAATTTAAGGGTCGCATGTCTTTGACACCCATAAAGCGTAAATATCACCTAGGCACAGTCGGCATCGTATCCAGTGATCATACTTCCGTTAACGATATCGACGACCTTTAAGGAGCCGCCCAATGGCCAAATCACTATTCACAAGTAAAGCTGCAGCTGTGAAAAAGAAGCTCAGCCTGCATATTTCATCAGAAACTCTACAGCGCCTCGATAAGATCGAAAAAGAGGCAGAGAGGGAAGGTGTCTCTTTTCCACTCAACGATCACGTTGAGGATGCTATTCAACGGCTCGTAACTCAAGCGGAAAATCAGCTTGAGGAACTGCGACGATCAAAGATACCAACATCAGATTTTGGTGTTGGCTCAACCAACTACAACAAACCCACAGCATAGCTGTGGGCCCCAATCAACCACGCCCTAGCTATGGCTAGGGCGGACACCTCACGCACCTGGCGTGCAGCTGTGTATCCCTAAGGAGGATACGGTTTGGCGGTGACTCAAGGCTGGCTTTCACCTTTGAGTCATAGACGACTCAGAGCGAGCGTTGAAGGGCCTTGAGGTGACTTATATATGAGTATGGATTATGAGTATGACACACCCGTATCGCGTGCAGGTTCACTGCGATAAACAAATGCATCAAGAGCTAAAAAAACTGGCAGAAGCACGTGGCCTAAGCCGAAGTCAGGCTGTGCGCTTGCTTGTAGAAAAAGCGCTAACGGATCAGGGAGGAAAAATCGATTATCGGTTTGAAGCAATCGAGCGCAAGCTTGAATCAGTTTTACACGCCGTCACAGCGGCTCGCGTAATTGCAACGGAATCAGCACAAGCCGCTGGCGCTGAGCTAAACAGCGAGCAGCTGCGCGAGCGTATCGATGCACTGCTCGAACGCTACAACAAGCTCTAGGTGGCGCCATGATGACGCTAGCTCCAATCCGCTCGGCGGCTCATGCCGCCAGTTACTTCGAGCGTGGCGATCACGCCGATTATTATTTGACTGATGATGTTTGCCCCTCAAGCTGGGAAGGTGAGGGGGCAAAGCTTTTGGCCATACAAGGCAACGAGGTTGAGCCCGAGCGATTTAAACGCTACTTGGGCGGTGAAATAGCTGGCCAGATGATCGGCACCTATCGGGAAGGAGAGTGGCAGCACAAACCCGGTTGGGATTTACAGTTTTCACCTCCTAAATCAGTGTCGGTAGTCGCCCTGATTGGTAACGACGAGCGAGTAATAAAAGCGCACGACCAAGCAGTACGCGAAGCAATGGCGATGTTGGAGAACTCTGCGGCCTGGACGCGGCTCAATAACCGCAACCAATCCGGGCCGAATCAGTTGGCCACGGGTAATCTACTGGCGGCGGTGTTTCGCCACGATACCAGCCGCAGCCTGGACCCTCAGTTGCACAGCCACGCTGTAGTGTTGAATGCCACCCGCAAAGAGAATGGCCAATGGCGTAGCCTGGAAAGTCACCATCTTTACTTGGCCCAGAAGGAAGCGGGCCTGGCATATCGGCAGTCACTGGCGGCGCAGCTAAGGGAGCTGGGCTATGACATTCAGCGAATGCCGGATGCCAATTTTGAGGTCGTAGGTGTAACCGATGCGGCATTGGGTGAGTTTAGCAAGCGCCGAGACGTGGTCGATCAAAAGCTTTCCGACCTGGGCTACACCCGAGAAACCGCCCCTGCCTATATCAAAGAAAAAGTCGCCCACGAGTCTCGCGCGACCAAAAAGCGAGTAGAACGCGAAGCCCTTTATAAGGATTGGGTAACTCGCTCAGAAGGCGCGGGAATGAATGTTGCCCGCTTGGTTGAGATTGCCAATGAGCGATGCGCAGATCCTGATTGGATTGCACGATGTCGAAGTGACTCGTTTGATGTAAGCCAAAAGATTTTCGACCAGGCCATCCGTTCCTTATCTGAGCGCGATGCAGTATTTAGCGCGCAAGCACTTCAGGCGAAAATGAATGAGTTGGCCGTTGGCTACGGTATCTCTGCAGCGGTCGTAAACAAGACAATAGAGACGGCGGTTGATAAAGATCTGTTAATGGGTGACCGAACCGTAAAATCATACTGTCGCCACACAAAGGGCTGGCAGCAGCTCCCAGCTTACACAACGCCAGAGCACGTAGCGCTGGAAGAAAAAATGATAAACACAATGCGTGAGGCACAAGGCAAAGCTTTGCCGGAGTTCAGTCTGTATCAAGTCGAGCAAGTACTTGCAGCGGCCGAGAATGAAAGCCGCGCGCAAGGTTACGATGGTTGGACCTCTGGCCAAGTAGGATCGGTGCGCGGCGTCATGCTGTCAGACGACAACATCGTTGCCATTCAAGGCTACGCGGGTACTGCAAAAACCACCACGGCTCTCAAAACCATCGCTGAGCAATATGCACTCAAAGGATACGATGTTGTGGGCATGGCCCCATCCGCCTCCGCCTGCGAATCACTGGCCGAGGGCGCAAGGCTCTACAACGTAAAAACCGTCGCCAGTCATTTACTCCGCGAACGGCACGGTAAGCAAGAGCCTCAGCGCCAGCTATGGTTGGTAGACGAAGCCTCCCTTCTGTCTACCAAAGATATGACACAATTGCTCAGTCAAGCTCAGGCCACGCAAGCTCGTGTAGTGCTGGTCGGTGACGTAAAGCAACTTGGCTCCGTAGAGGCGGGCGCGGCATTCCGCCAGCTTCAAGAAAACGGAATGCAAACTTTTAAGCTCGATGAAATTGTTCGCCAAACGAATCGAGAGCTTCTGCAAACGGTAGAACATAGCCTGCAGGGCGAAGCCCGCGAGGCTATGGAGAGCCTGGAGAAGGGGGGCGGTGAAATCGTCGAATTCGCAGGCAAAGCCGACGCCCGCCACGCTGCCATTGTTAAGCAGTACATTGAAATGCCTGAGGTACAAAGGCAAAACTGTTTAATCATTGACCCAAGCCGGGAAGGGCGCGACCAGCTCAGCCAGGCTCTACGCGGAGGCCTAAAGTCCATTGGCCAGCTTTCGGAGCAGGAGATAAACACTCGGCGCCTGGAGCGGGTCGACTTGACCCAGGCCTGTCGTAAAGACGCGCTCAACTACAAAGTCGGCGATGTCGTTCAGTTCTTGCGTGAATACAAATCAAAAGAGGTGGCCAAGGGCAGCTACTGGCAAGTTTCGGCCGTAGAGCCAAGCCTTGGTGTGGTGGAGCTGCAATCCAGCACGGGAGAGCAGCGAATCTGGAACCCGCTAGCCTGGGGCGCCAAATCTCAGGCCTACCGCCCCAAAGAGTGTGCCTTAGCCATAGGCGATAAAGTTATTTGCACAAGCAATAATCGCGATATAGGCCTCAGTAACGGGACACGGGGTGTGGTGAAAAGCATTGATGTAGATCGCGGGTTCGCCGAAGTCGAATACGCCAATGGCCACTTGGCTACCATCACCCTGGACGCCCACGGTGCGCAACACTGGAACTACGATTACGTCTCTACCGTCCACGCCAGCCAGGGTAAAACTACCGAGCGCGTCATCTACCACGCCGAGAGCGCCCGGATTAACCTAGCCTCCCAAAAGGCGCTCTACGTCGCCCTAAGCCGGGCCAAGGAGCAGGCCACTGTCTACACCGACAACCGCCAGCGGCTAATTGAGCACATCCAGGAGCATACCGGCGAGAAGGCCAATGCCCTTGAGGTGCAGCGTAGTGGGCCAGAGTTTGAGCTTCTATGACTTCAGTCTGTCCCGCCAAATCTGAGCCGCTTAGCCGAAGCTTGGTCACCACCTTTGCCGCATCAAGGCTGCAAGGCAATGTGATGAACGTTGTTAAACCCATACAGGTGTGGCCCGATGGCTAGGGCAACACCAGCACCAAAGGCCAGCCGCGCCAGGCAAGCCCTGCTCGTAAGCTTTTGTATGCGCAGTAGGGGTTGAGCCAGCAGGGCTGCGCCCATTGTTGATTTATGTGACCAATCCGCCGTTTTTTGC
This sequence comes from Gilvimarinus xylanilyticus, assembly GCF_024195295.1. Taxonomy (GTDB): domain Bacteria; phylum Pseudomonadota; class Gammaproteobacteria; order Pseudomonadales; family Cellvibrionaceae; genus Gilvimarinus; species Gilvimarinus xylanilyticus. Next base: position 1,524,302 of record NZ_JAMFTH010000001.1, on the reverse strand, counting down.
TACTCTGGCCTTCCCGCCGGAGGCCTATATTCCAGCCTTTGGCGTGGCTAAAATACGAGCTAAGGAAGCCGTAGTCCCGCACCCGGTTTTGGAGTGATGCCGCCTGCCAGCGCTTCCTTGGTTAAAGATTTAGCAATAACTGAATGTTTTGGGGCATTTTGAAGTCGACCTATTGGTAAGGAGAGGTTTATACAAGCCCCTTGCCAAAGCGAAATGGTTTTTAGGAAGTAAGACATTCTCAATAGAATGAATGGGACTAATAATGCTAGGTGAAAAATTAACCTTATCACAGCTAGAACAATACCTTTCAAAGGCAGCCTGGATACTCAAAGGGCCAGTTGATGCCTCAGATTTCAAGGTCTACATTTTCCCTTTGTTATTCTTCAAGCGGGTGTCCGATGTATATGATGAAGAATACCAATCAGCGCTAGAAGAATCCGATGGAGATGCTGAATATGCATCCTTGCCTGAAATGCATCGCTTTGAGATTCCAGAGGGCTGCCATTGGCGTGATGTTCGCGAAACCACCTCGAACGTGGGGCAGGCTATTGAACATGCCTTGCGCGGAATCGAAAAAGCGAACCAAGAATATCTCTACGGCATATTCGGTGATGCCCAATGGAGTAACAAAAATAAGCTGGCCGACAGCCTTCTAATCAACCTGATTGAGCATTTTTCGCAATACACATTAGGCAGAGAAAACGCGAACCCAGATATGCTGGGTAACGCCTATGAGTATTTGATCAAGCACTTTGCCGACCTAACCAACAAAAAGGCCGGAGAGTTCTACACCCCGCGATCCGTAGTGCATCTACTGGGCTTGATCCTTGATCCCCATGAAGGTGAAACAATCTACGACCCCGCCTGCGGAACAGGCGGAATGCTGTTGGAGTGCGTTGATCACCTCAAACATAATAATGAAGACTACCGAACGCTAAAGCTCTACGGTCAGGAAAGAAACCTAACGTCCAGCTCAATTGCTCGCATGAACATGTTCCTGCACGGTATTGAAGATTTCAAAATATTGCGGGGCGATACTCTCAGGCAGCCTGCCTTCTTCGAGGCTGATGGTCTTCAAACTTTCGATTGTGTCATAGCAAATCCCCCGTTCTCCCTCAAAGATTGGGGAGCCGAGAATTGGGCCAATGATCCATATGGGCGCAATATCGCTGGAGTTCCGCCACAAGGTAACGGCGATATGGCCTGGGTTCAGCACATGGTGAAATCCATGAACAGCACAGGAAGAATGACGGTCGTGCTGCCTCATGGAGCGCTATTTCGCAAAGGCGCTGAAGGCAAAATTCGTAAAGCCCTAATTGAGCATGATCTGCTAGAAGCCGTAATCGGCTTAGGCCCCAATGTGTTCTACGGAACACAACTGGCAGCATGTGTGATGGTATTCAAGCAAAACAAAGATGCAGAAAAAAAAGGTAAAGTTCTATTTATAGATGCCTCAGACCAAATACGTGTAGGCCGAGCCCAAAACTTTTTAGAGCCAACGCATGTTCAACAAATCCATGGATGGTATCAGGCGTTCGAGGATGTGGAGAGCTACGTAAAAGTGGCAACGCTTGAAAACCTATTAGAAAACGACTGCAACCTTAACATTCCGCTCTATGTCGAGAAAATTATTGAAGACAACTTGCCGAGCGTAGAAGAAGCCATGGCCGAACTGAAAGAGGCATGGGAAGCAAGTTTGAAAGCGGAAGAAAAGTTTAAAGCAGTATTGGAGAAGTTTATTTAATGTCGGCAAAAGAAATGGATCAAAAATCACTAGAAAAGTACCTCTGGGGCGCGGCCACGGCTTTGCGCGGTACTATCGACGCGGGTGATTACAAGCAATATATCTTTCCGCTGCTTTTCTTTAAGCGTATCTCCGATGTTTACGATGAAGAGTTTGAAAATGCTCTGGCAGAATCCGATGGGGATTTGGAATATGCAGCATTTGCCGAAAACCACCACTTCCAAATCCCGGAAGGCGCTCACTGGAAAGACGTGCGTGAAACAACGGTAAATGTGGGGCTGGCCCTGCAAAACGCAATGCGTGCCATTGAGAAAGCAAACCCAGACACGCTAGAAGGTATTTTCGGTGATGCAAGCTGGACAAACAAAGATCGCTTATCTGATGCAATGCTCACAAACCTGATCGAGCATTTTTCCCAGCACAAACTCAATTTGAGCAACGTGCCTGATGACAAGCTGGGCAATGCCTACGAATATCTTATCAAGGAATTTGCGGATGATAGCGGTCATACAGCCGCCGAGTTTTACACCAACCGAACCGTTGTAAAGCTGATGACCTTGATTATGGACCCGCAGCCGGGGGAGTCTGTTTACGACCCGACTTGTGGTTCTGGCGGCCTACTTTTGAATTGTGCCCTGCATTTGAAAGAAGAATGCAAAGAATACCGAACACTCAAGCTCTATGGCCAGGAGATAAACCTGATTACCTCGGCTATTGCCCGCATGAACATGTTTATGCATGGTATTGAAGAATTCGATATCGTGCGGGGGGATACATTAGCAAATCCAGGGTTTTTAGAAAATGATGAATTGAAGAAATTCAATGTTATTTTGGCTAATCCGCCGTACTCAATAAAATCTTGGGATAGAAAAGGATTTGAAAACGATCCCTATGGTCGAAATATCTGGGGAACTCCTCCGCAAGGCTGTGCAGACTATGCGTTTCAACAGCATATTCATAAAAGCTTGGATAAAAAAAATGGACGCTATGCCATTCTGTGGCCTCATGGAATTCTATTTCGGGACATGGAAGCGCAAATGCGGAGGAAAATGGTTGAGACCGATGAAATAGAGGCCGTGATAGGGCTGGGTGGAAATTTATTTTATAACTCTCCCATGGAGGCAATGATTTTAGTTGGAAATACCAACAAACCTAAGGAAAGAAAAGGTAAAGTCCTTTTTGTTAATGGCAAAGATGATGTCGTTAACAATAAAGGGCAGGCTTATCTAACGGCTGATCATATCAAGAAGTTGTACCATGCTTATGTGGATTTTACGGACATACCACATTTTGCACAAGTAGTTACTATTGACGAGATCATGGAGTTGGAAGGGAATATGAATATCAATTTTTACGTAAGCCAAGACAATTCCCAAAACAGCTCTGATTTTGAAAGCGTTTTCCAAAATTGGCTTGATGCTAGTGATAATCTAAAAAACTCCATGAATGCATTGTTCGAGGTAGGTGTTTAATGGAGGCTGCTCTAAAAAATCAAATTGGCGGGCTAAACTTGAATCGTTCTGATTGGCGGTTGGTGAAGTTTGGCGATGTTGCTATTCAACAAAAGAAAACAGTGGACCGCGAAAACACGGATTTGACACGTTACGTGAAGGGCGAGCATATGTATTCAGAAGATCTTCACTTACGGGAATGGGGAGAGCTACAAGATGAATATCTTGGGCCTGCATTTATTCGAAAGTTTGAGGAAGGTGATATTTTATACGGATCAAGGCGAACATATTTAAGAAAAGTTGCAATTGCTCCATTTGATGGAATAACGTCCAACACAACCTTTGTTGTTAAAGCAAATGAAGAATTGATTGATAGAGATTTATTGCCATTTATTATGCTTTCTGAGGGCTTCTCTCAACATTCCATTCGTAATTCTAAAGGATCAGTTAATCCTTATGTGAACTGGAAAGATTTGGCGAGCTATGAGTTCCTTTTGCCGCCAAAAGACTGGCACAAAGAAATCATAGAGATTTTTGCGGAAGCAGATCGATATAGAGAACTGACCAAAGTGGTTTGCGGGAAGGCTAAAAGTGTTTTGAGGACAATTCTCGAAGAGAAGGTAACTAATCTAAATGAAAAAGGGTTTTCCAGAGCTTGCTTGAGAGATCTGATCCAAATAAAACATGGATTTCCATTTAAAAGTGAATACTGGTCTGACGACGATGGTCAATTACCAATTGTCGTAACCATCGGCAACTATGATTATGAGGGTGGCTTTAGGTTTTTTGATACAAAGATAAAATGTTACTCTGGTGACTACCCTGAAGATTACAAGCTAAACCCCGGCGATCTACTTCTAGCTATGACTTGCCAAACACCCGGAGGTGAAATTTTAGGAATTCCGGGAATTATTGAAGATAAGGACAGACTTTATCTTCATAACCAACGAATGGGTAAAGTTGAAGTTATAAATAAAAATATAGTTACGTTGGAATATCTTTATTTGCTGTTTTTGACAGACGATTTTCGACGCTTTCTTTTCTCTTCAGCATCCGGGACTAAAGTGCTTCATACTTCACCCTCTAAGATTTCAGAGTACGAATTTTTCTTGCCTCCGCTTGCATATCAGCAGAGCGTTGTTAACGAATATAAACAGGTCGAAAAAGTAGTTCGAGGTGCGTTGAGTCTTGAAAATAACCAAGGTCATATGTTCAAAAGTTTAGTTAATCAGGTGTTTTAGGGATGGGGTTTACGGAATTAAATAGCGTCGAGTATTACATCATCAATCAATTGACGGGTGTAAATCTCAATCAGGGAAAGGTCGCTGAGACACCTTTGCAGCCCTACGGGACCGAGTGGCAATATCAAAATTCTGATCAGCTTGGCCGCGGCGTTAATGAAGTGATGGTTGAGTCGCAGGTGAAAGATGCGTTATTGCGACTCAATCCTGAAATTCAGGCTAAGCCTGAATTGGCTGATGAGGTCATCTACAAACTCCGCGCTATTTTAATTTCGGTTAATCAGATTGGCCTGGTAAAGGCCAATGAAGAATTCTTTTTGTGGCTGACAGGCGAGAAAACCATGCCTTTCGGCGAGAATAATCGCCATGTGCCTGTTCGCTTAATCGATTTCGGTAATCTCACAAACAATCAATACATCGTCACTAATCAGTTCCGTATCCACCACCGTGAGACCAAGATACCCGATGTGGTAATGATGATTAACGGGATTCCTGTTGTGATTGGCGAAGCGAAAACCCCCATCCGGCCTTCTGTGAGTTGGCTAGATGGCGCTAATGAAATTCACAATATCTATGAAAATGCAGTTCCTCAGCTATTTGTTCCGAATATCTTGTCTTTTGCTACCGAAGGTAAAGAGCTATATTACGGAGCTATACGTTGCCCATTAGAGTTTTGGGCTCCGTGGCGGCTAGAGAATGACGACGAGAAAATTGCCAAAAGCCTTGGTCTTGGCGGCGTAGGCAAAGAACTTAAAGACCTGCTCAGTCCGGCTCGCTTGCTCGACATTATGCGCAACTTCTCCTTGTTTACCAGCAATAGCAAGAAGCAGCGTATGAAGGTTATACCTCGCTTTCAACAGTACGAGGGAGCGAACAAGATCGTTCAACGCGTTGTTGAGGGCAAAATTAAAAAAGGTTTGATCTGGCACTTCCAAGGTTCAGGTAAATCATTGCTCATGGTCTTTGCTGCACAAAAACTCCGCCGCGAAGCCTCTCTTAAAAGCCCAACGGTTATTGTGCTGGTAGATAGAACCGACCTGGATACGCAAATTAGCGGCACTTTTAATGCTGCCGATATCGCCAATGTCGAAACCACCGAAAGCATTAAAGAGCTACAGCAAATGCTGGAGCGCGATACCCGCAAGATCATCATCTCGATGATCCATAAGTTCCGCGATGCAAAACCAGACATGAATACCCGCGACAATATCATTGTTCTAGTGGATGAGGCGCACCGAACCCAGGAAGGCGATCTTGGTCGCCAAATGCGGGCTGCATTACCCAATGCTTTCCTGTTCGGTTTAACCGGAACTCCAGTCAACAAGGCGGATAAAAATACATTCTGGGCTTTCGGCGCAGAGGAAGATCACGGCGGATATATGAGCCGCTATACCTTCCATGACTCTATTCGAGATGAAGCAACGCTGCCGCTGCATTTTGAGCCGCGCTTGGTCGATGTACACGTTGACAAAGACTCTCTGGATCAGGCTTTTGAGAACCTAAAAGAAAGCGCGGGCTTAACGGATGAAGAAGCCGATGCTTTAAACCAGAAATCCGCAAAGATGGCGGCCTTCCTCAAAGCGCCAGAGCGCGTTGAGAAAATCGTGAATGACATTGCCGTGCATTTTAAAGAGAAGGTTTTGCCCCACGGCTTCAAGGCAATGATAGTCACGTCTGATCGCCACGCTTGTGTTCAATACAAGGAAGAGCTGGATAAGCACTTTCCTGTCGAAGCTAGCAAGGTCGTCATTTCAACAACGGCTAACGACGATCTCGAATTCAAACAAAAATGGGCCGTTGATAAAAGCCAGCAGGAAAAGATCGTCGACGAATTTAATGATGCCACTTCAGAGCTTAAATTCATTATCGTTACCGCTAAGCTTTTGACGGGCTTTGACGCACCAATACTGCAAACGATGTATTTGGACAAATCCATAAAGGATCATACCTTGCTCCAGGCAATTTGCCGAACCAACCGCCTGTATCCGCACAAAACCTTTGGCAGGATTGTCGATTACTTTGGTGTGTTTGACGATGCAGCAAAAGCTCTTGAGTTTGATGAAAAAAGCCTACAACAAGTTATTACCAATCTTGCAGAGCTAGGGTCAAAACTCCCACAAGCAATGGCTGACGCTTTATCTCATTTTGAAGGCGTTGATCGTACCCTGGAAGGGTTTGAAGGATTAGAGGCTGCGCAGGATGCCATTAAGACAGACGAGAAGAAAGATGCTTTTGCAGCAGATTTCAAATATCTGGCCAAACTCTGGGAGTCGCTATCACCGGATAATATCCTCGATGCCTATAACGCAGATTACAAATGGCTCGCCCAGGTCTATGAATCCGTTAAGCCAGCTTCGGACAACATTGGCAAGTTGCTGTGGCTAACCTTGGGTGCCCAAACAACGCAGCTAATCCATGAAAACATTCATGTCGGTGGGGTTCATACCCTGGATGAGTTTGTCATGGATGCCGATGTTATCGAAGATATATTCAATAACCCCGATCCAAGAAAGACAACGCAACTAGAGAAGGCGTTAGCGAAACGTTTCAAAGATCGAACCGACTTGCCTGTATTCAAGTCGTTGAGCGAACGGCTTGAAACGCTCAGAGATAAGGCTGAAAAAGGGCTAATCGCCTCAATCGACTTTGTGAAAGAGCTTTGCAAAATTGCTAAGGAAACGCTTCAGGCTGAAAAAGAGCTTGAAGAAGCAAGGCAAGAGAAATCACCAAAAGCCGCACTCACTGAACTGTTTTTGGAGCTGAAAAGCGATCAAACGCCCGCAGTCGTCGAGCGCATAGTCAATGATATTGATGCCATTGTTCGCATAGTACGTTTCCCTGGCTGGCAGAATACCACTGGTGGTGAACGCGAAGTGCAAAAATCACTGCGTAAGACATTACTGAAATACAAGCTGCACACTGATCAGGATTTATTTGATCAGGCATACGCATATATTCGGGAATATTATTGATTCCTACGGGTAAAAACAAATAACACGGAAAGGCTTACGATTACACATGTCTTGGACAAAAGAACATCTTGCTTGGCTCCACGACACAGGTGAAGTAATCGCCATATCAACGGGTGAGAATGTTCCTGTTTATGAGTTTGCTTATGATGTCGCCAATGAGGAGGTTATGTCTCATTGGGCAAGGCATTTCAGAAATCATTATTGCGCTGATGCTGAAATAGAAATACTTAAGCCTGAAGGAATGACAAACTCCGAATATTTATTAAACCTGAAGTTCCCCGACGATTCTCCTGGCTTAGGGCCGAGCACGCGATCTGGTGACTTTTCAGAAATATTAGTCGCTGATTATTTGACGTTTCTTCACGATTACTATGTTCCAAGAACCCGTTACGACCGGAAGATAATTGGCAATGAGTCTTCCAAGGGCTCAGATGTTCTAGGCTTTAAGCAAAAGAACAAAATGCCATCTAACAAAGACGAGTTAATAATTTATGAGGTAAAAGCGCGCCTTTCTGAGAATAATGCCAGAAACACTTTGCAAACAGCAATTAATGACAGCTCAAAGGATGAAGCTAGACTTGCGGAATCGCTAAACGGCGCGAAGCAAAGGTTATACGATCAGAAAGATTTTGCGGGGATGGGTATTGTCTCAAGATTTCAACAAAATGTTGACCACCCATATAAAACAAAATTTGGAGCGGCAGCGGTTCTCACTGATAGCTCATGCTGCATAGAAACTTTGGCTGAAGCTTCTACTCAGGAACATTCATCTCGAACGCAGTTGGAAATGATTGTGATAAGAGGCCCTGTATTGATGTCTTTAGTACACAGCCTATACGAGAGGGCTGCTAATGAAGCTTGAAGCACCCTCAAAGAAAATGCTGGCAATTACGAAATCGAAAGCAAAGATGTATGAGTTTGCTGTTGATGAAGCATCTCACATAGAGCTACTTGTCGATCCCCGAAAATTATTGATTACGACTATTGGGATACTGGGCGACCTTTCTGCTATCGAAGCTCGTGAAGAACAACAGCTTGAAGAAACTGGTGAGCATGAAGAGTTAAAGTCTGAGCTTATATCTATTGGGCAGTATTTTGATGCTTTGATTCAGTCTCATCTGGCTGATGAGATGACTATTTATCTAAAGGTTATAGGTTCGGCGGCCTACTATTTAGCGAACATGCCTGGCAGCTCCATCGTTCTAGCCAAAAGTTTAGCCTATAACACAGAACTGCTCACTGACACTAATCTTGAGGGGATTTTGATATGGATATTAAAATTCAACTTCGAAGAAGATTGGTATCGCGTCGAAAAAACCTATTTAACTCAGGCAATAGATGATGTCGGCTATGCCACTCGAAATTTCTTTAGTTTAAGCGCTGATGCGCAGAGCTTTAGGCAGGCAATACAGGTATTAAGGCATGAAGTATACGAAAAAGGTTCTGATAGAGAGCTTTTGTTTGCCGATATTATTTCTTCTATCCTGCTAAGAAAAATCGAAAACTCGTCTATAAACTGTTTGCCGAAATATACACAAATCCACATAGAACAATGGACAAATATAATTACTAAGACGAAATTTGTTCAAGAGTTTTGGCCTGCTCAAAGGTTGCTGGGCGAGCAAGGAGTTTTGTCTGGTATATCTGCTGTTGTGCAAATGCCCACAAGTGCGGGAAAGACAAAATCGACAGAATTAATAATTCGAAGTTCTTTTTTGTCAGGGCGCTCTGACGTTGCTGTAATTGTAGCGCCATTCAGAGCCTTATGCAGGGAGATTACCGCTACATTTGAACAGGCATTCGAAGGTGAAGATGTAAATATCAATGAATTGCAAGATGTTCTGGATATTTCCGATAGTGATGACGAGCTTATAAGATTTTTAACCGGACAAACTGATCAGGATGGAACAGTTACCAAGTCTATAGTTGTTACCACACCGGAGAAACTTGTTTATCTTCTCAGGCATGAACCTGCTTTAGCAGACTCAATTGGCTTGCTTATTTTTGATGAAGGCCATCAGTTTGACACTGGAAGGAGAGGTGTCACCTATGAGCTATTGATGGCCTACCTAAAATCCCGCGTAGGTGACGAAGTCCAGAAGGTCTTGATCTCCGCAGTTATGGCTAACGCAAATTCTATTGGTGAATGGCTTAATGGAGAGGCCGGTATTGAGATTCAAGGAGCAGGATGTTTACCAGCAGTAAGAAGTACAGCCTTCGCAAGCTGGCAAACTGCAATGGGGCAACTCCAATATATCGATCAAGATCGTGAGGCCGATAGAGATTTTTTCGTTCCTAGGGTAATTGAGCAAATAAACCTCGGAACGAGGGGTCGAGAGAGGAAAGATCGGCTTTTCCCAGTCAAAAACGATAATCCCAGTGTCGCAGCTTATTTAGGGGTTAAGTTATGTCATCAAGGGCCTGTTGCAATCTTCTGCGGTATAAAGAGTACTGTCACGTCAATATGCGAGCTTTTAGTTGATTGCTACGACAGAGGGCTTATTTTACCATCGCCGAATACTTCTAGTGATCAAAGCGAATTGGACAAAATTGCGTACATTTCCAGTTTGCATTTTGGAGATGAGTTCATATTTACTCGTTCGATTTCCCTTGGGATATTGCCGCACAGTTCCAACATTCCGAATGGTATCCGTGTTTCTGTAGAGTGGGCAATGGAAGCCAATAAGTCAGTGTTGGTAGTGTGTACCTCAACTCTAGCCCAGGGTGTAAATCTTCCAATTAGGTACTTAGTTGTTTCAAGTACATTTCAAGCAGGGCAAGAAATCACCACACGAGACTTCCACAATCTCATCGGTCGTGCAGGCAGAGCTGGATACCATACCGAAGGGAGTGTCATTTTTGCGGATACAGATGTTTTTGATAAACGCAATAATTTTCGTGAAAGGTGGCGATGGCAAAGAGCTATGCATTTGCTCGATTTTACTAATGCGGAGGACTGCGCTAGTAGCCTACTGGATTTGATCTCGCCTTTTGATTTTGCAGAACTTAATGTTGATGTTATCCAGTTCATCGCAAACCCAAGCGGCTATAGGCAAAGCTGTATAGACGCAGGAAATCAAAACGCTATTGATATCAGTTCGCTACTGGATCAGATGGATTATAAAGAAGCTTTAATCGAAGCAATAGAAAGCTATTTTTTGTCCTATTTGAAAGACAATCCAGGTGCGCCTCAAACGTTCTTTGATGAGTTAGCCCAAGGAACATTGGCTTACTTTTTGTCAGACGACGATCAGAAACAACAACTACGGGCGGCATTTTCACTTGTCGCGAGTAGAGTTCTTTCTGTGCCCGAAGAAAAAAGGCGATTCTTCGGAAAATCGTTGCTGGGGTTGAAAAACCTATTTTTAATCGAAAATTGGCTTGATAAAAATTGGGACGAAATAGCACAAGCTCAAAGCTCGGATGAACTTCTTGTGATTTGCTGGCCGTTGCTATCTCAGATCAATAACAACAAGATGTTTCTCAAAATAAAGCCTGAAAACGTTATATTAGAGTTCGCAAAATTATGGATTTCAGGAAGTAGCTACGCTGATCTGCTTGGTCACTTGGATCAATCAGGCGCTTATTATCAAGCAGGGTCGCAGCAAAGAACTATTAAAATGGACCATGTAGTAGACTTGGCTGACGGTGCGCTTTCTTTTGATTCCATGTTATATGTCGGAGCAATAGCTGATGTTGGCGAGGGTAAAGGATTAGACGATGATGTATTGGAGCTTCTTAGGATCTTGCAAACACGCCTAAAACTTGGGCTGTCAAATAGCCTTGAAATGTGGCTCTATTCTCGTGGTTACGTGGATAGAGAGGTCTGTAAAAAGCTCGCTTCTGCCCTTCACGGTGAGGGCGTTGATTTTGATGCTTTCGACTTTGCTATCTTAGACACGCATAAACAGTTAGTCAGTTCGTGTTTAGCCGATTTTCCGACGTATTTTAGTAGAAACAGACAAGAGCAGGAAGAAGATGCAGGTTAAACGCACATTCATTAGCTGTATTAGCCCAGATTATTGTTATCACGTCCGTCGGGGTTAGACACTGGTGTTTTCACGCCATTTATATTTCGAACATGGTAATTCTGATAGTTACCACGTTCGATTTCTTTAACGAACTTAGCACGCGTCATATCGTTTCCGTTGTAATTGTCATGAAATTTTTGGTTTCTGCCAGTATTGGATTCACTGGTTACGGTTACGCGTTTTCTGGACATTTTTATCTCCTGAATAAAGGTTCAATATTACTTTCAGATTCACTGGCAGGAATTGGAATTCCTGTGATTGTTGACAGCATCGCTGGTTCGATATGAAGACTATCGGAAATTTTAAAAAAATTAATCCCAAGCTCCTCATTCAAAAGCTCGATAGAGCTTTTAAGTAATTCTGGTTGCTCCATATCGATTTGATCATCATAGCGCTCGACTTTCGTTTGCCCTGTTTTACTAAGTCTGACATTAGCTGCTCTATAGTCTTGAGAAGAGATTAATTTCAAAAAATGGGCGCGATAAATAATGGCCCTTAAACTCATACCCCATCTCATTTTTAGTTTGTACAGAGGTTTCCACGATGCTTCCCGATTGGGTGAAAAGTTTCGTGGAAACTCGTCTAGAAATGCTGAGCGGGGAAAAATAAAGGCGCTTGCAAATCTGTCTGCTTCAGATTCTGTAACATTATCGCCTGTCTCTATACCATTGTGTAAAACGAAATGCCCGCACTCATGCGCAAGATCAAAGCGAAGTCTGCATGGACTCTCTTTTGCGTCATTTCGGATGATGATTGGTCGTTTACGGCTCAGTGAGAGTGCATCCACTTTGTCAGAAACACCGGAGAAAGTGGTAATCACTACGCCAGCTTGCTCTAAAACGTTGGTGATATTGTCTATTGGATTATCTAAGCCTAACCCCCAATGCGTACGGCAATTTTCGGCAGCTACTTCAATTTCAATGTTACTATAGCTATCTGCGTCATTTGAAAGATCAGGTACGTCTGGTTCAGGAAATTCGATATATCCAGAAAGAAACTCCACAAGCACTTCAAAAATGCTGCTATACGAGCAAACACGGTTTGCCAGTCCTACAGGGGTGGTTTTTCTCTTCCTGAAGTGACATTGCTCAAACTTCACATCGTTATCGAGCGGTTCATAGAAAAAGCCTTTTTGCACCAGCAGTGTTTCACATAGCGCGTAAAGCATATCGTCTGGTGGTTGTCTGGTATCGCCTTCAAGTTGATGAATAAACTGACGTGATGCAGTAACGGCATCTCCAAGCTCTTTTAGGGTCATACCGTTTAGCAATCTGGCTAAACGCAATTTTTCACCGTAAAACTTATTTATCATTCTCGTTTTTATCTTCTTTTTTGCTAACAAGTTTCAATTTTGCTTTTGCTGGCGGCACTTTAACGGCTTGTGGCTTGCCTTTGTTAACGTCGCTCATAACCGGAACTTGATCACTTAGAGGAATTTCCCATTTGCAGATTATTTCTTTGAGTTCGTTATAACCAACAAAATAAGCATGTTCTACTGGCGTGTCGTAGGGGGTATCGATAATAAGAAACCAGCGGATATGGGCATAATCATTGACATGCTCGAACATACACATTTGTTCATAGCCTTCCTGGGAAGGGATGATCTTTCTATCTGGCAAATTCTTGGGATCGTTTCGGGAGAAGCGCACAGGCACGCCATCTATAGCAAACGTAAAGCGCCCATCGTTTGTAATAATTGATAGCCACGGCCAATCCCCGTCATCATCCTTGAACGTAATACGGGATCGGCAACATTCATAGGCTCGCATACCGAGTGACAACCGTGTATCGCCAAGCTCTGGTTCGTGCCTGTCGATCACTTCTCCCCTAACTTGGACTAATAATTGTGCTAATTGCTGGATATACTCTTTTTTTAGTTGGGGAGCTAGCTGCCACGGTTCGTCATGCATCGATATATGCCTTTGCTGATCTTAACTGCTGGTATGATTGCGCAAAATATAATATTTGTCAAGCAGGTATAGAAAAATCCAGCAAAATATTGGCGGTCAAGCCCAGAGGACAGAAATCAAGGGTTTGGGCCCTTGATACGAGTTCACCCTGAATATTCTTAATGCTCGCCAGGGCGTTTCTGCGCTGATGGCTGCCAAGCTCGCTTTTGGCCAGTTCGTTGAAGGTGGCGCGCATTGTTGCTTTTAAGGAGGTTAGTTTCTGGTAAGCGGTTTCGCTGGCCCATCGATAATGGGCTGGTGGCTTATTGCCTGTGCAGCTTGATCTCGATTGGTCAATCGAGCCTGTTCGTATTAGAGGAGAATTTACGGGGCATTGCATCCCCTCAAAATCAAGAAAAATGACGGTTTCCATCTGGCGCCTTGCTGGTTGGACCCTCCGTAATTTTTCTTGATTTTTTCACCCCCGCCGAGTCGGCCTCTGTCGCCAGAGGTTCATGAGCGGCGCGTTTAGCGCTTCTCAGAAACCTCAACAGCGAATTTTAAGGGGCAAGACCATGAGCGAAGACATCAAGATTTACGTATCCGACCTGGCCGCATACAACAACGGTATTCACTACGGCGCCTGGATTGATGCCACGCAGGATCTAGATAATATACAAAATCAAGTAAGCGAATTACTTGCCTGCAGCCCGGTGGCTGATGCGGAAGAGTATGCCATTCACGATTATGAAGGCTATGGCAGTTACACAATTTCTCAGTACACCAGCTTAAAAGAAGCGCACGACGTTGCCGTGTTTATTGAAGAACATGGCGAGGTTGGGGCGGAAGTGCTGAACATATACACGGATATTGAGGAGGCGCATACGGTAATTGAGGAGAATTATGCCGGCCGCTATTCCAGTGTTGCCGACTTTGCTGCCGAGCTGACAGAAGAAAGTGGCGATATTCCAGAACGCCTGGCGCCCTACATAGATTACGCCCGCATGGCTTACGATTTAGAAGTGGGCGGTGACATTTTCACCATCGAAACCGGCTTTGAAGAAGTTCATATTTTCTGGAACCGTTAACAGTAGTGGCCTCTGCGCTGGCAGGGGCCTATTTTTTCGGGCTTTTGGGGCTCAGCGGCCTTCGGCCATTACGCTCATGCTTCGCTCGTCTTGCTTCCTGTTGTCGCCAAGGCTGAGCCCCAAAAGTACCATTGATCCCGTTGGTCACAATGGTGGTATATGAGGCGGCAAAGCCGCTCTTGGTTTAAAAAATCCTCCATTTAGGTACTTAAAGTACCCAAAAAATGATAAATATAAACCTTTTGGTTGATCTGGTTTAAAAAGTGGGCTAATTTGGTACTATGAGTACCGAAAACGAGTCAAAATTAAACCATTTGCTTAGCACTCAGCCTTTGGGCGTCGTGCTCTCTTCGGCGTGGCTTGCTGATCAGGGTTATAGCCTCGATTTGCAGAAGCGCTATAAGCGCAGCCTGTGGTTTGACTCTATCGGTACCGGGGCACTTATACGCCATGGTGACCAGGTGGACTATTTGGGCGGCATCTATGCCTTACAGGCCCAGCTAGGTCTCTCCATACATCCAGCCGCCAAAACGGCGCTCTCCATACAGGGCAAGGCACATTATTTAGAGCTGGCTACCAAGTCTGTACAGCTATTTGGTGGTACCGAAGACAGTTTGCCGCTGTGGTTTAAAAAGCGGGATTGGGGCGTGAGCGTGGCTTGTAAACTGACGTCGTTTCTATCGCCTGATATTGGCTTGGTCGAAATAGGGCACAAGAGTTTCAAGGTAAAGGTATCAAGCCCCGCTCGAGCCATCATGGAGTGCTTATACCTGGCTCCTAAGTCTCAACCGCTTTTGGAAGTGTTTGAGTTGATGGAAGGGCTAAACAATCTACGGCCAGCCAGCGTTCAGACCCTGCTGGAAGGCTGTACTTCCGTAAAGGTAAAGCGCTTGTTTTTGTATTTGGCGGATAAGGCGGGCCATGAATGGCTAAGCCATATCAACTTGGATAAGATCGACTTGGGCTCCGGCAAGCGCGCTATCGTGAATGACGGTGTTTATGTTTCGAAGTATCAGATAACCGTACCCAAAGAGCTGGTGAACATAAATGAATGAAGCCTATAAAAGGCAAGTGGGGCTCTTGCTGGATGTCTTGCCCGAGGTTGCCAAAGAGGCGTGTTTTGCCATGCATGGTGGTACGGCAATCAACCTTTTTGTGCGAAATATGCCGAGGCTGTCAGTCGATATCGACTTAACCTATGTTGAAATTGCCGAGCGTAATGAAACGCTGGAAGGCATTAATTCGGCCTTGCTAAGGATTAAATCGCGTATCGAGGCACTGCGTCCATCAATACGAGCTCAGCATAAAGAAAATGTCTGTAAGCTACAGCTTGATGAGCGCGGTGTACTTATTAAAATTGAGGTGAATATGGTAGGGCGGGGCTTGCTAGGCGAGCCAAATAGAGCGCCCCTTTGCGAGTCTGCCCAAGAGCAGTTCGATGCGTTTTGTAGCATGCCGTTGGTGCCGTTGGCACAGCTATATGGCGGAAAATTATGCGCTGCACTTGATAGACAGCATCCGAGAGATTTATTTGATGTGAAGCTCTTGTTCGAAAATGAGGGGCTAGACAATAAAGCCCTTACTGAAGAGATCAAGCAAGGGTTTATTCTGGGATTAGTGAGCAGTAATCGCCCGACCCACGAAATGCTTGTTCCAAACCTGCAGGATCAGCGTGCGGCTTTTGAAAGTCAATTCCAAGGCATGAGCGAGATTGAGTTTAGCTACGACGACTACGAGGCCACGAGACTCCAGCTCATCGACGTGGTCAGGGGTAGTTTGAACGAAGAGGATAAAACCTTTTTGTTGAGCCTTAATCGCTTAAGGCCGGATTGGTCAATCTACGACTATCAAAAATTTCCCTCGGTGAAATGGAAGCTCCTTAACCTGGAAAAATTCAAGAAAAGTAATCCAGAAGCTTATGCGCAGCAGCTGAATGAGTTGGAAAACTTTCTGAAATCGTAATATTTGGCCTGCTGCTTTTTGAGTGATTGGTGGGCAAGATTCTAAACCGTCCAATTCACTATCTGAAAATTGTAGCTGAGACTTCACTCTATCGGGCCAAACCCGCTTACTTTTCGTGCAATCTGGCAACTTGCCGACCTCAGAATCATCCGATCCTTACTTGGCAAATCGGCAAAATGAAGAATGTGAAATAGCATGAAATACACTGAAATTTCAGCGCCATGCAAATAAAAAAGTGTAGGTGAAAGTGTAGGTTTTCTCTGAAAAATCAGTAAGTTATTGATTTTATTGGGGCGGCCGCCGATGCATCATCGGGGTGTGGCTGGATGAGTCGGTTTTGGCTGGCATATAAAACGTCTTTGTCGAGGTCCGGTGAATAAGGCGGCCTATTTTACGTCAATCATTCCGTTACTCAAAAGTTTGCGCAAAATGAAATGGTCTCACTGTGGTTGATGCCGGCGGTGAATCTTACCGCAAGCGATCATATTCGGAGTTTTTGAGCGGTTTGATTGTTCAATCAAGGTTTGTAACCCTTTGTCCGCAGTACGGATTTAAACGGGTATAATTCCGGCGAGCTAAATTTTTGGTTTGGTTGTTCTGTGTACAATGTGGAGCTTTTATGGCTACAAATGGAAATGTTCTGGTAACCGGCGGCGCCGGTTATATCGGCAGTCACGTCTGTGTGGAGTTGATTAACGCGGGTTTTACGCCAGTGGTGGTGGATAATCTGTGCAACAGCAACCGCGAGGTGATGGACCGGGTAGAGACAATTACAGGCACGCGGCCCGAGTTGCACCTAGTGGATATTCGCGATCGCGCGGCGCTGGATGAAGTCTTCCACAATTGCAGCGTGGATGCAGTCATGCACTTTGCGGGCCTCAAAGCAGTGGGTGAATCGAGCACTATCCCCTTGTCTTACTATCAAAATAACGTCGCCGGTTCGCTGACTTTATTTGAGGCAATGGCGGCGCACGATGTGTGGAAGGTGATTTTTAGCTCCTCGGCTACAGTCTACGGCGACCCGGCCAGTGTGCCTATCGATGAAAGCTTTCCGATCAGTGCCACCAACCCCTACGGCCGCACTAAATTAATGGTGGAAGAAATTCTGCGGGATATGTCCCGCGCGCCGGATGCCCAATGGAATACTACGCTACTGCGCTATTTCAATCCTGTTGGGGCCCATGAATCCGGTTTAATTGGAGAAGATCCCCTGGGAATTCCCAACAACCTGGTCCCCTATATTGCTCAGGTGGCGGTGGGTAAACTGCCCGCGCTACAAGTGTTTGGCGACGATTACAATACCGCCGATGGCACCGGAGTGCGTGATTATATCCACGTGGTGGATTTAGCCCGCGGCCATGTGGCCGCTTTGCAAAAGCAGCTTACGCAAAGTTCTGGCTGCCGGGTTTATAACCTGGGCACTGGCAATGGCTACTCGGTGCTTGAGGTGGTAGATGCCTTTGCCAAAGCTTGCGGTAAAGAAATTCCCTATAAAGTCGCGCCGCGGCGCGCCGGCGATATTGCCCGCTGCTATGCCAAGACTGATTTGGCCCAGCAGGAGCTGGGCTGGAAAGCCGAGTTTGGTATTGAGCGCATGATGCAAGACACCTGGCGCTGGCAAAGTCAAAACCCCAATGGCTACCGCCCGGGTTAAACAAAAATATTGAGACAGTTATGACGGTATTAAATGATAAAAGCCACCGCCGCTATAATCCATTGTTGGGTGAGTGGATTTTGGTTTCTCCCCATCGCGGTAAACGGCCCTGGCAGGGCCAGCAAGAGGCGCCGCAAACCAATCACAGCGTCAGCTACGATGAGAAATGTTATTTGTGCCCCGGCAATACCCGTATTACCGGCGATGTAAATCCCAACTACACCGGCACCTTTGTGTTTCCAAACGATTTTCCGGCCCTGCAGGCTGATAACGACAACGATAGCTCAGATGACGAACTGTTTCGCTACCAGTCAGCCAAAGGTGAGGCTCGGGTAATTTGTTTTTCACCGGATCACAGTAAAAGCCTGCCGCAGCTGTCGGAGGCGGATATCGGCGGAGTCATCGATACCTGGCGCGAGCAAATGAACGAGCTGGGCCAGCGCTACCAATGGGTACAGGTATTTGAGAATAAAGGCTCTGTCATGGGATGTTCTAACCCGCATCCCCACGGCCAGGTTTGGGCGCAAAATTCACTGCCCACCGAGGCAGAAAAAATAGACCGCAACTTGCGCGATTACTTTCAGCGCAACGATAGTAATTTATTGTTGGACTATGTTGAGCGTGAAGTGGAAAACGCCGAGCGCATTGTCGAGCTAAACGACGATTGGGCGGTACTCGTGCCATTTTGGGCTTGCTGGCCGTTCGAGGTGCTACTGCTGCCGCGTTTTGCGGCGAAAAGCTTTGCCGATGTTAGCCCGGTGCAGCAAAAAAACTTGGCCCGCATTCTTAAACGCGCCCTAACGCGATACGATAATTTATTTCAGTGCAGTTTTCCCTACTCTATGGGATGGCGCGCCGCGCCTTTTAGTGGCGATGCCAATGATCACTGGCAGCTGCACGCGAGCTTTTTTCCGCCGCTTTTACGCAGTGCCAGTGTTAAAAAATTTATGGTGGGGTATGAGATGTTGGCCGAGGCGCAGCGCGACATTACCCCCGAGCAGGCCGCCGAACGACTGCGAGCCTGTAGCATTCAGCACTACCTGGAAAACCAATAATGACAATCAAAGATTCTATAGCCGCACGTTTTAGCACGCATTTTCAGCGTTCGGCGAGCAATATTTTTTTCGCCCCTGGGCGGGTTAATCTGATCGGCGAACATACCGATTACAACGACGGTTTTGTGTTTCCCTGTGCGCTCGAGTTTGGCACGTATATGGCCGTTGCGCGTCGCGATGATGCGGTTATCAGAGTGTGTGCCGGCAACTTTGATAACGACATAAACGAGTGGCAGCTGGGCGATAATATTGTGACTGACCCGGGCTGTCTGTGGTCGAATTATCTGCGTGGGGTCAGCGCGATTTTGCTGCAACAGGGGCACACCCTTGGCGGGCTGGATATTTATGTCGAAGGCAATGTGCCGCGCGGTGCGGGGCTCAGCTCGTCGGCGTCCTTGTCGGTGGCTTTTGCCAAGGCGCTGAGTGAGCTTAACGGTTTGGGATTGTCGGTCAGTGATGTCGCACGGGTGGCGCAGAGCGCCGAAAACGATTACGCCGGTTGCAGTTGCGGCATTATGGACCAGCTGGCTTCGGCAGGCGGACAAGAAGGGCACGCACTGTTGCTGGATTGTCGCGATCTATTGTTTGATTTAGTTCCCATCCCTGAGCACCTGGATATTATGATTATCGATTCGCGAGTCGAGCGCAACCTGGTGGGCAGTGAGTACAACGACCGCCGCGCCGACTGTGAGCGTGCGGCAAAAACGTTAGGCGTTGCCACATTGCGAGAAACGAACCTGCAAACTCTGGAGTCGCAGCGCAATCAATTGGACGAGTTGGCGTATCGCCGAGCCCGCCATGTGCTGAGCGAAAATGAACGCACCCAGCGCTGCGCCCAGGCCCTTAAAAATAATGATATGGCGGTGGTCTACCAAACCATGCACGAGTCGCATATCTCTATGCGCGATGATTTTGAGAATACCGTGCCCGCCATTGATTTTATTGTCGAGACTGTAGATGCAATGCTCGAACTTGACGGCGGTGTGCGAATGACCGGCGGCGGCTTTGGTGGCTGTGTGGTGGCCTTGGTACCGCAAAGCAAAGCGGCCGCAATCGAGGCCGAGGTTAACTCCCAATATCGCGAGCACTATGACAAAGATCCCGCTATCTACCACTGTCAGGCTCGCGCCGGAGCCCGGTGTTTGTAAAGGTTAATTTTTGTTCATGTTGGTGGTCTGTAAAGCCGGTTTGGGGTAGCCTGAACCGGCTTTATAAATTAGCAAGGAAAGTAAAATGATAAGAATAGTTTTGACGGCTTTGGTTTGTGCCTTTCTCAGTGCTGCGGTTAAAGCGGCCGACAAACCGATCGATATTGGTGCCGATTCCACCTTGTGGATGAACGTGTCCAGCTTTGGCGAGGCCCACTGGCTGGGCAATGAAATTCACTTATTATCCACCGCCAATTGGTTTTTTCTAACCAAGAAACGCTACCGCGACTTTGAGCTAGAGCTGGAAGTCTTAGTGCCTCAGCTGGATGATGAGTATGTCAACTCCGGCATTATTTTCCGCGCCCAAACCAAGTACTCAGACGATATTAACAGTCAATATGCCTTTGGCTACCAGGCCGAAGTAGACCCCAGTGATCGACGCTGGAGCGGCGGTTTGTACGAACAGGCCACCGAGCGGCAATGGTTGTTTCCGCTGCACGATGAGCGCTCAAATCCGGGCGAGCATTTTAAAGAAAATTACTCGCCCCAGTGGAGCGATGAGAAATCCGCGGCGTTTAAAAACGGCCAGTGGAACCACTATAAAGTTCGCGCCCAAGGGCCCGAGATAAAAATTTGGGTAAATGATGTACTAACCACTCACGTAAAAGACACGCACTTGTCTGAGGGGCATATTGGTATTCAACACCATGGCAGTACCAGCTTTGCCGAGCGGGGCGATACCCGCAATACGGTTAAATTCCGCAATATTTATGTGCGTGAGCTTTAACCATGAAAAGACTGCTGTTTCCTGCTTTGCTGTTAAGCCTCGCCACTGTGGCCCACGCGCAGACCTTTCAAGGGGATCGCGCTGGTCATCAAATGAATGACGTGATTCCCAAAAGTGAGATCCCGCCGGCGCCTGTATTAAACCCCGAGCAGGGCCTGCAAAGCTTACAGGTTCAACCAGGTTTTGCGGTGCAGTTGGTTGCCAGCGAACCCCAGGTGTTCAGTCCGGTGGCGTTGGCTTTTGATGCGGCGGGCCGAATCTGGGTGGCCGAAATGACCACCTATATGCCGGATATTCAAGGCAAGGGCGAGATGAAACCCGAGGGGAATATCGCCGTTTTGCAAGACACCGATGGCGATGGCCGGGTGGATAGCCGTCAGGTGCTCATTGATAATGTGATGCTGCCGCGCACCATTAGTGTGGTGGAGGGCGGACTCTTCTACGCCGATCATCAATCGCTGTATTTTGCCGAGATAAAGCACAAAGATGGCAAGATTGCGCTGGGCGCTCACGACATGGTGGACGCCACCTACGCGGCAAAAGGCAGTGTGGAGCACAAGCCCAATGGCATGCTCTATGGAATGGATGGCTGGTACTACAACGCCAAAAGTGATCAGCGCTACCTGACGCTTGCCCATGATGCGACTATCCCCGATGGCGCCGACGAGATTTACCGCAACCAATACTGGAAACTGGTACGGAGCAATACCGATTACCGCGGCCAGTGGGGGATTACCCAGGATGATTTTGGTCGGCTGTATCACAATGGCAACAGCTCGCCTATTCACGGCGAATACTTCCGGCCGGGCGCTCTTTTGAAAAATCCCGGTTTCTGGCCCGATATGCCCGCCCACAGTATCGGCGATAATCGCGTGTACCCGGCGCGTATGACCCCTGGGGTCAATCGCGGCTATATGGAAGGCGTATTGGTTCGCGAGGGTAAAGACAGAGGCAAGCTGGTTAACTTTACCGCCGCCAGTGCCAGTTTGGTGTATCGCGGCGATAATTTTCCGGCGCAATTTTATGGGCTGGGTTTAACCCCCGAGCCTGCGGCCAACTTAATCAGTGCCCGCACAATTATTGAAGGTGAGGGCAAGCTGAGCGGCGAAGCACTGTTCGCCCCCGGCGAGCTGCTAACCAGTACTGACGAGCGTTTTCGCCCGGTTGGTTTATATAACGCGCCCGACGGCAGTGTTTATATCGTGGATATGTACCAGGGTATTTTGCAGCACAAAGACTTTTTAACCAGTTATTTGGCCGAGCAAATCAAAAGTCGTGAGTTGGATAAACACAACAATACCATGGGCCGCATTTATCGCCTGCACTGGCCCAAAGCACCGCTTAATAAAGCGCCCGATTTAAGCTCGCTAAACGCTGAACTATTGGTGCCTTTTATAAAACACCCCAACGCCTGGCACCGGGATACTGCCCGCCGGTTACTGGTTCAACGCGGGGCCCAAGAGGTAGCACCTGCCATACGCAAACAACTACAGCAAAGTGAAACGACCTACGCCCAGGCCAATGGCTTGTGGACCTTGTACGGATTGCACGCCGTTGATCTGCAAGCAGTGAAGCATTTTATTCGTTCAACGGATGATCGGATTGCTATGTTGGCCGCCGCCGTGGGGGAACGTTTGCCTGAGTCAGACCACAAGGCTTACTTAAAACTGCTGACGTCTATGGCGCAACAAGGTTATCCGCGTGTGCTGCAGGCGGCGATATCGGTCGCGGCTATCGATGGTGGGCACGAGCTCTCCCAGTGGATACTGAAAAACTATTTAAACAAACCCTATGTGCGCGAGGCCGTGATCAGCGGATTGGGCAGTGAGTCTGCCGAGTTTATAAAACAATTGGATGGAGATTATCCCGACAAACAAAGTCAGGCACTTTTGGCCAACTTGGGCAAAAAACGCCAAGATGCCAACAATCGCGATTCGCTGAGTGCGGCCGCGCAAATGTTGTTCGACCAGGGTAAGCAGCTGTATCACGGCAAAGGCGCCTGTGCCGGCTGCCATGGTGAATACGGTAAAGGTATGCCGGGCCTTGGGCCCACATTCTGGGACAGTCAGTGGCTGCACAATAAGCAAACCTTGGCTAAGGTATTACTGCACGGTTTAACCGGCCCTATTTGGGTCGGGCCAGATTACTACAACCCTGCGGCGGTTATGCCGGGCTTTGCCGCGCGCGAAGACATCTCGGACAAAGACCTGGCCGCTATCGCCGTGTTTATCCGCAACAGCTGGGGCAATAGCGTAAAAGCCGACGACAGCTTTACCCCCGAGGAAATCGCCCAGGTGCGCCGGGAAACCGCCGACCGCAATCAGCCTTATACGGCGAAAGACTTCTAAGCGCTGTTAGGGTATTTAACGGATGTTGCCTGCAATAAATTGGGCGTAGACTGAACGTTTTAATTATTCAGGCCGTTTAGAGAGGTTACAGTGAAGGCTACAGAACATCCGGTAAATATCGTCGGGGGCGGCCCTAAAAAGGTCTTATATACGCTCCAGACCATTAAACGCATCGGGCTTCTGGATTCGGCCAAAGCGCTTAAAAGCCACAACGCCTGCAAAGCCTGTGGGCTGGGGATGGGTGGGCAGCGCGGTGGCATGGTGAATGAAAAAGACGAATTCCCATCCGTGTGCAATAAAAGTATTCAGGCCCAGTCCACGGATATTCAACCACCTATTCCCACCGAGTTGTTTGATCACACTCTGCACGACTTTAATCAACTAACCGATCGCGAGCTGGAAACCATGGGGCGTTTGAATACCCCGGTTTATAAGCCTGCGGGCAGCGACCGCTATCAGCCTTTAAGCTGGAGCGAGGCGCTGGATTTAGCCGCGCAGCGTTTCAACGCCGCCCCTGCCAATCAGAGCTTTTTCTATGCCTCGGGGCGCTCGTCCAATGAGGCGGGGTTTCTCTTGCAGTTAATGGCGCGCCTATACGGCAGCAACAACGTCACCAACTGTTCTTACTACTGTCACCAGGCCACGGGCGTGGGTTTGCAGGGCACTATTGGTACGGGTACCGCTACGGTGCAACTGGAAGACTTGGCCCTGGCCGATATGGTGTTTGTAATCGGCGCCAACCCGGCGTCCAACCACCCGCGGTTTGTCCACCAACTTAAAAACTGTCGCGATCGCGGCGGCAAGGTCATGGTGATTAACCCCGCCAAAGAGCCGGGCTTGGTGAAGTTTGCAGTGCCTAAAAGCCCTAAATCAATGCTGGTGGGCGGTACTGAAATCGCCTCAAGGTTTGTGCAGCCGCGTATTGGCTCGGACTTGGCGCTACTGACAGCACTGGCAAAAATACTGGTAGAGCAGGGCGCTTGCGATGAAAACTTTGTGCAAAATCATACTCAGGGTTTTGCCGAATACCGCGATTATCTGGCCGGACTCCAGTTGGCTGAACTGTTGGCCCAGACGGGCTTAGGCGAGCGCGAGGTGCGCGCCTTAGCCGATGATTACGCCCGCGCCGAAAACGTTATTTTTGCCTGGGGTATGGGCATTACTCACCATTTAAACGGTGTGGACAATGTTGAGGCCATTGCCAATCTGGCGATGTTGCGCGGCATGCTTGGAAAACCCGGCGCGGGCTTGTTGCCCCTGCGCGGTCACAGCAATGTCCAGGGCATAGGTACTATTGGTGTTAAACCGGTATTGGCCGACGATGTATTAAAGGCCATGGAGCAGCATATGGGGGTGAGCTTGCCTCGCCACCCGGGAATGGACACTTTGGCCTGCTTGCGTGCCGCTGAGGCCGGCGACATGCAAACCGCGATGATGATGGGCGGCAATCTGTTTGCCGCTACCCCCGATACGGAATTTGCCCGCCGTGCGCTGGATAATGTGGGCTTTAAACTCTATTTAACCACTACTTTAAATCGCGGCCACTTTAACGGTATGGAAAGCAGCGAGGCGTTGATTCTGCCCGTATGCGCTCGGGATGAAGAGCCGCAAAGTACCACGCAAGAGTCTATGTTCAACTATGTGCGCCTGAGCGACGGCGGCATCACCCGGTTGGACAATGTGCGCTCGGAGGTGAGTGTGCTGGCGCAGCTCGGGGCGCGATTACTGCCCGGCTCGCCTTTGGACTTTGCCGCGTTTGAGCAGCACGACAAGGTGCGTGAGGCCATTGCTGCCAGCATCCCGGGTATGGAGCCTTTAGCGGATATTGGCGCCAGTAAGCAGGAGTTTGTGGTGGGTAACCGCATACGCCATACGCCCGTATTCAATACCCCGAGCCTGCGAGGCGAGTTTAAAACTCATCAGTTAAGCCCAGCCGTAAACCCGGATTATCCCTATTTACTGGCCAGCATCCGCAGTGAAGGGCAGTTTAACTCGATTATTTACGAAGAGTCCGACAGCTACCGCGGCACCGTCCACCGTTGGTGTGTGCTGGTCTCTTTCGCTGATTGCGAGTCTCTGAACCTGGAAAAGGGGAGTCGGGTTACCTTAAGCTCGCCCTACGGCAAGATGACTGACGTTGAAGTGGTACCCTTTCATCTGCCCGCCGGTAGCCTAATGGCTTATTACCCCGAGGCCAACGTGCTGATCGGCACCGAGCACGATCCGCGCAGTAAAACCCCCGCGTTTAAGTCGGTACCGGTCAAACTGGAGCTATTAAACCGACCATTATGATGGTCAGATCAGTAGAAGACGCTTAATACGGGCTATATTATTCTTTAAATAGGCCGCGATAAAACACTTGCACAACTTTCTGCGAATGCCTAACGTAGCGCCAGATACAGCAATAGCGAGACTCTGGTGAACCCCCAAGCATCCGACTTAACTTTATTGCATTTAGCCCGCGAGCTGGGCGCCGCCCTGGCGGCCCGCGGCTGGCGGGTGAGTACCGCCGAATCCTGCACCGGCGGCGGTATTGCCGCCGCTATTACCGAGGTAGCGGGCAGCTCCGAGTGGTTCGAGACCGGCCTGGTCACCTACGCCAATTCCTCCAAAATCGCGCTTTTGGGGGTAGACCCCCAAATTATAGAGCGCGAAGGCGCCGTCAGCGAAGCGGTAGTCGCGCAAATGGCGTTGGGCGCAAAACGCGTCAGCGGCGCTGATCTGACGGTGGCGGTAAGCGGCATTGCCGGCCCCGGCGGCGGTAGCGCGGAAAAGCCCGTAGGTACCGTCTGGCTGGCCTGGGCGGGGCCAGAAGAAACCACCTTGTGTGAATGCTATGTTTACCAGGGAGACCGGGCGCAGGTTCGCCGCCAGGCCACGGTGACGGCACTGCGCGGGCTGCTGCGGTTAGTGCGCACACCTTAAGCATAAAAAACACTGTATAAATTACTAGTACTGTTTTCATATACAGGTTTTTACTGTATGCTGAATCCATAAAGCTGGTAACCAGTGCGTACCGGCACAAAAATTAGCCTATTTTCGATTTTTCAGTTGAGGTGACATATGGACGCGAATAAAGAAAAGGCCCTGCAGGCGGCATTGGGCCAGATTGAACGCCAGTTTGGTAAAGGCACAGTCATGCGCATGGGCGACCGCGAGCATGTGGCCATTCCCGCTATTTCTACTGGTTCTCTGGGGCTGGACGTCGCCCTGGGTATTGGTGGCTTGCCCAAAGGCCGTATTGTCGAGATCTACGGGCCCGAGTCCTCGGGTAAAACCACCTTAACCCTGCAGGTAATTGCCGAAGCCCAGCGCGCTGGCGGTACCTGCGCCTTTATCGATGCCGAGCACGCACTGGACCCCATTTACGCCGAAAAGCTGGGGGTAGATGTCGATGATTTGATCATCTCGCAACCGGATACCGGTGAGCAGGCACTTGAAGTATCCGACATGCTGGTGCGCTCGGGTGCGGTGGATGTATTGGTGGTGGACTCGGTGGCGGCCCTGACCCCCAAAGCCGAAATTGAAGGCGAAATGGGAGATCACCACGTGGGCCTGCAGGCGCGTTTGATGTCTCAGGCGCTGCGTAAAATTACCGGTAATATCAAAAACGCCAACTGCCTGGTTATCTTTATTAACCAAATTCGCATGAAAATTGGCGTTATGTTCGGCAGCCCCGAAACCACCACCGGGGGTAACGCGCTTAAGTTTTACTCGTCGGTACGCCTGGATATTCGCCGCATAGGCTCGGTAAAAGAGGGCGACGAGGTTACCGGCTCGGAAACCCGCGTTAAAGTGGTTAAAAACAAGGTGGCGCCGCCATTTAAACAAACCGAGTTCCAGATTTTGTACGGCCAGGGTATTAACCGCTTGGGCGAGGTTATCGACTATGGCGTTAAGCTGGGCATGGTGGATAAAGCCGGCTCCTGGTACAGCTACAATGGCGATAAAATCGGTCAGGGCAAAAACAATGTGATGAAATTCTTGCAGGAAAACCCCGACATCGCCGCCGAACTCGAAGGCCGCGTGCGCGGCGAACTGTTGGGCGCTGTTAAGCCCGTTGAAGAGGCCGAAACCTCCGAGGAGCAAGAGGTTTAGTCGTGAGCCTGGGCGCAGAGCACGATAGCCCCGAAAAAATACGCGAGCGGGTGCGCAATAGCGCACTCGGCTCGCTAACCCGCCGCGAGCACTCCCGCACCGAGCTTAAGCGCAAGCTCAATAAACGCTGCGAAGAACCTGAGATAGTCGAAGAAACTTTGGATTGGCTGACTGACCTTGGCTATCTGGATGATCAGCGTTTTACCGAAATGTTTATTCGCAATTCAATCGGCAACGGCCGTGGTCCCGTGCGTATCGCTCACGAGTTGCGGCAAAAGGGCATAGACGGCGCAAGCATTGAGCAAGCATTGGAAGACTCGGAAACCGATTGGACCGAGTTGGCCAGCGAGGTATTAAAACGCAAATTTCCCTCACCGCCTCAAGATCTTAAAGAAAAAGCCAAGCAGGTTCGCTATTTACAGTACCGGGGCTTTCAGCCCGACCAAGTTTTCTCTCAGTTTGACTGATCACTTTTACGTGTCGCCGAACATTGGCGCGTAAGAGTTCGGTAACTGCACCACAAACCCGACGCCAGCATGCCACTCACCGCTCCATACCAATGGGCAACGGTAAGCACCGGCCCGCCAATTAATTGCTCGGTGGCAGCGTTCGCCACCTGATTCCAATATTCGTAAACTAACTTGACCACCAATAGCGCCAGCGCCGCCCATGCCAGCACGCTTTTCTGACTGCAAAGCGGTAGCAACATAAATAAAAATAAACCGTGTAGTACCCCCGACAAGCCCACGTAATAACTTACCTGGGGCTGCCAAAAGAAAAGACTAAGGCTAATGGTTAGCGCCGATACCAGCGCGCAAAACGCTAAACTTGGTGTTGATCGGCTCTGCCCAAATCCGTACATCATTAACCCTAAAGCCGCCAGATTAAGCGCCGCATGAATAGCGCTAAGGTGAACGATATGCGCGGTTAATAAGCGCCAGATTTCACCGCTGCGGATCGCCTGCGGATCATACTGTAACGAGGGATTTACCGCCTCGTGTAGCACGCCTAGGGGCAGTGTCAAAATAGCCAAGCCTATGAAACTGCTTAACTGAGAAAATTTCATTCTTTAACCTCAACACTAAGGTTATTAATCTGATTCAAAGGACGTGCTATTCAGGAAAGTCCATGTTTGAAGCAGAGTTGGCGAGCGCTGCGAAAAGCCAATAGTCAGTATTCTATAAAGCGCGCCGTCGCCCTATGGGGTTACCACTGAAAAGCCAACTTAGCGTTAATACCGTATTTATCATCTTCGAATAACCGTTCGTTGCTCGAGGTGGTGCCGCCATAAATCGATCCGCCCACGACTAACGTGCGCTCGCTAAAGCCGCGAAAATAATAATTATAAGTTCCCGCCAGCCCATGATAAACCGCCGTTTCATCGCCGTTAAAATCCACCGCAACCGTGCCCGCAAAAACGCCCAGTGCATGCTTGTCGCCTGATACCAAATGCTCCCAGCCGACGCCGTAGCCCGCCTCGGCTCCGGCGGAGCTGCTGTATCCTAAAAGCGACACAGTACCATAGTACTTTGAGGCTCCGCGATTTAAAGCGTATCTAAGTCCGGCAGCACCACCGTGATCGGTCCCCCAGCCAACCGATAGGTTGGCATCATCGTCAGCATAAGAGAGTGAGGCTAAGAAAAGTATCAGAGTAGAGATTACAGATTTCATGTAAGTCCTTTTTAACGTGATCGTTTTTATAGTGGCCTGTGGCTGACCGGGTATTGGCTCAGCCACAAGTGATTCCGTTTTGTCTTTCCGATGGTAACTAAAAGCTACGAGCAAACGTCTGGGGTGTAGCTTGATTCCTTAATCACGATATTCGTCAATCGAGGGGCAGGAGCACACAAGGTTGCGATCTCCGTACACATTGTCGATTCGGTTTACGCTGGGCCACACTTTGTGAGCTTTTAACCAAGGAGCAGGGCGGGAGGCCTGCTCGCGAGTGTAGGGGCGCTGCCAATCGCCGTCCAGCACATCGTCCTGGGTGTGAGGGGCATTGTGCAGGGCGCTGTGGTTGTAGTCCATCTCGCCGCTTTCGATTTGTGCGATCTCTTTGCGTATGGTGATCATCGCCTCAACGAAACGATCTAGCTCTTCCTGGCTTTCGGACTCGGTGGGTTCGATCATCAAAGTTCCGGGCACCGGGAAAGACATCGTCGGGGCGTGAAAGCCAAAGTCCATTAGACGTTTGGCAATGTCTTCTTCGGTAACGCCGCTGGATTCTTTCAATGGACGCAAATCCAACAGACATTCGTGGGCGACAAAACCTTCAGTGCCTTTGTACAAAATGGGATAGTGGTCGCCCAGTTTTTTCGCTACATAGTTGGCGTTCAAGATGGCGACTTTGGTGGCCTGGGTCATGCCTTCGCGGCCCATCATTTTAATGTACATCCAGCTAATCGGCAGAATGCTGGCCGAACCCCAGGGGGCGGCTGAAATAGTGCCGTTAGCTTCATCGGTATTGGGTACAGGCTGAACCGGGTGGGCGGGTAAAAAAGGTTTTAGGTGTTCTGCCACGCCGATGGGGCCCATGCCGGGGCCGCCGCCACCGTGGGGAATACAAAAGGTTTTGTGCAAGTTCAGGTGCGAAACATCGCCACCAAATTTACCCGGCGCGGCTACACCCACCAGTGCGTTCATGTTGGCGCCGTCAATATACACCTGGCCGCCCACGTTGTGCACCGCGGCGCACAGTTCGGTAATGCCTTCTTCAAACACGCCGTGGGTGGAGGGGTAGGTGACCATAATGCAGGCAACGCGGCTGGTGTATTCGGTGATTTTTGCATTCAGATCGTCGAGGTCAACATTGCCTTTGCTGTCGCAGTTCACCACCACAACCTTCATGCCGACCATTTGCGCCGAGGCGGGGTTGGTGCCGTGGGCCGAGGCGGGAATTAAACAGATATCTCGCTCGAATTCGCCCTTGCTTTCAAAGTATTTTTTAATCGCCACCAAGCCTGCGTACTCGCCCTGACTGCCGGCGTTGGGTTGCAAGCTAACGGCGTCATAGCCGGTGCAAGCCTCCAGCATTTGCTGTAGCTGCGCAAACATTTGCGCGTAGCCCTGCGCCTGCTCTATGGGGGCAAAGGGGTGCAGCTTGCCAAATTCCGGCCAGGTGACGGGGATCATTTCGGCGGTGGCGTTGAGCTTCATGGTGCAAGAGCCGAGCGGAATCATGGAGTGATTCAGAGCGATGTCTTTGCTTTCCAGCTGCTTTAAATAGCGCAGCATTTCGGTTTCCGACTGGTGGGTATTAAACACCGGGTGAGTCAGAACGGCATCGCTTCGACGTTGAGTCTCTGGTAGGCCAGCTTCAGTGGCGCCGCTTAATTCGGCGTCCAACGCTTGCAGGTCCAACCCGTGATCGCCCGCGCAAAATACGTTTAGCAACTGGCTGACATCGTTTAACGTGGTGGTTTCGTCCAGGCTAATGCCAATGCACTCGTCGCCGATAAGGCGCAGATTGATTTGGTTGGCTAATGCCGTTTGATAAATCGCGCGCTGGGCATCGCCTACTTTGATGCACAGGGTGTCGAAGTAGTCGTCGTGCAGCAGGTTAAAGCCGTGAGTGTTCAGGCCACGGGCTAACAGATTGGTTAAACGGGCCACTCGCTCGGCAGTACGAGCCAGGCCTTGGGGGCCGTGATAGATAGCGTAAAATACACTCATCACCGCCAGCAGCACCTGAGAGGTGCAGATGTTGGAGTTGGCCTTTTCGCGGCGGATATGTTGCTCGCGGGTTTGCATGGCCATGCGCAGCGCGGTTTTGCCGCGGCTGTCTACCGATACACCGATAATACGACCGGGGGCGCTGCGTTTGTAGGCGTCGCGAAAGGCAAAGAAAGCCGCGTGCGGGCCGCCAAAACCCATGGGGACGCCGAAGCGTTGATTGGTGCCAATGACAACATCGGCGCCCATTTCACCAGGCGACTTTAACAGCACCAAGGCGAGCAGGTCGGAGGCAACGGTGACCAGCTTTTTCTGCTCGTGGGCGGCGCTGATAATCTCGGTTAAATCGCGCACCTGGCCGGTGGTGCCCGGGTATTGCAGCAGCGCGCCAAAGCAGTCAGTCTCTGCGAGCTTTTCGGGCTCGTCCACCACCACCTCAAAACCAAAGTGCTCGGCGCGGGTTTTTACCACAGCGATGGTTTGCGGGTGGGTGTCGGCGGCGACAAAGAAAACCTCGGAGCGGTTCTTTTTATTTTGGCGTTTAAGCATGGCCATGGCCTCGGCCGCCGCAGTGCCCTCATCCAGCATAGAAGCGTTGGCCAGATCCATGCCAGTCAGGTCGATGATCATTTGCTGGAAGTTCAGCAGGCCTTCCAGACGGCCCTGGGCGATTTCAGGCTGGTAGGGCGTATAGGCGGTGTACCAGCCGGGGTTTTCCAGCACATTACGCAAAATAACGTGGGGCACATGGGTGTCGTAATAGCCCATGCCAATAAAGTTTTTAAACAGTTTGTTTTTGCTCGCCAGGGTTTTCAGTTCATCCAGTGCCTCGACTTCCGATTTGGCCGCCTCGAGCGCCAGGGTTTCGTCCTGGCGAATTTTCGCCGGAACCGTGTGCTCAATCAGGCCATCGATAGATTCCAGCCCCAGTGACGCCAGCATGGTCTGGACTTGGGAGGCATCCGGGCCAATATGGCGGCCGATAAAGGCATCGTGATGAGCAAGGTCTGCCAGGGGGGCACGGCGAAAATCCTGGGTCATAGAGAGTCTCTTGTGTCTGGAATCAAAGTATCTGGAATTGAGTTGGGGCAGTGGGCGACAAACAGGCCCGATAACGGGGCGCAATGGTAGCAATTGGTGGGCTTTTGAGCAATTTAGATTGGCCGGTATTGTTGCTAAGGTTGTGCCCGGCCTATATTGTGCTGCTACGCCGGTATAGGGCGTATAATCACGAGATTTCGAAACTGTTTAAATCCGGAAATGAATATTGCCGGGTTCACCACAGGGTGACTAAGCGCTTGAAATATCACTATTACAGCGCAGCGCGATGCAGTGCAGACTGTTTGCTTGGCCGTTTATTTATAAGACTTAAAGACTCCCGTTTTGGGCTAATGGATGGAAATACCCGGTTATAAAATAATACGAACCTTGGGCGAGGGCGGAATGGCTACGGTATATCTGGCCATTCAGGAGAGCTTTGAGCGCGAGGTCGCACTGAAGGTGATGACGCCTCAGCTGAGTAGAGCCCCAAGCTTTGGCGAGCGCTTTACCCGCGAGGCACGCATTGTCTCGCGTTTGATGCACCCCAATATTGTCACCGTTCACGACGTGGGTTTGCATCGCGGTCATCACTATTTGTCGATGGAGTTTATTCCCGGCCAAGACCTGAAAGCCTACAACTGCCATCTGCCCCTGTCCCGTGCCCTCAGTGTGGTAAACGATATCGCCCGAGCGCTGGATTACGCGGGTGACAAGGGATATATCCACCGGGATGTTAAGCCCGAGAATATTATGCTGCGTGACGACGATGGCCGCGCGGTACTGATGGACTTTGGCATTGCCCGGGCGATGGATGTTGCCTCGGGCATGACCCAAACCGGCACCACCATGGGGACGCCTCATTATATGAGCCCCGAGCAGGCCAAGGGGGCGGCTTTAGATCCACGCAGCGACTTGTACAGCCTGGGGGTTGTACTGTTCCAGCTGCTGACCGGCTATGTGCCTTTCGACGCCGATTCTGCTGTCGCCGTTGGTATCAAGCAAATCTCTGATCCGGTTCCGCGAATGCCGGAGTATTTACAGGTATTCCAGCCCATTATTGATAAGGTGCTAGCCAAAAAGCCCGCCGAGCGCTACCAAAACGGGCGCGAGCTGAGTGCTGCCCTAGAAACCATAAGCCCAAGCCTGATCGCTCAGGTACAGGCAGCCATGGATGCGCAGCCGCCGCGGGTGAGCCCCTACGCCATTACCCAGGTCTCTGGGCCACAAAATACCGCCGCTCTGGGCGCTTCCACTACCACCCAAGGCAATGGGTTTAGCGTAAGTCGGGAGGACAGTATTGCCAGGGCTGCACCGGAACCTAAGGGGGCCGGCACAAAACCCTGGCTCTGGCTTTTGCTCCTGCTGAGTGCCGCAGCCGCGGGCTATTACTGGCATTATGGCTTGCAAGCGCCGCCCTGGTGGCCCTCGCAGGCGACTACTAACGGGGCCAGTGCAACGCTTGGAGCGACATCGGCATCCCGCGCGGTAGCGGACTTGTCATCGGCGTCCAGCCAGCGCCAGGGGTCAACCTCCTCTGTGCCCGATGCCGATGAGGGTAATGGGTTGGGTGAGCGTCTAGCGCGGGCACATCAGTTGCTGGCGCACACCCCGCTAAGGCTAGACGATCTGGCCGCAGCCTCGGCGATATACCGCGAGACGGTCACGCGCTTTCCGGGCAGTGAGCGGGTGCAAGGGCTCGAGGCCGAGCTGCGGGCAGTTTACTGGAGCCAGGCCAGTATTGCCCTGGCGATTGAGGATTACCCTCAGGCCTCGGCGCTGGTGCAAAGCGGTTTGAGCCTGTGGCCGGACGATAGGGCCTTAACCCTGTCGCAAGACCAGTTGAATATGGCGGTGCAACAACAAGACGAGCCCGGCAATCAGGCATTGGGTGAGGCTTCAAGCGCCGAAACCCAGCTGCTTAGCGCCGCCAGCGTGCAAATGGCAGCGGACAAATTAATTGCCCCAAAGGGGGATAATGCCTTCGCCAGTTATCAGAGCGTGTTGGCCATCAACCCGGATAATACCGACGCGCAAGAGGGGCTGGCGACGCTGCAGCAGGCCCTGATCAGGCGTATTGATAGCATGATTCGTGGTGGCGCCCTTGAGGAAGCCTCGCTGCAGTTGGCCAGCGCCCGCGATCGCTTCCCCCAAAGTCAGGCGCTGTTAACGCGTCGGTTGGAGCTGGACCAGCTCAGCGAGGCAAGCCTGCCGAGTATTTCGCGTCTGCGAGTGGCGGCGACGCCGATAGACGATTTGAGTGCACCCCAAGCCGAGGCATTAACCCCGGAGCGAACGATTTACGTGGGTTTATTCTATGACAATATTGATACCGATGCCCGCGTGCTGCAGGCTGTGCTGATGGACGGGGCTCGGAGCGTGCAGATTGCCCAAGTGCCGGTTATTCTTAGCGCGGGCAGTGGTCGCCAGTTCTTTCGCATTGAGCGTCCGGTGGCAGGTTTTAGCGAAGGCGGCTATCACGTCGACCTTTTGTTGAATGATACGCCGCTGGCCTCGGTCGACTTTAAAGTTGTGGGCCCTAAGCCCGCGCGATAGCGTTATACTGGCGCAAAAGATCGCGAGATAATTTCATGAAACTACGCACTCTGGTGCCATTGGTGCTGACATTTGGATGGTTAACTGGCTGCCAGACGCCTCCGGATCGACAGCAACTGGAAAACCAAAACGCTCAACTCGAAGCCGATTTGGCCCGTGCCCGGGCGCAAATTGCCACCCTTGAGACGCAAGAGCAACAGCTTCGCGCCCAAGTGGATGAGCTAAGTCGGGTGATGGCGGTGTTGGATACCGAAAAAACGGTGCGGGTGCAGGAGTCATCGCAGTTGCGTGGTCAGGTGCGTCGCTATGTGCAAAATGAAATCGACGAGCTGAAAGATTTTATGATGCAGAGCAACCTGCTCGATTACGTGGGCGGCGAACTGGTAGAGCGCAGTGGCATCGACAACGACCCCAAGCTGCTGATTGATTTGGCGAACCCCATGCCGGGCACCGGCACCCTCACAGGCGTCAGCGCTTATTTCCTTAAGCCCGGCACCTTTACCGTTCAGGTGTTGCGCCCGGTGCAGGACGAGTTGCTGGTCATCTGGAAAAGCGCGGTGCTAAGTGCCGAGCAGGCGGGCGAACAGCGAATTAACTTTCCCGTGAGTGTGGGCGTAGAGCAGGGTGATGTGATTGGTTATATCTTCCACCAGCCCGGAACCTTAAGCTTCGACCAAGGCACGGGCAACACCCTGTACACCGAATCTGCCCCCAATTTAGGCCAGTCCGTAAAAATCCGCGCCCTAGATGGCGATGACGAAAAACGCGCTTATCCGGTGGGGGTATATGGGTTGTTGAATTGATCCAATGTCTGACGTCGGAGGTCTGATGTCAGATGCCGGACAAGAGCGCAAAAAGCTGGATTTGGTATCCTGTCTTTGAACGCTCTTGCATCTGACTTCCGACATCTGGCGTCAGACGTTATTCATCTCCACCCATTTTCGACTGCAGATAATTCTGAATACCCACTTTCTCGATCAGTGATAATTGGGTTTCCAGCCAGTCAACGTGTTCTTCTTCTGACTCCAGAATCTCTTTTAGCAGGTCGCGGCTGACGTAGTCCTGAACCTGCTCACAGTAAGCCATGCCTTCGCGCAGGTCGGGGATGGCTTTAAGTTCGACCTTAAGGTCGGATTCCAGCATCTCCTGGGTGTTTTCGCCAATTAATAGTTTACCCAAATCCTGCAGGTTGGGCAGACCTTCCAAAAACAAAATACGCTCGACCAGCATGTCGGCATGCTTCATCTCGTCGATGGATTCGTGGTACTCGTGGTCGGCCAGTTCTTTCAGGCCCCAGTCTTTGTACATGCGAGCGTGTAGAAAGTACTGATTAATGGCAACTAACTCGTTGCCCAGTACGGTGTTCAGATATGAGATAACTTTGGGATCACCTTTCATGATCAACTCCTCGCCATTGCCGGGCATATGTAAATAACACCCGTAAGTGTGGGCCCGAACTTGATCTGTGTCAAGCTAAGTGGTTGATACTAAAAGGATTTTTGAATGATTAAGAGAAGTGTTCTTATTGCGGTTTGCGCCCGAATAAGGTTGTCAGGCGACCGCGTAAAACTGCGGCATACCGCCAATTTCAGGGACTTCTTGCAGGGTTTCGTCCAGAATTTCGCGCGTCAGAGAAGAACACTTACCGCATTGAGTGGCAACACCCAGGCTTTTGCGAAGCTTACCCAAGCTGTGCGCACCATCGTGCACGGCACTTTGAATCTGCGTATCGGTAATTCCCTTGCAAAGACATACGTACATGAATGGAAGAGCCTCGGGTGAATATTGTTACATCGCGATAATATTGCTAATGAGAATTTATGTCAATAATTTGTGAGAATAATTGTTGTTTGGGTTTCGCTGTCTGGTTATAAGCCAGGTTGCTCGTAAGGTGAACAAATTGCCGCAGAGGTAGGCAGCGTCAAAAAAATGCAATGGAGCTGATATAGAAAATCAATGTGACCTTCTAAATAGAGGGTGTAAGATAGTGACACTCTATTAGGCGTTGAATGCCTAATAGTGCCGTGCGCTGCGGCCTCGCGGCGGTTTAGGCGCACCTGAACAAATTTGCCATACTCTCGGGCGGTGGGGTTGTAATTGCCTAATCCAGCCCCACCTTTTCGGGGAGTAAAATTTTAGTCCGTTAAACTTAGGAGATTAAGACATGGGCGTATTAGTAGGAAAACAAGTACCGGATTTTACTGCAGCGGCTGTATTGGGTAACGGCGAGATCGTTGACGAGTACAAGCTGGCCGATGCCATCAAAGGCAAAAAAGCGGTTATTTTCTTCTACCCGCTGGACTTCACTTTTGTGTGCCCGTCTGAGCTGATCGCTTTCGACAACCGTTTTGAAGCTTTCCAAAAGCGCGGTGTTGAGGTGATTGCCGTATCGATCGACTCTCAGTTCACCCACAGTGCATGGCGTAACACCCCCGTAAATGAAGGCGGTATCGGTGAAGTTAAATACACCATGGTTGCCGACACCAAGCACGAAATTTGTCAGGCGTTTGACGTTGAGTCTGAAGGCGGCGTCGCTTTCCGCGGCTCATTCCTGATCGACGAAGACGGTGTTGTGCGTCACCAGGTGGTTAACGACTTGCCACTGGGCCGTAACGTAGACGAAATGCTGCGTATGGTTGACGCTCTGGCCTTCCACCAAGAGCACGGCGAAGTTTGCCCCGCCGGCTGGCAAGAAGGTGACAAAGGTATGGACGCATCGGCCACTGGCGTTGCCTCTTACCTGTCTGAGAACTCTGGCAAGCTGTAAGCCCAGACTCTCAACGGTCAGCACCGCAAAACCCGGCGCAAGCCGGGTTTTTTGTGTCTGTCTAAAGCCCATATAACTGAAAATATTATCTTGCCTCCTTTAAGTCCTTTCATAGAGCAAAATAGCCTAATAAATTGATTGCCAAGGGCGGGGTTTGGCCTTTTAATGCGCGCGTTTTAAGGGCTGTGTCGATTGGCTGGCCCGACGGTTTTGGGGCGATTCGTTGCGGCGGGTCGCCCCTTCTTTTTTGCCGCAACAAAAAAGCCCAGGAGGCAAGTAATGAATCAATTTAATGGGGTGACGGACGTTACCGACTATTACCAGGCTGAGACTTTTGCGCGTATTAAGGCCTTTGCCGACACGCGCGAAACCCCGTTTGTGGTGATTGACTTGCCGACCATTGGCCGGGCTTACGACGATCTGGTTGCCAGTTTTGATTACGCCGATATTTATTACGCGGTGAAAGCCAACCCGGCGCCGGCTATTATTAGTTTGCTGCGTGACCGAGGAGCGAATTTCGATATTGCCTCGCGCTATGAGTTGGACAAGGTGATGGGGTTGGGCGTTGATGCCGAGCGCATCAGTTATGGCAACACCATCAAAAAAGCCGCCGATATTCGCTACTTTCACGAGCGCGGTGTGCGCCTGTTTGCCACCGACTCGGAGGACGATTTAGTTAATATCGCGCGCGAAGCCCCGGGCGCGCAGGTGTATGTGCGGGTGTTAACCGATGGTTCGCAAACCGCTGACTGGCCGCTGTCGCGTAAATTTGGTTGTGAAACCGAAATGGCGGTAGAGCTGCTGACGCATGCGCAAGCGTTGGGCTTGGAGCCCTATGGGGTGTCGTTTCACGTGGGCTCGCAGCAGCGCGAAATCGGCAGCTGGGATGCCGCTTTGGCAAAGGTTAAAGTGATTTTTGAGCGCCTGCAGCAAGAGCAGGGCATTGTTCTGAAAATGATTAATATGGGCGGAGGATTTCCCGCCAATTACATTAGCCGCACCAATGATTTGGCCACTTACGCCGAAGAAATTACCCGGTTTTTGCAAGAGGATTTTGCTGAG
The DNA here is from genome assembly GCF_024195295.1 of Gilvimarinus xylanilyticus. Lineage (GTDB taxonomy): Bacteria > Pseudomonadota > Gammaproteobacteria > Pseudomonadales > Cellvibrionaceae > Gilvimarinus > Gilvimarinus xylanilyticus. Next base: position 1,485,739 of record NZ_JAMFTH010000001.1, on the reverse strand, counting down.
GGGTTTCCGCGCATTATTCTCGAGCCGGGACGCTCGTTAATTGCCAATGCCGGTGTGTTGGTGAGCGAAGTGGTTCTGATCTCGCGTAAGTCTCGCACTGCCTTGCACCGCTGGGTGTTTACCGATGTGGGCAAGTTTGGCGGCTTGATTGAAACTCTGGACGAGTCTATTAAGTATCCGGTGTATACCGAAAAAAGCGGTGAGCTGGAGGGAGCGGTGTTGGCGGGCCCCACCTGCGACAGTGCCGATATCATGTACGAAAACTTTAAGTACCCGCTGCCGCTGGATCTCAGTGCGGGGGACCGCTTGTACTGGCTGTCGACCGGTGCCTACACCACCAGTTACAGCGCGGTGGAGTTTAATGGCTTTCCGCCCCTCGCCGAGTACTGCATTGGCGAGTAAACAATGCTAGATTGTCTCGCTTGCAAAGGAGTACCCCCTGTGAGCGAGACACCATCCATACAACTCGAGCCCGGCTGGCTGGCTGAGCTTGAGGCCGAGTTTGCCAAGCCTCATATGCAGGCACTCAAGGCGTTTTTAAAACGTGAAAAACAGGCGGGTAAAGTTATTTATCCGCCTTCGCCTTTAATGTTTAACGCATTTAATTCCACCCCTTTCGATAAGGTAAAAGTGGTCATTCTGGGGCAGGACCCCTACCACGGCCCCGGGCAGGCCCACGGCCTAAGTTTTTCGGTGCCCGTCGGGGTGCGCCCGCCGCCCTCGCTGCAGAATATGTTTAAGGAGATTGAGCGCGACCTGGGTATCCCCAGGCCCGCCCACGGCTGTTTGCAGGCCTGGGCCGACCAGGGCGTGTTACTGCTCAACGCGACCCTAAGCGTGGAGCAGGGCAAGGCAGGTTCCCACCAAAACCAGGGTTGGGAGGCGTTTACCGACGCCGCTATTGATGCCTTGAACCGCGACCGCGAAGGCTTAGTGTTTTTGTTGTGGGGCAGCTACGCCCAGAAAAAAGGTCGCCTGATCGACGCGCAAAAACACTTGGTGCTGAAATCTCCCCATCCTTCACCGCTATCGGCCCACCGGGGTTTTATTGGCAATGGCCACTTTAGTCAGGTGAATGAGTATTTGCAGGGGAGGGGGTGTGAGCCGATAGATTGGAGCTTGTAAAAGCCGTCCGATGTCAGAAGTCTGAAGTCGGACGCATCAGACATCCGACTTCAAGCGTCAGGCCCTGATTATTGCAGCATCGCCATTGCCGCTTCCATTTCCGCTGACAGATCTTCGCCTTCGGCCATTTGCATATCCGGGTCCATGCCTAAGCGGTTAAAGGCGGTGACTTTGTGATAGTCCACCCGTCCCAGAGCGGTATCGGTGCCCAGGTAGCTTTGCAGCATGGCCACGGTGACGATGTCGGCGTAATCGGCCTTGTCGGCTTCGCGGGTGAATTTCATGTGCTGGGAGGGCACTTTGGCAATCTCGGCGGGAAAGTCCCAGGTTTTTAAAATTAAATCGCCAATCGCACCTTGTAGCTGAAAGATGACGCGGTCCAGGGTCAGGCTGTCTTTTAGCAAAGAGGGGTGCTCTTCAGCGTAGGTCAGAATCGGCAGCACGCCAATACGGTGAATTAGTCCCGCCAGGGTAGCTTGGTCGGGGCGCAGCTTGGTGTAGTGGCGGCACAGAACGTGGCAAATGCCGGCAATTTCACTGGAACGGTTCCAGGTCTCGCGCAGACGCGAGTCCACCAAATCTGAAGTGGCCTGAAACATCTGTTGCATGGCAAGGCCGGTGGCAATGTTACAGGTGTATTGAATACCCAGGCGCATGACGGCCGCCTTGAGGTCCTCAATGGCTTTGTTGGCGCGCATCAGCGGGCTGTTAGCCACCCGAATAATACGCGCCGAGAGCGCCGCATCGGTGCCAATGACATCGGTGAGCTGATCCATATCCGCTTCCGGGTCATCGGCGACCTCGCGCACCCGCAGGGCCGCTTCGGGTAGGGTGGGTAAGAGCAGGCGGTCGGATTTGATGGCGTCGATAATATCCTGGCGAACGGTTTCGATAATTTGACTCATTGGGCGGTCCGTATTATTTGTTTTCAGGGGCTATTGTCGGCTTCAGCCGTGGCGTATGGCAAGTCCAATCGGGTGATCGGCTCATCTCGTTCTTGCAGATAAAGGCTTTGCGCGTCGTCAATGGGCAGTACCGCCAGCGCGATAAAGCCATTGGCTTGGCTTAAGGCCTGAACAATCTCGCCCCGGTTTTTGCCGTCGCTATTGGACACTGCCGCTGTGGCTGCCGGTACTTCACCCGCCCCTTCGATCAGGTACAGGCGTTTTTTAAGGGTTGCTTTGTAGTGTAGCCGCGCCACAACTTCTTGCCCGGTGTAACAGCCTTTTTTAAAGTTTACCGCGTCGATAAGCGGATAGTTTAAATCCTGAGGCGTATAGCGCTCGGCGGTTGCGGTATTGATCTTGGCAACCCCAGCGCGAATATCTTGTTGTTGCCACAAGGCCGTATCGGCGGGTAAGCAGTCGGCACTCAGCACTTGCCAAAGTTCGGGTGCTGCCTGACTGTTTATCCATAGCTCGAAGCGCTGGTTCTCTAAAGCAAGTACCACGGCCTTATCCGAGCCTGTGAATTCGCCTGCAGCGGGCGCAGCAAAACCCAGGTGTTGGCTGATAAGCCGGTCGGCATCTGGGCCCGATAGCCCCAAAACGACTCGCTGATCGTCTACCGCTAATTCGACCCGGGAGAAGACCGCGTACTTGTGTAAGTTGTCGCGGGTGCTTTGCGCCAGGTCAGCACTTAGCTTGAGTAAAAGTTCGTCGCCGCCGGCGGCAGCGAGGGTGAAGCTCGCCATCACCCGACCTTTTAAATTGCACTGGGCGCCATAGCGCCAGCGCTGCTCGCTTAGCTCGCGCACATCGCAGGTGACTTGTCCCTGCAAAAAGCTTTGCGCCTTGGCGCCGTGCAACGAAATCAAGCGCTCGTGCTCCAGCGGGGTCATCCAGGTGTCAGTGTTGTTGGGGGATGTTGCCTGGGGAAAGGTAACTGTGCCGTCAGTTTGATACTCGGCGCCTTGGGCACCTAAAAATTCTTGCCAGTGACTCATACTCACTCCTAGCCGCTGTGAACATGAAAGGGGAACAGCCTTGGGGGATTATGCGCCTCTTCCCCTTGGGGGTAAAAGGCGCAGCAGGACCTATTGGGTTAATAGGAATTCCACCAGAGCTTTTTGCGCGTGTAAGCGGTTTTCTGCCTCTTGCCAGACCGCAGAATCCGGGGCGTCCAGCAGTTCGGCGCTGACCTCTTTGCCGCGGTAGGCGGGCAGGCAATGCATAAATAGGGCGTCGGCGGCCGCGTGGCTCATCAGCTCGGCGTTTACTTGATAATCGGCAAAGGCGCGTTCGCGCTCGTTTTTCTCTTCTTCCTGTCCCATGGAGGCCCAGGTGTCGGTAACCACCAGGTGGGCACCGGCGACCGCCTCTTGGGGTGTCGCGCAAAGGGTAACGCAGTCGCGATTGGCTTGTAGCAAGTGCTCGGCGGGCTCAAAACCTTTGGGGCAGGCGATGCGCAGCTCGAATCCGCACAGGGCGGCGGCGTTAATATAGGAGTTGCACATGTTATTGCCATCGCCCACCCAGGCGACAATTTTACCTTCCATTGAGCCGCGCAGCTCGACAAAGGTTTGGATGTCGGCCAGCAGCTGGCAGGGGTGGTAGTCGTCGGTTAAGGCGTTAATCACCGGCACCTGTGAGTACTCGGCAAAGCGTTCAATTTTGTCGTGGCCAAAGGTGCGAATCATCACAATATCCACCATGCGCGACAGCACCCGGGCGGAGTCTTCGATGGGCTCGCCGCGTCCCAGCTGGGTATCGCGGGGCGACAAAAACAGGGCGTGGCCGCCCAGCTGCGCCATGCCGGTTTCAAAGGATACACGCGTGCGAGTGGAGGATTTTTCAAAAATCATCCCCATGACTTTGCGTTCCAGTAAAGGCTGGGAGCGGCCCTCGTGCAGCTCTTTTTTCATTTCGATGGCGCGGTCGATGATCGAGTTTAGCTCATCTTTACTCAGATCATTGAGGGTTAAAAAGTGCCGCACGTGTCCTGTGTTCTGTGGTGCTGAAACTGCAACCATAGTCATGCCTTTACTGATTTATTCGTCGTTTGGTTCAAATTGTTCGATAAGCTGGACAACGCCGTTGACCAGCTCGTCGGTCTCTTCATCGGTCATAATGAAGGTGGGCAGCAGGCGAACCGTATTGCCGGCTGTCACATTAATAAGCAGACCCAGCTCGCGGGCCTTGGCGACTAATTCCAGGCAGGGCGACTCAAGCTCGATGCCCAGCATTAGGCCCTGGCCGCGAATATCCACTACCTTGTCATTGCCCGCCAGCTTGTCTTTAAAACTCTGCAGCATTTGCTCGCCACGTTGGGCGACACGTTCTATAAGGTCGCCTCCGGTCAGGGTATCCACTACCGCTTCGGCGCCGTGACAGGCCAGCGGGTTACCGCCAAAGGTGGAGCCGTGATTGCCCGGGCCAAATACCTCGGCCGCTTTGCCGCGCGCCAGACACGCGCCAATCGGCAGGCCATTGCCCAGGCCTTTGGCGGTGGTGACCACATCGGGTAGCGCCTGACTGTGTTGGTAGGCGAAATATTTGCCTGTGCGGCCATTGCCGGTTTGAATTTCGTCCAGCATCATCAGCCACTCATGGCGATCACACAGCTCGCGCAGCTTGGGTAAGTAATCGGCATGGGGCACGCGCACACCGCCTTCACCTTGAACCGGTTCAACCAAAACCGCGACAATGTTTTTATGCTCGGCTGCGAGTACCTCAATGGCCGCAATATCGTTGAACGGGGCGCGGACAAAACCTGGCAACAATGGCTCAAACCCCTGCTGCGCCTTGGCGTTGCCGGTGGCGGTCAGGGTGGCCATGGTGCGGCCGTGGAAGGCGCTGTTCATCACCACAATAGTGGGGTTTTCGACGCCTTTGTCGTTGCCGTATTTACGTGCCAGTTTAATGGCCGCTTCGTTGGCCTCGGCGCCGGAGTTGGAGAAAAACACCTTGTCCATTTGCGCCGCACGGCAGAGCTTGTCAGCGAGGCTTTGCTGCGGCGGAATGTTATACAGATTGGACACATGCAGCAGCTTGTCGGCCTGTTCGCTAATAGCACGGGTGACCGCCGCGTGTGAATGGCCCAGGCCGCACACGGCGATTCCGCTAATGCCGTCGATATAGCTTTTGCCGGCGTCGTCCCACACTCGGCTGCCCGCGCCCTTTACCAGGGTGAGGGTTCTGGCGCCGTAGGTGTTCATCAGTGTCGACATTGACTTTCTCCAACAAAAATAAGACCCGAACCCATGGGTGGTGAGGGCTCTGGCCGCTAAATTATTCAGGGAATTTGGCGCTCGCAGTTGCCGGCAAAATAAACGCAATGCGGGCGGGCGGAAAACCAAACAAGCGATAGTATATGGATTCCCCCAACTTGGCAAATAGGCCCTGTGGCAAGGCGTCGGTGAGACTTGAGGGCGTGATAAGATGCCTGGTTTGAGAAACGCGGCGCACAGAGAGACCGAGCAATGAACGCGATTGAATTAAGTGTATTTGCCAGTCGCATGACGGCTATTTGCGACGAGATGGGGGCGGTATTAAAAGGCGCGGCCTTCTCGCCCAACATCAAAGACCGGCTGGATTTTTCCTGCGCCCTTTTTGATACCGCTGGCCAGCTGGCGGCGCAGGCCGCGCACATACCCGTCCATTTGGGCAGCATGGCCTACGCCATGGGGCAGATTGTCGCCGGTGTTGAATGGTGCGAAGGCGATATGCTGGTGGTCAATGACCCCTATTTAGGCGGCACCCATTTGCCCGATGTCACCGTAATCGCGCCCGTATGGAGTGCCGGAGAACTGGTCGGCTTTGCGGCCAATCGTGCTCATCACGCCAATATCGGCGCCAGCTCGCCCGGCTCCATGCCTATTTCTCGCACGCTGGAGGAGGAGGGGGTAGTGATAGCGCCGACTTTTATTGTGCGCGAAGGCAAGCCCGTGGAGTCTGTGATGTGCGCTCTGTGTGGCGAGGATCAAAGCTCGAATGCGGGTATTCAGGCGCGCGGTGATTTTGCCGCGCAAATAAGCGCCAGCCGTTTGGGGGCCAAGCGTCTTGCCGAGCAGGTAGAGGCGTTGGGCGTGCAGGCCTATAACCAGGCGCTCGCCCAGTTAAATGATTACGCCGAGCGCCTGGCTCGCAGCGCCCTGCGTCAAATACCCGATGGTCGCTATCGGTATATGGACTATATGGATGATGACGGCCTGGGTCAGACCGATATTCCCATTGCCGTCGCGCTGACAGTCAGTGACGGACAGGTGGAAGCCGACTTTGAGGGCACCAGCGCTCAGGTGTCCGGCAATATTAACTGCCCGTTGTCGGTGGCTGCGGCAGCGGTGTTCTACGTATTGCGATGCTTAATGCCCGCGCAAACCCCGGCCTGTGCCGGAAGCTTTCGCCCGGTGCGGTTAAGGGCGGCCGAGGGCAGTTTGGTTAATGCGCGGCGCCCGGCGGCGGTGGCGGCGGGCAATGTGGAAACATCTACTCGTATGGTGGATACGGTACTGGGGGCCTTGGCACAGGCGTTACCCGACGTAATTCCCGCTGCCAGCAGTGGCTCGATGAACAATATTGCCATGGGCGCCCCCGCCCAACATGGACGCGAACGCTGGGATTACTACGAAACCAACGGCGGAGGCATGGGCGCGGGTAAGTCCGGCGGCGGTTTGTCGGCGGTGCAAACCCATATGACTAACACCTTGAACACACCCATTGAAAGTCTGGAAAAGCACTACCCCTTGCGGGTTACACGCTACCAGCGCCGCCGTGGCAGTGGCGGCGCGGGGCAGAACCCTGGCGGTGATGGTCTGGTGCGGGAGTATCAATTTCTGGCCCCGGCCACAGTGACGCTGTTAACCGAAAGGCGCACACGCGCCCCCTGGGGACTCAGCGGAGGCGATTGCGGAGCGGTCGGCGAAAATCGCCACAACGGGCAACTTCTGCCGGCCAAGGTGCCACTTAAAGTAAATGCCGGCGATACCCTGACCCTCGCGACGGCGGGCGGTGGTGGTTGGGGAGTCTCCACGGGCGATACCGTTTAATATTTATGGCCGATCAGTTACCCCAGTTACCTTTAACCCCGCTGCGCGATGAGTTTATTCAGTCTCTTGAGAGCGTCTCGACGCTGCTGCTCGAGGCGGAGCCAGGCGCGGGTAAATCCACGCTCGCCCCTTTATGGGCAATGCAATGGGCACCGCGAGGCCGGCAAATTTGGCTGATTCAGCCACGGGTGTTGCCCGCGATTGCTCTGGCGCGGCGCCTGGCCGAACTAACCGGGGGCGCTGTGGGCGAGCAGGTGGGGTATCAGGTTCCTTTTGATCGAGCGGTCTCGGATAGCACTCGCTTACTGGTCATGACCCCAGGGGTGTTTTTACAGCGTTTGCTGGCCGATCCGGAATTGTCGTCAGTGGCCGTGGTGATGCTCGATGAGATTCACGAGCGTTCGGTTAACCAGGATACCGCCTGGGCGCTTGCGCAAGAGAGCGCGATTTTACGCGATGATTTAAAGCTGGTGCTGATGTCGGCGACCCCGGACTCGGCGCTGCGCCAGCAGGTCGAGGCCTCACTTTATAGCCCCGGCCGCTGTTACGACGTGGCGCTGGTCTATTGCGCGGGCAAAATGGTTAACGGCCGCCCCGAGCCTTTGAGAGATCACTTAGTGCGGGCGCTGGAGGGGATGGCCGATTGGCATACCCAGACGGTGTTGGTGTTTTTGCCCGGCTGGCGAGAGATTGAGCGCTGCCGCCAAGCGTTGCAGCAGGCCTGGCCGCAAACCACCGTGCTGGCTTTACACAGCCGGGTCGAGCGCGCCGAACAGCTGGCGGCCGTGGACCCGGCGACCGGACCCCGCGTGATACTGGCCACGAATATTGCCGAAACCTCACTTACCATTGCCGATGTTACCTTGGTTTTAGACGCTGGCTTGGCGCGCGAACCCGACTACGAGCAGCGCACCGGCGTCACCCGCTTAAAAACCCGGCGAATCTCGGCCGCCAGTGCCGAGCAGCGTCGCGGCCGCGCGGGGCGGGTGCAGGCGGGTAACTGTGTGCGCTTATGGGCGGAATCTGAACCTCTGGCGCCGCAAACTCTGCCGGAAATTCGCCGCACTGATTACCTGCCTCTGGCGTTGCGCCTGGCTCACTGGGGAACCCCCGCCGACCAGCTGCCCTGGCTGGAGGCGCCTGGGGCGTTGGCCTTGGCGCACGCTAAGGCGCAGTTGCAGCGCTGGCAGCTGCTGGATCAGCAAGGTGGCATTACCTCCTTGGGGCGACAGGTCAGCGCTCTGGGAACTCACCCCAGAATTGCCGCCTTGTTGTTGCACAGTCGCGATTATTTGAATGACGACTCCTGGCTTTTGACTCTGGCGTTAGCCCTACACTTTGATCTTGAGCCCTCGGGTGATTTGGCAGGCTGGATCAATACCGGCTGCGATCTCGCCACGCGCGACAGGCGCTGGCGTCAGTTGTTGTCGCGCTGGCAAAAAGTGCTGAACTGTTCGGTAAAACCCGGCAGCCAACCGAGCGAGCTCTCGCCAGCGCTGACAGAACGCCTGGCCCAGGTGTTTGCCGATCGCATTGGGCGCGCCACCGGCGAAGGCCAATACCGATTAAATACCGGGGTGTCAGTCGCCATGGCCTGCCGCTCGCAGTGGGCGTTGGTATTGCACCTGGCGGCTAGAGGTCCCGCGCTGGAGGGAGTGGGGCTTGAGGTGGCTTTATCAGAGCGCCGGTTGCACGAGTTGGCCGAGGTAGAAACGGCGACAGAGCCTGTGGGCAGTGGCAATCGACGTCGCTGGGTCGAGGTAACGCGCTATCGCATGGGCGGTCAGGTGGTGGACGAGCAGCGCCGCACCTTGGCGGCCAGCGAGGCGCCGGAGGCAGTCCTGCGTTATGTGCGCGAGCGGGGGCTGGCGAATCTAACCTGGTCTACCGATGCGCTACAGCTGCTGGCCCGTGCGCGTTTGGCAGGCCGCGCCGGTGGGGTCGCCGTGCCTGCGCTCGAATTGTCCGCGTTAAGCGATAGGCTGGCCCAGTGGCTGGGCGGCTTTGTCGATGGCGATACGGATATTGACGCGTTGCCGTTTTCTGACGCACTGGGCTTTTATCTCGGGTACGAAGTCTGCGCCGAATTGGATCGGTTGTTGCCCGCTCAGTTGACGCTGCCCAGCGGTCGGGGTTTGCGGGTGGATTATACCGCGGGGTTAAGTGCACAAGAGTTTCTTGCCCGGCTTGAGTCGCCTGAGCCTGTGATTCGCGCTAAGTTGCAGGAGTTTTTTGGCGCCCGAGAGTTTGGCCTGCCATTGTCTTCGGTGCCTCTAACCATCGAGTTGCTGTCGCCGGCGGGCCAGCCCCTCGCCGTGACCCGTGACCTTGCCTATTTTTGGGCCGAGGTTTACCCCCAGGTGAGACGCGAGATGCGCGGTCGCTATGTTAAACACCCCTGGCCCGAGGACCCCCTTACCCACGTGGCCACGGGGCTAACCAAGCGGCGTTTGTCGCAGTAATCAGTTTTAAGGTGTTTTTATGTTAAGCCATTTGCCGGCCTTGGCGCTCGGCGCGGTAGCACTGACAATGGCCTCCGCCGAAGCGATTTCCGAGTCCTCTGAGTCAATAGAAGAGACGGTAATCGTTACCGCCAATCGGGTCGAAGAGTCCTGGCTAAGTAGCGCCGCTACGGTGGACAGTGTCGGCACCGAGCGGCAGCTGCCCGGGTTTCGCTTTGACAGCGCGGAGCTGCTGGCCGGTTTGCCCGGGGTGCAGGCCGATAGTCGTTCTAATTTTGCGCAGGATACTCGCATCAGTTTGCGCGGCTTTGGCGCCCGTTCGGCCTTTGGGGTGCGTGGAATTAATATGCGGGTGGATGCTATCCCTCTCACTATGCCCGACGGTCAGAGTCAGACATCCAGCTTTGCCCTGGACACTTTCGATCGGGTCGAGGTGATGCGTGGGCCCCTGGCCACTTTGTATGGCAATGCCGCCGGAGGCACCATTTTGTTCAATACGGCAAAGCCCCGAGAAAATTCTATTTCGGTGCTGACGGCGGCGGGCGATGCTCGGCAGCGGCGCTACCGTCTGCGTGGCGAATGGGTCGGGGAGCAGGCCGCAGCGCGGGTTCAGGCCAGTCAATTTTCCACCGATGGCTTTCGCGATCATTCCAGTGCCGAGCGCAATCAGTTTACCGGCCAGTGGTTTTATCAGAGCACGGGCGGAATAGAGGCAGTGGCGCGTGTGGATATCAGTCGCGACCCGGAGACGTTAGACCCGCAGGGGCTCACCTACGAACAGTGGCAGGAGGATGCCACGCAAGTTCATCCGGTGGCACGGCTGTTTGATCCGCGCAAGTCCATCGAGCACCGCCAGGCTTCTTTGTCTCTGCGCCAGGATACCGACTGGGGGCAGTGGCAGTGGGCCGGATGGACGGGCGAGCGGGATATTAAACAATTCCTCAGTTTTCCTGGCGACGGCGAAAATGCCAATGGCGCTGTGATTGATTTGCAGCGCGACTTCTGGGGCAGCAATGCTCGGTTGGGCAAACGCTGGGGCGATTGGGAATGGGCTGTGGGCGCCGAGTTCGGGCAAATGCGCGACCGCCGCAAAGGCTTTGTGAACGATATGGGCACTCAGGGCGAGTTAAAGCGCAATGAGTTGGGTGAAGTGACCAATCGCGATCTTTATACCTCCCTAAATTGGTCCCCCGAAGGCCCCTGGCGGCTGCAGGCGGGGGTGCGCCACAATGATATCCGTTTTGCGGTGACCGATTATTTTATTCAGGGCAGCAACCCCGACGATTCCGGTGAGCTGCGCTATCGCGAGCCCTCATTTGGTTTGGGCGCCAGCTATGGCATTGCCGAGTCGCGCTTATTTGCCAGTGTGGGCGAGGGCTTTGAAACCCCCACCCTGACCGAAATGGCCTACCGCAACGAAGGCACAGGGTTAAACGGCGAGTTGGAACCGGCGCGTAATCGGCAGCTTGAAGTTGGCTGGCGGCGTGAGACTGGGGTTCTGCAGGCAAGTGTGGCGGTGTTTGGGGTGGACAGCGATAAGGAATTGGTCGTTGATACCTCCGACGGCGGGCGCACCACCTATCGCAATGGCGCCAGGACCGAGCGTCGCGGGTTGGAGTGGAGCCTCGACTGGGTTCTCGGCTCTGATTTGAGTTGGCGCTGGGGCGGCACCTGGCTTGAAGCGGAATACGCGGCAGGCCCCTACAAAGGTAACTCGCTGCCCGGGGTGGCGGATGAGAACTTTTACTCACAGCTCGACTGGGCCCCACTGGGAGCGGCACTTAGCGTCGATCTCGCGGCGCAGTATCGCAGTGAAGTCGCTACCGGCGATGAAAACATCGAATGGGCTCCCGCCTCGCTGGTGTGGGATCTGGCGGTAGAGTCGCAGCACGATTGGGCGGGAAGTCTGTTATCGCTCTGGGCCAAAGTCGATAACCTGTTCGACAAAAAGTATGTAGGGGCAGTGATTGTGAACCAAAGTCGCGGCCGCACCCTTGAGCCCGCACCGGGACGCCAGTTCAATGTCGGCGCTAGCCTCGAATACGCGTGGTAACGCTGTCATTTGGGGCTCGCACCAAAAGATCGCATTTAAGCGGGTAAAAAAGCGCAATTTTTGCCAGAAAGTGGCAAATTACGTGGGATTAGCAGTCCCAATTGTCGTGGGAATAGGGTATCATGGCAAAAGACATTGCAGCGTTTGCACGTTGTAATGGTTGTTGCGGTAGCAGGGACGTTGGCGATGCGTATTTGGAGCGGGTGGCGCTATGCGGTAGAATAGAATACCTGAGTAAGCCACTGGGTTATTCGGGTCAATATTCGTCGATTCACCCAACCTTTTGGGTAGTTACCCAGGGTTGTCCAAAGCCACAGAGGTTAGCATTGTCTATGGACGTGATGGAAACCATCAAGCAGCAGTTATCTGAAAATCCGGTTATTTTGTATATGAAGGGCTCTCCAAATGCCCCTCAGTGCGGGTTTTCACAGCGCACATCACAAGCGGTGATGTCTTGCGGACAAAGATTTGCATACGTGGATGTCTTGTCGAACCCGGACATTCGCGAAGGTTTAAAGCAGTATGCCAATTGGCCGACTTACCCACAGTTATGGGTAAACGGTGAGCTGGTAGGAGGTTGCGATATCGTGACCGAGATGTACGAGAAGGGCGAACTCAAGACCTTAATTGAGGCCGCTGTTCCCGCCGATTCTTCTGATTGATTCATGCTCCTGTTGGGGCAGCTCCCGGTCCCGGGCGCTGCCCATTTCTTTTTCTTGTCATCCCCCGCTGTTAATTTTCCACGCATAGACGCCCAGTGCGATTAGTGCGATCACGCTAATGCCTATGATCGCCAGCCCCAGTTTGCGGTGTGGCCGTTCGGTAATCTCTACTTCGCCATCGGTTCGCAGCCAGTGAGCCATCCAGGCAGCGTTTTTCGATTTTAGTAGCCGAATTTCCTGTTCTTTTAGGTGGCGGATTTGCTCTTCGTATTTACGCCATTGCTCACCCACTGCTTGCTCTCTTAGCTGATAAAGCTCGTCCAGTTGACGGGTAATTTGGGCGTGATTTTTATCCAGTCGTTCGCTCAGCTGGGTGAGTCGGCTGTCGGGTTCTTGGGTCAAGGTGAGCCTCGGTTGTGATTATCTTGTGGCTTTTACTCTACCAGATTCACGCGCCTGTTATAATCTCGCCACTGATGAGTATGCCGGGCAAAATCCGGTTTGATGGTTTAACGGTAGGACCTATGACACAGGCAAAAAAAGACGCGCGCACCAGCTTAAAAGGCTATGGCCACCCCCGCTTTTGGCCCACCTGGATGATTCTGGGAGTGTGTTGGCTGGTGGCGCATTTGCCTTGGGCGTTGTCTCATCGCTTGGGTGTTTTGCTGGGGCGATTGTTTTATCGCTTTGCCGATTCGCGCCGCGAGATTGCTCGCACTAATGTGGCACTTTGTTTTCCTGAGTTGGACGAGGTCGAGCGCGATGCGCGGGTGCGCGACATTCTGCGCGATGTGGGACTCAGCTTTATTGAAACCGCGATTGCTTTGTGGGGACCGGATCGCGCCATCGAAGGGCGTTACACGTTAAAAGGCATGGAGATACTGCACCGCTTACAGAACGAGGGGCGCGGCGTGCTGCTGTTAGGGGGGCACTACACGACTTTGGATATGGCCGGTCGCATTATGGGGCTTAATATTGAGTGCGATATGATTTACCGGGTGGATCGCAATCCGCTTTTGGCAGCAGCCATGGCCAGCGCGCGCGAGCGCTACTCCGGCACCACGATTCCCCGCGAGGATGTGCGCCAACTGGTTAAAAATCTGCGCAAAGGCCATCGCATCTGGTATGCGCCAGATCAAGATTACGGTGTGCAGAATACCGTATTTGCGCCTTTTATGGGAATTGAGGCGGCCACGGTAACGGCCACCGCCCGGATGGCGCAGATGGGCCGCGCTGCGGTCGTACCCTTCGAGCATTACCGGGACGAGCAGGGTGTTTATCACGTTGAGATTAAAGAGCCGTTAGAGAATTTCCCCTCGGGCGACGACGTTGCCGATGCTGCCGCTGCCAACGCCGTTGTTGAAGCGGTAGTGCGTCGCCACCCCACGCAATACTTATGGGTTCACCGGCGCTTTAAGACTCGCCCAGAGGGAGAACCTTCCCCTTATCCATCCAAACGTAAGAAATAAAACGTATAACAGGGTACACTTTTGTAACGAGATAGCTGGTTTGGTGTTAACAGGCTTAGGGAGTGTGAAGCATGCTAAGAATGTTTGAAATTCAGGGCGCGAAGCTGCGAGAGCAGGGCCCGGATCCGGAAGTGATCCGCGAGGCGATGAATCAAGCGGTCTGGATTGATGCTCACGAGCCCACGGATGAAGAGCGTGAACAGCTCAATACCTTCGTGCGCGCCGAGCTGCCCGAGTCAGACGATGTGGAAGAAATTGAGTTCTCGGCCCGGTACTTTCTGGATTCAGCGGGTATTCACGTCCACTCGCTGTTTTTAGCGCCCACCGAAGGGCGCCACAGTACGACCACGGTCGCCTTTATTTTGCAGGACAAGCGCCTGATTACCCTGCGCGACGGCGAGCTGGCCGATTTTCGTCTTCTGCGGATGCGCGCCCGGAGAGGGCAGGTGCAGGCGCACTCGCCGCAGGATTTGCTGATTACCATGTTCGAGCAAAAGGTCGAGAACTTGGCAGACGTGCTGGAAGATATTCACCGCAAGCTCGAAGATGTCAGTCATACCGTGCTGGAAGATGACGATGCCGACCTGGAAGATGCTATCGACCGTTTGGCGAAGCTTGAGGACAGCAACGGCAAAATCCGCCTTTGCCTGATGGATACCCAGCGTTCTATCTCTTTTTTGCAGCGTCACCTGCGCGAGCATTTTGAGCTGCAGGAAACTGCCCGCGAGATTAAGCGCGACGTGGATACCCTGATGTCACATACCGCGTTTTTGTTCGACAAAATTAACTTCTTGATGGATTCGACTCAGGGCTTTATCAATATCGAGCAAAACCAGATTATCAAAACCTTCTCCATTGCCGCGGTAATTTTTCTGCCCCCCACCGTCGTGGCCAGTTTTTACGGGATGAACTTTGATTTTATCCCCGGGCTGGAGTGGAAGTGGGGTTATTTGACGGGTATCGCCATTATGATGGCCTCGGCCATTGCACCACTTTGGTATTTCAAGCGTAAAGACTGGTTGTAGGCTGGCCACCGCCGGCCTGATTAAGCCGGAGGTTTTATGTCTAATGTACTGATTTTTGGGGCCAGCAGCGCGCTTGCTCAGGCGATTGCCGCGTACCGGGCGCAAGCGGGCAGGTGCCTGCTGGGGGTGGGGCGAGCTCCCGAGGCGCCCGCTTGCTATGCGCATTACGTCTGTTGTGATTACAGTGATGAGGGGCTGGAGCAAGTTGTTCAGCGGCTGCGCGAGCTGGAGGTGGCGCCCGCCGAGATCTGGTGTTGTGTCGGGGTGTTGCACGATGAGTTTTTCACTCCCGAAAAACGTCTGGAGGACTTGAGCGCTGAGCAGTTGTCTCACTATTTTGCGGTCAACACCATTATCCCTGCCTTGATTTTGAAGCACCTGAGTGCCTTTATCGCTTCTGCCAAGCGGCCCAAGGTAGCGTTTTTAAGCGCTCAAGTGGGCAGTATTGGTGATAACGCCCTGGGTGGCTGGTATGGCTACCGCGCCAGTAAAGCGGCGTTAAATATGCTGGTCAAAACGGCCTCGATTGAGTTGGCGCGTCGGCATCGGGATGCTTGTCTGGTCGCGCTGCATCCGGGGACCACTCGCTCGGCGCTTTCGGAGCCTTTTGCGGCCCGTATTCCCAGCCACCGTTTATACACCCCTGAGACCTCGGCCGGCCGCTTAGTGAGTGTTATGCAGAGTTTGGGGCCGGACGATAATGGCGGTTTTTTTCACTGGAGCGGCGAGCCTTTGCCTTGGTAGTAGTCTTGGCGTAGAGGGTAAATGTGTTAATATCGCGGGTTTTTCGGCCTAAAGTGATAGGGTGATTCTATGGGGCTTTCCGACCGGGTGTTAGCGGTAAACGATGATCTGCCCATTCGCACTAATTTGCCCGTGCACAGTGGCAAGGTGCGTTCTGTTTATTGGTTGACCGAGGCCGACAGCAAGCGGCTGATTGTTGACAAGGGTTATGACGTCGCCCCTGACGCAGCTCTGGCCATTATGGTGATCAGTGACCGAATCTCGGCCTTTGATTGTATTTGGCACGGCGAAGGGGGAATGGACGGTGTTCCGGGCAAGGGCGCGGCGCTCAATGCCATTTCTAATCACTGGTTTCGCTTGTTTCGCGATAGCGGCCTCGCTGATAGTCATATTCTGGATATTCCCCACCCATTGGTTTGGATTGTACAAAAAGCCCGTCCGGTCAAAATTGAGGCGATCTGCCGGCAGTATATTACCGGCTCCATGTGGCGCGCCTACAGCAAAGGCGAGCGGGATTTTTGCGGAATTGAATTGCCCGATGGTCTGGAGAAAGACCAAAAGCTGCCCGAGTTGCTGATCACCCCATCCACCAAAGGTATTTTGACCGGTATTCCCGGCGTTCCTGAAGTGGACGATGTGAATATTACTCGGGGCGATATTGAAGCCAATTACCAAGCCTTTAACTTTCGGTGCAAAGCGGATATCGAGCAATACGAGAAGTTGTTAAAAGAGGGCTTCGCGGTCATCAGCGATTCATTGGCGGCGCTGGATCAGGTGTTCGTGGATACCAAGTTTGAGTTTGGTTATGTGACTGATGCTGCCGGTAACGACAAGTTGATTTATATGGACGAGGTGGGTACGCCCGACTCTTCACGTATATGGGATGGCCCGAGTTATCGCGATGGTAAGGTGGTGGAGAAATCCAAAGAGGCCTTCCGTCAATTACTGTTGAGCTATTTTGATGATCCGGACATTTTGCTCAACAAAGATCGCATGGACGAGCGTCAGGCGCTGGCGCGGGATAACGCCTTGCCCGAGTCGGTGTTGATGGAGGTTTCCGAAACCTATCTCGCCATTGCGGAGAAAATCACGGGCCAGCGTATCGAGCTATCGGACAATCCCAAGCAGGACATTATTGATATTTTGCAAGCTGACTTTAATTTAATTGATCGGTAAGCGGGTAGGGCGGTTTTAGCTTTCCCATTCCCAGCGCAAAGGCTCGCCAAACTCGTCGTAAATGAGTTTTTTACGCGGCAGTTTGGGCTTGTTAGGGCGTTGGATTTTAGGCGGTTGGGGGCGTCGTCGTTGCTCTATCGCCGCGATAACCTGGGAGACTTCGGTACGACTTTCGGCCTCGGCCTTCTTCTCGAATACGTGTGGCAGAGGGGTGTTGGCATCGGCCCGCCCCGAAAGCCCGCGCGGCACCTGATTAACGGTGCCACCGCGAGACTGGTACTCGCGAATTTGAGCTTCCAATTCCTGGCGTTGCGCTTTTTTGGATTTGACCGGTTTCATTACTGCAGTCCGAAGCGGCGGTGACAAAGCTATTTAGAATAGCACCTGCTCCTTGGGGCGTGAACCCGTAGGAGCCAGGTGCCGGCGTATATATGACTGAACTAAGTGTCAAAATCACGGAAATTTTCTATTCCTTACAGGGTGAGTCCAATACCGTGGGTTTGCCTACGGTGTTTGTGCGCCTGACCGGGTGCCCACTGCGCTGTGGTTACTGCGACAGTGAGTATGCGTTTTACGGGGGCACGCGGATGTCGTTCGATGAGGTGCTGGATAAGGTTGCCTCTTATTCACCGCGTTATGTCTGTGTGACCGGCGGTGAGCCTATGGCGCAAAAGCATACGCCAGCCCTGTTAACGGCACTGTGTGAGCGCGGTTACCAGGTATCGCTAGAAACCAGCGGCGCCATGACTCTCGAGGGGGTGGATGAGCGAGTGGTGAAGGTGATGGATCTTAAAACCCCGGGTTCGGGAGAGGTGCAGCGCAACCTCTGGTCCAACCTGAAGCTGCTGGACGGCCGCGATCAGATTAAGTTTGTGATCTGCTCGCGGGAAGACTACCAGTGGGCAAAGCTCAAGTTAGACGAATATAAACTAGCCGAGCGTGTGGGGGATGTATTGATCTCGCCCAGTTTCGGCCAGGTATCGCCCCGCCAGTTGGCCGATTGGGTGGTAGAAGACAATTTACCGGTGCGTTTTCAGCTCCAGCTGCACAAGTTGCTGTGGGATGACACGCCGGGGCATTAAAGTAAAAGGAGATCTGCATGGGCCAAAAAAGAGCGGTGGTATTGGTGTCGGGTGGCTTGGACTCAACCACAGCCCTGGCCATTGCCCGCAGTGAGGGGTATGAGTGCTATACCATCAGTTTTGATTACGGCCAGCGCATGCGCGCCGAACTATTGGCGGCTGAGCGCGCCGCCCAGGCGCTGGGCAGTGCCGACCACAAGGTGATCAATCTGGACCTGCGCGCGATTGGTGGTTCGGCGTTGACCGACGACAGCATTGATGTGCCCGAAGAGGAGACTCAGGGGGTTCCCGTAACTTATGTTCCGGCGCGCAATACGGTGTTTCTGTCCATTGCCTTGGGCTGGGCCGAGGTGCTGGGCGCCGACGATATTTTTATCGGTGTGAACGCTGTGGATTACTCCGGTTACCCGGATTGCCGGCCAGACTATATTGCCGCCTACGAGAAAATGGCCAATTTAGCGACTCGCGCAGGTACCGAAGGGCACACCCTAGCCATCCGCACACCCTTGATTGATCTGAGTAAAGCCGAGATTATCCGCCGTGGCACCGAATTGGGTGTGGACTATGGATTAACGGTGTCCTGCTACCAGGCCGATGATGATGGCCGCGCCTGTGGGCGCTGCGACAGCTGCCGCCTTCGCCGCGTGGGTTTCGAGCAGGCAGGGGTGGCAGACCCCACTCGCTACCGGCTGTAGTGCGCGCCTTGCCCAAGTTGGTAAGTTATTGAACAGATAAAAAATATTAGGGCTAAATTGCAAAAAATCCCTTGTGTTTTTCGGGCAAATCATTATTATGTGCGCCTCTGATTTGAGGCGCTTTAGCGCAGCGAAATACAATCAGATTATGGGTCGTTAGCTCAGTTGGTAGAGCAGTTGGCTTTTAACCAATTGGTCACTGGTTCGAATCCAGTACGACCCACCATATTAAGACGGGCAGTTTACTGAGCGCCGCCGGTCATCCGCCACAGGAATTGGCACACAATCAGTTTTACGGGTCGTTAGCTCAGTTGGTAGAGCAGTTGGCTTTTAACCAATTGGTCACTGGTTCGAATCCAGTACGACCCACCATATTTTGACAGGCAGTTTACTGAGCACTGCCGGTCAGCAAGCGATGAAAGCGCCAATTGCAAAGCACTTGGCGCTTTTTTATTACCTTGGTAATTTCCCCGCAAACACTTCAACCGCTCCCGCCGTTCCCTAGCCTTATGCTAGAATGCGCCCTTTAAAAAGCGCCGTTGCACCAGTAGGGGCGCCAACCGTGGTATTCAAGTATGTCCATTGAAGTTGTCGATAATGCAGCGACAGATGCTCTGGCATCCGACCGTCAGGTGGTAAAAGATCACTTGGCGGGCATCGGGCGGCACAGCGATCTTACCCCAGAGCAAGAGCAGGCTTTAAAGGCTCAGATTAAGCAAATGCTGATCGAGCGCGATGCCGTGCTGGTGGCTCACTATTACACCGACCCGATCATCCAGTCGCTTGCCGAAGAGACGGGCGGGTGCGTGTCGGACTCCTTGGAGATGGCGCGCTTTGGGCGCGATCACCCGGCCTCTACCCTGATTGTGGCGGGGGTTAAGTTTATGGGCGAGACCGCCAAAATTCTCACCCCCCACAAGCGGGTGTTAATGCCCACCCTCGAGGCGACCTGCTCGCTCGACATTGGTTGTCCGGCGGACGAGTTCAGTGATTTTTGCGATCAGTACCCCGACCGCACCGTGGTGGTGTATGCGAATACCTCGGCGGCGGTGAAAGCGCGCGCCGACTGGGTGGTTACCTCGAGCATCGCCTTGGATGTGGTGGACTATCTGGATAAAAAAGGCGAAAAAATTCTCTGGGCGCCGGATAAACACCTGGGCGCTTATGTGCAAAAGCAAACCGGTGCCGATGTGCTCTTGTGGGATGGTGCTTGCATTGTGCATGAGGAATTTAAGGCCCAGGGGATTGAGGATTTAAAAACACTGTACCCCGAGGCGGCGGTGCTTGTGCACCCGGAATCGCCCCAGTCAGTGGTAGAGCTGGCCGATGTAGTGGGCTCGACCTCGCAGTTGATTAACGCCGCGCAAACCCTGCCCAATCAGGAATTTATTGTGGCCACGGATCAGGGCATCTTTTTTAAGATGCAACAGCTCTGCCCCGAGAAGACTTTTCATGTCGCGCCCACGGCCGGCAGCGGCGCCTCGTGCCGTAGTTGTGCCAACTGCCCCTGGATGGCACTGAATGAGCTGGAGAATCTGGCGAATGTTTTCGAGCGTGACGACAATGAGATATTTGTCGATGCCGAGCTTGCCAAGCAGGCGATGAAGCCTTTGGACCGTATGCTGGCTTTTAAAAAAGGCTAACAAGCAGCGCTTTGCGCGCCGCTTGTGTCGCTGAGGCGCGGTGCGTAACATGTCGCCAGACTTTATCAACACCACGGGCGGTTAGCTGCGCCCTTGGGGCTGCTCAGGCAGCCCGGATTATCCGTAATTGGAGACGCTATGATTCAAGGCAGTATGGTTGCCCTGGTAACCCCCATGAATGCCGACAATTCGTTGGATTGGCAAGGTTTATCGGCGCTGGTCGATTGGCACTTGGAGCAGGGTACCCACGGCATAGTCGCGGTGGGCACTACCGGTGAGTCGGCCACCTTAGATGTCGATGAGCATTTGGCGGTTATCCGCCATGTCGTTGACCAAGTGAACGGCAAGATTCCGGTCATTGCTGGAACCGGCGCCAACTCAACGTCCGAGGCCATCGAGCTGACCGAGGGCGCCAAAAGCGCTGGGGCAGACGCCTGCCTGTCGGTAACCCCTTACTATAACAAGCCCACCCAAGAGGGGTTGTATTTACATCACAAAGCTATTGCCGAAGCGGTTGATATGCCGCAACTGCTTTATAACGTGCCCGGTCGAACAGCCGTCGATATGCTGCCCGAAACGGTGCTACGCCTCGCTGAGCTGCCCAATATTATTGGTATTAAAGAAGCTACCGGCGATATGGGGCGGGCCAAAGCGATTATCGATGCCGCGCCCGATGGCTTTAAAGTCATCTCGGGCGACGACGAAACCGCCGTGGAATTAATGTTATTGGGCGGTCACGGGGATATTTCTGTCACTGCGAATGTCATACCCGGGAAGCTGGCACAAATGTGCGAGCTGGCCATTGCCGGTAAGGCCGAGCAGGCGCGCCAGGTGAATGACTCGTTAATGTCATTGCACCGGGTGATGTTCCTGGAGGCGAATCCCATCCCGGTAAAATGGGCCCTAACGCAAATGGGAATAGTGGCAGAGGGCATTCGCTTGCCCATGACGCCACTGTCTGAGGTGTATCACGAGCAGGTGCGCACCGCACTGCGCGATGCCGGATTGATTTGAGTAAGCTGAAGATATTCATATGATAAAAACCATTGCCCTCAGAGGGCTCGCTTTGACTTTAGTGACGCAACTGGTTGGTTGCGGCGTGTTTTGGGGTGATCAAGCCTACTTTCGCAATCGCGACGGGGACTACCAAAAAGCCGATAAAATCGAGCCCATTAAAGTGCCCGAAGGTATGAGCCGCGAACGGCTGGGGGAGATTTACCCCATCCCGCCTATCCAGCAGAGCGAGTTTGATGAGGCGGTGAGCGCCGATCATAACGAAGTGCCCAGACCTCAACCGCTGGCCACTAATCTGATGCAGGAAAACATCAAAATCCAGCGTTTGGGCGAAGAGCGCTGGATACTGATGAATGTTTCCCCGGGTGAAGTCTGGCCGCGGGTGCGCAGCTTTTTGAACGAAAACAATGTGGATGTCGCCAATGCCGATATTAGCCGCGGTATTATCGAAAGCCACTGGTTGCAGTTTAAAAGCGATCTGAACACAGTGGATAGATACCGCGTGCAGATCGATCAGGGGGTACAGCCGGAAACCAGTGAAATTCACGTACGGCATCAATCTCTACCCGGCAGTGCGCCCACCGAGCCCACCCCCTGGCCCGAGCAATCGACCTCGGCCGAGCGTGAAGCCTGGTTGTTGGATGAGCTGGCCGCCGAGCTCGCTCGGGATGAAACTCTGGGCGGTACCTCATTGCTGGCGCAGGCCATTGGCGGCGATGCCAAGTCTGCCTTGGTGATTGAGGCGAACGAGCCGGTTATGAAAATTCGCCTAAACGAAGAGCGCGCTAAGGCGACCTTGTTCCACTCGATGAAGCAAGACGGCTTTGCCATATACGACAGCGCGCCGGATCAGGGTGTTTACTACCTACACTACGAGCCAGTCGAGCCCGAAAGTGATGGATGGTTTAGCGGTTGGTTTGAGAGCGACCGAGAGATTGTTCATACCAGCCCGTATACCCTGGCGCAGTTGCTTGAGAATGTGCCGACAGGCGAGGCCTTCGCTCGTGCGCCATTGTCAAACCGCGAGGGTGAAGCGCAGAACGCCGGCGCCCCCGGTTACCTATTGTTTATAAAAGGTGAGCCCGGCGATTATACGGTGCATTTGCGCGACCCCTATGGCAAGCGCATTGATCCGCGCGAAGCGCGCAAGCTGTTAACCATACTGCGTAAAAACCTGATTTAACGGAGCGGCAAATCCATGCGGTTTGCTTCTCTGGGCAGCGGCAGTAAGGGCAACAGTACGCTGATTGAGTGGTCCGGCGGGGCCATTCTGGTGGACTGTGGTTTCAGTGTGCGCGAAACCGAAGCGCGGTTGGCGCGCCTTCAATATTCGGCGTCTGATCTAAGCGCTGTGCTGGTAACCCATGAGCACGGCGACCATGTGAAAGGGGTAGCGGCGCTGGCGCGGCGATACAATCTGCCCGTGTATATGACCCCCGGAACCTATCACAGCCGTGATTACGGCGCTTTGCCCGAGCTAAACCTGATTGAAAACTACCAGTCATTTGCTTTAGCGCAGTTGCAGATAGAGCCAGTGGCTGTGCCTCATGATGCCCGCGAGCCGGCGCAATTTATTTTTACCTACGAGGGCCTTAGCCTGGGTTTACTGACCGATCTGGGTAATATCTCGCCCCATGTGGAAAGGCGTTACGGTAATTGCCAGGCGTTGATTCTGGAGGCAAACCACGATCCGATGATGCTGGCCGGTGGGCCTTACCCGCCGTCTTTGAAACAGCGTGTGGGTGGTCTTTGGGGGCACCTGAGTAACCAGCAGGCGGCGGGTTTTTTGCAGCGATACCCGATGCAAGTATTGCAGCATTTGGTGGTGGCTCATATCAGTCAGAAAAACAACTCTCTTGAGCTGGTTAAACAGGCGTTGGAGCCTTTTGTGGGTACGGTTGCCAATACTCTGTATGCGTGTCAGGACGAGGGCTTTGACTGGTTACAACTTACCTCACCGGTACACGCCGAGGCAGCGCTATAACCGTTTGCTATAGTGAGAGTGAAAGAGCACAGGAATTATTGATTTTTTGAGGATGTCATCGTGGAACGCCGACAGCATGAACGCACTAGCCGCAGCATACGGGTAGAGATGACTCACCCGGGCATTGGCACAATAGTGGGGTTTACCACCGATATCTCCGAGGGCGGTGCCCAGGTGATGTTGGAAAACCAAGTTTTACCTCCGGTGGGTACGGTGGTGCAGGTTTTGTTTCGCAAGGTGGTTGGGCCGATTAATTCTGAACCTGTGGCTATGAAGGTGGTACGTCAGTTTCGCAATACCATCGGCTTGACCTTTGCTACTTAAACGGTATTCGGTGCTATTACTGGTCGCAATGATCGGGTAACAGGGCCGAGCCTGCGTTATCTCTTACACTGGTCCGCACTTGGTATAGGTCTTTACATCCCGCGTCATTATTTCCCTCAATACGCAAATCGCTCAGCTTGATCAGGCTTAACAGCGGTGCTGCATCGCGAATTTGGTTATTCTCTAGGTGTAATAAGGTTAATTTACCCAGCCTTGTCAGGGGCGTAACGTCAGCTATCGCGTTGTCAGATAAATCCAGCTCGGTGAGGGCAAAGTAGCGCCCAAGACCGGCTATGCTGGCAATACCCGCGTGAGTGCAGCGCAGGCTGGTTACCTGCGAAATGTTAGTGTGTTTTTTATCTTTAAAGGTCTGTTGTAGACATGCCTTGAGCGCCGGATCGGAGACCGAGCTTTCTTTTAGGATGGGCTTGGGGGTGTACACCACATTATCATTTACCGAAAAATCGTATTGGCTACACGCGCAAAGATTCAGTAAAAGCGCCATACCTATAATGCGATGCATAAACATGTCTCATGTTAGTAACCTGGCAATTAAGAGGCTCGTTCTGAGCATCGTTAAATGTCGCCCGGTAAAATTTGTGGAATCCCTTGAGTTTACCGGGCTCGCGCTCGCCTTCGGCGGCGCATCCTGCGCCGTGATTCACCCGACAATCATAATGGCCGGGCTAATAGATTCAGCTGCGGTTAAGCCAAGTTGTGTAAGTGTGAATACTGGCAGTGTACCTTTCAGCAGAATGGTATAGCATTAGCCGGTATTATTCATTGCCGAATATCAGGAGTTATCATGAAGCGTCTTATTGCGGTTATGACTTTAGTGAGCGTGGGTGCTTGCACCACTACCGATCCCTACACCGGGGAAAAGAAAACCTCTAACTCAACCACAGGTGCCGTTATTGGTGCGGTAGCCGGGGCCGCTGTGGGGGTAGCGTCATCCAGCAAAAAAGATCGCGGCAAAGGCGCGTTAACCGGTGCGGTTGCCGGTGGTGCGATTGGCGGTGGTGTGGGCCACTATATGGATCGCCAGGAGGCCGAGCTGCGACAAAAACTGCAGGGCAGTGGTGTGCAGGTGCAGCGCAGTGGCGATACCATCTCACTGATCATGCCCGGTAACATTACTTTTGAAACCGATGAGTACACGATTCGTCCGCAGTTTCACGATGTATTGGATTCCGTCGCATTGGTGTTGGGGGAATACGACAAAACCAACGTGAATATCGCCGGCCATACCGATTCCACCGGGTCTGATAGCTATAACCAGATGTTAAGTGAAAGACGTGCGCAAAGTGTGCGCGACTATTTGGGGCAGCGCCAGGTGGACTACAACCGCATCAATGCGGTGGGCTATGGTCCGCGCTACCCTATAGCCAGCAATTCCAATTCGGCCGGGCGAGCACAGAACCGTCGGGTGGAAATTGAGTTAGTGCCCCGATAAACCACTTTGCGTTTGCGCATTGATATAATGATAACAATGCCTCGTCGGTACGGGCGGGGCATTGTTGTGTGTAAACGCTAAAGCGATGTTTCCTAACTGACGCCCGCCTATGAGAGCCCCCGTAGTAATCTGTAATCACGCCGATGCCCGCCCAGTTGCTACCCGTCTAGCCGGCGCTCTCAACACCGAGTTGCTACTGAATATAGACGTGAGCATGCTCGTAGATGGGCCGGAGTTCGCTCTGCTGTTTGATGCTCAGGGGCTGGCGCTTCAGCAAACAGGCCGCAAAGCGCCTGGTCCTATTCGGGTTGATTTTGCCTCTGGTGCGGTGGATCACAGGCGCAAGTTTGGCGGAGGTAAAGGGCAGGCCATTGCCAAGGCCGTGGGGCTGCAGGCGCGGGTTTACCCCCATGTGTTAGACGCTACGGCGGGGTTAGGGCGCGATGCTTTTGTATTGGCCACTTTGGGCTGCCGAGTGGATATGCTTGAGCGCAATCCGGTGGTGCAGGCTTTGCTGGCCGATGGCTTGGCGCGCGCCGAGCTAAGCGCCGATGCCGAGTTACAGGCGATTATGCAGCGCATGAGTTTGGCCCGTACCGATGCCGCCGACTACCTGCAAACACCGGACAGTGTCGACGTGGTCTATCTGGACCCGATGTTTCCCGAGCGGCAGAAATCGGCCCAAGTTAAAAAAGAAATGAAAGCTTTTCACTCTCTGGTGGGCTCCGATCCGGACGCCGATCAGCTGCTGGAGCGCGCGCTTGAGGTGGCCCGTTTTCGGGTGGTGGTAAAGCGTCCACGCAAGGCGCCGGATTTGGATAACCGGGTCCCCAGTTACCGCTTAGAGGGCAAGTCGGGGCGGTTTGATATCTACGCGTTAAAAAAGCTGCCGGAGCACTTGGGAGTGGGCTAATCGGGGTTATTGCTTGCGCCAAAAGGCCAGCAGGCGGGCGCCCAGCATGCGCATTTGCGCGGCAATGGCAATGATAAACCCCACTCCAATCAGCAAGAGTCCGGCCAGCGTAATCAGCTCTTGTGTCAGCGAGGGCGGAACTGCTTGCGAGGCAATATAGACCACCACCAGCCCTGCGAAAAACACCACCGCCCCCAGGCGAAACTGTTTAAAACATTGGGCCAGTGGGGCCGAGCAGTAGTTGATGAGTTTGTCTTTAATGCGCACTTTTTATTTGGTTACCACTTGCGTGAGACCCGGGCCGGGGGTATAAGCTTGCGACATCGACGAGGAGCCGCTGTGACCACTCATACCACCCCATTGTGCCAATATTCCACCCGCGTTGACGAGCCCTTCTTGGATGAGTTAGCTGACAAGCTTACCCAGCACGGTTATGCGGTCATGGATCAGACATTTAACCCCGTGGCGGTGCAAGAGCTGCGCGCGGAGTTTGATCACCCGGGGGCCGAATTTAAAAATGCCGGCATTGGTCGGCAAGAGGATTTTACCATTGCACGCAATGTGCGCGGTGATCGTATCTGCTGGCTTGAAGGGCGCACCGGGGCGGCGAGCTTTTTTCTCGACGCCATGGCCGATATTCGTCACGGTCTGAATCGCCGCCTGTTTATGGGCTTGTTCGATTACGAGAGCCATCTTTCCTATTATCCCGTTGGCAGTTTTTACAAAAAACATGTGGACGCGTTTCACGGACGTTCTAACCGAGTCTTGTCCACGGTCTTTTATCTCAACCAAAACTGGCAGCCAGAAGACGGGGGTGAGCTGGTGCTCTACGATAGGGCGGACAAACAGGTGTTAGAGCGGGTTGTGCCTCATGCCGGGCGCTTGGTGGTGTTTCTGAGCGAAGAGTTTCCCCATGAAGTACTGCCGGCTGCTCGCGAGCGCTACAGTATTGCCGGCTGGTTTAGGGTCAATACCAGCACCGCGGTGAACTTGGACCCACCCGAATAGTTTTGCTCTCAAAGCTGGTCTGACTTATGCTGGATGAACGGAATATCATTCGAATCCACCCGGAGCAGCTATGGAAATCAATTGGCGAGAGTACGACAGCGGTGAGTTTTACGACGAACTAATCAGCTCGCCGGGCAATCCGCGCAAAGTGGCGAGACAACTGGCCAAGCATCTGGCGGGACTGACCCACGAGGAAATAGCCGCAGGCAAGCACTCGGCCGAGTTGGCCATTAAAACCATGGGCATTTCCTTTACCGTCTACTCCGAGGCCGGCAACATCGACCGCGCCTGGCCTTTCGATATTATTCCCCGGGTTATCGCGCACAAAGAGTGGCTGCATACCGAAAAGGGTTTGATTCAGCGTTTGCAAGCGCTCAACTGTTTTATCGACGATATTTACAACGAGCAGCGAATCATCAAGGACAAAGTGCTGCCCGCCGAGCTATTGGCCGACTCGGTTAACTTTCGCCCTGAGTGTGTGGGCATGAAGCCTGCTTTGGGGGTCTGGGCGCATATCTGTGGCAGCGATCTTATCCGCGATAACGACGGCCGCTTTTACGTGTTAGAGGATAATTTGCGGGTGCCCTCGGGGGTATCCTATATGCTGGAAAACCGCAAAGTCACCAAACGCATCTTTCCCGAGCTGTTCGAGAATCACAATATTTTACCGGTCACCGAGTACCCCAATCAGTTGTTCGATACCCTGGCGGCCATCTCGCCGCGTCCGCTGGAATTCCCCGAGGTCGTGGTACTAACCCCCGGCATTTATAACTCCGCTTATTTCGAGCATTCCTATCTTGCGCAGCAGATGGGGGTAGAGCTGGTGGAGGGCAGCGACCTGGTGGTGGAAGACGACCATGTATTTATGCGCACCATTGATGGCCTGGCGCGCGTGGACGTCATTTATCGTCGCATCGATGACCTGTTCCTTGATCCGCAAATGTTTAACCCCGATTCGGTGCTAGGGGTGCCGGGATTAATGCGCGCCTGGCTCAAGGGCAATGTGGCTATTGCCAATGCGCCGGGCGCCGGGGTGGCGGACGATAAGGTTATCTATACCTATGTGCCGCAGATGATTAAATACTACTTGGGGGAAGATCCCATTCTGCCCAACGTACCCAGTTATTTATGCGTGGATAAATCGCAACGCGACTATGTTTTAAAAAATCTGGATAAGTTAGTGGTCAAACCCGCCAATGAGTCCGGTGGCTACGGTATGCTGATCGGGCCCCAGGCGAGTAAGAAAGAGCGTGAAGAGTTTGCCGCTCGCATCAAAGCTAATCCGCGCAACTATATGGCCCAGCCGCTGATCTCGCTATCCACCACGCCCATTATCGGCAGTAAAAACGCCGAACCGCGACATATCGATTTGCGCCCTTTTATACTGCAGGGGCGCAACAGCTCGGTCACCGCTGGTGGGTTAACCCGGGTGGCCATGCGCAAGGGTTCGTATGTGGTTAACTCTTCTCAGGGTGGCGGTAGCCAGGATACCTGGGTTGTGGTCGAGGAGGGCAAGTAATGCTGTCACGTGTAGCCGAACGAATTTACTGGATGGGGCGCTATATGGAGCGCTGCGAAAACGCCGCCCGACTGATCAACGTCAACACCAAGCTGTTGTTGGATTTACCGCGAGGCACGAGCGTGGGGTGGGGCACCTTAGTGGAAATCATGGGGCTGGATGAGTACTTTTCGCGCGATACCGAGGCCGCCGATGAGCGCAGTGTGATGCGTTTTATGCTGGGGGATACCAACAACCCCAGCTCGCTGCTCAGCAGTATGGCCAATGCCCGGGAAAACGCTCGCATCACTCGCGAGATAATGCCCTCGGAAGTCTACGAGTTGATCAACGATACCTATTGGTATTTAAAAGACAATGCCAGCAGCGCCGTCGCGCGGCGCGAACGCCACCTGTTGCTAGAGTCGGTCATTCAGCGAGTACAACAGTTTACCGGTTTGTTGGCCGGTTGCATGAGTCAGAACGATGCCTATCGGTTTATTAGCCTGGGGCGCAACCTCGAGCGGGCGGATATGACCTCCCGTATTGTCGATGTGGGGGCCAGCCGCATTCTTCCTAAGGCATTTGCCGAGGACAGTGCCAGCGAGCCCTACAGCAATATTTTATGGATGAGTGTGTTGCGCTCGTTAAGTGGTTATCAAATGTACCGTCAGCATGTGCTCGACCGGGTCAATGCCGACGATGTGGTGATGTTTTTACTTCAGGACCCAATGTTTCCGCGCGCGGTTGAACACTGCCTGATCCAGCTAAACGAGTGCTTTGCGCATTTGCCCAACAGTGATGAGGCGCTGCATTCGGTAGCTGCGCTGCGGCGCCAGTTAAAAACCGCCGACTTTGAGGCGCTGATGGCGAATGGCTTGCACGAGTACATTGATACGGTGCAAACCGAGATTGGGCAAATTCACCAATCCATCGCCACGACTTGGTTTTTACCGCAGGTACAGGTTGCTTTGTGAAGGATTTTTACTGTCAGTGCGGGGCCCGGGTATTTTTTCGCAATACCCAATGTCTGCAGTGCTCGCGAGCGCTGGGGTTTGCCCCGTTAACCATGAGTATGCAGAGTTTTGACATGCAAGGGGACTCGCCAGTCCTCTGGGCGAGCAACGGCAAAGCTTACCACTACTGTAAAAATTATTACGATTACAACGCCTGTAATTGGGTGGTACCCGTTGACGATACCGACCCCTATTGCCTCAGCTGTCGGCTCAATAAAACCGTTCCCAACTTGGCCCATGGCGATAACGTACACCAGTGGGGTAAGCTCGAGGCCGCCAAACGCCATCTGATTTACTCGCTCTTGTCTTTGGGGCTGAAGTTGACCCCGGCCAATGATCGCGGTGTACGCCTGGAGTTTGCTTTTTTAGAAGATGCTCGCAGCAATCCCGCGGTGGCCGAATCGTTTATATCCACAGGTCACAGCAAAGGGCTTATCACCATTAATTTGGCCGAGGCCGACGATGCTTATCGCGAGAAAGTCAGGCAACAACTGGGTGAATACTACCGAACCATTCTGGGCCACTTTCGCCACGAAATTGGCCACTACTATTACGAACTTTTAGTCGCGGATTCGCCTTGGTTGAATGAGTTTAAGCGTTTGTTTGGCGATCCGAGTCGGGATTATCAGGCAGCGCTTAAAAATCACTATAACGCGACAGATAATACCCAGTGGACGGATCACTTTATCAGTCATTACGCACAGTCCCATCCGCTGGAGGATTGGGCCGAAACCTGGGCCCATTATCTGCATATTGTGGATACCCTGGAAACGGCCGAATCATTTGGGGTGTTGAAGCGGGGGATTGATTTCTCCAGCGTGGATTCGCTGTTGCAGCATTGGCTGGAGCTTTCGGTGTCGTTAAACGCTCTGAATCGCAGTATGGGGCTGGGGGATGCCTATCCGTTTGTGATTACCCCAGGGGTGAGCGAGAAGCTCAGCCTGGTTCATCGGATTGTAACGAGTCGCCCCAGTTAAGCGACGGCAGCCGGTCGAAAGCGTCGGTTAAATATTGATCCCACGCTTTTTTCAGCTCGCGCAAATACTCGTCATCGTCGTCAAACCGAAATCGCTGCAAAGAGAAACTGTCGGCACTGTATACAGCCAGCTCAATCGGCGGTCCCACGGTCAAATTACTGCGCATGGTGGAATCCATGGACACCAGCGCACAGCGCGAGGCGTTTTCTAAACTGGTTTCGCGGGTCAGGATTCGATCCAGAATGGGCTTGCCGTATTTGCTTTCGCCGATTTGTAGGTACGGAGTATCCTTCGAGGTGGTAATGTGGTTGCCCTGCGGGTACACCATCGCCAAGCGGGGTTTGTCGCCCGCAATCTGGCCGCCGATGATAAAGCTGGCCTCAAAGCTCATACCGCCGTTGGGGCCGCCTCCCGAGGCGTGTTTGTCCTGCTCTTGGCGATTAATCTCCCCCAGGTAGCTGGCCGCTTCACTGATATCCGGTACCGTTTTAAGACTGGTGGCGGCGTTGTCCCGGATATCGCGCTTTACCTGGGAGATCACCGCCTGGGTGGTGGCCAGATTACCCGCCGACAGAATCACGAACTCGCGCTCGCCGCTCACGCTGTAATGGTACATCTTGCCGTAGGTGCTGACTTGGTCCACACCGGCATTGGTGCGTGAATCGGAGCAGAATACCAGTCCGGCATCCATGGTAATGGCAACACAATAGGTCATAGGGTAGAGGTTTTCGCCTGAATCAAGGGGGGCTAGATTAAGTTCGAAACCCCATAGCGTCAAGCCGTGTCGCTTAAATAGACGGGTATAAAAGTGTCCTTGAGGATTGTGTAGGCCGCGATGATACAATGAATTTTCCCACAGGTTTCACCTCTGAGGCGGCTTTTTAACAGCGTGGACCGGCGCTAATCGTCGAGAATCGACGTTGCCGTGCATCGTCAGAGGATGCAGTGCTTTGTGTAAAAGCGCTGCGGGTAGCCCTATGCTGCCGTGCAGCCACACCCGGTCATTTAAGTGAGATAAAAGTGAGTCTATTCAGCGCGGCGGCGGAAAACGCGACCTATTTTTCCATGGAGAACCCCGACGATGGTCTGAGCCGAGTCTCGGATCACCCCTTTGAGTTAGAGGGCAAACGCTGGTCGACAGTCGAGCACTACTATTTGGCGATGCGCTTTATGAACGAGGCCGACCGGGAGCGGGTGCGGCAAGCGGACACAGTTGCGCTCGCGCGCAAGGCGGCCAAAGGCTGGCTGCGTAAAAAGCGCGGCGACTGGAAGCAGGTTAAGCCTGTGGTGATGACCCGCGCGGTGTACACCAAAATGCGCACCTACCCCGAGCTAGGGCAGCAGCTGTTGGCAACGGGTGATGAAAACCTGGTAGAAGACAGCCAGTTTGACTATTACTGGGGCTGCGGGCGGGATAAACGCGGCGACAATCGCTACGGCAAGGTGCTGATGAATGTGCGCGATAAGCTCCGCGAAGAGGCTCAGCAAGCGGCTGAGCCCACTGCCACGTAATCAATCAGTTCAAGGTGCGGCGGAATAAATCCACTGATAAGCGGTAAGCGTTCAGCGCCAGCTCGGCATCATAGCGCTCGCCCTCGTCGCGCATAAAGGCGTGCTGGCCGTTAAATTCGTGCCAGGTGAAATTGCAGCCCGCCTCGCGCAGCGCCCGGTTAATGTCCGCGCGATTTGCATCCGGCACATGGGGGTCCTGGCGGCCCCAGATCATCATTAGCTCGCCTTTTACGTCGCCACAGCGCGCCAGGGTCTGATCGGCGTCGTCAGCGGGCAAGGTGTTGGAGTGCAAGTCGGTGGCGTATAGGCACGAGGCCGCTTGAATACGTGGGTTCAATGCCGCGCGAAACGCCAAATGCCCGCCAATGCAAACCCCCATGCTGCCCGCGTGGCCATTAAAATAATCGCGCTCATCCAAAAAGCTCAACATGGCCTGGGTATCGCTGTCGTGGTCGGCCAAAGGCTTGCTAAATTTATCCTGGTTACCCTTGTCCTTGCCCGCATCGTCGTAGGCCAGCACAGTGCCTATGGGGTTCAACTCGTGAAAGACCTCGGGCACTAACACCACAAAGCCGTGACCGGCCATAATCGCCGCCGAACGCGCGATGGGGGCGGTTTGCTGGAAGATTTCCGAGTAAAAGATAACCGCCGGATAGCGACCCTCGGCTACCGGGCGGTAGACATAGGTGCGCATGGTTCCGGTAGGCGTGGGGATGTCGACGGTTTCGGTCTGAATAATCATAAATGCTCTCTTCGGTAAGCTCTGTGGTCAATAGATTTTGTCGCTGCGGTTACCGCCACAGTCTGATGGCGGCCCAAAGGCTTATGCCCCATATGGCGGTCCAAAGCAGCAGCAGAAGCACGGCGATAAAACCAAACAGGTCGGGGGCTTTCATTAGGGTGGTCATCAGTGAGTCCTGATAATAGAAAAACCAGGGGTGCTCCGGCGGAAAGACCCAGGTGTGTAGGAGGTAAAACACTTTTTTGGGGCCGGCGGCAAACACCACCAGAGCCCCCAGGGCGATGGCACCGGTAAAAGTCAGAATCACATGTCGCGGGTGCGGCAGGGGGGCTTGCTGCAGGCGCAGCGCCAAGGTGGTGGCAATAAGCACCAACAGGGCGCTCCAGCCCGCTGCATACACCCCGTCGATCAGGTGCGCGACATCCTGCAAGTGGACGACCTCGGGCGGGCGCAATAGCGCGACTAGCTTGCCTGTGTTTGTGGTGTAGGTAATCTCAGCCAACGAATCGGGATCTTGGTGGATAGCCTCGTTAATCTGATGAAATAACCCGAGCCGCTGCTCTTTATCGGTATCGGCAAAATCATCTTTGTAGCGGTTTTGCGGTCCATAGGTTTCGATATGAGCCCCGATATCCAGCGCTTGGTAAGCCTGGGGATAGGCAAAATCTACCTGGGCGAGCAGGTGCCAGGCGACAAAACCTGCAACCAGCCAGTGGCAGAGAAAAGCGAGCGGCCAGAGCACAGATGACAGACGCACAGACAATCCTTATAAGTGTTTATCTTGGTTCCTATTACCCCGGCAATTGCGATTGCGGGGTTAATAGCGGCGCAGGATGCGCCGACGCCGCCGAAGGCGGGCGCGAGCCCTATAAAATCAAGGGGTTTCGCAAATTCCGCCGATTTTACAGGGCGACAATTAAGATGCTCAGGACGTGCATCTTAATTGCCAGGTTAATAGATCATACCAGCGCCGGGTTATTTTTGCCGCGCGGGTAGGAAAACACCACCAGCAAGGCGGCCAACACCACCGCGAGCGCGCAAACCCCGAATAACTGCGCCGCGCTTGTTCCCGCATCGATCATGGCGCCAAACAATACCGGCGAGGCGGCAGTCGAGAAGACCATAAACGCGGTCATCAGCGAGCGAATCGAACCCAGCTTGCCGGTGCCGTATACCTCGGCCCACAGGGCACCGGTAATCGGGCTGGCCATACCGATGGCGGCGCCCAACAGAGCCATAAACAACGGCGCAATCCAGTGCCCTTGCAGATACGCCAGAACCAGCAACGCCAACGCCAGAGGTGCCAGCATAAACGGCAGCAGCTTGCGGGCGCTAAATAAATCCACCAGCAGACCGGCGGCCAGCGAGCTTAGCCAATGACTGATGCCGTAGACCACAAAGCAGCTGGCCAGCCAAACCGCAGACCAGTTCTTTTGCTCCAGAATAAAACCCTGCTGAATAAAAATACCCGTGACAATAAAGGGCGCGGCCAAAACGGCGGGTAGGGCGAGCCAGAATCGATAGTCTTGGAACATGGCCCGGCGCCCCTGGCTATTCGTTTGCGCAGGCGCGTCCACGTCAGGGGGCAGGTGGGTGTTTTGCGGCGCACGGCGCAGCAGATAGAGGCTGAGCGGCAGGTAAATAACCGGAATACTGGCGGCCAATACCAACCAGCTGCCGCGCCATCCAATAGCGGCAATTAAGGCCACGGCAATCAGCGGCAGGACAATCTCACCCACCGGTACACCGCTGGCGGACAGACTCAGGGCCTTGCCTCTGTGGTCGTCAAAATAGCGGGCCATAGTCGTTTGCGCCGTGTGCGGCAGCAGGCCCTGGCCACACAGCCGCAGCAAATAAAACCCCAGCAACAATGCCAGGGGCGCGGTGGCGCTCATCATAAGCAGGCAGGCAAGCATTAACCCCATGCCCACCAGCGCGGTAAAGCGCGGCAGGGGCCTGCGATCCACTAGCCCGCCCACAGCGATAATGGTGAGTGCGCTGCCCAGGGTGCCCGCCGAATACAAGCTGCCGTAGCTGGCGGCACTTAAGCCCAATGATTGTTGAATATGACTGCCGTACCAGCTGACGAAAAAGGATTGGCCAAAGTTGCCCCAAAAAATGCTGACAAAACCAAAGCTGAGCAGAGCCCAGTGAGCGCGCATAAATTGATAGTAATTTTTCAAAGTACAGCCAGGTGCCCTATAGAAGAAAATTTGGCGTATTATACGGGGGCAACTTGGCTGCGTTAAATATCAAGCTGTTAGCCCGGCAATAAACATTGACGAGTTAATAGCGCGGTGCATGGATGCTTCGCCGCGAGCCCTTGGAGTGCCAGCACGTGTGCCAGGATTTCAAGAGTGATAATAATGTAGATCAGGATGCCCTAAACCCGCGATCGGCGATAGAAGGTGGCAGTGCGAATAGTGAACAAGTGTTGGGCGATACTGTTTTTGGGGCTTAGCCTAAGCCTGGCATCGGTCTTTACCCTTGCCCAACAGGTCGGGGGGGATGTTGAGGTGATTGTCGCCCCCAGTTACGGGGCTGAAGATGGTAATCAAGAGTCTCTTTACTTTAAGCGGCTGTTGCACAGAGCTCTGCAGTTAACCGTTCCGGAGTATGGTGAGTTTGAGTTGCGCCTGCCCGAACAGCTACTGGTGGATAACCGTTTGCGCGTCTCGGTGCAGCGCGGAGTAGTGGACGTCATGTGGCGCAATAGCGTCGAGCGTGCTGACAATGGATTGTTGCGGGTGCCGGTGTCTTTGCTCGGCGAGCTGACTCAGTATCGCATGTTGCTTGTGCGCGAGCGTGATTTGCCGCTGTACACCGATCCTTTGGCGTTGAGCGACTTGCGCCAGCGGGTGGCGGGGGTGGGAGCACAGTGGCCCGACGTCAAGGTCCTGGCACACAATCAATTACCCTATGTGACAGCAACAGGCTATCACCCGCTGTTTCGGATGTTGGCGGCGGACCGTTTTGATTATTTCCCTCGCGGGATCTATCAGGTGCGCGGTGAGATCGAACAATACCCCGAGCTGGATCTTGCTATGGTGCCCAACTTGGTATTGAGCTATCCCAACGATGTCTATTTTTACGTTTCGCCGGATAATCCCAAGCTGGCCAAGCGCCTTACCCTAGGCTTGGAGCGAGCCCAGCGCGATGGATCGCTGGACGCTCTAATCGACGAGTTTGATCGCCTGCGCTGGGCCAAAGAGCAGATCAGTCGCGCGGATTGGCAAGTGATCTATCTCGACTCGCCATTACCCGCCCCACAGCGGCGCTAGCAATGGCAAAAGCCGTTTTTTTAATTCAGCAAGTTAAGTCAGCAAGTTTTCCAGAGTGCGGCGATAGGCTTGAGTTAGCTGCTCCAACTCTTGCGCGCCAATGCGCTCATTGAGCTTGTGAATGGTGGCGTTTATCGGCCCCAACTCTACCACCTGAGCGCCCGTAGGCGCGATAAAGCGACCATCTGAGGTGCCGCCGCTGGTGGAGAGCTCGGGGCGGTAACCGGTGGTATCTTCCACGGCTTTGACGACGGCATCTACCAGCGAACCCTCGGCGGTCAGAAAGGGCTGGCCACTCAGTTTCCAGGTCAGCTCGTAGTTGAGTCCGTGGCGGTTCAGTATGGCTTCGGTGCGTTCGCGCAGCTCGGCCTCGGTCACCTCGGTTGAGAAGCGAAAGTTAAACACCACATGGGCTTCGCCAGGAATTACATTGGTGGCACCGGTGCCCGCATTGAGATTGGATACCTGAAAGCTGGTGGCCGGGAAAAAATCATTGCCCTGGTCCCACTCGGTGGCGGCCAACTCGGTTAATGCCGGTGCCAGAGTGTGAATAGGGTTCTCGGCCAGATGCGGGTAGGCCACATGCCCCTGAACTCCTTTTACCGTCAGCTCGGCGCCCAGCGAGCCGCGCCGCCCGTTTTTAATGACATCGCCCAACTTATGGGTGCTGGAGGGTTCGCCCACGATACACCAGTCGATCTGTTCGCCCTGTTGCTGCAGCCACTCAACCACTTTAACCGTACCGTTATCGGCCGGTCCCTCTTCATCGCTGGTAATCAAAAAGCCAATACGGCCGGTGTGATTGGGGTGTTGGGCGACGAACTCTTCGCAGGCCACCACCATTGAGGCCAGCGAGCCTTTCATATCGGCCGCGCCGCGCCCGCACAGCATGCCGTCCACAATGCAGGGTTCGAACGGGGGGTATTGCCATTGCGCCTCGGGGCCGGTGGGGACGACATCGGTGTGCCCGGCGAAGGCCAGTAAAGGTCCCGAATCACCGCGCACCGCCCAAAAGTTGTCTACCTCGCCAAAGGGAAGTTTGTGTAAGGTAAAACCTATGGCTTGCAGGCGCTCCATCATCAACGCCTGACACCCGGCGTCTTCGGGCGTGACAGAGTGGCGGGCAATCAAGTCGCAGGCGAGCGTTAGGGTAGGAGAGGTCATGGGCGGTCCGCTTAAAATAGGTGGTTTGAGTTGGGGGCGCGATTTTAGCAAATACCGGCGTTTAGCGCTAAACCCCTGGGCATGTCATAGCATGGGGCAGGCAAATAAGCTAAACTTGCCGCTTTTGCGCACGCCCCGCGTACCGCACAGTTCACCGCTGCGGGCGGGATCGACAATTTTCGCCGCCGGCGCCCAGCGCCCGCGCATGAGTTGAGACCGAATGTCAGATAGTACGAACCCTAAAGAAATCAGCCACATCCGCAACTTCTCCATTATTGCCCATATCGACCACGGCAAATCCACGATTGCGGATCGATTTATTCAGTTGTGTGGCGGCTTGACCGACCGGGAAATGGCCGCTCAAGTGCTCGATTCCATGGACCTGGAGCGCGAGCGCGGTATTACCATTAAAGCCCAAAGCGTCACCCTCGATTATAAAGCCCGCGACGGCGAGACTTATCAGCTCAACTTTATTGATACCCCGGGGCACGTGGACTTCTCCTACGAAGTATCCCGCTCGCTGTCTGCCTGTGAAGGCGCGCTGCTGGTGGTGGATGCCGCCCAAGGCGTTGAGGCGCAATCGGTGGCCAACTGCTATACCGCGATTGAGCAGGGGCTGGAAGTCATCCCGGTACTCAACAAAATGGACTTGCCCCAGGCCGAGCCGGACCGGGTGGCGCAGGAAATTGAAGATGTGATTGGCATTGATGCCACCGAAGCGGTGCGCTGCAGCGCCAAGTCGGGCCTGGGTATTGAAGACGTTCTGGAAGAGCTGGTGCGCTTGGTGCCGCCGCCGGTGGGCGATCGCGATGCGCCCCTGCAGGCGCTGATTATCGATTCCTGGTTCGACAACTATATGGGCGTGGTGTCGTTGGTGCGGGTCACCCAGGGCACCTTGCGGGTCAAAGATAAAATCTTTACCAAGTCGATCGGCAAAGCCCATGTGGTGGACAGTGTGGGTGTCTTTAATCCCAAGCTGACCAAACTCAAAGAGTTAAAAGCCGGTGAGGTAGGTTTTATTGTCGCCGGTATTAAAGATATTCAGGGCGCTCCGGTGGGCGATACCATTATCTCCAGCACCCACCCGGATACCGAGGCCTTGCCCGGTTTCCAAAAAGTGAAGCCCCAGGTGTACGCGGGTATGTTCCCGGTAAGCTCGGACGATTTTGAAAACTTCCGCGAAGCCCTGCAAAAGCTAACCCTGAACGATGCCTCGCTGTTTTTCGAGCCCGAAAGCTCCGACGCCCTGGGCTTTGGTTTTCGTTGCGGCTTTTTGGGTATGCTCCATATGGAGATTATCCAGGAGCGACTCGAGCGCGAATACGACCTGGACTTAATCACCACCGCTCCCACCGTGGTCTACGAAATTGTGACCACCAAGGGCGAGACTATTTACGTGGATAATCCCTCTTCGCTGCCTGACTTGGGTTCCATTGAAGAGATGCGCGAGCCGATTGTCGAGGCCAGCATCTTAGTGCCTCAGGAACATTTGGGTGCGGTGATTACCCTGTGCGCCGAAAAGCGCGGCATGCAGCGCGATATGCACTATATGGGCAATCAGGTGTCGGTGCGTTACGACATGCCCATGAACGAAGTGGTAATGGATTTCTTTGATCGCTTAAAATCCGTCAGCCGTGGCTTTGCTTCGCTCGATTACAGTTTCTCGCGTTTTGAGGCCGCCAACTTGGTGCGTCTGGATGTGCTGATTAACGGCGACCGGGTCGATGCCTTGGCTCTGATCGTCCACCGCGATCACGCCCAGAGTATTGGTCGCAACCTCACCGATAAAATGAAAGAGCTGATTCCCCGGCAGATGTTCGATGTCGCCATTCAGGCGGCTATTGGCGGCAATGTGGTGGCGCGCTCTACGGTGAAGGCCCTGCGCAAAAACGTAACCGCTAAATGCTATGGTGGCGACGCCTCGCGTAAGAAGAAGCTGTTGCAGAAGCAAAAAGAAGGTAAAAAACGAATGAAGCAGGTGGGTAATGTAGAAATTCCCCAGTCTGCTTTCCTGGCGGTGCTGCAGGTTGATAATTAAGCGCGCAGATACACTCTTCCGCACCGATACAAGGCTCAGAGTTAACAACAAGGCGAATACATGGAAAATATTAACCTGCCCCTAATTCTTACCATTGGGGTGTTTTTGACGGGGTTAGTGTGGCTGTTCGATGCGCTGGTGCTGGCCGGTCCGCGCAAACGTAAAATAGCCGCCGCCAAAGCGCAGTTTGACGAGCAAAATCTAGGCGATACCGATAGCGAAAACTACAAGCTTTACCATCGCGCGGTGGGCGAGGCGAGTCGCGAGCCGGTGATTGTTGAATACAGTAAGTCGTTCTTTCCGGTGCTACTGGTGGTGTTTGTGCTGCGCTCGTTTGTCGCCGAACCCTTCCAGATTCCCTCGGGCTCGATGGAGCCCACTCTGGATGTGGGCGACTTTATTTTGGTGAACAAGTACACCTATGGCTTGCGCCTGCCGGTAATCAACAAAAAAATTATTCCCGTTAACGACCCCGAGCGCGGCGATGTGATGGTGTTTTTTCCGCCGCATCTGCCCGATACCTACTACATTAAGCGGGTGATTGGTCTGCCCGGAGATCACATTGAGTACAACGACCATCAGCTGCTTATCAATGGCGAGCCGGTGGATGAAAAGCTCGAAGCCGTGCTGCCACCCCAGCGCCCGCAATTTCGCTTGGTTAAAGAAACCTTGGGTGAGCACACCTTTACCGCCCGCAAGTATTTGCGTCCCGGCCGCTACAGCCAACGCGGCAGCTGGCAGGTGCCGGAAGGGCATTACTTTATGGTGGGCGATAACCGTGACAACAGCTTTGATAGTCGCGGCTGGGACGATCCCTTTGTCCCCGAAGACCAAATCGTGGGTAAAGCCGTAGCCGTTTGGATGCACTGGGACTCGCTGTTCAGCTTGCCCAGCTTTGATCGAGTGGGTGCGATTGATTAGTGATAACCTAGGTTATACTAAAAGAAACTTAAGCAGAGGATAGCGAGTATGCGTACAGGTTCATCACAACGAGGGTTGTCATCAATCGGTTGGCTACTGGTGATCGTGCTGGTCGCATTTTTTGGTATGTGTGCGGCCAAGTTGGTGCCGGTATATGTTGAAAATTACTACATTGTTAACGGTTTTAAAGCCCTGGCCGATGAGGGCGAGTCCTTAAAACGCATGAGCAAAAGCGAAATTACCCGCCGCCTGGAAAGCTATTACAGTATTAACGGCGTTCGCAGCCCACAAGCGCGCGAGCTTGAGTTTGTTCAGGGCAGCAAGGGGATTATCGTGGTCAATCAATACGAGACCCGAGTGCCGCTAATGGCCAATATTGATGTGATGCTTCGCTTTCATAATGTATTGGACAGCTCGCGCCCCGAAGAATGTTGCGACGCCCCGGAAAATAGTGACAAAAAGTGAGTGAGATTTTATTAACCCGGTTGCAGCAGCGCCTGGGCTATCAATTTGCCGATACACAAGCGCTCACCCTGGCCCTTAGCCACCGCAGTGTAGGGGCGCAAAACAACGAGCGATTAGAGTTTTTGGGCGATTCCATCGTCAATTTTTTAATCGCCGAGGCCTTATTTGGCAAATTTCCGCAAGCTCGCGAAGGGCAGCTGAGCCGTTTGCGTGCGCAGTTGGTAAAAGGCGAGACGCTGGCGGAGCTGGCACGGGAATTTGAGCTGGGTGATTGTTTACAGTTGGGCGAAGGTGAGATGAAAAGCGGCGGTAAGCGCCGCGACTCCATCCTTGCTGACGCGGTTGAAGCGATTATTGGCGCTATCTATCGCGAGGCTGGTCTTGAGGTCTGTCGCCAGCGAGTCTTGCAGTGGTACGCCAGCCGATTGACGGCCCTTAGCCTGGATACCCCCGCCAAAGACGCCAAAACCCGTTTGCAGGAATACTTACAGTCCAAGCGCGAGCCGCTGCCGGATTATCAAGTGGTTGAGGTCAATGGGGAAGCCCACGCTCAGACATTCACCATTGAGTGCCATGTATCCCTTTTACCTCAGCCCGAGCGTGCCAGCGCCAGCAGTCGCCGGGCGGCCGAGAAACAAAGTGCATCCCAGGCGTTAAAACGTCTGGGCGTGGTTTAACCGGAGACCCTATGACCGATTCCAATACCCGCTGTGGTTATGTAGCCATTGTCGGTCGCCCCAATGTGGGAAAATCTACCTTGCTGAACCATTTACTGGGCCAGAAGGTGAGCATCACTTCGCGCAAACCGCAAACCACCCGCAATAACGTTACCGGCATTCTCACCGAAGGGAATGATCAAGTGGTGTTTGTGGATACCCCGGGGCAACACAAAAACGAGCCCCGCGCGATTAACCGCTATATGAATCGCGCCGCGGGCTCGGCCATGAAAGATGTGGACTTAGTCATTTTTGTGGTGGATCGTCTGGCCTTTACCGAAGAAGATGAAATGGTCGCGCAACGGCTGGAGTCCTCGCGCTCGCCCATTATTCTGGCGGTTAACAAGGTCGATAAAATTGAGGATAAAAACACGCTTTTGCCACATCTTCAGGTGCTGTCCGAGCGGCTTAAGGCGGACCAGATTGTGCCTATGTCGGCGCTGCGCGGCACTAATTTAGATCGCCTTAAAGAAGTGATTTTAAGCTACATGCCCACAGGTCCCCACTTTTTTGCCGAGGACCAAATTACCGATCGCTCGGCACGTTTTATGGTGGCCGAGATTGTGCGTGAAAAAATTACCCGCCAACTGGGCGATGAGTTGCCTCACCAGATGGCGGTAGAAATTGAAGAGTATAAGCACGACGGTAAAACCCTGCATATAGGCGCGGTGATACTGGTGGAGCGCGATGGCCAAAAGCGTATCTTGATTGGTAACAAAGGCGACCGCATAAAGCAGATCGGTCAGCAGGCGCGCCAGGATATGGAAAAGCTGCTGGAGCAAAAGATCATGCTGCGCCTCTGGGTCAAAGTAAAATCTGGTTGGTCCGATGACGAGCGCGCCCTGCGCAGTCTGGGCTACGACGACCTGTAACGGTTTTTCGTTATGCAGCGGGTCGAGCTGGAACAGGCCTATATTATTCATACCCGCCCCTATCGCGATACCAGCATTATCGCTCACTGCCTGACCCGTCAGCATGGCATGATTGGGGCTGTGGTGCGTGGTCAGCGGCAAAAGAAAAATGCCCATCGCTCCCTGATTAACCCTTTTATACCGCTACTGGTGTCAATGCAGGGCAAGGGCAGTTTGCTGCTGATGACTCACTTTGAGGCCAGTGGCTTGCGCCATTTTCTGCAAGGCCCGGCGCTGTATTCCGGCCTTTACCTTAATGAGCTATTGCTGCGCTTATTGCCCGAGGGCGATGCCCACCCCCAAGTGTTTACCGCCTATCAGGATGCCGTCCAGTCACTGGCCCAGAGCGCGGAGATTGAGCCCGTATTGCGCGGGTTTGAATATCGTTTATTGCAGGAGTTGGGGGTGGGGATTAACTGGAGCCACTGCGCCGCCAGTGGTGAGGCTATCGAACCCGAGGCCTGGTACCGGCTCGACCCCGAGGCTGGGTTTATCAAGTGCGTAAACCCTCCGGCGGGGCTGGCGGTTCTGAAGGGCGCGGATATTCTCGCGGTTAGTTATCATGGGGAAGATTCGGTGGTGGCCAAGCGA
The DNA here is from genome assembly GCF_024195295.1 of Gilvimarinus xylanilyticus. Classification (GTDB taxonomy): domain Bacteria; phylum Pseudomonadota; class Gammaproteobacteria; order Pseudomonadales; family Cellvibrionaceae; genus Gilvimarinus; species Gilvimarinus xylanilyticus. The sequence continues at coordinate 1,443,092 of NZ_JAMFTH010000001.1, read as the reverse complement.
ACCGCCAAACGTGTGAATCGCCAATTGCTGGAGCACTTACTAGGGGCAAAACCCCTGCGCTCACGCGAGCTGTTCAGGCAGGTAAATCGTTGAATAGCCCGCTAGGGCCTGTTTACGCTAATTAAGTGCGCCTGCTGGAAGCCAGTTTTGTTTCCAGCTAGGCGCCGTGAGCGAAGTTTGGTTACTCCAAATAAGCGATCGGCAACAACGCTGGGGACAAAACTGGCTCCAGCCCTTCGGGTTGCGGCTAAAAATCCGCCACCCTGCGTTGCTCGTCGTTCATTTGGAGTGACCAAACCACTCTCCTCGCGCCTTGATTGACGAACTTTTAGTCACAACAGGCTGCATTTAATTAGCGTAAACAGGCCCTAATATCATTTTGCTTTCCCCAGTCAATCAATTGATCAATGGCTGTATTTAAGCTGGTAAGCATATGGCCCAGGGCGTCGGTTTCCCGGGCCTGTAGGGTTTTATCAATCAAACCTGCCAAGCTGCGCAAATGGGGCACGCCGGTGTAACAGCTGCTGCCGTAGAGCTTGTGAATTTGTTCTTGCAGTTGCGCCCAGTTCTGCGCCTTAAAGGCGTCGTTAATTTTCTTTTTCTCATCGGACAGCGAGTCGATCAGCATGCGCAGCATATCCTCGGCCAATTCAACTTTTTGATTCGCCAGGCTCAAACACTGCGACAGGTTTACCGGTCCGCTGCTGTGGTTTTGTGGTGTGGGTGGCGTAGTGGGAAATCGGGGCTCATTAATCGCCTGGGGCTGATGGAGCCGAGTCCAGCGCGAGAGTGTGTGCGCCAGCTGTTCTTCAGACACGGGCTTGCGGATACAGTCGTCCATCCCCGCCAACAATAGCTCTGTTTTCTGCTCGGTCATTGAGTGAGCGGTAAGCGCCACCACCGGGGTTCGGTGCTCGGTGTTTTCCATAGCGCGAAGTTTTGCCGTGGTCTGCAAGCCATCCATGCCCGGCATTTGAATGTCCATTAAGACAATATCAAACGTTTGTTCGGTGAATTTTTCGAGAGCTTGTTCCCCGGATTTTGCGGGGGTTACTTCGGCGCCCAAGTCTGTTAAGAATTCGGTGGTCAGTTGTAAGTTGGCCTCGTTATCGTCAACCAGCAAAACCCGGCAAGGCTTTTCTTGGCTGGTTTGTGGAAAGGTGGTGGGGTGGTGCAGGTCGATGTCCAGGGTTCGGCATATGGCCTGCAGTAGTGGCTCTTGCGCCAAGGGTTTTGCCAGAATTTCCAGCGAGGTATCGGTGACATGTTCGCTGAACAGCGCTTTGTGGGTGGCGGTGCAGCAGACAATCAATTTGCAGGAAAATTCGCTGGCGAACTGCCCGGCCAGATTATCTAACAGTGCCGGAGGCAGTTGGCGCTCGTCGGGCGCCACATCCAGTAAAATTAATTCATAGGACTCCCCCGAGTGTTGTTTGCTACGCAGGGCGGTAAACGCGTCGTGAATGGAGTTGATGCGATGGCAGTCGGCGCCCCAGCCTTCAGCCAGGTTGGCCAGCTGGCGGTAGCCGTTATCAATAGTGGCGCAGATTAAAAATCGCTTGCGTTTAAAGTAGAGCTCGTCGCTGGCGGCGTAATGTGGGTCGACACCCAGATCGGCGGTAAACCAAAAGGTTGCGCCGCGGTCCTGCTGGCTGTCGACCCCCACCTGGCCGTTCATTCGATTCACCAGGCCTTTGCAGATGGCAAGTCCGAGGCCGGTTCCCCCATGCTCGCGCGAGGTCGACGTGTCCGCCTGCGAAAACGCGGCAAACAACTGGGATTGTTGTGCATCGCTTAAGCCTATACCTTCGTCGCTGACGCAGCCTTTTACGGTGACTCGGTTTTCGCTAAAACGCTCCAGTTTAAACTCCACCGTGATTGTGCCGCGTTCGCTGAATTTAATCGCGTTGTTCAGTAGGTTGGTTAAAATTTGCGTCAAGCGCAGCGGGTCGCCCATTAATTGCGGGGGAATATTTTTATCCACGATCATGAGAATCTGCAGGTTTTTCTCCCGCGCCTGGGGGCTGACATTATCGACGGCCGCCTCGACAACTTGGCGCAGGGGCAGGGGCACATAGTCCAGCTCAATTTTTCCCGATTCGATTTTGGAAAAATCCAGAATATCGTTAATGACTGTAAGCAGATTTTGCGCCGAGTCGTGAATGGTTTGTACATAGCCGCGCTGGGTGTCATTCAGGGGTGATTTAAGCGCGAGATTACTAAACCCAATAATGCCATTGAGGGGCGTGCGAATTTCGTGGCTGGTGTTGGCGAGAAACTCAGACTTAATCTGACTGGCGGTCAGAGCTTCTTTGCGCGCCATGTCCAGTTCGATGTTTTGAATCTCAATGGTTTCCAGGGTTTCGCGCAAGTCCTCCATCGACTGTTCAATATGCACCTGAATGTCATTTTGCGCCTGCTCTTCGGTCGCGGCTAGGGCGTTGACATGTTGTGCGAGCTGCTCGAACTCGTAGGCAAACTCGCCCTTCACCCGGGTATGCAAATGCCCCTCGCAAAGACTTCTGATAGCGTCGCTCAAAAGGCTAATAGGCCGCACAATGTTGCCGTGCAGTTTAAGCGCAAAAAGTCCCGCCAAAATCAGACAGGCAATGGTGGCTATCACCACAATCAGCAAGGTTTGATAAATGGTGACCCAATAGGAAGACAGAACCAGTTCGAGCTCCAAAATGCCCTGGGGGTCGGTGCCATCGCCTTTGACGATGGGGTAGGAGAAGCGCGCTGAGTAGTTGGTATAGGCGGCCTTGGCTTGCCCGGCGTGGGGCGGCGCCTCTTTTTGCACGGGTAAAAAGCGCGGACCAAAATGTTGGCTTAGTTGATTTTGCTCATCTTCCACATGAATGGCGCGAATCATCGGCTCTTCGAGGGTGGACAGTAGCAGTTGTTGCAGCAATTCGGGGTTGTGATGGCGAATGGCAATATAAGCCAGGTGGGCGGTTTTCTCCGCCAGAGCCCGGCCGCGTTGATCCACAAATCGATCCAGGCTGCCGAGATATAAAAAGGTCAGGGTGGCCGATAACAGCAAGGTGATGCTGATGGCGGGCAATAGAATTAGACGCCAGAGCTCTGTTTTTACACTGTTCTTCTTCATTCTCTCTCGTACAGGTCTGAGCCACTAAGGGCCTAAGAATTTATCGCCAATTGATAGTTTAACGGCAGCTCCTTAGAATAGTCGGCTTTTGCGCGCGGCTGCAAGCTGTCAGAGGTCCTCATGGAGTTTCCAACAATCGATACCTGGGTGGGCAACACGCCCCTGGTCCGGGCACAGCGCCTGCTTGACCCCAAAAGCAGTAATACCTTGTTGTTGAAGCTTGAGGGCAACAATCCGGCCGGTTCGGTGAAAGACCGGCCCGCCTTGTCGATGATTAACCGCGCCGAGGCGCGCGGCGATATTAAGCCCGGCGATCGGTTAATTGAGGCCACCAGTGGCAACACCGGTATCGCCCTGGCGATGGTGGCCGCGATTAAGGGCTACCCCCTCACTTTGATTATGCCCAATAACAGCACTGAAGAGCGCAAAGCCTCTATGGCCGCCTACGGCGCCCGGCTTATTTTGGTGAGCAAAGAGCAGGGTATGGAGGGCGCGCGCGATCTCGCTCTTAAAATGCAGGCGGATGGCGAGGGTCGGGTGCTGGATCAGTTTGGTAACCTGGATAACCCCGAGGCGCATTATAGCGGAACCGGCCCCGAAATCTGGCAGCAGAGCCACGGCAAGGTGACTCATTTTGTCAGTTCAATGGGGACTACGGGAACCATTATGGGCGTTTCGCGCTATCTTAAAGAGCAGAACCCGGCCGTGGAGATTATCGGCCTACAGCCTGAAGACGGCGCCAGTATACCCGGTATTCGCCGCTGGCCCGAGGCCTACCTGCCCGAGATTTACGATAAAAGCAGGGTCGACCGAATCGTCAGCATGTCTCAGGCGCGGGCCGAGCAAACCATGCGCCTGCTGGCACGCCGCGAGGGGATTTTTTGCGGTGTATCCTCTGGCGGTGCGGTGGCGGCGTCACTGGATTTGGCGGAGCAGGTGGAAAATGCGGTTATCGTAGCGATTATCTGCGATCGCGGTGATCGCTATTTATCCTCGGGGCTTTTTAATGAAGCGCCACAATCCTAAACGCCGGCCGCGCCGGGCCCCGTCTTTTACCCCGCGCGAACTAGAGATTACCCCCCAGGGCACCAGCCACGACGGCCGCGCCATCGGCAAAATGGACGGTAAAACCGTGTTTATCGCCGGTGCCTTGGCGGGCGAAACGGTGCGGGTGCGCTTAACCGCCGAGCAGTCTCGTTTTGCCGAGGCGCGCACCCTAGAGGTGATTGAGTCCGCCCCCGAGCGTGTGTCGCCCCGGTGCAAACACTTTGGGGTGTGCGGCGGCTGCCAGTTGCAGTTTATGAGTCGCGAGCATCAGCTGGCGGTTAAACAACAGGCCGTGGTAGATCAGTTGCGCCGCGCCCAGGTCGAGGCGCCTGCCCAGCTGGCCGAGCCCTTGGCTGCTTCTGCCTATGGTTATCGCGCTCGCGCCCGGCTGGCGGTTAAGTTTGATCGATTGGGCGAGGTGACCTTAGGCTTTCGCCAATTTCGGGATAAACAATTGGTGGACCTGCACCAGTGTCCTATTCTGCAGCCGGCGTTAGAACCCCTGATTGCACCGCTGGGCCGTTGGCTGCAAGAACATCAACTGCAGGCGGTCACCCATATTGATTTGGCCTGCGACGATCAGGGCGCCGCTTGCGTGCTGCGCCACCTTCGCCCGCTGCCCGAACGGGCCCTAAATGACTTGGCTGAATGGGCGCAATCCCACCAAACGCGTATTTGGTTGCAGGGTGATAAAGACCCGCATCTATTGCGTGATACACAGGGCTCGCGCGTCGATCCCAGGCTCCGTTTTGCGTTACCCGAAAGTCAGCTAAGTCTCGCGTATCACCCGTCGGATTTTACTCAGGTGAATCCGGTCATTAATCGCCAAATGATTGCCCAGGCGCTTGACTGGCTCGCGCTGGAGCCCGGCCAGGTGGTAGTGGATTGTTTTTGTGGTATTGGCAATTTTACGCTGCCGTTGGCGGCGGGCGGTGCGCGCGCCATCGGGCTAGAGGCGGTGGAGTCGATGGTCGTGCGCGGGCGCGAGAATGCCGCAGCCAACCGGTTGGAAAATGCCGAGTTTATCGCCCGCGATCTGACTCAAGTCTCACTTAAGCAGGTGCTGGCGCAAACCGGATCGGTGGATGCCTTTTTGTTGGACCCGCCGCGCGCCGGCGCGCCGCAAGTGTGTGAGCAGCTCGCCGATACTGACTTAAAGCGAGTGCTGTATGTGTCCTGTAACCCCGCGACTTTGGCGCGAGATGCTAAACAGTTGGTCGACGGGGGCTTTGCCCTGACCCGGCTGGGGGTGATGGAAATGTTCCCCCAGACTTCGCATATCGAGACCATGGCGCTGTTTGAACGTCGCTAGTGCCTGAGCCTGTCTTGCGTGTATGATCGTGCTAAAGCGTGTTTCACCACGAGCGACAAAAAAGGATAAGACCAGAGCATGTACCACCAATATTTCGGTTTGACGGAACCTGCGTTTTCCATCGCCGTTAACCCGCGCTACCTGTACATGAGCAAGCAGCACAAAGACGCCCTGGCGCACCTGCTCTACGGCGTGCGCGGCGGTGGCTTTGTACTGTTAACCGGTGAAGTGGGCACGGGTAAAACCACCATTATCCGCTCGCTGCTCGAGCAGCTGCCCGAGAAAACCGACATCGCCATGGTGTTTAACCCTATGGCGGCGGTGCCGGAAATGCTGGCGATGATCTGCGACGAGCTGGGCGCCGACTATCCCAAAGATAACCCCTCGGTTAAAGCGCTGACCGACGCACTGCACCATTATTTGCTTGAGAATCACCGTCGCGGCCACAGCACGGTGCTGTTGATCGACGAGGCGCAGTTGCTGCCCCCGGAATCGCTGGAACAGATTCGCCTGCTTACCAACCTAGAAACCGACACCCAGAAACTGCTGCAGATTATTTTAGTGGGCCAGCCCGAGCTAAACACGCTGCTCGCCCAGCCGCGTTTGCGCCAATTGGCCCAGCGGATAACCGCGCGTTTTCACCTCAACCCGCTTACCTACAGTGAGACTCAGGCCTACATTGGCCACCGTTTGCAGGTGGCGGGCTTGAGCGCCGACCGCAACCCCTTCTCGCCCCAGGTGATTCGCAAAATTCACAAATTAAGCGGCGGTATCCCCCGGCGTATTAATATTTTGTGCGAGCGGGCACTGGTGGGTTTATACGGCCACAACAAAACCCGGGTGGATGGCAATATTCTGCGCATGGCGCAAAAGGAAGTGGCGGGTAATTTGGAACAAAAAAACAGGCGCCCCTGGCTTTGGCCTACACTCGCGACAATTCTGGTGATACTACTGGCTGCCGCAATACTGGTGTGGATGTTAAGTGCGAAGAATACACCCAGCGAGCCGGTCCCGGCTCCCATAGCTCCCACAGAGTCGACTAGCGAGTCCAGCCGCGCCGCGATAAATGACGCCCAGACAGATTTTATTATTCGCCGTCTCAATGAAGCGCAAACGCTGATGCTGGCGCGCTTTGGAGCCAGCGGCAATGTGAATTGTTGGCAGAGCAAAAACACGGGTCTGGAGTGCGAAACCACCCGGCTGATGACCTGGCAGGATCTAAGCAATTTTAACCGTCCGGTGGTGCTTACGCTAACCACCCCCGAACGTTTTACCGCCTACGCTGTGTTGGTAGGGCTGAGCGAGCAGGGGGCACACTTATTATCCGCGAACGGTAAGACCCTAGTGGTGGCGCAAACCGCCCTGGGGCCCATGTGGACCGGACAAGTCCAGTACGCCTGGCAGCGACCTCAAGGTTATGCGGATGCGCTTACCGTCAACGATACCGGCCCCGCGGTTGCCTGGTTGGCCCAGCAGTTTGCCCAGCTGGATCAGCAGGCTGAACCTCTGGCGAGCGATCGTTACAACCAGCCCTTGGCCCAGCGAGTAAAGTTGTTTCAGCGTTCGCAAAACCTAAAAGCCGACGGCATTGCCGGGCAGCAAACCATTATGCGGTTAAATCAGGTGCTGGGCATTGACCCGGTGTTAAGCGAAAAGGATACCGACTGATGTCATTGTTACTGGATGCTCTGCGCAAGGCCGACCGCGAGCGCTCGGCCCAGCACTCCCCGGCGGGGCTCGACTCCTACACCGCCGAATCCGACGCCTCGAGGCGCTGGCTGCCGATTGTGCTGGTACTTCTAGTGCTGGTGGTGCTGTTGTTGGGGGGCGGACTGCTTTGGTTGCTGTGGGGGGACGAGCCCGAACAAGTGACTCAGGCACCCGTCTCATCCACTACTCCGGAACCCGAGCCACCCACACCCGAGCCTCAGCCTCTGGTCCCCGTTAAAGAGCCGGCAGCCTCGGTGTCGGCTGCATCATCCAGTCAGGCCGTGGCAAGTACGGCACCCGTAGAGCCCGATGTAGAGCCCAATAGGCTAGGTGAGGCGCACCAGCCTCCGGGCGCCGAGGTGGGTGCAACCGAGCAAGCGACAAGTGCGTCCCAGGCAAGCCTGGACCCGGCGGTGGCGGAGCTATATCGGCACAAGCCTGCCGAGGAGTCTCAGCCTCAACCCCAGGCGCCCACTGTGAGTGCGGCTACCCAGCAGCCAGCGCCCCCCGCGCAAAGCGAACCGCAACCATCAGAGCCGCCGTCGGCACCGGCCAATACCCTGGCGGGCTTTCCCAATGTGGGAGGCATTCGCGCTCTGCCGCTGGCGGCTCAGAATGACATTCCCACGCTTATGTACGGCCAGCACAACTACCGCCTGGGGGGCGACAGCAGCATCGTATTAAACGGTAAAACCCTGCGCGAAGGGGACAGTTTGGGCGGCGGACTCGCCGTGGACGCGATTGTGGCTGATGGCGTTATTATGCGCTATCGCGACCACCACTTCGCGCTTAAAGCGTTGTCCAGTTGGGTGAATATGTAAATCGGTGGAATCCCTCGGCGACGAGGGGTTCAGCGCTCGCCAATTATCCGTGCCGGATTGCCAGCCACTTTAGCGCCTGCGGCTAGATCGCGGGTGACCACACTGTTCATACCCACCACGGCGCCCACACCTAGGGTCACACCATCGGTCACGCCGGTGTGACTACCCAGCCAGACGTCCTGTTTCAGTGTAATGCCCTGAGAACTAACCGGCTGTTCGCGAATCAATCGCTCGGGGTCTGTGCCGTGGTTAAAGGCAAATAAATGACAGTAGGGCGCCAGGCGAGAGTTGTCACCAATAGTAATCCCTGCGCGTCCGCCGTCCAGGGTGCAGTGATGGTTAATGGATACGCCCGCGCCCAGAGTGACCGGCCCGTGAATAACGGTATCGGCCGCAATAAAAGTATTGTCGCCAATGACAATATCGCGGCCCGGCTCGGCGAATAATTGCGCCCCCGGTGCGATAAACACATTTTCGCCCAGGGTGATGGTTTCCAGCTCACACAGCTCTTGCTGCAGGGCGTCTTGCCAGGGCTTAGCCCAAGCCAGGTGTTTGGGCTTCAGGCGGTAGTACAGCCAGGGCATATAGCTGAGGCGCCGTTTGTGTTGCTCTTGGTAATCGCGCATATCGGGTCGGGGCTTAAATTGGCGTATTGTAAGCGAGTTTCAGGGAGGCAAAAAAGTACACCGGCGGAGCAAGCTCCGCGGTGAGAATGAGGGTGAGAAGGCGTCCGCCGCGCGCAGCGCTTAGGCGGGTTGTCACCGTGACACGCGGAACCAGGGCGTGGTGAGTATGTGCGGTGGAGCATCGAGTGGACGCTCTCAGGTTACCTTCGCGTTGCCGGCTCTGTCCCTGTGCGCTTACAACGTTGGCGGCTTTCCCGTGCTTGAGTTCCGGTTGTGGTCTCACTGAAATCCGCGCTCAGTCCCTGAGTGCTGTATCCTGCTCCCTCGGATTGTATTTCAGCGTTCGCTGCCGCGAGCGGACACCTGTGATCAGTCTAGCAGCTTCGGTTTTTAAGGCCAGAGGCTGGTTAGTTTATGTTGCGATTAGCCGTTTTTTTGATACCAGCAAAAGTAATAATGCATGATTCCTATCCATTATCAGTGCGGTGATTTTGTCGTCGTGGAAAAACCGGCGGGGCTGGATTTTCACGATCATAACGGCGCCCCAGGCTTATTTAATCAGGTGCGTCAGCAATTGGGCGCCGCTGAGCTATACCCGGTGCATCGGCTGGATAAAGTCACCTCAGGCTTGGTGGTCATGGCGAAAACTGCCGCCGCCAATCGGCAGCTGTGTCAGGCCTTCGCCGAGGGTAGGGTAGAGAAAAACTACCTGGCTCTCAGTGCCAAAAAGCCCACTAAAAAACAGGGCGCGGTGGTCGGGGACATGCAGCCCGGCCGGCGAGGCGCCTGGCGCTTGTTGCGTAGCCGTGAGAACCCGGCGCGCACGGCGTTTATCTCCCGAGCTCTGCGACCCGGCGTGCGTTTATTCGTGGTCAAGCCTGTTACCGGTAAAACCCATCAAATACGGGTGGCCCTTAAAAGCGTGGGCGCTCCGATTTTAGGCGATGCCCTCTACGCGGGCGCCCCCGCCGATCGCACTTATTTACACGCCTGGCGGTTGCGTTTGCCGCTAAACGATAGCTGGCATAGCTTCCAGTTGTTGCCCGCTACCGGGGAGGAGTTCGTGCGCCCAGAGCTTGGTGCCGTGCTGAATGATTTGGGGCCGATTGAGGCATTGCCATGGCCAAAGGCGTAGCCGCTGTAATTGCTTTGTTAGGCGCTGTAGCACTGGCGATAGCCGTGTGGTTTGGCGCGCAAACATCGCCGGAGCAGACGAGTGCTGAGACCACCGGTTATCAGTATCGGGCTGCTCCCTGTAACCCCGCCTTGGCTGATTGGGAATGTGGTCAATTGCTAACACCCGATGGCTTTGAGCTGGCTGTTCGGCGGTTGGCTTATAAAGGAGAGGATAAAAAAGCGGCCCCCCTGTTCTATTTGCAGGGTGGTCCGGGGCTGGATGCCGACTTTAGCGAATCCGGCCTTCGCTATTGGGAGAGCTGGCGGGACTATGCGCAGTTAAAGCGCGACTTAATTGTGATGCAGCGCCGCGGCACCGATCCACAATCCTCGCTGCGGTGTCGCGGTGTTGAGCGCTTGGGGAAAAAGTTTTTGGCGCAGAGCATCCCCCCGGCCCAGGAGTCGCGTATTGCGAAAAAGGCATTATTGGATTGTATAGCGGCTAAGCCTTTATTCGATCCACAGGCCTTTGGAACACGCCACAACTTTGCGGATTTACAGGCCTTAATCGAGCAGCTGGGGCTCAGTCAGTTCCACCTTTTTGGGGTGTCTTACGGCAGTCGTTTGGCCATCGCGGCGGCCGCGACGCCGGGTCTGCAAACCCTGGTGCTGGATTCGGTCTATCCGCCCGACGCCGGTGGAGTAGCCAGCTGGCCCGTGGTTTTAGGGCAAGCCATTGATCGCTTTGCCAGCGCCTGCGGTTCTCAGCCTGAGTGTGTGAGTGCCTGGCAGCAGGCTTATCCCGACGTGCCTCTAAATCGCGATCAGTTTATCTCGCGTCTGCAAAGCGCCCTGGAGTATCTGGCGCGCTTGCCGGTGAAGGTCGACATTGCTTTGGATGGCTTGCCTCAGCGGGTGCTTGTCAGCGACCACCGGTTTATCGCCGCGCTTTTTGCTGCAAGCTACCGGCGCGATCGCTGGTCTTTGGCCATTCGGGCCATGGCTGGCGCTCGCAAGCGCGACCGCGAGGCTATCGCCCCATTAATCGAGCGCTACGCCAATCAAGTGGTTTCTAAAGCGGTTAACTCGCTGGCGTTTTTAGCGGTGGATTGCCGCGATAACCCAATAGGATTGGAGCGGGATTATCGCCAATTGCTGGTCCAGCGTCCCCTATTAAAACCCTACTTGGAAAGTGCTTGGCAGGATCAGATATGTCACGACTGGCCCTTGGCTGAACCCCCGCACTGGCCGCGATGGGAAAATGATGTGGGGCGTCCCAAGGTCGTGATTGTCGCCGGGGAGTTTGACCCTATTACGCCCGCCCGGTGGGCCGAGGGTTTAGCCCAGCGTTGGCCCCAGAGCCAGCTAACTCAATACTCGGGAATAGGTCACGGGGTAATGGGAGAAAAGCCCTGCGCCCTGGCGCAACTCGAGTCGGTGCTAAGTGGGCAGAGCAGGGCGTTTGCGGTGTGTGATTAGTCTTCGTACAGGCACCAGTAAGCGGTGTCTACCTCGACTTTTACGCCGAACTTCTGGTTGGCCTCAATCTCGAACTTTTCGCCGGGGCCGTAGGTGACCCATTCATCCGAGCCCGGTAGTTTTACGGTGAGAGCACCGCTGATAACCGCCATATACTCTTTCTGGCTGGTGCCAAATTCGTAATCGCCGGGGGCCATGACGCCCACGGTAGCGGGCAGCTTTTCGCCCTGAAAGGCAATGGAGGCAACCTTGCCTTCAAAGTAGTTATTGACTTCAAACATGATTGAGTCCTTATGCTGGATAGTGGTTGTGCTTGATAAACAGACATAAAAAAGGCCGCATCCGGGGATACGGCCTTTTCGATGTTTGGCTCTGCCCGCTGAGCTCGAACTAGGTCGAATCGCCGATTCGACCAATGATTAACAGTTCAAGAGCTAATCATTCGGTCGCGTAACGAAAAAGGGACTACCCATCTCTGGGCAACCCCTTCATCTTAAATTTGGCTCCGCCTGCTGGGGCCGAACTAGGCTGAATCGTTGATTCAGCCAATGATTAACAAATAAAGAGGTAATCATTGGGCATAAAAAAGGGCCACCCAAATGGGCAGCCCTCTCAATGTTTGGCTCCGCCTGCTGGGCTCGAACCAGCGACCCAATGATTAACAGTCATTTGCTCTACCAACTGAGCTAAGGCGGATCAGTGACTTCCGCTGTGGAAGTGGTGCGCATATTATAGAGCGATCCCAAGTTGGTCAACCCCTGAGGGTAAAAAAATCCAAGAAAATAACGGCTTCGCTTAAAAAGCCCCCATTTTGTATTAAGTCTATACAATTCAAGGGGATAGCGAGGCTTACGTTGGAGTCGATAGGCGCCTTACCGCTATACTGCAGGCACTAGTGGCGATGCGCCACTGGCTGTGTTTTTTTCTCCTAATCAGGTTGTTTATGAAGCTTGACGACACCGCTAATCCGCTGCTTGGGCCACTGCGCGAACTTTTGTGCGAGGCGGGGGACGGTTATACCGAGCACAGCCTGATTAAAATTATGGTGGCGCGGGAGTTGTTGCCCGCCGATTTCAGCACCAGCCCGCGGAAGCTATTTCACGCCCATTTTGTTTTGTTTAACGCGCTCTATCGTCTTAAAGACGAGTTGTTTGCCCGCAATTTGGGGTTGGCGATTGGGTTGGTGGACGTGCGGGTTTACGCCATCAGTACGGCGCGAGAGTCCGCCGTGGATACCCCGCGCGAGGCCAAGCTACGGACTTTTTATCTGGATTGGCAGCATCACGCCGATGCAACGGATGCATCGGTGCAAGCGCTGCTGGATGATTTCTGGCGCCAATTTCAAAGGCTTGGGGTTGCCTCGGATGACAAGGCCCGGGCATTGGATGCGCTGGGTTTGGACGACTCGGCCGATTACCGCGAGATTAAACAGCGCTATCGGCGCCTGGCGATGCAGGCGCACCCGGATCGCGGCGGTGATACCCAAACCCTGCAGGAGATTAACGGGGCGATGTCGGTGCTGCAACGCTGCTATCGGAGTGGCGAATGATTGTCGCGCAATTAACCGATGAGTGGGGGCAGGTGTGCCAAGTGCGCCGCGCCGGACGCAGTTTGCGGTTGTATACCGACGGCGTTTTTCACAGTCAGTATCATCCCCAGCGCTTGCTTGAGGATAACTTGTGGGATCTGCTCTGGTTGCCCACGCTGGCCCAGCCGGAGGTTAAACGTGTTTTGGTCTTGGGGGTAGGCGGCGGTGCGGTAATGCGCAAGCTGAATCAACTCTACCCCGAGGCGCTAGTTATCGGCGTGGATATCAGCGCGGCGCACCTGACCCTGGCGCGCGATTACTTTGGGGTGCGTGGCCCACAGATGTCACTCTACGCGGCCGATGCGCTGGAGTTTGTGCGTTTTTACCGCGGTCCTCGGTTTGATGTGATAGTGGATGATTTATTTGTGGGGTCGGGCTCTGAACCTACGCGGGTGCAAGCGGTGGACGAACACTGGTGTAATGCCTTGACTCGCTTGCTCAGCCCCAATGGACTCTGGGTGGTGAATTTCGCCAGTGGTAAAGAACTGATGGACAGTTTTGCGATTAAAAACCGCGCTCTATTTCCCGCAGCCTTTAGTCTGGCGCATCGGCGCTATGAAAACGGTTTTGGCGCCTTTTATCGTCGGCGCTTAGGCTCTGTTTACCCCACCATTGCCTCGCGTTTGGCGGAGCACGGCTGCCAACTGAGCGATCAAGTGGTTATACGCTCGGCTCGCTAAGCGCCAAAACTTTAAATTGCTTGTTGTTGGCGATGCACTCGATTTTCTTAAAATAGGGTTTGGCTTTTTGTTCGGCGGGAATAAAACTGTTTACCACAAACCAGGCGCAACCTTTTCGATGTAAATGGAGGGCGGCGCTTTTGACAAAACGCTCGGTTAAATCTTGGCTTAGGGAAAACCCCTGGTGAAAAGGCGGGTTGCAAAGCACCCGATCAAAACGCCCGTTTACTGTATCGCCGCAATCGCCAGCAATGACCTCTCCTTGTAGCTGAAAACCGGATAGGTTTTCGCGCGCGCTGAGAATAGCCGCGGCGTTATTATCGGTTAGCACCAATTGCGCGGGAGGATCGTTCATCAGTTCGCTTGCTGCACTCACACCCAGGTACCCATAGCCGCAACCTAAATCCAATAATGAGTCGCACTGGGCCAGCGCTTGGTGTTCTTTTAACTGTGCCAGCAAAAAAGCACTGCCTTCGTCCACCTTCTGCCAGCCAAACTGACCGGGCTTGGTGATAAAGTCGGGGCTCTTGGCGAGGGCACGTAGTTGGTTGTAATCGCTGTCGTCTAAGGGCGTGTGGCGTTCGTTTAGTGCAATGCTTGCGCAATAAGCGCTGCCGTTTTTCTGCGTGCTTTTGGGGGCGCCTAAAAGCTTGGCAGCTTTGTCTAAATAGGTTTTCGCGCCCTCGTTTTTTAACCCCGCCAGATGTAGTTGAGCGCCGGTGTTGAGTCGTTGCCGAGCAATGTTGAGCGCCCGGTGCACCACCGGTTTTTCTTTAGAGATTCGGTAATAAAGGGTGTCAATACTGTCGGGTAAGTCCGCGTCGGCAAAATCGCTGAACAGTGCTATTCGGCCCGCCGCTTGTATGGCCTGGGTAATATCATAGCGGTTGCAAATATAAAGGTGATGCTCCCCTCTGGGCAGGTGGTGTTCGTGGCCGTAAAAATGCTCGTCGCACAGCCACACGCAGGTGCCGCTGTCCGGTTGTTGTAATAGCCATTGCAGGGCGGGGTCGTTCATGGGGTTTGATCCAGTAAGTCTAATTCTTCAGCGCTGAGCGGGCGATAGTCGCCAGGGGCGAGTGTCGGGTCCAGGTGAAGGGCACCTATAGCGCTGCGGTGCAGGGCCGTTACCTTGTTGCCGCAGGCGGCAAACATACGCTTTACCTGATGGTACTTACCCTCGGTGATGATAAGGCTGGCGCTATGGTTTGTGTGAATGTGCAGCTTGGCCGGGCGGCAGGGGCTTTTTTCGCCTTTGAGTAAAATACCCTGGGCAAAGGTTTCAACTAACGCCGGTGTTAAAGCTTCGGCAGTGCGAACCTGGTAAGTTTTACTTTTACCTCGGGCGGGAGCGGTGAGTTGGTGGTTCCACTGGCCGTCGTCCGTTAACAACACCAAGCCGGTGGTGTCTTTGTCCAAGCGTCCGGCAATCTGCAGCGAGTCCGATTGTGATTCTTTAATCAAGTCAATCACCGTGGGGTGTTCGGCATCGCTATTGGCGCACACCACGCCCGCGGGTTTGTACAGCATAAAGTAGCGCGGCGGGGCGATGCTCAACGGTTGTTGGTTGAACGTGACGCGGTCGTCTTTCCCCAGAATCATCGCGCCCTGTGGCACCACCTGCTCGTTTACCCGAATGGCCTGGGCTTTAAGCTGCTTTTTTACCTCCGAGCGGCTAAGGCCTGTGGCATGGGCAATAAACTTATCCAGTCGCATGGGGGCGCCAGGCGAGGGGGAGGGAAGAGCCCCAGTTAAATTCGCGAATCAGGTGTGCAAAGCGGCCTCTCAGTGGAGCGCAAATTTGTAGGGGCTCACCCGTTACCGGATGGTGCAGGTTTAGTTCGGTAGCGGCCAGCAGCAGTCTGTTGGCGCCATAGCGGCGAGCAAAAAAGTGGTTGTGCACGCTTTTGCCGTACTTGGGGTCGCCGATAATGGGGTGGCTTAAGTGTTTCAGGTGGCGACGCAGCTGATGTTTGCGCCCGGTCAGGGGGCGGCAGTGCATTAGACTGTAACGGCTTTGCGGATAGCGATCTACCGCTTCGGAAATTTCCACACAGGCTAAGCGGGTAAACTCGGTGCGCGCTTCTTGCACCGCGCCGGTTTTTTTATCCGCATCCCCCAGACGATCGGGCTGGTATTTTAGCGGGTGATCCAACAGCCGTTGTTCCGGCCCATAGCCACGCACCAGGGCAAGATAATCTTTGCTCACGCCGCCCGATTCCCATTGCTCGCGCATTTGTTTGGCAATTTCAGGTGAAAGAGCAAACAGCAAAACTCCCGAGGTGGGCTTGTCTAAACGGTGCAGGGGGTAGACCCTTTGGCCAATCTGGTCACGCAGCAATTGAATCGCAAAGCGGGTTTCGTGTCTATCGATGGGGCTGCGGTGCACCAGCAAGCCGCTGGGCTTGTCTATGGCGACGAGTTGTTCATCGCGGTAGATAATATTCAGGGGCGCTGGCGCGTCGTCGGTGGCGGTGCTCATTAATACGCGGTGGAGGATACCGGTCCGGCGGGTTTGTTTTGCGCTGCGCACTCAAAGCCCCATTCACGCTGTTCTTTCATCAGCTGGTTGGCTTTGGATTCGCAATAACCTTCCTGGTTGTCTGCTCGCCACAACACCTGCAGCTCTTCGTCGTTTTTGCGGTAGCGCACTTCGCAGGGCACGGCCTGATCAGGCAGCAAATAAGCCACCTCAATCAGGCGCTGTTCGCCATCCAGCTGGCATACATATTGGTAGTTATTCTCGGCCTGAGCGCCTAGCGCCAGGGCGAGTAATAGCCATAATACGTGACGTTCCATAATCTCACTCTTGTGTGTTAACGGTGGGGCTTAGGCGCCGCCAATGGCTTTTTCACCGGAATCCACGGTTTGATAAATAAGCGTGTTAATGGTCATGGGGCCGACGCCGCCGGGTACCGGAGTGTAGGCAGCCACGCGATCGACCAGAGGCGCCAGTTCAATATCGCCCACGCCACCTGGGTGGTAACCCGCATCCACCACCACGGCGCCGTCCTTAATCCACTCGGCCTTGATAAATTCGGGGCGGCCCACGGCACCGATCACAATGTCGGCCTGTTTAATGTGCGCTTGCAAATTTTGGGTGCGCGAGTGGCAGATTGTGACGGTGGCGTTGGCGCCTAGCATCATCATCGCCATGGGTTTACCCAAAATGGGGCTACGGCCCACTACGACGGCGTGCTTACCGGAAAGCTCAATATTATAGGCTTCCAGCAAACGCATAATGCCTTTGGGAGTGGCGCAGCCATAGGCCTGCTCGCCCATGCTCATACGGCCAAAGCCCAAGCAGGTGACACCGTCTACGTCTTTTTCCAGGGCGATGGCGTCGAAGCAGGCGCGCTCATCGATTTGTTCGGGTACCGGGTGCTGCAGCAAAATGCCGTGCACATTGGGGTTGGTGTTGAGCTCGTCAATCTTTGCCAGCAGTTGCTCGGTGGTGGTCTCGGTGGGCATTTCAACCTTAACCGACTGCATGCCGATGCGCTCGCAGGCGTTGCCTTTCATCCGCACGTATGTGGCCGAGGCAGGATCTTCGCCCACTAAAATGGTGGCGAGAATCGGAGTTTGGCCGCCGCTGGCTTTTTTAAGCGCTTCGACGCGGGTGGACAGTTCCTGTTCGGTTTTGGCGGCCAGAGCCTTGCCATCGAGTAACAATGCAGACATGAAGGACAACTACCTTTGACAGTAAAAAGAATGGGTCGACGAAAGAGGGGGCATTTTCCCATAGAGGGGCGAGATCGCCAAGGCTTATAACGAATAGATTATGTGGGGAAAATGGGGTGGCTGAGGGGACTTGAACCCCCGACGACTGGAATCACAATCCAGGGCTCTACCAACTGAGCTACAGCCACCATTGCGGTGAGTCGTCCCTGTCGGGCGGGACTTTTACTACCTTTTATCCTGCGCGTTGGCGCAGCTCCTGAAGTGCTGTGACCCCGGGTGAGCCAATGGCGCGCCCGGCAGGACTCGAACCTGCGACCATCCGCTTAGAAGGCGGATGCTCTATCCAGCTGAGCTACGGGCGCATGGCTGGAATACTGAACCCAGCAGGTTCGGTAAAATGGTCGGAGTGGAGGGATTCGAACCCCCGACATTCTGCTCCCAAAGCAGACGCGCTACCAGGCTGCGCTACACTCCGCCGTTTCGTGGTGACCACGTTTCAGGAGGTGCGCATAATACCCATGCGTCCCGGCCGCGTCAACGAAAAAACGAAACGCGAGCCAACTTTCTTTGAGCGCTGGTTTTTCTGTGGGCAATGTGTCGGTCTGGTCGCCGATTTGGGTGAATGATAAGCGAGTTTGGGCCGGACTTGTGTCAGGCCTTGGGGGTGTTCAAAATAGCGACCTTGTCTATAGGAGGTTGTATGCACAATTCAGATATGGCGCTGGCCATGAAACAGGGTATGAGGCGTTTGGCCTCGGGGGTAAGCGTCTTATCTACGCGGGTTGATCAAGATGAACGCTTTGCGATGACGGTTTCCTCGGTCACCTCGCTCTCCGATCAGCCGCCGTCGCTGTTGGTCTGCATTAATAAGAGTATTTCGCTGCAGGGGCATTTAGAGCGCGAAGGCTGTCAGTTCGCGGTGAACCTACTGACTCAGGCGCAGCAGCAGGTGTCCAATGTGTGCGCCGGGTTTGAGCCGGTGCACGACCGCTTTAGTGTGGGGCAATGGCAGGAGGGCCCGGATGCGGTGCCCTATTTAATGGATTCCGAGGCTATTTTCTTTTGTCGCACCGATAAAGTGGTGAGTTATGGCACCCACTACATCGTAATCGGGCAAATCGAAGATGTTTTGGTTAGCGAGGCCCATGTGGACCCGCTGGTCTATCACAATGGCGGTTATGCATCCCTGGCTCGTGAACCGTCTTAAGTTATATACCTGGGCGCCCGCTTGCCGCATGGAGGATTAGCTCGCAGGGCAATAAAGCCTTTTCGACTTTTCTTATTGGTGATATGAAAACGATACACACGCCAGAACCCAGGTTGGTGTCGGTGTCTTTATTGGGTCTGGCGGGCGGGTAGGAAGTGCCCCGGTTTTTTAGAACAACGATGACACTTTTTTGTCAGTTTTATTCTTGAATTGTGAAAGTTTTGTGTCTACCGACGCTTCAAGGTTAGCGCATGCTAACTTTTTATGCACACCTAGAGGGCTTGACAGGCCGAATTGGGGCACAAAACCTAAAAAAGCGTATAAAACACTGGTTTAACCTTGTAACCTATTGATAAATAAGGGTTTATTTAATAAGGTTAAAATTTGTTCAATCTGTAGGGTGGCCAGTAATTACGGGCCTTAGGGTCGTTTTCCCAAAAACTATCCACCAAGTTATCCACAGAAAGTGTGGAAAAAAACAAGTGCTACGGATTGTGCAAAAAAGTTACAGCAAAAGCGGTTATGTAACATTCAATCGAGTGGGTTTTTAATCAGTTTGAGTGAAATAAAACCGTTATCTTTAAAGAAGGTTTTTGAATAAGTCGAGGCTTGGTCAAACAGCAGGCAATTACACTCAGTGCAGGAGAGATTTGTGGAAAGTCATTCAGTTCGTGTCGCGGTACTCGGTGGCGGCAGTTTTGGCACCGCCATTGCCAATATTATCGCGGTTAATGGTCATCCGACCTATTTGTGGATGCGCGATCGGGACAATGCCGAGGTCTGTGCCCAGGCTCGGGAAAATAGCAAGTATCTGCCGGGTTATCCCTTGTGCGAGGCACTTAATATTACTTCGGACTTGGCTCTTGCGGTGGACGAAGCCGATTTGGTGTTCGTATCAATCCCCAGTCATTCGTTTCGTTCGGTAGCACAGCAGATAAAGCCTTTGTTAGCGTCCGGGGCTCAGGTGGTGAGTACCGCCAAAGGGATAGAGCCCGACGGCGGTTTCACCTTAATGAGCGAAATACTGCAACAAGAGCTGTCCGGTCACCCCATCGGCGTTTTGAGCGGCCCGAACTTCGCCAAAGAGATTGTCGCCGGCCAGCAGACGGCCTCGGTGATTGCCAGTGAAAGCGAAGCCTTGACCGCCCGAGTTCAGCAGACTCTGCGCTCAGAGACTTTTCGGGTTTATGCCAACCACGATCGCGGCGGTGTGGAGTTGGGCGGTGCGCTTAAAAATATCTACGCCATTATTTGCGGCATGGCGGCGGCCATGGGGGCCGGCAATAATACTCAAGCCATGCTTTTGACCCGTTCGCTGGCGGAGATGGGCCGTTTTGCCTCGGCCATGGGGGCTAACCCCATGACCTTTTTGGGGTTGGCGGGGGTGGGGGATCTAATTCTTACCTGTACTTCGGATCTAAGCCGCAATTATCGCGTGGGCTATGCGCTGGGGCAGGGCCAGCCTTTGGACGATGTTGTGGCGGGCCTGGGGCAGGTGGCTGAGGGGGTCAACACCTTGCGTCAGGTTAAGCAAAAAGCGGATGATATGGATGTTTACATGCCTTTGGTGAGCGGGTTGTACAGCATTTTATTTGAGCGCCGCGAAATTGCCGATGTGGTGCGAGAACTTATGACCGGTGAGCAGAGCTATGATGTAGAGTACGGTCGGGCAAAGTAGGCCGTCTCTGCAAAGGTTACGGCTAGGGCGTTGAGCTGTGGCCGGTAGAAATAAAGCAAGGGTTTAGTCGAACTCGCGCCTAGCGCATTGATAACACAGCAGGAGTCAGTTACATGGATAAAGAAACCGTTAAAACGAATATTACCTCGGCCGATCATTGGATGCGTTTTGTCTATATGCTCTTGTTTGCCGTTATTTTGTACGTCGCCGGTATTGTGGTCGGGGTGGTGGTCCTTATTCAGTTTCTGTTTGCGCTTTTTACCGGCAGTGACAACACTCAGTTGCGCCAGCTGGGGGACTCGCTATCGCAATATATTCACGCGGCGTTGCGATTTTTAACTTACAACAGCGACGACAAGCCTTTTCCGTTTGCCGACTGGCCAGAGGCGGCTCCGATTGCTGAGCCGGCAGTGCAAGAAGCTGCTCCAGCGCAAAACCCCGAGCCCGCGTCTGAGGCCTCTGCGTCAGAGGCCAAGGCCGCGAGCGAAACCACCCGCGAGCCGGTCGCAGAGGATACCGACCCTTCATTAAACCCAAATAAAAAGCCTTAACAGGAGATTGCGTGGAGTTATTGGTATTGCGACACGGTGAGGCCGAGCCCTACCGCGCGGATGATTTTACGCGCGAGCTGGTAGCGGCTGGGCGCGCCGAAGTGCGGGCCCAGCTGGAGCGGCAGAAGGCACTGGTGGGGCAACCTAAGGTGTTGGTGAGTCCGTACATCAGGGCGCGACAGACAGCGGCTATAGCGGTAGAGGTGCTGGGAGTGGGTGAACCCGAAATATGCGAATATTTAACGCCGGAGTCCGATCCTCGCGTACTGGTTGATTATCTGTATGCCAGAGGGGACAAGTCGCTTATGCTGGTCAGTCATCAGCCTTTGGTCAGCCACCTGTTGGATGTGCTGTGTGGTCCGGCCGACGCACACGGTATGGATACCGCCTCTTTGGCCTGTGTAGATTGCCCGGTCATGGCGGCGGATATGGGGCAGTTGCGCTGGCTGAGCCATGTGTCTTAAGAACTCAGGCGAGTTATATGAGTAGAGCGCGAGAGCGACAGTTTGAAATAGACAGTTTGCGTTTTGCGGCGCAACAGTGGGGCGATGAGTCGGGCCAGCCGGTGCTGGCGCTGCACGGCTGGTTGGACAACAGCGCCAGTTTTGCCCCTTTGGCGCCGCAGCTGCGCGGGCTCAATATCATTGCGTTGGATATGGCCGGTCACGGGCAGAGTTGTCACCGACCGGGCAGTGCCCCCTACAATATCTGGGAGGATGTGGCCGAGGTCCTGGCCATTGCCGACCGATTGGGGTGGGATAAGTTTTCCATTATTGGTCATTCGCGCGGGGCGATTGTCGCGGCCTTAACCGCGGCGGCCTTTGCCGAGCGCATTGATAAAATGGCGCTGATCGAGGGTATTTTCCCCGAGCCGGTGGCGGCCGAAAAGGCGCCCCAGCAGCTGGCCGAATCGATACGCAAAACCCGCGAGCTGGCGGCCAAGCCACTGCGATTATTTCCCAGCGTAGAGGCGGCGATTAAAGCGCGGATTAATGGAATGTTTCCACTCAGTGAGCAATCTGCAAGGCTATTAACCGAGCGCGGCATAACGGCGGTGGAGGGCGGCTTTCAGTGGAGCACCGATCAGCGCTTGCTGGCCCCTTCGTCTTACAAAATGACCCGCGAGCAGATTCACGCTTTTGTCGCCGCGATTTCCTCCCCTTGTCGGGTAATTCTTGGCGATAAGGGAATGAGTCAGTCGTTTCCGGGGTATGATCAGGCGGTTAAGTCTTATAAAAATCTCGAGTTGTGCCAGTTGCCCGGTGGTCATCACCTGCATATGGAACAGCAATCGGATCAGGTAGCAGAGTTGATCAATGAATTTTTTACCTAAGCGCTGGTTGTTGTGCAGTTTTTTGCTGATTGTTTTTTCGGCGTCGGTGTCAGCGCTTGAAACCGAGCTAGCGTTAAACGACTTTCCCGGCGCTCGGGTGGTGTTTTCCTCTACGGGTGAGGTAAACGACTATGTGCTGGCGTTAAGTAACTACAAAAAAGTGCGCGGCCTCTGGCGCTTGGACGAACAGCTGCTAAGCGGCACCTTAGAGCGCAAAACCTATCAGTTGCCCGACCCCCACAGCGCGCGAGACGGTTTTGAATATTTTTACGATCAGCTCAAGCAATACCCCATGCGCGAGCTTTATACCTGTGAATCCCGCGAGTGCGGCGCCTCCAATACCTGGGCCAACGAGCACTTTAAGGTGCTGCAGTTGTACGGCCTGGATCAGCACCAGTATTTTGGCACCTTTGAGATGACCTCGCCGGAGCACGCCGGCGTTTACGTGACCCTTTACAGCGTGCTGCGCGGCAACAAGCGGGTGTATGTGCAGCTGGAAGTGCTCGCTAGCGATAAGGCCAACCGCTATCAGGCGGCGAGCAATCCCGAGACCTTGGTGCGCCAGCTAAAGCGCGAGGGCTTCGCCGCCTTTGCCGGGTTGCGCATTGCCGACGAGGGTATTGCTTTGGCAGAGGGGCATGTGGATGCGCTGGCCCAGGCCCTGGCGGCCGAGCCCGACATGAGAGTGGCGCTGGTGGGGCACAACTACCAGCGAATGCCCCTTGCCGAGCAGCAAGGGGTTTCGCTCGGTTATGCCCAGAAATTGCAAAAGGCGCTGCAGGCTAAAGGTGTCGAGGCCGGGCGCTTAGAGGTATTTGGGGTGGGAAGTTTAGCCCCGGCGGGTAAAGCTGATGCCGAGGCCAGACTAGAGGTGGTATTGCTGCGTTAGCGCAGTAGAGATAAAAACTCGGTGCGGGTGGCTTGGTTCGAGCGAAAAGACCCCAGCATGGCCGAGGTTTTCATGGCTGAGTTTTGTTTTTCCACCCCGCGCATCATCATGCACATATGCTTGGCTTCAATAATTACTCCTACGCCCGAGGCGCCGGTAATCTGCTGGATTGATTCGGCAATTTGTACGGTCAGTTGCTCCTGAATCTGCAGGCGGCGCGCGTACATATCGACGATGCGGGCGATTTTAGACAGCCCCAGTACATGACCGGTGGGGATATAAGCCACATGGGCCTTGCCGATAAACGGCAGCATATGGTGCTCGCACATCGAATACAGCTCGATGTCTTTAACCATAATCATTTCATTGGAGTCGGACGGAAAAAGGGCGCCGTTGACCACCTCGTCCAGCGATTGATGGTAGCCTTTGGTGAGAAACTCGAAGGCCTTGGCCGCCCGCTTGGGAGTGTCGACTAGCCCGGGGCGCTCCAGGTCTTCTCCAATGCCCTCGATAATTTTGGCGAAATGTTCTTGCATCTGGTTATCCTGTCTCAACCCGTCGGTGGCGCATCCTCGCGGTGGTCTCTAACCTCTCGCGGTGGCCTTTAACTCATAGTAGGGGCAGTATTACCCTTTTATGAAAGGGCGGCAACATTACGCCAACTGGCGCCTAAGGTAAAGGGCCGTTAAAGTTTTGCCCGGTCATTGCGCTAGCATTTGGCCTCTGCGCTACAATGCAGCCTCATTTCATTACGTGACCATCGCTATGACCGATCAATCCAACCCTGTGACAGACCAGTTGTTCACTGTTCGCGACTTTATTCGTTTTGGTGCCAGCGAGTTTAACCGCGCGGGCCTGTATTTTGGCCATGGCACGGATAACGCCTGGGACGAGGCTGTGCAGTTGGTGTGTGTCGCGCTTGCGCTGACCGGGTTTGATAATCCAGCGATATTGGACGCTCGCCTGACTGTCGCTGAGAAGCAGCAGGTATTGGCGTTTTTTGCCCAGCGCATTGAGCAGCGGTTGCCTGCCGCTTATATAACCCATCATGCCAAGTTTTGCGGTCTGGATTTTTATGTGGACGAGCGAGTGCTGGTGCCGCGCTCGCCCATCGCCGAGCTGATTGAAGCGGGGTTTAGCCCCTGGCTTGAGGTTGAGCCCGAGTATATCTTGGACTTGTGTACCGGCAGTGGCTGTATCGGGATTGCCTGCGCCACCTATTTCGCCGATGCCGAGGTCACTCTGAGCGATATCAGCGGCGAGGCCCTGGCGGTGGCCGAGCGCAATATTGCCCGGCACGATCTGGCCCACCGGGTGCAGGCAATCGAATCCGATTTGTTCGCGGGGCTCGCGGGCCACTGCTTTGATTTGATCGTCTCCAACCCGCCTTATGTGGATGCCGAAGATCTGGCGGCCATGCCCGACGAGTACCAGGCCGAGCCGGAAATAGGCCTGGGATCGGGCAGCGATGGTTTGGCCTTTACCCGCCGATTATTGGCCGAGGCGGCGGATTATCTCAATGACCACGGGCTGCTAGTGGTTGAGGTAGGTAATAGCGCGGCGGCCCTGGCCGAGGCCTACCCTGAGCTGCCCTTTACCTGGGTCGAGTTTGAGCGCGGGGGGCACGGGGTGTTTATCCTGACCCGCGAGCAACTGGTGGGGTGAGCCCCGCGCAAAAACGGCGTATAATCGCCCACCTTTTAATGCAGTGAAATAAGGCGACAGGTCTATGTCCGGCAACAGTTTTGGCAAACTATTTACCGTAACCACTTTCGGCGAGAGCCACGGCCTGGCTCTGGGCTGTATTGTCGACGGCTGTCCGCCGGGACTGGCGCTGTGTGAAGAAGACATACAGCTGGATCTGGATCGCCGCAAACCGGGCCAGTCGCGCTATACCACCCAGCGCCGCGAGGCCGACCAGGTGAAGATCCTTTCGGGAGTATTCGAGGGCAAGACCACGGGTACGCCCATTGGTCTGATCATTGAAAACACCGATCAGCGCTCTAAGGACTACTCCAATATCAAAGACCAGTTTCGCCCCGCCCACGCCGACTACACCTATATGCAGAAGTACGGGGTGCGGGACTATCGCGGCGGCGGTCGCTCGTCGGCCCGCGAAACGGCCATGCGGGTCGCCGCTGGCGCGATTGCGAAAAAATACCTAAAAGAGTTTTTTGGCGTGGAGATACGCGGTTACTTGTCCCAGCTGGGTCCCATTGCCATCGATACCGTCGATTGGAATGAAATTGCCAATAACCCCTTTTTCTGCCCCGATGCCAGCAAGGTCTCGGAAATGGAAGATTACATGCAGGCGCTGAACAAAGAGGGTAATTCGGTGGGGGCCAAGATCAGTGTGGTGGCCTCCAATGTCGCCCCGGGCCTAGGCGAGCCGGTGTTTGACCGGCTGGATGCGGATATCGCCCATGCCCTGATGAGTATTAACGCTGTTAAGGGCGTGGAGATTGGTGCGGGCTTTGACAGTGTGGCGCAAAAGGGAACCGAACACCGGGATGAAATTTTAGCCGATGGCTTTGCCTCCAATAACGCCGGCGGCGTGTTGGGCGGTATTTCCACCGGGCAGGATATTATCGCCCATATTGCGCTTAAACCTACCTCGAGCTTGCGCACCCCGGGGCGCAGTGTGGATGTGCACGGTGAGGCGGTCGAAGTGGTGACCAAAGGGCGCCACGACCCCTGTGTAGGCATTCGCGCAACCCCCATCGCCGAGGCCATGTTGGCGCTGGTGATCATGGATCACGCCCTGCGCCAGCGTGGGCAAAACGGCGGGGTTGAACACAATATTCCGCGCATTCCCAAAGGCCAAAGCTAGTTTGCCTTAACCGCTATGAATGATCTGACCGTTACTCTGCTGCAGAGCGATATAACGAGCGACGACCCAGACGCGAATCTGCGCCAGCTGGACGCGATGCTGGCGCAAGCGGGGGAGTTTGATCTGGCGGTTTTACCCGAAGTGTTTACCACCGGCTTTCATCCCCGGGCCCGGCAGCACGCCGAAGTCATGGGCGGGCGAGCATGCCAATGGTTAGAGCGCCAAAGTGCAAACCACAGCGCGGCAGTGACCGGTTCGGTGGTTATGGAACAGGGTGGTGGGCACTACAACCGTATGCTGTGGGCCGAGCCGGTCTCCGACCCCGATACGGCTTTAGATTACTACGATAAGCGCCATCTGTTTCGTATGGCCGGCGAGCACGAGCGCTACCGCGAGGGGACGCGGCGTGTGGTGAAGAATTATCGACAGTGGCGCTTTCTGCTCCAGGTGTGCTACGACCTGCGTTTTCCCGTTTTTAGCCGCAATCAGGGTGATTACGACGTTATTATTTACGTGGCTAATTGGCCCGAGGCCCGTCATGATCACTGGGTAAGCTTGTTAAAATCCCGTGCCATCGAGAATTTAAGCTATGTAATTGGGGTGAATCGCGCGGGCGTGGATGCCTATGATCAAGCCTACGCCGGTGGCAGCCAGGTGATTGCGCCCACCGGCGAAGTTGTCGCCGAGCTCGGCCGCGAGAGTGGGACTCTCAAAGCGGTACTAAACGCCAAGCTATTGCAGGCCTATCGCGAGCGCTTTCCCGCCCACCTTGATGCGGACCGGTTTTCCCTGCAAGATTAAGCCTTTAAAAACGTTTAACGATAAGAAAAGGTATGCCTATGATTCGCAAGCTATTTGCCGCCCTGGCCGTTGTTGCCTCTGCTACCGCCGTCGCCGATGAGCGTCCCACCCACGTATTTATGGCCGGCGATTCCACCATGTCCATTAAGCATGTCAAAGATTACCCGGAAACCGGCTGGGGGGTGCCTTTTGCGTACTTTTTTGACGAAGGTATTGCAGTGGATAACCGCGCGCGCAATGGCCGCAGCACCCGCACTTTTATCGAAGAGGGCATCTGGCAGGGAATTGTGGATGAACTCCAGGCGGGCGATTATGTGATTATTCAATTTGGCCACAATGATCAGTCCGAGCACAAAAAAGATCGCTACACGCCCCCCGAGACTTACCAAGCCAACCTGAAACGCTTCATTGCCGATGTCAAAAAGGCGGGCGCCTCGCCGCTTCTTATGACCCCGGTGACCCGTCGCTATTTTAATGATCAGGGGCAGATCGAGCCCACCCACAACGGCTATGACCAATTGGTTCGCGAAGTGGCTGAGCAGACCGGGGTGTTTTTTGTGGATATGGAAGCGGTCACCCGCGCCTACTTCACCGATATGGGCGACGAGCTATCCAAGCTGCGCTTTATGCACATTGGCCCGGACTTGCACCCCAACTACCCCATAGGTGTTACTGACGATACCCACTTTAATCATTTGGGAGCCCGCGAAGTGGCGCAGCTGGTATTAAGCGAGCTTAAAAAACAGCAGCATCCTCTGGCCAAGCGTCTGCGCGTGCCCGACCCCAAGCACCTGAGACAGTAAGCGGTAACAAACTGTTACAAAAAGTGCGGCGCCAAGCGTGGCCATGGCGCCCGCAACTTTTTATAGTGAGAGGTTATGGGCCTGTTTTCCTTGTCGACAGTTGCAATCAAATTGTCGTTGGGCCCTTTATCAACCTGGGTGATACTTTTGTTTAAACGCTTTCGACCATGTCTCGTCTTATTGCTTACTCTTCTTTGGGCGTTGCAGGCTGCTGGCGCCGAAGAGGCTTACTGCGAGCAAAATCCCGATGACTGTATGGCAGTGGGTAGCTGGCAGTTTTCCGTGGGCCTGGGTCTCGGGGTGCGAACCAATCCGCTCTATGATGGCGACGACATCCCGCTGGTGCTTCTGCCCGAAATCAGTTACTACGGCGAGCGTTTTTTCCTCGATACGACCTCCCTCGGCTTTACTCTGGTCGAAACTCCCGCTCACATGCTCAATGCGGTGGCAACCTTGGGGTTGGAGCAAATGTATTTCAATGATCTGAGTCTGGGCAATTTTGTGCTTGAGGGCACCGGGGGCGGCTTTAATGTCGGCGGTTTGGTCAGCTCCGGCTCTCTCGGTAACGGTGCTGAAAACCTGGATATGAACGTTCCCCGGGATGAAACTATTACTCCCAACACCACCGATAAAGACGGCCCTAACGAGTTTTTTCATAAAACCATGAACTCGCCCCCAGCGCCTGTGGGCGATGCGGTAACCTTAAATGATATCGGCAAACGCCGTATGGCGGTGTTAGGGGGGCTTGAGTACGCTTACTACCGGGGCCGCACGGCCTTTAGTGTGCAGCTGTTGCAGGATGTTTCCGGTGTGCACAAAGGTCAGGAAGTCCGGGCCGGGGTGGATTATCGTCTAGCGCTTGAGCGCAATAGGTTTACTTTTGCCGGCGGAGCCGTGTGGCAGTCCGATCAGTTTGTCGACTATTACTATGGTTTGGATGAGTCGGATGTGGGCGAGAATTCATCGCTGTATTATCGGGGCGAGGCCAGCGTGACGCCCTTTGTCCGGCTCGACTGGATTCGGCCTATTACTCCGCAATGGACCTTTCAGGCAACGGTGCATAATAAGTGGTTGGGAGGAGGGATTACTGAGAGCCCCATGGTGGACAAAGGCACGTCGGCGACGGTTTTTGTGGGAGGGGTTTACCATTTCTAACCGCTGCACACGGATGTTGTTGGGAGCTTGGCTGAGCAGTGCCTGTTTGTCGGCGAGTGGGGCGCCCAAGGGGGCGCTGGTGGAGCTGCAGGTGCGTCCCAGCTTGTGTATTTTAAAGGCGGGTGAAGACAACTGCCGCGACCAGATTACCATTAGCTGGCAGGCCGAAGAGCCGTTTACCGTGTGCCTATACGCTTCCGGTGAGGCCGCGCCTCTGCGCTGTTGGGAGAATTCGCGCTCGGGTCGACATGCCTCAAGCCTGGAGGCTCGCGATGATATACGTTTTCAACTGATCGATGCGGCGCAAAACCCGTCCCGGGTTCTTGCCTCGGGAGAATTTGAAGTGGTGGCGCAAACCCAGCGCTACCGTCGTCGCCGACGTAACCCCTGGAGCTTTTTTTAATGAGTGTGGTGCTATTAGCCGAAGACGATGAGCGTCTCGCAACGCTGGTGCAGGATTATTTGCAAGCCCATGGACTTACCGTTGTTGTTGAGTCCCATGGTTTACAGGTGGGAAGGCAAGTGCAGGGGTTGCAACCGGATCTGCTGATTTTGGATTTGAACTTGCCCGGTAAAGACGGCATTAGCATTTGCAAGGATGTCCGCGCGCACTACGAGGGACCCATTTTAATGCTAACCGCCCGCGACGCCGATGCCGATCAGGTGCTGGGGCTGGAAGTGGGCGCTGACGATTACGTGGTAAAACCCGCCGAGCCAAGAGTATTGTTGGCGCGCATACAAGCGCTTTTGCGGCGCGCCAACCGCGTCCCGGAAGACAGTGACGAAGTTTCCGTGGGCGGTTTGCACATTCGCACCCGCGCGCGTGAAGTGAGTTTGCACGAGCAGCCGGTGCACTTGTCCAGTCACGAATTTGATCTGTTATTAACCTTGGCGCGTCAGCCCGGCAAAGTGATGAGTCGGGAGTACTTGTTTACCACGATTTGCAATCGCCCCTACGATGGCTTGGACCGCACCGTGGATGTACGGGTATCGCATCTGCGTAAAAAACTGGGCGATAACAGTGAGGCTCCCACCCGTATCAAGACCGTTTGGGGGCGGGGTTATATGCTGGTAGAAGACGCTTGGTAAGCCCAGGTGCTTAAACGGACTTTTATCACGCTCTACGCCGCAGTGGTGCTTTCCATTATGTTGGCGGGTTGGGGGTTGGACAAGCTCTATGCTAACGCCGGTGGCCAGGATCCGCTCACCGACCTGGAGCAGGCTTTTATCGCCCAGTTGTCGCAGGGGGCCCAGGCCCAACCGCAAAAACAGCGCAAAGTCTGGGTGGAGCGACAGCTGAATACACTAAAGTTGGACGGTCGGGTTTATCACCGCGAGGATCTGGCGGACAGTGAAATGGCACAACAGGTGTTTGCCGGTAAGCCCCAGTGGGTGGAAGGCGAAAACCAGCGCGAGCTTTATACCCTGGTTCCCGGCACATCGTTATTACTACGTGTAGAACTGCCTAAAGCGGCGCAAAGTCGCTGGTACGGGGTTTACTTGGCCCTGTTTTATTTGTTTTTAGCCCTGGTGATTTATTTGTGGGTCTGGCCCCTGGTTCGCGATTTGCGATCCCTGCAGGCACAGGCCCAGCAGTTTGGGCGCGCCGCAGCGGCGGGTAAGCGCATTAGTCTGAGTGGGCGCTCACCGGTCTATCAATTATCTCTCGAGTTTAACCGCATGCAATCGCGCATCGACGAGCTGTTGGCCAGCTACAAGGAGATGACTTACGCGGTATCTCACGAGTTGCGAACCCCGCTGGCACGGATGAAGTTTGCGTTGGAAATTGCTCAGGATAGTCAGGATGCGCAAACCGTGGCGCGGCAGCTGTCGAATGTGCGCGACGACGTTAATGATATGGATGCGTTGATCAATCAGCTATTGGGCTATGCGGGCTTTGAGGCCCAGTCTCAGCAGTTGGTGTTGCAGGCCGAGCCTGCAGGCGCCCTCATTGATATGGCTCGAGAGATGAGCGAGCGGTTGCGCCAGCGTCACCCTCGGATAACCTTTACATTTGCTAATGCCCTGGCCGAGCATCCGCTGTTTTGTGAGTGGCACTTAATGGAGCGGGTGCTGCAAAATTTGCTGGGTAACGCCGTGCGCTATGCCGAAGGGCAGGTGTGGGTGCAATTAAGCGCTAACGAGTCGGGTTACTGCCTGGCGGTTGAAGACGATGGACCCGGCATTGCGCCGGCCGACCGCGCGCGGGTGTTTGACAGTTTCACTCGTCTTAAACAATTGCCGGGCAAAGATACTAAGGGTTTTGGTTTGGGACTCGCGATTGTCAATCGGATTATCAGTTGGCACAACGGCGAGGTGCGAGCCTGTGAGCCCAAGCGTCTAACCGGTGCGCGCTTTGAATGTCGTTGGCCCGCACCTGCCGAGACAAAACTTTGATGCGCAATTAAAAGGCGAATGCCAGGCCCGCATAGGGGCCGCGCATGCCCAAGTCGCTCCCCGCACCTTTGTCAGCCTCAAACGCGAAATTCCGGTAGCCGACATCCAGGCCCAAATCCAGCACGGCGTCGAATAAATAGCGTGCATAGACAGTGTAATCAACGATTTTATAGTCTTGAAAGTCGGTCCCACTAAGCTCGACACCGGCTCTCCAGCCCACAAACGGCAAATCAGACTCAAGCCTGGCGTAGGCCATAGGAAGGAGCTGATTGATGTGGGTGTGTTGCTCTTGCGTGGCGGTATCGGTGTTCAGGCCGCCGTTAATATAGCGCAGGGAAAGTCCCAAATCGATTCGCCCCCAGCTGTCCAGCACCCGGTAGTAGGCGGTCGCGTCGATATGGCTTAAATCTATCTTGGCATCGCTGACGGTGACTGGGTCTAAGCGCACAGCGCGGGTGCTGTCAATTTGCGTGTAGGCGAGCCGCACATAGGGGAATTTGGGGTAGGCGTGCTGCACCGCCACATCGATAAACCGGCTGGTTTCGTCGTCAAAGCCTAAGTCGTGGGTGTTTGCACCATTTAGCTCGCCGCTGTAATCGACCCGCCACAATCCCGCCTTGCCACTGACGGTATAGTCATCGGCAAAACTGGTGAGGGGCAAGGTCAAAAGTAAGGCAAGTGCGATTCGTAAATCCATATAAAAGCCTATGGCAAAAGTCTGAGAGGGGCAGAATCAAAGGCGGATTTAATCATATCATCGCCGCTGATGCTGTGAATGAGATTTTAACAATTGTAAAAAGATTCGCCCGGCGTTACTCAGGCTGCGGTCGCGGTGAGTGACGGCCCCCAGCTCGCGGTGCATGGGTTTTACCTGAGTAAAGACCTCGCGCAAATCCGGGTCGAGCATTTGCCGGGGTAAGACGCCCCAACCGAGTCCGATGGACACCATCATTTTGATGGTGTCCAGATGGTTGGTCACCATATGAATCTTCAGGGGCAGCCGCGAGCGATCAAACAGTTGCTGCACTCGTTGCGTGGTGTAAGTGCTGCTATCGGGCAAAATGGCCTGGAACTCAGTGAGGCTGGCCAGTTGCACCCGGCGCCCGGCCAGGGGGTGATTTTCAGCCACGGCAAAGCACAAATCGTCATGCCATATGGGGGCGCTATCGATCTGGCGGGGCAGGGTGTCGGGTAAGGTGATTACCCCTAAGTCAAACTCGCCCTGCAGCACCGCCTGCATCGCTTTTTCAGAGTCTAAAAAGTGCAAATCCAACACCACGTCCGGGTGCTCGCGGCTAAAGTCACTCAGTACCGGGGGTAAGCGGTGCAGGCCTATATGGTGGCTGGTGGCGATGCTCAGGGTGCCGCCCACGGTGCCGGTTAAATCTGCCAGGGCGCGCTCGGCGGCCTGTAGATTTTGCGCAATAGTGCGGGCGTGGGGCAGCAAAACCTTGCCCGCCTGGCTAAGTTGTATCTGCTTGCCCACGCGGTCGAAAAGTTGCTCGCCCACATTTTGCTCCAGCGCGGCGATGCGTTTACTGATCGCCGGTTGAGTCAAGTGCAGACGCGCCGAGGCGGCGGAGAAAGACCCGCTCTCGGCCACGGCGATAAAGGTAAGCAGTTGTTGGCTGTCCATAAACCTATTTTACGTATTCCTAAAGGGAATGGATAGCATAAAAAATATAAATTTGTTTTATTTTTGGGGCAGGGCTAGTATGACCTCACACCGTGAAAAGCGAATGGCGCTACAGCCATCAGAGAGGAAAAGATGTCAGCGAGAACTCTTTACGACAAGTTGTGGGATGCCCACCTTGTGCAACAGCGCGACGACGGCTCGGCGCTTATTTATATTGACCGTCACATCGTTCACGAAGTGACTTCGCCCCAGGCCTTTGAAGGTCTGCGTTTGGCTGGCCGCAAACCTTGGCGGGTGGACTCTGTACTGGCAACGCCCGACCACAATGTGCCCACTACCGTAAAAGAGCGGGCTTCGGGGATCAGTGGTATTGAAGATCCGGTGTCGTTGATTCAGGTGCAAACTCTGGACGATAACTGCGATGAATTCGGTATTGTGGAATACAAAATCAACGATCAGCGCCAGGGTATTGTGCATGTGATCGGCCCCGAGTCGGGCGCCTGTTTGCCGGGTATGACCATTGTCTGCGGCGATTCGCACACCGCCACCAATGGCGCCTTGGGCGCTCTCGCCCACGGTATTGGTACCAGCGAGGTAGAGCATGTATTAGCCACCCAAACCCTGGTGGCCAAAAAAATGAAAAATATGCTGATCCGTGTGGACGGCGAATTGGCAGACGGCGTGACCCCCAAAGACGTGGTCTTGGCGATTATCGCCAAAATCGGCACCGCCGGTGGGACCGGCTATGCGGTAGAGTTTGGCGGCGATGTGTTCCGCGCCATGAGCATGGAAGGGCGCATGACCGTGTGCAACATGGCCATTGAAGCCGGTGCCCGCGCGGGCATGGTCGCGGTGGATGATATCACCATCGATTATGTGAAAGATCGCGCCTATGCCCCCAAAGGCGAGGTGTGGGAGCGCGCGGTCGAAGCTTGGCGCGATTTGAAATCTGATGAAGGCGCCCACTTTGACGAAGTAGTCGTGTTAAACGGCGCCGATATTATGCCCCAGGTGAGCTGGGGGACGTCGCCCGAGATGGTGGTGGGGGTGCACGATAATGTACCCGACCCGGCGGCAGAAAGTGACGCCGTTAAGCGCGAAGGCATGAAACGGGCCCTGGAGTATATGGGCTTAAACGCCGGTCAACCTATTGCCGACATTAAGCTCGACCGCGTATTTATCGGCTCTTGCACCAACTCGCGCATTGAAGATATCCGCGCTGCCGCAGAGGTGGTCAAAGGTCGCCAAAAAGCCGATAGCGTCAAGCAGGCGATGGTGGTGCCGGGTTCGGGCTTGGTCAAAGCACAGGCAGAAGCCGAGGGCCTGGATAAGATTTTCGTCGAGGCGGGGTTTGAATGGCGCGAACCCGGCTGTTCCATGTGCCTTGCCATGAACGCCGATAAGCTGGGCGCGGGTGAGCACTGCGCCTCC
Organism: Gilvimarinus xylanilyticus; assembly: GCF_024195295.1. GTDB lineage: Bacteria > Pseudomonadota > Gammaproteobacteria > Pseudomonadales > Cellvibrionaceae > Gilvimarinus > Gilvimarinus xylanilyticus. Next base: position 1,409,212 of record NZ_JAMFTH010000001.1, on the reverse strand, counting down.
ACGTCAAACCGCAACTTTGAAGGGCGCCAGGGTTATGGCGGACGCACTCATTTGGTCAGCCCGGCCATGGCCGCTGCTGCCGGTGTCGCCGGTCACTTTGTCGATGTTCGCGAATTTGTGCGCACTTAAACGGGAGCTATTATGAAGCCTTTTACTCAAGTAACCGGCGTTGTCGCCCCTATGGATCGCGCCAATGTCGACACGGATATGATTATCCCCAAGCAGTTTTTAAAATCTATTAAGCGCACCGGGTTTGGTAAAAATCTGTTTGATGAGTTGCGCTACTTGGATGTGGGTCAACCGGATCAGGATTGTTCGGGCCGTCCGCTCAATGAGGACTTTCCGCTCAATCAGGCGCGCTACCAGGGTGCGGAAATTTTGCTGACCCGTAAAAACTTTGGCTGTGGCTCATCGCGCGAGCACGCTCCCTGGGCGTTGGATGATTACGGCTTTCGCTGCATTATCGCCCCGAGCTTTGCGGATATTTTTTACAACAACTGCTTCAAAAATGGTTTGTTGCCGCTGGTGTTAAGCGAGGAGATTGTCGAGCAGTTGTTTCAGCAAATGTATCAAACCGAGGGTTACCAGCTGACAGTAGATTTGCAAAACCAGCAGGTGATCACCCCCGAGGGACAGGCGTTCGATTTTGAAATTGACGAGTTTCGCAAGCACTGTTTGTTAAACGGTCTGGACGATATTGGTCTAACCCTGGAACAAGCCGATGCGATTAAAGCGTATGAAGCTAAGCGTCGCGAGACGGCCCCCTGGTTATTTGACGCGGTAAAAAATTAATTTTTGCGATTAGGAGCAAATGTGTCTAAAAAAATTATGATCTTACCGGGCGATGGTATTGGCCCGGAAATTGTCACCCAGGCCCAGCGCGTGCTGGACGCGGTTAACGAAAAGTTTTCTCTGAATTTGTCGTTTGTTGAGGAGCTGATTGGCGGCGCCTCGATTGATAAACACGGCGAGCCGTTAACCGATGCGGCGGTCGAAAACGCCCGCAGTTGCGACGCCATTTTGCTGGGCGCCGTGGGTGGCCCCAAGTGGGATACCATCGACCGTGCCATTCGTCCCGAGCGCGGCTTGCTAAAAATTCGCTCGCAGCTCGGCTTGTACGCCAATCTGCGCCCGGCGCTCTTGTACCCGCAGTTGGTCGAGGCCTCAAGCCTTAAGCCCGAGGTGGTATCCGGCCTGGATATTTTAATTGTGCGCGAGTTAACCGGCGGCATTTATTTTGGCGAGCCGCGCGGTATTCGCACCCTGGATAATGGTGAGCGCGAAGGTTTCAACACTTACAAATACAGCGAGAGCGAAATCGAGCGTATCGGTCGCACGGCGTTTGAAATGGCGCGCAAGCGCGGCAAAAAAGTCTGCTCGGTCGACAAGGCCAATGTGTTGGAAGCGACCATTTTGTGGCGCGAAGTGATGGACCGCTTGGCGCCGGAGTATCCGGATGTCGAGTTGTCGCACATGTACGTGGATAACGCCGCAATGCAATTGGTGCGCGCGCCCAAGCAGTTTGATGTAATGGTTACCGGCAATATGTTCGGCGATATCCTGTCTGACGCCGCGGCCATGCTCACCGGTTCCATCGGTATGCTGCCCTCGGCCTCGCTCAATCAAAGCGGGCAGGGCATGTACGAGCCGTGCCACGGCAGTGCGCCGGATATTGCGGGCCAGGGCATTGCCAATCCGCTGGCCACCATTCTGTCGGCCTCAATGATGCTGCGCTATTCGTTGGGCATGAATGAGGCGGCCGATGCCATCGAGAAAGCGGTGGGTAAGGTGCTGGATCAGGGCTTGCGCACGGCGGATATCGCCACCGGAGGCACCACTAAAGTGTCCACCTCAGCTATGGGCGACGCGGTATTGGCGGCGCTGTAAAACGGTGGTCAATTTGCAGCCAGCGGCTGTTTGCGGCAAGATATATAGCGCTTGAAGCGGAGCTCACAAGGCCCGGGGAGAGCGTTAATTCACTTAACTAGAGAGTTATGTAATGAAAGTAGGTTTTGTAGGTTGGCGCGGTATGGTCGGCTCTGTCCTGATGGAGCGCATGCAGGCGGAAAACGATTTCGACGGCATTGAGCCGGTATTTTTCACCACCTCCAATGTGGGTGGCGAAGCGCCCAAGGTGGCCGATGGCTTGCCGCCTCTGAAAGATGCCTACGCTATTGACGATTTAAAACAACTGGATGCAATCATCTCCTGTCAGGGTGGTGATTACACCAAAGCGGTCTTTTCCGATTTGCGCGGTGCCGGCTGGGATGGCTACTGGATTGACGCGGCCTCCAGTCTGCGGATGGATAAAGATTCCATTATCGTGTTGGACCCGGTTAACCTGGATGTGGTGAAAGACGGCCTGGCGCGCGGTGTTAAAAATTACATTGGCGGCAACTGCACTGTCAGCTTGATGCTAATGGGCTTGGGCGGCTTGTTTGCCAATAACCTGGTGGAGTGGGCCACCTCCATGACTTATCAGGCCGCCTCGGGCGCCGGTGCGCGCAACATGCGCGAGCTGATCGAGCAGATGGGCAGCATTCGCGATGGCGTTGCCAGCGAATTGGCCGATCCGGCCTCGGCCATTTTGGAGATCGATCGCAAAGTTGCCGCTACTATGCGTTCGGGCGATTTCCCGGTCGATAACTTTGGTGCGCCACTGGCGGGCAGTGTTCTGCCGTTTATCGATAGCCAGCTGGAAAATGGCCAGAGCCGCGAAGAATGGAAAGCCCAGGCCGAGACCAACAAGATTTTGGGCAACGACGGCAACCCCATCCCGCTGGATGGTACCTGCGTGCGCATCGGTGCCATGCGCTGTCACGCTCAGGCATTGACCGTTAAGTTGAAAAAAGATGTACCGCTGGATGAAATCGAGCAAATGATCGCCGGCCACAACGAGTGGGCCAAAGTGGTCCCCAACGACAAAGAATCCACTTTGCGCGATCTGACGCCTACGGCGGTAACCGGAACTTTAACCGTACCCGTGGGCCGTTTGCGCAAACTGAGCATGGGCGGCGAATACCTTAACGCGTTCACCGTCGGTGATCAGCTGTTGTGGGGGGCGGCCGAACCGCTGCGCCGTATGTTGCGGGTACTGCGCGACGCCTAAGCTTCGCGTTACTCATGCAAAGCCCTGTCTCGCGGTGCGAGGCGGGGCTTTTTTATTTGTTTGGCGGATTATTCTCCATTTTTGTGGAGCCTGGCTCGTTTTTTAGCAAAAAGTTCCCTAAAGCTCGGCCTGTGGGGCATAAGTATTGATAAAAAGCTATTTATAATGAATACTTACGGTCGATAGTGAATATTTATTCGAGGTTTTGGGGCCTCGTTGACAACAAATGGCTAATCACTCGCCGTGATTGACAGGAAGTCACAGAGCCGCGCCGTCGGAAGGCAGGGGAGACAATAAAAGGAAAGTACTATGCATTTTCGTAAGCTGGTATTAATGCTTGGGGTTATGTCGCTGTCCAAGGCGGCATTCGGATTGGGTTTGGGCGATATCGAGCTCAACTCCTCTCTCAACCAGCCGTTAGATGCCCACATTGCACTGGAAGATATGGGGGAGCTCGGCTCCGACCAGATCAAAGTGCAGCTGGGCTCACAGGAAGATTTTGATCGCGCCGGTATCGAGCGCTCGTTCTTCTACTCGCAGCTGCGTTTTAACGTGGTGGGCGTGGACTCCGACGATCCTTTTATTGCGGTCACCAGCCGGGACCCGGTGCGCGAGCCGTTTCTGAGCTTTATTGTCGATGTGCGCTGGACCTCGGGGCGGGTGCTGCGCGAGTACACCCTGCTGCTGGATTTGCCCGCGTTTTCCGACGATGCCGCCGCCCCAGTCGAAGCCTCGGTAACCCCGATTCGTTCACGCACCACCCAGGTCAGCGACAGCGCAGGCTCTGGTAGCCAGAGTTCGGGCAGATCTCAGCCCGCCTCGCTGGGCGAAGGTGAGTATCGCGTTCAAGCCAACGATACCCTCTGGGAGATTGCCCGCGATTTTCAGGCGGGCGGTGTTTCTATCCATCAGACCATGGTGGCTATCCAGCGCGCCAACCCCGATGCCTTTATCAACAACAATATCAACTTGTTGCGCGAAGGGCAGGTGTTGCGCGTACCGGCCACCGACGAGATTCGCTCGCTCTCGCGTCAACAGGCGGTAAGCCAGGTGGCGCAGCAAAACCGCGATTGGTCCGGTGACACCATGGGCGCGCCCCTGGATGCTTCCGGTCGCGACTCTCAGGTTTCGTCTAACCAGGGCGAGGTTGCTGGCCGGGTAAAGTTGTCAGCTCCCGGCACCACAGCTGATTCTGGTGCCTCTCAGGGGGGCGGTTACGGTGAAAACGACGGTGGCGCTCTGGCTCGCGAGTTGGCCGCCACTGAAGAAGAGCTGGAGCGCACCAAAGGTGAGAACTCTGAGTTGCGCTCGCGCGTCGGCGATCTAGAAGAGCAAATCGAGACCATGGAGCGTTTGCTTGAGGTGAGCAATGAGCAGCTGCGCGCCCTGGAATTGAGTGCCAACCAGCAGCAGGACGAGGCGCAAGCCGAGACACCTGCGGCGGCTAACGACGAAGCTGAATCCGAATCCGAGCCCCAGGTCGCAGCGACTGACACCGTGGAGTCTGCCGAGCAGGCTCCCGCAGCTGAAGAGCAACCGGCCGAGCCGGAAGAGAAATCAAAGCCCGTTAATAACGCGTCGACCGTGGTGCGCAGAGCACCCGAGCCCAGCTTTATGGACAAGCTGATGGCCAATATCCACTGGATCGGCCTGGCTCTGCTGGCGTTGATCGTGGGCCTGTTGGTGTTCCTGCGCAAGCGTTCGAGCGCGCAAGAACCGGAAGAAGAGTTTTCCAGCGAGCCGGATGACAGCGCCTTTATGGAGCCCGATGCCAGCGATCTGGAAGCCGATGAAGAGCCTCAAGCTTTCGCCGAAGATGACCTAGAGGCCACTCAAGCCGACGACGAAGTGAGCGCCGAAGCGGAAACCGGTGATGTGGTCGGCGAAGCCGATATTTATATCGCTTACGGTAAGTACGACCAAGCCGAAGAGATGTTGAAAAAGGGTTTGGAGAAAGACCCTGAATCGCTCGCTATTAAGTTGAAGCTGCTCGAGGTTTACGCGGAAAGTGAAAACCTGGAAGCCTTTGATGAGTATTATGGTCAAGTGCTCGCGAGCGGCGACGAAGACGCTATTGCCCGCGCCGCTGATCTGCGCTCTCAGTTCTCCGGTGCTCCCGCCTATGTGGCCGGTGGCACTGTCGCGGCAGCCGGTGCTGTTGCCGCTGAAGCGGGCAGCGATTTACTCGATAGCCATGAGCCCGAGGCTGAAACAGAAGACGTCTATGATCTTGAGGCTCAGACGAATGATCTGGAGTTAGAGGCGGACCAGACAGCTGAGCAAGAGGACGACTTTAGTTTCGATCTGGATGGTTCCGACGAATTGACTCTGGATGATCTGGAAATTGATGACACGGCTGCAGACGCTGGCGCCACTCAACCTGAAGAGTCCAACGAAGAGTTTAGCTTGGATGATGAGTTGACCCTGGATGAAGGGCTCGATTTTGATTTTGCCGACGACGAGAGCGCCGACAAATTAGACGCCGATGATAAAGCGGTCACCGAAGAGGACGACTTGCAGGGTTCGGAAACTCGCTACGATTTGTCGTTTGACGAAGAGCTGGAACCGGCCGCGGACGATCAAGATTTCGATTTTGATCTGGAACTGGAAGACGATAATGCCGCTGAGTCCGTCCAGGAAGAATCCTTGGATGTTAACACCGACCTGCCCAAAGACAGTGCTGACGAGCTCGAGTTAGATGCGATTAGCGATGGCGATGAAGAGCAAACGGTTTCTTTGGGCGATGAAAAACCGCTGTTGGATGAGGACTTGGACTTTTCGTTCGACGAGAGCTTTGAGCCCGAAGACGAGCCCGCCCCCCGCTATGACGAGCCCGAGCCTTATGGTCCTACGGGCGAGTCGCAGGCGGCTGAGGTGGACGACAGCGACGACGTGCCCACCCTGGATTTGACCGACGATGAAGACGACTTCGACTTAGAAAAATCCATGGATGATGTGGATCTGGAGGCTCTCGATCGTGAAATGTCCGATCTGGATGCTCCCGAGTTGGATGCGATCGAGACATCGGAGGCAGAATCACCCGAGGCGTCTGAGCCTGATGCCCAGGCATCCGATGCCGAAACCGCAGAGCCCGAGAGTTTTGATGTTGACGACGATGACGCATTTGATCTCGCATTGGGTGATGTGGACAGCGATCCCGATACCAGCTTGGATCTGGATGAGCAGGATGAGCAAAAGCAGTCCGATTACGAGCTGGATGATCTTCCCACGCCCGAGTCGGTAAACGAAGCTGACGATGACGAGGATCTGGACTTCTTGGCCGATTCTGATGAGGTGGCGACCAAGCTCGATCTGGCGCGCGCTTACATCGATATGGGCGATATGGATGGGGCTCGCGATATTCTGGCGGAAGTGACCGAAGAGGGTGACGACAGTCAGAAGCAAGAGGCCAAAGACCTGTTGGATAAAGTCGACAGCTAATTGAGCTAAAGCTAAAGGGCCTTGTACGCTTGTCGTACAGGGCCTTTTTTTGTTTATAGGAGTCATCTTTGAGTCGGACCTATTCGCGCAACGGCGAAGTTTTTCCCGATACCCCCTGGCCCGAATCTATGCACCGCATCGCCCTGGCCCTTGAGTATCACGGCGGTTCTTTTCGCGGCTTTCAGGTGCAGGCAGGTGAGCTGCCCACGGTGCAGAGGAGTCTGCATTCGGCACTTTCAAAAATTGCCGCCGAGCCGGTCACCCTGGTCTGCGCCGGGCGCACCGATGCCGGTGTTCACGCCACCAATCAAGTCATCCATTTTGATACGCAGGCCCAAAGGCCGGAAAAGGCCTGGACCCGCGGTTTAAAAGCTTATTTGCCCGACGGTATTGGCATTCGCTGGGCGCGCGAAGTGGTGCCCGAGTTTCACGCCCGCTTCAGTGCCCAGGCGCGCACCTACCGCTATTTGATCAGCGATGGTCCCAGTAAGCCCGGTTTGCTACATGATCAGATCACCTGGTCACGCAATCGGCTCGATGTAGAGGCGATGCGCGAGGCGGCGCGGGCGCTGGTGGGCGAGCATGATTTTACTTCCTATCGCGCGGTGCAGTGTCAGGCTAAGTCGCCGGTGCGCCGCATTGAGCATTTGCACCTTGTACGTCGAGGTGAGTTGATTGTGTTAGAGGTGCGAGCGAACGCGTTTTTGCACCATATGGTGCGCAATATTGTGGGCGTACTGATGGCGATTGGTGCCGGGGATAAGCCCGTTAGCTGGGCGCAGGGCGTGCTGGAGGCTCGTGACCGCACAGCCGGTGGCGTGACCGCGCCGCCCTACGGTTTGTATTTGGTCAGGGTGGAGTATGACAAGCGCTTTAATCTACCCGACAGATTGCCCGGCCCTTTGTTTTTCACCGAACCGGTAGGGCAGTTGTGAGGTTCTGACGGCGGGGCAAAATTCTGCTAAAATTCGCTCCTTTGTCAGCGGACGGAGTGGATTCCAGTGACAGCGGCGCGCGTTAAAATTTGTGGTATTACTCGGCTGGATCAGGCCCAGCACGCGGTCGCCGCAGGTGCGGACGCAATTGGCCTGGTGTTTTATCCCCCCAGTCCGCGTGCCGTAACCATTGACAATGCTCGCGCTATTGCCCGCGCCTGCGGTCCCTTTGTGACCAGCGTGGGGCTATTTGTTAACGCTGAGCCCGCGCAAATTGAACAAGTATTGGCGCGGGTGCCGCTGCAGCTATTGCAGTTTCACGGCGACGAGCCCGCCGAGTTTTGTGAGCAATTTGGGCGCCCCTATCTTAAGGCAATACGAATGCGCCCCGAGCTGGATGTGGTTGATGCCATAAGCCGCTACCCCAGCGCCAGCGGTATTTTGCTGGATGCCTACACCCCGGGGGTACCAGGCGGCACCGGCGAGACCTTTGATTGGGCGCGGGTGCCGGCAGCGCCTTCGGTGCCTGTGGTCCTGGCGGGCGGCTTAACACCGGCCAATGTGGCCGAGGCAATCATCCGAACGGGCTGTTATGGCGTAGATGTTAGCGGCGGTGTTGAAGCCGCTGCCGGGGATAAAGACCCGGCCAAAGTCGAGAATTTTATTGTTAATGCCCAACAGGCACATGCGAAAGGTGAGTAAAGCGTGAACGATACAAGCAAGCAGAAAGTTGATTACAGTGCCTTTCCCGACAAAAGCGGTCACTTTGGAATTTTCGGGGGACGTTTTGTTTCTGAAACTCTGATTTACGCGCTCGAAGAGCTGCAGAGTATTTACGACGGGTTGAAAGATAACGCTGAATTTCAGGCCGAATTCGATAAAGATTTGGCCCACTATGTCGGCCGCCCCTCGCCGCTGTACCATGCCGAGCGCTGGAGCCGCGAGCTTGGAGGCGCGCAGATTTACCTCAAGCGCGAAGACCTTAATCACACCGGTGCCCACAAGGTGAATAACACCATTGGTCAGGCGCTGCTGGCAAAAATGACCGGCAAGAGCCGCGTGATTGCCGAAACTGGCGCGGGCCAACACGGGGTTGCGACGGCGACCGTGGCCGCACGTTTGGGGCTTAAGTGCCAGGTTTACATGGGCGCTGAGGATGTGCGTCGTCAGGCGCTTAACGTCTACCGCATGAAGTTACTGGGTGCCGAGGTGATTCCCGTAGAGTCGGGCTCCAAAACCCTTAAAGACGCCATGAACGAGGCGCTGCGCGACTGGTCCACCAATGTGGACGATACCTTTTATATTATCGGCACTGTCGCTGGTCCACATCCGTACCCGCAGTTGGTTCGCGATTTTCAAGCGGTGATCGGCCGCGAAGCGCGCGCCCAGTGTCTGGAAATGACCGGCAAACTGCCCGACGCCCTGGTGGCTTGTGTGGGCGGTGGCTCCAATGCGATCGGCCTGTTTCACCCCTTCCTGGAAGACGAGTCGGTGGCCATGTACGGTGTTGAGGCCGGTGGCGACGGGGTGGAGACCGGACGCCATGCCGCACCGCTCAATGACGGTATTCCCGGCGTATTGCACGGTAACCGCACCTACCTGATGGAAGACGAAAACGGTCAGATTATCGAAACCCACTCGGTTTCAGCGGGGCTGGATTATCCGGGGGTAGGGCCTGAGCACGCCTGGTTAAAAGACATCGGCCGGGTCAATTATGTCGCCATCAACGACGATGAAGCTCTGAACGCGTTTCGTAAAACCACCCGCACCGAGGGCATTATGCCGGCCCTGGAAAGCAGCCATGCGCTGGCTTACGCGGAAAAGCTGGCGCCGACCATGGACAAGGATCAGATTATTATCGTCAACCTGTCCGGTCGCGGTGACAAAGATATTCTTACGGTGGCCGATCTCGACGGCATTACCGTGTAAGCCCAATTTGGAAATGAATGAATGAGTCGTATTAGTCAGCAGTTTGCACAATTAAAAACCGACGGCCGCAAAGCCCTGGTTGCCTATATCGTCAACGGTGACCCGGTGCGCGAAGTAACCCTGCCCACCATGCATAAAATGGTGGAAGAGGGCGTTGATGTGATTGAGCTGGGTGTGCCGTTTTCCGATCCGATGGCCGAGGGCCCGGTGATTCAAAAGGGCCACGAGCGCGCCCTAGAGCATCACGTCAGCCTTACCGACAGCTTGGCGCTGGTCGCCGAATTTCGCCAAACCAATCAGCACACTCCGGTGCTGTTGATGGGCTACGCCAACCCGGTGGAGCGCATGGGTTACGCAAACTTTGCCGCGAAAGCCGCCGAGGCGGGCGTCGACGGTTTGCTGACCGTCGATCTGCCCTTGGAAGAGGTGGAGAGTCTAAATCGCGAACTGTCCTCTCACGATATCGATAATATATTTTTGCTGGCGCCCACCACCCGGGTCGAGCGCGCGCGTAAAATCGCCGAGCACGCCAGCGGATTTTTATACTATGTTTCGTTGAAGGGCGTGACCGGTGCCGGACACTTGGATGTAGAGTCCGTGCAGGCCAAACTGGAAGAGTTCGGCGCCTTGACCGATTTACCCATGTGCGTCGGCTTTGGTATTAAAGACGCCGCCAGTGCCGTGAAGGTCGCGCGGCTTGCCGATGGTGTTGTGGTGGGCAGCGTACTGGTTGAGGCCATGGGGCAGGGCAGCGAGCAAGCTCCCGAGCGCGTGGGCGCCATAGTGCGCGATATCCGTCAGGCGTTGGATCAAATTTAAGGCGTTAATTTGCAGACCCTGCATCCAGGGTCACTGAGCCGCAGGTAACTGAGAGAGAAGAGTAATGAGTTGGCTTGAGAAACTGGTTCCCAGTGTAGTGCGTGCAGAGGGCAAAAAAGGTACCAGCAAGGTACCCGAAGGCCTGTGGAAGAAGTGTGTGAAATGCTCGGCAGTCTTGTATCGGCCTGAGCTGGAGCGTAATTTGGATGTCTGCCCTAAGTGCGATCACCATATGCGCATCGGCGCGCGCCGGCGTTTGGATATTTTCTTGGACGAAGACGCACGCCAGGAGATCGGCGCCGATGTCGAGCCCATCGATCGGTTGAAGTTTAAAGACGTTAAAAAATATAAGGATCGCCTGAGCACAGCCCAGAAGTCCACCGGCGAAAAAGATGCCTTGGTGGCGATGCGTGGCGAGTTGCACGGAATGCCCGTGGTGGCCGTTGCCTTCGAGTTCGCCTTTCACGGCGGTTCCATGGGCTATGTCGTGGGCGAGCGTTTTACTCGCGCCGCTCAAGTCGCGTTGGAAGAAGATATTCCGTTGGTGTGTTTCCCCGCTACCGGCGGTGCCCGCATGCAAGAGGCCCTGATTTCGCTGATGCAAATGGCGAAAACCTCGGCGGTGATCGAGCGTTTGAAGGCCCAGGGCACCCCTTACTTTTCCATCATGACCGATCCGGTTTACGGTGGTGTGTCGGCGTCATTAGCCCTGTTGGGCGATATTAACGCCGCCGAGCCCGGCGCCCGGGCAGGTTTTGCCGGTCCGGCTATTATCGAGCAGACTATTCGCCAAAAGCTGCCCAAGGGTTTTCAGCGGGCTGAGTTTTTGTTGGAGCATGGTGCGATCGATATGATTATCCACCGCAATGATATGCGTAACACCGTTGCGCGTTTGATTGCCAAGTTTACCCGCCGCCCCGAAGTTTGCTAACTGACGGTGCCGGCGCGTAGTTTAGACCAGTGGCTCGCCTGGTTAGAGCGGGCCCATCCCACCGAAATAGACCTGGGGCTTGAGCGCATAGCGCGCGTCTACCAAGCCCTGGCGCTGCCCCGCCCGCCCAGGGTGTTAACTGTAGCGGGCACCAATGGTAAAGGTTCATGTGTCGCTTTCGCCGCTGCCATCTTGCAAGATGCCGGATTGAAAGTGGGCAGTTACACCTCGCCACATTTACATCATTATTGCGAGCGTGTGCGCATTAATGCCGAGCCTGTGAGCGATGCGGCTATGTGTCGCGCCTTTACCGCAGTTGATCAGGCCCGGGGCGATACCTCACTCACTTACTTTGAGTTCGGAACCCTGGCGGCCCTGTGGCTATTTGCCGAGGCGCGGGTGGATGTCGCGGTGCTCGAGGTAGGCCTCGGTGGGCGTCTGGACGCGGTCAATATTATCGATCCCGATGTGGCGGTGATAACCAGTATTGCCATAGATCACGAGGCCTGGCTCGGCAGTGATCGGAATGTTATTGCCCTGGAAAAAGCGGGTATTGCGCGCCCGGGTATTCCCTTGGTGTGTGCCGACCGTCAGCCGCCGGAAAGTTTGGCCCCTTTTTTAGTCGACTTGGGCGCTCAGCCAGTTTGGCTTGGCAGCGATTTCTCGATGGTGTCCAAGGGGCAAGCCTGGCACTTTAAGACTGGCTCGCTTACGGTAGACTTTCCCGCGCTGGCCTTGCCCGCCGACAGTGTGGCAGCGGCCATTGTGGCGTGCGAAAAGCTGGGTGTTTCTGTGACCGCGAAAGCCCTGCAACAGTGTGCGGCGCAAATTCAGCTTCCCGGTCGTATGCAGGCGCTGGAGATTGCAGGCGCTCGGGTTATTGTGGATGTGGCCCATAACCCGGCGGCTGCCGAGCATTTAGTGGATCGCTTACCCTTGCCCGAGGGCGCTCAGGTGCACTGGGTGATCGCCATGATGGCGGATAAAGATATCGCCGCTACCTTACAGCCTTTACAGGCTGTACCCGGTCGCTGGTATTTGGGCGAGTTAGAGAATATCGCGCGAGCCGCTTCGCCTCAAACCTTGGGCGCGCACTTGGCAGAGTTCGGGGTGAGTGATTGTTATATGGCGCCGGTGTCTCAGTGCCTGGATAAAGCCCTCGAAAGCGTGGCGCCCGGCGATATTATCGTGGTACTTGGGTCTTTCTTTACCGTGGCCGCGGCTTTGCAGCACTTATCGCCTAACGATGCGGGGATAGAGTAAGTGAACGACGGATTAAAACAGCGGTTAATTGGCGCCCTGGTGTTAGTGGGCTTGGCAATGATCTTTTTACCCGGCTTTTTTAAAGAGCAGCAATTGCATCAGGTGGATACCCGCAGTCAGATTCCGCCGCGCCCCGATACCGCGCCTGTGGTGATTAACACGCCCCGGCCTGTGGCCAGTGCCGAGTTGCTGCCCGATCCGGACAAGCTGTTTATTCCCGATAGCGAGCAGCCGCTATTGGACGCGGAACAAACCCAGAGCTCTTCGTTCGCGGCATCCAGTGTTGCGCAGGCGTCAAGCTCTACACCGTCATCGGCCGCCTCGTCATCCGTAACCAGTCAACCTGAATCAAGTCCAGCAGACTCTGAAGGGCTCGCCAATTTGGACGCCTGGGTGGTGCAGGTCGCCAGTCTGCGCTCGGCTGAATCGGCCCAGCAGTTGCGTAAAAAGCTGCAGGATAAGGGGTATAAAGCCTATGTGCGGCTGGCAAAAACCTCTCAGGGCGAGGTGAGCCGGGTGTTTATCGGCCCCAAGGTGGACAAAGGGCTGGCGGAGGCCGTTAAGACTGAAATTGACCCGGCTTTTAAGGTGAACTCTCTTGTGCTTAAGTTTAAGCCTTAGGCCCTGGGTATTTTAGGGTATGCCCAGCGGTTTCGCTCTGGTAAAATTTGCGCCTTCTTTGGGCCTGTTCACACAAACCACCGGAGCCTCCCGCGCATGAATTGGGCAGACTGGACCATTATTGCCATACTGTCTGTATCCTGCTTAATCAGTATTAAGCGCGGTTTTATCAAAGAAGCTCTGTCGCTGGTGGTCTGGATTGCCGCGTTTATTATCGCCATGGTGTTTGGCGATCGCATGGCAACCCTGTTGACGAATTTAATCGATACTCCCTCACTGCGTGCCATAGCAGCTTTTACGATTCTGTTTGCCGCGACCCTGGTGGTCGGAGCGATGGTGAATTATTTGATTGGCGAGCTGGTTCGCATGACGGGCTTGTCCGGCACCGATCGGTTATTCGGTATGGTCTTTGGCTTGGTGCGCGGTGCGATTTTGGTGATGGCTTTAGTGATTCTATTGCCATCGATTATCCCGGTTCATGAAGACCAGTGGTGGACTGAGTCGGTGATTATTCCCCGGTTTTTGGTGTTTGAAAGCTGGGCGCGCGCCACCACGTCCGAAATCAGTACCTGGGTGATGTCCCTGTTTACTGATTGATTTTTTCTTTTCAGCGTTAACAAAGGTAAGACAATTATGTGCGGTATCGTTGGCATAGTGGGTAAACGAGATGTGAATACCCAGCTGTATGATGCACTGACCATCCTTCAGCATCGCGGACAGGATGCCGCCGGTATTGTCACCTGTCAGGGCGGCAAAATGGCTCAGCAAAAGGCCAATGGCCTGGTGCGCGATGTGTTTCGCACCCGCCATATGCAGCGCCTGCTGGGTAATGTGGGTATTGGCCATGTGCGCTACCCCACGGCGGGCAGTTCGGGGCCGGCACTGGCGCAGCCGTTTTACGTGAACTCGCCCTACGGCATTGCCCTGGCGCACAACGGCAATCTGGTAAACGCCGACACCCTGAGTGAAGAGCTGTTTAAAACCGATTTGCGCCACGTTAATACCGACTCGGACTCCGAGGTTTTGTTGAATGTTTTCGCGCACGAGCTGCAACTGCAAGGCAAACTGGTCCCCAACGAAGAAGACATTTTTGCGGCGGTCGAAGGCGTACACAAACGCGTGAGCGGCGGCTACGCGGTGGTGGCTTTGATCGCCCGTTACGGCATTGTCGCCTTTCGCGATCCCAACGGGATTCGCCCGCTGGTGTACGGCAAACGCACCACCGAAGACGGCGACGAGTATATGGTCGCCTCTGAGAGCGTCGCGCTGAACGTGTTGGGTTTTGAGCTTATCGGCGATGTGGCCCCCGGCGAGGCCATCTACATCACCTTTGACGGCAAGATGCATCGTAAACAGTGTGCGCAAAACACGCGTTTAACGCCCTGTATTTTCGAGCATGTGTATTTCGCCCGGCCCGATTCCATTATGGACGGCGTGTCTGTGTATAAGGCGCGCTTGCGTCAGGGTGAAAAGCTGGCCGAACAAATTCTGCGCGAGCGCCCCAATCACGACATCGATGTGGTCATTCCGATTCCCGATAGCTCGCGCGTGGCGGGGCAGGCGTTGGCCTATCAAATCGGGGTTAAATTCCGCGAGGGTTTAATCAAAAACCGCTATATTGGTCGCACCTTTATTATGCCGGGCCAGCAAATGCGCAAAAAATCCGTGCGCCAAAAGCTAAACCCCATTGATTTGGAGTTTCGCGGCAAAAACGTTTTGTTGGTGGATGATTCCATTGTGCGCGGTACCACTTGTCAGCAGATTATCCAGATGGCTCGCGAAGCCGGCGCCGCGAAAGTGTATTTTGCCTCGGCCGCGCCCGCCGTCACCTATCCCAATGTGTACGGCATTGATATGCCCTCGACCAAAGAGCTTATCGCCCACGGGCGCAGCCACGACGAAGTGTGTGAAGAGATTGGCGCCGACTGGTTGATCTACCAGGAGCTGGACGATTTGGTCGCTGCCTCGGCCGAGGGTAGCAGCGGTGTCAACGAATTTGACTGTGCGGTGTTTGACGGTAAGTATATTACCGGCGATGTGGATCAGGCTTACCTGGATGCGCTGGAAGCCAGCCGTCACGCCGGCAAGGTAAAAAAGAAAAAAGAACTGCGAGCCAAAGAGGAAGAAAGCCCCATCGGTTTGCATAACGATGGCGAAGACTTGCACATTCATTAACGGAATTGGCAATGAGTGATTTGACAGATTCGAACAACCCCCTGGCAGAGGCGGGAATAGATACCCTGGCGGTGCGCGCGGGACAAAGTCGCAGCGCCGAGGGCGAGCACAGCGAGGCGCTGTTTTTAACCTCGAGCTATGTGTTTGCCAATGCCGCCGAAGCGGCGGCGCGTTTTAGCGGCGACAGCCCGGGTAATGTTTACTCGCGCTATACCAATCCCACGGTGCGCACACTGGAAGAGCGTATTGCCGCGCTCGAGGGTGTGGAAAGCGCCGTGGCAACGGCCTCGGGTATGTCGGCTATATTGTCCACCTGCATGGCGTTTTTGCAGGCCGGTGATCATATTGTCTGCTCGCGCAGTGTGTTCGGTACCACCACGGTACTGTTTACCAAGTACATGGAGCGGTTCGGAGTTAGCACAACCTTTGTAAACCCCACAGACTTTGATGACTGGGAAGCGGCCTTTACTCCCCAGACGAAATTGGTGTTTGTGGAAACTCCGTCCAACCCGTTGTGCGATGTGGTGGACTTACAGCGCCTGGCGGACTTAACCCACGCCCACAAAGCACTGTTTGTGGTGGACAATTGTTTCTGCACCCCGGCGCTGCAAAAGCCCGCTCAATTCGGGGCGGACTTGATTATTCACTCGGCCACTAAATATATCGATGGTCAGGGTCGCTGTCTGGGTGGCCTGGTGGCCGGACCGACAGTCTTAGTAGACGAAGTGCTAGGCTTTATTCGCAGTGCCGGCCCTACCATGAGCGCCTTTAACGCCTGGGTGTTTTTGAAAGGCCTGGAAACCCTGCGTCTGCGTATGGATGCTCACAGCGCCAATGCGCAACAGTTGGCCGAGTGGCTGCAAAACCATCGCGCGGTAGAAAAGGTTTATTACGCGGGCCTGCCGGATCATCCCGGGCACGCCCTGGCGGCCAAACAGCAACGTGGCTTTGGCGGGGTTTTGTCTTTTACTGTTAGTGGCGGGCGCGAAAGTGCTTGGCAGGTAATCGACGCGACCCGGTTTTTATCCTTAACCGCCAACCTGGGCGATGCCAAAACCACTATCGTTCATCCAGCGACCACCACTCACGGGCGTTTAAGTGATGAGCAGCGCGAGCAGGCGGGCATTAGCCAGGGGTTGATTCGCATCGCGGTGGGCTTGGAGGATGTCGATGACATCAAAGCCGACTTGGCCCGCGGGTTAGATTCTCTCTGATTATGCGAGATACGATTGCAGCAGCGGTGCGCGAGGTTTCCCGGGTTTTACTGGGAAAAGACGAGCAAATTAAGCTGGCGTTAACCTGCCTGCTGGCCGACGGCCATCTGCTGATTGAAGACTTACCCGGTATGGGTAAAACCACCTTGGCCCATGCCCTGGCCAAGGTGGCGGGTTTGCAGTATCAGCGGGTGCAATTTACCAGCGATATGCTGCCCGCCGATATTATCGGCGTGTCGGTGTTCGATTCGGCCGCTCAGGGTTTTACTTTTCATCCGGGGCCGGTGTTTGCACAGGTCTTATTAGCGGACGAAATTAATCGCACGACCCCCAAAACTCAAAGTGCGTTGCTTGAGGCTATGGAAGAGCAGCAGGTCACGGTCGACAGTACCACCCACGCCTTGCCGGAACCCTTTTTTGTGATTGCCACGCAAAATCCGCAATCGCAAATGGGCACCTTTCCGCTGCCCGAGTCGCAGCTCGATCGTTTCTTAATGCGTTTAAGCCTGGGCTACCCGGACGCCGCCGCCGAGCGGGAGCTGTTTAAAGGCGGTGATTCGCGGCGCCATATTGCCGATTTGCAAACCCTGTTAACACCTGACAGCTTGCGAGATATAAAGTCGCAGATATCCGCTGTTACGACTTCCGATTCTTTAATTGCCTATTTACAGCGGTTAGTTCATGCCACCCGGCAGGATAATCGCTTCAGTCATGGTTTGTCGCCACGTGGCGCGCTGGCCTTATTGCACGCCGCCAAAGCCTGGGCCTATATGCAGGGCCGCGATTTTGTGATTCCCGAAGATCTGCAGCAAGTCTTACCGTCGGTGGTTACCCACCGTGTGGTGGCGGCCGGGGTCGGTAGTGCGGGGGATACCCTGATTGACGAGCTGCTGCAAAGTGTCCCGGTGTTACCCTCCTGATCGGCGTATTTCTCGACATTTTCCTTTAATTAGACTATACCCCTATAAACGCTACGAGTTTTCTGTAAAAGAACGATAGCGGCGAAGTCCTGACGGAATGACCCGGTGGGGCCTCGCGTCTACCATGGGGTGGGTTATGACGGCGACTTTTTTTGGCCAATACTTGCAGATAAAAGGCGTGGTGAGCGCCGACCAGCTCCACCAGGCTTTGCAGTATCAGGCGCGTCATAATCAGTCGCTGGGGCAGCTGGCACAAAAACAAGGGTTGCTTAACGCTGAGCAGTGCCAGCAGCTTAATATGCAGCAGCGTTCTGCGGATATTTTCTTTGGTCAGCTGGCCACGCACCTCGGATGGCTGCATGAGTCTCAGGTAGACAAGTTGTTGGCAGAGCAGCGAGAGGCCCACGTTAACCTGGGGCAGGCGCTGTTGGATACCGGTGCCCTGAGCGAACCTCAGCTGCATACCACCCTGGCCGATTACCATTACTGGCGCAATCGGCAAATGCGTGAGTGCAGCCAGCGTGTGGCTGAAAGTGTATTCGCTGTGCAAGTGGGCGGGTTTACCGATATTCTCGAGCGTCAGCTGGCGCGCTCGTTGGGTGTGGTGGCACACACCGATTACGTTATGAGCCGGCGACCCCGGGTCTTGCCTCAGTGGTGTTGGCAGTTAGCGGACGAGCAGGGCCGGGCGCTGGTGGCGATAGAGCCTGCGCCTTCGCTACTGTTGGCATTTGAGTCGCAACAAAACACGCGCCTGGGGTGCGGCCATTTATACCCCGAAGATTTCTTTGATCAGCTTATGCAGCAGCTTGCTGAGGAGCTGAGCGGTCAGTGCAGTATTATAGAGCCGGAAACAAGCCGCCTGTGCGGCCCGGCGCAGGAGAGTCTGTGCGTGGGCTACTCGGTTCAGGGCGATCCTTTGCAGGTGTATTTTTGCGCGGCCTAGTGATAGGCTGCAGCAGTCTCAATGGTCTCGGTAAGCGACTTCCCCGGTGTTCCTGGCAATCAAACAACAGTGTAAAAGCTATTTTTGGCGTCTGGCCGAGCGACGCTCGCCCCGCGCCGAAGCCGTGGTTTTGCGGCATCGCTCTATTTACGTCTTACCCAGCAAGGCCGGGCTCGGCTATATGTTGGCCGGGCTGTTGGTTTGGCTCTTGGGCACCAACTATCAAAATAATTTAATTCTCGCGGCCAGCTTTCTACTCTTTGCGCTTTTCGTTGTTTCGGTTTTGCATGCGTTTGGTAATTTGTCTGGGTTGCAGTTGCGCGCCCTTAAGGCAGAGCCGGGCTTTGTGGGGGAGACTTTAGAGTTTCCCGTCGAGCTGATCTCATCGCGCAGTGTTTTTCACCTGTTGCTACAGCCTGTCAGGGGCCCGGTGTTGCGTTGCGATCTCGGCCGTGATCAGGCCAATGTTGTTAAAATACCCTTGGCGGCCCAGCGTCGCGGCTGGCTTAAGCCCGATCGCCTACTGCTAAAAAGTTACTTTCCTTTGGGCATTACCCGGGTCTGGTCCTGGGTTTACTTGGAGGGAAAAGTACTGGTCTACCCCGAGCCCCGTCCCGCGCAATTCGCGCCGCAATACGGCGCCGACAGTAGCGGTGATCAGGGCGATCGGGTGCGCGCCGACGATGATTTTATGGGGTTTGTGCGCTATCAGCCCGGCGCTTCTCTGGCCCAGGTGGCGTGGAAGCTCTACGCCCGTGGGGCGGGCCTGCATTTAAAGCAGTTTGGCGCCCAGCAGCGTCAGAGCCAATGGCTGGATTATCACGCGCTGCTGGGAGACGTGGAGACCCGGCTGTCCGGCCTGTGTTTTCTCGCGCTCGAATGGCACGCGGCCGAGATTGACTATGGGTTAATTTTGCCGGGTACACGCCTTGAGCCCGCTGGTGGCGATCAGCACCTGCAGCGTGTGCTGAGTGAGCTGGCGCTTTTTAACCCCGCGGAGGTGGGCCGTGAAGTCTAGAAGGACTATCGCGCGGCGCAGTCTCATCTGGTTGTTAATAGCCCAGCTAATGGTGCTGGCGCCACTGGCACTGCATATTCCCCTCTGGCTGAGTGTGACCGCGCTGCTGGTGATTGCCTGGCGCTGGTGGCTCGAGCGCGGGCGCGGCCGGTTTCCGGGGCCCTGGTGGCGATCCGCGCTTGCCATAGCGGTAACGGCAATGCTGTATGTCAGTGTGGGCGGCAGCTTCGCTATGGAAACCATGGTTTCACTTTTAGTGGCGGGGTTTGTTCTTAAGCTGACCGAGCTGCGGCGCGAGGGCGATGTTTATTTACTGTGTTTCTTGGCCTATTTTGTCGCCGCCACCCAGCTGTTATTTTTCACTCAGTTTCTGGGGTCTGTATACAGCCTGTTGTGTTTTTGTGCGATCACCGGCACCTTGCTGGTTAACCAGATGGCGGGTGCTCGCAGCCCGGCTTCGCCAAGCCCTTGGCGCACTTTGGCGGGGCTGTTATTTCAGGCGCTGCCGATAATGCTGGTGCTGTTTCTGGCGCTGCCGCGTTTGGGCTCGCTGTGGACTGTGCCGCTCAATAGCACGGCCGGGACCACCGGTGTCAGTGACAGCATGTCCCCCGGCGATATTGCCGATTTAATGCAATCCGATGAGCTGGCGTTTCGGGTGACGTTTGCCGCCGATATCCCTCCCGCGCACGAGCGCTACTGGCGCGCCCTGGTACTGGACGAGTTTGACGGGCGGCGTTGGAGCCAAAGTGATTTCCACGATGTGGGCAATGGCCGCGCGAGCGTTTGGCGCCGCAGCGACCAAGCCTTAACGGAGCTGGCGCGGCCGATGAGCTACGAGATTATGCTCGAGCCGACCGGCGAGAACTGGCTTTATGCCCTGGCTGTGCCGCAAACTGACGCATCGGGCGTGGATCTGAGTCGCGGCTACACCCTGTTTCAGCGCAAACCCATCAGCCAGCGCAAGCAATATAGCGTGATCTCGCAACTTTTCTATCGCGCTCAGGGCTCGGGTTTGGATGAGCGCGAAAAGCGTGCAGCTTTACAGTTACCCGACACGGGCAACCTGCAAACCCGCGAGCGCGCCCGGCAATGGGCCGAGCAAGAGCCAGGTTCCCAGGCTTTGATAAATCGGTTTTTGCGTCTTGTGCAAAGTCGTTTTCGCTATACCTTGCAGCCCCCGCTGTTGGGAGACGATAGTGTGGATGAATTTTTGTGGCAGACGCGGGCCGGCTTCTGCGAGCACTTTGCCAGTAGCTTTGTTTTTTTTATGCGCGCTGCCGGCGTGCCTGCTCGGGTCGTGGTGGGTTATCAGGGCGGGCAGGTGAACCCCCACGAAGGGTATCTGACCGTGCGCCAACTCGATGCTCACGCCTGGGCCGAGGTTTGGATGGAGGGTGTCGGCTGGCAGCGAGTCGACCCTACCGCCGCGGTGGCACCTGAGCGAATCGATCGCGGGGTGGAGTACTCACTGGACGATTCGGATGCCCAGTTGTTGGCCAACGCCATGGGAAGACGCTTTGCCGCCTGGGGCAACCTGCAGCTGCAGTGGGATGCTTTTAACTACCGCTGGCACCGGTGGGTGATGGGGTATGACAATCAGGCTCAGCAGGATTTCTTAAGACGGCTGTTGGGCGCCAGCAGCCCCTGGCGAGTGACGCTCGCGTTGATTGTCGCCATTGGCACTGTGGCCGCCCTAATTGTGGGGTGGTTGTTTTGGCGCACACGCGAGCCAGTCGCGCCCTCGGTAAAGATTTATCGGCGTTTATGCCGCAAGCTCGACGCCGCCGGTGTGACTCGGTGGCACGGCGAGACCCCCAGCGATTTTGCGGCCCGAGTGGGGCAGCTACGTCCCGAGTGGGCGGAGGATATGAACTCAGTAACCCATCTTTTTCTACGCAGCTACTACGCCGAGGATGACGCTGCATTCGAGGCGCTCAAGCACAAAGCGCGGGCCTTGCTCCGCCGTATTGGTTAGTAGGCCGTTTTCCTTTTTTCTTTATTCAATCTTGGTGCAACACTGCTTTCTTGTGCATCTATGTGGTGCGTAAATGAAGCCTGTGCACTCGTCTGGTGCTTGCTGCTGTACGGTTTCTGTGCGAAAACACCTTAAGTGGCTGATAATACGCAATATTTATAGTGGGCATAATAAGTGCATAAAGTGTCTCAGTGCGCCTTAATAAGGCGCCTCTTAAATTTCGCTATATTGAGAGGATTTTAAAGGCCCTTAAGTGGTGCATTTGAAATCCCGTGAGTTGAGGAGAGAAGATGAAAATAACAAAATCCAGGGCCCTGGCGTTGCTTTGGGCCCCGGCAGCGCTGTTGCTGGCCCCTGCGGCGCTCGCCGATGCCAATGGCGCTAATACCGCCTGGATTCTTACCGCCACGGCACTGGTGCTGTTTATGACATTGCCGGGCTTGTCTCTGTTTTACGGCGGCCTGGTGCGCAGTAAAAATATTCTCTCGGTATTAATGCAGTGCTTTGCCATTGCCTGCATTGCCTCACTGCTGTGGATGATTGTGGGCTACAGCCTGAGCTTTGGTGAGGGTAATGCCTGGATTGGCGATTTTAGCCATGTAATGCTTGCCGGAATTGGTAAAGAAACCCTGTCCGGGGATATTCCCGAGGCGCTTTTTGCGCTCTTTCAGATGACCTTTGCGATAATCACCCCAGCGCTGATTGTGGGCGCTTTTGCCGAGCGCATGAAGTTTTCATCCATGCTGATTTTCTCCTCCCTGTGGCTGCTTGCCGTGTATGTGCCGGTATGCCACTGGGTGTGGGGCGGCGGTTTCTTGGGACAGTGGGGGCTTCTGGATTTCGCCGGGGGCACAGTGGTGCATATTACCGCCGGGGTGGCCGCTCTGGTCGCGGCTCTGGTGTTGGGACAGCGCGATGGTTTTCAGAGTGTTCCCATGCCTCCGCACAATATGACCATGACCGTCACTGGGGCGGGTATGCTCTGGGTGGGCTGGTTTGGCTTTAACGGCGGTAGTGCGCTCACCGCCAGTGGCGACGCCGCTATGGCTATGCTGGTGACTCACATCTCTGCGGCCGCCGGTTCGCTGGCCTGGATGAGCATCGAGTGGATTAAATTCCGTAAACCCAGTGTTCTGGGTATTGTGACCGGTATGGTGGCGGGGCTTGGCACCATTACCCCCGCATCGGGCTTTGTCGGTCCGGGAGGCGCCTTGGTGATTGGCTTGCTGGCCGGGGTAGTTTGCTTTTTCATGACCCAGGCGATCAAGCGCGTGTGGCACATTGACGATTCACTGGATGTATTTCCGGTGCACGGCGTGGGCGGCATTTTAGGGACGTTACTGGCCGGGGTGTTCGCCTCGCCGAATCTGGGTGTGTTTAGTGGTCACGGTTTTGCCGATGCTGTGAGCGGCATGGGCGCGCAGGTGTGGGTACAGTTTTTGGGTGTTGTGATTACCTTCGTCTATACCGGCGTCATTACCTATGTGCTGCTTAAGCTGACCGGTGTTCTGACCTCGGGCTTGCGGGTGACCCGCGAAGAAGAGCTGATTGGTCTGGACATTACCATGCACGAAGAGGAAGGTTACAAGCTGTAATCTTGAGTAGGGTTTAACGATGCTATTAAAGCCCGCTTCGGCGGGCTTTTTTGTGGTCGCTGTAATTTGTGGTAACTATAAGGCGTTACGAAACGCAATGAGCGCGGCGGTGACCGCGACATTCAACGATTCCACCCCATTATTCATGGGAATTTTGACCCGCGCCTGACAAAGCCGGTTGACCCCATCGCTGACCCCGTGGGTTTCGTTGCCGAGTACAAAGACATTCTTACCGGGCGCGCACTCGCTCAGCGTCTGCTGGCTGTGAGAGGAGAGTCCGGTAATACAGTACCCCACTTTATTGAGCTGCTCCAGAGCATTCTCCAGGCCGCCGTCCAGCCGAATAATCGGGGCGCGAAACACTGTGCCTGCGCTGGCTTTGATAACCAGAGGATCAATTTGCGCGCCGCCTTTGCCGGGTAAAAGTATGGCGCCAATCGAGCCTGCGCACGCGGAGCGAATAATCATGCCCAGGTTTTGCGGGTTGGTAATGCCATCCAGTGCCAGGATGTCGCCCGAGTCTTGGATGCCTTGCTCTAAAAACTCGCTTAGGGTGCGAAAGCGCGGACACAAAAGATCCACCGCGACGCCCTGATCTTGTTTGCTGTTTTTGGAAATGCGGGAGAGGGCGGCGCGATTATGGTGGCGAATTTCCGCGCCGTTGCGTTCGGCAATGGCGGTAATCTCATCCAGAATGGGGGCGCGCTTGTTGCTCTCGGCCAGATGCAGGCGGTGAATGTTAATGCCGGGAACCTGTAGAGCCTCAAGCACGGGTTTGCGCCCGTAAACGGTCAGCACCCGATCGTAAAACTGTTTTTTTGCCCGATAGGCATCACTGTCGCGCCGGTTCATAGGAATCTTCGTGAATCAATAAAGGCGCAAGAGCTTACGCTAGTTCACCCGCAGATAACAGTCCTCGTCATTGTCTAGCAGTGCGGCCAGGACATCGCGTCGGTTGATCATGCCCACCAGCTTGCCTTCGCTGATCACCGGGTAGTTTTTGGGTTTTTGGGTGATCATGGTTTGGGCGATTTCGACAATTGAATTGTCGGGGGCAAAGCTGATCACTTGGGTGCTCATAACAGTGGCCACCACCGGCGGATCTTCGCAGTAAAAAGCGCCCTGGAGAATTTCTTTAATACAATCCTGTTCGGAGATGAAACCGATGACCTCGCGGCGCTCGTTAATCACCGGGGCGCCAGTTTCTTTGGCGGCTAATAATTTGTGCACCACTTGCAGCAAGTTGGTGTTGCGGTCAAAGGTGACCGGGTTTTGTTGCATATAGTCGCGAACTAAAATGGAATGCATGGGTAATACTCCTTCTACAGCATTAGGGAACCTCTGATTAAGTCCTCAGCAGCCTCTGGCTTACAGAGCTTTTCGAGGTTAAGGCGGCGAGCCGATGGCGTGCTGACGGCCCGGTGAGGTGAGCCAACGCAGAGATCGGAAAGCTCTGCAAGCCCCGAAGGGCGCGGCCAAAACGTCCATCCGCTGTGTTGCACTTCTTGCCAAGGGCTATGGCCATTACCTGCGAAGCGCGCCTTGCGGAGTGAACGTTTTGGACTCGCGCAGAGGCCGCTGAGGACTTAATCAGAGGTTCCTTAGTTCCAGTGTAGTTCAAATTAAGCCGAACGCTGGCAAATCTGCAGGTAGCGGGTTACCGCTTGGGGCATGCCAAAGCGCAGGGCATCGACGGTTAGCGCATGGCCAATGGATACTTCGGCAATACCGGCGATGGAAAGGAAGTCAGGTAAGTTGTCCAGATTCAGGTCGTGCCCGGCATTTACCGCCAGGCCGATGCCGCGGGCGTAATCCGCCGCTTGGCGGTATTGCTCAAGGCAAGCCGAATGCTGGGCGCTAGGGTAGTTGAGCGCATAGGGGCCGGTATAAAGCTCGATGCGGGCTACGCCCAGTTCTCGTGCTAGTTTAATCTGTTCAATATCTGGGTCCATAAACAGACTCACTCTGACACCCAGTTGATGCAGCTGTTCGACAATGGGGGCCAGGCGCTCACTTTGGGTGGTCAGATCAAAGCCGTGGTCCGAGGTCAGTTGATCGTCACTGTCCGGCACCAGAGTGCATTGGTCTGGCTGTGTATCGGCGACCAATTGCATCAACCCTGGGTAGTCGCCCTGAGCGGCGGCAAAGGGGTTGCCCTCGATGTTAAATTCCGCGTCGGGGAAGCTCTTAACGACCTTAGCTAGGTCATAGACATCACCTGGGCGAATATGGCGTTGGTCCGGGCGTGGATGTACTGTAAGCCCCTGGGCTCCGCCCTCCAGGCTGATGTTGCCAAACTCGATCAGACTGGGGAAGTTGCCCTCGCGGGAATTGCGAATAAGGGCAACTTTATTCAGATTGACGCTTAATGCAGTGCTCACTCGGCAATCATCTCTTTGAGTTTTGAGGTGGGTTGAAATTCTTTCATATGGTCGCCGCGCTTAGATTCCAGAATACGCACCGCTGCATTGGGAGCATCGGGATAGGAGCGAAAAATGCCGCGCGGTTCGGCGACGATTTTCTCTACCACAGCCTCACCTTTAATTACTTTACCAAACACCGCGTAGCCGAGCTTTTCGGGGCTGCCGTCTAGGGACTCATTGTGCTTCAGGTTGATAAAAAACTGACTGGTGGCGCTGTCTACGGCGTTGGTGCGTGCCATGGACAGGGTCAGGTAGGTGTTTTTTAAACCATTGTCTGACTCATTTTTGATCGGCTCATTGGTTTCTTTGCGATTAAAATCAAAGGTAAAGCCGCCGCCTTGAACCACAAAGCCCGGAATAACCCGGTGAAAAATCGTACCGTCGTAGAAATCGCTGTCGACATACTGGAGAAAGTTAGCAACGGTAATGGGGGCCTGCTCTGGGTAGAGCTCAATCAGCATAGGGCCCAGATCGGTATTAAAAGTGACCAGGGAGTCCGAGTCGTCAGCGGCTGCTGTCACAGTGCCTAGGCTAAGAGCGATGGCGGCAAGCGCTTTAATAAAGATTTGCTTCATGGTGTTTATCCCCACTCAGAGCGGCGCTTGCGCCGACCCATGGATTGTAAAATTAAGGACAATATTATCCCGGTAATTAAAATGCCCGCGCCGAACAGCCATTCGCGATAGCGTTGGCCGGTTTGCAGGCGCTCGTTGTCCGCCTTTAAAACTTCGGCTCGGGTTTGCAGCAGCTGATAGTTTTCGTTTAATTCTTTATGGCGCTGATTCAACGTGATCGCATTGGCGGAAAGCTTTTTCAGGTTGGCGTATTCGCTTTGTACTTGCTGCAATTGGGTTTGCAAGTCCTCGACGGAGCCTTCCAGCCGAGCTTTGTCTTCACTGAGCTGGTCGTTGGTTTGCAGCAGTTGGCTCTGGTCGCCATCGAGCTGGCTCATTTTCTCTTCCAGGCGCGCCAGTTTAATGGCCGCTGTGGGTTCGTTTAGCAAGTACTGCGAGCGCAGCCAGCCTTCCTGACCTTCGGGGGTGCGCACCTGAGTCCATTCAACGCCGCTGTCGTCGGTGCCGGTTTGCAGCTGCTGCAGTTGGGTGCCGCTGACCAGGCCACGGTGAATAATGCGGTATTGACCACCCATGCCGCTTCGCAGTGGAACTCTCAGTTCGTCGGCAATGTAGAGTTGTTGCGCCGCGCTGTGCGCGGCGAAAACACAGCTCATGACGCAGAGCAACATTGCAAGCAGTGGGGTTGAGGTTCGGTTGCTGTTTATCACTAAAGTACCCTTAATATTGGTTGGTTGTATGGCGCGGCCGCTATTTTAACCAAAGTGACCGAGCTGCCCTGTCAACCGCGTCACGGCACGGGTTATAGCTTAAGGTAATACTTTCTTAAACGGTTTGACGACAACGTTTTGGTAGACGCCCGCGCTGACATAGGGATCGCTATCGGCCCATTGCTGCGCCTCGGCTAAAGAGTCGAACTCGGCCACGATCAGTGAGCCGGAAAACCCGGCATCACCCGGCTCATTGGCATCCACGGCGGGGTGGGGGCCGGCGAGAATCAGGCGTCCTTGATCGCGCAGCGCGTGCAGCCTGGCAATATGATCGGGCCGCGCCTGAGCGCGCAAGGGCAAACTGTTGGCAACATCTTCACTGATAACGGCGTAAAGCATATAACGATCCTAAAATTTTCTGCGTTCTGCGTTCTGCGTTCTGCGTTCTGCGTTCTATTGTGCGTTAATGACTTCTTCAAAATCCAGCTCAGTCAGCTGGCGAATACGGCGGAACAAGTACATCAGCGCTCCAGCCATCACAATGGTGGCGGGTAGAGCGATGACCGGGAAGCTCATGGCGGTCATTTTGCCAAGCTCGGCGTTAAAGGCTTCGGTGCCCGGCGGGCTGACCAGTAACCATTTGGCCAACACGTAATTGAGAAACGACGAAAGAAAAAAAGATCCCGCCACCAGAAACGAGGCATTGTTAAGAGCGCGGTTAAACGCCTCGGTCGCGTCGTGTTGCTCAAGGCGCTGGGCAATCAGCTCGGTTTTAAGGACCTTGTCGTTGTATAAAAAGGTGCGCACCAATGGAAAGCGTGTTTTCATCGAAACGAGGGTCGCCAGTCCAATCAATCCGGGTATGGCGGCCTCTTTAATCGCGATATACTGCGGGTCCAGCTCCAGCAGGCTGATACCGCCGGTGAGCAAAATGCTGACGGCCCCCAGCGCGGAAAAGCCATTGAATTCCCGCCGCACCAGAAAATCCTTAAGGCCATATACCAGCGGAAAGGCCAGCGCCACCACCAGCGCCATGCGTGTGCCCAGGTGCTCATCGCCGCTTAACTTACTCAAAATAAGGGTGGGAATAATGATGTTGATCAGCAGGTTAACCCACAGGCTTTCGCGCTTTTGCGGTGCGGCTTGTGTTTTTTCGGTCGCGGTGTTGGTGCGGGTTTGTTCAGTTGGCGGTTGAGTCATGGTGGGTACGACGTAAAGTTTGAATGAAGCGGCGTAAAGCGCCGAATTATACGGTAAAAAGAGAGTCATTGCGTGGCATTAATCGAGCGAAAGGTGGATTTACACATGCACAGCCGCTGCTCCGACGGCAGTTTGGAGCCCCACGAGCTGGTCCAGCGCGCCCACGAGCAGCAGGTTCAGCTGCTGGCGCTGACCGATCACGACACCACCGCCGGCCTGCAAGAGGCTCGGAATACGGCCGCTGCTTTGGGGGTCGACTTTATTGAGGGGATAGAGCTGTCCGCCTGCTGGGGCAAGCTTGGGGTGCATATTGTGGGGCTGGGGTTTGATCCGGCGCACCCGGCTATGATTGAGATTGTCGCCGATCAGCAGAGAAGGCGCCGCGAGCGCAACGAGCAGATTGCCGCGCGCCTGGCCAAGCTCGGGGTGGCCGATGCCTATGCCCGTGCCTGCGCACTGGCGGGGGCGGAACCCGGCCGCCCACATTTTGCGGCGCTGATGGTTGAGGACGGCAAGGTGCCCGATGTGGGGCGCGCCTTTAAAAAGTACCTGGGCAGCGGCAAAGGCTGTGATGTGAAGCAAGTATGGCCCGATATCGGTGTCGTTATTCGGGCCATTAACGCAAGCGGCGGTGCAGCGGTGCTGGCACACCCGGCCAAATATAAATTAACCCGCACTAAGTTGCGCGCGCTGGTGAGCGATTTTAGCGCCGCAGGCGGCGAGGCCATAGAAGTGGTCAGCGGCATGCAGCCGGCGGGGGTGGCCGAAAACCTCGCGACAATCGCCGCCGAATTCGAGTTGCAGGTCTCGGTGGGCAGTGATTTTCATAAGCCCGGTATGCCCTGGCAGGAGCTGGGTTGTGTGACCCATTTGCCCGCCGGGGTAGCACCTCTGTGGCATCGATGGACAGAGTGTTTGTAACCTGAGCGGGCGGCTCCTATAATGGCGTTTTCCGGCCGCGAGGCCCCATAGCCTGCAAAGGATGTTAACGTGGCACAATTCTTTCAGATTCACCCCGAAAACCCGCAACCACGCCTCATTTCTCAGGCGGTGGATATTATCCGTCGCGGCGGCATTATTGCCTATCCGACCGACTCGGCCTATGCATTGGGTTGCCATATCGGCGACAAGATGGCGCTGGATCGCATCCGTTTGATGCGCCGGTTGGATAAAAATCATAATTTCACCCTGATGTGTCGCGATCTGTCGGAAATTGCGACCTACGCGCGGGTGGATAACCAGGTTTTTCGGCTGTTAAAAGCCCACACCCCGGGGCCGTACACCTTTATCCTCGAGGGGACGTCCGAGGTGCCCAGGCGTCTGCGCCACCCCAAGCGTAAAACCATTGGTCTGCGGGTGCCGGATAATAAGATCGCGCTAGCGCTTCTGGAAGAGCTGAATGAGCCGCTGATGAGCAGTACGTTGTTACTGCCCGACGATGAGTTTCCGCTGACCGATCCCTACGATATCCGCGATACCCTGGAACACCAGGTCGAGCTGGTGATCGACGGTGGTTTCTGCGGCCTCGAGCCCACCACCGTGGTCGGCCTGACTGACGATGCTCCCGAGCTGATTCGTCAGGGCAAGGGCGATTTTTCGGCGCTCTTGGCGAACTGATCCGTGGTCTACTCTTCGATGTTCGGCTGCGATTACTCTTTGCACGGGTCTGCCGAGGAGGGCGTTTATGAGCGTTGAGTCGACCGAGGCGGATAGGGTGGACCCGCAGGAGCCTGCCGCGCAGCCTGACGCCCGCCCCGAGCAGGGGGAAATGCCCTTTGCCATGGTTTATGGCCAGGCTTATACCGAGTTACCCAAAGATCTATACATTCCGCCGGACGCACTCGAGGTCTTCCTGGAGGCTTTTGAGGGGCCGCTGGATTTGCTGCTATACCTCATTCGTCGGCAAAATCTGGATATTCTGGAAATCGACGTCTCGGAAATCACCAGCCAGTACATGGCTTATGTCGAGCTGATGGACGCGGCCCACTTTGAACTGGCCGCTGAGTATCTCGTGATGGCGGCGATGTTGGCGGAAATTAAATCCCGCATGCTGCTGCCGCGCACCGTCGAGGAAGAAGAGGAGGGCGAAGACCCACGCGCCTCGTTGATACGCCGCTTGCAGGAGTACGAGCGCTTTAAGCTGGCCGCCGAAGATATCGACGAGCTGCCAAGGGTGGGGCGCGATGTCTTTCAGGCGAGCGCCGAGGCGCCCGACCGCAACCTTACCCGGCCCGATCCCGAGGTGGAGCTGCAGGAGCTATTGCTGGCGTTGTCCGAGGTGCTGCGCCGCGCCGATATGTTTGAAAGCCACCATGTGGAAATGGAGCGTCTGTCCACCCGCGAGCGTATGGCTCAGGTGTTAGACGGTTTGGCGGGCAAAAATTTTGTGCCTTTTGTCAGTCTGTTTAAGGTCGATGAGGGGCGTCTTGGGGTCGTGGTAACGTTTCTCGCGGTTATGGAGCTGATCAAAGAGTCGCTGGTGGAGATTGTGCAAAGCGAGTCTTTTGGTCCTATCCACGTCAAGGCAAAAACTCAGTAACGAATCATGGCTATGGAATCACAACAACTACAAGCAATCATCGAAGGTGCGCTCATGGCGGCGGGTGAGCCTTTAAGCCTAAAGCGCTTAGAGGTTTTGTTTGAAGAAGATCAGGCACCCAGTAGGGACGAGCTGCGCCAGGCCTTGGAAGCAATATCTTTAGCCTGCACCGATCGCGGTTTTGAATTAAAAGAAGTGGCCAGCGGTTGGCGCTTGCAAGTGCGCGAAGATCTGGCGCCCTGGGTCAATCGCCTGTGGGATGAAAAACCGCAAAAATACTCCCGCGCCCTGTTAGAGACTCTGGCGCTTATCGCCTATCGTCAGCCCATTACCCGGGGGGATATCGAAGAAATTCGCGGCGTTGCGGTGAGTTCTCATATTATTAAAACCCTGACTGAGCGCGAGTGGGTAAAAGTAGTGGGTCAGCGCGATGTCCCCGGGCGCCCGTCACTCTATGCCACCACGCGTCAGTTTTTAGATTACTTCAACATCAAAAGCCTGGACGAATTGCCCACCCTCAGTGAGATTCGCGATTTGGACGAGCTGAACGCCTCGCTTGATCTGGGCGAGGCCGCGCCAGCGCCCGATGGCGCAGAGCAGGCGGAGCCGGAATCGACTGATTCCGCGCCGGAGGATGTGGCATTAGAATCTACCCAGAGCGAGGAAGAGGGCTTAGAGCCGACTCGGGAACGCGATGAGCTCGCGGGCGGTGATTCTGCTGATGAGCCAGAGGGCAAGAGTTACGCCGAGCCAGACGATGATGCCGCCGTTCCGGCTGAGGATGGCGACACACCATATCAACCCAAGGCCTTTAGCGCCGAACAGACAGAGCCTGACGCCTGATAGCGCAGCCCCACTATGGTTAAAAAAGTACACACTGATGAGACACCTGAAACGGGTGTTGCCGACGAAAAACTGCAAAAAGTGCTGGCGCGCGCCGGTTGTGGCTCGCGCCGCGAAATGGAGCGCGCCATTGTCGCCGGAGAGGTTCAGGTTAACGGTCGTACCGCGACCTTGGGCGATCGCGTGACTGGCGAGGATAAAATTGTCTTTGCCGGCAAGGAGATCAAACAAAATGCCAAACAGGCGCGTCGGCGAGTTATTTTATACAACAAGCCCGAGGGGGAAATTTGCTCGCGGCAAGATCCCGAGGGGCGGCGCACGGTGTATCAGGCACTGCCTCGGCTGTCTGGCGAGCGCTGGATTTCGGTGGGGCGGCTGGACTTTAACACCAGCGGCTTATTGTTATTTACCAACGACGGTGATCTGGCCAACAAGCTTATGCATCCCTCGTCTGTGATCGATCGCGAGTACCTGGTACGCATTCAGGGCGACGTTGACGACGATATGAAAAAGCGTCTGTTGGACGGTGTAATGCTGGACGATGGGCCGGCGCGTTTTACCGATATTGTCGACGGTGCGGGTGAGTCGCGCAATCGCTGGTTTTACTGCGTGGTGATGGAAGGGCGTAACCGCGAAGTTAGGCGTTTGTGGGAGTCCCAAGGCGTTCGCGTGAGTCGCCTAAAGCGGGTGCGCTACGGTAATATTTTTATTCCCTCCCATGTTCGGGTGGGGCAGTGGCTAGAGCTGAACGATAAAGAAATTGCCGATTTATGCCTTACCGCCGGGCTGGATGTCGTGCGCAATCCCACCATTGTGAAAGATGAAAAGCTCCAGCGCGAGCGCCACGAACGCAAGCTGCGGGCGGGACGACGAGGAAAGCGATCGGCGGTTAAGCCCCGATCGAAAAAGTAGGGCGCTTACTGAATCTTTAACGGGGCTTTTTCAGGCTTTTTTCCGTGATCTCTGGCGCCTCGCAGCAGGCGCGGTTGCGCCCGGCGCGTTTGGCTTTGTAGAGCGCGCTATCGGCTCGCTCAAGCAGCTGATCAAGTGATTCGTCTGCGTCCTGGCAGGCGCTGACGCCTATGCTGACGGTGGTGTGAATGATTTTGCCGTTGTGAATAAACTTCATCTGTTCAATCGCCCGGCGCAGACGCTCGGCGGTAATCAGCCCGCCCGAAGCCCCGGTGGCACTCAATACCAGAGAAAACTCCTCGCCCCCATAGCGAAACGTGGTGTCCGAGCCGCGACTGATGCGCTCGATAGTAGCGGCCACTTCCGCAATAATCTTATCCCCCGCGCCGTGACCGTGTAGATCATTAATCTGCTTAAAGTGGTCGATGTCAATCATTAGTAACGCAAACCCCTGGCCGCCGCGCTGCAGCAGCTGATGTTCGTGATCCAGAGTGCGATCCAGGGCGGCGCGGTTTCCCACCTGTGTGAGGGGGTCGATAAGCGCCATACGTACCGCTTTTTGATAGTGCTGGGCGTTGCGCAGCGGGAAGGCCAGTGAGGCCAGAAGACTTTCCAGGCACTGTTGTTCGGTGTCGCTAAAGCGCTGGCGGCGGTAAAAGGTGATTCGGCCCAGATCGCTGTCGGGCAGGCTTAAGTTGTAGAGGCAGTGGTGGGTGGTCTGCTGGCCGAGTTTAATGTGGCGCTGCTGCGGGTCTTGGTAGACGAGGCCGTCATAACTCACCAGATTGCGTGAGTGGCGAAAGAAAATAGAGACCAAATCATCGCTTTGCAAGGTGGTTTGCAATGCGTGCGCTAGCCGTGCGCGGGTGTCTAATAATAGGCCTCCGCTGGCGGTGTCGCCGAAGATTTCCGGGGTGAGTGTCCCGGCGGTTTGAGCGCTGCCTGTGGGGGAAAGGTCTCGCATAGTCTCGCAACTCTTTGCCTAAAATAATGGGTGGCTACCCGCAAAAGCCACAAAGATTGCCGCTTATGGGGTGTTGTTACGAGTTACAGCGATTTTCATGCCAATGGCAGATATCAGTTTTTAAGTTCTTTATAATCAATGAGTTGAATGTAAAATCTGATATCTGTTCTGGCTTGTAAAGTCAAATAACTGGCTGGCGAGCCGGGCTTTTCCGGAATGCTTTTGCCGCCAGTCAATTATTTGTCGTTTATGTTGGTGGGCAGTTGAATGCGAACCTCAAGCCCGCCCCGATCACGGTTATGGGCGCTGATGTTACCGCCGTGCAGCGCGACCGTGCGCTGGGCAATAGCCAGCCCCAGGCCGTAACCACCGCTTTCGCGGTCGCGAGCCTGATCGGTGCGGTAGAAGGGTTCAAAGATGTCCTCCAGCTGCGCCTCGGGCACGCCGGGCCCGGTGTCGGCCACTTTAATCACATACTGGTTGCCGTCCTTTTCAATGCTCATGGCAATTTCCCCGCCTTCGGGCGTGTAGCGCAGAGCGTTGCGAAGGACGTTATCGAACACCCCGTAGAGCATATTGCCATGGGTGGATAGCAAAGCTTCGTGGTAGGGGTTGTGAAGGGTCAGGGTGATATTTTTGCGGGCCAACTCGGGCTTTATGGCTTGCTCAAGCGCGCTCAGTAGCGCGGTTAAATCCATGGTGTCGTCCAGCGACCAACCGCCGTCTTCCATGACCGGCAGGGCGAGAATGTCCGAGATAATGTCACCCAGGTAATCAGCGGCTTGACGGATGCGCTGCAGTTCTTTGTCCACGGTGCCCTGGCTGCGCTGCTGCGCCAAAGCCAGTGCGACCTGGAGGCGGGCCAGCGGGGTGCGCAATTCGTGGGAAACGTCTTTAACCAGCCTTTTTTGTTCGGCCATGGCCTTTTGCAGGCGTTCGGTCATATGGTCAAAGTCGTGGGCCAGCGAGCTTATCTCATCGCGGCGGGTGTTGAAACGGTGGCCGATTCGCACGCTCAAATCGCCCTTGGCAATGTCGCGGGTGGCGCGCTGCAGGGTCGAGAGCCCGCGCGCCAAATGGCGGGCGAGAAAAAAACAGGCGGTACCGCTAACCAGAATTGAGGTGAGCAATAGCGGCCAGATATTATTGATAAACAGCTGCCAGACAATATTGCCCGAGCTTTTTTCCCCTTTGGTGGCGGCAATGGTAAAAATTTTGACGCTTTTACCATCATTGAGGGTGACATGCCGTCCCCAGGTTTTTTCTCCCTCCATTAATACCTTGTCAAAAGGTTGGCTGGGGTTAAGTTTGGGTACTAGGTGTCGCACCCCCGGTGGAAGAGGGCGGTCCAGCAGGTCGCGGTTGCCCGAATCGACAATGTAGAAGTGCCGTGTGGACCACTCGGGCATGGTGCGCATATCCGCCAGCACCTGAGCCGAATTGCGGTTAATGGCGGACCCCACGATTTGATACAAAAAGCGCAGCGCCGGATCATAGTCGCGATCGTCGCGCAGGCGTTGGAGATTATTGTCGGGGTTAATGTCACGCCAGTGGACGATCACATTGGAGGTGACAATAATAACCGCGGTAATACACCAAAAGGTCAGAAAGACCCGCAGATACAGCCGGGTCATTGGGCCGGCGGAGCCTCGCTGGAGCGGGTGAGCATATAGCCGGCGCCGCGCACATTGATAATTTGTTCTTTGCTGGCACCTGCGGTTGCCAGTTTTTTGCGGATATTACTGACGTGCACGTCAATGCTGCGGTCGTAGGGCGTCAGCTTACGGCCCAGGGCACGTTCGGTCAGATCGTCTTTGCTAATGACCTGGCCCGCGTGTCGTACCAAGAGCTCCAGCACGCTGAATTCGGTGCCGGTTAAAGGGAGTTGTTCCTGTTGCCAGTAGGCCGCGCGACTGCCCATTTGCAGCACCAGGTTGTCCACTTGCAGGGTGCCCGCTTCGGGGGCGGCTTGCTGACTGGCCTGAGTGCGACGCAGCACGGCGCGCAGGCGTGCCACCAACTCGCGCGGGTCGCAGGGTTTGGGCAGATAGTCGTCGGCGCCGATTTCCAGGCCAATCACGCGATCAATGGTGTCCCCCTTGGCGGTGAGCATAATCACCGGGGTGTGCTGGTGGTTGAGTTCCGGTTTTTGGCGCAGTTCTTTTAAAACGTCGAAGCCACTGTGACGCGGCAGCATCACATCCAGAATCATGGCGGCATAGGGGGTTTGTTCGGCCATCTGCAAAGCTTCGGCACCATCAAAGGCAACGGCAACCGAAAACCCCTCGCTGATCAGGTATTCCTGCAACAGTTCGGACAGCTCTTTGTCGTCGTCAATCAGTAAAATATCCGCCATTTAATCCTCTGCTTATCGTCTATAAGGCACAGTGCGCGCCAAGTTTGCATCAGTGTTGTCATTCTGTCATGGCTGGGGGCGACTGGTTAACCTTTCTTAACCCCTTTGCGCAGTATAGCCGAGGCTTGCGCGCTCGGGTTTTTGCTGGGAAAATCCGCAGCCTTAGCGAATTGTAAACACAGTGGAGTTGATGTTCAGTGGCCAAAATCGGGCTTTTTTTCGGCAGTGATGAAGGTAATACCGAGCAGGTTGCCCTGCGAATTCAAAAACGCCTGGGGGCCGATGTAGTCGATTTGCACGATATTGGCGAGGTCACTCAGCTGGAGTTTACCGCTTACGAGCAGATTATTTTGGGTATCCCGACCTGGGACTTTGGTCAAATCCAGTCCGATTGGGAAGAGTTTTGGGATGATCTGGCCGAGGTGGATTTCAGCGGCAAAACCGTGGCTCTGTTTGGCCTGGGCGACCAATTTGGCTATGGCGATTACTTTCTCGATGCCATGGGCATGTTGCACGATGTGATCGATGCCTGTGCCCCTGAACGTATTGGCTTTTGGCCCACCGACGGTTACGAGTACGAAGCCTCCAAGGCCGAGCGCGACGGCGAGTTTGTGGGTTTGGCAATCGACGAAGATCAGCAGGAAAACCTAACTGGCGAGCGATTGGACGCCTGGTGCGAGCAAATTCATCGCGAGTTTGGTTTACACACGCCACTGCAGCTGGGCGACGCCTGATTACGCGGTTGCGGTAAAGGTTGCGCGCAGAGGCCCCGGGTGCCCTTCGATGGTTTTGCTGGGGTCCTCGGGGTCGAGAAATTTCTCCAGTGAGTGAAATGTCATCCAGTCGGTGGCGCGCTGCTCGTTACAGGTTGTGGGGCTCTGGTCGATTAGCTGAATATCTTTAAAGCCGCACTTTTTCAGCCAGGCCTGCAGGGTGGCGGGACTGGGTAAAAACCAGACGTTATTCATCATGGCGTAGCGCCCCGGCGGCACCAACACATCCCCTTCTTTGCCCTCGATCACCAGAGTTTCCAGCACCAACTGCCCACCCGGTTTTAAGGTATCTTTGAGTTCGCGCAAATGGTCCATGGGGGAGCGGCGGTGGTAGAAAACGCCCATGGAGAAGGTCGTATCAAAGGCCTTTAGCTCGCGCGGTAGCGCTTCAATCCCCAAGGGCAATACATCCATGGGTTGCTGGGCACCCAAAAAGTGTTTTATGGCGGAAAACTGCACTACAAAACGCGGTGAGGGGTCTATGCCAATCACCCGTTCGGCGCCATCGCCCAGCATGCGCCAGCCGTGATAGCCGTTGCCGCAGCCTACATCCAATACCAGGCGATGCTTTAGCGGTGCGATGTGGTCGCGAATGCGCTCCCACTTCCAGTCCGAGCGCCACTCGGTATCAATGTGAATACCGTGAATCTGATAGGGGCCTTTGCGCCAGGGGATCAGTGCACGCAGGGCGGTGTCCGCCTGGGCAATTTGTACCTCGCTGGCATGGCCCCAAACCGCCACCTGGTTTTTTAAGTCAATCTGGTCGGCGGTAATAGTGGGGAGTTGTTCAAGGGCTTGCAGCCAGCCGGGTAAATCTCCAAAGCGCTGGGGGGATAAGCCTTTTTCGACCAGTGCGGGCAGGGCCTGCCCCCAAGGTTTTAAACGCGGATGGTCGGCTAAAAATTGGTACAGCTGATGGTAGTCAATCATTTTATGGCAA
This sequence comes from Gilvimarinus xylanilyticus, assembly GCF_024195295.1. GTDB lineage: Bacteria > Pseudomonadota > Gammaproteobacteria > Pseudomonadales > Cellvibrionaceae > Gilvimarinus > Gilvimarinus xylanilyticus. Next base: position 1,372,083 of record NZ_JAMFTH010000001.1, on the reverse strand, counting down.
TTATTGAGGCAAAGTTGAGGCACTGAAACCAGACATCCACGCTGCTGAAGCCTGCGTTTTTAAGGCGGGTGCGATGAGTGTCGAGCGACTCGGGAATCAGCACGTCCTCAATGGCGCCGCGCTTTTGCGCAATCTCTAAATCGCTGTAGCCATTGGCGCGCTTAAAGTTGTGGTGTAGCTCGGTCATCAGTGCCTGATGAGGCGGATCATCAAAGCAAACTTTCTCGGACAAAATCAGTACCCCGCCCGGATTTAGCCCAGCGGCAATTTTACCCAACAGCGCCTCGCGCTCATCCACGGGAATAAACTGCAAGGTAAAATTGAGCACCGCCATGGAGGCGTTGTCGATAGCAATATCCTGCAGCCGGGCCTCGACAAACTCTACCGGTACGTCTTCCAGTGCGTCGGCAGCCATTATGTGCCGGGCCCGCGCAATCATGGCAGGGGAGTTATCGACAGCGACGATCTCACAGTGGCTGCTGTGAATTCTATGACGCATCGCCAGGGTGGCGGCTCCGAGTGAGCAGCCGAGGTCGTAACATTTGGAGTTGGCGCGCGCGTAGCGTTCGGCCAGGGTGCCGATCATATTTAATATCGTGGGGTAGCCGGGCACCGAGCGCTTGATCATGTCGGGAAAAACGTCCACAACATGTTGGTCAAAGCTGAACTTGTCCACCTGTGCCAGGGGGTTGGCGTAAAGGTTGTCGCGTTTTTCGGTCATGGGCTGGGTGTCTGAATGAAAGCTCGGCATTTTACCGGCCTTCGGGGCAGCGCTTCAATCGTAGCAGGCTGCTAGGTTGTCATATTCCTGTCACAGGCGGGGCGGATACTTTGGCGCGTTAATACTCGAACCGTCACAGAAAAGGAGGACGCTGTGCCTGCGCACCTCCAGCATCAGCTGCAGAGCCTTATCGATAACCATCGGCTGTATCCGGTGTTTCAGCCCATTATCAGCGCTAATGACAATGAGATTGCCGGCTACGAGGCTTTGATCCGTGGCCCCGCCGACTCGGGGCTCGCACGTCCCGACCAATTATTTGCCGCCGCCAGCAGCTTGGGCCAAATGGCCAGGCTGGAATATACCTGCCGCGAGCTCGCCTGTCGCGCCTTTGTCGAACAGAACCTGCCGGGCAAGCTGTTTTTGAATATGACGCCACTGTCGTTTACGGACAGCCAGTACCGCGACGGGGTCACCATGGCCATTTTGCGCGAGCTTAAACTCGACCCGGAACGGGTGGTGTTTGAGTTGACCGAAAAGCAGCCCATGGATGAGTATGATTTGCTGCGCGGCGCCTGCGAACACTTTCAGCAGCAGGGCTTTGCCGTGGCCATCGATGACTTGGGGGCCGGTTATGCGGGGCTGCGAATCTGGAGCGAGTTAAACCCGGATTATGTCAAAATTGATCGGCATTTCGTCAAGGGTATCGAGCGCAGTGCGGTAAAGCGCGAGTTTGTGCGTTTTATGCTGGATATCGCCAATCGCATTGGCAACAAAGTGATTGCCGAGGGAATCGAAACCGCCGAAGAATTTTCTACCCTGGCGTCCATGGGGGTGGAGTATATGCAGGGTTTTTATATCGCCCGCCCGACTGCAAAGCCTTCCCACCACTTGACCGAGTCTATCCAGCAGGCGCTGGCCCAGAATATGCCCCGGACCCACGATACCTTTGCGTTAACCCTGCGTGAAGTGACGGTCTACGAACCGGCGGTGGACCCACAGGTATCCGCCGCCGAGGTGGTCAAAATGTTGCGGGCCGACGTCAGGCTGACTTGCCTGCCGGTGGTGAGTGCCGGGGGGACGGCTCTGGGCATGATTAGTCGCTCGGAGCTGCTCAACACATTCTCCTGGCGCTACGCCTACGAGCTTCACTCCAACAAGCCTATTGTCGAGTTTATCAGCCCGCGCTCGCTGATCATGGATTTGGACAGTGATTTAAACTCGGCCGGGCGTCTGGTCACCGAAGACCCTCTGCAAAATCTTAGCGTGGATATATTGGTCAGTGATGACGGTCAGTATGCCGGGGTGGCTAAGGTACGCAGTATTTTGCGCAGCATTGCCGAGGAAAAGCTAAGGCTCGCGCGTCACTCGAATCCATTATCATCATTGCCCGGCAATGTGCCCTTGTACGAGTGGATTGATCGCTTGCTGTGTCAGAAGGCGGATTTTATTGTCGCTTATTGTGATATTAATCAATTTAAACCCTTTAACGATGCGTTCGGCTACAGCAGTGGCGACGACGTTATTATTGCGTTGGGGGAGCTTTTGACCGCGAGCGTCAACCCCGAGCTGGATTTCGTTGGCCATGTGGGCGGCGACGACTTTGTCGTCGTGTTTCGTTCTCGGGATTGGCGCAATCGCTGTGAAACCGTGCTGGAGAAGTTCTCACACTATATTCAGCAGACACTGGCGCCCGAACAGCTCGATTATTGGACCGATGATCGTCAGGGGCAAAGGCGGCGATTCGGCCCACTCACCCTTGCCATTGGTTGTGTCCACCCGGATCCTGAGCTGTGTCGCACCCATCACCAGGTAGCGATGCTGCTGGCCGACGCCAAGCACCGGGCAAAAGCGTTGGGGGATCAGCAGGTGTTTCTCTCTCGCCGCCGTAGTCCAGACGCGGCGGCTTTAGCTTCTTAGCTCTACAATTTCTTCCCGTTCAGGTTTCCGCTATGCTGGTGACTCATTCAGCGCTGGACTCTGATTCATGTCAATTGGGACATTCGCCGACCGCAAAGTACTGATCGTCGATCGGTTTGAAAACTTTCGTATGACAGTCATGCATACCCTCCAGGCACAGGGCTGTCTACAGGTGGATACTGCCGTGAATGGCGCGGATGCAATGCGCAAAAGCCGGTTCCGGCGCTACGACGTGGTCATTTGTGAGTATGATCTGGGTGAGGGCAAATCCGGGTTGCAGCTGTTAGAAACCTTACGTGAAGAGAAGTTGTTAAGCGCGGAGGGTATTTTTGTTTTACTCTCAGCCGAACTTTCAAAAGCCTTGGTGCTCGCCGCGACCGACGTTTCTCTCGATGCGTTTTTAGCCAAGCCGGTTGCCAGTAAGCATTTGCTGCAACGTTTGAGTCGTCTGTTGCGCAAGCGGCGGGTCTTTGCGCCCGTGGCTCAGGCGCTCGACGAAGGCGATAGCCCGCGTGCGCGTGCGCTGTGCGCGGTCTTAGCCGCCGGAAACTCACCCTATAAGCTTGCGGCGCAAAAGCTGTTGGGGCAACTGCTCTTGGAAAATGGGGATTTTATCCAAGCCGAGCGATTGTATCGCGAGATTATGGAGGTAAAAGAACTGGATTGGGCGCAGTTGGGGTTGGCCTACAGCAAGCGCGGGCAGGGCGACTTTAAAGCCGCAGAGCAATGGTTGGAGCAGGCGTTGGTCAGCAATGGCGACTGTGTGGCAGCCTATGATGCCCTGGCTGAGTTGCACGGGGAAAATCTTGACCCGGCCGCGCAACAGCGGGCACTGCAGCACGCGGTTCAGGTCTCGCCGTTAACCGTCCGGCGCCAGCAACGGCTGGGAGAGGTGGCCTTGAATAACCGCGATTTGCCCGTTGCGACCCAGGCGCTGCGACAGGCGATTCGGTTGGGACATCACTCCACTTACGACCAACCCTATACCCATTTTCAGTTTGTTCGCGCTTGCAGCGAGCTGAGTTTTTTAGATCGCGAACGGGGGCGCGGTTTTGATGCCGAGGTCAGTCGAGTTTTGTCCGGTTTCGCCAGCCGCTTTGCTCTCACCGACGAGCTTGCCCTTGCCTTGCATTCGGTCGAGTGCGCGTTTCGTGCGGTCACGGGTGACGGTGCCCACTCTCGCCAGTTACTTAGCCAGCTGCAGGCAGAGCACGATTTACCCGAAGTCCCGGCCACCGTTTTGCTCGATTGGGTGAGTGCCGCAGATTGTCTGAATGAGTTCACTCTGCGCGAGCGCCTGCTCCAACATATGCTGGATGTTTACCGCGATCAAGAGGCCGTGTTGGAGCAAATGGATTTGTTTTTAACTTTGCCTGTTAGCCGTAAAAAGCGCGAGCGGTTGGCGCAGCTGAATAAGCGGGGCATTGGTTTGTATGAGCGACAGGAATTTGCCCAGGCAATCGCCTGTTTTGATCAGGCGTTACAGGAATTCCCCCGCCACGGTTCAGTATCATTGAATTTGCTGCAAGCACTGGTGGGCGGCATGACCCACTCCGAGCAACCGCTGCCATATCAGCAAAAGGCGGGGCCTTTGGTGCATCATATCGACAAACGATTGAACCTGACCGATGAGCAGAGAAATCGTTTTGGGCAGCTGCAAAGACAGTGGCGACATATGGCCGAGCGTTCCTAGGGCCCAGGCCATCACAACCCCCATCCGTACAGCTTGAAAAATGCACTGCCGTGTAGCATTATCTTGCCCCTGACATGACGACTAAAAAGGATACTTTAGATGCTGAAAATCCGCTTCAAAGATAAAAAATACAGTGCGGTTTGGCTTGTCGAGCCCAGCATCAGTATCGGTCGCGATCGGGGCAACCCCATGGTGGTCAGTAGCCCCAACATTGCCGACAAACACCTGCTAATTGAAGTAGAACACGAGACCCTCCATCTGGTTAATCTGGTGCCTGGCTCCCAGGTTGAGGTTAACGGCAATCAGGTCGAGGAGAGGTGTCGTCTCAAGGCGCGCGATATTATTAATTTACTCGGCGTTCAGCTCGAGATAATCGACCCCAAAGACGAGTCGGTCGCTGAGCCGGTAGTTCCCAAGCGAACCAATCCCCGCGCGCCCAAAGCGACCGGTTGGGCGCTTAAGGCAAACAGTAGCGCCCTGGGGAACCGGGTGTTTCCGCTTAAGCTTAGTAATGTTGTAGGGCGCGCTACCGAGTGTGATATTTCACTGGCCGCGGCGCATTTATCTCGCCGTCACGCCGAGCTCTCGATCGTTGAGGGCGTGCTTTACGTTAAAGACCTGGGCTCTGCCAATGGCACCTTTCTCAATGGTCAGCCGGTGACCGAGGCGCGGGTTAAACGAGGCGATGAGCTGCGTTTTGATACCCTCGCGTTTGGCGTCATCGGCCCGGCGGATGATATTGCCAAAACCACCGTGCGCACCACGGGTAGGGACAATAGTTCTGTGCGCAGGCGGTCGTACTCGCCACAGCCTCGGGCCGAGGAGCCCGCAGTCCAACCGCAGTCATCGCCCAGCGAGGCTGACAACAATCGGCCACGCTATGGCTCGGCGGGCCTGTCGGTATTGGTGGTGCTAACGTTGGTCGTGGTGGCCGCCCTGGTTTTTACCCGCGGGGGGTAACCGCGCGCTAAAGTTTGTTGCCCGGCGGCCGATAGCGGGGCATAGCCACCCCGGGAGGCCTCGTTATGATTGATTCTAATCTAAGCAGTATCTCATCTGTGTCTCAGTCGCCCCGAGCGGCGGACAAGCCATCTGCACAAAATCTGGTCAGCGACTCGGCCCTGACCCAGTTGTCGGGCAAGCGCGCTTTTTCAGGGTTTGAACCTCTGAGCGCCGAGCGTGCCGCCGGGAATATTCTGGGTTTTATCGAGCGCCAGATAAACCGCGATATCGCCAATGGCGCCGATCAAGAGGCCCTTGAGTCGCGCCTTGAAGCCGGTTTAAAGGGATTTAAGCAGGGGTTTGCCGAGGCCGAAGAAAAACTTAAAGCACTGAATATGCTGAATCCCACGGTACGTCAGGATATCGACAAAACCTATGATTTAGTCACCTCGGGTATTGCCGAGTTAGGCGCCAAGATGGGTATTTCCACCGAGGCTTCAAGCGATGACCCTGTCTCCTTGAGTGATGCGGCGCCCGGCTCCTTGCGGGTTAGAGCTGAATACGCCAGTGCCGAACAATTTGAGTTTCGGGTGCGCACTCAGGAGGGCGACTGGGTCAGTATCAGCGCCAGTTCGAGTACCGCTCAGGGGTTAAATGCTCAGGGTAATGGGGAAGGCGCTTCGCTGTCTTATGCTCAGTCCTCTTCCAGTGGTTACAGTATCTCGGTGGAGGGCGATCTCAATGAGCGCGAGCGCGAAGCCATTGAATCGTTAATTGGGCAAGTGGATCAGTTGGCGGATGAGTTCTTTACCGGTGATCTGGATCAGGCGTTTGAGTATGCTCAGTCACTGGGTTACGACGACTCGCAAATCAGCGGTTTTGCGTTGCAGCTGACCCGTACCGAATATCAACGTGTTGACGCCGCCTATCAAGGGAGCGACAGGGCCGATAGTCTGGCCTCGCGTCTCGCCCCTCTAGGGGATTTTATCGAGCAGACCCGCAAAGCGGTGGATACCGCCTCGGAGTTTGCCGAGCCCATCGAGCTGATGCGCTCGCTGGTGGAGGCCATGTACGCGGACATCGATCGTCCCGCGAACCCCGATGGTCAGCGTTTTACGCAGTTTTTGGATCGGGTGTTGAATCAGACCGCGCAAATGCTGAATCAAACACCCGTAGAGGGTGAGTAAGCCCTAGCAGGCCCTGATGTTAACAGCACGCAATAGAGTCGGGTAAAATGGCAACCCTCAGCCATTGCCCGACCGATCCTAATGCGACTAACCCTTCTGACGACTGCTTCCTGCCACTTGTGTGAACACGCTCAAGCCATAGTGGATGCCTACCCCGGTGGGCTAGACTTGCGTCGTTTCGATATTGCCTGCGACGACGAGATGATCGAGCGCTACGGGTTGCGAATTCCGGTGTTGCGCGCCGATACCGGGGATGAATTGGATTGGCCTTTCACCTCTCGGCAACTGGATGAGTTTATCTGCGCTTTGCCTCGCGCACATCCGCCTGCAGGGTAAGCTGGGTGTCATCCACCCAGCTTAGGGTTTGTAGGTAGAGTTCGGTAAGCACACCCGGATTCAAGTCGTAATGGGCGAGATACGGCCAGTCAATATCCTGCCATTGGCCCCGCTCGTAGGTAATCGCCGCTTGTAAAAATTTGCCTTCGGTGCCTTCAAAATCCAGCAGCGCCCGCCGCAAGTTATCGCTTAGTTGGATGTCGGCCAGCACCTGCTCCAGGGGAGCGTCCATAAACGCATCCAGCATAGACAGTAAGCCGGTAGTGAAGTAGGTGTCGCACTGCGCTTGGGGCAGCTGGACGGCAGCCATTAGCTCACACATTTTGGCGCGAATCAGCGCGTTTACGGCCAATTCTGGTGGTTTATCGCTGAGCTTGGCCATGGCCAACAGGCCGATCCAGTTTTTAATAATCTTCAGCCCCAATAGTGTCAGGGCTTGGCGCAGAGATTCTATTTGCCGGGGCAGGCCAAAAGCCGCTGAGTTAACCAGCCGCAGAAGCTTGTAGCTGAGCACCGGATCGCGGGAAATAATGGTTTCAATGTCTTCGAACGAGGCTTCGGGGGCGTTGAGTTTAGCCAGCAGTTGCAAGACCGATTGCTTGCTTTCGCTCAGCCTCTGGCCGCTAAGCACTTTGGGTTTTTCCAAAAAATAGCCCTGAAAGTAATCAAACCCCAAGCCCTGGCAATATTCCAGCATCTCAAAGGTTTCGATTTTTTCGGCCAGCAATTCCAGTCCCAGCTTCTTAAGGTAGCCACTGTGCTTTTCAAGTTGTTCCTGGTTAAGGGCCAGCACGTCGAGCTTGATAATATCAGCGTAGGGCAGCAAGGCGGCGCTTTTCCGGTTGAGAACAAAGTCGTCTAGGGCGATGGAAAAACCCTGTTCGCGCAAAATTTTTAAGCGGTGCAGCAGGCCAGCATCAATATGCTCCGTCTCCAGAACTTCGATCACCAGTTGTTTGTGATCAAACGGCAAGGTGGCGTCCATCAAGGGGCCGGTAAAGTTGACAAAGGCTCGGTGTGGTCCCACCACCGCTTCAATGGAAAGTTCGGTGAAGGTGTTCAGCAGTACCTGAGAGCTGGCAATACTCCCATCGACAAAGTCGGCTCGATTAGCGTGCGTGGCCCGGTAAAGTAACTCGTAGGCTACCACTTCAAGCTGGGTGTTAAAGATGGGTTGGCGCGCCAACAAAGGCGATGAGTCGGGCATGAAGTCTGTCGATCTCTGACGGCTGATTCGTTATTGTAGTTTAGCATTTAACCGGTTTCAGAGGAGAAATCCTGAAAGCCAGTGGATAACCGTTCGAGCTGTCCACTGGCTTTTACAGGGGCTTTTTGGCCTCGCCCTGAGTGATAAAGGGTTTTTTGTCTCCCAAACGGTAGCCGTAGATGACCGAGTAGGCCAGCACGTTTTGCACATAACCGCGGGTCTCACGATAGGGAATGGTTTCAATCCAGATATCAAACGGCAGCTGTGAAGCTTTGTCGTCGTTGAGCCACTGTTTGACCCGGGTGGGCCCTGCGTTGTAGGCAGCAGCGGCAAGGATACGATTGCCGTCAAATTGGTTCAGCAGTTGGCCCAGATAGCGGCCTCCCAGAGCGATATTGGTTTCCGGGGTTAATAAATCCCAGGTGGATATGCTCATGCCGTTGCGCCGCGCGGTTTGTTTGGCTGTAGAGGGCAGTAGCTGCATCAGACCCAAGGCGCCGGCCGAGGATCGGGCGTCGGGGGTAAAGGCGCTCTCCTGGCGGGCAATGGCAAACAGCAGGTGAGGCTCAATCGCCGTTTCTTTGGCCGTGGAGTTAACATGCTCCTGATACGCCAGTGGGAAGCGGGTTTGCAGATCGTCCCAGTAGCTCGCCTGAATCATGGCCTGAATGCCATTGCGGTGCCAGCCCCAGTTTTCGGCCAGTTTGCCGGCGGCGATAACCTGAGCTTTGCTGAGCGCCCGAGTGGTGTGGTACCACTCGCGCCGGGCATCGAGGTTTTCGCCGATAATATAGAGTTCGCGGGCGCGCACAATGCCCGGGTTTTGCGATACGGCCCGATAACTGTCTTGGGACACCTGAATAGGCTTATCCACGAGCTCGTAATCCTGGCCCAGAATATCCGCGGCGAGAAAGCCGTAAAACGAACGGGTTTTGGCCACCTCAGCGTATAGGTCTCGCACTTGCGCCGCTTCTCGATTTTGCTGGGTCAGGGCGCGGGCGCGCCAATAGCGCCAGCGTTCACTGGCTTGTTCGTCGGCGGGAAGCATACCGATCCACTTTTGCACTCGCTCCCAGTCCTGCTTGCGCAGGGCATCGCGAATCAGCCATTGGGTGACGGTTTCGCTGCTCAGCGCCGGGGAGGAAGCCAGTAGGGCTTCAGCTTGATCCGTGTGATCTTGCCGCAACAGTCGCACGGCGATATAGCGTTGAGTATCTATACGCTCCTGATCGTCAAACAGTTGCTGGGCATCGTATTTGTGCCATAAATCGATTGCGAGAGCAGCATCGCGCAATGACAGGCGCTGCAGGCCGTGGAGAATCAGATCTTGCATGCGCGAGCTTTGCAGACTAAAACGTTGCATGTCACGCAGCAGGCGCGGATTGCTGTCAACCCGATAGTACAGGTCTGCCAGAGCTTTAGTCTCTGGCGACATTTGTTTGCTGATATAGCGTGCCAGCGAGCGCTGGCGAGCATCCATGGTTTTGACAAACCGCGACCAGGCAATGTCGTCGGTGAGCCGATCTGCCTGCATCCAGGCGGCGAAGACCGGGTCGCAGGCTTTGGGTTGCGAGTGGTCGACATCCCACAGGGCGGCGACTTCGTCCAGCGCGGTCTTGTCTCCCATATTGATGCGCGCACGCAAATTCAGGCAGGCGAGCGTGGTGGTACTGTTTTCCGGTCGATAGTAACGGGTCAGGCTTTCCCAGTCGCGTTTTTCGGCGAGTTTTTCAATCCACAGCCGCTCCAGCTTGTCCGCTAAGTACGAATCGGGATAGCGCGCGAGAAACTGGTCAATTTCGCTGTGATCGACCCGCGAAATGCGGCGGGTTATGTAACGGTATTCAATATAAGGCAGCAGCGGATAGGTGGCGAGGCTGTCGCGCAATTCACGGTAGTCGCTATAGCGGCTTTGGCTCAGCGCTTCGTGCGCCTCGGCGTAGGCTTTACGCTGTACAGATTTGTCGGCAATTGCATCCGGAGCGGCTTGAGTCTGGCTCCAGCTTACGGCGCTGACGCAAAGACTGCCAGCGAGCAAAACGGTGCTGCTCAGCAAGTGGCACTTGCCGTAAAAGGAGTGTTTGAAGCGTTCGCGGTTGAATAGCCTCATAATTACCTCGGGGCTGCTGAAAGTGACGAACGTTGCATTTGCCTTGGGCTCTAAAATACCCAATTTGTTCGATTTTATTGTTTTCTTTGTTCTGGAACCGTGATTTGCGCCCAAAAATGCTGTTTCGGGCGTTAATAGACGTTAATATGCTGCCACTTTTTCCAGGGCGAAGCAAACGTTTTGTAGGGGTATTCGCCGCCTTAGATAGATTCTCTAAGGGATTGATTTTCTTTATAACAGCCCATTCTAGATTGGGCGGAAACACGAGGTAGTATGGCTCTTTTGACGGTGGATAAAGCCGAGCTCAATTACGGCTTGCAGGTGCTCTTAGATCGGGTGGATTTTACCATTGAGCGCGGTGAGCGCTGGTGTCTGATCGGTCGCAATGGTGCGGGTAAATCGAGCTTTTTGAAAGTCTTGGATGGCGAGGTCAGCCTCGATGGGGGCGCGGTGGTGATGGATCGGGGCGTTAAAATTGCGCGCCTGGCGCAAGATTTACCCGACGCCGACGACAAAAGCGTGTTTGATGTGGTAGCGGCGGGTTTGCCCGAGGCGGGGGCGCTGCTGAGCCGTTTTTATCATTTAACTCAAGTGGCCGAAGAGGGTCGCGACGATGCCTGGGTAGAAAAGCTGGCCCGGGTCCAGAGCGAGCTCGAGGCGGTGGACGGCTGGAGCCTGCAGACTCGGGTGGAAACCGTCCTGAGCCGTTTGCAATTGGATGGTGCGGTATTAATGGCGTCGCTTTCGGGCGGTTGGCGGCGCCGCGTAGCCCTGGCGCGGGCACTGGTTATCGAGCCGGATATTCTGCTGCTGGATGAGCCCACTAACCACTTGGATGTGGCGGCTATTGAGTGGCTGGAAAGCGAGTTAATCGGGTTTAACGGCGCGATTGTGTTTATTACTCACGATCGGGCGCTGCTGCAAAAAGTGGCGACTCATATTGCCGAATTGGACCGCGGCCATCTGCGCACCTGGCGGGGCGACTATCGCAGCTTTCTGGAGTACCGCGAGCAGGCGCTGGCCGAAGAGGCGCGCCACAACGAGTTGTTCGATAAAAAACTGGCCCAGGAAGAGGTGTGGATCCGCCAGGGCATTAAAGCCAGGCGTACCCGCAATGAGGGGCGGGTCAGGGCGCTGAAGGCCATGCGCGAAGAGCACAAGGCGCGCCGGGTCCAGCAGGGCAACGCCAACTTTGAACTGGCGCAGGGCGGTTTGTCGGGCAAGCTTGTGGCCGAGCTGGATCAGGTGAGTTTTCGCTATGGCGACAAGCCGATTATTGATAATTTTACCTGCCGTATTCTGCGCGGCGACCGCATCGGTTTGGTGGGCCCCAACGGCGCGGGTAAAAGTACGCTGCTTAAGTTGATTTTGGGCGAGCTATCGCCCGACTCGGGCAGGGTTAAGCTGGGGACCAACTTAAGTGTGGCTTATTTCGATCAGCTGCGCGATCAGTTGGACCTGGAAAAAAGCGCGGTAGACAATGTTGCCGAGGGGCGCGAAAGCATCGAGATCGGCGGTCGGTCTAAGCACATTATCTCCTATCTGAGCGACTTTTTGTTTTCCGGTGAGCGCGCCCGAACGCCGGTGAAAGCCCTATCCGGGGGCGAGCGCAACCGGGTATTGCTGGCCAAGCTGTTCAGCAAATCCGCCAATATTCTGGTCATGGACGAGCCCACCAATGACCTGGATGTGGAAACCCTGGAGCTGTTGGAAGAAGTGCTGAGTCAGTTTAGTGGCACGGTATTGTTGGTAAGCCACGACCGCGCGTTTCTCAACAACCTGGTTACCAGCACCATCGCCTTTGAAGGCGGGGGCCAGGTGCGCGAGTACGTGGGGGGCTATGACGACTGGATTCGCCAGGGCGGACGCTGGCGTGACCCAGCGGCCCAGCAAGAGCAGAAATCCGAGGTGCCATCAAGCGAGTCGGCAGCTGACAAGCAGGCTCCCAGCGCCAGTAAACCCGCGACTAAAAAGAAGCTCTCTTACAAATTGCAGCGCGAATTTGATGCTTTGCCCGATGAGATTGAGCGCTTGGAAACCGAGCTTGAGAGTTTACAGCAGGTTGCCGGCGACGCCGATTTTTACGCCGGTGATCCAGCGGAAATTGAGGCGCATATGCAACGCATAGCCACAACCCAGGCATCGCTGGATGAGTGTTACGAGCGCTGGGCCGAGCTGGAGGAAATGGGCGGTTAATGCTTGGGTTTAATCGTTGCCGCTCACCCGAATGGCCAGCACATCGCAACCGGCGCCGTGAAGTACGCTGTTAGAGGTGGAGCCCAATAACAGCGCAAAGCCCTTGCGGCCGTGGCTGCCGACAGTAATCAGGTCAGCGTTAATTTGCTTGGCCAGATGGTGCAGTTCGGTGGCTGGCTGGCCCACCAGCACATGCTCCTGCTCGACCTCGCAATCGGCATTGCGGATTAAACGTAAAAGCTCTTGTTCGGCCTTAATTTGCAGTTGGTCCTGGACTTCGGATAAATCGATGGGCATGTCGCCCCCGTAAGCAAAAGTCAGTGGCTCAATGACATGGGCTACAGTCAGCTTGGCCCCGCAAACCTGTGCCAGAGTCCAGGCTCGCTGCAGAATCTGGGGGCACTCTTCGGTAAGATCCAGGCCAACTAAAATATGGGTGTAGGCGTTCATGGCACTCTCCTCGTGCTGGGCCACTGTAAGGGCACCTTGATTATTGATAGGGGCCTCTTTTAGTCTGGATTGTTTTTCTTCACATCGCCACCGGATGATGGATTTTTATGGATAGTATCACTTTAATAATTGTGCTGTTAGTCGTGGCTATGGTGATTGGCCCTGTGGCTATGTTACGGCCTTCGGCGGGGCAAAAAAAGCGTGAGCAACAGCGCCAGTATGTGGTGGCTAAGGGGCTTGGGGTGACACTTCGGGCGCTCCCCAAGCTGGCTACCGACATGGAGGAGGCGGGCTTGCTGCCGACCTATACTCTACAGATCAAAGGAGGCGAGACCTGGACCTTGAGGCGAGCCTCTTTCGCTCACGAATCCCATCTGGCCGAGTATTGGCAGTTTGTAGGCTCGGGCCGTCCCAGCGCTGCCGTTGAGGTTTTTTTAAAGGTGCAGTTACCTTTGTTGTCGCCCCGAATTCAGGCGATCAGCAGCGCCGCTGGCGAACTGGCACTCACTTGGTATGCCAGTTCGCAAAACTCGGATGTGGATGTGATTGACGACTTCTTGCGTCAACTGGCGGCGGCGCAGGGGGCGGTCGTTATACCGCGTGAGCCTCTTCACTCTCGATAAGGGCGTGATACTCGGGAAATAGCGCGGCGTCAATATAAGGCTTTTCCAGGCGTATTACCTGGGCGATTTCTTTAATGAGTTGCAGGCGTCGCGGGTCTGTATGCTGCGAGGCCTGCAATAAGCTCTGCACTTTGCGAAAGTAATTGAGCGCGCTGATATTTTGATTATTGTCCCGGGCGCTGTAAGCGGCCCCCAAAAGCGACAGCACTCTGACCATCAGCGTTGCCCAGTCAATTTGTTGCCGGCATTGGTTGGCCGCCTCACGATCCATTCGCTCACTGCTCCAACGCTGATGCAGACAGACCGCTGCCCGGGCAAGTTTTTCCTGCGCCGCTTTGATTTCTACATCGCTATAACAGTAGCGGTTTATCTGTCTCTCGGTGCCGCCGGTGCTGAGGTTTTGTAGGTAGGTTTGAGCCTGCTCGACACGGGCCTGCAATGGGGCGGGATTGTGGCGTTCTAATTCCAGCAGCAATTGCAAGGTGGCGAGCTTTTCCTTTGCTAGCTGACGGCTTACTTCTATGTCTTCGACGTATTGTAAGCTGGCCGCCAGGGCCTCTTCTAGTTGCTCCAGATCATGGTAGAGGCGCTGCTGGCGGCGCGCCAACTGCTTGAGTGTTTGCTGGCGCAGGTTGATGGCATTGACCGCTGCTAGAGCCACAATGGTAATAATCACTAGAGCTAAAAGAGTAAGCGGAGCCATAGAAAAAAGTCCGACCACTTCACGGGTGGCTCGCCAAGGTTGTGTAAAACCTTTTGGCGGGATCGTTCGTTAAAGTGAAATTTGTATGTAAATCAATGAGCTGTAACAGTTTTGCCGGAGCTTTTTGGGGGGCGTCCGGCGCTGTGCTGGTGACGTATAAAATACCATTTTTTGAGTGGCTGCGAGAAAAAATTACCAGCTCCTTGCTTGACCCCGCCTCTCCCAGGACTTATATATGCCCACCTCGCGGCGGGAGTTTTGCCTTGTTGGCTACTCATATACCGCCTAGGCTTTCGATGAATAACGCAAATTCTGACCGATTCAGACAAGGAATATTGAGCGCATATGGGTAAATCTCTGGTAATTGTAGAGTCTCCAGCCAAAGCGAAAACCATCAATAAATACTTAGGGCGCGATTATATCGTCAAGTCCAGTGTCGGTCATATTCGCGATTTGCCCACCAGTGGTAGCGCTAAAAAAACCGACCCCAAAGAGCGCGCTCGGCAAGCGGCCAAGACCCGCAAGATGTCGCCCGATGAGAAGGCCAAATACAAAGCTGAAAAGGCTCATACCCAGCTGATTAACCGTATGGGGATAGACCCGGATCATGACTGGGAAGCGCATTACGAAATTCTTCCCGGTAAAGAAAAGGTGGTGAACGAGCTAAAACAGTTGGCAGAGAAGGCCGATACGGTTTATCTGGCAACGGATTTGGATCGCGAAGGGGAGGCCATCGCCTGGCATTTGCGTGAAGCCATTGGGGGCGATAATGATCGTTTTCGCCGCGTGGTGTTTAACGAGATCACCAAAACCGCGATTCAAAACGCCTTTAAGGCGCCGGGGCCTATCGATCAAAACCGGGTTAATGCGCAGCAGGCGCGGCGTTTTCTCGATCGTGTAGTGGGCTATATGGTGTCGCCGCTGTTGTGGGAAAAGGTCGCGCGCGGCTTGTCCGCTGGCCGGGTACAGTCAGTTGCCGCTAAATTAGTGGTCGAGCGCGAGCGGGAAATTCGCGCCTTCGTACCCGAAGAGTACTGGAATATTTTTGCCGATCTCAAAGCCAAAAGTGACGACAAAATACGCTTTGAGGTTAAAAAACACGCCGGGGAAAACTTCCGTCCCACCAACGAAGAGCAGGCCATGGCCGCCGTTGCGGCGCTTAAAGAAGCCAGCTACGAGGTGGTCGCGCGGGACGATAAGCCCACCCAGTCCAAGCCTTCGGCGCCTTTTATCACATCAACTCTGCAGCAGGCGGCCAGCACCCGCTTAAGCTTCGGGGTGAAAAAGACCATGATGTTGGCCCAGCGCCTGTATGAGGCAGGTTACATCACCTACATGCGTACCGACTCGACCAATCTCAGCCAGGAGGCGGTGGCGTCCTGTCGCGAGTATATTCAGGAAGAGTTTGGTAAAAAATATTTACCGGATTCGCCCAACGTCTACAGCAGCAAACAGGGCGCGCAAGAGGCGCACGAGGCGATTCGTCCCTCCAGTGTTGACGTCATGCCCACCCAGTTAAAAGGCATGGAGCGCGACGCCGAACGCCTGTATGCGCTTATTTGGGCGCAGTTTGTGGCCTGTCAAATGAGCCCCGCCCAGTACACCAGCACCAACGTCACGGTCGCTGCCGGCGATTACGAACTGCGTACCCGTGGCCGGGTGATTCGTTTTGACGGTTTTACCAAGGTCATGCCGCCTCTGAGCAAAAAAGACGAAGACGTGGTGCTGCCCGAGGTGGCGGTGGGCGATGTGCTGCCCCTGCAAAAGCTCGACCCGTCGCAGCACTTTACCAAACCGCCCGCGCGCTACTCCGAGGCGAGCCTGGTTAAAGAGCTGGAAAAGCGCGGCATTGGTCGTCCGTCGACCTACGCCTCGATTATCTCCACCATTCAGGATCGCGGTTATGTACGGGTTGAAAACCGTCGCTTTTATGCTGAAAAAATGGGCGATATTGTTACCGAGCGCTTGAACGAAAGCTTCGACGATTTAATGAATTACAGCTTCACCGCGAATATGGAGGAATCTCTGGATGTGGTGGCCGAGGGCGGCAAAAATTGGCGTCAGCTGTTGGATGAATTTTACGCGGGGTTTGTGGAAAAACTAAAGCAGGCTCAGAGCAAAGAAAAAGGCGGCATGCGCGCCAACGACCCCACCAATACCGATATTGAGTGCAACAAGTGCGGCCGCCCCATGCAAATTCGTACCGGCTCTACTGGGGTGTTTTTGGGTTGCTCCGGCTATGCCTTGCCGCCCAAAGAGCGCTGCAAAAACACCATGAATTTGGTGTCGGGGGATGAAGCGGTTGATGTCGAGGCGGATGAAGAGGCCGAATCACGTCAGCTGCGTGCCAAGCGCCGCTGTAAGTTGTGCAATACCGCGATGGACAGCTATCTGCTGGATGAAAAACGCAAGCTGCATATTTGCGGTAACAACCCCGACTGCTCGGGCTACGAGGTAGAGCACGGTACCTTCAAGCTCAAGGGTTACGAAGGTCCGACCTTGGAATGCGACAAGTGCGGCAGCGAGATGCAGTTAAAAACCGGGCGCTTTGGCAAGTACTTTGGCTGCACCAACGAAGAGTGTAAAAATACCCGCAAACTCCTGCGCAACGGCGAAGCCGCGCCGCCGAAAATGGACCCGGTGCCCATGCCCGAGTTGCAGTGTCAGAAGGTGGATGACACTTATGTGCTGCGCGACGGAGCCTCGGGCCTATTTTTGGCGGCCAGTGGTTTTCCCAAAAACCGCGAAACCCGCGCGCCGCTGGTCAAAGAACTCTTGCCCCACAAGAAAGAGATTGATCCCAAATACACCTTCTTGTTTTCCGCGCCCACGGAAGACCCGGATGGCGTACCCACGGTGATTCGTTTTAGCCGTAAAACCAAAGAGCAATATGTTCAATCCGAGGTGGATGGTAAAGCCACCGGCTGGAAGTCCTTTTACAGCGGCGGCAAGTGGAAAGCCAATAAGTAGAGGTTGTTATGGCGGTATCTTTGGTCTCGCTGGTCAATCAAAGACTCGCGTGCTGTCGTGCGTTGTTGCAGGATTTGCCGCAGGCGCGCACGCCGGTGCACAGCAAGGCGCTGCTCGATGCCTGTGTCTTTCATCTGCAGTGCGGCTATCGCCATTATGTGCGCGAGCTGGCCAAAGGCTACGGTGTTAACTACTTGGCTGCCGTGCAGGATGAGCAAAGTGCCGCCAAGTCGCTTGCGCAAATAGACAAAACGCCGGCGGAGATTCGGGAGTTGTGCCATCTGGCCGAGAGTCCAAGTTCCTGGCTGGCGCGCCTTAAACGGGCCTGGGCTGAATTTGATGCCTTGCCCGAGGCGTTCGCCGCGCCCAGCGCCAACGCCATCCCCGTGACCAATCTGGACGCTCAGCCGTCGCTGCCTCTGGACGAGCAGGCGCTGTTAACCGCCGTTAATGAGTTTCAGGGGTTGATCGATCGTCACCGAGAATCCACTTTGGAGTACTGATGTTCCCGGCCTGCAAGTCGGCGCATTTATTGTTTCTGCGATAGCTGTTAAAATGGAACGCTTGTTTTCGGTTAACGTCTGTCTGAGTGGAGCGGGTATGTCAGCATCATTGTACGAAATTGTTGAACTGGCCAACGGCGAGGTGGTACTGCAGCGCGCGGACGAAGAGGGCGAGCCTCTGCTGAGCATTAAGTTTTCTACCGAAAGTCAGTCATTTATGCGCGAAGGCAAGTTTGATATCGCCAAGGCGATGATTGAAGCGGGCATGGAGGCAGCGGGTGACTTAGCCGATGCCGAGCCGGAAGATTTTGCCGCCGATAGCGACGACGCGCTCTACGCCGATCGTACTCTGCACTAAGAGGGACAATCTCGAGAGCCTGGCAGCCTGCTCAGGTGGAAGTTATTAGGCTTGGGTTCTCTAGGTTTTTACTCTCCGTTTTACATCCTTTTCTGGTATTTCGTCATCCTTTCTAGTTCGGTCATCCTTTCTAGGGTATTGCGTCCAGCTAGATTGCGTCAGACCTTCTGAGTCTCCACGACAAAACCTTTTAGCAATTCTACCGCTCTCGTATTAAAAGCCCCTGGCTCTGGCCTATTTGCGAAGCTTTTTCTAATTGCGCCAAGGCCTGTTTGGTCAGTGAGCCCGGGTTGGCGATCACGGTATGGCTGTTGCCTAGCGCCAGTGCGTCCCAGCAAACCCACAACTGTTCTTCTTCGCTTTTGCAGTGCACCAGTCGCAGGCGCGAGGTATCGACGCCAAACTCTTGCAGTATTTTTGCCGGTACCGGCTCTTG
This sequence comes from Gilvimarinus xylanilyticus, assembly GCF_024195295.1. Lineage (GTDB taxonomy): Bacteria > Pseudomonadota > Gammaproteobacteria > Pseudomonadales > Cellvibrionaceae > Gilvimarinus > Gilvimarinus xylanilyticus. The sequence goes on along the minus strand of NZ_JAMFTH010000001.1, from coordinate 1,353,731 downwards.
CGTGAGCCAGGTTAGCCAGCGGTCGCCGCCTTGGCGGCTTAAATGAGCAATCATCGGCATAACCATCAGCCAGGAGCCCGCGCTGTGCTGGGTCAACACCAGCTCGGTCAGGCCGCTGGGCTGAGTGGTTTGCGGCTGGACGGATGGGGACTGCAAGGGTTGCGGATTAATCACGGCGAATTACTCCTACGCTTAGGCCTTCAATGGCAAAGTTTTGGTCTCTCAAATCTACGCGGATAACGTCAAAGTCCGGGTTTTCGGGCCAAAGCTCTACCTGAGCTCGATTACCTTCGCGTTTAAATCGTTTTACGGTCACTTCATCGTCGATACGGGCCACGACAATCTGGCCATTGTGGGCCTGATCGGTGCGGTGTACGGCTAAAAGGTCGCCGTCGAGAATCCCCACATCTTTCATGCTCATGCCTTTTACATTGAGAAAAAAGTGCGCCTGGGGATGGAAAAAGTTGGGCGGGATGCTGCAGTAGTCTTCGATATGCTCCTGCGCCAGAATGGGGCTACCGGCTGCCACTTGGCCTACAATGGGCAGGCCATCTTGCCCCTCGGGCAGACGAATACCGCGCGAGGCGCCGGGGATGAGTTCAATCGCCCCTTTGCGGGCCAGAGCTTTGATGTGTTCTTCGGCGGCATTGGCTGACTTATAGCCCAGCATGCGCGCAATTTCGGCGCGAGTAGGGGGGTAGCCGGTTTCGTCGGCGTAGCTTTTAATCAGTTCCAACACCTGTTGTTGCCGGTTGGTAAGGTTTTGCATAGTCTGGCCCTTGTTAACTGTTTGGTTATACAGTATCTGTGATTATATACAGTTGTTCGTGGGGTGCAAGGCTTTTCCTCTTACCGCCGCGTTCCTCGTCCGCTCGATGATGAAGTGCCTCGTGTATACTGCGGCTTTTCACAGGTTGCACGGAAATAGAAGATGAAAGAATGGTTTTTAACGCTCATGGAAGATGAACGGCTCTGGTTGGTTGAGGTGTTTACCGTTGTCTTTGTCACCCTGGTACTGGCGACTTTTATTCGCACCTTGCTTAAGACCCTCTTAAAGCACGCTCACAAAACCCGTACCCGCTGGGACGACACTCTGGTGGAGGCCGCCATCGCCCCGCTGCGTTGGCTTATTTGGCTGGTCGGCTTGGGGTGGGCCGCCGAACTCACCCACGCGATGACCGAAGAGTCGCTGCTCGAGTACGCCGATCAGGTGGTACGGGTGGGGATTATTGTTCTGTTGACGTGGTTTTTGGTGCGTTTGGTCAAATACGGCGAGCAGAACTTTCTCGCTCCGGACGATGGCAAGCCCGCCGATCCCACCACGGTGATGGCGGTGGGTAAGCTGCTGCGGATTTCGATTGTCATCACCGCCTCTCTGGTGTTATTGCAATCCTTGGGCTACAGCGTGTCGGGGGTTTTGGCGTTTGGCGGAATCGGTGGCATCGCAGTGGGTTTTGCCGCCAAGGATTTGCTGGCCAATTTTTTTGGCAGCTTGATGATTTACTTGGATCGGCCCTTTAAAGTGGGGGACTGGGTGCGCTCGCCGGATCAGGAAATTGAGGGTACGGTGGAGGAGATCGGGCTGCGCCTGACCCGGATTCGCACCTTTGATAAGCGGCCGCTGTATGTGCCCAATCAGACGTTTACTCAGATTTCGGTGGAGAACCCATCGCGCATGCTTAACCGTCGGATCTACGAGACCATCGGGGTGCGTTACGAGGATGTCGACAAATTGCCTGGGATTGTCGATAAGGTGCGCAAGATGCTGGAATCCCACCACGAGATCGATACCGATCAAACCCTGATTGTGAATTTTAATGCGTTTGCCGATTCGTCATTAAACTTTTTTCTCTATACCTTTACCAAGACCATTAATTGGGTGCACTACCACGAGGTTAAACAAGACGTCTTGTTAAAAGTCATTGCCATTGTCGAGAGCGAGGGCGCAGAGTGTGCTTTCCCCACCCGCACGCTGCATATGGCAAGTATGCCAGCGGCTTCAGAGGCCCAGAGTGCCGAAGGTAAAGGCGGGGCCGCCGATGCCTAATAAGACCCCGGAGTGCCTGTATAGCCTAGCCCACATCGATGGGGCGCTGACCGCTATGGCGGCGCGTATCAATACAGATTTTGATGCGCCGTCCGATCCTTTGGTAGTGATGGTTTTACTAAAAGGCGCTTTGGTGACTGCCGGCGCTTTATTGCCCAAGCTGACCATGCCTGTGGAGGTGGATTATATTCACGCCTCTCGCTATCGGGATAACCGCGCGGGCCAGCAAATTGATTGGCGCGCGGGGCCCAGTTTGTCGCTCGCGGGGCGCCGGGTTTTATTGGTGGATGACATTCTCGACCGCGGGGTTACCTTACAGGCGGTCGCTGATTACTGTCGCGAGCAGGGTGCCCGGCGGGTTGCCAGTGCTGTTTTGGTGCAGAAAATTCTGCCTCAGGCCGCTGTTGTGGAGGCCGACTATGTTGCTCTGACGGTGCCGGATCGCTACGTCTACGGTTTTGGGATGGATAATGCCGAGCTTGAGCGCAATGCGCCGGGGATTTTTGCGCTGTAGCGGTGTGAGTCTGAGCCGACTCGGTTATTTGTGTGCGGGTTTTCCAAAAAAGCGGCAATAAATCTGTCCAATTGACCGTCAAAGTGGACAATTCGCGCGCAATGCAGTACAAAATGCAGCAGGCGGCTTTTGGGGGCCGTCTTCCGCAATCGATAACAATAAAGAGGTTAAACTATGTCTGATCGATTATCCGGTACGGTGAAGTGGTTCAATAATGCCCGCGGTTACGGGTTTATTACCCGGGGCGAGGGCAGTGAAGATGTCTTCGTTCACTACCGCAATATTCGCGGTGAAGGCTACCGTTCTCTGGCCGAGGGGCAGAATGTCGAGTTTTCGGTACAAGAGGGCGATAAAGGCCTTCAGGCCGACGACGTTATTCAGCTGTAAAGGTTTATCCCGAGCCGCGTCGGTCTAATCGCCGCGGCTTTCTGGTTCGCTTGAAAGCTGCAGCGATTGTTCGCTGGGGCGTTTGTAGGGGACAATTTTCACCAGCATTCCCAGTCGGGGGTGGTCGATATAGTGCAGTTCGCTGCTGCGCATACGCCGCTTTTGCTCCAGTTTGACAATTTGGCGGGGCAGGTAGGGGGCGTCCAGAAAGTCTTGCAGGGCATTTTCATTGCCCGTTTGTTCTTCACTCTGCCAGAAGCTTGTTACATCCATATTGGCGTTTGCGCTGCTCGCCTGTAGCCGCTGCAGCGGGTTTTGCGGCAAGCTGGGCCACTGGTTGCGAACCTGCCCGGTATTCATTTGAAACTCGCTAAACCACAAGTTGGTAAAAACGTGTAAGTAGCGCGACACGTTAATATTGAGACTGCCTTCCAGCTCGAAGTGATCGCCGTAGGCTTCGCCACCGCTGATCAGTATCCAGGGGGCCCGGTTTTCGCCTACTACATTTTGGCGCCATGCCTCGTGAAACAGTATCTCAAAGCCGGGTTGCGCCTGCAGGCGGGCCGCAACCTGGTTTAACCCCCGGCTGTCGCGGGGTAGTTGGTAAAAACCGGCGCGGGCCAAATCAATGGGTTCGGGCTCGCTGGCTGGCGCTGGTTCGCTGCTCGCGCTCATATCGTCGCTAGAGCTGGTAGTGGGCGCGGTCTGCGCGGCGCTAAGCTCGCGGCGGCGTTTTTCCAGTTCTTCATCGGGGTCGCGCAACTCTTGCCAGTTGAGAGGATAGCGAAGCGTCAAATCTGACGGCCAGGTCTCGGCGCTGGTGTCCAGCGGGCGCGAATAGACAATCACTTCGACCTGATACCAGCCCTCGTGAGGCGATTGTGCCATCGCTGGTTGCGCCAGTACGGAGGCGAGGGCTAGCGCCATCAGTGCCAGTCGCCGGGCTAGGGTTGGGCGGATTGTCGCGGTCATTCATCTTTCCTTTCAGCTGCTAAAGTCCGGGGCCGGGCCCCGAGGCTTCAGTTTACCTTGTTTCGCCCATCGCGTGGTTGAACTGGCGCCGGTTGCGATGGTGTTTATTCCAGGTTGTCCAGCAAATCGGTGACTCGCTGCAGGCGGTCTTCGGTCTCGGGCATGGGGATTTTAAAGCTTAACCCATTGGCGCCAGCCAGAGAGAATACCTGGGGTTGGCTTTGCACCATCTGCACAATTTTTAGCGGGTCTATCTCCGCGTCGGGGCCGAACTCTACCTTGCCGCCGCTGGCGGAGGCTTCGAGTTTGGCGACCCCCAGAGTTTTGGCGCGCAGCTTCAGTTCAGTGACCCGTAGCAGGTTTTTAGTGGGCTCGGGCAAGAGTCCAAATCGGTCAATCATTTCTACCTGCAGCTCGCGCAGCGCTTCGGCGTTTTCGGCGCCGGCAATGCGTTTATAGAGTACCAGGCGGGTGTGGACGTCGGGCAGATAGTCATCGGGAATCAGCGCGGGGATGCGCAAGTTGACGTCGATATTATCCGCCAGAGGCGCCTCAATATTGGGCTGCTTACCCGCGCGCATGGCTTTGACGGCGCGATCGAGCATGTCCATATACATGGAAAAGCCCACGGTTTGAATTTGTCCGCTTTGCTCGTCGCCCAACAGCTCGCCCGCGCCACGGATTTCCATATCGTGGGTAGCCAGGGTAAAGCCCGCCCCCAAATCTTCGGCGCTGGCGATAGCCTCCAGGCGCTTAATCGCATCGCCCGTCATGGCGCGGCGCTCGGGCGTTAACAGGTAAGCGTAAGCTTGGTGGTGAGATCGGCCCACGCGGCCGCGCAATTGGTGTAGCTGAGCCAGGCCGAATTTGTCGGCGCGGTGGATAATAATGGTGTTGGCGCTGGGTATATCGATGCCGGTTTCGATAATCGTAGAGCAGACCATGACGTTAAAGCGCTTGTGGTAAAAGTCGGACATGACCCTTTCCAGCTCGCGCTCGCGCATCTGGCCGTGGCCAATGCCAATGCGCGCCTCGGGCACCAGCTCTTGCAGGGCCCGGGCGGTGCGCTCAATGCTTTTGACTTCATTATGCAGGTAGTACACTTGCCCGCCGCGCAAAATTTCCCGCAGAATCGCCTCTTTAATAACGGCGTCATCGTGCTGACGCACAAAGGTTTTTACACTCAGTCGGCGCGCCGGTGGGGTGGCGATAATCGACAGGTCGCGAATACCGGCCATAGACATGTTCAGGGTTCGCGGAATAGGGGTGGCTGTGAGCGTCAGAATATCGATTTCGGCGCGCAGCTTTTTCAGCTGGTCTTTTTGACGCACCCCGAAGCGGTGTTCTTCATCGATAACCAAAAGGCCCAAGTCTTTGTATTTAATATCCGGCTGAATCAGCTTGTGGGTACCCACCACAATATCGATTTTGCCTTCGGCCAGACGCTCTTTGACGGCCTCCACCTCTTTGTTGGTGCGAAACCGCGACATGACTTCAATGGTAAAAGGCCAGTTGGCAAAGCGATCTTTCAGTGATTCAAAGTGCTGCTGTGCCAGCAGGGTGGTGGGGGCGAGTATGGCCACTTGTTTGCCTGCGTGGGCGGCGACAAAGGCGGCGCGCATGGCGACCTCGGTTTTGCCAAAGCCTACATCGCCGCACACCAGTCGGTCCATGGGCTGGGGCGAGAGCATGTCTTTTACCACCGCGTCGATCGCGAGCTGCTGGTCGGCAGTCTCTTCAAACGGAAAACCCGCCGCAAAGGCGAGATAGTCTGCCTTGGGGTCGGCAAAGGCAAGGCCTTTGCGCGCGGCGCGGCGGGCGTAGATGTCCAGTAGCTCTGCGGCGGTGTCGCGCACCTGTTCGGCGGCCTTGCGCTTTGCTTTACCCCAGGTCTCCGAGCCCAGCTTGTGCAGGGGGGCTACCGCCTCGTCGGCGCCGCTGTAACGGCTAATAAGGTGCAGGCTGGTGACGGGGACATACAGCTTGGCTTCGTCGGCGTACTCCAGCATCAAAAATTCGTTGGTTTCATCTTCAATACTGATGGTCTCGAGTCCGCGGTAGCGGCCTACGCCATGATCAATATGAACCACCGGGGCGCCCACCTGAAGCTCGGTTAGGTTTTTGACGACATTGTCGGCGTTTTCCTGGCTTTGGCGTCGGCGCCGGGTTTGCTGCACCCGCTCACCGAACAGCTGGCTTTCGGTAATCAGGGCGATATTGGGCTGATGGCAAATAAGCCCTTGATCAATGGCGCCCACGGTAATGGCGACTTTGCTGTCATCGGCAATAAAAGTCGGCCAGTTGGCAGTTTCCTCTGGGTGCAAGCGAATGCGCCCCAATAGCTCCAGCAGGGTCTCCCGGCGGCCAGCGGATTCGGCGCAGAACAAAACGCGGCCGTTAAACTCCATTAAAAAGGCTTCCAGGGCCGTCAGAGGGTGTTCGCTTTGCGCCTGGACTGGCAATGAGGGTGGGGCGGAAAAGGCGAAGTTGGTGTTGCCCGCCTCATCGGCCAGCGAGTGCGCTTGTGCGGCGGTGCGACTCAGGGCTTTGAGGCCGGAAAACAGCTCTTCCTCGCGCAGATAGATCTCTTCTGGACGCAACAGGGGGCGGCTGGGGTCCACCCCGCGCGAGTCAAAACGGGCCTTTAGCTCGCTTAAAAAACGCGCGCTGGCTTCGTTGATGTCGCCGATGGTGTAGGCTACTGTGTTATCAGGTAGGTAGTCGAATAGTGTGTCGCAGTGATCGAAAAACAGCGGTAAGTAGTACTCAATGCCTGGAGGGGCGATGCCGTCACTCACATCCCGGTATACCGAGCAGGCGCTGGGGTCGGAATCAAAGCGCTGATGCCAGCGCTGTTTAAAGGCGCTGATGCCAGTTTTATCCAGCGGGAATTCCCGCGCGGGCAAAAGCTCCAGCGATTCTATTTTTTCTTCGGTCAGTTGAGTGTCTGGGTCGAAGGTGCGCAGCGAGTCGATTTCATCGTCAAACAAGTCAATGCGCAAGGGGGTTTCGCTACCCATGGGGAAAATATCAATCAGCGAGCCGCGTACCGCATACTCGCCGTGCTCGTACACCGTATCCACGGCGCGGTAACCCGCCTGAGTCAAGTTGTGACGCAAGGTGTCGGGGTTAAGTGATTCCCCCACCTTCAGCATCAAGCTACCGCCCAGTAAATAGGTTTTGGGCATCAGTCTTTGCAGCAGGCTGGTCACTGGCACCACCAAAATGCCCTGGGTAACACTGGGCAGCTGGTAGAGGGTGCGCAGGCGCTCCGAGATAATATCCTGGTGCGGCGATATGGTGTCGTAGGGCAGGGTTTCCCAGTCCGCCAGATGCAGAATCTCAAGGCCTTCGGGGGCGAAGAATGCCAGCTCGGCTTCCAGCCGCTGAGCGCCGGCGGTATCGCTCACCACCACCAGACTCAGGCCCCGGTGGGCGCGGGCGGCGTTGGCGAGCGTAAGGGCTGCGGCGCTGCCCGATAATTGCCCCCATTGGCGGCGCTCGCCGGGGCGGGTGGATACGTCGAGGGCAAAAGGATCGGCAAGGGTCATGGGCAACTTTGTCGGTTTGCGGGTGAACGGAGTCGGCGATTGTACCCGTGTTTGCCAAGTGGCTGTAGTCGCACCGGCGGTTTGTCTGCCCAACGCTGGGGCAGGGCACTAAAAATGTGCCGCGAGACTGGCCTTTAGCAGCGGTGATCTTTATAATTGCCGCGATTTTTTACGCTGGCTGGGCGTAGTGTGTCTGAAAAAAGTCTCTTTTTAGTGGGTGTTTTTCGGTTTTCGCGGTGTTTGAATTGGATATTTCCAACGATTCTTCTTCGCTATTCGCTCTTGCCGCCAGCCGGTCTAATCGATAAAGCTTCAACTCAATAGAAGCAGCTGGACAACCACCAGCGCAACACTGCGGCTTGCAAATGAGCCGTGCAAAGTCATTAATCCAACGAGTGATTAGGCAGAGACGTATGATAAAGATTCGTCGGGGATTGGATTTACCTATATCCGGTGCGCCCGAGCAGACTATCAAAGATGGGCCGGCGGCCCGCTCTGTGGCAGTCATTGGCCCAGATTATCACGGCATGAAGCCGACCATGGAAGTAGCCGTGGGTGATAAGGTCAAGCTCGGACAGCTTCTGTTTACCGATAAAAAAACCGAAGGGGTAAGATACACCGCTCCTGCAGCAGGCACCATTGCCGCCATTAACCGTGGTGAGCGCCGCATGCTGCAGTCTGTTGTTATCGATGTAGAAGGCGATGACAGCGAGAGCTTTCAAAGTTACAGCGACAGTGAGCTCGGCTCGCTGGATGGCCAGGCGGTTCGCGACCAGCTGAATGCAGCGGGTTTGTGGACAGCGTTACGCTCGCGCCCCTACAGCAAGGTTCCGGCACTGGATGCCAAACCCCATTCAATCTTCGTCACGGCTATGGACACCAACCCGCTCGCGGCCGATCCGCAAGTGGTTTTGAAGGGCCAGGAAGACGCCTTTCAGAAAGGTCTGCAAGTGTTGACGCGCCTGACCGAAGGCAAAGTATTTGTCTGTAAAGCCGGCGGTGCGGGTATTCCCGCTAAGGCTGAAGGTCAGGTTGAGGTGCACGAGTTCGGTGGTGTTCACCCCGCGGGTAACGCCGGCACGCACATTCACCATCTGGACCCCGTTACCGCGACTAAATTTGTCTGGACCATCAACTACCAAGACGTTGTGGCCGTGGGCATTTTGTTCAGCGAGGGGCGTCTGGAAACCTCACGTGTGGTTTCACTCGCCGGGCCTCAGGTTAACGAGCCTGCTCTGGTGCGCACCCGTGTCGGCGCCAGCCTTGACGAGCTGACCGCCGGTAAGCTGAAAGGCGACCATAACCGTGTGATTTCCGGTTCGGTATTCGGCGGTCGTACCGCTAACGGCCCCTACGCCTTTTTGGGGCGCTACCACACTCAGGTAAGCGTGCTGGAAGAGGGTGACGATCGCCCCATGCTGCACTACCTGCGCGCCGGTACCGATTTCTTCTCGGTCATGAACATCTATTTGTCTAAGTTGATGCCGTCCAAGCGCTTTAACTTCACCACTACCACCTTTGGTAGTGAGCGCGCCATGGTGCCAGTGGGCGCTTACGAGAAGGTGATGCCGCTGGATATTCTTCCCACTCAGCTGTTGCGCGCGTTAATTGTGGGCGACACCGAGACCGCTCAGCAGCTTGGCTGCCTTGAGTTGGACGAAGATGATCTGGCTCTGTGTACGTTTGTCTGCCCGGGTAAGTACGAGTACGGCCCGATTTTGCGCGACAACCTCACCCGTATCGAGCTGGAGGGTTAAGGTATGAAATTTTTGCGTAATTATCTCGATAAAATCGAGCCGAGTTTTCACAAGGGCGGCAAGCTGGAAAAGTGGTATTCGCTTTACGAGGCGATTGACACTGGTTTATTCCGCCCGGCCAATGTAACTAAAACCACCAGCCATGTGCGCGACGGTCTCGACCTGAAACGCATCATGATTACCGTGTGGATTTGTACGTTTCCGGCTATGTTTTTCGGCATGTACAACGTCGGTCATCAGGCCAACACCATTCTCGCCGAGATGGGTTCAGGAGCCGGTGAGGGCTGGCGCATTGCGCTGATCAGCGCCTTTGCCGGTTTTGACCCCAATAGCATTTGGGATTGCCTGGTGCACGGCGCCGCTTACTTCCTGCCGATTTACGCGGTGGTGTTTATTGTCGGTGGTTTCTGGGAGGTTCTGTTTGCCTCGGTGCGCGGTCACGAAGTCAACGAAGGTTTCTTTGTGACCTCGGTACTGTTTGCGCTGATCTGCCCGCCAGATTTGCCACTGCTGTACGCCGCTCTCGGTATTAGCTTTGGTGTGGTATTGGGTAAAGAGGTGTTCGGTGGTACCGGTAAAAACTTCTTAAACCCCGCGCTGACCGGCCGCGCGTTTTTGTTCTTCGCCTATCCCGCCAGTATGTCGGGTGACGGTGTGTGGACGACCGTGGATGGTTACACCGGCGCAACCGCGCTGTCTGTGGCCGCTCAAGGTGGCGTAGACGCGATTACCAGCCAGTTCACCTGGATGGACGCCTTCCTGGGTAACATTCAGGGCAGTATCGGCGAGACGTCAACCCTGGCAATCTTTATCGGTGGCGCTGTGCTGCTGGTGATGGGTATTGCTTCCTGGCGCATTGTCGCCGGTGTAATGCTGGGTATGATCGCCACTACGCTGCTGCTTAATGTCACCGGCGATGCTTCGAGCAACCCGGCGACTGCCTTGCCCTGGTACTGGCATATGGTCATCGGTGGCTTTGCCTTCGGCATGATCTTTATGGCGACAGACCCAGTTTCGGCGTCTATGACCGATACCGGTAAATACTGGTTCGGCGCCCTGATCGGCTTTATGGTGATTATTATCCGTGTGGTAAACCCCGCCTTCCCCGAAGGCATGATGTTGGCAATTTTGTTTGCTAACCTGTTTGCCCCGCTGATTGATTACCTGGTTGTACGAGCAAACATCAAGCGGAGGTTGGCACGTGGCTAATAACGATTCCATCAAAAAGACGCTCACAGTCACCATTTTGCTGTGTATCGTCTGCTCGGTGGTGGTTTCTACCGCTGCCGTGTACCTGCGCCCCGTGCAGGAAGTGAACAAATCACTGGACTTTAAGCGCAACATTCTCGCCGCCGCCGGTCTGACCGATCAGATGAATGGCAAGAGTGTGGATGAGGTTTTCAATCAGCGGGTTACCACCCGCGCTGTGGATCTTGACTCCGGCACTTATACCGACGAGATCAACCCTGCCGATTACGAGCAGCGTAAAGCGGCGAAAGATCCGTCTATGTCGGAAGACTTAAGCGCCGATCAGGATATTGCCAAAATTGGCCGTCGCGAAGACGTGGCTTTGGTTTACCTGATTGAAGGTGACAATGGTCTGGAAACCATTGTTCTGCCGGTGCGCGGTTACGGCCTTTGGTCTACCCTTTACGGCTTTGTGGCCCTGGAAAAAGACTTGAACACTGTGAAAGGTTTAGGTTTTTACGAGCATGGTGAAACCCCAGGCCTGGGCGGCGAGGTGGACAATCCCAACTGGAAATCGCTGTGGGAAGGTAAAGAGGTTTACGACGAAGAGGGTAATGCTCAACTGACGGTGATTAAAGGTGCCGTAGGCCCGGATACCAAAGATGCCGAGCACAAGGTTGATGGTTTGTCGGGCGCCACTTTGACTAGTCGCGGTGTCGGCAACTTGGTTCAGTTCTGGTTAGGTGAACAGGGCTATGAGCCGTTTTTGACCAACCTTAAGAAAGGGGAGGCCTAAGACCATGAAAGTGAAAGAGCTTTTATTTGCGCCGATTTTCTCGAACAACCCGATTGCACTGCAAATTTTGGGTATCTGTTCGGCGCTGGCCGTTACCAGCAGTTTGAAAGTGACAGTGGTTATGTGTATTGCACTGACTACGGTGACCGCTTTCTCGAACCTGTTCGTATCGCTGGTGCGAAATCACGCCCCGGGTAACATCCGGATTATTATCCAGATGACCATTATCGCCTCGCTGGTGATTGTGGTGGATCAGGTGCTTAAGGCTTTTGCCTACGAGATCAGCAAGCAGCTGTCGGTATTTGTGGGCCTGATTATTACTAACTGTATTGTGATGGGCCGCGCCGAAGCCTTTGCCATGAAAAACCCTCCTCTGCCGAGCTTTTTAGACGGTGTGGGTAACGGTTTTGGTTACAGCGCCATCTTGCTGGGCCTGGCATTTATCCGCGAGCTGTTCGGTACCGGGAGCCTTTACGGTTACCAAATCTTGCCGCTGGCTACCGAGGGCGGCTGGTACGTCCCCAACGGTATGCTGCTGTTGCCACCCAGCGCCTTCTTCTTGATCGGTCTGTTTATCTGGGGCATCCGCGCCTGGAAAAAAGACCAGGTGGAAGAGGTCGACTACAAAATGGCACCTAACACCAAGCCACTACCGAAGGAGGCCTAATCGTGGAAGCTTATTTAAGCCTGTTTATCCGGTCGATTTTTATCGACAACATGGCCCTGGCTTTCTTCCTGGGCATGTGTACCTTTTTGGCCATCTCTAAAAAGATTGGCGCCGCTTTTGGCTTGGGTATTGCCGTGGTTGTGGTGCAGACCATTACCGTGCCGGTCAATAACCTGCTGTACACCTATGTACTGGCCGATGGCGCGCTGGCCTGGGCCGGCTTGCCCAATGTGGATCTGAGCTTTTTGGGCCTGATTACCTACATTGGTGTCATTGCCGCCCTGGTACAGATTCTGGAGATGGTTCTGGATAAATACGTTCCCGCGCTGTACAACGCGCTGGGCGTGTTCCTGCCGCTGATTACCGTAAACTGCGCCATCCTGGGTGGCTCGCTGTTTATGGTGGAGCGCGATTACAACTTTGCCGAGAGTGTGGTGTTCGGCGCGGGCTCCGGTGTGGGCTGGGCGCTGGCCATTACCGCCTTGGCGGGTATTCGCGAGAAGATGAAGTACTCCGATGTTCCCGACGGCCTGCGCGGTCTGGGCATTACTTTCATCACCGTAGGACTCATGTCGCTGGGCTTTATGTCCTTCGGCGGTATTGATCTGTAATCAGCGAGGATACACATGAGCGAGATTATTCTTGGTGTAGTCATGTTCACAGTCATCGTGCTCGCGCTGGTGTTTGTGATCCTGAGTGCGCGTGCAAAATTGGTGGCGTCGGGTGACGTGACTATCGATATTAACGGCGAAAAAACCATGACAGTACCCGCTGGCGGCAAGCTGCTGGGAACTTTGTCGAATGCTGGTTTGTTTTTGCCTTCTGCTTGCGGTGGCGGTGGTACCTGTGCCCAGTGTCGCTGTGTGGTAAGCGAAGGGGGCGGCTCTATGCTGCCCACCGAAGAGAGCCACTTTACCAAGCGTGAAGCCAAAGAAGGCTGGCGCCTGTCTTGTCAGACGCCGGTTAAGCAGGACATGAAGGTGGAAGTGCCTGAGGATGTCTTCGGAGTTAAGCAGTGGGAGTGTACCGTTGAGTCCAACCCCAACGTGGCCACTTTCATTAAAGAGCTGACCCTGAAGCTGCCCGAAGGTGAGAACGTAGACTTCCGCGCTGGCGGTTACGTGCAGCTGGAGTGTCCGCCCTACGATATCAGTTTCTCTGATTTTGATATTGAAGAGCAATTCCGCGGTGACTGGGAGCGTTTTGGTTTCTTTAACATCAAGGCCAAGAGCACCGAAACGGTTCAGCGCGCTTACTCAATGGCGAACTACCCGGAAGAAAAAGGTCTGGTTAAGTTCAACATCCGTATTGCGACTCCGCCTCCTGGCTCTAAAGACATTCCGCCGGGCATTATGTCCACCTATGTCTTTAACCTGAAGCCGGGCGATACGATTACTGTGTTCGGTCCCTTCGGTGAGTTCTTTGCCAAAGACACTGATGCGGAAATGGTCTTTGTGGGTGGTGGTGCCGGTATGGCGCCTATGCGCTCGCACATCTTCGATCAGCTGAAGCGTTTGAATAGTAAGCGTAAAATTTCATTCTGGTATGGCGCTCGCTCGCTCAAAGAGCTGTTCTATCAGGACGAGTACGACATGCTGGCTGAAGAGAACGACAATTTTGAATGGCATGTAGCCATGTCTGACCCTCAGCCTGAAGACAACTGGGAAGGCTTGACCGGGTTTATCCACAACGTGCTTTACGAAGAGTACTTGAAGGATCACCCGGCGCCGGAAGACTGTGAGTTCTACATGTGTGGGCCACCGATGATGAACGCTGCGGTTATTAAGCTGCTGCACGATTTGGGTGTGGAAGACGAAAATATTATGCTCGATGACTTTGGTGGTTAATCAAGCGATGATATTTGCCCCAAAAGCAATAACAAAAACGAGGCTGGTATTCCTAGCCTCGTTTTTGTTTGTAAGTAGCTTAATTGCCGGTTGCAACCCCGGTGCTGAACCCCGCGAAGCGGTCAAAATTAGCGGTCCTACAATGGGCACTAGTTATCATATAACTCTGGTGGCTGATGAAGGTGAGCACTTTGAGTTTGATCGCGATGAACTGCAAAAAACCATCGACGACGAACTGGAAACTATCAATCAGTTGATGTCGACCTATATCGATGATTCTGAGTTGATGCGCTTTAATGACGCGCCAATCGATCAGTGGATGGAGTTGTCCGAGCCGCTGATGGAGGTGCTGGCGATCAGCGAAGATATCAGCGAGCGATCGAGCGGTGCGTTTGATGTTACCGTGGGGCCGCTGGTTAATTTGTGGGGTTTTGGTCCACAAATGCGTCCCGAGGAGGTGCCCTCGGACGATGAGCTGGCTCAGGCGCTGGCTCTAACGGGCCACGACAAGCTGCAATTGGATGTCACCCGCGCCCGTCGCACCGCGCCTATTTTTGTCGACTTGTCGGCCGTTGCCAAGGGCTATGGTGTGGACTGGTTGGCCGAGATTCTGCAAAAGCGTGGTTTTGACCACTTTATGGTCGAAATTGGCGGCGAGGTTCGAGTCGCGGGCGTCAGCCCCCGGGGCACGCCTTGGCGTATTGCGGTCGAGCAACCCACAAGTCTTGGCGGCAGTGCTCGCTTGGCGGTGGCGCTACAAAACAAAGCGATTGCCACCTCGGGAGATTATCGCAACTATTTTGAGGTCGATGGAGTGCGTTATTCCCACACCATTGATTCTAAAACCGGGCGTCCGATTACCCACAATCTGGCTTCGGTGACAGTTATAGCGGACACAGCCGCGCAAGCAGATGCCTGGGCTACAGCGTTGAATGTTCTGGGGCCCGAAAAAGCGCTGGAGTTGGCGAATGCCGAGCAACTGGCGGTGTATATGATTGTCAAAGATGGAGATGGTTTTAGCGACCAACACTCTGTTACTTTTTCGCAATACGCCCCCTAGGGCGGGAGGTACTTATGGCGATGTTTATGGTTGCACTGTGTGTCATGCTGCTGGTTGTAGCGGGTATGGCCGTGGGCGTTATTTTTGGCCGCAAACCGCTTAGCGGATCCTGTGGTGGTGTGGGCCAGGCTTTAGGGGAGAAAGATTACACCTGCGAGCTGTGCGGTGGCGACGAAGCCAAGTGCGAAAGCATTAACAGCGAAGAGAACAGTGCGAAAACCGCCAACCAGGATTTGGCGGTTGACGCGACCCGTCCGCGCTAACGCGCGGGTGGTGCCCGGTACAACAATGCTCACGAAACAGGTATGTAAGCTCCGATAGAGAGTGGCGTACCCCAACGATGTAAGAGGGGATAGCGAGTGGCAAAATACGATGTAGATGTACTGATTATTGGTTCCGGTCCGGCTGGGGAAAGTGCGGCAATGGCGTCGGCCAAAGCGGGAAAAAGAGTCGCTGTGGTTGAGGGGCGATCGACCGTGGGCGGTAATTGCGCCCACAAAGGCACAATACCTTCCAAGTCATTGCGCCATGCGGTCAAGCAGATCATTCAGTTTAAAACTGGCAATTTGTTTCGCGAAACGGGCGAGACTTGGCGTCTTACCTATCCGCGGGTTCTGGCGGCCGCTAACGCGGTTATTCCCAAGCAGGTAGAGTTGCATACCGATTTTTATGTGCGCAACCGCGTCAAGCTGTATTCGGGGTTTGCCAGTTTTATCGATGAGCACACTGTATCCATAGCACTACTCGACGGTGCGCGCGACGAGGTTATTACCGCGGATAAAATAATTATCGCGACCGGTTCGCGTCCCTATCGGCCCGCGGATATTGATTTTGAACACTCCCGCATTTATGACTCCGACACCATTTTAGAAATGGCGCATTCACCGCGTCATATTATTTTGTACGGGGCCGGGGTGATTGGTTGTGAGTATGCCTCTATCTTTTCAGGTCTGGGGGTCAAGGTTGATTTAATTAACAACCGCGATCGTTTACTCTCGTTTTTGGACGATGAAATTTCCGATGCGCTTAGCTACCACTTGCGCGATAACGGTGTGCGGGTTCGGCACAGCGAAACCTACGAAAAAATTGAGGCGAACGAGCGCGGCGTCACTCTGTATTTAGAGTCGGGCAAACGCATTACTGCCGATGCACTTTTGTGGTGTAACGGCCGCAGCGGGAATACCGACAAGCTCAATCTGCAAGCCATAGGCTTAGAGCCCGATCATCGCGGCAACCTAACCGTTAACGAGCAGTACCAAACGGCGGTAGAAAATGTTTACGCGGTGGGCGATGTGGTGGGCTGGCCGAGCCTCGCGAGTGCCTCCTTTGATCAGGGCCGTGCCCTTGCCGCCGCAATTTTAGGTAAGCCCTATCAAGAGGTTGCCGGTGTTCCCACCGGGATTTACACCTTGCCGGAAATCAGCTCAATTGGTAAAACCGAGCGCGAGCTGACCGAGGCTAAGGTTCCCTACGAGGTCGGTCGCTGCCTATTTAAAAATACCGCTCGCGGACAAATCAGCGGTGAAGATGTGGGCATGTTGAAGCTATTGTTCCATGTCGATACAGGGCAGCTTCTCGGCGTTCATTGCTTTGGTGCCGAGGCGGCCGAAATTGTCCATATTGGCCAGGCCATTATGAGTCAACCGGGGGAGGGGAATAATATCAACTTCTTTCTCAACACCACGTTTAATTATCCCACCATGGCCGAGGCGTATCGCTTGGCCGCTCTCGATGGTACCAACCGTACCAGTCGCAGCTGATAAAAAATCGGTATTAACGAAAAACCGGTATTAACGACCAGAAAGTGAAAGTCTTTCTGGTCGTTTCCCTCCGTCAGTTATTCACCCTTGTATCCGCTTTTTCCTGAGCTGAACACCTTTTTGTCTCAATTATAGGCTAGTACTGTCGCCTTAGATTGGTGGTTTTTCGTTCGTGTATGCTTTACCTTAAGGCTGAGTATTCATGGAGGGAAAGCGCGCATGAAGGGGTTTAAACGCTTTGGCGGTGAGTTTGAAGGAAAGGGCTCAGGTGGCAATAATGGCTTGGGCCTATTAGGCGTTTTGGCTTTGTTACTATCTATCGGTTACGCCGTTTTAAATCGCAGCCCGGGTTGGGTTGTGGTCGGGTTTATCCTACTTTTTTGTTTTACGGTGGTCAGCACCTTCTTTTCTGGCGGAGAGACCACTCGCTTATTTACTCAGCGTCGGGATAAATATCTGGCGCTAGCGCGGCAGGCCTGGGCGGAGGGCGATCAGTCGACAGCGGCGCAGTATTTGGTTAAAGCGCGGTTAAACGGTGAATTGCCAGAAAGTGACTGGGAATGGACCGATGCCTGCGATCGTTTAAAACAGGAAAACCGCAGTGACTAAAAGTTTGCAGCTGTAAGGCGTGATTAGCTGTCACTGGCGACCTTAGGTTCAAACTTTATAACCGCGTGAATAACCCGATCATCTTCAAAATAAACCACAAAGTCTTGATAGTCCCAGCGGTAAATAGCGGGGTCGCCGACGGGGCCTGATTGCTGCGTTGGGTCACCATATTTTTCGAGTACCTGAGCTTTACTATCCCCCGTTTGCGGGGTGGCTTGGCTGTGCTCGCCTTGCTGGCCTATGGGTATGCGAACCGTTTCGGCCAAGAGGTTTGCCGAAGCGAGGGTGAAAACTAAAAATATCAGTGCGGCTTTCATTAATACTCCACGTTGTTACGCCTTGCTGCTGCGAATGGATTCCATCTGCGAACGCATAATTTGCTGGCTGATTTGTTGGCGCTGGGCGCTGTTTTGGTAGTGAAATTCTGCCGCAATGGTAAATCCATTGGTGGGATCTGGTTCACAGCGCACGACTTGGGCGTAAAGGGCAATGGCCATGGGCGGGCTGGTAAAGACCGGCATGAGGGCAATATAGCTGCCGCTGCTTACAGAGTGGGGCGCGTTAAAATCAATACCACCTTCACTAATCGTGATGATCTGGGGCTCTCCCAGGGCTTCGGCACTGCTGCTTAGGCAGTAGAGCGCCAGGATGTCCACCTTGCGCGAGAGAATATTTAAGTACTCGCCCAGGGCGCGGTCACTGTCTTTTACCTGTTGTTGCGCCTGCATGGCGTCGGCGTCGAGCTTTTTTAGCTCCGCCAGGGTGTGGAGCACATTACTTTGGGCAAAGTGTTGTGACGGATCTTGTCGGCCAGTGGGCGCGCTATCGAGTGTGGCCAAGTCGATACGGGCCTTCACGTCTATACGAAAAAACTCGCGTCTTTCATCCATATGCGGGCCTTTATTTTAGTAAACGGTGGTTTATTACAATAGCATACGCCGCGCTTGTGGTTACGGGGCAGTTCGGGTTAAATGCGCAAATGCTAAAAAACATCCCTATACTGATAGGCTTGCGTTATATCCGCGCCAAGCGTCGCAATCAGTTTATTTCCTTTGTGAGCGGTTTTTCCCTGTTGGGGATGGCCCTTGGGGTTTTGTCCCTAATCGTTGTCATGTCGGTGATGAACGGTTTTGATCGGGAAATGAAAAGCCGCATCCTAAAAGTCGTGCCCCACGGGTTTGTGGATCAACCCGATGGGGTGAGCGATTGGACCAATCTAATTGAGCAACTGTTGGTGGTACCCGATATTCAGGCAGCCGCGCCCTATATTGGTGGTTTTGGCTTGCTGGGGTATCGCGACAAGATTGAAGGGGTTCAGTTTTCCGGTGTTATTCCCTCCCGTCAGGTCCAGGTATCCGAGGTGGCGCAAAGTATGGTGATGGGCCAGCTGGATAGCCTTATCAGCGGCGATTTTAATATCGTGTTGGGCTCTCTGCTGGCGCGCCAGCTGGGGGTTATTCCCGGCGATAAAGTCACGCTTACCTTACCTAAAATTCGTGTGACTCCCGCCGGGGTTTACCCCCGGGTGAAGCGCTTTACCGTTTCAGGGGTGTTTGAGGTGGGGGCGCCGGTGGATCAGCAATTAGCGCTTATTCACCTGGAAGACGCCGCGCGTTTACTGCGTGTCGATGGCGCCCAGGGGGTGCAGGTTAAAGTAAGCGATATCTATCAGGCAGGCGCGGTATTAGGTCGGGCGCGCGAGGCGTTGAGTGGCGACTATCAGGTGCGCGATTGGAGCCAGACCCAGGGCAGTTTGTTTCAGGCGGTGAAGATGGAGAAGCTGGTGATCGGGGTGCTGCTCAGCATCATCATCGCCGTCGCCGCTTTTAATATTGTCTCGTCTTTGGTGCTTATGGTAGCCGATAAGCGCTCGGATATCGCGGTATTGCGAACTATGGGGCTTAGCTCACGCCAGGTGATGGCGATTTTTATGGTGCAGGGCTGTGGCGTGGGGCTGATCGGCGTGCTGATCGGCGCACTACTTGGAGTGTTGGTGGCGCTTAACATTAGCGCCCTAGTGGCTTTTATTGAATCGCTGTCCGGGCAGACAATTTTTGACCCCAACGTATATTTTATCAGCCAGATTCCCTCCCAGCTGTATTGGCAGGATGTGGCCACGATCTGCTCTCTGGCTGTGGTGTTAAGTTTTCTGGCAACGCTCTACCCGGCCTGGCGCGCCGGCCGGGTAGAGCCCGCCGAGGCGTTACGTTATGAATGATTCTTTAGTCTTAACCTGTGAAGGTGTGGGCAAATCCTATCGCCAGGGGCCCGAAGCGGTGCAGGTGCTCGATGATATTAATCTGCAAGTGCGGGCGGCCGAATCGGTCGCGATTATCGGCGCTTCGGGGTCGGGCAAATCCACTTTGTTAAATATTTTAGGCGGCTTGGATACTCCCGATTGCGGCTCGGTGAGTGTCGCCGGACAATCCCTGTCAAGCTTGAGCGCGGACGCGCGGGGGCGCCTGCGTAATCAAAGCCTGGGCTTTGTCTATCAGTTTCACCACCTGTTGGCCGAGTTTACCGCGCTGGAAAATGTCGCCATGCCATTGTTGATTGGTAAGCGCAGTCCCGCCGAGGCCCTTGAGCGGGCCGGCGCGTTGCTGGAGCGGGTGGGGCTGGCCCCACGCCGCGGGCACAAGCCTTCGGAGTTGTCCGGCGGCGAACGCCAGCGCGTGGCAATCGCCCGTGCTCTGGCCACCCAACCGGCGTGTGTGTTGATGGATGAACCCACCGGTAATTTGGATACCCACACCGCCGAGGATATTCAGGCGTTAATGGCCGAGCTTAACCATAGTATTGGCACCAGCTTTGTGGTGGTGACCCACGATTTAACTCTGGCGCAAAAGATGGATCGCACCTTGCGCTTGGCGGACGGTCGGTTAACCGAGCAAGCCGCCGGGGGCGCGTAAGTGTTTAGTCGTTTTAGCGTTCAGGTCGGCAAGCGCTACGCCCTGGCGGCCAAAGGCAGCCACCTGGTTAGTTTTATCTCGCGCATGTCGGTGATGGGCTTAATCATTTCGGTGGCACTGCTGATATTGGTGATGTCCATTATGAATGGTTTTGACCGCGAGTTGCGCGAGCGCATTTTGCAGGTGATGCCGCAGGCGACCATTTATAAACGCGAGGGTATTGCCAATCCCAGCGAGATTATGGCCGAGCTGAATACCCACTCACAGGTGTTGGCCTCGGCGCCCTATGTCACTTTGCAGGGGTTATTGTCTCACGCCAACCAAGTGGCACCGGTGGTTCTGTTTGGGGTCGAGCCCGCTCTTGAGCAAAAAGTCTCGGGCGCCTCAGAGTATTTACGCAGTGGCAGCTTGCAAGTGCTGTCAGGTGATCCGCAAGGCATCATTTTGGGAGGCGCGCTGGCGCAACAACTGGGAGTCACGGTGGGGGACAAATTGCGCCTAATCATCCCTCACGGCGAGGCGCGGGCGGCTGCAGCCGTTCAGGTGTTTACGGTGCGGGATTTACTCGACAGCGGCACCGAGATCGACAATAACTTTGCCCTGATTAATCTGGCCCAGGCCTCAAGTCTTTCGCCTCACCCGGGACGGGTCAGTGGTATTCGCCTGAAAGTGGCCGATTTATTTTCCGCCGCGCGCACGGTGCACCAGTTATCGGCCGAGCTGCCCCCGGGTTTTTACGGTAAAGATTGGTCGCGCACCCACGGTAACTTGTACCAGGCCATTCATATGTCTAAGCGGCTGGTGAGTTTACTGCTGTTACTGTTAATTGGCATCGCCGCGTTTAATTTGGTCACGACGCTTATTATGGTGGTGGTGGATAAAGAAGCGGATATTGCTATTTTGCGGACCCAGGGCGCCAGTACGGCCGATATCTTAAGTATTTTTCTGGTTCAGGGCGGTATTATCGGTTTGATCGGCACCGGTATTGGTGTGTTGGCGGGCGTGGTGCTGGCTTATACGGTTACTCCTGCGGTCGCGGCTTTGGAGCGTCTCATCGGGTTTCAGTTTTTGCACTCCGATGTCTACCCGGTCAGTTACTTACCCTCGGAGCTTTTGTGGGGGGATGTGGGGCTGATTGTTGCGGTGGCGTTAGGTCTTAGCTTTTGCGCTAGCATTTACCCTGCCTGGCGAGCGGCCCGTATTCCTCCGGCCGAGGCTTTGCGGCACGAATAGCTTAATTATCTCGCTGTTGACGCTCGTCTTTGCGCCTTTGCCAGGCGCGGGCCACGTGCCAGCGCCAGAACAGCTGCATGGTGATATACCCCAGCCCCCCGATCACAAAACCCGTTAGTGCTGAACCCAGTAAAAGGGGTTTCCAGATATGGGAGAACTCTTCCATCACCCAGGCCCAGTTGTGTTCACTGCTGGTGGCCAGGCTGGGTACGTCCAGAATCCAGCGCCCCAGTTGGTAGGTGGCAAAGAAGATGGGGGCGTAGGTGAGGGGGTTGGTAATCCACACCAGCGCCAGAGTAATAGGGAGATTACAGCGCACCCAGAGCGCGCACAGGGCGGCCAGCACCATCTGCCCAGGCAAAGGCATGAAAGCGAAAAAGATACCGAAAAAGAAGGCCAGCGAGACCGAGTGACGATTTAGGTGAAACAAGTTTGGATCGTGCAGCAGGTCACCTAAAAACTGAAGCGCCGGTTTCTCTTTCACGGCAGCGGCGTCGGGTAAAAAGCGTCGGATTATTTTGCGAGCCATGGGGACTACTACATCGTGCAAGATGGCCGCATTCTACCTGTTATTTTCCCCTCATACCATGTCAAAACCCTGTGACTGCTACACTGCGCGTAACAGATAACGCAATCAGGGACGATGATGTTGTATTGGTTGGCCGCAGTAATCGCAGGTTTAATTCTTCCGGGCTTTTTACCTTTCTTGCTCCCCTGGTGGGTGTGCGCGCTACTGCTCGCGGTGGGTTTCGTCCTGGGCGCAGTGTTGGCCCGTTTTGAGCGAAAAGACTGGGCCAAGCGATTGGTCTTATTGATGCTCGTTTTTAGCGCCGCTGTGTCTTGGTCCAACTGGTACGGGCACAAGCTCGTGGATAATCTGCTGCCCGATGCCCTGGTCGGTAAAGATATTCTGGTCCAAGGGCAAATCTGGAATCAGCCCGAGGTGAATCAACGGCGGGTCAGGTTTTTGCTGGCGCCCACCGCATCGGCTGATTTACCTCGGTTGATTCAACTCAGCTGGTACCGATCTCCCGCCTGGGCCGGGGCGCTGGAGCCCGGCGACCGGCTTGAGCTGGTGGTGCGCCTCAAGCCGCCGCGCAGTTTTATCAACCCCGAAGGCTTTGACTATCGACTATGGCAGTTGCGGCGTGGGGTAGGGGCCACCGGGTATGTGCGCGACAGGGGGCAAAATCAGTTGCTGGCCCAGGCGCAAGCCGGTCAAAACGAGGGGGTTCGCAATAAGCTCAGAGGCTGGTTGCGCGCCCAGCAGCCGGTTAATTTGGCGGTTCTACAGGCCCTGTTGCTAGGTGATCGCACTCTTATCAGCGATACCCAGTGGCAGTTGTTTCGCGCCACGGGCACGACCCACTTAATGGCTATATCCGGGCTGCATATTGGTTTGGCGGCGGCTTGGGGTTATTTACTGGGGTTAGTGCTGGGGCGGGTTCTTGTGTTGTGGTTACCTGTGCCCGCCGTGGTATTTGCCATGGCTCTGGGCGCGGCGGCTGCCTGGGGGTATGCGGCCCTGGCGGGTTTTGCTCTGCCCACCCAGAGGGCTCTGGCGATGCTGTTAATGTTTTACGTCGCCAGGCTTAGCGGGCTTAGAATTGGCGGCGCTCAGGTGCTTATGCTGGCCGCAGCGGCGGTGTTGTTGCTGGACCCGCTCAGTATTTACGATCCGGGTTTTTGGCTGTCTTTTGTGGCCGTGGCGGCTCTGGTATTGGCCTTTAGTGGTCTGGTCAGCGCATCGAGTCGCGGGCGTCTGCAAGTGCTGTGGCGGCCCCAATGGGTGGCCTTTATTGCGTTGCTGGTGCCCTTGGGACTTTTTTTTGATCAGTGGTCACTGGTCTCACCCTTGGCAAATATTATCGCTATCGCCCTGGTCAGTGTGTGGGTGGTGCCCGCTCTGTTTACGGCCGCGCTGCTAGGTTACGTTTGGCTGCCCGCCGCCGGTGTTTTTCTGTGGCTGGCCGATACCGGCTTAAGTGTTCTTGGGTGGTGGCTTAACGGCCTGCAGCGGCTTGCCACTGCCACGGGTTTTCCGGCCGTGTGGGACACTCGTTTAACCCCGGCGGGTGCGTTACTGCTCGCCTTGGCCTGCGCGCTATTGCTGCTGCCGGCGTCCCTGCGGTTGCGTCCACAGGCTTTCGTGCTGTTGATTGCTCTTTGGCTGCTGCCCAGGCCCCAACCGGCGCTCTTGCAGGTGAGCGTTATGGATGTAGGGCAAGGGCTGGCCGTGGTGATCTATGCCGGAGATAAAACCCTGGTGTACGACACTGGGCCCTGGTTTGGCGACAGCTTTAACGCCGGGGCCGATATTGTCGCCCCCTACGTGCTGGCAAGTGGCCGGGAAAAAATAGACGCGCTAGTGGTCTCACACAGTCACAGTGATCACGCCGGCGGTGCACCGGGTTTGCTTGAGGCTCTACCGGTGGATCGTTTTTACGCAGGCGAAGCATTGGAGTATTTGCGCGAGGCGGACGAACAGCGCCTTGTGAGTTGTCACCTTGCCAAGCCCTGGCAGTGGCAGGACTACCGCTTTCGTTTTATTCCGGGGGTTGCCGGAAGCGAAGGCAATAACGCCTCGTGCGTGTTGGTGATTGAATGGCGGGGTGTGAGGCTGCTGTTGCCAGGCGATATCGAACGCGCCCGCGAGCGCACTCTGGCCCGGCAGCTGGCACCGGTAGACTTTCTGCTGGTGCCGCACCACGGCAGTAAGTCGTCGTCCAGTGCGGCGCTGTTAAGTTCGATACGCCCGGACCTTGCGGTTGTCTCCAGTGGTTATCGCAACCGTCACGGCCACCCGCACCAGCAGGTGGTGGAGCGCTATCGCGGTGTTGGAAGTCGGGTGTATAACACCGCCCAACATGGCGCTGTTCAGATATTGTTCGATGGCGAACGCGCGCCGCAAATTATTACCTGGCGTCAGCGTACCCGGCGCTATTGGCGCGATTGAGGTCGATCACAGTTGATCGCCAGCGCTCACCCAAAAACCCGCGTCTGTGGTAGTCTTATGCGCTTTTACTGAACCCATAAAAAGCCTGTCAAAAGAGGATAGATGCGTGTTTGAAGTGATTGCCGCTGGCGGTTGGTTAATGCTGCCGATTATTTTGTGTTCTGTCGCCGTGTTGGCAATCAGCGCCGAGCGCTACTGGAGTTTAAATCCGGGCAAAATTGCCCCCCGACACCTGCTCGCGCAAGTGTGGGGCTGGATTAAAAACAATGAGCTTAACGCCGAGCGCCTAAAAGAATTAAAGCAGTCCTCGCCTCTGGGGGAGATTCTCTCGGCGGGGTTGTCTAATTCGCGCTACGGTCGCGAGATTATGAAAGACTCTATCGAAGAGGCCGCTAACAAGGTTATTCACGATTTGGAGCGCTTTATCGGTGTATTGGGCACCATTGCCGCGGTTACGCCATTGTTGGGTTTGCTGGGGACCGTGTTCGGCATGATCGAAGTGTTCAACGCGATTATGATTAAAGGTTCGGGCAATGCCGGCGTTTTGGCTGGGGGGATTTCCCAGGCGCTGATTACCACCGCTGCGGGCTTGTGTGTGGCCATTCCGGCGATGATTTTGCACCGCTATTTTCAGCGACATATCGATACTCTGGTGGTCACCATGGAAGAAGAGGCCATTAAGCTTGTGGATGCCTTACACAGTGACCGTCGCGTCGACGTCAAAACCAAACGTTAATTGAGGGCGCACTGTGCAATTTCGTAGACAATCGCGCGAAGAAGACAGTATTAACTTAACGCCCCTGATTGACGTGGTGTTTTTGCTGCTGATTTTCTTTATGGTTTCCACCACCTTCACCAAAGAAACTCACCTTGAAATTGATTTGCCCGAGGCGGTAGGCGAGTCCGCCAGCGAGAGCGCTGAGCCGCTCGAGGTGGTGATTAATGCCCAGGGTGGCTACGCCATTAATGGTCGCCAGCTGGTGAACAATAAAGCGCAAACCCTTAAAAATGCGTTAACCGAGGTGGCGGGGGATAATACCGACCAGCCTTTGATTATTACCGCCGATGCCAAGGCGCCACACGAATTTGTGGTGCGGGTAATGGATTCGGCGGGGCAGCTCGGGTTTGTTAATCTGAGTATCACCACCCGACGCCCGGAGGGCGATGCGCGCTAATGCCCGAGCAACGCACCAAGCGCGATACTCATAGCTCCACCCAGCGCTCCTCTGATCGAGAAACCCGCTGGCTCAATGCCTGGTATCAGGGGGAGCGCTGGGTTTACTGGCTGCTGCCGTTGGAGTGGCTGTTTCGCAGTGTCAGTGCCGCCCGGCGCTGTTTTTTGCGCCGGTTTTGTCAGCGCCACTTGCCTGTGCCAGTCATTGTGGTGGGTAATTTGTCGGTGGGCGGCACCGGTAAAACCCCGGTTATCATCGCTCTGGTGCGCCACTTACAAAAGGCGGGCTATCGCGTGGGCGTGGTCAGTCGCGGTTACGGCTCCCAGGCGCCCGAATACCCTTATGTGGTGTCAGCTGCGTCGAGTGCCACCCAGGCCGGGGATGAACCCCTGGCAATCTGGCGCGCGACCGGCTGCCCGGTGTGTATTGACGCGGATCGGGTCGCGGCGGCGCAAACCCTGTTGCAGGCTGGCTGTGATTTGATTTTATCCGACGACGGATTGCAGCATTACCGCCTGGGGCGACAGATAGAGGTTGCCGTTTTGGATGCGGCGCGAGCACTGGGAAACGGTCATTGCTTGCCGGTAGGGCCTCTGCGCGAGCCGGTGGCGCGCTTGCGCGAAGTGGATTTTGCCATCGTGAATCAAACTCAAGTCGACGCTGAAGTTCATTTGGATATACCCGGTCAGGCACCGGTCATCGATATGCGTCTGCAACCCACTCACTGGTTTAAAGTAAAAGACCTGACCGAGGTGCCGCTGTCGCAAGTGACGCGGGGCAGTGCGGTGCACGCGGTGGCGGGTATCGGCAATCCTCAGCGCTTTTTTGATACCTTAACCGGCTTGGGCGTGCGCCCCCAATGTCATATCTACCGCGATCATCATCGTTTCAGTAGCGCCGACTTTTCTTTTAAGCAACCGCTACCGGTGGTGATGACCAGCAAAGATGCAGTCAAATGCCAGAGCTTTGCCGAGCCCGACTGGCTGGCACTGGAAGTTGAGGCAGTCCTGGACAAGCGCTTTTGGCCGCTGCTGACCCAAGCCATCGAGCGCAAAACGAAAATTTAAGAGTCGAAAATCAGTATGAGTTATACGGTTGTGATTCCCGCGCGTTTTGGTTCTACGCGCCTGCCGGGTAAACCTCTGGCGGATATTGCCGGTAAACCCATGATTGAGCGGGTATACCAAGCCGCCTGTCAAAGTAAGGCGGCGCGGGTTTTGGTGGCCACCGATGATACGCGGGTAGAGGAGGTCGTGCGCGGCTTTGGCGCGGAGGTGGTTATGACCTGTGCGGATCACGTTTCCGGCACCGATCGCCTGCAGGAAGTGGCGCAAAAGCTGGGTCTGGAGGACGACGCCATTGTGGTCAATGTCCAGGGCGATGAGCCCTTGATTCCGGCGGCAGTGATTGATCAGGTGGCCAATAATCTCGCAGCTAATGCGCAAGCGAGTGTGGCGACCCTGTGCGAGCCGCTCAATACCTATACCGAGTTTCGCGACCCCAATATTGTCAAAGCGGTGGCCGATACTCAGGGCATGGCGCTGTACTTCTCCCGCGCCCCGGTTCCCTGGCCACGCGACGACGGTGATGTGCTCAGTGACAAAAACCTACCCGCCAGCTTTGCCGCCAAGCGGCATATTGGTCTCTACGCCTATCGGGTCTCACTGCTTAACCGCTTTGTGCGCTGGCAGCCCGCGCAGTTGGAATTGACCGAATCACTGGAGCAGCTGCGGGTAATGGCCTACGGCGAGCGCATTCATCTGGATTTGGCCTGTGCCAAGGTGCCGGGTGGGGTAGACACGCCCGCGGATTTGCAGCGAGTCAGTGACATTATCACCGGGAGGAACAATGACTGTTAACGTTTTATTTGTCTGTTTGGGTAATATTTGTCGCTCGCCCACGGCCGAGGGGCTGTTTCGCGCCGAGCTGGCTCGCACTGGTCGTGTCGATGATGTTTTTATCGACTCGGCTGGTACCGGCGCCTGGCATGTGGGCAAGGCGCCCGATGCCCGCGCCATTGCTGCGGCAGCCGAGCGCGGTATTGATTTGCGCTCGCTGCGCGCGCGTCAAGTAGACGAGGCGGATTTTGAAAACTTCGATTATATTCTGGCGATGGACGAGTCCAATTTGCAGGACTTGGCGATGTTAAAGCCTGCGGATTTTAAAGGCGAACTGCGGCTGTTTTTGGATTACGCCGGAGGCAGTGCTGAGCGCGAAGTGCCCGACCCCTACTACGGCGGTGAAGAGGGCTTTGCCCATGTGTTGGATTTGGTGGAGCAGGCCGCGCAAGGCTTACTTGCCGATATTAAACAGCGTCACCTAAGCCGCTAGCCCATGGCGTTAATCATTCCGCAGCACAACCTTGCCTCGCTAAATACCTTAGCTGTGCCCGTGCGTGCCAGTGCCTATGTTCAGGCCCGCAGCCGCGAGGATGTGGTTGAGGCGCTCGCCTATGCAAAAAAACATTCGCTGCCGGTTCTGCCTTTGGGCGGTGGCAGTAACTTGGTGCTAACTCGTGACGTTCCGGCGCTGGTGCTGCACATTCGGCTCGCTGGGATCGAGTGTGTTCACGAGACCGCGGACGATATCTGGGTTAAGGTTCAGGCGGGCGAGAACTGGCACGAGTTTGTCTGCCACAGCCTTAACCAGGACTGGTATGGACTTGAAAATCTTTCGCTGATACCCGGCTCGGTGGGGGCGGCGCCCATTCAAAATATTGGCGCCTATGGGGTTGAGCTTGAGGCGGTGGTGCAGGAGCTGACGGCTATTCAGGTGGACTCGGCCCTGCCGGTCACCTTTGATCGCGACAGTTGTGAGTTCGGTTATCGCGACAGTGTGTTTAAAGGGCGATTAAAAGATCAGTATGTGATTGTAGATGTCACCTTCAGACTCAGCAAAAAGCCCCGGTTGCAGTTCGGCTACCCGGCGCTGGCTTCGCGCTTAGACGCTGTGCCGCACGATAACGTGACGCCGCAAGCGGTGAGTGATGCCGTGTGCGCCATTCGCCGCGAAAAGCTGCCCGACCCCACCAGCATTCCCAATGTGGGCAGCTTCTTTAAAAACCCCCTGATCGACTCAGTTCGGTTTGACGCTTTGCGCCGCGAATATCCGGATATCGTGGGTCACCCGACAGGCGGTAGCCAAATAAAGCTGGCGGCCGCCTGGTTGATTGATCGCGCCGGCTTTAAAGGGGTACAGCAGGGCCCCGCCAGAGTACACGAGCGCCAGGCGTTGGTGTTGACCAATCCGGGTCGGGGCTCGGGCACTGAGGTGTTGGCCCTGGCAGCGCGTATACAGGCAGCGGTTTGGGATAAGTACCGCGTGCGCCTTGAAATAGAGCCGCGGGTGTACCCCCCCGAAGACCGCAAAGCGATATAGTGAGGAATGACACTGGTCACGGGTGTCACTTGTATGTCGTATTGGCCCCGTTGTCGTAATCTTGCCTTATGAATCAGTCTGATTTATTCACTCATCCCGGTCCCGAAACCTTGATTACCGAAGACGGTCATGCCCTGGTGTATCGTCACTGGCTGGACCCTAAGCGCGCGGATGACAGCTTTACAGTGCTCAAAGAAACCCTGGCGTGGGAGCAAAGTGTGCTTATGATGTACGGCAAGCGAGTGGCTATTCCCAGGCTTAATGCCTGGTATGGCGATACCGGCAGCCGCTATCAGTATTCGGGGGCGTACTTCTCGCCCTTGCCCTGGACTGCCGAGCTCTCCTCTCTGCGCGATGCGATACAGACAACGACCGGGTTTGGCTATAACAGTGTGCTGGCCAATTTATACCGCAATGGCGCCGACGGCGTCGCCTGGCACAGCGACGATGAGCCAGAGCTGGGTCCGGAGCCCGCCATTGCCTCGCTCAGCCTGGGGCAGACACGGCGCTTTACCTTGCGTCATAAGACTAACGGTCACCGCGTGGCGGTGGACCTCCAGCACGGCGATTTATTGCTAATGCACGGGCCTTTGCAGCGTTTTTGGCAGCATCAGATTGCCAAGTCGAAAAAGCCCTTGGGACCTCGTATTAACCTCACTTACCGCTGGGTCGTTAGTAGTTCCCAAGGTGTATAAACTGCTGGTACTATTGGACGAACTAAAAGATTTCAATCAATGATAGGCGAGACCCCGCAAGGGGATAGCAATAAGAGCAGTGTGACGGCTGCCGAGGGGGTCCGGTGACACGAATACTGGTGGTCGATGACCATGATTTAGTGCGTATGGGTATTGTGCGAATGCTCAGTGACGTGCGCGGCTATCAAGTGTTGGGCGAGGCCAAAAGCGGTGAAGAGGCCGTTCGCAAGGCCCGCGAGCTGTCCCCCGATGTGATTCTAATGGACGTGAAAATGCCTGGCATCGGTGGTCTGGAGGCTACCCGCAAGCTGTTACACGCCCAACCCGGGGTCAAGATTATTGCCGTCACCGCCTGCGATGACAGCCTTTACCCATCGCGCCTGCTTCAGGCCGGGGCCCGAGGTTATGTCACCAAGGGCACTGGGTTTACCGATATCACCACGGCTATCGATACGGTGATGTCCGGGCGCCAGTTTATGAGCAGCAATATTGCCCAGCAGTTAGCCTTGCAAAATATCAGCGGTAATGGCGATCGGTCCCCCTTCGAGCGACTCTCGCAGCGCGAGCTGGAAACGGCAATGTTAATCGCCGGGGGGCAAAAAGCCCAAGCTATAGCCGATACCTTCTCGGTCAGTCCCAAAACCGTCAACAGCTATCGCTACCGAATTTTTGAAAAGCTGGGCATCAACTCCGATGTAGAGTTGGCGTTGCTCGCGGTAAAATATAACTATCTGGATCCCGAAGCGGTGGTTTAGCGGCCGGTTAGCGGTATAATCCGGCCCTATGGCCGATACTCAGTTTAACTCCAAACAATTTCTTGCCGATCAAACACAGGCGCCGGGCGTCTATCAGATGTTTGATACCAAGGGCGATATTCTCTACGTCGGCAAAGCAAAAAACTTAAAAAAACGTCTGGCGAGTTACTTTCGCGCGAGCGGCCTGTCACCCAAAACCCAGGCTCTGGTCAGGCGCATTGCCCGGATCGAAGTCACCATTACCAGCAGTGAAAGCGAGGCGTTAATCCTTGAGCAAAATCTGATTAAGGCCAATCGCCCGCCTTATAATATTTTGCTGCGGGACGATAAGTCATATCCCTATGTGTTTGCCTCGTCTGGTGAGCCTTACCCGCGTTTGGCGCTGCATCGCGGCGCGAAAAAAAAGCGCGGCGATTATTTCGGCCCTTACCCCAACGTTAGCGCGGTGCGCGATAGCCTTAATTTTTTGCAAAAAACGTTTAAGGTGCGCCAGTGTGAAGACAGTGTGTTCCGCAATCGCTCGCGTCCGTGTTTGCAATACCAAATTGATCGCTGTACTGGTCCCTGTGTCGAACTGATTAGCCCGGACGACTATGCCAAAGATGTGCATCACACCCGGTTATTTTTGCAGGGCAAAAACCAGCAGCTGCTGAAAGAATTAGCAGACGATATGGAGAGTGCCTCGGCGGCGCTGGAGTTTGAGCGCGCGGCCCAGCTGCGCGATCAGATTGCGGCGTTGCGTCAGGTTCAGGCCCAGCAGAGCGTAGAAGAGGGCAGTGGCGATATGGATATCGTGGCGGTGGCTCTGCAAAGCGCCAACGCCTGTGTGCATACGTTGTTTATTCGTCAGGGACGAATTCTCGGCAGCCGCAGCTACTACCCCAAACTGGGACTGGGCGAAAGCGAGGCGGATGTGTTGAGTGAGTTTTTGCCCCAGTTTTATTTGGGCAGTGGCCGCGAGGTGCCTGCCGCCGTAGTAACCAGTGTGCCGCTCGCCGAGGCCGAGCTGTTGAGCGAGGCCTTGGCCGAGGCGCGCGGTACCCGCGTCAGTATTACTCATAAGGTTCGCACCCACCGGGCCAAGTGGGTGCAGATGGCCCAGCGCGCCGCCGAGCAGAATATTATTGCCCGTATCAATAGCCGTAAATCCGTGACCGATCGCTTACTGGCGCTGCAGGATGTCTTGGGGTTGGATGAAGTGCCGGGCCGAATGGAGTGTTTTGATATCAGTCACTCCAGCGGCGAGTTGACGGTTGCCTCCTGTGTGGTATTTGATAAAGAAGGGCCGGCCAAATCCGACTATCGGCGTTTTAACATCGACGGGATTACCCCCGGGGATGACTACGCGGCCATGGAACAGGCCCTGACCCGCCGCTACACGCGTTTGCAAAAAGGCGAAGGTAAACTGCCGGATATTTTGTTTATCGATGGCGGTAAAGGCCAGCTGGGGGTGGCAGAAAAAGTGATCGCCGAGCTGGGGGTAAAAGGCGTATTGCTGGTGGGGGTGGCCAAGGGCACGACCCGCAAACCGGGCTTTGAAACGCTTTATCATGGTGATACCGGTCAGGAAATTGTTTTGGGTGGGGACTCGCCCGCTCTGCATCTGATTCAGCATATCCGCGATGAGGCGCACCGTTTTGCCATTACCGGGCATAAAAACCGGCGGGACAAAAAGCGGCGTACCTCCACCTTGGAGGGCATTGCCGGCGTGGGTGCGGTTAAACGTCGCGAGCTTTTGCGGCACTTTGGGGGCTTGCAGGAAATTACCCGCGCCAGTGTGGATGACCTGGCCCGGGCCTCGGGTATCAGTCGCGCTTTGGCCGAGGAAATATACGCTCATTTTCACGATGACTGACTAAATGCCGTTTGGCTGGTGTATCATCCCAGGCAGATGCTTAGGTAAGGATGCATATCAATTTATGACTTTGGCAAATCAACTCACACTGATTCGTATTGGCCTGATTCCGCTGTTCGTGGTGGTGTTTTTTCTCCCCTTTGGCTGGGGGCATTTCGTGTCGGCATTGATATTCAGTGCCGCCGCCATTACCGACTGGGCCGATGGTTACGTGGCGCGCAAATACAATCAGTCCACCAAGCTGGGCGCGTTTTTAGACCCGGTCGCCGATAAGCTTATGGTGGTGATTGCCCTGGTATTGCTGGTGACCCTTTACCCCGCCGCTTGGTTTGCCACCTGTGCCATTGTAATTGTGGGGCGTGAAATTGTGATCTCCGCGCTGCGCGAGTGGATGGCAGAGCTGGGCGAACGGGCCAGCGTCGCCGTTTCGTATATCGGCAAGGTAAAAACCACGTTGCAGATGGTGGCGATTATTGTCTTGCTGGCGGATATCGATACCTTGCGCTGGATTGGCTTTGTGGCGATTGTGGCCGCCGCTGCGCTCACCCTGTGGTCGATGGTGTTGTACCTTAAAGCGGCTAAGCCTTACTTGCTAGCGGATATGGACGGCAAGTCCGATAACGAGAGCAGTAACTGATCTAAGCGCATAGAAATCAAACAGTTAGCTGGAAGATTTAAAGATTTTTTATACTCCAATGCTAGGCATACTGTTTTTTTTGGGCTAGAATGCCGCCCTCTTGAAATGGCGCGATAGCAAAGTGGTTATGCCCCGGATTGCAAATCCGGTTACGCCGGTTCGATTCCGGCTCGCGCCTCCACTTTTTTACAGAGCTTTCTGTAAATACGGCCCATAGAGGCGACCCAGCCCGGGTGGTGGAATTGGTAGACACAGCAGACTTAAAATCTGCCGATCTTAATTGATCGTGCCGGTTCAATTCCGGCTCCGGGCACCATTTATCCCTCCTAATTAGTCCTAAATCGTCCTGAACCCCGCGTCATTACTGGCCCTGATGTTAAATCCTAGTCCTTAACCGTCCGATATGCCCCCATTGTATCCGGGTATAGGCGGGGGCATAATTGGGGATACATTCTCAGCGGTGGGGGCATTTTCCCAAATGGCCGGTATTAACAAACTCAGCGAGGCGGCGGTAAGGCAAGCGAAACCGAAGGATAAAACCTACAGGCTTGCCGATGGGGCCGGTATGTACCTGGAAGTCACCCCCAAGGGGGCAAGGTATTGGCGACTAAAGTATCGCTATGGCGGCAAAGAGAAGCGCTTAGCCCTAGGGGTATACCCTAAAGTCACCTTGGCTAAAGCCCGCGAGAAAACCCGCGAAGCCAAAGAGATGCTAGAAGAGGGCAGAGACCCCGGCGAAGCTAAGAAGCAAGCCAAGCTAGAACAGAGGGCGGCGGTGGCGAATACTTTTGCCGCTATTGGCGCTGAATACCTGGACAAGCGCAAGGCCGAAGGAGCCGCGCCTCCTACCGTTAATAAACTGCAATGGATACTGGATAAAAAATTATGCCCCTACATTGGGGGCACCCCTGTGGTTGATCTTAAACCCGCCTCGCTACTGTCTGCCTTACGTCGCATTGAAGCGGACGGGCTACACGAAACCGCCCACAGGGCAAAACGAATTGCGGGGCAGGTGTTGCGCTATGCCGTGGCCACCGGGCGGGCTGATCGTGATGTGTCGCAAGATTTAAAAGGTGCCTTGGTGGCCATGAAGCCCACGCACCGGGCGGCAATCACTGACCCCAAAGAGCTGGCGCCCTTGCTGGTCGCTATCGACGCTTATCCCGGCTCGGTTGAGGTGTCTACGGCTTTAAAGCTGACCCCTATATTGTTTCAACGGCCTGGCGAATTACGCCATATGGAATGGTCGGAAATAGACTGGGAGCAAGAGCGGTGGGAAATTCCCGCCGATAAAATGAAGATGCGCCAGCCCCACATAGTCCCGCTACCTACTCAGGCGCTAGAACTCCTGAAAGCAATACACCCACTTACCGGCTCGGGCCGTTATGTGTTCCCCAGTGCCCGCCGGGGTGGCCGTCCGTTGTCCGAGGCTGGCGTATTGGCCGCGCTTCGCACCCTTGGCTATGGCAAAGATAGAGTAACGCCTCACGGCTTCAGGGCTACTGCTCGCACCTTGCTTGATGAGGTGCTGGGCTTTCGAGTTGATTACATCGAGCAACAATTAGCCCACGCGGTGAAGGATGCAAACGGCAGGGCATACAACCGCACCAAATACTTACCCGAGCGTAAGGCTATGATGCAAGATTGGGCTGATTACCTGGACACCCTGAAGGCTGAAATATTGACCCCTTCAGTGGTTACGGCGGACTTTCGCAAGGCTAATTAATAGGGGGTAAAGTGCCGGGCTAGGTGTTTTTACATGTTACACCCGTTACTCCCGTTACAAGAAATAAAAAGTCTTTTAAATACAGTTAGTTAAGTTGTTAATTCTCGGTAACGGGATGTCCCGTTTTACCCGTTACCGCCCGTTACAAAAACGGGCTTTTTCGGTGCAATGAGACGTATTTGCAATAAAAATGCCCGTTTACGAATTACCAAGGCTAGGGTAGCTCCTGAAAATGCGCACACCCGGCGCACCGCCTTGGTAACCTTTTACCGGGTGCCGTAGGGGTACGGTGTGGCAGATAAAAAATATCGTTACTCGGTGAGGCCCGATCCCGGCTCAAAGGGAAAAGAGTACAAAGGAATGAAGGAAGTCAGGGTGTTCTCGGTAGAGAAGCCCGAAGATTTTAGTAAGTTTGGGCCATGTGAAACCACCGTGGCATTTTTACTAAGAGCGGGCAGGGATGCGGAGCGCTGCTTACGCGATGCGGGGTACACTCCTTGGGGATTTAAATATTACTACTCTGATCGCGGGGTATCGGTAGTAAAACGCGACCTTCATTATGTTCATAAGAGATTTGAGGCACGTTTTGCGGTTTACGACATCGAGAAACTGGAGATCGCTAAGACAGGACATTCCCCCGAATTTATAGCGGATAGGCTCATACATGAGTGTATGCGGGCTTATGAACTGCTAAACGCTGGGCGATACAGGGAGGCAATCGAGCCCTGTATGTATGCCGTTGATAACCACCACAAGATGATTTTTGCTCTTAAATATGAGCGTTACTCGTTAAAAGGGGCGGAGTCTAACCGAAATTCAGATACGGGGGGGCGCGCGCGCTGGGATGGTGTTGAGAGGCCGGAAAGCTCTGATTTACAGGCGTATATTGATGACCTCTACGCGAAGAATCCTAATTTATCTCATCACGCGCTATGCAAAAAGGCTAGCGAGCACTTCCTTCCACTTTATGGAAAAAATAGCGGCTGTAGCGTTCGATCAATAACCGGAAAAACCAAAGACCCTAATAAAAAATAGTTTGCAAGAGCTGGCGTCCTGCAAAACCCAGCCGCCCCAAACTCCTATCCGTGCTTTGCACATTACGCAATTTAAAACGCATAGGAGGCCATACCGTGGCAACGAAGCAAGCTATACCTACCGAATCGGCTGATTACAGCCCTCAAAAGCTAATTGATTCCCGTAATGAGCAGCTATTGCGCGTAAGGCGTGTATGCGATTCCGTGGGAGTATCCAAAACAACCTGGTATAAGTGGGTTCAAGAGGGCAAAGCGCCCAAGGGCATAAGATTGTCACCTGGTATTACTGTCTGGCGTAAATCGGATATCGACGCATTTATTGCCCAGTTGATTCAGGAGGGTGGCGAAAATGAGTAACTACCCCTTTACCGATACTGAAGCGCTCCAATTGGTTCAGGCTCTTCAGGCTATACCCGCCGATAGTGAGCTGGGTATTTTCAATTCGGCGTTGTCATATGAACGCCAGACACTTTTGGATAATCCGCACATTCTGGAAAACCTTTACAGTGATCGCAACCCCGATGAAGTAAAGGCTATTTCGGCAAGGGTTTTACAGATTATGTCTGTAGGCCAGTCTCTTGTTGAGGCTCGTTATCCAGGAATGGATTTAAAAAGTGTAGTGGCTAGTGAGTATCGAGACCGAATGTTAGCCCCACAAGTTTACATGCTTTTCTTTGTCTGGCCGGGTCAAGACCGCGCCGGTTTTATGATGGCAAACCCCTATGAAATTCTTGATCACCGAACAGTAGACCCGCTGACAGGGCGTGGTCACCTGGCCGCTTTTTACAAGGCGGTGGGGCGTCGTGATATTAACTTTGTTTATCACCATATTGCTAACGGTAGCTTAAAAGCATGGCCCGTTTTAGGTCTTAGTTCTTGTGGCCAGCGCCTTTTGTATCGCGACGCAATCATTCGCGCTGATGACGGCTTTTTGTGGCAGTTTCGCCATAGCGGCTATTAGTGGTTGGTGTATGTGTTTCGCGCCCTGTGAGCATTCACCGGGGCCGGGGTGATCAAGATATAAGGGTTTTATGGTGAGTAATAAGCTTAATTTTAAAGCGGTGGCTGATGCTGCCCTGAATAGTGCGGAATCAGTGTGTAGTCACTGGGCACCGGACGGCAAAAGGCAGGGGCATGAATGGGTAGCGATTAACCCGACCCGCGCCGATGGTAGCGCTCGGAGCTTCAGCATTAACCTGAATACGGGGGTATGGTCTGACTTTGCCACCGACGATAAGGGCGGCGATTTAATAGCCTTGGTGGCGTACCTAGAGCGAATAGAGCAAGGCGAAGCGTGCAAGCGGTTGGCCGCGTTCCTCGGTATGGATGCCAGTAACGCCACCACACCCCCACCAGCGAAGCGCAAACCGAAAAAACCGGCCTTTGAGCCTGTGTATCCACCACCGGCAAAAGCTGCCAAAAGTTGCCCGGTAAAGCATTACCAGCTGGGGACGGCTTCACGCTACTGGGATTATCTCAGCGAGTCCGGGGCCTTGTTAATGCGTGTGGCGAGGTTTGACCGTACCGGCTCCAATGGTGAGCGTAAAAAGGAATACAGGCCAGCAAACTATGGCAAGAAAAACGGCTATACCAAGTGGCATTGGCTCCAACTGCCAGACAATCGCCCGCTTTATGGGCTGGAATTATTGGGCCGGTTTGATGCGTCCGCCCCTGTAGTGTTGGTGGAAGGGGAAAAGGCCGCCGATGCCGCCCGCCTGCTGTTCCCTGATCGGCTTTGTATGACGTGGAGCGGTGGCAGTAAGGCCATAGGGAAAACGGATTTTAAGCCGCTTGCAGGGCGTGTGGTGTGGTTCTGGCCTGATAATGATGAAGCGGGGTTAAAAAGCGTTACCACATTGCAGGCGGCATTAACGGCGGCGGGCGTGGTTGGCTTTGCCGTGGTTGACCTGGCGAACTTTGGGCCGGAATGGCCAGAGAAGGCAGACGCGGCGGACGCGTTAGAGCTGGGCTTTACCGCTGAGCAACTGAGCGCCCTGATTGCCGATAATCGTTTGTTGGTTGCGGGTGGGGGTGATAGCACCCCCAGCGCCCCAAGCGCGCCAGAGTTGCAAACGGGGGCCGCTCCTGAGCCTTCAGATAATGCCGCGCCTTTTGGCTATACGGTAGACGATAGCGGCGTTTACTTTTTCGATGCCAAGGCGGAAAAAAAGCGGCGTGTATGTGCCCGGCTTGATGTGTTGGCGTTGTCTCGTGATGGTCACGGCACCGGGCGCAACTGGGGTAAATTGGTGCGCTTTTGCGACTATGACGGCGTAGAAAAACACTGGAATATTCCCATGCGCTTATTCGCCACAGAGGGTGGGGCGGAAGTGGTGCGCGGCTTGTTTGATCGCGGCCTTGATATTGATAGTCACCGTGAAGCCAAGCGCAAGCTATTGGAGTATTTACAGGGCGGGGATATTAAAAGCCGGGTGGCCTTGGCTTACAAAATGGGCTGGCACAAGGGCGTTTTTGTGTTGCCAGAGCGCACCATAGGCGAGAGCAAAGACCCGGTTATGTATTACTCGGAAGGTGAGCCGCTTTGCAAGCTGTCACCGTCTGGCACTCTGGAGCAATGGCGGGATAATGTGGCGAAGTATTGCGCCGGTAACCCGCTTGCCGTGTTTGCCGTATCGGCGGCGTTTTCTTCGCCCCTGGTGGAGCTGTTGGGCTATGAGACTATGGGCTTTCACTTTTATGGTGATTCGTCCTGGGGTAAGTCCACGCTGTTGAACGTGGCTTGCTCGGTCTACGGTAAACCTGATGATTATAAGTGTACCTGGCGCAGCACTGACAATGCGCTAGAGGCGCAAGCGGCGGCGCACTCTGATTTGTTACTCGCCTTAGATGAAATTAACCAAGTAGACCCGCGCATAATTGGCGATGTGGTGTATATGCTGGGCAATGGGCAAGGCAAACACCGGGCGAATGATCGCGGGCAAGCGGGCAATAATCAGCACCGTTGGCGGCTTACGTTTTTAAGTAACGGCGAAAAGACGTTAGAGCAATATTTAATGGAAAGCGGCAAGGCGCAAACCGGCGGAATGGAGATGCGCTTTATCGGCTTGCGCTCTACCTTTCAGGAATCCGAAACAGACCGCAAAAAATACGGCGTTTTTAATACTGCCCACGAATTTGAAGGCGGCGCGGCATTATCTGAGCACCTACGCGAAACAATGAATAAATACCACGGCACGGCTTTCCCGGAATTCCTGGAGGCGTTATTGAGTGCTGTATCAGGTGATAGGCGGGCGGTGTTTTGCGAGCGCTTAATGGAAAAGGTGGCGAACTTTAAACAGATTCACCTTACCGCGAATGCAGGCGGGCAGGTAACGCGGGCCGCAAGTAAGTTTGCCCTGGTGGGGGTGGCTGGTGAGCTGGCCACGTCTAAAGGGTTAACCGGCTGGCAAAAGGGCGAAGCCATGCGGGCCGCTGATGCGTGTTTTCAATCGTGGATTGAGGCGCGGGGCGGTGAAGGTAACCTAGAAGATAAGCAAATGCTGGAGCATGTGCGCGAAACCTTGAGCAAATACGGTGAAAGCCGTTTTAAACGCTGGGATTCGCCAGACGATGAAGGCAAGCTGGTGATTGATAGTCATGTACCTACTACGGCTGAGTCTTGGGGGTATCGGCGCGAAGAAATAGACAGCGACCCGCTAGAGGGTGATACCGCCGATGTGGTTTTTTATATCTACCCTGAACACTTCCGCCGGAGTGTGTGCAAAGGCTGGGATTATAAGCGTATCGCTCGCCTGTTGCGTGACCGTGGGGCGCTTATCCTGTCGGATTCAGCACTTAGAAACGGTGAATTTACGGTTACTTCACCGTTGCCAAACCACGGTAAAAAGCGTGTACGGGTGTATAAGGTGCGCAACTCTATGTTGATGTGTGACGATGAAGGCGAAGCGCCAGAGGCGGACAATAAAACGGCGGGGGTAGATTCCAGTTTTTAAGCAATTGGCGGGCTAGGTGCCCGCCTTTTGGGTGCTAGTGGATATAAATTATTGCCATGTTTTTTCCGTATTTCTCCTGTAGTAGTTTTAGTAATCGCCTGGCGTGGTGTTTGCGGAAAAAGAAAGGGGAGCGCCTCTCTTTGATGCGGTAGCTACCGGGGTGCCAGTGGACGGTATATAAATTCCCTTCCGGCGCTACGGGCGCTTGCATCCCGTGACGGGCGCGGTCGTACTCTTTTGCTTTTGTCTTTTTCAATCCGTGGTAATAGCTGGTGGTTTGCATAGTGGTTGTCCTTTTTTTGGGTTGGGTGGTTGTGGTTTATAGCCCGCTGCTGTTGGTAAGTATTTCCAGTTGGTGAAGTTGGCCCTTCAGGTTTTGAACGCAGGCCATTAGCACTTCAGGTGAAGGTGTATGCACGGCGTTTTCTCTTTCCTTGTTTAAATCCCAGTTCACATAGGCTAGCTCTAATAATTCAATAAGCCCTTGTGCCCGCATTAACGTGTAGTTAATAGCGTCTCCTTTATCTAGTTCGTTATCGGTCGCCCTGATGGTCATATAGCCTTCAGGGTAGGGTGTGTATTTGTCGTGGGCGTTGGCTCGGTATTCAGTGCCGGCATTCATTGTGGTGGTTCCTCCTAGCGGATGATTTTAGAAATTGCCCGGATTCTTCCGACGTTGTGAACGGTGCCTGTAATGGCCTGTGTCGGCGTTTTAGGGGTGGTGGTGTGGTAGCTTAGTCCCGCGCCATTATCTTGAACGTGCAACACCTCCAGCCGTCCGGCTGGTGTGATTGCGGCTATGTAGTCGCCAGCGCTAAGGGCTGCGCTTGGTTCGATGGTGGCAATACAGCCGGGGCGGTAGGTGTCGCCATTGGCGGTAAAGGCTTGATCTACTATGACTTGGTGTTGGGTGGTAGTGGCTTGCATGTGTTGGGTTCCCTTGGTTTAAGCAAAGCAAGTGCTTTCAGTTTTAATAAATGGTTTGGTGAATGCTTGGGCCAGTAGCTCGCGGGCGGCTTGTGCGGCGTTGTAGTCGCTAAAGTAGACCTCTACGGCCAATTGGTCGCGTAACTTGGTGTTACGGTTTAGACGTTCATCTATGCGCACGGTGTACACCACACGGGGGCGGCTGGTGTCGTGTTTGCTGATTAACCTGGTGGCCTTCACTTTGGCCCATGCCTGGCGCATAGCCTGAGCAATAAAGGCTTTGGCGGGGTAGCCATAGCGCTTAGCAGCGCGGCGGGCTGCGTCCCATGCGTCAACCATAACGGCGCGGGTGGTGGCTTTGGTGCGGGTGGGTTCCGCAATGGTGGGCTCTTCACCGCCTGACCACACAAAAGCGCTATAGGCGTTATACAGTTCGGCCAGCTCGGGGGCAGTGTCCGCAGTAGCTTTCAGGCGCTGGGCATTGTCCCGGCCTTTGTAATAGCTTGGGCCGCTGGCGTATTCGTATGTCCAATCATGCGCTTTCAGCTCTTTTAAGTAGTCGCTCTTGGTCATTGTTGCCGCTCCAAAGGTAATAAATATTGTTAACTTGTTACTAATAATAGTTGTTTTTGTTGGGTTGTCAATAATATTTGTTGCTTTTGTTTGGTTATTTGTTACCTTTTTAATAAATCTAATTATTGTTGGGGGTGGCATGGTTACCGGAATACAAGTAAGAATGGCCCGCGCCGGGTTGCGTTGGAACGCTAAAGACTTGTCAGATAAGAGCGGCGTGGGGTTGTCCACCGTTAATAAAATAGACCGGGCGGATGGTTTACCCTCTGTACGCGTCGAGAATTTGCAGGCGGTGAGGGATGCCTTGTTAGATACCGGTCGTGTGACTTTTGAAGGTGAGCACGGGGTAAAGGTTAAGCCTGATTAACTGGCCTTGTTGCTTCGCGTGTCCTGCCTGCCATTCGCTTTAGCCCTTCCCATTGTTCCGCCTTTATAGCTTTCCTGGTGTCGTGAGCTTAGGCGGTGTTGTGGCGATAAAATACGGTGATTGCCGCGTATATTCAGCGTTGTTGCTTGTTTATTGTTCAATTTTGCCTGGTTTGTAACGTAGGTAACGGGTAGCCAAACTGCACCCGTTACACGTTTTATAACCGGTAACACATTGATATATAAGTAATTAATAATTGTTGTAACGGGTGTAACGGAAGTAACGTTACTTTTTTCCGTGTCTGGCTCCCGCCCCCTTATTGGCTCCATTAGACCGCGCCACAAGCGGCTAGGCTTGGTGGTGTATGGGGGTGGCTATCAGGTGTAAGGATTACTGCTTAATCTTTGTTGCTTGTTGTGTGCGGTGGGCGGCTTTGGCTTGCACCTGGTGCCGTGCTGGGCTGTGTTTATCCTGTAGCTGTTGCCCTGGCTTACCTGATTGACACCCCCACGGGGCGGTTAAAAACTTTTACCGGCACCAGCCGGACACCGCGCCCTCAAGTTAGTTTTTGCGAGACCCAAATTTTATAGGGGGGGGTATCTCCAAACCTTGGAAGCTACCAGCCGGACACCGCGCCCTCAGAGTAATTTTTATAGGTGAGTAATTGAAAAGGAATTCACCACGGCAAGGCCGGGGGGGGCTGTTGTGTGTTCAAAACACAATCAAAAGCTAGACCGCGCCTAAACTCACGTATAGAAAATCTCTTGGTTAACAAAATTCGTTAACCGTTTGCTATAATCCGCGCGCCCATCGCCCTCTACTAAAAAAGGGTATCGGTCTGCCCTTGGGGGCACTTTTGGGGGCACAAAATTATTTTTAATTTTGTTGGTGGCGTAGTTACTGGGATGTGCGCAATTATTTTAGTGCGGCTCCGGCACCATTCTCTCCCTCCCAAGTTTCTGCGGCCGAATAATTGGCGCCACCCATAACCTGAGTTTATTGTCGGCACCCGATAGTGGCGGGGCCAGCAGGGCAGAGGTCGACTAAAAGAGCGCTTTAGCGTATCTTATGGGCACCAATACCAAAAAATTGATGAGCTTGCTCGCGGGCGAGCCCAGAACATACAAGTGACACTATGAACCTGAACTATCTGGATTTTGAGCAACCCATCGCGGTGCTGGAAGGCAAGATCGAAGAGTTGCAGCTGGTGGGCAACGACAATGATCTGAACATCAGCGAAGAGATTGCCAAGCTGCGGGAAAAGAGCACTAAGCTGACCGAAAGCATCTATACCAATTTGAGTTCCTGGCAGGTTGTCCAGGTGGCCCGCCACCCTCAGCGGCCCTATACCACCGATTACATCAAGCGTATTTTTACCGATTGGGACGAACTGCATGGCGATCGCCACTTCGGTGATGACCAGGCGATTGTCGGGGGTGTGGCGCGCTTAGATGGCAAGCCGGTAATGGTTATTGGCGAAGAGAAAGGCCGCAGCGTCAACGACAAGGTGGCCCGTAATTTTGGTATGCCCAAGCCCGAGGGCTACCGCAAAGCCTTGCGCTTAATGGAAATGGCCGAGCGCTTTAAACTGCCGGTATTGACTCTAATTGATACCCCAGGGGCCTACCCGGGTATTGACTCGGAAGAGCGGGGCATCAGTGAGGCGATTGCGCAAAACCTGGCGGTTATGTCGCGCCTTAAGACCCCCATTATTTGCACCGTGATCGGTGAAGGTTCCTCTGGTGGGGCGCTGGCCATCGGCGTGGGGGACCACCTGAACATGCTGCAGTACTCCACCTACTTTGTGATTTCGCCCGAAGGCTGCGCCAATATTATCTGGAAAACCGTGGACAAGGCGCCCCTGGCGGCCGAAGCTATGGGCGTTACCTCTACCGTGTTGGAAGAGTTGGGTATTGTGGATGAAACTATTCCCGAGCCACTCGGCGGTGCGCATCGGGATATTGATGCGATGGCTGAGACTCTTAAGCTGCGCTTAAGCGAACAGTTGGACACCTTGTCCGGGGTGCCGATTGAAGAGCTGCTAGAAAAGCGTTATGAGCGTTTAATGAGCTACGGCAATTCATAAAAAAACGCCCTTCGGGGCGTTTTTTTATGGCTGCGAATCTTGGGGTTATTGAGGGTTTGATAAAACCTTGTCGTATTTTCGGCTCAGCATATCGTAAAAACTCTCCCGCGCTTGAAGTACGCCCTGGCGTAAAGCGACCACCTGCTCTGAGGTGATATCTTTGCGTCCGGCGTAGACCTGACGACGAAAGGCGACTATTTGCCCCGCGTAAATTTTCAGGCTGCGTTCCAGGTTTTTCTCGCCCAGCATTAAGAGCTTGGCTTCGGCATCCGCCATTTTCTGAAAGCTTTCCACCAGCTCGTTACTCACTTGTTCTAACTCCGCTTTGCGAGCCGCGGGCCAACGCTCGCCAAACTCTACCGATTCGGCCGCCAGCGAGGCGTATTTACTGAAGCAGTGGGTAACTTGACCCACAAAGTCCGAAATGGCTTCGAAGGTGGCTAGGTGCTTTTGCTCGCGCAGCGAGCGCGGTCCGGCGATGGTCTGCCGCCGCTGCCACCACCAGACGCTGAACAGGGCGATGGCGGCCCCCAGCGCAATCTTGATGCAGGTGTCGAGCAGCGAGTAGGCAAAAGTTGTTTCCATAGCGGTCTCAGGTCAATATGTCAGAAAAACGTCAGTGGGTGCGCTAAAGCGCATTTGAGCAAGATTTGCGCCACTCGTATGCCGACGTAGCGCGCTAGCCGCCGGCAAGCTTGACCTGGTAGCCGGCCTTTTCCAGCGCGGCCTTGAGCGGCTCGCGATGATCGCCCTGAATTTCGATATTGCCGTCTTTGATGGCGCCCCCAGTGCCGCAGGTTTGTTTAAGCTTTTTGGCCAGGGTTTTAAGTTCGGCGCCGGCCAGAGGCAGGCCTTTGACGACGCTGACCACCTTGCCCCCGCGGCCCTTGCTTTCGCGCCAAATACGCACAATACCGTCGCCTGCCGGGGCCTCGG
Organism: Gilvimarinus xylanilyticus; assembly: GCF_024195295.1. Classification (GTDB taxonomy): domain Bacteria; phylum Pseudomonadota; class Gammaproteobacteria; order Pseudomonadales; family Cellvibrionaceae; genus Gilvimarinus; species Gilvimarinus xylanilyticus. The sequence goes on along the minus strand of NZ_JAMFTH010000001.1, from coordinate 1,309,381 downwards.
GCGCGGGTTTTTCTTCTTTGATACGGCCTTGATCGGTGGAATAAACCAATCGTGAGTTTTTACTCATATAACTCCTCTCGCATAGTGGTTGGGCTGCCAAAATTGTTTTCTGGCGCCAGTGGCGAAGCCACAGTATAACCGAGCATTACCTGTATAATGCGGCCCAGAGCCTGACAAGGGTAGGAGAGATTTGTGTGTTGATAAGGGCGTTGATGATATTAACCCTCGCGGCGGTTTATGGTTGCGGGCAAAGTGCGCCACCGGCGGGGGCCGAGATTGCCGATCCGGTCGCGCTGGGAGAGCGCAAAGCGCGTGCCTGTGTGGGGTGTCACGGTCCCAAGGGAGTATCTCGGGTTGCATCCTACCCGTCGCTGGCGGGCAAAGATAAGGCTTATCTTGCCGAGCAGTTGCGCCGCTTTAAAAGTGGCGAGCGCCAAAACCCCATGATGAATGCCATGGCGGTGAATGTGAGTGAGACTGATATCGAGCATCTGGCCGCCTATTATGCCGCGCAAACCTCACCGGAGGCTGAACATGATTGAAGTGCAGGGTCAGTGGCAGGACGAGGCTGAGCCTTTGGTAGATGCTTTTCGGCAGAATTTTGCTGAAAGTGCCGAGCAGGGTGCGGCGTTGGCGGTTTACCGACACGATAAGCTGATCGCGAACCTTTACGCGGGCACCCGCGATCGGGCGCAGCGCAAGCTCTGGGCTGAAAATACGGGTGTGAATATTTTCTCAGCCGGTAAGCCTTTGGTGGCGGCGGTGATTATGCGCTTGTACGAGCGGGGTCTGCTGGAGCTGGACAGGCCGGTCGGCGATTATTGGCCCGAGTTTGCCGCGCGGGACAAAGCTGCGATTACCACGCGCCAAATCCTCAACCATACCAGTGGGCTGAGTGCCTTCCACCCGCGGGTCAAAGACCCGGTCATTTTTGCCTGGGATAGTGTTCGCGCGCTGCTGGAGTATGAAACCCCCTGGTGGGAGCCCGGCAGCCGCCAGGGATATTCGCCTTTTTTGTATGGCTGGTTGCTGGCCAATATCGCCTGCAAGGTCAGTGGCGAGTCCGATTACACCAAGCTGTTTCAACGCGAAGTGGCGGAGCCATTGGGGCTACATGCCTATTGTGGGGTGCCCGATTCATTACAGCCAGAGCTGGCCGATGTCGGTCCGTTAAAACGGCCCTTGCGCGAGCTGGGGTCGGCCAGTCGCGGCGCCAACAGTGCAGCTTTGGGACAACTGATGAAGGCCGATCCCAAGGGGGTCACCAATCGGGCCTTTACCAACCCGTTAACGCTAATGAACAGCACGAACTCGGGCGAGTGGCGCAGCGCTTGTATTCCCGCTGCCAATTGCCATACCGACGCCCGCTCGCTGGCGCGTTTTTATCGGGCCCTGCTAAGCCCTGGCGAGTGGTTGAGTGAATCAACCGTCAAGAGCTTTACCCAGTTATCCAGCGAAGGCGAGGATGCCGTGCTGGGGGTCCCTTTGCGTTTTGGTCTCGGGTTTATGTTGTCGCGGGATGTGGATGACGCTCGTTTTGGCGGCCCACAGGGCTTTGGCCACCCCGGGGCCGGGGGGAGTCTGGGTTACGCCGACCCGGAAACCGGGATCGCTTTAGGTTATGTTACCGCTCGATTGGGCCAGAGTTTATTGATTGATGCGCGCGCTCAGCGTCTGATTGACGCGCTGAAATAAGAGGTAGGAATGAGTTCCGAAATAGAAGATTTACAGAGCCGTTTGGCTTTTCAGGAAGATACCTTGAACGAGCTGAACAGCATCGTCGCGCGGCAGGATCGCCAATTAACCGAGTTGACCGACGCTTATGCTCGGCTGGCGCAAAAGCTGGACGATATGGCCTACGAGCGCGAGCAGGGGGTGGCGGCCCCCGCTAACGAGAGGCCACCCCATTACTGATTCGCCTCAGGCCCATTGTCCTGGCATCTTCAGCGAGGCGAAAGGTCTCGATAGGCGGATTTATCGATCCAGCTCGGCGCGCAGTTTCTCCACATAGCGTAAGCGCTCGGTGAGCAGAGCCGTTTTGTAGTTGTCGTCGGTTAGCTTTAGCGCGTTGCGCAGCTGCACAATCGATTTGTCGTAAATGCCCACCTGAATAAAATACTCGGCGCGGGCTTCGTGCACGCCCAGGACATCCCCGGCCAGGCCGTTGATTTCGGCGAGTAGGTACCACAGGTAGGGATCGTCCGGGTGTTCGCGCACCGCCTGGGTTAAAAAGCTGGCGCCGCTTTGGTAGCGACCCGAATCCATCAGTACCTCGGCGTAGCGTACGGTAAACGGGTAGTAGTTGGGCAGCTTGCGCAGCCCCGCCTGCAGCTTTTCCAGGGCTGTCTCATAATCGCCAGCGGCAATGTCGATATCAATATCCATCACCTGGTAGGTCAAGCGTTCGGGCTCGCTCTGCCACAGGGGCGCGAATACTTCACGGGCCTTGTCGGCATCGGCCGCCTCGGCATAGGCCAGAGCCAGACCGTAGCGACTGGCATCGGCGGAAATGCTGTCGCCTTCGAGCTCGCCGGTAAAACGCTGTACCGCGCGCTGGGCACTTTCGGCCTGGGCGACTCGCACCCGGGCGCGCATCAAATGAAACTCCAGGCTGTCTTCTTTTAGGGTGCGCGGATAGCGCATGGCCCGCGCCCGGGCATCGGCTACCCGGCTTTCGGTCACCGGGTGGGTCAAAAGAAAGTCGGGCGGGCGGCGCGAGTAGCGCGAGGCGCGCAGCATTTGCTCGAACATATCGGCGGCGGCATAAGGATCGTAGCCGGCCTGAATAAGGGTTTGAATGCCCAGGCGATCAGCCTCTTGTTCGTTCTGGCGGCTAAAGCGCAGTTGGGCATCGGCCGCGGCCGCTTGGGTAGCCGCCATGGCCGCCATGCCGCCGTCACCGCTGCCGCTGGCGGCGAGCACCAGACTGGCGAGTAGGGCGGTGTAGAAGGGCAAAGTCATATTGCGCTGCTGCTCTAAGCGGCGTGCGTAGTGGCGTTGGCTAAGGTGTGCCAATTCGTGGGTCAGCACTGAGGCCAGTTGCGCCTCGGTTTTAGAGTACAGAAACAGCCCGGTATGAACCCCAATGATGTTGCCCGGCGCCGCAAAGGCGTTCATGGTGGGGTTTTCGGCGACAATCAGGTGAAACGAGCGATTTTGCAATTCACTGTAACGCGCCAGCTGGCCTATCAGCGACTCTAGGTAATCGATCAGCAGCGGATCCGAGGAGGTGGGAATCTGGCTGCGGTAGCTGCGCATAAACAACTGGCCCAGGCGTTTTTCCTCTTGGGGGGAAATAATGCCTGACGATGAATCGCCCAAATCGGGGAGGTTTAATTCGTTCGCCGTTACCGGGGCGAGAGGTAAGCTGAGTAACAGCGCCAGGGCTGTGCGGTTGATAAAGCGTTTCACGATCGGTTCAATACTCCGTCTCGGCGCGGTCTACGCCCAGGCTGAAATAGGGCATCTGGATGGCGGGCATAGTACCACTAGTGGGGTTGGATTATGTACTTGTGCCCGGACCTATAGTTCAATAGCATGTTGCGTCCCGCCCTGTGAGTACATTTTTGGGGTGCTCCTATCGCGAATTAGTCGAGTGTATGACCGAAATGATGAACACCGGTTCCCTGGCCGCGGATGAAACAGTGGATGCCCGTCAGTTACCTTGCCCTATGCCTTTACTGCGCGCTAAGCAGGCGCTTAACCGAATGCCTGCAGGTGCGGTTTTGTGCTTAATGGCTACGGATAAGGGGTCTGTGCGGGATGTGCGGGCGTTTTGTGAATTGGCGGGCCACGAATTGCTGGCTCAAAACGAGCGCGATGGGGAGTTTGTCCATTGGCTGCGTAAAAAGCATGATCAACATCAGCAGAATTCTCAGCGGAGCTAAGGGGTGGGCATGTTAAAGGTATTTCGCGGCTGGATTGATCGCTACTTCTCGGATGAGGAGGCTGTGTTGCTGGTGGTGATGATCGCGGCCAGTTTGATCATTCTGCTTACCATGGGCACAGTGCTCGCACCGATGATTGCGAGTGTGATCATCGCCTTTTTAATGCAGGGCGTGGTGGTGCGTTTGCGCGCCTGGGGGGCGCCGCACTGGCTGGCGGTGACCTTGACTTCATTGCTCCTAATGGCGATTTTGGCCTCGGTTGTGTTGGTACTGCTGCCGGTAATATGGCAGCAGTCGGCTCGCTTGGTGACCGAGCTGCCCCGCATGCTGGGGGAGTGGCAGGAGATTTTACTGCTGTTGCCGCAAAACTACCCCAACCTGCTGAGCGAGGTTCAGGTCGAAGAGTTAATTTCGGTTACCACCGCCGAACTGGGTCGCTTTGGTCAGAGTGTGGTGAGTTTTTCGGTTAGCAGCTTGCCTGCTTTATTGGCGGTGCTGGTGTATTTGGTGTTGGTGCCGATTTTGGTGTTTTTCTTTCTCAAAGACAGCACCTTGATCGTTAACTGGATCGGCGGCTTTTTGCCCCATAAGCGCCCGGTGATGAGTAAGATCTGGCACGAAATGAATGAGCAGATAGCGAACTATGTGCGCGGCAAAGCCATTGAAATATTACTGGTAGGCGCGGTCTCTTATGTGATCTTCGCTCTGCTGGGGGTCAATTACGCCGCTTTGTTGGCCATAGCCGTGGGGCTGTCGGTGGTTATCCCCTATATCGGCGCAGCGGTGGTGACGCTGCCGGTGGCAATGATTGGCTTTTTTCAGTGGGGCTGGAGCTCAGAGTTTTTCTACTTGATGCTCGCCTACGGGATTATTCAAGCCATTGATGGCAATGTGCTAGTGCCTTTGCTGTTCTCCGAGGCGGTTAACTTACACCCGGTAGCTATTATTATGGCGGTGTTGGTTTTCGGCGGTCTGTGGGGCTTTTGGGGAGTGTTTTTTGCAATTCCGTTGGCGACCTTGGTGAAGGCGATTTTGTACGCCTGGCCCATCGGGGTGCAGCAGGCGGGGCACCCCGGTGAGAGTGAGCCGGAATAATGAGGGAGTTAATCGGCCGTTTTCTACAACCGCTGCTGTGGGGCGTTTGGTTGGCTTTGTGGGCGGGCCTCGCGACAGGGGCGCAGCTTGTAAAGGTGGTACACAGCGAATTCGATCCCCGTGAATACCGCGCTCTGCGTTTTGCCAGTGGTCTTGAGGTATTGCTTATTCGCGAGCAGGGGCCCGAGCGCTGGGTGTTGTCGGTAGCGGCCGGGCGTCGGGATGATCCCGCTCATACCCCCGATTTAAGCCGTTTGGCGGCGCTCTCTTTTACTTCATCCCCCGAGTTGCGCTACTGGGGGGCGGAGGTCGGAGAGAGTTACACCTATTTCGAACGCACCGGAGGCGGAATAGAGCCGGCAGCGGCGGTGGCCGCGATACTGCGCGGCGACGCTCCCGCGCCTAAAAATATTGCCGAAGGCCAGCAGCGCTTGGCGACCTTAATGCGCTCGCCGCGCCAGGTGTCGGCGTCAGAACGCCGCGACGATGTATTGCGCACGGTAGCGAGTAAGCCTGTTGCTGCACTGGGTCCCTCGGCGAGCTTGGTGCAGCTTGAGCATGTTAAGCCCGAGCTGGAAGCGTTTATTCGCGAATTCTATACACCCAATCACGCCCGCTTGGTGGTGCGCACTTCTGCCTCTTTGGATCGGCTGGAAAAGCATTTGGGCGATGTTTTGGCCGATTTAGGCAAAGTCGAGAAGTCGTCTTCTGAAAACGCGGCGGCTATTCCATGGCAAGACCAAGAGTTCCCGGTCGCGGTAGACGCCATTACCGATGCGCCGCCCGAGCTGCAGTTTTCGTTTTTCTTGCCCGAGGCTGCAACGCCCGATACCCGTAAGGGATTGGCGCTAATCTCTTACTTGCTGCAACATCAAGGGCCGGGAAGTTTGGCAGCGCTGTTGGCCGATTTGGGCTGGGCCCTCGGTATTCAGACGCAGTGGTATGCAAAGGGCGAAAACGCGTCTGAGTATCGTGTGACGATTGCGCTTACGGATTTAGGGCTCAAGGCTCACGAGCAGATAGGCGCGTTGTTGATGTATCAGCTTGAGCAAATTCGTTTGCACGGTCTGGAATCCTGGCGTTATCAAGAACTGGCGCGCTCGGCTCGTTACGATTTCACTTACCACCAGTGGCGCAACCCGCGCGATTTACGGCGCCTGGTCACACGTATGCATGCGGTGGATGTGGAGCGGGTGCTGAGCTCGCCCTATGAGCTGGGAGATTTTAAGGAAAAGCGCAATCGCGAGCTGTTGGCGCAGTTGAGAGTGGAAAACCTGGCGGTCATGCGCTCCTACCGCGGCGGTGACCTCGATGCTCGCACACTCGACACCCGCACGCCTTACCAGCTGCGCGAAGCTCTGGAAATCTACCCGGATATTAAACTCTCTGTAAAGCGTAAGCTGACGCTGCCCGAGGCCAATAACTTTGTGCCCCAGCGGTTGGCGATGAAAGAGTCGCAGTTGCTTGCGGGGGGAGGCGGTGCCGGAGTATCGGTGCTGGCGGATACAGACAAGGTTCGGGCCTGGTACAGCCGCCCCGAGAGCACGCGCATGCCCTTGGCAAGCGTATACCTGCGATTGATTTACAACGGTCCCAACGCAAGTGCCGACAGTGCCGCTAGGGCGCTGGTGTGGTCACGCCTTTACGCCGATGCGCTGAACAACGCCTTGTTTGACGCCAGGATGGCCGGAGCCGATTACCGTGTCCAGGCACACCCTTTAGGTCTGGATGTTCAGGTGACTGGTTACAATAGCCAAATGGGATTAATGCTTAACCGCATGGGCCAAATCTACAGCGATGCCTGGCCGCTGTTACAGAACTGGGAGTCGGCCCGCGATCGCGTTTTGCAGGCGCTTGCGGGCGCCGCAGACGGGCTGCTTCACCCCATTTATTATGACCCCTTGTTGCAGTGGCACTATCGGCCCGCCTGGTCCGGAGACTCTTTGCGCCAGGCGCTTGTGGCGCTGGATGCGCAATCGCTGAAAACGGCGCCGCCGGTCGGACGGGTTGAGGCGCTTATGGTGGGCGATATGTATCGCCAGGAGGCGCAGCGCTTGGAGGCCCTGGCGGAACATTATTTTCTGAGTGATAACGCCCCCGAGGCCCAGCCCGCCGGGCTGGTGGTGGGTGATCAATCGGGGTTGTTGGCGGTTGCGCGCGATCAGCGCCTGCGTGTTTATTTGCAGGCACCCGGCGACGGTGAGCGAGACCGGGTTTTTACCCTAGCGTTGGCGCGATTGCTTGATGGTGAGCTTTTGAGTGTTGAGTCTGGCTCGGAGCGCTCTTCGGTGGCGTTGCAAGCGCACTATTATCCCATTGCTGGTCGGCCCGGCCTCATCTTCACGCTCGCTCCGGATGTCGAGGTGGAGGACGTTTTAAAGGCAGTGCAATCGCGCCTGGATGAGCCAGATATAGGCGGTCAGTTACAAGGAATTAAAGCGAGTTTGGGACGGAGCCTTGAGGGGCGCCAGTCCGTTGATACTTGGCTGGACGAGTCGCTCTGGCGCAGTGTGCGACAAGCTTACCGCGGTGATGAACGCACCGCTGTGGCGGCCTTAAACTCGGCTTCTATTGAGCGCTTCGCGAAACGCTTGATAGGACAAAAAGCCATAGATATCAGCACCATGCCGTCATTTGAGGCCTATGGTGAAGCGCACAAGATTATTGAGGCGGGCTACCGCTTGCCCTAAGCTGAGCGAAAAATCGTCCGGCTGAGCAAATTTTGTACCGAAATTGGTTTTCCGCCGCCTGTTGGGGGGCGGGACTAGCAAAAAAGCCGTAAATGTGTAAGAATTCGCGCATTTTTCGGCCCCTGCTAGGGTCAATAGGCCCTAGGGGTAAACCCTGCGAAAGTCAGTGCTAAATGGGGGCGAGGCCACTGGTATTTATCCTGCCAGGCTAGGTCCGCGTTGGTGCTAACGCATTGTCTAAATGTGCTCAAAAGGCGCATGACTGAGGAGAATTAAATGATAGAAGATCAAGATGCTCTGGAAACCCGAGAGTGGCGCGATGCCCTCGATTCTGTAGTTCGTCACGTCGGTAAAGAGCGTGCTGCATTTCTTCTGAAGAGCCTGTCAGAGTCCGCGGCCGATCACGGTATTGATCAGCCATCGGCCATTACCACTCCCTACCGCAACACCATCCCCCCCTCCAAAGAAATTCAAAGCCCCGGCGATCATTACATTGAGCAGAAAATCCGCTCGATTATTCGCTGGAACGCGATTGCGATGGTGGTGCGTGCCAATAAGAGCGCGGACGAGCTGGGCGGTCATATTGCTTCTTTCTCCTCGGCGGCCACTTTGTACGAAGTGGGCTTTAACCACTTTTTCCGCGGCAATGAAAACGGCCCCGGCGATCTGGTTTATTTTCAGGGCCACAGCTCGCCCGGTATGTACGCGCGCTCATACGTTGAGGGCCGTCTGACCGAAGAGCAGTTGGATAACTTCCGCCGTGAAGTCGACGGCAAGGGTCTTTCTTCTTACCCGCACCCCTGGTTGATGCCGGACTACTGGCAGTTCCCCACTGTATCCATGGGCTTGGGCCCCATTGGCGCGATCTATCAAGCGCATGTGATGCAGTACATGCACCAGCGCGGCCTGTCGGATATGGCCGATCGTAAAATTTGGGCCTTCTTGGGCGACGGTGAGTGTGACGAGCCGGAAAGCCTGGGCGCCATTGCATTGGCCGGTCGCGAAAAACTGGAAAACCTGATCTTTGTGATCAACTGTAACCTGCAGCGCCTTGACGGCCCTGTACGTGGCAACGCCAAAATTGTGCAAGAGCTGGAAGGCGTGTTCCGCGGTGCAGGCTGGAACGTGGTTAAAGTTCTGTGGGGTGCCGGTTGGGATCGCCTGCTGGAAAAAGACACCACCGGCCTGCTGCAAAAGCGCATGGACGAAGTCTGTGACGGTGAAATGCAGAACTACAAAGCCAATGGTGGCGCCTACACCCGCGAGCATTTCTTTGGTAAATACCCCGAGTTGCTGGAGCTGGTCTCTGACTTGTCGGACGATGAGATTCTGCGCTTAGCCCGCGGTGGCCACGACGCCAACAAGGTTTATAACGCCTACCACAATGCGGTGAACACCAAAGGTCAGCCCACGGTGATTCTGGCACAGACCGTTAAAGGTTACGGTATGGGCCCCACCGGTGAAGCGGTAAACAACGCCCACCAGGTGAAAAAACTGGATATGGATGCGCTGAAAACTTTCCGCGATCGCTTTGATATCCCGATTGAAGACAAAGATCTGGAAAGTATTCCTTACTATCGTCCCGCAGAAGACAGCGCGGAAATGCGCTATCTGAAAGAGCGCCGCAAAGAGCTGAACGGTTATCTGCCCGCGCGCAAGGCCGATTTTGAAGCCCTGGAAATTCCCACCCTGGATGCCTTTAAGGCGCAACTGAAAAGCACCGGTGATCGCGAAATTTCCACCACTATGGCGTTTGTGCGGGTGTTAAACAGCCTGATCAAAGACAAAAAAGTCGGCAAGCAGGTGGTACCGATTGTGCCCGACGAAGCCCGCACCTTTGGTATGGAAGGCATGTTCCGTCAGGTGGGTATTTACTCGCGCTTCGGCCAGAAGTACACGCCGCAGGATGCCGGCCAGATCATGTACTACAAAGAACACGAGAAGGGCCAGATTCTGGAAGAGGGCATTAACGAAGCCGGATCTATGGCGGCCTGGGTTGCGGCGGCAACGTCTTACAGCAATCATGAAAAGCCATTGCTGCCTTTCTACATTTACTATTCTATGTTCGGCTTCCAGCGCATCGGTGATCTGGCCTGGCTGGCAGGCGATGCTCAAGCGCGCGGCTTCTTGCTGGGCGGTACCGCCGGTCGCACCACCTTGAACGGTGAGGGCTTGCAGCACCAGGATGGCCACAGCCTGATTTTGGCAAACACCATCCCCAATTGCCGCACCTATGATCCCACTTATTCCTACGAAGTGGCGGTAGTCGTTCAGGATGGCCTGAAGCGCATGTATCAGGACAAAGAAAACTGCTACTACTACATCACCTTGATGAACGAAAACTACTCGCACCCGGATATGCCGGAAGGTGCAGAAGAGGGCATCATTAAGGGGATTTATCAGCTGGAGAAAGGCACCAGCAAGAAGAAAAACCGTGTTCAGCTGATGGGCTCTGGTACCATCTTGAACGAAGTGCGCGCCGCGGCTGAAATTCTGCGTAAGGACTTTAGTGTAGAAGCGGATGTGTGGAGCGTTACCAGTGTGAATGAGCTGACCCGTAACGGCCAGGCGGTGGATCGCTGGAACATGTTGCACCCCACGGAAAAACCGCGCAAGGCGTATGTGACCGAACAGTTGGAAGGCAAAGACGGTCCGTTTGTAATTGCCACCGACTACATGAAGAACTACTCCGAGCAGCTGCGCCCCTACATTCCGGGCACTTACACTGTTTTGGGTACCGATGGTTTCGGTCGCAGTGACTCGCGTGAAAAGTTGCGTCACTTCTTTGAAGTCAGCCGTGAGTTTGTCGTTATCGCCGCGCTTAAGTCGCTGGCCGATGAAGGCAAGGTAAAAGCGGACGTGGTTGCCAAAGCCATCAAGCAATTTGGTATCGATCAGGATAAAGCCGATCCATTGACCGTTTAGTCGCTACCGCGACCAGTAGCCGCCAAGGCGGCTGCAAGATCAATGGATAAACTGCGCCCGAGCCACAAGCCCGGGCGGATAGCAAAAAGTAGCGAGGAGTTACAGTGGCAATTGAATCAGTAAAAGTCCCCGATATTGGTGGCTCGGAAAACGTAGACGTCATTGAGATTTCGGTGGCCGTAGGCGATACCGTTGAGCTGGAAGATTCGCTGGTGGTTCTGGAAACCGACAAAGCGTCCATGGAAGTGCCCAGCACTGTGGCCGGTAAAGTAACCGCCATTAAAGTCAAAGAGGGCGATAAGGTCTCTGAAGGCGATGTGATCGTCGAGGTTGAGGCCGAGGGTGAAAGTTCACCAGAGCCTGAACCCGCTCAAGAAAAGCCCGAGCCCGCCCAGCAAAAGCCTGCCAGTAAAAGCAGTGCGAGTGCCGAACAAACCATTACCATTCCCGATCTGGGCGGATCGGAAAATGTCGACGTGATCGAAATTTGTGTAGCCGCTGGCGATGAAGTCTCTGAAGGTGACTCGCTGGTAGTGCTGGAAACCGATAAAGCATCTCTGGAAGTGCCTGCACCGGCCGACGGTAAGATTGTCAGTTTAGCGCTTAAAGAGGGCGATAAGGTATCTCAGGGTGACACCTTGGGCGTAATGACGTCTGAAGGTGGGGAGAGTGAAGCCTCTGCCGCTCCCGAGCCTCAGGCCTCTGAATCCGCCCCTGCCCAGCAAAGCTCTGGCGGTGGTGTTGAGGATGTACCTGTGCCGGATATCGGCGGCGCCGAAGGCGTTGACGTTATTGAAGTCTCCGTGGCCGAAGGCGACGAAGTGGGCGAGGGCGATACCCTGATCGTGCTGGAAACCGATAAAGCGTCCATGGAGATTCCGTCTCCGGCCGCTGGTAAAATCGTGAAAATGTCGCTCAAAGAAGGCGATAAGGTCTCACAGGGCGATGTGATTTGTCAGCTTGAAGGTGAAGCCAGTGCGGCACCTGTACCGGCACAAAAATCGGAGCCGGCGCCGCAAAAAGCGTCTGCACCCGAAGCAGGCACTACCACTTCTGGTTCGCCGGTAACGGCCGACAACACCGAGGTGGCCCAGAGCAGCTCCAGTGCCTATGCCGGCCCCGCGGTGCGCAAGTTGGCGCGTCAGATGGGCGCTGACCTGGATAAAATCAAAGCCTCGGGCCCGCGCGGTCGAATCACCAAAGACGATGTGCGCGCCTATGTGAAAAACATTGTCACGGCCAGCCAAGAGGGCAAGGGCGCAGCGTCTGGCGGCGCGGGCATCCCGGCGATTCCGGCGGTGGATTTTGCCAAGTTTGGTGAAATTGACACCGTGAAGATGAGCAAAATCAAAAAGCTCACTTCAGACAATATGGTCCGCAACTGGTTGAACATTCCCCATGTTACCCAGTTTGACGATGCCGACATTACCGAGCTGGAAGCCTTCCGCAAAGGCTTGAAGGCCGAGGCGGAAAAGCGTGGCAGCAAGTTGACTCCATTGCCCTTCTTGCTCAAAGCCTGTGCCGCGGCCCTGGTGGCCGAGCCCAGCTTTAATGTGTCTATTCATCACGATGGTGAGCACCTGGTGCAGAAGAAGTATGTGCACATTGGTGTGGCCGTAGATACCCCCAATGGTTTGGTGGTTCCGGTGATTCGTGACGTGGACAAAAAAGGTCTGTGGGAGTTGGCCGATGACTTTTCGGCCATGGTTAAAAAAGCCCGCGATGGCAAGTTGACCGCTGCCGACATGCAAGGTGGTTGTTTCACCATTTCCAGCTTGGGTGCTATGGGCGGCAATGGCTTTACGCCTATCGTTAACGCGCCCGAGGTGGCTATTTTGGGTGTTTCTCGCGCCCAGATGAAGCCCGTGTGGAATGGTAAAGACTTTGAGCCGCGCAACATGTTGCCACTGTCTTTGTCCTACGATCACCGCGCAATTAACGGCGCCGATGCCGGTCGTTTCTTCACCTATTTGACCGCAGTCATTGCCGATGTTCGTCGCTTGTTGCTGTAACAGCGCATAAGACCAGAAAAGCCTCGCTCTGCTCAGGGCGGGGCTTTTTTATTTTCTGAGAGTTAATCGGTTACATGATGAGTCTTACGCTGTGCGAGTTTTAATTCAGCCCCGTGCGCTGGGGATATATTTTTTGTCTTTTGCCACCGGCGTTATCGGGGCTCTGCTTTTGCCGACCCTGAGTATCTTCTTTGCCGACGCCATTGGGGTCAGCCCGTTCTGGGTGGGCATTCCCTACGCGGGCATTGCCATTGGTAGCATTGTTTATAATCAGTTGATCGGCGCTTGGTCAGATAAACTGGCCGATCGGCGCTGGCTGGTGGTGGGGCTGTGTTTTGTCGGTTTGGTTGCTTGCGCAATTTTTGCGCTCTCGCGAGATTACTGGATTACCTGCCTGTGCGCTATTGGGCTTCTGAGCTTGTCGATGGTTGCCTTTTCCCAAGTACTGGCCTACAGCCTGGAATACGCCGAGACGGTTATTCCCACAGACAAGGTTGCACTTTTTAATGCGCTGGTTCGCGCGCAAATTGCTTTCGCTTGGGTGGCGGGACCACCGTTGGGTTTTTTGCTGGTCAGTTACTTCAGCTTTGCTGTGCTGTACTGGAGTGCGGCGGGGTTGTTTGTTTTGGTCAGCTTTTTTACGCTGGGGTTGTTGCCCGCGCTCGCCGATCATCGTTCCGCTAATAAGGCGCAGGTATTACCCTGGCGGCAGGTTCTTACGGGCTCATCTGGACGCAGTTTGATCTTTTGTCTTTTGGCACTCTCGCTGATGTGGGGTGTGAATAACGCTTATTTGATCAGTCTGCCATTGCACTTGACGCGCAACTTGGCGTTAGACACGCAATGGGTCGGCTGGATTATGGGCACGGCGGCAGGACTTGAGGTGCCGGTGATGTTGCTGGCGGGGGTGTTGGCAGCGCGGGTCAGTCCCATCAATATTGTTCGCGCCAGTGGGGTGGCGGGTTTGGCGCTTTACGCGGGTGTCTATTGGGCCGACGCACTCTGGCAGCTCTTTGTTTTGCAGCTGGCGAATGCGGTATTTATTGGTATTTTGGCGGGGCTTGGGGTTTCAGTGGTTCAACAAATGCTACCCGGCCGTGCGGGCAGTGCGTCGGCGCTGTACACCAACACCACTCATGTGGGCACACTCATCAGTAGTCTGCTGGTAAGTACCGTGGCAGAGGCTTATGGCTATCATAGTGTGTTTGTGGCCAATATATTGTTGGTGTTAGTGGCCACTGTGATGTTTTTTGTTGTGCGGGATAAGCGGGGCGAGTCGGCTTAATCGCTTTCGTGCAGCAGTTGCTGCAAACTGTCGTGACTTAATGCGGCCAGTTTCAGCCTTAACTCGGCCTCGAGCTGCGGCATGACCGAACGAACCAGCTCATCAATCAGATCTTGTTGGCGCGGGTGAGTATTGGCCTCGGCTGCAGCCGTGGACTCCTGACCTTGGTAACCTTTAAGGCGTTCGCGAATATGTTGCGGTAAAAACGGATTTTCTCCCCGTGCCTTGGCCGTGAATGGCTTTGATTCTTGCGGGGGTGTTTGGTTTTGCTCGTTATCCGTCCCTTGCCAGGGGGATGGGTTATCGGTCTCAGGAACCCGCTCAATGACTTCGTTAAGCAATGGAATATCGTCGAGCAGTAAACCCTGAATAGATTCCAGCTCGCTAAGCAACTGGGTTTTGGTTTTTTCGCTTTCACGATCCATTGGTGTCGCTCTGCTAGGGCCCTAAGCCGATTTTTACATTTTGTGGTGGTGGATAGGGTAGCCCCGATCTTTTAAATGGCTCCAGTGTGACCGGGTTTGCTGGAGTATCTGCTCGTCTTGTATCACTATCTCAATCATACGCTGAAAGCGGCTGAAATAGGGCGGCAGCGTCTGTCCCAGGTTGATTAATATATCATGTTGGGCCGCGCAGTCATCGCCCGAGGTTAAGACCACTGGTTGGCCATGGTCTTGCTCGTCAATGTCGCGAAAGGGAGTATACGCCTCGGGCTGCTGAGTTAGTAGAGCGTCCCCCAGACTTAGGCGCTGCTGCTCAGAGTCGGCGCAGACTAATAATTGATGACCTTGCCCCAGCGCCTTTTCAATCAGGCGCCGGGCAAACTGCCAGCGCTCTGATTCGCTGGCGGTTTGCAGGACATAGAAATCAATACGGGTCATGCCGGGTTCAGCAGGTAGTCAACCAGCAGCGAGACCGGGCGGCCGGTCGCGCCCTTGGCGGCGCCGGAATTCCAGGCCGTGCCGGCAATATCCAGATGCGCCCATTTGGTCTCTTTGGTAAAGCGCGATAAAAAGCACGCTGCCGTGACACTGCCCGCTTCGCGACCGCCGATATTGGCAATATCTGCAAAATTACTGTCCAATTGTTTCTGGTAGTCGTCCCACAGGGGCATCTGCCAGGCGCGGTCGCCGCTGTTAGTCCCAGCTTGCAATAGTTTGTCGGCTAAGGCCTGATCGTTACTGTATAAGCCGTGGGCGTGACTGCCGAGGGCGATCACACAGGCGCCAGTTAAGGTGGCGATATCGACGATGCTTTGAGGCCTGAACTTTTGCACATAAGTAAGGGCGTCGCACAGCACCAATCGACCTTCCGCATCGGTGTTGAGGATCTCAACCGTTTGTCCGGACATGGTGGTGACAACATCACCGGGCTTGGTCGCGCCCCCGGAGGGCATGTTTTCGGCGGCAGCCACGACGGCGACCACGTTGATTTTGGGCTTGAGGGCCAATAAGGTTTTCATGGTGCCAAACACACTGGCGGCGCCACACATGTCAAACTTCATTTCATCCATGCCGGCGCCTGGCTTGAGGCTGATGCCGCCGGTATCAAAGGTAATGCCTTTGCCGACCAGGGCGTGAGGCTTTACGGATTTAGCCGCGCCTTGGTACTCCATTACAATCATCTGGCCGGGCTCGTCGCTGCCGGCCGATACCGATAAGAAAGCGCCCATGCCTAGAGTTTGCATCTGCTTTTCTGACAGCACTTTAACGGTCAGGTCACTGCGGTTGCGTCCCAGGGCTTTGGCCTGGTTGGCCAGATAGCGCGGGGTGCAGATATTGCCGGGCAGGTTGCCCAATTCGCGGGCATAGTTGATGCCCTCGGAGATGGCTGCGCCCTGAGTCAGGCCGTGTTTGGCGTGTTTGAGTGATTCGCGCTCGGTGAGAATGGTTACCTTGCTAAGAGCGGGCGGTGTCACTTTTTGACTTTTAAGGCGGTCAAAGCGCCACAGTAAGGTGCTTAGTGATTGACTGGTTTGCTGTGCGCTCCAGCTTCTTTCTTTACCTTCTACTGCAATCCCTTCCAGGGAGATGGCGGCGTGCTTAGAGGTTTTGATGGCACCGCTCAGCGATCGCAGGGCCTTGTTGAAATGATCGGCGCTGACGCACGATTTAGTTGCCTTACCCAGGCCTAGCAATAAGAGCTTTGAAGCGGCCTGTCCCAGGTCGTGGTGCAGGAGCAGGGTTTTACCCGCTGTGCCGTTAAAGTCTTCCCGTGCGAGAAGTTTGCTTAATGCTTTGTTGCAGGCTTTATCGAGTGCCTGGGCGGCGGGTGTTAGCTGTGCGCCTTCAAAGATACCGACAACCAATGTATCGGCTTTAACCGAGCTGGGGGCTTGTGATTTGGCGTAAAATTGCATTGAGATCCTCTGCCTGCTTGGGTGAATGGCTCGCGGAGGCATTACGACAAGACAAATGTGCGCGGCTCGGGGATAATATCGCCGCCCGACAGGTCGTAATGGCCACATCGTTGGTGTAGAGTTTACCACGGCCCGAGGTGGGGCCAAGTTTTTACGCAGTGATAACCCCAATCCGCTGGACTCTGGGGCGAGGTGTTTAGGTTTTGATCATCTATCGTTACATTACCAGAGAAATTTTACTGACCATGGCGGCGGTTAGCACCACTTTGTTGCTGATTGTGATGAGCGGCCGATTTGTAAAATACTTGGCCGACGCCGCCGCGGGTAAAATTGCGGTTGATGTTCTTTTCTCGATTATGGCCTTTCGTTTGCCGGGCTTTTTAGAGCTGGTTCTTCCGCTGGGCTTTTTTATTGCCATCTTGCTCGCTTTTGGGCGTATGCATATGGACAGCGAAATGGTGGTGCTTTCGGCGTGCGGCATGAGCCAGCGCCAGCTGTTGATGGTTACCTTAATACCGGCTGTGTTGATGTCGATAGTACTGGGTGCGTTAAGCCTTTGGGTGAGTCCCTGGGGGGCGGCTAAAACCGAAACCTTATTCGCTGAACAGGCCTCACGCAGTGAATTTACTATGCTCCGAGCCGGACATTTTCAGCGCCTGGACGGTGGGCGTCAGGTGACTTATGTTGAGTCGGTGAGCGAGGGGCACACCCAGTTGAATAACTTTTTTGTGGCTGAAATCGGTAAGGGGTGGCGCTCGGTCTCACTGGCAGAGAAGGGCAGTCAAGTCATCCATCCAGAGTACGGCGCCCGATATTTATTGCTGCACGACGGTATGCGTTACCAGGGGTTGCCGGGCAATGCCGACTACCGGGTTACTGAGTTTGAAACACTGGGACAGTATTTGCCGCCGCCGGCGGCCTCGGAATCTTTTTCGCTGGAAGCGGATGGTCGCGACACTTTGTCACTTATTGCCGAAGATTCTCTTGAGAGTCAGGCGGCTCTGCAGTGGCGCTTGTCTATGCCGCTATTAGTGTTAGTGATCGCAGTGATGGCAGTCCCCCTAAGTCGCACCAGTCCGCGGCAGGGGCGCTACGCGAAAATGCTGCCTGCGATTGTGCTCTATTTGCTCTATGTGGCGGCGTTGAGTACTTTGCGTAATTCAGTTGAGAAGGGCGACTTCCCCGCCACACCGGGGCTCTGGTTGGCTCATATTATTTTTCTGTTACTGGCGATTTGGTTGTTTTGGGGCCCCGGTAGATTGATTGCGAAGCTGCGGAGGCGCCCATGAAAGTGTTGAATCGCTATATTTTTCGGCAGATTTTTTCCAGTGTGCTTGTGGTTCTACTGCTGGTTTTGAGCCTTGATTTTATCGGTAAAATTATCGACCAGCTCGATAGCCTGCGTGCGGGCTACACCTTTACCGAGATGTTGATTTACATTAGCTGGAGTATTCCCGCGAGTGTCTATGAGTTTATGCCTTATGCCGTTCTGGTCGGGTGCTTGATCGGTCTAGGGGCTTTGGCGGGTAACAGCGAATTGGTCGTTGCGCGAGCTGCCGGGGTGTCCATTTTGCAGATCGCCTGGATGGCGCTAAAGTCTGTTTTAGTTTTCATATTGTTGGCGTTGTTGCTGGGTGAATATGTGGTGCCTTATGCCGAACAAACGGCTCAAAGCCGGCGCGCTTTGGCGCTCGGCTATTCCACAGAGGATCAGGCGCGCAGAGGGGTTTGGCATAGGGAGGCCGACGACTTTATTCTGTTTAGCGTGGTTCAGCCCGATGGAACGCTATTCGGGATTACTCGCTATCATTTTCAGGATGGGAAGCTTGTACGCGCCAGTAATACCAAAAAAGCGGTTTACCAGAATGGGCGTTGGAATGAATCCAATGTCGATGTCACTTATTTTACCGACAGTAACGAGCTTACCACTGAGCGTATTGACGAACAGGTGTGGAACACCGAGCTGACCCCGGCATTGTTAAATATTGTTTCCATGGAGCCAGGTTCGCTATCGATCAGTAACTTACACAATTACAGTGAATACTTGGCGGATCAAAATCTTCATAACGGCGAATACGCGCTGGCCTTTTGGCAAAAGGCACTTCAGCCTCTGGCGACAATAAGCCTGATGTTGATTGCGATTTCTTTTGTGTTTGGCCCACTGCGCCAGGTGAGTATGGGGCAGAAAATTTTCACCGGCGTGGCTTTTGGGATTGGCTTTCAACTGGTTCAGAGCCTGCTGGGACCCTCCAGTGTGGTATTTGGTTTCTCGCCGTTGGTGGCCGTGTTAATTCCTATTGCGCTGTGCTATTGCGTAGGGTTTTATTTGTTAAAGCGCGCGGGTTAACGCTTGTCTTTGGGCATTTGCCAGACTCGTGTGCCCGATAGGCGATCGTGCCAAGTGAGCCTGTCGGGATCGAATAGCAGCCACCAGTAGCCCAGCCCTAAGCACAGTGCCGACACCATAGCCAGGACGCAGCGTAAAATGCAGTGCATCCAGCTGGGCTTATTCCCGTTCACATCGGTAAGTTTTAAGCGCCACGCTTTCATGCCTAAAGTCTGGCCAAAGCGTCGCCAGAACACGCCGTAAAACGCGATCATTACCGCTAGCCAGCCGCAAAAGCCTATTATTCCTATGTTAGCCTTTTCTCCCGGAGCCAGCTCCATGCCTAGTATTTGAACTTTAAACGCCAGGGCCAGAGCGCCGTAGGCCATGCTGACCGCCAGGAGTAATAAACTATCGTATACACCGGCGGCGAGTCTTTTGATCAATCCGGCCGACTGAACGCTGGGCAGGGGGGCTGTGTGTGTCATTACTTGTCTTCTGCGATCGTTTGCGGCGCGTTTACTCTGTATTGCAACGCGTAACCGCCGGGAGTGTCGGGTTTTTGGCCTAAATGTAGCCAGCCCGATCCGGTCAGGGGTATCTCTTCGCGGCGAACATAAATCGGGGGCTGTTCTTCTATGGTGACATAGGTCCCGTTAGTGCTGTGATCGATTAGCACGAATTTGCCGCGGCGATGGATAATATTGCAGTGCTCGCGCGATACCCGTTCGTGCTGGGCGAGCCACTGGGCATGTTGGGGATCACGGCCAATGTTTAGGGGCAGTTGTTCGGGGCTAAACAGGGCGCTTTGATTGTCGGCGCGTAACATTAACTCAAAGCGTTCCAGGCGTCGGTGAATCTCCGCCACATCCATAAGGGCGGTGGCGTTCTGCGGCTGGGTGGGCGTTTCCCAGCAAAGTCGGAATACCAAACGGCTGCGCGAGGCACCCTTTAAAACCACCCGGTCAAAGGCGTCGCAATGTTGCTGGAATATTTCGGGTAGCTTATTTTTGACATGGTCGGTAATCACGACCTGTCGACCGCGCGCGATATGAGAGACATCGGCTGCATCGTTCACCACATCACCGAACACATCGCCGTGTTCGTCCATCAAGGTGTCACCGTAGGATATGCCGATGCGCAGGGCCAGATTATCCTCTTGCTGTGCTTTGCGCTGCAGTTCAATGGCGGCGCGGCAGGCATCAACCGGCTCGGGAAAACGCGCCATCACTTCATCGCCCAGGGTTTTCACCACAACCCCACGGTGGCGCTCGACAATCGCTCGGGTGGTCAGCAAAGTGGTATCGATCTGCTGCTTGGCCTGAGTGTTGCCCTGCTGTTTGTACAGGCGAGAGCTGCCTGAGACATCGGCAAACATAACGGCTTGAGCCTGTCGAGTGGGGCGCATGAGTTAGGTCCGTTGGTTTTACAGCCCGGCAGTATAGCATGGCGCGTTCAGCGCTAGCAGGCCTGTGGGGCTTAGCAGGCTGTTAGTCTGCGACGCGAATTTTTCTTGCTCCGAGGTGGTGGGTTTTAATACGTCCTCCATCTGCCGAGCATTGGTGAATGATCAGGCGACGATTCCCGGTCTGGGTGTATTGGTATTGCGCCAGTTGCACGCTGGCTGAGCCCGTCGCGCTGTCTTCGTCAATACCGTATTGCGGGGCGAAGTAACGCATCAGGGTTAACCTAGGGCTGCTGAAGCTAGCGATTAGTGCGCGGCGCGTGAACTGGCGCATATACCGAAAGTTGGGTTGCAGATTCAACAGATCCTGAGCGCGGTAGAGAGTTATCAGTGCATAGTCTTCACGCCCACCGCACAGAGCGCCATCGCGTACTTGGGTGCGACAAACTCTCTGCCAAAAGCCCCGATAAGTTAACGGGCGCTGAGGCAGGGCCCGGTCAATATAAAAGGGACCATTGCGATCACAGCCCAGTTGGATAGCGCCCCCGCGGGTGATGACTTGAGTGGCAAACGGCGATTGTTTCTGTGCATAGAGGTAGGCGGCCAGGGCAATGCTGCCCGAACCGCAGCGTTTTATTGGTTTTTGTGCCTGCCAGAACTCTGCGTGCGGCGGGCTGGTAGAGGAATCGATCTCAACCCGGTTGCCTCCAGCTTTTCTTTTTTCGGCGTCAGGGGCCCCTACGGTGTGAGTATTGCCCGCGCACCCCGGTCCACCAAAGCTGCGATAGCTAAAATCACTCACCGCAGTATTTCAATAAGCTAATCGAAAATAAGTCCTCGGGTGCTAACCACAGCCTCTCAGTGCTCCAGCCCGCTTCTTTGGCCAGTTGAGTGAAGTCTACGGGGCGGTATTTATAGGAGTTTTCCGTGTGGATGCTTTCTCCGCGCCCGAAGTGGAAGCGCTCGCCGTCGATATTAACAGCCTGCTCTTTGAGGCTGCGTAAATGCATTTCTATTCGGCCTAATTCGCTATTGTAAAAGGCGTGATGAGCGAAGTTTTCCAGGGTAAAGTCGCCCCCCAGTTCGCGATTAATACGCACTAACATGTTCTTGTTGAAACGCGCGGTAACCCCTTTGCCGTCGTTGTAAGCGCGGTGCAAAATGGGTTCTGGCTTTTGCGTGTCCACGCCAATAATCATATAGCTTGCTGAGCCTAGCGTTTTACCTGCATTGCGTAAAAAAGTCCGCGCCTGGTCGCGATCTAAGTTGCCAATGGTCGAGCCTGGGAAAAAACCTACCCGGGTGCGATCGCTGGGACTCAACTTAAGAGGCTTGGTAAAGTCGTGAACACAGGGGTGGATAGTTAACTCGCGGTATTGGCTTTCCAGGGTTCGGCATGCCTCTATTAAGTGCTCCTGGCTAATGTCGATAGCAGTAAAGTGTCTTACTGTGCGCAGGGCACGCAACAAAATCCCAACTTTGCGTAGTGACCCCGCACCAAACTCGACTATCTCAAGGTTTTGCAGGCCCCGAGCGTGAAACCGTTGTGCGATCTCGTGGCCTACCTGTGGTAATAGCTCAAGCTCCGTGTGATAGGGGTAATAATCAGTCAGATTGCAGATTTCGTCAAAGTACTGAGAGCCGACTGAATCGTAAAAATACTTGGGGGGCAGGGATTTGGGGGCTGCCCGTAAACCCTCTAGCACATCGTCTAAAAATTCATTGCCCGTTGGTTTGATGGCAAGTGCCTGTGCTTCATTCATAAGCGTCTCCGGATTGGCAGTTGTTCCTTAGGTTTAATTTTTGGCAGGTCTTACGCCACTGAATTGCCACCGTTGGTGGGGATGGAAAAAATTGCGGTAACTGTGTCGCATCTGCGCGGCAGCAGTGGCGCACGAGCCCCCCTTGAGGACGTACTGGTTGGCCATAAATTTGCCGTTGTACTCGCCCAGGGCACCCTGTAGTGGCTCAAAGCCTGGGTAGGGGGCAAAGGCGCTGGATGTCCACTCCCACACGCTGCCGTACATCTGGGCGAGCGCGCTCTCGCTCGCGCTGTTAGCTTGTGGGTGCCAGTGGTTGGAATCGGCAAAGTGGCCCCCGAGATTCGCCCCTTCGCGGGCGGCGTGCTCCCATTCAAACTCGGTAGGCAAGCGCCAGCCGGCCCAGCGGCAAAAAGCGTCGGCCTCGTAGTAACTGATGTGACAGACGGGGGCGTTAAGAGCCAAGGGGCGGTACCCATCCAGAGTTAGCTCTATCCACACGCCGTCTTTTTGCTCCCAATACAATGGGTGTTGCCACTGTTGTTGCTGACAGGTGTACCAGCCATCGCTAAGCCAGTGGGTGGGATCGCGATAGCCGCCGGCCTGCATAAATTCAAGCCACTCGGCATTGGTTACCAGGCAGTTGCGCAACCGGTAGGGTTCTAGAAATACCCGGTGCACGGGTTTTTCACAATCGTAACTAAAGCCTTTGCCGCTGTCTCCGATGCGGGTAATAGTCTCGCCAAAAGCACTAAAGCTTGGTGAATTCACTTCGGTGCAGTGCGGCGCCTTAAGTGTCGGCAGGGCATAACGATTGCGCGACAGGGCGTGTTTTAAGTCGGTTAGGATTAACTCTTGGTGCTGCATCTCGTGATGAAGCCCGGTTGTTACCAAAGTTTGTAGTTCAGCATTATGGGGTTGTTGGTCGAGTAAAGTGGCAATGGCACTGTCGATATGAGCGCGGTAGGCGAGTATCTGATCGAGAGCCGGACGACTTAGCAAGCCGCGCTCGGGGCGCGCGTGGCGACTGCCAACGGCGTCGTAATAGGAGTTAAACAAATAATCGAAGTGAGGGTCGAAAGGTTGATAAGAGGCTTGATAATGACGCAGGATAAAGTGATCAAAGAACCAGGTGGTATGAGCCAGGTGCCACTTGCTGGGGCTCGCATCGGGCATCGACTGGATTTGCATATCCTCGGCACTGATACCGCGCAGTAAATCCAGGCTGCGCTGGCGAACATGCAAATAGTGCTCGCTCAAATCCGTCAGAGAACGGGAAGGGCTGGGCTCGAACACGACTACTCTCCTCGCTGAGTGAAAATTCAGCATAGAGTAGTTCTACGACGTTTTAAAGTCGTTGGATTATCAATCCCCAGAAACAACTAAGGCCCCGCAAGCGGAGCCTTAGTAAACTTTGGTACCAGAGGCCGGACTCGAACCGGCACGCCCGTGAAGGCAAGGGATTTTGAATCCCTCATGTCTACCAATTTCATCACTCTGGCGAAGTGGGCGTGATTATATCAGCGAGTTTTGCTTCGTCAACCAATACTGGTAAGAATTTGCCTTTTGGGCTACTCTTGCGCGCTTTAATTCCCGAGTCGGACGTTTTTTATGCAGCGCCAGGATTTTTCCTATCAACTGCCTGAACACTTAATCGCCAAGCAGCCCGCCGCCGAGCGTCGCGGCAGTCGCTTGTTGGTGTTGGATGGCCCTACTGGCGAGGTGGAGCACGCGCAGTTTACGGATTTGTTGCGGCAGGTGCGCCCCGGTGACTTAATGGTGTTTAACGATACCCGGGTGATTCCCGCGCGGCTCCACGGCCGCAAGCCCACCGGCGGTCAAGTAGAAATACTGGTTGAACGCGTGGTCTCGGAGACCCGGGTTCTGGCTCATACCCGGGCCAGCCGCTCGCCCAAGCCCGGCACCGAATTGTTGCTTGAGGATAATACCTCTCTGATGGTCAGCGGACGCGAAGGCGCGCTCTTTGTGATCGACTTTCCCGAACCTGTACTGAGCCTGCTGGAGCGCCTGGGGCAGATGCCCCTGCCTCCTTATATTGACCGCGACGACGAGGCGGCCGATCGCGAGCGCTACCAGACAGTATACGGTAAGCGCGATGGCGCGGTAGCGGCGCCCACGGCGGGCTTACATTTTGACGATACAATGTTGGACGAGCTGGCAGCGCGCGGTATTGATCGGGCCTTTGTGACTTTGCACGTGGGGGCGGGCACTTTTCAGCCGGTCAAGGTCGACAATATTGCCGAGCACACCATGCACTCTGAGGTGGCCGAAGTCAGCGATGAGGTCTGCCAGAAAATTGCCGCCACCCGCGCCGCCGGAGGGCGGGTAATTGCGGTGGGAACCACCAGTGTGCGCAGCCTGGAAAGCGCGGCGCATTTTAATGGCGGCAAATTGGCGCCTTTTTGCGGCGAGACGGATATATTTATCTACCCCGGCTATCAATTCCATGTCGTTGATGGGTTGGTGACCAACTTCCACCTACCCGAGTCCACCTTAATGATGTTGGTGAGCGCCTTTGCCGGCTACCAGCACACCATGCAGGCCTACCGCGAGGCGGTGGCTCAAGAGTATCGTTTTTTCAGTTATGGGGATGCGATGTTTATTCGTCGCAACCCGGCGCCCGACGCGCCACCATCTGCCAGTGAGTGATTTATGACCCGACAGTGCCATATGCAATTCGACCTTAAGCACACCCATCAGGGCGCCCGCCGGGGGGCTTTGAGTTTTCCTCGGGGTGAAATCCAAACCCCCGCATTTATGCCCGTGGGTACCTATGGCACGGTCAAAGGCATGGCGCCGCGCGAGATCGAAGAGATCGGTGCCGAGATTATCCTCGGCAACACTTTCCATTTGATGTT
Source organism: Gilvimarinus xylanilyticus (assembly GCF_024195295.1). Taxonomy (GTDB): domain Bacteria; phylum Pseudomonadota; class Gammaproteobacteria; order Pseudomonadales; family Cellvibrionaceae; genus Gilvimarinus; species Gilvimarinus xylanilyticus. The sequence continues at coordinate 1,284,758 of NZ_JAMFTH010000001.1, read as the reverse complement.
GCGCCCCGGTACCGAGGTGATTAAAGCCCACGGTGACCTGCATGATTTTATGCGCTGGGATAAGCCGATCCTGACCGATTCGGGCGGTTTTCAGGTGTTCAGCCTGGGAAAGCTGCGCAAAATCACCGAAGAGGGGGTGTCTTTCCGCTCGCCCATTGACGGCAGCAAGGTATTTATGGACCCCGAGTTATCCATGCAGGTGCAGCGGGATTTGGGGTCGGATATTGTCATGATCTTTGATGAGTGCACGCCTTATCCCGCGACACCGGCCGAGGCGCGCAGCTCTATGGAGTTGTCGTTGCGCTGGGCGCAGCGGTCCAAAGACGCGCACGGCGACAACCCCTCGGCTTTGTTCGGCATTGTGCAGGGCGGCATGTATGAAAACCTGCGGGTAGAGTCGTTAAAAGGCTTGGTGGAAATTGATTTTGATGGCTATGCCATCGGTGGCTTATCAGTGGGCGAGCCCAAGGAGGATATGCTGCGGGTGCTGGAGCATTTAACCCCCGAGATGCCGGATGATAGGCCGCGCTACCTGATGGGCGTGGGCAAGCCCGCCGATATCGTCGAAGCGGTACGCCGCGGTGTGGATATGTTCGACTGTGTCATGCCCACCCGCAACGCCCGCAATGGTCACCTATTTACCAGCGAAGGGGTGATTAAGATCCGCAACGCCCGCCATCGCCACGATACCGGGCCATTGGATGAGCGCTGTGATTGTCACACCTGTACTAATTTTAGTCGCAGTTATCTGCACCATTTGGATAAATGTGGCGAAATTCTCGGCGCACAGCTCAACACGATTCACAATTTGCGCTACTACCAAAACCTGATGCAGGGCTTGCGCGATGCCATAGAGTGCGATGGACTGGATGAGTTTTTAGCCGACTTTTATGGCCGTCAGGGGCTTGAGGTGCCGCCCGCACCGGTCGCGTGACGCTGGGTTCGCCGTCATTGTTGTTACGACGAGTTTCGGTATAATCCGCGTCCAGACTTGAGATTACTGCGTTCGGTCCCATATACAGGGGCACAATTGATAACACGCCTGATATCCCCCCGTGGTTAATTCAGCGCCTTGACGGATTTTCGTATGTTAAACCGCTACCCATTCTGGAAATATCTGCTCATTATTCTTGTGGCAGTGCTGGGATTTATCTATTCCGCGCCTAATTTGTACCCCCCCGATGATGCCATTCAAATTTCTGGTAGCTCCAGTGACCTGACCATTGATGCCGCCACCTTAAAGCGCGCCGAACAGGCCCTAAGCGATGCCGGTATCGAGTATTTTGGCTCGGAGTTCTCGGAAACCTCGGCGGCGCTGCGGTTTACCAATGGCGAAGACCAGTTACAGGGTAAATCGGTAGTTCAGGATGCCCTGGGTGCGGATTATGTGGTGGCCTTAAATCAGGCACCGACCACTCCCGACTGGCTGGTTTCCTTGGGCGCAACCCCCATGAAGCTGGGTCTTGATCTGCGCGGCGGGGTGCATTTTCTTCTTGAGGTGGACGTGGATTCGGCGATTACCAAGCGCCAGGAAACCAGTGCCGATGAAATGAAAGACGCGCTGCGCGACGAGCGCATTCGCTACTCAAAATTCCAAGTCGAAGACACGGTGATTTACGGTCTGTTTCGCTCTGAAGAGCTGCGCGATCAGGCGGTGAGTGCGCTGCGCAGTGACTATCGGCAAATGCTGTTTAATACCGATTTGCCTCAGCGAAACGGCCAATACGTGTTTGGCGCCAGCTTAAGTGAGGCAGCGCAACGAGAGATGGAGCAGGATGCGCTGACGCAAAACCTGACCACCTTGCGCAAGCGGGTTAATGAATTGGGTGTGTCTGAACCCATCGTGCAGAGTCAGGGGCGCAATCGTATTATTGTTCAGCTGCCTGGGGTTCAGGATACCGCCGAAGCCAAGCGGGTCATCGGTAAAACTGCCAACCTGGAGTTTCGCCTGGAGGCCGAACCCGACGCACTGTCGGCCGCCACCGAAGAGTTTGACTACAACGGTTATCCGGCCCAGCTTGAGCGCCGCTTAATTCTGACCGGTGATCATGTGGCGAATGCCAATGCCTCGGTCGATCCGGAAACCAACATGCCTCAGGTGAATATCACCCTGGACAGTTTGGGTGGCACTAAAATGAATCATGCCACTCGCTCCAATATTGGTCGGCGCATGGCGGTGTTGTTTATCGAATATAAGACTCGAATGAACAACGAAGTGAATGATGCCGGGGAAACCGTTCAGGTGCCCGAGCAATATGTCGAGCGCAGTGTGATCAGTCTGGCGACTATCCAAGGCGCGCTCGGGGTTCAGTTCCGTATTACCGGTTTAGACTCTCCGCGTGCGGCCTCTGAACTGGCGCTGATGCTGCGTTCAGGCGCTCTGGCCGCGCCCATGTACTTTGTGGAGGAGCGCACCATCGGCCCATCGCTGGGCGCCGAAAATATCGAGCTGGGGGTTAAATCGGTGCAGTGGGGCCTGGCGTTGGTACTGCTGTTTATGCTGGTTTACTACAAGGTGTTTGGTATTTTTGCCAATATTGCCCTGGCGGTAAACATGCTTTTGCTGGTGGGCTTAATGTCGCTGCTGGGGGCCACGCTTACCTTGCCGGGTATTGCCGGCATCGTCTTGACCGTGGGTATGGCGGTAGACGCCAATGTGCTTATTTTTGCCCGTATTCGCGAAGAGCTTAAAAACGGCGCCAGTCCGCAGTCGGCTATCTCGGCCGGTTACGATCGCGCCTATGTCACCATTCTGGATGCCAATATCACCACCTTGATTGTGGCCATCATCCTTTATGCAATCGGGTCTGGGCCGGTGAAAGGCTTTGCGGTGACACTGTCAATCGGGATTCTTACCTCCATGTTTACGGCGATTATGGGTACCCGGGCCCTCACCAATCTGGTGTATGGCGGTCGTAAAAACGTGAAGAAACTTTGGATTTAAGGAGCCGGTCATGTCTGAGCAAAAAATATTGAATTTTATGGGGGCTCGCATCCCCGCGACCGCGCTTTCTGTGATTATGCTAGTGGTTGCCATCGGCGCACTGGCGATGAATGGCTTAAAGCTGGGGCTGGATTTTACCGGGGGGGCTCAGGTTGAAGTTAGCCTGTCCGAGCCGGCCGATATTCCCCAGATACGTGGCATATTGGATGAGCAGGGGCTAAACAACCCGGTGGCTGTGCTTTTTGGCTCAGACACCGAGGTGTTAATTCGCACCCAGGGCGCTATGAGCGATGGCGGTGAAACCGCGCTTAAGCGCCGTTTGGCGGCGCTGGGAGATGGTGCCGAATTAGCCGCGATTAATCGTGCCCCGCGCGATCAAAGTGGTTTTTCCCAGCAGCTGGTCTTTACGGGGGCTGAGCAATCGCAGCTGACCTCGGATGATATTTTGCCGTCTCGCTTTTTTGGCGAGGTGCGTGCAACAACGGACACTGCCGGGGTTAGCATTTTAGTCGAGAACTCGCTGGATGCCGCCTATACTCAGGAATTGCTGGAAGTATTGGCGGAACAAACCGGTAGTGAGGTCGAGCTTCGCCGCAGCGAGTATGTAGGCCCGCAAATTGGCGAAGAGTTGCGCGATGAAGGCGGCTTGGGCATGCTGCTGGCGCTGGGCGTGGTCATGCTTTATGTGGCGGTTCGCTTCCAGTTTAAATTTTCGGTGGGGGCTGTGCTGGCGCTGGTGCACGATGTGATTATTGTGCTGGGCTTTTTCGCGCTGTTGCAGATTGATTTCGATTTGACAGTGCTCGCGGCCGTGTTGGCGGTAATTGGTTACTCGCTAAACGATACCATCGTGGTGTTTGACCGGGTGCGTGAGAACTTCCGCCGCATGCGCAAAGGCTCGCCAGCGGACGTGATTAACGCATCTCTCACGCAAACTCTAGAGCGTACCTGTATTACCTCGTTAACCACCTTGCTGGTGTTGTTTATGCTGCTGATTTTTGGTGGCGAGCTGATCAGTGGTTTTGCTACGGCATTGATCGTGGGCGTGGTTGTGGGTACCTACTCATCGGTCTATGTGTCGGCAAATACCTTAATGTGGATGCATGTCAGTAAGGAAGATTTGATGCCCCCCGAAAAAGAGGGCAGCGAAGTGGATGAGATGCCATAGCTTCGCGACAACTGATCGAAAAGCCCGCGCTCGTGCAGTGCGGGCTTTTTTTTTGCCGGAAAACAAGGGTATGCTTGCAGCTTAAGCGGAGGCCCTATGAACGTCGAACCCACTACAATCAGTATGTCCCAGCCGCTCGATGGCTTAACCGCCAGCGAATTACGTGGCTTGGTAGAGCGCTATCGGCGTATTTTTTGTGGCAGTGGTTATGGGTTTTGGGAGTGGGACTTAGACACTCACAGCATCGACTGGTCCGGCGGTTTCTGGGAGTCGATTGGTTATGACGACGAAGATCGCAAGCGCTTGACCGATGCCCGCGAGCTACCGGCTTTTATCCACCCTGACGATGTCGAGCAAATGTTCGAGTCGGTGCGCGAGCATCTTCGTAGCGCCGAACCCTTGTATACCTGCTACCGGGTAATGACGAAAGACGGGGATTATATCTGGACTCAGGTTCGGGCCGACTCTATCCGCGATGAAACCGGAAGAGCAAAATATTTGTCCGGGGTTAATTTTGATATCTCCGAATTAAAAGACGTCGAGGCTGCGTTGCGCGAAAGTGAGGCGCGCCAGGCGCGGATTATTCAGGCTTCTAACGACGGCATTTGGGAGTGGTATGCCGATCGCAATGCCTTCCACTTCTCGTCGCGTTGCTGGGAGCATCTGGGTTACAGCCAGGAGGACGATATGATGGTAGGCGGCGAAGATCGTATGCGGCGCTGGCGCAATCATATTTACCCTCAGGATTTACCTCTGTTCGATCGCGCTCTCGAGCGCCATTTAACCTTGCAGGAGCCTTTTGATATCGAGTACCGCGTAACCGCGAAGGACGGTGAGATTCGTTGGATCAGAGCGCGGGGCAAAGCCAGCTTTGACTTTGATGGTAAGCCCACTCGAATGTCGGGCACCAATATGGATATTACTCATATTAAACGTGCCGAAGAGCGGGTGCTGCGCGCCAAGGTGCAGGCCGAGAAAGCCAATAGCGCCAAAAGCGAATTTCTCTCCAGTATGAGTCACGAATTGCGTACGCCTTTGAATGCTATTCTTGGCTACGCCCAGCTGTTCGAGTTTGATAACAACTTAAAGGACGTGCAGAAGGACAATATTCACGAAATCCGCGCCGCCGGCGAGCATTTACTTAAGCTGATTAACGATGTATTGGACTTGGCCAAAATTGAATCCGGGGCGGTTAAGGCGAATTTGCAGAGTGTTCTGGTCAGCCGTTTGCTGGAGGATTGCGCTACCTTAATTAGGCCCCAGGCCGACGCTCGCGGCTTGGTGTTACGCATGAATTTTCACGGTTTGGAGGATGTCTGTGTGGAGGCCGACCAAGTACGGCTTAAGCAAGCATTGCTCAACCTTATGAGCAATGCGGTGAAATACAACAAGGTGGGTGGCCAGATTGATGTCAGTCTTCACGAGGCGCCCGGCCGACAGCTGCGGGTTATGGTTAGTGACACGGGCACGGGCATTGAAGAGAGTCGCCGCGCCGAAGTCTTCCAGCCGTTTAATCGCCTGCATGCCGAGATGAGTAAAATTGAAGGCTCCGGAGTCGGTTTGGTTATTACCAAGCAGCTTATCGAAAGCATGAATGGGCAGATCGACTTCTCCAGCGAGCCCGGGCAGGGCACGCGGTTCTGGATCGATTTGCGGCAAACCGAGCGCACCCATGTCGCGCCGCCGGTCGCTGAGGTGTCCTCTCCGGCCGGCGAGCCTGTGGAGTTGTGTGTCGCCGGAGCGCAGCGAGTGCTGTATATCGAGGACAATGCCACCAACATCAAGTTGTTACAGCACTTTTTTAGTCGCTACCAAAACTTTTCTCTGGAGATCGCCGAAGAGCCTTTCTGGGGGATTTATCGGGCTCGCCAGATGCGCCCGGACGTGATTATATTGGATGTTAATTTGCCCGGGCTGGATGGCTATGAGGTGTTAAAAGTTCTGCAAAACGACCCGGCTACCCGCGCGATACCCGTGATTGGCTTATCCGCTAATGTGATGTCGATCGATCTAGAAAAGGGGCGTGAAGCTGGGTTTTACGAATATTTAACCAAACCGTTGCAGGTGAACCGGCTGGTAGCGACACTGAATCAGTTATTGGGTGGTGCGCGCGAACAGGTGCAAGCGTAGCCGGATATCCGGCACGCTCGCAGGGCGTGTTTAGCGAATATGCCCCATATGCTTTTTCACAATTTGCAGTACCGGCTTAAATACTTTGGGGCTTCCGCAGACCACATGGCCGGTTTCAAAGTGTGTGTTGCCGCCGTTAAAGTCGCTGACCAGGCCGCCCGCTTCTTTAACCAATAATAGACCGGCGGCGGTATCCCACTGGTTTAGGTTCATTTCCCAAAACGCGTCGAAACGACCAGCGGCCACGTAAGCCAAATCCAGTGCTGCCGAACCCGGGCGGCGAATGCCCGATGTTTGCCCGGCAATTTCCTGTACCGCAGCCAGGTAGGCCGAAATATGCTCCAGCGCGTAACCGCTAAAGGGAATGCCGGTACCGATTAATGCGCCGGGAAGGCCCTTGCGGTTGCTGACGCGGATGCGGCGACCATTAAGGGCTGCGCCGCGACCGCGACTGGCGGTAAATTCTTCGCGTTTGATGGGGTCGTAGACCACGGCGTGCTCCAGCTGGCCCTTAATGCGGCAAGCGATGGACACGGAAAAGTGGGGAATGCCGTGAATAAAATTGGTGGTGCCGTCCAGCGGATCGATAATCCACTCGATATCGGTATTGCTGCCGGGCTGGGAGCCGCCTTCTTCACCCAGAATGCTGTGATCGGGGTAGGCCTTTTTCAGGTGGTAGATAATTTCTTTCTCGGCCGCTTTGTCCACTTCGGTGACAAAATCATTGCGACTTTTCTCTTCGATGGCGACAACGTCCAGGCGCTCGGTAGCGCGCTCGATCAATTCGCCGGCCTTGCGCGCCGCGCGCAGGGCAATATTCAGCATGGGTTCCATGGGGCACCATATTTGGAAAAATAACTTAAAGAACGGGGCCGGTTAGGCCAGAGGCGGCGATTATAGCAATACCGGCCAGTGGCACCAAGAAAAACCACCGCTGAGTGTCAATTGAAGGCTTTGCCAGTACGAGCGGGCAGATTCATAGCGTCGCCCCTACGCCAATTAGGGCAACTTTGCTAGAATGCCGCGTTTTGAGCGCGCCGCGCACCGACCGAGATTAGATCATGAGTGAACAGCTGCTGGATAATGTACGAGTGGTTTTGGTGAATACCTCCCACCCGGGCAATATTGGGGGCGCCGCACGGGCGCTCAAGAATATGGGTTTATCGCGCCTGTACCTGGTTGCCCCCAAAGAGTTTCCCGCCGAAAAAGCGGTGTGGCGCGCCGCCGGTGCGCTGGATGTGCTGGATAATGCGGTAGTGGTTGAAACTCTGGACGAAGCCATTGCCGGGTGTGGCCTGGTGGTGGGCACCAGCGCGCGCGAACGCCGTATTCCTTGGCCGCTGGTTAATCCGCGCGAATGTGCCGAAAAAGCCATTCACGAGGCCGAGGCGCACGAGGTGGCGATCTTGTTCGGTCGCGAAGACCGCGGCTTGACCAATGAGGAGCTGCACAAGTGCCACTATCATGTCCATATTCCCGCCAACGAAGAATACAGCTCACTCAATTTGGCGGCGGCGGTTCAGGTGCTGTCCTACGAGTTGCGCATGGCGTGGCTGACGCACAAAGAGGGCAAGGCCCCAAGTTTTAGTGATTGGGATGTGCCGCCCGCCAAGGTCGACGCCCTGGAGCGTTATTACGAACATTTGCAGGGTACTTTGGAAGATCTAGGCTTTCTCGAGCCCGACAATCCGCGCCAGACCATGACCCGCCTGCGTCGTCTTTACAACCGCATCCGCCTGGATGAGATGGAGTTGTCCATTTTGCGCGGTGTGCTGACGGCTACCCAAAACTACATCTTTCATGCCGAGCGCAAGCTGGCGGATCGCTCCGACGACGCTGACGCCTAGTCGGTGTGGGGCAACCCCCCGACCTTCAATGCGCCCGCCAGGGCGCCCAGATGGCGCGGGACTTGGAATTCGCGGAATAGTTGAGTAAAATACTCAGTTATTATGGAGCCTTAACCAGAAGGCGCCGCAATCCGCTGAACGTCACACTTAGCTACCATGCGATTGACTACCAAAGGCCGCTACGCGGTAACAGCCATGTTGGATCTCGCGCTGCACTGTGGTGCAGGGCCGGTCAGTCTTGCCGATATTTCCGAGCGGCAGGGTATTTCTCTGTCTTATCTAGAGCAGCTGTTTTCCAAGTTGCGCCGCGAAGCTCTGGTGCAGAGTGTGCGCGGCCCAGGCGGCGGATATCGTTTGGCGGTAGAGGCATCCAGTGTCTCTATTGCCCATGTGGTGGATGCGGTCAGCGAATCGCTGGATGCGACCAAGTGTCAGGGTAAGGGCGACTGTCAGGATGGGGAGATCTGTATTACCCATCATCTGTGGCAGGACCTGAGTCGACAGATACACGATTTTCTCAATGGTATTACCCTGGCCGATCTGGTGTCCCGGCGGGACATTCAAAACGTTTGCGAACGTCAGGATAGCCGTCATTTCGAGCAGCAGATCGCCTGCAGTGATATTTCCTAAGGTGGGGGCCGTATGCAGCCAATCTATTTAGATTACGCCGCCACCACCCCGGTTGACTCTCAGGTGGCCCAAGCCATGAGTGAGTGCCTGGAACGGGACGGTAAATTTGCCAACCCCGCCTCGCGCTCGCACCTGTACGGGTGGCAGGCCGAAGAGGCGGTGGAAGCCGCGCGCGGCCAGGTGGCGGCTTTACTGGGCGCCGATGCGCGGGAAGTTGTCTGGACCAGCGGCGCGACCGAGTCAAACAATTTGGCGCTAAAAGGCTTGTGCCAGCCGGGCGATCATTTGCTGGTCTCCGCCATTGAGCACAAAGCCGTATTGGACCCGGCTGAATGGTTGGCGGGGCAAGGGGCCGAGGTCTCGTATGTCGAGCCCGATACCACCGGGCAGGTGAGTGCGGAGGCGGTGGAGGCCAGTATTCGGCGCAATACGCGCCTGGTGAGCGTTATGTTCGCCAACAATGAGCTGGGCACCCTCAATCCGATTGCCGAGATTGCCCAGGTGTGTCGTAAGCACCAGTGCTTGCTGCATGTGGACGCGGCACAAGCCGTGGGAAAAATTCCCGTAGATGTTAAAGCTCTGGGTGTTGATCTGTTATCGGTGTCGGCGCACAAGCTCTATGGCCCCAAGGGTATCGGTGCACTTTATGTGCGCCGCAGCCCCGAGATTAACGTGATGGCACAGATTCACGGTGGCGGTCACGAGCGAGGAATGCGCTCGGGGACTCTGCCTACCCACCAGTGTGTGGGCATGGGGTTAGCGTGTGAACTTGCAGAGCAGAATATGGAGCGCGACCGGGCGAATATTGGCGCGCTGCGGGATACGCTCTGGCAAGGCATAAAGAATTTGCCGGGGGTGCGTTTAAACGGCCACCCCAGTGATCGGTTGTACAGCCATTTAAATGTCGCCTTTGACGGTGTCGATGGCGAGATGCTGTTGCTTAGTTTGCGGCGTTTGGCTGTTTCCTCCGGTTCGGCCTGCACATCGGCCACGATGTCGCCCAGTTATGTGTTAAAGGCCATCGGTTTAAGTGATGCCGAAGCGCTATCGTCTCTGCGAATCAGTTTAGGGCGTTACACCGACGAGCAACAGGTGCAGCAGGCAATCGCGCACATTATCGACGTGGTCGGCAAGTTGCACACCAAGGCCAGTTAAAAGTTAAACAAGACGGTTGAGAAAACCGCTTTCGCGCAGCCATAAGCTGCAAGTGATTAGCACGGCGGGCAAAGCCTGCCACTTCACGCGAGGTGAAGAAGAGGTGAAAGATGTCTGAACAGGTAGAGCACCTTATCAGAAAAGAATACGCTGCGGGTTTTCACACAGCGATTGACACAGATACGATCCCGCCGGGTCTTAACGAAGACGTGGTGCGCTTTATTTCCGCCAAAAAGAACGAGCCCGAGTGGTTGCTCGAGTGGCGTTTACAAGCGTTTCGCGCCTGGCAGGAAATGGATGAGCCCGAGTGGGCTCACGTGGATTATCCCAAAGTGGATTATCAGTCTATTTCTTACTTTTCATCGCCCAAAAGTATGGACGATAAACCCAAAAGTTTGGACGAAGTAGACCCCAAGCTGCTGGAGACCTACGAAAAGCTGGGCATTCCTCTGCACGAGCAGGAAATGCTTGCCGGGGTGGCCATGGATGTGGTGTTTGACTCGGTCAGCGTGGTCACCACCTTCCGCGAAAAACTGGAAGAGGCGGGCGTTTTGTTTTGCTCGATCAGCGAGGCAGTGGAAAAATACCCTGAGCTGGTGAAAAAACACTTGGGTTCAGTGGTGCCGCAAAAAGATAACTATTTTGCCGCACTTAACTCGGCTGTGTTTTCCGACGGTTCGTTCGTGTACATCCCCAAAGGGGTGCGCTGCCCCATGGAGCTGTCTACTTATTTTCGGATTAACGAGCAAAATACCGGGCAGTTTGAGCGTACCTTAATCGTCGCCGAAGAGGGCGCTTACGTAAGCTACCTCGAAGGCTGCACCGCGCCCATGCGTGATGAAAACCAATTGCACGCCGCTGTGGTTGAGCTGGTGGCAAAAGATAACGCCGAAATTAAGTACTCCACGGTGCAAAACTGGTATCCGGGTGACGAAGACGGCAAGGGCGGCATTTACAACTTTGTGACCAAGCGCGGGGTTTGCCACACCAGTGCGAAAATAAGCTGGACGCAGGTGGAAACCGGCTCTGCGGTCACTTGGAAATATCCCAGCTGTGTGTTGCGTGGCGATAACAGTGTGGGTGAGTTCTACTCGGTAGCGCTTACCAATAACCATCAGCAAGCCGACACCGGCACCAAGATGATTCACATTGGGAAAAACACTCGCTCGACCATTATTGCCAAAGGTATTTCGGCAGGTAAAAGCGATAGTAGCTACCGCGGTTTGGTCCGTATGAATCCCGGTGCCGACGGCGCGCGTAACTTTACCCAGTGCGACTCGCTGTTGATTGGCGATAAGTGTGGGGCGCACACCTTTCCCTATATCGAAAGCAAAAACCCCAGCGCGGTTATCGAGCACGAAGCAACCACCTCCAAGGTGAGTGACGATCAAATGTTTCTGTGTCAGCAGCGCGGGCTGGACCCGGAAAAAGCCGTGTCTATGATCGTAAACGGTTTTTGCCGCGAAGTGTTTAAAGAGTTGCCCATGGAGTTCGCCGTCGAGGCGGGCAAGTTACTGGAAGTGAGCCTTGAAGGTTCGGTGGGTTAACGAACAAATAACAGGTAATCCTGTTCAACACGAGACAATGAAATCATGCTGAGCATTAACAACCTCTGCGCAAGTGTAGAAGACAAACAGATTTTGAAAGGCCTGGGCTTAGACGTTAAGCCCGGCGAAGTGCACGCGATAATGGGCCCCAACGGTGCGGGTAAAAGTACCCTGGGTAGCGTGTTAGCCGGTCGTGAAGCCTTTGAAGTAACCGAAGGTTCGGCGCAATTCGACGGAGAAAACTTATTGGAGATGGACGTCGAAGAGCGCGCCCGTGCGGGCTTGTTCTTGGCGTTTCAGTATCCGGTGGAAATTCCGGGCGTCAGCAACATGGAATTTTTAAAAGCCTCGGTCGATGCCGTGCGCACCCATCAGGGCAAGCCCGAGCTTTCCAGTGTCGAGTTTATGAAGCTCGCGCGCGAAACCAGCAAAAAAGTAAAGCTGGACCAGGGTTTTTTAAAGCGCGGCGTTAATGAAGGTTTTTCGGGCGGCGAGAAAAAGCGCAACGAAATTATGCAAATGATGCTGCTCGAACCCAAGTTGTGCATTTTGGACGAAACTGATTCGGGCTTGGATATCGATGCCCTGCAAACCGTTGCCGATGGCGTTAATGCCATGCGCAGTCCCGAGCGTAGCTTTATTGTGGTGACTCACTACCAGCGCCTACTCGATTACATCGTTCCAGATTACGTACATGTATTGGCCGATGGCAAGATTGTAAAATCTGGCGATAAGTCTCTGGCTAAGGAGCTTGAGGCCAAGGGGTACGGCTGGCTTGAAGGCGAGGTGGCCTAATGGGGGATTTGCAAACCGCCGCTTTGGCGCTTGCGGGTTCGCAGCAGGCCCCGGACTGGCTCGCCAGTGTGCGTCAGCGCGGCGCTCAGCGCTTTGCTGCTACGCCTTGGCCTAACCGTCGCACTGAACAGTGGAAATACACACCCCTTAGCGCTTTAAGTGGCAAAAGCGTTCAGCTGCCCGAGCCTTCAGGCTACAAGGTGCCCGAGGCCGACCTGATAGATGTCGATGCCTATCGTCTGGTGTTTATTAATGGCGTGTATAGCCCGGATCAGTCGGACAGCTTGCCGCCTGAGGTGGCAAGCTTTAGCGGTGTTAACGACGACCAAGTAGCGCTTTTGCAAAACCATTTGGGGCGTTTGGCCGACAGCTCGGCACATTTGTTCGCTGCCCTGGGCGAGGCGACCTCGGCCGAAGGTTTGGTGGTGCATGTAAAAGCGGGGCAGAGTCTCGATAAGCCTGTTTATGTGGTTAATTACTCTGTCGGCGAGCAGAGCTTTTTAGCGTCCACCCGGGTGCTAGTGGTTTTAGAGGCGGGCGCCGAGGCTGAAGTGGTCGAGCAGTTTTTATCCGCTACCGACGATCAGGCGAATCTCGTTACCGCCCATACTGAAATTGTCTTGGGCGATAACGCCCGGGTTAAGCACTATCGGCTGAATCTTGAGCACGAAGGCATTACCCACGCCGGGGGTGTGTTTGTCGAGCTTGGGCGCGACGCTCACTTTGATGGTTTTGCGATTGCTAAAGGCGCTGAATTAATCCGCAACGATTACCTGCTGATTCATCGCGGTTCGGGAGCGCACGTGGAGCTTAACGGTGTCTACATGCCGCGCGGCCGACAAGTGGTGGACTACCACACGAATGTCCAGCACCGTGTGCCCCATTGCACCAGTAACGAAGTGTTTCGCGGCATTATCGGCGATCGCGCCAAAGCGGTGTTTAATGGCCGCATTCACATATTTGCAGACGCCCAGAAAACCCTGGCGGAGTTGTCCAACAAAAACCTGTTGACCTCTAACCGCGCCGAAATCGATACCAAGCCCGAGCTGGAAATTTACGCCGATGACGTCAAGTGTGCGCACGGCGCTACTGTGGCGCAATTGGATGATGAGGCGATTTATTACTTGCAGACGCGCGGTATCGACAAAGAGCGGGCGCAGGTCATGATGAGTTTTGGTTTTATTAACGAACTTATTTCAAACATTCAAAACGAGGCGGTTATGAATTATCTGCTGCCCGTGTTGGCAAAGCAGTTTGGCCGCGAAAATGATCTGTTGCAGTTGGAGGCCGATACCCTTGACGCTCTTTGATGCCCAGGCGGTACGCGCCGAGTTTCCGATTTTGCAGCAGCAGGTCAATGGCCACCCGTTGGTGTACTTGGATAATGCGGCAACTACGCAAAAACCCGAAAGCGTGATTGAGGCTATCGCTGACTATTACCGGTTTGACAACTCGAATGTACACCGCGGCGCCCACGCCCTGAGTGATCGGGCCACGGAAAAGTTTGAAGGCGCACGCAACAAGGTGGCGGCGTTTATTAATGCCGAGTCCAGCGCGCAGGTGTTGTGGACACGAGGCACCACCGAGGGGGTTAATCTGGCAGCCGCGAGCTGGGGGCGCGCCCATTTAAAAGCGGGCGATCGCGTATTGGTCTCCGCTATGGAGCACCACTCGAATATTGTGCCTTGGCAGATGATCGCTGAAAGCTGCGGCGCTCAGGTCGAGCCGATTCCGGTGGACGATTTGGGCGTGATTGATTTGGACGCGCTGGATGCCTTGTTGGACGAGCGGGTGAAGATGGTCTCTGTGGGGCATGTGTCCAATGCTCTGGGTAGTATTAACCCGGTGGATGAGATTATTGCCAAGGCTCACGCTGTGGGGGCCAAGGTGTTATTGGACGCCGCCCAGTCTATCGCCCACTGGTCGCTGGACGTACAGCAGCTCGATTGTGACTTTTTGGTTTTTTCGGCCCATAAAATGTTCGGCCCCACCGGTATGGGTGTGCTTTACGGTAAGCGCGAGCTGCTGGATTCGATGCCCCCTTATCAAGGTGGTGGGGAAATGATTGAGTCGGTCAGCTTTGCCGGCACCGTTTACAACAAGCTGCCTTACAAGTTTGAGGCAGGTACTCCCAATATCGCCGGTGCTATTGGCATGGGAGCGGCGGTGGATTTTATTCAGGGGTTGGATCGCCAGGCGGCGGATGCCCATGAAAAGCAATTGTTGCAATCGGCCGAGCTGGCGCTCAACAACCTGGGTGGTTTTCGCCTGGTTGGGTGTTCGCCCAACAAAGTGGCGGTAATGAGTTTTGTCGCCGACTTTGCTCACCCGCAAGACATCGGCATGATTCTGGATCAGCAGGGCATTGCGGTGCGCACCGGGAATCACTGCGCTCAACCCATTATGGATCAGTATGGCTTGCCGGGAACCGTGCGCGCGAGTTTCAGTCTCTACAACACTCAGGCAGATATCGAGGCGCTGATGCAGGGCCTCGAGAAAGCCAAAATGTTCTTAGCCTAAGGCGAGGTTTGCCATGACGGTACAAGATTTCGATCCGCAAGCCGCTCCGGTAGAAATAACCGACCAGGCGGCCGCTCATTTTAGAAAGCAGTTGGCCGCCGATAGCGGCGACGCTAAAGGCGTGCGTCTATCCATCAAAGAAAGCGGTTGCACGGGCTACATGTATGTATTGGATTTGGTGGCCCAGCCCGAGCCGGGCGATCAGGTTATCTCATTGGCCGATGGCGTCGAGGTCTATCTGGACCCGGCCAGTTTGCCGGTGATTTCGGGCACAAAAATCGACTTTATCACCGAGGGTGTCAATCGGCAGCTCGCCTTTATTAACCCCAATGCCCGGGATTACTGCGGCTGCGGAGAGAGTTTTAACATCGGTTAGGAATAGCTATGGCCGCAGAACGCGAAATGGTAGTCACTCTGGCTGACTGCCCTGCACGGCGAGTGCCCGACGGTACGCCTGTGACAATCCCCAAAGACACCTTTGTTACCATCACCCAGGCGCTGGGGGGGAACTATACCCTGAGCTTTCAGGGACAGATGGTGCGGGTAGACGGCCTGGATGCCGAAGCGATCGGCAAGGAGCCCGAACAGCTGAATTTTACCGATCCGGGCGATGGCCAAATACGCGAAAGCCAGGTGTGGGATGCTCTCAAAACCGTGTTTGACCCGGAAATTCCGGTGGATTTGGTCAACCTGGGGCTTATCTATACCCTGGATATCGACCAGGATCGAGGTCACGTGGGTATCACCATGACATTAACGGCGCCCGGTTGCGGCATGGGCCCTGTGCTGGTGGGCGATGTCGAGTACCGCGTGGGCCGGGTGCCCAATGTCCAGGAGGTAGAGGTCGAGCTGGTGTTCGATCCGCCCTGGAGCCGCGAGATGATGAGTGAAGAGGCGCAACTTGAAACGGGCATGTTTTTTTAAATGGGGCAGGGCGTGACAGAATTTGGTGTAGAGGTAACCTCCGACGATATTATCGATACCCTGGGCTTTTTTGACGGCTGGGAAGATCGTTACAAGTATATTATCGATTTGGGTAAAGAGCTCCCGCCTCTGGCGGAGGAGCACAAAACCGAGGCAAATCTGGTGCGCGGCTGTCAGAGCCAGGTCTGGCTGATCAGTGAGGCGCGCGATGGGCGATTGTTCTTTTACGCCGACAGCGATGCCTTTATCGTTAAAGGGTTGCTGGCGGTGGTGTTGGCGGCCTATAACGGCAAAACCCCGGCCGAGGTCAGTGCGTTTGATATTGATGCCTATTTTGCCGAGCTTAATTTGCTGAACCACCTGAGTTCGACCCGGGGCAATGGTCTGAAAGCCATGGTGCAGAAAATTCAGGCCATCGCCGCCCAATAACCCGCGCAGCCAGCCCCGGCAAAGGCTGAATTGCGTATAAATATACCTAAAACCCGCGTATAATTCGCGGGTTTTAGGTATATGGGATATTAACGGCGTCAAGGGCTTCGCCCAGGGCGCGCGTTTTAGCCCCATAAGCGCAAATTTTTCGGGTTTACTGCCCGGGTGTGATGGAATATGGAGTGCCAGATGGCCGAAGAACAAACACTATCGATTATTAAGCCAGATGCTGTAGGGGATAACCATATCGGCGCCATTGTGGCTCGTTTTGAAGAAGCGGGCTTGAAAGTGGTGGCGCTAAAAATGCTACAACTGACCCGCGCCCAGGCCGAAGGCTTTTACGCCGAACACGAGGGACGTCCGTTCTTCCCCTCGCTGGTGGAATTTATGATGTCCGGGCCTGTCTGTGTGCAGGTCTTGCAGGGCGACAATGCCATTGTGCGCAACCGCGAGCTGATGGGTGCTACCAACCCCGAAGAGGCCGAAGCGGGCACTATCCGTGCCGACTTCGCTACCGCTGTTAGTGCCAACGCCGTGCACGGCTCGGATTCGCCGGAATCGGCGGCCCGCGAAATTGACTACTTTTTCAACTCTCAGGAGATTTACCCGCGCTGAGCGCGAAGGTGACACCATGACCGACTCTGTATCCAACTCCGATGCCACCGCAGCGCCAGCGGGCGAGAAAATCAACCTTTTGGGGTTGCCCGAGGCCAAGCTGGTGGCGTTTTTTGAGACTTTGGGGGAAAAGCGCTTTCGCGCCGCTCAAGTGCTCAAATGGATTCATCAGTTGGGCGTGGACAACTTCGATGAGATGACCAATATTAGCAAGGCGCTGCGCGAAAAGCTGAAAAGTCAGTGTGAGATTCGCGCCCCCGAGGTTTTGCGTCAGCTGGATTCTACCGACGGTACACGTAAATTTCTGATCCGGGTCACCGGCGGCAGTGTGGTCGAAACCGTGTTTATTCCCGATGGCGAGCGCGGCACCTTATGTGTGTCCTCACAGGTGGGCTGCTCGCTGGATTGCAGTTTTTGTGCGACAGGCAAGCAGGGCTTTAATCGCGACCTGAGTGCAGCGGAAATTATTGCCCAGGTGTGGATTGCGGCCAAATCGTTTGGTCAGCTGGCGCCCAATGGCCCGCGCAAGGTCACCAATGTGGTGATGATGGGTATGGGCGAGCCGTTGATGAATTTCGACAATGTGGTCGATGCCATGAATCTGATGATGCATGACAACGCCTACGGGATCTCCAAGCGTCGCGTAACCCTCAGTACCTCGGGGGTGGTGCCGCAGCTGGATAGGCTGCGCGAGTACACCGATGCCTGCCTGGCCATCTCGCTGCATGCGCCGAACGACGAGCTGCGCAATGAGCTGGTCCCCATTAACAAAAAATACCCCATTGCCATGCTCTTGGATTCGGCCAAGCGCTACATTGAGTCGCTGCCCGATACCCACCGCAAAATTACCATCGAGTATACCTTGATCGATCACGTTAACGATCGGCCCGAGCACGCTCGCCAATTGGCAGAGCTACTGCGCGATGTGCCGGTGAAGATTAACTTGATTCCCTTTAACCCGTTTAATTTGTCCAACTATAAGCGCGTTAGCAATAATGCCATGCGCCGGTTCCAGGATATTTTAATGCAGGAGGGGTACATCACCACGGTACGCACCACCCGTGGCGACGATATCGACGCGGCCTGTGGGCAGTTGGCGGGCGAGGTCAACGACATCACAAAACGGTCACAGAGATACAAAGCACAGTTTTCCCAGGCGGAGCCGGTTACTATTGTCACTCAATAACAACAAGAGGCTGAATTGTGTCGCGAGCATTAAAACCCAAGACGATTAAGGCAAACCTTTTTATCCTGGCAGGCTTGGTTTTTCTATTGAGTGCCTGCGTCAGCACTATGCCACCGTCCAAGTACCAAGTGGACGAAGAAAAAGCGCTGGACAGCCATGTCACCCTGGCATTGAAATATATCGACTCGCAAAACCGCGAGTCGGCGCGCCACCATTTGCGCAAAGCCTTTGAAATTGACCCGAAGTCTGTGGACGCGACCTTCGCGATGGCCATGCTCTATCAGTTAGAGGGCGAACCGGAAATGGCCGAAGAGTACTTCGAGAAAACCCTGCGGCTGGATCGCGACTACACCCGCGCGCGGAACAACTACGGCGTGTTTTTGTATTCTCACGAGCGCTACCAAGACGCCTACGAGCAGTTTGAAGCGGCGGCGGCCGACTACGACTACGACAACCGCGCTCAGGCCATGGTGAACCTGGGACGTACGGCTTTGCACTTGGATCGCCCGGAAAAAGCAGAATCGGTATTTTTGCAGGCCAATCGCTTAAACCCCGCGATGCCGACCGTAAAGTACGAGCTGGCCTCGCTGTATTTTGAGCAGAAAAATTATGCCGAAGCCAAAAACTACTTAGATGCCTATGATCAAATAGCGCGTCCGGCACCGCAAACGCTGCTGCTGGGAATCAAGCTTGAGCGTATATTTGGCAACCGGGGTAAAGAGGACAGTTACGCGCTGTTATTGAAAAACCGCTATCCATATTCTGAGGAATATTTGGAATACAAGCAGATGCTGGAGAAGTAAACCGGTATGACGCAACCTGAACACCTCAACGAGCTCGATCCCGGGCCACTGCTGAAATACGAGCGCGAGCGACAAAAACTCAGCGCTGAACAGGTGGCCGGTGATCTGAATATTCAGCTCAATAAACTAAATGCGCTGGAGTCAGGCGAATACGAGAAAATGTTTTCTCAGGTTTTTGCCCGGGGTTATGTTCGCAGCTATGCCAAATATTTAGGCCTGGAAAGCGAGCCCTTGGTAGAGCGCTTGAGCGAGCTGATGCCGGAACAAGAGCAGCCTTTGCCCGCGGCCGAGTCGCTGAATGTGAAAATGGGGCGTAAGCGCTCGGCCTGGCCCGGGCGCTTGTTTTTAATTGTCTTGATTTTACTGTTGTGGGTAATAGCTTACTGGTTTTTTGCTGATCGCAACGCGAGCGAGTCACCCGTCCAGACACCGAGCCTACCTCAGTCTGCCAGTGAGCAAAGCAATCGCGACTTGGAACCCGCATCGGCGGTGCAAGATATGAATGCAGCGAGTGATACGGGTTCATTTAATACAGCGGGTATTGATGACAGTGAGGCCGCCGACAGCCTTGAGCTAGACGTGTCGGCTACGGCTGGTGAGCCAGCGCCGGTCAGCGATAGCATAGAGTCACAAACGGTCGGTGGTTCGGACAGCCTTCAGGGTTCGGTCGATTCGATAGGCACAAACCCCGTCCAAGAAGACCCTAGCGCATCGAATGTTTCCGAATTGGTAGCCGCTGATACAACTCCCCAGGCATCGCCCGACACCCCGGCAGAGCCTTTGGCCTCGGTTGATACTCTGAGCCTCGCTTTCGCGCAAGATTGCTGGGTTCGGGTTATCGACGCCTCGGGCGAAGTGCTGCTGCAAACGCTTAAAAAAGCCGGTACTCAGAGCGACGTTCAGGGTGAAGCGCCTTTCGACGTGCGCCTGGGCAATAGCGCCGGGGTGCGCGCTTATGTCAATGGTGAAACCATCAGCATCCCCCAATCCGGGGCGGGCAATGTGGTCAACTTTACCGCAAGTGCGGTGGAATAGGTGTGAGTTACTATGCAGCATGAGTCTCCTATAAAACGCCGTCAATCTCGCCAAATAATGGTGGGTAATGTTCCCGTGGGCGGTGATGCGCCCATCGCGGTTCAGAGTATGACCAACACTGAAACCTGCGATGTGGCCGCAACCGTGGGGCAAATTCAGCGTCTGGAAAACGCCGGCGCCGATATCGTGAGGGTGTCGGTGCCTACCATGGAGGCCGCGGAAGCCTTCGGTGAAATCCGCAAGCAGGTAAGCGTTCCGCTGGTTGCGGATATCCATTTTGATTATCGCATCGCCTTGCGGGTGGCCGACCTGGGCGTCGATTGTCTGCGTATTAATCCGGGCAATATTGGCCGTGAAAAACGCATCCGCGCGGTGGTGGATAAAGCCCGCGACCTGAGCATTCCTATTCGTATTGGTGTCAACGCGGGTTCGTTGGAAAAAGACATTCAGAAAAAATACGGTGAACCCACGCCGGCGGCGCTGGTAGAGTCGGCGCTGCGTCATGTGGATATTTTAGATAAGCTGGATTTTCAAGACTTTAAAGTCAGTGTGAAGGCCTCGGATGTCTTTATGGCGGTGGAGGCCTACCGGCTGTTGGCCAAAGAAATAGAGCAGCCGCTGCACCTGGGTATTACCGAAGCCGGTGGCTTGCGCGCCGGAACGGTTAAATCGGCGGTAGGGCTGGGGGCGCTGCTGATGGACGGTATCGGCGACACTCTGCGCATTTCTCTGGCTGCCGACCCGGTGGAAGAAGTTAAAGTCGGCTGGGATCTGCTAAAGAGCCTAAAACTTCGCACCAAGGGCGTAAATTTTATTGCCTGCCCCAGCTGCTCGCGGCAGAACTTCGATGTGATTAAAACCATGAACGAGCTGGAGCAGCGTGTCGAAGATATCACCACCCCTTTGGATGTAGCGGTGATCGGCTGTGTGGTCAACGGACCGGGGGAGGCCAAAGAGGCCGACCTCGGGCTCGCGGGTGGTGCCCCCAGCAATTTGGTGTATGTCGACGGTCAGGCCGACAGCAAATTGGGTAACGATACCCTGGTAGATGATTTAGAACGATTGATTCGGCGCAAAGCCGCCGAGAAAGAGCAGGCCGATAAAGATATTATCGCCCGGGCTTAACAGCACAAAGTAAGGGTTTAGATTGAAAAAGATTCAGGCAATACGCGGAATGAACGATTTGCTGCCGGCGGATACCGCCGTGTGGCAGTATCTGGAATCGGTGATTAAGAAAACTCTGGCGGGTTTTGGTTACAGCGAAATTCGTTTTCCGGTGATGGAGCAAACCGATTTATTCAAACGCTCTATCGGTGAAGTCACCGACATCGTAGAAAAAGAAATGTACACCTTCGAGGATCGCAATGGCGAGAGCGTAACGCTGCGCCCCGAGGGCACGGCCAGCTGTGTGCGTACTTGCGAAGAGCACGGCTTGCTTTATAACCAGACTCAGCGCCTGTGGTATATGGGCCCCATGTTCCGCTACGAAAGGCCGCAAAAAGGTCGCTACCGTCAGTTCCATCAGGTGGGTATTGAAACCTATGGCCTGGCGGGGCCGGACATTGATGCCGAGCTTTTGTTGCTCAGCTTTAATTTGTTTAAAGCGTTAAAACTCGATCATTGCGTCAGCCTCGAAATAAATTCGCTGGGTAGTGATGAGGCGCGCTCCAAATTTCGCGATGCCCTGGTGGCTTATTTAAGCGATCACCAAGACCAATTGGACGAAGATAGTAAGCGCCGCCTGCAGACCAATCCGCTGCGCATTCTGGATAGCAAAAACGCCGCCACTCAGGCATTGCTGGATGCAGGCCCCAGCTTAGCCGACTATCTGGATGAAGAGTCAGAGCAGCATTTTGCCGGTTTAACGCAACTCTTGGACGCCGCCGGTGTCCCCTATACCGTTAACCGCCGTTTGGTGCGGGGCCTGGATTATTACACCCGCACGGCGTTTGAATGGGTGACTGACAAGTTGGGTGCGCAAAGCGCGGTGTGCGCTGGAGGCCGTTACGACAATCTGGTCGCTCAGTTAGGGGGGCGCGATACCCCCGCCGTGGGCTTTGCCATCGGTCTTGAGCGATTGGTGTTGCTGCTGCAAAGTGAGGGCGAGGTGCCCGAGCAATTGGATCAATCGGTGGATGTTTACTTGACCGCTGTGGGCGACGTGCAAGCCCAGGCGCTGATGTTGGCGGCGCAGCTGCGCGAGTCTGTGCCCGGCCTTCGGGTGTGTATGCACTGCGGCGGCGGAAGCTTTAAAAGCCAGTTGAAAAAAGCCGATAAAAGCGGCGCGGCTGTGGCCCTTATTTTAGGTGAAAACGAAGCGTCCAGTGGTGAAGTCGCGGTTAAATATCTGCGCGATGACAAGCCTCAGCAAGTGTGTGCTCAGACAGAGGTCGCGGCACTCTTACAGCCGCTGGTAGAATCCTCTAAATAACCGAATTTGAATGAAAACCGCTAGGAGTAGATTGTGAGCGATCATCTGACCGAAGAAGAACAAGTAGAAAATTTAAAGCGACTGTGGAAAGAGTATGGCACCACAATCATTGCCAGCGTCGCGGTTGCCACATCAGCGTATTTTGGCTGGAACTATTGGCAGCAGTCGGAGCAGCAGCGTATTGCTCAGGCTTCCGATAACTATGAACAGCTGATGGCTTCGGCCACTTCCGAGGCGTCTGGAGAAGAATCGGAAGCGACCACCGCCCACTTGGCCGGGCAAATTAAAGACAGCGCCAGTGATTCGGCCTACGCCATCAACAGCGCGTTTTTTGCCGCGAAAGCCGCGGTTGAAAACCAGGACTTAGAAGGCGCCGAAACTCAGTTAAATTGGGTGCTAGATAATTCTGAAGATGCGGGCTTTCAGCAATTGGCAAAAATTCGTTTAGCCCGGGTACTAGCCGCGAAAGAAGATTATGATGCGGCCCTGGCACTGGTCAGCGATACCCCCGCAAAAGGCTTTGCCGCCGAGCAGGCCGAAGTGCGCGGCGACATTTTTAACTTTAAAGGCGATAAAGTGGCTGCCAACCAGGCCTACAACCAGGCGCTGGAAAACCTCGACACTGATCAGCAACAGCGCAATGTGGTTCTGCAAATGAAAGTGAATGATACCAAGCCCGCTGCCACGGAGCCTTCGGCATGAGAGTATTAATCTCACTGTTATTGGTATTGGGGCTGTCGGGCTGTTCGCTTTTTAGCGACAAAGACGGCACCGAGCCCATGGAGTTAGTGGAATTCGAGCCCACCGTCGAGATCGAACGTTTATGGAAGCGCGGCACCGGCGTGGGGCAGGGCGATGGTTACACGCGCCTGGAACCCGCGTTTGATTCCGAACTCTTGTACGTTGCCGATTATCGCGGCGAGCTGTCGGCGATTAACCGCGAGACTGGAAAAGTTCAGTGGGATCGCGATTTGGACACGGTGCTTGCCGGCGGTGTGGGCCTCGGCAGTGGCCAGCTGTTAGTGGGCACCGACGAGGGCGAAGTGCTGGCGTTGGATATTAACGATGGCAGCGAGCTGTGGCGCACCCAGCTCAGCAGTGAAATTATGTCCACCCCAGTGGGAGACGCTACGGTTGTTGCCGCTCACACCTTGGACGGCCGTCTGTCGGTGCTGGACGCCAGCACGGGGGAAGTACTGTGGTTTTACGATAACCCCCCGCCTACCTTGACCTTGCGCGGACGCTCATCACCGGTGGTAACGCCATCGGCCATTTACGCAGGTTTTTCCAACGGCCGCCTGATGGCGTTTAACCCCAAAAACGGCCTGATTCTCTGGGAGCAGCGTGTCGCCATGCCCAAGGGACGTTCCGATTTGGAAAAAATGGTGGATATTCAGGCGAGCCCCGTATTGGTGGATGGCATTTTGTATGTCAGCGGCTATCAAGGGCGCTTAATGGCTATCAGCCGTGGCAGCGGTCGTCCACTGTGGGGGATAGATTCCTCCAGCTACCAAGAGCTTTGGTACGATGAGAACGAGCTGTTTATTACCGAAGATAACAGTGCTGTGGTCAGCTATGACGCCAATGGTGGTACCGAAAAGTGGCGCAATGAAAAAATGCTGCGCCGGTTGCTAACCGGACCGGTGGCCGCCGGTGAATATATTGCGGTGGCGGACGATGATGGCTATATTCATATATTAAATCGCAACAATGGCAGCTTTGCCGCCCGCACTAATATCGATGGTTCCGGGGTGCGCGCGCCCTTGTGGAGCGACGGCGAAACTATCTATGTTCTGGCCAACGACGGCAAATTAGCCGCCTACCGTATTGCGCCAAAATAATCCCCATGCCGCCTGCGGGCGGCATCAGCAGATACCAAAACTATGATCCCTGTAATTGCTCTGGTCGGACGTCCCAATGTCGGTAAGTCCACCATGTTTAATCGTCTGACCCGCAGCCGCGATGCGATTGTGGCCAATTATTCCGGCCTGACGCGCGATCGCAAGTATGGCGAGGTCCAACTCGACGATCACCGCTTTATTCTGATTGATACCGGCGGTATCAGCGGCGAGGAAGAGGGGATTGATACCGTCATGGCCGGGCAGTCATTGCAGGCGATTGAAGAAGCTGACATTGTGCTGTTTATGGTGTCGGCGCGCGATGGTCTTACCGCCGCCGATTATATGATTGCCAAAGAGCTGCGCCAGCGCGGCAAAAAAACCTATCTGGTGGCCAATAAAATTGATGGCATGGACCCGGATATTGCGTTGGCACCTTTTTACGAGTTGGGCCTGGGCGAAGTTTTTGCCACCACGGCTACCCACGGTCGCGGGGTTAAGTCCATGGTGGAGTCGGTGCTGGAGCAAATTCCGCCGGCCGCCGAGCCCGAGCAAGAGCCCGCTCCCAAGGGCATTAAAATGGCCATTGTGGGGCGTCCCAACGTGGGTAAGTCTACTTTGGTGAACCGGATGCTGGGCGAAGACCGGGTCGTGGTTTACGATCTGCCCGGCACCACTCGCGACAGTATTTATATTCAGTACGAGCGCTTTGGCAAGGCCTACACTATTATCGACACCGCCGGGGTACGTCGGCGCAAAAATGTTTCTCTGGCGGTAGAGAAGTTCTCAATCGTTAAAACCCTGCAAGCCATTGGAGATGCCAATGTGGTCATTCTGGTCATCGATGCCAGCGAAGGGGTAGTCGAGCAAGACCTGCACCTTATGGGTACGGTGATCGAGCAGGGGCGTGCCCTTGTGGTGGCCCTCAATAAATGGGATGGCCTGGAAGACAGTCACAAGCAATACGTTAAAAATGAAATTGATCGGCGTCTGCGCTTTGTGGACTTTGCCAATATCCACTACATCTCGGCTCTGCATGGAACGGGGGTAGGGGATTTGTATAAATCGGTGGAGCAGGCCTACCAGAGCGCCACCGATAAAATGTCTACCAGCTTTTTGACCCAAATTCTGCAGGACGCGGTCTCAGAACATCAACCGCCCATGATTAACGGTCGCCGCATTAAGCTGCGTTACGCTCATGCCGGGGGCAATAACCCGCCGGTGATTGTGGTGCACGGCAACCAGACTGCAAAGGTTCCTGCACACTATGTTCGCTATCTGGAAAAAACCTTTCGCCGGGCGTTAAATTTGCGCGGCACTCCCGTCCGGGTAGAGTTTAAATCCAGCGAGAACCCCTTCTCGGGTAAAAAGAAATCTCAGGCACCGGTTCGCAGCGCGCGCCGCGCGCCGCGCAAAGGTAGCCGCTAGACGGTGAACCCCTTTGTTCTGATTGCTGTATGTCTTGGCGCTGGACTGGTGTTGCAGTTTACGCGCCTGGCGGGCGAACGGGCAGCGGCCAGATTAAACGCCTATGTTATTAATCTGGCCCTGCCGGCGCTGATTCTTTCCGAACTTCCCAAACTGCAATTTGATTCGCGTGTATTCTTGCCGGTGGTGGTGGCCTGGTCGGTGATGGTTGCGACTGCGCTGGGCGTTTTGCTGGTGTCGCGCCTAGTCAGTTTGTCTCGCCAGGTGACGGGCTGTCTGTTATTGGTTTTGCCGCTGGGTAACACAGGCTTTGTCGGTATTCCGCTTATTGAGGCTCTGGTTGGCGCCGAGGGAATTGGCTACGCGATTCTTTACGATCAGTTTGGCACCTTTTTGGCGCTGAATACTTTTGGTATAGCCATCGCGGTGGGTTACAGCGGCGGACACACCACCTCCAATCAGCTCGCCAAACGGATTTTTAGCTTTCCGCCTTTTATCAGTTTACTGGTCGCGTTTGCCCTGTTGTGGTGGGACTACCCAAGGTGGTTAATGCAAGGTTTAGAGGCCGTGGCCTGGACTTTGGTGCCCGTGGTGATGGTCGCCGTGGGGATTGCCTGGCATTTAAAGCTTGATCGCGCCGATCTCAAGGTATTTGTCGGCGCGTTGCTAACGCTCTGCATTGCCAAGCCAGCCCTGGCTTATTGGTTTTCTGGTTGGCTTGGCGGTGAGGGCGTCGCCCGCCAGGTGGTGATTTTGGAAGCCGGCATGCCCGCGATGATATCGGCCGGGGTGCTCGCGATGCGCTATGAGCTAGCCCCCAAGTTGGCCGCATCGCTGGTGGGCTATAGTCTGCCTGTGGGCATCGCCGCGCTCTTTGTCTGGCGAGCGATACTGTAGCGTCAGACGTCAGACGTCAGACGTCAGACATCTAACTCGTCTGATGCCAAAAAGGTTGGCCTATGGTGGGCGTGCTGGGGCTAGCCGTTTGTCGGGTCTGCATCAGACCGCTCAAGTAAGCATCGCGCCCAGCGTCGATGGCACCGGCAAAGGCACGGGCCATCAGCGGAGGATTTTGCGCTTTGGCGACGGCGGTATTAAGCAGCACTGCGTCATATCCCATCTCCATGGCTTCAGCCGCCTGTGACGGCGCCCCCAAGCCCGCATCAACAATTAATGGGCAGTCAAAACGCTGACGCAATGTTCGCAAGGCATAGCGATTAAGCAGCCCGCGTCCGGTGCCGATGGGCGCCCCCCAGGGCATTAACACCTCGCAGCCCGCCTCGACTAGTTTTTGGCACAGGATTAAATCATCGGTGCAGTAGGGCAAGACCTTAAAGTCTTGCGCAATCAGCTCGCGGGTTGCTTCTAGCAGCGCGAAAGGGTCGGGTTGCAGGTTGTAGTCGTCGCCGATCACTTCCAGTTTGATCCAGTCGGTGGCAAATATTTCCCGCGACATAAGCGCCAGATTCACGGCTTCTTTTACCGATTTGCAACCTGCGGTGTTGGGCAACAGAGTGCAGCCCGTCTCGCGAATATGTTGCCAAAACCGTTCGCCGTCGCCTCTGGCCGGGTTTTGCCGGCGCAGCCCCAGGGTGACTATGTCGGCCCGCGCCGCCGCGACGCTGTCCAGCATTTGCTGGGGCGACTCATAAAGGGCCGTGCCTAACAAAAAGCGGCTGTTAAAACTCTGTCCGTATAGGGTTAATGGGTCGTTGTTCATACTAACCCCCTCCCACCGGCGCGACGATATCCACTAGATCACCGCTTCCCAGTAGGGTGGTTGCGTAAGCCGAGCGGGGCACAAACTCGCCGTTGATGGCGGCGGCGAATTGTTCTGGAATCAGGTTTTGCTCACGCCAACGTTGGGCGGCACTGGCGAGATCGGTGCCCTGGTTCAGTTCGTGGAGTTCTGAGTTTAAAAAAACTTCGATCGTGCGATTACTCATACACTGGCTCGTCGTAATGGTGATGTGTGGGTAAATAAGAAGCGAATGGCGATGGCGCACTCTGGCTGATTTGTGCCAATAAATGATCGACAAAGGCGGGCGCCAAAAGGTAACCGTGCCGGAACAGGCCATTGGCGGTCAAGAGCCCCGGCCGTGAAAAGCATTGGGGTAAATTGTCGGAAAACGCAGGGCGCAGGTTGACCCCCGCTTCCAAAATTCTCGCCTCGGCAAAGGCTGGCGCGAGGGTATAAACGGCGCTGGACAGCTCGAGACTCGACTGTACAGAAATCGGTGAGGTGTCTTCACTCTCAATTTGGGTGGCGCCGATCACAAAGCGATGATCGGGTTTGGGCACCACGTACAGCTGGTAGCGCGGATGCATCAGGCGCACCGGACGAATAAAATGAACTTCGGTCGTTTGCAGGTGCAAGGTTTCTCCGCGCACCCCGCGCAGGCCCCTATTGCTGTGGCGGGCTCCGGCGCCGCGGCAGTCGATTACCAAGTCAAACCGCCATTGTTGCGCGGTGTTGATAGCTTTAAGGGTGTAGGGGGCCACCTCGACCGGCGTCTGTTCGTGGTAGGCCACTTTGTTCGACTGTAATACCTGGCGCAGATATTCCAGTATTTCCCGGTTATCCAGGTGTCCCTCGGGCTCCAGAAGCAGGCCCGAACGGAACTGCTGGCTTAGGTCTGGTTCCAGCTGCTGTAACTGCGCTTGGTTTAAAGAGTTAATGGCGCAATCGGGTTCGTTGTTCAAGCAACGGGTATCGGCCAGAAATTGCTGTAGCTCGCATTCGTCCTGTGGGTGAGCCACCAGTAGACTACCTTGGCGATGAAAGCACTGAGAGGCCTGGGGGCCTAACTGACCGAGCCACGTTTGCCAGCGTTTAAGGCCATAAAGCCCCATGGTATAGACTTCGGGGCCGGCCACGGCCGCCTCGCTTATGGGGGCCAACATGCCCGCAGCGGTGTGCGCCGCGCTATTGGGAGATGAGGCAGAGGCCGCGTCGAACAAGCTGACCTGAAAACCTTTCATGCTCAATTGCCACGCCAGCAGTTGCCCTAGCAGACCGGCGCCCGCGATGCCAATATGTGCGCCTGAATCAGCAGGTAGCAAAGGGGAAAATGTTGGGTTCAAAATAGCCTCGTGCGCAGAGGCTGAATGGCGGCGGGAGGACGCCCGCGAGGGCGCTACTTGTTCCCTCCGCAGGTATCAGCCTGTTCAGGTTCCACGGGTTCGGCCGTACCGATCTCAGCCTTCGTATCAACAATATGATCAAGGCGCCCCGACAAGTGGGATCAATATAATGGCATTACTCGGAGGTTGCAATCACCTCACTTTGAAATTCACCGCGTCCCAGCTTGGTGGTTAACTTTTGCCCAGGGCTGAGCTCGCCGCTTTGGCGAACCACCTGGCCCCGATCGTCGCGCACTACGGCAAAGCCCCTATCAAGGGTCGCCAAGGGGCTGACACTATCGAGTACGCGGGCTTTTTCGTGCAGCTGCTGGCGATAGTTTTTGAGTCGGGTGTTCATGCTGTGTTGAAGGTGGTGGCTAAGCGATTGCAATTGTTTGCTCGCCTGGGTCAGGCGCGCTTGCGGGTGCTGAGCTTGCTGCCGGCGTTTGAGGGTATCCAGCGTTTGCGAAGCTTGATTAAGCCGCTGTTGCGCGCTGCGGGTCAGGCGTATTTCCAGTTGGTCCAGGCGCTGCGCCTGGTGCCGCAGCGCTTCGCCCGGGTGGCGCAGACGTTTTTGCAGGGCCTCCAGCCGGGTGTGCTGCTGTTTGAGTTGTCCGGCTATGGCTTTGCCCAATGCCAGCTCGCGCTGTTTAAGGGCACTCAAATGCTCGCGGATATCGGGGACTGCAATTTCCGCTGCCGCCGAGGGGGTGGGGGCGCGCACGTCGGCGACAAAGTCGGCAATGGTAAAATCGGTTTCGTGGCCTACTGCGCTGATTGTTGCAATCGGACAGGCGGCAACTTTTCGCGCCAGGGCTTCATCATTAAACGCCCACAAATCCTCAATCGAACCGCCTCCGCGGGTGATGATTAACAGGTCTATGCCCCCGGCTCGCACCGCCAAGTCTAAGGCTCGAATGATTTCCGGGGCCGCCTGGACGCCCTGGACGGGCACCGGGATGACGGTCACTTTTTGGGTGGGGTAGCGCCGTTTGATGACCGAGAGTACGTCGCGCACCGCCGCGCCGCTGGGCGAGGTGATCACGCCAATATGCTGGGGCGCTGCGGGCAAGGGTTGCTTGCGCTCGGGGGCGAAAAGCCCTTCGCTGGCCAGTTGGTTTTTTAATGTTTCGAAGGCCCTTTGCAGAGCGCCCAAGCCGGCTTCTTCCAGGTGTTCGGCAATCAGCTGGTAGTCGCCGCGCCCCTCGTAAATACTCACTCGGGCGCGTAAGAGCACCTGCTGGCCGTTTTGCACTGGAAAGCGTACCTGTTGGTTGCGGCCGCGAAACATGGCGCAGCGCACCTGGGCTTTATCGTCTTTTAACGTGAAGTACCAATGCCCCGAGCTGGGTTTGGCCAGGTTGGATATTTCGCCTTCCACCCAAATAAGGGGCAGGTGTGTTTCCAGCAATTGGCGGCTGATCCAGTTAAGGCGCGATACGCTCAAAATTTCGCGTTCGGCGGGAATCTCGGTAGGGTTTAGTGGGTTCATGGCGCCATTGTACCAGAGGGTTTTGCAAGCGGTTGTTGCGCGCTGGTAATGACAGGCAAAATTAAAAGAATTTCAGCAGGTTACCGTTTTGCGACAAGGTGAAAACTGGTTTACCTAAGCGCTTACTGTAAGGTATAATTTCGCGCTTATTTTTCCCAAGCGCGAAGGTTGGATAGCTATGTTGCGAATCGCAGAAGAAGCACTCACATTTGACGATGTTTTGCTGGTGCCCGGGTATTCCGAGGTGACGCCGAAAGATGTGTCGCTCAAGACCCGCCTGACTCGCGGTATCGCTTTAAACATTCCCCTGATCTCATCGGCAATGGACACCGTCACTGAAGCGCGTCTTGCGGTTGCCATTGCCCAGGAAGGCGGCATCGGTATTATTCACAAAAGCATGTCCATTGAGAAGCAGGCCCAGCAAGTCCGGGCGGTGAAAAAATACGAAGCCGGGGTGGTCAAAGATCCTATCACCATCGAGTCCAGTGCCAGCATCAACGAACTGCTGGCGCTCACCAAAGCCCATAATATTTCCGGTGTGCCGGTGTTAGAAAACGGCAACCTGGTGGGTATCGTTACTCGCCGCGATGTGCGCTTTGAGGCCAATAAAGAGGCCAAAGTCTCCAGCATCATGACCCCCAAAGAAAAGCTGGTGACCACTTTGGAGGGCACAGGCGCCGATGAAATTCGCGCACTCTTGCACAAACACCGTATTGAAAAAGTGCTGGTGGTAAACGAGCAGTTTGAACTGCGCGGCATGATCACCGTGAAGGATATCAACAAAGCCGAAAAATACCCCAGTGCCAGCAAAGACCCCGAAGGTCGCTTGCGAGTGGGCGCCAGCGTAGGAACCAGCGCCGATACCGACGATCGCGTTAAAGCCCTGGTTGAGGCCGGGGTTGACGTTCTGGTGGTGGACACCGCTCACGGTCACTCCAAGAATGTGCTTGACCGGGTTCGCTCAATTAAACAGCAATTTCCCGAAGTACAGGTGGTAGGCGGCAATATCGCCACCGCCGAAGCCGCTGTAGCCTTGGCCGAGGCGGGCGCCGATGCGGTTAAAGTGGGCATTGGTCCGGGCTCTATCTGTACCACCCGTATTGTCAGTGGTGTCGGCGTGCCGCAAATCTCCGCGATTGCCAATGTCGTTGAGGCCCTAAAAGGTACCGATGTACCGGTTATCGCCGACGGCGGTGTTCGTTTTAGCGGTGACCTGGCCAAAGCGATCGTTGCTGGCGCCGACTGCGTGATGATGGGCTCAATGTTCGCCGGTACCGAAGAAGCGCCGGGCGAGGTCGAGCTGTATCAGGGCCGCACTTATAAAGCGTATCGCGGTATGGGCTCGCTGGGTGCCATGTCGCAAACTCAGGGTTCCTCCGACCGTTACTTTCAAGATGCCAGCGAAGGCGCAGAAAAGCTGGTGCCCGAAGGTATTGAAGGGCGTGTTCCTTACAAAGGTCCACTGACCGCTATTGTGCATCAGCTAATGGGCGGCTTACGTTCGGCGATGGGTTATACCGGTAGTCGCACCGTGGAAGAAATGCGCACTCAGCCCAAGTTTGTTCGGGTCACCTCGGCCGGTATGGGTGAGAGCCATGTACACGATGTACAGATCACCAAAGAGGCTCCCAACTATCCCGTAAGCGGACGCTAATCGCGTTACTTATTCTGCACAGATAACCCCTGTATTCACCTGCAGGGGTTTTTCATTTTCACACTAGCAATGGAACACCCATGACTCAGGACATTCACGCTCAGCGCATTCTGATTCTCGATTTTGGCTCGCAGTACACCCAGCTTATCGCTCGCCGGGTGCGCGAAGTAGGCGTCTACTCTATTATCCGCGCATTCGATATGAGTGAAGAGGAAATCCGCGAATTTGATCCCAGCGGTATTATCCTGGCGGGTGGCCCGGAATCGGTTACCTTAGAAAACTCCCCTCGCGCGCCCGAGGTAGTTTTTAACCTGGGTGTACCGGTATTGGGTATCTGCTATGGCATGCAAACCATGGCCGAGCAACTTGGTGGTGCGGTGCAGGGGTCGGCGGTGCAAGAATTTGGCTACGCCCAGGTAAAAGTCGAAGATGCCGGCCCTTTGTTGCATGACATTAAAGATCATGTGGATGCTGACGGCAGCGCCCTTATGGATGTTTGGATGAGCCATGGTGATAAGGTGGTTACGCTGCCCGAGGGTTTTAAGGTTATGGCCTCAACGCCGTCCTGCCCGATTGCGGCGATGCACTGTGAAGAAAAAGAATTTTACGGTTTGCAGTTCCACCCCGAGGTCACTCATACCCTGCAGGGCAAGCGCATATTCGAACACTTTGTCCTCAAGCTTTGTGGCTGCGAAGCCCTTTGGACGCCCGCCAATATCGTTGACGATGCCATAGTCAAGGTGCGCGAGCAGGTGGGCACAGATAAAGTGTTACTGGGGCTATCCGGCGGGGTAGATTCTTCGGTGGTCGCGGCGTTGCTGCACAAAGCCATCGGCGACCAGCTCACCTGTGTGTTTGTCGACAATGGTCTGCTGCGCAAAGCCGAAGGCGATCAGGTTATGGATATGTTCGCCAAAAATATGGGCGTTAATGTCATCCGTGCTGACAAAGAAGATTTGTTTTTGGGGCGCTTGAAAGACGAAGACGACCCCGAGCGCAAGCGCAAAATTATCGGTAATACGTTTATTGAAGTGTTTGACGAAGAAGCCGCCAATATTAAAGACGTTAATTGGTTGGCCCAGGGCACCATTTACCCGGACGTGATTGAATCCGCCGCAGCCAAAACCGGTAAAGCTCATGTGATTAAATCGCACCATAATGTCGGCGGTTTGCCCGAGGATATGAAGCTTGAACTGGTAGAGCCGTTGCGCGAACTGTTTAAAGACGAAGTGCGGGCCATTGGCCTGGAGTTGGGCTTACCTTATGACATGGTGTATCGCCATCCCTTTCCCGGGCCGGGCTTGGGCGTGCGTATATTGGGTGAAGTCAAAAAAGAGTACGCCGATATTCTGCGCGAAGCCGACGCCATTTTTATTGAAGAGCTCCACAACGCCGACTGGTATCACAAAACCAGCCAGGCCTTTGCGGTTTTCTTACCGGTTAAATCTGTGGGCGTGGTGGGCGATGGTCGCCGCTACGAGTGGGTGATCGCCCTGCGTGCGGTGGAAACCATCGACTTTATGACCGCCCGCTGGGCACACTTGCCCTACGAGCTTCTCGAGAAAGTCTCCAACCGTATTATCAACGAAATCTCCGGGGTATCCCGGGTAACCTACGATGTGTCCAGTAAACCGCCCGCGACCATTGAGTGGGAATAACGCGCGGGCGTGCGTTATTCTTTTCTTCGTTTCGCAGCTTTTAAGTGGCTGTGGGGCACTGCTGTCGGGGAGTGTAGAGACCGACTTAACAGCCTTAGAGCCGGGTAACTACACTCTTGATCCCCATCACACCACCGTTCTCTTTAAAGTATCGCACCTGGGTGTGTCCCAGTTTGTGGGGCGTTTTAATCGCGCGCGTGCGGAGCTTGATTATCGTCCCGACGATTCGGCCGCAAGCGCTATTCACGCCAGTGTGAATATAGATTCGCTGGATGTGAATCGGCCGGATTTTGCTGAAACCCTAAAAAGTTGTGATTGGTTGTGCGCCGAGCGCTACCCCGAAGCCCGTTTTGAGTCAAAAGGCCGCGCCAATCAGAGTGGCAATCGCCTCATCTTTACCGGGGAGTTGTTGTTTCGGGGGGTACGACAACCGGCCGAGCTCGGTGTTACCATCAATGGCGCCACCACCAACCGCTTGAATGGTGATTACATTTTGGGTTTTGAGGCTAGACTACATTTCAAACGTTCTGCTTTTGCAATGGATAAATATATTCCCGCTGTGGGGGATAACGTTGCGGTCGAGATATACGCAGAATTTATTCGGCGTTAACAAAATATCTTTTTCAGCATAAGGTTTCTTACCTACCCTTAACCTGTCAGCCGGGTTTGCTTTTTAGTCGTTATTTCGAAGATGTATCCTATTAATCGATAAACGGTAACGACAATTAGTGGGCGACCCGAAGGTATTACAGGGCGCAGTCCGAGCGTATTTGCTCTAGTACAAATTCCGTTTAGTAGGCTCTATACTCCCGCACCTCGCCATAGGGAAGCTCGGGCAGGGATTCGGCGATGAGTTCCAGCGCCTCAACGTAGATTTTTTTTACATCCGGCTTTAACCCCACGCGCATGCGGCGCGAGAGCATGGTGACGGGGAACAAACACTCTTCTACCGTCATTGCGCACAGAGCGCGGGAGCGGCCCAGTTTGTCTTCGTAGACTTTCCACTCCAACTCTTTTTCATCTTTGAGCATTAAATCGCCCATCACTACGCCCAGTGCTTGCTGGGTAATGGCGTCGTCCTGATCGATCAGTTCGCGATCGATAATACGCTGTAAAGTGTTTAAATCGGTTTTATTGCCGCGAACCTGGCTGCCCAGTTTTTCCCGTGCCAGGCGATCTATGGTGGCGCGCTGGGTGGATAAAAAGCTTTCGTCGGTCCAGCTAAGGTCGCTGATGGTCACGGCATTGGGGTCGCGCTCTTGCGCCTGGGCTAAACCCGCTACCAGGCTGGTTGCGACAATAAGCCATTTAAGCGTGCGTATCATGGGTTACCTCTTTTACTTCTACGTCGGGGCCCTCGGGGCGGACCTCGGATTCATCGTCTATCAGAGTCACAGGTTCGGGGTGAAGTTCACTTAAAGGGGCCGATAATCCGGTCGCCATTACCACATGGACATGCTCGCGGCGCAACAGGCGCGGCTCGCTCACTCCGCAGGCGTGGGCAATCAGTCCCACCCCATAGGTCATATTGCGCTGGTAGTGGGCCACGCGTTGGGCCTTGTCGGCGGGCACCAGGCCGCGCTGTAGCTTGGGGTCGTGGGTGGTTACACCGGTGGGGCAGGTGTTTTTGTGGCACTGCATGGCCTGAATACAGCCTAAGGCGAACATAAAGCCCCGCGCGCTGACCGTAAAATCGGCGCCGCAGGCCAGTGCCCAGGCCACTTTGGATGGCGTGACCAACTTACCCGAGGCAATCACTTTAATGCGATCTTTTAAACCGTGCTGTTTAAGCAGGTCGCATACCCAGGGAAGGCTTTCTTTGAGCGGCAGGCCCACATAATCAATTAACGGTTGAGGCGCGGCGCCAGTGCCGCCATCGCAGCTGTCAATGGTAATAAAGTCCGGGGCCCGGTCGATGCCGCGCCCTTTAATGGCGGTGGCCAGGTCGCGCAGCCACTGTTTGTCGCCAATTACCGCTTTAAAGCCCACAGGCTTGCCGGTGACTTCGCGCACATGCTCAATCATATCCAGTAAGTCGTCGATCGAGCGAATGTCCGGGTGGCCATTGGGGCTGATGGATGCATGCCCCTCGGGGATGCCGCGAATTTGCGCAATCTCGGCGGAGACTTTCTCGCCGGGCAAAATACCGCCTTTCCCCGGTTTGGCGCCCTGGCTCAGTTTAAGCTCAATCATCTTGACTTGGTCGTGCTCACCCAGGTGCTTTAGGCGTTCATCGCTTAGGTGGCCTTCGTGGTCGCGCACCCCGTATTTGGCGGTGCCTATTTGGAATACCACATCGCCGCCGCCCTCTAAATGGTAGGGCGACAGGCCGCCTTCGCCGGTATTGAGCCAGCAGCCCGCCTTGGCCGCGCCCGCCGATAGCGCCCGCACCGCCGGTTTGGACAGGGCGCCAAAGCTCATGCCGCTGATGTTAAAAATAGAGCTGGTGGTGTAGGGCTTGCGGCAGTAGGGGCCTACAATCACTTCTGAGGGCAGGGCGGCGTCCTTTTCCAGGGTGGGAAAGGCGGAGTTTAAAAACATTACCTCGCCGGTTTTGGATAAATCCCGGGTCGAGCCGAAGGCGACATTGGCATCCACGTTTTTGGCCGAGCGATACACCCAGGCCCGTTCGGCGCGGTTAAAGGGCAGTTCTTCGCGGTCCATGGCGAAAAAGTACTGGCGAAAAAACTCCCCCAAGTGCTCGAATAAATAGCGAAAACGGCCAATTACCGGGTAGTTGCGGCGAATGGTATGGGCGCTTTGATTGACATCGATAAAATACATCACCACCGCCGTGATAATTAGGGCGATGATGGCACCGGTGAATAAAACGGCAATAATGCCCAGTAAGTTTAACGCGATAGAGCTATCATTCATGGATACAGGCTTTTTACTTGTGTTTTAAGGCGTAGCGCGCGTTATGATAGGCGTTTTTGGCGACGAACGCATTGCTTGAGGGAAGTGAATATGGGCTTTTTTGCGAGATTATTGCTGATTTTATTAGTTGTGGCGGTATGCGCCCAGGGCGCGGCGCTTTACTGGGGCTATGAGCAACATATGGATCTTAAAGCGCGGGTGACTTCCCTCGAAGCCCAACAAGCTGAACTGCAGGCCCAGGCCGATGGTCTGAAAGCGACTATCAAGAAAATGGAGCAGGACTCGGTAGGGGCAATGGTCAAAAAAGCCAATCAGGTCATCGTGCAGGGTTGGGATGCGATTGTAAACTCGGTCGAGACCGAAATGGATCGAGCCCGCGAAGCGTTAGAGCATTTAGATGAGGAGCCGGCGACTGACGCGTCTCAGCCAGCGCCGGCCACGCCCTAATATTAACCATTCAAGAAAAGGACGACTGATATGAAAGCCGTAAAAATTATTCTTATTATCCTATTGGTGCTTGTGCTGCTGATTGGCGGCGGTATTTATTACCTGGTTAAAAACCTCGACACCATTGTCGCCGGGGGTATTGAGCGCATCGGCACCGAGGTGCTGCAAACCGAAGTCAGCCTGGATTCGGCAAATTTCGAGCTGAAAAAAGGTCGCGGCGAGCTACATGGTTTATCCATCGCCAACCTGGAGGGCTTTAACGAGCCCTATTTGTTCCAGTTGGAGCAAATTGCCTTGCAGGTCGAGCCCGCCAGTCTGCGCGAGCCGGTTATTGTGATTGATGAAATTATGGTGGATGGCTTGCAACTGACTGTGGAAGACAAGGGTATTGCGCAAACCAATATGCAAGAGCTTATGCAGCGCCTTAATAAAGGCGGTTCAAGCTCGTCCTCGCAGGACTCCACCGGTGCCGAACCCCGCTTTATGGTCGAAAAGCTGAGCTTTACCGATATTTCTATGGATTTAATATCGCCCCAGTATGAAAACCAAAACGTAACCTTAAGCGATTTTTCTCGTACCAATTTGGGTGATCGCGAAACTGGCTTAACCGCTAAAGAGTTGGTCCGCGCGATCGTACAGCCGGTTATCGATAAAGCCCGCGACCGCGCCGAGGAAGAAATTAGATCTCGTGCCCAGGATGCTGCGCAGAAGGCGATTGAGGAAAACCTTTCTGAGGAAGATCAGGAAAAAGTGAATCAGTTGAAAGGATTGTTGGGGCAGTAAAGTTTAGGGGCTGCTGAGCGCAGCGGGCTTTTTGTTTGCCCGGGTCGCCGGGCGGGCGAGTTACTTTTCTTTTTTGTGGGAAAAAGAAAACTAACGAAAAGAAAAGCCCACCCCGGTTCGCGGCCCTCCGGGTGCCCTCACTCCAATCGATTTTAGGAGGCCGTATCGACAGGGCGTCCATGCCCTGGCGATACTTGCGCAAACCTCCTGTTTGCTTACCCCCTAAAATCGATCTCCGTTCGGCTCGCTCTCAGGGGCCCCGTGTGTGCCAAAGTCAGACATGGGCAGCTTTCTCGAGCATTGCAATTTCCGGTGGTGGCTACGTGAGCACTGCTAAACATGCCTTTGAGATGTGTTCTGTCCGGATTGGTTGGTGACTGTTGGTTATAAAAATGTAAAAGGATAGATTTGTGGCAACGGCGACATTGAAGATGTTTTTGGTTTTTGGTGATCCCAAGCGGTTGCGCACTGTGGAGTTGTCGAATTGGACCGGCAAGGCTGTAGCGGGACCTCGCAGTGAATTTGACCGTATTTTAGAGCGTGAAGAGTCGCAAAATTCGGGAGTTTACTTCTTGACAGGCACAGATCCTGATAATGATAAAAGTGTGATTTACGTCGGTGAGGCTGAATCTATAAAAGATCGGGTAAAAGCGCATCTATCCAAAGATTACTGGAACCAGATTGCATTTTTTATTAGTAAAGATGAAAATTTAACCAAGGCTCATGTGCGCTATATCGAAGGTCGGCTTATTGAAGAGGCTAAGGTTGTAGGTCGATCTGTTGTTATGAATGGTCAGGGTAGTGGCTCGAAACTACCCGAGTCCGATCGTGAGGAGATGGAAGTCTTTTTGGAAAAAGTGCTGCAAATTCTTCCAGTGTTGGGTATTGAAAGTTTTGTTAAAACTGGAGGAAGTGAAAGCCCCGGTCAGCGGCATGAGCTATTAACCTGTGCGATTAAAGATGCAGTAGCTACTGGTTATCTTACACCCAACGGTATGTTGGTTAAGGCCGGTTCGCAGGCGGTGTTGGAAGAGCGCGCATCTGCCAAAAAGTGGCCGACTGTTTTAGCTCATAGGAATAAGCTAATCGAAGAGGGCGGCTTGATTCATCAGGAGGGAAGATGGGTCTTTGTTAAAGATACGGAGTTCTCTAGCCCAAGTGCAGCGGCGGCTGTTATTCACGGTGGTAGTGCTAATGGCTTGGTTGCATGGAAGGATGCGCATGGTCGGACATTAAAGGACGTGGAGAGTGAGTGATGATCTCTTGGTTACTCTGTCCAGTTACAAGTCCAGCCTAAAATTCCCCTCAATTTCTCGAATCAAACTTTTGGGTACGGCATGTTCGGTGGCGAGCATTTTCCATTCGTTTACGCTGTCGTAGGTTTGTTTCAGGGTTTGGTCGATTTTTTTGCGGGTGAATAGGGGGCTTATTTGACTCAGGCTGTGCAGGTCGTCGCGGGTGAAGTGGTCGCGTTTGCCGTTTAAGCTCATCCAGTGGCTGTTTACCCAGCGGCTGCCGGGTTTGTAGCTGTAAGCGATATCGTAGGCCGGGGCCAGGCGCCAGGTGTTATCTTGCAGGGTGAAGGCGAAGTTTTTGGCGTGGTCGTCGTGGTTGCGGGCGACGATGTTAAACACCAAGCGTTTTAACAGTTGCTCGGCGTCTTCGGCTGGCAATTTTAATTGCCGTGCCATTTCAAATAGTTCGGCGTAGGAAAAAGAGCCGGGTATTTTGTAGTTCACGTGAGCCAGCCCGTTCAGGGTTTGAACGTGTATTTTGTCATTGCCCGCGCGGTCAAAGCGCTGGGTGATAAAGTGGCGCCGCTCGCCCTCGTTGATTAAGTGGCAGGGCATCATACTAATGCCGCAGTTTTGCGCCATTAGGTAGTACACATATTCCATGGCGCCAAAGCCCATGGGGTCGCCAAAGGTTTCGCGGTCGGCATTGTGTTCACTTACGCCGTCGAATTTCATGATGTAGTGCTCAAAGCCTTCTGGCACCCGCGCCTGGCCCGAGCGCACCTGGGTAAAGTCTTTATTAAAAGCCAGTACGGCCTTGGGTCGCGCGCCGCCCGCGCTCATACCCACCGATAACAACGCTAGCATGGCTTCGCGCTCGTCGCTGCCATCGCTTTGCAGGGAAACCTTAAATTCCTCGCGCTGGTCCAGAATTTCCTGCGCAATCGTCACCAGTTGCTCCACTTCAACCTGGGTGGATGCATTCAGACTTTTTAAGCGGGTGGCGGGGTGGTATTCGAGCGCCCCCATGCCCCGACGGCCGGTGTATTGCAGCCGCTGCAAGGGGGTGATGTCGGCGGTCTGTTTGCCCTGACTGGCGACCCAGGCGTTAAGTACCGCGTTGCCAAAGTCGTCGGGTAGCGAGTCGGCAATCATTCCTGGCAGGCCTTTAAAGGTATGAAAGTCCAGCTCGGGGAAGGTGTAAATCCGCTGTGCCAGCGGCATTTTCAGGGGCGACAGCTCGATGCCGGTTTTGATAAAGCTCTGGGTGTATTCAAACGCTCCCAGGCCTGTGGCAGTATCAAAGGTCACTGCACCCACCTCGTGTTCACCGTAGGTGACGGCCACCACTTCCATTACCATGTGCTGGGCTCCTGTTCGTCTTCTTTACGACTGCCGGAGGCGCGCTTGCGTTTTTTGCCCTGCAGCTTCGCCAGCTGCACTGGCGAGATG
Organism: Gilvimarinus xylanilyticus; assembly: GCF_024195295.1. Lineage (GTDB taxonomy): Bacteria > Pseudomonadota > Gammaproteobacteria > Pseudomonadales > Cellvibrionaceae > Gilvimarinus > Gilvimarinus xylanilyticus. The sequence goes on along the minus strand of NZ_JAMFTH010000001.1, from coordinate 1,244,612 downwards.
GGCGGAGGCGGCAGAAAGTTGTCCAGCTGCGCCGCCTGGTCAAGTGCGTGCATAATGGCAACAAACACTTCCAGTGTGGCCTGGCCCTTTTCGGCGTTTAACACCGCTTTACGGGTAACACCCGCGCGCTCGGCGGTCTCCACTTGGGTTAGGTCGAGATTAAGGCGCGCCTGCTTCAGGCGTTCGCCCAGGTCGGCGGCAGTGGTTTTGGCGTAATTTTGTCTCATAATGTGTAAAAATCAGGACCTTAAGTCGATTTTTGAGGCTTATGTTTTAAAGATAGCACTTTTAGATTGTTTTTGTAAGTCCTGAATGTTGGATGTAGAGAAGCATATTTGGCGTAAAGTGCGTTTTAATGTACTTTAGGGGTTGTCGGTTCTCGCCAGCAACGGCGTTCGGTTCTGTCCCCCAGCGCTGTGGCTCCTTTGCCTGGCCTTAGTAGGCTCGTAAGCTGTTCAATTTCTTCGGGTACTACAATGATTAAAGCAATTCTCTTTGATCTGGATGAAACGCTTATTGATCGAACGGAAACCATGCGGCGTTTTTTACTGGAGCAGCATGGTTTGTTTGCTGAACTAGCGGCATTCTCAGCACCAGTGTACTCAGCTGTGTGCCTTAGCCAGCAGGCGAATGGCTATGCCGATAAGCTAGATGCCTATGTATCGGCATGTCATGAGTTGGGAGTCGGGAGCTCGGGCTTAGCGCAACGACTTTTTGTCGACTTTAAAGATCGTTATGGCGAGCGGCCAGTCCTGTTTTCTGGTGTTATGGCAACACTCAAACAGCTGCATGGGAGGTATCAGCTGGGGCTAGTCACCAACGGAAGAGTCAAAGGGCAGATGGCGAAAATTGAAGCCAGTGGTATCAAACGCTTCTTCTCATCTATTTGTATATCCGAATCGCTTGGCTGTAAAAAGCCGGATGCGACTATTTTTCAAGCCTGTCTTGATGAGTTGTCAGTAGCAGCAGACGAGGCGTTATTTGTTGGCGATAACCCTACCGCAGACATTGAGCCCGCCAGAAAGCTTGGTATGTTCACGGTATGGGTTAAAAGTGAATACTTTTCGGCGCCTCAACTATGCGACGGTATTGTATCTGGGGTGGGAGAGCTTGCGCGGTGCTTACGCGCGCTTGAGCGAGTTGACTGAGGTGCTCTATGGATGCTGAAGCTTGGGATAAAGCCGCGAAGCAGGTTAATTTTAACTTGGAAATAGAGTGGAGTAAATTTCAGAGCTTGGTTTGTCCCCAGGCGAGGCTGCTTGATTTCGGATGTGGCTACGGGCGGATAGGTAAAAAGCTTATCCATAATGGTTACCTCAATGTGGTGGGGGTTGACTCCGCTTTTTGCATGGTTTTGCGCGGCTAAGGGATATGTCCGACTCTCCCGCTGATAAACTCATGCGAGAAAGGTTTACCCTTCGCTGACGACTCATTTGATGCTGTCGTCATTTGTGCGGTCTTGACGACTATTGCGGTAGAAAAAGAGAGAAAGCGTACAGTGAAGGAGATTATGCGTGTGCTAAAGCCCGGTGGCATTGTTCACCTGTCAGAGTTTAGTGCTTCTGAGGAAAAGGAGTTTTCATCAAGCTTTGGTGTGGATATGCGCTACAGTAGGCCTAGTGATTATAGAAACTTGTTCAGCGAGTTCGTATGCCTGTGGGATGACGTTATGAATACTTGGACGATAGGTGGCAGTCCAGAAAATAATTATCGAGCATTTTTCAAAAGTCCCGTTGAAAAACCGACCATTCTCGCGTGTGGTAAAACTTGTTATTCGAGATTGAAAGAATATGTTTTTTGCAGATGATTTGTCCCGAAAATTCCGAGCTCGCCGCAGAGTGTTCAGCATCAGCTCGGTGTTGGTGGTGCTGTTAGGGTTTGGGGTTTTGGGTGCGATTCATCCAGTGCATGATTCAGAGCTTGGCTGGCCGGATGTGGGCTTGCTTGGTGTCGTAGCGATCATCATTTATGGTTTAATGCGAGTTTTTTGGCGCTGTCCTTCCTGTGGCGCCTCATTACCTATGGGCGGCATAACGGCTTTGGATCTGAAAAAGTCTGACAGGGTGGAGTGCCCGGGTTGCGGTATCGTTTTGAGGTAGCCCCAAAGCTGGGATTAGTCGTTGGTTATCGCCTTGCGGTGCATTAGGGTAAGGTGTGATACTGACGTTGAATTCATGAATTTATCAAACCTTTATGTCTGAACCAATACAAGCGCTCGCCAACATCATCGACGGTTGCCAGCCCAAAACCATGGTTGCTCTGGGAGAAACCAGCGAGAAGCTGGCGAGCCGCTGGTCTGAGCATCATGGCTGTGACGCTACTTTTCTGACGCCGGATGATGCGAAAGAGGGGCTGACACTGCCAGAGGTTCAAGATCTTGCCATGATTACCGATACCCTTGAGCACATCGATCACGCTCGGGGACAAACTTTAATCGGACTGCTGCGCAATTATGGTACCCGCCAAATTGCAGTGTTAGTCACTGAAAATAGCGGTTGGAATCAAAGTGATTTCGTCGGCCTGGGTTTTAAAAGACAGGCAAAGATAGAGGAAAATGGCGAAAGCTTGGCACTCTACACTTATAATATCAGCAATTATAATCACAAACGAACCTGGAATAATCCGCGCTTTTGGGCCAACCCCGAGATGTGGGATAAGGCCCGTTGGTAGGCGCGCTTAAAAAACATAATTATCAAGGCGTTGATATGTCCTACCAGTGCCCCAGCTGCAATCAAATTTTCACCGCTCAACAGGCGCTTTGCGAGGACTGGCGCAATCCAGAAAAATCCTTCGGTTGTCCCCATTGTGGAAAATTCTATAAAAAAGACTTACGGTCTAACCTAAGGCAATCCATTTGCGTGGGTATTATGGCGGGCGGTATTGCTACCCCCACGGCAATGTTGATAGGGCGCAGTCTTTTTAATGGCGATAACTTGTCGTTGTTTTACGGTGTAGCTATTTGGTTTAGCTGTGTGGCAATGCTTGTGATTGGCGACTGGAGGAACAGGGCGTAGTGCGATCTTCAGGGCGTATGATTTCCGGTGTTTATTTTGCTGTGGAGTTGTCTCTTAAGAGGGCCTCTAATCCTTCGGCCGCAATGGGACGGCTGAAGAAATAACCTTGGGATTGGTCGCAGTTGTGCTCGCGCAGAAACGATTCCTGCTCGAGGGTTTCTACACCTTCGGCGATGACCGTTAAGCTGAGGGTTTTGCCCATCGCAATAATCGCCTGGGTAATGGCTTTGTCTTCAAAATTGGCGGGAATGTCGCGGATAAATGAGCTGTCGACCTTAAGAGTATCTACCGGAAACTGTTTGATCTGTGCCAGCAACGAATAGCCTACGCCAAAGTCATCAATGGCCAGGCGAACCCCCAGCGCTTTAAGGCTGCGTAAAATATCGATAGCGCGATCAGTATTTTGCATAACCATGCTTTCGGTAATTTCCAGCTCCAGGTTGGCGGGCGCGAGTCCGGACTCTTGAAGGGCTAGGCGAATGTCTTCAATCAAATATTCATCGTAAAACTGGCGCGGCGATAAATTTACCGACATACACACAGGCAATAGCCCTTGCTGCTGCCAGTGAGCGCTCTGCAGGCAGGCCGTTTTGAGTACCCAGCGGCCGATTAACACAATTAAGCCGGTTTCTTCAGCCAGGGGAATAAAGTCGTTAGGCGGAACTACACCAAGGCTTGGGTGTTGCCAGCGCACCAGCGCTTCAACCCCGGCTACAGCGCCGGTTTTTAAGTCGCGCTTGGCTTGGTAGTGTAAAAACAGTTGATCCTGCTCTACGGCCAAACGCAGGTGATTTTCTAGCTCCAGGCGCTCGCGCGAGCGGGCCTGAAGGTTGGGGGAGTAGAACTGGTAGGTGTTTTTGCCTTCTTCTTTAGCCAAGTACATGGCGATATCGGCGTTTTTCATCAGGCTTTCGCCGTCGTCGGCATCGGCCGGGTACATGCAAATGCCCACGCTCGCCGTTACCCGGCATTCCTGGTCGCGTATGATGACGGGGTTAACGGCAGCGGCTATCAGTTTTTGCGCCGCTATACGCGCGTCTTGCTCGGTATGAATGTCTTGCAGCAGTACCACAAATTCGTCGCCGCCCAGGCGCGCAACCACATCGCTGGCACGTAATGTCTGGGTGAAACGTTGACCAATAACTTGAAGCAGTTGGTCGCCGGCATCATGGCCCAGCGTGTCGTTAATGTTTTTGAACCGATCAAGATCGATAAACAATACCGCCAGTGCGCGGTTATGGCGTTGGGCCGATTTTAAAGCAACGTCGAGAATTTCGTGAAACATAAACCGGTTGGGTAGCTCGGTTAAGCTGTCATGGGTGGCGAGAAAATGCACCCGGTCTTCGGATTCGCGGCGTGCGGTAATGTCCTGGCCAATGCCCCGGTAGCCGCAAAAATTTTGCTTATCATCAAACACAGGCATGCCGCTTAAGCTGATAAAGCGCGGCTTTTGTCCGGGTTTTTCGCAGCGTAGCTCAAACCCGCGAAAGGGCTCGCGCTCGCTTTGGGTGTGCTCAAGCTCGATCCAGCAGCCGCTCAAGGGTTCGCAATAGGGAAGTTGAGTAATACTGCGACCCAGTATGTCTTTGCGGTTAAAGCCGGATTTGCCGTTGGGGTCGGTAAGGTCTGTGAAAGTGCTGCGTTCATCTTGCTCCCAGTACCAGTCCGAGGAAAGCTCGGTGAGACTACGGAACCTTTCTTCACTGCGCCGAAGCGCCAATTCCGCGAGCCGACGGCGACTAATATCCCGCCCTATACCGACCAGGCCAACAATTCGACCAGATTTATTCCGAAAGGGGATTTTACTCGTGAGCAGCCAGCGAGTTCTGCCGGTGGTTTGATCTACAGCGGGTTCTTCGCGCTCAAGCAGGGCTTTGCCTGTGGTAAGCACTTTTTGTTCATCGTCGCGATACTGCTGGGCCAGTTCAGCCGGGTAGAAGTCGAAATCATCTTTGCCCAAAATTTCTGTCGAGGTGGTGCCCATGCTATCGGCCACCGAGTGATTGGCCAGTAGAAACTGGCTATTTAAATCTTTGGCGTAGATGTTGTCGGGCAGGGCGTCAATTAAAGTGCGCATTAGCTGCCGCTCTTTTTCGAGGGTGGCCGATAGCTGCTCCAGTTCTTTGTTGCGCAGCGCTTCGCGGCCTTTAAGCTCGCGGTTTAAGGCCTGGGTTTGCACCTTGGTGTTGCGACTGGCGGTAATGTCCCGGGTAATACCCACAAGGCCGATAATGGCGCCGTTGACATCTTTTAACGGAATTTTAGTGGTGGAGTACCAGCGATGTTCGCCGCTGGCAATATCAATCATTTGTTCTTCACGGTCGGCGATCGGCTCGCCCGAGTCAATAACCTGTTGATCATCCTGGTGGTAGCCCCGCGCCAAATGGTCGGGGTAAAGGTCAAAGTCGCTTTTACCCAGCATGTCCTGGGGTGAGTTAAGGCCGAAGAGCTTGGCCAGTGCGACATTGGCAAATAAAAAATGACCATTGCGATCTTTGGCGTAGATCAGGTCCAACGAGTTGGCTGCCAAGGTGCGCAACAACAGTTGTTCCATCGAGGTATCTGCCGTGAAGTGCATTGGGGCCTCATATGGCTTTAATTATAGTATTTTCCTGCATTATAGGGCGACTGGCTATGCTTTGACTATTGTTTTGCGCCCGGAGCTGATACCCCTAAATTGGACAGGGAAATGATGTGCGACAGAGCACCCTGGTTGTAGTCTGACCGGCGCTTGTACAAGTGAAAACTATCATTGAATAGGAGTGCCCGTGAATAACAGTAAAGCACATCGCCAGAGTGCTCATATAGAGTTTCTGAAGAGTACGGGAATAGATTTCCCGTTCTACGCAGGCCATCCAGTCACAGTGTCGGCGGGGCAGTGGCTGATCGTGCTCGCCGCCGTGGCTGTGGGCTTTATGTGCCTAACACTCAAGGTACCAGTGTTGACCGGCGACTTGGGTATTTTTATTCGCGCCCTGTTGTTTCCAGTTATTCCTCTTGTGGTGTTGCGAGCGCTGGCTGGCCCGCATTGGCGAGCGCTGTTTCGTCGGCTTCGTAGGGCGGACTTTGGCTGGATGCTAGGTGTTGCGGCGCTAAATTTGGTGATCAGTTCGCTGGTAGGCGTACTGGTGATGAAGTTTTTGGGTGCCGAGGCGAATGTGGCCGTAGAAGCCTTGGCTGGTCAGAGTAGTACTGAGCGCGAATGGTTTTTTCTACGCAGTATTCCCCAGCTGTTTGGCGAAGAAGTGCTCACGCTTTTACCCATGTTGGCCATACTTTATTTTTGCTATCAGCGTCTCGGGCTGTCCCGTGTTAAAGCGGTATTGATTGCCTGGCTGCTTTCTTCCTTGATGTTTGGGTTGGTGCATTTGCCATCTTACAACTGGAATTGGCTCCAGTGCTTGCTGGTGATTGGCACGGCTCGATTGGTGTTGACGCTTGCGTATATCAAAACCAAGAATATTCTGGTTTCTACCGGCGCGCACATTATTAATGATTGGGTAATTTTCGGTATTGTGCTGCTGGGGGCAGCTGAGGGGTAATTAAAAAAGGCCGACACCATAGGGGTGTCGACCCAAGGCTCACATCTCCATGCAAAACTACTTTTCTAACAGCGCCTGGGCGGCATGGGTTAAAAACAAATACCGGCTGCCCATTGGAATTACGTACTCGTTCTGACCCCAAAAGAACGGCCAGTTGCTTTTGTTCTCGGGTAAGTCCGGTGCTAATACTAGTACCCCGGGCACAACCCCGCCGGGAATATAGGAAAAGTCCGCACGGTTGCTGCCGTAGGCGGCGGTTTGTGACTCGGCGCCTATGCCCGAGGCAAAAGAGTAGTTGGAATCCGGGTGGGTGCCGTAAATATAATTCAGGCTGCGGAATACCAAGTCCTTTTCTACGATCTCGGGGAAGGCTTTGTTCAGCCAGTAATTAGTGATACCAAAACCCATCACGGAACCGTTACCGGCCCAGCCACCGCGAGTAATAGGCACACCGTAGGGATTATCTTTTTCGATTTCGCTAATGCCGTCCCGGTACTCGCGCGCCAGGGTTTTCAGCTCGGCGGCGTAGGCGTCATCCATGTAGGGCAGGGCGGCGACCAGCATGGCGACGTTTTCACCGCGGAAATTTTCTTTTACCTGAGGCAGTAGTAAACGCACTGCATCGGCGTACTTTTGCTCTTGGGTGGCTAGCAATAATTCCACCGCGGCTTTCAGGTGCTCTTCTTCCAATTTGCCACCGGTGGTGTTGCCAAAGCGGTAGGTGTTGGGTTCGCGGCCCGCTTCGTATTCCCACACTTTTTTCGCCGTTTCCAGGCTTTCGGCGGCAAGATCTGCGTTTAGCGACCCCAATACTCGGCTGGCACCGGCCAGGGCAGCGGCCGAGCCATAGTTGAGAGCTGTGGTATTGCTGGTAAAGGCCCATCGGTCGTCAAAGCGGCCACTGTGAGTGCCGTTTTCGGGCATCAGGTCTTCACCGGCGGTGGGGTCGACAGTCGAGGGCTCGTACATATCGCCTACTGCACGTTCATCGGCGTGGGGGTCCATGCTGGCGTCGTAAACCATATTGTCGGTTTTGGTGGAGCCATCGCCTAAGTGGGGGTATTGGTATAAACGCCCCGCGACAATACCCGGAATGGCGTGGCCAATGGCGCGGTGCTGGGCAATCAACGCCAGGGTGCCGTGCTCGATTTGCTGCAGAATATCCTGCTGACCGTCCGGGCGATTTATCTGGGTGAATTTTTTCGCTTGGTCGACGGTGGTGTTGTCGCGCTCAATGCCAAACTCTTCAACGGCGTGTACCAGCCCTTGTACGGTGTGGTATTGCGACTGGGTGCGAATGTCGTAGTCGCCCGCGTCGTACCAACCACCGTAGTTCAAGCCGTCGATATGCTCAAAGGGCGCAAAGTCGGTGTCCAGGTTTTCATCGTGGGCGTAGAGGTCAAAGTGCTCGTAGTTGGGCGGCGCCTGCAGGGCGTCGTCCATATGCGAGCGGCCGTGCCACACGCGGTAGGCTTCGCGCACCAGCATATGGTCCATTTGCACGGGGAAGAAAAAGTCCAGCGTCGGCTGCCAGACTTTGGCCAGTACATCTTCACTGATAGGGAAGGCATTGCCGGTCTGGCTGCCGTAGCGCAATTGGTACAGGCCGGGTTCGTTAACTTCGGAGAAATCAAAGGTCAGGTACTGATAGCGCAGGTAATCGCCCCAGGCCTCGGGTTTGCCGCTGCGAGCCACTTCCGTACTGCCGTCGGCGTTAATTCGCAGCAGTTCTACGGTGCTCTCGGGCGTGTCGTTGGGGTCCAGCTCAATCACCGCCTGTTTGGGCTGCGCTGGGTGGTAACCCACCTGCGAATAGCCGACGACGGGTTCGCGCACCCAGTCAGGGATGGCGCTAATTTCGATGTTCCATTCCACCACTTTACCGGTAGTGCCGGCGGGAATCATATCGCGCACCACGTACCAGCCATTTTGTGCCTTGGTGCGGCCGTCAAACAGCATCAGTTCGCCATCGCCCAAGGCCTCGCTTATGGTCACGCGGCGCTCGTCATCTTCAGGCGCCAGTACCAGGGTTTTACCACTGGCAAAGGGTGTGGGCTCAGTTAAGCCTTTCTCGTTCATCAACATGCCGTCGGTGGTGGATGCTGAGCGAGGGAATTGGCCCGGCTTGCCGTCGGCCAAATAGGTTTTATCCCAGTATTCAGCGGGCACAAATTCCATATTGAAACCGGCTTTGCCCTCTAGGTCGGCCGGTAGCGGCTGGTCTAAATGCACGCTGACAGTTAAGCCTGTAGCGGTCGATGTGGCTTGCACACGGTAGCTAAAGCCGTGCTCGGGGTAGGCCAGTTCGGTGGTGATGGTGCCAGCTTGAGAGTTTACCTCGCGGTTCACAAATTGCCCCATACCATCCCACTGCTCGGGGGTGTGCAGCAGACGCACATCACCATTGGTGGCCGTGCGCTCGCCGTGCTGAACGATCTCGATACCGGCGGTTTTGGAATCAAAGAACAGGCCTCCGGGTTTACTGGAAAAGGCAAAAACATCGACGGCGGCGGAGTCAAAGTACTCTTTATCGTTAATGCTAAAGGCTGACTTCTGACTTGATGTGGGTTGGCTGGCGCAAGCGGCTAGCAGCGTTGCCCCGGCAATGGCCGCCGCTAGTGGGCGCCAAGTAAAGCGAGAGAGCTGATACATTGTGGTCTCCTTGGTATTCCGACTTCGCGGTCGGTGACTATTGTTATGTTCATAATGACTATTAGTGGGTGTAAAATAGCGCAAAACAGACAGAATTGCGAGCGTGTGTAAACGCCACCGAAAAGGGCGTATAGGTCCGGAGAGGGCGGGGTTGGCGGATATACGTGGGAAATGCTCGCGGGATAAGGTTTGTAAATTTTTATTGGCTAAGGGTAAGCGAGCAGGGTTTGCTGGCAATAGCGCTTTTGCTGGTAATGTGCATTAGCTCGATAAAAACACAAACGGCAGGTTCGCCCCAGCAATGCCAGAGTCGGCCATCGCCCAGGATATAGCCACCAGCACCGCAACTATAAAAAAGTAGAGCCCGGCGCAGACGGTCATGCCATAAGTGTTCATGGGCACCTGGCGTTGATATTCTTTGCTGCCGCTGGCGAGCAAATCTACCGCGCCTAAAATGCCAAAAAACACCAGCAGGGTAAAACCGAAGACGGCGGCTCCGGCCACCAGTACCGCGCTTAAGGCCAGCATAATAGTATGACCGAGCTTGCCGGGTTTGCTGTAGGCAATGGCTTTAATGGCCTGGCCGCCATCCAGCGGGACAATAGGTAAGAGGTTAAATATATTTAAAAGCAAGCTAACGGCGGCAAAAATAGCCAGGGTTTGGTTGTCGGTTATTAACCATGCCAGCCACCCGGCAACGGCACCGGCGCCGCCCACAACCGGACCCGCCATGGAAATTTTATAATCCTGCCAGCGGGTTTTGGCTTGTTCGCTAACCGCCGCGCCGCCCAAAAAGGGAATAAGGTAAATACCTTTTACTTTTAAACCACACTGGCGCATGGCCATCACATGGCCAAACTCATGAATAAAAAGTGCGGCAATAATGCAAATGGCCACTTCTAAGTTAAACAGCCAGGCCCAGCCGGCCAAAGCGGTACCGGCAAGAGCAGCTTTTAAGGCGCCAGCGCTTTTTATCAGTTTAAAAAATAACCCGAACAGGGCAATGCCGTGATGTTTTGCGGCTTCGGTGGCTTTGCCGGCGGTGGCGGTATCGCCCGTGCGGCTTTCGGCGGATGTGGTTTGCTGTACGGAGGCTTGTCCCAAGGGGCCGTTTATCGGGCTTTTGCCCTGGGCGAGAGTTTCGCTATCGGTATAAAAGCGGTAAACACAGTGTCGGGCGGTGTCGTCCAGGGAGTATTCCAAGGTCACGGTACCGTAGCCTGGCAGGTTAAACGCGTGCACGCCGTGCCACTCGTGGCGCACATTAAGTGAGACCACCTTACCGTCCAGGCGCAGCTCATCCAGCGTCGCTTGCTGACGCCTTAGCTGGACTTTGTGCCCGGCAAGTTCCAGATTAAGCAGCTCGGTCACGGATTACCCGTAGGGTAGAGCGGTGCCAGTGGCTGAGTTTTACCATCGCGTTTATCCACCCTTAGCTTTTGCAGTGCGGGTAGCAGTTTACCCGGATCAAAACTGTGGTTTTGGGCGCTGTAGTTGGCTTTATCCAGCTCGTGCAATTGCTCCGCAATCTCGGGATTTTGTGCAAGGCGCGCCAGCTGGTCCAAGCCTTTTACCGAGGTATTCCAATGCACGCTGGCCCACTGTAATAAGTCTTGGCGTAGCTGGGGCCAATGCTGATCAGCAGCGCTGCGTTTTACCTGTTTCCATAGGGCTTTATCGCTGGGTGCACCGGCGGGTACTGTTTTGGATTTCCGCTTTTTAGGGACAAAAAAGTAAAGTGAGGCGACAATGAGTAATAGCAGCCCGGTTACCGCTTGAGTGATGATTAACCACATAGGGGCACGGTGTACCACGGTCACTTTACCCGAGCCGCCCGAGGTTTCCGGTTCTTGCGCGACATTAACCGCTTTGCCTGGGGTGCTGGGCAAGGTGGCGTTAACTTCTAGCGCGGGCAGGGTTGCTGTTTCAAATTCGCCGGTTTGGGTATTAAACCAGCGCAGCTCCACCGGGGGTAAGGTGGTGCGACCGGCGGCATTGGGTACCAGTGCCAGGGTTTCGGTGCGGGTACTGCTCACCCCTGTGTCGCTTCGCTGTTGGTCGGTTTGCGCTTTGTCTTTGTAGCTACTGAAGCCTTCAATATCGCCAAACTCGATAGGCGGTAGTTGGGTCGGCAGTAAGCCTTTCGCTTCAATGGTGACGCGGCGCGTAACTGGCTCGCCCGCCACCAGCGTTTCCGGGTCGTGGCTAAAGTGTTGGGTTAGCTTAATGTCTTGTGCTGGCAGCCAGGTATCGGCACCACTGGCAGCGGGAATGGGTTTGACTTTAATATCAATGGGTTGACTGCGGCCGCGTCTTACCGGGCCGGAGCTAAAGCTCATCAGCGAGCGACCACCGCTGCGCAATTGGGCGGCGTACTGTAAGGGCGGAATATGCAAAGTGCCGCTTTTTTGCGGGTAGAACGCAAATACGACTTCGTACACCAAGTGCTCGGTGCCGTTAATGGTGGTGACATATTCGTCCTCACTAACCGCCTCGACCAAGGCATTGTCTAGTTCAAAATTACCCAATTCGCGGCCGGTCCAGTTGTATTTGGAGTAGAGCTTGGCACTGACCAAGACCTGTTCCTGGACATAGGCCGAGTTTTTGTCAGCGGTTACTTGCAAGAATGTCTCGGCATCGGTATCGGCTGGGGAGTCGGGCGCATTGGTGACCGTAATGGTTACCGGCTCGGAGAGGATGCCGGCGGCTTCTAAGCTCGGGATAATAATGTCACCCCGGCGTTTGGGGGCGAGTGCCAGTTGCCAAATAATAGATGACTCGCTGCGGCCGTTAACACTGATTGATTGAACCCGGCGATTGATGTTGAGAATATCAAAATCATCGCGCAGCACGGCGAAGTTGGGTTCGTCGTTGGTGTTGCCATCTTTTAAGGTGACATTAACGTTCAGTTGGTCGGTAATGGCAATGCTGTTGCGTCCCGGTTCTACCGTTAAGCTGGCAGCCCACAGGGGCGAGGCCAGACACAGCAAAAAAACGGCGACTAGGGTGCGGGGTAAAAGGTGTTTGTGCGTGTTCATGTGCCTCACCAGCGTTGCTCCGTATTGCCCATATCATTTAGCTGTTTGAGCTTGGATTCCAGGCGTTTCTGCCGATATTGGTATTCAAATTTATTGCGCATCAGGCCCGAGGGGTCGTCGGGTATTTGGCGCAGCCATTGTTCTTGCGCTTGCTGTTGTTCCAGCTCTTCAGGTGTGGGCGCCGCTTGCGCTTGAGCCTGTTCACCGGCCTGCTCGGCGCCGGCGCTCGAGCTCTGCGCGCCTTGGGCCGAGGATGATTGTCCCGCGTCCGTTTGCGGTTCGGCCTCTTGGTTTTGGCCACTGCTGGCGCTGGATGATTGCCCCTGTTGGTTCTGCGGATTTTGCGGCTCACCTTGGGAGCTATTCTGTCCTTGTTGCGGCCGATTTTGCGAGGGTGAGTTGTCGCTGCTGGGTGAGCTTTGCTGCTCTCCCTGTTCTTCGTTTTGCTGCCCTTGTGAACTGTTCTGCTGCGATTGATCTTGTTGCTTATCTTGATTTTGTTCGTTGTTTTGCTGGTTGTCGCCTTGTTGATTTTGCTGGTCTTGCTGCTGTTGTTTTAATTGCTCAACCAGTTCTCTGTTGGCCTGGGCATCGGCAAAATTGGGGTCGCGTTTTAGAGCCTCATCATAAGCTTCTAACGCTGCTTCCAATTGATTGGCGCGGGCCAGGGCGTTGCCCCGGTTGTAGTGCCCCTGGGCGGTATCCACTTGGTTAAAGCTTTCGGCTGCGGCCTCGTACTCGCCCGCGCGATATTGCGCGGTGCCGCGCCAGGCGGGGTTTTCAAATTGTTCGGCGGCGGCTTCGGGTTGGTTTTGCTCCAAGGCACGGGCGCCGCGTTGATCGGGGGTTAACAGAACGTCGGGCAGAGTTTGCGCTTGTACAGGTTGCGGGCTAAAAGCGGCAAAAGGCACGAGCATTAGCGCCAATAAAACGCCCCGACGAAAGGTATAAAGGGCAATGGGTAGCAGCACTAGCACCAGCCAGGGGCCGCGATCCAACCAGATATCCATGCTGGAATCGGTTTTGCGGTGTTCGGCATTCAGGGCCGACACATTTTCGCTGAGGTACTCCACATCGCGTGTATCAAAGGTACTGGTGATATAGCGCCCGCCGGTTTGTTGCGCCAGGCGCTGCAGATCGCCACTGCCGAGCTCAGTGGTCACAATATTATTCTGCCCGTCGCGCAAAAAGCCGCCCTGGCCCGAGCGAATGGGCACTGATTCGTCGCTGCCTATTCCCATAATGGATAGCGAATAGGGGGTATCGTTTAGCAGCTCGGCAACCGCCGTTTGCGCACTGGAGGCAACACCATCGGTCAGCAGTAATAATCGCCCGCGGTCAAAGCCCGCGTTACGCAACAGCTCAATAGCGCGCTCAACCGCCGCCTCGGGGCGGCTGCCTGGGACCGGCATCATGCCCGGTGATAACACCGGCAAGAGCGACTGAATCGTTTGTGTGTCTTCGCTCAGCGGGGTAACCGTGTGGGCATCGTCGGCGTATACCACCAATGCGGTTTCGCCCTGATCACGCCGTTGCAGGATGTCGGCAATTTTTAAGCGCGCACGCACCAAGCGGCTGGGCTTAATATCGTCGCCGATCATCGAGGGAGATAAATCCAGTAACAGCACCAAAGCGTCCGATTGTCTGTGCACCTGGCTGGGGGCTCGCTCCCAGGTGGGGCCCGCCATTGCGAGGCAGGCGATAAGCCAGGCGATGGCGACTATGATGAGATAAAAACGCGATTGACGCTGCTGGCGGCCGTCGCTTAAGGCGGACAGTAGCTCGGGAGCAATCAGCGATTGCCAGCCCCCCAGGCGGGTCCGCGAAAACCACAGAAGCGCCGCGATTAGCAGTAGCGGTACCAGTGCAAGCAAAGCCCAGGGGCGAATAAAATGAAAGTCGGCAAGCAGGTTCACGATACACCTCCCGCTAGGTTGGCGCGGCGCAGATGAATCCGGCTTGCGGCCAGCAACGCCGACAGCAAGAGCGCAAGGCCTAACGGCCAGTAAAACAGGCGGTTCATGGGGCGCACGGTGCGCTCGTCTAATTCAATCGGCTCCAGGGCGTCCAATTGTTTGTGTACTTCGGCCAGCTCTTCGGTGGATTCGGCGCGAAAAAATTCACCTCCGGTACTCTCGGCAATTTGCTGGAGGGTGCGCACGTCTAAATCGGCTGAAGCGCTACGGCTGAAAAAGCCACCGGTGGAGCGGTTGGAGCCAAAGCCAATGGTATAAACTTTAACGCCCATATCGGCGGCGATGCGCGCAGCCTCTAAAGGTTCGGTGTTGCCCGCCGTATTGGCGCCGTCGCTTAATAAAATAATGCGGCGGCTACCTTCGGGCCGTTCGCGCAAGCGTTTGATGGCCAGGCCCAGAGCATCGCCGATGGCAGTGGCGCCGCCCGCAAAACCAATCTGCGCCTCTTGCAGCAGTTGGTTTACGGTTTGGGTGTCGTAAGTAAGCGGTGCCTGCACGTAAGCTTGATCGCCAAACAAAATAAGACCCAGGCGATCTCCGGTGCGTCGGGTAACAAAGTCGCCCACCACGGCTTTCACGGCGGTTAAACGGTTAATAGGTTCGCCGTTTTGAAACTGCATGGCGACGATGCCGGGGGGCAACATATCGCGTATTTCCATACTCTTGGAAATATCCACTGCGAGCATCATGTCGCGACCACTGTAGGGTTGTGATTGCGCCTCGCCAATCCAGCGCGGGTCGGCCGCGGCGATGACCAGCAAAACCCAGATGAGCCAGAGCGTGATGCCATGGCCCCAGCGCTTGCGCTTGAGCGGGCTGCTACCGGCCAGCTCGGCGGCCGTGTGATAAAAAGGGACTTTTACCGCGGGCGCCGAATCGGTTTTGGGTTTCACCCAACGCATGATCAGCGGTAAAGGTAAAAGCACCAGCAACCAGAGCAGACCAAATTCAAACATTGTTGGCCTCCCGTAGGTTTTTGCGGTGTTGCTTTATCCAGCGTGCGGCGTAATCGCGTAGCGCTTGTTGGTCCAGCTCGGGGGCGGGGTGGTAGGGCGCATCCGCTAATACGTGGGCGTTAGCTGAATTAATCCTGGGGGCGCTGGTTTGCAAAAAATCCACCCAGGCTTGGCCGTGTAGAGTGGCGCAGCGTTCAAAGCCGTAACATGCCACGGCGGTGCGTTTTAACAGGGTGTTAATGCGCCGGGCAAAGTCCTGGTTGTTTTTGTCATCGGGCATTTGGCGCAGTTCAGCCAGGGCATCACGCCGGTATTGGTTAGCGCGATAAAGACGGTGTAACGCAAAAGCCAGCGCGACCACCGCAAGCAGGGCGATAGCGATTATGACCCACCACAGTGGCGCAAGCGGCCACCAGCCAATGGCCTCGGGGCTGTGAATGTCTTTTAACTGTGCCAGCGGATCGGAGGGATTCACGCGCGCCTCCTGTTGCCGTAGCGCTGGCGTAGCAGCTCGCTGTAATTGCCAGCGGTTGATATGTTGATAACTTCTAATCCCAGCCGCTGGGCCCGGTCTTCCAAGGCCTGCTGCTGTCGGCGGGCCTGCTGGGCGTAGGCCTTTTGAAACTGACGGTCGTGAGCGGGCAGCTGGGTTTTGTGCTTGCCGTCGGTAATGTTCAACGCAGCCGCCGCCTGTAGTTGGTGCTCTAGCGGATCGGTGGTTTGAATGAGGGTAATATCCAGGTGACGCGCCAGGTGGAACAGCTGCTTTTCGGCCTGGTCGTCCAAATCGTGCAGGTCGCTGATGACAAACAAGGCCGCGCCGGGGGTAGCGATGCGGCGGGTGTCTTTGAGCATTTGCGTTAAATCGAGCTTTGCTTGAGTCACGATGGGCGAGTTGAGCTCGGCATTGAACTTATGCAACAGCTGCAGAGTTTGCAGCACTGTGTGTTTGCTGCGTTTGGGGCGAATGTCGCGAAACTGGTTATCGCCAAAAATCACGGCCCCTAAGCGGTCGCCACTGTTAAGCGCCGCCCAGCTTAGCTGGGCGCCGATATGACAGGCGAGGGTACTTTTAAAACAGTTTACACTGCCAAAGAACATCGGCGCGCGTTGATCGCACAAAATATAAACAGGGCGTTCGCGCTCCTCACTGTAAAGCTTGGTGTGGGGTACCTGGGTACGGGCCGTTACGCGCCAGTCAATCGAGCGAATATCATCGCCCGGCTGGTACAGCCGCACCTCTTCAAAGTCGACGCCCCGGCCGCGAAATCGCGTGCGAAAGCGACCGCTTTGCACACTTTGCACGGTTTTGCGGGCAAACAGGTTAAGCTCGTTTGCGATAAAGCGCTCGCGCAGCAGAGCCTGCAGGTCGCAGTATGGGCCGCGCGCCAAATTTTCGGTCTTGTTTTGACTCATCAGGCGATGGGGACAGTTTTCAACAACAGGTCAATGACTTGGTCGCGAGTCGTGCCGTCGGCTTCGGCCTCAAAGCTTAAGATAATCCGGTGGCGCAAACAGTCGTGCAATACCGCCGCGACATCGTCGGGACTGACAAAATCTTTGCCCGCCAGCCAGGCATGGGCCCGGGCGCAGCGCTCCAGGGCAATGGTCCCGCGCGGGCTGGCGCCGTATTCCAAAAGCCCTGCCAGTGGTTCGCTGTACTGGCCGGGACGGCGGGTGGCGTTAATCAGCTGAACAATATATTCCTCTACCGCCTCGCTCATATGCAGCTTGAGAATCTCCTGGCGCGCCTGCATAACGGTCGCTTCTGACAAGGGAGCGGGGGCTGCCTGGGCGTCGTGGGTCGCTTCGGCGCGCACCAGCGAGAGAATCTTGCGCTCGGCCTCAACACTTGGGTAATCCACATTCACATGCAGTAAAAAGCGGTCTAACTGAGCTTCGGGCAGCGGGTAGGTGCCTTCTTGTTCAATAGGGTTTTGGGTTGCCATCACCATAAACAGCGGGGGCAGGGGGTAGGTTTTATTGCCCACGCTTACCTGGCGTTCGGCCATGGCTTCTAACAAAGCCGACTGTACCTTGGCCGGGGCGCGGTTAATTTCGTCGGCCAGCACTAGGTTATGGAAGATGGGGCCTGCCTGGAATTCGAACACGCCCTGTTCGGGGCGGTAAATATCGGTGCCGGTGACATCCGCCGGCAGCAGGTCGGGGGTAAATTGAATGCGGTTGTAGTCGCCCTCAATGGCGTCGGCGAGGGTTTTGATGGCCTTGGTTTTGGCAAGCCCCGGTGCCCCCTCGACCAGCAGGTGGCCGTCCGCCAAAAGCGCGATCAAAAGGCGCTGTACCAGATGCTCCTGACCGATGATCTGGCTGCCGAGCCAGTCCGTAAGCGTTGCGAGCTGTTGCTGCATGTCAATACCCTTTAATAATGCTGGTGTTTTATTGGCGCTATATGACATTGCCATGTGGTGGCAGTTCCGTAAATTTCAAGCGCAGGCTTGGGGGCGAGGGTGTTCTATACTGGTAATCAACGACTTTTAGGCCTAATAAGGTCGCCGTGTTTGTTATGCGGCGCACGCACTGGTTAGGATGGCACGCCTGCGCTGCAGTCTTTTATTGACGGCTTTGATAAGCTCAAGGCCGACCGCGAATATCCCAAGGGAGTGTTTTACATGGGCCATGAAGAAAACTCAGCCATTGATGTGGAAGCTATAAGCCGCGCCGTCTGCGAGGCGGTGCCTGAAGATGAGTGTCGCGCCTGTACAGAATTTGTACGGCTGTTTTTTCACCACTACCGCCCCGAGGAAATGGCGGCCCAGGGCGCAGAGGCAAAAATTGCCTGCGTGCGTTTTCTATGGCGCTTGTTAAACAGCGCGGGCGCTGCCCCCAAAGTTCGCGTGTTCAACCCCGATAAAGATCAGCATGGTTGGAGTAGCCCCTATACGCTGGTCGCCATTTGGCAAGAGGATATGCCTTTTTTAGTCGATTCTATTCGCATTGAGTTGGCGGCCCGCAATATTCCTATTTACAGCATTAAGAGTACCCCATTTTGCGCCACCCGCGAGGCGGGCAAATTGCAGCACCTTGAGCTTGCCGGCTCGCCCGAAACTCCCGCCGAAGCGTTAGTCTACTTAGAGATTGGTGCCATAAGTGATCAGCAGCTACTGAACCAGCTGGAGGAGTCATTTTGCCAGGTGCTGGCCGTGGTGCAGCAAGTCGTGGCTGACTTTGCGCCCCTAAAGAAAAAAATGTTAGCCGCTGCAGACAACCTTGAGGTGGTGCGTGACAAAGCCCAGGTCAATGAAGCGACGCAAACCCAGAATTTTTTACGCTGGCTGGCGGATAACCATTTTACCTTTTTGGCCTATACCGAATTTGATTTAATCGAGCGCGAAGGAAAGTCTACCCTGAGGGAGAATCGCGAGGCTCGTCTGGGCTTGTTCGATGACGACAGCAAAGCCAAATACAAGGTGCTGGACGACGCTCATCCCGGAGTCGAGCGCTTTTATTTGTCGCCTTCGCCTATTGCCTTCTCCAAATCGCCCCAGCGCTCGCGGGTGCACCGCAATGCCTACCCCGACTACGTGGTGGTAAAACGCTATAATGATGCCGGCGAGGTATGCGGCGAAGCGCGCTTTTTAGGTTTATACACTTCGAGTGTTTACAATATTTCGCCGCGCCGAATTCCTTTGCTGGATGAAAAAATCGCGCATATTTATCAGCGTATGGAGCTAAACGAGTGGAGCCACGAAGGCAAGGCATTGGAGCAAATTGTAGAAACCTTTCCCCGTGATGAGTTGTTCCAGGCCAGT
Organism: Gilvimarinus xylanilyticus; assembly: GCF_024195295.1. Classification (GTDB taxonomy): domain Bacteria; phylum Pseudomonadota; class Gammaproteobacteria; order Pseudomonadales; family Cellvibrionaceae; genus Gilvimarinus; species Gilvimarinus xylanilyticus. Next base: position 1,225,664 of record NZ_JAMFTH010000001.1, on the reverse strand, counting down.
GCCTCGGAGCTATACGATACCTTGCAAGGTATCTTATCCATTAGCGAGCGCTATCAGGTGCGGCTGTTCGCACGCCGTGATCGTTTCGGTAAGTTTGTTACCTGTTTACTCTATGTCCCGCGCGACCTGTTCTCGACCCGCTTGCGGGAAAAAATTCAGCAGTATATTGCCGATAAAGTTGGCGCTTGCGATCAGGAGTTCAATACGTTTTTTTCCGAGTCAGTGCTTGCGCGAGTACATTTGGTGTTTCGTATTGCCAAAGGCTCAGGCTCGGAGTTTGATGCTGAAAGTCTGGAGCAAAATGTCGCGGAATTGGCGCGCTCTTGGAATGACCGACTGTTCGCCAGTTTGCGCCAAAGCTTAGACGAAGAGCGTGCACGCCATTTATTGAACCGTTATGGCGACAGTTTCGGCCCTGGTTATCAAGACGCTTACAGCGCCGATGAGGCGCGGCGCGATGTGTTGCTGTTAGATCGGCTGGCGCCGCAGCAGCGTCAGGCGTTGGATATTTATACCGACGCCAATCTAATTCGGTGCAAGCTGTTTGTGCGCGATCAGGCGATCGCGCTTTCGGATATTATTCCGGTGCTGGAGAATTTTGGGTTTTGCGTGCTTTCAGAGCACCCCTATACCATTTTGGACGGCAATGGTGAGCGTGTCTGGCTGCACGATTTCTATCTTCAGCCGCAAATGCCGGATGCCGTTGATATTAATGAGGGCGCCGAGGACTTTACCCAAGCGCTTTGGGCGGTGCGCGATGGCTTTGCCAATAACGACGGGTTTAATAAGCTGGTGTTAGGAGCGGGGCTGCGCTGGCGCCAGGTTAATATGCTGCGGGTTTACGCCGCTTATATGAAGCAAACGCAGTTTTACTACGCCGGTGATATTCTTGCCGACGCCTTGGTGGCCCAGCCTGCACTTGCGAAATCGTTGTGTGAGTATTTCACCATTAAGTTTGATCCCGAATACGCCGGGGATCGGGTCGAGCAGTGTCAATCCATTGAGTCCGAAATTTACCGGCAGCTTGAGGATGTGCCCGATTTGGGGCAGGACCGGATTGTCCGTCATTATTTGGCGCTCATGAAAGCGACACTGCGTTGTAACTTTTATCAGAAGCTGGAGCGCGAGTTCCTCTGCTTTAAGTTCAGTGCCCGCGATATCCCCGATATTCCCGAGCCTAAACCTGAGTTTGAAATTTTTGTCTTCTCTCCGCGTTTTGAAGGTGTGCACTTGCGCGGCAGTTGCGTTGCTCGCGGCGGTTTGCGCTGGTCTGATCGATTCCTCGATTATCGCACTGAAGTGTTGGGCTTGGTGAAAGCCCAACAGGTAAAAAACGCGGTGATTGTGCCCAGTGGCGCCAAGGGCGGTTTTATCTGCAAGCAAGCCGCAGGGCTGGACCGCGAGCAAAAGCAGGAAGAGGGTATTGCCTGCTATCGCCAGTTTATTACCGCCCTATTGGATTTAACCGATAACTTACACGATGGCGAGATTCAGCCGCCGGACAAAGTCGTACGCCACGACAGCGATGATCCTTACCTGGTTGTGGCGGCGGATAAAGGCACCGCCAGTTTCTCGGATATAGCCAACGAAGTGGCACAGAACGCGGGATTTTGGTTGGGCGATGCCTTTGCCTCGGGCGGTAGCAACGGCTATGACCATAAAGCGATGGGGATTACCGCCAAGGGCGCCTGGATTAGTGTGCAGCGCCACTTTAAAGAGCAGGGTGTTGATGTGCAAAAGGACCCGGTGACGGTGCTGGGTATTGGCGATATGGCAGGCGATGTGTTCGGCAATGGTATGTTGTTGTCACGCGCGCTTAAATTAACCGCCGCGTTTAACCACATGCATATTTTTATCGACCCGAATCCGGAGCCCGAGGCTAGTTTTAATGAGCGCAAGCGCTTATTTGAAAAGCCCCGCAGCCAGTGGTCCGACTACGACGAAAAACTGATTAGCGAGGGCGGGGGTGTGTTTGAGCGCTCAGCCAAGTCAATCGCTATTACGCCGCCAATGCGGGAGTGCTTTGACATTGAGGCCAAATCCTTAACCCCCAACGAGCTGTTGCATGCGTTATTGCAGGCGCCGGTGGATTTAATTTGGAATGGCGGTATTGGCACTTACGTGAAGGCCGAGAGTGAATCTCACGCGGATGTGGGGGACAAAGCCAACGACAGCATTCGCGTCAATGGTGGTGAGCTGCGCTGCAGAGTGATAGGCGAGGGCGGCAACTTGGGCATGACCCAGGCCGGGCGCATCGAGTTCTGTCGCGCGGGGGGCGCCTGCAACTCCGACTTTATCGATAATTCGGCGGGGGTAGACTGCTCGGATCACGAGGTGAATATCAAAATTGCCCTGGCCGAATTGGTGAAGGCGGGAAAACTGACCGAGTCCGAACGCAACCAGCTGCTTGAAAGTATGACTGACGAGGTCGAGCAAGATGTGCTGCAAAATAATTATCGCCAGACTCAGGCCATCAGTTTGGTGCAGCGCGATGCCTTGGCGCGTACCTCGGAGTTGCGGCGCTTTATCAACCAGCTGGAAGAGGCCGGACGCCTCAACCGGAAGCTGGAAAACCTGCCCAGCGACGATGTTCTATTAGAGCGACAAGCCAGCGGCGATGGCTTGACCCGCCCCGAGCTGGCGGTGCTTATCTCGTATGCCAAAGTGGGGCTCAAGGAAGATTTAGCCGTGGCAGAAATCGCCGACGACCCGGTAATCGCCCCCTTATGCGAAGCGTTTTTTCCCGACAAAATGCAGCGCGATTACCCAGAGGTTTTACAGCAGCATCAGCTGCGGCGCGAAATCGTCGCCACGGCGCTGGCCAATGAAATTGTCAATTACCAGGGCGCCACCTTCGTTCAACGTCTACAAGACGCCTCCGGGGCCGGGCCGGTTACGGTAGCTCGCGCTTATGTGTTGGCGCGCGACAGCTTGAATTTATCGACTTTGTGGGAGCGTGTCGAACAGCTCGATTTTGCCGTTGAGGCGCACACCCAGCTGGCGTTGATGAAGCAGTTAATGCAGCGCATGCGTCATGCCTGCCGCTGGTTTTTGCGCAATCGTCGCGGCGAGTATGATTTGCAGCAAGAGATAGAGCGCTTTGCCGAGCCCTTGCGAGAGGTGCGCGAATGTTTGCGCGCCTTGCTGGGGGATGACAGCCGTGCAAACTGGGATGAGCAACTTGCAAAGTTTACACGCGAAGGCGTAGAGGACGATCTGGCCCGAGATGTGGTTTCACCCGGTTACCTGTATTCGGGCCTGGGTATTGTGGATGTGGCGGACCGTTTAAATCAGCCCTTCCAGCCGGTCGCTGAACTCTACGTTGCCCTGGTAGCGCGCCTACAGCTGGACGGTTTCGCGTTGCAGTTGTCGGAAGCGCGGGTGGATAATTATTGGCAAGCCATGGCACGGGAATCTTACATGGATGATTTGGAATCCCAGCTTCGCAGTTTAACTTACACCTTGGCGCCGCACTTGCAAGATAGCTCGGCAGGCGAAGTTTTGGCCGAGTGGGAGAGCGCTCACGAGCACCTTTTGAAACGATGGAGCAGCATGGTTGCTCACACTCAGGCCAATACCTCGACAGACTACGCTATGTTCGCGGTGGCGCTGCGAGAGTTGCTTGATTTGGCGCAAGTTACCCGGCACACCGCTGATTAATAATGTGGCGCATAGGCACACACGTGCGCCAATATTTCAAGGACGACAATAAAGTCGATTGGGATGATAAGACTTTATTGCTAGGTAAAAAGGTGAATAAGGTTATGAGTATTTCCTTGCAAGATTCAACGCTGTTTCGCCAAGCCTGCTATGGCGCAGGCCAGTGGATAGATAAGGGCGATGAAGGAACCATTGAGGTGGCCAACCCGGCGACTGACGAAGTGATTGGAGTGGTGCCCTCTCTGGGGCAAGGTCAGGTGGGGGCGGTTATCGCGGCCGCTGCCGAGGGCTTTGAGGTCTGGAAGCAGCATTCCATTGCCGAGCGAGCTCAGGTGCTTCGACAGTGGTTCGACTTGATGCACGAGCATAAGGAAGACCTGGCAAAAATCATGACGTTGGAGCAAGGCAAGCCCATTAATGAATCGCGGGGCGAGATTGACTATGCCGCGTCCTATATCGAGTGGTTTGCCGAAGAGGCGAAGCGTGGCTACGGTCAGCTGGTGCCTGCGGTAAAGGCTCATCAGCGTATTGTGGTGAGGCCCGAGCCTGTGGGCGTGAGCGCCGCCATCACCCCCTGGAACTTTCCCGCCGCCATGATTACCCGCAAGGCGGGCGCGGCCTTGGCGGCTGGATGCTCAATGGTGGTCAAACCCTCAAGTTTGACGCCCTTTACGGCGCTGGCGATGGCTGAGCTGGGCGAGCGAGCCGGTTTACCGGCCGGTGTTTTCAGTGTGGTGACCGGTTCATCAGCGGATATTGGCGAAGTTTTGACCGCTTCAAGCACCATTAAGAAGTTGAGCTTTACCGGTTCTACCTCGGTAGGGCGCAAGCTTATGGCTATGTGTGCGGATAATCTGCACAAGCTATCGCTGGAGTTGGGGGGCAATGCCCCGTTTGTAGTGTTTGATGATGCGGATGTAGAGTTGGCCGTTAAAGGCGCCGTAGCCTCTAAGTTTCGCAACACCGGGCAAACCTGCATTTGTCCTAATCGTTTTTTAGTCCAGACTGGGGTGCATGACGCCTTTGTGGATAAGTTGAGCGCGGCGTTAAGCGAGCTGAAGGTTGGCGATGGTTTTGATGAGGACGTTAAGCAAACCTCGCTGATCAACGCCGGTGCCGTCGAGAAAGTCCAGCGCCATTACGACGATGCCTTACAAAAAGGAGCCTCATGCGCTCTGGGTGATCGACCGGGCAAACTGGCGCACAATCGCATTGACCCGATTATCCTAACCGGCGTTAACCGCGATATGCAGCTGTGGCAGGAAGAAACCTTTGGCCCGCTGGCGCCGGTTATGCGTTTCGAAACCGAGCAAGAGGGCATAGAGGCGGCAAATGATACCCCCTTCGGTCTGGCGGCCTATTTTTACGCCCAGCAGAGCGACCGTGTGTGGCGGGTCAGTGAAGCCCTTCAAGCTGGCATGGTGGGCGCCAATGAAGGTGGAATATCCAATGCCATGGCGCCGTTTGGCGGTATTGACCAGTCCGGGTTTGGTCGCGAAGGTGGTCGCGAGGGCATGGCCGAGTATCAGCAGCTTAAATACATCTGCTTTGGGCAGGCAGGGGCCGAGGGCTAAGGGCTAAGCTATCTTGGCGACGGCTGAAGCGCGTCGGGTCGTCCAGTGAATGGCCCGGTTCCACTGGGCCGGTCACGGCCAATGACGCGTTAAAACCGGCTTTACCGGGTCATCATCAAGTCCCCTTGAATGGGTAATTTGGCTACAATAGCGCTTTATTGCCAGATTTAGAGGACCTTGGGTTGCAGCGAGTTATTGTGCCCCTTTCAATTAGCCCGGAACAGCTTCAGCGCTGGTACCAGGGCAGCGTCAAAGATGTGGTGGCCCGCGCCCAGGACGGGCGCAGGGTGCGCTTTCCGGTTTCGGTGTTGCGCCCGTTTGTGGGCCACGATGGCATTCAGGGCCATTACGTGCTGGAGTTTGACGATTCCAACCGATTTCATCGCCTGCTTAAAATTGGCTAAATGCTGGTTTTTTAAGTATCCTTGCCGCCCCCAAGACCCGCCCAGATTAAAGAGGATTAACCATGTACTCCGCCGTTCGCAAGCTCTTGTTCTGCCTCAACCCCGAGACCTCACACGAAGTCAGTCTGGACCTTCTGGGGGCATCGGAGCGCCTGGGGCTGGCGGGGTTTATGGGCGACGATATTGCCGATGACCCGGTGGAGGTCATGGGGCTGTGTTTTCCTAATTCTGTGGGCTTGGCCGCCGGCTTGGATAAGAACGGCGATTATTTTAACGCCTTGGGCAAGCTCGGGTTTGGCTTTGTCGAAATCGGCACCGTAACGCCTTTACCCCAACCGGGTAACCCCAAGCCGCGCCTGTTTCGCCTGCCCGAGCATAACGCCATTATTAACCGTATGGGGTTCAACAATAAGGGTGTTGAGCACCTGGTGAGTCAGGTTAAAAGCCGTCGCTATCAAGGTATTCTGGGGATCAATATTGGCAAGAATGCCAAAACGCCGGTGGAAAACGCGCTGGATGATTACAAAATTTGTCTGCGCAAGGTTTACCCCTACGCCGATTATATTACCGTGAACGTTTCCTCCCCCAATACCCCTGGGTTGCGAAGCCTGCAGTTTGGTGAAAGCTTAAAAGACTTGTTGGGAGGCATTCGGCGAGAGCAGTTAAAACTGGCCGATGCGCAAGAAAAGTATGTGCCTATCGCGGTCAAAATTGCGCCGGATATGGACGATGAAGCGATCACGTCGGTGGCCGAGACACTGCTGGAGTTAGAGCTGGACGCGGTCATCGCGACCAACACTACCATCGGCCGAGAAGGGGTCGAGAGTGATCCGCAACACCAGGAGGCAGGCGGCTTAAGCGGAGCACCGGTGCGCGATAAAAGCACCCATGTGATTCAGGTGTTGGCGCAAACCCTGGCGGGTAAAATGCCGATTATCGGCGTGGGTGGGATTGACTCGGGCGCGGCAGCGGCCGAAAAAATCGCCGCCGGGGCGAGCCTGGTGCAAGTGTATTCCGGGTTTATTTACGAGGGACCTGGGCTTGTGGCCGATTGCGCCAAGGCGATTGCCAAGTATCGCAAAGAGCAGTCTTAGGGGCACAAAAAAGCCCGCTCTAGCGGGCTTGGGCTGCGAGTGGCAGACCGATGTTTTTACATTAGCTAACAGTTTGTGGTTGCCATAGGTCGGTTAATGAATACCTCCGTACGATAAATTGCTTAGCTTTTGCACCTGTGCCATTCGATTGAAGCCGTCCCATTGATCGGTGCGCGCCTCGCGCCAGCCGCTCATCCATTGCTGTCGGGCCATACCAGTACCGTGGGGGCAAAGACTTCTGGATCGTCCGTCAATGCCGGCTTGGTAGCCCTTACCGAATGCTCTTTCAATATGATCACGTTTTTGGCGTTTCATGCTTAGCAATACCTCTGGTTAGTCATTAAGATGACGGCAGGCCGGATTAGCCGGACACAGTTGGCCGTCGGTAGCAGATTGCGTAAAGCGAATTGCCTCCTATCCTAGGTTAACGTTGCAGTGAGCTTTTTCAGGGCCGTAAGAAACCGCGGCGCACTTAATCGCATTAAGTGACCGAATGGCCCAAAAGCCATACACTGTTGTTGGATTGCCCGCTAAGGGTCGGCCTTCACCGACGGTTGAGTATTTTGCATCGCGGGAGGTTCAGTACACCAAAATGCGCGAACCTTGTGAACGAATTTATTTTTATAGGCGGGCTATCTAATAGATCGCTTTGGTCTTAAAACTGTCACAGTTACGGTGGCGGGATTTTCTAACTAACAAAGATAGACTACACGGGTCTAACAGAGATAGACGACATGAGTGCGACACATCAATATTTTGCCACTTGCCCGAAAGGCCTGGAGGGCCTGCTGCTCGAGGAGCTTAAAACCCTGGGTGGGGAAGGCTGCCGCGAGACTGTCGCTGGCGTCTATTTCAGTGGGCCGCTGACCACCGCCTACCGCGCTTGTCTGTGGTCGCGTCTGGCCAACAAAGTGCTCTTGCCTTTGGCGGCAGGCCCTGTGCGAGACGCCGAGGAGCTGTATCAGCTGGTGCGAGGCCTGCCCTGGCAAGCGCACATTGGCCCTGAAGGGACATTGTTGGTGGACTTTAGCGGTCAGGGCGGCGGTATTCGCAATACCCAGTTCGGTGCGGTGAAGGTTAAAGACGCGATTGTAGACACCCTGCGCGAGCTCACAGGTTCTCGCCCGTCGGTGTCAAAAGAGCGCCCGGATTTGCGGGTTAACGTCCGTTTAAATCGCGGCAAGGCCAATATCAGCCTGGATTTGTCTGGCGATAGTTTACACCGGCGCGGTTACCGCCAACAGCAGGGCGAAGCTCCGCTGAAAGAAAACCTGGCAGCGGCCATTTTAATCCGGGCAGGCTGGTGCGCTAACGAAGAAACGGCCTTGCTGGACCCAATGTGCGGCTCGGGCACTTTCTTGATTGAAGCGGCCTTAATGGCGGCGGACATTGCCCCGGGACTGTTTCGTTCTCAGTTCGCCTTTGAGCGCTGGCTTCAGCACGACGCCGAACAATGGCAGTCATTATTGAACGAGGCCCGTGAACGGCGCTTGGCGGGATTGGCGCGGGAGGATTTGCCCGAAATACGTGGCTATGATGCCAACTTAAAAGTCATTCGCGCCGCTGAGGAAAATATAATTCGCGCCGGCCTGGATGACTGGCTGCGTGTCGCGCGCAAAGAACTGCGCGAGTTTAAACGCCCCACCCACAAACCCCTACCCGAGGGGCTTATCGTCTGTAACCCGCCCTACGGCGAGCGCCTGGGCGAAGTGGAATCCATGAAGATTCTCTACGCCCATATGGGCGAGAAATTTCGCGAGGAATTTACCGGCTGGCGGGCGGCGGTGTTTACCGGCAACCCCGAGCTGGGCAAACAAATGGGATTGCGCTCGAAGAAAAAGTACAAGCTTTTTAACGGCACCATTCCCAGCGAGCTTTTGCTCTTCGATATCGCCCAAGAACAATTTGTGAAAGCGCCCCCTAAGCCCCTGGCTACCGAGCAAAGTATAGAACAGGGCCCGTTAAGTGACGGGGCGCAGGCCGTGGTTAACCGGCTACAAAAAAATGCCAAAAAGCTGAAAAATTACTTAAAACGCAGCCAGGCCAGCTGCTACCGCCTGTACGATGCGGATATTCCCGAGTACGCCTGCGCCATTGACGTGTACACGGGTAAATCCACCGGCAGTGGCGAGGCTAAACGTTTGGTGCACGTGCAGGAGTATCAGCCCCCCCGTTCGGTGGATGAAGACAAGGCGGCCGAGCGCTTTGCCGAAATTCAGGCGGCGGTGCCCCAGGCTTTGCAAGTCGCGCCCGACTGCATCAGCTATAAACAGCGACGCCGTAATCGCGGCGCTAGCCAGTACGAAAAACTCGAGCGCGATGCTCAAGGCGAATCCCTTGAAGTGCAAGAAGGGCAGGCGCGTTTACTGGTAGATTTGTGGTCTTACCTGGATACCGGGTTGTTTTTAGATCATCGACCGCTGCGTTTGAAAATTGCCGAGCAGGCAAAAGGTAAACGGTTCTTGAACCTTTTCTGCTACACCGCCGCGGCCAGCGTCCAGGCCGCTGTGGGCGGTGCCCGCTTCACCTTAAGTGTGGATATGTCGCAAACCTATTTGAATTGGGCGCGTAAAAATTTAGCCTTGAACGGTTTGTCGGAATCCAAAAATCGTTTGGAGCAAGCCGACTGCATGCAGTGGCTGGCGAAAGATCAAGATCAGCGCTTCGATATGATTTTGCTTGACCCGCCCAGCTTTTCCAACTCCAAGCGCATGGCCGATGTGTTGGATGTGCAGCGTGACCATGTATACCTGATTGATCGCGCCATGCGCTTGCTGGCCGATGACGGCGTCTTGTTTTTCTCCAATAACCTCAGAAGCTTCAAGTTGGACGAACAGGCTTTAGGCGCTTTTGTTATTACGCCGATGACGCGCGAAACCATTGGCGAAGACTTTTCCCGCAACCAAAAAATTCATCATTGCTGGTCGATTCAGCACCGGCCCGATTAGCGATGCTAAAAGGGCTTATGAATTTTGTGTGGCAGCGCAACCCAATCACCCGGGTGGTTTACGCTCGTGCGGAAAAAGAAATTAAGCTTATTGCTCTGTCGCTGATTCTGGTTTTGCTTAGCGCTGTCCCTTTAATGATCAACAGCCTTTTCTCAATCGCGAAACCGACGCCTCCGGTTCTGGTGTATATTTTTGCCGCCGGCGCGCTGCTGGCCCATGTGGGCTTTTTGATTGGCCTGCTCGCGATGATTTGGAAAAACTACTTTCGTCGCTAGTGTGCGATCGAATTTTTAGGCTTGGGGAATGATGATGCGGCGCAGGGACGCGCCGCCGAGCCCTTGAGTATCCAGGGTTTTCGCCCGACTACGCCTCGATTAGGCCCGCTTTCAACCGCCTTAGTCTTCCCCCAAAAAGCCCCCGGATTGGTGTGCCCAAAGCTGCGCGTAAAGTCCGTTTTGCGCCAATAGCTCGGCGTGGGTTCCCTGTTCGGCAATTTTTCCTTTATCCAGAACAATCAAACGGTCCAGAGCGGCAATAGTGGATAGACGGTGTGCAATCGCGATCACGGTCTTGTCGCCCATTAAAGTGGTCAGGTTATTCTGGATGATCGACTCTACTTCAGAGTCCAGTGCCGAGGTGGCCTCATCCAGAATTAGAATAGGCGCGTCTTTAAGCAGCACCCGGGCGATCGCGATTCGCTGGCGCTGCCCACCGGAGAGCTTTACCCCGCGCTCGCCCACATGGGCGTCGTATCCCTTGCGTCCCTGGGAGTCCTCAAGCGCAAGAATAAAGTCGTGTGCCTGGGCTTTTTGCGCCGCGCGGATCATTTCTTCTTCGCTGGCGTCGGGCCGGCCATAGAGTAAATTGTCGCGAATCGAGCGATGCAGTAGGGAGGTGTCTTGGGTCACCATGCCAATGTGCTGGCGCAGGCTCTTTTGACTGACTTGATTAATCGCTTGGCCATCAATGCTGAGCTCCCCGCTCTGCAAATCGTAAAAACGCAGCAGCAAATTTACCAGGGTTGACTTACCCGCACCGGAGCGGCCGACCAAACCGATTTTTTCCCCCGGTTTAATAGACAAGTTAAAACTGTCCATTACCTGGGTCTGGTTGTCGTAATGAAAACTGACATTGGTAAAATCGATCTGGCCTGAGGTTACGGTTAGTTCTTGGGCGTTTTCGCGGTCGGTCACCTGCAAAGGTTTAGACAGAGTGTTGGCGCCGTCCTGTACCGTGCCGATATTTTCGAACAGCGCCGAAATTTCCCACATAATCCACTGCGACATACCGTTAATACGCAGCACCAGGGCGAGCGCTGTGGCAATGGCACCGGTGCTAATAGCCGCCTGGCTCCACAGCATTATGCCCAGTGCACCCAGCGAGAAGATCAGCAGCGAGTTAAGCGTCCAGACGCAGGTGCTAAGCACCGTGACCATTCGCATTTGCGGATGCACAGTTTGTAAAAACTTGTCCATTCCTCGGCGTGCGTAGCTGGACTCGCGCCCGGCGTGAGAGAAAAGTTTGACCGTATGGATGTTGGTGTAGGTATCGACAATGCGCCCGGTCATCTCCGCGCGGGCATCGGCCTGGCGGCTAGAGATGCGTTTTAGGCGTGGCAGAAAGTAAGCTAATAGACCGATATACCCGATCACCCAGGCAATCATGGGCAGGGCCAGGCGCCAGTCCAGAGCGGCCATTAAAAAAATCATGCTGCCGAAATAAACCCCGATATAAACCGCTACATCTAAGAGCTTCATCACGGTTTCGCGCACCGCCAGCGAGGTTTGCATTAAACGTGTGGCCAGGCGCCCGGAAAATTCATCCTGAAAAAAGTGCACACTTTGCTGAATTAAATAGCGGTGTGCCTTCCAGCGAATTGCCATGGGGAAGTTGCCCAGCATGGTTTGGTGGATAAGGCTAGCGTGAAAGAAAATAACCAGCGGCAGCCCAATCAGTAGGGTTAATCCCACCAGGGTGAGCTGGGTGCCGTAATCGCGCCATAAGTCTGCCGGGTTGGTGTGGTTTAACCAGTCCACTAAATTGCCCAGAGTGCCAAACAGGAAAACTTCAATGATGGCAATGCAGGCCGACAAGGCGGCCATTAACAGCAAGTAACGCTTGGCGCCTCGGGTGTAATGCCAACAAAAGGCGAATAAGCCGCGCGGCGGTTGCTGCACAGGTTCTTCGGGAAAGGGTTTGAGCAATCGTTCGAAAAATGAAAACATGAGGCTTTAACTTACCGTAAAGGGCGGATATGCTGTGGCCTGATTGTAACAGGCTGCGGGTAAACTTGTGTTATTGCCCGATAATATGAGGGCTGAGCGTGAGAAAATGGTTGTTGGTCTATGGTGCGGGTAGTTTAGGTGCACTGATTGCTGCGTTGGCGTTGTGGCTGGCGGGGCGATACGGCTTGACCGACGCGCTGAATGTTCGCATAGCACCGGCATTATCGGCTGCCTGGCTCTACCCGCGTTTAGTATGGGGGGGGCTATGGGGGTTTTTGCTGTTGTTGCCGGTTTTCGGTAGCCGCTGGTTTTTTAAGGCCTGGGTGTTGGGGTTGATCCCTGCCTTGGTGCAATTATTCGTCATTTATCCTTACACCACAGGGTATGGGGTTGCCGGGCTTTCGCTGGGCCTGTTGACGCCTTTGGTGATTTATCTTTACTACGTCGTGTGGGCAATGGTGGCCGCTGTCACATTGCGCTTGGCGTGAACACAGGCTTAGGCCGTAAATGGAGTAAAACTATGATCGACGTTAAATCAAAGTCTTTTTTTAGCCGCTGTGTGTTACTGCTGGCGTTAACCTTTGGCGTGTCTTTGGCGCAGGCCGAGGAAACAATCGACAGCGATACCATCGACAGCTGGCTGGAAACCACCCAGGCGTTTATCCCCATGCAAGATGTTTTTCAGGCCATAGGGGAAAACTCGGCGCTGGCGCAAAAGTATTCTGAAGAAGAGTTTATGGCCATGAGCTTGGAAAAACAGGACGACGTGCTAGATGAGGTTCTCAAAGAGCAAGGCGTATACGATAAAATTTATAAGGTGTTAGAGGACAACGATTGGGATAGCGCCGGGGAGTACGTGCGAGTCAGCTCACGGGTCGGCCAGGCGATTGCCTACCAGATGCGGGAAATGCTGATGGCTAAAATGCCCGAAGAGCAGCAACAAATGATGCGGGAAATGGCAGGGGAGGTAGATGCCAAGCCCGAAGACGTGGAAGTGGTTAGTGACAACTGGGATAAAATTTCCGCTTTTATGGCCAAGAATATGGAAGAGGGTAATTTACCCCCTGCGGCTCAGTAATGGATCCGCTCTCGTAACAATAATGGGGCCCATCAGGGCCCCATTTTTTTATCCTGCTAGTTGGCCACTGCGATAATCGTTAATGGCCTGTTCGATTTCCTCACTGGTGTTCATCACAAACGGTCCATATTGCGCAATCGGCTCGCCAATGGCTTTGCCACCGATAACCAGCACGCGTGCTGGTTGAGCTTTGCTTTTCAGTGTCAGAGTATCGCCTGAGGTTAAAATTCCAGCTTGGCTGGTGTCCAGTGGGCGTTGATCGTCCCCCAGGGCAATTTCTCCCTCGTACGAGTAAACGAACAGCTGATGATGCTCGGGCACTGACAATGTTGTGCTGGTGTTAGCGGGGAGAGAGACATCCCAATAAATAGGCTGAGTCGATACGCCGCTAATGGCCCCGTCGGTGGTTTCTCCGTTGTGTGTTAAAGGGCCAACAATCACCTTGATGCTGACATCATTATCGAGCGCCACTGTCGGTATCTGAGCTGCGGGGATGTCCCGGTAATTTGCCGGTTTCATTTTCTCCGCCGCCGGCAGATTAAGCCAAAGTTGAAAGCCGCGCATACGGCCTTCAAGTTGCTGGGGCATTTCCGAGTGAATAATGCCCCGACCGGCCGTCATCCACTGCACATCGCCGGCGCGCAAGTCGCCTTTGTTGCCCATATGGTCCTCGTGCAGCATATGGCCGTCGAGCATGTAAGTGACGGTCTCGAAACCGCGATGCGGATGGGAGGGGAAGCCCGCCAAATAATCCGCGGCGTCGTCCGAGTTGAACTCGTCCAGCATTAAAATCGGGTCCAGGCGTGCGACCTGAGACTGCCCCAGGCTGCGCTTAATTTTCACCCCGGCGCCGTCGCTGGTGGCAACGGCGGGTATCACTTGTCTTAGTTGTCGGCTCATTTGAATGTGCCTCCTGTTTGACCGCTGTTCTATGCGGCTACCGAGTCTTTGATGGTTGCAACAGCCTGATTAAGAGCACTGTCTTTGCCTTCTTCACCCATGGCTAAGCCTTCGGCGTAAATAAACTGGGTATTTTTCAGTCCCAAAAAGGCCAAAAATGTTTGCATATAACCGGTTTGCGAGTCGGCCTGAGTCCCCTGGTAGATACCGCCGCGCGCAGCCAAAATATAGACTGGAATATTGGGCAGCAGCCCCTCTGGACCTTCGGCGGTGTAGCGGAAGGTGACTCCCGAGCGGGCGATGTGGTCAAAATAGGCTTTAAGAGTGGACGGAATCCCAAAGTTGTACATGGGTAAGCCCAGAGCGATAACGTCCGCCGATTTGATTTCGGCAATCAGCTCATCCGAGTAGTCGACGATTTTCTGCTCTTGCGCGCTGCGCTTGTCAGCAGGCGTTAAAAAAGCGTTAAAGCGCTCGCCGTCCAGGTGAGGCACCGGGTTTGCGGCCAAATCCCGCACCACAACCTGCCCGTCTGGGTGTTGCGCTTTCCAGCGTTGGACAAATTGATTGCTCAGGTAGCTTGATTGTCCGTCGTCACCGTTCAAACTGCTTTTAATCTGTAACAGAGTTTTCATTAGTTTCTCCCATTGCTGAATTCGATGGTGTTATTAAAACCCTTGAGAAATAGATGATAAATACAAGTTTTTACGGTAGATTGATCGAATATTTCGAACTCTGGGTGGACAACAATGAGCAAAGACGTCAAAGTCACATTGGATCAGTGGCGAGCTTTGATTGCGGTTATAGAGCAGGGGGGCTACGCCCGGGCGGCGGAAACTCTGTGTAAGAGCCAATCGACCGTCTCTTACGCTATTAGTCAGCTTGAGCAGGCCCTGAATGTGGCGGTCTTTAAAATCGAGGGGCGTCGCGCCAACCCCACCGCTGCCGGTGAGAGCTTGTACCGCCGCGCCAAGCATCTACTGGATGAGGCCGAGGCCTTGGAAAGTGCCGCCGCCCGAATGAGCCAAAAAATAGAGCCGGTGGTCAGCTTGGCGGCGGATTTATTGATTCCCGGCACCCAGGTACTCGATTGTCTGGCGGAGTTTGCCGAAGGGTTTCCCGCTACCCGTGTGGATGTGCTGGAGTCGGTGTTAAGCGGCACTGAAGATGCACTGGTGCAGAAACAGGTGGACTTGGCGATTACCGGGCGTATGCCCGCCGGGTTTATGGGCGATCACTTAACGGATATTTCGCTGATTGGCGTAGCCGCGCCCGAACACCCTCTGCACCACTTGGGGCGGTCGATTACTCAAGAGGATTTGCGCCATCACCGCCAATTGGTGGTGCGCGATTCGGGTATTCACCGCCGCTATACCGCAGGCTGGCAAGAGGCGGATCAACGCTGGACGCTGGCCCACATTACCACCTCGCTAACGGCCGTGCGGCGCGGGTTGGGTTATGCCTGGCTGCCCTCGGGCTACATTGACGAGCATTTGCAAAGCGGCGCGCTCAAGCGCCTGCCTATGGTCCAGGGAGTCGAGCGCAAGGTGGCGGTGTATTTGGTTTACGCCGAACCCGATTTGGCGGGCCCCGCGACCCGCGCTCTGGGCGCCGCCTTTAAGCAGTATTTCGCCTAAAGTGCCAGCTTCCCGGAATGTTGAAAAGCTATTTAGAGCTGCATTGACAGTGGCGACAGACCTTAAAACGCTTTACTGACTGCCAAATGGCCAATGGCCAATATGCAGGCAATGGCCAGGGCGGCGGCCACACGGCTTGGGGTTTTCCGGGTCGATTTAAGGGCGATAACACCGAGCAGAATATAACTAACCACCAGTGCCAGTTTGACCGTTAACCAATTGACGGGCCACAAGGGATAGCCCACTACCACAACCAAGCCGACCCCGGTAGCCAGCAACAAGGTATCAATAACATGAGGGGCGATTTTGCAAAACTTGCCTCTCACGAAATTTGCGCCGGCTTCGCGGCCTATAAAGCGAATAAGAAAAAAGCCTACCGATAAGGCGACGAATAACAGGTGGGAGTGTTTTAGGGCCATATAGCTCATAGGTTCAGCAGTCTCACAAGTTGGGTGTGTTGTTTATTATTGCCGATTAAATCGGCCAGCGTGTATTGGTCAAAAACGGATAAAAACGCCTGAAGGGCTTCGTCAATAATACCTTTCAAACGGCACGCCTGGGTTAAACGACAGTGGTCACTGGCCGGGTCGAAGCACTCTACCATGGAAAAATCGGCTTCGGTATGGCGTATTAACTCGCCCAAGTTAATCTGCGCGCTGTCTCGCCCCAGTTTTAAGCCGCCGCTTTTGCCCCGGGTGGCACTGACATAGCCTTGCTGATTAAGCTGTTGCACTACCTTCATTAAGTGATTTTTAGAAATCTGGTATCGATCGGCAATGTCGGCAATGGTGCAGCGCTCGTCTGTTACCGCCAAGTACATTAAGACGCGTAAGGCGTAATCGGTGTAGCGGGTCAGTCTCACGTTAGTCCTCAAATTAACCGGCGCGGCCATCGGCGCGCGGCGCGCAAAGCACGGGCACGTAGAGTATCACGAACAAACCATAAGCCAGTATCCAAAAGACTGCGGATGACATAATCCCCGGCGTAAAAGCCAGAACTCCGACAGCGGTTAGTAGCCGAGTAAAGGCCGCGAGCGTGATAAACCCATAAATGAACAAGCCGCCTTTAACCAGCGCTAGCGGACGCCCGGTGTGGCCCATGGCTACTCGTGTCATCACCGCGAGAATCATCGTGCCCAGCCCGCCCACCGCTAGGGTGTGCTGCCACACAGTAGGGGGCAGCAAAAACCAGCGAGACAAAGCCTGTAACCATAAACTGACGACTAGCCATCCGTAACCTAAATGCAAAATCCATAGCAAGGGTTGGGCGCGCATTCGCCAGCCACGCCAAAAAAGCAAGCGCGCGCTGTGTAGCAATGCGGCGATGAGAGCGAGCAGGCCGGAAAGCGGCCCGGATGCCAGAGGTAGGGACACTGCCCAAATTAACAGGGTGATCAGCGCTGTTTTATCCAGTAGCGCGTATTGGGTGACCAGATTGGGGTTGGCACCGCGTTGTTGCAGCCAGTTGCGACTAAACAGGGGGATAATGCGGCCACCAATCATAGCGATTAATAACGCAAGGAGCCCCAATCCCCATTGTTGCCCCGCAGTTAATACACGGATTTGTCCACTAATAAACCCCCAGTGCATAAACGTGTTGGCTAAAGTCAGTAGTGCAATGATGCCGGCAACGGGAAGGTTGCGAGTGCTTCTCTGCACGAAGAGTAAGTAAGTGACGTAGCTTAAAAGCGCCAACCAAAACCCAAGATCCAATAGTGCCCGCCCGGGCGCAGGAATATAGGCCGATCCCCAAAACCCCACCCGGCCCAGCACCCATAAAGTGAACAGAGCGAGCAATGGCGCGCCTGACAGAGCTTTGGTCTGGGTCCAATTGGCAACGGCGGTGAGCAAAAAGCCCGCAATCGCGGCACCGCCAAAGCCGAACAGCATTTCGTGGCTGTGCCATTTAAATGGATCCATGCCATCTGCCAGAGGCCAGCCGGTAAATAAAAAACCAGTCCAGCCAATCAGCATTATCACCGCATAGGCGGAGCATGCGGTAAAAAATAGTCGAAACGGCGCGGCCAGTAGAATTTTCATTTTGATTTTCCCAAAAGATGTATCTATTATACATTATATAAAAGATGCATGATTAATGCATCTTAGTTTGATGGGCAAGTCGGCACCGAGGTGGAGTCAATGAATGGGCAAACGCTTTTAAATGCAGCGCACATCATCATGGCGGTATGCGCACTGTTAAGCACTGCGGCACTTTACTCGGCGTATGTTATCGCCGAGTCTCTCTCTTTAGGCGGTGTATTAATATCGCATATTGCGCTGATTATTTTTCCCGCCATTTTCAAGCTGGGGTATATCTTGCGGTTGGTGGCCCTCAAACACTTGGGCCGCCCCGTGGATTAGAGTCGTTAAACATCGTATATATCTGATCTTTAGGGCAAGTTTCTATAATTGCTGATCTCTCAGCATTGTTTGTTTGAGCGTTGTGCATCTGAATTCGGTAGTATGGCGTCACAATAACAACCGTAGATTCGCTTTGCAGGAGCGCACAATGAAGAAGTTTATTCTACCGCTGGGAATATGCCTGGTGGGTATTATCACTGTTGCCGTGTTGGTCGTCGCAAAACCCAAGCCCGTGCCTCAACCCCCGCCAGGCGATCCGGCATTGGTGCAAGTTGACGTGGCGCCTTTGCAACCCCAGCCCACAGCCTTGGCGGTGACCGTGTCGGGGACGGTGACACCCAAACGCGAAATCACCGTAATTGCGCAGGTCTCGGGTGAGGTAACCGCAGTGGGCTCGGGGTTTGTAGATGGGGGCTTTTTTGCCTCCGGTGAAGAGCTAATGCGCATTGACGATGCGGATTATCAGGCGGCTCTGTTACAGGCTCAGGCCCGGGTGGCCGAAGCTCAGCAGGCGGTGGCCGAAGAACAGGGTTTAGGACGGCAGGCCCAGCGCGAGTGGCGCGACTTAGGTGATAAAAGCGCCAATGATTTGTTTATGCGCAAACCCCAGCTGGCGGCAGCCAAAGCCCGTCTCGCATCGGCTCAAGCAGACCTAAAAGTCGCCCAGCTGAACCTTGAGCGCACTCACATTCAGGTGCCCTATGCCGGCAGGGTCAAAGAGACTTTGGTTGATGTGGGGCAATATGTGAGCGCCGGTACTGCGCTTGCGAGCGTGTACGATTCCGCCATCGTCGAGGTACGTTTGCCGCTTACCGAACAGCAAGCGGCGCTGATTGATTTACCCTTTGCTACGCCCCACACCGAAGCGAGTAAACCTGCGGTAACCATCACCGGTACCGTGGCCGGACAGACCCATCAGTGGGCCGGTCATCTAGTGCGCACCCAGGCGTTTGTCGATGCCGATACCCGTATGTATAACGCGGTAGTCGAGGTGGCTGAACCTTTCGCGCAACCCGTTCCGCTGCTGCCGGGTCTTTTCGTTGAAGCGCGCATCGATGGGCGCTCGCTAGAGGGCGTTAGTGTGCTACCGCGCCGGGCTTTGTATAAGCGCGATAAGTTGCTCACCCTTGATGACGACAATGCCATTGTCGAATCTTCTGTTTCTGTATTGCATAAAAACGCCGAACAGATTTGGGTGCGCAGCGACCTGGCAGCCGATACTTTAGTCAGCCTGGAAAAGCAGAGTTTGACCCCGATAGGTGTGGCGGTTGACCCCCATCCCGTTAACGCGGTCCAGCCACCACCTGTTACAGACAGCGATGTCAAGGTGGATGTGGCCGCGAACTCGGTGGGAGAATAAATCATGCATGGTTTAATCAAATGGTTCGTGGACAATCCCATCGCCGCCAATTTGTTGATGCTGGCCATGTTGCTGGGCGGTTTTTTTAGCTATTCATCGGTTGAAAAAGAAGCCTTTCCCCGTTACGAGGGGAACATGATTAACATCAGCATGCCTTACCCCGGCGCGGCTCCTGCCGAAGTAGAGCAGCAAATAGTGGTTCGCATTGAAGAGGCTATCGCCGATCTTCCGGGCATTTACCAAATTACCTCGCAATCGCGCGAGGGTGTGGGCCAAGTGAATGTGCAGGTTATTGAAGGCCACGACCTGCGCGAACTGCTCAACGATATTAAAGGCCGAATCGACGCCATTAATACTTTTCCGCCCTCGGCCGAAAGGCCGGTGGTAAGCCAGTTAATTTTCCGCGAAACTTTAATGTGGGTCGCCTTGTATGGGGATGTCGACAGACGTCAGTTAAAAGATTGGGCTTACCAAATTCGCGATGAAATGTCGCTGCTTGAAGGGGTGTCTGAGGTTCAAATTAACGGCGTGAAAAGCGATGAGGTGAGTATTGGTGTCTCCGAGCAGACTCTGCGTCGCTATAACCTGAGTTTTAACGAGCTTGCCGAAGCGGTTCGCGGGCGTTCGGTGAATGTGCCCGCCGGGGTCATTCGCACCAAAGACGGTGACCTGCAAATTCAAACTCGCGCCCAGGCATACGACTACCAGGATTTTGCCAATATAGTAGTGCGCAGTGGGCGCGATGGCGGGCAGTTGTTACTGGGTGATATCGCCGAAATCAACGATGGCTTTAGCGAGGAAAACATTGAGTTCTTTATGAACGGTAAGCCGGGCGTTAATCTCGAAGTTAAAATGAGTGACGACCCCTTGCTTTTTGAAGGTACCGAGAACGCCCGCGCTTATGTTGAGGAGTTTAATCAACTGCTGCCACCGGGTGTTGAGCTTAAAATTAATTTTGAAGCCAAGGACTTATTCGACAGCCGCTTTAACCTTTTAACCGACAACGCCATTAGCGGATTGCTGTTGGTGTTTATGATTTTAATGCTCTTCCTGCGGCCTTTGTTGGCCCTTTGGGTAGTTGTGGGTATTGCCACCACCTTTGCGGGGTCTATTTGGCTGCTGCCCTATTTGGGTGTGTCCATTAACATGCTTTCCATGTTCGCCTTTTTGATGGTGCTGGGGATTGTGGTGGACGACGCGATTATTGTAGGCGAAAGTGTTTACCGGCATCAGCAACGCGGTGAGCGTGGCAAAATCGCTGCTCTTGGCGGAACCCGAACGGTTATGGTGCCTGTGTTTTTGGCCGTGTTGAGTACCATTATTTTCTTTATGCCCATGATCGATGTGCCCTCGGACATTGTGGTGTTTACTCGCTCGATCTTTTGGGTGGTGTTTTTATGCCTGAGCTTTTCGCTGTTGGAATCACTACTGGTATTGCCTTCACACCTTTCGCATATGCACCCGGAAAAGCCCAGCCGAGTTAAAGCGTTTCAGTTACTGAGTCGGGTTCGACATAAATTTTCCGACGGTATGGAGCGTTTTGCGCAATCGCGTTATCAGCCCACTTTGGGTGCTATGCTCGAGCGTCGCGGCAGTACTTTTTTGGGGTTTTTCTTTGCGTTTGCCATTACCTTAGCGGTGGTAATATCCGGCTGGGTCAGCGTGAGCTTTTTCCCTCAGGTGCCCAACCCGATGGTGCAGATACGCATCAGCTTTTCTGAAGGCGCGCCTTTTTCTCAGACCCAAAAGGTCGCCGATTACGTGCGTGAGCAAGTGGATAAAGCCGCCGCCGACGAACAGCTGTTGGAGCGCAATAATGGCCAGCCCTTTATTCGCGAGGTAAACCGCACCCTGAATGGCACCCAGGCAACCGTATTTATTGGCCTGACCCCGGAGGAGGAGCGAGCCATTGGCGCCCAGGATGTCGCCGATACCTTGCGCGAACTTATCGGCCCATTGCCCGAAGCCAAGGATTACTCCCTGAGCGCCACCATGGCCGGTGGCGGGCCGGATATCACCCTCAATATGAGCATGCTGGAGAACAGGCGCGATAAACAGCAGCAGGCGATTGCGGAGGTCAGTGAGGCGCTAGCGGCCTATCCCGGTGTTTTTAATGTGCGCAATAACTTGGACACCGAACGCACCGAAGTCGAGGTTGAGCTAAAGCCCTATGCCGAGGCGCTGGGAATTACCTTAAGCGATGTGGCCTCCCAGGTGCGTCAGGGGTTTTACGGTGTCGAAATTCAGCGTATTCCACGCGCCAAAGAAGACGTGCGGGTGATGCTGCGTTACGAAGCGGACGAGCGGCGCACGCTGGATACTTTGGATCATATTCGTATTCGAACCCCCGACGGGCGCGAACTACCCATTGCGGCGGTCGCGGATATCCAGTTAGTGCCGGGTACCAGTACCATTCGCCGGGTTGATCGAAAACGCAATATCACGTTGACCGCTGAAGTGGAGGAGGGGGTAGATGCGGGGCGCATCACCTCAGAACTGTTGGCTGCCAACCTGCCCAAGTGGCAGAAAACCTACTTGGGCTTTGATTTGTCTTTGGATGGAGCACTGCGCTCGCAAGCGCAATTTGGCGATAATTTTGGGATGAACTTTCTCAAAATATTTGTGGTAGTCATGGCACTGTTTGCTATCGCCTTCCGCTCGCTGTTTCAGCCCTTGCTTGTAATGCTCGCCGTACCCTTTGGTTTTGTAGGCGCCGTTATCGGACATTTAATCATGGGCGTCGACTTTAGTCTGTTCTCTGGATTTGGCTTTCTGGCTTGCTCCGGCGTGGTGGTCAACGACAACCTGGTGTTGTTAGAGCGTATCAACACCTTGCGCCAGCGTGGCGAAACCTGTTTTAACGCGGTTATGCAGGCCGGGGTGGACCGGTTCCGCCCCATCGTGCTCACTTCAATAACCACCTTTATCGGTTTGTTGCCCATCCTGTTCGAGCGCAGCTTGCAGGCCCAATTTCTTCAGCCTATGGTTATTTCTCTGTCATTCGGTGTATTGTTTTCGTCGGTAGTAACCCTGTTCTTGGTGCCCTGTGCCTATTTTGCTGGCGACCGGCTTAAGGGGCGAATGCGGAAATGGCGTCTCCACCGCTCTTCGATTGAAAGAAAGTCTTTATCATCGGTAAATGTTGAAGATTATAATTAAGTTCTTGAGGGGCTTCTCTTTGTGTTTTCATGGATTACAGCGCAGATACGTCAATGGTGATAGTATCCGCATAATCACCGCTGGGTATCCCGTTGGTGGAGCCAATTGTAATATCCACGGGCATAGAAATCCCTCTAAATGTTGGCGCGGTCTCTAAGTGGATGGTTGTTTTCGAACTTAAATCCAGTTCTTGGCCTTCTAAGCTGAACGTGTAGGCAACGCCATATTTTGATTGGGTCTGGTGTACCATGCGTCCGTTGTTTTCAGATTCTAACGTCATGGTGACTTTATCGTTTGCCCGCAGCTGAAAAAATACGCGTCGATTCATACCCGATACTAACTTGCCGAAGTCCAGATGATAGAGGTTGGGCCCGTCAAAGTAGGCGGTGTCTGCACCGGCGATATTAAATTGTGCACGGGAAGGGGCGTTAATGTGTACCGGCAAATAGAGTTGTTCCCAACAGTCGATACCGGTATTTGCGCTGGTGGCGCTAAGCTCAAAGGTGATTTCGGTAACCCCGGCGGGCGGAACGCTCGCGTGAGATACTAAAGCGTTCAGGTCAATTTTCTTGCTCTCGCCCGGCGCTAGCTGGAGTTCAAAACGTTGGTCATCGATTGGCCGCAGTTGCGCGTCGCTTGTGTTTGCTTCAAAGAGGATTTGGTACTCATCTAAGGTGGGGGCTTCGATGGCTCTTAAATCCAGAATAAATTTGTCTTCCTGAGCTGTATTGCGCAGCTCGAAGGTGGTTTTTCCTAGCGCGCCCACGGCCGAGAATGGTTCATAGCTTACATTGATCGGCGAGGGCTCAAGGTTAAAGTCCAAATCGCAGGCCTGGACCGCCCAGGGAAGCCAAAATATTGCCATTGTGATGCTCTTTGATTTATTCATTCAGTAACACCTCTCCGAAATCTGTCAAAATGTCTTCATCATCGGGCACGTTTATTGTGCCGCGAACTTTGCCATCAATTTCTATAGCGTAACGGCCTGAACCTAAGCCCTGAGCAAAAAACTGGCCATTGACGGAGCTGAAAAACTCTACTTTGGGTGACTCAAATTCTTGCGGTATGAGGTATCCCAGTAGCAAAGCTGCGGGTTCCTTATCTGGGGTGAGTAGAATGCCGATGACGGATCTATGGGCGGCGGAGCCTATGCTAAATTGATACCCGCTGAAATAGCCGGGCATGATGGTGCGTAAGGTGTCGGTTAACGCATAGCCTACCGGAAGATCTTCAATCACCACTTCTTGATCTGATGGCGTATAGCCAATGGGGGCGGGAACCAACGCGGGGCCCAAGCCGTCTTCACGGAACATAATTTCTCCCGCTTGTACAAATTGGGAATCACTGTTCTTAAGTGAGCGGTGAACATTCACTACGGTGAAGCCCGAAGGGCTGGATTGTCCCCAGCCAAACTGATCACCGGCAAAACCCACGGTAGTGGAGGCCTGCAGTGAGGTACGGTTGACAGAATGATCGGTGGACCCAGAGGGATTCACAGAGGAGTGATTGGCTCGCGTATAGAGCCTTTGTCCGTACCATGCAGCTTCCAAGTCGGTATCGCTTTGCAGGGTTTCGGACCCCACTCGGGCTCGCGCTGACCAGTCCGATATTTGTTGGCGTCGGTAGCGGCTCAATTCAAGCTCTGTGCGATCGTTACGTGAGTCGTATCGACTTGCGGTGCGAGCGTTGTAGCCTAAGGGCATGGTGAGACTTAGGCGAAACGAGGTCTCGCCACTTCCATCAGCACGCTTAACATGGTTGGTATAAATATTAAAGCTGAGCTCACCGATTCGTCGGGTAATACCAATATTGGCGCTCCACTGGGTGGATTCCTGGTTGTATCTTTGCTGAGCCGCAGCACCGAATGACAAGGAGGTGGTTTCGCCCAGTTTCCAGCTACCATTAAATGCACTTTCCCAGCGGCGCCTGGATAGGGGAGAGCTTCTGAGTGGGTCGAAGGTATAACGGTCAAAGTGCTCGGCGCGCAGATTCAGACGCAGATCATCGGGCTGGCGAAGCGATAGGATCAAATGGCCGTTGACGGCGGCTGAAAGCCCATTCCGTCTCGTTTCTCGGTGTTGCCCCCAGGCCAGATCTATCGAAATAAACCCATTCTCATTGGCTAAGACAGTCGTTCCCCCTAATTGATGCCCGGTATTGCTTGCCTGCATATTGACACCCACTGTGGCGGCTCCAATACCACGCAGCCAGTACGCGGTGCTGGCGAGATCATTTTCAAGGCCGTTGGAGAGCATCGGTTCTCCAATCCACACGCCAAAGTCCGTTATGCCACTGCCCAAAATAGCCGGTGAGTAGAGCACAGATTTGTCGATAATTTCTTCATTGCCCGCGGGATCTAGCACACGGAACTGAACATTGTTGAATCCATCTACCAGTGGAAATTCGTCGAGGTTGTATGGGCCTGGAGGAAGATTAAGAGTTTGTATTAGATCGCCATTAACATAAATTTCTACGGTGGAAGGTTGTTCGAGCAAAAGGCTTTGGCGACCTGTAGGGCGTACATTCTGAAAAGGCCGGATCGCCTGATACTGCCTGAAAATACCGACGCC
The DNA here is from genome assembly GCF_024195295.1 of Gilvimarinus xylanilyticus. Classification (GTDB taxonomy): domain Bacteria; phylum Pseudomonadota; class Gammaproteobacteria; order Pseudomonadales; family Cellvibrionaceae; genus Gilvimarinus; species Gilvimarinus xylanilyticus. Next base: position 1,200,695 of record NZ_JAMFTH010000001.1, on the reverse strand, counting down.
TTTTATTTCGGTAGAGCCTTGTAGACCACTTCCTAGGGTTGGGATTTCGCCCGCCTGCAATCTCAGCGCTGTAATGAAAAAGTCTTTGGTGAGTTTCCAGCCTTCAAATTCCGTGCTTTCGGGGGCGCTGGAGTTGTAGTTTACGCTGCCGTCGAAGGTTACGCCGCTGAAGCCGCCGAGGGTGACGAAGGCGTCGGCGCGGGCGGTATCGACTTGATGAGTTCTCTGGTTGCCGTACAGCCATGTGCTTTGCCCGGAAAGCCTAACCCCCCCGACAAGCTTGGCAGGTTGATTCGCAGACCACGGGTTTGGCGTTTTCAAACCCGACAACCTAAGTGTATTGCTGCCCCGTAAGGTGACCGGTAAAGTGACTTGGGCACCGAGGCTTGCGGGGTCATACGCAACGTGTACGCCGTTGATGGAAAGCTCGCTAAACGACCTGAATTTCTCCTTTTCGGCTAAAGCAGAGTAGGCGTTGTAAAGCTTAGACGATATCAGCGGTTCTAAAAGTTGTAGCAAACGGTGTGAATCCAACTGACCACGGCCGGATGCGGTCACTTTTAGATCAATGTCCCCCAAATATCGTTCATCAAGGCTAAGAGGGCCGGTCAATAGGAATACTGGCTCAGACGTGCCAGCACTTGTCTGAGGATCGGCTTGTGTTTTAAGGCTAAACAAGGTTAACAAAAGCATGCACAGACAGACCGGGTAGTGATTTCCGTATCGACTGTGCAAAACATATCACCGATTTTCTAAAAATTTTGTAGGGTTGAAGCTAAGAGAGTAGAGTTCAGAGAATTGAGAGGGAGTGTTTTCGGTGACACTCACCCACCGGTTTGAACCCGGCAATAAGTACCCGCTGTCCCCGGTTTCTAAATTATTCACAGGGATAATCAACTCCCCTTTATCTGTTTGTGCGATCCATTCGCCCCAGTTAAAGCGTCCCGCTGCATCGCCACGGTTGGCTATGTTAATTCGCCATAGACCGGTGCTGGTGTCCTGAGTGATTTCTTCTACGGAAAATTTGGGCGTTCCGCCGTGGGGCTGAACCAGTACGGCAACATGAAAATCCAGCGCTACTTTTATTTGTGCTTTGCCTTTGGCCGCTAATACCGGAACTTGATTAACGTGTACAGTATAGAGTGAAGAGATAATGTCGGTGTCGCCGGTGTATCGTATTTGAATGCTTTGTTTTTGTCCCGCCTCAAGAATGACCTGCGGCGGAAATACTTGAATATCGTTGTTTGCGGGGGTTTTAATCACGCGACCATCGCTATCAATGGTTATTTTTTCTGGGTTCAGAGATAAGGTAATGGGTTTCGTTTCGGTGTTAGTAATCGTAAGCCTTTGAACTGCGCCACTTCCTAAAGGTTGAAGCTCGGTGCGCAGTGGAGAAACGCTGTAGCTTTCGCTCTCGCTTGCGGCAAAAGCGAAAAGTAAACAGATAAAAAGATGTACACTTCCAAGTCGCTGAATCATAGGTAAGCTCGCGTTCAAAGTTTTATCAAATGGCTTGTGTGCAAGGCAACCCCTAAACGCCTTAAGTTAGGCGTTTAGGGATAGTGATCTTACAAACCCTCAATCGAAAATACGATTTCGTCAGACATCGCTACACCACCAGGTAAAGCGTTGTTAAAGTTGGGGTCGATTTTAAATGCAATATTGTAAGTGGAGCCGCCCGATGCTGCATAATCAGCATCGAAACCCACCACGCTGTCAGAAGCATCAAGTGACAGGTAACCGCCACTGAACAGTACTGTGGTAGGCGCGGTGCCGTTGGGTGAGAATTCCATTTTGTAGGGGGCTGCGTACTGGCCGCCGCCATCTTTCATTTCGCCGTCGTTCAGCGAGTCTACTTCTACCTCGAAACCATCCGGATCGTTACAGGCAATAGTAAAAGTGCCGAGATTCTGGATGCCGGTAACCAGGTTAACGGTGCCAGCGCCTTGGCTGTCGAGGTTCAGTGTGCACTGATAATCAATGCTGCCAGACAGCATTAACTTGTCGGTTTCGGCTGAAGCGTTAGTGGTGATTACGGCAGCCAGAGGAAGTACAGCAGTCATAAGTAGCTTTTTCATGGGTAGATCCTTTTACGTTAGACATGAATAGTTAATGGTTCAGAGAACCTGGTTTGGGAGATAAATGCCCGAAAGTTTTATTCAGGCCGCGGCGCTCCCCCCAAGCGCCTGCGTTCGAGGTGCAACAGTCCTCTATCTGCGTGGTTGAGCCTTGAGCAGATTACCGGCTGGTGCTGGCTGATGGGGAAGATGGGCCTGAACTCGGGCCTAAATCTGAATAACCGATCGTCCGATCTATGTGTCCCCAAAAGCGGAAATACGAATTTGGTGTTAGTATTCGGTATCTATCGCTTTTAGGCATTACCCAAATGGGTTAGAGGTGGGATTATTTTTATCTTAATGTTAAGAAAAAGTAGACTAGGAGGTTTCTGCAGTAATATTTACCGCTAACTGAACCTGATTTTTATAACCGGTTTTCTTGAATATATGTTTAAGGTGGGTTCTGGCGGTATTGGGTGTTATGCCAAGACTTTGGGCGATGGATACGGCGTCACCAGTATCGCACAGCGCAAAGCAGACTTTGGCCTCGGACTCGCTCAGCCCGTAGCGGTTAATTAGATAAGAAATGGGCTTTTCTCCGCGGGAAGGATTAGGCTTTAACGTAAGCAGCCAGTGTCTGCGCGGAATTCCCGCCCTTGGTGTGGTGGATATTCGGCTGGCCTCTATCTCCCAGAGTTTTTTACCATCAATGGGGTTGAACTTTGCGCTATCGGTTAGCCCCGTCTGAGTCAGTAGTTTCCACCAATGGTTGAATTTTGCTTTTTCGTTAGAGTCCGAGCCGAAATTCAGTTTGTTGCTTTTGATGCTTACCGTTGAATAGTTTCGCAGCAAATTTTCTGCGGTCGGATTGCAGAACAAAACATTCAATTGTTCATCGACAGCCACCATGGCTTGGGGGACTTGGTTAATCGCCTGTTCAAAGAACCTTTTACTGCAATGGGCGTTTCCCAGTAATTCCAGTGTGTAAATGGCTCGAGCAAAGTGACGTTTAAACAATTTTACGCGGGCCAGTTCGCTCTCGCCGTATTCACCGGCGAGAGAATCTCTCGAACTGATAAAAACCTGCCAAGACTGTTCACTGCCCCAGGCTACCCAGGCCATCGTGCGGCGAACTCCCAAGGGGGCGAGTACCGCTTGAAAATAGGCGGTTTGTTTAAAGCTCGGGTAGGGTAGAGTATCGTCTGAAATGACTAGCTCGCCTTTCCCTATGTTGTCGTAGCCCGCCTCTATTAACGGGTGTTGGAGCGGGCCCGCCTCTGTCATGTACAGTTCAAGCAGTCCTTGAATCAAAGGCTCGTGATCAGGGTTGCGGGCAACGGGTTCAATTTTTTTCACAATATGCTTGTGGGGATCATAGTGAACAATAGCGCCAGCCAATTCATTTTGTTGAACCAAAAATGTGTGCGCGGCATCCTTTAATGAGCCCTCGCGGGTCGTCACGGCGTAAACTTGATCAATCAGCTGTAGATCGCTCGGTTCCATAATGCGAGTCCGTTGTTCGCGAGTGTTCTTAAGGTGAGTTTTATCCAGCCCTCAAGAGGCACTGCGATAGCGTTTGTGGCAGGGGTGCCATTCTCCTTCACCCATTCCCACGGCACTGACGCTTGAGGGTGTTCGGGCGTAAAAGTAGCCGAGTAACATCGTATTAAAATCAAAAAAGCATATATACAAAAGGGTTTCAGCCGCCGCGTAACCAAACTTAAACGTTCTGCAGTACAGGTCATCGATACTGCAGCCGTCGGCGATCACCAGATGCCCCTTGAGTGGCTTAACGAAAGGGGCCTGATTCGTGTCTCCGGTAAACACCTGATCGCGCCCCAGAGTGCAGGTCACTTTGCAGTTCTCGCCAGAGCGGGTGCTAGAACACTGAGCGTTATCGTAGGTTGCAGCGCCTATTCGATGTTCGGTACTGTTTTGCACTGTGTTAATCAAGCGGCTTAAGGCGACCTCTTCCAAAATTTCGCTAAAAAGGAGCTTGAAATCCACCGCAAGCGCATGTGGATTTTGTTGTATGGTTGACATAGTTCCCCCCGTGAAGATCAGTCGTCGGCAATGGGCGATGACTAAGCGCTATAGCAAAGCAGATTTACAGGGTTTCTACGATTACAGCTAATTACACCTGAACCGAGAAACCTAAGAGGCCACACATATCACCGTTACGCAATGTTTTTTTGCTCGCGAGGGTAGCATTAAGCCGGGAAATGGTACTGTCACCAGATGTCAGAGGTGTTGCACTGCGCTGAGGTATTTACAGCTCTTAGGAGTAAGTTAGATCGTTTTCGACTTTTGTAATGGTGTTTTTATGCAAAAGAAAATTCTAAGCAGTTAAAACGATTACGCAACACATTTTTTAGAACTAATTTTTACTTTAAGGCGGGAAGCTTTAGATTAAGCGAATCTCCTGGTGATCAATAACGATCAGACGCTGTTTATAAAGTGCGCCCAAGGCTTTTTTATAGGCGCCTTTGCTGACGTTAAATTCGCGATAGATATCATCCGGCTGGGCGCGATCATTCAGATCGCTGCGGCCGCCATTGGCTTTCAGGTGATCGAGAATCTTTTGTTGTAGGCGATCACGCCCTTTGTCACCGGATGGTTGGAGGCTGAGGTCGATCTTACCGTCGCGACGGATGTTCTTAATGTAACCTTGGATACGTTCGCCGTAGCTAAGCTGGCGAAACGCATCGTCGCGGAAAATCAGCCCCAGATAGTGGTGATCAATCACCGCTTTATAACCCATATCGCTTTTACCGCAGATAAGCAATTCAACGGCTTGATTGATTTTTAGGGCTTTGCCGTTTTCCTCAAGGTGGCGGTTGAGTTTTGAAGACGCGGCTATCCGCTGACTGTAGGGATCGAGAAACAAAGTGACTACGTACGACCGGCCCATCTCAAAGCGCTTGTGTTGTTCGTTAAAAGGAACCAGTAGATGTTTGGGAAGCCCCCAATCCAGAAAAGCGCCGGCATCGTTTATATCCGCCACGGGTAGGTAGGCACTTTCACCCACACAAGCGCGCGGTTTCAGGGTGGTCGCCACAGGGATATCGTTGCTGTCTAAGTGGATAAAGACATCAATCTCATCGCCCAAGCTCATACTGTCGTCGAGGTAACGTTTGGGGAGTAGTACATTGCCAAGCTCTTGGGCATCCAGGTAGGCGCCAAAATCGACGAGTTTAACAATGGGTAGACGAGCGTGTTGTCCTATTTGGGCCATGGGAGGGAATCCGGCAAAACCACTATTGTAGCCTTGCCGGAGAAAGACTAAAAGTTCATTCTTGCGCCTAGCGAAATGGATTCACCTTCGTCTGAAAAGCTGGTGTCCAGGGTGGCGGCCAGCGCGTTTGTAAACCAGTAATTGGCCCCCAGGTTGAGCTCGGTGGTGTCATCAAAGACGGTGTGATGCGCCACTTCTGCTTTACCTTCCAGCTGTTGAAACATCCAACCGCGTACCCCCGCAGCCGCGACTAGGCCGGTGTCGCTATCGCCATGGTCCGGGTCAGTGCGCTCTACGCTCAAGGTGCCGTATAGATCCCAGCCCCGGGTCAACAGGGTGTGGTAGCCACCGCCGGCGCGCAAGGTGGTCGACCCGCAGCCTTTGTCCCCACTCACATCCGTAAGGTTGCCCAGGGCGAACCAGTTATTGTCGATCGCGTAGCTACCATATGCACTTAAACCATCCTGGTTGCAGTCGTAATCGTCCAAATTCTGTTCGGTATATTGTAGGCCCCCATAGGTATAGTTGACCGCGGTTGCACTGTTTGACTGAGCTAGGCTAGGGGCTGTGGATAGTGCCGCGACAAGGCCGATAGACAGGGTAAGAGGGTTAAGTGGTTTGACCATAATGTGACTCCTCAAGTCGAGTTAAATCTGGTGTCGAACTATATTGCAAATGCTAAGCCATTGCCCATGAATAGCTAATATTTTGTGGTTTCGGTCTCGTTTCGAGCCGCTTGAAGCCTCAGTTGGTGGTTATCTGATCAGCCCTAAGTGATTGATATTGTAGCTTTTACCGCTCGTGCGAGACGTTTCTACAAAACCCTTAATAAGGCCGTCTCATAAAATTTATCATACGATTGTTTTGGCCTGACTAATGTTGTATTGTTGGTAAGGCCATATTGTTTGGTGTGGTCAGGACGACTTTTTGTGGAGCCATCTTATCCGCAAAGTTTTTACTCAAAAATAATAAGGAACAGCGTATGAATAGAATGCTATTGTTGTCAGCGGCGGTGTTAATGGGCACCTTGGCCGGTTGTGGCAGCGACAGTGATGACGATGAAGCGATTGTCATTAAAGTGCCTTCCGAGCAAGACTCGCTACCCGAACCCGAACCCGAACCCGAACCCGAACCCGAACCAGAAGTCCCAAGTGGGCCCTATGTGTGCCCGGAAACCGGCCTGTATTTCTGTGAAGATTTCGCCTCGGGTGATTTATCGCGCTGGAATATTCTGGCCGCTCCCGATAATACGAAAGGTGCGACCGGTCAATTCGATATTCTGGACGATAATGGCAACAATGTTCTGCGCTATACCGCCGCTACCGCAGGTCCCAACAAAGTAGACGGCGAGCTGTTACTGGTCACCCCAGAAGCCTTTGCCGATGTGCCTGCGGCGGATTATTTTGTCGAAGCGAGAATCCGGCCGCGCCAAAACAGTAATACGGCCAGTAAATTTTTATACATGATGGCGCGCTATGACAGCCCCGGAAACTGGTATGCCGGTGGTTTAAACGTGCAAAACTCCTCCAGCAGTACCAAAGTTGAGGTGGCCAAAAGTGAAGACGGTTCTATCTCTCGTCCGGTGCAGGCGGGCAAGCCGATTTTACTGGGCGAAGCGGGCGACACCGATGGGGTTTGGTACACCGTGCGTTTTGAATTGATTGGCGATGCATTAAGTGTTTACCTAAACGGTGAAAAGCTAGGCACCAGCGAAGAAAACCTCTACAGCGAAAAAGGATTGATTGGGCTTTATACCTACAACCGCTCGTTTGAAATTGACGATATCAAAGTGGGTGACCCGGCGGTAAAGCCTGTGCAGTTAACACTCGACTACGCTGAACCCAGCTGGGAAGTAGAGGCCGGTAATGAACCATTGCAGGTCACAGTGTCGGCGATGCAGGATGACGGCGTCACTGCGGATACGTTTAGTGTTGAATCATCCGACCCGGCTGTCGTCGCCGTTGCCGTAGAGGGTGATCGTGTCAGTCTCACTCCGCTGACGAAGGGTGAGGCCGAAGTCAGTTTTACCAGTGGTTCCGATCCCAGTATTGTTCGCACCATTGATGTCATGGTCGCCGAGGGTTTTACCATGCCGTCGGCCCAGTACGGAGACCTGAATGGCAAGGTAATCCCCGCTCCGGCCGCCACTGATGTGCATATTGATCAATCTTTTGCTATCACCTTTGACGATGTCCCCGAATTGGGAGACATAGGTTCCGTGCGAATCTTCCGTGCCAGTGATAACACCTTGGTGGATGTGATTAACTTAGGCGCAGAGATAGATCACATCGGCTATCGTGACCAGGATCGGGTGCGTAGCGTGTACTACCAGCCCTTTACCATAGACGGGAATACCCTGCATATACAGCCCCACACCGGAGTGCTGGATTATGGCTCGCAATATTATGTGGCGATTGGTGATGGTGTGGTGAGCGCCACCCTTAATGGCAGTGAGTTTGTCGGTCTGGGGGATACCAGCGGTTGGCAGTTTAGCACCCGCGCGGAAAAACCTGGTGGCACAGAGGTGAGTGTTGACGACGATGGTGCAGCAGATTTTCGCACTGTGCAGGGCGCATTGAATTATGTCATGTCCGAGGTGGCGAAAGACGACCCTGCCGTGATCAACGTGCGCGATGGGGCCTATCGTGAAATGTTATTTTTGCGCAACAAGAATAACTTAACCATTCGCGGTGAAAGTCGCGATGGGGTAGTGATTCACTATGATAACTACGAATCACTGAACGGCGGTTCGGGCGGCAGTGCCGCGCCTAGTTCCGGCACCCCCGGTGGTGGTCGCAGTGTATTTTTAGTGGAAGGGGCGGATAGGTTAGTGCTGGAGTCGCTGACGCTACAGAATGATCATATTCGTCGCAATGATGCCTCCAATCAGGCGGAGACTATTTATTTTAATAGTAGCCATCGTCTGATTGCGAAAAATGCCAACTTTATCAGCGAGCAAGATACCTTGTTGTTAAAAGGCTATACCTGGTTTTATAACACCTTGGTAGCGGGTAACGTGGACTTCATTTGGGGTTACAGTGTCGCATCTTTGTTTGAAAACAGCGAAATTCGATCCTTGGGTGATTCGCGCAGCGCGTCGAATGGCGGTTATATTTTGCAGGCTCGCACCCAGAATGAATCAGACCCGGGTTTTGTGTTTTTAAACTCCCGCCTGACTCAAGGTGCGGGTCCAACCGGTAATATGATTCCAACGGGGGCCTCTTATTTGGCCCGCAGTGGGGGCAGTGGCGATTATTTTGATAATGTGACTTTTATCAATTGTGCCATGGATAGTCATATCAATCCCATTGGTTGGGCCGGAGAGGGTGTCAACAGTCAACCCGCGCCTAACCCATCGGTTGCCAGCGCAACCTCTGGCTGGCGCGAGTATGGCAGTACCGATCTGAACGGTGCGCCGCTCGATTTAACCGCGCGCGAGTCCGGTTATGTCTTGTCGGCTGGCGAGGCGAGCGGTTTTATGGATCGGGCGTCGGTTTTTGCCAGCTTTAATGGCGGTGAGGGTTGGGTTCCTGAACCATAAAGCCCATTCGTCGATTAATCCCGCAATCAAAATGTGGGGTTAATTGTTTGCAAAAAAATACGCCGGCAGTCGCCGGCGTATTTTCTATTAAACACTGGTGAATAACGCCTGCTAGGTGTCGGCTTGATCAAAAGCCTTTAAGCGCTCGGCGATCGCCTTATCCACTAGCTCTAGGTTAATGCGTCGGCTATTTGTATCGACACTTTTCACTTTTACGGTTACCGGCTGATCCAAAAAGAACTCATCGGAATCCGTTCTCAGTACTAATTTTCGACTGTCAAACTTAGGTTTGGGTTGGCCTTTTTCCGCGAGTTGGACAAAGCCGTCGGTACCCACATCATCCAGTCTTACGTTAATGCCCCGGGCGGTTACTCCGACAATGGTGCCGTGATGCACAGTGCCTTCTTTATCGGCCATGTACTGACACAGCAGCCACTGTTCCAGAGTGCGGCTGGCTTGTCTGCCATTACTGAGGGTCGCCTGCAGTTGGGTAACCTCAGAGTCGGTTAGGGTGGGTAAGGTCTCGCCTGCGAGGATTGCTTTCAGTATCCGGTGGTTATAAAGGTCTTGATAGCGCCGAATGGGCGAAGTGACGGTCGCGTAAGCGTTAAACCCCAGACCAAAATGACCCAGGCTATGTTGAGTCAGGCTGCCCGCTTGTTGCATGCGTTGCAACAATGATAATAACTGCCCCTGCTGGGGATCTGAGGGAGCGTTCTGCCTTAAGGTTTTGAACAGTTTTTGGAAATTATCCAACCGGGTAAAATCCAGCTCGGCAAGTTCGGGGATGACTTCCTGAATCAGGCTTTTTACATCCTCCAGGCGTTCGGGCCGAAAGCCTATATGGCTTGAGAATATGGCGGTGTCGGGGTATTTAAGGAACAGCTCGCCCGCACAGATATTGGTGGCCAGCATGGCTTCCTCGACGACCTTTTGCGCCGTGTTACGGGAGCGTTTTTCAATCCGCTCAATTTTCTTTAAATCGTTAAGCCAGTATTGGTAGTCGGCGCGGTCTTCCATAACCAGGGCGTGTTCCTGGCGATGGCTCAGGCGCGCTTTTGCGCACTCGTTAAGCGCTTGTAAACTGGTCGTAATCGCTGCGGGCAACTCTTTTTGCAGCGTGTCACCGCTGTTATCCAGTAACTCGCTTACCCCTTGGTAACTGAGTTTGTGATGAGAGCGAATATTGGCCGTCGAGAATCGGTAATCGGTAATTTCCCCGCTGCGCGATATTTCCATGCGGCATACCAGTGCCGGCTTTATCGCATCGGGTATCAAAGAAAACGTCTCGTGAGAGAGCTCGGTGGGCAGCATGGTCACCGGGTGCCCCAGCAGATACAGGGTGCTAACCCGCTCGCGCGCGGTCTGCTCCAGCGGGCTATCTGGCTCAATCAAGCTGCCGGGGTCGGCGATAGCGGTGGTTAACGTCCAGCCAGTTTCGGTTTGCTCCGCGTGAATGGCGTCATCCATATCCCGGGTGAATTCCGAGTCTATGGTGACCAGAGGTAGGGCGGTCAAATCCTCCCGCTCTAGCTGGTTCAGTGCGTCGGGGGTGATTTGCTGGGCCTGGGCGCTCGCGGCGTCTGACCACTCGGACGGCAGGTCGAATTTGGCGCTGATGTAGCGCCCCTCAATGCCGGGTTCCTCAGGCTTGCCAATGCGGTTAATCACGCGAATTTGGGCTTTTCCCTGGTGTTTGAAGGGGTGGCGAATCAGCTCACATTGGACTAAATCACCCTCGCCGCAATTGGTACGCTCCTGTGGAGGGATAAACAGCCAGCGGGAGAAGGGGGGAAGGTCGGGTTCGACAAAATGCGCCGGACCTTTGCGGACATAGCGTCCCACAAAGGTTTTTAGCTCGCTGTCCAACAGAGACTCCAGCTGGGCCTCTAGCTGCTTTTTGTCGTTCTCACCCAAGCTGACTTTTACTCGGTCGCCGGGCAGCACTCTTTGCATCTGTTCTGGGTCGAGGAAGGCGTCACGGCCATCGTCAAGGCGAACAAAGCCAAATCGTTTGGCCGTGGGCCGGATGATTCCCTCGGCGTATTCTTTGTGGGCTTCAATGTTGGATTTTAATTGTGATAGCTGCGACAGCGCGTCTTTACTGAGCATGAATAAACAACTTGTTTCTGGCGGCGTTAAAAAGGGAATAATAACACCTATTGGGGTTTCTCGCTGTGATAGCTCGCTTGTGTAGTATTATGTCTCTATGGAATTACTAAATCAGCTCATTTTATTGGGCGCTGTACTGTTTTTGATCAGCATATTGGCCAGTGCGCTTTCGCCGCGCGTGGGTATGCCTTTACTTCTGGTGTTTTTGCTGGTGGGTATGCTCGGTGGCGAAGAGGGCATTGGCGGAATTGCCTATAACGATGTCCAGTCGGCGCTCTTTTTAGGCACCTTGGCCCTGGCGGTTATTTTGTTTGACGGTGGGCTGCGCACTGATATTAACAATTTTCGGGTGGGCTTAAAGCCCGCGCTGGTTTTGGCCTCGGTGGGTGTTGTGATTACCGCCGGGGCCTGCGGTGCCTTTGCCGCCTGGGTCTTGGGCTTGCCCTGGGTGGAGGGGATGTTGGTGGGGGCTATTGTGGGTTCTACCGACGCCGCTGCAGTATTTTCGGTGCTGAATATGCAGGGGCTCGCGCTCAAGGCGCGGGTGGGCGCCACCCTAGAGATAGAGTCCGGTCTGAACGACCCTATGGCGATTTTTCTGACCATTACGGTGGTGGAATTCTTACGCATGGGAGAGACCGGCTTTAACCCATCCATGTTGCTGGGGTTTGCCTGGCAAATGGGGGTAGGTGCCCTAATCGGTGTGGCAGGCGGTCGCGTTCTCGCTTGGGGCGTGGCGCGTCTGGCTCTCAGCCCGGGGCTTTACCCGTTGCTGGCGCTGTTCGGTGGGGTATCGATTTTTGGCCTTGCCGCAGTGCTGCATTCGAGCGGGTTTTTGGCGGTTTATCTCGCGGGGTTGATGGTAGGTAACCGGGTCTCGCGCGGGCTTTATAATATTCAGCGATTTCACGATGGAATTGCATGGCTGGCGCAAATTAGCCTCTTTTTAATGCTGGGGCTGCTGGTTACGCCCTCAGAATTGATGACCTATGCTTCCAGCGCCTTACTGATCGGTTTGTTTTTGATATTTGTCGCGCGCCCTGTGGCTGTAGGGATTTCTCTGTTGCCGTTTCAGTTTTCCTGGCGCGAGCGCTTGTTTATTTCTTGGGTCGGTTTGCGCGGTGCTGTACCTATTGTGTTGGCCATGTTTCCCTGGTTGGCGGGGCTCGAGCACTGGCCATTCTTTTTTAACATTGCCTTCTTCGTAGTGATTATCTCGTTGGTGCTGCAGGGGTGGACCGTGGGCCCGGTGGCTCGCTGGCTGAAGGTGGATGTTCCCACGTCTACTGCGCGGGTTCAGCGCGTCGAACTGGGTGTGCCGGGCGAGGCGGGCTACGAGTTCGTGGGTTATAAGCTATTGTCTGATTCTCCGGCGCTCAACATGGGGTTGGCAGGGCTGCATGACAGCACTGGCGCCCGTTTGCTTTGTGTGATTCGCGAGGGTGAGCCGATCGACAATCCGCTCGAGCAAAGCTTGCAGGAGCGCGACCATGTCTATTTGCTCGCCAAGCCAGATTCCCTAGGCGCGATGGATAAATGGCTGGTAGGGGAGAAAGAGCCCGATCGCCTTTCGGCCCAAGCTTTCTTTGGGGAGTTTGTGGTATCACCACGGGCCAAGCTCGCCGATTTGGGTATGTTATATGGTTTTGAGGTGCCCGCAGAAAAAGCCAACTGGAGTATTGGCCGCTATATTTACCGTCGCTATAAACAGCCCGTTGTGGGCGACCGGGTCAGCCTGGGTAAAGTCGAATTTATTGTCCTGGATATGTCCAATTCCAGGGTCACCAAGGTGAGTCTAAAACTCAAAAGTCCCTGATCCTGTTGCAGGGGCTGCAGACCACGGTTGAATATCAACTCAGCAAGGGTTGTTCACTAACAAGCCTGCTAGTTTGTAAACCCCCGAGAGCAATAAACCGTGACACCACCGATAGCCCCTTCAGCAATAACGTTTTTCGCCGATATCATTAGACCGTCGTCATAGCACGCGGTGTACTACACTGGAGTTATCAGGCTCTGCCCCGTGCTTGGTCGGGGAGCCATAAATGATAACAATTAATATTGAGGGCGCTGGAATGCTGCGTTGGTATAACAATATGGGATTTCGCTGGAAACTGACCATACCTTTGGTCGTGCTGGTGGGGTTGTTTTTGTACTCCAGTATTTATTCGATTTTGACCGCCAAACAGTTGGCCAAAAACGCCGACACGATTGCCGAGGTTAATCTGCAGGAATTACAGTTGATTTTGCAGGCGGACCGCGATTTGTATCAGGCCTTAACCGCCGAGAGAACCGTTTATGTCAGTGCGGTTAGCGGAGCGACTCCCGCGGCTTTGATCGCCGAGCATAAAGAAAATGCCAATCAGGCGCGGGATCGCTTCCTGCAGTCCCTGGCGTTGTCCAATACCAGCACGGCGGCCGAGAAAGCCGAATTTATCACCCTGTTTGAGCGCTGGTATGACTACAGTAGTGCGCTTGCCGCGCGGGCAGCCAGCGGCGACCCCAATGCCATTGACGATTTTGAGCGCGAGGGCTTTGAACAAAGCTACGTCCTTTTTGACGCCGTGCGCACCCATATGGACGTTGTCGGAGAACGGCGCCTGAACCATGTGGAGCAGTTTACTCAAGAAATTAAAGCCGAGGAGCAGGCAACCACGACTCAGCTGATAGCGATTGCGGTGCTGTGTACATTGGTCGCCATTGCCGCGGCGATCATACTGCCCATGCTGGTGATTAAGCCGCTTAAATCCATTAGCAATCGAATCCAAAATATCGCTGAGGGCGATGGCGACCTGACCATCCGGCTCGAGGTAAACTCAGAGGATGAGCTGGGTGAGCTGTCGGGACATGTCAATCATTTCATGGCCCGGCTACAGCAGATTATCGGCCAGATTCGTCACAACACCGAAGAGGTCGCACAGGCCTCGGCAACCATGCTCGAAGTGTCGGCGGGCAGTCAAAAAGCGGCCGACGAACAATGTCAGCAGATAAACATGGTGGTTTCAGCGGTCAATGAGTTGACCGTCGCGATTCACGAAGTGGCGCAAAACACCAATGAAACCGCCGACAGCGCCAAACAGGCCACCGACATTACCGAGGCTGGTAAAGACCGAATTCAAGCCGCGGTGCGTCGGGTTGAAACCCTTTCCGCGCGAATAGGTGAAACCGCTCAGGTAATGGCGCAGCTGGAAGAAGAGGCCAAAAATGTTACCTCGGTTATTGATGTTATTCGCGGGGTGGCAGAGCAAACCAATCTGCTGGCTCTTAACGCCGCCATCGAGGCCGCGCGCGCCGGCGAGCAGGGACGTGGTTTTGCGGTAGTCGCTGACGAGGTGCGAACCCTGGCCAGCCGTACACAGGAATCCACCGAAGATATTCAAAAAATGCTGGCTCAATTGCAGACCGGAGTACAAACCGCTGTAACCTCTATGAATGAATCCAATGAAATGACCGGCGATGCGGTGCGCGCAGCCAATGATGGCGGCGAATCACTGGTGAGTATCCGCGATGCGGTGGGTTCGATTACCAATATGGCGATTCAGATCGCCTCGGCTGCCGAGGAGCAAAGCTCGGTCACCGCTGAAATCGATAAGAATTTGGTGGAAATTAATCAGCTGGCTACGGGCACCTCCGACGGGGCGGCCAAGACCGCCAGCGCCAGCCGCGAGCTAAGCGGGTTGTCAGAGAATTTGCGCGATCTGGTGGCGAGCTTTAAAGTATAGCTTTCGTCCTAGAGGAGCTTTTTCGTGACTCGCAGCAACAGTATTATTCTTATCGGTATGCCCGGTGCGGGTAAAAGCACCATCGGTGTGCTACTGGCCAAAGAGATAGCGCGTGATTTTGTCGACACGGATCTGCTGATCCAAACCCATGTGGGTAAAACCCTGCAAGATATTATTAACGAAGCGGGGCATATGCACCTGCGCGAACTTGAAGAGGCCACCTTGCTGCAGCTACAGGGTGACTACCATGTGGTCGCCACCGGCGGAAGTGCGGTGTACAGCGATGCGGCGATGCAGTTTTTGCGCAGCCTGGGGCAAGTGGTCTATTTGGCTCTGCCCGAAGATGATCTGGTGGAGCGTATCGATAACATGACCCGCCGGGGAATTGCCAAGCCCGAGGAGCAGAGTTTTTCCGAGCTTTACGCCGAGCGGGTGCCTTTGTATGAAAAGTACGCCGATATTACCATTAACTGTTACGCTAAAACCCCCGCAGAAATTGTGGCAGAGGTTATCTACCGCGAAGGAGGCAAATACGCCGAGGTGGATGCCTAGCCTACTAATCGGGCCGCAGCTGAGGGCGCCCGAAGCTTTCGGGCGCAGTCGCTCTAGCGGGCTTTCAACTCCTTAAGCTTTTGCGCGCTCAATGCCAGAAACTCGCGGGTGGGGCCCTTGTCCTCGTAGATTTCGTCGCCCATCTCGTCGTGGGCTATTACCTTGTCTCCCTTCACATAAGGCATAGATTCTTCCAGCTCGTAGAGCGCTGATGCAATCAAATCCCCCAGCAGATGCTCAGTGGTGGTTTTAGGGAACATCTCCGCCAGAGCCTCTACTTTCGCCGCCGCTTCGATGGGAAGTCGAACCTGGTAGCTATCGGAGGTGAGCTGACCGCCCACCGTATCATTCCAGTGTTGCAATAATTCGCCCGGTTTTGTGTCCATGGTGGTTACCTCGTCGGATTGCTTGGATAGGTCTTAGGAGCCTCTGATCAAGTTCCCAGTGGTCTCTGCGCGAGTCAAAACGTTCACTCCCTCGCCGGAAAATGCTCCTGCCTTTCCGGCATTCGGGCAATCCATTGCCCTTGGCGCGCTTCGCAGGCAATGGCCATAGTCCTTGGCAAGAAGTGCAAGCCTTCCGCGTCCTGCTCACGGCCCTTACCTACATCCGTGTAGGCAACACAGCGGATGGACGTTTTGGCCGCGCCCTTCGGGGCTTACAGAGCTTTCCGATCTCTGTGTTGGCTCACCTCACCGGGCCGTCAGCCCGCTTTCAGTTCCCCGCCTTGATCTCGAAAAGCTCTGTAAGCCAGAGGCCACTGGGGACTTAATCAGAGGCTCCTTTAGTGTGTCATTTAACTATAGAGGAAAGCTTAGCTAAAACAAAGGTTTAGCTATGCAGCGCGGCACGATCTTGTGATTCAGCCAACAGCCGTGTATCGTATCGCCTTTTTTCTGTACAGCGCAAAATGGGCGCTGGTTGGCCTTTTTACACAATAAAAGGGGTTGACCGTCATTATATTGAGGAGTGGCAGGCAAATGAAAGTCATCTTATTGGGGGCGCCAGGTGCCGGTAAGGGTACCCAGGCAAAAATGATCATGGATAAGTTTGGCATTCCGCAAATCTCGACAGGCGATATGTTGCGGGCGGCGGTAAAAGCCGGTACACCCTTGGGAGTGCAGGCAAAAGATATTATGGCGGCCGGCGGGCTGGTGCCCGACGATCTGATTATCGCCCTGGTTAAAGAGCGTATTTCCGCTGACGATTGTGTCAAAGGGTTCTTGTTTGACGGGTTTCCGCGCACCATTCCTCAAGCTCAGGCGCTGTTGGATGCCGGCATCGATATCGATCACGTGATTGAAATTGACGTGGCGGACGAAGAAATTGTCAGTCGTCTGAGTGGTCGCCGGGTTCATGAAGCCTCGGGCCGCGTCTATCACATTGAGCACAATCCGCCGCAAACCCCCGGCCTGGATGACGAAACCGGTGAAGAGCTGGTACAGCGCGAAGACGATAAAGAAGAGACGGTGCGTAAGCGTTTGTCGGTTTACCACGAGCAGACTAAGCCGTTAGTGGATTTTTATCAGCAACTCGAAGCGCAAAAACCTGGCGAAGCGCCCAAATTTACCCGTGTTGCCGGAGTGGGAAGCGTAGATTCGATTCGCACCCAGCTATTTGAGGTATTGGCCGACTAATTTCCCGCGCCAAAACTCAACAAAGGCCCGATGTTCAACGTCCTCTTGTCGAGGCGTGATCCGACATCGGGCTTTTTTGTACCTGTATTTTAAGTGGGAAAGACATAGTCTTTGCTTGGCGTGTAGTGCTAGATCGCGGGTTATTTGTGTCTATAGATAATAAACACTAAAAATAAGATGGCGCGTGCGTGTAGTATAAAAGGTGTTTCTCATCGTAATAATTCGCTTAAAACGTCGTGTAAGTGTTACGCGCAATTGATTTGGGTTGTCACGGAATAAATGCAAAAACACCTACGAATAAAAACATGTATATCCTTCTGCTGCAGACGACATTTTTTCAGTTTTTGCTGTATAAACGTGCAATTTGTATATTTTTTAAATATATTTACAATGTTGTTGCAGTTTTAAGGTGCTGTGCACAAAACGAGTCGATAATTTAACGATATTTTTAGGAGATATTTTATGGCCAGAGTTGCGAAAAAAACAGCGCGCAAGACGCCAGCTAAACGTAAGTCCGTAACCCGTAAATCCCCTACGCGCGCTCAAGCGGCGACGGCAAGTGTTGATCCAGCAGTCGCAAAAGCGCAAACCGCGGTCGATAAAGCACAGGCTCAGTTGGATGCGCACAGCAAAAAGCTTGATGCAGCCCGCGCGAAAGCCAAGGCCGCAAAAGCTAAAGCAGCCAAAAGCGCGAAAGCGGTTGATAAGCGCGCTGCAAAAACCGCCGCTAATGGCGTCGCCCGCGCCAATGAAAAAGCGCGTGATCTACGCGCAAAATTGGCGCAACAAAAATCGAACCTGGCAAAAGAAAAAACCTTAGCGGCGGCGCGTGCGACTGAAGCGGCCAGCAAAGCCAAGGTTCAGGAGATGGAGGAGCGTTTGTCTGCGCGCGCGCAATCCGATCTGGAAAAAGCCAAGGCGGCATTTGAGGTTAAGTGGTTAAAGGCCCGTGCGAAAGCCGATGCGCAAAAAGTCAAAGCGGCTTCGCGCAAGTTGTCAGCTAAGGCTAAGGCCGCCGAGAAAAAGGCGAAAGCCAAGTTGCGTGAAATTGAGCGCAAAGAGGCCGCTAAGGCGAAGGCCAAAACCCGTAAGGCGCCGGCAAAACGTAAAACCGCCGCCAAACGCGGTCGCCCCGCAAAAAAGGCGTAAACCCAAAGGTTTGACCCACTCAACCCCTGCCTCGGCGGGGGTTTTTTGTTTCTGGCTTGGTGGTTGCTGCACGATCTGTCAAAATAGAGCTTTTGCCGTGGAGAGAACCCATGACCGCTATTCTTGCCTTGGATACCTCAGGAGAGGCCTGTTCGGTAGCGTTATCTGTCGGGGATCAGCAATGGCAGAGTTACGAACTTGCGGCGCAAAGCCACACCCAGCGCGCTTTGCCCATGATTGATGAAGTGCTGGAACAGGCGCAGATAAGCCTCAAAGATTTGGATGCCCTGGCCATTGCCGCGGGTCCCGGTTCTTTTACCGGCTTGCGAATTGGTATGGGCGTTATTCAGGGGCTGGCGTTTGCGGCGGATTTACCCGTAATTGCGGTCTCAACTCTCGAAGCGCTGGCCTGGCAGCAACTGAATCAAACCCCCGAAGTCGAATGGCTGCTGCCGGCGCTGGATGCCCGGATGGGAGAGACTTATTGGGCGGTATACCGCGTTGTTCAAGGTGAGATCAGCGAATATAAAGCGCCTGCGGCCTCGTCGCCCGAGGATGTTGTGCGCTGGCTGGATGAGCAGCAAATTACGGTGGTTGGTGTTGGGGCAGGGTGGTCGCTAGCGCCCTTGGCGAACTCCGGACACGAGGCGCAGCCCGATGCGAACCTCCGGGCAACATCGGTACTGGCGTTGGCCGAGCAGCAGTGGCTGACCGGTGACGCTATTGACGTGCTCGAGGTCCAGCCAATGTATATTCGCGATAAGGTTTCCTGGAAAAAGCGCGAACGTATTCGCTCCTCTTAGTCTCGAAAACGGTCGGAGCGGCGTGAGAACCCCGGTTTTTACGGAGCGCACCGACCCGACAACTTTCATGGCCGAATAAATACCCACTGAGATACATTATGACAGAGCCCAGCAACGCAACCTTTAATAGCGGGTTGATTGATTTTATCGCCACATCGCCCACCCCGTTTCATGCCACTCGGGAAATGGCCCGGCAGTTAAGCGACGCGGGATTTCGCGAAATCGACGAGGCGGATCACTGGCAGCTTGAGCCGGGCGGGCGCTACTTCGTTATTCGCAATGGCTCTTCGCTGATTGCATTTATACACGGCCGAGCCCCTTTGGCCGAAAGCGGCATTCGGATGTTGGGCGCGCACACAGACAGCCCCTGTCTTAAAGTGAAACCCAATGCCAAGGTCACCAGTGCGGGCTACTACCAACTGGGGGTTGAAACCTATGGCGGCGTATTGCTATCAACTTGGTTCGATCGCGACCTTTCGCTGGCCGGAAGGGTGACTTTTCGGTCGGCCTCGGGCTCGCCCGCAAGTCGCTTAATCGACTTTCGCGCACCTATTGCTGTAGTGCCCAGCTTGGCCATTCACTTAGACCGAGAAGCCAACCGCAATCGCAGTATTAATCCGCAAACGGACATCCGGCCTATTTTGATGCTGGCCGATGAAAACCCCGACGAGTTTACCTTTTCGGCCCTGTTAATGGCGCAGCTGCAGGCGGAGCATCCGGGGCTTGAGGTGCGGGAAATTCTCGATTTTGAGCTGTCTTTGTACGACACCCAAAAACCGGCGCAAATGGGGCTGAAAGGCGAGTTTGTCGCCAGTGCGCGCTTGGATAACCTACTCAGCTGTTATGTGGGGTTGGATGCGATCAAACGCGCCGATGACGCTCAGAGCTGTCTATTGGTGTGTACGGATCACGAAGAGATTGGCAGTGCTTCGGCTTGTGGAGCCAAAGGGCCCATGCTGGAGCAATTTCTACAGCGCTTGCAGCCCGATGTCAGCGCGCGATTGCGCACGCTCGACGCCTCTATGATGATTTCGGCGGACAATGCACACGCGGTGCACCCTAACTTTGTGCAAAAGCACGACGCCGAACACGGCCCCGTGCTGAACGCTGGGCCGGTGATTAAAATTAACGCCAATCAGCGCTACGCCACCACCAGCGAAACCAGTGGGTTGTTTAAAATGCTGTGTGCGCAAGTCGGTGTGTCGGTGCAAAGTTTTGTCTCGCGCACCGATATGGAGTGTGGCAGTACCATCGGTCCCATCACCTCGGCCGAGGTGGGGGTTAAAACCATCGATGTGGGTGTCCCCACATTTGCCATGCATTCAACTCGCGAGCTGGCCGGCAGCGATGACGCTTTTGCCTTGGCCCGTGTCATTCAGGCTTATTTTGCCCGCCCCCAGGCGCCGGGACGGTTTGAGACGCAATAGTGAAAGTGCTGTTGCTGTCGGGCTATGACGCCGACAGCCATAAACGTTGGCGGCAGGGTTTAAGCCGACACTTGCCTGCCATCGACTTTACCCACATTGCCTTGCCGCCGCGCTATTTTAGTTGGCGCATACGCGGCAACAGCCTGAGCTTTGCCGGTCTTCACGCCCAGGCACTGGCCGATGGTTACGACTGTCTGGTTGCCACCTCAATGGTGGATTTGTCCAGCCTGCGGGGTATGGTGCCGGCGCTCAGTCAGTTGCCAACGCTGTTGTACTTTCACGAAAACCAGTTCGCTTACCCTCAAAGTAAGCACCAATCTCACTCCGTCGAACCGCAAATCGTCAGCCTTTACAGCGCGCTGTGCGCCGATACCTTAGCGTTTAACTCAGACTACAATCGCTGCAGTTTTATGGCGGGTGCGGAAGCTTTGCTTAAAAAACTGCCCGATCTGGTTCCGCCCGGTATTGTTGAAAAGTTGCAGCAAAAATCGGTGGTTTTGCCTGTGCCCATAGAGAGCGAGTGGTTTCGCAGGCCGGAAAAGGCCAGGCAGGCTAAACTCCAGTTGGTTTGGAACCATCGCTGGGAGTACGATAAAAACCCCGAGTTGCTTTACCGCGCCCTGCAGATCATATGCCGCGAACATAATGGCAAGCTACCTTTTGTATTGCACCTGGTGGGGCAGCGCTTTCGCCAAGTTCCCCCGGTTTTTACCCAGATACGCGATTTGTTAACCGCTGCAGATGGCCTGGGCCAGTGGGGGTATGTGGAATCGGCCGAGCAGTATCGCCAGCTGTTGCGTCGTTGCGATCTGGTGGTATCCACCGCCGATCACGATTTTCAGGGTCTTGCCGTGCTCGAGGCGGTAGCCTCGGGTTGTATCCCGGTGCTGCCCGAGCGTCAAGTTTATCCCGAGTACTTTGGCGATGGGTGCTATCCAGTGAGTGGCGATTGCGAGGCTGACGCCAGGAACTTGGCTGTGGCCCTGGCGCAGCATTTAACGCGCTTTAACGAGGGGCGCTGGCCCGCGCCCCCGGATGTCTCCTGCTTTTCCTGGAATCGCCTGGGCCCCGACTATGGCCGAGTTATAAAGCAGCTTGCTACACAACCGCCGTTTGGGGCTGTATTATAGGCGCCGTTTTTACCAATCAAATAGAGAGCAGCATGAGTAAGCAACGCGTACTGACCGGTATCACCACCACGGGTACCCCGCATTTGGGCAATTACGTGGGCGCTATCCGTCCGGCCATTGCCGCCAGTGAAGATCCCGCCTTTGAATCCTTTTACTTTTTGGCCGATTACCACGCACTGATTAAATGCCACGACGCCGAGCGGGTAGAACAGTCGCGCCGTGAAATAGCTGCCACTTGGCTCGCTTTGGGGTTAAACACCGAAAAGGCCGTTTTCTATCGTCAGTCCGATGTGCCCGAAATTCCCGAGCTGTGCTGGTTTTTAACCTGTATGGCCGCCAAGGGTTTGATGAACCGCGCTCACGCCTACAAAGCGGCGGTGGCGGCCAACGAAGAGGCCGGTGAAGACCCAGACTACGGCATTACCATGGGACTTTATAATTACCCAGTGCTAATGGCGGCGGATATACTCATGTTTAACGCCAATAAAGTTCCGGTAGGGCGCGACCAAATCCAGCATATTGAAATGGCTCGGGATATTGCCGCGCGTTTTAACCACCACTATGGCGACCATTTTGTGTTGCCCGAGGCGGTGGTGGACGACAAGGTGGCCACCTTAAACGGCCTGGATGGCCGCAAGATGAGCAAAAGTTATAACAACACCATTCCCTTGTTTTTGCCCGAGAAAAAGCTGAAAAAGCACATCAACAAAATTAAAACCAATTTGCTCGAGCCGGGCGAGGCGAAAGACCCGGATACCTCGACGGTGTTTCAGATTTGGGAAGCCTTCGCCAGTGATGAGCAAGTGAGCGAGATGCGCCAAAAGTTTGCCGACGGTATTGCCTGGGGCGAAGCCAAGCGCGAATTGTTTGAGCTTATTAACGGCCAAATTGGCGAGTCCCGCGAGAAGTACTTTGAGCTGATGGAACGTCCGGCCGACATCGAAGAGATCCTGCAAGCCGGTGCCGTAAAAGCGCGTGAACACAGCGCACCTTTGCTGGAAAAAGTGCGCCGTGCAGTGGGTTTAAAACCTATGAGCTGAGGTGGCTGACCACCTTGTAAATCCCCTGGGTCAGTGAGCGTAAGTCCGCCTTGTTAATGCAATAGGGCGGCATGATATACACCAGCTTGCCGAAGGGGCGCACCCAAATTCCCTGATCCACTAGCGCCGGCTGAATGACCTCCATAGGCGGCGCTTGGCGCAGTTGCACGACACCAATTCCCCCCAGTACCCGCACATCCTCTACCTGTGGTAAATCCCGGCAGGGGGCCAGTTCGTGGGTTAACTGAGCCTCAATGGCCTTAATTTGGCCCTGCCAGTCGTTTTCTTGCAGCAAAGCAATGCTTTCGTTGGCGACTGCGCAGGCCAGCGGGTTGCCCATAAAGGTGGGCCCGTGCATAAATACACCCGCCTCGCCCCGGCAAATGCCGTCGCTGACTTTGGCGTTGCACAAGGTGGCGGCGAGGGTCATATAGCCGCCGGTCAGGGTTTTGCCCAGACACAGAATGTCCGGGCTAATGTCGGCGTGCTCGCAGGCGAACAGCTTGCCGGTGCGACCAAACCCTGTGGCAATTTCATCGGCAATCAGTAACACATCGTGCCGGTCGCACAGCTCGCGCACGGCTTTCAGATACTCGGCGCTGTACATCCACATACCACCTGCGCCCTGCACGATGGGTTCTAGAATCACGGCGGCGACATCGCTGTTTTGGCTGATCAGTTGCTCGATGCTGTTCAGGTCCTGCGCCGCGAGAGGCTCGCCAAAGCGGCTGGTGGGGCGCTCGGCAAAGTACTGCTGCATCAGGTTGTCGGCGAATAAATGATGCATACCGGTGACCGGATCGCAGACGCTCATCGCCCCGAAGGTGTCGCCGTGGTAGCCATTTTTTAAGGCGATAAAGCGGTGCTTTTGTGGCTTGCCTTGCGAGTGCCAGTACTGCAGCGCCATTTTCATGGCCACCTCGACACTCACCGATCCGGAATCCGATAAAAACACTTTATCCAGCCCAGGTGGCGACAGTCGGGCCAGGGTTGTGCACAGCTCAATGGCCGGTTCGTGGGTCAGGCCGCCAAACATGACATGGCTCATGGCCTGGCTTTGCCTGGCCAGCGCCGCGTTTAAACGCGGGTGGTTGTAACCGTGTAAGACGCTCCACCAGGATGACATGCCGTCGATTAAGGTACGTCCGTCGTGCAGATATAACCTGACCCCTTCGGCACGTGAAACCGGGTAGGTGGGTGTGGGCGATAGTAAAGACGAGTAGGGGTGCCAGACGTGAGTGCGATCTTGTTGCAGCAGTTGTTCGGTGGACATAGACATAGCGAGGGCCGGTTAAAAAGCGCAACGCTAAGGGGTTTGAGGTGATTTGTCCAGTCGCAACCCGGGCGCCCTTGGAGGGGCACCAGCGTATTGGTGTGTGCCCAAATTAACGCACAACAGTTGCTATTGAAAACGCTTCACCAGTTCAAACTGGTTGTCTGACAGCGTTGACATTTCTTTATTAAGCCGGTTGGCTTCACTGATTTCCCGCTGCGCCGCATCGGCACTGCTGGTGATTGCCTGAGTATTTTGATCAATATCATTGGCCGTGGCCGATTGTTCTTCGGCTGCGGCGGCAATCTGATGAGACATTTGATCAATGACCTCTACCGCAGAGGTGATACCCGCCAAGGCGCTGATCACTTTTTCCATTTCGCTGTCGCTGCGGCTTACATGGGTCTGACAGATTTGCATCTTCTCATCGGCGAGGCTGGTGGTTTGGGTCAGCTCGGCAATCATGTTGTGAATGTCTTCGGTCGATTGTTGGGTACGCTGCGCCAGGGTTCGTACCTCATCGGCCACTACGGCAAAACCGCGACCTTGTTCACCGGCGCGCGCGGCCTCAATGGCGGCGTTAAGGGCAAGTAGGTTGGTTTGCTCGGCGATCCCTTTAATGACATCGACCACCGAGCTGATATTGGCGCTGCGCTCGATTAGGCGGTTTAACACCTCACTTAAGCCCTGCACCGTAACCGATAAGTCGGAAACGGCGGTACCGGCATCGCCGATGACCTTTTGACCTTCTTCGACTTGACTGAGCGCATCGCGGGTAGCCGATGAGGTTTTGGTTGCGCCCGCCGCGACCTCTTGAACCGCAATGCTCATTTGCGCCATGGAGTGCGCGACACTGGTGGTTTGCTGATGCTGCTCGTTGATGCGCTCAAAGCTGTTCTGTGCTTGCAGCTGGGCTGTTTGGGCGTGCTGCGCGAGATCCGAGGCGGAAGCCTCAAAGCGTCCCAGGGCGGTTCGCAAGCGCGCTTTTTGGGCTAGATTCGCCAATAGGATTTCACCAATAATGTCGCTGCGGCCGGTGTAAATATAGGCGGCGGCGGGATCGTGATGGGTTTCGCGGGCGCGTTGTAAGGGAGCTTTTAACAGTAACTGGACGCCCACATGAGCGCCAATACCCAGCAGCGCTGCAATAATGCCGATACTCCACCCGTGAATTTGTTGAGTGGCCAAAGACACCAGAACAAGTACAAGCATGGCAACCACTGCACTGCAGGCTCCCACTTGAACAGTCTGCCAAAGCTTTTTCAGCGGGGGGCAATAAGATTGGCCCTTGAGCAGGCGTGCGTAGGCTTGCTCTGCGCGTTGCACCAGGGCTCGTTCGGCTTGTACCCGTACCGATTCGTACCCGGTTGTACGGCCGTTTTCGCCTACCGGAGTCACGTAGGCGTCGACCCAGTAATGGTCGCCATTTTTACAGCGGTTTTTAACCACACCCATCCAGGGCTTACCCTGTTTTATGGCCCCCCAGAGCATGCCAAAGGTCTCGCTAGGCATATCCGGGTGGCGCAGAATGTTATGGGGCTGTCCGATCAGTTCTTTTTCTTCAAAGCCGCTGATGGCGACAAAAGTCGGGTTGCAAAAGGTGATCTTACTGTTTAAATCGGTTGCCGAGACAATTTCTTCCCCCGGTTTTACCGGTACTTCTTTTTGCGTCACGGGGCCATTATTGCGCATGCTCTTTTATTCCTTAAACTTAAATCAGGCAGCTTGGGGCTGCGCGCTTAATCGCTGTAGCCGGTGTAAACGTTGCAGATGTTGATCTATCGCCCGCTTGTCGGTTTGGCTGATATCGGCAAATTCAACACTTACTTGAGTCTGTCGATAGCTCGCGCGTGCCAAACGCGCTGATTTTACTGTAGCAGACATCCGCCAGAGTTTTTCCCCCAGACGAAACTCGCAAACGGGCAAGAAACTGTCCACTTGCAGTTGCGATAGAAAGTTTCCGCGCAGCGCGAGACGTGCGCCACCGGCGGACAGGTTGATTAACTGGGCGGTTTGCGCGGCTTCTCCAAGCGCTCTCACAATCATGTGTTCGGGGGTTACCGGTGCGCCGAAGCGCATCCATTGACGGCGGGGACGGGACTGTATTTGGCTGGGTAAGAGGCAGGCCAGCGCTTCTCGCTGAAAGCTTTTGCTTGCGACAAAGGGCAGCTCCAGGCTCAGGATCTCACCGTGGACCTGATCGCTCAGTATCAGGGTGTCTGACTCGCCAAGAAGCGCCGTTGCAGGGTTGAGCTCGTCCAGCCAGACTAATCCCCGGGCCGGATCGACGGCCAGTACCATGGTCATAAAGTCCTCGGTACCTCCCGCGATGCGTGCACTCAGCAGTTGGCGCTTAACAGCCCAATGAGACAGCAGGGCGATGACTTCGGGGGCCGGGCTTGGCGCGGTGTAAAAGGTGGCAGAAGCCGGGGGGGCAACAGTGTTCTTGGGTTTGTTGAACAGGCGGCTCAGCAGCGACATAACTTCGGCTCCGGTCGTTGGTAAGGGTAGCGTTGTTACTGCCAGAGCAATCCCTATGCCAGAGCATAACTTGGTGACGTAATGAGGGCTGCGGGAGTTTTATCTTGCCCTGCATTTCACGAGGGCGGCAATGCCTTTCCGCTGGGCGGCAAGAGTAATTCCATCTTCTGGGCAAAATCCGTACAATGGCGCCCCCACAAATTACCACAGGGTTGATTCATGACCGCACAAAATGCCGATGCCGCGAGCCGTAAACAGCGTCTGGAGTTTAACAAGCTGCAAAAGCGCTTGCGTCGCCAGGTTGGTTCGGCGATAGCCGATTACCAGATGATCGAAGAGGGCGATCGGGTCATGGTGTGTCTGTCAGGCGGCAAAGACTCTTATGGGATGCTGGATATTTTGCTGGGGTTGCAGAAGACTGCGCCGGTTAACTTTGAGCTGGTTGCGGTCAATATGGATCAAAAGCAGCCGGGATTTCCCGAACATGTGCTGCCTCAGTATCTCGAGTCCGTGGGTGTGCCTTACCATATCGTGGAAAAAGACACCTACAGTATTGTCAAAGAGGTGATTCCCGAAGGCAAAACCACCTGCGGCCTTTGCTCGCGCTTGCGCCGTGGCACCCTTTACAGTTTTGCCGATGAAATAGGTGCAACCAAAATTGCTCTGGGCCATCACCGCGACGATATTATTGAGACCTTGTTTTTAAACATGTTTTATGGCGGCAAACTTAAGGCTATGCCCCCCAAGCTCTTGGCCGATAATGGTCGCAATATGGTGATACGCCCTTTGGCGTACTGCAAAGAACAAGACTTGGCTGATTTCGCTCAGGCGCGCGATTTTCCTATCATTCCCTGCAATTTGTGCGGTTCTCAGGAAAACCTCCAGCGCCAGGTTATCAAGCAAATGCTGGCGGACTGGGAGAAATCTCATCCGGGACGCATGGAGACCATTTTTACCGCGATTGGCAATGTGGCTCCCTCGCAGCTGGCCGATCGCGAGTTGTTTGATTTTGCCGGATTGCAGATAAATTCTGCCCCGGAACCCTCAGACGTTCAGTTTATTAATGCGGTTGAGGTTTAGTCGATACGCTGCGTACATCAATCAGCGGGCCTAAGTTGGCATAAAAGTCGACGAACGAGCAGAGGTATGCGACACTTATCGGGTTGCTAAAAAACGGTGAGCTCAGGCTTTCGCGTCGGTTTATACTCCCGCTGTCACTTCGGGAATGAGTGCCTACTCATTGATAAGCTGCAGGGTGCTCGCCTCATGCAGGTACTGTTCCGGAAGTCGTTTTAGCCCGGTATCAGACGTCGTGAGCGGCCTGGCGGTTCAAATATAAGTATACGTCGGTAGAGCGCAGCACATGAGAAACAAATCGCCTTCATTCTACGGGGGCATATCTTTTCGGTTGGCCGTTATCGGTATTGTGCTAGCCTTTGTGGTGAGCTTCGTCATGAGCTCATTTCAGGTCTATATTGATTATAAAGCGCAATCGCGCCAGCTCGATATTCTTATCGACCAGGTGGTCGAAGTTGCCACACCGCCCGCAGCCAGGGCTGTACACACCCTTGACGAAGAGTTGGCGCTAGAGGTAGCCAGCGGTCTGCTCTCTTATGATTCTATCGACAATGTCGCCATTCGAGATGAGCGCGGCGATACCCTGGCCCAGGTCAAACGTCAAACCCCTATCGCCCACACTAATAACTGGCTTAGCCGCGTTATCGCTGGCGAGAGCTTTGTTCATACGTCGCCGCTGCGCGTTGAAGAGTTTGAGCAAAGCGGCTCGCTGGTTTTCTCGGTGGATAAAGGCCAGGCGCTGGCCAGTTTTTACGAGCGCTCTGAGGTCAGTTTGCTCGTGGGTGCCGTGCGCAATCTCATTTTGGTGCTTTTCTTATTTATAGCCTTTTATTTTATTCTCACCAAGCCTCTGGTGCGTCTGTCACAAGAAATCAACGCCATTGACCCGGACCGTCCTGGGGTGAATCGTCTGACTCCATTGGAATCGCACCGAGGCGATGAGTTGGGCACCGTAATCAGTAGTGTCAATCAGTTGCTGGATGTGGTGGAGCTGTCCCTCGCTAAGCGCCGGGCGATTGAATTGGCGCTGCGTAAAAGCGAGGAGCACTTGCGCCAAATCGTCGATAGCCTTCCGGTACTGATCGGTGCACGCAACCTGGATGGATATTACCTGTTTGCCAACCGTATGCTCGCCAATACCCTGGGCTATTCGGCCGAGCAAATGCATCAAATGCCGGTAAAGCAACTGTTAAGCCGTTCCACGCAAGACGTCGATGCGCTGCTACACAATGACCGTAGAGTGATATGTGATGGTGAAGAAATAGACCTTGAAGAAGAGGGCTTTATTGCCGCCGATGGCTCTCAGCGTTTTCTGCAAACACACATGATGCCGCTGGATTACTACGACGAAAAGGTGTGCTTGATAGTATCGGTGGATGTGACCGAACGTAAAAAAGCCCAGGCCAAGATGGAGCACATGGCGCATCACGACGCCTTAACGGGGCTTGCCAATCGTTTACAGTTAGTGGAGCGGCTAGAGCACGAGGCGACCCGGGCGCGGCGGCACGGCTATTACGGCGCGGTTTTATTTATCGATTTGGATAAATTTAAAAATATTAACGATTCGCTGGGGCACCCGGTGGGCGATCGGGTATTACAGCAAGTTGCCGCGCGTTTGCAGAGTGCGGTCAGGCGCGAAGACCTGGTGGCCAGACTTAGCGGCGATGAGTTTGTGGTGGTGTTGACCGTGCTTGATCGCGATATCGAGCTGGCGGGCCTTCGCGCGGGAGAGATCAGCGAGAAAATACGCAAGCTTGTCAGCGCCCCGGTTCACTGCCAGGAAATGGAGTTGCGGGTATCTTGCAGCGTGGGAATCGCAATCTATCCCGATAAAGATAACGGTGTGCACGAGTTGCTTCGCTATGCCGATACCGCGATGTATCAGGTGAAAGAGAAAGGTCGCGATGCGATTGAGTTCTTCAACCAGGAAATGGCAAACAAGGTAAGCCGCCAATTGGTGATGGAGGGAGACCTGCACCACGCTATTGAGTTGGAGCAGTTTGAACTCTACTACCAGCCCAAGTTGAACGTACAAACCGGCGAGCTGGTGGGGGCGGAGGCTCTGTTGCGATGGCATCACCCGGACAAGGGCGCGATATCGCCAATGGAATTTATTCCCGTACTTGAGGCTTCGGGGTTAATTCTGCAGGTGGGACAGTGGGTGATTGAGCAGGCGTGCCTGCAATTGGAGTGCTGGGGAAAATTGGGCCTTTGGCGCCCTGGCATGCGTTTGAGCGTTAATATCAGTCCGCGGCAATTTCGCCGTCAGCGCTTTGCCGACGATGTGGTCGCGACTCTCGCGCGCTTTGAGCTTCCACCGGACTCTTTGGATATGGAAGTAACCGAGGGTATTGTGATTCAACACGTCGATGAAACCATTGAAACAATGACAGCGCTGCAAAATCATGGGGTCAGTTTTTCACTGGACGATTTCGGCACCGGCTACTCTTCGATCAGCTATTTAAAGCGCCTACCGGTGAGTAGTTTAAAAATTGACAAAAGCTTTGTGGGTGACATTACGGTCGATCGCAGTGATCGGGTATTGGTCGAGACCATCATTACCATGGGACGTTTACTGGATCTGGAGTTGGTGGCAGAAGGGGTAGAGCACGAAGAACAGCTGGATATTCTTAAAGAGTATGGCTGTCAGTTCTATCAGGGGTATTACTGCAGCCCAGCGGTCAATGCCGATGCTTTTCGGTTTTTTCTGGATAGGGGCGCTCAGTGAGTGCCACCCGTTAAAATACGTGGGTAACGGCTATCAGGTAGCCCCCAGTCTGCCCAGTAAGTAGGGGAGCGCCGTTTCCACCCGCAGTATTCTAGATCCCAGAGTGACGCCTACAAAGCCACGATCGCAGAAACTGTCCAATTCTTTGTCTAAAAAACCTCCTTCGGGGCCTATGGCCAGCACCAGTGGATCCTTTTGGTTATAGGGGCAGGAAGTTTGGCTGTAGGGGTGGGCGATCAATTTATCATCCGTGCCCGCGTAGGTGTTTAGCTCATCCTCCATAAACGGGCGAAAACGTTTGGCGAAACGCACCTGGGGTAGCTGGGTGTCGCAGCTTTGCTCCAGCCCCAGTACCAGCTCATGTTGAATTTTGGCGGCCGTGAGCTGCGGTGATTGCCAGTAACTTTTTTCCACCCGCGCGCTTTGCAGTAAAACAATATCTTTAACTCCCAAAGCGGCGAGATTCTGCAAGCTACGCTTTAGCATGGGGGGGCGAGGAAGACCCAGAATAACGCGAATGTTGCTGGCCTCGGGCGGAGGAGTGTCCAGCTCTACGCGCATGGACACCTGGCCAGCGGAAATCTGAGTGATAACGCCTCGCCCCACGTCGCCGTTAGCCAGCCCCACCTTGAGGCTGTCACCCGCCACGGCTTTGTGAATGCGGGTGATATGCTCCACACGTCGCGGGTCGGCCAGGAGAACCTGAGAGGAATTGGAGAAATCTTGCGGGAACAGCAGTATTAGATTCATAGGCGCCTTATAGAAATGGCGCCCCGGAGACGATTTGAACGTCCGACCTGCCGCTTAGGAGGCGGCTGCTCTATCCAGCTGAGCTACCGGGGCAATGCCACAGATTAGTGGCGCGGCTATTGTAAAAATTTTGCCCCTTAAAGCCAAGCGCCGATTGGGCCGCAATTCGCTAACAACGGTTTAGTGTCCTGTCCGAGAAGTTCGCATATTATCAGCGTGCCCTACAAGGGCTCTGGCAAGGCGCGGTTCGCAGCGAATGGCCGTAGCCCTTTGCAAGAAGCGCAAAGCTTACCGCATCCTGCTCTCGCGCCTTACCTACATCCGTGTAGGCAACACAGTCAGAGCCCTTGTAGGGCGCGCCCTGCGGGAGCGCCGTTGTGGCGCTAGTACCGTGTTGCGCACCTTGCCAATAGAGCCACTATTGGCGGCGGCACGCGCCTTGTCCTAGCACCACAACGGCGCTCTGAAATTACGCGAACTTCTCGTACAGGACACTAGGCTTTGGTGACGGTATTAGATAAACCGCTTTTACTGGTGGTGCCCGTTGCGGTGTACAGGTCGGCGTTGGGAGATTGACCTTTGACCAGGTCCAGCAGTTTGCGCAGGGTTTGTTGCGAGCGGCCGATTAATTTGCCGTTTATCTCATTGCGTTCGCGACACTGGCTAAGGGTATCGTTGAGGCTGTCATACCCGGGTTTAAGTGAAGCCAGCTGGGGATCACTTTGCAGAAAAGCCAGCCAACCGTTGTTGTTGGCCGGGAGGTCCAGACTTTTTAACAGAGCATTGCGTTCGGCGGCGTGCGCCTCCAGCAGCGATATATGTTCTGATTTCTGGGTTACCAGAGTTTGCAACGCCTCGTGATCGCGTTGTTTTAATATCTCAGATTCCTGGTTAAGCAGTTTTAGCAGCTCGGTAGCGGCATGGGTGTCCTGCTCCAACATTTGCTGGACAAGAGTGGGATTGACGGACATAGGTCTCCCTCGTTATGTGGTGAATCTAAGGGCGCAGGTTGGGAGCCGCACCCCTGGATTCGGATTAATTGAGCAGCTCGTCTTGGGCGAGCATGGCCTCGGCCAATCGCTCGGCGTTAATTTCAAAGCGGCCTTCGGCAATGGCTTGCTTAATGGCATCTACTTTTTCGCTGTCGATATCCGAGGCACTCTGGATGGCGTTTTCAAGCTTGTGCATTGTCTGTGCCTCGGCGCTTAAAACGACGCTGTCGGGGCTTGCGCCAGTGGCGCTTTCTTTGCCGCGAGCGGTGGTATCCGAACGCCCGGAGGCGGCCGCGCTACCATTGCTGCGCGAGGTTAATGGATTGCCCGGTTTAACGGTGTTACTGGTGTCTATAGCCATAATCTTTCCCAACTTGCCTTGGTCATAACGACCTGAACCTATGTCAAATTTCAGCGCGAATACAACTCTCGCTTATCCGCTATCGGCGGTCGTCATTATAACTTTAGGGCTGTTGATCAATTTTTTGTGCGCTGTTTCGCATTTGAGCGTCAAAAATTAGCCGCTACCTGGCCTTCGGCGACAATTTCGGCCCGAATGACTCGTTCAGAGGCTAAATTTCGTACTCGAATCTGCTCTCCTACGTGGCCGCTGGACAGGGCTTCGGCCTGGGTGGCTACGCTAATCGCACCATTGCCCGAGCGCAGTACCACCACGTCTCCGCGGTTGATGGCCAGCGGTTCTTCCACTAAGCCCGGACGCAGCGGCTCGCCTGCCTCGACAGGGCGTTTGATCTGCTTGCCCAGCAATCGTTGGGCATCGGTATAGTAGCCCGCGCGAAGGCCCGAGCTGGACATCAATTCACTCTTAAGGTCGGCCTGGGTGATACGGGTGTCTCTCTGTAGGCTGTTGCGCGCGACAATAATTTGACGATATATGTCCACCTGACCGCTCAAATAAATTTTCCAGGGGGATGTGCCTTTACATCTCGCTTCCAGACTGATTGATCCGCCGTGATCACCGGTATCGCGCGGAGTAAAGCTGACGGGGTGTTCGCAGCTGGCCAGCTTAAGGCGTCGATCGAGTGCTCCCACCTTCACTTCGACCCGCTCGGAGTGATGTTGATAGTGCTCTTTTAAAAAAGCTTCGGCCCTTATCTTTAGTTCGCCCAAGTCGTGGCTTGACCGAGCCGCGTTGGCGGCGGGCCAGCACAGTGCGGCGCTTAACAATAAAACGGCGCAAAAATTACGAACTTGCGGCATAGTGTCCTATCCTAAGAGGGCAGATAGATAAATTGTGTGTTGGGCTAAACTTCGTCAAATTTCAGCCGTTAACACGCTAATAGTTTGTGTTTAGCAAAGATTGTGCCTTGGTAGAACCATCGCCAATAAAATAATGACAGAGCAGCACTGCTCAATCAGCATTCAATAAGGGGCGTTTTATGGCCGGTGTTTTAGACAGTGTGAATCAGAGAACCCAGCTGGTGGGGCAAAACCGTTTAGAGTTGCTGCTGTTCCGACTGTCAGGGCAGCAGATGTACGGCATTAACGTTTTTAAAGTGAAAGAAGTCCTGCAATGCCCCAAGCTTAACGAAATACCCGGTCGCAGCGGTGTGGTGCGCGGCGTCGCACATATTCGCGGCGGTACGATCCCTATTTTGGATATGAACCAGGCCATTGGTCGCAAGCCCTTAGAAGGGCTAGAAGAGTGCTTTGTGATTATTACCGAATACAACCGCACCTCGCAGGGTTTTTTGGTCAAAGGGGTCGATCGTATCGTCAATATGAACTGGGGCGATATCCATCCGCCGCCGCAGGGCGCCGGCAAAGAGCATTACCTGACGGCGGTCACTGAAGTTGACGGCAAGTTGGTCGAGATCGTTGATGTGGAAAAAATCCTTGCGGAGGTGTCACCGATAAATGAAGTTATCAGCGAAGGGGTGGTCGAAGATGGTTTGAGCGAGCGAGTGGTTAAAAAGCGCGTTCTGATTGTCGATGACTCAACCATAGCCCGCAAGCAAATTCAAAGGGTCGTCGAGTCCATGGGGATCGCCACCGTCATCAAAAAAGATGGCCGCGAGGCGATAGGGTATTTGGCAGGGCTGTTAGAGGATGGCAAAGATCCACTTAATGAGCTGATTATGATTATCTCGGACATCGAAATGCCCGAAATGGACGGCTACACCTTTACCGCCGAGGTGCGGGCCAATCCCAAGTTAAAAGATATGTATGTTGTCCTTCACACCTCTCTCAGTGGCGTGTTTAATGCGGCCATGGTAAAGAAAGTCGGCGCCGATGATTTTCTCGCCAAGTTCCACCCTGACGAACTGGCTTCGCGGGTTAACGATCGCGTATTGGCTATCACGGGCGAAGACTTATTGTCCGAAAGTGAATAACATAGCGTTGATTAGCAGACGTTAGGGCTCGTATTAAGCGCCGGACGACCAACCGGCTGAGGAAATCTATGAGTAGTCACTCTACAGGGCGCGACCAGCAGCTAGAGCAGGCCGAGTTCGATCATTTTCGCGAGTTTTTGCGCGATGCCTGTGGTATTGCTCTGGGGGAAAATAAGCAGTATTTGGTCACCAATCGGGTGCGCCGCTTGCTTGACGAGTATAATTTGAGCAGTTTCGGTGAGTTGATCACAGCTTTAAAGCGCAACACCAATCGCCGTTTGCGCGATCAGGTGATAGACGTGATGACCACCAATGAAACCTTCTGGTTTCGCGATACCTATCCCTTTGAGCACCTGAAAAACAGGTTGTTACCCGAGCTAATGGCATCGGAAAACCGCATGTACGGTCCCGTCCGGGTGTGGTCGGCGGCCTGTTCCTCGGGCCAGGAGCCATACTCATTGAGTATGGCCGTTGAGGAGTATAAGCGCAGAGCGATGGGAGCGTTGAGCCGCCCGGTGAATATTATCGCCACCGACCTTTCCTCCATTGTGCTCGAACAAGCCCGGCGGGGCGAATACGATCGGTTGTCGGTGGTACGCGGCTTATCCCCCGAGCGGCGCGACCAATTTTTCGAGTCTCTAAGTCAAGAGCGTTGGCGGGTTAAGCCCAACCTGCGCGAGCGTATTGAATTTCGCGCGTTAAACCTGTTGGATTCCTACGCATCACTGGGGCGGTTTGATGTGGTGTTTTGTCGCAATGTGCTGATTTATTTTAATGCCGAGCTAAAGCTTAAAATTCTGCAAAAGATCCACGGCACCCTCAAGCCCGGCGGGGCTTTGTTTCTGGGGTCGTCCGAAGGCCTGGGGCCGGCGGCTAATTTATTTGAAATGGTCCGCTGCGAACCCGGCATCTACTACCGCGCTATCTAATCAATCCCCTTGAAAGCGCAGCGGCAAAGCGGAAATGCTTTGCCGCTTTTTTGTTTTTGCCTCTCTGTACGGCTTGCGCCAACTTTTCTTTCCTTTTTTAATGCTATTAAAAACAATGGTTTATAGGGTTTTTGGTTCTCTGGCACGGCTTGTGCTTTGTCTAACCCAAGAGTTAAAACGGCAACCGGGTTAGACAATGGCAATTTCATTTAACGACGCACTGGGAATACACGAACCCGCTTTGGCATTGCGGGCGCGCCGCGCCGAGGTTTTAGCCAATAACCTCGCCAACAGCGACACCCCGGGATTTAAAGCGCGCGATTTTGATTTTAACGCCGCCCTTCAGGCTCAAAGCGGTAACAGTGGCTTCGCCATGGCAAAGACCTCCAGCCGCCATATTCAGGGCCAAGGGGATTCCTCGCTGGGCGACGGACTTCTGTACCGCACGCCTCACCAGCCATCCATTGACGGCAACACCGTCGAGGATCAGGTAGAGCACGCCGAATTTATGAAAAATGCGCTGGACTTTCAGGCCAGCTTCACCATGTTAAACAAAAAGTTTAAAGGTCTGAGCAAAGCTCTGACCGGTCAGTAACAAGGGGAACGCTAATGTCACTCGCCAATATATTTGATGTTGCCGGCTCGGGGATGAACGCTCAGACCCTGCGCTTAAACACTACCGCAAGCAACATGGCCAATGCCCAGTCTGCCGCCACCAATGCCGGAGAGGTGTATCGTTCGCGCCAGCCGGTGTTTGCGGCCATGGCCCGCGATGCAATGGGTGAGGGCCTGGCGATTGATGGCGCCGATCAGCGCGCCAGTGCCGGGGTACAAGTAATGGGGGTAGTTGAAAGCGACGCTCCTTACGAGCAGCGTTACGAGCCCAATCACCCGCTGGCCGATGAAGAGGGCTATGTGTTCTACCCCAATGTCAACGTAGTGGAAGAAATGACCAACATGATGTCGGCATCGCGCTCGTTTCAGGTGAATGTTGAAGTGATGAACGCCGCCCGACAAATGGCCCAGCGCGTGCTGACCATGGGCCAGTAAGGAGCGAGCCATGACCACCCAGGTAAATAACGAAGGCAGCGCTGCCGCCAATATTCTCAGTAATTTAAGTATTCGCGAGAAAGAGCCCGAAACCAAAAGCAACGAGTTGGGCCAGTCCGCCTTCCTGGAATTAATGATTACACAGATGAATAACCAGGATCCGTTAAGCCCGCAAGATAACACTGAGTTTATTGCCCAGCTGGCGCAATTTAGTTCGGTTGAGGGACTGGAAAAACTGAATACTCAGTTTGAGACGTTTAGCGGTAGCTTTATGTCCAATCAGGCGTTACAGGCCTCAAGTTTGGTGGGGACTTCTGTATCCGTTCCCACTGATTCCACCATGTTAATGCCTGAGGGAATCGTCGCGGGCTCAGTGGATCTTGAGCAGTCCACCTCGGATATGCGTATCAGTATTTACAACGAAGGTGGTTCTTTAGTCGGTCAGGTGCCTTTAGGATCGCAGCCAGCCGGTGAGCTGGTATTCCGCTGGGATGGCCAATATATGGAAGTGAATGGCGAGCTGCTGGACTGGACTATGGGGGAGGAGCCCGCTGGCCCGGGTGATTACCGTTTTGAGGTCAATGCTAATGTTGACGGTAAAACCGAGCAGCTTGAAACATCGTTAAGCGCCAATGTGAACAGCGTAACTTTGGGCACGAATGGCGAAATTATTCTTAATCTGGCGGGTGTCGGCGCGGTCGATATCGGCAAGGTAACGCAATTTAACTAAACCTGTGGTGTTCCTAGTATAGGAGAACAAAAACCATGTCATTCAATACAGCGCTAAGCGGCATTCGGGCCGCCAACACTGACTTAGAAGTTACCGGTAATAACATCGCTAACGCCAGCACCACAGGTTTTAAAACCTCGCGAGTTGAATTTGGCGATGTGTATGCAAGCTCGTTGCTCGGTAGCGGCTCTAATACGCCTGGTTCGGGGGTCGGCGTGCAAAATATCCGGCAGCAGTTTGGCCAGGGCAATTTAAACTTTACCGATAACCAGCTTGACTTGGCAGTTAATGGTGGCGGCTTTTTTGTGGTGGATGACGGAGGCGATCAACTTTTTACTCGCGCTGGAGCCTTTGGGTTAGATCAGGATGGCTATGTTGTGACCAATACTGGCTATAACCTGCAAGGTTATACCGCCGACGAAGATGGTAATGTCAGTGGTATACTGTCAGATTTACAGGTAGATGTTAGTACCCAAGCGCCTCGTCAAACCACCGATGTATCGGCGTCGATTAATGTGAATGCTAACCAGCAGGTGCTGGAAACGGTGGGGCAGTCTTTCTCTACTGACGGTTTGGCGGTTGGAGAGTCGCTGAAAGGCTTGAGAGAGCCAACTACTACTATTATAGATACTGGCGTTAATACTGGTGCATTAGCAGGACTTGCTGTGGGGGAGACTCGGTCAGTCACAGCGCAATTTTCTCTAACTCGAAATCCGGGAGAGGATGATGAGCGGAGCGTAGACATTGACATCGATGATGACTTCTCATCACCAGATGAGTTGGTTCAAGAAATCAATAATCAAATTCTCGCGGGAAATATTAATGCTGTAGCCACTCTGGATGGCGGTGTGATAAAAATACAAGATGGGACTGAGGGGGTTGATAGTAACTTTGATATCGCTGAGACTTCAACAACTCCTCCCGCAGGGCCCTCGGTGGATATTGACGGAACTAATTTTGATCCGTCGCAGTTTACTGTGGAAGAGCAGGGCGAGCCTGCGCAAGACAACGGTTACGCTCCTCAGCAGCTCGTTATTAGTAACCCTGAAGGTACAGAAGTAACCTATAACTCAGAGCAAGGCGCATCGGCAGCGCAAACGGCTTCAGAGCTAAATGCATTGCCAGGGGTGTCTGCGACCGCTACAACGACTGCAACAATTGACGGTTTAACGTTAGACAATTCAAGTCAGACTCTTCAGCTTAATGGAGTTGTTTTAACCTCCAGTGATATTAACGCTTTGGCTGATGAAATTAATAACCTAACCACGTCGACCTTGCCTGGAATATCAGCCGAAGTCGTAACGGATCCTGGAACCAACCAGGATAATCTAGTGCTAACCTCGTCGGTTGGTACAGACTTAAATTTTAGCTTTGCCGATGGCGGTTCGAGTGGTTTTATTACAGTGTTAGGCAGTAATACTGCCGGTTCAAATCAAACATTAGATTTGAACACTGATCCCGCAATGGGCGATGCGTCTCAATCTATAGTAGTGGGTGGCCAAATATCTATTTTAATGGACGAAGGCTATGAAGTTGCCAGCGCCACTCCCGCTGTGGGCAACTTGTTCGCACCGCTAGGGCCCGCCTCTTTTACCGAAGTCCCGGTCAATCAATTTGATCCCGAGGACCAAGCGACTTATAACCACGCTACATCCAACACTATTTTTGACAGTATGGGTAATCCTCATGTGATGACCCAATATTTTGTAAAGCAACCCTATGATCCTAATAACCCATCGACTTCGCCAAACCATTGGGTGATGTACGTTCAGGTGGATGGACAGGAGGTGGGCGACCCGGATCCGACCCTGCCGCCGCCGGAGAACACCTTGCCGACACAGGCGGCGTTCAATGTTCATTTTAATCAAGATGGAACATTAAACGAGTCGCTGACTGATACTATGTTGATCTCTAACTGGACGCCACGCGATGAACAGGGTAATGAGATCGGCGCTTTGGGGCCTTTGCCGGTTTTGCAGGGTGGTAGCACCCCGGTAGCTGAGCCGCCTTCCAGCTCGAACTTTTTAATCGATTTAGCGGGTTCCACCCAGTTTGGCGCCGAATTTGCGGTAGAACAGTTAGATCAAGATGGCTATACCACCGGTCGCTTGTCAGGGTTAGATGTTAATGATTCAGGTATAATCTTCGCCCGCTTTACCAATGGAGAGGCGCAGGTGCTAGGGCAGGTGGCGCTGGCGAACTTTGCTAATGTCGAGGCCCTCAAACCAGTGGGTGACACGATGTGGGCACAGAGCGCCGATACAGGTGAAGCGGTAATTGGTGCTCCGGGATCTGCTTCTTTAGGCAGTATCAACTCAGGTGCACTAGAAGAATCAAATGTGGATTTGTCATCGCAGCTGGTTAACCTGATTATCGCTCAGCGAAATTTCCAGGCCAGCGCTAAAACGATAGAAACGGCCAACCAGACCACACAAACCATTATCAATTTGCGTTAATTATGGTGGCGGCAAAGGGCGGAAGCTCTTTGCCGCTTTCTTAATCTTATTCCCCCTAAGCTTCTTATCTACTCCCTTTCTTTTTTCTATTTGCTTGAAATATATAGAAAAATTACGACTTTTTGAGTTTTTTGTTGTTTGGCATAGCGATTGCTATAACAGTCAATAACCGCCCTACAAGGCGAAAGTGACAAAAAACCAGCGGAGTCGGAAATGGACAAAGCCCTCTACATCGCGATGACCGGAGCCAAGCACAATATGAAGGCTCAGGCGAATCACGCCAACAACATGGCCAATGTAAACACCACGGGGTTTCGCGCCGATTTTGCTCAGGCTCGATCTATGGGGGTTTATTACGGCGACGGTCAACCCACACGCGCCTATGCGCTAACCGAATCGCCCGCTACTGATTTTGCCCCGGGACGAGTCCAGCAGACAGGGCGTGATCTGGATGTTGCCATAAACGGTGACGGCTTTATTGCCGTGCAAAGTCCCGAAGGGGGCGAAGCCTATACCCGTGCAGGGGATTTGCAACTGGATGCCAATGGTCTGATGCGCACCGGCAATGGTCTACTGGTGTATGGCAACAATGGCCCTATCGCTGTACCGCCTAGCAGCAAAATCGCTATTGGCAAGGATGGCACCATCTCTATCGTCGCCCAGGGCGAAGGCCCGGAGAATTTGGTTGAGATTGATCGTATCAAGTTGGTGAACCCCAATATTGCGCAGATGGAAAAATCCCCTGACGGTTTATTTCGCCATGCGGAAATTCCGGTTTTAGAGGCTGACGCCAATGTACAAGTGACCAGTGGTGCACTTGAGGGCAGCAACGTAAACACGGTTGAGGCATTCACTGAAATCCTTAGTCTATCCCGTCAGTATGAATTGCAAGTCAAATTAATGCAGACAGTTAAAGAACATTCTGAAAGCTCAGCACGCCTGCTGCAGATGTCTTAGGCGTTAAGTTAAAACGAGGTTAATACCATGCACGCAGCACTATACGTTAGTAAAACCGGCTTAACGGCACAAGACAAACAGCTGACCACCATTTCCAACAACTTGGCCAATGTGGGCACCGTGGGCTTTAAACGCGATCGCGTTACCTTTGAGGATTTGCTCTATCAAACCCAGCGTCAGCCGGGTGCGCAAGCCAATCAGGATAACGAGCTGCCCTCAGGCTTGCAGCTGGGAACCGGGGTTCGGGTTGTGGGAACGCAAAAACAATTTACCGAGGGTAACCTGGAAGTAACGGATCAGGCACTTGATATCGCCATTAACGGTCGCGGTTTTTTGCAGGTGCTGCGCCCAGACGGTACCCAGGCTTATACCCGCAATGGCCAGTTGCAAATTAATGGGGAAGGGCAGTTGGTTAACGCCGATGGCTTACTCTTAGATCCACCTATTAACGTACCCGAAAACGCCAGCAAAATCACCATCAGTGTAGATGGGGTGGTTAACGCATTTGTTGAAGGTGAAGTTGAGCCTCAGCAGCTGGGTGACATCCTACTGGCTGACTTTGTGAATCCCGCGGGCCTGCAGGCGGTAGGCGGTAATTTATTTGTCGAGAGTGTCGCCAGTGGTAACCCCTTGGTTGGTGCACCAGCCGAGAACGGCATGGGTAGTATTCAGCAGGGCATGTTAGAAAGCTCTAACGTGGAAATCGTGCAGGAAATGGTGGATATGATCAGCACCCAGCGTGCCTACGAGTTGAACTCTAAAGTCGTATCCACCGCCGACCAGATGCTGCAGTACATCACCCAAACGCTTTAATCTAGGATGAATGTCATGAAATGCTTTGTCGTTTTTGTGTTCGCATTGCTGGTTTTAAGCGGCTGTGCCACCGGGCCCAAACCGCAGCCGGGCGACCCCTATTATGCGCCCACGGTATCGACCCGGGTACAGCAGCCTACGCAAACCAATGGTTCGCTGTATCAGGCCAGTCAGAGCATGACGCTTTTCACCGATACTAAGGCCCGAAATATTGGCGACATTATTACCATCGTCTTGAATGAGCGTACCGCCTCCAGTAAAAGTTCGGGCGTTAATGTCACCAAAGAAAGCTCTACAAGCTTGCCAGCCGGAACTATTTTCGGTACCACGCCCACCTTAAACGGCATGCCGTTTGACACCAATATTAACCAGGATCGTGACTTCAACGGTGATGCCGGCGCCGATCAAAGCAATAGCTTATCGGGCAGTATCGCGGTAACCGTTGCGGATGTTTTACCCAATGGAAATCTGATCGTACGGGGCGAAAAGTGGATGACCTTAAATCGAGGTGACGAGTTTATCCGCATTAGCGGTATTTTGCGTCCGGAAGATATCTCACCACAAAACACCGTTGCCTCTACTCGTTTGGCCAATGCGCAAATTTCGTATAGCGGCACTGGAGAACTGGCCAACTCCCAGAATATGGGGTGGATGTCAAAATTCTTTAACAGTGGTTACTGGCCTTTTTAAGGATTCAGCATGAAAACGTTAATTGCCATATTTTGTCTATTTCTTTTGTCGGTTAGTGCAACGGCTGAGCGAATTAAAGACATTGCTTCGGTCGCTGGGGTCCGCAGTAACCAGCTTATCGGCTACGGCCTGGTGGTCGGGCTGGACGGAACCGGGGACCAAACCACCCAAAGCCCATTTACCACGCAGTCGTTCAACAACATGCTCAAGCAATTCGGTATTACCATACCCGAAGGTACACGCATGCAAATGAAAAACGTCGCAGCTGTGATGATTCAGGCCGAACTGCCACCTTTTTCTAAACCGGGACAAAAACTGGATATCACGGTGTCGTCGATTAGTAACGCCACCAGTTTGCGCGGCGGTAGTTTGTTAATGTCCGAGCTTAAAGGGGTAGACGGCAACACCTACGCTGTGGCACAGGGGAGCTTGGTGGTGGGTGGTTTTGGTGCTCAGGGTGCCGACGGTTCCAGCATTACGGTGAATGTACCCAGTGTAGGTCGGATTCCCGGTGGTGCTTTGGTCGAGCGAGTTGTGCCCAACAATTTCGCGGCCGGCCAGCCCATAGTTTTTAACTTACACCAGCCCGACTTTACCACGGCCAATCGCTTGGCCCGTGCTGTGAATGACATGCTGGGCCCAGAGGTTGCCAAACCCATGGACGCCGTATCGGTGCGAGTAAACGCCCCGGTTGATCCCGCACAGCGGGTGGATTTTTTGGCGTTGCTGGAAAATATTGAAGTAACACCGGGCGAGGAGGCCGCACGAGTCGTGATTAATTCGCGCACTGGCACCATTGTGGTGGGGCAGCACGTTCGTGTATCCCCGGTAGCCATCACCCACGGTCGCCTTACCGTTTCGGTGTCCGAGGATTACGAAGTTAGCCAGCCGGGGCCCTTTACCCGGGGTGCAGATACAGTGGTTACACCCAATTCATCAGTAGAAATTGAAGAAGAAACCAATCCGATGTTTAAGTTTGCGCCGGGCGCTACCTTAGAGGACATTGTTAAAAGCGTAAACAACGTTGGCGCGTCACCGGCAGA
Source organism: Gilvimarinus xylanilyticus (assembly GCF_024195295.1). Classification (GTDB taxonomy): domain Bacteria; phylum Pseudomonadota; class Gammaproteobacteria; order Pseudomonadales; family Cellvibrionaceae; genus Gilvimarinus; species Gilvimarinus xylanilyticus. The sequence continues at coordinate 1,157,970 of NZ_JAMFTH010000001.1, read as the reverse complement.
TTTAATGGCCATACTCGAGGCCCTGAAACAATCCGGCGCGCTTAAAGCGGATTTAATGGTGATCTAATGAAAACCATCAGCAGCGCATTGGTCAATCAGACCGCACAGGATACCTTTTTCGATAACGCGGGGCTGAATGCCGTGCGCAAAATGGGGCGCGATGATGATCCGCAAGCACTAAAAGCGGTGGCGCAACAGTTTGAAGCGATGTTTGTGCAACAAATGTTTAAAAGTATGCGCGCAGCAAGCGAGACTTTCTCTGAAGGCAGTTTCCTAAACTCTTCCGAAAGTCAGTTTTATCAGCAAATGATGGATCAGCAGCTGTCACTGGAATTAACCAAAGGGCGGGGCATGGGCCTGGCCGATGTGCTTTACCGGCAAATGCAACGCGACTATGGTCAAACCGAGGCTAACCCGGCTGAAGACATAACCGCCAACCTTCGCCGCACGAGCGAAGTGAACGGTTCGCCTACCGTGGTGAAAGCGCAAGACCAAGACAGTACCCAGGCGTTTATTGATTCAATCAAACCCTATGCCGAATGGGCGGCAAATACCCTGGGCGTCAATGCCGATGCCTTAATGGCGCAAGCGGCCTTGGAAACGGGGTGGGGGAAATACGTGTTGCGCGATGGCAACGGCCAAAGTAGTAATAATCTGTTCAATATCAAAGCGGGAAGCCGTTGGCAAGGCGATACCGTATCCGCTGTGACCGATGAATATCAGCAGGGCGAAAAGTACACAACTCAAGCCGATTTTCGTCGTTATAACTCGCTGTTTGAAAGCTTTTCCGATTATGTGGACTTGCTGCGCAAGCCCCGCTACCAAAAGGCGCTAAACGCTGGTAGTAACGGCGCCGAATTCGCAGCGCAATTGCAAAGCGCGGGCTATGCAACCGATCCGGATTACGCCCGTAAAATTCAGTCTATTATGCAGCGCTTGGCCGCTGCCTCAAACCATCGGACAGAGGGTTAGCTATGGGTGGGTTACTCTCCAACGCGATTTCGGGTTTACAAGCAAGCCAGAATGCGTTGCGCACCGCGGGGCATAATATCTCCAACGCCAATACCGCTGGCTATAGTCGCCAGCAGGTAGAAAATGCCACCCGGCCCGAGCAATCTATTGGCAATGCCGGCTATATTGGCAGTGGTGTTACCACTACGTCGATTGAGCGGGTAGTGGACCAATTTGTGAACAATCAGCTGCGACTTGATACATCAGCGTACAATCAGCTAGCGGCTTACAACTTAAATATCGGTAAAGTCGACAGCTTGTTTGCCGACGGCAGTACTGGACTTTCCAATTCCCTGCAAGAGTTTTTTTCTGCGGTGCAGAACGCCGCGGATGAGCCGTCTTCCACTCCTGCGAGACAATTATTTTTAGATCGTGCAGAAAGCTTGGGAAAACGATTTAATCAGCTGTACGGTCGGTTAGAAACTTTGCAAAAAGACGTTAACAGTGAATTGCAAACGGTTACTCAGCAAATTACTACTTTAGCTGAGTCCATCGCCGATCTAAATCGTCAGATTAGTCAGACGGGAGGCTCAAGCAACCCGCCCAATGATTTATTGGATAAACGCGATGAAGCGCTGCGTTCGCTATCTGAGCTGGTTAATGTACAGGCTGTAGAAGCCGGAGGCGGCCAGGTAAACGTCTATATTGGCAGTGGACAATCACTGGTTGTGGGTACCAATGTGGGCCGTTTTGCGGTGGATCGAAGTGGTAACATTCAGCTGCAAAACGGGGCGCAAAGCACCGATATAACGGGTCAGATCAGCGGTGGCAAGCTGGGCGGAATTATCAGCTTTCGCGACGATGTTCTTTACCCCTCTATGAATGATTTGGGGCGGGTTGCTATAGCGCTGTCCGACGAGTTCAACCGTTTGCAAAGCCAGGGGCTGGATTTAGACAGCGAGTATGGCGCCAATTTATTCGCCGATATTAACAGCCGGGAAATTTCGCTAAACCGTGTCGTTCACGGTGACAATGCACCGCCACAGGACCGCGTTGTCTCAATGACTATTGACGATGTTAGTCAATTAACGACAAGTGATTACACCTTTAAAATTGGCGATACGGGCGGCAATTATTCTATTACCCGCAAAAGCGATAATGAAATAGTTTCACAGGGTTTGCTGCCTGGAAGTTTTCCCGCGGAGATCAGTTTTGACGGCGCCACTTTTCATTTGGAGGCGGGCAGTTTTCAAGGGGGCGATACGTTTACGTTGCAGCCCACCAAAAACGGTGCACGTGATATACACACGCTCTTGTCCCGCCCTGAAGATCTGGCCCTGGCGTCGCCCATCCGAACCGGAAGCTCGCTGGGGAATACGGGTAGTGGACAGATAAGCGCTGGGAATATCCTGCAGGTAAGCGATAGCAGCGGTAATCCCCTGCCTATGTTCGCTAACCAGGGCGAGTTAAATCCCCCGCTGGTGATCAAGTTTACCTCGCCAACCACCTATGATGTGCTGGATAACACGGACCCGAATAATCCAGTGCCGCTCGATCCACCCATGAGCAACTTAGAGTTTACCCCCAACTTAACGAACCAGGTTTTTGGCACTGATCCGGGACAGACCCTTGTGGTTGGCGATGGCGCAGCCACAGGCCTGGGGGGGCGGACAGCCGAGGTATATTCGGCCTCGATGGATAATGGCTATCCTGCTGAAAGATATACATTCAGCTGGCAAGATCCTGTGACTGGAACCACCAATACCCAACAGGTTACAACGGATGTAGGTGCCTCGGCGCAGCAAACCGCCGCCAGAATGAGCGCGATTGCCGGTGTGGAGGTAAATGCTCATACAACCGCGCTAATTAGCGGAAATACTTTAAATAATTCGGTGCAAATCAGCATTAACGATACTCCTATACTTGAGCAAGACGGTGCTGTCTTGGCGTCAGGCGTGCCGGACCCGAGCGCCGACCCAGTGGGCTTTTTCGAATACATGGCAGAGCAAATCAATGCTAATTCTGAATTTACCGCAAAGGGTATTCACGCTAGCATACGAATGGCCAATGGAACGGATCCACAGTTGTTGTTAAGTGATGCCAGTGGAGCCGATATCAATATTCAGATTACAGGCGGCCCAGCTAATGAGATCAATGTTGCCGATGAGATAGGGGCGACTGGGCAACCATTAACTGCTGGAACAACCGACGCAATCGCTGTGGGTGGCCGCATGGATATCACCATGGCAGACGGCGTTACTCTCTCGGACTCAACCCCGAGCAATAGTCGCTTGTTGGGCGACACCGAAGCCCCGGATTTTGCCCAGTCTAATTACATGGGGTTTCAGGTCAGTATTAAAGGACAGCCCCAAGCGGGCGATATATTTACCATTGGCTTTAATACCGAGGCCAGCAACGATAACCGTAACGGTCTCAAATTTGCCGAATTGGATACTCAGGGCACGATTGGCGATGATTCGCTCAGTTTTGCTCAGGCCTATGGGCGCTTGGTAGAGGATGTGGGCACCAAAAGCAATTTATCCCGCGCCAACACCGAGGCGGGTAAAAGCCTGCTTGAGCAAACGCAATCGCTACGCGACAGTATTTCTGGAGTAAATCTGGATGAAGAAGCCGCCAATTTAATTAAGTTTGAGCAGGCCTACAGTGCCAATGCTCGGGTAATCTCGGTGGCTCGGGAATTATTCGACACACTGATCAACGCCATTTAATCGGCAATTCACAAAGGGTACAGCCATGCGTGTGGCAACATCGCAAATTTACAATATCGCTAATATTGGTATGAATAACGCCCAAACGGCGCTTACCAAAACCCAAGAGCAAATGGCCTCGGGCAAGCGTATTTTAAGCCCGGCCGATGATCCGGTCGCGGCTACGCAAATCCTGCAGCTTAATGAAGAGGTCACTCGCACCGAGCAATATATTAAAAATATCGATGTTGCCGAAAATAGCCTAAACCTGGAAGAAACCGCCTTGGACAGCGTGCTCACGCTCGTGCAGCGCATGCAAGAGCTGGCCGTTAGCGCCGGTAATACCGCCGTTTTAACGCCCAACGACTATAAGGCTCTGGTGGCCGAGGCCAACAGCCGCATTGACGAGCTGCTCAACCTGCAAAACACCCGTGATGCCGCCGGGCAGTATATATTTTCCGGTTATCAAGGGGCGACCCAGCCCTTTAGCCGCAATAGTGACGGCACCTTTAGTTATCATGGCGACGAGGGGCAGCGACAAATTAAAGCCTCGGGCAGCGTGGCGGTCAATGTCAGCGACTCGGGTAAACGGGTGTTTATGGATATCGCCAGCGACAACAACACCTTTTACACCGAAGCAAACCCCAGCAACCGCGCCAATCCTCCGGCCCGTATCAGTGTCGGGCAAGTGACCGACCAGGACGAGTTTGACGCTTTTTATCCCGATGACTTAGTTATTCAATTTAGCGAAAACGGTGCTGGAGACACCGTTTTCACAGTAACCAATAGCACCACGGGTCAAATTCTACCAGGTGCCAACGGTCTAAATGAGCGTGAGTTTGTCAGTGGTCAGCCCATCGAGGTTGAAGGTGCAAGCTTTACTATCACCGGACAGCCTTACCCAGGCGACGGCGGCGCGGTACCCGGTGACAGCTTTACTCTCACCAGCACCGGAAAACAAAGCCTATCCGGCACGTTAACGCGCTTGAGTGACGCGATGAATGCAATGGATGGTAGTCAGCAAAGCAAAGACCATTTAGATCGTGTGGTTAGTGATACCCTAGCAAACTTGGAAAACGCGGTTACCAATATTTCAGTGGTGCAGGGCGAGCTGGGCGCGCGGCTCAATACCCTGGAAAGTACCCGCGAGCAGAACCTGGACTCTAAATTGTACACAGAAACGGTTCTTAACGACCTTGAGGCCCTGGACTATGCCGAGGCATCCACCCGCCTCGAAATGCAAGAGCTAGTTCTGTCGGCAGCGCAAAAGAGCTTTGTAAAGGTTGCGGGGCTGACCTTATTTAACTATATCTCGTAAATTGGTATGCAACCCATTGATTGGCAAACCATTATTGAACAGGCCCAGACGCTCAACCGGCAATTGCTGGCTCAAGCCGAGCGAGGAGAGTGGGAGCGCTTCAGTCGAGACGTGCAAGCCCGCGATACTATTTTGCAGCGCTTGGATACGCCCGCACTACATACACTCTCCGAGCAGGACTCCCTCGCGCTCAGTCAAGCCTTGACTAAGCTGCAGGCGCAAAACAGCCACTTGGTCGAGCTCTCAGAGCGCTATCGCAGCGAAATTCAGCAGCAGCACCGCCAAAGTCGCACCAACAACCACGCCATTAAGGCCTATAAAAAGTCTTAATGCGCCACTTTTTTGGGGCTTTAGCGCCATGTTTTGGTGTAAAGTGCTGTAAAATCAAACGCTTACAAAAACTTCAAAAAAGCCGGAAAAAATCCTAAAGCTTCCTTAAATCAGACCGATAACCTACACAGAAGCAAACGCAAACCCTGCGGCTTCGGTAAATCGGCTGGTCACAGCTGGCAAGACTGTGAACAGGAAATAACTTAGGAGATTACTCATGGCTCTAGTAATTAATACCAACGTTGCCTCCCTGAATACTCAGCGCCAGCTGTTGCAATCAGGCAACTCGCTTGACCAAGCCACCGAACGCCTGTCGTCCGGTAACCGCATTAACTCTGCCAAAGACGACGCCGCCGGCCTCGCCATTGCCAACCGCATGACCTCTCAGGTACGCGGTCTGGACCAGGCTGTCCGTAATGCCAACGACGGCGTATCCATGATTCAAACCGCCGAAGGTGCCCTGCAAGAGGTCACCAATATTCTCCAGCGTATGCGTGAGCTGTCGGTACAGTCTGCTAACGGCATCTACTCTAACGATGACCGCGCCCGTCTGGATTCGGAAGCACAGCAGCTGAAATCTGAGTTGGGTCGTATTGCCGAAGAGACAACCTTTAACGGTAAGGCTCTGCTGGATGGTTCTTTGCAGGCGGCTAGCTTGCAGGTGGGTTCTGAGCAGAATCAAACGATTGAAATTACGGTTGGATCATTCAGCGCTAGTTCCTTGGGTGGTTCTTCGGGTGATATCGTTGGTGAAGCTGTTGCGAACGGTGTGTCCGACCTCACTGGTTTGGATGGAACCGACACAATTAGCATCAACGGAACACTAATAGACGCTTCTGATGCTGCGGGTGGGACTTTGAATGAAGCGCTTGCGAGTATTAATGCGGATTTGGAAGGCAAAGGTGCAGAGGTTTCCTCGCTGGTTGAGGTAGAGGCTAGTGGAATCGGTTCAGGCCGTCTTATAGCAGGGACAGACGTATTAACTCTCACCTTGACAGACGGCGATGGCTCGACGCAAGCAACTCAAATTACTGGCACTAACGATATGGATGAGTTGGTAGCCAAAATCAATGAGGAAACGTCGATTAATGCACGCTTGAATGATGCTGGAGAGCTGATTTTGAACGCGGAAGGGGCAACTTCAATTGAAGTTGGTGCCACTGGTGATGCAGAAGCCAACAGCGGGCTAACCGCAAGTGTTACTCCAACTAATTTCTCTTTGGTGGTGAATGATACCAGTGCTGAACAGTCGGGCGTTACTATCGAGGCGGCAGGTAGTTATGCTGCAAGTGCTGATCTAGGCATAGATATGCAGGACAGTAATGGTAATATTACGGGCTCGGATGTCACTTCCGAGTCAACTACTTCCACCGGTGCGCAAAGCATTGCCGAAGGCGATTTGATTATTAACGGCGTGGAAATTGGGCAGATCGATGCTGGCGCAGACGAGGCGGGTACCGCTGCAGCGGCTATTGAAGCCATCAATGAGGTGTCTTCCCAGACTGGAGTTGTTGCTTTTGCGAGTGGTGACGCCATATCACTACGCTCTGCTGATGGTGGTGAAATATCGATTAAATACGGTGATTCAGCAACCGCAGATGATGTAATGGACGTTACCGGCTTGCAAGAGCGAAATGCCTCTCAGGGCACAGGCTCCGTGGCAAGTATTGACATCTCAACCGCTGCAGGCGCTCAAAAAGCGATCGGTATTCTTGATGAGGCCATCGGTCAGGTGAGCGAAACACGCGCCGATTTGGGTGCGATTAACAACCGCTTGGACTTCACTGTATCGAACCTGACCAACGTGTCAGAAAAGACCGCAGCGGCAAAATCGCGGATTATGGATGCGGACTTCGCTAAAGAAACTGCCAACCTGAGTAAAGCCCAGGTGCTGCAGCAAGCGGCGACCGCCATGTTGGCCCAGGCTAACTCCCGTCCGCAGCAAGTACTGTCTCTGCTGCAGTAAGGCTGAATCGGCCCGCCGGGACACCGGCGGGTTTTACTGATTGAGGACTAAGCTATGAATGAAGTGAACGCAACAGTCGCAGAGCGCTACAGCGCTGCGCACTCTGGTGCGGCTTCATCAGCACAGGCAGGCGCCGCGCAGCAAAGCGGTAAAAGTTTGCCGCCCGAGGAGTCAAACCCCAAGGCGACAAAGCCAGAAGTCTCGCCCGGCGAGTTTCAAGAGAGTGTCAAGCAAGCGGTAGCTCATATGAATGAGTTTATACAGGCTACCCAGCGCGATCTGCAGTTTAGCTATGACAGTGACTCGGGTGACACCATCGTGAAAGTGTTGGATAGCTCTACCAAAGAGCTGATTCGGCAAATCCCGGACGAGATTTTCTTAAAGCTGGCCCGTGAATTGAATGCAGATGAGCCGGTACCTTTACTGACTGCTCAGGCATAAAAGTCAAAAAGAACACTTAGGGTGCCCCAGGGCACCTTTTTTTTGCCTATTAAAAGTGAGCTATCATTAAAGCCTGGCACGGGTTGGCCGACAACCTTATGCACACAAATTTTGTGAATTTCGGAGTAGGGCATGGCGAACAACATTATCAGCAGTCTGGGTGGCGGATCGGGCATAGATACCGCGACCTTGATCAATGATTTGGTCAGTTTAAACCGCGCCCCCGATGCCAACCGCCTGGATGCCAAAGAAACCAAGCTGGAGGCGCAAATATCCGATTACGGCCTGCTGCGCAGCGCCTTGTCTGAGTTGGAAGGCTCGGTGGCTCAGCTGGGCAGCGCCGACACGTTTGATGCGAAATCGGTCTCTGTCCCCGAAACCACCCAATTGGCCTTGACCGAGCTGGACTCCAGCGCCGTGGCTGGCAGCTACCAAGTACAAATCGAACAAATTGCCCAGTCTCAATCGCTGGCAAGCGCCGGTTTTGCATCGGCCGACGCCGAAATTGGCAAGGGTGAGATTACCCTGCGTTTCGGCGACTGGAGTGGTGCGTTGGATGATTTTACGGTCGATACCGAAAAAACTGGCGCCACTATTACCATCGACGACTCTAACAATACCCTAGAGGGGTTACGGGACGCGATTAATGGCGCTGATATTGGCGTACAGGCCAGTATCGTCAGCGATGGCACCAGTTACCGCCTGCTAATGACCGGCCCCACCGGCGCCAGTAATGAAATTGAACTGACCGCAACTGAAGATGCCGGAGCGCCCGGATTGGCGCAGTTTGATTTTAACGCCACCAGCCAAAATATGACTCAGCAGCAAGAGGGCAGAGACGCTATTTTGCGGGTGAATGGCCTGCAGGTAACCCGCGAAACCAACAGCGTTGACGACGTCATCAATGGCTTGTCGATGGACCTTTTCAGCGCCTCAAATACCGACACCATCAGTATCACCATTGGCGAAGACCGGGATTTGGCGGAAACCGCCATTCGCGATTTCGTCGAGGCCTACAACACCTTTTTAGGGGCGGTGGAGCAGTTGGTGGGGGTCAATGATGAAACTGGGGAATTTGGCAGCTTGTACAATGATTCGATGGCCGACAATATTATCGACCGGGTACGCAATATGATTGCCGCCTCGGTGCCCGGTATTGAAAACGGTTTTGCTTCACTGGCGCAGCTGGGGATTCAAACCAATGTGAAAGACGGTACCTTGTCTATTAATGAAGACCCTGCCCGCATTAACACCAACTTTAATGCGGTCATGAGCGATAACTATGACTTGGTACGGGATATGTTTGTGCCCCAAACCAGCTCTGACTCTGCTGCCATCGAAATCACCAATTTTACCCAAAACACCCGCCCCGGCAATTACGAGGTTGTGATTACCCAGCAGCCCAGTAAAGGCAGCTTAACCGGTGCGGCTGTGCCGTCTTTTCCGCTGGACACAGCGGGTAAAGACTACAGCTTTGAAATTGATATAGACGATAAAACCGCGCAAATAAGCTTGCCTGACGGGGTTGTTTACGCCAGTGGCGCCGAACTGGCAGCGGAGCTGGAATCGCTGATAAACGCCAGCAGTGAACTCGCAGATTCTCGCACCGAGGTGGCTGTGGATTTTGATGGCAGCGCATTAACTTTCACCTCAGAGGCCTATGGCAGTAGCAGCTTGGTGGCGATAAAAAGCGTAGGGGCTGATGCGGCTGAGATGGGATTAAGTGTCGCTAGTGGCGTCGCAGGCACCAACGTCGCCGGTACCGTCGACGGTGAAGTGGCCTTCGGCTCCGGTCAGGTGTTGTTGCCTAAGCTTGGCACAGCGGCAGAAGGGTTGGCACTTAAAGTGAACGAAGGTGCAACCGGGGCGAGCTTAAACTTTTCCCGTGGTTTTGCCGGTGGCATGAGCAGTCTAATCAACAGCTTTTTGGCCAGTAACGGTTTAATCGCCTCGCGCGAAGAAAACATTGAAGACGATTTGACTGAAATTGAAGACGATCGCACGGATCTGGATCGTCGTACCGATGCCTATCGCGCGCGCCTAGAAAGTCAATTCTTGGCGATGGAGCTGATTGTGAATAACCTGAACAATACAGGCTCGTTCCTGGAAGATATTAACGACCGTTTACCGTTTACGGCACCTAAGTAAAACGGTCGCCGGGTGATGGCCTGTCAGACCGAGATGACGGGCTATCGCCTCAGATAAACTTGTCAAGATACCGTTTTACATTTCCTTTTGACATTATTTGTCGATGTCTGGGGGCGGCACCTCACCACGGATAAGTCCCGCTGAAGCCATCCCGGCGATTTCCTAATGTCGCCGAGGTGTAGCAGAGTTTGAGTTTATTCGCGGTCGGCAGAGCCAGCCCGCCCCAAGGTGGACTCGATGAGCTTATACGCACCTGACACGGTTATCCTCAATCGCGCAAGGTGGAACTAATGAGCTTATACGAATCTGGCAAGGTCATCCCCGACCCTGATCGGAGGCCCAGAAAAAAGCGGCGCTTTAGCGCCACATTAACTAAAGTTTTACTATCTCCAGCCGTTAGCTTTATAGCTTTGTTAAACCTATAAAGTGAAAAGAGAATCAGTCTATGAGTCCATACAGCGCCGCCGCCAAGCAATACCAACAGGTTAATGTACAGTCCAGCGTGGTTGATGCCTCACCGCACCGGTTAATCCAAATGCTGTTTGCCGGGGCGTTGGAGCGTATCGCCCAGGCTAAGGGCGCCATGTTGCGCAGCGATGTGGTACGCAAGGGCGAGCTGATCAGCAAAGCCATTAACATCGTTCAGGGCCTACAGGGTAGCCTGAACGATACTGAGGGCGGCGAGCTTTCGACGAATCTGGATTTGTTGTATGACTACATTATTCGTACCTTGATCTCGGCTAATCAGCACAATCGCCCCGAGCAGTTAGATGAATGCGGCCGCCTGCTGGGCGAGATAAAGGGCGCTTGGGATAATATTGCCGATGCGGGTAATCCGGTATGAGCCTTTCGCTGGTCGTGCCCACTGACTTAAGTGGGCATTCGGGGGCAGATGCATTGCTACAGCTCAAGCAAGATATGGCTGCAGCACTGGCAGAGGGTGATTTTGACCGAGTTCGACAGCTTGACCAAACCTTTGCCTGTGTTCTGGATAAACTCAGCCTAGCTAACCGCGATAACCGCACTTTTTTGCTTAACGCACTTTTGGACGTGAAGCAGCACTACGCGCAATTGCTGCGCGAGTGCGAGCGAGTCGCACGAGCCCATGCCGTCTAGCCACAATATGTAAGAGTTCTGACCGAGATAAACCTCTCTTTGCGCGTTTGATCTGTCGCCGCTTGGGCTAAGCTTAGCACCACTGAATGAGGACCTTTAGGCGCAGTGTACTTTTGGCTAATACTGTGACAATTGCCAGCGAAATGAAATCGGGTACTGGAAAGCATGAAGGTCGGGTGCAGTAGTATTTTTCGGTAATAGAGTGAAGGTTTGGCGGGGGCGCAGCTGCTGCGAATTAATGAGAGGTTCCTCTATTTTGTCGTTTTGGTGATCTCAAAACTATCCTGTCTCCTAGTGTTTTCACACTAATCCGCGATTAACCCAAAAAAAAGCCGGCTTGCGCCGGCCCCAAGGGTGAAACAGATAAGTAGAAGCGGTTTTGGTTCTATTGTACGCACAGGCCTAGCGAGCTACATCTGTCCATTAGACGAGAGGCTCGCTGAGATTGGCGGTTTGTGGAATCAAAAGATCTGTGGTGCTCCTACATGGCCTCAATGGCTTTTAATTGTTCGTCCAGTGCCTTAATGCTGTCGGTAATGCCGTTCAGCTTGGCTTTTTCCTTATCGACCACGGCGGCGGGCGCCTTATCGACAAAATTGGGGTTGTTCAGTTTACCACTAACACGCTCTTTGTCTTTATTTAAACGCTCCAATTCTTTATTTAAGCGCGCTTTTTCGGCGTCTACGTCGATCAGCCCTGCCATGGGCACCAGAATTTCCAGCTTGCCTACCAGCGCGGTGGCCGACAGTGGGGCTTCATCGCCCGGCTCGAGCCAGGTAACGGACTCCAGATTGGCAAGCTTTTGCAGAAACTGCTGGTTGGCGGTTAATCGTTGTTTATCTTCTGAGCCGCCGTGTTGCATGTAAGCGGGGATGGCTTTGCCCGGGGCGATGTTCATTTCGCCGCGAATATTGCGTACACCCACAATCACGCCTTTGAGCCATTCAATATCAGAAGTGGCCCCGGTGTCAATAAGCGATGCATCGAAGGCCGGGTAGGGGGCCAGCATAATAGTGTCGCCGCCTTGGCCGGCCAGTGTTTTGACGCGCTGCCAGATTTCTTCGGTAATAAAGGGAATCAGAGGGTGCGCTAGGCGCAGTGCGGTTTCCAGTACCCGAATCAGAGTGCGGCGGGTACCTTTTTTCTGCGCGCTGGTGGCGTTGTCATCCCAGAGTACGGGTTTGGATAGCTCTAAATACCAGTCGCAGTATTCGTTCCAGAAGAACTCGTAAAACGCCTGAGTGGCCAAATCCAGTCGGTAGCTGTCCAGCGCTTCGCTAACGGCCTTTTCGGCCTGTTGCAGGCGGCTGATAATCCAGCGATCGGCCAGGGATAGTTCGTAGTCGGTTGAGTCGTCCTGGCCACAGTCCTGCTCTTCGGTGTTCATTAATACGTAGCGGGCGGCGTTCCACATCTTGTTGCAGAAGTTGCGGTAGCCTTCCACCCGCCCCATATCAAACTTAATGTCGCGCCCGGTCGAGGCGAGCGAGCAAAATGTCATGCGCAGGGCGTCGGTACCAAAGGCGTCGATGCCTTCCGGGAACTCTTTGCGGGTTTGTTTTTCGATTTTGGGCGCGTCTTTGGGGCGCATCAGGCCTTTGGTGCGCTTGGCCACCAGGCTTTCTAAATCAATGCCGTCAATGATATCCAGGGGGTCGAGTACATTGCCCTTGGATTTACTCATTTTCTGGCCCTGACCGTCGCGTACCAAGCCGTGAACATAAACCGTTTTAAAGGGTACCTGACCGCGACCGTTTTCATCTTTTACCAGGTGCAGAGTCATCATCATCATCCGCGCCACCCAGAAAAAGATAATGTCAAAGCCGGTTACCAGCAGATCGGTGGGGTGAAACTTTTTCAGAAAATCGGTTTGTTCGGGCCAGCCCAGGGTTGAGAAGGTCCACAGCCCCGAGCTAAACCAGGTGTCCAAAACGTCTTCGTCCTGGCTCAGTTCCACCTCGGGCCCCAGGTTATGTTTGGTGCGTGCCTCTTGTTCGTCGCGCGCGACATAGACATTACCCGCTTTGTCGTACCAGGCGGGAATACGGTGCCCCCACCACAGCTGACGAGAAATGCACCAGTCTTGAATGTCGCGCATCCAGGAGAAGTACATGTTCTCGTACTGCTTGGGCACAAATTGTACCTCGCCGTCCTCTACCGCTTTAATAGCGGGCTCGGCCAGAGGTTTGGTACTTACATACCACTGGTCGGTTAGCCAGGGCTCAATCACCACGCCTGAGCGATCGCCACGCGGGACTTTAAGGGCGTGATCATCGATCTTTTCTAATAGATCCGCGCTCTCAAGGTCTGCGATAATTTGTTTGCGCGCCGCGTAGCGGTCCTGTCCGGCATAGGCCGCAGGCAAAGACGTGTCCAGATCATTCCGGGGGCTGCCATCTAGGTTAAACACCTGGGCTTGGGCCAGTATATGAGCGGACTCGTCCAGAACATTAATTAACGCCATATTGTGGCGTTTACCCACTTCATAGTCGTTAAAATCGTGAGCGGGGGTAATTTTTACGCAGCCAGTACCGAATTCGCGGTCCACATAGTCATCGGCGACAACGGGAATGCGACGTCCCACCAGCGGCAGTTCGATCTCTTTGCCGATCAGCGCTTGGTAGCGTTCGTCTTCGGGGTGCACAGCCACGGCGGTATCGCCCAGCATGGTTTCGGGTCGGGTAGTGGCGACCACCAAATAGGTTTTGCCATCGGCGGTGGTGGCGCCATCGGCCAGCGGGTAGCGCAGGTGCCACAAAAAGCCTTTCTCATCGTGGTTTTCCACTTCCACATCGGAGATGGCGGTATGCAGTTTGGGGTCCCAGTTAACCAGGCGTTTGCCGCGGTAGATAAGGCCGTCTTCGTGTAGGCGTACAAAAGCTTCTTTTACGGCGTTCGACAGTCCCTCATCCATAGTGAAGCGTTCGCGGGACCAGTCCAGGGATGACCCCAGGCGGCGCAGCTGACGGGTTATGTTGCCGCCGGACTCGGCTTTCCATTCCCACACTCGCTCCAGGAATTTTTCGCGGCCCAGATCGTGGCGATTGATGCCCTCGGCCGCCAGCTGACGCTCCACCACCATTTGGGTAGCGATACCGGCATGGTCGGTACCCATTTGCCACAGAGTGTCGTCACCTTGCATGCGGTGGTAGCGAATCATGGCGTCCATGACGGCGTTATTAAAGCCGTGTCCCATGTGCAGGTTGCCGGTCACATTGGGTGGGGGAATCATAATGCTGTAGGGAGTTGCCCCGCCCTGGGGCTTAAAGTAGCCGTTTTCTTCCCAGGTTTGATACCACTGGGACTCGATGGCCTGGGGCTGATAGGTTTTATCCATGGACTGTCGGACCTTTGCCTTGCGCAGTAATTAACAGAATGTAAAAGCCGCGATTATAGCGGTTTTGACCGCACAAGTAGAGAGTGGAAGCCCGCGCCTTGAAATCATCCAGCGGATCGGCGACAGTAGATTGCTTGTCATAGCCAAATCAGTTGATTGCCCACAAGTCAAACGGAGAGGGATGCATGTTCAGGTTGGTGTTTGCCGGTGAATTAGTGACTGGGTACGATGAACAGAGCGTGGTTCGCAATCTCGCCAAGCTTTTAAAGCGTGATGAACAAAAAATACGCACCCAACTGTTTGCGGGCTCGCCGGTCACCATCAAAAAAGTAGAAACCCAAGAGCAGGCGCTTAAATGGCGCAAGGCTTTTGCCAATGCCGGTGCGATCTTAGTGGTTCTGAGCCTTGGTGATACGCCGCCAGCCAACCCCACCGTATCGGCGCCCTGGGACGACAAGGCAGAGTCGGGCCCCGATCGCAACAATCCCCAGGCCACCACCTACGAAGAACCGACCTTATCCAGTGAAGCCGAGCGCAGCCCCGGCGTGCGTAAGCGCAATAAAGTCTATGTATTGTTGGGCGCGGTGGCTCTGGCTGTTGTGGCCGCTATCGTTCTGGTGCTCTGGTCCACCAAAGGCTTATGGCAAGGGGTAGAACTGGAGCAAAGTCAACGCGACTTAGGGCGGGCCCTGTTAATGGACGATACCTACGCGTTGGCGCGAGTTAATGTCGTCGCAATCCGCGACCTGGAATCGCTTATGGCAGAGCAGGGCGCCTGGAGTGAGGAGTGGAACCCCGAAACTTTACTGGCTTCGCTGCAGGAGCAGGGCATTAACCCATTGGCAGAGTTTGATTATGTGTGGGGCGGTGCTTACGCCACTGATAGCACGGCTGATACGTTAATAGTAGCCCAGGGGGCGTTTAATACGGATACCATGCAGGCCTGGTTCGCCGAGCGCTACCGCGTGCGGGAGCGATACCCGGACGGCTTGCTTTTCAGTACCGTCCAGCAGCAAACCTGCGAACTCAACCCGCCCCGGCGGGTTTTGTTCACTCAGGGAAAGATGATCGTCGGCAATCCCGAGCGGGTCGACCAACTGGTGGCCCGGTTGCAGAGCGGCGGTGAGTTCCCTCCGCGCTTACAGCGCTGGTATCAGCTGAGCGAGCAGCAAATGATTTCGGCCGCGCTGTTTGCGCCGTCCCAGGCGGGCAAGGGGATCAGTGGCCCCTCCGGGTGGTTGATGCGTGGTGTGGGGCAATCGGTGCAGCAAGCGTCGGGCATTTACCTAGGCGTCGAACCCACGCTGATGCCCGCAGGCGTGGAGCTAAGTGTCTTGTTTGAAAGTGATAATACCGACTGGCTAAACACCACTGAGCAAAGCTTGGGAAAAAGCCTTGCCGATATACGCCAACAGGCAACACTTAACTACCCGGAAATGATCCCTCTTTTTGATCGAGTGTCTCTGGTCCGAACCGAGAAAGGTCTGCAAGGCGGAGTGCGCTTTGATGAAAACTTGCGCAGCGATATTGACAACCTGCTTCGCGCCACCTTGGGTGGACTTATGGGAGGTGGCGAACAGGCCGATACACCTAGCGAAGAGCAGATAGACGAGCGCGCTCCGGTGTTTGCCGATTTAAGCGATACTCGTGTGCCCGATTATCCGCTCGATACCGAGGTGCCTGCGCCGCGTGCGCTGGCCGGCCCCTTCGCTGTCGATATAACTCGCTTGGCGGTAAATGCCGAGCAGCAGCTAACCATCACCCTGGATGCACAGGCTATTGGTTTGCCCAATTTACCCACCCGAGGCTCGGCGGCGGCATTGGTGATTGATGATGTGCACGATCGCAACGGAGACTCGTTGCTCGCCGAACCCGAGTGTGGCCCCGATGCCAACCGCGAGGCCGAAGAGTTCAGTACGCCCGCCAACCATATCGCCCGTGTGGATGGCGAAATGTTAGAGCAGCAGAAAATATCGGCGCAAAAAGTCATTACCTTAAAGGCTGGAAGCCAAATCGGCGATGTGGCCACTGTGAAAGGTCACATAGACTACACCCAGGTAAACGGCGTCAGCCGGCAGACTCTCAAGCAGCCATTGGCCGGTAAGACCGTGACCACGGACGACTTGTCTGTGCGCTTTTTGGGCCAGCGCCAACACAGCATCAATTACCGCGCCGAAGGCGAGCAGGGGCAGTTGCTGCATGTGGCTGCACTTAACGAGTCGGGCCAGCCCCTCAAAAGTGGCGGCGCCATGTGGGGCGCTGGGTTGTTTGGCAGTGGTGAAACCGCCACGGTGGACTACTATGGTCGGGTCGAGGCTGTTGAAGTGGTCATGGCGGACGTCGTAGAACACCACCGCTATAACTTTGAGTTAGATGGCGTGGCGATGGCGCCGGAAGACGATGGCTTTCGCCGCAACGAAGTACCGTTAACCCAAAACTGGCAGAGCCTGTTTACCGCCGATGCTCCCAAGGTGACTTACTCGTGGCAACAACCCGAGCAGGAAGCAGTCGCAGGGCCGGGCCGGGTGGCCGTGTACAAGCTGCGCCCCGGCAACCGTTTTGGATTCGAGCTGAGCGCCGAAGTGTTTATGCCGATTAAGTTGCCCGCTACCGTACCCTTGGCGCCGGCAAGGCTTAGTATCGACATTCTAGAATTTACCGATGGGCAAACCCAGCAGGTTAATTTGCAGGCAGCGTCAGGGCTGCAGGCCAAAGGTGGCTATTGGATGAACGGTGAGTTTCAGGTGGATGAAGACAAACCCTGGATGAGTGGTTCTTTCCGGTTGGCCGATAGTGATTTGAAGCCGACGAACAAGCTGAAAGCTATTTCCGGGGCGCTTGAGCTGAACCTTCCGGTATCGGTTAGTGAGCAGTCGTTGCCGTTCAAGTTGGGTCAGAGTTACACAGGTACTGACTTTTCAATTCAAATCGCTCAGCTCAATCGCCGCTCTATTTACTTGAGTTTCAGCGGTGATTTATCGGGGTTAGTTAAGGTCGGAGCTTATCGGGGGGACGAGTTAGTATCCGATCCCGCTCGTTTGCAGGAGACCTTCGAGGGTCAATTTATTGTGTTGGGCTGGAAAGCTCAGCCGGATACCCTGGTGTTGACCCTGGCGGAGGAGCAGCAAAGCCGGCAGTTTCCCTTCCGGATTAATTTAAGTGGTGACAAAGAATGACACCCACAAAAAAAGGCCCGCGGGCCTTTTTTTGTGGGCAGTCCCCGCAGGGCTATACCACCACTTAAGCGTTTTTGTGCAGCTCTTCGTTCAGCTGTACGGTGGACTTGTTGGTCAAACACTCCGTACGGCCGGTTTGGGAATTGCGGCGGAACAGTAAATCATCCTTGTCGGCCAGGTCGCGGGCTTTAACGACTTCCACTTCGTTGCCATGGTCATCCAGCACAGCCACTTTCGTACCAGCGGTAATGTACAGCCCTGACTCAATGGTGCAGCGATCGCCCAAAGGAATGCCAGTGCCGGCGTTAGCGCCCAGCAGGCACTCTTTGCCCACTTTGATTACAATATTGCCACCGCCTGACAGGGTGCCCATGGTAGAGCTGCCGCCGCCCAAGTCCGAGCCCGACTCGACAAACACACCGGCGGAAATACGGCCTTCGATCATGCCCGGGCCCGCGGTGCCCGCGTTAAAGTTGACGAAGCCCTCGTGCATAATGGTGGTGCCTTCGCCCAGGTAGGCGCCCAGACGAACCCTTGCGGTGTGAGCAATACGCACGCCGGTGGGGACCACATAGTTGGTCATTTTGGGGAATTTATCCACGCAGGCGACTTCCAGTACTTCGCCTTTTAAGCGCGCTTGCAGCTGCCGCTGGGGCAGCTCGTCCAGCTCGATCGGGCCCTGATTGGTCCAGGCCAGATTTTTCAAGGCGCCGAACAGACCGGTCAGGTTAGTGCCGTGTGGCTTTACCAAGCGGTGAGAAATTAAATGCAGCTTTAAAAAGCCTTCGGGTACCGAGGCGGGCGCTTCGTCCTGGGCTAAAAGGGTCGCTACCAGTGGCTGCTGGCTGTCGCTCAGCGATTCGGCTACGGCGGCCTGTTCAGAGTTACCTGCGGCGCTTAATGCCTGGGCCAGGGTTTTGGCTTGCTCGTTACTCAGGGCGATAATTTGATTGCCGCCGTTGTAGTCCAGAGTGTCGGCAAGGGCTTTGGCGGTGTTGGCATCGGGCGCAAGTAAAGGCGCGGGGTAAAAAACATCCAGCCATTCGCCTTTGCTGTTTTGGGTGCCGACGCCTAGGCCGACGCTGTATAAATCAGTCATGGTGTATCCCATTCGGTTACGTGTTTAAGTGTTAAATAAAGAGGCGTACTGGTCGGCCTTAAAGCCAACGGTAATGGCGCCGTCAGTGGTCAGTACTGGTCGTTTAATCAGGGTGGGTTGCTCCAGCAGTAAGCTTAACAGTTCGCCTTGTTCGGCCTGCTGCTTTTGCTCATCTGACAGATTTTTATAGGTGGTCGAGCGCTTGTTGAGCAGAGTGCCCGGGCCCACTTCATCGAGCCAGGCTTTTACCTCTTGCGCGTTTATCCCGTCCTGGCGAAAGTCAGAAAATTCGTATTCAATGCCGGTTTCTTCCAGCCAGCGGCGAGCTTTTTTGACCGTATCGCAGTTTTTTATGCCGTAGAGTCGAGGGGTTGTCATGGGTCGCTCCGCGTAAAAGGCGGGTATGATAGCAAAAATTGCCGCCTTTACGGTTTGTGAATTTTTTTGGGGTGTTTGCGCGCCGGATAACAGGCGCGACACAGGCCGCAAGCTCGTCCGTCGCAACCGCGCGCGGTGCAGTGCTCGCGACCGTAAAAAATAATCTGCAAGTGCAGCTTGTTCCAGTCTTGCTCGGGAAACAGGCGTTTTAAATCTTTCTCGGTTTGCACCACATTCTTGCCGCTGGTTAAGCCCCAGCGCTGCGCTAAGCGGTGAATATGCGTGTCCACGGGAAAGGCAGGCACACCGAAGGCCTGGGCCATTACCACACTCGCGGTTTTATGGCCGACTCCCGGCAGCGATTCCAGCGCCGCCATATCGGCCGGTACCATACCGTTAAACTCCGTCACCAAACGCTGGCTAAGCACCGAGATGGCCTTGGATTTTTGCGGCGACAGGCCGCAGGGGCGAATGACGGCTTTAATCTCCTCGACGGGCACCTTGGCCATATCGAAGGGATTGTCCGCCAGCTGCCACAGCGCCGGGGTGACCTGATTGACCCGTTCGTCCGTGCACTGGGCCGATAGCAATACGGCCACCAGCAGGCTGTAGGCGTCAAAATGATCCAGCGGAATAGGCGGCTCGGGATACAGCTGATTCAGGGTTTGCTGAACCAGCGCCACCCGCTCGGGTTTGCTCAGGTTTTTGGGCTTGGGTTCTTCCACGGTTATAAACTCAGTACAAAACGTCGAATGCGGTGCGCGGCTTCTACACACTCGGCTTCGGTAGCCACCAGTGCCATACGCACATAGTTATCGCCCGGGTTGATGCCTCCACAGTCCCGGGATAAATAGGCACCGGGCAGCACGGTAATATTTTCCTGGGCAAACAATTGCTGTGCAAACACTTCGCCTTTTATGGGCAGCTGGGGCCAGAGGTAAAAACCCGCCTGGGGCATTTGCACATCCAGGCAGCCGTCTAGAATATCCAGCACCGCCGCAAACTTGGCGCGATAGGCGTCGCGGTTAGTCAGTACATGTTCTTCATCGTTCCAGGCGGCGACGCTGGCCAGCTGTTGCGGAACCGGCATGGCGCAGCCGTGGTAGGTGCGGTAGGTTAGGAATTTTTTCAGTATCTGGGCATCGCCCGCGACAAAGCCCGAGCGAAGTCCCGGCAGGTTAGAGCGTTTGGATAGGCTGTGAAATACCACACAGCGGGCGTAATCGGTCCGGCCCATGTCGCTTGCCGCTTGTAATAGCCCAGGCGGAGGCTGGTTCTCATCGCGGTAGAGTTCGCTGTAGCACTCGTCCGAGGCAATCACAAAATCGTATTTGTCGGCGAGCTGAATCAGGGTTTGAAATTGCTCGCTGCTAATCACTGCGCCGGTGGGATTGCCTGGGCTGCATACATACAACAGCTGGCAGTCTTGCCATACTTGCTCGCTCACTACATTAAAGTCGGGAATAAAACTGTTATCGGCGCTGCAGTTAAGAAAGTGCGGCTTAGCGCCCGCGAGCAATGCCGCACCTTCGTATATTTGATAGAAGGGGTTGGGGCTTACCACTAAAGGGTTGCTTTGGTTGCGATCCACAACGGCCTGGGCGAAGGCAAACAATGCTTCGCGAGTGCCGTTAACCGGCAGCACCTGAGTATCGGCGTCGAGCGGCGCGCAGAGGGAAAAGCGAGTGCTGGCCCAGCGGGCGATGGCTTCGCGCAGCTCGGGCAGACCTTTGGTGGCTGGATAATTCGCCACCTTGTCCAGGTTTTCGCTGAGGGTGCGAAGCACAAACGCCGGGGGTTGATGCTTAGGCTCGCCGATGGACAGTGCGATATGTTCGCGATCGGCGGGCGGAGTAATCCCCGCTTTCAGTTTGGCTAATTTTTCAAACGGGTAGGGGTGGAGCAAGTCTAAATCGTGATTCATAAATGTCAGGTTCAGTAGCCCGCCGCCTGGTCGACGCGGTCGTCCAGCTGGCGGCAAATTTCCGCCTGCAGTCGCTGGCACAGTTGTGGGTCCGAGAGCGGGTTGCCCTCGCTGTCAGTGATAAAAAAGATATCTTCAACGCGCTCGCCCAGTGTGGCGATTTTGGCGTTTTGCAGATGCAGACCAAAGTCGATAAAGATATGGCCAATGCACGCCAGCAGCCCCGGGCGATCCGGGCTGATGACCTCAAGCAAGGTACAGCCACTTAAAATATCGTTGCGAATAATTGTGCGCGTGGGCCGGGTAAAGTGCTTAAGGCGGCGCGGTGTGCGACGGATTGCAACGTCTTGATCTTCGTCCAGCAAACGCAGCTCTTGGACGAGCGCGTCGTGAATACGGGTGAGTACCGCCGGGTCGGTGCCCAGGGGTTCGCCGTTTTGATTGAGGACAAAAAAAGTATCCAGGGTAAAACCGGATTTGGAATTGTAGATGCGCGCATCCTGAATGCTTAAATTCATCTGGTCTAGTGCCGTGGCAATGGCGGTAAACACATTGTCGCGGCCTTTGCTGCGCACAAATATTTGCGTTGCGCCTTCCAGTTCGCGACTGGAAGTCTCTTGAATCAGAATCAGTGGCTGATCGGATTGCTGGTGCAGCAAAATCGCCTCGGTGTGCCAGGCAATATCCAGAAATGACTCGCGCAGGAAGTATTCATCATCTACATCTTCCCACACCTCCAGAGCTTGGTCGGTGGTGACATTGTGGCGGTTAAGTCTGGCCAGTGCCGCCTGCTGGGTTTCTTCAATCCAGTCCTGTTTGTCGATGGGGTTTTCCAGGCCCCGGCGCAAAGCGCGTTTCGTCTCTAAATACAAGGTGCGCATTAAGCTGGCGCGCCAGGTGTTCCATAAATCGGGGTTGGTGGCGTTAATGTCGGCGACGGTGAGCGCGTATAAATAATCCAGATGCATCTGGTCGCCCACGGTCAGGGCAAAGCTGTGAATCACATCCGGGTCGGAAATATCCTGTTTTTGCGAGACCGCCGACATTAACAAATGTTTTTCTACCAACCAGCTGATCAGCCGGGTTTCGCGGGGAGATAAATTGTGGCGAATGCCAAACTCTTCGGCGTCTACTGCGCCCAGTACGGAGTGGTCGCCGCCGCGGCCTTTGGCGATGTCGTGATATAAACCCGCCAGTAAAACGGTTTCTACTTTGGGCAGCCGACGCATTACATGCCAGGCAACGGGGTAGTCCTCCCGCGCTTGGGGCAGTAAGAAATTACATAAATTTTGCACCAGCAGTAAGGTGTGAGCATCCACCGTGTAAATATGGAATAGGTCGTGCTGCATTTGCCCGGTTACGCGACCGAACTCGGGCAAATACAAACCTAATACGCCGTAGCGATTCATCCGCTTTAGGTTTTCTACCAGCTGGTCTGGGTAGCTGAATAACTGCAAAAATAGCTGCGTGTTGCGCTCGTCACTGCGAAAGCTTTCGTCGATCAAATGGCGGTTTTCGCGCATCAGGCGAATGGTGGAAGCGCGTACCCCTCTGATGTCGGGGTTTTGCGCCATCAACAAAAAGATTTCCAGCATTGCCGAAGGTGATTCTTCAAACACGTAAATGTGCGCGACTTCAATATAGTCGTCGCGACGCTGGAAGCGCTCGTTAATCGGGGTTACGGTTCTTTTAACGCCGCGCTGTAAGATGGCTTCGTACAAAAACTGCAGCAGTACGTCGTTTAATTCGCGCAGCGACATCACCAGGCGGTAGTACTTGTGCATAAACTGTTCGACGGCCAGGTTTTCGTCGTTGTCCTGATAGCCAAACAGTTTGGCCAGTTCGCGCTGGTGGTCGAACAGCAGACGATCTTCGGGGCGTCCGGCGATCATGTGCAGGCCGTAGCGCACTCGCCATAAAAACTCTTCACCGTTTTGCAGCAGAGTGAACTCTTCTTCGGTAAAAAAGCCTTTACCATCAAGTTGTTTTAAGGTGCGGACCTGAAAGAAGCGTTTGGCGACCCAGGCGATCATTTGAATGTCACGCAAGCCGCCGGGGGCGTTTTTAATATTGGGTTCGAGGTTGTACTCGCTGTTTTTGTATTTTTCGTGGCGCTGGTGTTGTTCTTCGAATTTGGCTTTAAAGAACTCATCGGCGGGCCACAATTTTTCCGCCTCGGCTAATTGGCCCAGACGTTCGCGCATGCTGGCATCGCCTACCAGGGTGCGCGACTCCATTAAGTTGGTGGCCACGGTAATGTCGGTGCGCGCAATCTCCAGACATTGGTCAACGCTGCGTACACTGTGGCCAATTTCCAGACCAATATCCCACAGCAGGGTTAAAAAGCGCTCCAGGTTGTCTCGGCACTGTTCTTCTAAGCCTTCGTTAAGCAGAATCAACAGGTCGATATCCGAGTGCGGGTGCAGCTCGCAGCGCCCGTAACCGCCTACGGCCTCAAGGCTGATGCCTTGGGGCCAATCAAATTCGTACCAGGCGTAGTGCAATAGGCAGTCGACAAACAGGGCGCGTTCGTGAATCAACGCGCGAATGTCTTCACCCTCGCGAAAGCGCACGTCGAACTGGGCATTGGCGGCGGTAATGGCGTCCTTGAAGACGGTAATAACCGGCTTTTCGGTCAGCGCGTTGCGAAAGCGGCTCTGGTCAAAAAAGAACAGCGGCCGGGTGAAGTAGGGGGTGCTGGAGTCGCTTGCCATCAAAAAGACTCTTCTTTGCGGGCGGTGAGTACTTCAACGCCATCGGCGGTGACCGCCATGGTGTGCTCCCACTGGGCGGAAAGGCGGCCGTCTTTGGTTTCCACGGTCCAGCCGTCGCGTTTTAGTTTGGTGGTGGCTTTGCCGGCGTTGATCATGGGCTCGATGGTAAAAGTCATGCCTTCTTTTAATTCCAACCCGGTTCCCGCGCGGCCGTAGTGAAGAATTTGCGGCTCTTCGTGAAATACCTTGCCAATGCCGTGGCCACAGTATTCGCGCACCACCGAGTAATAGTTGGATTCGGCATGTTTTTGAATCACCGCGCCAATATCCCCTAAGCGGCAGCCGGGCTTAACCAGCTCGATACCCTTGTACATACACTCTTGGGTCACTTCCACCAGACGCTTAGCGTGGGGGGCGGGCTTACCCACAAAGTACATTTTGCTGGTGTCGCCGTGGTAGCCATCCACAATCACGGTGACATCAATATTGATGATGTCGCCGCTTTTAAGCACTTTCTTTTCCGAGGGAATGCCGTGGCAAATCACTTGATTGACCGAGGTACAGATGGATTTGGGAAAGCCCCGGTAGCCCAGGCAGGCGGGAATGGCGTTTTGCTCTTCGACAATATAGTCGTGGCAAATTTTATCCAGCTCGGCGGTGGTAACGCCCGGTTGAACGTGGGGCTCGATCATTTCCAGCACTTCGGCGGCCATGCGGCCCGCGACGCGCATTTTGGCGATATCTTCGGGGGTTTTGATGGATACGGTCATGATGTCTCGCTTGTTGGGGTTTGGGCCCGATTGCAAAACGTCTAGTTTAACCGATTGCCCGCTCCGACTACAGCCCGCAGCCGCTGCGGGCTGTAGTCAGGTTTGGGGTGTGCGCTAGCGCGCGGCCAAAGTTTCCAGGGTGTGGATAACCCCGCGAAGCTCCGCCAGGCCGCGCATGCGTCCGCCGTAAGAATAGCCGGGGTTAATGCCGTCGCGGCCGATCTCGTCGCCCATTAGGTGACCGTGATCCGGGCGCATGGCAATCGGGGGCAGCGGGCTTGCTGTCTCGCGCCGACGATGCTCTTCTTTTAGTAGGGCATCAATCAGGCCCACCATGTCATTGTCGCCGTCCAGGTGGTCGGACTCGTAAAACGAGCCATCGGCCTCGCGCTTGATATTGCGCAGGTGGACAAAATAGATGTTGTCGCCGAATTCGCGCACCATATCCACCAGGTCGTTGTCGCCGCGCGCGCCATAAGAGCCCGCACACAGGGTCAGGCCGTTGGCGGGGCTGGGTGCGGCCGCCAACAGAGCGCGGGCATCATCTTGGGTGGAAACCACGCGGGGCAGGCCGAACAGAGAAAAGGGCGGATCGTCAGGGTGAATCGCCAGGCGCACGCCCACTTCTTCGGCCACCGGGATGATTTCGCGCAAAAAGGTAAACAGATTGGCGCGCATGCCCTCGTCGCCCAGCTCGATAAACTGGGCAATGGCCTCGCGGATGCCGTCGCGGGAATAACTGCCTTCACCGCCCGGCAGGCCAGCGATAATATTCTTTTCCAGTAGCGCCTTTTCTTCGTCACTCATGGCGTCAAAGCGTGCCTTGGCTCGCTCTAGAACCTCCGGTTGGTAGTCTGCGGCGGCATTATCGCGTTTAAGCAGGTAGACGTCGTAGGCGGCGAAGTCGCTCATTTCAAAGCGCAGGGCCTGAGATTGGTTGGGTAGGCTGTAGGACAGGTTGGTGCGGGTCCAGTCCACCACCGGCATAAAGTTGTAGCAGACGTCGAAAATGCCCGCCTTTGCGACATTGCGAATGGACTGCTGATAGTTGGCAATATAGGTTTGGTAGTCGCCGGTGCGGGTTTTGATGTCATTGTGCAGCGGGATGCTCTCAATCACGCTCCATTCGAGTCCGGCGGCTTCGATCTCCTGTTTGCGCGCCAGGATTTCGTCCAGTGGCCAAGTCTCGCCGGTGGGAATGTGGTGGAGGGAGGTGACAATACCTGTGGCTCCGGCCTGACGAATATTGGCCAGGGTGACAGTGTCTTGAGGGCCAAACCAGCGCCAAGTCTCTTTCATGGGGTACTCCTGCGTGTGTTTCAGATAGTTTTTGCGACTATAACCGATCTTGCTCGTTTGTGCTCCACGCGACTGAAAAAGCTTTCAGTTGGGGCGGGGTTGTGGTATAAAGCGCGCCTCTTGTAAAAGCGACGGCTGTAACAGGCCCGTTTGCGGTTGCCAGAGATTATCACTTTTAAATGTCACACATATACCGACACGTTCAGTCTGGGTGCCCGCAAGGGTTGGCTGGCGGGTATATGGAGGCCTAACCCGATATACAGGAAAGAATTATGCCTACAGTAAGCATGCGCGATATGCTGCAAGCCGGTGTCCACTTTGGTCACCAAACCCGTTACTGGAACCCGAAGATGGACCGTTTTATCTTCGGCGCTCGTAACAAGATTCATATCATCAACCTGGAGCACACTGTTCCGGCGTTCAACGAGACCCTTGAGCTGGTTAAGCAAATGGGCTCGCAAAAGAAAAAAATCCTGTTTGTGGGCACCAAGCGCGCCGCACAAAAGATCATCAAAGAGCAGGCCGAGCGCGTAGGCCAGCCTTTTGTTAGTCACCGCTGGTTGGGCGGTATGCTGACTAACTACAAAACCATCCGCGCCTCTATCCGTCGCTACCGCGATCTGGAAGCCCAGGCCAACGACGGTACCTTTGAGAAGCTGACCAAGAAAGAAGCTTTGATGCGTACCCGCGACATGGAGAAGCTGGATCGCTCCATCGGTGGTATTAAAGATATGGGCGGTCTGCCCGATGCGCTGTTTGTGGTAGACGTTGATCACGAGCGTATCGCTGTGCAGGAAGCCAACAAGCTGGGTATCCCCGTTATCGGCGTGGTTGATACCAACTCTGATCCCGACGGCATTGATCACGTTATTCCGGGTAACGACGACGCCATCCGCGCGATTCGCCTGTACGTGACTGCGGTTGCGGATGCCTGCGCCGAAGGCGCCGCTCAGGCTCAGTCAGTACCCAATAAAGACGAGTATGTCGCCGCCGACGGTGAAGCTGCCGCTGAGTAAGCCGCAAGCTTGTAACCTTTAGCGCGTAAAGTGCGACACAAAAGGGGGCGAGCCAGGTGGTTTGCCCCTTTTTTCAATAGACATTTGCAAATTAAGAGGATAGATACATGGCAGCTATCTCTGCTTCTCTGGTAAAAGAACTGCGCGAACGCACTGGCCTGGGCATGATGGAATGTAAAAAAGCCCTGGCGGAAGTGGACGGCGATGTTGAGCTGGCAATTGAAAACCTGCGTAAGGCAAGTGGTCTGAAGGCCTCTAAAAAAGCGGGCCGCACCGCCGCTGACGGTGTTGTGTCGGCAAAAGTTGCCGACGACAACAGCTACGCCGTTGTGGTTGAAGTGAACAGTGAAACTGACTTTGTGGCTCGCGATGAAGGCTTTTTGGCGTTTGTAGCCAGCGTTACCGACAAGGCGTTTGCCGACAAGCAGACCGACGTGGCGGCTCTGATGGACGGTGAGCTGGAGTCTGCCCGTGAAGCTCTGGTGCAGAAAATCGGGGAAAACATCGGCGTACGTCGTATTTCTCTGGTTGAAGGCGGTTTGGTTGATGTGTATGTGCACTCCAACAACCGTATCGCCTCAGCGGTTAAGCTGGAAGGTGGCAACGCCGAGTTGGCGCGCGACATCGCCATGCACGTAGCGGCCGTTAACCCGCAAGTGGTTAAGCCCGAAGATATGCCCTCTGATATCGTTGAAAAAGAGAAAGATATCATTAAGGCGCAGCCCGATATGGAAGGCAAGCCTGCGGAAATCGTCGAGAAAATGATGATGGGCCGTATTAATAAGTTCCTTAAAGAAGGTAGCTTGAACGAGCAGCCTTTTGTTAAGAACCCCGAGCTCACTGTGGGTAAACTGGCGAAAGAAGCTGGTGCCAGCATTGATAGCTTTGTTCGCTTTGAAGTGGGCGAAGGTATCGAGAAGGACGAAACCGACTTTGCCGCCGAAGTGGCCGCTCAAGTGGCCGCTTCTAAAGGCTAAGTTTGTTTCACCTGCTTTTGCGCCGACTCACTCTATAGTTCGGTGCAAAAGTGCCCTTGGCGCGCGCGTCAAGGCTAATCAAAAGGAGGTCGGATACCCATCCGGCCTCCTTTTGTTGTAAACTGCCCTCCGTTTTTATCCCAGCCTGCAGGAGATCCGCCATGGCCCATTCTCGCGATAAGAAATACAAGCGTATATTGCTCAAGCTGAGCGGTGAAGAATTGATGGGGGCCGAGGGCTTTGGGATAGACCCCAAGGTGCTGGACAAAATGGCGCTGGAGATTGGCCAGCTGGTGGGTATCGGGGTTCAGGTGGGCCTTGTGATCGGCGGCGGTAATTTGTTTCGCGGCGCCGCGCTCAATGCCGCCGGGCTGGACCGGGTAACGGGCGACCATATGGGGATGCTGGCCACGGTAATGAACGCTTTGGCCATGCGCGACGCTTTGGAGCGCTCCAATATTTCATCGCGGGTGATGTCGGCCATCCCAATGAGCGGTATCGTCGAGCACTATGATCGCCGCCACGCCATTCGCTGCTTGAATGCGGGCGAAGTGGTAATTTTCTCAGCCGGCACCGGCAACCCATTCTTTACCACCGATTCGGCGGCCTGTTTGCGCGGCATTGAGGTTGAGGCCGATATTGTCCTGAAGGCAACCAAAGTTGACGGCGTATACACTGCCGACCCCATGAAAGTGAGTGATGCTACCAAATATGACCGCCTGACCTACGATAAGGTGCTGGAAGATAAGTTGGGGGTAATGGATTTAACCGCGATATGCCTGTGCCGTGAGCATGATATGCCGGTGCGGGTGTTTCGTATGAACAAGAGTGGTGCCCTGCTCAATATCGTCGTGGGCAGCAACGAGGGCACATTAATAGAAGAGGGGAACACCCATGCTGAATGATTTAAAAAAAGACGCCGATGACCGAATGAAAAAAGCCCTGCAGGCGATGGGCAACAATTTGAACAAAATCCGCACTGGTCGCGCCCACCCAAGCCTTTTGGAGGGATTGACGGTTTCTTACTATGGTTCGGAAACCCCTCTGTCTCAGGTGGCTAATATCTCGGTGGAAGATGCGCGCACCTTGTCGGTTAAGCCCTGGGAAAAGCAAATGGTCCCCGAAATCGAAAAGGCGATCATGAAGTCTGATTTGGGCCTAAACCCATCTACAGCGGGTGAGAATATCCGTATTCCGCTGCCCATGCTGACGGAGGAAACCCGCAAGGGCTACATTAAGCAGGCCCGCGCCGAGGCGGAAAACGGCCGTGTGGCTATTCGCAACGTTCGTCGCGATGTGTTGTCTGATGTGAAGTCTCTGCTTAAGGATAAGGAGATTACCGAAGACGAAGATCGCCGTATGCAGGACGATGTACAAAAAATCACCGATAAATATGTAGCCGAGGTCGATAAGGCCTTGGCGCAAAAAGAAGAAGAGCTGATGACGGTTTAAGGCAGCTCTTGCTTAAGCGTTATCAACAATAAGGCAATAAAACGCCTGGTGTTCGCCAGGCGTTTTCGCAAATAAGCCCGAAAAGGGCAGATCCAGGCACCGGAGTCGTGTGTGACAGCTAGTTCGTTACGTCATATCGCCATTATTATGGATGGCAATAACCGCTGGGCCAGGCAGCATAATCTGGCCGGGGTAGCGGGGCATCGCGAGGGTGTCGAGCGCATTCGCGATGTTATGTCAGCCTGCCAGGAGCTGGGCGTGGAGGCTTTGACGTTGTTTGCCTTTAGCAGCGAGAACTGGCGTCGGCCGCGCAAAGAGGTGGATGCGCTTATGTCACTGTTCCAGGTGTACTTAAAGCGCGAGGCAAAAGACCTCAAGCAGCGTGGGGTGCGCTTAAAAGTGGTGGGGAGCCGCGACCGCTTTAGCGACAGCCTCAACAAATCCATTGCCAAGGCCGAAGCTTTGACGGACGTCGCTGAGGCGAAAACCACTCTAGTGATTGCGGCCGATTACGGTGGCCGCTGGGATATTGCCGATACCGCCAAACGCCTTGCGGCTCAGGTGTCCAGCGGGCAATTGAAAGTCGATGAAATTGACGAGCACAGCTTTAATGCCCATACCTCGCTGGCCGAGTTGCCCGCGCTGGACTTATTAATCCGCACCGGCGGTGAGCAGCGCATCAGCAACTTTTTACTCTGGCAGGCGGCTTACGCCGAACTCTACTTTGTGGATACCCTCTGGCCCGATTTTAATGCCGAGGCATTAAAAGCTGCTGCCAATGACTTTTCTAAGCGTCAAAGGCGCTTTGGGCGCACCAGTGAACAGTGTGAACGCGCCTACGCGGACGGAGATTCCTATGCTTAAACAGAGGGTTATGACGGCTTTGGTGTTGGCCGCTGTGTTTGTATTGGCGTTGTTTTATTTGCCGGTACCGTTATTTTCCGCGTTTGTCGCCACGATTGTGTTAATCAGCGCTTGGGAGTGGGCTAATTTAAGCGGATTTTCCAAGCCTTGGCAGAGAGTTATCTATGTCGCCCTGCAGGCCGTGTGCATTTTAGGGGTCGCTTATTTTATTGGCATTATTCAGCCCGATGCCACTCTGGCGGTCGGGGCCACCGAGCGCTATCAAGCTGTTTTGCTAGTCGGGTGCAGCTGGTGGGCGCTGGCGCTTTTGTGGGTCCAGGGTTATCCCTCTAGCGCGCTCTTGTGGGGGCGGCGGGTGATGCGTGCGCTGATGGGGTTTTTCGTCTTGATCCCCACCTGGGCGGCGTTTAGTTATGTACGCTCTCACGACTCGGGCGCTTGGTTGGTGCTATTGATTGTAGCCGTAGTCGCCGCTGCCGATATTGGCGGCTATTTTGTGGGGCGCAAGTTTGGACGTCACAAGTTGGCCCCCAATGTCAGCCCAGGTAAAACCTGGGAAGGTTTTCTGGGTGGGGTTGCGGCCAACGCGATAGTGGGAGCTGTATTGTGGTTGCTGACGGGCAATGCCTTGTGGGCGGTGATCGCCCTGGTAATTACCACGTCGCTGGCCTCTGTCTTGGGCGATTTACTGGAGAGTATGGTCAAGCGCGAGCGCGGCATTAAAGACAGCAGCTCTCTCTTGCCCGGTCACGGGGGGGTGCTCGACCGAGTCGACAGCCTCACCGCGGCTGCGCCGGTGTTTGCGCTTATTTTAATTGCGCTGGAGCTTCGCTTTGGGTAGCCGTCCGCAGTGGGTCACGGTGCTTGGCTCAACCGGCTCTATTGGTGTCAGCACTCTGGATGTGCTTGCCCGTCACCCGGATCGATTCTCGGTGTTTGCGCTTACCGCTCAAACCCGCTGGGAGGCATTGGCCTCGCAGTGCGAGGCTGTTAAGCCCCGCTTTGCGGTCGTGGCGAGTGATGAGCACGCCGCCTTGTTGCGCGCTCGGCTGGCAGAATGCAAGGTGCCAACCCAGGTGTTGAGTGGTGCGGCTGCCCTGGCGGAAGTCGCCGAAGCGTCCGAAGTGGATACCGTTATGGCGGCTATTGTAGGCGCTGCCGGGCTTTTACCCAGCTTCGCTGCGGTAAAGGCAGGCAAGCGTGTACTGCTGGCCAATAAAGAGGTGCTGGTAATGGCGGGGGGGCTGTTTATGACCGCCGCTCGCCGGGCAGGTGCCGAAGTTTTGCCCATCGACAGCGAGCACAACGCGATCTTTCAGTGCTTGCCTCTCGCGGGCGGATTGGCAGCGGGCCTGGATTTGACGCAGCTAGGAGTTCGCAAGATTCTGTTAACGGCCTCGGGCGGCCCTTTTCGCGAAAGCGATGTGAGCGACTTGGCTGCGGTTACGCCGCAGCAAGCCTGCGCCCACCCCAATTGGGATATGGGGCCCAAGATTTCCGTGGATTCCGCCACCATGATGAACAAAGGTCTCGAGTTTATCGAGGCCTGCTGGTTGTTTAATGCCGCCCCGCGCGATATTGAGGTGGTTATTCATCCTCAGAGCGTCATTCATTCGCTGGTAGAATATATCGACGGCTCGGTGCTTGCCCAGTTGGGTAACCCCGATATGCGTACCCCTATTGCCCATGCGTTGGGGTTGCCTTTGCGTTTGGCCTCGGGAGTCGAGCGGCTGGATTTGGTTAATATCGCGCGCCTGGATTTTCAGACTCCAGATGACCAGCGGTTTCCCTGCTTGCACCTGGCGCAGCAGGCCGCCGGGGAGGGAAGAACTGCGCCGGCCGTGTTAAACGCGGCCAATGAAGAGGCGGTCGCAGCCTTTTTGCAGCAGGGCCTCGCATTTACCGATATTGCACGAGTGATCGAGGCGACCTTGGGGCGGGTTAACTTGACTGAACCGGACAGCCTTGAGGTTGTCCAACAGGCCGATTTCGAGGCCAGAGTGATCGCGCGCGAGCTTATCGCCCGACACGCCTTTAGTTAGAGGGTAACGTGGAAATATTCCAATATATATTTTGGTTTTTTGTCGCGATTTTAGTGCTGGTGACTGTACACGAGTTCGGCCACTTTTACGTGGCGCGGCGCTGCGGCGTCAAGGTGCTGCGCTTCTCGATCGGTTTTGGCAAGGTATTAACCTCGTGGCGAGATAAGCACGGAACCGAGTTCGCGCTATCGGCTGTCCCCCTGGGCGGCTACGTGAAAATGCTGGATGAGCGCGAAGGCGAGGTCGCCGAGCACGAGCTGGACCGGGCTTTTAATCGTCAGAGCGTGGGTAAGCGCATTGCCGTTGTGCTGGCGGGACCGCTGGCAAATTTGATTCTGGCGGTGTTGATTTTCTGGCTGGTGCTGGCGGTCAGCGGTGAGCGTGGGATTGCCCCGGTCATCGGCAAGGTAGAGCCAGGCTCCGTGGCCGAGGCCGCAAACCTGGAGGCGGGGCAAGAGATTTTAAAAGTGGATGGTGTCGCCACCCATTCCTGGCAGATGGTGCAGAAACAGCTGCTGCGACGTCTGGGTGAAAGTGGGCCATTGTCCTTTACGGTTCAGTACCCGGAATCGACTCTGCGCTATGAATCGGAAGTGGAGCTGGATAACTGGCTGCGCGGTGCCGATGAGCCCGAGCCCTTGGCGGGCCTGGGTGTGGCACCTTTTATTCCCGAAGTGCCCGCCATTGTGGGGCCGGTGGAAGCGGGCAGTCCGGCCGAACAGGCGGGCTTGCAGTCCGGTGACCATATTGTCGCAGCCAACGATACCGAAATCTCCAGCGCTCAGGCGTGGATCGATTACGTCAAGGCGAGGCCCGAGGCGTTAATTAACCTGGAGGTGGTGCGCGAGGGCCAATCGCTTAATCTTTCTGTCACTCCCGCGCGAGTCAGTGAGGGCGATAGCAGTTATGGGCGAGTGGGGATGGGCTTTGCCGCGTATGAATGGCCCGAGCATCTGATCCGGCAGTGGGAATACTCTCCGGTCAGTGGTTTTGTAGCGGCTGTTGACCGCACTTGGGAAACTTCTGCCTTTGTTCTGTTGTCAGTTAAGAAGCTGATTTTTGGGGAAATTTCCACAAAAAACTTGAGCGGAGCAATCACCATTGCTAAGGTTGCGGGTTCTGAGGCCGAGAATGGTTGGCGCAGTTTTTTGCGCTTTCTGGCGGCTCTAAGCGTCATGCTGGGGGTTTTTAACCTGCTCCCCATACCCGTGCTCGATGGTGGTCATTTAGTGTACTACTTAGTTGAGCTGGTAAAAGGAACACCAGTCTCTGAAAAAGCGCAAATGGTGGGTTACCAGGTTGGTCTGGTCATGGTTGTTGGCCTAACGATTCTGGCACTGTACAACGACATCATGAGGCTTTAACCCTGTAGAATGCAGAGGCCGCCATAGCCTTGGCGGGAAGCGGTGTTGTGTTTGTGCAAACTGACAAATCTAAAATAGAACGTATTATATGATGCAAGTTTTCTCTCGAGTGTTCGGCCTGTTGTTGGCAGTTTGTTTTTCGCTGGCCGTGCATGCACAGACTTTCCGCGTGAATGATATTCGGGTAGAGGGATTGCAGCGGGTCTCGGCCGGTACTGTGTTCAGTGCCATCCCTATCCGGGTGGGTGACACCCTGAGTAATTTAGATGTACAGCGCGCCACTCGCGAGCTGTTTAAAGTAGGCTTGTTTACCGACGTTTCCATCGGCCGCGACGGCGATGTGTTGGTGATTATGGTCGAAGAGCGTCCCGCCATTAACGAAATTGCTATTGAGGGCAATAAGGTCATTAAGACCGAACAGTTGATGGAAAGTCTTACCGAGAATGGCCTTTCGGAAGGGCAAATCTACCAAAGTGCCACTCTTAACATGATCAGCCAGGCACTGGAGCGCGAATACATTGGTCAGGGCCGTTACGGCGCATCGGTGGACCTTGAGGTCGAAGACTTACCCCGCAACCAGGTTAAAGTTCTGGTAGAAATCGACGAGGGCGAAACCGCCCGAATTCGCAAAATTAATATCGTCGGTAACGAGGCCTTTGCTAACGACGAACTGCTGGATTTGTTTGAATTGCAGACAACCGGTTTGTTCTCCTGGATTACCGGCGACGATAAATACAACCGCGAAAAGCTAACCGGCGATATTGAGCGAGTAGAATCTTATTACCTGGATCGCGGTTATCTTGCCTTTAACCTGGACTCCACTCAGGTTTCTCTAAGCCCCGATAAATCCAAGGTGTTTATTACCCTCAATGTAACCGAAGGTGATGTTTACACGGTCAGTGACGTTGACTTGGCGGGCGATCCGGCCATTGACGAGCGCTTTATCCGCCGCATGATTCTGATGCGCGAAGGGCAGACCTTTTCACAGGCGCTGATGACGACTTCATCAGAGTATATTACCAACCGTCTGGGGAACGAGGGTTATACCTTTGCCGAGGTAGAGGGTATTCCCGAACGTAACGATGAAGACAAAACCGTAAAAGTCACCTTCTTTATCGATCCCAAAAAGCGCGCCTATGTGCGTCGGATTAATTTCCGCGGCAACACCACTACGCAAGATGAAGTCCTGCGCCGCGAAATGCGACAAATGGAAGGGGGCGCTGCCTCAACCGCACAAATCGAACACTCCAAAGTGCGTCTGGAGCGCTTGGGGTTCTTTAAAGAGGTGACCGTCGATACGGTCGAGGTGCCGGGTGTTGCCGATCAGGTAGACGTGGACTTTACCGTGGAGGAGCAGCCTTCGGGTAGTATGGGCTTGCAGCTGGGTTATGCGGAATATTCGGGCCTGATTATCTCGGGAAATATTCAGCAAAACAACTGGTTCGGTACCGGTAAGCAGGTGGGCATTTCTGCCAGTCACTCTAATTATCAAACGGCGTATAACTTCCGCTACAACGATCCCTATTTTACCGTTGATGGGGTAAGCCGCGGGTTTAACATTTTCTACCAAAGCAGTGATTATGCGCGGGCGAACGTATCGGGTTACAGCACCGATGTATTTGGCGGTAATGTCAGCTTTGGTTACCCGATTTCGGATGTCGAACGACTGAGCTTTGACATTGGCTTTCGCAACCTAGAGGTTAAGCCGACCAGTTACTCGGTACGGGAAATTATCAATACGCCGCTTTATTCTTCTTCGGCCAGTTACATTACTCAAAGTGAACTGCTGGAAATTCAGGAAAAAATCAGCAGTGGTGAAGATAGCCCCTTTGTTCCCTATGATCCCACGCCCGTCCCAAGCTTGCAGGACGACGTTGATGGCGTGCGCGGTCAGCCGGGCTTTCTCGATGTACATGGCCGTGAGTTTCACGACTTCGTCGCCAATGCCGGCTGGGCTAAATCGACCCTTAACCGCGGGGTGCTGGCAACCCGGGGGGCCTCGCAGCGTTTGGGTATAGAAACCGCCTTGCCGGGCGGCGACCTAGAATATTACAAGGTTACCTATGACGCGCAGATGTTCCAGCCGCTAACCCGTCACCTCACCCTGCGGTTGCGTACCAGTCTTGGTTGGGCGGATTCGTATGGTAAAACTGAAGAGTTACCCTTCTTTGAGCACTACTACGCTGGCGGCTTTGGTTCGGTTCGCGGGTTTGAGCGCAACAGCCTGGGGCCGCGCGGCACCTATGCCGAATCTTCGTTCGCACCTTATACCGCCTGGGATGATGTTAATGGCGATGGCGTAATCGATAATAGCGAGTTAGCCAGCGCGTACTATGTGCTGTGTGAAGACCCGGATATGGGCGGCTATAACCCGGCGCGCCAAACCTGCCGTCCCGGCGAATTGATGACCAATTCGGGCGGCCAGGTGACAGATCAAAGTCGCTCATTTGGGGGCAACTTGCTGGTGGAGACCAGTGCAGAGATTATTTTCCCTCTGCCGTTTATCGAAGATCAGCGCTCTTTCCAGACAGCGTTTTTTATCGACGCGGGTAACGTTTTCGATACCAACTGTGGGGCAACACAGGTAAACTGTTTCGACTTTGCGTTAGACCGCATGAGTATTGCGGCGGGGCTGGGGCTAACCTGGATCTCGGCTTTCGGTCCCATGACCTTTTCTGTGTCTGAGGCTATTCAGAAGAATGAATTGGACGACGAAAAAGGCTTTAACTTTTCCATGGGGCAAACATTTTAACGTCTGAGCGCGTCCGGCGCGTAAATGCATAAATCACAAGCGATTATAAAAGGGGATAGATTGTGAAAACTTTTAAACAAATGTTGGCAGTGGCAGCGATGACGCTGGTAAGTACTTTTGCTATAGCCGAAGGCAAGGTGGTTACCCTGGATATGCAGGCAGCTATTTTGGGCACCGAATTAGCGCAGAAAAGCGTTGAAGATCTGCAGAAAAATACTGAGTTTACGGCTCTGCGCGCCAAGGTTGAGAGCTTGGTCGCCGACATTCAGGCGCTGCAAGAAACCGCTGAAAAAGACGGTATGACCTGGTCGGAAGATCAGCAAGCCGATCACCGCAAAAAGGTCGAGTACTTGCGCGCCGATTACGAGCTGGCCACCAAAAAGCTTCAGGCGGAGCAACAGCAGGTAATGCAGCGTGTTCAGCAACAACTGACACCCAAGGTTCGTCCCGTGCTGGAGAAGCTGATTGAAGACGAAAAAATCGGCATGATTATTAATGCACAATCTGTCTTTCACGCCGACGCCGATCACGATATTACGGCCCAGCTTATCGAGCGCTTAAATAAAGCCAAGTAATTCATTGTCGGACGAAACTGTTTGTGTCTAGTTATACCCTCCGCGAAATCGCGGATTATCTCAATGCTGAACTGATAGGTGATGCCGGTTTAATTATAACCGGCATTGCTGGTTTGGTGGCTGCGCAATCCGACGATATCAGTTTTCTGGCCAACAAAGCCTACCAACACCAACTGGATGATACCGCCGCCGGTGCGGTTATTTTACGCGAGTCTGAAGCGACGCTTTTTTCGGGAAGTAAGCTGGTTGTAGCCGATCCCTATCTAAGCTACGCGCGCCTATCCCGATGGTTCGATAAAGCCCTTGAGGTGGCGCCAGGTATTCACCCCACTGCGGTTATTGATCCTAACGCTCGTATAGGTGAGGGTGTCTCTATTGGCCCGCACGCTGTCATTGGCAAAGGGGTCTTTATTGGTGACGACGTGGTGGTCGGCGCGGGCACCGTAATAGGCGATGGATGCACGGTGGGTGAAAATACTCGTTTCGCTGCCAATGTAACCCTTTACCACAGTGTAATAGTTGGAAAGGGTTGCCGATTTCACAGTAGTTGTGTGATCGGTGCCGATGGTTTTGGTTTTGCGCCCGATCAAAATGCCGGAGGCTGGTGCAAAATTCACCAGTTAGGTGGGGTAGTGATTGGCAATGGTGTTGAAATCGGTGCCTCGACGACTGTCGATCGCGGCGCTCTAGATGACACTGTCATTGAGGATGGCGTGATTATCGATGACCAAGTGCATATTGCCCACAACTGTGTAATAGGGGCGAATACGGCTATCGCCGCTAATTGCGGTTTCGCCGGTAGCACGAAGGTTGGACGTAATTGTACGTTTGCTGGTGCTGTCGGTGTGGTTGGACATATCGATATAGCCGATAATGTGCACGTTACAGGCATGACAATGGTGTCAAAATCCATTCCCGAACCCGGCAGTTATTCTTCGGGCACCAGTGCAGTAACGACTCGCTTGTGGCGTAAAAATGCGGTGCGTTTTAACCAGCTAAACGAGCTTGCGCAGCGTGTACGCAAGCTGGAAACAGACAGCAAACCGTCCGACGCTTAAACTGGCTTGGACGTATTCTTTAGTATTGTATAAGGCCTCAATTCCATGATGGATGTAAACGAAATTCGGCAGCTTTTGCCGCACCGCTATCCCATGTTGCTGGTAGATAGAGTGACCGAGTTGGTAGAAGGTGAGTCAATCGTAGCGTATAAAAATATTTCCATTAATGAAGATATTTTTAATGGCCACTTCCCTGAGTTTCCGGTGTTTCCGGGCGTGCTAATTCTGGAAGCCTTGGCTCAGGCCTCGGGTATCTTGGGTTTTAAAACCATGGATAAAAAGCCCACCGACGGCTCAATTTATCTTTTTGCGGGCATCGATGATGTTCGATTTAAACGTCAGGTTGTGCCGGGCGATCGTCTGCAGCTCGAATCCAGTATTATTTCCTCTAAACGTGGCATTTGGAAGTTTGCCTGTAAAGCGAGTGTAGAAGGCGAACTAGTGGCGTCGGCGACCATTTTGTGTGCTGATCGTAAAATCTAGGTATTTGGGCGAGGCATAGGTTTTGATTGACCCCCAGGCCATTATTCATCCCGACGCCAAAATCGCAAGTGATGTGCGTGTTGGGCCCTGGACAACGATTGGTCCCGACGTCGAAATCGGGGCCGGTAGTGTTATTGAGTCCCATGTGGTTTTAAAGGGCCCCACAAAAATCGGGCGCAATAACCATATCTACCAGTTTTCCTCGGTGGGAGAGGATACCCCGGACCTAAAATACAACGGTGAACCCACGCGCCTGGTTATTGGGGACAACAATGTTATTCGCGAAGGCGTGACGATACACCGGGGCACGGTGCAGGATCGCTCGGAAACCACTATTGGCAATGACAACCTGATCATGGCTTATGTGCACATAGGTCACGACAGTGTGGTGGGCAACCATTGCATTTTGGTGAACAACACTGCACTGGCGGGGCATGTGCATATTGGCGATTGGGCAATACTCAGCGGTTTTACCCTAGTGCATCAATTTTGCAATATAGGCGCCCACAGTTTCACCGGTATGGGCAGTGCGATTGGTAAAGATGTCCCAGCTTTTGTCATGGTAACGGGAGCCCCCGCAGCGGCTAAAAGTATTAATTCGGAAGGATTGCGGCGGCGCGGCTACACCAAAACTCAGATCGCAGCGATCAATCGCGCTTTTAAAATTATTTATCGTCGCGGTCATACCGTTGACGAGGCTCTGCAGCAGTTGCAGCAAATGCAGGCGGACGAGCCGGTCGTCGAGCTTCTTATTGATTCGTTAAAAAGTTCCAAACGCGGCATTGTTCGCTAGGCTTTTGTAACTCTATGCACAGACCTGTACGGATTGGCATTGTCGTCGGTGAAGCTTCCGGTGATATTCTCGGTGCGGGTTTGATTCACGCGCTTAAATCTCTCTACCCCCACGTCGAGTTCTCGGGAATTGGTGGGCCGCTTATGCTAGAGCAGGGCTTCCACTCTTTTTTTCCTCAAGAGCGTTTGGCGGTGATGGGGTTAATCGAGCCTTTAAAGCGTTTGCCTGAGCTTTTGCGAATTCGCAAATTTCTTAAGCAGCATTTTAGCGAACAGCCGCCCGATGCTTTTATTGGTATTGACGCGCCGGATTTTAATTTGGCTTTAGAGGCCCATTTGCGAGCCAACGGGGTTAAGACCGTCCACTATGTCAGCCCCTCGGTGTGGGCCTGGCGCAGCGGACGGATTAAAACCATTCGCCGTGCGGTAGATTTAATGTTGACTCTGCTGCCCTTTGAAACGGATATCTACGCCCAGCATCAAGTGCCCGCGCGCTTTGTCGGCCACCCGCTGGCCGATAAAATTCCCCTGGAAACCGATGTAAATGCAGCCCGAGCCGCGCTCAATATAGATGCCGGCGGCCCGGTCATTGCGCTGTTACCCGGTAGTCGTCAGTCAGAAGTAGAGCGACTGGGGCCTGTTTTTTGGCGCGCCGCACGGCAGATTCACGAGCACAAGCCCGGCACAAAATTTTTGGTTCCCGCGGCCAATGGGCACCGGTATCGGCAGTTACATCAGCAGTTAAGCGAGTTTACCGATTTACCGATTAAACTGATTAACGGGCTCTCGCATGAGGTTATGGCCGCCTCTGATCTGGTGGTCCTAGCCTCAGGCACAACGGCGCTTGAGGCTATGCTGCTGAAAAAGCCCATGATAGTGACTTATCGAATGGCTTCGCTTTCGTTTCGAATTATGAAAGCCATGGCTACGGTTTCTTATGTTTCCTTACCGAACTTGCTGGCCGATAAAGCCTTAGTGCCCGAGCTCCTGCAAGGCGACGCCTCTGCAGAGAATATTTATCGAGAAGTCGTCAATTATTTGGAGAGCCCGGAGAAAGTCGCATCACTGCAAGATCAGTTTTTGTCTTTGCATCAACAGCTGCGCTGCGATGCTAACCGCGAAGCGGCCCGTGCGGTTGCTGAGCTTATCGATGGTTAAAACATGTTAGAGCCCTTTGTAAGTTGCTATAAAGGTGAGCTATTCGCCGGTGTCGATGAAGTTGGGCGCGGACCCCTGGCGGGCGATGTCGTTGCCGCGGCGGTTATTCTCGACCCACAAAAACCGATCGAGGGGTTGGCGGATTCAAAAAAATTAACCGAAAAGCGCCGTGAAGCATTGTTTATTGAGATTCAGAAAAACGCCTTGTCGTTTTGCATTGCCCGTGCCTCAGTAGCTGAAATCGACCAGCTTAATATTCTGCAGGCCAGTTTGCTTGCCATGAAGCGCGCGGTAGAAGGTCTGTCGGTTGCGCCCGAGCATGTGCTGGTGGATGGTAATAAAATTCCCACTTGGTCGTATCCGGCCGAATCGGTGGTTAAGGGAGATAGCCGGGTAGCCGCAATCAGCGCGGCATCGATTCTGGCAAAAGTCACTCGGGATCGGGAAATGGTCGAGCTGGACAAGGTGTATCCGGGTTATGGCTTTGCCGGACACAAAGGTTATCCCACCAAAGTGCATATGCAAGCACTGGAAAAACAGGGGCCGTGTAAAGCTCACCGGGTGAGCTTTGGGCCGGTAAAACGCCAACTTGAACAACTGGAAATGTTTTAGAGTTTATGTCGGTATCATTTGTTCATCTGCGCCTGCACACAGAGTATTCTCTGTCGGACAGTATTATTCGAATCAAACCCCTGACGGCTCGCTTAGCCGAGTTGGGGATGCCTGCCTGTGCGATTACGGATCAAACAAACTTTTACGGCCTGATAAAATTTTACAAAGCCATGCAGGGGCAGGGTATTAAACCCATTGCGGGCAGTGATTTTTTAATCGCCGGTGCCGACAGCGAGAGCAAGCCTACTTTAATTACATTGCTGGCAATGAACGATGAAGGCTATAAAAATATTATTGCCCTGATTTCTCGCGCCTACCAGCAGGGGCAGCAGCAGGGCATCGCCTATGTGCAGCGTTCCTGGATTGAGGAATACACTGAGGGTGTAATCGCTCTGTCAGGTGGTCGGTTGGGCGAAGTGGGCATGTCGCTTTTATCGGGCCGTAAAGCGCAGGCCGCCGATGATTTGCAGTATTGGATGTCGCAATTTCCCGGGCGTTTTTATCTCGAACTGCAACGCACCGGCCGCGAATACGAAGAAAGCTACCTGCACTCGGCCATTGATTTATCGGCGCGTTTTCAATGCCCGGTGGTGGCAACCAATGACGTTCGCTTTTTAAAGGCGGATGACTTTGAAGTGCATGAAGCGCGGGTTTGTATTTCCGAGGGCCGCACGCTCGATGATCCCCGCCGCGAAAAGCGCTACAGCGAACAGCAGTATTTGCGCTCGGGCGAAGAGATGCAGGAGTTGTTCAGCGATATCCCGGAAGCTCTGCAAAACTCCGTTGAAATCGCTAAACGCTGCACGGTTAATATTCATCTGGGTGAATATTTTCTGCCGCAATACCCTATTCCCGAGGGAATGACCGAGAACGACTTCTTCGAGAAAGTCTGTTTTGATGGCCTTTATGACCGGTTAGAGTGGATTTTAGATAAAAACCAAGCGGATTATCAGGAGCAAAAAGCGCTTTACGAAAAGCGCCTGCGCTTTGAGCTGGATATCATTCTGCAGATGGGGTTTCCCGGCTACTTTCTGATTGTAATGGACTTTATTCAGTGGGCCAAGGATAACGGTATTCCAGTCGGTCCCGGGCGTGGTTCGGGTGCAGGCTCTCTGGTGGCTTACTCGCTCAAAATTACCGACCTGGACCCGCTGCAGTACGATTTGCTGTTCGAGCGTTTCCTGAACCCCGAGCGGGTTTCTATGCCGGATTTCGATGTGGACTTCTGCATGGAAAACCGCGACAGGGTGATTAGCTATGTGGCCGATACCTACGGCCGCGAAGCGGTCAGCCAGATTATTACCTTCGGAACTATGGCCGCTAAAGCGGTGGTGCGCGATGTGGCCCGGGTGCTGGGTAAGTCTTATGGTTTGGCAGATAAGCTCTCAAAACTGATTCCCCCGACACCGGGTATGACCTTGAAGCAGGCCCTGGAAGAAGTGGACCAGTTGCGGGAAATGCTGGATACCGATGGCGACGCCCAGGAAATTTGGGAGATGGCGGTTAAGCTTGAGGGCTTAACCCGTAACGTGGGTAAACACGCCGGTGGGGTGGTGATTGCGCCCAATAAATTAACGGATTTTTCACCGCTGTATTGCGATGAATCTGGTAAGGGCTTGGTAACCCAGTATGACAAGAACGATGTCGAAGAGGCCGGTCTGGTTAAATTCGACTTTTTGGGGTTGCGCACCTTAACCATTATCGACTGGGCGATGGAGATGATTAACGCCCAGCGGGTAAAGGCTTCACAAGAACCTTTGGATATCAACGCCATCGATCTGCAAGATGGCAAAACCTTTGCCCTGCTAAAGCGCGCGGAAACCACGGCCGTCTTCCAGCTCGAATCGCGCGGCATGAAGGATTTGATTAAGCGTCTCAAGCCTGACAACCTGGAAGATATGATCGCCCTGGTGGCGCTGTTCCGTCCCGGTCCGCTGGATTCGGGTATGGTAACCGACTTTGTGAACCGCAAGCACGGCCAGGCCGAAGTTGCCTATCCGGATGCTAAATATCAGCACAAGTGCCTGGAGCCGATACTGAAGCCCACCTATGGGGTTATCGTGTATCAGGAGCAGGTGATGCAGATTGCCCAGGAGTTGGCGGGCTACAGCTTGGGTGGTGCCGATTTGTTGCGTCGCGCCATGGGTAAAAAGAAACTCGAAGAGATGGCCAAGCAGCGCGAAATCTTTAAAGAAGGCGCTAAAGGCAAGGGCATTGACCCCGACTTGGCGATGAAGATTTTCGACCTGGTGGAAAAGTTTGCCGGCTATGGTTTTAACAAGTCTCACTCGGCGGCCTATGCATTGGTGTCCTATCAGACCGCCTGGCTAAAAGCGCATTATCCGGCGCACTTTATGGCCGCCACCATGAGCTCGGACATGGATAAAACCGACAAGGTGGTGACCTTTATTGAAGAGTGTCGCACCATGGGGCTCACGCTTTTACCGCCGGATGTGAACCGCGGCGAGCTGAAATTTACGGTGGATGACGACAATAATGTCATTTATGGCTTGGGTGCGATTAAGGGATTGGGCGAGGGGCCGGTCGAAAGTATTATCAGTGCGCGCAATGAAGGTGGCCCCTTCCAAAACTTATTTGATTTTTGTGCCCGTATTGACCCTAAAAAGGTTAATAAGCGCGCACTGGAGGCGTTAATTCGCTCGGGTGCGGCCGATAATTTAGGCCCCGGCATCGAGCTGGATAAAGACCGCGCGGTTATGTTTTCGGCGATTGGCGAAGCGGTAAAGGCCGCCGAGCAAAGTGCTGCCAACGCCAGTGCCGGAATGGTGGATTTGTTTGGCGATGTGGTTCCCGTCGCTACGGAAACCGAAGACGCCTACCGGGAGTTCTCGCGGGTTCACGCCTGGTCGATGAAAGAGCGCTTACAGGCCGAAAACGACACCTTGGGTTTGTACCTGACAGGTCACCCCATTGATGAATACGAACACGAAATACAGCATTTGGTTTCCTGCCGTATTTCCAATTTGCAGCCGGACAAAAAAGCCCAGC
The DNA here is from genome assembly GCF_024195295.1 of Gilvimarinus xylanilyticus. Lineage (GTDB taxonomy): Bacteria > Pseudomonadota > Gammaproteobacteria > Pseudomonadales > Cellvibrionaceae > Gilvimarinus > Gilvimarinus xylanilyticus. The sequence goes on along the minus strand of NZ_JAMFTH010000001.1, from coordinate 1,114,141 downwards.
GTATCGGGGGACTAGTGGTTGCCTCGCGCACCATGAAAACCAAACGCGGCGATACCATGGCGTTTATTACCCTGGATGATCGCACGGGACGAATTGAAATTGCGGTGTTCGCCGACACTTTTACCGAGTTTCGCGAGCTTTTAGTCAAAGACGCACTGTTGTTGGTCGAGGGGCAAGTAAGCCATGACGACTACAACAATTCGTTAAAGATGCGTGCCGACAGTATTAAAAACTTGGCCGAAGCACGGCAAGAAAAAGCCCGTGCGCTGCGCTTAACCCTTCAGGGTAGCGGTTTAAGCGCCGGGTTTAATGCTCAGCTAAAAAATTGCCTTGAACCGTATCGCGACGGCGTGTGCCCGGTGGTTATTGACTATCAGCGCTCGGATGCCCGATGTGAGCTGGTACTGGGCAGCGACTGGGGTGTGCGTCCGGAAGATGAACTGCTACAGCGATTGCGCAATGAATACGGTATGGACAGCGTTAAGTTACAGTATCGCTAATAACTTTTGGCATACCGTTAATGTTGACATACCGTTAATGAAAGTCCCGCGAGCGGCTGTTAAGTTTTTCCAGACAGTGGCTAATGTCCGTTAGTTTGCCCGCAATCACATGGGTAACTCCCTCGGCGTGCTCTACCGTGCCTTTAATAAAAAGTAAGCGCGAGGCGTAAAAAGCTTTTTTTTGCGCACTCGCAGTAGCCGCCCAGACAATCACATTGCTATTGCCCGTGTGATCTTCCAGAGTCATAAAGGTAATGCCTCCGGCCGTTCCGGGTCTTTGGCGCCCGGTAACGACGCCCGCAACTGCCACCACCGCACCGTGGCGACACTGGCGTAAATCGGCCGCATGGGTAAAAGCATCCAGCAGGCCTTCACTTTCCAGCAGCTCAATGGGGTGTAGTTCAAGACTCAGGCCAAGGCTTTGGTAGTCTTCCAGCAGTTCGTCTTTAATGCCGGGCTCGGTATTAAGGGTAGAGCGAGACGGCTCGGAAAACAGACCAGAACGGCGCTGCTCCATTAATGCCCAGCGCGCCTTATAGCGGTTGTCTTTAAAGCAGGCAAACGCATTGGCGCTGGCCAGAGCATTGAGGGACGTATGATCCAGGCCCAATTCCGCTATTTGTTGTATCTGAGTGAAGGGCCTTTTACGCTGAGTGACTAATGTATCGCCGTCCTGGGGGCTAAACCCTTTTACCTGACAAAATCCCAAGCGCACACCCAACCCCCGCTCTGTGGCTTCCAGGGTGTGATCGAATTGTGAGTGATTTACACACACAGGCAAAATGGGGCAGTCGTGACGCTGAGCGTCCTGGCACAATTGTGATGCCGAGTAAAACCCCATTGGTTGACTGTTAAGCAGGGCGCAGTAAAAGGCGGCTGGATAATAGTGTTTGAGCCAGGCCGAGGCATAGGCCAATAGGGCAAAGCTTGCCGAATGAGATTCGGGAAAGCCGTATTCGCCAAACCCCAGAATTTGTTCGAATAGCTGTTCTGCAAAGGCTTCTTGGTAGCCTCTGGCAATCATGCCGCGCACCAGCTTGTCCCGAAAAGCGAGAAGTTTTCCGGACTTGCCCCAGCTGCCCATGGCACGGCGTAGCTGATCGGCCTCGCCGCCGGTAAAACCCGCCGCGACCATGGCAAGCTTTATCACCTGTTCTTGAAAAATAGGCACACCCAAGGTTCTTTGCAGCACTTTTTTTAAGGTGGCGGAGGGGTAACTGGGCGTTTCCAAACCCTGGCGGCGGTTTAAATAGGGAGTGACCATGCCGCCCTTAATGGGGCCCGGACGCACAATGGCAATTTGTATCACCAAGTCGTAGTAGGTGCGCGGCTTTAAACGCGGCAACATGGTCATTTGCGCACGTGACTCTATCTGGAAGACTCCCACGGTGTCGGCTTTATGCATATCGGCGTAAACATTTTGATCATTCATCTGCGCGGTAATCTGAGCCAGGCTCAGGTTTTGGTGGTGGTGGGTTTTAATCAGCTCCAGGGTTTTGCGAATGGCGCTCAGCATTCCCAGGGCAAGAACATCCACTTTAAGCAGTCCCAAAGATTCTAAGTCGTCTTTATCCCATTGAATAACGGTGCGCTCGGCCATGGCAGCATTTTCGATGGGGACCAGTTCGTACAGGGGGCCGCGGGAAATGACAAAGCCGCCCACATGTTGGGATAGGTGTCGGGGAAAGCCCATAAGCTCTTGAGTCAGGCGAATAAGGTGTTGGCTTGCCTGGGCGTCTCGATTGACTCCCAAGGTCATTAATTGCTCTTGCCAGCTGTGGTATTTGTCCCGGGTGTCGATGTTTTGCGTAAAAAAGTTGACTTGGGTCTCGCTAAACCCCAGAGTCTTGCCTACATCCTTAAGCGCGCTCTTAAAGCGATAGCTGATTACCGTAGCGGCCAGGGCGGCGCGTTCGCGACCGTATTTTTGGTAAATATACTGAATAACCTCTTCGCGTCGTTGGTGCTCAAAGTCGACATCAATATCCGGTGGTTCACAGCGTTCTTTGGAAATAAAACGCTCGAACAGGGCCTCGATATGGCGCGGGTCAACGGCGGTAATTTCCAGGCAGTAACACACCACCGAGTTAGCCGCCGAACCTCGCCCTTGGTAGAGAATATTATTTCGACGCGCGAACTGCACAATATCGTCAATAGTGAGAAAGAAGTGGGCATAATCCAGCTCTTCAATAAGCGCCAGTTCTTTTTCAATGGTGCGGCTTATATCCTCCGGTGGGCATTTACCAAAACGTTTATTGCAGCCTTCGGCAACGCGGTCGCGCAGGTAACTTATGGCGGTGTGGTGGGGTGGAATGATTTCGGTGGGGTATTCGTAGCGCAGTTCGGATAAATCAAACCGACAGCGATTGGCAATGTTCAGGCTCTCTTGCAGAAGTTCGGAAGGAAATAGTCTTTTTAGTTTTGCCACTGGACGCAAGCAGCGTTCGGCATTGCTTAACAGTTGTCGGCCCGCTTTATCAATGGTGGTTCCCAGTCGCCTTGCGCTTAGCACATGTTGCAACGGCAGTCTCTGGGCGCAGTGCATTAACACGCCGCCACACGCGGTGAGGGGAATGTCTAACTTTTTAGAAAGATGCTGAGCGCTACTGATGTATTGATGATCACGGTTTTGTAAATGCCGTGTTGCGCCGATCCAAAGTCGATTCCCGTGACGTTTTTTAAGCCATATACCCCAGGAATCGTCTTCGTTTTGCGGAGAGGGCAGCCAGATGATTAAACACTGTTTTAGCGAGGCGAGATCCCACTGAGAAATGGCATAGTGATTTTTAGCAGCGCGTCGTCGCGCATTGCTAATCACACGGCATAGTTCAGCGTAGGCGCGACGATTGGGGCACAGAGCGATAAGGCTCAGTTGGTTGTCGATGTGAAGCAGGCTGCCCACAATCAATTGGATGGGAAGCCGGTGCTCTTTAATAGCGGTGTAAGCTTTAACAACACCTGCCATTGAGCATTCATCGGTAATCGCAATGCTTTGATAACCGAGCCGTGCGGCCTCGTATACTAACTCTTCCGGGTGGGAGGCCCCCTGCAAAAAGGAGTAATTGCTTTGGCAGTAAAGTTCAGCGTACATAATCTTTTCGGGTTTTCTCGTGATTGGGTGGTAAGCGTTTAGCTGAAGTATCCGTGTAAATACCACTGGGGTGACTGGGGGCCGGAGATCAGTTCCCGGTACACCCAGAGCTCTCGCCCCCGTTTGTCTTGGGCCATATAGTAATCCCGTCGTACCGGGTGCTGATCCCACCAGCCACTGGTAATGCGCTCTGGTCCGGCGTTAATAGATAGAGGGCCGGTTAACGGTTGCGGACGGGCTAATAGAAAAGCGGGTCGCAGACACAGTGTGCTATCTGCTGGGGCGGTGGTGTCTGTAGCATTACATTCAGGCCTGTGATCATTGGCGGGGGTTGGCCAAAAGAAAGCGCTGGAAGGAAGCCTCGCTTTCAGTAGATTAAGGAGGTCGTCCGTAGCACCGGCGCCCATCTGATCGAACAAATCGGTTTTGGGGGAAAGTGTCTGTCCCGGTTCCGCTTTAAGCGAAAAAGCGTAAAACGGATGTGCCAGCTTCAATTGGTCGAGTTTCACCTGCAGCAGGCGCATCCAGATGGAGGCGTTGGCCTGTCCCTGGGCGGCACTTACTCTTAGCGGTGACTCTGGTGCTTGATAGTGGTAAAGGGTGAGGGTTAACGCCTGAGTGACTTGGTTGCGCTTACGCAAATAGACTTCCAGATCTTGCAATAGATGAGGTAGCCACTGGCTTATAATGTGGCTATTACTACTGGCATAGTTGAGCTCACAATAGTGATAAAAATATTCTTCGGGGGTAAAGCTGGCAAGTTGTACCCGGCTGTGTCCCAGCACCTGCTTTATATACTGAATGACCGATTTGTCGAATCGCACGCTCAGCTCGCTCAAGCTTAGCTGGCGTAAATCGCCAAAGGTGACAATGCCCACCCGGTGTAAACGTTCAACCTCCTTTTCGGGTAAATCACTGTAAACCAGTGCCAGGGTGTCTAGCGGGGGGCAGGCGAGGTCTTCGCTATTGGCTTTTTGCGCCGTAGCTAAGGCCTTGGCGGCCAAGGGGTTAGTGGCGGTAGCGGCGCAAAAGGTGACTTTTTCTTTCGTCAGGCACTGCCTTATGGCCTCCCAGTAAGCCGACAAACTGCCGTAATAGGTGAGCATGGGGCGAATGTGCAAAGCGAGCCCCTGGGGGGCAAATAGATTGATAATCGCGCTTTGCTGGTACAGGCTATGGGCTAATTGATGTAGCGCGTGAACTTCTTTTTCACGTCGATAGGGCTGTACCTGTAATCGGTCACACAGGGTGCAGGCCAGCGCAAACCCTATTCCCGTGTATACCCCCTGGGCCTGGGCCGCCTGGTTGCTTTGCCTAATCTTTAGGCTTTGCGGGCAGACGACTGCCAGAGGCGCCTCGCTCGTAGGCTGGCACTCGAGCTGTAAACGGGGAAAGTGCAGGTATAACCAGCTAGCCTCGGTCACGGCTTAATAACCCAGCTCCCCAAAGCGGGAGCCTGGTTGGCAGCTGTGCCCAACGGCGGGATAAAAATCGGGCCAGCGATCTTGCCACTTTATATCCACTGGGCCGGCGGGCCAGCCGCCTTTGCGTTTAGTGACCCAAACCCGAATACCTCGGGCAAGCGGGCTAGCACTTAGGCTCAGAGTTAAAGGAATAGAGCTCAGTGTTTGATCCCCGATCAGCCACAGGCAGCTGTTGCCAGCGTAAGCGGCGTGCTGCAGTTGTTTGCAGTGCCGGGTTTCTATGTCGCAGTCCCACACCAACACGGCGCTGCAGCAACCGCTTTGCAGGCATTGCTGCAGGCACCATAAAAGGTCCCGGCGATCTGGAATCATAAGATTGAGCACTTTTGCGGGGGCCGGGCCGAACTTGCGCCAGAAGTCGGCCTGAGGGCGTCCCGGTGGGTTGATTAAAACCACCAGGCTCGAGTCCACAGCGCGGCGGGTTAAATAAGGCAACAGCAAGCGAATCTCGCCGATACCCGCCGTCGCCTTTAGCCGACACACCCCGTATTCTGGCAAGCCACCACCCAGTAGGCGGTTTAATGCCGGGTAACCGGAATCAATACCGGGCGCCGGAGGCATTAACTGTCGCCCCTGGCGTATGTGGCCTTGGCGAGCCAAGGTAGAAAGAAGGCTGTCGGGGATCATATGGCGCAAAATACTGTATGGATGTACAGTTTATTATGCGCGCGAAATCCGTCGGGAGCAAGGGGGCGGCCGAACGGTGAAGGTTGGTATCAGGTCATTCGAGGGGGGATGCCAGCCCCGGCGGCGCCGGGGTGGGGAGGAGGGTTAAACCTTTTCGATTTCGCCCCGGTCCAGAGCCCCAATATCCAAAAAGGGTGAAGCGTCCAGCTGGTCGGCATTCATCATTTCCGCTACTCGCTGGAGCGAGGCAATAATCATGCTCTGCTCCCAGTTATCCAGGTTTTTAAAGCGGCGCACAAAATCATCCTGCAGGGCGGTGGGGGCGCTTTCCAGGATTTTGCTGCCTTTGTGAGTCAGTTGCGGGTAGACCTTGCGCTTGTCTTGCTGCGAGCGCACCCGGGTGATTAATTCGCGTTTTTCCAGTCTGTCCAGCACGGTGGTGACCGTCGCCTGGGACAGGCTCATATCCCGGGCCAGTTCACTGATGGTCATATCCCCTTTGTTGTGCAGAATCTGCATCAGCAGTAGTTGGGGGCCAGTGACGCTGGCGGTTTTGATCAGTTTTTTAGAGTGTAAGTCGGTGGCACGAATCACTCGGCGCAGCGCGACCAATACTTCTTCTATCTTATCCATTGTCAATCTCTGATGGGAATGCGCGAAATTATAAGCAGCATTTGCTTCGAGTTCTAACCTTTGTGTTCCGACATGCGATTTTGTCGCGTAAGCCATGTAATCGTTACCTTTTGGGTTACTTAACGGGGCCTGCGTCGCTCGGGTCGAGTTTGGGCAAGGCAGGGCGAAAACTTCATCGTCTGGACACTGCAATTTACTTAGTGTACTATAGATTAACGCTTAGAGCACTAAGTAATATTTTTTGTCTTCTGCCCGGTTTTTACCGCCGTTTTTGCTGAAAATGGCGCGTTTTAGGGAAAGGTTGCCAAAAAACAGTCATATATTTGGCTTAGTGTTGGAATTTATCTCTTTAGAGGAAAAAGTAAATTCTATGTCAGAGTCCGTAGAGTTACGTCATCCCACCGCCGAGGACGGATACACCGTCAACCAGTTGGTTGAAGCCAATCCCCCTCTCGATCCCAACTCCATTTACTGCAACCTTTTACAGTGCTCGCACTTTGCTGAGACCAGTGTGGCGGCCTTTAAAGACGGCGAAATGGTCGGCTTTGTCTCTGGCTACATCCCGCCGGCGACTCCGCACATTCTGTTTGTGTGGCAGATTGTGGTGGACAAGGCGGGGCGCGGCCTCGGTTTGGCCAAAAGATTGGTGAAAACCCAGTTGGATAGTGACGCCTGTAAAGGGGTAACCCATATTCACACCACGATTACCCCGGATAACGACGCCTCTTGGGGGCTATTTCGCTCTCTGGCGAAAGATCTAAACGCAGAATTGAACAGCGGCGTCTACTTCCAAAAAGACAAACACTTTGGCGGTGTTCACGACGATGAGCACCTGCTGGAAATCGGGCCCATTAGCCGCTAATAGCGAAACGCGCCCACTCACAGACTGTTAAAACCCAGGTGCTTTTTACAGTCTGTTAACGAATTCTCTCTTTACTATTGTTTAACTGAGGTCAGCATGAATATTTTTAACGAAATGGAATCGGAAGTTCAGTCTTATGCCCGCTCTTTTCCGGTGGTCTTTAACAAAGCGAAAGACTGCTACTTGTACGGCGAGGACGGCAAGCAGTATATCGATTTCCTTTCGGGTGCCGGTTCGCTGAACTACGGCCACAACAACGACCATTTAAAGCAGGCGCTGCTGGATTACATCAGCGAAGACGGTATTACTCACGGCTTGGATATGCACAGCTCCGCTAAGGCGCGCTTTTTAGAGGTTTTTCGCGACAAGATCCTTACCCCCCGCGATATGGAGTATGTGCTGCAGTTTACCGGTCCTACCGGGACTAACGCGGTTGAAGCGGCCCTTAAAATCGCCCGTAAAGTGACCGGGCGCAATAATGTGATCTCGTTTACCAATGGTTTCCACGGCTGCTCGCTGGGCGCAGTGGCCGCTACCGGTAACCAGCACCACCGCGGTGGGGCCGGCGTTAGCTTAAGCGATGTCGATCGCATGCCGTTTTGTGGTTACTACGGCCGCGATGTTGATACGGTTAAAATGATCGATAAGCTGCTCTCCGACCCCTCGAGCGGTATCGATAAGCCGGCTTGTGCCATTGTTGAGGCCGTGCAAGGCGAGGGCGGTTTGAATGTGGCCACCACTGAATGGCTGCAGGCCCTTGAAAAACTGTGTAAGAAGCACGAAATACTGCTTATCTTGGACGATATTCAGGCAGGTTGTGGCCGTACCGGCACATTCTTTAGCTTTGAGCCCGCGGGCATTAAGCCCGATATTGTGACCTTGTCTAAGTCGCTGAGTGCTTACGGTTTACCGTTTGCCGTGGTGATGATCAAGCCGGATTTGGATATCTGGGAGCCGGGTGAGCACAATGGTACCTTCCGTGGTAATAACCACGCGTTTGTAACGGCGACCGCGGCCATTGAGCACTACTGGAGCGATGACAAGTTAGAGAACGAGATTAAAGCCAAGGCTCAGTTGGTGACCCAGCGCTTTAAGAAAATTATTGAAGCCAATGGCGAGTTAACTCTGCGCCTTAAAGGTCGCGGCTTGATGCAGGGCATTGACTGCGGCACTGGCGAGTTGGCGAGCAAAGTCTGCGCCCAGGCATTCGAGCATGGCGTGGTCATTGAAACCTCGGGTAACCACAGCCAAATTGTAAAATGCTTTTGCCCGCTGACTATCAGCGAAGAAGCCTTGACCGATGGCTTGAACAAGTTGGAGCAAAGCTTTGCCGAAGTTTTTGCCCAAGAGAAGCTGAAAAAAGCTTCCTAAGAAAGCGACATACCACCGGCGGCCCCACGGGTCGCCATTGTTTTACCGCAACGAATTATGGAGTTAAGCAATGATTGTTAGACGTTTAAAAGATGCAGAAAAGGGCGATCGTAAAATTGTATCCGAAGGCTGGGACAGCACTCGCCTGGCGCTTCGCAACGACAACATGGGCTTTTCGTTTCACATTACCACTATCTATCGCGATGCTGAATTGCACCTGCACTATCAGAACCATCTGGAATCGGTTTACTGCGTCAGCGGTTACGGCTCCATTGAAGATCTGGCCACCGGCGAAGTACACACCATTGAGCCGGGCACTATCTATTTGCTGGATCAGCACGACAAGCATATCCTGCGCGCCGAAGAAGAAATGAAAATGGCCTGTGTGTTTAACCCGCCTCTGCATGGTAAAGAAGTTCATAATGCCGAAGGCGCTTACGAATTAGATGCCGAGGAGGTTAAAGGCTAAGTTGAAGGATGGTTTATAGGGCACCTCTGAATTAATAGAGCTGCCCTTTACTCTCTTTTAACCGAAGCAAAGGCAAGTTTATGAGTCATACAGTAGAGAAAATCGGCGGCACCTCCATGAGCGAGTATGAGGCGGTGCGGGACAATGTCATTTTAAAGGGCAACAACAGCGATGACATTTACAACCGCGTGTTTGTGGTGTCTGCCTATGGCGGCATGACAGATCTGCTGCTCGAAAACAAGAAAAATGGCAAGCCCGGTGTTTACGGTCTGTTTGCCAGCACCAACAATGACGAAGAATGGCATCAGGCGTTTGCGGATTTACGCAATGAAATGTTTGCCGTTAATGCGTCATTATTCGGTGAGACAGAGTTGGGTGATAAAGCCAACGAATTTATCGCCCAGCGCCTGGATGACGCCGAGCGAGTGCTGAAGGACCTAGAGCGGTTGTGTCAGCACGGCCATTTTGAGCTGCAATCTCATTTATTTACTGTACGGGAAATGTTGGCGAGTATCGGCGAAGCGCACAGCGCCTGGAATATGGCGCATTTGTTAGAGCGCGACGGTATTAAAGCCAAATTCGTAGACTTGTCTGGTTGGCGTGCGGATCAGGCAGAATCACTGGATGACATGATTTGTAAATCCTTTGCCGATGTGGATTATGCCCACGAACTGGCCATTGCCACCGGGTATACCCATTGCGATAAAGGCCTGATGGCAAGCTTTGATCGCGGCTACAGTGAGATGACCTTTAGCCGCATTGCGGTGTTAACCAACGCCAGTGAAGCTATTATTCATAAAGAATACCACCTGAGCTCTGCCGATCCGCGCTTGGTCGGAGCCGAAAAGGTCGTGCCAATTGGTCGCACCAACTATGATGTGGCCGATCAGTTGGCGAACTTGGGTATGGAGGCCATCCACCCCCGTGCCGCTAAGGGCCTGCGTCAGGCCGATATTCCGCTGCGGGTCAAAAATACCTTTGAGCCAGAGCACGCCGGTACCTTAATTACCGGTGACTATGTCAGCGATACGCCTCGGGTCGAGATTATTGCCGGACGCCGTCGGGTGTACTCTATCGAGCTGTTTGATCAGGACATGATGGGCAGCATTGAAAAATACGACTCGGGTATTTTGAAAACCATTGCTCGTTTTAAAGCCCATGTGGTAAGTAAAGATATTAACGCCAATACCATTACCCACTATGTCGGGGCTAACTTAAAAACCGTGAATCGCATTCGCCGCGAACTGGAAGAGTTGTATCCCGATGCGGAAATCAATACCCGTAAGGTGGCGGTGGTCTCGGCCATTGGCAGTGATATGAAAGTGCCCGGCATGTTGGCGAAAACGGTATCGGCTCTGTCTGAGGTCAATATCAGTATTCTGGCTATGCACCAGTCGATTCGTCAGGTAGATATGCAATTTGTGCTGGATGAAGACGACTATGATCTGGCCGTACAAAGCCTGCACCGTTGCCTGATTGAAGTGCACGATCATGGAGAGGCCATATGCGCTGCCTGATAGCGGCCATGTTCGCCATAGCGCTGGCATTGCCCAGCGCTTTTTTGTGGGCGCAGGAAAACCGCGATAATGCTACCGCTGAATCCGCTCAGGTAACCGAGCAAGAGGCCCAGGCGCGTGTCGAGTCTTTGGACGAGCCCTTGTATAACCCGTTTGTTGAGCGCTATGTGCTGGATGAGCTAAAGCAGCTGCGCGCCGAAATGGCGCAGCAGCGCGTGGAGTTGACCGAAAAAATTGTCGATCGCCAAATACAGTCGGTTGACCGGGGGGTGGATTATGCCACCAGCACCATCTCTAACTTCTTTTACTTGATTGCTGCAGCCAGTTCTATTTTGGTGCTGGTGGGTTGGTCGTCGCTGCGCGATATTAAAGAGCGAATGAATAAAATCGCTGACGAAGAAGTCAGCAAATTGGTCGCAACTTATGAGAGACGCCTGGCGGCGATTGAATCTCAGCTGACTCAGAAGACCCGGCATATCGATGAAAACCGCGAGGAGATTGAGCGGACTCAGGAGCTTCACGCCCTCTGGTTGCGCGCTGCGCAGGAGTCCACGCCTGCCAATAAAATTGCGATTTACGACCAAATTTTGGACCTTCATCCTCTCGATTGTGAAGCCCTCACGTATAAAGCCGATGAAGTTCTGGAGTTGGGTGAGGTGCAGTGGGCCATCAACCTCTGTCACCAGGCGCTGGCGATCGATGCGGACAATGCTCACGCCTTTTATCAGCTGGCCTGCGCTAAGACCATGTTGGGTAATTACGATCAGGCCATTCACTACTTAGGTGAAACCCTGGAGCGATCGCAGAACTATCGCGAGACCATGATGGACGACACGGCTCTGGAGCCTTTACACGAATTACCCGAATTTAAAACCCTGCTTACCCCCGTGCCTAGTGATACCTGATAAAGTGCGGTTTTCCGCCAGCGCGACGATGCGGTTTTAAGCGAGGTTTTAGATGAGTAAGTTGTTTACGGTTGAAAGTGGCTACTCTCCGGCGGGGGATCAGCCCACCGCCATAGCCGGGTTGGTTGACGGTATCGACTCCGGTTTGGCCCACCAGACGTTGCTAGGGGTTACCGGTTCGGGTAAAACTTTCTCGATTGCCCACGTGGTGGCACAGGCCCAGCGCCCCACGCTGGTAATGGCCCACAATAAAACCCTGGCGGCGCAACTGTACGGCGAATTTAAAGAGTTTTTTCCCCATAATGCCGTCGAGTATTTCGTCTCCTATTACGACTACTATCAGCCCGAGGCCTATGTGCCGTCTTCGGATACCTTTATTGAAAAAGACGCCTCGGTGAACGACCATATCGAGCAAATGCGCCTGTCCGCCACCAAGGCGTTAATGGAGCGTAAAGACGCGATTGTGATTGCGACGGTATCGGCCATTTACGGTTTGGGAGATCCGGAATCTTATTTAAAAATGATTCTACATCTGGTGCGCGGTGACCGGGTCGATCAACGTAAAATCCTGCGGCGCTTAGCCGAGCTGCAATACACCCGCAATGATATGGATTTTCAGCGCGCTACCTATCGGGTGCGCGGTGATGTGATCGATATTTTTCCGGCCGATTCAGAGTTTGAGGCCATCAGGGTGGAGCTGTTCGACGACGAGATTGAGCAACTGTCCATCTTTGATCCTCTCACCGGCGAGGTGCTACAAAAAGTCCCGCGAGTGACGATTTACCCCAAGTCTCACTATGTGACCCCGCGCGAGCGTATTCTCGAGGCAATTGAAGACATCAAAGTAGAGCTGGAAGAGCGTTTGCAGCAGTTGCGCGACAACGACAAGCTGGTAGAAGCCCAGCGTCTGGAGCAGCGTACCCGCTATGACATTGAAATGATGCAAGAGTTGGGGTACTGCAACGGCATTGAAAACTACTCCCGCTACCTATCCGGGCGCGATCCCGGTGAGGCGCCGCCCACGCTTTTTGACTATTTACCCCCCGAAGCACTGTTGGTGATTGATGAGTCCCACGTAACCGTGCCGCAGATTGGCGCCATGTACAAAGGCGACCGCTCGCGCAAAGAGACGCTGGTGGAATATGGTTTTCGCCTGCCGTCGGCGCTGGACAATCGCCCCATGCGATTTGACGAGTGGGAAGCCCGGGCGCCGCAGATGATTTTCGTCTCTGCCACCCCCGGCCCCTACGAAAATGAGCACGCCGGGCAGGTGGTGGAGCAGGTGGTGCGTCCCACCGGTTTGGTCGACCCGGAAATTGAAGTGCGGCCTGCCACCACTCAGGTAGATGATGTTCTGTCTGAGCTAAAAAATCGGGTAGAGGCCAATGAACGGGTTTTGATTACCGTTTTGACAAAACGCATGGCCGAGGATTTAACCGAATATCTCACCGAGCAGGGGGTGAGAGTGCGCTACCTGCACTCGGATATCGATACTGTTGAGCGGGTGGAAATCATTCGTGATTTACGCCTGGGGGAATTCGATGTGTTGGTGGGGATCAACCTGCTGCGCGAGGGCTTGGATATGCCCGAGGTATCCTTGGTGGCGATTTTCGATGCGGATAAAGAGGGCTTTTTGCGTTCGGACCGCTCGCTTATTCAGACTATCGGGCGCGCGGCGCGGAACGTTCACGGTAAGGCTATTCTCTACGCCGATCGCATTACCGGCTCGATGGAGCGCGCCATGAATGAAACCGAGCGCCGTCGCGAGAAGCAAATCCAGCACAACCAAGAGCATGGAATTACTCCTCGCGGTATTGAAAAGAATGTTGCCGATATTCTGGAGGGCTCTCAGGTTCCTGGGGCCGGCAGTAAAAACCGCCGCAAGGCCGATAAGAGCGGCAAGATGGATATTCCTGACATTCCCGAGGGCGGCGATTTGTTTAAGCAGGTCGCACAGCTGGAAGCTCAGATGATGAAAGCCGCCAAAGACCTGGAGTTTGAAAAGGCCGCCCAATTGCGCGACCAGATTCAAACCTTAAAACACAAAAGTTAAAGCTCCTCCACCACTAACCGTATTCCAATATCGGTATGGTAGGTGTGCTGGGGTTGATAGCGCCGCTGATAGACTCCCAGCGCCTCGGCCCCGTCGTTTAATGAGCCCCCGCGCACCACGCGCGCGGGACAATTTTTCTGACTGTAGGCACTCCCGTCGGGGCTCGCGCCCTGGTAGGTATCGCGGTAGCAGTCCTGGGTCCACTCGGCCACATTGCCGGCGATATCGTGTAATCCGTAGTCATTGGTTTGAAACGATCCCACCGGCGCGGTTTCAGTGCGAAAGAGACCGGTATAACCGCTGTCGCAGTGACGCTTACAGTTGGCTTTGGCCGCCGCGTTACTCGCCTCATCGCCCCACCAGAAACGCGATTGACGCCCGCCGCGTGCGGCATATTCCCATTCTGCTTCGGTAGGTAAGCGGTAAGTTTTGCCGGTTTGCATGCTCAACCACTGGGCGTAAAGCTCGGCTTCCTCCCAGCTGACATTAATGACCGGGCGCTGCTCTCGCCCCCAGCGATTGTCGCCGGGCAGCGCCAATGACTGATCCTCCACAAAGCGATCATAGTCGGCAAAGGTAATCTCGAATTTACTCATGGCAAAGGGGCGCGCGAAACTTACTTCGTGACGCGGCTGGCTGTTGCTGTCGGGACCGCCCATAGTGAAACTGCCCGCGGGAATCACGACCATTACCGGGCCCCGCTCGCCATTTTCCAATGTGTCGGTAAATTCCGCCCCGGCGGGGCGGCTGGGGGCCAGCTCGACCGCGTAGTTTAAATCGGTATCGTCTATGTCCATCCACTCCAGGTGCTCGCGGTAGCCGGGCGCTGTTACCTCAATTTGATAAGCCCCCGGTGCCAGGGCAATACCGTCGTGGTATTTCTCACGGATATTCATAATCCTGACCCGCGCATTGGCGGGTTTAGGCGCAACCGTGAGGGAAAATTTTTCTACCTCGGGTTCGGGTGGTTGCGCGTTATCGGGCTCGGGTGTGGGCTCGAACTCAGGCTCAGCATTGGTCCTGGACGCGAGCTCGATCTCGGTGTCGACCGCTGTGCGGGCATTTTCTAAAGTCGTTCCGGGGCGGCCTTCAAACTCAGCACGGGGTTGCACTTGTGTTCCGGCCGTCTCGATAAGGGGGGAGTCTGCTGGAGGCGGGCTTGAATAGGCCTCGCTGGTTTCGGCATGGGCATGGGCAGAGGCAATGGCAGTGGGTGCAGGGCTGCTCTGAGCACTGTTTGCGAGACTGCCAGCGCTGGACGCTAAAGGCTGCGGGCTTTTGCCCTTTGCGCTGTGTTTACTCGCACTCACTATATCGCCGGTTTTTGTCGCCGGCGGCTGCGTATCAGCTGGCCACAGCAGCAATGCAATTAAAACCAGCACCAGTGCGGCGGTTGCCCACACGGCGCGCTGCCCCCAAGTGCCAAGGTCGTGCCACAGGGCGGCGGCCCCGGCTGGGCTTACCTGTCGGTGTACGCGAGTCGCGACCAGGGTGTTTTGCTGTGTGAGTGATCGCAGCTGTTCCTGGTGCGTTGTTTCCACACGATAAAAACCGCGACCTTTGGCAAACCGGATACTGGCGATAAAAGCGCTACACTGTTTCCAGTAAGTGCCACATGATGCTTTGAATTTGCGCCATACAATACCCAAAGCGCTGCTCAGCTGGCCGCCTAGTTGCGACAAGCTGGCGGTCCGCCTTTCGCCTTGCTCGCGGATTTGCAATTGCAGTGCCTCGACATCCTGCACCAATTGCTGGCCGTGTTGATAGCGCTTGCCCGGTTCTTTGTCCAGCAGTGTGTCCAGTATGGGCTGGCAGTGGGAAAACTGTTTAGGAAGCACGGGCAGGGGCGAGGCCAAGTGCTTTAGCGCAATGGCGACCGCCTCCTCGCCCTGATAGGGCACTGAGCCGGTCAGCATTTCATAGAATACAATGCCCAGGCTGTATAAGTCCGAGCGCGAATCTACCGTCTTACCGCGGGCTTGCTCGGGGCTCATGTAGTGGGGGGTGCCTACTACGGTACCGGCGTGGGTGGCGCGGGAGTTAAGCGATTGAGCGCGCGCGACGCCAAAGTCAGTGAGTACCGCCGAGCCGTCGTCGCGGAACAAGACGTTTTCGGGTTTGATATCCCGGTGCACATAGCCCTTTTCATGAGCGTGATCTAGGGCGGCGCCAATTTCTTTGAGAATCTTGAGTGCATCATTGCTGTCGATGCCGGCCAGCATGCGGTCATGGATCGAACCGCCCGGCAGATAGTCCATGGCAATGTAGTTGAGATTGTCGTGTTTGCCGATGTCGTAGATTGAGACGATGTGCGGGTGCGATAGCTGGCCCACAATATTGGCTTCTCGCTGAAACCGCTCGCTGTAGCTCGGGTCACTATTAAGCGCCGGTGACATCACTTTGAGTGCCACTACCCGCCCGACGCTCTCCTGAATCGCCAGGTAGACGGTGGACATGCCGCCGTGATTTATTTTGCGAATGATTCGGTAACCGGGAATCTGCATCGTCTTCTACAAAATTGTCCCATAGAGCAGGGCACACAGTGCGCCCAATGCCGCTGCGTAAATTATGGCGTCCAGGGTTCGGCTGTGGGTAAAAACCGGAACCCAGTGCAGGAGCCGGTTCCACCAGCTTTCGCCGCGTTGTAGCGGCGCCGCCACCACTTGAATGGTAATGTTGTCTTTGCCTCCGGCTTTTAGCGCGGCATTCATTAGCGCGCGCGTTGCCTGGGCCGGGCTGGCGCAGCGGCGCAGAATTTTTTCCATATCGGCCGAGCTCAATTCGTCGCTCAGGCCATCGCTGCACAACAATAACCACTGCCGGGGCTGCCAGGGGCGTGTCAGGGTGTCGACCTTTACATCGTCCAGCTCTTGCGAGCCCAGGCACTGGGTAATAATGTTTTTATCCGGATGCTGCTCTGCCTCGGCGGGGCCTATGGCTCCGCTTTGCAGTAACATTTGCACGTAAGAGTGATCGGTCGTCAGTGCCTGTAAGCCGTTTTCGTCGCTGTACGAGTAGGCGCGGCTGTCGCCCACCCAGGCGATTTCGTAACTCTCGCCGCGGTGGCGAAGTGCCACTATCGTCGAACCCATGCCTTCGGCGCCGATACCTTGCGCGGCGGCCTGCAAGATGTCTTTGTGCGCTGTTTGAATCGCATCGGCCAGTGGTTTATCACTGTGGCGGGCCAGGGTCTGGCTGACAATGGCGCTGGCCACTTCGCCGGCCTCGTGCCCGCCCATACCGTCGGCCACCATCCACAGACAGTGTTCGGGTAAACTGAGAAAACAATCTTCGTTGTTGCCTCGTTTACGACCTGGGTTGGTCAATGAGCTCGAGTCCAGTTTCTGCATAGCTGGCGTTAGGTCCGGTTTGCGGCTTTCAGGCAGTGCCAAGATTCTGCCAGCCATCCTGCTCCATTAGCGTTTTGCATTATTCTTGTGATGGCTGACCCTCAGCATAGCGCGGGTCAGCCGCCAATTCCTTGCGCCAGTTTACAGGGTTTTTATTTCCAGCCCTAGCGATTGTAAAGTTTGTTTTGCGCCATGGGGGGCAACAACTGCGACGCTGGCTGCATCGGGTTGCAGGTAATGGCGCGCCACGGCTTTGATGTCGGCCTGAGTCACTTCCAGTACCCGCGCGCGGAACGACTCGCGTTTTTCCCGAGTGCGGCCAAACAGTTCGGCGTGAAAGGTCTGCTTGGCTTCGCCCGCGGGGGAGGCGGGTTTGTCGATGCTACTGATGATGCCCAGTATCGCCTGTTCGATCTCGTTGGAGTCGATGTCAGTGTCCAGCACCCATTGCACCGAGCGATCAAAGTCATCCAAAGTCTCACTTAGACGCGGATCTCGGTAGGAGAAAAAGCGAAAGGCACCGGCGTTGTTATCCTGCGAGGCGCCACCCCCGTAGGCGCCACCTTGCTCGCGAATGCTGCGGTGCAAGAAGCCGTTGCGCAATATGCCCGCCAGAACCGTGAGTGCGGGTGCATCCTTGTGGTCCGAAGCTACTGTGGGGTAGGCCTTAGCGCAAAAGTTAACCTGGGTGTTGGTTAGCCAGCCCTGATGGATCTGTCGCTGTACCGGGGGCAGGCTCAGGGCGTCTGTAGTATGCTCTTGGCTGTCCTGCCAGATGTTACCCAGTAGCTCGCGGTAGTCATCCAGCTGCTCTTGCTCGCCCACCAGCAGCAATTGGCGCGGCGCCCGCTGCATAAGGGTGTGCAGCTGCTTCAACTCGCGGCAAAATTCGGCCAATTGAGTCGGCTCGCGGTTGCCGTTGTCGATCGCAATCAGCCTGGCGGTTGCTTCCAGCCCCCCCAGTTCGTGGGCAATTTTTGCCGAGGGCGAAACCCCGGCCGAGGCCGCTTGCATGGCAAGGGCGTGGCCGTTGCCGGTAATGGATTGTTCGCGGCGTGCACGGGCCTGGGCAATTAACTCGGCAATGCGCTCGTGCTCGTCAAAGCGAACCTGCTCGAACGTATCGTGCATCAGCTGCGCGCAGGCGTCGGCGTTACGCGCCAGGGCCTTGGCCGATAGCGTCAAATAGGCGTCGGTGTGTTGGGGGTCGGTTCCGTTGCTGCGAATGCTGACCCGAGCACTGATTGACCCGACCTGCTCGGCCTGACGGAGCTGCGCCTGCAGATAATCCAGCTGGCCGTGGCCCACCTCGGTCAGGCACAGACAATAAATGCCCAGCAGATGTTGCTGTCGTTCACTGAGCTCAGGGAGGCGCACCACCAGCTGCTGGTAGACCAGGCCGTTGGTGCCAGCGCCATAGGCCCGCAAAGGGTAGGCGCCCAGATTTTCGTGACTGCCGGCGGTGTAAGACATCTGCGGCTGAATATCCGCGCGGGTTACTTGGGGCAGAAGGCTGTCGTCGTCTTCTTGCTCTTGGCGCGCCAGCAGCGCCGTGGCTTGTTGAATAATAGCCTGGCGTTCGCTTTCGCTTAGCTCGGCTTTAATGGCGGCGAGCTTTTCCTCCTGGGCGCGGGCGGTGCGCTGACCCATCTGCGTGTCGGGCCTTAAGGTGAGTGTGACCCGATGGTTGTTTTCAAGCAGTAACTCCCGCACCCGCTGCTGAATAAATTCGGGATCGGCGGTTTTTTCGCGCAAGCTGACAAGCGCCGAATCCAGGTCCAGCTGGGCGACCGGGTCGCCGCGATGGGTAGCGGCGGTAAGGGCGGTCATAATCAGTTGCAACCCATAGGGGAAACCATCGCCACCTACTTCGCGTTGGGACAATTCCAGTTGGTGCAAAGAAGATTCAATCACCTGCGGGTCAACGCCTTGGTCGGCCACTTCTTGCAAGGTTTCCAGTACAAGCGCTTCAACCGCTTGGGTCGCTTCGCTGTCGCAGCCCTCCAACCCGCAGGCAAAGCTCATTTCGAACTGGCTATCGTCCAACCCGCACAAGGGCGAGGGGGCCTGCCCCAGCTTGGTTTGCTCCAGGGCTTTTAACAGGGGCGAGGCGCTGTTATCGAGCAGAATACTGGCCACTAGGTGGGCCTCCAGCGCAGCCTCCAAATCGGTGGCTTGGCCCAGTAACCAGCCGATGACAACATGGGTTTTGTTCTGGCTGCTTTCCTCTCCCGACTCTAACGGGTAGGCGTCCTCTACGCGAATGGGGCTGTGTAGGCGTTTCTCGGGTTTCACACCGATGTGAATGTCCTGCGCTTCGAACTGGTTCAGCGCTTGTTGTTCAAATTTGGCTTGGTGTTCGGCGGCGGGAATGTCGCCATAGGTCATAAAAATAGCGTTGCTGGGATGGTAGTGGCGGCGATAAAAGCCTTGCAGCTGATCATAGGTTAAATCCGGAATGTGTTCCGGATCGCCGCCGCTGTTGTGATGGTAGGTGGCAGTTGGAAATAAATGGCTAGAGAGTTTTTGCCACAGTTGGGCCGGCACGGAACTCATAGCGCCTTTCATTTCGTTGTAGACCACCCCTTTGTACACCAGTGCTGAGCTCGGGTCGTCGGACTGCGCAAATTCCAGACGGTGTCCTTCCTGGGCAAAATCCAGGGGATCAAGGCTGGCAAAAAACACCGCATCCAGATAAACGTCCAGCAAGTTGTCAAAGTCTTTGCGGTTCTGACTGGCAAAAGGATAAGCGGTCCAGTCAGAGCTGGTAAAGGCGTTCATAAAAGTGTTGAGTGAGCGCCGGGTCATCATAAAGAAGGGGTCGCGCACCGGGTATTTGGCGCTGCCACAAAGGGCAGTGTGCTCCAAAATGTGGGCTACGCCGGTCGAGTCTTGCGGTACAGTTCGAAGTGCCACCAGAAACACATTTTCGGGGTTGGAGGAGGCCAGGTGAATGTGCTGGGCGCCGGTTTTAAGGTGTCGGTATAACTCTACCGTCAGGTTAAGGGCATCCAGGTGGACGCGTCGTTCACATTCAAAAGCCGGGTGCTGCAGTTCTGTCATAGTAAGCTCAATCATTCAATTTATCGCCGATTAGGATCAAACGTAACCAGTTTGTCCATGTATTGGGCAAAGGCATCCAGTAGCGGCTGATAGCGATCGGGGTTTTGTTCCAGTTGTTGCAGAGCGTAACAACTTGCTTCCAGTGTGGAAAGCTGGTGTTGGTGTTCGGCGCTGCGGATACGGTAGGTCGATGTCCTCGGGTCGGTTAGCGATACCCGTGGCAGCCGGGCTAGCTGCGGGTTTAGATGTAGCATCTTTCGGCTTTTACGCCAGGTGGCATCCAGAATAATCAGGGTGCTGGGCTGCTCCGGAGGCGTCAGCTTTTCTAACTGCTCCTCGGTTTCACCGGGGTAAAGTAAAACCGCATTGTCTAAACAAGCACCTAATGATGCAGGCGTAAAACTCTCACCTACCTGAAGCTCACTGTTGCGTAAGGAGCGGTGCAATAGCTCGCCAGTATTTTTAGGGTGTCCCCCTTCATTCGGGTGCTGCAAAATCAAAGCAAAAACTTTATTGGGTGTGGGCACAATATAATCGCACAGGCAGCGCGCTGGAGGTTTCAGACAGTGCGGACAAAGGTTGCGCTTAGGCTTCACAATCAAGGGGCGCCAAATCGGGAAGCGGGTGGGGTGAGCCCTCGGCAATCAGCGACAGTTTCTGCGCTCGGGTGAGTTTCTTAATCCAGGCTTCGCGTTTGCTGGCCGCTGAGCGGTCGGGCTGCTGTTCCAAATAGCATACTCGCAGCGGATTACAGGTGCGAAAAAAACGCGCCCCGGCCTTGCCGGTGCAATGCTGTTGCCAGCGTCTTTGGATATCGGTGGTAATGCCGGTATAGACTTGGGCGTTGTCGCATTCGATTATATAGAGATACCACATTCGCCTATAATAGCGCCGCCGGTTCCAGACTGCGAGCGCCTTTGGAGGCGAAATGGCCAAACAGGAAAATCATCTCGACCGCAATTTTGACGATCTTGCCGAACGGTTTGATCGCAATATATACGGCGGCTTAAAAGGCGCGATAAGGCTCGCGGTGTTGAATCGCGACTTTGCCGATTTTTTACCCATTGCCCCCTATGTGCCTATGAGTCCGCAAGGGCAAATGACAATTCTCGATGCCGGTGGCGGTCAGGGGCATTTTTCCCTGCCGTTGGCGGCTGCCGGGCACCGGGTTTTACTGTCTGATATCTCGGCCAATATGTTGGCGCGGGCACGTGATCGGGCCCAGCACTTAGGGTGCGAGCAAAATGTAACTATGCAGCAAGTTGCGGCGCAAGAGGTTGCACCGGGCGAGCGCTTTGATATTGTTTTGTGTCACGCTCTGCTGGAGTGGGTAGTAGAGCCTATGCCTTTATTGGATCAGTTACTCAGTAAGGTAAAGCCCGGTGGCACCGCATCGCTGATTTTCTACAACCAGCATGGGCTGGTGTACAAAAACCTGTTGCGCGCTAACTATAAAAAAGTGCAACGGCGCGACTATTTAGCTCAGCGAGGCAGTCTGACGCCGATCAATCCGTTGCAGCCCGAAGTCGTCCGCGAGCATTGTCGCGAGCGGGGCTTTACGCTCTTATGCTCCAGTGGCATTCGGGTATTTTGCGACTATATACTCGACCCCGAGCGGCGCCAGCGCGACCCCGACAGTGTGCTTGAGCTTGAGCTGGCTCACTCTCGCCAGGCGCCGTTTGCCGATCTGGGACGCTATATTCACCTGCTGCTTAGGCGAAATTCTTAAGCAATATTTCTTTGGCCGCATTGATCCGGCTGGCTAAATAGTCATTGCCACCGCGGTCGGGGTGAAGCTTTTGCATCAGCCTTTTGTGAGCCTCCACCACTTGCTCTTTGTTGAGGCTTTGGTCTTGGTACGCCTGTTCCAGTCCCAAGGTGGCGGCCGCCTCGGCGGCATCCATTTTCCCTGCGGTGCTCGTTTGCGCAGGCTTGCGTTTTAAGAAGGGTAAGACTTGTACGGCCAGCCCCAGCAAGGGTTTGGCCAGAGCAATAAGACTACCCAGCACGGCGCCCACCCAGTGAATACGGCCAGTCACGGTTAAAAACACCAACAGCGCCACCAATAGTACGGCCAGTATTTGCCAAATGGCTTTGCGTCGGTTGCCCGGAGGCTGCTTTTTAAGCCAGGAGTAGCCAAATACAATCAACCCCAGCAGCAAGAGTATCGGAAGCAGTCTGAACATGTGGCTGGCTCGTTCTCTCAAATAAATGGCCCGAGCGGGCCAAGGTTAAAATACGGTTTTACGTGACGAGTTTAACAGGAATCGTCAATGCCCGTTGGGCTCGGAAGCGTTTAAGGCGTCAGGGTCGAGAAAGACGCCAATTCACCGGTGCAGGTCGCTATCGATCGGGCTCTCGGGTATCCTTCGAGCAGGATCAAAATGGAGGTTTTATGGGGCGTTTAGGTCGCGGCTTATTGAATATGTGGTGTTTGGGGTTTATCGCCCTAATAGCCGCTTGTGGTGGTGGCTCGGGAGGGGAGTTTTCCGAGTATATTGATAATAATACCAGCAGTGCACCGGCTGCTTCATCCAGCTCCTCCCAAAGTCAAGATGGGCAGGTTAATTTATCGGGCCGCTTAACCTACGACTTTGTGCCCCTCGATAGCGGAGGCCTCAATTACTCGCAGACTGAGGAACGGCCCATTCGGGGGGCGGTGGTGAATCTGGTGGATGCCGAGGGTAGCCTGGTGCAAACTCAGCTCTCGGACGACGAAGGGCGCTATCAGTTTTCAGTGGCTACTGGTACCCAGGTAAAGGTTCAGGTGGAGGCCAGGTCACGGTTTGATGGTGAGCAAAGTTGGACCCTGCAAGTAGAGGATAATACCCGGGCCAACGCCCTCTATCGTATGGAGGGCGAGGTTATCTCCGTGGAAAGTGTAAACACCCAGCGCGATCTACATGCGCCGTCGGGGTGGACGGGGGACGGTTATGGCGAGCCACGGGCCGCTGCGCCTTTTGCTATTTTGGATACCGCCTGGGAGGTATTACAGCATTTGCGTGAGGCCGACCCGCAATTGCAGCTGCCGGCGGCACGTTTTCGCTGGTCGCCCAATAATGCGCCGGTAGACGGCTTGGTTACGGATGGGGATATTGGCACCAGCTACTATGACGGCCAGGCGCTGTATATTTTAGGGGCCGAAGACTCAGACACCGACGAATACGACCGCCATATCATTGCCCATGAATGGGCTCATTTTTTGGAGGACTCTCTGGCCCGGATTGATACCATCGGCGGTCCCCACGCTCAGGGTGAAAAACTGGATATGCGGGTGGCTTATTCCGAGGGGGTGGCGAATGCGTTGGCCGGTTTTACTTTAGACGACCCATTGTATTTTGATAGCGTGGGGGTAAACCAATCCGAAGTTGCTGGTTTTGATATTGCCCAGGACGTCGTTAGTAATCCCGGTTGGTTTAGCGAGTCGTCCATTCAGGCTGTGTTCTATCACTGGTTGGAAAAGGTTGGAATTACCCCATTTTACGAGGTGATTACCGATGAGAGTTTTCGCCAAAACAGCGCATTAGTCAGTGTGTTTTTATTTGCCGATGTTCTTTCGAGCCGCCAAGCCGATAACGTGTGGGGTAGCGCGCAAGACAGCGCCGCCGCAGAGTTCTTCGATCTATACCGTGAGCAACGAATGAATTCGCGCGATCGCTATGGCGCGGGTGAGCGTAACAATGGCGCCACGGCTAATGTTTTACCACTGTATTTGCGCTTGCAGTCATTGTTCGGACAAAGCATTGAAGTTTGCAGCAGCCAGAAAAACGGCTCGGCGCAATCAGGCTTTGAGCGCAATTTCAACAAGCTGGGCGTGCACCGCTTTGTGCGCTTTCGCCCCATGAATACGGCGGTATACGAAATAAGCGTAGAGCAGACTCAGGCTGCCTCAACAAATTCCGACCCAGATATTGAAGTTTATCGGCGCGGGGGGCTGGTAGCGCGCGGTTTTACTGACGACGCCGGCAGCGAATCGCTCGAAGTCGAGTTGGAGGGTAATGAAGAGTATATTTTGTCCGTTTACGACTATGCCGATCATCCGGCGATTGGGCAGAGCGCTTATCAGCCCAGTTGTTTTAATTTGTCCGTTTCGCTAGCGGGGGGAGAATAATGCAAAGGTTAGCAATGACAATGTTTGTCCTGCTATTGGCGGGCACCGGGGCGCAGGCAGGCGAAGCATCGGACGATTTTAACAAGCCACTTCAATCGCAAGCTGCCCAGGGGAAAACGGGAGGCAAACCGTCACTCGGTGTAAGCCTTGCCGCAAGCCACTTTGTCTTGCCCGATGAGCGTGCAAACGAACTGGAGTTACAGTTAAAAACGCCTGGAGCGCAAACTCGTTTAGAAGTGCGGATTATCATGCCTGATGGACTGACACTCAGTGGTCCCGACACTTTCCAGTTGGCTGCTCAAGATGGTGTTGCGCGTCATCCCTTGGCTTTCAATAGTGCCGCCTCAGGCGTATATAATGTGACCTTAATTGTGACCGACATGGAATCTCAGTCGCTTAACCGGCAGGCCTTAGGGTTTGTGGTGCGAGTAGGGGATACGGAACAGAGTCGCGCACGTAAAACCACGTCCAAGGCGTCGGTGACGTTTAAGGCACGCGAAACCGTGTATTAGCTTCGATAATAAACCGTGGTCTTGCTGAGAACAGTATGAATCAATTTAGGCTACTGCCGGAATGGGCCCCTCAAGACGGGGTCTTATTAACTTGGCCCCATGCAAAGACTGACTGGGCACCACTTTTAGATGAAGTGGAAACGGTCTACGGGCATTTGGCGCGCGAGATCTGTCGCCGGGCCGAGTTAATTATTGCCGCGCCCGCCGAAACCCATTCTGTTATTCGCAACTGTTTAATCGCTCATCAGGTGGATTGCGCGCGCTGCCACCTGGTGGATGCCGATACCCAGGATACCTGGGCACGGGATCATGGTCCCTTGACCGTTGAGCACGCCGGCAAGCTCAAAATACTGGATTTTACCTTCAACGGTTGGGGGAATAAATTTGCCGCCGATCTGGATAACCAGATCAATCAGCGTCTGGATGCTCAGGGTGTCTTTAAGGTTTCATTAACGCAGATTGATATGGTGCTCGAAGGCGGCGCCGTTGAGATCGACGAAACGGGCGCTTTGCTTACAACCCGCGCTTGCCTACTCAACCCCAATCGCAATCCGCACTTATCTGAAGCCGAAGTAGAGGCGCTTTTGCAAAAGCACCTGGGTGCCAAACGCATTAACTGGCTGGATTACGGTTATTTAGCGGGAGATGATACCGATAGCCATATTGATACCTTAGCAAGGCTCGCTCCCGAAGGTGGGTTAGTGCATGTCAGTTGTGATGACCCCGAGGATGAGCACTACCACGAGCTGCAGCAGATGCGTCATCAGCTAGAGGGGATGACCGATGCCAATAATCGCCCCTACACCCTTTATCCGTTGCCTTGGCCGCAAGCCATTTATGATGCCGAAGGCAATCGTTTGCCCGCCACCTACGCGAACTTCTTAATTCTAAACGGCGCGGTGCTGGTGCCCGTCTATCAAGATGAGCAAGATGAATCTGCGTTGCAGGTGGTTGGCCGCGCCTTTCCCGGTTATGAAATAATAGGCATTGACTGCCGTGTATTGATTGAACAACACGGTAGTCTGCACTGTATTACCATGCAATTACCAGAAGGGGCGATAACTCCGTGAGTGAGCTAAAAATAGGTTTAGTACAGCACGCCTGCAGCGCCGATCTGGAGGCGAATATCGCGAAAAGCATTGATGGTATTCGCGCCGCCGCAGCCGAAGGCGCCGAGCTGGTGGTGCTGCAAGAGCTGCACCGCGGCCTGTATTTTTGCCAGCGCGAAGACGTGGATGAATTCGATCTGGCCGAAACCATACCCGGGCCTAGCACTCAGGTTTTTGGTGAGTTAGCGCGCGAGTTAAACCTGGTGATTGTCACCTCGCTGTTTGAAAAACGCGCGACTGGCCTCTACCACAATACCGCCGTGGTCATTGAGCGTGACGGCGAAATCGCGGGCAAGTACCGCAAAATGCATATTCCCGACGATCCCGGTTTCTACGAGAAGTTTTATTTTACCCCCGGCGATCTAGGCTTTAGTCCGATCAAAACCTCAGTGGGCACCCTCGGGGTCCTGGTGTGTTGGGATCAGTGGTTCCCCGAGGCGGCGCGCTTAATGGCCATGGCAGGGGCCGAGATTCTTATCTATCCCACCGCCATCGGCTGGTTCCCAGGCGATGACGAGGCCGAAAAGCAGCGCCAGCGCGACGCCTGGGTGACGATTCAGCGCTCCCACGCGGTGGCCAACGGCGTCCCGGTGGTCAGTGTTAACCGCGTCGGGCACGAGCCCGACCCCGAGGGCGGGCAGGGCATTGATTTCTGGGGCCACAGTTTTATCGCCGGTCCTCAGGGTGAGTTTTTGGCCCGTTTGGAGGAGCCTGTCGAGGCGGTTAAAGTCGTCGCGGTCGATCGCGAACGCTCGGAAAATGTGCGCCGGATTTGGCCCTTTTTACGTGACCGGCGTATTGACCATTACGGCGATTTAACCAAGCTGTTGCGAGATTAGTTTGACCGATTCCAGCCGCCCGGTAGAACCGCTTTACTGTCCCTCCCAAGGGCAGGAATGTTTGGCGCAACAAGAGTTAACCGCGCTTCGCGAACAGGTGGCGAGTCTCGCCGAGCAGGCGCACACCGACGCGCTTACAGGAGTGTATAATTACCGCCATTTTCGGCAAGCCCTCAGTGATGAAATAGAGCGGGTGCAGCGCACGGGACAGCCTTTGGCGCTGGTGTTGGCGGATGTGGATCACTTCAAGGCCTTTAATGATACTTATGGTCACGAACAGGGCAATCGGCTCCTAAAGGCGCTGGCTGAGCAACTTTCGTGTCAGCTGCGGCGCTTGGATGTTTTATGTCGATTTGGCGGTGAAGAGTTTGCGATTATCCTTCCCGGTACCGCCTTAAACTTGGCCCAGACGGTGGCTGAGCGCATTCGGGCGCATATTGCCAGGCAAAAGCTATTAGACGACTGCGACGCCCAAGTCAGCATGAGTTTTGGTGTAGCCAGTTTCAAACCCGAAAATCTGGGCGGTGTCACCGAGTTGACAGAACTGGCCGATAAGCAGCTGTATCGCGCTAAAGAGCAGGGGCGTAACCGGGTGTGCGTGGCCGAAGACGGGCTGCACAAGGCCGAGTCGGTCACCCATGAAGAAAAGGCAGTATTGTTCGCTATGCTGCGCGATGACGATCAAGATGAACACCAGGAGTGAATATGAGTTTTCCTAAAATTGGCAATTTGGCCCCGGTTTTTACCTTGCAGAACCAACGCGGTGAAAAAGTCGCCTTAAAAGATTTTCGTGGCAACAAGAATGTGGTTCTGTATTTTTACCCCAAGGCCATGACTCCGGGTTGTACCACTCAGGCTTGCGGTATTCGCGATACCGAATCTGAGCTGGCCGCCTTGGACACAGTGGTGCTTGCTATCAGCCCCGATCCGGTAGCGCGGCTTGAGAAGTTTGAACAAAAACACGAGCTGAACTTTGACCTGCTCAGTGACGAAGACCATAAAGTGGCGGAAAAGTACGGCGCCTGGGGGCTTAAAAAGTTTATGGGGCGCGAATTTATGGGCGTGCTGCGCACCACTTTCTTTATCGACAAAGAGGGCCGTTTACGACATATCTTTGAGACGGTTAAAACCAAAAGCCACGATCAGGATGTGCTGGATTATTTGCGGGATAACTTTTAACGACCGTTAAAAAAGTCTCGTAAGCTCTTCTTTTTACAGGTTTTGTGACCTTTAAGCGGCGGGTTTGTGACCCGCTGCATAAAAATTGATAAAATGTGTAACATTGTCTCTACTTGGCTCCCACTTGCCCTATAATTTCCTCTCGATGTCGGTTCTGTGGTGGATATATATGCCACAGGCTTCTAAGCTTGGTCGATATCTGGCAATAGTATTCTTAATAATGCGCCATGATTGATTGTTTTTGTACCGAGTTAACTATATATTTTTGTAACCCCTTAGAGATGCGTAGCTATGCCCGTCTTTAGCGGCACAAGGAGAGCCAAATGATTCAGTTGCAGCGGTTAAGTCCCCAGAATTCAGATCAAGAAGGCTTTGCTCGTTCAGGAATTCGCTCATACCATGAATATGTTGTTCTGGCTCACTTGCCCGAGGTGGAAGGTGTCTCGGCCAAGGTTATCGAAGCCCTGCAGAAGCGGGTAGGGCATTCGTCGATGGCCATTGAGCATATTGCCCAGGATCTGAACCTGTCCAAACGCACCCTACAGCGTCGGCTGCAGCATCAAAGCGCGAGCTTTGCCCAGTTGCGCGACAGCTTACGGTTTCACTACGCGATTAAATATCTGATTGACGAGCACATGAGCGTTGATTCGGTGTCATCGGCACTGGATTTCTCTGATCGCACCAGTTTTACCAACGCTTTTAAACGCTGGACGAATCTCTCTCCCAGTGTGTTCAGAAAGCTATTTCGCGACTATGCCTGATTGCCTGACGTTATTAAAAAAGGTAGAGTTACGCCTTTTCTATTAACGAGGTTAGATCATGGGATTTTTCGTTCAAAGCGCTTGGGCGCAAAGCCAGGCGGCCCCCCAGGGCGCACCAATGTACATCAACCTGTTGATGTTCGGCGGTCTGTTCCTGTTTATGTATCTGTTGATTATTCGTCCCCAGCGCAAGCGTCAAAAAGAGCACCAAAACCTGGTTGCCGCGCTGCAAAAAGGTGATGAAGTACTGCTGACCAGCGGCATGCTGGGTAAAGTGGTTAAGGTTGACGATAACTACATTGTTCTGGAAACAGGCAGCAATATTGAGCTCAAATTCCAGAAAGTGGCGGTTCACGCGGTACTGCCCAAAGGCACAATCAAGTCCATTTGATTTTTGCTTAGCAATTACCCTAGGCTTCACTGATGCAATG
Source organism: Gilvimarinus xylanilyticus (assembly GCF_024195295.1). GTDB lineage: Bacteria > Pseudomonadota > Gammaproteobacteria > Pseudomonadales > Cellvibrionaceae > Gilvimarinus > Gilvimarinus xylanilyticus. The sequence continues at coordinate 1,085,274 of NZ_JAMFTH010000001.1, read as the reverse complement.
TCAATTTGGAGCCTAAGGTGACCTTCGAACTAGTCTTTCCCGCTCGTAAGCCCCTAGCGCAAATTCCTACCCCCTTACAGCCTTTACAGCTGACTGATACCCCTCAAGATAAGCGTCTCTGGATTAAGCGCGACGATTTAACCGGTGCAGCCTTAAGTGGTAATAAAATTCGCAAGCTCGAGTATGTTCTGGCGCAGGCGTTGGCCGAAGGCGCTGACACATTAGTAACCTGCGGCGGCTTGCAGTCGAACCACTGTCGTGCCACAGCCTTAACGGCCGCCGCCCATGGTTTGGGGTGCGAACTAATATTGCGGGGTGACAAACCCGATAACCTGGATGGTAATTTGCTGCTCAGCGCTATGGCTGGAGCAGCCTACCACTGCTACCGGGCACCGGATTATCATCGCAATCTGCCTTTATTGTTGCGCCAGACGGCCGAGAGGCTCAAAACCCAAGGGAAAAAGCCTTTTATTATTCCCACAGGTGCCAGCGATGAAATCGGGTTATGGGGCTATATTCAGGCCGCGCAGGAGCTGGCGCAAGACTTTATGGCATTGGGTATCCAGCAGCCGTTAGTCGTGTGCGCTGCGGGTTCTGGCGGTACTTTGGCAGGTTTAGCGGCGGGCTTGGGTCATTTTTGTCCCGAGGCTGAGGTTCTGGGCATTGCCGTTTGCGACAGCCAGGCCTATTTTGAGCAACGGGTAAGAGAGGATATTGCCAAAGCGCAGCACGTCTACCCACAAAGCGGTTTACGGATGCCCAGCAATTATTGTGTGAATGCCGAATTTATTGGTCCAGGATATGCTAAAGGGTACCCGGCGCTCTATAAAACGATTCAGCAGCTCGCGCGCGAAGTCGGGGTTATTCTGGATCCGGTGTATACCGGCAAAGCGTTTTACGGCATTGCCGAATTAATGCGTCGAGGCGCGATTGCGCAGAGGGATATTGTGTTTATTCATACCGGGGGCATCTTTGGGGTGTTTCCCGAGCGCGAGGCGCTGCAGTTATAAATTGAGGGTAGAGGGTAATATGGGGTCTATCGAAGCATTCTTTTCCGCCGCCAGTGGTTTTATCTGGGGGCCTTATTTTCTGCTTTGGCTGCTGCCTTTGGCGGGTCTTTTTTTAATGTTTCGGTTGGCGGGCTTCCCTCTACGCCGCCTACTGGCTGGATTCGCGCAGTTGTGGCGCGGGCGTCGCAGCGAGGCCGATGGCGAGGTTAGCCCATTTAATGCCTTAATGACCGCACTCTCGGCGACCATTGGTACTGGCAATATCGTCGGGGTGGCGACGGCCATTGGTTTAGGCGGGCCTGGGGCATTGTTCTGGATGTGGTGTATGGCCTTAATCGGTATGGCGACCAAATATGCCGAAGCCGTCTGTGCAGTGCACTACCGCGAGAAGGACGCGGATGGCCAGAATGTGGGCGGGCCCATGTATTACATCAAGAATGGTCTGAGTGCTCGCTGGTTTTGGTTGGGGGGTGTTTTTGCCCTGTTTGGGTGCCTGGCCGGGTTTGGGATTGGCAATACCGTGCAGGCTCACTCGGTAGCTGACGCGCTTCACGGCAGCTGGCAGATTCCCAAGTGGGCGACGGCGCTGGCATTAATGGCACTGGTCTTTGTGGTGCTTATCGGGGGCGTTAAGCGCATTGCCGATGTGGCAGGGCGCCTGGTGCCGTTTATGGGGCTTGCTTATGTGCTCTGCGGTTTGGTGGTTATAGGGCTAAACGCTGAAGCTGTACCGGCGGCATTAGGGCTTATATTCGACAGTGCGTTTAACGGCGCGGCAGCCGCCGGCGGCTTTGTGGGCGCCAGTGTGGCCATGGCCATTCAGTTTGGTGTGGCACGCGGGGTGTTTTCCAACGAGGCAGGCCTGGGCAGCGCGCCCATCGCTCACGCCGCCGCGCAAACCAACAGCCCGGTAGAGCAGGGTATGGTGGCGATGCTGGGGACCTTTCTCGACACCATTATCGTGTGTTCAATTACTGGTTTGGCGATTGTATGCACCGGTGCCTGGCAGGGCGGTGCCCAGGGGGCGCAGATGTCCCAGGCCGCGTTTGGCGGTACCTTGGTCTTTGGCGAGGCGTTTATCACCCTGGCGATTGTTTTATTCGCCTTTACCACGCTGCTGGGGTGGAGTTATTACGGCGAGCGCTGCGCCCAGTTTCTGTTCGGGCGCGGCGTGATTATGCCGTTTAGAGTTCTTTGGGTATTGGCAATTTACGTGGGCGCGACCGCTGATTTGGCGGTGGTGTGGATTGTTGCCGATGTGTTAAACGGATTAATGGCTGTCCCCAATCTGATTGCGCTCGTCTTGCTATCGGGGGTAGTTGTTAAGCTGACCCGCGACTACAAAAAGTAAACACATGCCGGCCACTAAAAACAGTTAGCGGGTCGGGGCAAGCCCGCAATTTTACTGACCAGTAGGGCCGGATGCGGTGCAAAAAGTTGCATTAAATAAATGCTGCGGCCTTTTTCCGCCCCCAAATGTTGTTGCACGTAGCGAACCAGGGGGCGACTTGCCGGTGATAGCTCGAACTCGTGATAGAACTTTTGTATCAGAGTAATAATTTCCCAGTGCCGCTCATCCAGGGTGATCTTCTCACGCGCGGCCAGCTCGGTTGCCACTTCGGGTGACCAGTCTTGCAAATTGATTAGGTAGCCGTCTTTATCCAATGGTGGCAGTTCGGTGTCTGTCATATCAGTACCAGCTTTGTATGCGCTGATGTTTGCAGCACAGCTCCACAAACTCAGAATCATCAATGGTTTTAATCTCGGCCCAGGACGAATCTAATCCGCGCGTCTGTAGGTCAGCGTTCAAAGCGTAAACCCTAGTGCCTTGTTTAATGGCATTTAGCAAACGCGCGCGCTCTTCGCCTCCAAGCTTTAGGGCGTAGACACCATCCTCAATAAGAACCAGTGAGTCACCCGGAGCAATCAGGTCCGTGCAGTTGTACAAGCATTGACTTTGAAAGGGTGACTTATTGACGGTGTGTAACGTGCTCATCAGAAACTAAAAATATGTTGATGGTCGCGCATAAGCGCTTGAGTGTCGGCTTGATCAAGTAAGGTTGTATTCCCACTAGAAAGCTCATGGGCGTTTAGTCCGCGAGCTTTTAGCGAGTTCGCGTGAATATAAATGGTATCCACACCGTAGAGGGCTAAGACGTTTAAGTTTTTACTGAGATCTTTAAAGGCAGATAATTCGGTGCCCAGTGGCGCGCAGGCCTGCCAGACGCCTTCGTCCATTAATAATAAGCTTATCGATTGATCGAAGGTGGCGCCCGCCAGCACGGTGTCCAGCGCCTCTTTGGCGAGCAGGCCCGACTGGGGCGAATGACGACTGATGCAGAGTATATCGCGCATAGGATTTAGTGGCCGAAGGTGATGGTTCTGTCGCTGTGGGCGGTTGCCTCAATCAGCTGTCCCAGGCCGCTGAGGGAGAACTCGGCGCCTAAGTTTGCCGCCTGTTTGCGATAGCGATCGCGCTCGGCTTCATCTAACACGCCGCGTCTAAGCGCTGCCGCAATACACACCACGGCATCTAGATTATGCTCCCGGATCAGTGTGCTCCACTGTGCGGGCAGATCGATTTCATCCTGAGGGGGCGCCGCCAAAGCGGTCGTATTGTGCACGCCGTCGGCATAGAAAAATAAGCGGGTGATTTGTTGGTTGTTTTCTAAGGCGGCGCGGCAAAATCGCCACGCGGAAAAGCTGGCGGCGCTGGAGTAGGGGGCGCCTAAAATGACAAGAGTAAATTTCATCGTGGGAAAAGGCAAAGCCCCAAAAGGGGCTTGGCTTTACAGGCTTAGTCTTCGCTGGCGCCCAGCAGGTGAAGCAGGCTGGTAAAGATATTAATAATGGCCAGATAAAGGCTGGTGGTGGCCATAATGTAGTTTCGCTCACCGCCGTGAATAATGGCGCTGGTGTGATACAAAATAATGGCGGACATCAGCAAAATAATACCGGCTGAGAATGCCAAATGCAGAGCTTCTAGGTGGTAGCCAAACAAAGAAGCGCCCAACAATAACAGCATGCCAGCCAACATGATCATAACGCCCATCACTACAAAGCCGCGCAAAAAGCTAAAGTCTTTGCGGGTGATTAACGCGTAAGCTGACAGGCCTAGAAAGGTAAAAGCGGTGCCGCCCAGCGCTTGCAGCACGATACTGGTGCCGTTGGCGGTAGACAGGTAGTAATTAAGCATGGGGCCAAGGCTGGCGCCGATCAGGCCGGTAAAGGCAAAAACGACCACCAGACCCGTTGGTGAGTTGGCGGTACGGGGCAAAACAAACCAAACCAGGCCGATGGCGACCAGTGACATGATCAGGCCGGCGCCGTGGGGCATATTCATAGCCATGGCGATACCCGCAGTGACGGCGCTGAAGGCAAGCGTCATTGAGAGTAATAAATAGGTGTTGCGCAAAACGCGACTGACTTCAGTGGACTGCGCTAAAGCAGAATCAACAGTGCGTACATGTTCCATGATCTTTCTCCGGATTGGTTTAAACTGCGCTTAATCATACAAGCTTGCGGGGGCAATGCAATAGCCCAAACGCAAGCGTATCTAGCCTAGACCATGAGGCCTTTGGGGTTGTTTTTCAAGGTGCATTGCTGCGGAGGCGGGGCATAAAAAAAGCGCCTTAAAAAGGCGCTTTTTGAAATAATGGCGGAAGGGCAGGGATTTGAACCCTGGGTAGGCTATTAACCTACGCCGGTTTTCAAGACCGGTGCATTCAACCACTCTGCCACCCTTCCGAAGTGGGGCAAATTATACATGGGATTTTATTTGGGGCAAGGCCTGAAAGCGAAAAAAACACTATTTTTCCGCAACTTACCTTCTGTCTCAAAAACAAAAGCCGGGCATTGCCCGGCTTTTGTTCAACTTGCTTAAGAACTAGGCTTTATCGCCTGGCTCTTTGCTGACCCGAGGGTCATTGCTGGGTCGCTGCAACGGGCGAGGGTTGTGATTAACTCGCGCCGGCTGGCTGGTATCCAGCGCCCGGGCCTGGGGGTGATCGCGTGTTTCAGTGAGAATGCGAACATCCTGCACTGGACGCGGAGTCACCCGTGGGTCATTGCTTGCGCGAACATACTGGCGCACTTGTTGGTGCGCGCCGTTTTTGTCGGCAATTGTCAGTGTTTGCGTATCCGCCGCGGGCTCGGCCTCGGTTTCGGGGGCTTCGCTCTTGGCAGGGGCTTGTACCGCATTGCTTGCAACGCTCTCCTCGGTCTCCACCTCGGGTGCATTGTCCGCATCTATAGAGGCATCTTGTGCGCCGCCGTCTGCTTTCGGTGCGGTGCTCGCAAGTGCTGCGGCATCCGCTTCAGGCTGCTCGGTGCTTGGCGTGGCAGCAGGCTGCTGCGCTTTAACCGTATCCGCCGACTCTGAGGTTGCTGCCTGAGCCTCTGTTTTGCTTTGGTCTGCGACCGAACTAGCTGCGGCAGGCTCGCCTTGCGCTTTGGTGTCGTTCTCTGCTTTTGGGGCTGAGACCTGTGCGCTGGCTTGTTCCGGTTTTGCCGAAGGCTTAGATTCCGGAGTTGCTGCCTGTTTACCATTGTCGGGCGCGTCGTTTTCATCGGAAGGGGCCTGTTTGCGTTCAGCGGTAGGCTCTTCATTGATTGAAGGCTGTTCGCTGGCTGATGCAGAAGGCTTCGTCGTCGCCGAGGGCTCTTTGCCGGCTGAAGGTTTTTTATCAGCTGAGGGCCGTTCATTTGCTGAGGGCTCTTCATTCGCTGAAGGCTCTTCATTGGTTGAGGGCTCTGGCTTTGCAGAAGCATCGGCTTGTGTCGCTTCAGGCTTATCTTTTTGCTCTGAGGGCCCCTTTTGTGCCGGCGGCTCTTTCTTCGCTGAGGGCTCTTCATTCACTGAGGGCTCTTTCTTCGCTGAGGGCTCCTGTTGCGTCGAAGGCTCTTTGCTGGCCTGCTGGGCTGCGGTTACCTGGCTCAGTTGCTCATTTTGCTCGGCGGCGCTATTGCTGTTGTCGCGACGACGACGGCGCTGGCTGCGGCGACGACCTGAAGGGCGTTTGGCCGGGCGCTGCTCGTCATTGCCGTTATCCTGATCTGCGTTCTGAGCTTGCGCGTTATCCGCTTGCGAAGTTTTGTTCTCCTCGCTCTGATTGCGCTGGTCATCGCGGTTGCGATTGCGGTTGCGATTGCGGCCACGACGGTTGCGTGACGAATCTGAGCGCTGCTTATTGTTGCCCTGCGACTCGTCGTTAGAGCGATCTTTGTTGTCGTCTTTTTTATCTTTGTTGCCTTTGTTATCGGCTTTTCCTTTGTTGTCGCGCTCGCCCTTATTGTCGCGATTGCTGTTGTCACGGCCACCTTGACGGCGACGACGGCTGTGGGAGTTGTTGCGACGACCGCCGTTGGAGCGGTTTTGCGATGACTTTTGCGCGGGCTGCTCGGTTTTCTCATCCGATTCGAACAGCTCTTGCAGCCAGCTGATAAGGCGCGCAATAAGGCCGGGCTCGGCTTTGGCGGCAGCTGGGGCAGGGGCCTGCTCGGTAGGTGCGGTGGGTTGCACCAGCGGGCGTGGAATATTAACCGGCGGCTCGTCGGTGATTTGCTCCTGCTCAGTGTGCTCGTCTGAGGCGACGATTTTGTAGCTGGTTTCCAGTGTGCCATCGTCGTCATCGCGCAGGCGCTGAACTTCGAAATGCGGGGTAGTCATCTCGGCGTTGGGAACTACAACTACTCGAGTGTTGTTGCGCTGCTCAATGCTGAAAATGGTTTTGCGCTTTTCGTTCAGCAGGTAGGTGGCAACTGACATGGGCGCAATCGCGCGGATTTCTGCGCTGCGCTCTTTTTGTGCCTCTTCTTCCACCAGGCGCAGAATTGACAGTGCCAGTGAGCGAGTGCCGCGAATGGTGCCCTGACCGTTACAGCGTGGGCAGACTTTGGAGTGTACTTCGCCCAGGCTGGGGCGCAGGCGCTGACGGGACATTTCCAGCAGGCCAAAGCGAGAGATGCGACCAATTTGTACCCGCGCGCGGTCCATGGCCAGGGCGTCGCGAATGCGGTTTTCTACTTCGCGTTGGTTGCGGCTGGCTTGCATGTCGATAAAGTCGATCACGACCAAACCGCCCATGTCGCGCAAACGCAGCTGGCGGGCAATTTCATCGGCCGCTTCCAGGTTGGTTTGCAACGCGGTTTCTTCAATGTCGCCACCTTTAGTGGCGCGTGAGGAGTTGATGTCGATGGACACCATGGCCTCGGTAACGTCGATCACAATTGAGCCGCCCGAGGGCAGTTTTACTTCGCGCTGAAAGGCGGTTTCGATTTGGCTTTCGATTTGGTAGCGATTAAACAGCGGGATGTCGTCTTCGTAGAGTTTTACTTTGCTACCGAAGTTGGGCATGACTTGACGAATAAAGCCCGATGCCAGCTCGAAGGACTGCTTGTTATCGACAATAACTTCGCCGATATCCTGACGCAAATAGTCGCGGATGGCGCGGATAATAACGTTGCTTTCCTGGAACAAAAAGGCGGGGGACTGGGCATTTTGTGCGCCCTTATCGATCGACTCCCACAATTGCAGCAGGTAGTTTAAGTCCCACTGCAGCTCTTCGGCGCTGCGGCCCACACCGGCAGTGCGGATAATAATGCCCATGCCGTTGGGGATTTCGATCTGGCTCAGCGCTTCGCGTAATTCGGCGCGATCTTCGCCTTCGATGCGGCGCGAAATGCCACCGGCGCGGGGGTTGTTGGGCATAAGCACCAGATAGCGGCCCGCCAAACTAACAAACGTTGTAAGGGCAGCCCCTTTGTTACCGCGCTCTTCTTTGTCGACCTGAACGATAACTTCGGTACCTTCTTTGACTACGTCTTTGATTTTGACGCGGCCGTCGATGTCACCGGGAGATTTGACGAAATATTCGCGGGAGATTTCTTTGAGGGGTAAAAAGCCGTGGCGCTCGGCGCCGTAGTCGACAAAAGCGGCTTCTAGGCTGGGTTCAACCCGGGTGATGCGGCCTTTGTATATGTTGGCTTTTTTCTGTTCGCGGTTGCGGTTTTCAATGTCCAGGTCGTACAGCCATTGGCCGTCTACCAGCGCCACGCGCAGCTCTTCGGGCTGAGTGGCGTTAATTAGCATTCTTTTCATGCGTTTCCTAGTCTTTCGTGTTGGGCGCAGCGGGCCCCTCGCGACTAATCAACGCTGTGTGTCTTGTGCAGCCGGGGCGCATTTACGCATAGTGTGCGGGCGCAGGGCGGCTGTCGGATTGTTATTGAACTTCGTCGTCGGCGTGTGCACAGAAAAATGTATGTGCACGCCGAAGTGTCAATATTGTTTATGAAAATCCGTTTTACCAAATAAGCCGGGGTTTTCCGGCGCTTTCATCTATCGGTCTCGGCAGTGGCCTCGGCCATTTCCTATGAGCTTGGCGGGAGCCCTGGGCTCCTCATCATTCATGTCTGCCAGAATTAAGCCTGGTATATCTACAAAACACATCGAGCGGATTAATCGCATTGCGCCAGCTGCGCAATGGTTTTGGTGTTCGCGCTGCCCGGGTCGTTCATTGACGGACAAATAGTGGGCGCGCGTCGCACCTCTCATTACTTACAGGGCCCGCCTTTTATTGGCGCGGGCCTGGCTGGCAGCGGTATTTCCTCGCGACACGCCTGATACGCTATGTCCGGAAACCTGCCTGTCCCAGCAGGTCGGAATATAACAGCTAAGGTAAAGCACGGCAAACCTATTTTCCTTGTCTCGGTAGGGTCGGAGGTCATTTGCTGCTAAAATGCGCGCCATGAGCAAAAACTCCCCCCAAGATCCCTCTCTTAACCCGGCTTTTCAGTCGGTGCAGTATCTGACTATCAGCGCCGATGAGGCGGGCCAGCGAATCGATAACTACCTGGTTGCACGCTTAAAAGGGGTGCCGCGCACCCATGTGTACAAGTTGTTGCGTAAAGGCGAGGTGCGGGTCAATAAAGGCCGGGCCCGCGCCGAGCGCCGCCTGGATGCAGGCGATGTGGTGCGTTTGCCGCCCATTCGTGTGGCGGCTAAAGCGCCCCCTAAACAGCTCAGCCAAGGGCTCGGACGAGTACTGGAAAAAGCCGTTTTGTACGAAGATGATGGCATGCTGGTGCTGAATAAGCCGCCGGGTATAGCAGTGCACGGCGGCAGTGGGGTTGATTTGGGTTTGATTGAAGCCTTGCGCCAGCTGCGTCCCGAGGCTCGCTACCTTGAGTTGGTGCACCGCTTGGACCGAGAGACCTCGGGCTGCATTATGGTGGCAAAAAAGCGCAGTTATTTGCGCTTTTTGCAGCAGTCGTTGCGGCAAAAAAGCGCCGGAGGTGGCGGCATTGTTAAGGTGTATAAAGCACTGGTGGTGGGGCGCTGGCCCTCGCGCACCCTGGAAGTAAAGGCGCCCTTGCTGAAGCTTGAGGCATCGGGAGGGCGCGAGCGCATTGTAAAAATCCACCCCGACGGTAAGCCCAGCCTTACACGCTTTAAAGTCTTAGAGTCTTTCGATGGCTTTACCTTGCTGGAGGCGAAGCCCATTACCGGCCGTACCCACCAAATACGTGTGCACGCCCAATATAAAGGGTGTCCGCTTTTGGGGGACGATAAATATGGTGTGGATGACATTAATAAAGCCATGAAAGCCAAAGGTGCAAAGCGATTGTTCTTGCATGCCAGTGCGCTGCGCTTTCCTCTGCCGGGTGACGAGGTACGGTGGGTGAGTGTCGAGGCGCCTCTGACCGATGACTTGCAAGCCGTTTTGGCGGCGCTTAAAGAAGGTTCGAAATAGCGTATGTTGTATATTTTTGACTGGGACGGGACGCTCAGCGATTCCACCGGCACTATTGTCACCGCCATGCAGCGGGCGGCGGACGAGTTGCGCTGGCGAGTGCCGGAGACAGAGGCGGTTCGCAATATTATCGGTTTGGGGTTGCCCGAGGCTTTGCGCGAGCTGTACCCGGAAGTGGCCGAGAGCGACTGGGCGCAGATACGCGATGGCTATCGCAAGCACTACCTGGCCTTAGATCAGGAAAGTCCGGCCGAGCTTTACCCTCGGGTGCTGGATTCGCTGGACAGCTTGCGCCGGGAGGGGCACACCTTAACCATTGCTACCGGCAAAAGCCGGGCAGGGCTCGATCGGGTGCTGGCCCGGCTGGAGCTGGATGGCTTCTTTCACGCCAGTCGCTGCGCCGACGAGACCGCCTCCAAGCCCGACCCTTTAATGTTGCAAGAGTTGCTCGATCACTTTGCGCTGCCCGCCCGCGACGCCGTAATGGTGGGAGATACCGAATACGATATGGAAATGGGGCGGCGTGCGAGCATGCCTCGTTTAGCCGTCAGTTATGGGGCGCACCACATTGATCGTTTGCGTCCCTATGAACCCGAATTGTGTATGGATTGTTTTAGCGAAATTCTGCGCTGGCGCCCACTTTAGTCGCTGGGCGGCGATAGTACGTCCAGTCCGGCTTGTGCGAGTAGCCTGGTGAGTGCGATCAGCGGTAGGCCAATCAGGGTGTTGGGGTCGTCGCCATTGAGAGATTCAAACAGGCTGATGCCTAAGGATTCGCATTTAAAGCTGCCGGCGCAGTCGTAGGGCTGATCTTGCTCTAAATAATAGGTAATCTGCGCGTCGGTTAAGGGACGCAGGCGCGCTCGGTATTGGGCCAGATGATGGTAGTGAGCGCCGGTTTGGCTGTCGATAAGGCTCAGGCCAGTATGGAATGTCATCTCGCGGCCACTGGCGGCTTTAAGCTGGTTAAAGGCTGAGTCAAAGTTGCCGGGTTTGCGACAGATGTTGCCTTCCAGGCTGGCCACTTGGTCGCTACCGATAATCAGGCTCTTGGGGTGGGTGGTGCGTAGGCTGAGTGCCTTCTGGTGAGCTAAGCGTTTGGCGCGCTCGGCGGCCGGCTCTCCGTCAACGGGTGTTTCATCGGTTGATGGGCTGTCCCATATAAAGGGTAGTTTAAGCCGAGCTAAGAGCTCGCGGCGATAGGGTGAGCCTGAGGCTAAAACCAAATTAGGCATCGTATTAATGGACTCCTTCGAGGTAAAAGGCGCATTATGGCATTGGTGAAGGGCCTTTCTTTAGTGTTAGAGGTAAATAATTGCCTCTAAAGGGGGATTTCTCTTTGACAGAGCGTTCCCAACTCCCTATTATTGCGCGCTTATGTCCCAAGCACCCTCAAATCAGTCATTACCGCGCCGGGGAGACCCGCGCAAATACGCCCAACAGGGCGTTGAGCTCGCAGGTACTGTGGATCTTGAGGAGCTGCCACGTCTTAAAGAGGTGGTGGAAGATAAGGCAAGTTTTAACGTCGTTTTATCGTTCGGGGTTGATGAAGACCACAAAAGGGTTCTCGAGGGAACAGTGGAGGGCGAGGTCGCACTGATCTGCCAACGCTGTTTGGATATCGTGAAAAAGCCCTTGCGCGGCGACATCAGGCTCGGAATTGTGTGGAGTGAGGATCAGGCTCGGGCCTTGCCGCGCGATTTGGATCCTTGGATTGTAGGTGAGGGTGCAGCTGACTTTTACGACATTGTCGAAGAAGAGCTGTTGCTGAGTTTGCCGGCGGTGGCTTATCACGATCATGCGTGTGTTCCCAGTGAACACTTTGTCAGTGAGGCGCCGGACGCTAAGGCGGACGAAAAGCCCAAGCAAAACCCGTTTCAAGTTCTGGAGCAACTTAAAGGAACGCCGAAAAAGTAGCAGGGTCTACCAGAGGCGCCCCAGCTTCAGTTTTTTGTCATATAGGAGTTAATCATGGCCGTTCAAAAAAGCAAGAAGACACGTTCTAAGCGCGGTATGCGTCGTTCGCACGATGCGCTGACCGGGCAGACTTTGTCTGTAGATCCCACCAGTGGTGAAAAACATCTGCGTCACCATGTGAGCGCCGACGGTTTCTACCGTGGCCGCAAGGTGATCGACAAAGTCGCTGACGAGTAAGCCAGTCTGGCGCGACGATTTCACATTGTCTGCTCCAATACGACTAGCACTTGATGCGATGAGCGGGGACTTCGGTCCCCGTATTACTATCCCCGCTGCGCAAAAATTTGCGCACCGCTCCCCCGATTCCCACCTAACGCTGTTTGGCGATGCCGAGGCGATTAAGCGGGCGGCTGGCCGCACGGTGCTGGCTGACAATATCAGTATCCACCCCTGTCGTGACGTTATTGCTATGGACGCCGAACCCCGGCACACCCTGCGCCATGGGCGCGAGTCCTCTATGTGGCAGGCGTTGCAGGCGCTGGCCGATGGCCGGACTCAAGCCTGTGTCAGTGCGGGCAATAGCGGCGCATTAATGCTGATCAGTCGGCGGGTTTTAGGGGTGATTCCCGGCGTAGAAGTGCCTGCGTTCAGTAAGTCGATGCCCGTTGAGTCTGGGTACACGCTTATGCTGGATTTGGGCGGGAACCTGCACTGTAGTGCTCAGCAGTTATTGCAATTTGCCCGTATGGGTCAGATTCAGGCGCGTGCATCGGGTTACGATAATCCGCGCATCGCGCTGCTTAATATCGGCTCGGAAGCGGGTAAGGGCACGCGTCTTATTCGCGAGGCGGCCGAGTTACTTGAGGCGGCGCCCGAGCTCAATTTCCAGGGGTCGGTCGAGGCGGACTCCATTTTTACCGGCTCGGTTGAGGTGATTGTCTGCGATGGGTTTAGTGGCAATATTGCCCTTAAGACCAGCGAGGGGGTGGCCCGGGTGCTGGGGCGGCGAATTCAGCACAGCTTTTCGTCTTTCTCCGGGCGCGTAGCGGGTGTTTTAATTTGGCCTATTTTGCGCCGCTGGCGCCAAGAATTTAATCCCGATGCTTATAATGGCGCCGTTTTGGCGGGCTTGAACGGCGTCGTGGTGAAAAGTCACGGGGGCGCTGGGGTTGAGGCTACCATCAACGCTCTCGAATTGGCCGCACAGCAGGCCAGGCGAGATGTGCCTGGCACCATTGCCAATGCTGTGGCGGCTCAGTAATTCGTTTCAATAATAGAGTTAATATTTATGACCACTGCAAATCTTGCTTTTGTCTTTCCCGGTCAGGGATCGCAAAAAATTGGTATGTTGGCCGAGTTGGCCAGCCAGTATCCTGTTGTCGAACAAACCTTTCGCGAGGCCTCGCAGGTTCTGGGCTATGATCTGTGGGACGCTGTGCAAAATGGCACTCAGGAGGCCATTAACCTAACCGAATGCACCCAGCCGTTGCTGCTGACCGCCAGCGTCGCCTGTTGGCGTGTGTGGCAAGAGCGCGACGGCGCCACCCCGGCGCTGATGGCAGGGCACAGCTTGGGTGAGTGGTCGGCGCTGGTGTGCGCCGGTGTGCTGGCCTTTACCGACGCGGTCGCGTTGGTGCGCGAGCGCGGCAAGTTAATGCAGGAAGCCGTCCCGGCAGGTGTTGGTGCCATGGCGGCGATTATTGGTCTGGCGGACGACGACATTAAAGCCGCTTGTGAAGCTCAGGCGGGCGATGAAGTAGTGGCGCCAGTTAATTTTAACTCGCCTGGACAGGTGGTTATTGCGGGGCACGCCGCCGCCGTTGAGCGCGCCATGCAAGCCTGTAAAGACGCTGGCGCCAAGCGCGCCTTGCCGTTGCCGGTAAGTGCGCCTTTTCACACCTCGTTGATGACGCCTGCAGCCGATAAGCTGGCTTCGGCCGTGGAGCAGACCGAGTTTAACGCGCCGGAGGTTCCGGTCGTGCACAACGTCAATGGTGCTACCGAGACTGATCCGGCCAAGATTAAAGCTTTGATGATTGAGCAGATTTACTCGCCGGTGTTGTGGGTTGACTGTGTGGCGGCGATGAAAGCGGCGGGGGTTGAGCAGTTGGTCGAATGTGGTCCGGGAAAAGTTTTGGCGGGGCTCGCCAAACGTATTGACCGTTCCTTGAGCGCGGTATCACTCGAGACTCCGGCAGATTTTGACAGCGCCCTCAGTGCATAGAATTTACATTAAGGAAGTAAGGTGAAGTTATGAATTTAGAAGGTAAAGTTGCTTTAGTAACCGGCGCAAGCCGCGGTATTGGCGCGGCCATTGCCGATCAGCTGGGCGCTGCCGGGGCCATTGTGATCGGCACCGCCACCAGTGAAAAAGGTGCCGCCACGATATCCGATCGCATTGCCGGTGCCGGCCACAAGGGCGCGGGTATGGTGCTCAATGTGACCGACGCCGATTCGATCGCGGGTGTGCTCAAGGCGATTGCCGATGAGTATGGCGTGCCCACAATTTTGGTTAACAATGCCGGTATCACCAAAGACAACTTGCTGATGCGGATGTCTGACGAAGAGTGGTTTGATGTCATCAATACCAATCTCAGTGCGGTCTATCGTCTCAGTAAAGCGGTGCTTCGTGGAATGATGAAGGCGCGCTGGGGTCGCATCGTTAATGTGGGGTCGGTGGTCGGCTCAATGGGGAATCCAGGGCAAGCCAACTATGCCGCCACCAAAGCCGGTGTCGCCGGTTTTGCGCGCTCTCTGGCATCGGAAGTGGGCTCGCGCGGCATTACTGTAAATACGGTGGCGCCGGGCTTTATCGATACCGATATGACGCGTGGATTGCCCGACGAGCAAAAAGCGGACTTGCTAAATCGTATTCCCCTTGGCAGGCTGGGCAAGCCCGAAGAGATCGCTGCGGTTGTCTGCTTTTTGGCTTCTGACGCCGGAGGCTATGTTTCAGGTGAGACGATTCAGGTTAACGGCGGCATGTACATGGGTTAATTGTTTTTTTAAGTGATTGTTTTTTATAAAAAAATATCACAAGGGCAAAGTTTTTTTGCCCGATGCGTTACAACACGGTGAAATTCGATGTAAAATGCGCGTCGATTTCGCCGTAGACAATCTGGAACCGCCACTGTGGTTCGGGTGACGGTTTCGTCGATACTACCTACTAGGAGTTGAATTAGATCATGAGCAGCATTGAAGAACGCGTAAAAAAAATCGTTGCTGAGCAACTGGGCGTTAAAGAAGAGGAAGTGAAAGCCGAGGCTTCTTTCGTTGAAGATTTGGGCGCGGATTCTCTGGACACTGTAGAGCTGGTGATGGCTCTGGAAGAAGAATTTGAAACTGAAATTCCAGATGAAGAAGCCGAAAAAATCACCACCGTTCAATTGGCCATCGATTATATCAATGCCAATCTGGCCTAATCTGCGTATTCTTTGAATCCAGATTTTGCGGAAGCCGTATTATTGTAAAATAGTACGGCTTTTTCTTTTGTCATTTGGGTATGGGCAAAAGCGTATAAAAAGATGTATTTAACCAGCGGAGCGATCGCGCATCCGCTACGGAGAATGAGTGAAGTGTCGCGTAAAAGAGTAGTGGTTACCGGACTGGGTATGGTCAGTCCACTGGGAAATTCTGTCGCCGAAACCTGGGATGGAATCTTACAAGGTAAAAGTGGTGTGGCTCCCATTACCGCTTTTGATGCCTCGGCATTCAGCACTCAATTTTCGGCCTCGGTTAAAGACTTTTCGGTTGACGGTTACTTTGCCGCCAAAGACGCGCGCAAAATGGACCGCTTTATTCAGTACGGTATGGTTGCCGGTATTCAGGCCATGCGCGATTCCGGACTGGAAGTGACCGAACAAAACAGCGCCCGAATGGGCGTTTCTATCGGTTCGGGCATTGGTGGCATAGGCACCATCGAAGACGGCACCTTGGTGGTAGAGCACAAAGGGCCGCGCCGCATGTCGCCGTTCTTTGTCCCCGGCGCCATTATCAATATGATTGCCGGTAATCTGTCTATCCACTATGGTCTGCGTGGACCCAACCTCGCCGTGACTACAGCATGCACCACCGGGACCCACTGCATTGGTCTGGCGGCGCGCTCCATTATGTACGGTGAGACGGATGTGATGCTGGCCGGTGGCGCCGAGATGGCCACGACACCCGTAGGCTTGGGTGGTTTTGCCGCTGCGCGCGCGCTTTCCAATCGCAACGACGATCCTCAGGCGGCGAGCCGCCCCTGGGATAAAGATCGTGACGGTTTCGTGCTGGGTGATGGCGCGGGTGTTATGGTGCTGGAAGAATACGAACACGCCAAGGCGCGCGGTGCCACTATCTACGCCGAGCTGACTGGGTTTGGCATGAGTGGCGACGCCTACCACATGACGTCACCCCCGGCCGATGGTTCGGGCGCGGCGCTGTCGATGCAAAACGCCATTACCGATGCCGGAATCAATGCCGCCGATATTCACTACATCAATGCTCACGGCACTTCCACACCCGCCGGGGACGTGGCCGAGTGTCGCGCAGTCAAGTCGATTATGGGCGCGGCTGTGGATCAGGTGGCGGTAAGTTCTACCAAATCCATGATTGGTCACTTGCTGGGCGCCGCTGGCGCGGTCGAGGCTATTTTTAGTGTTCTGGCCATTCGCGATCAGGTGGCGCCGCCCACGATTAATCTGGACAATCCAGACGAAGAGTGTGATATCAATCTGGTTCCTCACACCGCCCAAGAGCGCAAAATCAACGCCGTGCTGTCTAATTCCTTTGGCTTTGGCGGCACCAATGGCTCATTGATTTTTAACCGCGTGGACTAGCAGACGGTTAGTTCTGGCTGCACCTTTCTAAAGGCATGTAATGGCCGAGATGAATGCACCGCTTATCTGGGTTGATGGTCAGCGAGCCGAGGGGGTCTCTCCCCTCGATCGCGGTTTCGCCTACGGCGATGGCTTGTTTGAAACCATTGGCTTGCGTGGCGGTGTTATGCCGCTGCTCGACTGGCATGTATCTCGCCTCCGGCGCTCGGCTCGGGCGTTATCGATTCCACTGGCGCAATCTCACTTGCAGCAATCTCTGGAGCCGCTTTACGACGCGCTGACCCCGGAGTCCCAGGGGGTTATCAAAATTATGTTGACCCGTGGCCTGGGTGGCCGGGGCTACAGTCCTGTCGGCGCAGAGCAAAGTCGAGTTATCGTCATTTACTTTGCCGATGCGTCTTTGCCTGCTGCATCGCCCTGTGTCGTGCGGTTATGCGAGGCCACCTTGGGGCGTAACAAGCTTTTGGCCGGGCATAAACATATGTCCCGTTTAGAGCAGGTGTTAGCGCGTTCTGAGTGGACCGATCCGGCCATTGCTGAGGGTTTGATGTGCGATGACACGGGCGCCGTGATTGAAGCAACTGCGCACAATGTATTCGTCTGGCACGACAACCAGTGGCTTACCCCGGATTTGACCGAGGCGGGTGTGAATGGCGTGATGCGCGAGCTATTACTAAACCGCGTTATCCCCGCCAACCTTAGCCGGGTGGGGCGCGTTACCCTGGAAACCTTGCGCGATGCAAGGGAGGCGTTTATATGCAACAGCCTCAAAGGGGTTCAGCCGATTGCTCGTATCTGTGATGCCGAGGGCGGGCTCTTCTGGGAAAGTGAATCAACCGAGCGCGGTTTAGCTTTGCAAAAGGCCGTGCGCGACTATCTGAGTAAGGCAATACGTTAATGGTACAGCTGGCCGTTAATCTCATTAAAAAATGTCTCTTGCTAGGCCTGCTGGCGCTGCTGGTAGCGGGGTTTGGGGCCTATAAGTATTTTAATTCCTGGCTTCACGAGCCCATGGTGTTAGGCGACGAAGGTCTCGTTTATCAGCTGTCCTGGGGTAGCAGTTTGGGTAGCGCAGTGCGCGATTTTCAAGCGCGGGGGCTTATTGAGCATCCTAAGGTGCTGTTGCTTTACGCCCGAATAACAGGGCAGTCTCATGTACGCGCCGGTGATTATCAGCTGCAGCCCGGCACGACCCCTGCCCAGTTTGTCACTATTTTTCATACGGGCAATGTTATTGAGTATTCGGTGGCCTTGATTGAAGGTTGGACTTTCGCTCAGGCCGTTAATGCTCTGGCCCAGGCGCCTCGGGTAAAAAGTCTGCTGCAAGGTAAAACGGCCGCCGAGCAATTGGCGCTTTTGGATTTGCCGATTGATCATCCCGAAGGTTGGTTTTTCCCGGATACCTATCAGTACCACGGCGGCGACACTGACGTAGCGATATTAAAGCGCGCCTATGGGCAGATGCAGTCGCACCTGGAGCGTTTATGGCCCGAGCGCGATCCGGGCTTGCCCTATGAAACACCCTACCAAGCGCTGGTGATGGCTTCGGTGGTAGAGCGCGAGACAGGCGCTTCCTGGGAGCGGCGTAAAATCGCCGGTGTATTTGTCCGTCGTTTACAGCGGGGAATGCGGTTACAGACAGACCCCACTGTGATCTATGGCATGGGTGAGCAGTATCAGGGCAAGATCGGGCGGGCCGATTTGCGCCGCGATACACCTTACAATACCTATACCCGCAGTGGCCTTCCTCCTACGCCGATTGCTTTGCCGGGCGAGGGGGCGCTCTACGCGGCCCTGCACCCAGAGCCCGGCAGTGCGCTCTATTTTGTCGCCAAGGGCGACGGCACTCATGTATTTTCCGATACGCTTGAGGCCCACAATAAGGCCGTGCGGGAATACCAATTGCAACGCCGGGGCGACTACCGCTCGACACTGTCAGCGCCTTAGGCCTGGTTAGGCAAAATTAACCTCCAGGTTATACAATAGGCCATCGTTATTTATTTCATTATTGAGTTGGATTACCAGGTATATGAGCGATACTCCTCACACGGACAAGCCTTCTGCAACGGAAAAGCCGTCACACTTTCTCCAAAATATCCTCAAACGCGATTTGGATGAGGGGCAGGTAACATCCATTACCACCCGTTTCCCTCCCGAGCCGAACGGGTATCTGCATATTGGCCATGCCAAGTCGATCTGCCTTAATTTTGGTTTGGCCGAGCAGTTTGGCGGCCAGTGTAATTTACGTTTTGATGACACCAACCCCGAAAAAGAAAGTGACGAGTTTGTGGAGTCAATTAAACGCGATGTCACCTGGTTGGGGTTTGAGTGGGCCGGCGACATACGTTTTACCTCTGACTATTTCGACACCTTGCATGAGTGGGCGCTGGAGTTAATCCGCGCGGGCAAAGCTTATGTCTGTGATCTGTCGCCCGATCAGGCCCGTGAGTATCGCGGCACCTTGACCGAGCCCGGGCGCAACAGTCCTTATCGCGATCGCAGTGTCGATGAGAACTTGGCGTTATTTGAAAAAATGCGCGCCGGTGAGTTTGCCGAAGGCCAGTGCTCGCTGCGCGCCAAAATCGATATGGCCGCGCCTAATATTAACTTGCGCGATCCGGTTATCTATCGAATCAAAAAAGTTCGTCATCACCATACCGGCGACAAGTGGTGTATTTATCCATCTTACGATTTTGCTCACGGTCAGAGCGACGCGATAGAAGGGATTACCCATTCAATTTGTACGCTAGAGTTTGAAGATCACCGGCCCTTGTATGAATGGTTTATCGCCAACTTGCCGGTGCCCGCGGAGCCTAAGCAATATGAATTTGCCCGGCTCAATGTAAACTACACGGTCACCAGCAAGCGCAAGTTACGTCAGCTGGTGGATGAAGGGCATGTGGACGGCTGGAACGACCCGCGCATGCCGACCATTTCGGGTATGCGTCGCCGCGGGTATACCCCGGCGGCCTTGCGCAATTTTTGTGAGCGTATTGGGGTGACCCGTTCTGACAGTGTGGTGGATGTGGGCATGCTCGAGTACTGCGTGCGCGATGATTTGGACAAAAATGCCCCGCGTGCCATGTGTGTGTTGCGCCCGCTCAAAGTGACGCTGACCAATTACCCGGAAGATAAGATAGAAACTTTCGTCGCCCCGGGGCATCCCAATCGCGATGATTTTGCCACGCGGGAGTTGCCGTTTTCACGCACCCTTTACATCGATGTCGAGGATTTCCGTGAAGAGGCCAATAAAAAGTACAAGCGTCTAGTGATTGGCAAGCGAGTACGTCTGCGTAACGCCTATGTGATTGAGGCCGAAGACTGCGTCAAGGATGCCGACGGCAATATTATCGAAGTACTGGCGCGAGTGATTGAAAACACCGTGGGCTGCGACCCTGAAGATGGTGTTAAACCCAAGGGGGTGATTCACTGGGTGTGCGGCAGCAATCACATCCCCTGCGATGTTCGTTTGTATGACCGCCTGTTTATTGAGGCCAATCCGGGCAGTGGCGATACGGATTTTCTCCAGGCGATCAACCCCGAAAGCTTGCAGCTGCTGAATAACTGCATGGCGGAGCCTTCGCTGGTGGATGCCAAGCCCGAAAGCGCCTATCAGTTCGAGCGCGAGGGTTACTTTTGTTTGGATGAGCACTACAGCGAGCAGGGGCGAGCGGTCTTTAATCGCACCATTAGCCTAAGAGACAGCTGGGCCAAAATTTCCCAGCAACATTAATTTTACAATCGGTAGTTAAGTTCGTTATGACATTAAAAATCTACAGCACCCTGAGCGGAAAAAAAGAGACGTTTACCCCCTTGGTTGCGGGCAAGGTTGGGTTCTACGTCTGTGGTGTGACCGTTTACGACTACTGTCATATTGGCCATGCCCGGGTTCTGGTCGCTTTTGATGTCATTACCCGCTATTTGCGCTCGCAAGGGTGGGATGTAAATTACGTGCGCAATATTACCGATATCGACGATAAAATTTTGGTCCGTGCTCAGGAAAATAACGAGCAATACACCGAGTTAACCGCTCGATTTATCGAGGCCATGCACGAAGACGAAGCCGCTTTGGGAATTTTGCGGCCCTCGCAAGAACCTCGAGCAACAGCGCATATGGACGATATCATCGCCATGATTAAAACGCTGGTAGAAAAGGACTACGCCTACCGTGCTGCCAATGGTGATGTTTACTACCGCGTGGCGCACTTTGATGAATACGGTAAGTTAACCAACAAAAACCCCGATGAATTGCTTGCCGGGGCGCGGGTGGATATTGCCAGTGAGAAAGAAGACCCTCGTGACTTCGCGCTATGGAAGGCCGCCGAACAGGACGAAGCGGGCTGGGAGTCGCCCTGGGGGTTCGGCCGTCCCGGTTGGCATATTGAATGCTCTGCCATGAGCAAACATTGCCTGGGAAGCAATTTCGATATTCATGGTGGGGGGCCGGACCTACCGTTTCCTCATCATGAGAATGAAATTGCCCAAAGCGAAGCCGCCAATGGTTGCCAGTACGCCAACTATTGGATGCACGCCGGGGCTGTGCGTCTGGACGGGGAAAAAATGTCCAAGTCTTTGGGCAACTTTTTCACTATTCGCGATGTGTTGCAAAAGTACCATCCCGAGGTAGTGCGCTATTTATTAATCAGCAGCCACTATCGCAGCCCCATCAATTATTCAGAGGATAATTTGGTTGAGGCCAAGTCAGGGCTGGATCGCTTTTACGGCGCGCTGCGCCGCTTTGGCGCACTAGAATCCGCGGAGTTGGGTGATTTAAACAATGACCCTTACTATCAACGTTTTGTGGATTCCATGAACGATGATTTTAATACCCGTGAAGCGCTGGCCGCTATGTTCGAGTTGGCACGTGCCGTCAATGCCGAAAAAGACGAGCCGAGCGCTCGTCCCATGGCCGCCGCATTAAAGGCCATGGGACAGGTGCTGGGGCTGTTAAACAGCGAGCCCGAAAGCTTTTTGCAGGAAGCCGGGAGTGATGCTATGCCCGCCGATCAGGTCGAGCGTTTAATTGCCGAGCGCGCTCAGGCCAAAGCTGATAAAGACTTTGCTCGGGCCGATGCGATTCGCGATGAATTAACCACCGCCGGCATTGTCTTAGAAGATTCCGCTAAGGGAACTAAGTGGCGTCGGGAGTAAATAATTCACCGAAACCAAAGGTGGTGTGATGAAACTTATTGGCAAGATTCTGGCCGTTGTGGCGATGCTGATGGCGGTTACGGTCAGCGCCGGGCAAGAAAAAGTGACCTGGATCGATGTCCGCACGGCTGAAGAGTACGCGGGCGGGCATTTAGATGGGGCGCTAAATATTCCCCATGAGCAGATCGGCAAGCAAATTGACGACCTGGCGTTGGCCAAGAACGCCCCCGTAGTGCTTTATTGTCGTAGCGGGCGGCGGGCGGATATCGCTTTACAGGTGCTCAAAGCGCGTGGCTACAGCAATGTATACAACGCCGAGTCACTCGCCGGTGCGCGCCGCTATAAAGAAAGCTTGGCTTCTGACAAGCAGGGCGGGCGTTGATGCGATTGTTCCGAAGTTTAGGGCGGTACCGGCGCTTGGCGGCCACCTGTTTTCTCGCTTGTGCCTGTTTTATCGGTCTGGCGGTCTGGGGCTGGGGCGTTAGCTTAAAAGATGTCGCGACTTACGCTTTGATCGCTTTTGCGCTTTTAGGGATGCTAATCGCTCTGGCGGCTTTCACAGGATGGTTGCTGCATTTGCTGACTCGCCGCCGTTAGCTGTCTGTCCTTTTTATTCTCAATGTTTAATGGTTAGTTCTAACGACTGGTTCCTGGTTCTTAATTCAGCTAGTTCACTGATTGGCGTCGAGCATTTTTACCCGGAACCAGGTGACCATTTTGTCTGAAATTTCCTCTGTTTCAAACAGGTACTGATCCATCTGAAAGCTGATGTTGCCGTCGGGAATACGCTCGAGCAACTCCATCGCCAAGCCGTTTAGGGTTTTGGGGCCGTCGGTGGGGAGTGACCAGTCAATATGCCGGTTGATATCCCGTATGAAAGTACCGCCGTGAATACGGAACCAGCCGTCGGCTTCGGCAATAATGTCCTGCTCGGTATCTTCGGCAATATTGGTGGTGAAGTCCCCCACAATCTCTTCCAGTAAGTCTTCCATGGTGACAATGCCCTGTACCTCGCCATACTCGTTGACCACTAGCGCGATACGGCTTTTTTGGGTTTGAAAGTTCAGAAGCTGAGTGTGAAGGGGGGTAGACTCGGGGACAAAGTAGGGCTCGTCGGCGTAACTGATTATTTGTTCGCGCGTGACCTCGGTGTCGGCGCCATTGAGAAAACGCGCCACATTGCGAAGGTGCAGGATGCCGGCAACGTTATTAAGATCCCCCGTGTAGACGGGCAGGCGGGTGTATTCGGAGGTTCTGATTTTCTCTAGCAGCACATCGACGCTATCCTCCAGGTCCAGGCCCGCGACCTCGTTACGAGGAATCATAATATCCTCGACGTTGGATTTCTCCAGATCCAGAATATTCAGGAGCATTCCCTGGTGCTGGTCTGGAATCAGCTCGCCCGCTTCATCGACGACAGTGCGCAACTCGTCCGGGTCAAGGTGTTCCATTCCGCTGTGAGTCTTATCCAGCCCGAACAGCTTGGTAACACCATTGGAGATACTGTTAACCAATACAACCGCCGGGCGGAGCAGGTAAGACAGGGGCTTGAGAATTAGGCTGGCAAAAAAGGAGATGCGCTCGGGATAGAGGGTGGCTAAAGTTTTGGGCGCCACTTCGGCAAACACCAACATAAAAAGTGTCAGCACCAGGCCGCCGACAGCCGGGCCGGTATCAGAGCCCAGCAGTTGCACACCGATCATGGCCGCCACAATGGCCGCGAAGTTGTTCGCTAGATTGTTGCCGATCAGAATCAGGCCGATCAGGCGATCTGGTCGCTGCAGCAGCTGTTCGACGCGCTGGGCGGCGCGATCACCCTTTTTGCTGAGGTGTTTAAGCCGATAGCGATTAATCGCCATCATGGCCGTCTCCGAACTGGAGAAAAAGGCCGAGATCACCAGTAAGCCGGTAAGGATGGCAAAAAGCAGCTCTAAAGAAATGTTGTTCAAGGGTGTCAAATGCCTGTGTTGCCCGTGGGCCGGCTATCTTGCAGCAGATGCCCTGCTGGCGCAACCGGCTTAAAGAATATAATCCAGTACCAGTTTGCTGCCAAAATAGGCCAGCATTAACATAGCAAAACCAACCAGCGTCCAGCGAATAGCGGTATATCCTCGCCACCCCAGCTTATGACGCCCCCAAAGCAAAACACTGTAGATAATCCAGGCGGCAATGGTGAATACGGTTTTATGAGCCAGGTGCTGGGCGAATAAATCGTCGACGAAAGCAATGCCCGAAATGATGGATGCGGTCAGCAGTATCTGGCCCGCCCAGAGCATTTCAAACAATAATGCCTCCATCGTTTGTAGCGGCGGAAGTAGCTTAACCTGGCCCAGGGTTCGTTTGTGTTTTAAACGGTAGTTTTGCAGCGCGAGAAACAGTGCCTGAAAAGTCGCTACGATAAACACACTGTAGGCGGTAATGGATAGCAGTACATGGCTGGCGAGGCCCAATGTGAGAGAAACTAGGTTGGCATTGCCGGTAAAAGCCAGGGATGCTCCGATGGCCAGGGTTGCCAGCGGGAATAGCAAGAGGAAGAGGTTGTGCACCGGCTTTCGCAATGAGCTGAATAAAACGATCAAGTTGACGCAGCAAAACACCAACGACATCATTGCGAAAAGCTGCAAAGCCAGCCCGTCGGGGGTGTTGATCAGCCGATAGCAGCCAGCCCCGTGGGCCGCGACAGCGAGCCCAGTCAGGCTTACATACACCCAACGCTGGGGAGTAGACGCCCGTTTCAGACTGCGCAGTAAATAGCTCCAGGCGAGCAAATACAGCGCAATGGCTGTTAAGTTGGTGAGTAATACAAACATTAATGCGTCAGCTGCTATAAGTGGTCTTGTGGTTGCGAACGCCGAAGTTTCGCACAGGATGGGGTTCAAGAGAAGCCATATAAATGAGAATCAGTCGGATCGGGGCGGTCAATAGTATTACAGGCGGCTAAGGCGTTATAATGCTCGCATTAAGGTAACCACCTGAAAACTTTTAAATTGGTTAAAGATTGACCTAGGCGTAGTGTACTTATGTTCGATAATTTGCAAGATCGGCTAGCGGGAACGTTTAAAAAAATTACCGGTAAGGCCAGGCTAACCGACGATAATATTCAAGCGACACTCAGAGAAGTTCGCAAAGCGCTGCTGGAGGCTGATGTCGCGCTGCCCGTGGTAAAAGACTTTGTGGGCCGGGTTCGCTCGCGGGCGCTGGGGACCCAGGTGGGTAAATCCCTCAACCCCGGTCAGCAGTTTTTGAAAATCGTCGAGTCCGAGCTGGTTGCAGTCATGGGCGAGGCGAATGAGTCGTTGAATTTGGCGACGCGTCCACCCGCCGTTATTCTGATGGCGGGTTTGCAGGGGGCGGGTAAGACTACCTCGGTGGCCAAGCTGGCCAAGTTTTTAACCGAGCGCGAAAAGAAGAAAGTGCTGGTGGTCAGTGCCGATGTCTATCGCCCCGCAGCCATTAAACAGCTGCAAACGTTGGCAACGGAGGTGGGAGTAGAGTGCTTCCCTTCTACCGAGGCGGACAAGCCTGAGGCCATTGCCAATGCCGCTATCGATCACGCTAAGCGCCAGTTTTTTGATGTGCTGATTATCGATACCGCGGGCCGACTGCACATTGATGACACCCTGATGGATGAGATCAAGCAGCTGCATCGGGTCAGCGATCCGGTGGAGACCTTGTTTGTTATCGATGCCATGATCGGCCAGGACGCCGTCAACACCGCCAAAGCTTTTAATGAAGCGCTGCCGCTGACCGGCGTGGTGTTGACCAAAGCCGATGGCGATGCGCGCGGCGGTGCCGCTTTGTCGGTACGCCACGTTACCGGTAAACCCATCAAATTCTTAGGGATGGGGGAAAAGGTGGATGCGCTCGAGCCGTTCCACCCGGATCGGATTGCCTCGCGCATTCTCGGTATGGGCGATGTCATGTCGCTGATCGAAGAGGCCGAGCGCAAGATTGACAAAGATAAGGCCGAGAAGCTGGTTAAGAAGGTGAAAACCGGCAAGAGCTTTGATTTGGAAGATCTGCGCGATCAGTTACAGCAGATGCAGGACATGGGCGGTATGAGCGGTCTGTTAGACAAGCTGCCGGGCATGGGCAACATGGGGCAAATGATGCAACAGGCCGATATGGGTAAGCAGTTTAAGGTCATGGAGGCGCTGATCGGCTCAATGACCCCCTGGGAGCGCAAGCACCCAGATGGCTTAACCAGCTCTCGTAAGCGCCGTATTACTCAGGGCTCGGGGACCAATATTCAGGACCTGAACCGCTTGCTGAAGCAGCACAAGCAAATGGCCAAAATGATGAAAAAAATGAAAGGCGGCGGCATGGCAAAAATGATGCGCGGCCTCGGCGGTATGATGCCTGGCGGCGGTGGTGGTTTGCCACCCGGCATGGGCCGCTAACGCGTTTTGACTAAACACCGGGCTCTGCTCGGTGTTTTTGTATGGGCCGCGTGTAATTTACGGCAAAACTGGCTAAGATCTTAACAATAGTCTCAGCAGTATTTCCCACATCTGTCATTCTCCGGCTTAATAGCCGGTTTGCGAAGAGTCACAGAAATGCGAGGAGTCAAAGAAAGATGCGTCAATGGTTAAACCGAGCAGCCCTACTGGGCACGGGATTACTTATGGTGGCATGTACACACACTCAAAAGAACGACAGCGATCTGAGCACACGCTTAACCACCCAAAGCTGGCAGATCGAGTACATTGCCGGAGACGGCGTCATCGATTACAGCCCGGCGCAATTGACGTTTGCCGCCGACGGACAATTTTTCGGCAATGGCAGCTGTAATCGAATCTTTGGGCGCTACACATTAGAGGGCGATAAATTACAGATTGCCGATGATATCGGCAGCACGCGCATGAGCTGCCCGCCTGCACTGATGAATCAAGAGGCAAGGCTAGTGTCCGTATTACCCGGTGTGCATCGGATCCGTTGGGAAAACGGCATCCTATTTATGACCGATTCGTCCGGTGCACCGACTCTGCAGGCGGCCGCCGTTTCCCCGTAGCGCGTAAACGTTTTATATTCAAGGAGATAGAGTGAACTCGCGACCCATTTATATTCCTTTCGCTGGCCCCGCCTTGCTTGAGGCGCCGCTGCTGAACAAAGGCAGCGCTTTCAGTCGCCAGGAGCGTCAGCAATTTAATTTGGAAGGGCTGTTGCCTTACAGCATTGAGACAATTGAGGAACAAAAGGCTCGTGCCTACGAGCAGCTGTGCTCGTTTAAGTCGGATATCGACAAGCATATTTATTTGCGCAACATCCAGGACACCAACGAGACACTCTACTTTCGCCTGGTCACTGAGCACCTGCAAGAGGTGATGCCACTCATTTATACGCCCACCGTGGGCAAAGCGTGTGAGTTATTTTCCAAAATATATCGTCGCAAGCGCGGTCTGTTTGTGTCCTACCCCGACCGCGATCGTTTGGATGATATTTTACAAAACGCTACCAAGCACAATGTGAAAGTGATTGTGGTAACCGATGGTGAGCGTATTCTCGGTTTGGGTGATCAGGGTATTGGCGGCATGGGCATTCCCATTGGCAAGCTCGCCTTGTATACCGCCTGCGGCGGGATCAGCCCTGCTTACACTTTGCCAGTGGTTCTGGATGTGGGGTGTAACAACCGCCAGCTGGTGAACGACCCCATGTACATGGGGTGGCGCCACGAGCGAATCAGTGACCAGGAATACTATGATTTTGTCGACCAGTTTATTCAGGCGGTGAAAGTTCGCTGGCCCAACGCTCTGTTGCAATTTGAAGATTTTGCCCAGACCCACGCCACGCCTTTGTTGCATAAATATCGCGACGAGCTGTGCTGTTTTAACGATGATGTTCAGGGTACTGCATCGGTCACGGTGGGGACATTGTTGGCTGCCTGCCATGTGAAAAAAGAAAAACTATCGGCGCAAACCTTTGTGTTCGCAGGTGCCGGCTCCGCCGGTTGTGGTATCGCTAGCCAGATTGTCGATGAAATGTGCGCTGAAGGGCTCAGTCGCGATCAGGCTTTAGCCCGTATTTTCCTGCTTAACCGCGACGGCTTACTAACGCAGAGTAGTGCGGGTTTATTCTCTTTCCAAGAGGAGTTCTGTAAATCCGACCGCCTGGTGGCGGATTGGTTGTTAGACAAGCCGGGCCGTATTGGGCTAACGGATGTGGTGCGCAATGCTCAGCCCACGGTACTGGTGGGTGTTTCCGGCCAGCCCGGGCTTTTTAATAAAGCGGTGATTGAAACCATGCAGGCTCACTGTGAGCGCCCGGTGATTTTACCTCTGTCTAATCCTACCAGCCGGGTCGAGGCCAATCCGGTTGATATTTTGCGCTGGACCTCGGGGCAGGCGATCGTGGCTACCGGCAGTCCTTTTGACCCGGTGGATATGGGCGGCGCCATTCATGAAATCGCGCAGTGCAATAACAGCTATATCTTCCCCGGCGTTGGCCTCGGAGTCATCAGCGCTAAAGCGAGCAAAGTGACCGATGCCATGATGCTGGCGGCGGCTCGGGCTCTGGCCGAACTGTCGCCTCTGGCTAACACTGGATCAGGTCCGCTGTTGCCCGATCTAAAAGACATCCGCGAGGTCAGTAAAACTATAGCCGTAGCGGTTTATCACCAGGCCATAGCCGACGAAGTGGCGGTTCCTGTGCCCGATACGTTGATTGCTGAACGGGTTGAAGCCAACTTTTGGTATCCGCGCTATCGAACTTATCGGCGCACGTCATTCTAAAATAAAAACGGGTTGAGATATGTCTGATCTCTCTGCTCAGCTGGGGTTGAAGCTAAAAGCCATACGCGAGGCCAATGGCTTGTCCCAACGTGAGCTGGCCAAGCGAGCGGGCGTAACCAACAGCAGTATTTCCATGATTGAGCAGGGGCAGGTGAGCCCCAGCATTCAGTCGTTAGAAAAGGTGCTGGCGGGGTTTCCTATGACGCTATCCTACTTTTTTTCCTGCGGGGTTGCCGATGACAGCGAGAGCTTTTTTTCGCCGCAGGAGATGCCCCGGCACAGCAAGCCCTACGGCTATATGCAAATGGTGGCTGAACAGTTGCCCCAGCGCCGGGTAACACTTAAACATTTATGTTTTGAACCGGGTACGAATTCGGGGGATGCGCCTTTAACCAGCTTTTTTGATCAGGTGGGCAGCGTGTTTTCCGGGCGCATTTTGCTAAGCATCGGGGTGAAAGTGCAGACCCTTGAGCCCGGTGATTCCTTTTATTTGCGCGCCTATACACCGTTTAAAGCGCTCAATCTTTCGCAGAGTGAGCGCGCTGTGGTTTTGGTGGCCTCGGCCGCAGAAGATTAATAGCGTCGATTAGCAACTCGTTGCTATCGACACTCTCATACGTTCTGACCTTCAAATATAGGAGGGCTTCATGTTTACCGGAAACACTCTGAAACTCGTGGTCGATGGTGCCATCGCCAATTTGCAGTTTAGCTCGCAGCAGTCGGTTAATATTTTCTCCTCCCAAGCGGTCGACGAGTTAAGGCAGGCGCTGACCGAATTGGAATCGGTGGAGCTTGATGGGCTGATAATCTCCAGCGATAAAAAAGATTTTTTTCTCGGCGCCGATATCGCCGAGTTTCAGCCTCTATTTGCTCAAGGCGAAAAGGCGGTAAGCGGATTTTTGCAAAAAAATATCGATAATCTGAATCGCCTGGAGGCCTTACCTTTCCCTACGGTGGGGTGTGTCAATGGAATGGCTTTGGGCGGCGGCATGGAGCTGCTGCTTGCGTGTGATTTTCGTGTGGCAGAACCTGGGGCAAAGCTGGGCTTGCCCGAAGTTAAGCTGGGTATTATCCCGGGTTGGGGCGGCACGGTACGTTTACCTCGTTTGGCGGGTGCCGACACGGCGATTGAGTGGATTAGCAGTGGCAAACAATTTAACGCCGCCGATGCGCTTAATGTCGGTGTTCTGGATGCCGTGGTGCCCAAAGATCAGTTGATTCCCGCTGCTCGCGATATTAT
Source organism: Gilvimarinus xylanilyticus (assembly GCF_024195295.1). Classification (GTDB taxonomy): domain Bacteria; phylum Pseudomonadota; class Gammaproteobacteria; order Pseudomonadales; family Cellvibrionaceae; genus Gilvimarinus; species Gilvimarinus xylanilyticus. Next base: position 1,055,661 of record NZ_JAMFTH010000001.1, on the reverse strand, counting down.
CGCGCAGGTCGCGGCCGGTGAGCGAGAATATAAGGGCCGACGCGGCGTAAAACATTCCCCCTTGGCGTTAAACCGTATCGAGGCGGGGCTCGTGTTCGAATCGGCGAAAGGGTTTGTTGCTGCGAAAGCGGGTAAACATTATCCCGCTCCGGTCGCAGCGATCAAGGCCATGCAAGAGGCTGCCTCCTGTGAGCGGAATGAAGCCCTGGTGATCGAAATGAAGTATTTTTTATCGGTCGCTCTGGGTTCAACGGCCAAGGCCTTGGTGACCGTATTTTTGAGCGACCAGGCGCTCATGCGCAAAGCCAAAAAGTGGGCCGCCAAGGCTCAGGGCAAGTGCGACAGAGCGGCGGTTTTGGGCGCCGGCATAATGGGCGGCGGCATTGCCTATCAGTCGGCGGTCTCTGGCGTGCATGTGGTAATGAAAGATGTGCAGCAAAAGGGGCTGGATCTGGGGCTTACCGAAGCCAGTAAACTGTTAGCTAAGCAGGTAGAGCGAGGCCGAATGGATTCTAAGGCAATGGCAGAGGCCTTAGTACGCATCAATCCGACCCTGGGTTATGATGATTTTAACCACATTGATCTCGCGGTTGAGGCGGTGGTAGAAAACCGCGAAATCAAGCAAAAGGTTTTGCAAGAAGTGGAGCAGGTGCTCGACGAGGCCGCTGTCTTGGCGAGCAATACGTCGACCATTTCAATCAGCGCATTGGCGCAATCATTGGCGCGGCCCGAGCAGTTTTGCGGTATGCATTTTTTCAATCCGGTTCACGCAATGCCGCTGGTTGAGGTTATTTGTGGTGAAAAAACCTCAGACGACACAATCGCAAGCGTGGTGGCCTATGCTTTGGCTTTGGGCAAGAAGCCGGTTGTGGTAAACGACTGCCCGGGGTTTTTAGTCAACCGGGTTTTGTTTCCCTACTTTTCTGGTTTTGCGATGTTGGTGCGAGACGGGGTGGATTTTCAGCGCATTGACCGGGTTATGGAAAACTTTGGCTGGCCGATGGGGCCCGCCTACTTGTTGGATGTGGTCGGGATCGATACCGCGATCCACGCCGAGCAGGTAATGGCCGAGGGTTACCCCGACCGTTTGCAGCGCAACTACACTTCAATTACGGAAAAGCTGTTTAATCAGAAGCTGCTGGGACAAAAATCCCAAGCGGGCTTTTACTGCTATGACACCGATAAAAAAGGCAAGCCGGTAAAAGCGGTGAATCCCAATGCTCTGCAATTGGCAGGCATTGATGCGAATACCGATTCCACTGTAAGTGATGAAGACATTGTATTGCGAATGATGATTCCCATGGTCAACGAGCTAAACCGGTGCCTGCAGGAAGGGGTAGTGGATTCGGCGGCCGAAGCGGATATGGCCATGGTTTATGGCACGGGTTTCCCGCCTCATATCGGCGGCGTTTTTCACTGGGTGGATCAATTGGGGGCGGTTGAATTGCTCGATAAAATGCGTGTCTTTGAAGCGCTTGGGCCTTTGTATCAACCCGCCGAATTGCTGCTCGAAAAAGCGCAGCAGTCAGCTAGCTACTATTAATGGAGGCAATTGTGAAATTACAGCCAAATGATTCGGTCATTGTCGATTTTGCCCGCAGCGCCATGGGCCGTTCTAAAAATGGTTGCTTCCGTCATTCGCGCGCTGACGATATATCCGCCGCCGTGATGGCGGCGCTGCTAAAGCGAAACGATGCGCTGGATGCGGCTGACATTGACGACGTGATTTGGGGTTGTGTGCTTCAGCGCGAAGAGCAAGCCTTTAACATTGCGCGATACGCCGCGTTGCTCGCGGGTATTCCGCATTCTGTGCCCGCACAAACGGTTAACCGTTTGTGCGGTTCCTCCATGGCCGCTCTGCATACCGCCAGCGCCAATATTAAAGCGGGGTTGGGGGCTGTTTATTTGGTGGGCGGGGTAGAGCATCTGGGCCATTTACCCATGTACGAGGCGATTAATCCCAACCCCAGGCTCGGGCTATCGGTAGCGAAAGCGGCTGGCAATATGGGAGTCACCGCCGAGTATCTCTCCCAGCTTCACGGTATAAGCCGCGAGCAAATGGATGAGCTTTCTCTGCGCTCCCACCAGCTCGCCGCTCGTGCGCGCCGCGAAGGTTTATTCAACTCTGAAATTATCCCTGTCGCCGGACACGATGAAACCGGTAATACGGTAATGGTGCGCGACGATGAGACTATTCGTGAAGACACAACCCTGGAGGGGCTGGCGGCTCTGCGGCCAGTGTTTGACCCCAAAAACGGCAAGGTGACGGCGGGCAGTTCGTCGCAGCTGTCCGATGGCGCGTCGGCTATGTTGGTTATGTCCTATCAGAAATGCCAGGAGCTGGGATTTGCGCCCAAAGCCCGGGTTATCGCACAAACCATTGCCGGGGTAGATCCTTCTATTATGGGCTATGGCCCGGTTCCGGCCACGCAAAAAGCTCTGGCCCAGGTGGGACTGAGCATGACGGATATCGATTACGTAGAGTTAAACGAGGCTTTCGCGGCTCAGGCACTGCCGGTATTAAAAGACCTTGAGCTTTTGGATGACATGGATCAGAAGGTGAATGTACATGGTGGTGCTATCGCACTAGGTCACCCCTTCGGATGTTCCGGTACGCGTATCACCGGATCGCTGCTCAATGTCATGGAGCGCCGCGATGCCACCTTCGGGCTGGCAACTATGTGCATCGGTTTGGGGCAGGGCATCTCCACCATCCTGGAGCGCTGCTGATCTGGTAAACTGCGCTATTTTGTAAGCTGGGTGTTGTCCATTGAAAATCCATTCCGCCGAGGTTCCCGAACGTTTTTTGCTCGATATCGCCAAGGCCGGTCACAGTGAGCTGAGCGCGTTGCAGTTTTCTCACTTCGCTTTTTACCTCGCTGAGCCTGAGCTCATTCACTTAATTGCCGTGGTGGGTATGGGGCAGTGTGGGCTTCAGGCTTGTTTGCTGGAAGAGTCTGAAGCTACCCGTGCCTTTGTGGAACAGATGTCGCCAGGCGCGGCTTTGGGTGAACTGGAGCAATGGTTTGATACACCCGTGCTGTACATAGAGCGTGCTGTGAGTCTATTGCCTGTGACAATTCCCAAGCCCTGGGGACGGGAAATTTGGTTCACTGGCATGGAAGCTCGCGGTGTTGCCCGGGTGGGCGACGAGAGTCGCTCCATTCCTCTTCCCTGGCTGCTGGCACTCGCACCCCAGCGTTTTTCGGCCGGGGCGCCCGAGCAGCTGACCTTGCTGAAAATTCTCGATCCCTTGCCCGATGAAGTGTACGGCGATCTGTATTTTGAGATGCACGAGCACAAGCAAGAGGTTTATGTTGTCACTCATGTGGATGAGCGCGCATGGCCCGAGGGGCAGGGGGGCATTCGCTATGGCTTTAATCAGGCACAGCGGAGCCAGTATGGCAATGATGATGCCTTTAAGCAGGCCTACTTAAAGGCGGTGCAAGATTACGAGCGAGTGCGCCGCCATATCGATGAGCGACTGGATCAGTTAAAGCGCGCGGCCGGTGTGGCCATTTCAGATCCGGTTCCGCCGGAAAGTTTAAACGCCTGGATGGAACAGTTACCCGCCGACCTGCAACACCAAGAGCTGCAGCTTCGGCGCGCAATGGAGAGTTTTATACAGGTGATGCCCTTAAGCGTCGGGGATGTTGTTCAGGTGCCTTGCCATACTCCCCATTCGCTATTGCACGGGGTTCGCACGGTAGAATTTCAAACTCCGGTCTACGAGCGCAAAATCTTGTCCTTTGCCCAGAAAGTGCTGACCCAAAGTCACTGGGACACCGAAGAAGCGCTGCAAAATGTTGCCCTGGATGCGGCAGAGCAGTCGCTGGGTGAGGAGTTTTGCCCCGTCGAAGGGCTAAAGGCACAAAAGATTGTCGACTTTTCTGACTTTGAAGTCTGGCGCTACAGCGCCGAGCAGGCTTGCGAGCTTTCCCTGGCGCGTCAGTCCCGCTATCAACTGCTGATGAGCATTGGTACCGGGGTCAGTTACGCCGGTCAGGCCCTGGCCGCCGAGCAGAGCTTTTTGGTGCCTGCCGGGGCTCGCCCCACGGCGAATCTAGCCTTCACCGCCGGTGCCGTTGCTCTGATTGCCATCCCCCGAATTGGGGATTGTTAAACTCTTTTATTGAACCTCGCGTGCGACTGTGGCAAAATTGCCACCCTTCTCGCAGCGGGTAAGATGATTTTGATAAAAATCACTGCCAAATCAACAAGTTGCGAATATTGTTTAGAGTGCCTGTCTGAGGCAACGCGGTCGTGGTGGAATTGGTAGACACGCCAGATTTAGGTTCTGGTGCCGCAAGGTGTGAGAGTTCGAGTCTCTCCGACCGCACCATTTATTAAGTAGCAAGCGCCCGCTGATCAATAGTGTTCGGCGCCCGAACCGATGCCAAAGCATCGCAGTGATTCACGAGGATACTATGCAGGTTTCAATTGAAACGACTTCTGGTCTTGAGCGTCGCCTGACTATCGGCGTGCCCGCTGATACCGTAGAAGGCGAAATTGAAAAGCGCCTTAAAGAGGCCGCGAAAAACATTCGCATCAACGGTTTCCGCAAGGGTAAAGTACCCTTGAAGATCGTCAAGCAGCGCTACGGCGCGGGCGTGCGCCAGGAAGTAGTGGGCGAAGTCATCAGCCGCTCTTTCTATGAAGCCGCTCAAAAAGAAGACGTAAAGCCTGCAGGTCAGCCCAGCATTCAGCCCAAGCAAATGGGCGAAGGGCAGGATCTTGAGTTTGTCGCCACCTTTGAAGTCTACCCCGAAGTAGAGTTGGGTGACGTGAGTGGCTTTAAGGTGACTCGTTACAGCGCCGATATCACCGATGAAGATATCGACAAAATGATCGAAACCCTGCGTAAGCACCAGGCGACCTGGGAAGAAGTCGATCGTGCGGCCGCCGAAGGCGATCAGGTAGATATCGATTTTACCGGCACTAAAGACGGTGAAGAATTCCAAGGTGGTAAGGCCGAAGGTCACACACTGGAGTTGGGTTCCAACTCAATGATTCCGGGCTTCGAAGACGGTATTGTGGGCATGAAAGCCGGTGAAGAGAAAACCATTAAGGTTACCTTCCCGGAAGACTACCAGTCAGACGAGCTGAAAGGCGCTGATGCTGAATTTGCCATCAAGGTTAATAAAGTGTCGGAGCAAAAGTTGCCCGAGTTGAAAAAACCTTTCTTCCAGAAATTTGGCCTGGAAAAGGGTGGCATTAAGACCTTCCAGAAAGAAGTTAAAACCAACATGGAGCGTGAGCTTAACAATGCCCTCAAGGCAAAGGTTAAGTCTCAGGTCATGGATCAACTGCTGGAAGCTAACGAGGTGGATCTGCCTAAGGCTCTGGTCGCCAACGAAATTCAGGTGTTGCGCAACCAGATGATGCAGCGCTTTGGTCAGCAGCCCAAAGATTTTGACCCCAAATCAATTCTGCCGGACACCATGTTCGAAGAAGACGCCAAGCGTCGTGTGGCATTGGGTCTGATCGTGGGCGAGGTGGTTAAGTCTGCCGATATCAAGCCAGAAGCCAAAGCGGTTCGCAAGATGGTGGAAGAAATCGCCAGCACTTACGAAGATCCGCAAGAGGTGATTGACTACTACTACAGTCAACGTGAACTGTTGGCGGGTATCGAGTCTGCCGTGCTGGAAGATCAAGTGGTTGAGCACATTGTTAAGCAGGCCGAGGTCTCAGAAGAGACTGCCACCTATGATGAAATCATGCAGCCAAAAGCCTAAAAATAGCGCTTTTTGAGCAAAAAAGCCGCGAAACGTCTGTTTCGCGGCCACCTCCCTCCTACTTTTCTCTATCTTTACTGGCAAACCACGTCTTCTCAGGTTAAGCTCCCTGCTATCTGGTTTATGATTGCATAAACCCACATTTGGAATGTATTACAGAAAGGTGTTTCATTGATGTCATACCCGTTATCCGACAGCCCTGAACAAGAGATTACAGCAAGCGGTCTGATCCCCATGGTGGTCGAGCAAACCGCCCGGGGCGAGCGCTCTTACGATATTTACTCTCGTCTGCTGAAAGAGCGAGTCATCTTTTTGACGGGGCAGGTTGAAGATCATATGGCCAACCTGGTTGTAGCCCAGCTGCTGTTTTTAGAGGCAGAGAACCCCGACAAAGACATTCATTTGTATATCAACTCTCCCGGCGGGTCGGTCACTGCCGGCATGTCTATTTACGACACCATGCAGTTTATCAAGCCGGACGTCAGCACCATGGTGATGGGGCAGGCCTGCTCTATGGGCGCCTTTTTACTTGCAGCGGGCGCCAAAGGTAAGCGCTATGGTTTGCCTAACTCTCGAGTGATGATTCACCAGCCCAGTGGCGGTGCTCAGGGTCAGGCGTCAGATATCAACATTCACGCGCAGGAAATTCTTAAAATCCGCCGTCGTCTGAACGAACTGTTGGCCGATCATAGCGGTCAGTCGCTGGATCAGATTGAACTGGATACTGAGCGCGACAAATTTATGTCGGCGGCCGAGGCCCACGAATACGGTATTATCGACTCTGTTATCCAGAGCCGGGCTGAGGCAAAATAATAGCCTGGTAGCGGGCGCAACAGACTGAGGCAGTCGCTTTGACGGCCGCCAGACTTGAAAAACAGGGTTAAAGGGCGCATCTTTTAATCTGTAGCAATAATATTGGGAGTGGTTTAATGACCGATCACACCGGAGATAACGGCGAGAAAAACGGCAAGCTTCTGTATTGCTCGTTTTGTGGTAAGAGCCAGCATGAGGTCCGCAAGCTGATTGCGGGCCCCTCGGTGTTTATTTGCGATGAGTGTGTTGACCTGTGCAACGACATTATTCGCGAAGAAATTCAAGAGAGTGCTACGGAAGGGCAGTCGGAAAAACTGCCGACGCCCAGTGAGATTTCCAGCATTTTGGATCAGTATGTCATTGGCCAGCAGCGCGCCAAAAAAGTGCTTGCGGTTGCTGTTTACAACCACTACAAACGCTTGCGTGTAGGCGGGGCCAAGGGCAAAGAGAAAGACGCCGTAGAGCTGGGTAAAAGCAATATCCTGCTGGTGGGGCCCACTGGTAGCGGTAAAACCCTGTTGGCCGAGACATTGGCGCGGCTGTTGAATGTGCCCTTTACCATCGCCGACGCCACCACCCTGACCGAGGCCGGTTATGTCGGTGAGGATGTCGAAAACATCATCCAGAAGCTGCTGCAAAAGTGCGATTACGACGTCGAGAAAGCGCAGCAGGGTATTGTCTATATCGATGAAATCGACAAGATTTCCCGCAAGTCTGACAACCCGTCTATAACTCGCGATGTGTCGGGTGAGGGCGTTCAGCAGGCATTGTTAAAGCTGATTGAAGGCACTGTGGCGTCTGTGCCGCCGCAAGGAGGTCGCAAGCATCCTCAGCAGGAGTTCTTGCAGGTTGATACCGGCAATATCCTCTTTATTTGTGGCGGCGCCTTCGCCGGTCTGGATAAAGTGATTCGCGATCGTTCCGAGCGCGGTGGTATTGGCTTCGGCGCCGAAGTGAAAAGTAAAAGCGACGACAAGAGCTTTGGCGACACACTGCACGAGCTGGAGCCCGAAGATTTGGTGCGTTACGGCCTGATCCCCGAGTTTGTAGGGCGCTTGCCGGTTATTGCCACCCTGGACGAGTTGGATCGCGAGGCCCTGGTCGAGATTCTGGCAGAGCCTAAGAATGCTTTAACTAAACAGTATCAGCGCCTGTTCGATATGGAAGGCGTCGAGCTGGATTTCCGTCGCGATGCCCTGGAAGCGGTGGCACAAAAAGCCATGGACCGTAAAACCGGGGCCCGCGGGTTGCGCTCTATTATGGAGTCAGTCTTGCTGGACACCATGTACAAGATTCCATCGGAAGAGCACGTGAAGAAAGTTGTGGTGGACGAGACCGTGATTAAAGGTGAGTCCGAGCCGCTGCTGGTGTACGAAAATGCCGAACCCGCTCAAAGTAAGACAGCCAGTAAAGACGACTGACCTTATCTTGAAGCGCGTATAAAAGGGTGCCTTTGGCACCCTTTTTGCGTTTTATAGCGGTGAAAACTTGTAAAACCGACTTTGCGCCCCCAAAACAGGGGAAAGCCCTGGAATTCCGATAGGTGGTCAGGTATGCAGCAGAATGAGCAAGAGATTATGAATACAGATTTACCCTTATTGCCGCTACGGGATGTAGTGGTTTATCCGCACATGGTTATCCCCCTCTTTGTGGGGCGAGAAAAGTCTATTGAAGCGCTGGAAAGTGCGATGAAAGCCGACAAGCAAATCGTGCTGGTGGCACAGAAAAATGCCGCCGACGACGATCCGCGCAACGAAGATCTCTACTCGGTGGGCACTTTAGCGACTATTTTGCAGCTGCTGAAACTGCCCGATGGCACGGTCAAGGTGTTGGTTGAAGGGGGGCAGCGAGTCTCGGTCGACTCTTCCGAGGAAATCGACGGGCACTATCGCGTTGCGGTCTCAGTGCTCGAAGAAGAGGCATTGGAGAAAGAAGAATCCGAAAGTTTGATTAAAACCGCGCGCGAACATTTTGAGCAGTACGTTAGCCTGTCACGCAAAGTGGCCTCAGAGGTGATGAATTCGCTCAGCGGCATCGATGAACCGGGTCGCTTCGCGGACACCATTGCCGCCCATATGGCGCTCGAACTCGAACAAAAGCAAGCCGTGCTGGAAATCGTCAGTATTCGCGAGCGTATTGAAACCTTGCTGGGGCTTATGGACAGCCAGATTGACCTGTTGCAAGTGGAGAAAAAAATCCGCGGGCGGGTGAAAAAGCAAATGGAGAAAAGCCAGCGCGAGTACTATCTGAATGAGCAGATGAAAGCGATTCAGAAAGAGCTGGGTGATATGGGCGAGGAGGCCAACGAGGTCGACGAGCTGGAACAAAAAATTGCCGACAGCGGTATGCCGGAAGAGGCGAGCGAAAAAACTCGCGCCGAGCTGGCCAAGCTAAAAATGATGTCGCCGATGTCGGCGGAAGCTTCGGTTTTGCGCGCGTACATCGATTGGATGGTCAAGGTTCCCTGGAAAAAGCGCAGCAAGGTGCGCCATGACATAGAACGCGCCGAAAACGTTTTAAACAAAGATCACTATGGCCTGGAAGAAGTGAAAGAGCGTATTCTCGAGTACCTGGCCGTACAAAAGCGTGTTAAGAAAATCAAAGGGCCGATTTTGTGCTTAGTGGGTCCCCCTGGTGTGGGTAAAACCTCGCTGGGCGAGTCGATTGCGCGCGCCACCAATCGCAAATTTGTGCGTATGGCTCTGGGTGGCGTTCGCGACGAAGCGGAGATTCGCGGTCACCGTCGTACCTACATCGGTTCTTTGCCCGGTAAGTTGGTGCAAAAAATGGCCAAAGCCGGGGTTAAAAACCCGCTGTTCTTGCTCGATGAAATTGACAAGATGGGCATGGATAACCGTGGCGATCCGGCTTCCGCGCTGCTCGAGGTATTGGACCCGGAACAGAACAATCACTTCAATGATCACTATCTTGAAGTCGATTACGATCTGTCCGACGTAATGTTTGTTTGCACCTCAAACACGATGAATATTCCAGGTCCATTGTTGGATCGCATGGAGATTATCCGCATCCCCGGTTACACCGAAGATGAAAAAGTGAATATCGCTCGCAAGTATCTGATTCCTAAGCAAATCAAAGCGAATGGGCTGAAAAAAGACGAGCTTAACTTGGGCGATGACAGCGTCCGCGATATTGTTCGCTACTACACCCGCGAGGCGGGTGTACGTGGCCTGGATCGCGAAATTGCCAAGCTTGCGCGCAAAGTGGTCACTCAGCATGTGAAAAAAGATGCCGAGGTTATAGACGACATTACCCCTGATGCATTGGAGCACTTTTTAGGGGTTCGCAAGTTCGACTTCGGTCGCGCTGAAAATGATGATCAAGTCGGGCAGGTGACGGGCCTGGCCTGGACTCAGGTAGGTGGTGAGTTGTTAACTATCGAGTCCTCAGCGGTGAAAGGTAAGGGGCGTATTGTCAAAACCGGCTCGCTCGGGGATGTCATGCAGGAGTCGATTCAGGCGGCATTGACTGTGGTTCGCTCCAGAGCCCAAGGGTTAGGCATTGCACCGGATTATCACGAGAAGGTTGATGTTCACATTCACGTACCCGAGGGGGCGACCCCCAAAGACGGCCCCAGCGCGGGTATTGCGATGTGTACGGCGCTGGTGTCGGTCCTTACTGGCATTCCGGTAAAAGCCGAAGTCGCCATGACCGGCGAGATCACTTTGCGCGGCGAAGTCTTGCGCATCGGCGGGCTGAAAGAGAAGCTGCTGGCCGCGCATCGCGGGGGGATTAAAACCGTATTGATTCCCGCCGATAACGAACGCGACCTAAAAGAAATTCCGGAAAACATCAAAGCGGACTTAACCATTCGTCCGGTAAAATGGATCGATGACGTTTTGGATGTGGCCTTGCAACATACGCCTACGCCTTTGAGTGATGAGGAGTATCAGGCGCTGCAAGAGGCCGCTGATAAGCAAACGGAGGCCGCTCGAATTAACACCCACTGATGTTACTAAGAGTAACCTTTGGTGCTTTGTAATCATTGCGAATAGCCCCGTATTGCGGGGCTTTTGTTTAAAACGCGACCAATAATGCCAATAGGTCTTTAATTCGCAAAGGTAGCCTTGACCCGCAACCTGCCTCTTGGTATAAATCGCAATTCAATAGTGAGTGGTGGTGCTGAACCGCACAGGGTTAGCCGTTGATGTCACCAAGTCAATAACAACACTGCACAACTATAAACAAGTGTTCTGGAAAATCTACTTAAGGGGTTAAACGTGAACAAAACTGAGCTGATCGAAGCCATCGCCGCATCTGCGGATATCTCCAAAGCTGCTGCTGGCCGTGCACTGGACGCCGTTGTCGACGGCATCACTGATTCTCTGAAAAAAGGCGACCAGGTAGTACTGGTTGGCTTTGGTACTTTCTCTGTGAAAGAGCGTGCTGCGCGTACTGGCCGCAACCCACAGACCGGTGCCGAGATTCAAATTGCTGCGGCAAACGTACCTAGCTTTAAAGCGGGTAAAGCGCTGAAAGACGCTGTTAACTAATCAGCTACGGTTGAGAATACACGCCGGTAATTTACTTCTGTATCGGTGGTAAAGGCGCATCTAAGATGCGCCTTTTTTATGTTTACTAAACAAAAAGTGTGATGCCACGTAAAAGTGGCTTTAAGCTAGGTTCGGGAGCACAACATGTTACAAAGCATGCGGGACAACTCAAAAGGCGTTGTTGCAGGAATATTGGTTGGCCTTTTGGTGATTATATTCGCATTATCGGGGGCCGAAGCGCTGTTCAGCAGTCGCAATACCGCACCGGTTGCGCTTACCGTTAACGGCCAGGAAATTACCGAGACCGAAGTGCAGCGCGCCATCGAGCAGCAGAAATCTCGCTTGCGCAATCGTTTTGGTGACTCTGTGCCACAAAGCTTCCTCAATGACGAAAACCTGCGCCCGCCTGCAATTGAGCAGTTGGTTCAGAGAACATTGTTAACTCAAGCAGCCAAAGACGCCAACATGGCGGTTTCTGACGCCCAGATTGATCAAGTTATTTTGTCGATTCCGGCGTTTCAGGATGCTTCGGGTCAGTTTGATCCGGACCTCTATACCATGTCGCTGCGCCGCCTGGCGTACACGCCTACCAATTATCGCAATGAACTTTCCCGCGATTTAACGGTAAACCAGCTGGCCAACGGTATTTCCAGCTCCAACTTTACCACTCCCGCTGAAGCGCGGTATTTAGCCGAATTAAACAGCCAAGTTCGCGACTTTTCTTATGTCACTCTTAATATCGACAATTTGCTGGAGCAGGTTGATGTCAGTGATGAGGAGATAAGCCGCTACTACAACGAAAATCCCGAGGCGTTTACCGAACCGGAAAAAGTCGTTGTTGAATATATTGAATTAAGTGTTGCTCAACTGATGGAAAATGAGTCGGTGAGCGAATCTGAACTGCGCACTCAATTTGAAGAAAATATCGATGACTTCACTCCCACTGTTCAGCGTCATGCCGCGCATATTTTGCTCGAAGAGCCCAGTGATGAGCTAATCAACGAGGTTCAATCTGCGCTGGACGCTGGTGATGATTTTGCCGAAGTGGCGGCCCAGTACTCGGAAGATCTGGGTTCGAAAGACAGCGGGGGCGATTTGGGACTTTCATCCGGCGATGCTTTTCCAGAAGAGTTTGAGCAAGCCTTGAGTGAGCTGGCTGTAGGTGAGGTATCGGAGCCTGTGGAAACAGATGCCGGTGTACATTTTATTAAATTGCTGGAGTCCACCGGTGGCGGCGAGCCGGATTTTGCCGCTGAGCGCGATGGTATTGAGCAGCGTATAAAGCGTGCCCAGGCAGAAGCTCGCTTTGTCGAGTTGCTCGACAACCTGGAAGACATGTCTTACAACGCCGATTCGCTGGCTAGTGTGGCGGACACCTTAGAGCTGCAGGCAGTGCAGAGTGAACCCTTTTCACGCCAGGGCGGCGAAGGTATTTTTGCCCGCGACCAGGTCATCACCGCCGCTTTTGGCGAAGAGGTGCTTGAATTTGGCAACTCCAGTGAGCTGATAGAGTTGGCTTCAGACCGAGTTGTAGTGCTTAAGCTGCTCGAAAATCAGCCAAGTTTTGTTCAGCCTATGGATCAAGTGGAGTCCGAAATTGTCGCGACGGTTAAAGAGCAGAAAGCCTCTGATCTGCTGGCTGAGCAGGGTCAAAACCTGGTGGCCGAGGTTGAAAATGGTGCGAGTCTGCAGGCAGCTGCCGAAGCGCTGGGGTTAGAGGCGGTGCAGCTGAGCGCTATTGATCGGGCGAATATGGAGCAACCGCGCGCCGTGGTAGAATTCGCTTTTTCACTGCCGCACCCCAAAGACGGTGCCCCGCAAGTGGCCGGTCAGTTGCGCAATGGTGAGTACACGGTGGTTCAATTGGATCGTGTCGCTTTACCTGAGCAAGAGCTGGACGACGATCAATTGGCACAGATTAAACAAGGTTTGGCGGGGATGCATGGTTCGGCCGACTTTGAATCATTTGTCAATTATCTGCGTGAAACCGCCGAGATCGAACGGAATTAATTCATCGTCAATAAAAAAGGCGCAACCCATCAGGTTTGCGCCTTTTTTATTGGATGGCTGTTAAGGGTAGCAGCGACTTTGGTTGCGACCGTGTTCTTTACAGTAGTAAAGCCCCTGGTCGGCTAATTGAAGCCATTCTTGTTCGGTTTTAATATCTGCGGCTAATTCACACACACCCAGACTGATAGTAACGTGTATTTGCTGTCGGTCAGTCTGTATCGCTTTTTGTTCGACGGTTCGCCTCAACCTCTCGGCAAAATCTAAACCGCCTTCTTGAGTCGTCGCGGTTAAAATGACCCCAAACTCCTCTCCGCCGTAGCGCCCTGCGATGTCAGTTTCGCGCAGCTGCTCACGAAGGCATTGGCTCACCTGGCGGATTACCTCGTCACCGACGGTATGGCCATGGGTGTCGTTCACCTTCTTAAAGTGATCGATGTCAAACAATATTAAGGTCGCCGGGATTTCATAGCGGTCGAAGCGCAAAAACTCCTGATGTAGGTTTTGCTCCCAGTAACCTCGGTTGTAGAGTTGCGTTAAATGGTCAATACGACTAAGCGCTTGCAGCTGTTGATTGGCCTCTATTTGCGCTCGCTTGTTAACGGCAGTGTCGGTGACATCGTAAACGATAAGACAGATGTGAGAGACATTTCCCTGTGTATCCAAAAGGGGCAGGATGGTGCAGTTTTGGTACATAAAACGCGCTGTGCCGGTAATAGGGCGATAGTGCGGAAAATGAAATAAGTAGGGACGCTGTTCCCAGGTTGTAAAAGTGGCGCTTTGCAATAAAAACACGGGTTCGCATTTACGGCGGAACCAATCCTGGGGCAGGTCGGGGAATAATTCGAAGATATTGCGCTCTAACACCCCCTCGGGAAACTTGCCGCTGTGATTTTGCATAAACTGGTTCCACAGCGAAATGTTGTAGTCGCGATCCATGACTACCAAACCAACGTCGATATTCTGCAGAATGTCCATTAGCCAATGGACGTCTTTTAGGAGAGAGTTCAGCTCACGGTCCGGCATGCTTTGCGCTCATCCTCTGGTTAATCAATCAGATAGTCTAACTTTTCCAGCAGGCCGGCAATGCAGTTCTCACTGATCACCAGCAAAAGATCGCAATTGATACGATAGTGTTCGATAGTGTAGTTGATTTCGACGACAGCGGCACTGTTCCAGTCGAGATCACGCTGAGTAAGCAACCGATCTATATCGTCGCTCGGATCGAGTAAGTGGGGTGGCCCTAAGCTTAAGTGGGTGTCCAGCTGACGTGCTAGGCCGTGCAGACAAGCCCCTCCCAAGACGTTACTCGTGTCCATGAGTAGCTCTCGGTTCAGGTTTGGGTGGTAGTCGTATTTAAGCAGCTCGGCCAAGTCTTGGTAGCGGGTGCCATTAAACAGCAATAGTGCTTCACCGGCGACGCCGTCCCCAATGAACCCCTGCGCCACGCCGGTTAAGGGCTCGTTTTGGCTGCTCTGATCCCGCAGGCTTTCCAGGGTCATTGCAATGTCACTAGGGGTTAAAATGCCCACTTGGGGGATAGAGAGCACCACAAAGGCATCAAAAAGGCGCGCCAGACGGTCGGCCGCTTGCCCCATTGCTACATTGGCAATTTCCTGTAGGCAGTCGCGTTGGTCTTCACTAAGAAGCATGGCGGTCATCGCATCATATAGATATTAATGGCATAACTTTTGATTAAAAAGCAGCCAGTGGCGTGATTTTTATCGCTGTATAAGGGCGTCCCCTAGGGCTAATACTAGCATTATGTCGGTTAGTTGTCCGGTATTGGCCGTTCTTACCGGTAGATGTTAAGTCAAAGTTTTCTATTTTCCTGTTGTACACAGGGGCACTAGTTTCCGTACAATTTGTCTATTGTTGTCAATATTTGAGATTAGGGTATGTATTCACAGATGCGTTCATTGATCGTTCCGCTTTTTATGCTGGGAGCGGCAAGCTTCGTTGCCCCGGCGTCCGCCCAAACCGAGCCTTCAGAGGTGGTCACCCACACCGTACACGCGGTATCCTCTCATCTCACACCGCAATACTCCGAAGACTTTACTCACTTTGATTATGTAAACCCTGACGCCCCTAAAGGTGGCACCTTACGGATGGCTGCTCTGGGTACCTACGACAGCTTTAATCGCTTTGCCCGTCGGGGTGACCCGGTGGCTGAGGGCCTTAAACCCTACCAGCGTTTCATCTACGATACACTTATGATCGACAACGATGATGAGTACGGGGTTTTGTATCCACTTATCGCCGAGTCGGTGACTTACCCCGAGGACTACACCTGGGTTGAATATAATATCAATCCCAAGGCGCAGTTTAACGATGGCGAACCGGTAACCGCCGAAGATGTTGCCTTTAGTTTTAACAAGTTTGTGGATCAGGGGCTGCCTCAGATAGCGGTGCTGTATAAGCACGTCAAAGACGCCAAAGTCGTGGATGAACATACGGTTCGTTTTGAATTTGATAGCCCCCAAAAGAATTACATTACTGATCTAGCCGGCTTGACTATCTTGCCCCAGCACTATTGGCAAGACAAAGACCTATCTGCGCCTTTGTCCACTCCGCCCGTGGGCAGTGGCCCCTATGTGGTCAGTGATTTTGATATGGGCTCTAGCGTTACCTATTCACGGGTGAAGGATTACTGGGCCAAAGATCTACCCTCGCGCAAAGGCCTGTTTAATTTCGACACTATTATTTTCGAGTACTTTCTTGATCGCTCGGTTACATTAGAGGCTTTTAAAGCGGGCGAGTATGATTTTCGCGCCGAGGCGGTAATGGCCAACTGGAAAGAGGCTTATGATATCCCCGCCGTCAATCGCGGTGATATCGTCAAAGCGGAAATTCCCAACAAAGCCCCCAAGCCCCTCACCGCCTTAATCTTTAATACCCAAAGAGCGCCCTTTACAAACCGCAAGGTGCGTCAGGCGCTCAACTATATGCTGGATTTTGAGTCGCTGAACAAAACCCTGTTTTACGGTGAGTACACGCGCGCTGAAAGTTACTTTCAAGACACAAAATACAAGGCCGAGGGAAAGCCCGAAGGTAAAGAGCTTGAAATTCTCAACCAGTATAAAGACCAGTTGCCCCCCGAGGTGTTTGGCGAGGTCTGGCGCCCCAACCAAACGGATGGCTCGGGCCGAATTCGCGGTGCCATGCGCGAAGCGCTGGCGTTGTTAAAAGAGGCCGGATGGACACTCAAAGATCGCCGTTTAGTCAACCAGAAAACCGGCGAGCCCATGGAGTTTGAGTTGTTGATCTACGATAACAGTACCGAGCGCTATGCCAACAGCTTTAAAAAGAATCTGGATCGCATAGGTATCACCATGAACATACGCAAGGTTGATACGTCTCAGTATATGAGTCGGGTACACGAAAAAGACTTTCAGATGGTGTCATTGTATTTTACCGAAATGCCTTACCCGTCAACCGATATGGAGCTGACCTGGCACTCTAAAAACGTCAACTCCAGTTGGAATACGGCCGGTGTCAATGATCCGGTGATCGACTCTATGGTAGAAAATATTGCGGCCAATCAAGGTGACGACGAATTGCTTACCGCTTATGGACGGGCGTTTGATCGGGTGGCTCTTTGGAATTTCTATGGCATTCCCCGCTGGTATTCGGCGGACTATCGGGTTGCTTATTGGAATAAATTCTCTCGCCCGGCGAGCTCGCCCAAGTTGGAAATAGGGTTGGATACCTGGTGGTATGACGAACAAAAAGCCAAAACCTTAAAACCTTAATCCTGCATGCTGAATCTTTAGAAGACTAGGGTAGACCTTTGCTGGCTTATACCATAAGGCGATTGTTGCTGATCGTGCCCACCATATGGGCGATTATTACGGTCAACTTTTTTATTGTTCAGGCGGCCCCTGGCGGCCCCGTGGATCAGGCCATTGCACGTATGCAGGGTGTGGTTTCCATGGGGGTCACCGGCGCCAATGATGATTTAGGGGCGCCTGCGCAGGGCACCCGCGCCAGCCGGGGGCTTGATCCACAAATTATCTCCCAGATCGAGGCCCAGTTTGGCTTTGATCGGCCCATGCACGAGCGCTACTTTGATATGTTGCTGGATTACGCCCTACTGGATTTCGGCGACAGCTTATTCAAAGCCAATTCGGTAACCGGGCTTATCGTTGATCGTTTGCCCGTTTCCATTTCCCTTGGGCTATGGAGTACGCTGATTATCTATTTAGTCTCGATACCTTTAGGGATACGCAAAGCGGTACGCCATCACAGTCAATTTGATATTTGGACCAGTTGGGTCATTGTGATCGGCAATGCCATTCCGGGTTTTCTGTTTGCCATTTTGTTGATTATCGTCTTTGCTGGCGGTTCATACCTTGACTGGTTTCCTTTGCGCGGCCTGGTGTCTGATAATTTCTCCGAGCTGAGCTTTGGAGGCAAGTTGGCCGACTATTTCTGGCATTTAACGCTGCCGATAACGGCCTTGGTTATCAGTGGTTTTGCCACTTTAACCATGCTGACCAAGAATTCTTTTTTGGACGAAATCAATAAGCAATATGTAATGACGGCCCGAGCTAAAGGCGCCTCGGAAAAGCGGGTTTTGTATAAGCATGTATTTCGCAATGCCATGCTAATTATTATTGCCGGGTTTCCCGCTACGTTTATCAGTATGTTTTTTACCGGCTCTTTGCTAATCGAGGTGATTTTCTCGCTGGAAGGCCTGGGGCTACTCGGGTATGAGGCGATTGTTCAGCGCGACTACCCAGTCATGTTTGGCACCTTGTATATGTTTGGTTTATTGGGGTTGCTTATTGGTATTGTCAGTGACCTGGCCTACACCTGGGTTGACCCCCGCATTGATTTTGAGAGCCGTTAGTATGCTGAGCCCTTTAAATCAAGAGCGCTGGCGACGCTTTAAAAACAACCGTCGCGGCTTCTGGAGTTTATGGCTTTTTTTGTTTTTGTTTATAGGCTCTTTGTTTGCCGAGATTATTGCCAATGATACGCCTATCTTAATCAAACATCAGGATGCTTTTTATTATCCGCTGTTTAAGGAGTATTCGGAGCTTACCTTTGGTGGCGATTTTGATGTGGCGGCCGATTATCGCGACCCCTATATCGCCGAGCTGATTAACGAGTCGGGTTGGATGCTGTGGCCTCCTGTTCGGTTTGATTATCGCGCCATTAATTATGACCTTCCGACACCTGCGCCTAGCCCGCCTAGCGCCGAGAATTGGCTGGGTACGGATGATCAGGGGCGCGACGTTTTGGCCCGTCTGATTTACGGGTTTCGTATCTCGGTCATATTTGGTCTTTTGCTTACCTTGGCCACCAGTATTATTGGTGTCGCGGCGGGAGCCGTACAAGGCTTTTATGGCGGTAAAATTGATTTGATTGGCCAGCGATTGCTCGAGGTCTGGTCCAGTATGCCCGCGCTTTTTGTGCTCATTATTATTGCCAGCTTGGTGCCACCCAGCTTTTGGATTTTGTTGGTAATTTTATTGCTGTTTGGCTGGATGACTTTGGTGGGCGTGGTCCGTGCTGAATTTTTGCGCGCTCGCAATCTGGAATATGTGTTGGCGGCCAAAGCAATGGGTGTGTCCGATCGCGCGTTGATTTTCCGCCACCTTTTACCCAATGCCATGGTCGCCACTTTAACCTTCGTGCCTTTTATTTTGGTCGGCGCGGTCACGAGCCTTACGGCGCTGGATTTTCTCGGTTTTGGTTTGCCGCCCGGGTCGGCGTCTTTAGGGGAAATGGTCAGCCAGGGCAAAAACAACCTTCATGCCCCTTGGATTGGTTTGTCGGTGTTTTTTGTGTTGGCGCTGCTGCTGACGCTATTGGTTTTTGTGGGCGAAGCGGTGCGCGACGCTGTAGACCCCAATAAAACGCGGTAACCTTATGCCTGAATCCATTCTTCACGTTAACGATCTGCATTTGTCTTTTACCCATGAGGGCACGCCTAAACCTGTTTTGCAGGGCGTCTCGTTTGAGGTTTTTGCCGGCGAGGTATTAGCCGTGGTGGGTGAAAGTG
Source organism: Gilvimarinus xylanilyticus (assembly GCF_024195295.1). Lineage (GTDB taxonomy): Bacteria > Pseudomonadota > Gammaproteobacteria > Pseudomonadales > Cellvibrionaceae > Gilvimarinus > Gilvimarinus xylanilyticus. The sequence goes on along the minus strand of NZ_JAMFTH010000001.1, from coordinate 1,036,585 downwards.
GCTCTGGAAAATCGGTCACAGCTCAGTCTATTATGCGTCTGCTCAATCCCGATACCGCCTGCTACGAAAAAGGTGAAATAATCTTTGCCGGGCAAAACTTATTGAATCAAAGCGAAAAGGTTTTGGCAGGTTACCGGGGGCGCCGCATAGGAATGATATTTCAAGAGCCTATGAGCTCTTTGAACCCTTTGCACAGCATTGAGAAGCAGCTGGCCGAAGTGCTGTTTTTGCATAAAGGCTTATCCAAGGTGAAAGCCCGGCCGGTGGTGTTGGAGTGGTTAAACCGCGTGGGTATTCGCAGCCCGGAGCAGCGTTTGTCGGCGCTGCCACACCAGTTGAGCGGCGGTGAACGTCAGCGCGTTATGATTGCCATGGCGCTTATTAACGAGCCGGACATCCTGATCGCCGACGAGCCCACAACCGCCTTGGATGTCACCGTACAGGCGCAAATTTTACGATTGATTAAAGACCTGCAAGTCGATTTAGGGATGGCGGTGGTTTTTATTACTCATGATTTACATATTGTGCGCGCGCTCGCCGATCGAGTCGTGATTATGCACCGGGGTCAGGTGGTCGAAGCTGGCGCGACCGATGAAATTTTTAACCGCCCTCAAAAAGCTTATACCCAAATGCTGATGGCGGCGGATCCAGGTGATCCACCGGAATCGATACGCGAAAACGCCGCAACGCTTTTAAACGTCAGTCATATCCGCACCTGGTTCCCCATCAAGAAAGGCGTTTTCAAAAGAGTCGTCGATCATGTGAAAGCGGTTGACGATATTTCATTTGTTTTGCGCGAAGGGGAGACACTGGGCGTCGTCGGGGAAAGTGGTTCGGGTAAAACCACTCTGGGGCGCTCGATTGCCCGTTTGCTTGAGGCCGAGGGAAAGGCCGTTTACGCGCAAAACCACGATTTGCTCTCCTTGTCGGCCCGCGAATTAAAGCCTTTGCGGCGCGAGATTCAGGTGATTTTTCAAGACCCCTATGCCAGCTTAAGCCCTCGCATGTCGATTGCCGAGATTATTGCCGAAGGTTTGCGAGTCCACGAGCCGCAATTATCCCGCGATCAAGTGGAAGAAAAAGTGATTGAAGCGCTCGAGCAGGTGCAGTTGGATCCCGCCGTTCGCCATAGGTACCCCAATGAATTTTCCGGTGGCCAGCGCCAGCGCGTGGCCATTGCACGGGCGCTTATTTTAAAGCCACGCTTATTGATTCTGGATGAACCTACCTCGGCGCTGGATCGCGCCGTGCAGCGCGAGGTGGTTATCTTGCTTAAATCACTCCAGCGTGAGCATCAGCTTGGGTATATTTTTATCAGCCACGATTTGGATGTGGTGCGGGCGATGAGTCATCAAATGCTGGTAATGCAGGCCGGGCGTGTGGTGGAGGCCGGCGAGGCGACGTCAATTATGACGGCGCCCCAGCACCAGTACACGCAAAAATTATTGCGCGCGGTTAACGAGCCTTTGTAACCCCCACAAACAGCGTTAATTGTTGGCCGGGGTGGATATAGTTAGCGGTGGAAACATTATTCCAGCGGGTAATTTCGTGAATGCTGACATTGAATTTACTGGCAATACTGTTTAGCGAGTCGCCTCTACGTACTTTATAGGTTAGTTTGCGGGTAATGCCCTGAGCGTTGCCGGGGGCTTGAGACTTTTCCCAAATCACCAGCTTTTGCCCCGGCTGGAGAGTGTCCCGCGACGACATGCCGTTCCACTTCACGAGCGAGTCCACACTGATTTTGTGGCGATTCGCTATCTGCCAAAAACTATCGCCTTTTTTCACGATATAGCTTCGTTTGGCATTGCCGCCTTGCGGCTCCAATGCATAGCTTTCGCTACCGACCGATGCACTGGGTATGAGCAGGGTATCGCCTGCACGAATACGCGACGACGATAGCTTGTTGGCCGTGCGCAGCACATCCACGCTGGTATCAAACTGGCGAGCGATAGTGCTTAGCGAGTCTCCGCGTCTGATGGCGTATCTCTGCCAGCTAATACGTTCGTTGTCGGGCAGCTTGGCCAGCGCCTCGGTGAATGTGGCTTGGGCGTCCAGAGGCATGAGCAAACGGTGGGGCCCCTCGGGGTCAGTGGCCCACCGGTTAAAGCCTGGATTGAGGGCGTAGAGCTCGTCCATGCTAATTCCGGCGAGCTCGGAGGCGCGGGTCAAGTCAAGCTGCGATTGTATATCCACGGCAACGAAGTAGGGGGCATTGGCAATGGGAGGCAGGCTAATATTGTATTTTTCGGGGTTGGCCACCACTTTCGACAGGGCTAGCAGCCGGGGGACATAATTGCGGGTCTCGCGAGGTAGTTTGAGAGACCAAAAGTCGGTGGATTTTCCGGCGTTGCGATTGCGGTTTATAGAGCGCTGCAAGCGCCCCTGGCCGGTGTTGTAGGCCGCCAGTGCATGCAACCAATCGCCGTCGAACATCTCTTGCAGCTGTTCCAGATAGGCCAGGGCGGCATCGGTCGAGTCGATAATGTCGCGGCGGCCGTCGTACCACCAGTTCTGTTTTAATCCGTAGTCTGACCCCGTTCCGGACATGAATTGCCACATCCCCGAGGCGGTTGCGTAAGAGTATGCATAGGGGTCAAAGGCGCTTTCTACGACGGGCAGCAGCGCTATTTCCAGCGGAAGATTTTCTTCTTCAAGTCTTTCCGTTATGTGATACAGGTAACGCTGCCCCCGGTTAAACACCCGCTCAATATAGTCGGGGTGGTCAATGTACCACTGTACATACGAGTCTAATTGGGCTTGCTCATAGGGCCCTAGTTCAAAGCCCTGGCGCAGGCGCTGCCAGAGGTCCTCTTCGGGCTTTTCGGCGTCCAGCTTGCGAATAGTTGGCGGTGGTAGAGTAGCTTGGGGGGCACTGACAGCGGCGGTTTCACTCGCAGAGGGAGCAGGTTCAGGTTTTTCAGAGATAAGGCCACAGGAGGTAACAATACAGCTGGCAGCGAGAAAAAATAAACGGTTTACACTCATGCGACATCGATACTTGGTTGATTATAGTCGGCCGATTCTAGGGGTTTCGGTAAGTCGGGTCAATTCGCTTTAAAGCGGTCTTTCCACTGCCTTAAAGCGGCGAAAACCTCGTGTTCCCGGGGGGCTTTTAGTCCGGTGTGTTTTTTTACTGAGGCCTTTAAGGAGGGGGAATCGGTGCGCAAAAAGGGGTTGGTTTGCTTTTCCAGGCCAATGGTAGAGGGTAGGGTGGATTGCCCTTGGCGGCGTTTTTCGGTCTCGCGAGCAAGACGTTCAGCTATCGCCCGGTTGTCTGGTTCGGCCGCTTGGGCGAAACGAAGGTTATCCACGGTGTATTCGTGGGAGCAGCACACCTGGGTTCGTTCGGGTAGAGCTTTTAAGCGATTAAGCGAGCTAAGGAATTGCTCGGGGCTACCTTCAAACATTCGCCCGCACCCACCCGCAAACAGGGTGTCGGCGCAAAATAAAAGATCTTGCTCTGGGGTTTGTAGCAGGTAACTGATGTGATCCAGTGTGTGGCCGGGCGTTTCTAACACGTCGAGCGTTAGTGGGCCCAAGGTTAGCTTATCGCCTTCACTTAAAACGTGATCCACTTGCGGAATCTTGTCGCTTCGGGGGCCATACACCGGGACCTTACAATCTGCTACCAGCTCATCGATACCGTCGGTGTGGTCCCAGTGATGGTGGGTGATAACGATGCCCGCAAGGGTCAGTCCGCGCGCTTGCAGTTGCTGTTTTACGGCGGTGGCGTCACCTGGGTCAAAAATATAGGCCACGGATTTGGAGTCATCCGGCTGTAATAGCCAGAAATAATTGGTTTGTAGTGCGGGGAAGAGGGAAAGTTGCAAATGGCCTCCTGGGTTGTGGGCCTGTTAACAGCAGCGCCCGGTTTCTGTGCCGACGCCTTATTAGAGGTTATGCGGACATGCGATATTGCAAATCACAGTCGCTAAAGCCTATATCGGCGTCGGACGGTTTACCGAGGTATGCTATGTTAACAGCCAATTTTATGGCTTTCACGGGTGATTCATGGCGCGCGATAAGGTAGTCTCCCCCCCGTTGGCGGTGCAGGCATTGTCGGCTTGGTTTGACCAGCCGGCCGGTGGTGCGCTGCTTGAGCGTCAGCAGGCTCAGGTGGCGCGCGCGTTGAGCTGTCTGTTTGGGTACCACCTGTGTCAGCTGAGTGTGTGTAAAGACGTCAACCTCACCGCAGACAGCCGCATACCCCACAAATTTGCCTTGGGTCCAACCGCCCAGGCGGGTGGACGGGAAGCCGGTTGTGTGGACTTGACGCGGCTGCCTCTGGCGAGTGAATCGGTGGATGTGATGGTGCTGCACCACGCCCTGGATTACAGCGCGACGCCCCATCAGTTACTGGCTGAGGCGGCGCGGGCAACCATTCCCCGCGGCCACATCCTGATGGTTGGATTTAACCCCTGGAGCCCAGTGGGGGCCTGGCACGGAGTGCGCCGATTGATAGGGGGCGGCCCTCTGTGGCGCCATCATCAGTTGCGCCTGGCTCGATTGCTCGATTGGTGCACAGTTCTGGGGTTAGAGCCGGTATCTGTCGAGTATGGCGGGTTTTGGCCGGGTGCCTCTAAGAAGCCCGGGCAGGTGGCTGAATCCATAGGCACAGCCGTTCGGCTGCCCTGGGGAAGTTATTATGTCGCTCTGGTGCGCAAGGACGTACCCGGCGTTATACCGATTAAACCACCCTGGGAGTCAGGCGAGGTGGTAGGGCTTAAGCCGTTAGCCGGTAAACTCACCGGACGCCAAGCGCCCAATCGCCGCTACGACCTGAGGCGTGATAGTTCCCCCAAACCCAAATAAACGGGCCTGTTCTAGCAGGCCATAGTCTTGACTGAGAGAGCTTAAGTGAAAGAAATACACGTATTTACCGATGGCGCCTGCCGCGGCAATCCCGGCCCCGGGGGCTGGGGAGCGCTGCTGCGCTACAATGGTCAGGAAAAGGAGCTGTACGGAGGCGAGCCCAACACCACCAATAATCGCATGGAGCTTATGGCCGCTATTGAGGGGCTAAGGGCGCTTAAGGAGCCCTGTCATGTAGTGCTTACGACTGACTCCCAGTATGTGCGCAAAGGCATTACCGAGTGGCTGACGGGCTGGAAACGCAATGGCTGGAAAACGGCCGCCAAAAAGCCGGTTAAAAACGACGATTTGTGGAAGGCGCTGGATCACGAATGTCAGGGGCATCAGATTGATTGGCGCTGGGTTAAGGGCCACAGTGGACACCCCGAGAACGAACGGGCCGACGCCCTGGCTAATAAAGGCATAGATTCCCTGTAAGGTAAAAAGATGAACGAAAACGAGTTAAAAGGCCATCGCCAGATTGTTCTGGATACGGAAACCACCGGCCTCGAGCCCTCCCAGGGGCACAAAATCATTGAGATTGGTTGTGTGGAGGTGGTGAATCGCAAGTTAACCGGCAACCACTATCACCAGTATATAAACCCCCAGCGTGAGGTCGATGCCGGCGCTATGGAGGTGCATGGCATCACCAATGAAATGCTGGCCGATAAGCCCGTATTCTCACAAATTCGCGATGAGTTTATGGCGTTTATTCAGAGGGCTGAGCTCGTCATCCACAATGCGCCGTTTGATGTGGGTTTTATCGACCACGAGCTGCGTCAGCTGGACGCCTCGCACCAGACCATCGGTTTAACTAACGCTATTGTCGATTCGCTGGTATTGGCTCGCGGCAAGCACCCGGGGCAAAAGAACAACCTAGACGCCTTGTGTAAGCGCTATGGTGTCGATAACTCCCAGCGCGATCTACACGGCGCCTTGCTGGATGCCGAGATCCTCGCGGACGTCTATCTTCTAATGACCGGCGGCCAGACCAGCCTTTCACTGGGCAGTAGCAGCGGTGGCGACAGCGGCGGTGAAGGGGGCGAAGAGATTCGCCGCTTGGCGGCCGGGCGCGCGCCTTTACCGGTTTTACAAGCCAGCCCTGAAGAGCTCGAACGGCACAAAGAGAAGCTGGAACAGATCGGCAAAGCATCTGGCGGAAACTGTTTGTGGGGATAAAACGCGACGCTTTTGGCGTTCAATAACACCTATGACACGTGTTGCTGGCGATCTGGCAAAATTTAATGTAATTTCTAAGATATAGAATCAACCCCTTGCCGCAAAAGGTAAAACCCAGTGTCGGCCCAGGTTAAAAACCACCCATACAGACCGGGCCGCGCCAGCAACTTTAGGAAGAATAATCGTGAACAACGACACTGCAGAGACATTTAACCCCGCCTCTTTGAAACTGGTCCACGATGAGTTGGTGGCAACCATCGAGTCGGCCGCCTCGCGATTAGAGCGCTTTGCCGCCGACTCTGAAAACGGCGAGTTGCTGCAGTTGTGTATTGACGATATCAAACAAATTCGCGGCACTCTCAGCCTGTTGCAGCTGCGCGGTGTCGATTTACTGGCCCAGGAACTGGTAGAGCACATCACCGATATTCCGTTAGGCAGTCACGAGATTACTCAAGCCAAGCTTGAGCCTATTACTTCGGTGTTCTTTATTCTGCCGCGTTACCTGGAGTACTGTAGCCAAACCGGGCGCAGTATGGCCATTTTGCTGATTCCCTACATTAATGAATTGCGCCGTGCCCGCAAGGCCCCCTTGTTGGCTGACAGCCATTATTTTCCCCAGCAACACTTCGAATCTAAGCGCGCTCCTCAACCGGAGTTGGATATCCCCGAGGATTTTCGCCAGGTGGTCAGACGTCTGCGTCACATGTATCAGGTGGCGATGTTAAATGTGCTGCAGGGCAAACAGGCCGCGCCATCGCTGGGAATGATGGCCCGCGCGCTGGAGCGACTGGATAAAATCTGTGGCAATCGCGCGCAGGCGAAGCTTTGGTGGGTGGGCTCTGAGGTGTTGACCTTATTGGGTAAAGACAAGCTACAGCTGAGTAAAACCCGCAAGATGCTGTTTGGCGCGATTGACCGCGACATAAAACGCCTACAGTTTGAAGGCGAGGCGGTACTGGACCGCGAACCGCCCGAGGCGCTGCTCAAAGAGCTGCTTTATTTAGTGGTGCTGGCAGGCGCCGACAGCGAGCGTTCGGCGGCAATTCGCGCTGCTTTTTCCACCCCAGAATTGTCCTACACCGAGAGCTCGCTAATCCGCGAACAGGAATATTTAAAAGGCCCCAGTGCGACCACTGTCAGCTCTATGGCAGCGGTACTGCAAGATGAGCTGCGCAACACCAAAAACATCCTGGAGCGCGCTGCGCAGGGGGGCGTTGAAATGTTGAAAGACACCCCTGAGCTGGGAGAAAACCTCAAGAAAGTGGCCGATACTCTGACCATTGTGGGGCTGCAGGCGCCGGCGGATTCTTTAAAAGCGGATATGGTTAAAATCCAGACCTGGCAGGAGGGCACCGCCGAAGCATCGCCCGATGACCTGTTGGGAGTGGCCGACACACTGCTGTACATTGAAAGCACCGTCACCGGTCTGACAAAAATGAACTTGTCGGATGAAAAACTGGCCCAGCTTAATGCCTTGAGTCGTGCTGAAGCGCTTTCCAGCAGTCAGATCATGGAAGCTGAAGCGCTGGTAATCGAGGAGGCTGAAGCGGGCTTGGCGTTAATAAAACGCGGTTTAACGTCTTACGCCGAATCCAATTACGATATTGGCCACATTAAAAACGTGGCTTCTACGCTATCGAGTGTGCGCGGCGGTATGCTGGTGCTCGACTTGCCCCGGGCGGCGAAGGTCGTGGCGGCCTCCGAGCGGTTCGTCAACGAAGCTTTACTGGGAGGCGAGCCGCTGGCCGCGGTTCAGCATTTGCTTGAGACTTTTGCGGACGCGGTTATCAGTCTGGAATACTATCTGGACGCCATTAAATCCGATCGGAACGCCGACACCAGTGTGTTACAAGTAGCCGAAGAGAGCCTTCAGGCACTGGGTTACCCGGTTGCAAGCTAATGGCGACACAAGCGAGTTCGGCCTGGCTGGTACACGCGGGCCAGATTGCCATTGACGAACAAGGCGATCCCTTACAGAAGGTGCCCACAGGCCTATCGGGCATAACCTACCTTCCCCCCGCCAGCGGTGACAAGCGCAGTGTCGCGCTGTTAACGGAGCCCCATGATCTAAGCTGGATTTCACTGCGCGAATGTTTAGCGAGCCTGAGTGAGCGTAACTTCCAGTCAGCCAGTCGCGCGGTGCAGCTGGAGCACTGGTGGCGCAATCATCGCTATTGCGGCGCCTGTGGCCAGGCGCTGGGCGAGCTAAGCCCTCAGGATTTGTCACGGGGCGAGCTGGTGCTGCGCTGCAGTGCCTGCCCGGCCCATTACTATCCCAAAATTTCCCCGTGTATTATTGTGTTAATCACCCGTGGTGAATGGTGTCTATTGGCGCGTCACACTCGCTCTAAAAGCGGGGTTTATACTACCCTGGCGGGTTTTATTGAGGCCGGAGAGACCCCCGAGCAGACCGTGGAGCGCGAAATCTATGAAGAGGTCGGGCTGCAGGTGTCGCAATTGCGTTACAGCAGCAGTCAAAGCTGGCCTTTTCCCGGTCAATTAATGCTGGGGTTTTACGCTGATTATGATGTCGGCGACATTCGGGTTCAGGAAGATGAAATAGCGGACGCCCGCTGGTACCACTACAAAAATTTGCCGTCTATTCCGCCCCGTGGCACTATCGCCCGGCGTTTGATTGACGGTTTTGTCTCGGGCTTTGATCAAGCCTTAGTTTCGGAGGATTAAGCTCGTGGTTTATAGCGCAATCGCTGTGGCAGCCGCACTTATTTGCCTGTTGGTGGCCTATATGGCGGCCCGACTGTTATGGAAAGATTCCTGGATTATGGGGTGGCTGCGGGGCATGTTTGGCCTGGCACTTTTGGCCCTGGCGGTATTTTTTGCCTTTATCGCCCTGGACATTTTCAGCTACCGCCAAATCCAGGGTGAGCAGACCGTCGCCACCGTAAGCTTTACCCAAAAAGCTAGCCAAGAGTATGAGGTGTTGGTGGCCATACCCGAAGAGGACGAACAGGCGTATACCCTAAAAGGTGATCAATGGCAGCTAGATGCCCGTATTGTTAAATGGAAAGGCCCATTGCTGCAGTTAGGTATAAAACCCGGTTACCGTTTAGATCGACTGTCGGGGCGCTACTATTCCCTTGAGCAAGAGCGCCGCGAACCGCCCAGTGTCTACGCATTTAGTGAAAGCCCTATGGGCGTGGACGTCTGGCGCTGGCTGCGCGAAGCCAAACAGCAACTACCCATCGTCGATACCGTTTACGGAAGCGCCACCTATTTGCCTATGGCCGATGGCGCCGTGTTTGATATTCGTTTAAGCGGTGCGGGATTAATTTCACGGCCAGTCAACGACGCCGCGCGCGACGCCGTCGGAGACTGGAAATAAACATAGCAGGAGTGTGATTTTTGGAATTTATTATCGAGTACGGTTTGTTTTTAGCCAAGGCGGTTACGGTATTAATCGCTATTGCGGTGGTATTAGCGCTTGTCGCTAATAGTAAAAACCGTCCTGACTCCGACGGGCATATCGAAGTCACCAAAGTGAACGAAAAACTGGACGACTATACCGAGACAATTAAGTCGGCCGTTTTAGATTCGACCGCGTTAAAACTTGAGAACAAGTTAAAGAAAAAACGCGAAAAGGCGCGCAAGCGTAAAGACAAAAGTGCCAAAACCGAACTTGAGCCGGGCGCTGAGCGTAAAAAGCGGCTTTACGTTTTGAACTTTGATGGCGATATCAAAGCATCCGCGGGCAATAATTTGCGCGAGGAAATTACCGCAGTGCTGGGGCTGGCCGAATCTCAGGACGAAGTGTTGGTACGCCTGGAAAGCGGCGGCGGTATGGTGCACAGCTATGGCCTGGCGGCCAGTCAGCTCAGCCGCATCAAAGAGCGGGGCATCCCCCTAACCGTGAGTGTCGATAAAGTCGCCGCCAGCGGCGGGTATATGATGGCCTGCGTAGCCGATAAAATCGTCGCTGCCCCCTTTGCCATTTTGGGCTCTATTGGCGTGGTGGCGCAGCTGCCTAACTTTCATCGCCTGTTGAAGAAAAACAATATCGACTTTGAAATGTACACCGCCGGTGAATACAAACGCACGGTTACCATGTTTGGCGAAAACACCGATAAAGGGCGCGAGAAATTTACCGACGATTTGGAACAAACCCACGTACTGTTTAAAGAGTTTGTCGCCGAGAACCGCCCCCAGGTGGAAGTGGAACAAGTGGCCACCGGCGAGGTCTGGTATGGTAAGCGAGCGCTGGATATTCGCTTGATTGACGAAGTGATCACCAGCGATGGTTATCTGTTAAACCAACACCCGGATGCGGATATTTTCGAAGTCACTTACGCGCACAAAAAGACACTGCCGGAACGTCTGGGACTGGCCGCCGAAGCTAGCCTTGATAAAGTGTTGTTGCGCTGGCTTTCACGGATGCAGCCGAACCGGTGGTTCTAAATATTTGCAGCGGGTAGGGCCGAGGCGTTATATGACACATTACCAAGCACTGCGCGTTACGCAACAATCCCCCGACGATTTCCACTGCGAGGTGGCTCGACTCCCTCTTGGCGAGCTGGGGTCAGAGGGGGTTCTGATTAAGGTTTACTACTCCTGCCTCAATTATAAAGACGCGCTCAGTGCCGCAGGCAACCCAGGGGTTACCCGGACGTTTCCTCACACCCCAGGCATTGATGCCGCGGGGGTGGTCGAGCAAGACCCGTCTGGAGTCTTCGCTCCGGGCCAGCGAGTGCTGATCAGCGGCTATGACTTTGGTATGAACACTCCCGGCGGCTTAGCCGAATACTGTCGGGTACCCGCCCAATGGGTATCTGTCTGCCCCGACGATTTAAGCCTGCGCAACGCCATGCTCTATGGCACTGCCGGGCTGACGGCCGCTATGGCGATGCAAAAAATTCAAAAGCTTCAGCCAGAGGTCGCGGGGCGCCGCTTTGTGGTCACCGGAGCCTCGGGTGCGGTCGGTTCTCTGGCCGTGCTCTTGGCCGCTCACGCGGGCTACTCCGTGACTGCAGTAACGGGTAAAGCGCAGGAGTTCGATCGCCTTACCCAGCTTGGCGCGAGCCAATGCTTACCCGCCGAGGATTTGCTTAAATCATCGCCAAAGCCCTTGCTTAAGCCCGAGTGGGACTGCGGCCTGGATTCTCTGGGCGGCGCTGCGCTGGTTAATGTGTTAAAAGCGACGGCGCCCGAGGGCGCCATTGCCAATTGTGGCTTGGCCTTGGGGCCCGAGCTTGAGGGGAACGTCTTTCCGTTTATTTTACGCGGGGTTTCACTGCTGGGAATCGACTCGGTAGAGCAGCCACTCGAGACAAAGCGGGCGCTCTGGCAGTCTTTGGCCGCAGTGCCTCTCACTGCTGAGCAGGAAGCGCTGATAATACGCGAGGTCGAACTCACTCAGGTGCCAGAGCTGCTGGCTGCCATGCTTAAAGGAAGCGGGCGCGGGCGAGTGGTGGTGAACCTACAGGCAAAAGGTTAAGACTATGTTTTTTACCCCAAAGAAATTGCAAATGCCCACGCCCGAAGAAGCCTTACCCGGGCGCAGCGAGCCGCTGGCGGTTGAGCCACAGCATTATGTTAACGGGCACTCTATTAAGCCGCCGTTTCCCGAGGATACCCAGTGGTTGATACTGGGAATGGGCTGCTTTTGGGGCGCGGAGCGATGTTTTTGGCAGCTTGATGGAGTCTACACGACGGCGGTGGGGTACGCCGCCGGCTTTACTCCCAATCCTACCTATGAAGAAGTGTGTACCGGCCAGACAGGTCACAACGAAGTCGTGTTGGTGGTTTATAAGCCCGGCGATATCCGTTTTGCCGAGTTGTTAAAAGTGTTCTGGGAGTCCCATGACCCCACTCAGGGAATGGGGCAGGGCAATGATCGCGGCACCCAATACCGCTCGGGCTTGTATTTGCCTCTGGCCGAACAGATAACCGAGGCTGAGCAAAGCCGCGAGCGCTACCAGCAAGCGCTTAAAGCTAAGGGATTGGGAGAGATCACCACTGAAATCTTGCCCACCCCCGAGTTTTACTACGCGGAAACCTACCATCAGCAATATCTGGCGAAGAATCCGGGTGGTTATTGTGGATTGGGCGGTACCGGGGTCTCCTGCCCGGGTTAAGGCTCTAACACCTCGAGCAAAAATTTCATATACACCGTGTAAATCTGGGGAGGCTCGCCCGCCTGCTCGACGATAAAGAAGGGCGCCCGGTTAACCTCATGCTCCTTAGCCAGTAGCATTCCTGGGCTTTGAGGGTCGCTCTCATGGGCCTCCAGAACCTCGTCAATCCGATCAATATGCCCTGAGCGTTCTAGCTTTTCCTGCACATCGACGCATTTGCGGCACGGGCGACCGTCGGGCAGTATTTTTTTGACCAGAGTGATTTTCATCGCACTACTCGATATTGCTGGCGTGTAAGCCGCACTCTTTTTTGGTTTCCTCTTCCCACCACCAGCGGCCTTCGCGCTCGTGCTGGCCTGGGCCTACGGGCTTGGTGCAGGGTTCGCAGCCAATCGAGATAAAGCCACGATCGTGAAGTGGATTGTAGGGCACCTCGTAGGCGCGAATATAGGCCCAGACCTCTTCCGAGCTCCAGTTCGCCAACGGGTTAAACTTGGTAAGCCGGTCACCTTCGCGGGCAAAGGCTTTGTCGTCCTGAATGACTGGAATGTCCGCACGGGTGCCGGGGCTTTGATCTTTGCGCTGACCGGTAATCCAGGCGTCTACCTCCAACAGCTTTTTGCGCAGCGGGGCGATTTTACGGATACCGCAACACTCTTTGTGGGTATCCTGATAAAAGCTAAACAGGCCTTTCTCGCGCACAAGCTTGCGTACCGCTTCACCGTCGGGCGATACCACGTCAATCTCGATACCATAGTGCTGGCGCACTTTTTCAATAAACTGGTAGGTTTCCGGGTGCAGGCGGCCAGTGTCCAGGCAGAATACCCCTACATCCGGGCGAATACGGCTGGCAATATCAATCAACACGACATCTTCGGCGCCACTGAAAGAGATGGCGATATTGTCGTAGTGCTCCAGCGCATAGCGCATGATGCTGTGCGGGCTTTTGCCCTCAAGTTCTTGTTCAATATCGGTGATGGCAATGCTGTCACTCATTCCGGGATTCCTGCTGACACGGTTGTTTCGGGGATCGCTCTGCGGCGCTTTTGGGGTGCAAATCATAGCAAAGCCGCGCCATGCTGCCCAATAGATTTGCGGCATTACCTTATAACAGCTCGTATGGTGTACGTTGCTTTTCCGCGTCGGGCAGGGTAGATTCGCGATCTTTTATTGACTTGAAAACTAGGGGATTTGGCTGTGGAACTCGCATGCTTAGACTTAGAAGGTGTACTGGTACCAGAAATCTGGATTAAATTCGCCGAAAAGACCGGTATTGACGCGCTCAAAGACACCACTCGGGATATTCCCGATTACGATGTGCTGATGCGTCAGCGCCTGCGCATTCTGGAAGAAAACAACCTGGGCCTGAATGAAATTCAGGAGGTTATCGCCACGCTTGAGCCTCTGGACGGCGCGGTAGATTTTATCAACTGGCTGCGCGAGCGCTTTCAGGTAATTATTCTGTCAGATACCTTCTATGAGTTCTCTCAGCCTCTTATGCGCCAGTTGGGTTTCCCGACGCTGCTGTGCCACCGCCTGGAAACCGACGACAATGGCCGAGTGATTAACTACCACTTGCGTCAGAAAGACCCCAAACGTCAATCGGTACTGGCGTTAAAAACCCTGTATTACCGGATTATCGCCGCGGGTGACTCTTACAACGACACTACTATGCTCGGAGAAGCGGATGCCGGCATTTTGTTCCACGCCCCGCAAAATGTCATTGACGAGTTTCCCCAGTTCCCGGCCGCGCACAATTTTGCTGAGCTTAAACAGGCGTTTATTAAAGCGAGTAATCGTGACCTGAGCCTGTAACCTGGCTATGTGCCGCCTGTTCAGGGCGGCGCAGTGACGCTTGTGCTAAAGCGTTATTCATCGTCCTATCGGCAATCTCTTAGCCGATACCGAAATACTGACGGGCCCCAATACCTCTAACCCTGTGGTGCTGCTTTGCGCTTCGCTAATATCGCGCTTTTAACTCTGGTGGCTATGCTGGCTTTTGCCGGCAATTCCATTCTCTGCCGTCTGGCTCTGTCGGAGCCTTTGATCGACCCGGCCAGCTTCAGCTTTATTCGCCTGTTTAGTGGCGCGTTAATGCTGTCAATTTTGGTGGCCAAGCCTGGCAGACTGACCTGGCGCGGGCGGTGGCCTAATGCTGTTTCGCTTTTTTTGTACGCATTATTTTTTTCCTATGCGTATCGGTCCCTGGGAGCGGCGGAGGGGGCGCTAATTTTGTTTGCTGCGGTTCAGCTTACTATTTTTAGTTGGGCGCGTTGGCAAGGCACGAGGTTCAGTCGACTCGAGCTTGCCGGCGCAGCACTGGCATTTGCCGGCTTGTGTGGCTGGTTGTTACCGGCCGCATCACGACCCTCGCTCAGTGGCTTTGCACTGATGTTGTGCGCAGGCGTTGCCTGGGGTGTATTTACCATGCGCGGCAAGGTGTCAGGGGCGGCGTTGCAGACCACCGCAGCCAGCTTTCAAATGGCGGTTATCCTGGGGCTTCCACTGTTGCTCGTGATCGGGTTACAGGCGCACTGGGATTGGCGTGGAGTAGGGCTTGCGGTCGTCTCGGGGGCTTTGACCTCGGGGCTTGGCTATGCGCTTTGGTATCGGGTTTTACCGTTTTTGACGGCGGCTCAAACAGGGGCCGTGCAGCTGAGTGTTCCGGTGTGGACAGCAGTTATGGGAATGGTGTTAATTTCGGAGCCTGTAACAGCCAGTTTTGCGGTGGCGGCGGCGGTTATTTTGGGCGGCATTGGCATGACTTTATGCAAGCGTGAACAAGGTTAAACTTTCCTCGGCGAGTGTGTTGACTTGGGTTGACAGGGGTATATACTCAAATACGCTTGAAAGTATGTCCTATATTTATGCCCAACCTTAGCAACAGTAGTTTCTACAGTTCTGGTCTTTTTGTCATAAGTAATAGCAACACTTTTAGCACCAATCGCCTATCAAGGCTTACTCATTGATTGAAAAGGAATAGACTATGTCTACTGTTACTGGCACTGTTAAGTGGTTTAACGAAGCGAAAGGTTTTGGTTTTATCGAGCAAGAGTCTGGTCCAGACGTTTTTGCTCACTTCAGCGCTATTGTTGGCTCGGGTTTCAAAACCCTGGCCGAAGGCCAAAAAGTTGAGTTCACCGTAACTCAAGGCCAAAAAGGTCCTCAGGCTGAGAACATCGTAGTACTGTAAATTTTACGGTGCACGTTCTCTTAATCAGCCTAGCTGATTAGCCGAAAAGGCGGGGTTAATACCTCGCCTTTTTTGTTTTCGATCTACAACCCTGTGCCACGAATTATGAATAGGCTTGAGCAAGCGATTACCACCATTTCCGATTACCCCTCGCCCGGAGTGCAATTTCGCGATATTACCTCCTTGGTCGAAAATCCCCAGGCATTTGCCGAGGCCTGCGAACAGCTAGCCGCGCCCTTTGCCGATGCCGGTATTCAAAAAGTTCTGGCTATTGAGGCGCGCGGTTTTATCTTTGGGGGCGCCGTAGCCGTCGCTCTGGGGGCGGGCATGGTCATGGCGCGCAAGCCGGGCAAGTTGCCCCGTAAAGTGATCGCCCAAACCTATGAGCTTGAGTACGGCAAGGATATGCTTTGCCTTCATGTGGATGCCATTAAACCGGGCGAGCGGGTTCTGCTGCTGGATGATTTGATTGCCACCGGCGGCACCGCTATGGCGGCCACGGACTTGGCGCAAAAACTGGGTGCCGAGGTGGTCGCGGCCAGTTTTGTGGTTGCCTTGCCGGAACTTGGCGGCCTGGGGCGGCTCCAAGCTCGGAATATTCAGACCCACGCGCTATTGGAGTATGAAGGTGACTAAATTCACAGGGTTGATTTTGCTCGCAGTGCTGGCCGCCTGCAGTCATAAGGCTATTTACGACAACGCCCAGAATGATCAGCGCTGGCAGTGCGACAAAGAACCCATAAGTACACAAGCCGAGTGTCGTGAGCGAGTGGCAAAAAGCTATGACCAGTATGAGCGCGAGCGGCAGGAGCTTTTAAAGGGCGACTCGGCCAGCGCTTTCGAGTAAAACACCGGCTAGTGCTTGGTCGGATTGACGGTTTTGCGTATCATACGCGCCCAGATGCGACACCAGTAATCAAGAGGTCAACAGGCTATGGGCGTCATCCTTACCTGTATTGCAATATACATTGGCTGCATAGCCTTCGTTCGTACCCGCAACCGGGTCACTTTCCCCCTAAGCCGGCAAATGACGGATTTTTCCACCTTTATGGTGCCGTTTAACCTGCCGGCCTATGGCCTTAGCAAGGTGCCCACAACCCCGCGGGTATCCAAAGAGCATTTCCCGGAGCTGGACGTGATTGAGCAGAACTGGGAAGTGATTCGAGACGAGGCTCTGGCTTTATACCAGGGCGGCAAAATCACCACTAAAGATGATTTGCCTGCCAGTAGCTTTTACAAAGATAATCGCTGGACCAGCTTTTACCTAAAGCTCTACGATCATGACATACCCTCGGCCCGTGAGCTGGCCCCCAAGACCATGGAGCTGCTGGATCAGGTGCCTTATCTGAACCTGGCACTCTTTGCAGTGCTCAATCCGGGCAAAAAGCTTAATCAGCACCACGACCCCTTTGCCTATACACTGCGTTATTCTTTAGGGTTAAGCACCCCCAATAGTGAAAAATGCGGTCTGCAGATTGATGATTTCCACTACCCCTGGCGCGATGGCGACAGCATTATCTTCGATGAAACCTATCTGCACAGCGCCTATAACGACACAGAGACACCGCGCGTTATTTTAATGACCGATATCGATCGGCCCTTAAAGCTGGGATTCGTACAGAAGGGCTATTGGTATTTTGGCCGCTTTTTTAATGGTCTGTTTAAGATTGACAATGTGGATGCCTCAAACTCGGGTATTGGCAACAAGTTGGGGCAGGGCCTGCTCGGCTATCAGCGTTTCTTGAAGTCGGTAAAGAAGAAAAACCGCACGTTTTACTACACCGCTAAGTGGGTGGTGATTGGCGGATTGTTACTGCTAATCGGCAGTCGCTTAGTCTAGGGCCTGTTAACACTAATTAAATGCGCCTGCTGGAAACCAGCTTTGTCTCCAGCTAGGCGCCGTGAGCGCAGTTTGGTTGTTCCAAATAAGTGATCGGCAACAACGCTGGGGGCAAAACTGGCTCCAGCCCTTCGGGTTGCGGCTAAAAATCCGCCACTCTGCGTTGCTCGTCGTTCATTTGGAGTGACCAAACCACTCTCCTCGCGCCTTGATTGGCAAATTTTTAGTCGCAACAGGCTGCATCTAATTAGTGTTAACAGGCCCTAGGCAAAAGCCTCCTCCAAAGTGCGCATCAGCAGGCGCACTTTGGTAATACTCTCTTCGTACTCTGAATCGGCCGTCGAGTCGGCCACAATCCCGCCGCCGCCCCAGCACACCAGTTTTTCTCCGTCGCCGCTTAGGGTGCGAATGGTGATGCTGGTGTCCATGTTGCCGCAGGCACTGATGTAGCCCAGACTGCCGCAATAGACACCGCGGCGGTGGCTCTCCAGCGATTCGATAATCTGCATCGCGCGAACCTTGGGTGCGCCCGTGATAGAGCCGCCGGGAAACGCTGCCCGCAGAAGCTTAATGGGCGTTTGCTCGGGCTTGAGTACGCCCTCCACCCGGCTGACTAAGTGATGCACATTGGCGAAGCTCTGCAGAGCAAACAGCTCTGGGGTGGTCACCTGGGAGCAGCAGCGGCTGAAGTCATTGCGCAGCAAATCCACAATCATCAAGTTCTCGGCGCGATCTTTTTCACTGGCCAGCAAGCGTTGGGCGTTAGTTTGGTCCTCGTCGGGATTGAGGCTTCGCGCCACTGTGCCCTTAATGGGACTGGTGGTGGCGCGGGTGCCGTCGCAGGCGATAAAACGCTCGGGCGACAGACTGAGAACCGCCCCTTGCGGCAGCTGCATAAAGCCAGCAAAAGGGGCGGGGGAGGCTTCGCGAAGTGCCAGATAAGCGGGGTAGAGATCGCCTGTGTAGCCGGCGCTAAAGCGCTGGGTCAGATTGATCTGGTAGCAGTTGCCCTCACGGATGTGATTATGAACAATATCGAATTTTTCAATATAATCCTTTTTGTTAATAGTGCTCTTGAAGTGACTGATTTTAAAAGATTCATTTGTGTTTTCTAGAATTGACTTTAACTTTGTTTCCGCCGTTATAAGTGCCCGAACTGAGCTCAATTCTGTATCAGGTAAGCCAGTTAACCAAGCTTTTTGCTTATGGTGATCCAGCACGATAGCCCAGGGGTAGATTCCCAGGTGCATATCGGGCAGGGATAAATCTTCGGCCGCGACAGAGGGAATCGACTCCAGCCGACGGGCTAGGTCATAGCCAAAATACCCCAGCGCACCGCCGCAAAAAGGCAGTATTTGGCCGTCCGCGCGGGCCTTGGCACAGGCTTGGGGCATGGCGTTTTGCAGTAGTTGAAATGGGTCTTCCGCGCTTTCCCATTGCCGCTTAGCGTCGTGTTCGGTGATTTGCGTAAGCCCACCTCGGGTAACCAGTTCGACCGTCGGGCTGGCCGCGATGATGTCAAAGCGGCCCTGTTGAGTGTAGGGGTGGCAGCTGTCCAGCCAAATGGGTAGGTCTAGATGGCGTATTTGCGCAAAGTAGGTGGCGCCACTGTCGCTGTAGGGAATAGGTTCAACAACGGGTTTGGCGCTTGGGTGATAAACACTCATGAAAGGCTAGTACCTGGAAGTCTTTGGGCAGGCAAAGTATACCGGTAACCTCTACCCGAAATAACCCATGGGGTTTTTGGTTATCCTCCAGTGGCAGGTTATTTAAAGCCGGCGAGAAGGCTGTTTGAGACCGTCAAAAATACGGACCTTTTTGACGGTCTACAGGGATGTGTTTACGGCGTGTCTCGAACAGTTCTCTCCCAGGCCAAAGCACGAATGCCTTAGCTCAGCATTTATAGGCCGGATTCCGAAG
Source organism: Gilvimarinus xylanilyticus (assembly GCF_024195295.1). Classification (GTDB taxonomy): domain Bacteria; phylum Pseudomonadota; class Gammaproteobacteria; order Pseudomonadales; family Cellvibrionaceae; genus Gilvimarinus; species Gilvimarinus xylanilyticus. Next base: position 1,017,510 of record NZ_JAMFTH010000001.1, on the reverse strand, counting down.
GGGTCATAAAAGGGCTATGAGCCAGCATAGTGCTTTAACTCATCCAGAACCGCGGTTTGCAGCACTCGGGGCGATTGCTGAATCAGTGCATCCAGGTAGCGTCCCCCTTCGCTGGACTGCTGCGCTTGTTCCGCCCAGTGCAAGGCGGCGTCTTCCAGCAGGCGGCTAAAGACCACGGGTTGATCAAAGTAAACCTTGGGGTGACGTTCGCAAAACAGGGTAAACGCCAGTAACGCTTCGACCACGGCACTTTTAAAATAGCTGGGGTGCAGAGGCTGGGTCAGCTCATCGATCAGCTGGGCAAAGCTCTCTTCGCCGGGCGTCATGGAGCTGCGAACCAGCTCGCAATCGATTTGGCTGTCGCTGCTGCTGTCGCCGATCACCAGGGTCTTGGCATTAGCCAGGCTTTTCCAGATGGCGGTCAAAAACTTATCGTCAAAGCGGGTAATAAATCCTCGTGCCAAGCGCCACTCAAACCAGTCGGCATCTACCGCGTTGGCGGCGACCGCATCACTGTCGCTGAGTAAGCTTGTTTGCTCATTGTCTAAGTGAAAGCTGTGGTTAACGCCCTGGGAGAATACCTTGCGCTGCGAATCGAAAACCTGGCGGAGCTTTTTATACAAATACACGGGCGGTTGGCTGGCTAACCATTCTATCGGGGATTCACTGTCGTTTTGTGGGTAGTGAGAGCACAGCAGCATAAAGTTGTGCAGCTGTATAGAGCGCAGACCATCAAACAAATAGGGTTGGGTGCGAAGCAGCGCGCCCACGGCGATGATCACTTCCTGCGCCAAGGAACGCTCGAGGGGGTTTTGGAAAACCTTATCCAATCCATCCAGTATTTCCTGATTGCCCAGCCCCGAGTTGATCAACAGTTCGGCATCGGCGCTATCGCCCAGCGCAATTTTTAAATGCCGCGCCGCCAGTAGCGTTAAGCTATCGGCCAGATCCTGATGGCCGTAATCGAGATAGGCAAAACACAAACGGCACAACGCCCAGTGGTTACAGTGGCGCGCGTAGCGATACAAATCGGCCAATACATCCCTTACCGAATGGTCCTGACTCACCGGCTTATCCAGACTTTCAGAATCCAGAATCTGGGCAAAGCCCTCCGCCAGTTCGGATGCGGAAGAGTCGCTGGTAGCGAGTTGCTGCAATTTAGCCATCTCTGGGGGCAGGGCGTCCGTTGGTATTTGCGGGCAGGTCTGTGGCGTGCCGTGGCTTGTGCTTATCGGCACCAAACAGTAGTCCGGCAGAATCAGCTTAGTCACACGCGAGGCGCGCACTGCAAGGCTCGCCGAGGCATTGCCCACATGCTCATGGGTGGTGCGCAGCTGCAGGTCTTTCAAGGTTTGAAAAAACAGCCCCGCATTGGGAATCGCGCAAATGCTGGCGTTGACCTTCAGGGTAAACACCGCGACTTCGGCATCGGTCCAGTGTTTGCGAATATGTGTGACTTCTGCAATCAGCAGCTCGCTGAGAAACTCGGCATCGTAGACGCGGTAATCAAACACCTCGCTTTGCAGCCAGGATAAACACAAACAGGTTTTACCATTGATACGGTAAGTGTGCGAGGTCGCGAGGCTTTGCAGGCGGCGCCTGGGGCGACCGCTTAACCCCAGTGCGGTGTTTGCGCCCACCTGGGTAAAAGCGTCCATCAGGTGTGGTGCGGTAATCACATTGATCGGTTTAATGTCTTCCAAGGACTCGGCAATAACCCCGTTTTGCGACAGGGTGGTTTTCACTTCGTCGTTTTCGGCCAGCACTACCAGGGCAATCTGCGCTCGGGAGAAGCGCGTCGCGCGGCGGCGGATGTGCAAGGGGTCCAGATCCGTGGTGGCGATATACCCTTCGTCCAGCAGTAATCCGGTGTAATACAAACTTTGTGCCCAGACCAGCGGAATATTGTCGTTGGGCAGGCGCGCCTGGGAGCGGGGCTTTTTCTTTTCCGCCGCGATATTTTCGCGAGGTAAATAGTAAAGCTCGGGAATTAACCCCACACCGTCCTTGCTCACCATAAGCGATTCAATTTTACGGCGGTAGTGATTGGCGGTGGTATCCAGCTCGTCGAATAGGGCGTTTAAGTACAAAAAACAGTAAAACAGCGGCCACTCGGACTCAATATGTTCAAAGGTGGCCAGCTCTGAGTGTTCGTAGTAAAGGCGCGAGCTCTCCTCGATGGCGGTTTGGTGGCCATCCCATAAAAAGCGCTTGCAGCCCCAGTCGCCGCCCAGCTTCGATAAAATGGTGTCGCGGGTTTTGGTCAACAGTTCGGGGCGGCCCACCGCGAAGGCCGGAAAACCGATAATCGAAAGCAGGGCGCTGTCCACCTCTTTGGACAGTGATTCGCGCGGCAGCAGTGCCCCCAAGGTATTGCGCGACAGGGAGATGGCGTCGGGAATGACGTGAATCACAGCCCGCCGACTGGCGTCGGGCCCGAACAGATTCAGGCCGTCCAGCGCCTGCATCGCGGCTTTAGCCATGCCTACGGAGCTGGCGTTAATTTCCGTGAGGCCGTTATTGATCTTGTTTCCGCGCTCCCAGATACCAAAATCCGGAGTCCGGTAAGCACTGGAAATGTAGTACACGAGGTTTTGCACAAAATCCACTTCGCTTTCGGTACAGACAATGCGAAGCCCGGTGGCCGACATTTGCGCCAGCATTAATAAAAATATCGAGGTCGCGTCAATTTGCAGGTGGCCCCAGGCGTCATCGGCGACCACCGGCATACCACTGGCGGTATCGTATTTGGCGTGCAGTGCGTCCACTGGGTCGAGGGTGTGTTTAAACTTCTCCACCTTGGGCGATTGGCGCATCATCGACTGTAATAATCCGCGCATCAGCTTAATGCACGACTGATTCAGCGTATCGGCACGGTTTTTCTGGCCCGCGCGCGCCATGGCTCGGGCCAGCGCCCAGACACAGATAATCGAATAGACGTTATCGCGCACCCAGGCATCGGTGTAATCGCCGTGAGCGGTGATGGCTGTGCTGGCGGGTAAAAGCCCCGACACAGGGTGCTGTCGAGATAGAACGACTTGTTTAATCTCTTGGTAAATGCGTTCCAGAGTATCGTTTTGCCGCTTCATAAACTTTCCCTAATGACGACTGCGGGGTCTGAATTAACAAGCATCAGACGTGCCGGTGGCAAGTATAGAAAAAGTTTGTTCCGGGCGTGTGACATTAAGAGCGGCTAGCCGATGCCTCGGGTGGGTGTCGGGCCCGCAACGGCCGAGAAACGCGCGCTCTTGGTGCATACGCCAAGCGCGCCTGCGCTCCGTTAAGGCACTTTCTGGCGTTCGAGAGCGGCTCGTAGGCGGGCGTTTTCATCCTTTAGCTGGGCTATTTCGGCGTAAGCGCGCTCCAGCTCAGCGGCGGCCGGGGTTTCCAGTTCGCGGCGCCAGCGATAAATATTGGCTTCGCGAATCCCCTGTTGACGGGCCACCTGGGCGGGTGCCATTCCTTGGTCCACAAGGGCCAGTGTTTCGCGTTTAAATTCTGCCGAATAGCGGCGGCGATTTTTGGGTTTAACCACAATTCCCACAGCTTCTCCTTAAGTCAGCTTGCTTTTCGGTTCGGTGATCTAGTGAGTCACGCGGAAAGTCATGTAACCCTTCACTCAACAAAACGCCCGCTGCTGCGTCACCCACATGAATCTCGGCGAGGAGCGGGAGCAGGATTCAGTAAGCTTTGAGAAAGTTAGAAATAGGCCACTATTCCTACACTTTTTCGCTTAGCCCCCGACATTTTGACTGTGCTCCTTGGATTACCAGGCTTTCCGCGTGCCCCGCTAGTGCTTCCAATTTGGTTGTTGCGGATTGTATTACATGTGATAATTAATATCATTATCTTTAGGTGGTTTTATGGGGGAAACCAATATCATGTCTAATACAGCCTTTCCGATGAAGTCGACTTGCGTGCTCGGCTGCCTGATCACATCACTGTGCGCTCAAGCGCAAACCGAAGAATCCATACCCAAAGCCGAGGAGCTGGTGGTTACGGGACAAAAGGTCGAGCGCTCGCTGCAAGATACTCCGGCCAGTGTGGCAGTATTGACCGAAGGGTTTATGGAAGATCAGCAAATCGACAGTTTTTACGGCCTGCTAGACCGGGTGCCCAATGTGCACGGTACCTTGGGCAGCGGTTTTAGTATCCGGGGCATTGATGCTTTCAACGTATCCGGTGGCGGCAATAGTTATCTGGCCAGTGTCTATGTCGACGGTGCTCCTTTACCTTATCGCGCAATCCAAAAAAGCGGCTTTTTAACCTGGGACGTCTCCCAGGTAGAGGTGCTGCGAGGCCCTCAGTCGACCTTGCAGGGGCGCAACTCGCTCGCCGGCGCCATTGTGGTGAACACTCAAGATCCTACCTACGAGTGGGAAGGTAAGTTGCGTTTGGGCGCGGGAGAATACGGCAAGCAGCAGCTGGCATTTGCCGGCGGCGGTGCGCTTATTGATGACGTCTTAGCATTCCGTGTCAGTGCCGAGCAATACGACTTTGATGGCATTAACGATAATATCACTCGCGGCGATCACCCCGACTTTAACAATAACAACACCTACCGCGGTAAGCTGTTGTTTGAGCCCACCGAAGATCTGTCGGCGCTTTTAAGCTTTACCCGCACCGAAACCGAATATGGCGTGCGCTGGACCGAACCTAATCCGGAGCAGGGCGGTAGCGATTTCGATCACCGAATCGTCACCTTTAACGATCCGACCTTTGAAAAAAACGATGCCGACATCACCACGCTGAACCTCGATTACCGCATCAATGACAATCTGGAGTTGATGTCGATTACCAGCTATTCCGATTCCCAATACGGTTACGAGTGGGATGGCGATGCGACCGCGGAACCACTGTCAGTGTTAATCGATGATCGTGTGGATGAAACCCTGAGTCAGGAGTTTCGCCTGGTGATGGAGTTTGAGCGCTTAAGCGGTGTTGTAGGCGCTTATTATTCGGACTTGGATGTGGTGGATGAAGCCAACGGCCAACGCAGCTTAACCATACAGCAAACCGGTCTGCCCACATTGTTAGTAACGCCGCCCGAATACGGTGGTATTGGATTGGATCAAGCCACCGCGGATACGGTGCTGTCACTCTACGCGCCTATCGATCCGGTCCGCTTGGGCACCTATTCAAAACTAGAGCAAGGCGTGGAAACCCAAGCGGTGTTTACCGACCTGACTTTTCGCCTGACCGACAACTGGGATATATTCGGCGGCTTGCGCTGGGATAAAGAAGAGCAGCGCAACGCCAGTGATACGCTGTACACCATCGATAACGAAGATTTATTACCCAACCCGGCCGACTATGCTGCCAACCCTCAGTTTGCCATGCTGATTACGGGTATTAATGCGCAGCTCTATCAAATGGTAGACGACGCCTCTGGCACCGAACCGCCGTCCGATGCGAGTTTTGATGAATGGCTGCCCAAGCTCGGGACCACTTATCGTTTTACCGATGACGTCAGTCTAAGTTTTACTTATCAAGAGGGTTACCGCTCGGGCGGGGTAGGGACCAATGTGGCTCGTGGCTCTATTTTTACTTACCAGCCAGAGTTCACCGACAACTACGAACTGGCCCTGCGTACCGCTTGGTTGGATGGCGCCCTGACCGCCAACGCCAATGTGTTTTTTATCGATTGGCAAGATCAACAGATTGCGGTTCAGTTGTCGGGTAACTCTTATGACACCGAAACACAGAATGCAGGCAGCTCGACCGTCGAAGGGTTTGAGCTTGAGCTGAACTATGCCGTGACCGAAGCGCTGCAGGTGTTTGGTGGCTTAGGTTATTCGCACACCGAGTTCGATGAGTTTACTATTGTGCAGCCCACGGCAACTTATGATCTGGCGGGCCGGGCATTTCCCCGGGCGCCCGAATGGACGGCCAATATTGGCGCGAGCTACCGCGCCGCGAGTGGCTTGTTTGCCAGCGTGAACGCCAACTATGCCGATAGCTCTATCGTGGCGGTGAACCCCTACGCCAATGGTTTGACTGAGGGAGACCCGGGCTTTGATCCGCAAAACGATGCCCGCACCCTGGTCAATGCCAAACTGGGATACGAGTGGGATCAGGTCGCGCTCTACGCAACGGTAACCAACCTGTTGGATGAAGAGTATGTGGAGCTTGCCAATGTAGGAACGCCGCCCTCTGTCACTTTGGGCGCGCCGCGCCAATGGGGAGTAAGTTTGGATTATCGTTTCTAAACCACAAACCAAGCCGATAAAAAACGGAGCCACTATAAAATGGCTCCGTTTTTTTTGCCGTTTTAAGGTGCGTTTCGACTTATCAGCGGTTTAGCGATCACAATAATACAACCGGCCAGAGAGGTTGCCCCCAAAGCGATAAAAACGGCGCGGGGGCTACCAAAGTAAGGAATAAGAGCCGCGATACCCACACCCAGAGCGATTAAGGCCAAAGCCGGGTAGATGCGCGCCTGGGAATGTCTGCTGCGCATCCACAAAATAATAACGGCGCAGCTGGCCAGCAGCGACAGTAATATCAACACGCTTTTCATGACGGGGTTTGCTCCATTGTTAAAGCGTTAGACTGGGGTTGCGCCGCGCGCGTGAAGCGGCCACTGGCGGGACGCTCGCTGGGCAGTTTGCGCGCTGACCAGAGGCAGATCCCGGCGACCAGTAGCAAGCTCAGATCGACACCCGCGGTGACGTGTTTGCCGTTCATCAGCGCCAGCGGCAGGGCGTCGCCGGTGCTTATGGCGTTCACTAAAGGAACCCCGAGGGCTTGCAGCCCGCACAGGGCAAACAGCGCTTTGATGGTTCGATAGCTATTTCGTCGGATCAGCGCGTAGAACAGTATGGCGGACCAAGTGGTAAAAAAGATGACCCCCAGCCAAAAATTCATTTGCGGGCCAGGCACGTTCAGCAAAAGCTGGCCGTAAAACAGAGCCAAGCTGGCGATTACCAGCCCCATACAACTGCCCACGGTAAAGCGGCTTACCCGCTGATAAGCGGCCACCGATAAGCTGCCTTCGGGGCCGTAGGCTCGCCTTTCCACCCAAATCATCATGCCCGTTACCGCCACCAGTGCCGTGCCTATTCCCAGTAGCGCCCAAATAACCTTAACCAACAAGCCGCCAAAATCGCCAAAGTGCAATGGGTACATCGCATCCAGCATGGTGCCCGAGACACTGTCGTGGCGCCCGAAAGTGCTGTAGGCGGCCACAGGCTCGCCACTGATGGCATTGATTTCATGGGTTACAAAGGCCGAAAGAGTGTTTCCCCCTGAGGTGTTAATGGCGAAAAGCGCTCCGCTGTCGCCCCAGCCATGTATGTCGGTGTCCAGAATGGTTAGGTTAGGATGGTTGCGGCTAAAAGATTCCATCACCGAGGCGTACTGAGGTGTGGCGGGCTCACCAGTGAGTGCGGGCTCGGGCTCGGGTAAAAAAGTCTCTACCAGTTTTTCCTGATCACCGGCAAAGCTGACAAACGCTGCGACCGGAACCAAAAGCACGAGTACCAATCCCAGAAATGCGCCGGTAAAGCCAATGACGCCGTGAAATAACAGCCCCCAGACACCGAGGACTTTATGGGTATCGGTAAACAGCAGGCGCAAACTGCGAAAGGGGCGGAAGCTAAAAAGGTCTTTAAGAATTTTGCGGTGGATCAATACCCCGGTTATGACCGATGCAAACAAGGTGAGCCCGAGTAAGCCGGTGAGCACCAATCCCCAGGGGTTGCCCAGGTGCAAGTCGGCATGAAAGGTGGTCATAAAATTGGCCATATCACCGGATCGCTGCGCAAACCACTCTTCGCTAGTACCGGTAAATGTGCTTTGTAATTCCAGGGTTTGCGGGTGGTGGTTGTATACAATGAGGTGGTGTTCGTGGCCGCCATTTTCCAGATGGGTTTCTTTGGCAAAACTAAAGCTGAGTTGTTTGGCACTGGAGGCGCCGGGCAGGGTGACCCCGATGTGATCCAGGTAATCCGGATCAACCCGCCGCGCATGCTGTTGCAGTAGGTAATCGATACTTTGGTAATCATGGACCACATTGCCGCGAATCTCGGGGGTCGCCCATATCTTTAACTCGGGATGACCGAACACCGACAGTGCGCCGGTAAAAGCGACAATAAAAAGCAAAATGCCGGTAACAGCCCCCAGCCAACTGTGGACAATATAGAACTTTTTGGTGGTATCTCTTTGCATATTTATCCTGCTAAATGTCGATAGACAAGGCCGATATGAATCAGGCTCAGCAGCGTCAATACCAGCCAGACGTGCCACAGTTTCGAGGCCATGGCCGCATACAAAAACAACAGCGTCCAGGTGACCGGGAAGAGCAAAATAGGCACGCCAATGCGATCAATATCGTTAAACGGCAGATAGGTGCCAGCGCCTGCGGTAACAAGGGTGGCGGCAATCAATGCGCCCAGCAGGCAAGCCAGCAGGCGACACTTGGGTGAGCTGAAAAGAGATGGTTTTGCGGACATGTCAGAGCCTCTTCTTGAGGCGTTATCTTAACCTTGAATGCAGGCGATAACAATTTTCATTATGAGGCATTGTCGTATGCCAAAGGTTTACAGACGTTCAGAGGGTAAGGGGAGCAGAGGTTGAAAATACCTGGCTTTTGCCACTAGGTAGTTGCTAATGCAATACGCGATAAGAGCGCTCGTTCATGGCTTGAATGGTCTGCATCCAGCCATCGACCTCTGCCAGCGGGGAAAAAGACACATCAATCAGGGGTTTTAGCATTCGGTGGCTATCTTCGAGCGAATAGTGGGGTTCCAAACAGCGCTTAACCCGCTCGATAAGCACATCAGTCTGGATGGCGTAATCGGATTTGCGGCACGCATAGATAAGCTCGAGGGACAGTTGTAGGTAGTAATTCACATCCGCCGAAGCGATGCGCTCGCGCTCAAGCAGTAGCTCAATACTCTCGCAGGCGGTGCCGAGAAAAGAGATGGCCTCGCGCCAGTCTGCGGAGTTCAACGCGCCGTGCGCTTCGCGTCGCAGGCGTTGTACCAACGCCCGACAGCGGGCCGGGCTTTGCAATACCTGCGCCCTGTGTCGGGCGCATAAAAATTGACGAGGGCGATTATGCGGCGTTGGCACTGGCGTATTCCGCAATAATTTGATTGACCCAGCCTTCCACTCGCTCGTCGGTGAGCTCAAATTGTTGGTCTTCATCAATACCCAGGCCCACAAAGTGCGTGCGCGCCTCATTCAGAGCCAGGGACTCATCAAAATCGTAACCCTGGGTGGGCCAATGGCCGATAACCTGGGCACCGGCTTTCAGCACACGCTCGTTTAACCAACCCACGGCATCTAAGAAATAAAAACCGTAGCCGAGCTGATCACCCAAGCCGTATAGGGCGACGGTTTTACCGGCAAGCTTGGTGGCGAGAATCTGCTCCTCAAACTCTTCCCAGTCTTCCTGAATGCCGCCGAAATCCCACGTGGGAATTCCCATAATCAAAAAGTCGAACCCCTCAATCTCTTCAGGTGAGGTGTCGGTAACGTTGAGCATTTCGACCACAACGCCGTGAGCGGCCAGGCTTGCGGAAATTTTTTCGCCAACCTCTTCGGTGTTGCCGGTATCGGTGCCAAAAATCAAACCGACATTCGCGTCAATCATATCAGCCATGCTTTATTACGCTCCAATATGCTGTTGGTGGTTGTGGGTTAAAGTGAGCGTAGATTAATGCAAACAATAACAATTATCAATAACTTTGTTGGCGATGACACAGCCGGACACGGTAGTGGGATGGTGGCTTGTAGAGGCGCAGGGCAGCCAGAGTGGCGCTAAGCGAAATTCGGTGCGGAGGGGCTGTTATATGACGCTGCCCAGGCCCCCGAGGAGGCCTGGCGTGCGCTTGTATTAATGCTCCAGCGTAAAAGTCCATACGCCGGTGATTGGAACAACGGGCTGGATACTGTTAAGTCCGGCAATGGATTGCAGCTCTTTAAGGCCTTCTAACAGGGCGAAATCCGCTGCATTGAGTAAAACCGGGGCGCGTGTGGCAACCAGTAGGGTGTGTTCATCGAACTTGGTGACACTCAATTGTGCAGGCAAGGTTTTGCTCTCGCCATGAAGCTCGACCTGCAGGTCTATATCGATATTTTGCGGGGCATTCTTTTTCAGGTTGGCGATTGCGTCGGCGTCCAACTGGGCGCTTATGTTCGCTTCGGGAAAATCAGCGGTAGTAAATAAAATATCGCGTAAACGTTGGTCACGGATATCAATGTTGGTGTTAACACTGGCAAGATCAACGCTAATATTTACGGCGCCGCTATCGTCAATACCGGCGGAGAATGATTCGAACTGGTTAACCTCGGCAATGGTGTCATTTTTTACCGAGATATAACTTAACGTAGATTGCTCCGAGTCGAGGGTCCAGTGTGCTAAAGCGGGTACACTGGCCAAAGAAAAAAATGCCAGGGTTGCAAGGTTTTTTACGGCGCGCATATTAAGCCTCTTTGCGTCGGGTATCATTAAGGTTGTGAGTGGGAGGTAGAAATTACCCTGCATCCTAAGCCGAACGATAATAGTTATCAAGCGTGGGCCTGCCCAAGGTTACCCGCATAGCCTTTTGCTATTGAGCTTGCGCCGATTAGTGAGCCACTGAGCGGTCGGGATTATCGTCGTGCAACAGCATATCAATCCACTCATCCACATCCCTAATTGGGGAGAAAGCCACATCGATTAACGGGGCAATCATTACCTCGACCGGCAGCGGGGCAAGCAGGGGCTGCAAGCGATGCTTTACGGTTTCAATCAACTCAGATAAGTCTGTGTCGGGTTTATGTTTGCGAAGCGCGTAAATCAGCTCCAGCGCCGCTCGCAGATAACGCTCTATGGCAAATTTTTGCGTAACCGGATCAGCCAACATGGTGTCCGCCACCTCAAGGGCGGCGGCGTAATCTTTTACCGCCAATGCCCAACACTTTTTTTGCAGATGTTTACGCGCCTGTGTCTGCAGGCGGCAACCGAGCATGCCGGTATCCATGGGTTGTTGCCAGTAGGCCTGGGAAATGCTGAGTGCGGCAGTGTTTTTTTCCATGAGAAGCTCCGTTAACCGGTCAGTTTACGCGGGTCGAGAAGTTCGCTCAGCTCTTCGCGGCTGAGGTCGGTCATTTCGCTGGCGACGTCAATAATAGGGCGTCTGCTGGCGTAGGCAGCCTTGGCAATTTCCGCCGCTTTTAAATAGCCCACAATCGGGTTTAGGGCAGTCACTAAAATAGGGTTGCGCGCTACCGATTCTTGCAGTCGCTCGTCGTTCACTTTAAACGTGGCAATGGCCTTGTCGGCCATCAAGCGGCAGCTGTTACTGAGCGGGGTAAGGCTATTCAGCAAATTATGGGCGATCAGTGGGAGGCTGACGTTAAGCTCGAAATTGCCCGATTGCCCGCCTAAAGCAATCGCCGTGTCATTGCCGATGACTTGATAGCCCGCCATTACCGCAGCTTCGGGAATTACCGGGTTCACCTTGCCGGGCATAATGGATGAGCCGGGTTGCAGGGCCTGCAGCTCTATCTCGCCCAGCCCCGCCAAGGGACCAGAGTTCATCCAGCGCAGATCATTGGCAATTTTAATCAAGCTGACAGCGACGCCTTTTAACTGTCCGGAAAGCGCGACGGCGGTGTCCTGGGTGCTGATATGGGTAAAGAAGTTTTGCGCGGGGGTGAATATATGGCCGGTGTGTAAACTCAACTTGTGGCAAAAGCGCTCGGCAAAGTTGGGGTGGGCGTTGATGCCGGTGCCCACCGCAGTTCCACCTTGCGCTAAGCTTTGCAGCTGGCCCTGTAGGTGCTCTAAGTTAGCGGCATGCTGCTCCATGGTGTCGGCCCATGCGTTAATAGGCTGGCTCATGCGCACGGGCATGGCATCCATCAGGTGAGTACGGCCGGTTTTGACGTACTCGTCCAGGCCCTCGGCCTTTTCGCGACAGGTACTAACCAAATGGTTAAGCGCGGGCAGTAATTGTTCCGCTAGGGCCAGGCTCGCACTCACATGAATCGCCGTGGGAATCACATCGTTGCTGCTCTGGCCACAGTTAACATGGTCATTGGGGCTAATGGTCTGGGCGCAGCTTTTGCTCGCCAGGGTCGCCAAGACTTCATTAGCATTCATATTTGAGCTGGTGCCCGAGCCGGTTTGAAACACATCCACCGGAAAGTGATGCAAAAGGGACGGGTCCTTTTGCAGCTTGGCGCAGGCGTTCACAATCGCCTCGGCTACCTCTGCGTCCAGGGTTTCCAGCTCGTGATTGGCCTCGGCAGCGGCGGACTTAATCAGCAGTAGAGCGCGAATAAAACCCTCGGGTAGCGTCTGCCCGCTAATGGGGAAATTGTTCACCGCACGCTGAGTTTGGGCGCCATAGAGTGCATCAATGGGCACCTGAAGCTCGCCCATGCTGTCTTTTTCGGTACGTGTGTGACTCATTGAATACCTCCTGGGGTGATATGGGTGTGTCGGCGGGCTAAGGCTTTGCGCGCAAACGACGATTACCAGTTTGTCACCATCAATATAGCTGAGTTCATACTCACACAAACGATAACGGTTATCAATACTGTTTGTGTCACAAAATGGTTAAATTTCGCGTCGACGTTAACCCAAGGTAAATTAATGTATTTGCTTGAGAAAGCATTGCTTTGGTTTGGCAATATCCATAAAATGAGAATCATTATCGAGCGCCCGGTGGCTACCGCCGGGCGTTTTGTGTATGGCGTTGCTGTTTTAAGTCGGCAAGTACGAGAGGCGATAGTGCCCCGTTAAGAAAGATGGTCAATAGCTAAAACAATGAATCCAGTGAGGACAGAGTGCGAGTAAGTGTTGCGCGGTGGGGAAGTGTCGATGCGACTCGGTAGTGTCAGGTTATGGCATTGGGTGAGCTCAGCGGTTTGTCTGGTGGGGATGCTGCTGTTTGCGGTGACGGGTATTACCCTGAATCACGCGCACCAGATACCCGCGCAGAAATCCACGCTGAGCAAAGAGGGCGTATTAGCCGAACAGGCACTGCAAAACATTGCCTTGCCCGACTCCGATACAGCGCCTTTGTCACGGGATTTACGCATTCAAATTCGCCGCGCTCTGGGGGTTTACCTGCCCGCTAACGCCGAGGCCGAATGGTATGGCGATGAGGTTTACGTGCCGCTGCCTAGGCCCGGCGGTGACGCCTGGCTAAGCCTGGATTTAACCACCGGCGACTTGCTCTACGAAAAAACCAGCCGCGGCGCCATTGCTTATTTGAATGATCTTCATAAGGGCCGCAATACCGGCGCAGCCTGGAGCTGGTTTATCGATATATTCGCCGCCGCCTGTGTGCTGTTTTCATTGACGGGTTTGTGGCTGTTGGTTCGCCAGCGCAACAATCGCCCCGGTACCTGGCCGGCGGTCGCATTGGGCGTGGTTATTCCAGTCATTATTATCGTTTTATTTGTTCATTAACTTAACGCCAAGGAAGCAACACCACTATGAAGTCCTTGAAACATGTTCTACCCCTCGCGCTGCTAACCGGCAGCTTTAGTGCTGGCCAAAGCTTAGCCGCCGATATGCAATTATCTGTCGCTATTCCAGAAATGAACGTTGCCGAATATCACCGCCCCTATGTGGCCGTGTGGGCCATGAATAAAGACGATAAGGCCGTCACTAATGGCGCGGTCTGGTATCAGATTGACGACGATGGCGAGGGCGAGAAATGGCTCAAAGATATGCGCCTTTGGTGGCGTCGCAGCGGCCGTTCGTTAGAGGTACCCATTGATGGCGTGACCGGCGCAACCCGCAAACCCGGCGAGTATGAGGTCAGCCTTACCCATGTCGCACAGCAGCTCACCCCCGGTGATTATGTTTTGTATGTCGAGGCCGCGCGCGAAGTCGGTGGCCGCGAATTACTGAGCGTCGATTTCAGCTGGCCGTCTGACGAGACTCAGACCCTGAGCGCTCAGGGCGACAGCGAGCTCGGCGCCATCACACTTACCATTACCCCTTAATATAAAACCACAGGAGTCGGTTATGAAATTTAAACGTTCTTTGGCGCTGGTACTGGCGTTAACTCTTCCCATGGCGGCCCAGGCGCACCGTTTTTGGGTGCTGCCTGCAGCAACGGTATTATCGGGCGACGACCCTTGGGTCACGGTCGATGCCGCGGTATCCAACGATATTTTTTACTTCAATCACTTTCCTCTTAAAGCCGATTTTTTAAGTGTGGTGAAACCCGACGGCAGCACTGGTGAAATGCTTAACGTAAGCGAAGGTAAGCACCGCACCACTTTTGATTTAAACTTAACCGAGCAGGGCACCTACAAAGTGTTAATGGACTCCAGTGGCCTGCGCGCACGCTGGGAAACCGAAGACGGTGAACGTAAATTCTGGCCCGGCCGCGGCGAGAAGCCCGAGCCAGGTGATTTCGAGAAAAAAGTGCCCAAGCAAGCAAAGAACCTGCAGGTCAGTCACTCTGCCACAAAGCTTGAAGCATTCATTACGGCGGGCGCGCCAACCGACACGGTATTGGCATTAAGCAACCAAGGGCTCGAAATGAAAAGTTCGGTTCACCCCAATGATTTATTTACCGGTGAGCCGGTGGAGCTGCAATTTTTTATGGACGGAAAAGCAACCGAAGGGGTAGAGGTTGTCATTATTCCCGACGGCATGCGCTATCGTGACTCGCAAGAGTCTATGGAGCTGACCACCGACTCCGACGGTAAGATCAACGTCGAGTGGCCACGCGCCGGTCGCTATTGGTTAGAGGCCGAGTATGGTGACGATAATGCCAAGGCTCCGGCAACCTCTCGCAGTGGCAAATACATTGCCACCTTAGAAGTTCTGCCGCTGTAACTATCCTTTATCGATGAGTGAGCTTGAACGCATAGCGCTGGCAGCATTGCTGGCGCTGTTGTATGCGGCGTTTACCGTTTTTTGTTACTGGCGTCATGGCCGCAAGCGTTTGCCCGGTAGGGGAGCGACGGGGCGAGGCGATTGTATTATCGCCTATGCCAGTCAAAGCGGTCGCGCACATGCGCTGGCCGAGCAAACTCTAAGCGCCCTGCATGGCAACGCTGAGCTGATCAACCTTAACCAGCTCGACGAAGAAAAGCTGTTAACCTGCCAGCGGTTGCTGTTAGTTGCCAGTACCTATGGCGATGGCGAAGCCCCCGACAATGGCGCCGCCTTCGCCGCCCGCTTTATACGTTCTTCCAAACCCCTTGATCTGTCTCATTTGCGTGTTAGCGTTTTAGCCTTGGGCGACTCTCACTATGCCGATTACTGCCGGTTTGGTCGTCAGCTACACGCCTGGAGCATAGCCGCTGGTGCCCAAGAGCTAGCCCCTTTAATCGAGCTGGATGCGACCAATCCCGCCGCCGAACATTTAGCGCTGCAGTCCTGGCACCGAATGTTGGCCAATTTAGGGGGCGAGTTTTCAGTAGCCTCGGCTGAGATTACGGTCATGCCTGTCAAGCAAATACTGCACTTAACCGAGCGGGAATGTTTGAATTCAGGTAGCCCGTGGCAGGGGTTGTACCGGCTTGCATTACAGGCTCGCGATAGCCGTTTGCAGTTTTCCGCTGGCGATATCGCCGACGTCTACCCCCGTCAGGATCCCCAGCGTTGTAGCCAACTACTGGATAAGTTGGCGCTGGCACCCGAGTCGGTGTTGGCGTGTCCGGAGGGGCCGCAAACGGCAATTGAATGGTTGGCGACCCGCGAATGGCAAGACCATAGCGTGCCGACCGCCGGTGCCAATTCAGATGCAGTCCATCACTGGTTGCTTAGCCTGCCCGTCATTCAGCCCCGGCAGTACACCATTGCCTGCGCGTCGTGCGCCGATCGAATGGAATTGGTGGTACGCCAACAGTACTCGGCGGATGGACACTTGGGGCTAGCGTCGGGCTTTTTAACCCAACAGGCCCCCTTGGCCACTGAGGTCACTCTGGCAATACGCGACAACAGTGAGTTTCATACTCCGCCGTCAGAACAACCCATTATTTTAATTGGGAATGGTTCGGGCATCGCGGGGTTGCGGGCGCACTTGCAGCACCGAGCCAATACCGGTGGCGAAGCCTGTTGGCTTATCTACGGTGAGCGGGATCCGGCGACGGATCGTCCTTTTGATGCCGAACTCAATGCCTGGCAAGTGCAGGGCGTGATCGAACGGTTGGATCGGGTTTTTTCTCGCAACACTGCCCAAGCTGAATATGTGCAACAAAAGTTAGCCCAGTGTGGCGAATTATTGCACCAGTGGTTAAAGCGGGGGGCGTGTATTTATGTCTGCGGCAGTCGTATTGGTATGGGGCAGGGCGTACACGAGGTACTAACTGAGTTGCTGAGCGAAAACACCTTAACCCAGTTGCAAGCCGAAGGTCGCTACCGACGCGATGTGTATTAAAGCGTTTCGCGCCCCACGGCGAAGGCGCTTAGGTGCTGTCCTGGCAACAGGACTACTCGCAATACTTGGCTTAACCTCGAGCCAGATTGGCGCGCAGCCCAGCCAGAGGATTGAGAAAGACAGCGTCTTTGTCACCGGATCTCGGCACTATCACACCCACCAATTTACTTTGCCCGGGCCCGCTGGTCACGCGTCCTATCAAGTGAGCATTGCCTGGCCGCAAGGCGATATTCCCGCCGATGGTTTTGCCGCGGTCTATGCGCTGGATGGCACGGCCGTAGCTGGGCAGTTGACCGAGCCGTTATTGGCACAGTTACGTGCGGCCGGTGGCCCGGCCATTATTGCGCTCGGGCACGACGTCAATAAACGCTTTGCGTCGCTCGAGCGTACCTATGACTACACCCCGCCCAACGCACAGGGAGAGCCGCTCGACGATCCGATGGGGCGCGCGGGTGGCCGTGCACCTGAGTATTACCGTTTACTGGTAGAGGACATCATTCCCCGAGTGGAGAACATCGCTCCGTTAAACCCGCAGCAGCGAACTTTGTGGGGGCATTCCTACGGCGGTTTGTTCGCACTTTGGAGCACATTTTTGGGCGATGGAAGCTTTAACCGTATCGTCGCGGTGAGCCCCGCGCTTTGGTGGAATAATGGTGAGTTTTTACATCAGCTAAATACACAGCTAAATCTGGGCGAGAAACCTGAGCTGCGCTTGGATATTCACTCGGGCAGCGCCGAACGCAAGGGGGACGACACACCCACAAAGCGCCATGATAATCCGGCCATCAACAATATGATTCGCATGCGCAACCAGCTGCCCGCCGATGCACTGGAAAATTTTTCCCGCGTTTTGCGTGGCGCAGGTGTTGTCGGTGACGATGCCGTGTTTGACGGTTTAAGCCACGGCGCGACTTTTTCACGCTCGTTTGAGTTGACCGTTAAAAATCTTTAGGCAAACAATCCATAAAAAACCGGGGCGTTTTACGCCCCGGTTTTTTTGCCCTTGAACTTTGTGCTTAACTCGCTCGCTTTTGTTTTAGCTCTAACACACTGATTAACAGTGCGGGCAATACCGTCAGGCTGATCAGGGTTGAGACGGCGATGCCGCAGAGCACAATAATCCCCACCCCGCGATACAGTTCGGCGCCCTCGCCAGGCAAAAGTACCAGCGGCGCCAGGCCACATAAAGTGGTAACGGTGGACATGACAATCGGTTTGAGCCGCGTTGCCAATGCGTCCATTACCGCTTGATAAACCGATGTGCTAGCCTCGCTTAAATTGCGACGGGTTTGGTCCACAATCAAAATTGGGTTGTTGACTACGGTACCCAGCAAAATTAAAAAGCCCAGCATGGTAATCATATCGAAGGGTTGATGAAATCCGCCCAGTCCCACGGCTTGCACCGCACTGCCCACGCCGTTTATCGCCACCAAACCCAACAAACCACCGGCCATGCCCAAGGGCACTGTCGCCATAATAAACAGCGGATAACCCCAGTGTTTAAAAATGGCCACCAGCAGCAGGTAGGACAGTACCAGTGCCACCAAAAAGTTACCCGAGAGCGCGTTGCGGGTTTGTTCCAGCTGATCGGCCGCGCCGCCGATGCGGATATCGACTCCGGGCAGTAAATCCCCCTGGTCGCGCAACTTGGGCAGCAATTGCTCGCGCACCATGTGTTCGGCGCGCTCCAGTGCTACCTCGCGCGGGGGAATAATATAAACGGTGACTGTGCGGCGGCCGTTAACCCGGCGCAAGCTTTCGCTGTCTGACTTTTCCACCAGATCCGCAAGGGCCGATAAAGGCAGCAAGCCTGCGCTGGTGGATACAGGGGCCTGACTGAGTTGTTCCAGGCTCTGGCGATTGCCGGCATCGGAGAATAAAAAGACATCGACTTTGTCATCGTCAATAATCAGCTCGTCCACATAAGCGCCGTCACTGAGCGCGGCAATCACATAGCCCAGTTCATCGGCGTCCATACCCACTTCGGCCAATCGCTGCCAGCGCGGTTGCAACTCTACCAGCGGCTGATCCAGGGTCAAGGATGACGGGTTGGAATCCACCTGCGGGTTGTCAAACACATCGCTGGCTAAACGGTAAATGGCATCGGCGGCGCGATACAAAGCGGTTTGCTCGGTGCCGCTAATGTCCAGCGCCACCGCACGGGTGCCGCCGTCATTGCTGGTGATAATCGACCCGCGTGATGAGAAAGCGCGCATGCCCGGATAGGCGCGAAATTTTTCGGTAATGGTCTCCATCATGGTGGCGATGTGATCCGGGTTCACCGGTTCGCTCAAAAACCAGATGCGTCCCACCTGGACCGACAGCATGTAGTACTTGAGCGGCGGCATGGCTGTTTCGCCCGCCTCGAACGCACTGGGGTCATTTTGCAAATGCTGATCGAAATAGGGGCGCAGCTCTTCGGCAATTTTTTCCATGTGCGACATATTGTAGCCGGGCGGGGCGATCATCATGGAAAAGGCTTTGGGCTCTTCGCCCTCGGGCAGGTATTCGGCCTCGGGCATCAGCAGCCAGCTGCCGCCTAAAAACAGCACAATCGCGCCGATTAAAATGATGCCGCGCACCTTGGTTTTTTGCAGCAGGGCGGGAATAAATTTGGGGAGTGTTAAGGTCACGGCCTCGGCTTTGCTGCGGCACACTAAATTTGCGCTGGCAGCTGGCACCACCCAAATCGCCACCAGCATGGAGGCGATAATCGCCGCCGAAATAGCGATGGCAATATCCGAATACAATTGTCCGGCCTCTTGCTCAATAAACAAAATAGGGGCGAAGACCAGTACCGTGGTAAGGGTAGAGGCGAGCACCGCGGGCCAGACTTCGGTTACGCCGGTAATGGCCGCGTCCAGGGCGTTGAGGCCCCGGCGTCGCGCCTGGTTTATGTTCTCTAGCACCACAATGGTATTGTCCACTGTCATGCCAATGGCAAAAGCCACCCCCGCTAGGGAGATCACATTAACGGTGCGGCCAAACATTAACAGGCCTAAAAAAGCGGCGATGGTACAAATCGGAATGCCCATAACACCCACCAGGGTGGAACGGGGGCTTTTAAAAAACCAAAACATCACCAAAGTGGCCAGTACCGCGCCGAGGAACAGGTTGGTCCAGACGTTTTTAACCGAGCCTTCAACATAGCGCACATCGTCGCTCATTAGCGACATGGTCAAGCCGTTGGCAGCCAGTTGGTCGCGATTGATGCGCTCGACCACGGCCATCATCTCTTCTTTAATAGCCATCACATTGGCGCCGCTTTCGCGTTTCACCGACACGGTTAACGAGCGCTCGCCATTGCTGTAGGTCATGGCGCGTAGCTCAAAGTGATCCAGTGAAATATCGGCTACATGCTTGAGCAAAATACTGGTTTGCCCGCGCTGGGTAATGACTAAATTTTCCAGCGCTTGGGCGGATTCAAACCGGCCCACCATGCGCATTAAGTAGCGGCGTTTGCCGCTGTCAATGTCGCCCGCCGAGCTGTCGCGGTTGCGCGCGCGAATGGCGTTGCGTACATCGGTTAAGCTGACGCCGCGGCTGGCGAGTTTTTGTGGGTCCACCAGAATTTGCACCTGGCGTAACGCACCGCCGTTAACATCCACCTGCGAAACTCCGGTCACCCGTTCCATCTGCGGGCGAATATTGTCTTCGGCGTAATCGCGCAGCAGGTCAACATCCAGGTTGCGCGGGTTGCCGGGCAGGGGCTTTAAGGTAAAGTACATAAACGCATTGCTGGAAAATGCGCTGCTGTAAAGCACCGGCTGGTCGACATTCTCGGGGTAACTGGGCACCTGCGACAGGGCATTGCTGACGTTAATCAGCGCCTCGGTAATGTCCACGCCGAAGGGAAATTCCAGGGCAACCTCGGCCTGCCCGGTTTCGGCAAAGCTGGACATGCGCTTCATGTCGGGGATTGAGCGCAGGTAGCGCTCCTGCTCAATCAGAATTTCTTTTTCCACATCCTGCGGTGTGGCGCCCGCCCAGCGGGTGACCACACTAATGGTGCGCACTTCCAAATCGGGAATCATCTGCACCGGAATTTTCAGCGCGGCCACTGTGCCCAGTACACACAGGATCAGTACGCCCACTGCCACCAAAATGGCGTGTTTAACGGCTCCTGCCAGCATTAGCGCACCTCATCCGTATTGCCGACCACTTCAACGGTTTGGCCGTCTTGCAGCAGCTCGTTGCCTTCGGTAACCACCGATTGGCCAACCTCAAGGCCTGAGAGTATTTCAATATGGCCGTTGACTCGTTGGCCAATTTCAACACTTTGGCGCTTGGCCTGATTCTGCTCCACCACAAATACGCTGTAGCGGCGGTCGGGCTGGCGCAATAGCGCGTCGCTCGGAATCATGACCACGCTGGCCTCGCTGTGATTAAGCGGGATGCTGACTCGCGCCGACAGCCCCGCTTGCAGTTCGTCGGTTTGGGGCAGGGCAAGGCGAAGTAAAAAGCTGCGGTTCAGACTGTCGATAACGGGGATTTTGGCCAGTATTTGCGCGTCGTAGGTGGTATCACTGTGGGCATCAAAGCGCACCTTCACCTTGGCATTATCTTGCAGACGGTTTACGTATTCTTGCGGCACGGCAATGTCCAGCCACAGAGTTTGATTACTGACCAGCTCAAAGGTAGGGTCACCCCGGTTTAGCCACTCGCCCAAGTCTACGTTGCGCTGAGCAATGACACCGCTAAAGGGGGCGTATAGCTGATGCCGGGCCACCAGCTCTTGCTGGTAGTCGAGTTCGGCCTGGGCGCGGGCGCGATTGGCTTGTGCCTCGGCTACCAAAGATTCTCGCTGCGCCAGCTCGGTCTGCGCGACAAACTGCTTATCGCTAAGCGCGCGGGCTTCATCCAGGCGGCGCTGGGCTTCTTTTAAAACAACATCTTGTTGGGTGAGGGCGGCTTGCAGGCTGGCAACTTGGGCTTGGGCGAGGGCGGCATCCAACTCGAGCAACAGGTCGCCTTTGTTTACGGTGTCACCTGCCTCGGCGTGCAGGGCAGTGACTATGCCTTCATTCAGGCTGGACAGCTCGGCGTGTTCGGCGGCGCGCGTAGTACCGGTTAGCGCCAGTGTGCGCTGCACCGAGTCGGCCGTTATAGGAGATACCACCACCCGCGCGGCATCCTGTGCAAACACGCTGACGGCCCACAACAATGCCGCCACAGAAACAATGTACTTCATCCCAGTTACCTTTTTATTCGCTGTCTTGATTAACGGAGCCGATTACACACTTTGGCGCCCATGAAAATCGTGTCTCACATTACCACAAATAAGAACCACTTCTATTTGAAATGATGTTTTTTTACATAGTCTCGGTGTCTGTCAATCAAGCAAGGGGCTGATTATGTCGGGGGGATGACAGGATTTAATTTATGGACAGCGAGTTGGGGTAATCGCCGCAATTAATCACACTTTTGAAGGTCGGATGACTTAAACTCTGGGTACAGCAGCGATAATAGTTTTTATTTTAATTAAAAGGACTCCGTGAGATGGCGGGTCACCAAGATACACCAGCAGCCAATAAATACCGCTGGCATATCTCATTTAAAACTACGCTAGTTTCGGTAAACTTTTTCTTTAAGCGTTTTTAAGCGCGTTTTTACGGCATTGGGGTTTGTATCCGTAAGCACTAAGTGACCAAGCTTGCGTCCAGGTCGTACTGATTTGTTGTACCAGTCCAGCGCAACCTTATCTTCCATTTGCGTGCTTTGATCCAGTTCAACGCCCAGCAAATTTAACATGCCTGCACTGCCCATCAGCTCGGTTGAGCCCAGTGGCCAGCCCGCTATCGCACGCATATGATTCTGGAACTGACTGGCGACACCGCAATGCATGGTCCAGTGGCCGCTGTTGTGAACACGCGGCGCCAGTTCGTTTACCCATAGTTGATCCTGAGTTACAAAACACTCCATCGCCATAACACCCACGTAATCGAGCTTTTCTAAAAGTCGTTGGATGCTGGCTTGGCCTTGCGCTGTAAGGGCGCTGGATAAATCCGGGGCAGGGGAGACCGAGTGCAACAAAATACCATTGTCGTGCACATTTTCGGTGGCCGGATAAAAACGCACTTCGCCGTTTGTGGCGCGCACGGCAATAAAAGACACCTCGCGGTCGAACTTCATAAACGGTTCGGCCACATAGGGCACGGCGCCATCCGACTGGGGTTCAAAGTGCGCGTCATCAATAAACTGCTTTACATTATCGTCGTTGTACAAACGCCACTGAGCTTTGCCGTCATAGCCTTGCTCAGTGTGTTTTACCACCATCGGAAATCCGAGTTCATCTACCGCCGTTTGCAAATCTTCGGCCTTGCCTACACTGACAAACGGAGTGTGCGATACGTCGCAATCGATTAGCAGTTGTTTTTCGCGGCGACGGTTTTGACAGTGGTAAATCGCGGTCGGATTCGGGTGCACACTGCAATGTTCGGCCAATTTTTTTAACGGGTCTAAGGAGCACTGTTCGCGCTCAACAGTCACCACATCCGGCTCGCCTGCGGCCTTAAACAAAGCATCGGCGGAGGGGTAGTCTTCCACCGCGATTATGTTGCCCAACCCGGTTACCGGGGCTGTATCTTCATTGTTTTCAGATAAAAAGCTGAAGCTCATGCCCATGGGGATACCCGCCAGGGCCATCATCCTTGCCAGCTGGCCACAGCCAAGAATGGCAACATGCATTATTCAACCTCCACAGGAACAGAGTCAGTCTGACGGGTGCGCCACTCGATAAAGCGTTTGCTTAATTCCGCGTCGCTAAGGGCCAGGATCTGGGCGGCCATTACGCCGGCGTTTGCCGCGCCCGCCTCGCCGATAGCCTGAGTGGCCACAGCAACGCCCTTGGGCATTTGCACAATAGACAGCAGGCTGTCTAAGCCTTTTAGTTGACGGCTGGATACCGGCACAGCAACCACGGGAATATGCGTCATGGCTGCGGCCATGCCGGGCAGGTGGGCTGCCCCCCCCGCGCCAGCGATAATGACGCGAATACCGCGGCCGGGCGCCTGTTCGACAAATTCACACAGGCGCTGGGGCGTGCGGTGTGCTGACACCACCTGGGTTTCATAGGCCACGCCCAGCTCGTCCAATATATCGGCCGCTAAGCGCATAGTCGGCCAATCGGAACGCGAGCCCATAATGATGCTGACAACGGGATCTTGCATAAATAACCTCGAAATGACGAGTAACTGTATTAATCGGAAAAACCGCGCATTTTACCGGAAGTTACCCAGATTAGCCTAATTTTCCCGCCTAAACTGGCTCAGTTACCTGGGGAGCGTTCTACACCTGGCGTCTGTTATGCGAGCGTAATCGTCACACACGCCCTGAAAATAAGCGCCGGTTGCGGTAAAGTGAACCCCTAAAATGAGAAATAAGGGCGAAGAAAATCTTATAAATAACCATATAAAACAATCGCCTACAGGGTTTTCCTCTATTTTATGTTAGGTTTTTAGCCGCGAGCCATCGGTAGAGTTGACGCCGCTGATTGAATCCATCCCACACCAAAAGCAGTGATTGTAATGTCTGAAGATCCCCTAAAAGCGCTTTCCGATATGGCCAGTGAGGTCCACGCCCGTATTCAGGAGCAGCACGAACAGATCAACCCTGTGGTTCAAGTGCGCCGGGGCATGCGGGATATCGGCATTCCCGCCGATGTGATGACCATTGACTGTCTGCGCACTCGCCGTCGTATTAACCTTATCTTGCACGACCAGCAGCCGGGCGCGCTGCTATACCAATTCATTACCATCGAAGACGAAGCGGCTGACGATTTTCAGAGCATGGCGTTTTCCGATATGGATGCGCAGAAGCTATTTGCGTGGATGGAGTCGTATTTTGAGTGATGTTCAGGTTTGTCCCTGTGGCAGCCAGCATCCTTACCGCGACTGCTGTCGCTACCATGCGACAGAGGAGGCGGCGCCCACGCCAGAGGTACTAATGCGATCACGCTATAGCGCTTTTGTGCAGAACCGCGCGGAATACCTGCTGGCCACCTGGCACCAGTCAACCCGGCCCGAGCAACTGGATTTGGCCGATAGCCCGAATTGGGTGGGGTTGTCAGTGTTAGAGGCGGACGAAACGGGCGATAGCGGCCATGTGCACTTTAAAGCCTTTTATCGCTTTAACGATCAATGGCGATTTCTGGAAGAGCGCTCAACGTTTATCCGAGAGGCTGGGCAGTGGTTTTATGTAGAAGGTAAAACCCGGGATGAAAGCTTTAAGCCCGGACGCAACGAGAGCTGCCTGTGCGGCAGTGGCCGTAAGTTTAAACGGTGTTGTGGCTAGGGTTTAATTCGCCGCTTAGCGGTGGACATGCACCGAGGCGGGGTATTTTATTGAAGCCTACGAATTCCCCATAATCCTATTTAACATAATATACATTATGCGCATATGTGGTTGTGTCCGGGACAGCAAGCAAGCGCTCGTGAGGAACGCTGTTGAGGTCCGGCCGGTAAAACTGTAAAATTCAGCCACTAACTCCGTATCTCATTGATTTAAAAGGAAAATTCTATACACCCATAGCCAATCCTGGACCACCTCTCGCTTACGTAGCCGGTTCGTCATGTTGGCGCCGGTTTTCAGCCATCAGGCGCTCAATCATATCGTTCTTAACAGATAGCTCAGCCTCCAGTTTGGCCTGGCTGACGGTAAAATCTTGCACCTTGCTTTGCGCCGATTCAAGGCGTTGCGTCAGCTCATCGATTTGCGAGGCCTGGCGTTGAGCGCTGTCGGCGTACTGCTGCAGATCCGCCGACTGGGTTTGCAATTGCTTATTGGCATCTTCAAGCTTCGTGTCAGCCCGAGTAAGCTTCGATTCGAGGTCCTGTGTTACTTTGCGTGCAGCGTTCAACTCGCTGACCAAGCGCGCGTTGTCTTTGTTGAGCTGCGTTAAATCGCCCTGCTTGACCGAAATTGCCTGGTTTAACGTGCGAATCTCAGCCTGGAGCTGCTGGATTTGATGCTCATGCCGGCACTGATCCTGATCCCTCTGCTCTTTCACTGATTCACGATAATGCTCAAGCGCCTCTCGGCCGTGGCGGTGCTTTTCCTCAAGGGATTCGATATGAGCCTGCTTTTCCTTGAGCAGCGCCGTCGTGCTAGCCTCGCGCTGAGTCGCCGCGTTAAGCTGTTTGTCCAAGGCATCACAGGCTGCGGATTTAGCACTTAGCTCCGAACAGGTCTCGTCAAGCCGGCGTTCCAGCACGTTATGCTGATCGACCATCTGGCCAGCCTCTTGAGTGAGCGCGGCGTAGCGCTCGGAGAGTTCATTGAGCTGGTGCTCATAGTGGCTTTTGCTCTCATCAACAATGCCATGGGCCTCTTCTTGTAAACGCGATGCTAGGCGTGCAATGAGTTCCCTGATGGGCTGGCTCAACAGTGCTTCATCGTCCATCCTGGTGGACGCTTCTTCCTCCAATTCTTTGAGATAGCGATGAATCGTTGATTTAGAGCCGGTGTTACCGAGCTCAATGCGTATCGCGTCAATGGACGGGTTTTCTCCCCTGGCTAGAACGGCCTGATGGGCCTTGGCCACCAATGCTTTGTTGATACCGCCACGAGCCATGCTGTCCTCTCCTGTTTATTTCGTACTATAATACGTAATATGTATATACGTACTATTCTAGCTCATGAATGAGGCTTAGCACAGCCTATATATGACAAAGAATAATAAAATATTATCTAATATTAGAGCGTTTTTTGTCCAAATCGACCCCAAAATCTGTACAGATATAGCTTTTCCAGAGCTGCGGCCTAATGAAGACGGTTAGAATCGTGACAATCAGGAGTGAGGTCCCGTAAACGGCAAAAGAGTTGTATTGCCTGAACGCTTGCTAGTAAACTCAACCGCATGAAAAAACGCTCTCTGATCCTGTTTTTAATGTTGCTAGCTATCGCGAATCTCGTATTCGCGGCGGACTGGCATGAGCGAGTAACAGGAGACGAGGCCGCGTTGGAATATTTGGCCAATGCTGAGGGTAACGTCGGCACCGATCGCGGCAATCACTCTCACCCTCCTGGGGGGAGCTGTGTTCACAGCCATAGCTGCCATGCCCACTCCCATCTGTTTTTTGTTGAAACCAGTGGGCATGGGCTCGATTTACCCTCCGCACCTCGTTGGCGAGCGGAAGACCTGTCTTTACCTCCACAGCACTTTTTGGCACCTGATGTGCCCCCTCCCATTGCCTAATTTCATGCACTAGAGATCCTCTGTCGGTTTTTGCTCGGCACCTTGCCCTATGCAGAACGGCATATTTCTATCACTGAAAATTCAGGCAGGTAATGCATGTTTATTTCTTTATTAACTCTCTCTTCTCAGAGGAGAGGGATACTGGCGGTCTGGGCTTTGCTATTGGTCATGACTGCCACGCCCGTTGTGGCGGAGCCGATGCCTCTTTCATTAAACGAAGCATTGGCCTACACGTTGGAGCGCCATCCCGAGCTGGCGCAATTCTCTTATCGACGCCGCGCGGCTGAAGCTCGCGAGCTTCAAGCCGCTTTGCGTCCCAACCCGGAGCTCGCTGCCGAAGTAGAAAATATCGGCGGCAGCGGCCGCTTTGCCGGAACGGACTCCGCTGAAATCTCACTTGTCTTGAGCCAGCTGATCGAATTGGGCGGCAAGCGCGATCAGCGCCAAGAGGTTGCCCGCTACCGCACCGATCTAGTGGATAGCGAATATCAGCAAGTCCGCTGGCAAGTGCTCGCGGAAACCGTACGCCGATTTCTCGGGGTAGCCGAAGCCCAAGAACAGATCCAACTGGCTTCACTGTCGCTAGAATTAGCACAAGAAAGCAGGGAGACTATCCGTAAGCGTGCGCAAGCGGGAACAGCCAGTGACGCTTCTCTTCAACGCTCGGCCATTTTGGTCACACGGGCGGAGCTCGCCGTAGACTCTGCCCATCAACAACTGGCGTCTGCGCGGGTGGCGTTGGCTGCTCAATGGGGCGAGAGCGAACCGAATTTTGAGCAGGTTCACGCCGATTTGTACCAACTTGTGGAGCTGCCTGATTTTAACCAGATCCGTCGCCAGCTAGAAAATGCGCCGCAGCTATCTCGCTATATCACCGAAAAACGCCTGCGCGAGGCGGAATTGCAGTTGGCACAAACTCGGGGTCGGCAAGACCTTCGAATCGGTGTGGGCGTCAAGCAAATGCAAGAAACCGACGATCACGCTTTTACTCTGAGCCTGTCCATGCCTATTGGAGTCAATGACCGTAACCAGGGAGAGGTCCGGGCTCGACGTGCAGAATACGAGCAACTGGCACTGGAAGAGAAAGCCACACGGGTACATCTTATGGCCCGAATTCAACGGCTTTATCAGGAGCTGGAGGTATTTCGCAGCACCGCAACTCGCTTGCGGGGTGAAGCTTTACCTTCTGCGCGCGCCGCTTTTGAGAGTATTCGCAGAGGCTACCAAGAGGGTTTGTATAGCTACCTTGAGCTAGTCGATGCGGGACGGGAACGTCTGGCGGTAGAGAGTGATGCACTTAAAGCAGCTGTAAATTTTCACCAGACACTGGTGACTCTCGAACAGCTCACCGGCACGGGCCTAACCGGGCAATGGAGTCTGACTCCCAATTCAATCGATGGGGCCACCGAACCCTATGAACCCCAACCCCGTTACATTAAAGAACAAGCAGGTGAATCATGAAGTCGTTAGCATCTTTCTGGATTTTTATGATGAGTATGGCGCTGCCTTTGTCTGGAGTCAGCATCAGCGTACAGGCTCAAGAAGCCGAACACAGCGATCACGAGCATGAGCAGACGCAAAAAGAGAAAACCCATAACGACGAAGATAGTGGCGAGCACGACGATCATAGTGAGCACGAGGACCACGAAGAAGGTCATGATGACCACCAAGACCACGGAGAGAACGAGGGAGCCCATGATGAAGCTGGTGAGGAAGCCCACGAGGAGCATGATGAACATGGAGGACATGAAGAGCAAAGCACCTCGATAGATCCCCAAACGCTACGGGCGCTGGGCGCAGAAGTGAGTATCGCAAGTCCCGGAAGAGTGAGTCAAACCGTGTCTTTACCGGGCGAGGTCCGCCTGAATAAAGAGGCGGTGGCTCAGATCACCCCTCGCTACCCTGCGCAGATTGTCGATGTTAGCGCCCGAATCGGCGATTCTGTCGCCGCAGGAGATACGCTGGCCATTGGTGAAAGCTCTCAGACCCTACAACGTTTCTCGCTCAAGTCCCTAATTCGCGGCACTGTCATTGATCGTTCCGTAACGCTGGGTGAACATATCCAGCCTAGTGACGCAGCGTTCGTAGTCGCGGACCTTTCGACGCTCTGGGTCGATATTGCACTCTATCCACGACAGATTGGGCTCGTAAAAAAGGGCCAACCGGTGCGCATTTCCACGACGTTCGGCCCCGAGCCTGTCAACACCCAGATCGACTATCTCGATCCCATGGTCAGCGAACAACTGCGGACCGGCCTGGCTCGAATTTATCTTGATAATGCCGCAGGCCAATGGAGACCCGGCATGTTCATTGATGCGGAGGTAACTCTGACCGAGACGGAAGCCGAAGTGGTGGTGCCTCAGACGGCGGTAATCAAGTATCAGGGCCGTCAGGTAGTGTTTGTAAAAGAGGGTGACAGTTGGCACCCCAGGCCTGTCGTCCTAGGGGCAAAAGATCGAGGTCAGGTGGTTATCCTGTCGGGCGTCTCCTCAGGTGAACAGTACGTCGCGAAAGGTGGCTTCACGCTGAAAGCGGATTTGCTCAAGAGCGAATTCGAATCGGGCCACAACCACTAGTACTCGGAGGTTTTTATGCAGGCGATAATTAGAGCGGCGTTGCAAAACCGGCTGCTGGTGGTAGTGATTGCACTGGCTTGTGTGATTGGCGGTTATGCCGCTTATCGTAGTTTACCGGTAGACGCTTACCCGGACATTTCCCCCTCATTGGTGCAGGTATTTGTTGAGACTGAAGGTCTCGCGCCGGAGGAAGTAGAAAAATATGTGACCTACCCTCTTGAAAGCTCCATGAATGGTTTACCGAAGCTAGACCACGTCAGGTCAGTGTCCAATTTTGGTCTATCGGTGGTAAACATCTATTTCGAAGATGGAACCGACATTTATTTCGCCCGACAATTGGTTAGCGAACGATTGCAACAGGCCAGAGAGGCCATTCCGGATGGATTTGGTGAACCGGTTATGGGGCCGATCACCACCGGCCTGGGACAGATTCTGTTTTATGTTCTGGAAGACACCAGTGGCGAGTACAGCCGCACCGATATGCGAGAGATTCAGGACTGGATCGTCAAGTTCAATCTGCAGACGGTCAAAGGCGTCACCGAGGTACTTTCCATTGGCGGCAACGTCAAGCAGTTTCAGGTGCGCATTGATCCCGACGCACTATTGCGCTTTGACATCTCCTTGCCACAAGTTAAACGCCGGATCGAGCAGAACAACGCCAATGCGGGTGCTCAGTTTATCATCCAGAATGACGAGCAATACATCGTTCGCTCTGTCGGCCTCGCAGAAGACCTGGATGACTTGCGTAACATTGTGGTCAAAAGTGCCGATGGAGTGCCGGTCTACCTGCACCAACTCGGCGAGCTGACTATTGGCGGGGAAATTCGTCGAGGGTTGACCACTAAGGATGGTAAAGGCGAAGCCGTGGTAGGTATGGTGCTCAAGCTAATTGGTGCCAACACCTCTAACGTGATCAGTGCTGTGAAGGACGAGCTGACAACCATCAATGCTAATTTGCCGGAAGGAATTCAAGTCAGTCCCTATTATGACCAGGCACAATTGGTCGAGGCCGCCGTCTCTACTGTGACGAATGCGTTACTCCAGGGTATTGTCTTAGTCGCAATCATATTACTCGTCTTTATGGGAGGGTGGCGCCCCAGCCTGGTGGTAGCCCTATCCATTCCGTTTTCGGTGTGCTTGGCATTGATTGCCATGAAATGGTTTGGGATTTCCGCAAACCTGATGTCTCTGGGCGGCCTAGCTATTGCCATTGGCATGATGGTAGACGGCGCTGTAGTCGTGGTAGAGAACATCGACCGACTTTTACGTGAATCGTCCTCGGATGAGTCACGCATGCACATTGTGGCGAGGGCCAGCCAGGCGGTAGCAAGACCAATACTCTTTGCCATAAGTATCATCATTGTGGTGTTCTTGCCGTTGTTCAGCTTGCAGGGGGTTGAAGGTGCCACTTTCCGGCCACTGGCATACACGGTATCTCTAGCCATGATGGGCTCGTTGATCTTTGCATTGGTAGTGGCACCGGTGGTGGCTTCGCTTATCATGCGCCGCCCTAAATCAACTCAGACTTCGGACGAGCCCGGTGGCCTTATTGGCTTGATCGCCCGGGGTTACCGACCACTCGTTCAGGGCGTTATTCGCAACCGCTGGATTGGTGTGACCATTGCAGTGGTGGTTCTGACAATCGGGGTCGTTATCGGTCCACGCCTCGGCTCGGAGTTTGTACCGCGATTCAACGAAGGAGACCTATTGATCCGAGCTACAATGGCGCCCTCCATCTCGCTTGATAAAGCCAAGCAGTCGATGACGCTGTTTGAACGTCAACTATTGGAGCGCTTTCCCGAAGTAACTCAGGTAGTAACCCGCATCGGTCGCGGTGAAGTCGGGGCACATGCAGACCCAGTCAATAGTGCGGAAATCTTTGTCGGACTTAAACCCAAGGAGCAATGGAAGACGGCGAAGACACTGGACGGCCTATACTCTGCAATGAGTGCCGAGTTCGAAGATTTTCCTGGCACCAAGTTCAACTTTACACAGCCGATTGCAGCCGCTGTTGATGAACTGCTAACAGGCACGAAAGCCGAGCTGGCCGCTAAGCTATTTGGCGATGATCTGGAGGTTCTGGATCGTAAAGCCACGGAGATTGCCGAGGTCATGCGCCGAGTCTCTGGTGGAGAAGATGTCCAGAAAGACCAAGTGGGTGGTACGCCTCAAGTCCAAGTTCAGTTGGACCGGAAGGCTATAGCCCGCTATAACTTGAATGTGTCGGATGTGCAGGAAACCATCAGGGTTGGTGTAGGTGGCGAGAGCGCCGGTCAGGTATTCGAAGGTATTCGTCGCTTCGATATCTATGTGCGGCTGGCAGAGTCGTCAAGAGATAAAACCGAGGTTATTCGGGACCTAAAGGTTCGCAATGAACTGGGGCAGCAGATTCCTCTCAGTGAACTCGCCAGCGTGGAAGAAGTGGTTGGTCCACGACAGGTTACCCGGGAAAATAATCAGAGATTTATCACCATTCAGGCCAACGTCCGCGACCGTGATATCGGCTCCTATGTGGCCGAGGCGGACCAGATGATTACCGAGCAGGTGGAGCTTCCACCGGGCTACTTCCTGAAATGGGGCGGCCAATTTGAACTTCAGCAGCAGGCCAACAAACGCCTGATGGTGGTAGTTCCGATTACCTTGGCGCTGGTGTTTCTGATGCTATACGCAAACTTCGGTTCTTTGCGTAATGCTCTGCTGATCATGCTTAACATTCCCCTAGCTCTGGTCGGGGGTATTGTGTCGCTGTGGTTGGCGGGGTTGAGTTTGTCAGTGCCAGCCTCTGTAGGCTTTATCGCCCTATTCGGCATAGCGCTTGAAAACGGTCTGGTACTGGTCAGTTACTTAAACGAGTTAGTGCGTGATGGCGTGCCCATGCGCAAAGCCTGTGTTCAAGGCGCGATGGCGCGATTGCGCCCGGTCATCATGACCGCCGTGACCACAGGCCTCGGTTTAGCGCCGTTGCTGTTTGCCACCGGAACCGGCAGCGAAGTTCAGCGCCCTTTGGCGGCTGTGGTAATTGGTGGGCTGGTAACCGCCACCATTCTCACGCTGGTGATTCTACCAGCTCTTTACCCTTGGTTCGCCGATCGTTCCAACGGCGAGAACTCAACGTCTTGAGGTGACACCATGCAAGAGATAAAAGCCTATATTAAAACCCGGAAACTGGAATCGGTCACTCTGGCGCTGCATCGACTAGATGGAATCACCGGGATGAGCGCCTCGGAAGTTCGGGGTTTTGGCCGTAGCAAGGCGCACAGCAGCGCCACGCACCCGATTGCTGGTGCCTCAGAGTTCTCCGAGCATGTGAAGGTGGAGGTTGTGTGTCAGGACCACCTCGTCGATGCCGTAGTGGAGCTGCTAAAGGCCGAAGCCCATACAGGACTTAGGGGGGACGGCCGTATCTTTATTAGCGATATTAGACGGGCAATCCGCATTCAAGATGGTATCGAAGACACCAACGTCGTCTAAACGTTGAGTAGCAGGGGTGCCAATTAGCACCCCTGCTACTCTTCTCAAATTGTTTACTCTGAGAGAGGTCATCCCGTGGGACATGAACATAACCATAGTGCCGGTGATATGGGCGACAAACGTTTGGTCACGGCCATTTGTGTTAATGCATTACTCACGCTCGCACAAGTTGTTGGCGGAATACTTTCAGGTAGTTTGTCGCTCATCGCTGATGCGCTCCATAATTTGAGCGATGCCGCGTCGTTGGCGATCGCGCTCATAGCACGAAAAATTGGTCGAAAACCACCCGATGCGTTCAAAACCTTCGGCTATCAACGCAGTGAAACCATAGCTGCCTTGATCAATCTGGTCACTCTGGTAATCGTGGGTTTGTATCTTGTCTACGAGGCGATAGGACGACTATTTGTTCCGCAGCCCGTCGAAGGCTGGACTATAGTTGTGGTGGCAGGTATCGCTCTAATTGTAGATCTTGCCACGGCCATACTCACCTACACGATGTCAAAAAGCAGCATGAACATAAAGGCCGCGTTCTTGCACAATGTGTCGGATGCGATGGCGTCCGTCGGTGTTGTTATAGCGGGGACCTTGATACTGCTGTACGGCTGGTACTGGACGGACACTGTGCTGACGTTGATGATCGCTGGGTACGTGCTGTGGCAAGGCTTCAGTATGCTACCGAAAACCATTCACTTACTGATGGAAGGCACACCAAACGGAGTCTCCATTGATGAGGTGATCAGCGCCATGGAGCAAGTGGACGATGTTGTGGGTGTCCATCATGTACATGTCTGGGAACTGGCTGAACACACAATCGCACTGGAAGCACATGTTGTCGTAAAGAAGGCCAATCTGCCCGATCTTGAACGGGTGAAGACCAATTTAAAGGGTGTGCTTCATGACCAATTTGACGTCAGCCACTCAACACTTGAAATTGAGCAGGAAGGCAGTGGCTGTGTCGACACGCAGACCAACAGAAAGCACGGCAGTGCGTAAGCATTCCCTACGGGTGCTTCCGCCAACACAAAGGTAACGATACAATTCCACAGACAGATGCCAGGATTGATCCACGAGTATCTCTTCCTCGAAAATCAGTGGCCAAGTTTAAGCATTATTACGGAAACCTTTTTAAATGCGAGAAAAACTGGAACAGTATCAAGTCTGGATTTATCTGGTTGCCATTCTGGCCGGCATGGCCATCGGCTGGAAGTCACCAGGACATACCAGCGATTGGGAATTATTGCTTTGGCCAGTCCTGGGGATTCTCCTCTATTCCACCTTCACCCAGGTGCCTTTGATCCACCTCACATCGGCGTTTCGCGATCGCCGTTTCCTGGCCGCATTGTTGACTGGCAATTTTGTTCTGATACCGGTGATCGTCGGCGCTCTCTTGCTGCTATTGCCGGATGAACCGGCCATTCGCCTCGGCGTGCTGCTGGTACTATTGGTACCCTGTACCGACTGGTTCATCAGCTTTACTCACCTCGGTGGTGGGGACGGCGCCCGGGCCATTGCGGCCGCACCGGTCCTGCTGATTGTCCAGCTTATTTTGCTGCCCGTGTATATCTGGCTATTCATGGGCGACTTGGCCATTGAGCTGGCCGCTGGCAGCCACTTGCTGCCGGCGTTCTTCGGATTGATTGTCACACCACTGATCTTGGCCTGGGTGACCGAGCGACTGTCGGGACGACATCTGCGGGTGCAAAGGCTTGTAGGATGGCTGGGATGGCTTCCCGTCCCACTGCTGGCACTGGTGGTGTTTCTGATTGCCGGCTCCCAGGTCAGCCTGGTGATAGACAACAGCACCTTTCTTTGGTCGACGCTCGCGGCCTTTGCGCTTTACTTGCTTCTTGCCGCCTTTATCGGCAAGGGGTTGAGTGAGCTATTCGCGCTCACACCCGCCGCTGGCCGTACCCTTACCTTCAGTCTCGGCACCCGAAACTCCTTTGTCATGCTGCCACTGGCATTGTCACTGCCAGAGGTCTGGAGCGCCGCCGTGGTGGTGATCGTTTTTCAATCGCTGGTGGAGTTATTTGGCATGGTGGCTTATTTGCGTTGGGTGCCGCGTTACCTGATTAAGGACGCTTCTGGCCAATAGCCCCTGTTAAAAAAACGGCCTCCTCATAGTGGGCCGCTTGGCCGTGAATCGAGAGACCGGCTCTTTCCGGGGATTCGAGTTGCCGGAATGCCGGGCGACGGTGATTTGAGCAAAGCTGGTTCCAGCCTCTCGCCAGCAGAAATTCTTTACGAATTGATTAATTGTAAAGGCATTGGTATCCTTTAGAATGGCACAACTTAAAGAGGTATTCTATGCCAAAAGTAAGCTCAAAGCGGCAAATCACGCTACCTGTGGATCAATGTCGGCTAGCGGGCATCGAACCAGGTGATGAATACGAGTGCTTCGTGGACAACGACGGCCATATCACCATCATTAAGAAGGTTTCCGGGGCCGCGCGCGGTATTCTCAAGGGCGTTGACCCGGATACCCGGGTGAGCGAAGACGCCTCCCGGCAAAGCAGTATCAATGCATGATCGCGATCGACACCAACGTTCTGCTTCGCTACCTGCTGCAGGACGAGCAAGGCCAGTCGCGAAAGGCCGCATCACTGATTACGGGGGTTATGCCCGTATTAGTGATGGATGTCGTGCTGGTGGAGACGATATGGGTTCTTGCTGGCAAACGCTACAGGCTGGAGCGGGAGGCCATTGCTGGCGTGATCAATGCGCTGTTTGAAGAGCCGAACATTGTCTTTGAGGATGGGCAGACCGTGTGGCGTGCTCTGAATGACTATAAAAAGGCGCAGCCGGTGAGGGTCGGCGGCAAGAAAAAAAGCGCTGACTTTCCAGACGCACTTATTGTGAACAAGGCCAAGCACCAAGCACAGCAGTGGCGCCAGGCGCTAAAAGGCGTTTACACCTTCGATGTCGCGGCCCGGGAGATACCGGGGACGCTCAGTCCATAATTCGATAAAAGGTCGGCATGAGCAGCATTGACCAGTACATTCATGCGGCTACCCGCGCCAATACCCGCAAGGCATACCAAGCCGCCGTCCAGCACTTTGAGGACCAATGGGGCGGGTTTCTGCCCGCCACGGCCGATAGTGTTGCGCGTTACCTGGTGGACCACGCCCGCACTCACTCGATAAATACCCTGCGCCAGCGACTGGCGGGGCTGGCGGCCTGGCACCTTGAGCAAGGTTTTCCCGATCCGACTAAAGCACCGCATGTTAAAAAGGTGCTCAAGGGCATTGCCGAACTGCACCCGGCCCCAGAAAAGCGGGCCAGACCCCTCCAGTTGGTGCAGTTGACGGCCATCGTATCGCACCTGGACCAGCAGATTGCTCGACAAGATGCACACCGATTGCCATTGCAACCGCTTCGCAACAAAGCACTTATGCTGATCGGTTTTTGGCGGGCCTTTCGAAGTGACGAGTTGGCGCGGCTCAATACGGAGCATATCCAGGTGGAGCCTGGCTCGGGCATGGAGATTTACCTGCCTCGCACCAAAAGTGACCGCTCCGGGCAAGGGCGTTACTTCAAAGCGCCGGCCCTCAGGCAACTGTGTCCTGTAGAAGCCTATTTGGAATGGACTAACGCGGCACAGATCAAGCAAGGCCCGGTATTTCGGGCCATTAACCGTTGGGGCCAACTTGCGAGTGAAGCTCTGCACCCGAACAGTATCATCACCATCGTCAGATCCTGTTGCCAAGCGGCAGGCATAGAGGGCTCAGACGCTTTCAGTAGCCACTCTTTGCGCCGAGGGTTTGCGAGCTGGGCCAATGACCAGCGCTGGGACACGAAGTCTTTGATGGAGTATGTGGGATGGCGAGACGTTCATTCCGCAATGCGCTACATCGATGCACCTGATCCGTTCGCCCACCTTCGGATTGGACATGGGCCTAACGAAGCCGAGGCTTGCGGTGGCCCCTCTAACCCACCCGAGACAAAATAAGCACTTGCCATGGTAGCCATCTACCACACCGCGTACCCGCGCCTTAAAAAAGACCTTTCGCCGCACGAGCTCGACGATGTGTACACGCCGACAGATACCGAGCTTCGCTTCGCCCAACGTCACTGTAAACGCACCAGCGCCTCGTATCTCGGATTACTGGTGCAGCTTAAGCTGGTTCAAAGGCTGGGGCGCTTTGCCACACTGGGCGAGGTACCAGACGTTATCGTCAACCACATCAGAGCTCACAGTCGTTCCCGAACATCTCGTAAGGAACTGCAGACTTATTTCGCCTCCGGCGCGAAAATTCGGCACGTCAAATTCATTCGCCAGTACCTGAAGATTCGACCTTTCGATAGCGAAACAACGGGTGCTCTGGTGCGGGGCTGGGCGCTGGAGGCGGCGGCAAGCAAAGAGGCATTGGCCGATATCATCAATGTCACCCTGGAGTACCTAGTCAAGGAGAAGTACGAGCTGCCCGCCTTTAGCGCTCTCGACCGCTTATGCCAATCGGCGCGCCGAGAAGTCAATAACAGGTACTATGATCAGCTCTGCGGCTATCTGACGGCCGGAGGTCGCCAGCTCATCGGCCAAATGCTCCGATCTGCTGGTGGTGCGAGTGGTTTTGGCTGGAACACTCTGAAAAACGAGCCCAAACGGCCTACGCCTCGAAATATTCAGGCCTACATCACCTATCTGGAATGGCTGACGTCCCTGCAAAATAGCTTACCCGTGGATCTGGGGTTGCCACCTGTCAAGCACCGGCAATTCATCAATGAAGCCAAGGCTCTCGACCACGCTGAGCTGATGAAACTCAAGGCGAGCAAACGCACGGCCCTGATGATCGTGCTGATTCGTCATCAGTATGCCCAAACCCTGGACAAGGCCGCTGAGATCGTCATCAAGCTCCTTCAGAAGATGGATCGCACGGCGGAAAAGAAGCTAGAGCAGTATCTGGCTCATCACCAAAAGCAGACGGATCGGCTCATAGCTATACTGTCCGGTACCGTCCAAATATATCTGGACAAGCCGGAAACAGTAACCGCGTTTGATCCTGTGTTGGGCAAGGACAGCAAGCTGATCTTACAAATGTGCGAACAGTATATGGCCTATGCTGGCAACAACTACCTGCCTTTCATGGTGCCGCTGTACAAGAAGCAGCGAGCCACGTTGTTTCGTACGATCGAGATACTAAACCTTGCGTCGGCCACCGAAGATAAAGACCTTCTCAAGGCTTTCCGATTTATCCTCAAGCACAAAAAGCGCCGCACTGAAACCCTGTGCATTCTAAGTGACCCCGATTCACCCTCAAGTAAGAACGTGCTGAACATCCGGTGGATTCGCGACAAGTGGTGGAAGCTGGTAACCGGAAAGTCCACGAAATCTGCAGCTGTTACCCATGTCAATAAACTGTGCTTCGAACTATGCGTATTCGAGCGAATCGCGGAGGAGCTGAGCACGGGCGACTTGTTCATCCCTTACAGCGAAACCTTCGACGACTATCGAGAGCAAATGATCACATGGGAAGAGTACGAAGCCGGGTTAGAACCGTACTGCGAGCAGGTCGGTCTGGTCGCGGGGGCTTCCGCCTTCTCACAAGCACTGAAAACCGCCATGACAGACTCTTGTCAGAAAGCCGATCAGCGTTTTCCTGATGACGAACTGGTTCGTATTGAAAATGGGAAGCTTGTTATTGGTAAAGCCAAAATCGATGATCCGCCGCCCGAAATTGAAGCCATCGCTGCCTTGCTTAAAGATCGCTTGGAGAAGATTAACCTGCTTGATCTCGCCATCACCGTGGAAAAATGGCTTAATTTGAATCACCAATTCGGTCCGCTATCCGGCTTTGATTCACGTATCGACGACCCTTTTTTACGCTTCGTACTGACGTTGTTCTGTTACGGAACCAACATCGGCCCGACAGAAACGGCCCGGTCAGTCAAAGGCATTTCCCGCAAACAGATCGCCTGGATCAGTCTCAAAAGAACAACCGAAGAGCGCCTCGATAAGGCCATCGCCAAGGTCAACAACGCTTACAAGAAATACGGCCTAATTGAGTGTTGGGGCTCAGGTAACAGCGTTTCCGCAGACGGCAAGCTTTGGGATCTGTATGAAGACAATCTGCTGTCCGAATACCATCTGCGATACGGCAGTTACGGTGGTATCGCTTACTACCATGTCTCCGATACCTATATAGCATTATTCAGCCGGTTCATTCCGTGCGGTGTTTACGAGGCCATCTACATTCTCGATGGTCTCTTGAACGATGAATCCGACTTCAACCCGGATACCGTGCACGGCGACACTCAGGCGCAGTCAACGCCGGTGTTCGGGTTGGCCTACCTGCTGGGCATTAAACTGATGCCTCGCATCCGCAACATCAAAGACCTAACGTTCTACAAGCCAGAAAGGGGACTGGTACTACAGCATATCCAGTCGCTATTCAGTGATCCCATCCGGTGGGAGCTCATTCAGACTCATTACCCCGATATGATGAGGACCGCCATGTCGGTAAAAACGGGGAAAATCACCGCATCGACCATTCTCCGACGATTTGGCACCAAAAACCGCAAGAATAAGCTGTACTTTGCATTTCGGGAACTGGGAAGGGTCGTCAGAACCATGTTTTTGCTGGACTATGTTACCGACCTTGACCTGCGGAGGACGATTCAGGCCGCCACATGTAAGAGTGAAGAGTTCAACGAATTTGCGCGCTGGTTGTTTTTTGCCAACGGTGGGAAGATTAGCGCGAACCTCAGGCATGAGCAGAGCAAGATCGTGAAATACAAT
Organism: Gilvimarinus xylanilyticus; assembly: GCF_024195295.1. Taxonomy (GTDB): domain Bacteria; phylum Pseudomonadota; class Gammaproteobacteria; order Pseudomonadales; family Cellvibrionaceae; genus Gilvimarinus; species Gilvimarinus xylanilyticus. The sequence goes on along the minus strand of NZ_JAMFTH010000001.1, from coordinate 978,186 downwards.
CACTTGCTTGCCAATGTTGCGATTCTTTACAACGTGAATGCAATGACGGAGGTCTTTAACCAGTTGAAGGCGGAAGGGCACAGTATTACCCGAGAGCACATGGCCAGCTTCTCGCCATACCACGCAGAGCACCTTGGTAGACTGGGCAGCTTCGAAATTGATTTGTCCAAGAAATTCAAACCAATGGCTTTCGAGCTGGAGATCGAATGACGGGAAAATGCTTTTGAATCAATCGCTTACGAGGCTAGTGGCTGAGTTTTACAGTTTTACCGGCCGGACCTCCCCAAGGAGTCAAGGTAGCGCCTTTCTTCACCGCTTAGGGTTAACGGTGTGACAGCAGGCAATTCGGTAGAGGTTTCTTTTAATTGGCTAGAGGCTATGATCTGACCCGACTGGGTGTAAACATAAACTTCGCTGCTGTCGCCAAGATTGGTCTGGCGTAAATAATTCGAAAAGGCATCCAAAGTAACATCGATGGCGAGCACCGCCTCACTCTTCGGTATTTTCACTGAAAAGGTCTTACCCGCATGTTGCGTATATTGAAATAAATAGGGCTCTGAGCGAGTGGCCCGGTCGTGTTTGGCATGAATAAACCATTGGCGCTCGCGAACATCGTAGCTGGTGGGCTCGGTACGTTGGTGCTTTAGGGAAAATTCACTGTCGTAAAAGTACAGCTCCCGCTGCCTGATACCATTGATTTGGCGCACACGGTTAACCGCCCAGCGATCGGTGTCATCCGCCCCTACCCCTTCCCGAACCCCTGGGCCATTATCCAGATTAATCACCTCGTAAAAATCGCCATTGGGGAAGCCGATGTAAATGCTGTAGAAAATCGGCCGGTTTAGCATCACCTCGGCAAACAGGTCCCTCATGCTGACGCTTTGATTTTCGGTATCCATTAAAGACGGGTAGCGTGCCAGAAGCTCGGTCAGCTGCATGCCTCGGCTTTCTTCGCTTTCAATATAACTGGCGGTATTTTCGGCGGCTAATTGATACCTATCGCGTGCGGCGTCTATGGCCATGTCGCGGGTGAAATAGTACTGCAAACCGATGGCCAGAATAGCGGTAAGCACAATGGTAACCGCAACGATACTGACCACCAGCGAGCGTATAGAAAAACGCAAGCCTCGCTTGGGGGGTGTTTGGGGTGTCACGGCTAGGAGTCCTTTTAGGGCCGTTACGTTTAAACCACTATAGTTCTTAGCGAACATAGATGCCAAGTTATTACGATGAATAATCGCTCTCGCACCAGCGTACAAGGCAAACGTCGCAAGCATTGGGGGCTTCAAGTGCGCCCTGAATAGCCGGTTTTTGCTCTTAAAAATTGGCGGATAAAGACTTTTGAAGATCGTTAACCGTCGCCCTCCGGGGTTATCGTTAACGTGAAAGTACGCGTTATTTTCATAAGATTTCACGGTTGATTTAGACGAAAAACTTGATCACTGGCTCCTCATTTTGTGATCACACTCGCAAATCTTTTTATATTTAAAATCTGGCTGTGGATATACTCCTAGACCGGTCGTTTTGTATGACCCTAAGTTCAGCGCCCTAGCGAGCACCGTGACAGAGCTGAATAACGAGGCGTGCAGAATACCGCTGATGCAACACAAGCAACTGCTTGTGATGAGGTGACCGTCACAAATAATGGATATAAGGAGACAACGCCCATGAGATTACCCAAAATGAAAACGCTCAGCGCCTTTGCCCTGTTAGGCACTGGCCTTAGTGCCCTACCCCTTGCCCACGCTCAGACAGCCTCTTGTGAGTACATTGTCACCAACGATTGGGGCAGTGGTGCCACGGCGAATATTGAGATTACCAATACCGGCAGCGCGCCTATTAACGGCTGGAATGTGCAGTGGAATTACCAGGATGACTCGCTGGTAAATGTTTGGAATGCCAATACCAGCGGCACCAATCCCTATACGGCATCCAACATGAGTTGGAATGGCAGTATTCAGCCCGGTCAAACGGTGACTTTCGGTATGCAGGTGAATGCTGCAAACGGTGTCGATGTGCCCAATGTTACGGGCGATGTCTGCGCAGGCAGCTCATCGTCCAGCAGCTCATCTTCTTCTAGTAGCTCCAGCGTTTCTTCGGTTTCATCGGTGAGCAGTTCATCATCCAGCTCTTCCTCGTCCTCTGCGGGCGATGAACCCACAGCGGTCGAGCTGACCGATGAGATGGGTGTGGGCTGGAATCTGGGGAATACCCTGGATGCCATCGGTGGCGAAACCGCCTGGGGCAACCCCGAAACGACTCAAGCGCTGATCGACTCGGTGGCCGATGCGGGCTTTAAAACCATTCGCGTGCCCGTGGCCTGGAGTAAGTTCTCGGATGCGGAAAACTTTGTGATTGAGCAAAGCTGGATGAATCGGGTCGAGGAAGTCGTAAACTATGCGCTTAATGCCGACCTTTACGTGATTATGAACATCCACTGGGACGAAGGTTGGATGCAGCCGACTTACGCCCAGCAGGAATATGTGAATAATCGCCTGGCCATCATGTGGGAGCAAATCGCCACCCATTTCGAGGGCTACGATGATCGCCTGCTGTTTGCCGGTACCAACGAAGTTATGGTTGATGGGGATTACGGTACTCCCACCGAAGAGTATTACACCGTGCAAAACAGCTTTAACCAGACGTTTGTGGATACGGTGCGGGCAACCGGTGGTAACAACGCCGACCGTTATATCGTGGTGCAGGGTTTTAACACCAATATTGATCACACGATCAATTTTGCCGAGATTCCCACAGACCCGGCGACGGATCGCTTGTTGATGGAGGTGCACTACTACGATCCCTATAACTTCACCCTTAATCAGAGCAGTAACATTACCCAGTGGGGCTCGATTGCCACTGACCCGAATGTGACTGAAACCTGGGCTAACGAATCCTATGTGGATTATCAGTTCAGCCGCATGCAGACCAACTTTGTGGATCAGGGTATTGGTGTAATCCTGGGTGAGTACGGGGTTATTTCTCGCCAGAATGTGTCGGATCACGAGATTTACCGGAATTACTGGAACGAGTACATCACCCAGTCTGCGGTCGACCACGAGATGGTGCCGGTCTACTGGGATAATGGCTACGCCGGTAACGGTGGTTTTGCGCTGTTTGACCGCTACAGCGGCGCCGAGATCGAGCCGGATTTGATCGATGCCATCACCAGTGCAGACGAATAGTCAGGCTAAACGCGGGCAGCCATGCTGCCCGCTCCTATTTCATACCTTCTATTATCCTGCCAATCGTTAATTCGAGAACCTGAATCCCTATAACAAAACCGAATTAAGTTGCAAATAACAACTATTATCATTAGGATTGCAGCAATATTTGACACCTATCCTTGGGGGATTCTATGTCTAGGCACACTACTAATGCCGTTAAACACGGCTGCACCTTTGCGCTATTGGCGCTGTCAGCGGCCATCAGTGCGGTGGCGCGCGGCCAGACTGAGGGCGAGAAGCCAGAAAATTCGGCAGGCATTGAAGAAATGGTGGTAACTGGGTACACCACTAACGAACGCTTAAACAGTGCCACCGGCCTGGGGTTAACCCTGTACGAAACCCCTCAGTCGGTCAGCGTAATGACCGCTCAGCGCCTTGCGGACCAAGATTTGGACTCGCTTACCGATGTTGTCCTTAGTGCACCGGGTGTATCGGCCAAAGCCCAGGACAGCACCCGCTATAGCTTTTCTGCTCGCGGCTTTAGTATCAATAACTACCAAGTGGACGGTATTCCTATCTATTGGGAAGGCGGCGGTAATGCCGGTGAAACCCAGTCCAGCACAGCGCTATATGAACGGGTGGAAATTGTGCGCGGTGCTACCGGCCTGTTGACCGGTGCCGGTAACCCTTCAGCCTCCATCAATTTGGTTCGCAAACACGCCGACAGCCGTGAATTGACGGGAACAGTACAGGCATCTGGCGGCAGCTGGAATACCTACGGCGCTATGGGCGACGTCTCTACCCCTCTTAACTCAAGCGGGTCAATCCGCGCTCGTGTTGTGGCTCAGTACGAGCAAGGAGACAGCTTTCGCGATCTCGCCGAAGAAGAAACATCGGTGTTTTACGCCACTATGGACTTTGACCTGACCGATAACACCCTGCTGCGTGTGGGCGCCAGTCGGCAGGATAACGAACCCACGGCATCCACCTGGGGTGGCTTGCCTACTTGGCACGCCGACGGTTCGCGTACCGAATGGGATCGCAGTAAAACCGTGGCTGCCGACTGGACCACTTGGTCATCTACTGTCGAGCAGCAGTACCTGGACTTGGTGCATGACTTCGGCGCCTGGACGGCCAAGTTTAGTGTTAACAACAACACCAACGCCTCAGAACAACGCTTGCTGTATTTGTCGGGCACGCCAGATAAAGAAACCGGCCTGGGCATGGGCGCCTCACCGCGCAATGCAATGACTGACCGCGAGCAAACCAGCATTAGCTTCCAGTTGAGCGGTGAATACAGCCTGTGGGGTCAGCAACATGACTTGACCTTTGGCGTGGTTGATCACGAAGAGGATAATTTTTCCAGCTCGCGGGCGCGTAGTAACGTCGCCGATGTGGGTAATTTTAACGAATGGGATGGCAGCTACCCTCAGCCTACTTGGGGTGACAGCGGCGTCGATATTGATTTAACCACCGAGCAATTGGGTATTTACGGTGCGACTCGCCTGAGCATAACCGAACCTTTTAAAGTAATTTTGGGCGGCCGCGTAGCCGACTGGGAGCAAAGTGGGCTTTACTATGGCAGCCCTCTTAATTACGGCGACGACAATGTGTTTATTCCCTACACCGGTTTGCTGTATGAGTTCAACGATCAGCACACTGTCTACGCCAGCTATACCGAGATTTTTGAGTCGCAAAACCTGCAGGACCGCAACGGCGATTTCCTAGACCCAATTACCGGCGAGAGCACCGAGCTTGGCCTGAAAAGTTTATTCTTTGGCGGCGCCTTGCAAACCACCGTTTCTGTATTCAAAATTTTGCAGGATAACCTGGGGCAGCCGGATGGAAATTACGAAGTGCCGGGCATCGAAAACAGCCAGGCCTACTACGCGGCCGAAGGCGCCGAGAGTGAAGGCTACGAGCTGGAAGTTGTGGGTATGCTAACAGACGCATGGGATATAAGCTTCAGCTACACAAACTTTGACGCCGAAGACGCCACCGGCGCTGCGATTAACACCAGCCAACCTAAAGAGCTGTTAAAACTGTACACTAGCTATCGTTTTGGCGGCGCACTGGACGGCTTTACTCTGGCCGGCGGTGTGGATTGGCAGGGTGAAAACTACACCAATTCAACCAACCCGGTTAGTAAAGATTCTGAGCGGTTGCAGCAAGATTCCTACAGCCTGGTCAGCCTAATGGCGCGCTACCGCTTTAGTGATAAGTTATCGCTGCAGGTTAATGCTAAAAACCTGTTGGATGAAACCTACTACAGTCAAATCGGTTTCTACAACCAGTTAGAGTACGGTGAGCCGCGCAGTGTGACTGCCAGTGTGAACTATCAGTTCTAAGCTTTATTGGCAAAACCAGGGAAGGTCTTAAAAGAAAAGCCGCGCGCCTTATCGGCGTGCGGCTGTTTTTATTTCTGCAATCGTGTTTCGGGCTTTCCATAAAGTACGATTTTATGGGGCCACAGTGTTATAAGGGCAAATTTTTATGGTGCATAAAGGCTGGCGTTTAGCCTCTGTTATTGTTGCCGCTTTAGTGGGGGGCTATTGTCTGGCCAATGTTGCCAGCATTTTTGTTGCCGTTGCCCTGCCCCTAACGCGCAGCGACGCCACCCTGCTCGCAAATATTTTGAGCTTTGCCTTTTATATTGTCGCCATGATGTGGGCGCTTTCTCAACCTACTCAGCGGCGGGCCTGGTTGGGGATGCTTATTCCTGCTGCGGTTTTATTCTTGCTGGGCTATTTGCTCGGGGGGTACCCGTTGTGAATCAGCCAAACAAATCGCGTCGCAAGGGTGGCTTTCGGGAGTCCATGACATGGTTACACACTTGGGCCGGAATAACCTTGGGGTGGATACTTTATTTAATGTTTGTGACCGGCACAGCCGGTTACTTCGACACCGAAATTGATCGCTGGATGCAACCTGAGCTGCCCCCGGTAAGTCCAGTGGATACGGCTCACGTGGCTAAGACCATCGTCGCAACCTTGGAGCAAGAGGCCCCCAAAGCGTCACGTTGGTACATAAGCCTGCCCGCCGATCGCAATCAGCCCTACCCCAGTGTGTTCTGGCAAGGCGCTTCGGTTGAAGACGGCGCACGCTCGGCCAGCGGCAGTGAGATGTTTGATGCTCACACCGGCGAAATTCTAACGCCTCGCGACACGGGCGGCGGCCAAACGCTGTATCAAATGCATTGGCGGCTACATTATTTGTCGCGCAAACATAGCGATAAATTAATTGGCATCGCGACCTTATTTATGATGGTTGGGTTAATTACCGGCATCGTTATTCATAAAAATATCTTCGTTGATTTTTTTACTTTGCGTCTGGGAAAAGGCCGCCGCTCCTGGCTGGATGCGCACAACTTTTTAAGCGTATTCGCCCTTCCCTTTCATCTAATGATTACCTATTCCGGCCTGCTGTTTTTGGGGTTTTCGCTTATGCCCTATATCGTCGACAGCCAGTACCCGGATGAAGGGCGCCGCCAGTTCTATGCCGAGGTTTTTGACCCTCCTGGTTTGGTTGATGCCCGCGGGGAAAATGCGGTACTGCGCCCGGTGGAGGAATTTATTGCCCAGGCGGAACAGCGCTGGGGTCGCGGGCGTGTGCAAACCTTGGACATTCATAACCCCAGCGATGCTGACTCGCGAGTTGTCCTCTATGAAAGCATTAGCGCAACGGTCAGTACCAATGCCGAGCGCTTGGTGTTTGCCGGAGCCAGTGGCGAACTGCTGCACGTCGACCCCGCCGATGCGTCGCTGATTAAACATGTGCGCGATGTGTTTTTGGGCTTGCACGAAGGCCTGTTCGCATCGCCATTGGTGCGCTGGATTTATTTTTTATCGGGCCTGATGGGTACGGGAATGGTGGCCACCGGTTTAATTCTTTGGGCCAGTAAGCGTCGGCAGAAAAACGAGTCAAAACACAGTAAGCCTCACAAAGGGTTGCGCTTAGTAGAAACGTTAAATGCGGCGACCATTGTCGGCGTTCCCTTGGCGGTGGGCACCTATTTTATGGCCAACCGGCTGCTACCGGTGGCCATGGATAATCGTGGCCAGTGGGAGGTACACATTTTCTTTTTAACCTGGCTGGCAACTCTCGCTTATGCCTGTGTACGGCCGCGCCACAGAGTGTGGCAAGAGCAGCTGGCGATAGCGGCCTGTGTCTATCTGTCCTTGCCCCTGCTGACGGCGCTCACAACCGAAAGAGCGCTGTGGCACAGCGTAAGCTCGGGTGATTGGGTGTTTGCGGGCGTTGAGTTTACGTTGTTAACCCTCGGCTTGTGTTTTACGGCCGCTGCACGGCAAGTCGGCAAAGTGCAGTTGCCGTCGCGACCGGTAAAGAGGGAAAAAGCGTGAATGCAGTTGGCCTTACAGTAATCGGTATCGTGTTGCTTAACGTCAGTGCATTTACAGCATTTTCTTTGGCGACCCAAAAAGTCAGGTGGACCCTGCGAAAAACTAACGCCGAGGTACGCCTGGCAACAGTCTGGCTACGAGCCTTAGCCTGGGCATTATTGCTGGCAGCCACAAGTCTTGCCATTACTGTGCAAGGGCTAGGCATTGGCTTGGCAACAATCGCTGGTGCCGCCAGCGTCGCGGCACTTTTTGCGCTTGCATTAGCGAATGCTAAGCCCCCATGGCTAGCGCCACTGTGTGTTATGGCTGCCCTTGGGGCTGGGCTGGCCTGCCTGACGAGTATTTATGTCGGCTAGCGAAATCTGAACAACCGCCGCGCCCGGGAACTGAGCCTTAGGCAGTGCGCAGAACCTCATTTAACCCGCAAAAGCCAAGTGCCGCCTGTCCCGGCGTGCTCTTGGCTGGCTGGAAGTAAGCCTTAGGAAAAATCGCGCTTTTCCGTGGATGCACTGCCTTAATCTGCAAATCCCACCCCCGCCCACTTACCGAGAACAAAAGTTTTTGTCTTCCTTCGCTATTGATAATAATTATCGAAGTCATTACAATTCCTTTCTTTAAGGAAGGGCAATTTACTGCCCCCAACCACGGACGGTCTTACGCTTTTCTTATTATCTGTCGCTGCCTTGGGGCTATAGATGTCTCTTATGTTTGCCAACACCTTGGCATTAAGCTGCTGCTTAATGTCGGCCGTCGTGTTTTATTTGGGCTGTCCTAACCAGCAATGGTTGGCAAAACGCCCAACCGGTTTTTGGCCGGCTTTGCTTACAAGCCTTGTTCTTCTTATACCCGCCTGGTGGTTATTTCATCAGAATATCAGCGCGATTTCGGCGAGCTTTGCTCTGCTTACCACGCAAATGCTTTGCCTGGGGTTGCTACCGTTTATGACCCGATTCGCCAAAGCACCAGACACCATTAAAGCGGGTAAATCGGGTGTCAGTAAGCACGCTGACTCAGCCAGCTATAAACCTCATTGGTGGCTGCGCACCCTTGGTTGCGTTCTCTTGGTGTTCCCTCTGGCGGTAGGGTTAAGCGGGCTTTTGGCCTGGTGGGGACCGGGCGATGTTACTCACGATGTTAAATCGCAAATGGTGATGTGGATGATTACACCGCTGTGGTTTTTGTCCTTCAGCCTAATCTTTTTTGTTCGTAAATTGTCTCGCGCTTTTGTTGTGTTATTGGCTTTGAATGCGCTGGTTTATTCGTTGCTCTGGCTTGCCAGATCGGGGGCGTGATTCGTGCGTATTGAACATTTTAAAGTCTATAACCAAATTCATACCTGGGCGGGCATCGTCGCCGGCTTATTCTTATTGGTCTGTTTTGTGACCGGCGCTTTTACCATGTTTAAAGAGCCTCTCAACCAATGGGCGCTGCAGTCTGAAACTACCCTGCCGCCTATTGCCAAAGAGCGCTACGACGAGCTGACACAAAAAGTACTGGCACAGCACCCCGAAGCTCAAGCCGGCTTAACCCTTTATATGCCTGCTGCGGGCAAACAGAACGCGCCGGCCGGCTGGGTCATCGAGAATCATGACACCCACGAAGTTACCCAGTGGTATGCGTCTTTATCGCCTGAGGGTGATCTGTTAACTAAGCAGGTGACGATTTCGGCGGTGGGTGAGTTCATTGATTACATCCATCAAACGGCGGGTATACCTGGCACCATAGGCCATCATCACCTGGGTACCTACGTTATGGGTGTGATTGCCGCTTTATATTTTGTGGCAATTGTGTCTGGCTTGATCATCTTTTTACCCAGCTGGTTTAAAGACTTTTTAACCGTACGAAAAGGCAAAAACCGCAAACGATTCTGGGTGGATTTTCACAATGTATTGGGCATTACCGCACTGCCCTTTCATATTGTGATTGCGCTAACCACTTTTGTCTTCGCCTACCACGACATTTTGTACGACTCAATGCGGGCAATGGTGTACCAGGATACTCCCATGTTTGAAATGCCTAGGCCGCGCGAATCTCAACCTGAACTTGCAGAGCTCGCCAGCATTGCCCAGTTGACCGAATCCATCCAGGCACTTGAGCCAGAATTTGAACCCGCATTGGTTAACTATCGAGGCTTAAACACCCCAAGGGCCAGTGTGTTTATTGCCGGAGATATGGCAGGCCATTGGGTGCGCGGCCCCTATTACGCCTATGTGGGCAGTGACCCTTATACGGCCACTCCCGGCTACACCACAATGCTGCCGAATCAACCCGGTGTAATGAGTAAGGTGGTTAACGGCTTTTTTGCGCTGCACTTTGGTGGCTTTGGCGGTAACACCATTCGCTGGGTGTATTTTGGTTTGGGGTTGTCGGGGGCGCTGTTGTTTTTAACGGGCAATATTCTCTGGATAGAAACTCGCAGGCGCAGACAGAAAGATCCGCAGACCCCGGTTGAGCAAAAAAAGTCTACGCGCAACTTGGCGCGCCTTACCGTGGGCGTATGCATGGGCTCGATGGTGGGCTTGGCGCTATCGCTGCTGGCGGTCAAGTTGGTGCCCCATAGCGAGTTTGATATTCAGTGGTGGCAACATGCCACCTATTATTTCGGTTTTGTGTTGTGTGTGGTGTGGGCCTGTGTACAGGCACCCATGCGCGCGGCACTGCAACAAATGGTGGTTCTGATCACTTTAGTTCTGGCGTTGTCTGCCATCGGGCTGATGGGTTTTGCCACCATTAACTTCGCCGTGTCGGTGGTTGCGTTTGTCATTGCTTTGGGGCTTATGGCCACCTGGCGCTGGATGCGCAACCGACAGGCGTTAATGGGCCGCGATGGTGTTTGGAATTATTAACAGACGCCAGGCTGATTACTCAAAGAACAGAGGGATGGGGACACCATGAAAGTATTTGCCTTAAAAAAATCCGTAATTTGTTTTAGCGCCTGCTTACTGTCGGTAAACGCGATGGCGGCTGACAATACCGACACTAAAAGCAAAACCAGAAACGTCGAAGAAATCATTGTAAATGGCGAAAAAATTTCGCGCTCACTAAAAGAAACCACATCATCGGTTGCGGTAATTTCTGAAGAAGAGTTAACCAGCTTGCAGCACGTTAATCTGCGCGATGCGATTTCTGATGTACCTAATGTGGTGACGAAATCCGGCGCCGTGCCAGATATTCGCGGTGTTTCCGGTAACGGTTCTGCCGGCGGTTTCAACTCCATTTCCGGCGGTGCCAAAGGCCGTGTGTCGATCCTGGTGGACGGCGTTGCACAGCCATTTGTGGCTGATTTTACTGGCGACTCGGGCATGTGGGAGGTTGAGCAGGTTGAGGTTTATCGCGGTCCGCAATCGACCAGCAATGGTCAAAATAGCATTGCCGGGTCTATTTATATTGAAACCAAACAGCCAACTCAGGAATGGGAAGGCGCTGCGCGTTTGGGATATCGCAACGAAGAGCAGTACATTGACAGCGCCGTAGCGCTCTCCGGCCCCATTGTGCAAGACAAACTCGCGTTTCGCGTGAGCTTTGAAAACCTTGATGCAGAAACCATTACCGGTGAGGAAGGCTTTGACACCAACCCACCGGACTATGACCTCAACGAAATCAAAACCCAGCGCGGCCGCGCCAAATTGCTCTGGACGCCAATCGACAATCTGGCGGCAACCCTCACCTATGCCAGCAATAACGAAAAAGGCGATACGGGGCGAGTGTTTTATGAAAACACGGACAACGGTGAGTACAACCGGATTTTCTTCCGCAATATTGAAACAGACGTAAGCACAACCAGTCTGGACGTTGACTACCAAATCAATGAGTCTATGTCGGTCGACGTTCTGCTGGCGGCTATGGATTACGAGTGGGGTTTTGACTCCTACGAGCCAGACCCAGCGGCCGAGCAACAATTGGTGTTTGATGAAAGCAACCTGAATCTTGATGTTCGCTTTAATTTTGGTCTTAACAACGAACGTTTTAACGGCTTTGTGGGTGTGGCCTACTTTGAGCGTGATCACGACGTGGTGAGCTCAGGCGCCTTCCCCTACTTTGGTGACGACAGCAGTGATTCTGAGGCTGTGTACGGTGAGCTGACCATCGGTCTTTCCGATCGTTTTCGCGTAATCGCAGGTGGTCGTTATCAGAAAGAATCGCAATTGCGTAATTTTACCTATGCGCCCATCGACTCCACCCTGGATACCGATGAATCCATCTTCCTGCCGAAGCTTGTGCTGCAATACGACATCACTGAAAACACCACCATCGCCCTCGGTGGCCGCGAAGGTTACAACGGCCCAGGTGGCGCACTGAACTTTACCGCGCAAGAGTACTCCTACTTTGATAAAGAAGAAGTCACGACCTATGAGTTCAGTAGCCGAAGCAGCTTTGCGGATAACACGGTGTTCCTGAACGCCAACGTATTTTTTAATCAGTACGAAGGTTATCAGGCGCTCAGCTCCAGCCGCTTTATTACCAATATGGACGAGGTAGAAACCTATGGTGTGGAAGTTGAATTGCTGGCTTCAGTGACAGAATCACTGCAACTGAGTGCGGGCCTGGGCTTGTTGGAAACCGAAATTACCGATGCTGGCGCAGACTACCCGGATGTAAACGGCAACGAGCTTGATTCGGCGCCGGGTGTAACCGCAAATATTGGCGCGAAGTACTGGCTGACGGACAGCTTTAGCATTGGCGCCACGGCCAACTATGTGGGTGAGTACTTTGGTGACTTTGCCAATACCGAAGAGCGAGTTGCCGGTGACTACACTCTGCTGCGCTTAAACGCCAACTACGAAGTGGGTAACTGGCTGATTACAGCCTTTGTTAACAATGCCACCGACGAAGAGGCACTGTTGTCGCAAGAGCCCGTCAGTGGTCGCTACCCCTATGGATATAAGTCGATAGTGGACCCGCGCAATGCCGGGGCTTCGGTTACTTACTCCTTTTAAGCTTTACAGCGGGGCCATCGTTAAGAGGGCCCCGCTATCGCCTTCCCATTCCCCGCTTTTTGCTTAGCCTTATTCTTTAGTCAGTTGTGTTTTTGTATCGTCAAGACAGGCCGTGTAGGGTTAACGATTAAAAACCGATAAAAGTTACTTCCCGTTAGCCCGTTTCTGACCAAAGCAGTGCTTCTAGTTCGCTTAGTGGCAGCTGTAACACTGTGCCATGGCGGCTGCCCTCGGGCATATGAATTTGCTCGCTTACGTCTTCCCAGTGAATAAAATCCTGCGTTTTCATCGCACCAAACGCTTTGCTGGTGTACTCGTCGTAATAGACCAACCAGCTATCGGGCAGGCGCAGTATTGTGGGGCCCTCTACCCACAGGTCTTTGGGGGTAAAAGGCTCAAGGGGTGTTTGCCAGGGACCGTACAGGCTGTTACTGCGCGTAACCTGTAAATATTTGGCAGGCGGATGGCGGGTTTCGTCTTTTAACACCATCACATAGTCATCACCGTCCTTCACGATGGTTGAATCAATTACGTTAAAGTCCGGCTGGTAAAACAGCTGGGTCTCGCTGTAGTTTTTGAAGTCTTTGGTCGCGGTGTAATAAATGCGGTGGTTGAGTCCATCGTCGCCCGTATCTTCGGTAGCGGGAAAGCGGCCGGGTATGGTGCTGGCCCAGTAAATAACGTACTGCTCGCGTTCATCATCCCATATGATTTCCGGTGCCCAGCTATTGCGGGCAGTGGGTTCGTGGGCCATGACGGGCACAAACTCCGGCTCACTCCAGTCAATCAGATTATCCGAATGAGCGATGCCAATGCCCTTATCCCACCAGCCGGTGGTCCACACCATATGGTAGCGACCATCGGGGCCCAGAATAATACAGGGATCACGCATCAAGCCCTGGCCGATGGTGGACTTTAACAGTGGTTTGTCCTGATTTAGGGGCTGCCAGCGATAGCCGTCGCGGCTGTAAGCCAGGTGCAGACCGCTTTCGCCATTGTCACGAAAGGAGCTAAATATATAAGCCGTTTGCGGCTGAGGTTTATTTGCGCAAGCGGCCAATAGAGTGGAGAGGATGGTTACAGTGAGCAGGCGAGCCAGGGCTCTGATCATACTTTACCCTTATTGATATTATCCAGATTGTTATGTGTATTTTGCCTTAGTAATATAATACGAATACACGGGTATTGCGACCCGCCAGGCGCCGTAATACCCCATAATAACGAATCAATAAAAGGTTAACGCCATGCGAAAAATCGTTGCTTGTGTCTTATGGCTCTGTTTAGCGGCTTGTACGCCCACTCAGACGCAGCAAACGCCATCCACTCCCTCGGCCAAGTCTGTCAAAGCGCTGACCCAAAAAGTCGCCGACTGGCAAATAGAGACTTTCGACCAGCAAGGTCAGTATCGTGCCCTGCCTACTATTCCACCGGACTGGATGAATCGCGAGCAATACCACGACCTTGAGTGGCACCATGGTGCGCTTTACGCGGGTATGAACCAGTGGCGCAAAGTAGCCGACAACCCCGAGAAATACACTGACTGGCTGCTTGAGATCGGCGAGCGCAACGACTGGAAGCTGCACCAGCGCCCCTACCACGCGGATGACCATACCGTAGGTCAGTTCTACCTGGCACTGTACGAGGATTTTAGCGACCCCGACATGCTTGAGCCGACTCGCGAACAGTTTGATTGGATTTTAGAAAACCCCAAAACCGGTACCCTGGACTGGCTGGCCGAAGACACCCACGCCCATGATCGCTGGGGCTGGAGCGACGCACTGTTTATGGCCCCTCCCGTATGGGCACGTCTGTCTAAAGTAACCGGCGACCCCAAATATCTGGAGTTTATGGACCGGGAATATCACGCCACCTACGATCTGCTATGGAGTGAAAAAGATCACCTGTTCTGGCGCGATTCCAGCTACTTTACCCAGAGCGAGAAAAACGGCGAAGACATTTTCTGGTCACGCGGTAACGGTTGGGTGTTAGGCGGTCTGGCATTAATGATTCCAGACCTGCCCGCTAGCTGGGAAGGTCGTGACTTTTATATCGACTTATACAAGGCATTGGCAGCCCGCCTGCTAGAGATTCAGCGCGAGGACGGCACCTGGTCTATGGGCCTGTTGGGTGGTATTGACGGTTACCCGATTATTGAAACCAGCGGCACCTCTTTCTTTACCTTTGGTCTGGCATGGGGCATCAACCAGGGCATTCTCGATCGCGAAACCTACCAACCAGCCGTTATGCGTGCCTGGCAGGCACTGTCCGGCGCCGTAACCGATGAAGGGCTGCTGGGGCATGTACAACCTGTGGGCGCCGCGCCCGGCGACTCCTTCCCCGACTACACCGAGGTTTACGGCATTGGCGCCTTTCTGGCCGCGGGCAGCGAACTGTATAAGCTGCTGGCCGAAGAAGAAGGCGTAAAAAAAAAGATAACTGATGTTCGCACCTTTATGTACAACAGCGGGTGGTGCTGGTTTCAGGACCCCCGCGCCATCGTCCACAAAGGCAAATTGCTGGTGGGCGGGGTTGCCGGTAACGGTCGCGGTGACGCGGCCGTGGGCGTTTACGATTTAGAGCGCAACGCTCTGCTGGGCCGCACCACCCTGCACAATCAATTTGATCGCGACGATCATAACTCCCCTGTTTTCTACGCCCGCCCAGACGGCAGTGTTTTAAGCGTCTATGCCCGTCACAGCACTGAAAATATTCATTACTACCGCATATCCAATAGCGACGATTATTTAAGCTGGGGTGACGAGAAAACCAAAACCTACGACGATTCTGTCACCTACATGAACCTGTTTGCCCTTAGCGATGGCAAGCTGTACAACTTCTATCGCGGCGTTGACTGGAACCCCACCATGGTTGTCTCCACCGACCACGGCAAAACCTGGGGTGAAGAGCAGCACTTTATTCAAAATGAAGTTGAAGGCCGTCACCGTCCTTACGCGCGCTACACCAGCAATGGCGCAGACACCATTGGTATTTCGTTTACCGATGCCCATCCACGCGATTACGGCACCAGTATTTACTACGCCGAATTTCGCGATGGTAACTTCTACCACGTAGACGGCACGTTCATTAAGAACTTGGCAAAAGATGGCCCCCTAAAACCCTCTGAGGCCGAAAAAATCTTTGCCGGTGGTGGTGGCGGGTTTCGCAGCGTAGAGTTAAGCGCAGAAAACAGCGCCTGGACCAGCGCCGTGGAAATCGACAGCCAGGGTCACCCACATATCGCCTATTCGTTGTATCTGAGTAACGACGACCAGCGCTACCGCATTGCATCGTGGAACGGCGAAAAATGGATAGATGGCGAAGTGGCCCACGCTGGCAGCCGTTTGTACGAGCGCGAAGCCAGTTACACCGGCTTAATTACCCTGGATCCAGCTGATCCTCAGCGCGTGGTGATCTCCACCGATGTCGACCCCACCACTGGCAAAGCCCTGGGTGGCAAACATCAGATTTTTACCGCGCAGGTAAAATCGGCGGACGATACTGCCTCCATCGATTGGCAGCGCTTATCCTTCGACGATCATCGCCACAATATCCGCCCCTTGGTGGTTAACGACGGCGAGCATAAGTTAGTGCTGTGGTCGCGCGGCCAGTACAACACCTACACCGATTATTATCTGGATACTGTGGGTTTGGATCTACATTCGGTGGACCACTAATATCGGGCTGCGTTGGCTCCTGTGTACCGAGCCAGCGCTGTCTTTCATCCTCCCGCCACATGCTTCAATCAGCTTTACATATAACGACCCCCTTGGAGCTTGCAGATGTTATCTGCACTCATCGTGGCCGTTTTTTTAATGGACGGGCATACCTTCAAAGCCCACATCAGATCGCTAAATCCAGCTTCAAACCTGCGCAGATAAGGGCTTTCACAGCCTTCTATTAACTCGCCAGCCATAATTGTCGGATTAATAACGACACAAGATGCGCCGAAGGCGAGCGCAAGCCCTGTAAAATCTAGGGATTTCGCAAATTTCGCCGATTCTACAGGACGACAATTAAGATGCTCAGGACGAAGATCTGAATTGCCAAGTTAATAGTCACGCTTATAAATGCGGATTTCAACGCCGCCTCTCTTCGTGTAATTCCCTGTAATCCTCATTCTTTTAAGTTTTGGTTAAGATACTCAAATAGCCTTAACCTATCTCATTGCACTGGAGTTTGTGCTGGTACGACAAGGAGAATTATGAGTTTTTCGCTTTTCCACCGATGGGTCGTGCTTGTAACAATTGCTCTATTTACCTGCAGTTCGTTCTCTTCAGAGAACTCCCTTACACCAGACGAAATCAAAGCGATAAAGGACTTGCAGGTTTCCGCTAAAAAAGTGAATCAAGAACTAGATAGGCGTTTATCTTGCTACAACGATCTAGATAGTTCACTACAAGAAAAGAGTGAAACCTTACAACGTGACGCTGGCAAGCTGCACAAAAAAGAAAAAGAGTTATCCGATGTACTAAAGAAAAAAAAATCTGAAACCGAAGGGTACGAAAGAGAATATAACAATGCCAAGACTAAAGCCCAAAAAACTCAAGTCGAAATCAATGAGATTTATCGTAGTATAGCAATGTATCAAGCAGCACTAAATAGTTGTCGAAAAAATTCTTGGCCCTTTGGTTTTCTTTGCGACTTCAGCGCCGAAATCTTAGGTTTTAATGATAAATTAAGAAAAAATCAAAACTCATTAAAAGCGCTTCGAGAAACGCAAAGGCATTCTAAAAAACAATTGGATAATGCGAAAAATCGTCAGGCCGAGGCAAAGACGTCCTACCTACGTATATTGCAGAGAGTGAAAAATAATAACACAGAGATTCAAAAAACCGAGAACCGGATCGCTACGTTAAAGAAAACGCTTGAGAAAATGCGCATTCAAAGCCAAACGTATGCCAAGACGATTAATACTTTTAACAACCTACTTGTGGAACTTGACAAACAAGATATTAACACTGAGCGACGCTACTACCAGCGAAAAATACGCCGAGCTGCCGACGATCTACACCAGAAAATGGATACCACCACTACTCTTCTGGAGCTTGAGTCCGCCGAAACAAAAGCTTGTGCACAAAAAGCAACCCCAAAAGGATGAGGATGTAATATGACTGCCGAAGAAAAAATCGTATCTTATGAGTTTGATGTTCGCAAGCGTATAGAGGAGCGACTGGAAGAGCTGGTAAAGACAGAGAATTTCGAGCTGCCCAAGCATGACCACCCGTTAGTGGATGATTATATACGAAAAATTGAGGGCACTTACGATGTAACTCGCTCCAAGCAAGATACCGATAATGCGATAGAGCTACTTTACATCGCCTACAACACTACCCCTCCCTCACAGAAGGATATCCGGCCTCAGCTGGACGGACTGATGACTCGACTGATTCGAGCTCAGCAAAAAAGCGAGCGTAAGATGTCAGATGCGGTAGAGTTTTCGGCGAAAATTGTCAAAGATTTAAGAGGAACCTTTGACGATTGGCGTGCAGTTAATCAGGCAGATGACGCCGAGGCGCTTATCCGCTTTGTCAGCGAAGACCTTTTCGATTTGGCGGAGGACATTAAAGATCGCGCCGATAAAATTGCCAATGAGTTAAGTGATATAGCGCAAGAGTATGATGAAATTATCGATGACACCAGTAAATCGACCCATGCCAGCGAAAAGGCACTGGCCGATGAGCTAAAGAACAAAGAAGCCATCGAAAAAGAGTTAGCGGAGCGAGACGCCGAAAGACAGAAGCTGGAAAGTTTGGTTGAGAGCCTGACACAAGATATTGCCAAATACGAAAAAATGGCGAATGAATACAAATCACGCGCTGAAACGGCTGAAGAGCGGGCCTTTATCATGTCCATTGTTCAGGTCGGTGCGCAAATGATCTCGTCGGCCATCCCCGCCATTACCGCTGGGCTTACCGCAGGTGCTACGGGCGGAACCTCATTGATTGCAGGCGCCGCCATGAATACCGCAAAGCAACTCTCACAGTCGGAATCGGCGGCCACAGAAGATGACGATACTGCCGAGGGGATTGAGCTGCAGCGAGAGGTTGCCGATAAAAAATCCGAGGTTGTCCTGGCAAAGAAAGAAAAAGCCGAACTGGAAGAGCAGAAAGAGACACTTAACCAGGAAAAAGGTGAAATTGAAGCTGACACGAGCTTAGATGAGGATGCTAAAAAATCCAAGCTCGAGTCTGTCGAGAAACGCCTAAAAACCAACGAGCAAGAGATAGACAAGAAAGACGCCAAGATTACGGCGGCCACTACCGCTTTAAACGCGGCGCAAAAATCTCTTGAGCAGTTGGGCAAAGGCATGGCTGATATGGCGCAAAAGCAGGAAGATCAGGCGGCCGGCTTGCGAAAAATGCAGTTGCAGATGCTGGAAAAGGTAGAGGCCTATGAAACCGAAAAGCGCAATCAAGCGGCTGAGCTGGTCAAAATCAACGCACTGCTACGCGGTGCGCGTACCGAGGAAGAGACCATTCAGCTTGCCATAAAATCGCTGGGGCTAAGCCTAAAGGCTTTAAAGCGGGCGCGCGAGATTATTATCGAAATTGCGTTCTTTTTTAAGTCCTTTGCCAGTTTTATGCAGCAGGTCATGGAACACGCACAGGAACAGGCCAAACTGACCGATAAGGTGGCTCAGCGTTCCCGCCTCAGTGCCCGAATTAAGCGCAATACAGATGACTTTTTCGCCTCGCAAACCGCTGAGTGGCAAGCCGTCGAGATTGTTTCAGGTAAGTTTGCCGATAATTTTAAACAGGGTTGGAGCAAGCTTAACAAGCTTACGGGGGAGTATCTGACCGGTGATGAACTTGCTCGATACCTCGGCCAGGCCGCTGAGAAAATTGATGCGATTGCTTTTGCTCGTAAAAAGGCCTCTACCGCTCGACTCGACGAACTGGCTCGCTATCGTGATCAGATAAAAGCCCAAAGCTAGTGGGCCATGTGCAAAACTAGGTAACAGTTCGCTGCGCCAAAACGCCCAAACCTGTGGTGGAAAGACTTGAAATAGCCCCCCTATTCCTGCGTTTTCCGTCTTGATCGGGTCATTTTGGCTGCACTCCTTTGTCACCTGATTTCACACGCGGTCCACTAGGAATACCCTGTCTCCCCCTAGATTTATCTCGTTAAATTTTGACTGGGGTCGCTCATAAAAGCGCCCCAGCGTCAGGTCGCAGCTGCCTTACCTCGACCATAAGCGTTACCGACCTTCATTTTGGCGCCAAAACCTTCATTTTGATTAATTTTTAAACCCCTTTGTAAAGGTATGCAAACTTTCGTGTAACCGTTTACATTTATGACTAATGTCGCGCCTCGTTACTGTTAGTTTGGCTTATTCATAATTTCAATAACGTTAAGCATTTTCCTTTATAGGGTTTTACTTATTTAAGGCTTTGGTAGCCACGAGCGGTGATGCCCCACCGCTCGTAAAACCCCGAAATGCCTAATAAATTTATAACAAACGAGGACATCCATGATGCAATATACACGTCAAAAACGTCTGCTGAGCCTTACCGTGGCCACGCTATCTACGGGGTTTACGAGTATTCCCGCGATTTCTCAGGAAACGCCTGACGACTCGCTGGTTCAGCTTGAAGAAGTTGTCGTAATCGGTATTCGCGGATCGCAAAAAGCGGCTGTAGACGTTAAACGCAACTCTGACATAATCGTCGACTCAATCGTCGCCGAAGATATCGGCAAGCTCCCCGATGTGACCATCGCCGACTCGCTGCAGCGTGTAACCGGTGTGCAAATACAGCGTACCGCTGGCGAGGGAACCAGCCTTAATATTCGCGGGATGCCCCAAGTATTGACCACCCTAAACGGCGAGCAGTTTTTGAGCCCCTGGTCGATTACCGATGTGGGTGCCAACTATTCGGATATCCCCGCCTCAATGATTTCCGGCGTGGACGTGTACAAGTCGCAAAGCGCTTCTCTGGCGGTGGGCGGTATCTCAGGGGTGGTTGACCTCAAGACCCGTCGGCCCCGCAATCTGGACCAGGGCTGGACAGCGTCTGTCGGTGCCGAAGTGTCTCAGGGCTCTATTACCGAAGAGGACAACTACAACGTCAACGGTCTGGTGGGCTATAACGGCGATCGCTTTGGTTTTACTTTGGGCGGTTTTCAAACCAACTCCAACTCGGCGAACTACCAGATTCGCGAAGATCTGCGCTTAGGCTTTGTCGGCCAGGGCGGTGACCCACTTGATTTGAACAACAACGGCGACTTGAATGATCGCTATCTGGTACCCGGCGCCTACGGCGTTAGCGCCTTTGTGATGGAGCGCGAACGCGAAGGTATGTCCGGCTCCTTCCAGTTTGATATTTCCGACAGCCTGGAACTGACCACCGATGTGTTCTACACCAAGATGAACCAGTATGACCGCGGTGTAAGAACCCAGTTTAACGGCAGCAACAGCGATGCCTACGACGTGCTGCGCCCCGGCACCGAAACCAGCTACGAGACCACGGTACCCGCCGAGGGCGATACTCCGGCCCGGGATATCAACTCGATTCAGGTGGCGGTAGTAGAAGCGCCGGATTTTCAGGCCACCACCCGCAGCACCCAAAACCACACCGAATCACTCAACGCCAACATCGAACTGGCCTTTGATAACGGCGGTCCCTTTACCGGCTCGGTGCGCTATATCCACGGCGACGCGGAAAAAACCTACGAAAACGCGACCTTCCAGCAAGGGACCCCCGAGTGGTACTGGGTAGACGAAAACAACGATGGTATTGATGATCCAGTTGAGCCCTTCTGGGTAACGGTAGATTACCGCGAAGAGTACCCCACCTTTCAGTTTGAGGATGATCTGTCCAGCACCGACCGTCTGAATTTGTTCCAGGCTTTTGCCGACGGTGTAGAACAAGAGGCGTCTCTGGATGTGGCCCGCGCCGACGGCACCTATGAATTTGATGCCGCTGGATTTACCTCGGTGGAATTTGGCGTGCGCTATGGCCGTCGCGATGTCGATAACGACCGTTTTATCTATATGACGCCCACCGGCTACTACTCAACGTGGGAAGACCCGAATGTACCCGAGGACTTGTGGTACCAACCCCTGCCCGGCGATTACAAGTGGCAGCAATACCCCGACTGGAACGATTTGGCGGGTAATGCTCAACTGGGTATCGAGCCCTATGACGAGCTGCGCGATATGCTGACCTCATACAACGACTTTGGACCTTTCGGCGGTTGGGGCGATGGCGTGGCCGCGTTGGACCCGCACCAGTTGGATGACTTGGACGGTTTTATGGAGTTCTTGTATCCGGGCTCTGAGCGTTTTGTGGATCCGTCTCGTGCATACTCAGTGGTGGAGGAAGAGACCTCGGGTTACATTCAGATGAATTTCGCTAACGATGAAGGTCTGTTTGGCGTCCCCTTCGAAGGTAACTTTGGCGTTCAAGTGGTGGAAACGAAGCGCGAAGTAGTCAATGCACTCTACGATCAGCAATCGGTTCCCGAACAAGGCACCTACTACGGCGGTGGTTACCCAGCTACCTACGGCGAGCCCCAGGGCTGGCAGATTATGTATAAAACGTTGGGCACCGAAACCACCGAAACCTCGTTTACCGATGTGTTGCCCTCGTTCAACATTAACTTCTTCCCCCGCGAGGACGTTATTGTCCGCTTTGGCTACGCCGAAACCATGTCGCGCAACGATCTGGCGAACATCGGCTCGGGAGAGTCTTTGTGGTACCAGGAATACAAGGTTTACACTGAAGACGGCAACCAGACCGACGAAAACGGTAGCTACAATGTGGTGACCAGTCCCGGCGGCGGCAATGACCAGGGTAACCCCTATGTCGACCCGTGGCGCGCCAACAACTACAACTTGTCGACTGAGTGGTATTTTGGTGAGGGCGGCATTCTGGGCGCCAGCGTTTTCTTAATTGAAGTTGAAAGCGCTACCCAGTCTATGCAAGAGGCGCGAGCCTACCCAGACTCGGACGGCGTTGTGCGTCGCACCGCGAACGTCTGGACTACGCAAAACGTGCCCGCCTCGGATCTGCAGGGTTTTGAGCTGGGCTATAAGCAGGCGTTTACCTTCTTGCCAGGCGTTCTGTCGAATACCGGCATTGAGGCCAACTACACTTACTCGGACAACGACTCCGGCAGCGTGGACTTAGAGGGCAATGCCTTCCCGCTGCAGTCCAACTCTGAGCATCAGGCCAACCTGATTGTATGGTATCAGGGCGACAAGCTGAGCTCGCGTATCGCCTATAACTGGCGCAGCGATATCTTCCAGGGCCAGGCAGGTTTAAACACCAACGAGGCGCCTATCAGCTTGGGTAACTGGAGTGAGCCTGCGGGTTATCTGGATGCGTCCATCAACTACGATATTAACGATAATGTCACCGTCTACTTGCAGGGCATCAACCTGACCGAGACGGACTATCGCAACTATTCGCAGTTTGAAGACTCCTTCTACTCGTTAAGTGTTCAAGAGCGCCGTTTGGCATTAGGTCTGCGCGCTCGTCTGTAGTGAGTGCTCTCCTTCGTGGAGCTGCTTGGGGGTCAGGGTAATCTGGCCCCCTTTTTTATAGCGATCTCCCCTGCCCCCGTTTGATCCCGGTACAATGCCTAAACGTATGACAACCATACTGTATTAGCGGGAGTTACCGTGTCGGAACCACTCAAACAAAGCGTCTTCCCCGGGCTGGATCGACCGCTTGCGATCGTTGATCTGGAAACCACCGGCGGCAGCGTCACTCGCGACCGCATCACTGAAATCGGTATTGTCGAGGTCGACGCCCAGGGTGTGCGAGAATGGACTACCCTGATTAACCCGCAAGTGCCCATACCCCGCAGTATTCAGGGCCTTACCGGCATTACCGATGCGATGGTCGCCGACGCACCCAAATTTGAGCAGGTGGCAAAACAAATTTGGCAGCGCCTGGAGGGTAAAACCTTTGTCGCCCACAATGTTCGTTTTGATTATGGGTTTATTCGCAACGCCTTTGCCGATTTAGGCTTTCCCCTGTCACTGGAAACCCTGTGCACGGTTAAGCTTTCACGCGCACTCTATCCAGAACATAAGCGCCACAGCCTAGAGACTATTATCCAGCGCTTTGGTATTGCCGTTGACGAGCGCCACCGCGCACTGGCCGATGCCAGAGCGACTTACCAGTTCTTGTGCCGAGCCGCCTCCGAGCGTGACAGCGAAGATTTTATGGCCGCCGTACAAATACAAACCCGGCGCCCCAGCCTGCCACCTGGGCTTGATCCGGCCGTTATCGAGACCCTGCCCGAGGGCCCCGGTGTTTATTATTTTTACGGCGACAATGACAGCCTGCTGTATGTGGGTAAAAGCATCAACATACGCAAGCGTGTTATGTCGCACTTTAGCGGCGACCGAGCCAGTGGCAAGGCAATGGCCATGTGCCAGCAAATTCGCGACATCAAAGCCCAGGCCACCACGGGCGAGCTAAGCGCCCTGCTGCTGGAATCGGCGGAAATAAAATCCCAACAGCCGCTGTACAACCGCCGACTTAGAAGATTAAGCACTTTATACACCATCCAGCTGCATGAAACAGATGACCAGCTTTTACGCCCAGTAATCATTCCTGTAAGCGATGCAGACCGGCAGTTAAAAATGTACGGTTTATTTCCGTCTAAAAAGAAAGCTCAAAATGCGTTGGTAGAAAACGCGCAGCCCTTTGGTTTATGTGATCATGTCATCGTGACTAACACTAAAATCAGTGGCCCCTGTATGGGGCATCAAATTAAACGCTGCAAGGGATTGTGCTGTGGTGAATTCAGTAGACTGCAACACAATACCAGCCTGTTAGACGCGCTGGGAAAGCTGGCACTAAAAGCCTGGCCCTACGACGGCCCTGTGGCCTTAATCGAAAATCAGCACACAAAAGGTGGCGATAACGCCTATACCGCGTTTTTAATAGATAACTGGTGCCTACTGGGGTCTCACAAAGGACAGGGGGAGCCAGACTTACAGGTATTAATCGACAAACAAGACGAGTCGGCGATGTTGGATAGGGATTTGTATCGGTATTTGGTCAAAGCGGTTTTTGAATCCGCGCCTAAAGTTCGGATTGTTGTTACCGACAAACTGAAATATTTGTAAAGCTGAGCCCAAACAAAGGCGGGCTCAGTCGAAAGTATCGGCAATTAACTAAGTTAGCCGTTGCTAACTCTCGATCGTAGTTCTACCGAAGTAATGGCGCACCAAGGCGCCATCACATCCTGGTTTCGTTGAATCAATCCCCGGCAAGCCCGACAACATGTCCGGACTCTTCGTCAACAACTACAATAGCGTTTCTCATGGTAATGGCATAAAAAAGCTTGCTGTCACTGTCGTAGGTAACATACTTTATATTGTTCCCGCCGGTCAGTGGTAGGTTGCTGGAAACCCTAGAAACTGCACCACTGGAAACATTAATTCGCACAAGAGACGTAGTGTTAGAAACACCGATAATGTCTCCCCCTGCTAGCATTATCCTTCCTCGAGAGCTGATTAGAGAGCCTGATGAATTCACCTGACGATCGGTCAAAGTATTAAGGTTGTAACCTAAAACCGGTGAGTTGGAAAAGCTGTTCTTTACCATAATGACTTCATTGTTATGGTAAGCGATGTCCGAGAGCGCATACGTCAACGAATCGTCATCCACAGCTTCAAGTAATATTTCTCTATCGCCGTTAAGCAAATTGACTCTCATCAAGCCAGAAAAGCCACTCGAGCTGTTCTCGCCCACATAGAGGTCGCTTCCATCCAGGGCGAGACCCGCTGACCCTGTTTGCAGGTCGGGCCCACTGCCCGTCGTCTCACTTGATAACACCGAAACGGCCCCAGTACTTTTGTCGACGGCGTGGATCTTTCCCGCCTCGCCTGAAATCGCGCCAGAGACAAGAAAGCCGCTCTGATCAGCATTAAAGATCATGCGTGTGGCAGCCATTGGGGTGCTCAGAATAGAGGTTCCCCGGACGCCGGTTAGGGGGTCAACGGGAACAATTTCCGTTTCACTAATTAAGAAGTCTGCACCTAACACCCAAAGCTTATCAATAGACTCGTCCCACAAAATGGCTCGCGCTGCAGTACTGTAGGAGTACTCGTAGTCATCTGAAATGGCCAACTGAACATTTTCTTGCGAGATTCGTCCCTGATCATCTTCGGCTTCGACCGTTAATGTAATCTCTGATGAATCAGTAGGTATTGCAAGATTATCGGCGCGCCACTTCTGACCATTGACAGTGGCAGTAACCTCGGGCGTGATACCTTTGATGGTAATAGCATTCAGCGCCGCGCCACCTTGAGTTGTGACCTCACCGAATATAGACAAAGTATTGCTGTTGTCTTCAGCGATATAAATACCGCCCGGCGGAGGAAAGGCAACTTGCAGTGAAGGAGCATTTGGATCGGGATTAACGGTAACAGTCACTGTGTCTGAAGCGGATAAATCTTGGTCATCTTTTACCGTCAGCTTAAACACTAATGCGGTGGGTAAGACAACGTTAGGAGCGGTAAATGAAGCCTCTAGCTGGCCATCGTTCACGACAGTCGCGACTACGCCAGTATCATCAACCTGCTCCCATAAATAGCTCACAATACTGCTACCAGTGTCTGCACTCGCCGTTGCCGCGAAGCCAACATCTTGACCAATAACGACCGATTGAGCTGCGCCTGCGTCAACACTGGGCGCAACTGCCATTTCGCTGCTCGAGCTGCTCGAGCTGCTCGAAACAGACGAGCTGGATTCTGAAGAACTGCTCTCACTAGAACTGCTTTGTTCTGAGCTTGAGCTAGACGAGCTTGTGGAGACAGATGAACTGGACTCTGAACTACTGCTTTCGCTAGAGCTATTTTGTTGAGAACTAGTCGATGAGTTACTAGAGCTTGAGCGTTCCGAGGACACTGTTACAGAGCTAGTACTGGAAGTCTGGCCGTTAGTTGACGATACAGAGGAAGAGCTGGTGTTCTCGCTACTGCTATTGTTGACCGAGCTACTTGACACCACCACAGAACTACTTGATTCGGTGACCGACGAACTCTCGCTGGACTGATCAACCGAGCTTTGTGATTCGCTGCTAGTCGACGATACCTGCGCGGTAGACGAACTGCTCTGAGTGTTACTCGGTGGGGGAGCACTGCTACCGCCTCCCCCGCCTCCGCCACAGGCGGTTAAAGCCATTGTGAGAAGCAGGCATCCGAGGGGTTTGGAGGGGAGTGTGGTAAAGGGCTTGAGGATCATGCGAATAACTCCATTTAATTGTTTTAATGGTCAAACATACCGCGAGTAAAGCGGTGAAAATTCTGATTTAAGCAGAGGATGGTACGAGACGGGGGCTAGGTCATGCGCGGCTCTTTATCCTTAAAGTTTTGTTTTGCGGAAGTTTACCTTAGTCTGTGCGCTGCATCTGATTTCCCCGCTCCTTATGTGATGCACCTCACATGTTATCGATACCGAGTGCGTCATTCATAAATAATGACTTTAGATTTGAAATCTAGCTCATAATTGAAATTCACTAACCTTTTGGAGCTTCTCGATACGGCCAAAATCCAAACCCTATGTGCCTATTGCCCCACAGCCAACCGCGTAGATGAGACTCGCTTGAGAGATACACCCAAGTGTGGAGAATGCGGCAGTCCGCTATTTTCAGGAGCGCCTATTGCTGTCTCGGACGTTCAGTTCACACGTTGGGCTGAGCGTGAACGGTTACCTTTGGTGATCGATTTTTGGGCCTCGTGATGCGGTCCGTGCCAGAGTTTTGCCCCCCGGGTTTGCCCACGCGGCGGCAACCCTTTAATCTATGGCAAGGTTTATTAAAGTAAACACCGAGCACTGTCCTCAGGCCTCTGCACATTTTTCTATTCTAAGCATTCCTACACTAATGGTAATGCTCGGTGACGAGGTGATCGCCCATCAAACGGGTGCGCTCCCCTACCCTGAGTTATTGCAATGGCCAAACCTTACGCTTAATTATTGACAGACCGATAGCCCTCAATTTGTAAGCGCCACATCGATTTTCAATTAGCCACTCGGTGCATTAATTCTGTAATCGCGACCTCCAATTCATCGTATTGTATTAATAATTGCCAGAAGGATTTAGCGCAGCCATTGCTTCCTTTTCATGCCTCGCCATCAAGGTTAAATCTTCAGTTTTGTCATCGCGGATCTTCTCTGTCTTACGCTTCCCCATAGCTTATGCGTTAGCTGACCATTAATACTTGCATCAACTAGTATGCTAGAGTACATTGATATGGTCCTAGTGACTACATGAAGCGTAAAACGAAAGCTCATCAACAAAAGGAATAATAATGTTAATACGACCTTTACAGTCGCATTGCGCGACGGCCGTCCTTGCACTGTCGTGTGTTTTAGTGGGGTGCGGCGGCTCCGACAGCGATTCAGATACCTCCTCTAGTTCAGTTTCTTCTAGCTCCTCCAGTGAGAGCTCATCCACTGTATCGTCTAGCAGCAGCTCCAGCTCAACCGCAGTGCGCGAACTGGTTTTGGCTATTAATGCCGGTTCATTCGAAAGCGCAATTTACGATGGTGTCGAATATCAGGCCGACCAATTTGCCTCGACCGGGACGGTAAACCAAACCCAGGACGAAGTTTCCAATTCTCAGGGTAGCGAGCTTTTTCAAACCGAGCGCTATGGCAGCTATCGCTACGAGGTGCCGGTGACTGACGGCGATTACGATGTCACCTTGCACTTTGTGGAAATGTACTGGGAAGCCAATGGCGAACGTTCCTTTAACTTATCCGTAGAGGGTGACTTAATTCTCTCGGAGGTAGACCTTTTTGCCGAGGTGGGCCACGATAGTGTCTACACCTATGAGGTCCCTCCCTTCCCCGTCTCTGATGGTTCCCTAACCATTGAGCTTGAAGCGGTACAAGACAATGGCACGTTAAGCGGATTTGCCATTTACTCCGAAAACGGCGAGTTTGTACCTCCGCCACCGCCTGAACCCGGCGTACCCGGAGAGCCCGGTATTGCCAGCGCCGAAAATACCGGGGCGGATTGCCCCGTGCCCGAGCTACCCGTGGCCTCAGAGCTTCCCAATATAGACAAGCTACCTGACCCATTTATGACGCTTGAAGGCGAGCGCATTACCACTGAAGAGCAGTGGCGCTGTCAGCGGCAGGATACCTTTTGGCAGGTGCAATATTACGAAGCGGGCAATAAGCCCAACAAACCTGAAGTCGTGAGTGGTAGCGTAGCGGCCGACGCCATTAATGTAAATGTCACTCACGAAGAGACGGACATTGCCTTCAGTGCATCGGTTGCCCTGCCAACCGGTGGTGAGCCGCCCTACCCGGCGATTATCGGTATGGGTGCCTCCAATCTGGATAATGCCTACCTATCCAGCCAGGGAGTGGCAGTTATTAATTTTAATCACAATGAAGTGGGTGCTCAAAGCGGGGCTGAATCGCGCGGTACCGGTCTGTTTTACGATCTGTATGGGAGCGATCATTCAGCCAGCTCCATGACAGCCTGGGCCTGGGGCGTCAGCCGTTTAATCGATGTATTGGAAGAGTCATCCGAAGGTTTAATTGACGCTTCGCGCCTAGGCGTAACAGGTTGTTCGCGCAACGGTAAAGGTGCGCTAATGGCTGGTGCTATGGATGAGCGTATTGCCTTGACCATTCCGCAGGAATCCGGCGCCGGTGGCGCAGTCAGTTGGCGCGCGGCGCAAGCACAAGCGGACGCGGGAGATAACATTCAAACCTTAGGCCACGCCGCTGGGGAGCAACCTTGGTTTCGCGAGTCTTTTGGCGAGACATTCTCTGGCAGCCGGGTAACCCACCTGCCGTTTGATCACCATCAGCTGATAGGCATGGTGGCGCCGCGAGGCCTGTTGGTAATTGACAACGATATCGACTGGCTGGGCCCGAAAGCGGCTTACATTGGTACTCTGGCCGCTAAAGAGATTTACCGCGCCCTGGGTGCGCCTGAGAATATTGCCTACTCGGAAAATGGTGGCCATGGTCACTGTCAGTTTCCGGGCCACCAGCAAGAGGTGTTGGCCGCCTACGTGCAGCGCTTTTTATTAGGAGAGCCCGGCAATACCGAGGTGATGAACTCTACCAAAGCCGAGCCCGGCGAGGCTGAAGCTTGGATAGACTGGACCACACCCAGCTTAACGGAGTAGTCAGCCCCGAACCATTGGCGGTCAATCCGCCAATGGTCTTTTTAAAAAGTTACCCCTCGCTAATCTGTACACCTCGATAGCGAATCAATCCATGCGCTTAACAATATTTTCCCCTGGGTATCGATTTGGTTACTGCCCACAGGCGGCATTTGCTGTGCGTGATCGCGCAACGCCATTCGCGATACCAGTATCGATGAATCACTGTCACCCGGCTTGAGCAATGTAGCATCGCTCAGGCCCATATCGCCGTTCTGCGGTGGACGATTGCATAACTGCATATCAGCGAACGATGTGTGCCAGCGCAAATCCATATCCACATTAGTGCCTCCGCCCGGTTGGTGACACTGAGCGCAGTTGGTATGAAGATAGGCACGGGCTCGGTCCTGCAGCAGCGCATTTTGGTCGGCCGGGTCGGCAAGCTTGGCATCGGTGGTGCTACCGCTAAGCGCGCCGATGCTTTTTAATGTAGTTACCTGATGCCCTTCAATGCCGCTTGAGGGATATAAAACGTTGCTGTTTAACTGCACGGTTTCAAGCCCCAGGGCTCGCCCTGCCGCTTCGGTATGACATTGCATGCAGTCGCTGCCACTGGGATAAATCCAGTCTTGTCCCTGGCGTTGTCTAACCGCCCCGCCCTCTACCAAACCGGCATCAGTACCGGCCTCGTTCCAAGCGTAGGTATACCCGGCCCAGACGCCATCGGTGTGATGCTTCAATAACCGCGTTTCGATTAGTTGATCGCTTAAATAGAAGTTTTTAACCAGCACACTACCGGGCGGAACCGTCCAGTCTTGATTCGCTGAAACGTTTAGGTTTTTATTGTCGGGCAATGCCATCCAACGCTTTTTCTGTGCGCCGTCAGACCAGAAAGGCGCGTTAACGCTATAGGGAATTAACCCTGGGGCCGGAAGACGGGGATTTGCAGCATCCACACACCCAGTATCAGAAAGCTGAGCAGCAGGCGCATTGATAACGCCGGCCGATTGATCACTTTCTACCAGCTGAAAAATACCGCCGCTAAAACTCAGCATATAAAGTTCGCCATTGTGATCCTCGGCAAAAGAGGCAATATTTTGCCCCGTGTTCGCCATCAGCACCTCTTGATCCCAGCCACCGGCGTCATTTGCTTTAAGGGCGTGTAAGGGGCCAGTAACGAAATCGCCGTAGACATATTTACCTTGTAACGAGGCAATGGCCGAACCCCGGTAGCGAAACCCGCCGGTAATGGATTGAAAATCGGGCTGAGGCTCTTCTGCAACCGGATCTATCAGGCCGCCGGTGTCGCAGTTGTTGGCAGGGTTATAGCAATGCGCCCCTTCGCGTAGTCGCCAGCCGTAGTTACCGCCACGCTGAATTTTATTAATTTCTTCCCAGTTACCCTGCCCCACGTCGGCGAGCCACAACTCTCCCGTGGCTCGGTCAAAAGACCAACGCCAGGGGTTGCGCAATCCCCAGGCGTAAACTTCGGGGCAGTCGCCGCCGGCACTTGCTTTTTGCAGCATTTGCGTATCGGTATTGCACAAAAAACCCGATTGATCGGCAAAAGGGTTACTGTTCGGAATCGCGTAAGGCGAGCCACCGTTGACATCAATGCGAATCATGCTGCCCCATAGGTTGGCGGTATTCTGCGCGCGGTTATCGGGGTCGCCCGCCGAGCCACCGTCGCCAATGCTTAAGTAAAGGTAGCCGTCATCGCCAAAACCCACGCGTCCACCAAAGTGATTTTTAGAGCGATAGGGAGCGGTGAAACGAATGAGTACCTGCTCCGAAGCCAGATCAAGCGAGCCCGATCCATCAGTGCTAAAGCGCGATAGCAATGAATCGCAACAGCCTCCCCCGGGTTCATCGGTTTGGTAAAACACATAGACTTCACCATTGCTGGCAAATTGCGGATGAAACGCAAAAGACAGCAGCCCCGCCTCATTGGCGCTGTTGTTCACCTGGTTTCTTAGATCGGCAAATACACTAGCTTGGTCAACGTTGGGTTGATTAGCAAAGCGTAAAATTCGTCCGCTCTGCTCGGCGAGGTACCAGCTCGTCGAATCGTCAGGCGGTAAGCGCATATCCACGGGCTGACTAAAGCTTAAATCTCCATACACCCGCTGCAGTTCCACACCATATTCCGGTTGCGGCGATTCGCCGGCCAGGCAACTGGTATTACTGGGGCGTGCGGAGAGCCCCGCGACCGGTTCCGAGCTGGTGCTGGAGGATGTCTCCGCGCTTGAGAAACTTGACGAACTTGAAGAGGATTGAGGCTGATCAGAGGACGCCTGACTGGATGAGAACACACTCGACGCGCTGGTGCTAACGCTGGAGCGGCTTGACTCACTGGATTGTAGCGAGCTACTTGAAGTCGACGAGCTCACCGATGCGTCGCTCGAAGCCATTTGACTACTCTCGCTGGACGCCGACGACAAGCTACTCTGGCTTTGCTGCGAAGAAACTTCGGATGACTGTGGCACCGAGCTGGAGACGCCATTTCCGCCGTTTCCGCCCGATCCTCCGCAACCTGCGACCAGCAAACAAACCGCCACTGTCAGAATTCTCATAGCGCTCACCTCCATCGCTATAGCTTACACTCTGCATTGAGTATAGCGAGCGCCAAGCGCACAAAGTGGTTAAAAGGTGCTCATGATGGCTGGTTTTTATCGACTTTTGCTGTAGAGGTCCGAACAGGCGGCCGCAGGCTTGCCAGTAATTGGCAGCACACCTCCATTTGTATGACATATAACATCAAAATCGATGTAGACTGGGCCGCCATTGGGACCGGGGTAAGCCTTGAGTAGGAGACGCTAGTATTACCGGAAGCTACTAACCAGAAGCGCGGGCAATGATAATTCTCTTCACCTGTGGGTGATTGCTTGTAAGGGCCTATCGTATTTCTTTTACTACGCGAGTTACCGCAGTTTACAAATTCCTGTGGCAGTTAGTCTCGCTACCGACTATCTATCGATTGTTTTGCTTCATATCCGCTAGCGCAAACTCGCTAAAGTCATTCGGACCACCACTGAGTAGATACCGCTAATTATTGTGGACTTAACACTCCAAGCAGGGATATTAGGCGTTTTAAAGCTCTGCCAAAACACGCGCCGATTATTAAGCCCAACTCAAGTTGCCGGATTAAATCGGATATTCCGAGGCGTTTGATAGTGCTACTGGAAATACTCTGGGTGCTCTTTGGGTAGGGTTTCCAGTACTTTATACACCTCGCGTAAATGAGTGCTCATAGCGCTAGCCGCTCCGCTTACCGAGCCTGATTTTATCGCGCGAATAATAGCTCGGTGCTGAGCTAATACGCATTTATACTGTCCGCTGATGTGCAGACTTAAATTGCGAACACGGTCCATATGCGCTTTTTCCTGCTCAATCATGCTGGCCATGCGTTGGTAGCCTGTATAACTGGCCAGAAGTTGATGAAAATCATCGTCCAGGCGCTGGAAAAGCAAAGCATCGTCTACCTCAGCCGCGGCCTTCTGTTCGGCAATAATATTCTCTGCGGCTTTGATGACGTCTTTATTCACGTTTTCAGCCAGGTGGCTAACCACCGAAACCTCAAGTGCCTCGCGAATAAAGCGCGCCTCGATAATCTTTTCCAAGCTCAGGCGCGAGACGTAAGTACCCCGCTGCGGAAGTACATTCACAAAACCCAGGTTGGCGAGCTTAATCAGGGCCTCGCGGACCGGCGTGCGGCTGACGCCAAATTTAGCCGCCAGGGCGGCCTCAGAAATGAGCTGCCCCGGCTCAAGCTCCATAGCGACTATCGCATCGCGGATAAACGCATATATCTGACCGCTGGCGGGGCGATCGTAATCGATTTGCCTGCTGTATTCGGCGGCTTTATCCAAAAATTTAAGAGGTAGTTTGCTCAAAGCACCATCCTTCGGTGATTTCGTCGGGCGAGTCATTATTCGTCTTTTAAATCGCTATTCTACACGAAGTTGGGTCTCGATTAACCCGGCAATTATGATTGTCGCGTTAATAGCGGCTCAGGACTCGCTGACGCCGCTGAAGGTGGCGCGCGCCCTGTAAAATCAAGAATTTCGCAAAACCCGCAGATTTTACAGCGCGACCATTAAGATCCTCAGGCTAATAGCGAGCTGTTAGGATCTCAGAATTGTTAGATTAATGTTCCACCCAGCCAGCAGTCCATAGAATCCGTGGCTAAATGCCAGAGACACCCTACCGCCACAGCCCGCCACTTCCAGGAGGGTATAAACAGCAAGCAGGCGTAAACGGCACCAGCCCACGCGGTGTGCAACGGATGAAATCCAATACTGCATCGATTGGGGTCAAAAATCGGGTCAGCCAGCAGGTGGTCGGTGTCGATCAGCATGGTCGCAATCATAATCAACGCGGCGCTAGGCCAGTGTTGCTTCCAAAAAAGCTTAGCGAACACCACAGGAACGAGAAAATGAAAGGAATAATGAATTAGCGGTCGGAAAAACTCTAAGCTGGCGTCCATTGTTGGGCCCTACCCGGCCCTGATTATTGAGCACTGCATTGCGATAACGGTGCGATTATACCAGCTTCACTCCTCTGAGTTGCTCCACACATGGTCCATAACACAGATTAGAGCGTATAGCGTGTTACATTTTTTCAATTTCGCGCTGTTTTATGAAAGTTATCGGTCTGTATATTTTTGACAACGATTGTCGACTGCAAGATAACCCCGCCCTCGCAAAGTTTAGTGAGCAGGTGGATGAGCTGATTTGCCTGTATTGCCTAAAACCCCAGGATAACTTTAGCCGACATTTCAGCCACAGCGCAGCCAGTAGTGCTCAGCGGGGTTATTTACAGCAAACCTTAGCAGAGTTAGCCCGAGGACTGTCGGCATTAGATCAGCGGTTGTTGGTAGAACCCGGCCCACTGTTGGATGTCGTCGGTCGCTATATACGACAATACTCTATCAGCCATATCGGCCGCAGTGTTCACCCGGGTTTATACGAACAAAATCAGTGGCAGCAGTTACAGCAGCAATACCCTGAACAGACCTTCGTTGAGGCCAACAGCAGCAGCCTGTTTGATCAGGAAGATTTGCCTTTTCCCCTGGCAGGCTTGCCCACCAGTTTTACGCCGTTTCGCAAACGCATTGAAACCATTGACCCTGTGATCTCCAAGGCAGGCTGGCCAAATTTACCCGCGCCTGCGCAGGTACCTTTGCCTGCGTGGCCTCACGCGCTAGTGGCCGCTAGCAACGATTATTACAGGGGCGGCGAGGTCAGCGCACAGCAACATTTGGCCAGGTGTTTTACCGGCACGGCACCGCGCCATTATAAAGAGACTCGCAATGAGCTAATGGGCCAGAGCTTTTCCACCGAACTGTCCGGCTACTTGGCCCATGGCGCGTTGAGCCCCCGCCAGGTTGTGACTGCCCTTAGGGAATACGAGGCACGCTACGGCGCGAACGAGTCCACCTATTGGATTTATTTCGAACTATTGTGGCGCGAATATTTTTACTGGAGTGCTCGAGCACGCGGCAAGAAGTTATTCACCTTTGACGGCGGCACCGGTAAAGGCCCGCAGACCAGTTTCTACCCCAGCCGCTTTAAACAATGGTGCCAGGGTACTACGCCCTTTCCTTTAGTGAATGCTCTAATGGGTGAGCTAAACGCAACCGGCTGGATGTCTAATCGCGGTCGGCAGATAGCCGCCAGCTGTCTGGTGAACGAGCTGCAGTTGGATTGGCGTTATGGCGCTGCCTATTTTGAGCAATGCTTGATTGATTACGATGTCGCCAGTAACTGGGGTAATTGGCAGTATATTGCCGGTGTAGGTGCGGACCCGCGCGGCGGTCGGCATTTTAATCTTGATAAGCAGGGAGAACTCTACGACCCCGAAGGCACTTATGTTGCGCGTTGGTCTGGCGAGGCACAATGTCAGCCCCTGGATCAGGTGGATATGGTCGACTGGCCACTCGGAGGTAACTCGTGAGCCAAAAAAAATTTTCCACCCTGAGGTTGATTCTGGGCGATCAGCTCAACGCTCAACACTCGTGGTTTAATGACGATAAAGACGATGTTCTGTATGTGCTCGCCGAAATACGACAAGAAACCGATTACGTTGCACATCATATTCAGAAAGTATGCGGTTTTTTCGCCGCCATGGAGAACTTTGCTAACGCCCTAAAAAAAGCGTACTTTCACGTATTGCACTTAACCCTTGACGACACCCAAGACGATGCCAGCCTGCCGGATTTGCTCGCACGCTTGTGCAGCGCGTATCAATGCCGTCGTCTGCAATATCAGCGCCCCGACGAATATCGCCTGGCAACACAGCTGGGCGACATGGAGACCAAATCAGTCGATATTGAATGTGTCGAAAGCGAGCACTTCTTGTTGCCCTATGACGATCTGACGCAATATTTTCGCCCCAATCAGCATCTCACTATGGAGCATTTTTACCGCCAGATGCGCAAGCGTTTTAATGTGTTGATGAACGGCGATACACCCGTAGGGGAACAGTGGAATTTTGATGCCAAGAATCGCGCAAAACTCAAGAAAAAAGACTTGGCAGAGATTCCCGAGCCGCTGCTGTTCGAGACAGACATAAGCAGGATTAACGATCGCGTAGCACGTCATAAAGTGCCCACCATTGGCAAGTTGGATGAGCACTTTATTTGGCCCGTCACCCGGGCCCAAGCCAAACAACTGTTAAGCTATTTTTGCGAGCATCTGCTGCCCAATTTTGGCCGCTTTCAAGATGCCATGACCGCCAATACACCCCACCGCTGGAGCCTCTATCACAGCCGACTTTCATTTGCGTTAAACACCAAGATGCTCCACCCCAAACAGGTGATTGACACCGCTTTAAGCGCCTACGAACAATCCAATGGCGTCATTGATGTCGCGCAAATTGAGGGGTTTGTACGGCAAATACTGGGATGGCGCGAATACGTTCGCGGTGTTTACTGGGTGAATATGCCAGATTACAAACACTACAACACTCTTAACGCCAAACGCGCCCTGCCCGGCTATTTCTGGAATGGGAAAACCCGCATGCGCTGTTTAGAGCACGCTATTGATCAGAGCTTAGCCACCGCTTACGCTCACCATATTCAGCGTTTGATGGTGACCGGCAACTTTTGCTTGATCACCGGCATTAACCCCGACGAAGTCGATGAATGGTACCTGGGGATTTACATTGACGCTTTAGAGTGGGTCGAGCTGCCCAACACGCGGGATATGACCCAATTTTCGGACAATGGCATCATAGCCACCAAGCCCTATGCCGCCGGTGGTAACTACATTAATAAAATGAGCGATTACTGCACCGGTTGCCATTACAACGTTAAAGAAAAAACCACCGAACAGGCCTGTCCGCTAAACAGTCTTTATTGGAACTTTTTAAATCGACACCGCAAAAGGCTGGAGAATAACCCGCGCATCGGTATGGTTTACCGTAACTGGGATAAACAATCGCTCGAAACCCGAGACGCCACCCTGGCTCGAGCCAAGTGGTGTTTGGACAATATCGAAGCGCTTTAGGTTGGGCCGGAAAACGGGTGATGGAGAACGATTTACGAATTTCGAATCGTGGCTTTTCGGCGGAACCGCTGCCCGACTATAATAGGACTGATTTTCAGACTATTAACCCGGCACCTATGATTATCGGGTTAATAGCGGCGCAGGATGCGCCGACGTCGTTGAAGGCGAGCGCGAGCCCTGTAAAGTCAAGTCGGTTCGTAAATTTGCCGATTTTACAGGGCGACAATAAAGATGCTCAGGACGAGAATTTTTATTACCAGGTTAATGGAATTGAGCTATGCAGCGCTTATTGAAGGACATTAGCGGTTTAGTACTCTTATTTTCGGCTATTTATTGTCAGGCACAAGAGCTCGCCCCCAGAGCCTATTGGCCCGCCCCTACCGGAACGAATGTGGCCCTGGTGGGTTATCAGCACTCGCAGGGTGATGTTTTGGTAGACGCCTCCGCCCCCATAGAAGGCGCCGAGGCCACCCTAGATTTTCTTTCCCTGACCTATCAACGCACTTTTGGCTTTTGGGGGCGGACCGCCAGCGTGCAAGTCAATTACCCTTTCGTGCAAGGCGATGCCCAGGCGATGGTCAACGGAGAGTTTCGCGAGCGTTCTATTACCGCATCCGCCGACGCCCGTGCCCGATTTGCCATAAACCTCTTGGGCGCCCCCAGCATGGATGGCGAAGCATTTCGTCAATTGGTGGCAAACCCCGAGCCCATTGTCGGTGCCAGTGTGCTGGTCAGCGCGCCAACCGGAAACTATGACGGCGACAAACTGTTTAACGCCGGTAGTAACCGTTGGGCCGCCAAGCCCGCGCTGGGCTTTATTTTGCCACTCAGCCACCGCTGGTTATTCGAAGGTGAGATAGGTGCGTGGTTATACGAAGACAACTCCGACTATCAGGGTAAAACCCGCCGTCAGGAGGCCGTGCTTTCCTCGGAATTTCACTTGGTTCATGTACTTAAAAGTAGCACTTGGATCTCGTTTGATGTGAACTGGTATCAGGGCGGCGCCGCCACCGTCGGCGATGGTCCGAAGCAGGCCGAGCTCAAAAACTCTCGCGCCGGCATCACTCTGCTCCGCCCCTTTAACCGCCAGCACGCCATCCGGCTGGCCGCCAGCACCGCCATTGAGTCCAAAATAGCAGGTGACTTTGACAGCCTTACCCTGGCTTATATGTATGTTTGGTGATTAATGTCCGACGTCGGAGCTTTTAACCTCAGGCTTTAAACTCCGCCCATAACCTCACCCAAAAACTGTCCCGTCAAAGACCGCTTGCGCTTAATCACCGTCGCCGGTGTACCTTGCGCGACGACCTTACCGCCACCGGAACCGCCTTCCGGTCCCATATCGATAATCCAGTCGGCCTCGGCCACGACATCCAGGTTGTGCTCAATCACCAATACCGAGTTACCAGCATCCACCAGTCGGTGCAATACATGCAAAAGCTTGTCGACATCGGCCATGTGGAGACCCACTGTGGGCTCGTCCAACACGTACATATTGTGTTGGTTAACACGGCCTTTGGCATCTTCCGGGGTCATCTTGGCTTTGGCCAGCTCCGCCACCAGTTTAATACGCTGCGCTTCACCGCCGCTTAGGGTTGGGCTCTGTTGTCCAAGGGTCAAATAACCCAAGCCCACGTCTTGCAGTAAACAAAGCGAGTGATGCACTTTACTGACCGGTTTAAAAAACTCGGCCGCTTCATCGATGTTCATGGCCAGCACATCGCCAATGTGTTTGCCTTTGTAGCGCACGCTTAGAGTTTCATCGTTAAAACGCCAGCCGTGGCAGACATCACAGGGCACGCGCACATCGGGTAGAAAGTTCATTTCAATTTTCTGCATGCCCTGCCCGCCGCAGGCATCGCAGCGGCCATCACCGGCGTTGAACGAAAAGCGCGCCGGGGTGTAACCGCGCAAGCGCGCGTCCACGGTACCGGCAAAAAGTTTACGGATTGCATCCCAAATGCCGATATAAGTCGCCGGACAAGAGCGCGGAGTTTTGCCAATGGGGGTTTGGTCGACTTCCAATATGCGATCTATGCCCTCCCAACCGGTGATGTTATCGGCGCCCTGCCAGCGCTGTGTTTTCTTTCGCTTATTGGCAATAGCGGTTTTCACATTGGGATAGAGCACCCCGCGCACCAGGGTACTTTTGCCACTGCCGCTGACACCGGTAATAGCAACCAGCTGATGCAGGGGCACCGAGACATTGACATTTTTCAGGTTGTTTTGCGTTGCGCCTTCCAGGGTAATGGTCTCTTTTTCCCACAGAGCGCGCATTTCGGGGTTGCGCAATTCAGGCATGGGGTGGCGCAAGGGGTTGGCCAACATTTGCCCGGTGAGCGACTGCTTGTTTTTCATAAGCTTGGCGACGCTGCCCTCGCCCACCACCTTACCGCCGTTAACCCCGGCACGGGGGCCTATGTCGATAATATGAT
Source organism: Gilvimarinus xylanilyticus (assembly GCF_024195295.1). GTDB lineage: Bacteria > Pseudomonadota > Gammaproteobacteria > Pseudomonadales > Cellvibrionaceae > Gilvimarinus > Gilvimarinus xylanilyticus. The sequence goes on along the minus strand of NZ_JAMFTH010000001.1, from coordinate 938,686 downwards.
CCGCCTCGCGCATGGTGTCTTCGTCGTGCTCTACTACCAGTACCGTATTGCCTTGCTGCTGCAACTCGCGCAGGGTTTGCAACAGCTGGCGGTTATCGCGGGTATGCAAACCAATGGTGGGTTCGTCCAGCACATAGCATACACCCTGCAGACTGGAACCCAGTTGCGCAGCCAGGCGAATACGCTGAGCCTCGCCGCCGCTTAAGGTGGGTGCGGCGCGATCCAGGGTTAAATAATTCAGCCCAACCTTCTGCAAAAAGTGCAGCCGATTTTGCATTTCGCTAAGCAGGTCGCGAGCGATTGCCTGCTCGGACTTTTTCAGTGTCAGTTTGCCAAACCATTTCTCAGCGTCGTCCACCGGCAGGGCCGCCAGCTGGGCGATAGAGCGGTCGTGAAAGCGCACCGCCAGCGCGGTAGGGTTTAAGCGCTGTCCGTCACATTTAGGGCAGACGGTTTCCGTGTCGTCCTCTTCCGGTTGCCAGGTGTTCTCTTCACCGGTTTGTTCTTCATCAAAGCCTTTTAATTTAACGCCCGTGCCAAAACAGCCTTCGCACCAGCCGTGCTTGGAGTTATAGGAAAACAGGCGCGGGTCCAGTTCGGGAAAGCCGCAGCCGCAGCTGGGGCACGCGCGCTGAGTAGAAAATAAACGCTCTTTGCTCTTACCCGCGGGGGCAATAACAACCACCCCATTCCCCAGGCTCAGGGTTTGCTCCAACGCCTGCATGAGCTCGCTGCTGCTTTGCGGCGTCACTTTTACCGTGGCAAACGGCAGTTCAATATCGTGTTCTTTGTAGCGATCGAGCGCGGGCCAGTTGTCCGTGGGTTGGTAGTGGCCGTCCACTCGCAATTGCGAAAAGCCTTTTTCCGCCGCCCACTGCGCCAACTCGCGGTAGATGCCCTTGCGTGCCACCACCATGGGTGCCAGTAAAGTGACCTCTTTGCCGCGATAGTCTTTTTGCACCCGCGCCATAATGGCATCGACTGTTTGCGGTTCGATGGGCACATCGCAGCTGGGGCAATGCTGCACACCTAACTTAACGAACATTAAACGCAGGTAGTGATAAATTTCGGTCAGCGTCGCCACGGTACTTTTGCGTCCGCCGCGACTGGTGCGTTGCTCAATCGCCACCGCCGGTGGAATGCCGTAAATAGCGTCCACATCCGGGCGCGAAGCGGGCTGCACAAATTGGCGGGCGTAGGCGTTGAGTGATTCCAGGTAGCGGCGCTGACCTTCGCCAAAAATTAAATCGAACGCCAGGGTACTTTTACCACTGCCGCTCACCCCGGAAATAACCGTGAGCTTATCGCGCGGAATGGTCACGTCAATATTTTTTAGGTTATGTTCGCGGGCGTGGTGCACACTGATCACGTTAGCGGCTTTCTTCGGTGCTGCTTTGCCGCTGGCCTCGGACAGCGGCGAGCCTTTTGCCAGAGTTTTTACGTAATCATTCAGGGCTTTGGCAGTGTAACCCGTGCCCTGCTGCATCACCTCAGTGGGTGTGCCCTGGGCGATCAGCTCGCCGCCGGCATCGCCACCCTCGGGGCCGATGTCGATCATCCAGTCGGCGGCACGAATGACGTCCAGGTTGTGCTCGATAATCAGCAGCGAATGTCCGGCCGCCTGCAGCTGCCGGAAGGCCTGCATAAGCGTGGCGATATCAGAAAAATGTAGCCCCGTGGTGGGCTCGTCGAACATAAACAGAATATGGTCGCGGTCTTTACCTTTGCTGGCCGCCAAATGGCCCGCCAGTTTTAAACGCTGCGCTTCACCACCACTTAAGGTGGGCACCGCCTGCCCCAGCTGCACATAATCCAGTCCCACATCCGCCAATGGTTGCAGGCTTTTAACGACATCGGGTTTGTCTTCAAAAAAGCTCAGTGCCTCACTAACGGTCATAGCCAGAGCATCGGCTATGGATACCGCGCGTTTGTCTTTGAGTAATTTAATCTCCAGAATTTCGTCGCGAAAGCGTTTGCCGTCACAATCGGGGCAACGCAGATACACATCGCTTAAAAACTGCATTTCCACGTGTTCAAAGCCGTTGCCCTGACAGCTGGGGCAGCGACCATTGCCAGAGTTAAAACTGAAAATACCGGGCTTGTAGCCGCGTTCTTTGGCTTGGGGCGTGGCGACAAAGCACTTGCGGATGGCGTCATAGGCGCCCACATAAGTAGCCGGTGTAGAGCGAGTGGTTTTGCCGATGGGGCTTTGGTCCACCATCACGACTTTATCCACGGCGTCCATTCCGTTAATGCAATCGTGTGCGCCGGGCGCTTCAGTTTGCTCGCCAAAATGTTTGAGCAGCGCCGGGTATAAGATTTGACGCATTATGGTGGATTTACCCGAGCCGCTAACCCCGGTTAAACACACCAATTTGCCCAGCGGAATACCGACATCAATGTTTTTCAGATTGTGCTCGCAGGCGCCTTTGATTTCGATGGTCTTACCATGCAACGCATTAAGGTCCGGCAAATACTGAGGCGACACCTCGGCGACGCCATCAGTCACCGTCATTTCAATTTGCTCACTGCCGTTTAAGTAGCGCGCCGTGGTGTTGTTTTTGCGCTTTAACAACGCCTTGGGGGTACCGAAAAACTCGATATTGCCGCCATCACGGCCGGGTTTGGGGCCAATATCCAAAATGCGATCGGCGGCCAGAATCACCTGCGGGTCGTGTTCTACCACTAACAGTGAATTACCCGCGTCGCGCAATCGGTGCAACACATTTACCAGCCGATCAATATCGCGCGGATGCAAACCGGTACTGGGTTCGTCCAGCACAAACAATGTATTTACCAGCGAGGTACCGAGCGCGGTGGTTAAATTGATGCGCTGCACTTCGCCGCCACTTAAAGTGCGCGATTGACGATCAAGCGTTAAATACTCAAGCCCCACTTCGCACAAAAAGCCGAGGCGCGAGCGCACCTCGCCCAGCAAAAGCTCGGTGGCCTCGTCAATGGCCGAGCCGCTGTCAGCCGCCAACTGGTTAAAAAACGCCAAGGCATTGGCCAGAGGCAACTGCATAGCATCGGCAATGTTTAAACCGGGCAGTTTGTGAAAGGTTTTATCGGCCAGGGTGGCGCCCACAGGCTTAAAGCGCGTGCGTCCCGCCAGGGCTTTTTGCGCCTCGGCAAACGAGCCGATGCGCCACCAGAGTGACTCGGGTTTTAAGCGCGCCCCGCCACAGGCCTTACACGGGGTATAGGCGCGATACTTCGACAGCAATACCCGAATGTGCATTTTGTAGGCTTTGGATTCCAGCCAATCGAAGAACTCACGCACCCCGTACCAGACGCCTTTGCTCCAACTGCCCTCACCTTCAATCACCCACTGGCGATCTTCTTCGCTTAAGTCTTTCCAGGCGGTGGTAATCGCAATACCGCGTTTTTTGGCGAATTTGATTAAATCGCGCTGCACTTCAGCGTAGCTTGGGGTTTGGATGGGCTTAATAGCGCCGTCTTTTAAACTTTTGTTTTCGTCGGGAATCACCAGGCCCCAATCCACCCCAATAACCCGGCCAAAGCCTTTGCAGGTTTCACAGGCGCCGATGGGCGAGTTAAACGAAAAGTGGCTGGGCGTGGGTTTGCCGTAGGTAATATCGCAACTGGGGCAATGGTGGTGACTGGAGTAATGCGCCGCCTGTCCGACCTCGCGGTTGTCATCCAGTGGGTAGACCAGCACATGGCCTTTGCCATAGTGCAACGCCGCTTCCAGCGCTTCGGTTAAGCGGCCGCGATTGTCATCGTTTAGGCGCAGGCGGTCCTGCACCACTTCTACCCGGCTACCGTCGCGTTGGTGAATGCGGGCATACCCCTGCTGGTTGAGCAGTTGCAGTACTTCATCATCGCTGAGCTTTTCCGGCACGGTAATGGGCAGGCATACCATCAGACGTTGCTCCGCGGGCCAGTTGCTGTACAGCGACTCAACAATACTCTGGGGCGTATCAATAACCACCGGATCGCCGCAACCCGAGCAATAGAGTGTGGCCACGCGAGCAAACAGCAGTTTTAGGTAATCGTTAAGCTCGGTCATGGTACCCACGGTCGAGCGCGAGGTCCGCACTGTATTGTTCTGCTCGATGGCAATGGCCGGGGGAATGCCGTCAATGCTATCGACGGCGGGTTTATCCATGCGGTCCAGGAATTGTCGCGCATAGGCCGAGAAAGTTTCAACGTAGCGACGCTGGCCCTCGGCGTAGATGGTATCGAACGCCAGCGTAGACTTGCCCGAGCCGCTGACTCCGGTAACCACCACCATTTCCCCTAAAGGGATGTCTAAGTCGAGGTTCTTCAGGTTGTTCTGGCGCGCGCCGCGCACTTTAATGGCGTCGAAACTCATGGATAGTATTCTCGCAGCGGATAAAAAGACTGGCTAAATATACAGGAGTGACCGCTAATGGCCAAGGCCTTAGATACCTTGGATAAAAAGCGCCTGACCGATCAAACCCCGATTGACTATAATAGGCTGAGGATTACGCCGAGGAGGCGCACTTGGTTCAGCGCGCGATTACCAGAGCCATTCCAGGCCATGGTGCAGTGAATCGACCCCGAGAGTAAAGAGCACCAGGGCACAAAACCCCATAAATGCCAATGCCCTGGTGCGCCCACCAGTGGCCGGAATAGGCGCGAGCAAGGCCTGCACACGGGTGCGGGTGTGACAGCGGGCAAAAAAGCTGGCGTCCAGCGCATTGGCTTCGGGCTGCTGCAGGCGGGTAACATCCACGATGGTTTGGGCCACAAAGGTGGCATCGGCGCGCTGGCAGGCGGCGAGATCACAGGCCTTTTCATGACCGAGTTTTAGATCCTCGCGTAGACTGAGGCAAAAAGGTAACAGAGGCAAAAGCGCAAGGGTTGCCAGGAAAGTGCGCAGATTATCGGCGCGATACCGATGCGCATGCTCATGGGCGGCGACAACATCCAGCGCTCGGGGGCTTAACTCAGACAGCAACCCCTGGCTGACAAACAGACGGCAGCGCCAAAAACCCAGGGTAAACACTAAGGGCGCCGAGGTCGGCAGCACCCACCAATCACCCTCGCGGCGCGCGAGCATTAAAAGGTGGCGCGCTTTGCGGTGGGCTTGCCAGCTGCGCCACAAGGTATAAATGGCGAGTACTCCCCAGGCGCTTAGGGCGGCGACCAGTAATACCAGGGGGTAAATAATATCTGGACGATGGGGCTGGCATTCATCCCCATGACAGTGAGGTTGCACCCACAGCCCCCCTGCTCCGCCATTTACCGCCCAGACCAGCAAGCCGCTTAACGCCCAGGGCAAAACGTAGAGCGCCAAGCGCACCACCGCACCATCGGCCGGGTGCAATCGCTCAAGTGCCGGGCGCAGCAAGGGGTATAGCAACCGCAGCCCAATTAACAACAGCGTCCACACCAGCAGCCATTGACTGAGCGCTTCCAGGGCGAGAGTCATGACTCCTCCCGCTGCTCGCGCTTGGCGGCGATCAGTTGTTCCAGTTCGCTTAGCGAATCGTCACTGATGCTATCGGCAAAGTCGACAAAACCACTCAAAATAGGCGATAAGGTCCCAGTGTGAACCTTGGCGATAACTCCGCCCAAGAGCTTGCCTAGGAACTCGCCGCGATCCAGTGCGGGGCGATAAAAATACGCGCGGCCACGTTTCTCGCGCTGCAACAACTGCTTGCGAAACAAGCGCTCCAGGGTCGACTGTACCGTATTAAGGCTCAGGGATCGGCCCTGGGGCAACGCCGCGAAAATAGTTTTCACATCCTGCTCCGGGCACTCCCACAGCAGACGTAACACCGAGAGCTCCAGCTCTCCGAGTTGTGGCAAGGTGTTACTTAGTGATCGACTTTTCATCCGTTCGCCCAAAACCGATTATCACGCGGTTTTCATCGCCTTTTACTTCAAATTAAATATTTTCTCTAACGCGCTGAATTATATATGTTTTTTTGCCTTAGTGGTAATGCAAAGCGCGCTGCGGCGCCGTTTACCGTAAGCCATGGATAAAATATCGCGTTTTTCTGCGGCGCTGCTGAATCCATTAAAAAGTCTGCGCCGTAGCGTGATTAGGTTTTAAACAAAAAGGAAGCGTCATGAGTCGGCAAAGAGCTATTTACGTGGGCATTATCAGTGCGATGGCCATTAGCCCCTGGGCTAGCGCCCACCCCGTTATCGAAGAGATTAATGTGTCGGGCCAGCGCACCAACCTGATTGGCAAAAGTATGTCTGCATCGCAAGGCATGGTGTCTCAGGCCGATATCGAAGTGCGGGCCATGTTGCGCGTGGGCGAAATTCTAGAGCTAGTACCGGGCATGGTGGTAACCCAACACAGCGGCACGGGCAAGGCCAACCAGTATTTTCTGCGCGGCTTTAACCTCGACCATGGTACCGACTTTTCCACCGCCTATGACGGTATGCCGGTCAATATGCGCACCCATGGTCACGGTCAGGGTTACACCGATATAAACTTTATTATCCCCGAAGTGGTGGGCACGCTCTACTACCAAAAAGGCCCCTACTATGCCGATGTGGGCGACTTTAGCGGTGCGGGAGCGGCGAATATTAAAAGCTTACGCAAGCGCAATCAAGGCATGGTGCAATTAACCGCTGGTGAAGACCAATACCAAAGGCTGCTTGCGACCGACAGCGTCAACACCGGCGCCACCGATGTGTTGTGGGCGCTTGAGTACACAGCCTACGAAGGCCCCTGGAGCGATATTGATGAAGACTTAGACAAAATCAACGCGCAGTTAAAAGGCACCACCGACCTCTCTAACGGCACCTTCCGCTGGGGTGTGATGGCCTACGACAACCAATGGAATAGCGCCGATCAAATTCCCGCCCGCGCAGTGGCGCAAGGCATTATTGACGAGCTGGGCTCTATTGATACCACCACCGGCGGCGAGTCGCACCGCTACAGTGTGAACCTGGGCTTTGAAAATGAGCAGTGGTTGGTGGAGGCCTATGCCATAGATTACGGGATGAACCTCTGGTCAAACTTTACTTACTTTCTCGATGATCCCGAGCGCGGCGACCAGTTTGAACAGGTAGACGACCGGCAAATTTTCGGCGGCCAGGTGCGCTACACCATTAACTCCCGTTGGGCGGGTAAAACCGTACAAAACCGTTTTGGCTTGCAGACCCGCTTTGACGATATCGGCGAGGTCGGCCTTTACACCACAGAGCGCCGAGTGCACGATGGCGTGGTGCGCGCCGATGCGGTGGATGAGCTGAGCCTGGCGGCCTACTGGGATAACACCATTGAGTGGAGCGAGCGTTTTAAGACCGTTCTGGGCCTGCGCTACGATCAGTTTGAGTTTGAAGTGAACGATAAGGTCGGCGTTAACACGGCGGGCGTAAACCTCAGCCAAAACTCGGGCGACGCCTCAGACGGTATTGCCTCGGTTAAAGCCAGCGGTATTTTTACTCTGACAGATCACTGGGAAACCTATTTGTCCGCCGGCAGCGGTTATCACTCTAACGACGCCCGTGGCACCACGATTGTGATTGATCCCAACAATGGAGCAGCGGTTGATAGTGTCGACCCCTTGGTTCGTTCGCTAGGGGGTGAATGGGGGGTACGCGGTCACCTGGGGCACAACTTTAATGTTTCTGCGGCACTGTGGTATCTGACACTGGACAGTGAATTACTTTTTGTGGGTGACGCTGGCAATACCGAACCCAGCGATGAAAGTGAGCGCCGCGGTTTTGAGTTAACAGGCTACTACCGTTTAAACGATAGCTGGACCTTGGATTTGGAATACGCCTACACGGACGCCGAGTTTACCCACGAGCAACCGGGCCGGGAAATTCCAGGGGCCGTGAAGGATGTTGTGCAATTCGGGGTCAGCGGTAACTTTAGCAATGGCCTTTTTGGCAGCGCGCGACTGCGCTATTTCGGCCCGCGCCCTCTGGTAGAAACCGACGAGGTTGAATCCAGCTCATCGACCCTGGTTAACTTAAAAGCGGGGTACCACTTCGAGCCCTTCACCCTGAGCCTGGATGTACTCAACCTGCTCGACAGCGATGACCACGATATTGACTACTACTACGAGTCACAATTGGCGGGCGAAACAGAACCGGTGGAAGATGTGCATTACCACCCGCTGGAGCCTCGCACCCTGCGGGTATCGCTGGAAATGGCGTTTTAATCAAGGCCAGCGCCCAAATAAAAAAGCCAAGCCGGAACCGGCTTGGCTTTTTTACCGATAAACCGACATATTACTGGTTCACAATACGGCCTTTCATCGATTGTTCCTCAGTCATTTCCTGCTTCACAGCGCGCAGCAAACCACTGGACTGATGATAGCTGGCAGCGCTTGCCTCCAACTCCAAGGCAATGCCATTCGCTTGCTTGCGCACAATCTGGCCTTTTAAGGTGTAGACGGCATCGGCTAAATGAACCAATACCGTCAGGCTTTGATACAAACGATAGGGATCGGGGTTACTGCTGATAAAGACACCCAATAAGCTCAGGTTTTTGATACGACCCGCCGCCCGGTCACCGCAGGGGCTGATGATTTCCACGAGCAGATCGGTATTGGTACGGGGGCTTGCGCGATGTTCCATAAACTAATCCTCTGAAAAATGTGCGTCGGCAAAAGGCAAGTCGTGGCCCAGCCGGTCGTATAAATGAATTTCGTGACGTATTCGTAACGCTAAATTTTCGGGCACATCTGACCATTCAAAGCGCCAGTGCCAATTGTTATCCGTAGTGCCCGGCGTATTCATGCGGGCAGTGTTATCCAGGGTTAGAAAATCTTGCAGGGGGATAATAGCCATGCGGGCAACCGAGGCCAGCGCGGTTTTTATTAACAACCACGTATCCGGCGAAGGCGAGCCAAAATAATCATTAAGATAGTGATGCGATTCCTCGGACAAGCTTGTTAGCCAACCGTTAGTGGTGTCATTATCGTGGGTGCCGGTGTAGACGATATTGACCGGTTCGAAGTGATGCGGGGCATTAATATTCTCGGGGTTGCCATCAAACCCAAATTGCAATACCAGCATACCCGGTAACGCAAATTGTTTGCGCAGTACTTCAACCTCGTCGGTAATTAAGCCCAGGTTTTCAGCAACAATGGGCAAACTATGAAAATGCCGAAACAAACTGTCCAGCAACGCCGCCCCCGGCGCTTTCACCCATTCACCGCCTCGGGCATCCACACTATCGGCGGGTATTTCCCAATAGGCCTCAAGCCCGCGGAAATGATCAATGCGAATCAAATCAAACTGTTCCAGCTGCCCAGCAATACGTTCGCGCCACCAGGCGAAATCATCTCGCGCCATGGTGGTCCAGTCATAATGGGGGTTACCCCAGTGCTGCCCGGTTTCGGAAAAGTAATCGGGCGGCACCCCCGCCACGGTTAACGGTTTACCGGATGCATCCAGTTTAAACTGGTCCGGGTGCGCCCAGACATCAACGCTATCGAGCGCCACAAAAATAGGGATATCGCCAAACAACTGAACATTTAGCGACTTAGCTTGCGATCGCAGAGAACGCCACTGACAGTGAAACGCAAACTGTTCAAAGTGGGCCTGCTGTATATCGTTTTTATACTGCTCTTTTGCTTCGGCAAGGGCCTGAGTGTCGCGCTGGCGTAAAGGCGCTTCCCAATCTAACCATGATGCCCCACCCTGGGCTTTGCGAATGGCTAAAAACAAGGCAAAATCATTCAACCAATGGGACTGGTCTTGTAGAAACTGGCTGAAGTCCTCCCGCAACAATTTACCGTTTGCGCTGTTTATATAACGATAAAAGGCCTCGCAGGCGGCCACGCGCACCTGCGCCAAATGACCAAAGTCGATGTTATCGGGCAGAGTCTCCAGCCCTAACGCGTCCGCCTGAACCCAGCCCCAGTCGGCAAGGGTTTGCAGGCAAATTAACTCCGGGTTACCCGCGTGAGCCGACCACGACTGATACGGCGAACGGTCACCATGGGTGGGCCCGGTAGGCAACATTTGCCATACGTTTAAGCCGGCATCACTCAAAAAACGCAGAAACTGATGCGCGCCGTCGCCTAAGTTTCCGCAGGGTAACGCACGTCCGCCGAGTCGTGCCGCAGGCAGAGAGGTCGGATGAAGTAAGCAACCCGCCGTGCGCCGATTAAATATGTCGGCAGGCTTCATGAATTCGCATCCGCATGGCCCTGACGCATTACCCCGCCATTGGCGGGAGTGCCACTGCCCAGGCTGATGGGAATATCAAGCTTGGCGGGGGCGTCTTTACCCATCAGCTGATACAAATTTTTAATATGCTGGCGGAACAGGTAGTCGAAGTCGCGCACGCTGTCTGAGGGGTTGTAATCGCCAAACCACCAGAACCAGTCACTGCCCTCACACAACGCCAGTTGCTCGGTGGCAAGCCTTAACGCGTCGCCCTGTAAAGCGCCCGCTTCAATCACCTCGTCAAAATCGGTTTTTGCCTGACAGAGAATATCCCAGGCTTTGTTTTTTTCCACATGGGCAATCCAGGTAGAAAATGTGCCGTACACCCAGCTACCGGCGCAGAGCCCGTTTAACGTTTCAGGCGTGGGCTGGCTGTCTAAAAATTCACTGTAGGTGGTGGTGTATAACCTCGGGTGATCGGCCAACCGGGCGTAGAGGGCATCGAGAAAGTAGTAAGCGTTTTCGGGGTAATATTCCCAGGCGTTTTCGCCGTCCATAACGATAGAGATAACACAGCTTTGGGGGTCGCTGGCACTGTCGGCGATATTCTCCAGGTGGTGTAAAAAATCCCCCACCGCGTCATCGGCGTGCCAGTTGGCGTATTCAAAGCCTATTTTATCGGACAAACCATCGTCGCGGAAAAAAATGTTTACCGATTTATCGGCTACCGCGAAAGCGCGATGACGCCGATCCGGCTGCTCCTTTAAAGCCTGGGCGGCCGCTTCATTCTGGGATTTTTGTAGACTGTTGTGCATCACTGAATCACCGGTCGCGGTCCAGCGAAAACCGGCTTTGGCTAAACTGTCGAGCGCGCCGTCGCTGACCGCCCCTTCCGAGGCCCAGCAGCCCTGGGGTTTAAAACCAAAATGCGATTCAAATACCTCCAGCCCTTTTTGCAGATGCCAGTGGGCGCGTTGGTCGCCATCGGGATAGTGAGACGCAGCGGGCAAAGGTGCGTCGGGCATTGCCTCACGGGTGGTATTAAAATCTTGCAGCAAGGGCAGAATCGGATGAGCGTAGGGGCTGGTGATAATCTCGGCCTGCCCACTGTCGGCCAAACGTTTATAGCGTGGCAACAGATCTGTCATAAGCTCGGCAATAATGGTTAGCAGCTCGCGGCGTTGCTCGTCGCTAAAACCCGTCCCCTGCTTTTGCAGTTGCTCGACTCGCGGGTCTTGGCGGCGCACGGTTTCACCCAGCCACCCCAGGTGATACCACATGGCCAAATCGGTCAAAAATTGCTGATTAAAGTAACAGGGTAAGTCGTCATCCTGACGCCAGGCGTCCAGCATATGCACCAGCTGACGAAAAGGGCTAAAACGTTCGATAATACGGTCGCGATTGGCGCGGGTGCATTTTTCCAGCAAATCCAGAAATTCGGGGCTGCCGGGGCTTGGGCGGTCGGCCTGAGTAAGCAAAGCCAGCACCGGATCTTTAATGGCCAGGCCCGAATTCAAGTTGGCCCTGAGTTGCCGGGCGTAGTCGTCCAGCTGTTCAATCAGAATCGGCACATAGTTAAACACGGCTTTACACCTGGGGTGCGCCTCTAAGTGGGCGGCCATGTCCACATAGTCTTTTAGGGCGTGCAAATATGTCCAGGGAAAATAATACTCGCCGGTCACGCAGTCGCGATAATCCGGTTGGTGCATGTGCCACAAAAAAACAACGGGAATTTTTGTGCCAGTGCTCATAATCTTGACCTCTAGTCTTGGTTGAGCATATCGGGCGTAACCAACACAACCCCTTCGGGAGATATATAAAATCGCTCGCGGTCGGCCTGCTCGTCGTAGCCTATTTCGGTATTCGCCGGAATAATGCAAGCGCGATCAATCAGCGCTTTTTTGATCTTGCAGTTACGCCCCACTTCAACGTTGGGAAACAATACCGAGTCGGTCACTTCACTGTAAGAGTTAATCCGCACCCGGGGAAATAGTAGCGAATGACGCACCGTGGCCCCCGAGACAATGCAACCGCCCGCCACCATGGAGTCAACTGCCATTCCTCGACGGCCACCGTCATCAAAAATAAACTTGGCCGGGGGAACATGCTCCTGATAAGTCCAAATAGGCCATTCGCCGTCGTATAAATCCAGCTCGGGGGTAATGCCCGTAAGCTCCAGGTTAGATTTCCACAGAGCATCCACTGTTCCCACATCGCGCCAGTAGGCTTCGCCACCGGAAACCGGATCTTTAAAGGGAAACGCCTGCACTTTACGCTTACCCAGAAGCGACGGAATAATGTCTTTACCAAAGTCGTGACTGGAGCCCTCAACGCTTTGATCGTTCTCTAGTTCGTTAAACAAAACATCGGTAGAAAAAACGTAAATACCCATCGAGGCTAAAGCGGTGCCGGGTTTTCCGGGTATGGATTCGGGGTTGGCGGGTTTTTCCCGAAACTCGGTAATGGAATAATCCTTGTCGACGGCCATCACCCCGAAGGCGCTCGCCTCTTCACAGGGAACCTCAATGCAACCCACGGTAATATCGGCACCGCTTTCCACGTGTGCCCCAAGCATGGTGCCATAGTCCATCTTATAGACATGGTCCCCGGCCAAAATTAAGACATAGCTGGGATCGTGGCGGCGAATAATATCCAGATTTTGCAATACCGCATCCGCTGTACCCGCGTACCAGGAGTCTCCCAGACGCTGTTGCGCGGGTATCAGTTCCACAAACTCTCCCAACTCGCCCCCCAAGAAACCCCAACCGCGTTGGATATGACGGTTTAACGAATGGGATTTGTATTGGGTAAGCACGCTAATCCGGCGAATGCCTGAGTTAACACAATTGGATAAAGGAAAGTCGATAATCCGGAATTTTCCGCCAAAGTGAACGGCGGGTTTTGCGCGCCAGCGAGTCAGATCTTTTAACCGAGTGCCCTGCCCGCCCGCCAAGACTAAAGCCAGGGTTTCGCGTGTCAGCCGACTGACAAAACGTCCCGATTTTGGTTTAGGCATTGTAAAAAGCTCCTTCTTAAATGTACGACCTATTATGCCGCCTCTTTTGCCGCGCAAGGCAAAAGTACTTCCTGCGATTCGTTGGGGTGGCAAAGGTGCCAACACAACCAGCAGTAATCAGACAGCAATATGAATGCCATAAAACTGTCACGGTTTAGCTTATAAACGTAAAGTGTGAAGGGGTAAAAAGACCGTTACGTGAATCGACGTACGGGACAACCATTCGCTGAGGGAGAATAAACCCTAGTAAAATAGGTATAGTGCAGAAGGTTAAAAAGGTAAAGGACAGCAAAGCCAAGCGCTGGCACCAAACGTGCAAAAGCATTATCGAATCGACCTTAAACAGTGCATCATTTAACGTTACTATAACGAGAGTGTGTTACGGTTTTGTGTTCAGCACCTAGGAAAAGGAATAAGCCTTATATGCCGCGCGCCAAAGGAAGTCACGTTTCACCCGCCATGCAACGAATCAGTGCAGCCACCCACCACGACCCTTTTGCGGTACTGGGTCGTCACGAGGATCAGCTGCTGATTTTTCTGCCCCATGCCAATGGCGCGGCGAGACTACAAACCGACACCCAAACCGTTGAGTTAAGTCATATCCCCAACACCGATTTTTACACGGCCGATGCCAGTAAAGTAAAGGACAGTCACTACCGGCTTAGTTGGACCAGCGCCGATGGACACAAGGTCAACAATCACGACCCCTACACCTTTGGCCCCCAGCTTTCGGAATTTGATTTACACCTTTTTAACGAAGGCCGCCACTGGCAGCTATACGATATGCTGGGCGCCCATATTAAAGAAGTGGATGGTATTCGCGGCGTGCGCTTTGCCACCTGGGCGCCCGGGGCCGAACGGGTTAGTGTGGTGGGCAACTTTAACCAGTGGGACGGTCGCGCCCACCCCATGCGCTCACGCGGTGGCTCGGGGGTGTGGGAGCTTTTTATCCCCGACTTGGATGTGGGCGAGCTTTATAAGTTTGAACTGCGCCAGCGCGAGACGGGCGCCGTGAGTGTCAAAACCGATCCCTACGGGCAGGCTTTTGAGTTGCGCCCCGCCACGGCGGCAAAGGTGACGGCGCCGGTCGATTACACCTGGCAAGACACCGACTGGATGACCCAGCGGGCCAACTGGGATTGGCAGCATGCCCCACTATCGGTCTATGAAGTGCATCTGGGATCGTGGAAACGCTCAAGCGACGGAGATTACCTAAACTATCGCGAGCTGGCCCACCAGTTGGTTGATTACGTGGCGCCTCTGGGGTTTACCCATATTGAGATTTTACCCGTGGTAGAGCATCCACTGGATGACTCATGGGGCTATCAATGCACCGGTTACTTTGCCCCCACCAGCCGCTTCGGCAACCCGGACGATTTTCGCTATTTTGTCGACTATTTACACCGCCACAATATAGGCGTGATTCTGGATTGGGTGCCCGCGCATTTTCCCAAGGATGAGTTTGCCCTGGCTAAGTTCGATGGCACCGCCCTATACGAACACCAAGACCCGCGCATGGGCGAGCACAAAGACTGGGGCACGTTAATTTTTAATTACGGTCGCAACGAAGTACGCAACTTTTTGATCGCCAGCGCCCTCTACTGGCTGAAAGAGTTTCACATCGATGGCTTACGGGTGGATGCCGTCGCCTCGATGCTGCACCTGGATTACTCTCGTGACGACGGCGATTGGATACCCAACCGCTACGGCGGCAACGAAAACCTTGAGGCCGTAGACTTTATTCGCGAGCTTAACGTGCAGTGCCACGGCCAAAGTCCCGGCGCCCTGGTCATTGCCGAAGAGAGCACCGCCTGGCCTCAGGTATCGGGCCCGGTGTATCTGGGCGGTTTGGGTTTCTCCCTCAAATGGAACATGGGCTGGATGCACGACTCGCTGCAGTACATGAGTAAAGACCCCATATTCCGCCAGTACCATCACGACAGCTTAACCTTTGGCATGATGTACGCCTACAGCGAGAACTTTCAATTGCCCTTCTCCCACGACGAAGTGGTGCACGGCAAGGGCAGCATGATCAATAAAATGCCCGGCGACTATTGGCAGAAGTTTGCCAACTTGCGCTTGCTTTACACCTACCAGTTTACCTACCCCGGCAGTAAGCTTTTGTTTATGGGGTGTGAATTCGGCCAGTGGAGTGAGTGGGCCGACAAAGGTCAGCTGGACTGGGCATTGTTGGATTTTGACTCACATGTGGGACTAAAACAAACCGTCGCCGATTTAAACCAGCTGTATCGCCATAACCCGGCGCTGCATCAGCAGAACTATCAACCCGAAGGTTTCTCGTGGGTGGACTGCCATGACAGCACCCAGTCGGTACTCAGCTATTTGCGTTGCGGCGGCGGCGAAGTGGCGGTGGTGGTGCTTAACTTTACCCCCCAACCCCGCGAGGGCTACCGCATTGGCGTCCCCCAACCGGGCTATTACCGCGAAGCGTTTAATTCCGACTCGGCGTTTTACGGGGGTAGCAACCTGGGTAATGGAGCCGGTTTACAGGCCGAGCCTATCCCCTGGATGAATCAACCCTTCAGTGTGGAAGTCACCCTGCCGCCGCTGGCCGGGATTGTTTTGCAACCGCTTGATACTACCGGCGAAGCATAGGCCTTTTTATGAAAGTACTGTTTGTTTGCAGCGAAGCCTACCCGTTAATTAAAACCGGCGGCCTGGGCGATGTCGGTGGCGCCCTGCCCCGCGCACTCTTAAAAGCCGGTGCCCAGGTGCGCCTGTTATTGCCCGCCTATAAATCATTACTGGCAAAGGCCAAAGAGCGCCGCGCCATCGCAATCTTTGCTTGTGACGGTAGCAAAGTCACATTGTGGCAAACTCGCCTGCCCGGCAGCCGGGTACTCACCTGGCTGGTGGACATTCCCGAGTTTTCCGAGCGAGACGGCGGCCCCTATGGCGACGACCAGGGCCAGGACTGGATAGACAACCCCAAACGCTTTTACATCCTAAGCCGGGTCGCGCAAATGCTTGCCTGTGGCGAAATCAACACCGACTTTAAGCCCGAGATCGTTCACTGCCACGACTGGCAAACCGGCCTGGTCCCCGCCCTGCTCCGCTACCATAACAGCTCTGTGGCTACAGTGTTTACCATTCACAACCTGGCGTACCGTGGCGTATTTAATTACGCCACCTTCGAGTACTTAAACCTACCGCCCGAATGGTGGCACTTTGAATCTTTAGAATTCTGGGATCACTTTTCCTATTTAAAAGCGGGGCTGGTCTACGCCGATAAAATCACCACCGTCAGCCCCAGCTACGCCGAAGAAATTCAAACCGAGGCTTTCGGCCACGGCTTTGAAGGATTACTCCAACACCGCCGGGCCGACTTGTCGGGTATTATCAACGGCATTGATACAGAAACCTGGAACCCCGGCGCCGATGACTATCTGGAACGCAAATACACCCGCCGCAGCATTAAGCGACGGGCGGAAAACAAGCAAGCACTGCAGCAACAACTGGGGCTACCGGTAGACCCGGAAATCCCACTGCTCGGGTTTGTCGGCCGCCTGGTAGAGCAAAAAGGCGTTAGCTTAATTCTAGAAGCCTTAACCCCCATGCTCGAGCGCAGCGAATGTCAACTAGTAGCCGTAGGCACCGGGCAAAAGGATTTAGAGGCAGGCTTGGCCGCACTCGCAGAGCGATTCCCCGACAAAGCCTCCGCCACCATCGGCTACAGCGAACCCCTGTCCCACCGGGTAGAGGCCGGTTGCGATATTTTTCTTATGCCCTCACTGTTCGAACCCTGCGGCCTCAACCAAATGTACAGCCAGCGCTATGGCGCGGTACCCGTGTGCCACTATGTGGGTGGCCTGCGCGATACCGTGATTAACTTCTGCCAAACCCAGCTAGACGCCTGGCGCCAGGGCTCACTAACGGTCGATGAAATCGATGAAACCGGTTTTTTGTTTAACCAGCCCACCGCCCCAGCCCTAACTACCTGCCTGGAACGCGCCCTAGCCTGCTACCACGAGCCCGAGTTGTGGCGCCGGCTGCAGTTAAACGGCATGCACACCGACTTTAGTTGGCAGCAGAGTTGCGAGGGGTATATGGAGCTTTATCGGGGGTTGTTGGAATAGCTGGTGAAAAGCGATACTTTTTAGCTAGGCAACGGTGCCCGAACTTTTATCTTAAATCAAAAGATAAAGATCCGGGGCTGGCAGTATTAGAAAAAAGTCGACTTTAAAGCTTACCAATAACGAATATAATACAATATATAACCAGCGAGAAAACCAAGTATAGACGATTGATCTTCTTCGATTTCACTTCATCATCTCTGCTGCCGGTCACTTCCAGGACCAGCTGGCGTAACAGGAAGGTGTAAAGCACATAATACATAAAAGGGATTACGTGAATGTAAAACGGAAAGCTGTCAATGTTCTTATCTGCAAAAGAAAGCAGTATACCCACTTCGCTGTACAAGCCAAATATACCGAGCGCTGCATTAATCAACATCCATTTGACCTCATCCCTACCGAAAATAGTCAAATAGAAAACCAAATAGACTAAAATTGCGAAACCACCGTGCATATACAAAAAGCTCGCGGGCGCCTCGAAAAAATAGGCCATCGCAAAACCCGAACCGCCAAAAATAAGCATATGAAACAGAAAGAACGGATAAACCTTCCAAGGGGAAATGTATGACCCCTTCGAATAGTGCTTTCCGTTTATGGTTATATTTCCATGCAGTATCAACTCTTGTTCCTTAATCTTCTAGTGAGCCATTCACGTTTAAAAAAGGGCAGCGCAGCTGGCATCCGCCAGAAGGCATCATGCGCGCTGAAATTGCGGGATTCATGCCTATTTTGAAATCTCTTATAAAATTCCAGACTCAATCGAGTGAGCGGTTTTCGCTCGATAGCATTGCTCTTCTGGACTCTTCTGCCTGAAGCATTAATTTTCGTCGCCGTGACCAAAATATGAATGCCCCAAAGGGTATTGAAGCCGAAATAATCCAAGGTGCAGCGGGTCCGGCAGAAAAGGCCGAGGCGCCTAAAAATTGAACACTTAAAACCTGGATTGCGTAGGCTCCATTTGTCCAATTTACTTGGATAGCCCCCACGCCCAACAGTATAAATATTATCCAAAGCCACTTTTTCTTTTGTATGGGGGTTCGAATGCAAACCACCAGCGTAACGATAATAAAAACCGGAACGGCAATAGCCAGAAAAAGAACAAAATATTGCAGAAGGCTTTTTGATGAGAGCGTGAAAGCGTTGATATTCCCCTGAGAATCATCGGTTTGGTAGACGTTGACGCCTGTGACCTCATAGTCACCCTCAACTTTTCTCAGAGCAGTGTTCGCAATATTCCAGCCGGTTTCAAACTCAAATTCAAAAGTAAAATTTCCTTGCCACTGGCCATTAAACACATTGACTTGAGAGCCGATTATTTTGACCGAGATCGGCTCACCCGGCCTAAAATAGTCCGCCATCTGATCGATTAGATCGTTGTCTAACTCAGGTTTTAATTCCGGACCCAATTTACTTTTAACATACTCGTAGTCTTTCGCCCTCACCTTGGATAGATATTCCCTGGCAAAATCGGACTCTTCTTTCGGTATCAGCTTTTCGCTAAGGTCCTCATAACTACAAGAAGCAACGAACAGCAATAGAATGGTTAAAGTCAGTATTCTAGTTATATTTTTCATAATTTCCCTAATTGAATAGTCCCGCCCGGCATGACGGCCCAAAGTTCTTTGAGGTTTTTAGATAAATTCGAATGCTTAGTTAAAGAATAACCTTACCTACTCTTTCGCTGTTTCATTCGATGTGAAATGTAAGGCCTGATCCTCACGCCATACAATTTGCCTAATGGATGACCGTCGGGGCTCTGCTTACCCTTACTCGCAGCCCAAAGGCTGGAGAGTTTCGTCGTAGACATCTTTGAGCCCAGCCTTATCTATGGCTATTAAGTTCAACCTCACAGTCTTCGTGATCGCATACTTAATCGGCAACTGATCTGGCCCTGTTATCGTATTGGTTGGATACTGATCATTAACACCCATGGAATACAAAACTTCATCCATTTCAGCATGCGGGAAACGGACATCTATTTCTAGCTCATTACATTCGAGCCCCAACATCTCTCCATCGCCTAACTTAACCTCAACAACAGGCCCAACACTTATCACTTGTACTTCAGTGATTTTTTCCTCGAAAACCTGACCATCTCCCATTTGAATATCAATTTTTATCTCATGCATCCCTACAGATAGGTTGCTGCCATCGTAGCTATCTCCCCTGCCAACGATCCCATCACGATCGGAGTGCCATAATATATTATCGACAGATGTTAGCTCTCCATCCACACCTCTTAACTGTACCGCCATATCTCCACCCACACCCGCCCTAAGAAAACTTGGGTTGGATAAAAACTTGATCACCTGAGGCTTCCGAATTGGCACATAAAGCTCATTTTCAGTAGTATCAATAGCGTGGCTGGCTCCATCGGATGCTATGACTCGAAAGGCCGACGAAGTAAAGCTCCCCGGAACAACATCTAAATCAACAGCGTATTGTGTTGCAGATGAATCATTAAGAGGTATGTTTTGCCATGATCCAGGCTCACCGGCATTATGGGAATATTCCAACGCATACTGAAGGCTATTGCCATCCATCGCGCCCGATGCACTCCACTCTAGTATTTGACCTTCACTCAATAGACCTTCAGGTTCATTCAAAAATTGCACAGAATATTTGTTTGGCACGATTTCATACTCGCATAGAAAATCCCCAGTCGTCGTATCCGATACCGTAATAGATCTAGCATTCCCATCATAAGGAATACTGATGCTATATGAATACGAATAGGAAACTTCGCTATTGTGAGAGAATTCATCTTCTATAGAAACGGGGCTAGGACTAAAATTTTCTTCAAAAAGGAGCTCTCCGCCAACACCAACAAGCAGAACCTTGTACTTCCCGCTATCATCCCAGTCACTGAATAGCGGAGAATGACTCCGAAAGGTGATTTCCTCAGCACAAACTGATTCGTTATTGTATATATAACCTGTAAAACTGTAAGACCCTTCAATTGAATCCAATTTCACTTCTCCGCAGAATTATATAAAAGGAAAATATCTACGATCAATGGGGTCCGATCAATGGGGCCAGAGTCGTTGGTTTCTCCAGTGCGACGATTTTCGATCGCCGTCGCGCTGTCTTGGATGCGCGGGTCTTCCGGTCTTCGACTCGAAATTGCGCTTAAACTGCTCGCTACCGAGCACCCATGCTCTATTTGTTGCATCTCGGATGCTTTGTAGCTCCCATTGAGGCATTCTGCCTTTAAATAGATCTCGGTAAGCAGACTGCCTTTCCGCGTGATTATCTCCCAATGCTACGTATTCTGGATGGGGCGTAATCAGTGAAATCGTCCTACCCGCCCCATTGTATTGGTAGCTAGACCAGATATATTGGCTTGCGTGCTTCACCATATTTGCGCGAACGGGGTTGAGTTCAATGTATCGATATACAGTAAACAGGTAGGTCTCAGAATCCACAAGAGTAGATTTATAGCGCCCCTCCCATAAAGTGCCTGTACGTTGATACGTATGATTGAAATACTGAACGTATCGCCGCCCCAATGCTTGCATCATGCGGCTTATGCCATCTTTATTTGCTGGTGTTGCAAGCAAGTGCACATGATTGGTCATTAGCACAAACGCATGTATGGCTACCTCGTAGCCATTCGCGGCATCTTCCAGATAGCGCAAATATGAGGCGCAATCATCATCGGCCAGAAAACACGCTTCACGATTGTTGCCCCGTTGAATAATGTGCTGTGGGCAACCTGCCAAGTAAGGGCGACGCAGTCGAGCCACTGGTTCCTCCCTGAACAAATACTGGATTCTATGATTATCTAGGAGCTTAGTTAAGCATCACCCCAAAATCAACGACTCTGACCCCATTGATCATTGGATAGATACTTCCTGGCAAAATCGGACTCTTCTTTCGGTATCAGCTTTTCGCTAAGGTCATCGTAACTACAAGAAGCAACGAACAGCGACAGAATGGTTAAAGTCAGTATTTTAATTATATTTTTCATAATTTCCCTAATTGAATAGTCCCGCCAAGCATGGCGGCTCACAGATCCTTGAGGCTTTTAGACAAACTTGATTTCTTGGTTAAAGAATAACCTCACCTACTCTGCCGCCGTTACACTCGATGTAAAATGTAAGGCTTGACCCTCGAGACCCGCTGACCCTCGAGACCCGCTCGCGCCTTATTTCAGAGGCTAATACGCCAATAATTTAATGTTTCCAGCTAATTAGGGGAGGCTTTCCGATGCACTGGAAATATTCTCTCTGTAGAGTTTAATAAACTCTCTGTTCAGTTCATCTATTGAATCAAATGACTCCAGCGTCAACTGATTCGAAATACTGGCATAGCCTTTATGACAAATTATGTTGTACTTGACCAGTTTCTCTTGGGATTCTATATAGGAGTTATATTTCTCTAATGTTTTAAATGCGCGCTCCAGACTAGTTTCATTTTTTCAACATTTATTTTTCCGGCTGAATTTCTCTTGAAGCTTTCAATTTCTTTTGTTAGCTCTACCTTTTTTTCTACTGCATACGAAAGGTCTTTTCTATTGAGGCTGGCCTCTTGAAAGCTTGAGTTGGAAGACAGGTGGCATTCATTCAACAAGGTTTGTTTGTGCTGGTGAACTTTATTCTGGCTCGAGGATAGAACCAAGTGCTGAAGCTGTTCATCTTGCTGGTACAGTAGGCGTGCCTGAAGCCAAATAGTGATAATAATCGCAACAAGCATAAAGAAGGAAATAGTCGTAGAGATAAAACCGCCAAAAAATGAACCGAAGTGCGCCCACTCATCCATTTCTGATGACAGATGAACACCAAACGTATCTCGATAGTAAAAGATTGATAGAAGGGCTGAAAAACCGACAACTCCCAGACTTATTGCTCCAAAAATAATATAGGGTACCTTAGCTGTGGATAGTGGTGTTTTTTTCATTGTCCATCCTTATGCTTAGTAACTAAGCGCTAGTCGACTAAACGATCAGCTCATAACCTGTTGGTTTTATGTAGACAAGCTTAATGTTAAGTCTTGTTGATTCTTGACCATCCCGGATATGAAAATATTATTTTAACAGGTCCAATTATCTAAAACAGGCTGACTACTCATCCTCTCATGATTCGAAAAATGCGTCCTGCACTCCATTTAAGGTAGAAAATAATTAAAGTGGAAGCAGGCAACCCTCTACAGGAAAGGGAAATTCATTTATGATAACTCCGTCCCCAGAAAAAGTAAGCGTAAGTGTTTATAGTCGCCGTACAATATTACTCTAGAGCAAGAAACGCAACTGCCCCGCTCTACCACGAAGCACCGCTCTTAGCCCCTCCCCTGCATCCAGCCGAGCGAAGGCCGATTTTAGGGGGTAAGCAAACAGGACGTTTGCGCAAGCATCGCCACGCCAGGGACGGCGAAATCGGCCGTAGCGAGGGAACCCGAAGGGCTGGATGCCGGGGTACGTTTTTTCCGTCCCTTTTTCGTCGCATTACAAAAAGGGACTCGCCCGCCCGGCGACTAAGGGCAAATAAAGAGTTACCGCCACCGGCGGCGCTATCCCTCTGGATACCGGCTCAAGGCCGGTATGACAATGCAGATGTTCGCACCACTCAACCGCTATAACTGACTAACTACCGATCCTCGTGCAAACGACCTTCAACATATTTATGAAGAATGCTAGCAACAAGTGTTTGATAAGGAATGCCCTCAATTAAAGCTCTTTTCTGCAACCCCCGAAGGTCCTTAGAGGAAAGCCTGATGTTAATGCGCGCATCTTTTTTAAACATAGCTTCGGCGTAGTCTTGATGTCGAGCTTTCCTGCCCTCATTGTCCGTTGACCGTTGTAACTTCCCTGCACCGAATGCCTCCAGAATTTCCTGTTCTTCTTTATCCAATCTACTCATTTCGGATCTCCCAAATAGGTTTTGGTCGCTTTGTGGCTCAGGATGATGATACATGAGCCATCACCTACTCGCCCAGCCAGCTACGAAGCACCGCTCTCGCCCTCCCCTGCATCCAGCCGAGCGAAGGCCGATTTTAGGGCGGTAAGTACGCATGGACGCGTACGCAAGCATCGCCACGCCAGGGACGGCGTGTCGATGCGGTCCCCTAAAATCGGCCGTAGCGAGGGCACCCAACGGGCTGAATGCCGGGGTGCGTTTTTTCCGTCCCTTTTTCGTCGCATTACAAAAAGGGACTCGCCCGCCCGGCGACTAAGGGCAAATAAAGAGATGCCGCCTCGGCGGCGCAATTTATCTAGATACCGGCTCAAGGCCGGACTTACGGCCAGCGGGAAAACCTAAATCCCCGCCCCACCCACATAATCCCTAGCAAACTGCCAAGCCACCCTCCCACTACGCGACCCCCGCGTCATACTCCACCGCAACGCCGCCGCACGAACCTCATCACTCCACTGCCCGCCTAAATGCTCCACCCAATACTCACAAGCGGCAAAGTACTCATCCTGCCGAAACGGATAAAAAGTAAGCAACAACCCAAACCGTTCCGACAGCGAGGTTTTCTCCTCCATGCTGTCGCCGGGGCGAATTTCCCCGTCGATTTGCTCTGTTTCCAGATTGTCACTCATTTTATGGGGCAGCAGATGGCGGCGGTTGCTGGTGGCGTAGAATAAAATATTATCGCCCGGGGCGCGGATGGAGCCATCCAGGGCCGACTTAAGGGCTTTGTAGTGGTGCTCGCCCTCTTCAAACGACAAATCATCGCAAAAAATAATAAAGCGCTCGGGGCGCTCCGCCAGAATGCTCAGCAGCTTGCCCAGGTCTTTTAAGTCGGGCTTGTCGATTTCAATCAGCTTGATCGCGTCTTTGTACCTGTACCAGCAGGCTTTAATCAGGGTGGATTTGCCTGTGCCCCGCGATCCCGTTAAGAGAATATTGTTGGCGGGCTTGCCCTCGGCGTATTGGGCGGTATTGCGCAGAATGGCCTCTTTCTGACGGTCGACGTTTTGTAATGCATCCAGCGGAATATGGTGAGGCTTGCCAACCGCCTCGAGATAGCCGCCTGCGGGGTGAGCGCACCAGTAAAAGGCGTCGGCGTTCCAGTCGGTGGCCGGTGGTGGCGTGGGAATAAAGTGATCAAGGCGATCCAAGAGTTGATCGACGCGGGTTAAAAGGTCGGACATGTCAGCCATACGGGGCTCCTGAGGGGAATCGGGCAATTTATGCCACCAATCTTACCATTTACCGACAATGGGTGATAAATTGGAGCGGCGGCCAATCCAATACAGATTTGCGCTATAGTTAATAGGCCCTGACATTTCTACGCGATACGTTTTATATGGAATTTACTGCAGAAGAAAAAGCCCTGATTATCCAGACGCTGAGCCAGCGCAAACAGTGGTTGGAGAAAAAGCTAACGGATGCGCCGAACGCCGCCAGCGAAGAAATGAACCGCCAGCTGGGAAGAGTGCTCGCTAAATTTACCGCCGAAGAGCACAAAGTCGAAACCGGCCCGCAAAGCCGCAAGGATGTGCGTATTTTACTGGTGGACGATGATGAGCCCAGCGCGAAAATGCTGGCCACCCAGCTGGAAGGCCTGGACTTTGACAACACCACCCTGGCTCACGATGGTCAGAGTGCGATTAAGCTACTGTACGACACTCCTCTGCCCTTTCATCTGGTGCTGTGCGACTGGAATATGCCGATTAAAAACGGCCTGGAGGTTCACGAAGCGATGGAAGCCTCAGAGCGATATGTGCACACGCCTTTTGTGATGTCCACCTCGGTCACTCAGGCCACTTTAATACGCGAAGCCATTGACCGGGGCATAAACGACTATTTGGCAAAGCCGATTTCCGAGCAGGCGCTGAAGCGAAAACTAAAGCGGTTTTTTCCCCAGCTTTTTTAAGGGCGCCGGTATCAATCCATAGCGTAAACGCGTGCTAGTCGTTTTTATCCGGCGGTCTTTGCGTCGCTTGCTGGGCCAGCAGCTGATCCACGGATTTTTGCAACTGTACCAGTTGCGCCTCTAGCTCGGAGCGGGCGGGCTGCTCGCCCTCCTCTTCGATTTGACGGGCGCGGTTTTCCGACTCGATCACATTCACCACAATGCCGATAATCATATTCAAAAAGGCAATGGCGGTTAAGAAGATAAAACTGACGTAGAACATCCAACTGAACGGATACTCGGCCATGGTTTCGTACATGACGTCGGTCCAGTCCTCGAACGTCATAATCCGAAACAGCGTCAGCATACTGATGGCGATATCGCCCCAGAGTACGTCGTTAACATCGGCGAAAAAGAAGCTGCCCACCGCGCCGTAGATATAAAAAATAATGAACATCAAAAGCGCCACATATCCCAGCTGCGGCAGTGCTTTAATCAGCGAGCTAAGCAGCATACGCAGCTCGGGAATAATGGACACCATCCGCAGCACCCGAAACACCCGAATCAGACGGCCGATAAGCGCCATATCACTGTCTTCGATGGGCACCAGACTGATCACCACAATTAAGGTGTCGAAAATATTCCAGCCGGATTTAAAAAAGTCGCGCTTGCGGGGCTCGCCGATAAAGCGAATGGTCACCTCAAACAAAAAGAACAGGGTGATCATCCAGTCGAGAACCACAATCACCTGAGACAGTAGCGGCGGTATATCGTAGGTTTTGGCGCCGATCACCAGGGCCGAGAAGACAATAATGCCCACCACAAAAAGCTCGAAGGCTTTGTTGCTGCGCAGGCGGTGAAACCGTGCCTGCAACGAGTTGGGGTCCAGGGGAATATCCGTCAGGTTAGAGTTCGAGCTCACTGAGTGTGTCCGGGATGATTATTCGTAAATGCAGTGCTGGGCGAACTGCCGGGATTCGGTCTCAGACCAGTCGCGATCGGGCTTTACCATTAAAGCCTCGCACCAGGGCTCAGAGCCCATGGGGGCATCGGCGTTGGGCACCAGGGGCGAATCGCTGTTTTTTAACTGGGGGATAACCGCCATGGGTTCGCTGGCCGCTGCGGCCTGCGCCTGGGGCTCGGGTGCGGGCGCCGGGGTGGTGGCTAAAATATACAGCCCCACCGCCAGGGTGCACACCCCTATGCCGGTGGCGATAAGCGCGATGATTAACGATTTATTCACGAGGCCACCTGCGACTGTAACCACTGGGCGATATCGCGGGCGTAGTAGGTAATAATTAAATTGGCGCCCGCGCGTTTAAAGGCGGTCATGGTTTCTAACACAATCGCCTTTTCGTCAATCACGCCTGCCTGGGCGGCGGCTTTGATCATGGCGTATTCACCGCTTACGTGATAAACCGCGAGCGGCAGAGAGCTGTGGTCGCGAATGTCTTTAATCACATCCAAATAGGCGACACCGGGTTTAACCATTAAAAGATCGGCGCCCTGGGCTTCGTCCTCCAGGGATTCGGCCAGTGCTTCGCGGCCATTGGCCGGGTCCATCTGATAGGTGTTGCGGCTGCCTTTAAAGGTGCTGTCCACCGCATCGCGAAACGGGCCGTAGAAAGCGCTGGCGAACTTGGTGGAGTAAGACATGACCGGAATATGGGTGAAGCCGGCGGTGTCCAGGGCCTCGCGAATAGCGGCAATCATGCCGTCCATCATGCCCGAGGGGGCGATCATATCCACCCCGGCGCGGGCGCAGTTAACCACCTGCTTTTGCAGGTTGGCCAGGGTTTGGTCGTTGTCGACATCGTGATCGCACACCACGCCACAATGACCGTGGCTGGTGTATTCGCAGAAGCAGTTATCGCTGATGATCAACATATCCGGCGCGGCCTGCTTGGCGGTTTTGATCATACGCGCCAGTAGCCCCTGGTCACTCCAGGTGTCCGAACCGGTATCGTCTTTGTGTTCGGACACGCCAAACAAAAGTACGGCCTTAATGCCCAGCTGCCAGGCACTTTGCACCGCCTGGGCGAGTTGCGATTCGGGGTAGCGGACCACGCCGGGCATACTGTCGATGGTGACGGGCTCGCTAATGCCCTCTTGCACAAAGATGGGCAGAATTAAGTCGTCGCAGCTCAGGTGATTTTCGCGCACCAAATCACGCATAGCGGCGCTTTTGCGGCGACGGCGAAAACGGTAAACATCGGTCATAAATTACGCTCGTAAATAATTTTCGTGGCTCCACTCGCACTGCACATACATATCACCAGAGCCCGGCACGTGATAGTTGCGGCTGCTCTCCCAGGTGAATGTATGGGTGCCGTACAGCTCGGTCTCAAGGTGTACCGTGGCGGAAACCCAATACATTTTGCTCAACAGTGACTCAAACTGGTCAATCCACTGGTTCCACTCGTATTCCACCGCTTTGTAGGAAGCGCCAAAGTGCATCACATCGGTTTGGTAGCTGCCGCTAATTCGCCCCGGGTTGGGCATCGAGAACATCTCTTGGCACAGAAACGGCCACTGCTCGGCCTTGGGCAGCGACAGCATGGCCGAGCGGTTAACCCGCTGGCGATCGGCCTGGCCGGCGTCCAGAATGCTGTCTTTAATACAACCGTATACAATCGATTCGGGATCCATGATTTGCTCCTCAATAGCGCGCAAGCAATGCCAACAGCCCTGCTTCGTCCAGAACCTCGACACCCAGTTGCTCGGCTTTGCTGAGTTTAGAACCGGCGCCCGGCCCCGCCACCACAAAGTCGGTTTTCTTGGACACACTACCGGCCACCTTTGCCCCCAAAGCGCGCAGCTTTTCCCCCGCCTCGTCGCGGGTCATCTGCTCGAGAGTACCGGTGAGCACGCAGGTTTGCCCGGCCAAGGGCTGCTCGGCGGGCTGTTGTTCGGGTTCGCGCTCGGGCCAGTGTACGCCACATTCACGCAGCTGGCTGACAATGTCTAAGTTATCTTGCTCGACAAAGAAGTCGCGCACAAATTTCGCCACCACCGGGCCTATGTCGTCCACCTGCTGCAAGATTTCTTCGTCCGCTTCGCTTAGCGCCTGCCAGGTGCCATAGTGCGCTGCCAAATTGCGCGCGGTGGCCTCGCCCACTTCGCGAATGCCCAGGGCGTAAATAAAGCGCGCAAAACTGATTGATTTGGAGGCCTCCAGCGCGGCAATGAGATTTTCCGCGGACTTCTGCCCCATGCGTTCAAGGGCGGCGACGTCTTCGGCTTTAAGGCGGTACAAATCCGCAATGGTATTAATTAAACCGCGATCCACCAGCTGCTCGACGAGCTTATCGCCCAAACCGTCGATATCCATGGCCTTGCGCGAGGCAAAGTGAATAATCGCCTCTTTGCGCTGGGCTGGACAAATCAAACCGCCCTCGCAGCGGATGGCGGCCTCGCCCGGTATTTGCACAGCCGGCGAGTCGCAAATGGGACAGGTATCGGGAAATTCAATCAGTGTGGCGTTGTCGGGGCGCTTGGCCTCAACCACGCCCACAATTTGCGGGATCACATCACCCGCGCGGCGCACAATCACGGTATCGCCCACCCGGGCGTCCAAACGCGCAATTTCGTCGCGGTTGTGCAAGGTGGCATTGGAGACGGTCACGCCGCCCACAAACACCGGCTTAAGTCGGGCCACCGGGGTAATGGTGCCGGTGCGCCCCACCTGAAACTCCACCGCTTCAAGGGTGGTCATTTCTTCCTGCGCGGGAAATTTATAGGCGATGGCCCAGCGTGGCGCGCGCGAGACAAACCCCAACGTTTCTTGCGTGGCGATGTTATTGACCTTGAACACCACCCCGTCAATGTCGTAGGCAAGGCCGTCGCGCTTCTCGCCAAGGCTCTGGTGATAGGCAATACACTCTTCAATGGAAGCAGCGGCGATCATTTCGGGGTTAATTTTAAACCCCCAGGTGCGCAGCTGCTGCAGGATATCCGTGTGCCTGGGCGGCAACTCCAAACCCTGATGAACTCCCACACTGTAGGCGCAAAGCTCTAAGGGGCGCGTGGCGGTAATGCGCGAATCCAGCTGACGCAAGCTGCCGGCGGCGGCATTGCGCGGGTTAACAAAGATTTTCTCACCCTTGTCGGCGGCCTGCTGGTTGAGTTTGGCAAAGCCCGCTTTGGGCATATAGATTTCGCCGCGCACTTCCAGGCGCTGGGGGTAATCCTTGCCGCGTAAACTTAAGGGGACCGATTTAATGGTGCGCACATTGGCGGTAATGTCTTCGCCATTGGTGCCATCGCCTCGGGTGGCCGCGCGCACCAGCTGGCCGTCCTGGTACAAAATACTAATGGCGATACCGTCCAGCTTGGGCTCGCAGGCGTATTCGATATCGGCGCTGTCTTTTAACCGATCTTTCAGGCGCTGATCAAAAGCGCGCAGGTCATCATCGCTAAAGGCGTTGTCCAGCGACAGCATGGGTTTTTCATGGGGCACGCTGGTAAAGCTGTCCAGTGGCGCGCTGCCCACCCGCTGGGTGGGTGAATCGGCCGTTAAAAGCTCAGGGTGGTCGGTTTCGAGTTGCTTTAACTCATTCAGCAGCCGGTCGTACTCGGCATCGGGGATGCTGGGTTCGTCCAGGGCGTAGTAGCGGTAGTTGTGATCGTTAATGCTTTGGCGCAGCTGCTCGATGCGACTGCGCACTTGGGATGTTGCAGAATTGTCAGACACAAATGGACCTCGTTATTCGTGTCAGGCGCCGGCGCGCGACAGTCGTTTGCGCTCGTACTCGGCAATGCGCTGGCGGCAGTGCTCCATGGTCTGGCGGGTCATGACGCTGCGATTTTCGTCTTTTAGCTCGCCCCCCATGGCATCGGCAATAGCCCAGGCGCTATCGCGCATAATATCGAAGGCCTTAATGCTATCCACCGCCAGGGGCAAGGTTAAAAATAAACTGATACCCGGGGTTTGAAAGCTGGCCATATTATCCAGATCAAAAGTGCCGGGCTTGACCATATTGGCCAGGCTGAACAGTACCGGTCCCTCGCCGTTTTCACGGGCGTGGCGGTGGAAAATATTCATATCGCCGTAGCGCATTCCCACTTGCAGCAGGACATCCAAAAGGCTTTCGCCCACAAAGACCTCGCCTTCGCGGGCCATGATATTAATAATGATGACTTCGTCGGGCATTTGCGCGTCGCGCTCGGGTTCCGGCGCGTGGGTTGGCTCGGTAGAGCGCAGGGGCTCGGGGTCTGGCGCAGCCGCGGGCTCGTCGTCTTGCAGGGCGCTGAACGAGGGTTCTTGGCGAAGCTCTGGCTCATCGCGGCTTTCGGCCGCAGGCGCCGGGTCGGCCTCACCAAAGCTGGGCTCAGTGCGCTCTTCGCCCTGCTCTTCCACCGACTCCATTAACATGGGTACAGATTCGTCCAGGTTGAGCGTCACCTGTTGCGGAATGCTGTCGCGGTTGGGGACTGAGCTACCCCCGCCAGTGTCCGGGGTGTCCAACACTTCGCGCTTGGCAACCACCCGCGCACCGCCGTTGGGCAGCTCGCTGGTGTAGGGTTCTTCAACTGGCTCGCTATCACCTGAGTCGTACTGGCGAGCCCGCCTGGATACGCGAATAGTGTCGCGCCGCGAGGCTCGCATTCGCCGCCAGCCATCCAGTAGGATTCCGACGATTAACAGAACGACGATAACCGTTAGCCAATCTTGCATAACCTTTCTTCCAAATGCTGAGAATTCGTTTATACCGCTGCCAGTTCGGCGGCTTCGTCTACATCCACGGTGACCAAGCGGGAAACCCCCGGCTCGTGCATGGTGACCCCCATTAACTGATGCGCCATTTCCATGGCGATCTTGTTGTGGGTAATGTAAATAAATTGTACCTGCGCCGACATTTCTTCCACCATGCGGGCGTAGCGGCCCACGTTGGCATCGTCCAGCGGCGCATCCACCTCATCCAGCATACAAAAAGGTGCGGGGTTGAGGCGGAAAATCGAAAACACCAGCGCAATGGCCGTCAGTGCTTTTTCGCCGCCCGAGAGCAGGTGAATCGTACTGTTACGCTTGCCCGGTGGGCGCGCCATAATCGCGATACCGGTATCGAGCATATCTTCGCCGGTCAGTTCCAAATAGGCGTGACCGCCGCCGAACACTTTGGGGAACAGCTCCTGTAAACCGCCGTTGACCTGATCAAAGGTCTCTTTAAAACGGGTGCGGGTTTCGCGATCGATCTTTTTAATCGCGTTTTCCAGGGTTTCCAAAGCTTCCAGCAAGTCTTCGTTTTGCGCGTCCAGGTAGTTTTTGCGCTCGGATTCTGACTTAAACTCGTCGATCGCCGCCAGGTTAATCGCCCCCAAGCGGCTGATGCGCGCCGCCAGCTGTTCCAGCTCGGTTTCCAGAGGCGCCATTTCGGCATCCTCGGGGGTGTTATCCAGCAGGGTCTGCAAATCGAAGTTATCTTCGGCCAGCTGTTCGGCCAGTGCTTTGCGCTGTACCTCAAAGGTTTGCGCCTGCAGTCGCTCTTGCTCCAGGTGCGAACGCACCGCCTGCACTTCTTGCTCGGCGCGGTTGCGCGATTGCTCGACTTCGCGCAATTCGTGCTCGACGCCTTCCAGCGCACGGCGGGACTCGTTTAACTCCTCTTCAACCTTAATGCGCTTATCCAGCAGCGCTTCCAGCTCCAGCTTGTTCTCTTCGGCCGGGTCGCGGTTTTCGGCCATGGATTCGGCCAGTTGTTCGCGGCGCTCGGTCAGGGTTTCGCTCTGCTCCTGCAGGCGGGCAATGCTGAGCTTAATGCTGTCGATTTGCGTGTTCAGGGCCGAGGCGCGCAGCTGTAACTCGTGGGCGCGATCTTTGTCCTGGCGGGCCTTTTGCCGCGCGCCGTCCAGTTTGCCGCGAATATCTTCGCGTCGGGCCTGCAGTTTTTCGCGCTCGTCGGTATCGGCCTCCATGGCTTCAATGGCGTCGCTTAAAATCACCCGGGCTTCGGCCAGTTGCTCGGCCTCTTGCTCCATTTGCTCGCGCGCTTCGCGTATTTCGCTTTCCAGACGCGACTTACGCATGCCTAATTGCTCAATTTGCACCTCTTTGGCGCTTATGCTGGAGCGCAGCTCACCGTGGCGTTTGTTTAAATCATCCAGCTCGCGGCGCATGTTCTCGCGCTCTTGCTCACGGTTTTTGATCTCGTCGCGGTTTTGTTCCAGTTTTTCCTGCAACGCCTGTACCGTCGCTTCCGTTTCGGCGATGGTTTCGCTTAACTCTTCTAATTCCTGCTTGCGGGCAATAACCCCGGCGCTGGCGTCGGTATCGCGCGCTACCTTAATCCAGTGGGGGCTCAGCCAAATGCCATCGCGAGTGACCACAGACTCGCCCGCGCCTAATGTGGCGCGCAGAGTCAGGGCCGCGTTTAGGTCTTCGGCGATATGAATGCCCGCCAGTAAACCGGCCGCGTCCCAGTCGGCGTTTACCTGCTCGGCCAACAGAGGACCTTTGCCCTCGTCCGCTTTCGCGCTGGCGCTGGCATCCAGCAGTACCAGCTCGCCCTGACTAAGGCTTTCCAAAGTCGCGGCGACCTGATCGGCGCCATCCACGCAGACCGCCTGCAGGGTATTACCCAGTACGGTTTCCAGGGCTTTATCCCAACCATCGTTAACGGTGACCTGCTCGGCCAGACGGGGGGCGTCGGTGAGTGATTGGGTCTCCAGCCACTCGGTCACGGCCTTGTTTTTTTCGCCCAGGGCCGCTTGTTGCAGTGCCTCAAGCGAGGCGTGGCGGCCGCGCATGCTCTGCAGCTTACTGCGGGCGGTATCCAGTTCGTCCGCAATATCGCGGCTGTTATTGCGCGCCTGTTCCAGCTGATCGGATAGGTTTTCGCTGCCCTCGCGGCGGGTTTCCATTTCCACATCCAGCTCGGCCAGCTCTTCGCGGGCAATGGCCAGATCTTCGTCTTCGACGGTGTTTTCGCCCAGGCCCTTTTTCTCGTCCTGCAGCTTTTCCACCCGGGTCAAAAGACGGGTCTGCACTTGCTCCAGGTGCTGAATGCGCGATTGCTGCACCTCGGCGCGCTGGCGCGGCTCGGCGGCGCGCTGGTTAAAGCTGTCCCAGTCGCTCTGCCACTGCTGCATAAGTTCTTCAGCTTCGTGCAGCAAATCGCCGGAGCTTTGCTCGGCGGCCTCGACTAGCTCCAGCTCGGGTTCGATTTCCAGCAGCTCGGCTTGCCATTGCTGTTCGCGCTCGACGTCTTGCTCCAGGCGCTCGCGAGCCTCGCGGGATTCGCGCTCGGTGCGTTCCATGTCGGTTTGCAACTGACGGTTGCGCTCATCGGCGTGTTTAATGCTTTGCTCGATGCGGGCGATGTCGGCGCCAATGGCGTAAAAACGGCCCTGAACTTCGTTAAATTTATCGCTGAACTCGGACTGCTGGGCGCGGAATTTTTCAATCTGGGTGTCTTTGTTTACCTGACCGGTCACAAAGGATTCCATCTGGATTTCCAGTTCGCGGATGGCCTCTTGTTTGGCCTTGGCCTGGTCATCCAGGTTGCGGTATTTGAGCGCCTGCACCTGGGCTTTGAGGGTGCGCTCTTGCTTTTTAAACTCGGTGTACTTTTCCGCCGCCTGGGCCTGGCGCTCCAGGCGTGCCAGCTGGCGCTCCAGCTCGTCGCGAATATCGGTCAAGCGCTCCAGGTTTTCCTGGGTACGGCGCATCCGGTTTTCTGTATCGCGGCGGCGCTCTTTGTATTTGGAAATACCCGCCGCCTCTTCGATGTAAACGCGCAGCTCTTCGGGTTTTGCCTCGATCAGCCGCGAAATCATGCCCTGCTCGATAATCGCGTAGCTGCGCGGCCCCAGGCCAGTGCCCAGGAAAATATCGGTGATGTCCCGGCGCCGACACTTGGCGCCGTTAAGAAAATACTGGTTTTGCGCGTCGCGGGTAACCCGGCGTTTAATCGAGATTTCGGAAAAGGCCGCGTATTCGCCCCCCAGAGAACCGTCGCTGTTGTCAAACACCAGCTCGATGGAGGCCTGCCCCACGGGTTTACGTCCGCCCGAGCCGTTGAAAATAACGTCGGTCATGGACTCGCCGCGCAGGTTTTTGGCCGATGACTCGCCCATAACCCAGCGCACGGCGTCGATAATATTGGATTTGCCGCAGCCGTTAGGGCCTACAACCGCGCACAGATTGCTGGGAAAGTTGACGGTGGTCGGGTCGACAAACGACTTAAAGCCCGCCAATTTAATACACTTTAACCGCATAGGTCCTTGTCACTCGTTATATGCTTTGCCGTCGACCCCAGAGCTAACGCCTCTGCTCGCCGGTACAGGGGCGATGTTTTTGCCCAGATAAAGCCAAGAATTCTACACATTTGCCCGCGGCTTTACACCTTTACCGCACTGGTTGTGAGAAGTTTTTACGCGCGGAATCAGGGATTTGCCCCCAGCCGATCAGGTTTTGACCAGCCAGGGCACGCTGGCGGCGCTAAGGGCGCACCGTATCGATCTCCACGTTCAGTTCTCCCGCCAAATCTTCAGCATCCAGAGGGCCAACCCTGCCCTCCATATCGCCCGACTGTGGCATCGCCTGCCCGGAGTTGGACAAACGCGCGACCAACTCCAGAGCGCCAGCGTTATAGAGTCTGTCTGCCGTGGTCATGGCCATGGATTCATCCAGAGTAACGGACAGCGGCAGCTGCCGCGCTGGGGTACGGTACACCGCGAGCGGCATGGGGCTGCCCTGGTGCTGACGCACAAATACAAACAAGGTAGCGCCATCGGGAATCGCTAAATCATCGGCCAAGGTTACGGTTACCGGCAGCTGCCAGCTGGCGTCTGCACTCGCCTCGGATTGCGCCGCGCCACCCTTTTCCAATTCAGCACGGGCGCGCTCTACCCCCGCCAACAGAGCCCGTCGGCCCGATGCGCCGGGCGGAGTTAAATCCGCCGCACTCTGCCAGTAGCGCACGGCATTGGCGTAATCTTGCGCGCCAAAGGCGCGAATACCCGCCAGCCCCAGGGCGGTGGTATCGTCGGGATCAACCTGCAAGGCCTTGTCGGTTAAAAATGCGACCTCTTCGGTTATTTGATTGTCCGCCCCCAGAAAGAGCGCCTGCGCCAGCTCTGACGCGCTGCCCGGCTCGTTGGGCGCCAATTCGTAAACTTTGCGATAACCCTCAATGGCAAGCGGGTACTCCCCCAACTGGCTGGCGTAGTTACCCAACAGGTACCAGTACTGGGCATTGTCGGGTTGAACCTTAACCCGCTCCTGCAGCCTATCGACCAGCTCGCGAGTTTTGGCCGCGTCGGGCCGCTCACCCGCCTGCATGGCGGTAAAATTATCTTCTAACACTTTACGCTGCAGCTGGGTAAAGGCGACATCACCACTGGCGCCTTGAGCAAAGTACAGCCACACCGACCCCAAGCAAACCGCCAGCGCCATGACCGCCAGCAGCGCCTTGCCACCAGATTGATATCGCGCCGTGTGAACCTGCTGATCGGCCAACAGGTTGGCTTTTAACTCCAGAGTTAGCTTTTCCAGCTGGGCGGCATCGATATCGCCCGCCTCGTGGGAGCGCTGTAACTCGCGTTCATGTTCGCGGTAGAGAGCAATGTTTTCCTGTAGTCGATCGTCGCGACTGGTGCTGTAGGATTTGCGCACAAACAGTGGCCAAACAACACAAAGCGTGGCCACCAAGGTTAAAACCAAAGCGCCAATTAAAAATACATTCATGAATCTTTCTCGCTTGTTGCGCCTTTCCGGTCGTGCTCGGCCAGCATTGCCTCAATATCCGCCTGCTCTTTGGGAGTCAGCTGTCGCTGGCCTTCGGCGGCCTTGCGTTTTCGCACCATCACCAGCACAACCACAATGCCAATAATCAAGAGCACCGCAGGTAGTACCCAGAGAACCACGGTCGATGAGTTTAACGGGGGCCGATAGAGAATGTAGTTACCGTAGCGGCGCACCATTTCGTCGGTAATCTCTTTGTCGCTGCGCCCGGCCTGAATTTGCTCGTACAAATCGCGGCGCAAATCTTCTGCCTGCATGGAGTCGGAATCGCCAATGCTTTGATTTTGGCACTGAGGGCAACGCAACTCGGCGGTAAAATGTTCAAACCGGGCGCGATCCACCGGATTGGAAAACTGATAAATATCCTCGGCCTGTGCTGCCCCACACAGCACCAGCCATAGAATCAACAAACGAGCCATAGACACCTCACATTCATCGAGTGGCGAGTATAACGGTAGCGCCCCGAGGGTGCGAGCTAAGCTGGGTAAAGTGGTTAAAAACCAAGCACCTAGAGCAATTGTAAGAAAATTTAAAAAAAGTGGTTGACCCCGGCCGCGATATCATTAGAATACGCAGCTCTTGAACGGAGGGGTGGTTAGCTCAGCTGGGAGAGCATCGCCCTTACAAGGCGAGGGTCACAGGTTCGATCCCTGTACCACCCACCAATCCAGTCTAGGTTTTGCGGACCGGTAGTTCAGCTGGTTAGAATGCCGGCCTGTCACGCCGGAGGTCGCGGGTTCGAGTCCCGTCCGGTCCGCCATACATACAAAAGAGCCCTCGCGAAAGCGGGGGCTTTTTTGTATGTATTGTGGTTTGTGACGGGCGAGAAGCCGCGCTCGGGTTCGACCAATTCGCCGGGAGCGAATTGGCACAGCGCGAATGCGCTGCCCGTAGGGCGAGGGCCAGGACGGCCCGAGTGTTTCCCGTCCGGATCCCTCTCCAACCACCCCACCACAAACAAAAAAGCCCCCGCAAAGCGAAGGCTCGTATACGCGAAGGCTCTTATACAACTCGAACAACGAACCGCCCTACTCGCCCTGCAACTCCCGATACTTAGGCCCAAGCACCTCGTTCCATACTTTGTCGTTCACCACACCAATATGTCGGTAGTGAATAATTCCATCGCGATCGAGCAAATAGGTTTCCGGCGCGCCGGTCACGCCTAACTCTAACCCCAACCGACCTTCATTATCGTACAGGCTAAATTCATAGGGGTTGTGCAAATCCCGCAGCCATTCTTGCGCTGCGGTACGCTCGTCTTTGTAGTTAACGCCGATAATGCGAATGCCCTCGCCCGCCAGTTTATTTAAATACGGGTGCTCGGCTTTACAGGCAAAACACCAGGTGGCCCATACGTTTAAAAGGGTGACTTCACCGGTTACCGCCTCGGGGCCCACAACCTCTTCGGACTCGACAGTGCTTAAGCTAAACCCAGGCAAGGGATTGCCGATGAGCGCCGAGGGCATGGCACTGGGGTCTAAACGAAGCCCGACGTAAAACAAAGGCAATAAAATCAGCAAGACAATCAGCGGTAAAAACAGTTTTAATCGACCCATGATTTAAGCCTCTTGCGGTGTGGGTGAAGCCGCGCTTTTACGCTTGCGGTAGCGTTTGTCGATAACCGCAAACATACCGCCCAGCGCCATCATTAGCGCGCCCAACCAAATCCAGCGTACAAAACGCATATAGTGAATACGCATGGCCCAGCTTTGGGCATTAATTTTATCCCCCATGGCGACATAGACATCGCGGGTAAAGCCGGGATCTAACGCCACCTCGGTCATAATTTGTCCGCTGGCGAAATAGCGGCGCTTTTGCGGCTTGAGCACGCGCAGAACTCGATCGTCTTTACTCATTACCACCACCGCTTGGTCGGCCATATAGTTGGGGCCACGCACCTGCTCTAATTTCTCCAGGGTAAACTGGTAACCGGCTACCGTCACAGGCTGCCCTACATCCATACGCACTTTGTCCATATCGGCATAGTGGCTGTTTAAGCAAACTCCCAATACCGAGACCGCGATCCCGCAGTGGGCAATTATCATGCCCCAATAGCTGAGGCTAAGCTTGCGCAGCCCCACCCAGCGTCCCTGAGAGTTCTGGCTTTTGCGCCACAAATCCCACAAAGTGGTCAAGCCTACCCAGCTGCCGATAAACACGGCAAGCACCATGCTAAAAGCAAAGTCCCCCAGCAGTATGGGCACAGCGATGCCCAACGCCAGGCTGAGTACCGCAGGGCCAGACACGACCTTTGCCAATGGCGAGCCATTGGTGCGCTTCCATCGACTTTCTGGTGCAATGCCCATCAACAGGCAAATGATGGTCATAAAGGGAATAAAGGTGAGGTTAAAATACGGCGCCCCCACCGAGTACTTACCCAGCTTTAGGGCGTCTGCCACCAGCGGAAACAGTGTGCCAAATAGCACGGTGATCATGGCGATCATTAACAAAATATTGTTGGCCAGCAGCAGTGTTTCGCGCGACAGTAAATTAAAACTGGGAGCGTTTTTAATCACCGGCGCGCGCAGGGCAAACAACAGCAACGAAGCGCCGACAACCACCGCCAAGAAAACCAGAATAAACAGCCCCCGGTCCGGGTCGTTGGCAAAGGCGTGCACCGATGTCAGCACCCCCGAGCGAACCAGAAAGGTTCCCAACAGGCTGAGCGAGAAGGCAAAAATGGCCAGCAATATTGTCCAGCTTTTAAACAGGCCGCGCTTTTCCGTCACCGCCAGCGAATGAATTAACGCCGTGCCCACCAACCACGGCATAAAAGCCGCGTTTTCCACCGGGTCCCAGAACCACCAGCCGCCCCAGCCCAGCTCGTAGTAGGCCCACCAGCTGCCGAGGGCCAGACCGAGGGTTAAAAACGCCCAGGCCACAGTGGCCCAGGGGCGCGACCAGCGAGCCCAGGCGGTATCTAACTTACCGGTTAAGAGTGCGGCGATAGCAAAGGCAAACACACTGCTAAAACCCACATAGCCCATGTAGAGCAGTGGCGGGTGAAAGATCAGCCCCGGGTCTTGCAGCAGTGGGTTAAGGTCGGCCCCCTCTTGCGGCGATAGCGGCAAAATACGATCAAAGGGATTTGAGGTAAACAGAATAAACATCAAAAACCCGGTGGCGACAAACCCCATCACCGCCAGCACCCGAGCCTGCATATCCAACGGCAGGCTGCGGCTGAATATGGCGATGGCAAAGGTCCAGCCCGAGAGCATTAAAATCCACAGTAGCAAAGACCCCTCGTGCCCGCCCCAGATGGCGCTGAGCTTGTAGTAAACGGGCATTAACGAGTTGGAGTGATTGGCGACATAAGACACCGAGAAATCGTCATGCAAAAACGCCCAGCCCAGAATCACAAAGGCCACGGTTACCATTAGCAATTGCCCGGCCGCCAGGGAGCGACCGGCAAGCATTAAAGGCTGACTTAAACGGTAAGCGCCCCACAGCGGAACCACAAACAGCGCGGCACTGAGCGCCAGAGATAAAATCAGCGCAAAGTGGCCTAACTCAGGAATCATACTCAGCCCCCTCGCAGGTCGCCTGATGCATCTC
Source organism: Gilvimarinus xylanilyticus (assembly GCF_024195295.1). Classification (GTDB taxonomy): domain Bacteria; phylum Pseudomonadota; class Gammaproteobacteria; order Pseudomonadales; family Cellvibrionaceae; genus Gilvimarinus; species Gilvimarinus xylanilyticus. Next base: position 899,397 of record NZ_JAMFTH010000001.1, on the reverse strand, counting down.
GCCGTTGTTCATGGCCTCGGCCACTTCGGGGGGCATATAATTTTCGTCGTGTTTGGCGAGCACCTGATCGGCATAGAAAACCTTGTCGTCGCGCCACACCCCATTCACCACGGCCGCTTCGCCCTCGGCAAATAAGTCGGGCAAAATGCCCTCGTACTGCACCTTTAACTTGCCCGTTGGGTCTACCAGTTGAAAGTTGACCTCCAGGCTGGATTCATCGCGCACCACCGAACCCGGTTGCACACAACCGCCAGCGCGCAGCCTTACGTCGTGGGGCACCTCCCCCGCGCTAAACTTTGCCGGTGGATAGAACAAATTAATGTTATCGCGCAGCGCGAAGACCAGCAGGCCGATGGCGATGCTCGACAAAACCACGATGGCAAGAACAATCAATAAACGCTGTTTACGAACTGGATGCATATTACTTCACTTGTTGGGGGCTACTGGTGCGCTCGTGGCGCTTTGCCTGGCTGCGCTGCAATTGCAGCCGGGTACGAATTTTTTGTTTTTGGCCGCGCTGCAACCACAGCGGGTGAATAACTAGGGCGCTTAGAATGATCAGAGCAATTAATGTACAGCTCCAGACGTACACGCCGTGGCCATCCATAGCGATAAACTCGGCCAATGATGCAAATTTAAATGTCGGCATAGGGTTACCCTTTTACCCGGTTCTCGGTGCCGGGCTCCACCAGCGCCGCCACCCACTTGGTGCGCGCCTCGCGGGCGAGTATTTCCTGGCGGGTGTATAAGATCAGCGACAGCGTATAAAAGCAATAGTAAGCCACAATGCACAGCAGCAGAGGGTACAGCATGCTCGGGTGAATACTGCTAGAGCCGGTAAACTTAATACTGGCGGGCTGATGTAAACTGTACCACCAGTCCACAGACTTATAGATAATGGGTACATTCACCGTACCCACCAAGGCCAGAATGGCGCAGACTTTGTCGGCGGCCTCCTGCTCGGGATAGACCTGCCCCAGAAGCACGATGCTGAGGTACAAAAACAGCAGGATCAACATAAAAATATTGCGCGCATCCCACTCCCAAAACGTCCCCCAGGTGGGGTAACCCCAGAGCGAACCGGTTATTAACGTGAGCGCGGTAAAAGCCACCCCAATAACGGCGGCGGACTTCATTACCATAAACGGCAGTTTCATTTTCCAGATCAGGCCGATGCCACCGGCAATAGCCATCAGGTAGTAACCGGCAAGCGATAAAACCGCCGCGGGCATATGGATAAATATAATCCGGTAGCTGTTGCCCTGTTTGGCATCCACCGGCGCAAACGCGAGGCCCCAGGTAAAACCAATGACCAATAGTGCAATGGTTATAGGTGCAAACCATACCAGCCAGCGGCCGGTTTTCTCGTAAAACCAGCGCGGGGAACCCAATCGATGAAACCACTGCCAAGCCAAAGTGTTAACCCTCTAATACATTATTGATTTGCCGATACTCTGAGCGCCCCGGCGACCGCCGCGGGCATAACCATGAGCGCCAGCGCCAGCCCCGCCCCCAGCAACGCTAACTCGCGACCATAGCCAAACCCCGCCACCGCGCTGCTGACCGCATTGGCGCCGATAATCAGAACGGGCAAATACAAAGGCATAACCACCAGCGTCAAAATAAGGCCGCCGGCGCGCAGGCACACGGTTAATGCGGCCCCCAGCGCACCGATTAACGCCATAATGGCGGTCCCCAAAAGCAACGATAACACGAGCGCTAAATACCCCGACGGTGGCAGCGCCAGCATAACGGCCAAGAGCGGTGAAACCAGCGCGAGGGGCAAGCCCGTGGTCAGCCAATAGGCCGTAATTTTTCCCAACACCGTTAAAAACAAAGGCTCGGAGGACAACTGAAACTGAACCAGGGTGCCGTCTTCGTAGTCGCAGCGAAACAGGCTGTCGAGAGACAACAGGGTTGCCAGCAATGCCATAATCCACAACATGCCCGGCGCTATGCTGCCCAACAGCTGGCGCGACGGATCAACTCCCAGGGGCAACAAGGTGATCGTAATTAGGTAAAACAGCAGTGGGTTAACAAGATCACTGCGCTGGCGCCAGCTCAGTTTTAAGTCCCGGGCCAGCACCGCGCGCCAGGCGCCAGCCACAGGCGGGCGTGCGTCAGGCATAGTCATAGGCGTCCAGAGGCTGATAATCCGATAAGTTCAGGTTTTTTAGGCCGGGCAATTCCAGCGCCTGGTGCGAGGTAATGACCGCGATACCGCCGCGCTCGGCGTGCTGCTGCAGTAGATCCTGCAGCCGCGCGACGCCTTCTTTATCAATGGCGGTAAAGGGTTCGTCCAGAATCCAAAGCCGCTCGCCGCTCAGGTACAGCTGCGCCAGTGCCACGCGGCGCTTTTGTCCGGCGGACAAATTGCGGCACAACGCCCCGTGATAGGCGTCTAAATCTACTTGCGCAAGCGCTTGCAAGCCTTGTTCGGCGGCCACCGCCTGGCCGCGCAATCGCGCCAGCCAGTGTAAGTTTTCCCACACAGTCAACGACGGTTTAACCGGCACCTGATGGCCCAGGTAAAAAACCTCGGCGGTGAAGGCTCGACTGCGCCGAATGGGATGCCCGCGCCACAGGATCTCGCCCTCTGAGCAGGGCAGCAAACCGGCCAAGGCGTTGAGCAAAGTGGTCTTACCCGCGCCATTAAACCCCAGCACCTGCAGCACTGTGCCCCGAGGACAGTTATACTCAAGCTGAGTAAACAGCGTGCGACCGTCCCGGACGCAACTAACACCATTTATTGCAAGCTCGACTGGCTCGGCGGTTTCCCGTTCTGACATCAGGGCACTCAATATTTGTGGCTCACGGCCGTAAAGGTTAATGCGCGCTGATTATAAAGGCAGGACGAGCAAAAGTTTACCCACAGCGGCCTTTTTCCACCCCAAGGTGCATTATGCCCGTAGATTTTACCCAGCTTTACTCTTCGTCCTCGGGCAACCCAAGTGCCCGCGGCGCACTGCGCCCCGGAATCAACCTGAGCGCCCTGGCATCCCTGCCCCTGAAAACCGGAGAAATGGCCACCGCCGAGGTGGTCCGCCTGCAAAATATAAAGCCCGAGCACCAAGCGCAGCTGCTAAAACAGGGACGTATCGAGCCCCCGCCCACCGCCGCGTCCAACACCGGCAAAGAGAGCGCCTCGCCCGCCCCGGTGCGGCTGGCGAGCCTGTTGGTGAAAGGCCAGATTGTTCAAACCTTAACCCGCGCCTTGCTGACCCCGGGCGATAAACTGGCTGTAGCCGTTCAACCAGGGCGTGGACTTGTGATTCAGCCACCGGGTACAAACAGCGTTATGGCCGGTAAAGGGACCAGTGCGGCACTGCAGCAAGCCCTTGTGAGCACAGACGTTGCCACGGCCAATACAAATCGCCCCCCAATTGCACCGCAAGAGCTCGCCACGGCGCTTAGGGAAATACTACCGCGCCAGAATGGTCCCACCCTTGAGCCCGCAATCGCCTTACTGCAGCGGCTACTGCAGCAATTACCCAACCAAAGCGGGCTAAAAAACATACAGCAATTGCTGCAAAAGCTTGAAAGTCAGGCCCTAACGCCGAATACACCGCAAATGCTTACGGCGCCAGCGGCTAAAGAGGCCGTGCAGAACACGGGGACCTTGTTGGAGGCGCGGCTGCTCAACGCGCTGCGAAGCAATCCGGCGGCGCTGGAACCTGTGCTACAAAACGATCGCAAAGCCATTTTGCTAAAGCTGGCCCAAGCCGTAGTCAGCCAGCTTACCCCGAGCGCTGTGAGCGAGCCGGCCCAGCGAGCTATTACGCCGCAAAAGCCTGCCGATTTACCCCTGCTTGCTCAGCTGCTGGGCACCGGCGGCCATAAGGCTCAAGCGCAGCAAAATCGCTTGACCCTCGAGCTGATGGAGGCACTGCCCGGCGGTAAAAATGCTCTGCTGCAGGATTTATTAAACGCATCGCCGCGCCCTGCCACCGCCGAGCAAAGCCAAACCCTGCGCACCCAGCTATTGTTGCTCACCCATCAATTAACTCTGACCAGTTTAGCGCGCATTCGCCAGCAGCAATTGCAACCCGAAATCAGTCGGGCGCGTCAGGGCGAGGCGCCAGCCGGCATTAACATCCACCTGGATGTTCCCATTCGGGTTGATCAGCAGTTATACAACGCCCGACTGGGCATAGAAGAATTCCCCGATCCGGAGTCCGACCGGGCGACCACCAAGCAAGCCAAATGCTGGCAAGTCACTCTGGATCTGGACACCCCCGCCGGCCCGCTGGCGGCGCGTTTACGCTACCTAAACGCCAGCGTTGATGTGGTGATTTGGAGTGAAGATAAAACGCTATTAACCGAGGCAAAAACTCGCTTTAACGAATACCGTGCGCCGTTTGCCGCCGCCGGCATTGAATTAAACAAGGTGCAGTTTCGCGAGGGCGCGCCCCCAGAGCAAGGCAACAAACTCAGATACAACCTGGTGGACATTACCACATGAGCGATACTGCCGAACTTGAGGATCTGCAAAAAGCCGTCGCTCTTTATTATGACGGCACTCACTCGCCCGTTATTAGTGCCAAAGGTTCGGGCGCACTGGCGCAGGAGATTATCGATATCGCCGAGGAGCACGGTGTTCCCCTGTGCGACAATGCCTCGCTGGTGGATTTTTTGGTCACCCTTGAGTTGGGAGACGAGATACCGGAAAAGCTTTATTTGGCCGTCGCCTATATTATCGCGTTTGCCTACGACTTAAAGGGTGAGCGGCCGCAGGGAAGCTAGCCGCGTTATGGATACTGGTAACGAATAAGCACATCCATCGATTCACCTTCACTGTCGGTGATATTGGAGCGCCCGGCAAAAGTCATAAGCTGTTTCTGGGGCGAAAATTCAAGGTAAATGGGATCGATAAACATCGCCAGAAAGCCGTTATCCAACTGCATCTTCAGAGTCAGACGATCCTCGGACGGCTCGCCGAAAGGCGTGCGCTCCGGCTCCACTTTTTGCGCACTTAGCCCCACATTCTTAAGATCGCTGACAAAGGCGAAGGCAAAGCTTACCGCTTCGCCGTTACTTAAAGCATTCCATTGATCGAGAATAAAACCCACAAAACCCGCATCCACGACTTGGTTATCGGCCGGGCTCAACGTTTTGCTTTTGCTATCGCCGTTTTCTTCACGAGTGAGCGTAACGAACTGCTCCTCTACCCTCGCCTGCAGGCCATAGTCTCGATTTTCATAACGAAGCGTAAAGCTGGGACTGATTTTGGACCGGGAGTAATCGAGGGTTTTAACCGCAATCAGATCTTCGCTGGCAGACCGGTACTCGACTCTGACTTTGTCTTCAGACACTTGATAATAGGCTTCGCTGTACAAGAGTGCGTCGGTTTCGTCTAGGTTATAGGCTTTACCCACCGCAAATGGTTGGGAGGCGGCCGACACTTTTAACGCAAAAAACAACAGCAGACACAAATGTAGCGATAATAATTTCATCACTGAGTCTCCGGGGAGTTATCCGTACGCGGAAATACAAGTCTTGTCAGAATCCGGCTTAAAGCCAGATGCAGAGGTAAAACGCCAAGCCATACCAGGGCGATGATGCTTGCCCCCATTTCTTTCGGAACGCCCCAGCTAACCCCCGAGATAGCGACACCTGCGATGTAAGATAAAGGCGCCGACACTGCCCCCAAAATGGCAGCTAACCAAGGACGTCCGTAAATTGCGTGCAGTGAATGGTTGAGCGTTAAACCGAGCAGTGCCCACAAACACATTAGCCACAAGGGCTGTATCACAAGCGAATACTGCAGGACGCCGCCGACCAAAAGTGCGGTGTCGTGAATAAACCCCATGGCAATAGCGAGGATCACCGCAATAACATCTTGACGATGACCGCCCCAATACAAAAAATGAACCGCTATTGCCGCCAGAGTGTAAACCAAGGCGACCGCCAATGGGGCCATTAGGCATAGTAGCCAACCGATCTGGAACATTGCCGCGTTTGCCAAGATCAGGCGATGCTCGTTCAGGGTATCCCGTATTTTAGCGAGGGGTTTGTTCACGGACGGTAGTCGGGGTTTGCCAGCAAAAATTGTCCGGTGCCGATGCTGCGCTCGGCGAATCCGCCCTCGCAATAGCAGAGATAGTATTCCCACATGCGAATAAAGCGTTCATCAAACCCCTGAGCCCGGACCGTGTGCAGCTGCGCCCAAAAGCGCTCGCGCCAGCATTTGAGGGTCTTGGCGTAGTGGGCGCCAATGTCTTCAAAATGAACCAGATTGAGCGAGCTGTGGGACTGGGTAAGCTCCATTAGCTTGCTTACAGACGGCAAACCTCCGCCGGGAAAAATATAACGCTGGATAAAGTCTACCGAGTCCTTCGCCATATTATAGCGCTGGTCAGTGATGGTGATCGCCTGAATCAGCATCAACCCGTCGCGCTTAAGCAGCTTGCCACAGGTTTTTACATAGGTGGCATAGTGCTCGTAACCCACCGCCTCAATCATCTCGACCGACACCAACTTGTCGTAGCTCCCCTGCAAGTCGCGGTAATCGTCAAACAACAGGGTTATGCGATCTTCCAACCCAGCCTCTTTGACCGCCTTCTGGGCGTGCTCGTATTGTTCATGACTGATGGTAGTGGTGGTCACGCGGCAGCCATAGTGCTGGGCCGCATAAACCGCAAGCCCGCCCCAGCCGGTACCAATCTCCAGCAAGTGGTCCTCGGACGTAAGCTCTAATTTGTCGCAGATAACTTTAAGTTTGTATTCGGCCGCCTCGTCTAAACTGGCCGTTTCACTGGGAAAAATGGCCGAGGAGTACATCAGTTGTTTATCCAAGAACAGCGAGAAAAACTCATTGCCTAAATCATAGTGTGCGCTAATGTTGCGCCGGGCGCCCTCCTTGGAGTTGCGACGCAACCAGGCAAAGACCTTAAGCATTGCTTTGCTGACACGGGACTGGCCCTGATCCATCGTATCCAGCGTATCGATATTACTGACAAAAATACGCACCACATTGGTTAGGTTGGGGGTAGACCAGTAACCCGACATATAGGCTTCACCAGATCCGATGGAGCCCGAAAAAGCTACGTCACAATATGCGGCCAAATCATGCACGTGGATATCGGCCACAATCTCGGCGTGATCGGGGCTCTGACCAAAGGTAAAGCAATCCTCTCCTTCATGAATCCGCAGACAACCGCGATAGAGCTTGGCCAGGGTCTTATGCACCAGGGTCCTCGCTACCTTTTCACGGTAGGTAAACGCACGGGCACGGTGGGAGCTGATAGCAGAAATACCTTTGCGGGTCGTTGTTTCTGTCACTGTTTTTCTCCTTTACCGGTTACTGCTGTTTGCACCGGGGTGATCGTATACAGGTGCGCCTTTCCACCAAAGTTTTAACGCCTGCCAATAGATGGCCAGGGGAACCTTGGCACTGTTAAAGGGAGTACGCCAGAGCACGCGATTTAGATGCGTTTCAGTCCAAGTTTTACGTGTAAGCACCAAGGTGGCGTCCATATGGCATTGGCCCTCGCGGTGATTTTCCATATGCACGCACAGACGTTTTCCGGGAGTGGTGCTCGACCAATCATAGGTCATATCCATGGGGTTAAACGGCGAGACGTGAAACGCTTTGGCAAATTTGTGCTGGGTTTTATTTTTTTTGGCTACGGCCGGTATCACGTAAGTGTGGCGCTCATCCCACGGGGTATTGTTGACCTGGGCAACAATACAGCGTAGCTGAGCATTTTCGTATACATAGTAAAGGCTCACCGGGTTAAAACAGGTACCCCACTGACGCAAATTGGCCAGCAAATACACTTTATGCTCCCGCCCCTTGTCTAGCTCTGCAGAGGCTTTTTCAAGCACCAGCTCTTTCAGTGGGCGGTCCACGGGCCCCATAAAGTCTTTGCGCCGGAACTGCCCCAGATTGCGTTTATTAAAAGACCAGAACCTGAGCGGGGAAAACAATTCGCCGAGCGAATCCAAGTCCATAAAGAAAAGATCGAGACGATAGCGAAACTCGTGCTCAACCGGCGTAAATCGCCGATGCCTGACCCAACCGGAATAGATGGCACTTGGGGGCTGAGAGTCACTCACAATTCAATTCCAAAATCTTTAGCCACGCGCAGCGCCGAGACTACCCCGTCTTCGTGGAAGCCATTGTGCCAGTAAGCGCCGCAAAAATGGGTATTCTTAACGCCGCTAATCTCTCGCCAACGGGACTTGGCCGCCACGCTTTCACGGGTAAAGACCGGGTGATCGTACTCGTATTCGCCCAGAATGGCCGAGCCGTCGATTCGGTCACCGGGGTTCACACTGACACAAAAGGTCTCGGGCGCTTTGATACACTGAAGAATATTCATATTATAAGTGAGCAGTGTGCGGTCATCTTGCTCGGCCGGCAAACAGTAATTCCAGCTGGCCCAGGCGGCTCTGCGCCGAGGTAGCAGACTGCTGTCGGTATGCATAACAACCCGATTGGCTTTGTAAGGTATGGCCCCTAACAGCCCTTGTTCGGCTTCAGTGGGGTCTGCTAGCAGGGATAATGCTTGATCGCTGTGGCAGGCGAACACCACCTCGTCAAAGATTTCTGGGGTTGTCCCCGCCCGCTCAATGGACACCCCCTGCCCGTTCCGGCTAACCGATTGAATCTGCGCATCAGTCACAATTTTGTTCGCGAAGGATTCGGTGAGCGGCTTTAAGTAACGGTGGGAGCCGCCCACCAGGGTGTACCACTGTGGCTGATCGGTAATGGTGAGCAAGCCGTGATTGTGGAAAAACCGAATAAAAAACTCGAGCGGCATTTTAGCCGCGGTCTGAGTACCGGACGACCAAATCGCAGACACCATGGGCAATAAATAAAAGTCGGTAAACGCCTCACTGAAGCCCTCTTGGATTAAAAAATCTTCCAGCGTTAGCTCCGAATCAATGGCATTACTGTGGTGCAATTGGGTGCACTGGCGGTTAAACCGAACGATATCGCTCAGCATGCGCCAATGCCGTCCACTGAATAAGTTACGTTTTTGCGCAAACAAACCGCCGACATTGGTTCCGGCGTATTCGTAACCCGTCTTTTCGCAGGTGACACTAAAACCCATTTCCGTTTTCTGCCCCTGCACGCCCAGCTGCTTCATTAAGGCAATAAAATTGGGGTAAGTACGGTCGTTGTAAACAATAAACCCGGTATCAATCCAATAATCGCCCGATTCTACCGAAACAGGCTTGGTCGCGGTGTGGCCGCCGATGCGGTCGTTTTTTTCGAACACGGTAATATCGTGCTTTCGATTTAAAAGATACGCACAGCTCAGACCACTGATGCCCGACCCTATAATTGCAATTTTCTTACGGTTTTCACTCATCCACGCTTTACCATTTTTTGTAATAATTTAACCTGAAGCCCCGTCGGCAACAGGCTTCCTAAGCGTAAACTGAAAGCTAACTGCCAGGGGAACTTATAGAGATAGCGGCGCTGAACAATAGCTTTCATCACCGCACTTGCAGCCTGCTCGGCACTCATTAAAAAAGGCATGGGAAAATCGTTTTTATCGGTTAACGGTGTTTTGATAAAACCGGGTTTAATCACCGTAACATCAATACCTTTGTGATAAACATCAACCCTGAGGCTTTCTAAAAAATAGTCCAGCGCCGCCTTTGAGGCACCGTAAACTTCTGCCCGCGACAGGGGCATCTCGGTTACCAAGCTTGAAATGCCTACCACCTGTGGCGCACGGGTCGAGACGGCCAACTTATCCAAGCTGGACTCCAACACGTTGGCCGCACCCAGCACATTCACATCAATCACGCGCTCACAGGCTTCGGCATTTACCTGTCCGGGGGTTAGGTATTCACAGGTACCCGCGTTCAGAATGAGCGTGTCAATAGCGTCCACTTCAGCCAACGCGGCGGCAACGCTTTTGCGATCTCCAATATCGGCCGAAATCGCTCGCAAGCTATTTTGATGGGCTTGCAGTAGATCGTTTAGTGGCTCTAGGTGGCGCGCCAAAACGGTAACCCGACAGCCGTGATCGATAAGCTGGTGGACTAACGCTAAGCCGAGGCCCTTGGTGCCTCCGGTAATCAATACTTCGCGGCCGGAAAAAGTCTCTTGGGTCATTGCTCGGACTCCTTTTTGTTGACGCTGGCAAAACGCTCTATCGCCTCATTACGGCTTTGTTTGACATCGACAATGGGGTTTCGGTAACCCTTGGCTCCCTCACCCGAGTAGATATTTTTCCCGGTCACATCGGCAAGTTCGGGAATATAGCGGCGAATAAACTCGCCTTTAGGGTCGAAGCGCTCGGCCTGGTTAATGGGGTTCATGATTCGAAAATAAGGCGCAGCGTCGGTGCCCGTTGACGCGCTCCACTGCCAGCCGCCATTGTTTGCACAAAACTCGCCATCCACTAGCTGCTCCATAAAGTACCGCTCGCCCCAGCGCCAGTCTATGCCGAGGTTTTTGCTTAAAAACATCGCGGTTATCATCCGCAGGCGATTGTGCATCCAGCCGGTGTTGTTAAGCTGACGCATGGCGGCGTCAACAATAGGGATGCCTGTTCTGCCCTCACACCAGGCATCGAAGACTTTGTTATCGCGACGCCAGGAGACTTTATCGGTGTAAGCTTGCATGGGTTTGTGCTTGCACACTTGGGGGAAGGCCACCGCCACGTGCATGTAGAACTCGCGCCATATCAATTCCGTAATCCAGGTGTTCACCCCCGGGTCTTCAGCCCAGTGTCCGCTTACGCTGTTTGCGGCGGCGATAAAACACTGCTTGGGACTGATCAGACCGAGGCTTAAGTAAGGCGATAAGCAGGATGTACCCGGCTCGGCAGGAAAATCGCGACGCTCGTGGTAATCCTCGATTCCGGCTTCGCAAAATTCACCTAACTGCGCCAAAGCCGTCTCTTCACTGGGAGCCCAGTGATCATCGTCCACCTCGGACAATGAGAGGCCCGAAAATTTGTTAACAATAGTTTCAGGGTCCACCTTAAGGGACTGTTTTCGACTGGGCTTGGGGTAAACAGTTAGGAAAGTCTGATCAATTAATTGGCGCCACGCTTTACTAAATGGGGTAAAAACTCGGTAAGGATCACCCTGCTTGGTTGTGAGAGCGCCGGGCGGAATCAGGCAGCGATCGTGGTAACGTTTAAACTTGATATTATTCTCTTCGCACAAATCGCGAGCGGCGCGATCACGCTGAAGTTCATCCCAGGGATACTCGGCGTTGCAATTCACTTGATCAATTTCATGGTGCAGACAGTGTTTGAGTAGCGCCTGGGAAATATCGGCAGATTTTTTAACCCGAATAATGTCCAGTCGAATGGCCGCATCGGCGAGACTTTCCTGCAGATTCAGCAGTGCCTCGCGGGTAAACCACAACTTGCGAGGCCCTACCGGATGCGTTTTGATGTACTCATCGCAAATAATATAAAGAGCGGCAACGGAATTCTCGTCCGTTTCGTCGCGATTAAGGCCGTGGTGCAAAGCTGGGTTATCGTGAACTCTTAGATCACTTCGAAACCAAACCAAAGTGTTCATTAAGGCTCCAGCCGATTTTTAATATAGCGAACCAGGCCACCCACAACTGGCACTTGCTCGTAAAGCATCTCGCCCAAATCGTAGTAATCACGGTGAAAGGTAATCTGCTGGCTAGTATGACGTAGGTGCGAACAGCCCTTGACCGAAATCAGCTCACCCGAGGCCAACTTGGGGTGTGAAAACCGCATGGTCCAAAACAAACTCGTGTCGAAGTTGTCCGGTAGATGGCTTTGACTGATCACCGACTCAAAATCAAAGTGACACTGGTTTAACCCGGCCGCCATCTCCAAGAAATACTCCCGCAACGCCTCTTTGCCTTTAATCTGGGTCACCGGGTCGATAAATAAAACATCGTCGCGGTAGAGGCCCAACAAGCGCTGGACACTGGACTGGTTAAACTCACCGTAAGCGCCCATTAAATCCTGCAGCAGCGCCGAATCGGTGAGTGGTTGAGAGCCTGAAGCTTTGACTTGCATATCATTCATGATAAGCACCCGCGTTAACTAGATTGCTGCACGTTCCGCAGACCCAGCTTTTCTGGATGCGGGGACCAAAAAGTCTGCTTTTGAAGATACACATCGTCGACCTTTAGCAAATGATGCTTAAGCAGCGTCATTGGCACCACCAGGGGCACGAAACCGGTGCGGTAATTTTCAATCAAATCACCCAGTTCAGCCTTTTCCTCGGCATCCAGCTGGTTCTTTAGGTAACCACGCAAATGCATCATCGCGTTGGTGTTGCCTTTGCGCGTCGCCTTGTGGCTCAGTGCGGCCATAAACTGCACAATGAATTCATCACACAACTCTTCGATAGGTCGACTTTTGAGATCGGCCAACAATCGCCCTATCGCCTTGTAGCTGGCCACATGGTGCGCCATAACCTGATACTTATAGCGCGAATAAAAGTTGATTAACTTTTGCGCGGTGGGCTCTGGCTCCACTTGGGTGCGCCAGTCGTGGTAAGCAAAAACCCGGGTAATAAAGTTCTCTCGCAACCCAGCGTCATTCAGCCTGCCCGCTTCCTCAACGGGCAATAGCGGATAAGCCTCGATAACCTCGCGGGCATAAATTCCACGCCCCTTTTTATCCAGTGGGTAGCCATTCTCGCCGTAACGCTTTAAATCAAACACCCCGCAACTGGGGGAGTTTTGCATAAAAATATAGCCGCACAGAGACTTGAACTCGGGAATGGTTTGCTGGGCGTAATCGACCAAACGATCTGTCACATCAACGCTGGGATCGTCATTTTGCTGTACCCGGCTGTCACCATCGACATTGACTATACGAATGGGCTTGCGGGGAATGCCCAAGCCAATGCCCACTTCGGGGCACATTGGATGAAATTCGAAATACTGATTCAGCTGATCAGTAACATAGCGCGAGCGCTTGTGTCCGCCATCGTACCGAACCTGCTCGCCCAATAAGCATTGACTGACACCAACGGGAATTTTTTGCGTGTTTGTCGACATTGTTTCACTTCCACGGCCAAGACATGTTTACCGGCAGTAAACCGGGAATTGTCTAAAATTCAGTGGCTTACCAAAACCACATTGGGTTATTCGTACGCACTTGTAGTATAGATCACAGGTGGGGAAACAAAATCGGCCCGCATTATGGCGGGCCGATAAGACAATACTGGTTCAATTCAGTGGCTGGTTAGTACGCGGGGAGCGGAATGTCCGAAAAAAGCTCATCCAGCTCTACGCGGGAGTGACAGGCGTACGCCTGATCAATCACTTCACGGGTTAAGTGAGGGGCAAACTGCTGAATAAAATCGTACATAAAGCCGCGCAGAAAGGTCCCGCGGCGGAAGCCGATTTTGGTCACACTGGCGGCGAACAAGTGGCTGGCATCAAGCGCCACTAAATCACTGTCGGCATCTTCATCAAAAGCCATATCGGCGATAATGCCAATACCCAGCCCTAAGCGGACGTAGGTCTTGATCACATCGGCGTCGGCGGCGGTAAACACTACCTTGGGCGCCAACCCTTTGCTGATAAAGGCCTCATCCAACTTAGAGCGGCCGGTAAAACCAAATACATAGGTCACAATGGGGTGTTTGGCCACCTCTTCTAGAGTCAGCTCGGATAGCTGCGCCAGCGGGTGATTGCGCGGCACGACAATACAGCGGTTCCAGCGATAGCAAGGCATCATGACCAGATCGCTGAACAATTCCAGCGCCTCGGTGGCGATAGCAAAGTCGACGGTGCCATCGGCAGCCATTTCCGAGATTTGCATGGGCGTGCCCTGGTGCATGTGCAAAGACACCTCGGGGTATTGCTCAATAAATCCCTCTATTACCTTGGGTAGCGCGTAGCGGGCCTGAGTATGAGTGGTGGCGATGGATAAGCTGCCCTTGCGCTCATTGCTGAACTCCTGGGCTACCTGCTTAATGCTCTCAACCTTGCGCAGTATTTCACCAGCGGTTTTTAATATTGCCTCGCCCGCCGGGGTGATACGTGTCAGGTGTTTACCGCTGCGGGAAAATATCTCTACACCCAGTTCGTCCTCTAACAGGCGAATCTGCTTACTAATGCCCGGCTGGGATGTATACAAGCTCTGCGCCGTCGCGGATACGTTGAGATCGTGGTGCGCCACTTCCCAAATGTACCGGAGTTGTTGCAGCTTCATAAGCCCTCCAAATGGCCCATAGATATCGTGTTATAAAAATATAGTTGATTATTCAGGTCAAGAATAGCCGAAATTGCGGTGCCGGACAAAGATTCACGGTTAAATTCACTTTTTCGACGGTTTCGTCGCAAATTCAGCCGAGTTAGCCACCCCGTGAGGCACATGACCGCTGGCCACATGCTCACTGGCGGACTCGATGTGCGCCTCTTGATCGTCAAAAAACACATCGGCTCCGTAGGCTTTTAAAAACTCGCCCTTGGGCAGCCCGCCCAAAAACAGCGACTCGTCGATACGAATCTTCCAGGCGCGCAGGGTGCGAATCACCCGCTCGTGGGCCGGTGCCGAGCGCGCGGTGACCAAGGCGGTGCGAATGGGGCAACGCTCGGCATCGCCAAACTCGGCCTGCAGCTTGTGCAGCGCGTCCAGAAATGGCTTAAAGGGGCCCCCGGGCAGTGGGGTTTTAGCGGCGGCTTTTTCGCTCTCGGTAAAGGCGGTCAGGCCCTGGCGCTTGAAGATCTGCTCAGCTTCGTCGGAAAACAGCACCGCGTCGCCATCAAAGGCAAACCTCAGCTCATTGTCGTTGGGCTTTTGGGTTTTGGGGGCCACCAGAGTCGCCGCGGCAATACCATGCTCCAGTGCGTCGCGTACATCGGCCGCCTCGGTAGACAGGAACAAATGACAGCCAAAAGCCGAGGCGTAACGATAGGGGCTCTGCCCGCCGCAGAAGGCGGCGCGGGTAATATTGAGCTTGTAGTGCTCAATGGAGTTAAACACCCTAAGCCCTGTGTCAGCACTGTTGCGCGACAGTAGTATCACCTCAACCCGGGGAGGCTCGCCCGGCTGGTTGTCATTGAGCTTTAACAGCTTCTGTACCACCGCAAAGGCGTCGCCGGGTTCGAGCAATTCATCCTCGTGATCAATCTGATACTGGGCATAGGCCTCAAGCCCTTCATTCATAAAGACCTGGTGGCTGTCATCC
Organism: Gilvimarinus xylanilyticus; assembly: GCF_024195295.1. Lineage (GTDB taxonomy): Bacteria > Pseudomonadota > Gammaproteobacteria > Pseudomonadales > Cellvibrionaceae > Gilvimarinus > Gilvimarinus xylanilyticus. The sequence continues at coordinate 884,289 of NZ_JAMFTH010000001.1, read as the reverse complement.
ATATTAAACAGCGCCCGGGAGGAGATAGCGATGACCAGTTTGTGTCCAAAACCACTTGCCATAAATACCTCAGAGGCTTTTGCTTACAATTTCGTTACTGTCGGACGAAAGCCCAGGTGTATGCTTGATACGTTCAAGCTGCCCACGCATGGCCCCGCCTCGCTGTTTATCATAGCGCCGCCAGCGGGTTAAGGGGGTGATTAAGCGCGCCGCTATTTGTGGATTTTTGCTGTCCAGGGCAATCACCTGGTCGGCCAAAAAGCGATAACCGGCCTCGGGGTCCGCGTCTGTGCCGCCGTGAAAATTAACCGGGTTGGCATTGGCAAACACCCCGACCACCGAACGGATCTTATTGGGGTTGTTCGCCTCAAAAGCCGGGTGCGCCAGCAGGGCCTCTACCCGCTCTACCCCACCGGGGTTGGCATTGCGCGCCTGCAGGGCGAGCCAGGCATTTACCACCAGCGACTCGTCTTGCCATTTAGCGTAAAAATCGGCCAACTTTTGCGGCGCGATGTCGGCCGCCAGTGGCGAGCGGCTGTTCACCAGCGCCGTCAGGCTCGCCAACTCGTCGGTCATATTGTTGGCTTGCTGCAGATGTTTCACACACAGATCAACCACCGCTTGATCCGGCTCGCGCATGAGAAATTCGAGCGCGGTGTTTTTGAGCAAACGCGCAGCGATATCAACGGCCGTAGGCTTATAGGGCTTACGCAAGTCGTAATTTTCCAGCACAGCCAGTAGAGGCTTGTGGAGCGCCTTGGCGATGTAGCCCGCCACTTCACCGCGCGCGCGATGAATCGCAATGGGGTCAATCACGCTCTGCTGCTCCGCAATAAACCCCTCGGAGGGCAACAGCAGCATATAGGCCAGCATCGCCCGGTCTAAGCCCTCTTCTTGCAGTAGCTGTTGGTAGACCGCCAGCAGTCGCTCATCCGGGGTAAAGTTATTCAGCTCGCCCCCACTATCGGCGGCCAGAGCGTCTTCGATCACGCCCAGGGCCAGCCGCTGACAGGCCTCGTAGCGGTTAAAGCCATCGCTGTCGCGCAGAGCCAGGCGCACCAAATCATCGCGGCTGTAGGCAAACTTGAGTTTAACCGGCGCCGAGAAGCCGCGTAAAAGCGAGGGCACCGGTTTTTCGGGCACATCGGTAAAGACAAAACTCTGCGCTTGCTCGGTGAGTTCCAGTACCCGATGGGTGTTATCGGTTGGCAAATCCTCTAGTTCTTCATCCCGCAACTTGAGCGCTATTTCACCCGCATCGCCCAGCAGCCCCATGGCAATGGGAATATGAAAGGGTTGTTTATCGGCGCACTCGGGAGTGGCCGGGGTACTCTGGGTGATATGCAACGTGTATTCGCGGGTATTTTCATCGTACTCGTCGCGTACTTCTAACTGCGGGGTACCCGCTTGATTGTACCAGCGCTGAAAAACGCTAAAATCGCGCCCCGACACATCGGCCAAAGCCTGAACAAAATCCTCGGTGGTGACAGCCTGTCCATCGTGGCGTTCGAAATACAAATCGGTCCCTTTACGGAACAGCTCGGGGCCCAACAAGTTCGCCAGCATGCGCACCACTTCGGCGCCTTTTTCGTAAATCGTCAGGGTATAGAAGTTGGAAATTTCCATGTAGCTGGCCGGACGAATGGGATGCGCCATGGGGCCTGCGTCTTCGGCAAACTGGTGGGTTCGCAGCATGGCCACATCCTCTACCCGCTTAACCGTGGGCGAGCCCATATCCGCCGAGAACTCGGCGTCGCGATAAACGGTAAAACCTTCTTTAAGACTCAGCTGGAACCAGTCGCGACAGGTGACCCGGTTGCCGGACCAGTTGTGAAAGTACTCGTGAGCCACCACGCCTTCTACCCGCTGAAAACCCGCATCGGTGGTGGTCTCCGGCTTGGCCAGCACACAGGAGGTATTAAAGATATTCAGGCCCTTGTTTTCCATAGCGCCCATATTAAAATCGTCCACCGCAACGATCATAAAAATATCTAAATCGTATTCGCGGCCGTAGACCTCTTCGTCCCAGCGCATGGCGTTTTTAAGGGAAGCCATGGCGTGATCGCATTTATCCAGGTCTTTTTCTTCAACGTAAATTTTCAAATCTACGTTGCGACCACTCGCGGTGACAAAGTGATCTTCCATCACACTTAAATCACCCGCCACCAAGGCGAATAAGTAACAGGGCTTTTTGTGGGGGTCATGCCACACCGCGTAATGACGGCCATCGGTTAAATCGCCCTGCTCCACTAAATTGCCGTTGGCCAACAGTATCGGGCACTCGGACTTAGCGGCGCTAATGCGAGTGGTAAAGTCGCTCATCACATCCGGGCGATCTAAATAATAGGTGATTTTACGAAACCCTTCGGCCTCGCACTGGGTGCAATAAATGGTGCGCGAGCGGTACAGCCCTTCGAGCGAGGTGTTCTGCTCGGGTTGAATTCGCACTTTGGTGTAAAGCTCGAAACGCTCTGGAGGCTCGATTAACACCAGCTTGCCATCGTCCAGGCGGTACTGATCTTTACTCAGGGACTGGCTGTTGATCTCGATCGCGAGTAACTCCAGCTGCTCGCCATCAAGCGCCAGCTCGCTCACCAGACCGGATTGTCGTACCAGCTGCAAGCGCGCTTCGACAAAGCTTTCCCCCGGATAAATCGCCACATCCAAATCGGTCTTTTCGATGGCGTAGGCCGGTGATTGATAGTCTTTTAAATAAACGGTATCAGAGTTGTTACTGGATAAATCTTGAGTCATTCGTTTGCCTGCTATTGCCACTTCAAGGGCGTTTCCGCATCTGGCTCGTCGTCGCCACTGCCACAGTGAGTGTGAGGTTTAGGCGGAATAAAGCCTGTGTGCTCTTCGGGTTTGAGGTTTTTGTGCTCGTAGACGATCACCGCTTGCATGCACAGTTCGCGCTGCTCGTCACTCAGCACGCGGCCGTCGGGCCATTTGCCCAATTCTACGGCGCGCTTTAAATTGGCGTATACCTCGGGGGTAAGATTCGCCAGTATTTGTTCAAAATCGTTCATCGTCAACGTCTCGTTTGTATCAACTCTTGCGCTCGCTCGCGCCCAAGCCGAGCCTTGCCAGCGCAAAGATCGCACCACTGACCAACCCACCCAGGTGAGCACCATTGGCGACCCCGCCGGCCATAAAAAAGTCCACCACACCCAGCATACAAATCCCCAGCCAGGCGAGCATAAACAGCAAAATACCCTTGGGTATTGCCAATAATGGTTCGGGTTTTAACCACTGGTAAATACCGATATAGCCGACCATGGCATAGATAACGCCCGACATACCACCGAACAAAGTCACCGGGCCGGGCCAATAGTACTGGGCCAAGTTGCTGGCAATGGCGGTCACCACAAAAAACAACAGATAGCGGCCCTTGCCCATGGTCCACTCCAGGCGTCGGCCCAGCTCCCAGGTCCACAAACCATTAAAAGCAATATGGAAGATTGAAAAGTGCAGAAACGCCGGCGTGATCAGACGCCAGTACTCGCCATTGCCCAGAGTGTCGGCCAGAGACCCCCAGGCAAAACCGCCGGGCACAGGCGTAAGCGGGGTAAAGGTCAATGCCACCACCGCGTGATTAAAAACCTCCCACTCGGCGGCGGCAAAACCCAAAAGACTCAGGGCGATAAGCACCAAGGTGACGGGGCTTAACCGGGCCTCTATCCACAGTGATGAAGGTTTAACCGCCTGCGGGCGCGGCGCAGACGACTGGGGAGTCGCCACAACATCTCCGGCCAGCCAGGCGTCGACAAAGTCGCTGACCGGCTCTGCCCACTCGCGGGACGGCACTTGCAAGACCTGCTGGCCGGCCAGCTCGACAATTTTGTGGGGTATATCTCGCTCGCGCAGGGCGCGGTTTAGCGGGGTTAAATCCTGCGTTAAGGGGAATTTGCGAACACTGCTCCAGGACACGGCGGCTCCGGTTACTCACACTGGGGGGGCTTGCCTTTAAGGATCGACATAAACCCAACTAAAGTTGGCGGGCTTTATCCGCGCACTGCCGTCATTGCGGTAGGCCACCAGCCTGCCAAATCGCACCGCACCATAGTCCAGACACGCGATATTGGGGGCGACCGGTTGGGGCGTACCATTGAGCCAGTAGTGGCCCACAAACAACGGCGGTTGGTCGCTATCATACACCACCAACTGGGCTTTTAGGTGTTCATCAATCGGTCGTTCCCCGAGATGAGCCGGCAGCGGATCGGGCTGAAAGACTAGATCGCGATACTGCTGTGCCGCCGGAGGCCAGAATTTGGCGCGGAAGCTGCGCCTTGTGTACCCCTCGGCCGAAATCATCTGGGCGCCATCGGGCAAAGGCAGGTCAATTCCCGAGGTTAAACGCTTAACGGCTGTAGCCGTACCACAACCGGGATCGGCTAAAGCCTGCCATTGCGGCATTGATAGCTGCGGTGTCTGCAGCCGGGCGATAGCCGACTCGTCCCAGCAGGCGTGTACGACGCGCAGCTCCGGGCTGGCTAGATATAGGGGTAACTTGGCAATCCAGCGCAAATGGTCCGCCCAATCGGCGCTGTGGTTGGCAAACTGTTCCAGGGTTTCGGCCACAATGGCGGTGTTGCGGGGGGTGTGGGGGCGCAAGTAATTGCCAGGGGCATGCGGATGGGCAGTGCAATAACAGTAGGCGTGAACCTCGTGATTGCCCAAAATCAGGTAGGCAGAGCCGCGCTCGACCATCTCGCGCACCATCGCCAGAGCCTCGCGGATACGCGGCCCGCGATCGACAATATCGCCGACAAAGACTACCCGGCGCCGAGGGTGCTGATAAACCCCTTGCCGCTTTTGATAACCGAGCTTTTCCAACAGCCGGGCCAGGGTCTGGGCGCAACCGTGTACATCACCAATAATATCAAGGTCGGCGGCGCGCGCCGGTAAATTGATCGCCCCGCAATCACTCATGACTTGTCCAGCAAGTGCCCTCCCCAGCCGAGCTTGGAGCGACACCGCTCATAAAAGTTGTGATTAAGCGGATGAATAAGCTGCAAGTGCTGAGGTTTTTTGCGAATAATAATCCGGTCGCCGCCTTCAATCGCATCGTGAGTCTGACCGTCGCAAGTTACCTGGGGTACCGCGCTGTTGCTTTCGCCCACCAAAATACGCACCACACTATCGCCAGCCACCACCATGGGGCGGCTACTTAAAGTATGAGGATTCATGGGCACCAGCACCATGGCGTCAAGCTTGGGATGCATAATCGGGCCGCCACCGCTAAGAGCATAGGCCGTCGAGCCGGTAGGAGTTGAGACAATCATACCGTCGGAACGCTGAGAGGTCACAAAGTGATCATCCACATACAGCTCAAATTCGAGCATCCGGATAAACTCGCCCGGATGCAGCACCACATCATTGAGTGCGTCACCCGAGCAAATGGTTTCACCGTTTCGCTCGACGCTCATATCCAGTAAAAAGCGCTGCTCCGAGACATACTCGCCGGCCAGCACTTCGGCGACCTTCTGCTCGATGTCTTCGGGAACGATGTCAGTCAAAAAGCCCAGGCGACCGCGATTAACGCCTAACAGCGGCACATTGTATTGCACTAAGTCCCGCGCACCGCTCAATAAACTGCCGTCACCACCGATCACAATCGCCAGATCACAGCGCTTACCCAGCTCGTCCATCCCGGCCACTTCAACGTCGGGATAGTGTTGGCTGGCATTAATGATCTCGGCGCTGCGCTGCTCGATAATAATATTAAGCTGACGCGAACGGAGAAAGCGGATTAAACGATCGACACTGTATTTGGCGCGCTCGTTTTCGAGACGACCGATCAACCCAATAGAGGCAAATTGTGTCATGATGACTCTCTGATATCGATGAGGATTTGGGCAGACATTATGCCTAAGCCCCAGACAAACGCCAATGACGTCAAAAACGCCAACACAAACACTTACACAGCTGCTAGACGATTTGCGTACCCGGCAGGTTCGCGACCTTGCCTATGCCTGTTTCGGCGAAAATCTTGTCGAACACCTGAAAGGTACAGACGCTCGTCAGTTCAGTGTATGCTTAAGTCCCAATATCGCAACGCGCTTGCGGGAATTAGATGCCAAGCCCGAGCCTCTGCTGGCATTTATTAAGCAAGTAAAGAGTACGCGCCTGGGACTCTACTTTGAAACCCTGTGGCGCTACTACTGGCAGTGTATTGAACCCGCCCCCCTGCTCGATCACAACCTTCAAGTCGCAAGCGGCGGACGCACCCTGGGCGCTTTTGATTTTATTTTGAACGACCCCAGCCGCCCGCTTCATATCGAGGCGGCTTTTAAGCTGTATTTGGGACACGGCGAGGATCTGACCGACCCCGCACACTGGATCGGCCCCAACGCCAATGATTGCCTGGGCCATAAGCTCGATCACCTGCGCAGCCACCAGCTACCTTTATCGAACACCACTGAAGGGAAACAAACGCTGACCTCAATGGGGGTAAACGCCAAAGCCATCGAGCGACGATTTTTGTTAAAAGGTTATTTATTTGTCCCGCTAAACGCATACGGTGACAGGCAAAGCCGATTCAACGCACATGGCAATTTGCCCCACGGGGTCGGCCGTACAGCTGTTCGCGGCTATTGGCTGGCTTTAAATCAATACCTTGAGGAACACTTTAAAGTCGTTAACTCCTCGGGCTATGTGATAATTCCGCGCAACCATTGGATAGCACCTGCCTTTCATGACAGACGAGTGCGGCCTTTATCGGCCGAGCAATTGGGCCGCGCACTTTTACACCAGGTGGGAGGACAAAAACGCCCTAAGTTGGTGGCTCGGGTTTCGCTACAACAAGACGTTTGGTGTGAGCAGGAACGCTTTTTTGTGGTACCCGATCACTGGCCTACTACCGCCAGGCCTTCGCGCAAAATATAATTTTTATCCGTCTCTAGCGAGCTGTCTTCATCGCCGCGCTCAAACAATGCGGCGGCATCGGTGAGCATACTGACGGTGTACCCCTGCTGCCGCAACAAATGAGTCGCAGCACGACTGCGCCTGCCGGTATTGCAGTAGCATAAATAGTGCACTCCCAAACGCATTAAACGGGATTTAATACCCAACAAATGCAGGGGAATGTTCACTGCGCCGGGTAAATGACCCAAGGCATACTCTTCGTCCGAGCGCACATCGATAATCGCGGTGGATGTGAGATCGCGTTGTGGTAAAGACAGCATGCTCTGGGTTGGGACCTCAGGGCTCTTTAACAAACGGTAAAAAGCCTGCTTGGGCAGACACATTAAAACGCCATCGGTTTGCATGGTGACGGTAGCATTGCGCGGGGCGTCATTAACCAGGGCGTCTTCGCCAAAACAGCGACCGGGGCCAATCTGGGCGAGAGTTTCCATTCCGGTCGCCCCCTGGCGGGTGACCTCGGCCCGGCCTTCTTTAATAAAATAGCAACACGAGCCAATCTCGCCCTGACGCAAAATGACCTCACCGGCATCCACGATCTTGGCTTTCATTTCGCTAAAAATATCGTCGACATTAAGCGGCGGCACTTTGTAAAACAGGTTGGACTGCAAAACCCGGCTCATCCACAGCTCATCTTCGTCCTTGTCCCGGTCGCGGGCGATCACGCTCGACAAATAATCCGCCACCTGACTCCAAGTCAGTAGCTTATCGAGCTCGTCACTGGGAAAACGTAAAACAGCACAATCGCTCGCGGCCGTTGCCTGATAACGACGCGGACGATGATGCACCAAAGGCAATAGATTGCTCCGCCCTTTTAACAGCCGTTCGTTACCCGCTTCGTCTTCGAGCAACAAATCACCATAGAGCAAATAGAGATGGCATTCATCCACCGAGCCGCGATTAAAAAGCGTCTGTCCCGAATATAAATACTCAGTCTTAGCAAAATCCAACAACACATTCAGGTGTTGGGATCCCATATCTTTTAGCGGCACCAGGGTTTTTACCTGCTGCAGATCCAGTGTTTCGCTATGCTCTGACGGCGAAGACAATTCCATCTCTCTCACTCAAACATCCATAATCGGTTGGGGCCAATCAATAACCTGGGAAAAACCGCGCCGCCCTTGCAGACCACCCGTGTGAACGGCAATAACTTTGGTGCCTTGAGGCCAATAATTTAATGCTGCTAGCCGCTCAATTCCCCAGAGCATTTTAAGGGTATAAACCGGGTCGAGTGCGATCGCGTGACGCCTTTCAAAGTCGCGCCAAAACGCCAGCAGGGGCGCGGGTAATGCCCGGCCATAACCTTTGCCGTGAAAGCCCCAGAGCAAACGCCAATGCCCCGGCGCCAACTGGGTACCTAGTTGGCTACAGGCGCGTCCATCTTTCAATACCGAAAACCCCAAGCTCAGGGTGTTTTCAGGTAAACCTCGCACTAACCCGCTTAGAGTTCCGCCGGTGCCTACGGGCACACAGACGCAGGCATGGCTCAGATCTTGGGTTGCGCCGATGGCCTGCCCCAAAGCCTCGGCGCCGCGCTCGCCAGCCTCGTTAGCGCCCCCTTCAGGTACGTAAAATTCGCCTCGAAAAGCGCCACTACGCTGCGCCAGACTTAAATATTCGTGACGACTGACAAACTTTAGTTCCATACCGGCTTTTTGCGCATCCCGCAGGGTATCACTTAGTCGCTCGGGCCTTTGCCCGCGCACCACACCGCGCGCACGTAAACCGTGCTGTGCCGCACCATAAGCGGTTGCCAATAGATGATTGGACCAAGCGCCCCCCGCGGTGACCAAGGTGTGGCAGCCCGCTTCCCGAGCCGCGCGAATATTGTAGTACAATTTATAATATTTATTACCACTGCAGTGGCGGTCGATAAGATCATCGCGCCTGAATAGCAGATTAATACCGCGACTTTCACACTCGGGCAAACGCAAGACATCGTAGCGCACTCGCAGCGCCCTATTAAGCAAATCTTCGTCTATCCCACTCCGGCAATTCATAGCGGGCGCGCGGAAACTTTCGCGGCGACTGAGTGACGATGCTCTGGGCAGCGGTTGGACTCACCATGGTGAAAATCGGCCGGATTATGTACCCGGTTTACCCCTGTACCACACTCCTCATTGGCCTCATCACAGGCGGTACAGTAAGGCGAGCGATAGTGATCCAGCCACTGCTTATAAAGCGCCAGGCCCAGTCCGCACTTGCTCGCCGCAAAAGCCTCGGGGTCGCTCATGTAGTCGCTGACATCGCTGACACTCAAACTCAGCTGGCCGCACCCAGGGGCGTGCACCACAAAGCTGATGCCCGCCTTTTCCATGGGTAATAACACCTGTGTGGCGCCGTGCTTTAAGAGCGATGCATAGTTGCTCTGCAAGTGTTCAATTTCATCGCGCAGACTCGCCTCTTGTTGTTGGCGGTAGTGCAGCTCCATTTCGCGCATGTCCAATTGCTGCTGTAATTCAGCCCGCACCGACTCCACTTCGCGCTCGAGCCTGTCGGCAAAGTCCAGCTCCAGAGCCTCAAGGTCGGCGTCAGGCTCGTCGCTTTCGCGCGCGGCGGCCAGTTTATGCTCGTAGTATTCTTTAAGTCCCTCAACCTTGCCCGTCTGCAGGGCCAACTCACTTTGGAGTGTTTTAATTCGCTCATCCGCCGCCGCTACCGCATCGTCGGCCTGCTGCAGACGCAAATTGTAAGATTCAAGCCGTACCTGATGCTCCCGCTTGAGCGCGTCGAGTTTGAGCGCCATGCGGCTTTTTAGAGTATTGATACGTAAACGCTGCTCTTTAAGCGTGTGCGCCAGTCGGGTGCGCATGGTCTGCGCGTACTGACGCTCAAGGGCGTCGCGTAGCTCTCGGTGATCGGCCTCGGGCGAGGCCTCAGGCTCTTCATCTTGTTTGGGAAAAAGAAGCCCTAATGTATTGACAACAATGGCTTTTTTCATCAGAACGAAACTGTTTCTACCCGGCTCCATCACCGGGTCCCACAGGTTGCGTTGCTGCCACTGAATCGGACACTGGCTGTAACAAGCAAGCGCCACAGGCCCTGCCCCCAAATCCGGCCCCCGGGCGGCATTATCGGCCAGAGACTGCATGGGGACATTCCAGCCACTGGCAATCATGCCCTTGGCGTCAAAGTCCACCAAAAAGAAAACACAGGAGGTAATGCGAAAGCTGGGATTCACCCGCAGGTAGACGGCTTCCATGCGGCGACCGGCAAATTCGGGGATGGGGACAAAGCCGTCGATAATAGCCTCAAATTCGGGATACTGTAGCTCCCGATCAATTTTACCATCGGCAAAAATGATAACGGCTTCTAAGGTGATATCCTCTCTCGACATGGACGCCTCTGGTCGCTTCCCCGTTGCTAGGGCCTGTTCACGCTAATTAAGTGCGCCTGCTGGAAGCCAGTTTTGTTTCCAGCTAGGCGCCGTGAGCGAAGTTTGGTTACTCCAAATAAGCGATCGGCAACAACGCTGGGGACAAAACTGGCTCCAGCCCTCGGCAATTGCTCCTGCATTGCTCTAATACCTTACGTCCATGTAAGTATTCGGGTTGCGGCTAAAAATCCGCCACCCTGCGTTGCTCGTCGTTCATTTGGAATAACCAAACCACTCTCCTCGCGCCTTGATTGACGAATTTTTAGTCACAACAGGCTGCATTTAATTAGCGTGAACAGGCCCTATTCAATTGCGCATACAGGGCAGTATAGAGCGACAGGGTCAAGAAAGCAGCCGCTGCGCGGGCTGAAGAAGATGGTAAGGGGGAAATGTGGGATTCAGTTCAGGTTTTAAGGGGGGTGTTTATAACCAAAAGGACTACACTTCTGCGTAGTCCTCACCGATCTCTTCATCGGCTTCGTCAAACGTTACTTCCAACAACTCTTCAAGATAATCTTGCATATTAAGTTCTCCAACTTTATTAATATTGATGACATTCTCCCTGGCCGCTCGCTCAACAAACCGCCTTGAGGAACAGCATTTCACACCAGTGTGACAGATTTGTTATCGAGAGGTTCTCTCAAGCCGACAAATTGGGCAGAAACTGGGGCTTAATTCGCGAATTACGCCCAAACGGCCCAACAAGCTTCTTGCGACCCGAGGTGGAGCGGGCAGCAACCTAATGGCCATTTTGGGGCTGAATGCGGAAACTCCCGAAGCGGCTTTCGGTTAGCGTCGACGTGCAACGACACTTTTGGCAGGCATAAAAAAGCCCCACATTGTGGAGCCTCTTTCGTCATATGGCGGACCGGGCGGGAAACACGGCCGCCGTCCATGGCGGCCACTCTGCGGGCAGCGCATTCGCGCTGTGCCGATTGGCTCCCGGCGAATTGGTCGAACCCGAGCGCGGCTTCTCGCCCGTCACAAACCACAATACAAACAAAAAAGCCCCCGCTTTCGCGAGGGCTCTTTTGTTTGTATGGCGGACCGGACGGGACTCGAACCCGCGACCTCCGGCGTGACAGGCCGGCATTCTAACCAGCTGAACTACCGGTCCGCAAAACCTAGACTGGATTGGTGGGTGGTACAGGGATCGAACCTGTGACCCTCGCCTTGTAAGGGCGATGCTCTCCCAGCTGAGCTAACCACCCCGTCTTGGTGGTGGGCATTCTACTCAAAAGCGCTAAGCTGTCAAACGCTTTTTGCAAAAAAATTCGCTAAGCGCCTAAATTCTATACACTTATTGCAAATATTAGGCATATTGATCAGCTTCTGATAAGCCGTGCCCCACCACCCGTGCGGCTATCCCAAATTACCTCCCGATGCGGTTCAATGCTAGACTCTGGCCATCGAATTCTTCGGTAGGAAATGTGACGACTGCAAAATTAACCATACTCTTAGCTGGCACTTTTATAAGCTCTTCGGCGTTTGCCGCTCAAGCGGTCAGCGAGCGCGATTGGCTGTGGGTGACCATTGTCATTTTGGGACTTTTACAGACGCTGCTTATTATCGGCTTGCAACGCAGTCGGCTAAAACTAAAGCACGCCCGCCAAGCACTGTTTGACTCCCACAAGACTCTGGAGCAGAAAGTGCAAGATCGCACGGAGTCGCTTCATGCCACGAACGAGCAGCTGTACCAAGAAATCGGGCGGCACGAGGCAACTGAGTTACTGCTGCGTGAAACCCAAGAATACCTACACAGCATGTTAAACTCTATGCCTTCGGTCATTATCGGGGTCACCCACCGCGGATTTATCACCCACTGGAACGCCGCCGCAGTGGAAAAAACCGGGGTAAGTGCCGAATCAGCGCTCAATCAACATTTAAAAGACGTCTACCCAAGCCTCCCCGTGGATGGCGAGATCATTAACGATACCATCGACGCAGCCCTGCCTTATGTCAGTCAGAATATTCAGGAAACCCAGGGCAGCGAATTGCACTACAGCGATCTGACCATCTATCCGCTGATTGCCGCACAGGCGATCGGGGCTGTAATCCGCATTGACGATGTCACCATGCGGGTGCGGGTGGAAAATATGATGATTCAAAACGAGAAAATGCTCTCGCTGGGCGAGCTGGCCGCCGGTATGGCGCACGAGATTAACAATCCGTTGAGTACTATTTTGCACGGCGTGCAAAACATTTACCGGCGCACATCTCCGGAGTTGAAAGCGAATATACAGGCCGCCGATAAACATCACTTGACCATTGAACAAATCACAGACTACCTCTCTGACCGCAAAATATGGCAGTTCCTCGAGGATATCCGCGAAGCTGGCGAGCGCTCGGCCGAAATCGTCACCAATATGTTGGATTTCTCACGCTCGAGCAGCCAGACGCAGCGCCCTTTCGATTTAGCCCATGTGATTCGCCACGGTATTGAATTGCTCGCCGCCGAGCGCGCCACCCTGCCCCCGGTTGATCTTAAACTGGATAACACGCTTCCTAAAGTCATGGGCAGCGCTGCGGAAATTCAACAGGTGCTGCTTAACCTGGTACGCAATGCCGCCCAGGCATTCGGTGCAACCTTAACGCCCGAGGCCCGCATTTATGTGTCCTTGGGGCAAAGCGATACTCACGCCATACTCACTGTCGAAGACAATGGCCCGGGCATGGCCGAAGAAGTGGCGCGTCATATTTTTGAGCCTTTTTTCACAACCAAAGAAGTTGGCCAGGGTACGGGGTTGGGGCTTTCAGTTTCCTACTTTATTATCACCGAACACCACAGCGGAACCATTGAAGTACAGTCGATTGAGGGCGAAGGCACCCGCTTTACCGTAAAACTACCCAAATCCCCCAATGCCGACGGTGCATCGCCCCACCCACATTCATTGCCCTAGAGTTGTCACTATGTTCATTTCGTTTTCCCGTGTCACCTTTGCGTTGATACTATCTATAACCCTCGGCGCCTGCCAAAACCAAACCGAGACTCCGCCACCCAGCGAATCCCAAATTCACAATCTGGCGACCGAAGTGCAGCGTCAAGCGCTCTCGGATTTAGCGCTTTTTAAAGCCTGCGCCAGTTTGGGCGGCGCCTTAGGGGATTACGCTAACACCGCCCGCGAAACCTGGACATTTTCCAACCAGCGCCTGGTTGAGGCAGCCGACAGACATATGCAGGCCGGCAATGATGACTGGGTAAGCTGGCGCGAAGAGACCTACTCTCTATCGGTACTGGCTTTAGTCAAAGATATCCAGCAGAGTCAGTACGAGCAATTAAATTTAGCCCAGCGCGGCCCCAGCGGACAAAAATCTGTGTGTCGGCGCGAGTTGGCGATCGCCGAAACCCGTATTTTTTCTGATCTAGCATCCCCCCAAGTAGCCCAGGCGCTGGTCGCCCAGGCGCAACCTAAAGCCGCCGCCAGTGTGAGCATTGTTCGCCTGAGTGATAGCTTTAGCCGCTGGCCCGAACCCGGCCGATCGTTCTTTGCACTTAATAAGCAGACCGGCCCAAATTGCAGCGCCAATTCCCGTATAATGCCGCTCGTCAATCACTGGCCCGAAGAGGTGTACGCTCACTATTGCAATGGGCGGCCAATCTCACTTATCCAGTGCCAGTGGGGAAAATGCACCCGTCAAAAGGCGGGGTCGGCCAACTGAGAGCTTGAATGAACGATCTTTACACCCCGGACGCATACCGCGCCCAATTACAGGAAAAAGCTGAGCGAGTCACCAGTCTATTTGCTCCCTTCACTCCCCCTCGGCTCGAAGTCTTCGACTCGCCTGCTACCGGGTTTCGCATGCGCGCCGAATTTAAAATATGGCACCGAGGCGGCCGCGCCGACTATGCCATGTATCGCCAGGGGGAATACAAAAAACCTTATATCATTAGTGAGTTTCCCCCAGGCTATGCCACCATCGGCAAACTAATGCCGCCTTTGCTGGAAGCCATCAACCAAAGCGAGCTACTGCGCCGCAAACTGTTTCAGGTTGAGTTTCTAACAACATTAAGCGGCGAGGCGCTGATCACACTGATTTACCACAAGCCGCTCGATGACCCATGGGAAGCAGAGGCCAGTGCCCTGTCAACTCAACTCCAAGTAAAACTGATCGGCCGCAGCCGGAAACAAAAGCGGGTACTGCAGGATGATTTCGTCATCGAAAAGCTGACTGTCAAGGAGCGGGAGTTCCAATACCAGCAGATTGAAAGCAGCTTTACCCAACCCAACGCGCGGGTGTGCGAAAAAATGCTGACCTGGGCGGTGGAAAAAAGTGCTGACTTTGGCGGCGATTTACTCGAGCTGTATTGCGGCAACGGCAACTTCACCCTGCCCTTGGCTCAAAACTTCAACTGGGTTTTGGCCACCGAACTGGCCAAAAGTTCGGTTAACTCCGCTCTCTATAATTTGTCGTTAAACGGGGTGGAAAATGTCGCGCTGGCGCGCATGTCGAGCGAGGAGTTTTCCCAGGCACTGGATAAAGTCCGCCCTTTTCGCCGTTTGCGGCATGTTGATCTGGACAGCTATCAATTTAGTAGTATTTTTGTTGACCCACCCAGAGCCGGGCTGGATCCGCACACTACCGAAGTGGCCCAACGTTTCGATAATATTTTGTACATTTCCTGCAACCCGGAAACCCTGAAGCGAGACCTCGACGAGCTGTGCAAAACTCACAAGCTTACGTCGCTTGCGCTTTTTGATCAGTTCCCGTTTACTCACCATATTGAGTGCGGTGCGGTTTTAAAACGCATTACCGGCGACTAAAACTGCCTGCCTTTTATACGTTTGGCCGCGTCGCGCACGAACTCACCATAGGTGGCTTCGTGCTGCAGGCGCTCTTTATCGAACTGCAGTTGCTGGCGCGGTGTCAGCTCCTTCCAGGCCTTGAGAATCGGAATGTGAGAGGTCGCCTCGCGCAGCTGATAAAAAGCGGAAAACTCTTCGCGCACGGACTCTTCGACCTCGAGGCTGTCAAGCAGTACCGACAGGCGAATACTGGCCTCAGTCAGGCTAAGCTCGTCGCTTTCGAGCGCCGTAGAGAGAATTTCAATACTCTTATTTATCCGCTTGCGTTGCGCGACTTGCTCCGCCTCTAATGCTTGTAATTGCTGCGCCTGACGCTGGCGCAATGCGCGCAATTGCAGCACATAGTAAACCGCAACACCCCCCAAAACCGCGATAATTAAAGCGCCCAGCACTAACCACAACCAGGGATTATTCATTGTCTGTGTCACCTTTTGAATTGTCTTCGAGGCCTAAATCATCCTCAGGTAAAAGCGCCGGATCAATCGTCTTTTTGGTTTTTGCACCCAACTTGCGAATGGCATCGACGCGACGAATTAAATTACCTCGCCCGGATTGAAGCCGTTTATGAGTTTTTTCGTAGGCCGCCTGAGTTTTGTCCAATTGCGTTCCCAGGTGATCCAGAGATTCCAGCACGCCGACAAACTGATCGTGCAGTGCGCCGGCGTCTTTGGCAATGCGTTCGGCATTGCGGTTTTGCTTTTCATAGCGCCAAATATTTTCCACTGTGCGCAAAATGGCCAACAGGGTCGTCGGGCTGGCGAGAATAATTTGTTTGTCGTAGGCCTCTTTGTACAAAGTGGTGTCATGCTGTAGCGCCAGCATAAACGCCGCCTCGATGGGGATAAAAATAAACACAAAATCAAGTGCCCGAAGCCCGGGCAGGTTCTCGTAGTCTTTCGCACTCAAGCCTTTAATGTGCGAGCGAATCGACTGGATGTGCGCCTGCAAATAGCGCTCGCGCTCGGCATCGGTATCACTGCTGCAAAAGCGCTCGTAGTCGGTCAGCGAAACCTTAGCATCAATGACAATATCTTTACCCTCGGGCAGCCGCACCACTACGTCGGGCATTCGACGGTTACCGGTTTCAGTGGTAAAGCTTAACTGTGTTTCGTACTCGCGCCCTTTTTGCAGGCCCGACTGCTCCAGCAAGCGCTCCAGCACCACCTCGCCCCAGCCGCCCTGGGCTTTGCTGTTGCCCTTTAGCGCCTGAGCGAGGTTGACCGCATCCTCGCCAATTTTATGGGCTTGTTTTTGCAGCTCCACAATCTGGCCCGACAAGCGGCTTCGCTCGGCGTTTTCTTTCTCGTATACGTCTTCAACTTTTTTACGAAAATCAGACAACTGGGTTTTGAATGGCGAAAGCGTGCCCTCCAGCATGGACTGGCTTGCGGTGGTAAATTGCGCCGACTTCTGCTCGAATATTTTATTGGCCATCAGCTCAAACTCATGCTTGAGCTCACTGCGAGTTTGCTGCAACAATTCAGCTTGAGCTTGCAGCTTCTCGCGTTCGGCCTCTAGTTGGGTTTGCAATTGGGAGCGCTGCTCGCTTAGCTCGATGATGCGCCTCTCCTGTTCGCGATAATCACGCTCAAGGTCGTCAAAGTGCGTTAACCGTTCCTTCAGCCCGGAATTAAGCGCCTGCTGCTCCGCCAAGGACGATCTTAGCCGCTCGATTTCCCGCTCTTGCTCGGCGATAGTCTGGCGCAGCTCGGCAGTACTGTCTCGCATATATCCTAATTCACTCTCGGCCTGTGACTCCTGCATGGCCTTGGCATGATTAAGCTCGCTTATGGTTGACTCAAGCGTGCGTATACGGCTTCTCACCCACCCCAGGGTAACGAGCCCCCCAATAAGCAATCCCAGCAGGCCGACACCGGCTAACCACAGTTGAGAGGCTGAATATAAACTATCAATCATTAAAAGGATTCCGAGTAAGGCTTCACTTCGCGACACTTGTCTCGATATACTAGAAAAAGGTTATGCGCTTTGGCCTTAAGAGCACAACTAACCGGCTTGGTGAACGATTTATGTTCAATCAAAAGGACAATAAAACGACATGGGTCAAACCGATCTGACACGACAAGTGAGACGTCTCTGCGCCGATGGCTACCGTTTGTACGACAGCGGCGAATACCGGCTTGCGTTGCGATCATTCTACCAAGCTTGGCTTTTAATACCCAAGCCCCAAAGCCAATACACCGAGGCCGGTTGGGTGCTTACCGCGATTGGCGACACCTACTTTCGCCTGCATCAGCACGAACAGGGCGCCGAATCCCTTACTTCAGCCCTGTACTGCCCCGAGGCGGAGCAAAGCCCTTTTGTGCAACTGCGTCTGGGCCAATGCCTGCTTGAGCTGGGGCGCACCCCCGAGGCGCGCAAATACCTGCTGCACGCGTATAACCACAATGCCACCCTATTCGACAGCGAGGCACCCCGCTACCGTCAGGCTATCGCTGATTTAATCTCACATGACTCAATATAAAACCGCCCCAGCAGTACTGGTGTTTGATTCGGGCGTAGGCGGGCTGAGCGTTTCGCAACATATCCGCACGCTTTTGCCCGGCGCTCATTTAAACTATTTGTTTGATAATGCCGGCTTTCCCTATGGCGAGAAAAGTGAGGAATACCTGCTCGCGCGCAGCAGCAAGCTCATTGGTGACTACCTGCAGCGTCGCGACCCACACACCCAGGTTATTGTAATCGCCTGCAATACCGCCAGCACCCTGGTGCTACCCGAACTGCGAAAACGTTTTCGCCAGCCGATCGTAGGCGTGGTCCCAGCGATAAAACCGGCCGCCGCATCATCGCAATCTCGCTATATCGGTCTGCTGGCAACCCCCGGAACCATTAAACGGCCCTACACCCGACATCTCATTAGTGATTTTGCCGATGGTTGTCATGTGGTTACCAGCGGCTCGCGCCAATTGGTTACCCTGGCCGAAGCCAAACTCCGCGGGGAGACAATTGCCGCTTCAAATGTTCGCGCTTGCTTAGAGAAATTTCTTTTACCCAGCCCCGCAAACCCCAAGCCCGATACGCTTGACACTTTGGTGCTCGCCTGCACTCACTTTCCCTTATTGCGTTCAGAGATCAGCGAATTACTCGGCCCCGGGGTCACCCTCATGGACTCGGGCGAAGCCATAGCCAGGAGAGTAGCCTACTGGCTTATCGACGAGTTAAAGCTTAATACTGATTCTCCAGCACACCCCGGCTCGGCCTATTACACCCAGAGCGATGGCACCATCGAGCCGTTACGACCTGCATTCACTGGGCACGGCTACGCGACACTGCGCTTACTGTGACATACGGGCATCGGCCTGCACTAGGCGCATAAATTGATCCAAAGGCACCGGGCGACTATAGAAATATCCCTGCCCTAGATGACAACCACAGGTCGTCAAAAACGCGTGCTGCTCCGGGGATTCTACCCCCTCGACGATCACCTTGTAATGTAGGCTTTTCGCCATTGCCACCACCAGCGAGGTAATAGCCTTGTCCTCTTCGTCGTCGGGCAAATCCTGGACAAAGCTGCGATCAACTTTCAGGCTATTAATGGGCAGCCTTTTAAGATAACTAAGCGACGAATAACCCGTGCCAAAATCATCAATAGCCAAGCCACAGCCTTTTTGGCGCAACTGCTCCAACATGGGAATGACCCGGGAGACATCTTCCATCAAGGTGCTTTCGGTCACTTCGAGTTCAAGCGAGCTGGGCGCCAGACCGGACTCCCTTAAACAGGCCTCAAGCAACTGCAGAAAATCAGGCTCGCTCAACTGGCGCGCCGAAATATTGACCGATACCGTAAAGTCGCGCTGCAGGGCTTTTTGAATCGCACGGGCTTGGAAGCAGGCGGTTTTTAATACCCAGCGACCCAGGGGAACAATTAACCCCGACTCCTCGGCGACGGGTATAAACTCACCCGGAGACACCAAACCGCGCTCGGGGTGGTTCCAGCGCAGGAGCGCTTCAGCCCCCACAATTTTGCCGCTGCTAAAATCAACAAATGGCTGATAATAAAGTACGAATTGGCCAAAGCGCAGCGCTTGACGAATCTCTCGCTCAATGGCCAAACGCCGCTCAACCGCGATATTCATATCGGTAGTGTAAAACTGAAAGGCATTGCGCCCCTGATCTTTGGCTTTATACATCGCCAGATCAGCGTTTTTCATCAATACATCCAAGTCGTCACTGTCATCGGGTGCCAAGGTGATACCAATACTCCCTCCCGCAACCACCTCTTTCCCCTGTAAGTCGATCGGCGCGTTGAGCGCGCGAATTAATTTGCTGGCGACAATATAGGCGTATTGAGGGCTTTCCACTTCGCCCAGCAGAACCGCAAACTCATCGCCACCCAGGCGCGCCACGCAGTCCTCCTCGCGCAAATTGTCCCGCAATTTTCGGGCAACACTCACCAGCAACTGGTCTCCGGATTCGTGACCAAAGGTGTCATTGATACGTTTAAAATGATCCAAATCAATATAAAACAGCGCCAGTTTGGTATTGGTGCGCAGGCAATGATTCAAGTGAGAGCTAAGTTGCTTTTTAAAAAGAGTACGGTTGGCCAGCCCGGTTAAATGATCGTAATAGGCAAGCTTTTCAACCTCTTGTTGTTTTTCTTTTAAGTCGCTAATGTCCTGGCCCACGCAAACATAGTATTCGGGCTCTTGATGGGGCCCCAGAATAGCGGTGACCGATTGCATTAGCCAAAACTCTCGCCCTGTCGCGGTGGTTGCCAGGTATTCTGCTTGCCATCTCGCCGCCTCTTCGGTATCAGCGCCTCTGAGTAGCTTATCGCGCAGTTTAGCGCGAATCAGCTCGGGCGTTATGGATCGATTCTCTCCCAACAGCAGCGGGTTCTGCTCTTTGCTCGGGCGATCTTGACGGTAGCCAGTCACTTGCCAGTACTGAGAGTTAGCGTAGAGAATCTCCCAATCGCGATCGAGTATCACCACCAAGCTGACACTATTTTCAATAGCGCTCATCAATTGCCGCGACTCGGCCCCGGCCTTATCCAACAGCACAATCTTGTCGTCTAAACCGCGAATAAGATGTCGAATTTGATCCAACATATTATTAATAGCGTTACTTAAACGACCGATTTCATCGTCGCCCATATCGGGCAAGCTAAGCTTGCGATTGCTGCCTCCAATAGCACTTGTGGCGTCGGCGAGCCGCGCAATACGACGCACCACAAAAAACCGTATACTGAAATAGAGCACGACAAATAAAAACAGTGCAAGCATTAAGATGTTGCTGTAAACCGAAACCATTGACGCGCGAAAACTTTCCTGGACCAATTGCTGCGGATAGTAAAAGCTAATGTACCAATCCATTTCCTCAAGGCGGGTAGTAACGATGTTCACCTCGGCGGATTTAATTTGACGGCGCGTCACCTGTCCCAAGCTCAAACTTTGCTTGATCACATCATCGATATAGCGAGAATCGACTTCCAGCGGTTGCTGTTTTTTGTTGAGCAAGGGATAGGCTTCATTCATACTCTTTGCCTGTGCGGGAGACCCAGGGCGCTGGCTGCTATGCAAGACCACCTCCCCCTCGCGGTTGAATAAAAAAGCCTGGATTTGATCATTATCCGCATCCAGTGCCCGAAGCTTGTCGAGTAAAAAACCAACGTCAATGTCGCCACCAACCACGCCGATAAAGTCGCCTTGGCGATAAATGGGAATAACCAGAGATGTCATCCATTTGTCGGTATAGGTGTCGAAGTAAATAGGCGTCCACTCCGGCGATTTGTCGGGGTTATTATCCGGCGCGGCGATGGTGTAAAAAATTTCCCGAGTCACATCGTGATTGGGACGATGAGCATCGATAATAGATTTGGGCCATACCCGACTAATACCATTGTCGCTAATAAAGTAAAACGCGCTGAACAAGCTTGCCATTATGGGACTGGTTTGCTCCCACACCTGATGCGAAGCCTGGAGCAAGTGCCGGGTTGAGGCATCGAGCGTTTGCGGCCGATAGACAAAGGCCCCCGAGTATTCATCCCACTGGCGGTAGGCCCCATCATCACCGCGGGCGCCTGTTAACGGCTCGTAGTTACTTAGCGGAATATCGAGTTGCGCGAGCAAAACATCACTGGCGGCCTGCAGTGCGTGCAACCGTCCACTTAGCTCGTCTTCTAAATAGCGGCTGTAGCGGCTGGACAGCGCCTTAAGGCGGGCATCGTACTGCGCCTCAATGCGCTGGGACTCGGAGTAACCCACTCGAATCGCCCCGAGAACGCCACTGAGCATGACAAACCCGATAACGATTAACAGTAATTTGGCATTTAGCGAGCGCATGGAGGCAGTGAACCACTCCTTGTGAAGGTTTCCCTCACAACTATACACCAGTATGGCGCAATTTGAGGCCATTTGCCCCACCCGAATGTTACACTGCCCCCGAACGAAAGGAGTAGATGATTATGGCCGCTGTGCTATTTGATAT
Source organism: Gilvimarinus xylanilyticus (assembly GCF_024195295.1). Taxonomy (GTDB): domain Bacteria; phylum Pseudomonadota; class Gammaproteobacteria; order Pseudomonadales; family Cellvibrionaceae; genus Gilvimarinus; species Gilvimarinus xylanilyticus. Next base: position 862,737 of record NZ_JAMFTH010000001.1, on the reverse strand, counting down.
TGAGGGAGCTCTCTCCCGTTTACAAAGCGGCCAGCTCCTGGTCACCGCAAACAACCGGCAGCGCAATCATATTTTACGTGCCTACCACAATCACACCCGTGCCGCTCAAGCAGTGTGGCAAGAGCCGCGGGTCTATGCGCTCAATCAATGGCTCAATAGTCTGTGGGATCAGTACCTTTTCGCAGGTTTAAATCCAGACGCTCCCATGCTCATTGACCGCTGGCAAACAGCCGCCCTGTGGGAGCAGGTCATTGGCGACTCATCCGACCCCATGGCCCTTATGCGCGCCAATGAACTGGCAGCCAAAGCGGAAGCGGCGCGCCATGCCCTACAGGCTTGGCAATGCCCCATTCAGGAGCTCAATCAATGGCCCGGCAGCAACCAGACATTTCTCGGCTGGTTGCAAAAATTTGAAGCGCTACTCGTTCAGCACCAGCTAACCACCCAAGAGCAAGCGATTCCCGAGCTTATTAAGGCACTGCATGGGAAGCATATAAAACCCGAAACACAAGCCTACCTCTATGGGTTTGATGATATCGCCCCGCTGACTCAAGACCTGTTAGAGGCTGCCCTACCCGGCGCCGACACCTATGTTCCGCCGCCGCGCAATCAGCAGTTACAGCGCACTTGTCTCGCCGATAAAGAGACAGAAATACGCACGGCCGCACTCTGGGCCGATCAGATTCTCGCGCAGCAAAATGACCCTGTGGTGGGAATTATTGTGCCCGATCTGGGCCAGCAGAGAGAGCGTGTCGAGCGTATTTTTGCCGAAGTATTTAACCCCCTAACCCCCTACCCAGATCAGCCGCGTCAGGTGTCGCCCTTTAACTTCTCGGCCGGTACACCTTTGGGCCAAACCCCGCTGGTACAGGCGGCGCTGGCGTTAATCAGTCTACACTGTCGGCCGCTAACAACCGATGCCGCAGTACAAACCTTACACAGCCTGTTTTGGGGTGATTACCCATTGGAGAAACCCGCGCGCACCGAGGCTGCGGTAAAGTTGCGCAAGCTGGCCCGTCACAGCGTAAAAAGCACTGACATTCGCCGGGTATGCCGACAAGTTATTGAGCGCAGTGACAACCCGGATCTGCAGCTTGCCAAGCGGTTGGAACTTGCCAGTGAGATTGAGCGCGACGCGCGCAAAAAACGGCCTCTTGAATACTGGCTGGAAAGAATCACAAAGCTGTTAGACACCCTGGGCTGGCCCGGACAGCGACGCCTGGACAGCGCCGAATACCAGCAGATGAGTTTGTGGCAGGAAACCCTGCAAGAGCTCAAGCAGCTATCTCGCCTGCTGCCGTCACTTACCTTAAGCGGCGCCTTAAGCCAGTTGCAAAAGCGGCTGGAAAAAACGCCCTTTCAACCGCAAACCCCCGACTCGCCGATACAAGTTTTGGGCCTGCTCGAGGCCTCGGGGCTGCATTTTACGCACCTGTGGGTCATGGGGATGCACCAACAAGCTTGGCCGCCCAGTGCCCAACCCAACCCCCTGCTACCGGTCGGCCTGCAGCGTGAGTGGCAAATGCCCAAGGCGAGCGCGGAACGCGAACTGATCTATGCCGAGGCTTTAACCGAGCGCCTGCAAACCAGCGCCCACGAGGTTATCTTTAGCTACCCGCAAGGCGAAGGTGATCGCCACTTTTTGTGCAGCGCCTTGATCTCCAAGCTGCCCGAGTGTTCACCAGAATCTTTGCTTAAAAATTCGCACTCGCTGCAACAACAACATTATCAAGCGCTGGCCACAAGCGGCACACTTGAGTGGCTCGATTGTGAGTATGGCCCCGGCCTGGCTAAAGGCAAGCTGCGCGGCGGCACCGGTATCTTTACCGCCCAGGCTAAGTGCCCCTTTAGCGCCTTTGCCCGCTACCGCCTCGGCGCCTACCCCGCAGAAAAACCGCAACTGGGTTTTACCCCCCGCGAGCGAGGCACCATTTTACACGGGGCACTGGCGCAAATTTGGTCTGCATTAAAAGACCATGCTGGCCTCAGCGACAGCCAAGGGGAAAGATTGCACACGCTGATTTATCAGGTGTGTAAGGATACCGTTATGCCCTGGGCAGGACAGCGGCCCGAGCTCAGCCCTGCCCTGTGCGAGCTGGAAATAGAACGTCTCACCGCGCAACTGCAAGAGTGGCTGGCCCTGGAGCGGGAACGCCCGGTTTTTACCGTGTCGGGCATAGAACAACCTTTAAGCGCGACGTTCAGTGGCTATCAGTTTGAGGTCCGCCTGGATCGGGTAGACACCCTGGCCGATGGCAGCCGACTGATCATGGATTACAAAACCGGCGCCGCTAACCCCAGCGCCTGGCAGGTGGACCGGTTTACCGATCCGCAGCTTCCTCTGTATGCCAAGGTGTTCAGTGAGGGAGAGGTGAGCTCTATCGCCTTTGCCAGTATTAACGCCAAGGGCATCAACCTTAGCGGCTGGGGCAATGAACACGCACAGACTCACACCGGAATTAAAGCCCCCCAGGCGGAGTCATGGTGTGAGCAGCTAGAAGCCTGGGAGGCGCCGCTGCAGCAATTGGCCGACGAACTGCACCATGGCTATGCCAGTATTCAGTACCGTAGCGCCGATGCCCAACTGTACGACGAATGGTTGAAGCCTCTGACCCGCCAGGATGAGCAGCCGCAACTGCGCGCCTATTTGCAAGCCCGTGGAGGCAAGTCATGAGCGAACGCCCTCAGGATTTTCAGGCGCGCGAGCGAGCGCTCGATCCCACCGAATCTTTCGCGGTTAGCGCCCCCGCCGGCTCCGGTAAGACCGGGCTTTTAACCCACCGGGTATTGAAACTACTGTGCACCGTAGAATCCCCCGAGCAGGTCCTGGCCATAACCTTTACCAACAAGGCCGCCAGCGAAATGCGCGAGCGAATTGTGGGGGCGCTCAGCCAAGCTGCCTACAGTGCCGAGCCCGCACAAGAACACGAACGCGCTCTATGGCAGACCAGCCGCACCCTGCTTGAGCACGATAAAAAGCACAACTGGCAACTGTTGAAAAACCCCAACCGCTTGCGTGTGCTTACCATCGACGGCCTCTGCCGGGCGATCGCGGCCCAGCTGCCTTTTCAAAGCGGCCTGGGCGAGCTGCCCGACACATTAGAGTTTCCCGACACGACCTATCGTGACGCCGCCACCCGGTTGCTGCAAAAAACCGGGGAAGACAGCGAAACCGGAGCCGCCTTGGCCACATTGTGCCGACATATGGACAACCGGCTGGAAAGTCTTACCGAGTTGTTTGTCCGCTTATTGGCTAAGCGCGAGCAATGGCTGGGTTTGATTCTCGCCGCCAGTGGCGACAATACCCGCCCCTATTTGGAATCGGTTTTGTCGAGCGTGATAGAAGATCACCTGACAAGTCTTCGGCAACAGCTGCAACCGGTAGCCAGCGATCTGGCCTTGCTACTGGATCAGGCGGGCCATCATTTGCAACAGGAAAGTGTCGACAGTCAATTTACAGTCTTCGCCGGGGCGCGGGAGCTGCCCCAAGCAAAAGCGCGAGACCTCTCCCAGTGGCAGGCGTTGGCGGAGTTTATGCTGACCCGGGGCGACAGCTTTCGCAAGCAACTTAATAAAAACCAAGGCGTTCCCGCGGGTGCGCCGGGCAAAGAACAAAAAGCCCGCTTTAAATTCATCACCGAACAGCTAGAGCAAGTCGCACCCGAGATCGTTGAAACCCTCGCCGAAGTGCGCAGCTTGCCCGCGCCTTATTATCAGGACGACGAGTGGCATATCCTGCAGTGCTTGACCATTTTGTTGCCTCGGTTAGCAGCCGAGCTCTGGCTGTGTTTTGCCGAACAGGGCGCAACCGACTTTACCGCCATTACTCTGGCCGCTCTGGATGCATTGGGCGAAGACGATGAACCCAGCGAAATTGCCCTAAAACTGGATTATCAGATCAAACACTTGTTGGTGGATGAGTTTCAGGACACCTCCCAGCCCCAACTCACCCTGCTGGAAAAGCTAACCGCAGGTTGGGAGCCCGATGATGGCCGCACCGTATTTATCGTAGGCGACGGTATGCAATCGTGCTATGGCTTTCGCAACGCCAATGTCGGGCTGTTCTTAAAAGCCAGGCGCGAGGGCATAGGATCGGTGCCGCTGACGCCGCTGGATTTGAATGTAAACTTCCGCTCCCGCGCGGGAGTGGTTGACTGGGTTAACCAGGTTTTTGCCGACGCCTTCCCCCAACAGGATGATATTTCTCGCGGCGCGGTCAGCTACAGCCCCTCAAACGCCTTCAAAGCCGCCGCCCCCAATCAGGCGGTACAGGTTAAAGTCTTCGCCTATGACGAGGCACAAGAGCAAACCCGTGAGCATGCGCAACAGACCGAAGCCCGGGCGATTATCGACTTAGTCCGACACGCTTTGCGGCAAGACCCCGAGGGCAGCATTGCCGTGTTGGGGCGTAACCGCGGTCACTTAAGTCTGGTAATCGACGCGCTCAATCGCGAGGGCATCGCCTTTCAAGCCCAGGACATGGATTCGCTTGCGAGCCGCATGGTGATCATCGACCTACTCACACTGACCCGCGCCCTGCTCTGCCCGGATGACCGCAGTGCCTGGATCGCCCTGCTGCGCTGCCCTTGGGTGGGCCTGGATTTGCACGATCTCACCGCCCTGCTGGGGGAGCCGCCAGATGAGGCCAGCTTTACCGACCACCAGGGCTATGCGTTTGTTTGGCAGCGCCTATTCGAGCCCGAAGCACGGCAGGGACTAAGCGCGCCCGGCCGCGCGATATTGGAGCGCTGCGCAACCATTTTGCAACAAGCACTGGAGCTGCGTCAGCGCAAGCGACTGCGCGATTGGGTCTATGGCACCTGGGTCGCGCTGGGCGGCCCGGCGGGATTACTAGACCAGGACGACCATCTGGTAGCGATGCAGTTTTTTGACCTGTTGGATAAGCACGATCAGGCTCAGGATGTGGACGACTGGACGGCGCTGGAGCAAGCCATCGGCAAGCTCTACGCGGTATCGCAAAATGTCGATGCCCGGGTGCATGTTATGACCATGCACAAATCCAAAGGTCTGGAATTTAATACCGTCATTATTCCCGGATTGGATCGCCACTCCCGCGGCGACAGTAAAGAGCTGTTTTTGTGGCGCGAACGCCTGTCCAGCGATGGCGAACCTCAGCTACTGCTCGGACCGCTTTCCCCCGAAGGGCAAAACCCTGGGCCCATTTACCACTACTTGCGCAGCGAGCAGAAAAAGCAAACCGCCTTTGAAGCCACGCGACTTCTCTACGTGGGCTGTACCCGGGCGATCGACACACTTTATTTGACCGGCTGTGTAAAACGCGAGGACGAACAACCCGCCGATGCCCTAAAGCCCGGCGGCCAACTGTCCAGTCTGTGGCCGCTTGTCGGCGATCAAGCGGAGATTATTCCTGCCCACACCCTCTCCTCGCAGCTTTCTAACACCGTGCTACATCAGCCGCTGCGCCGCCTGAGCCCCCAGTGGCAAGCGCCACCCGCTAACGATAACCCGCGCTTAGCGGCCCTGCGAGGCCATGAATACGCCGATGACGAGGCCAATATCCCCGTCGCCGAAACGCCCCAAGTGCGCTTGGCTCGATTGTCTGGCACCGTGACCCACAGGCTGTTAGAACAACTGGCCACGCGAGCACTGCCGCAAGACACCCGCGCCTATATCGACGCTCAGCAAGCTCTATGGCGTCAACTGCTTAGACGCGAGGGCGTGAGCCCGACCCAAGAGATACAGGCGCTCGCACGGGTGAGCGAAGCGGTATCGGCCTGCCTTAACTCCGATAAAGGTCGCTGGGTGCTCGACTGGCAACACTCAGATGCCGCCGTGGAGTCCGCCTACCTGCGTGCGGACGGCGAGCGCTATCGGCGCCAGGTAATCGACCGCACCTTTATTGCTGACGGCGAACGCTGGATTATCGACTATAAAACCGCCCTCGCCGAGCCCGGAGATGACCTGGCGAAAGCGGCACAGGAACTGATGGATGAACATCGCGCGCAGCTTTTGGGCTATGCCGCCCTCTTTGCGCACGGCGATATCCCGGTACGGTTGGCTATTTATTGCCCAGGTTTAGCGCCGCCGTACGATTTTTTGGAAATCCAATAAAGCAGGCAAAAGTAATAAAACCCACTTATAGTGTTGATTGCCAAAATCATCCCCCAAAAGCCATTGAAATTCAGTAGAATAGGCGCGTCTGATGATTTTCAGACGCGCAACCACGACAATATAGGAAATCTGGAAAGACAATGTCACACGAATCCCAAGACGCGGCAGTAGACGATTTAAACGTCGTATCGCAAGAGCTGCTGATATCGCCCGCTGAATTAAAGCGCGAGCTGCCCATTAGCGATGCAGCCCGCCAGGCGATTACCGAAGGGCGCGCCACTATCCGCAATATTCTCGATCGCAAAGATCCGCGTATTTTTGTAGTGATTGGCCCCTGCTCCATTCACGATGTCGAGGCGGCCAAGGACTATGCTGCCCGCCTGAAAAAACTGGCCGCCGAAGTCAGTGACACTATCTATGTTGTTATGCGCGTCTATTTTGAAAAGCCCCGTACTACCGTGGGCTGGAAAGGTCTGATTAACGACCCCTACTTGAACGACTCTTTTAAAATTCAAGAAGGGCTGCACATCGGCCGCAAGTTACTTTTGGATATTGCCGAAATGGGCCTGCCCACCGCCACCGAAGCACTGGACCCGATTTCACCACAATACTTGCAGGATTTAATCAGCTGGTCGGCGATTGGCGCGCGCACCACCGAGTCGCAAACTCACCGCGAAATGGCCAGCGGGCTGTCCTCGGCGGTGGGCTTCAAAAACGGTACCGATGGCAGTCTGACCGTGGCAATCAATGCGCTGCAGTCGGTCTCCAAGCCGCACCGCTTTTTGGGCATTAATACCGAGGGCCAGGTCTCGATCGTCCACACTCGCGGCAACCCCTACGGCCACGTAGTACTGCGCGGCGGCAACGGCAAACCCAATTACGATTCCGTCAGTGTCGCCATGTGCGAAGAGGAGCTGGACAAGGCTAAAGTGTTACCCAACATTATGGTCGACTGTAGCCACGCCAATTCCAACAAAGACCACAACCTGCAACCTCTGGTAATGGATAACGTTGCCAATCAAATTGCCGAAGGCAATAAATCCATTATCGGCTTAATGGTGGAAAGTAATATCGGTGCGGGCAACCAGAAAATCCCCGAGGATTTAAGCCAGCTGGAGTATGGGGTATCAGTGACCGATGCCTGCATTGACTGGAGTGCGACCGAGAAAGCACTGCACTCAATGCGCGATAAAATCAAACCCTATATTGATAAGCGCTACCCTTAAGCGCCTAATAAGCGCCTAACACCCGGGCCACCCCTGGCCCGGGATTTCCAACCGGATAACCACCCTACTGATTCCAGCTGACGCCCACCGAGAGACTGTAATCGTCTTTTTCCGGCAGCACTCCCTCTTCGTCCACTTGCGGTTCGGCCGTCCTGTCCCAACTGTAAATAAAGTTAACCGAAAGTTTGTCGGTGACATCCAGCTCCAAACTGGTTTCCAGATAATGCTTATAGCGACCGGTTTCTTTGTTGGTAAACTGCGGCTGGTAGGTGAGCTCGTAGGTAATATCGTCTGTCACATCCCACTCCAGACGCGATTCGGCCAACACCGCGGCGGTTGACTGAGTCAAATCCTGCCCCTCGGGCGCGGTGGTAAACTCCTGATACTGGTAGCCTGGACCACCGCTGACACTCCAACTTAAATGCGGGCGATCAGCGAGGTAATAACCGATAAAAACACCATAGGTGGCACGCAGATCGATGTTTTGAAATCTATCGCGAAAATACTCGGTGTAAATCGGGGTCCAATAAAGCGAGGTGCCGATAAAACGATCATATCGCCCCCCGGCGCGATGGCTCTCTGCTGTTTGCACACCGCTGATTTCATCAAAGCTCCCCCGGTAATTCATGCTAAAACGCGACATAGCGGTACGGCGGGCGATGTCAACGTCAGCACTATAGCCCTTCTCATCGACATTACCGCCCTTGAGGGTGCCACTTAAGCCTAACTCGGTACGCCACAAGTCGAGCTCCCGCTCACCTTTTACGGTCATGGCGACAATATTGGCACGGGGATACTGAGCCGCTACGGGCGATGAGAAAATAAGGTGAGTTTCGTCAATAACCACCGGGCCATAGACCGTCTCTCCGGTGTTTAAACGTACACTCATGCTGCGGGCGGAGAGCAAACGGTTGACGTCGCTGTCCCAATCCAGGGTTTGCTCTTTAAAGTGATCGGAATCGAAGGTCAGGGTCTTATCGTACAAGCCGATAATTTCGCCTTTAATCCATTCACCCGAATCCAGCTGCAGCCAATCCCAGCCGGCGAGGCGCTCGGGAGGCGCCGGCCAAACCCGCCCCTGGGGCTTGGCGCCGGGCGCCTGAGCCTGAACCGTAATACTCGCCAGCGCAACAATAGCGAACGACAGCCCCGCGATGAATCCACTCGGTAAGAGTGACGCAATGCCCCTATCCTTGAACATAAGGCCTGTCGCTCGCTTTAATTGCTAATAATATGCCTGGGTACGATCAGTATGGTCGGTAATATCGCGAATACCTTTTAGCTCAGGCAGTTTATCCATGAGCGCGACTTCTACCCCATTTTTCAAGGTTAAGTCGACTGCGCTGCAACCCTGGCAGCCTCCACCAAACTCCAGCACCGCATACTGATCCTCGGTCACCTCAACCAGACTCACCTCGCCACCGTGGGAGGCCAGCCCCGGATTGACTTCGTTAAAGAGCACATAGTTAATCCGATCTTCCAGGGGACTGTCGTCAGTCACCTGAGGCATTTTGGAGTTGGGCGCACGAATGGTCAACTGCCCACCCATCCGATCGGCGGAATAGTCCACCTTGGCGTCTTTTAAAAAGGGTAAGCTGCGCTCTTCAAAGTAGGCGTTAAAACCTTCTAGCTCGAGGGTGACATCCCCCTCTTTGACTTCCTCGGGACGGCAATAGGCAATGCATGTCTCGGCCTTGGCGGTGCCGGGATTGGCGACAAACATACGAATGCCGATGCCCTCGTTGTTGTCTTGCTTGTCCAGCAAGCCTTTGAGGTAGGTTTGTGCTGATGGGGTAATATCGACGCTAAGCATAAGCGAAATTAAGAGACCTCTGTGTATACCTGATTAAATTACTCAGGTATTTTACGACAGATACGCCGGAATTAAAAATTGATCTGCCCAATCCCGTCGATTAAAGGCCCGGCCGACGGAAAACAAGCAGCCACTATTTGCGAACATGAGAGATTTCGTCTTTACCACGGCGCATGGCATCGCTAAACGCCGAGGCCATGATCCCAGTGGGCATAGCCACCAGGGCAATACTCGACAATGCCGTGACTGAGGCGAACACCTTCCCCAAAGATGTCACGGGATAAACATCTCCATAGCCGACAGTCGTGAAGGTAATAATTGCCCACCACATGGCGCGGGGGATGCTGCCAAACGCCTCCGGCTGCACCTCGCCCTCAACCCAATAGAGGGCCACCGAGGAGATAAAGATCATACTAAAGGCGATAATCAGGCTGACATACAACTCATATTGGCGCGAATGAACGGCACTGACCACATGGTGTAAGGCGCGCGCCAGAGGCCCGTAGCGCGTTAGGCGCAATAATCTTAGCAAGCGGACCAGGCGCAGAATTAAAGACTCCGCCCCCCAGAATCCCAGCAACAGGGGCAAGCTCGCCAGCAGATCCAGCAGCGCAGCCGGGGTTAGCATGTACTTGAGCCGCCCCCGCAGCGGGCGCCGGTACCGCCGATCCTCGACACAGACCCATACGCGGGCCAGATACTCAAGCAAAAACAAGCCGCTAAATATCAGCTCTAACGCGCGAGTGATCGACTCGTAGCCACGACTGATACTGGGCTCGGTCTCCAGCGCCGCCGCAATTACCGTGATCAAAATCAGACCGCATATAAGCCTATTAAGCGGCGAAACGCCCATCAGCCAAGCGCGGGGCTCCAGCTGTATATACAGCTGGCGACGCCAAGTCTTACGGGGCTTGCGCAAAGGTTTTTGCTCCTAAAAAGGACAGTTTGCAAAGGCTTTAACCGGCGTTTCACCATAGGGCGCGGCAAAGTGCAGCCGGGTCGCATGCAGTAAAAGCCTGGTGGCACGAGCGGCCACCTCGGGGGAGGCATAAAATACACAGCCGAGAATGGGGTGACCTATGCTCGCCAAATGCAATCTAAGCTGATGCGAGCGACCGGTGACCGGCTCTAACGCTAACCGCGAGGTGTCGCTCTCGGCATCGTAGCTGAGCACCCGGTAGCGGGTGACCGAGCGCTTGCCAGTTTCGCCATCCACCTTGTATTTGGGCCGGTTGTCTTTATCGGGGGCGATGGGCATATCGATTTCACCGCGCTCTTGCGCCAGCCGCCCAGCCACAATCGCAGTGTACAGTTTGTAGGTCTGCCGCTCCTGGAACTGGCGGGCAATATGAGCGTGACCGCTCTTGGTCCGCCCCACTACCATCACCCCCGAAGTATCGAAATCCAGGCGATGAATGATACTGGCCCCTGGGTACAGCGCCCCCATGCGACTTAACACACTGTCATTGTTATCTGGGTGACGCCCAGGCACACTGAGAAGCCCCGCGGGCTTATTGATCAGTAAATAATCGGCCTCTGCTCTGAGGATTTCAATGTCCTCAGCACAAGGCGGCAATACAGCGAGCTCGGAAACGGGGGTGTTCATAAATGATAGACTAATCTTTTGCTGATCAAGCTAGAGTTTAACGGAATTTCTTATGTCGCCAAAATCTGATAACAACAAGCCTAGCATCGGGCAAACCATTCTCAGCACCTTGGCAGCCGCCGTGGGCGTGCAAAGCAACAAAAACCGCGAGCGCGACTTTACCCAGGGCAACCTTTACGTTTATGTGGCGGCGGGGATTATTTTTACTGGATTGTTTGTGGGCGGGTTGATTTTGCTGGTAAAGGTCTTACTGGGAGATCAATAAATCGCCTTTAAAGCAGGACACGACAATATAAAACAGGCGTTAGGGGGTTGCCGCCCGCAGGCGGCAAAAACACTACTGACCGCTAATCCAGAAAATACAGGTGGCTACAAAAATAGCTACCAGAGATACGGCCGCAATAGCGTCGGCAACACTATCGCCTTGATCTTGCATTTCAATTTGTTCATTCATTATTTTTATTCTCCCAGTTTTCTGGTTGGTTACACACAGGTTTCTTTTACAATAGCCAACGTCTAAAAATAGCCAGCGTCCCGTGCAATCTAGCTCCTAGGTGATCCTTCTTATATACAATTTTTAACAAAGTTTCAAGGGCTGGCGCCTTTATAACCAAAAACTTTTACCTTAGCGAAATAAAATCGTTCAAAATCCCGCTCTAAATTGCTACCTTCGCGCCTCGGCGGGTCTCGCGGCGGACGCGCTTTTACTGTATCCTTGCGCGCCTGCGACGCCCTGCCCCGGGCTTTTTCAGCGATGGTAAACGATTTATGTATATCTACGACCAGTATGACCACGAGATTCTGCGCCAACGGGTGGCGCAATTCCGCGATCAGACCGAGCGCTACTTGGCGGGCGATCTGAGCGAGGCGGAGTTCTTGCCCCTGCGCCTGCAAAACGGCCTGTATGTGCAGCGCCTGGCGCCTATGCTGCGCATTAACGTGCCCTACGGCATGTTAAACAGCACTCAGCTGCGCCGCCTGGCCCGCATTGCGCGGGACTATGACAAAGGCTACTGCCACGTCAGCACCCGTCAGAACATTCAGTACAACTGGCCCGATCTGGATCAAGTACCCAATATTCTCGCCGAACTGGCTGAAGTGGAAATGCACGGCACTCAGTCCAGTGGTAACTGCATCCGCAATGTTACTTCGGACCAGTTTGCCGGTGTGGCGCCCGATGAAATCGTCGACCCGCGCCCCTACTGTGAAATTGTCCGTCAGTGGTCGAGCTTTCACCCGGAGTTCGCCTTTTTGCCGCGCAAATTCAAAATTGCGATTTCCGGCTCCGAAATGGATCGCGCGGCGATCCAGGTGCATGACATCGGCCTTCAGCTGGTGCGCAATGGCTCGGGCGAAATCGGCTTTAAAGTCTTGGTCGGCGGCGGCCTGGGCCGCACCCCGGTCATTGCCAGCGCGATTCGCGAGTACTTGCCGCAAGAACACCTGCTGACCTACTTAGAAGCCATTTTACGGGTCTACAACCTGCATGGCCGTCGTGATAACAAATACAAAGCTCGCATTAAGATTCTGGTTCGCGCCATGGGCGCCGAGACTTTTGCCGAGGCAGTCGAGCAAGAATGGCAGCATCTGAAAGACGCCCCCAGCACCTTGCGCCGCGAAGACATTGAGCGCGCCAAAAGCTACTTTACCGAGCCCGATTATCAGAACCTGGACGACGCCTCGGCTCAGGCGCAATTGGAACAGCAGGCCAGCGATAACATCGCCTTTGGCAAATGGCTGAGCCGCAATGTACGCCAACACCGGGTGGACGGTTATGCCGCTGTGACCCTGTCGCTAAAACCGACCGGCATTGCCCCTGGGGATATCACCGATACTCAGCTTGAGCATATCGCCAATCTGGCCGAGCGCTACAGCTTTGCCGAGGTGCGCACCACCCACGAGCAAAACATGGTGCTGGCCGACGTTAAGAAAACCGAACTGTTCGATCTTTGGCAAGAAGCGCGAAAACTGGGCTTTGCCACACCCAACATCGGCACTCTGACCGACATTATTTGCTGCCCCGGTGGCGATTTCTGCTCGCTGGCCAACGCCAAATCAATTCCGGTGGCCGAGGCCATCCAGCGCCAGTTTGAAGACCTGGATTATGTGTATGACCTGGGCGATCTGGATCTCAACATCTCGGGCTGCATGAACGCCTGTGGCCATCACCACGTGGGCCATATCGGCGTGCTGGGGGTGGACAAGAAAGGCCAGGAGTTCTATCAGGTAATGCTGGGCGGCAACGCCGGTAATAAAGCCTCACTGGCGAAAGTATTGGGCCCGGCCTTTGAAGCCGAAGAAATGCCCGAAGTGGTGCAAAAGGTGGTCAATGTCTACCTGGAAAACCGCACCGAAGAAGAACTGTTTATCGATACCTACCAGCGTATCGGTATTGCCCCTTTTAAGGAGCGTGTATATGCCAAAGCTAGTTAAAGATGGGGCCATTATTGAAGACACCTGGCAACGCCTGGACAAACCCGAAGGTGAAGCGGCCGAGGTAAGGGTCCCCGAAGGTCAGGTTATCGTTCCTCTGTCAGTGTGGCAGGCGCAGCGCGAGCAACTGCAAGCGCGCAGCGATATCGGTGTTTGGATCGACAGTGACGAGAGCGCTTACGACCTGGGTAATGATGCGCAAAGCCTGCCATTAGTGGCGGTAAACTTTCCCGCCTTTATGGATGGCCGGGCTTTCTCGACCGCGCGCTTAATACGCGAACGCTTTGGCTTTAACGGCGAGCTGCGTGCGGTGGGTGGCTTTATTCGCGACCAGCTGTGCTATTTGTCACGCTGCGGCGTGAACGCTTTTCGCTTCGATGACGACAACGCCGATCTGGAAAAGGCGCAGCAATCGCTTGCGGATTTTACCGAGTTTTATCAGGCTGGCGTGGATCAGCCGCAGCCGCTGTTTCGCCGTCGCGCGTAACGGCATACTCAGCGCCGGGCATCATTCTTAGTGCCCGGCGTTGTCTATAGACACTTCAAACGAGAGCTTTACGCAAGCGCTACTGGCCCGCTGTGAAAACGAAACTCGGAATCCCCTGCCTGCACCAAGTTTTCTTCCAGCGTCAAAAACTCATCCACCCTGCCCTCAATGGATTCGCCACCCGCGGCTTTGCGGGCAAGCCCTAAATAATCTTTAAAGTGGCGCGCCTCCGACTTTAATAACGACACATAAAAGCTTTGCAGCTCGGTATCCAAGTGTGGCGCCAGCTTGGCAAAACGCTCGCATGAGCGCGCCTCAATAATAGCGCCCACAATGAGAGTATCGATCAGCCGGCCCGGCTCGTGGGTGCGCACCGGTTTGCGCAATTCCGCGGCGTAGCGTGAGGCGGTAATTTGCTCGTAGGCGATGCCGCGCTTTTCCATTAGGGCAATCACCTGCTCAAAATGACGCAACTCTTCGCGCGCCAAACGGGACATTTTATTCAACAGCTCGAAGTCATCGACATAGCGGTACATTAAATGTATTGCGGTGGAGGCCGCTTTTTTCTCACAATTGGCGTGATCCAAGAGCATTAACGCGGGGTTGGCGAGTGCACTCTCTACCCAGCTATCGGGGGTATCGCAGCGCAGAAACTCTTTAATATCAGTTAAGTCGATCATATAGGGTCTTTAGGCGGAAGTTAGGCCGGGGGCGATGTAGCGCTCATAGTAGGCGCAGGAGAGCGCATAAAAATCCCGGTCAATGTCATCGCGTATGGCCACCAGAGTCAGGGCACGCGAGCCGGGCTGTAACTGCAAGCCATACACAGCCAAATCATTTATCTGACTGGCGCCCGCGCGCAGCAAATCAAACGCCCAGCACTCGGGTGACTGATCGGGATTAAACTGGATTTGTTGGTGCCGAATTTGCGTCAGTAAAAGCGCCTGATCAATCACGGCAATATGGTTAGCCACCACCTGGGTCAAATAAGTCTCCAGGCGCGAGGCGATCACGCGGCGCTGATCTTCACTGTAGGCGTTCCAGTGGATCACCTCGTGGGCAAAGCGTTTGCAGCCGCGACAGACAGAATCGCCAATACCGGTGGAGCAAACGCCAACGCAGGGAGTTTTAACGGGTGTGAATACGGGCATATCGAACAACAGCGAGTCACAGCTAATAAAAGTGCCCGCATTCTACACCACCGGGGGTCAGTAAGGCAGACCCTTCACACCGAGATCCAACTGCCAGAGGGCCCCGGCACCGGTAATAAATAAGGTGGTGCCCTGCTCGCCACCAAAAGCGGCATTGGTGACATTCGCATCCAAAGGGATGCGGGCGATGACTTCACCTTGCGGCGTAATAACCCGAATCCGCTGCGCGGTATGCTCGGTGACATAAAGATTACCCAAGCAATCCACGGCCATGCCGTCGGGCACTTGTACACCCTCGAGAATATTGCCCAAGCTAACCGGCTTTTCACCGCTAAGGTCATAGGCGCGCACAAAACCGTCTTCGCCACCACCGGCCACGTAAAGCGTCTGCTGATCGGGCGAGAGAGAAATGCCATTGGGGTTTTCGATACTGGCATCAATCAGGCTCACCTCCCCATCCCGAACCCGATATACACCGGTGACCGGCTGGCCGCCTGGGGCTGCGGCGCGCTGAAACCCCGGGTCGGTAAAATATAGCGTGTCGTCGGCCGCCATAGTTAAGTCGTTAGGAGAATTAAAAACCCGCCCCTGATACTGCCCCGCTAGCTCGGCGCGCTGCCAAGTGCCCCGATCGTACCGCGAGACACTTTTGTATTTATGGGTGCCCGCCAAAATACGCCTCTGATCATCTTTCGCCAAGCCGTTACTACCGGAATCGGCCAATGCTACCGTCAGTGCATCGCCATTAAAGGCGAGAATATTGGATGGAAACCCTTCACCAAAAGTAAAATGAGAAAAGTACAGGGTGTCATCAATCCACACCGGCCCCTCGTACAAGCCGGGAGCGGTGTTGTTAGCCACCTCAATGCGCTCGGCCTCAAGCGTACCTGCGGGCGCCTCGACAAATTCACTGGTCGCGCAATAGCCTTGCGGTGCGTCGGCGACAGTCTCGGGGGCATGATGACAACCGACAACACTTACCAGCGCTGCGCATAAAGCATACTTTTTCATTTTCCATCCTATGGGCTTTAATATTTGGGGCATTCTAGCAGAGAATGTTTGCGCTACCAGAGGAAAAAGCCAGTCAAGTTAACAAGGCATGGCCCAATGGGGTATAATTCGCGCCCGATTAGCCCGCCGGACTGTTGACAGTCCCGGGACCATCCATGTGGGTCATGGATAGCCTCCAACGCAGCGATCCTGCCAACGGAGTAATTCAAATACAATTAGAGGATCTCAATCGTGCTTGAAGCCTACCGCAACCATGTTGCCGAACGCGCAGCCCAAGGCGTGCCCCCGAAACCCCTTTCTCCAGAACAGGTCGCCGATCTGGTGGAACTGTTAAAGAATCCACCGGCCGGGGAAGAAGATTTCCTGCTAGAGCTGATCAGCGAGCGAGTGCCACCGGGTGTGGACGAAGCGGCCTATGTCAAAGCGGCGTTTCTCAGCGCATTGATCAAAGGCGAAGCCCAATCACCACTGATCGATAAGCCCAAAGCGGTAGAGCTGCTGGGCCTAATGCACGGTGGCTACAACATCGAGACCCTGGTTGATCTGCTGGATGACGAGACATTGGCGCCATTAGCGGCCACAGAATTGAAACACACTCTGCTGATGTTCGACGCGTTCCACGACGTGGAAGACAAAGCCAAAGCGGGCAATCAGCACGCCCAGGAAGTCATGCAGTCGTGGGCCGATGCCGAGTGGTTTACCTCGCGCAAGAAAGTGCCCGAAAGCACCAAACTCACCGTGTTTAAAGTGACCGGTGAAACCAACACCGACGATCTGTCACCGGCGCAAGACGCCTGGTCGCGCCCCGACATTCCACTGCACGCGCTGGCCATGTACAAAAACAGCCGCGACGGCATTACCGCCGACGACGAAGGCACCATCGGCCCCATCAAGCAAATTGACGAACTCAAAGCCAAAGGCCACCCGCTGGCCTTTGTGGGTGATGTTGTGGGTACCGGCTCTTCACGTAAATCCGCCACTAACTCAGTGCTGTGGTACATCGGTGAAGATATCCCCGGCGTGCCCAACAAACGCACCGGCGGTGTGTGCATCGGCGGCAAAGTAGCGCCTATTTTCTACAACACCATGGAAGATGCCGGTGCGATGGTTTTTGAAGCGCCGGTTGACGATTTGAACAGCGGCGACGTTATTGATGTACGTCCGTACGAGGGTAAAATTCTGAACGCCGAAACCGGCGACGTTATCTGCGAATTTAGCCTCAAGTCTCAAGTGCTTCTGGACGAAGTGCAGGCCGGCGGTCGCATTCCGCTGATCATCGGTCGCGGCTTGACCGCTAAAGCCCGCGCCTCTTTGAACCTGCCCGACATCGACACTTTCCGTCTGCCCGAGCAGCCCGCTGACAGTGATAAAGGCTACACCCTGGCTCAGAAAATGGTCGGTCGCGCCTGTGGCACCGACGGCATCCGCCCCGGCACTTACTGCGAGCCGAAAATGACCACCGTGGGCTCTCAGGACACCACTGGCCCCATGACCCGGGACGAACTGAAAGACCTGGCGTGCCTGGGCTTTTCCGCCGATTTGACCATGCAGTCTTTCTGTCACACCGCGGCCTACCCCAAGCCCGTGGATATTGAAACTCAGCACACCCTGCCCGACTTTATTCAAAACCGCGGCGGTGTGGCGTTGCGCCCTTCCGACGGTATTATTCACAGCTGGCTGAACCGTATGCTGCTGCCCGACACCGTGGGGACCGGCGGCGATTCTCACACCCGCTTCCCACTGGGTATTTCCTTCCCGGCCGGTTCAGGTCTGGTGGCGTTTGCCGCGGCTACCGGTGTCATGCCACTGGATATGCCAGAGTCCGTGCTGGTGCGCTTTAAAGGCGAAATGCAGCCGGGGATTACCCTGCGCGACTTGGTTAACGCCATTCCCTACTACGCTATTAAACAAGACCTGTTGACCGTTGAGAAAAAAGGCAAGAAGAACATCTTCTCGGGCCGCATTCTCGAGGTAGAAGGCTTGCCCAAGCTGAAAGTCGAGCAAGCGTTTGAAATTTCCGACGCCTCAGCCGAACGCTCGGCAGCTGGCTGTACCATTAAGCTGGACCAGGAGCCGATCATCGAGTACCTGAAGTCCAATATCGTTATGCTGCGCTGGATGATCGAACAAGGCTATGGCGATGTGCGTACTCTGGAGCGCCGTGCTCGCAAGATGGAAGAGTGGCTGGAAAACCCAGAACTGATGGAAGCCGATGCCGACGCCGAATACGCCGCCGTCATCGAGATCGACTTGGCCGAAATCAAAGAGCCGATTCTGGCCTGCCCCAACGACCCGGACGATGTAAAAACCTTGTCTGACGTTCAGAACACCAAGATCGACGAGGTATTTATCGGCTCATGCATGACCAACATCGGTCACTTCCGCGCCGCCGGTAAGTTGCTGGATGCCGCCAAAGAAGAGCTGGCCACTCGTTTGTGGATTGCCCCACCGACCAAAATGGACGCTCACCAATTGATGGAAGAAGGCTACTACAACATCTACGGCCGCAAAGGTGCGCGCACCGAAATGCCGGGCTGCTCTCTTTGCATGGGCAACCAGGCGCGTGTTGCTCCCAACTCGACTGTGGTATCTACCTCAACCCGTAACTTCCCCAACCGTTTGGGTCAGGGCGCGGGCGTCTATCTGGGCTCGGCCGAACTGGCAGCAGTAGCGGCTATTTTGGGTAAAATTCCCACACCGGAAGAATACCTGACGTACGCCAGCAAACTGGATAGCATGGGCGATGATATTTACCGCTACCTCAACTTTAACGAGATTGAGGAATATCAAAAATCAGCGGATGAAGGTAAGCGTATTGCCGCCGTTGAAATTCAAAATGTAGCTGTGTAAACCCACGGTTATTTTGAATTGAAAAGCCCACCACCCGGTGGGCTTTTTTATAGCCTGGAAAACCAATTATGAGCGACCAACGAAAAAGTATTTTAGTGACCGGCGCCTCAACGGGCATCGGCTACCACTGTGCCAAAGCCCTGGCCAAAGATGGATGGCAGGTGATCGCCAGCTGTCGGCAGTCCTCTGACGTCAGTCGCTTGCAGTCTGAGGGACTTACCTGCGTTCAACTGGATGTTGCAAGCACCGACAGCATTCACAGCGCCCTGGAAAAAACCCTGGCCCTAACCGATGGCAAACTGGATGCTCTGTTTAATAACGGCGCTTATGGCCAACCCGGCGCGGTTGAAGACTTAACCCGAGACACCTTGCGAAAACAGTTCGAGACTAACTTTTTTGGTTGGTGCGAACTGACCAATGAAGTGATAAAAGTGATGCACAAGCAAGGGCACGGCCGTATCGTACACAACAGCTCGGTACTGGGCTTCGCCGCTATGCCATTTCGCGGCGCCTACAACGCCAGCAAGTTTGCCTTGGAGGGGATTACCGACACACTGCGCCTGGAACTTGCCGACACGGATATTAAAGTCAGCTTGATTGAGCCCGGCCCCATACTCAGCGACTTTCGTAAAAACGCCCTCAAGGCCCTGGAGGCGAATGTCGACTTTAATAACAGTCGCCACGGGTTTAAATACGCCGCTGCCATCAACCGGCTATCCAAGCCAGGACCCGCATCAAAATTCACCTTGGGTCCCGATGCGGTATATAAAAAACTTCACCATGCGCTGACCAGCAAACGTCCCAAGCCCCGCTATTATGTCACCTTCCCCACCTACCTTATGGGGTATTTAAAACGCATCCTGACAACGCGGATGATGGACAATATACTGGGTCGAATTTCCACTTAAACGGATTAACGCGATGCACTATAAGCAAATCACCCTGCCCGCCAACAAATCGATTGCCCTGGTGGCACACGACAATAAAAAGCCAGATATTGTACGCTGGTGTGAAAACCACACTGAAGACTTAAAAAAGCACACGCTTTACGCCACGGGAACCACCGGAACCGTCATCAGTCAGGCAACCGGACTGGAAATCAACAAACTGATCAGCGGCCCTTTGGGCGGTGATCAACAAGTGGGTTCGCTGATCACCGAGGGAAAAGTCGATTTCTTAATATTCTTCTGGGACCCGTTCGAACCTATGCCGCACGATCCTGATGTAAAGGCATTGCTACGAATTGCCGCGGTATGGAATGTCCCCGTGGCCTGCAACATTATTAGCGCGGATTTTATGGTGGCTTCACCGCTGTTTAACCAGGAGTTTCAGCGTTCGGTGCCGGACTACGAAAGCTATATGAAAAGCCGCACATAAAAAACGCCCCGAGCGGCTGCCCGGGGCGTTTTATTCGGACCTAACCGATTAGCCGTTGCTTAACTCCAACAGCAGTTTGTTCAAGCGCTGTACATAGGCGGCGGGATCCGCCAAGTGAGCACCTTCGGCCAGATTGGCCTGATCGAACAAAACATCCACCAAGTCGGCAAAGCGATCTTCGTCTTGCTCCTGGTCCAGCTTCTGCACCAGCGGATGCTCTGGGTTCAGCTCAAAGATAGGCTTGGACTCGGGCACAGCCTGACCGGCCGACTCCAGCAAGCGACGCATTTGCGCTCCCATTTCATGCTCGGGAACCACCACACACGCGGGTGATTCAGTTAAGCGGTGAGTGACGCGGACATCTTCTACCTTCTCACCCAGGGCGCCTTTGGCGCGCTCAAGCAAAGGTTTAAGCGCCTCTGCGGTTTTCTCTTTGGCTTCCTTGTCTTCCTCGTTGTCCAACTCGCCTAAATCCAACTCGCCTTTACCCACATCCTGCAAAGACTTACCGTCGTACTCAGACAGATGACTCATCAGCCACTCATCCACGCGATCGGACAACAGCAATACCTCAATACCCTTCTTGCGGAAGACTTCCAGGTGCGGGCTGTTCTTCGCCGTGTTGTGATTTTCCGCAGCGATATAGTAAATCTTGTCCTGCCCTTCTTGCATACGACCGATATAATCATCCAAAGACTGAGTCTGCTCGGCAGTATCGTTATGGGTAGTCGCAAAGCGCAGCAGCTTGGCAATTTTTTCGCGGTTGGCGAAATCCTCGGCCGGGCCTTCTTTTAAGACTTCCCCAAACTCGTTCCAAAAGGTCGCATACTTCTCGGCATCGTTCTTCGCAAGCTTGGTCAGCATATCTAACACACGCTTGGTCAAGGCCGAACGCATGGAGTCGATATTGGGGTCTTTTTGCAAGATCTCGCGTGAGACGTTGAGCGACAGATCATTGGAGTCCACTACGCCTTTGACAAAGCGCATGTAAAGCGGCAAGAACTGCTCCGCATCATCCATGATGAAAGTGCGTTGAACATAAAGCTTTAAGCCCCGGGCACCATCGCGGTTGTACAAATCAAACGGAGCCTTCGCCGGGATGTACAACAAGCTGGTGTAATCCAGCTTACCTTCTACGCGGTTATGGCTCCAGGTCAGCGGATCGCTGTAATCGTGGCTGACATGCTTGTAAAACTCTTGGTATTCCTCTTCACTGATCTCCGAGCGCGAGCGAGTCCACATAGCTGTCGCCGTATTGACTGCTTCTTCTTCAATTGTGGGTTCGCCGCCCTCTTCTTCTGCGGGGACTTCTTTATCCATCACGATGGGGATCGCAATGTGATCGGAGTATTTTTTGATAATGGAGCGCAGACGCCAATCGTCGGCGAACTCATCGGCATCGCTTTTCAGATGCAACTCAATGGTCGTGCCTCGGGTCGCCTTTTCGGTGTTCTCAATTACAAACTCGGCTTCGCCGTCGCACTCCCAGCGCACCCCATTTTCGGGCTTGTCCCCGGCTTTACGTGTGGTAACCACCACTTTGTCGGCGACAATAAATGATGAATAGAAGCCAACCCCAAACTGACCGATAAGCTGGGCGTCTTTTTTGTCATCGCCGGTCAAATTCTGCATAAATGCAGCGGTGCCCGATTTGGCAATGGTCCCAAGGTTGTCGATTACGTCTTCGCGGTTCATACCCACGCCGTTATCACTGATAGTGATGAGCTTCGCGTCTTTATCGACGCTCACCTTCACCTTCAGATCACTGTCGCCCTCAAAAAGGCTGTCATCTTTCACCGCCGCAAACCGCAGTTTATCGGCCGCATCCGAGGCGTTAGAGATCAGCTCGCGGAGGAAAATCTCCCGATTGGAGTAAAGCGAGTGAATCATCAAATGTAAAAGCTGCTTTGCTTCCGTCTGAAAGCCGCGAGTTTCTTTTTGCGCTTCTACTGTCATTGTCTTGAGGCTCCTGTACCAAAATAACCGTGTCGCCTAGCAGGCTGTTCATATCCGGTTCAGTAGATGGGGGGCAAAATACAAGAATTCAAGCGCTTAAGCAGGAATTTTAAGCCAATTAAAATGCGGGGATAAAAGGATAAGTGACTGATACTGCAGAAGAATTGGTACGACCGAGTGGACTCGAACCACCGACCCCCACCATGTCAAGGTGGTGCTCTAACCAGCTGAGCTACGGTCGTACAAAATCGCCGCAGAGGCTGTGCTCTGCAACTGGGCGCGAACTTTACCAAGCATCCGCGATCCAGGCAAGACCTTATTTTGGCTTTTAGGTAACAATTTAATACAACATTTGCCTTTAAGCCGTTGAATAATAGTAAAAAGTGCCGCTCGGATCTCACTTCCGAAGCAGAAATACCGTATAATCGACGACTTAAGGATAGCGCTGCGTGATCATCACCCCAAGGCCACTCGTCATGCTAAAACTGCTTTTTGAGTCATCCCGAACCACCAAGCGGGTTATCTCTTTAACCTACGACTCTCTGGCAATTACTCTTTCTCTGTATATCGCGATTTGCCTGCGCCTTGGCAGCTTCAACATCCCTGTCAGCGAACCCGAGCTGGCCACCTTGGCAATCACCATCGTCTGCACCCTGGGAGCGTTTATAAAAATGGGAATGTATCGCGCTATTCTGCGCTATATGACCCCCCAGGCTCTCAATACAGTCTTTTTGGGAAGCTGTTTTTCAGCACTTATTCTCGCCGTGGGAAGCTTTTTTACCCACTCCTTTATTCCCCGCTCGGTGCCTTTTATCTATCTCACCGTAGCCCTGATTCTGCTGGGCGGGCCCAGGCTGCTGGTGCACCACATAGTGATGGTGCTCTCGGGCCAAAAGCTGGGCAACAAAGAGGCGGTTATCGTCTACGGTGCCGGCTATACAGGGCATCAGCTTCGCTTGGCACTTAAAGCGACAACGTACAAAGTCGTCGCTTTCGTCGACGACGAGCCCAGCCGTCAGGGCTCCGTTTTTGCCAATATAAAGGTTCAATCTCCAGCTGAACTGCCGCAGATTATTCGGAAATTTGGCGCCACGCGGGTGCTTTTAGCGCTGGGCAATACCCCCCACTCGCGCCGGGCTCAGATTATTAAAAACCTCGAACCCTTAGGGGTTACCGTGCAAACGGCTCCCGCCATTCCCGACCTAATCAGCGGTCGTGCCCGTATTGAACATATCCGCGATGTGGATATTGAGGACTTATTGGGTCGCGACCCTGTCCAGCCCAGCAAAGAGCTGTTAAGTGCCTGCATTACCGGCAAGGTGGTTATGATTACCGGTGCCGGAGGCTCTATCGGTGGCGAGCTCTGCCGTCAGATCATTCACCAAGCGCCACGTCGGGTGGTCTTGTTTGAGCTAAACGAGTTCAGTCTATACCGCCTGGAAGCCGAACTGGAGCAGATCATTGCCAAAGAAGGCTATGAGATTGAGGTAATCCCCCTGCTGGGCTCAGTACAAAAGGAGCATCGGGTAGAGACCATTATGCGCACCTTTGGCGTCCAGACCGTCTACCATGCCGCTG
Organism: Gilvimarinus xylanilyticus; assembly: GCF_024195295.1. GTDB lineage: Bacteria > Pseudomonadota > Gammaproteobacteria > Pseudomonadales > Cellvibrionaceae > Gilvimarinus > Gilvimarinus xylanilyticus. Next base: position 839,156 of record NZ_JAMFTH010000001.1, on the reverse strand, counting down.
CCTACAAACACGTACCCCTGGTGGAGCACAATATTGTTGAAGGCGTGCGCAATAATGTCTACGGCACCTGGTATACCGCTGAGGCCGCAATACGCGCCAACGTAGAATCTTTTGTTCTAATTTCCACCGATAAAGCGGTGCGCCCTACCAACATCATGGGAGCATCAAAGCGAATGGCCGAATTGGTTCTGCAAGGCCTTTCTCAGCGCCAAAGTAAAACCCGCTTTACCATGGTGCGCTTTGGTAATGTTTTGGGCTCCTCGGGCTCAGTTGTGCCGCTGTTTCGTCAGCAAATTCGCGTGGGCGGCCCGGTAACGGTCACTCACCCCGAAATTATTCGCTACTTTATGACTATTCCGGAGGCCGCCGAGTTGGTGATTCAGGCGGGCTCCATGGGTACAGGCGGCGACGTTCTGGTGCTGGACATGGGCGAACCGGTTAAGATTACCGATTTGGCCAAACGTATGATTCACCTGTCGGGCCTGAGCGTTAAGAGCGAAAGTTCACCCGAGGGAGATATTGAAATTACCTATACTGGGCTGCGCCCCGGTGAGAAGCTCTATGAGGAGCTGCTGATTGGCGACAATGTTGCCGGCACCATGCACGAGCGCATTATGCGGGCCGAGGAATACAGTATGACCTGGGGCGAAACCCGGGCAATACTGGATGAACTGGACAAGGCCTGCCACTCTTATTCCTGCGACAAAGTCCGCGACCTTCTTATGCTGGCTCCGACCGGCTACAACTCCGAAGAAGAACTGGGCGACGCAGTTTGGCTACACAAAACCAACACCGCCCAACTGCGGGTCATTAAGTAAGACTTTGCACATCGTCACGCCCGGCCCCCAAAGCCCGGGCAATGCCAACCAAAGGCGCGAACGCCACAATCAGCCCCAGCAAGGGGTTCACAAAACCGAGCGCTACGGCGGCACTGCATGGTGCCAGCCAAAGTACGTTAACACCCGCAATGGTCAGTGAAACCTTTGTATGACTGCGTAAAGAACGACTCGCCTTTTGGTAACCGTGCTTGCGGTGAGCCTGGGACAGGTTTTCTTTTAGCAACAACCGTAGCCCCAAGGTGTAGGTGGCATCGATAATAAAAACGCCGTGCAGGATCACACCGGCAATAAAAAGCGACCAGGAAACTGACAGCAAGCTCACAATACCCAGAGCCAACATCATCCCCAGAAAACCACTGCAACCATCCCCCATAAAGACACGCGCCCGCGGAAAATTAAACACCAGAAACCCCGCGCTCGCGACCGCCAAAACCAGCCAGTATTCTGCCTGCCATATTCCGCCCAGCTCGTGCCCGCACCAAAGTGCATACAGACCGAGCCCAACAAAGACAGCCTGTAAGCCTGCAATGCCGTTTATGCCGTCCATAAAATTAAAAAGGTTAATGGACCAGACCACACCAAGCAGTATACAGATTGCCCATAGCCACTCGGGTAAAGCCACACCGAGCAACTCAACCCCGGCAGGCCACAAACTGCACACCAATAATAGTGCCGCCCCCAGATGGACCAACAGGCGGTAGCGAGCGGGCAGATGCTTACGATCATCAAGCCACCCTACCCCGGCCACCAGCACCATAGCCACAATCACCAAGAGTTGATCCGTAAAGCTCGCACCCGGGCCCCAAAAAATAAATGCGGCTAAAACAGCCACCAAGACAATCGATAGCCCACCGCCTCTGGGGGTTGCCTCACTATGGGAGCTTCGGGCACCGGGATGATCGAGCATATTGGCGCGCAAAGCGTAGCCCCGCAGCCCATACGTAAGCGCGACTGCGAGAAAAAAAGCACCGATCAACTGAAGGGCCAAAATCAACCTTTACGCTCCATAGCAAAGCCTCTCGCCATTTCTATTAACTCATTTTTGGTGTTAAAAGGTGGGAGCCAATCAAATGTTCGGTAGAGATCGCCTGCATCTACGATCAAAGAACCACACAGTTTATCCAGCGCCTGCTTACGGCCTGCCAGTCTTGCCAAAGCGCTCAATAGCGTTAAAGGAAACGGAAACACCCTATATGGCCGCCCCATTCCCATGGCCAGTGCTTTGATTATCTCGGGAGTCGACAAACGCTCGGCATCGGCAAGCACAAAGGTGCCACTAACAATTTCGGGTGTCCCTATCAGTCTTGCAATAAAATGGCTCAGATTATTAATGCTCAACAAGCTTCGGGCATTGCGCACACCCCCCAATGGCAGCGGGAAACCGGAGTCAACCAAGCCCAATAAGCGCTGCATATTGCCTTTGGGGTTGGCACCGTAAACCAGAGGCAGGCGCAGCGTCACTAAGGGAACCGACAATGAGCGACAGATTTGCTCAGCTGCCGTTTCCGCTTTCAGTTTGGAAGAGCCATAGGCAGAATCCGGCTGCACAGCCATGGTAGAATCGATAAAACTTGTTTTCCCGGCTGCGTACACGCTCACAGAGCTTATGTGGACAATTGCCTTCACACCCACCTCACAGGCGGCACGCATTAATTTCTGAGTAAAGAGGATATTGCCGGGATAAAAAGTTTCATCGCGATTAGCCTCGGCCGAAAAAACATGGGCCTTACCGGCGGCGTGAACCAGCCACTCAACTCCCGCCAGCGCCTGTTTAAATTCGCTCAGATCAGAGTGTTCGTCCAAGGCAACCCAGGCATCATGCGTTTGGCCACTAGATCTGCCCGAACCTGCGACCTTTAATCCTCTGCCACTTAGGTAGCGATAGATATGGCCACCGACAAAACCGGTAACGCCCGACACAAAAACCTGGGGAGCTTCTGAATGCATGCTCTAGGCAATCCGCTGCGCCGGGCTATTCGCCGGCGACTCCACGGATAGGACGGACACTGCCCCAGGTTTTACAACCGGGGCACAACCAGTGAATGGTATTACCAGAAAAACCACACTTAGTGCAGCAATAGCTGGGCTTTTCCGCAATGACTTTATCCACCAACTGTTTTAAGAGCTGTAAATTCTCGCGCCCACGCCCCTCTGAGTGCGGAAGATACAACTCGACCAGGCGATTTAAGGTGCGAATGCTGGGGCGCTCTTTTAACTGCTCAGCGATAAAATCAGCAGCGCGATAATCATCGTTAACCCAGCGCAGCTTTTCGGCAATCTTTAATACCAGACTATTACTGGGATAGGAGTCGTAAAGCGACTGGAGATAGCGCAGCAAAGCCTCGGGCTCACCCAGCTTGTCATAGCATTCACAAATCATATCCAGCGCTTCGATAATAAAATCGGGGGCCTGCTCGGGGACTTTATGCAAATGCTCTAAGGCGCCGCGATAACGCCCCTGAATAATCTCTAAGTGTGCAAACAGCAAACTGGCTCGCACGCACTGAGGATCGTACTTTAGCGCCGCCAGCAAGTGATTTCTTACTTTGTTGTAGCTGCGCTGCTTTTGCTCCAGCAGCGCCAACTCACAGGAGAAGTGCGCTTGTAGTTGATTTAACTGATAGGCCTGTTTGGGCTTGTAGTGCTTACTGTCCAGTTTCGCCGCCATATCAATCGCCTTGGCCCACTCCTGCTCATCTTGGTAAATTTCAACCAAGTGTTCAAGAGCAACCTGTTGGTAAGCGGATGAGAGCTTAACCAGCTCCAGCAGCAGTGCCTCAGCCCGATCCAAAAGGCCCGAGCGGACATAGTCCCGCGCCAACTCCAGCTGCGCCTCGTGCAGCTGGCGGGTGGTTAGGCCCGGGCGAGCCAGTAGATTTTGATGAATTTTGATCGCTTTAGTGACTTCGCCACGCTTACGCAGCATATTACCTAAAGCAAGATGGGTTTCCAGCGTATCACTATTGACGTCTAAAGAGCCGATAAACGCGTCAATCGCGCCGTCCGGCTGCTCATTAAACAGATAACTCAACCCCTTGTAATACTGCAGGGCATAATCTTTAGGTTGACGTAACTCCCTGCTCGCGCGGCGAATATACCCCACGCCCAAGCCGAGTAACACACCCAGGACCAATGCTCCCAGTAGCGCCAAGGTATTCATATCAGCCACGCAGATCTTGACTTCTTATCTGCTGTATTTCCAGCTCTAAACGACGATTTTTTCGGGTTAAGGCAGTCACCTTCTGCTTTTGACGAAAAACAGGCAAACCCGTCACAATTATCCCCAGAATCAGTCCCAGTAACAAAAATGCGAGCAGCCAAGTTCCCAACCCCATAGGAGGCAGAGTCAAACCCACCAAGGTAACAGAAACCAGGGTGTCGTTTTCCAGACTGAAAAGATACCCCAGAAAAATAGCGATAATGATGAGCAGGATGAAGATCCAGCGACCAATGGTTTTCATAGTAAACTCGCGCCGATTACGCGTTCTGTATTAGGCTTGGATACTGTCATTGACTCGGTCCCGCATTTCCTTGCCCGGCTTAAAGTGAGGAACATATTTGCCCTCGAGCTCTACGGACTCACCGGTTTTGGGGTTGCGCCCCATTCTGGGCGCCCGGTAATGAAGGGAAAAACTGCCAAAGCCCCGAATTTCGATACGCTCACCCTCGGCCAGCATCTCGGACATATAATCCAGTAACAGCTTAACAGCCAGTTCGACATCGCGTACCGGAAGGTGGTCCTGCTTTTCGGCAATATACTCAATTAGCTCAGATTTTGTCATAGCCTGGTCTCGTTAATACCTTTTAATGCAGGCTTTGCGCCGCAAGCCGAAGTTAGCTTATAACGTAGCCAAGCTGGACGCAAGATTTAACAAAGGCTTTATAAATAACGCCTAAGTCTTTGATCTGTATCCTATATCAAATCGCAGGCAAAAAAAAAGCCGACCCGGAGGTCGGCTTTTTATGAAGGCGTCAAACCTTAGTCTTTCGCTTCCATTTGTGCCTTAATCAAGTCACCCAGGGTGGCAGGCTGTGCTTGCTCTACCTGCTTCGCCGAGTGCTCTTTAATCGCAGCCTTCTCTTCAGCAACGTCTTTAGACTTCACTGACAAGCTGATAGAACGGTTTTTGCGATCAACGCTAATGATTTTAGCTTCAACCTCTTCGCCTTCTTTCAGCACATTGCGGGCATCTTCGACCTTCTCGCGAGACAGCTCAGACGCTTTCAATACCGCTTCAACGTCTTCCGCCAGAGTTACCACGGCCGCTTTAGCTTCAACTTCTTTGACAACGCCTTTAACCACGGTGCCTTTATCGTTTTCGGCTACATACTCAGAGAAAGGATCGGCTTCCAGCTGCTTGATACCCAGCGAGATACGCTCGCGCTCGGGATCGATAGCCAGAACCACAGTCTCGATTTCGTCGCCTTTCTTGTACTTACGTACCGCTTCTTCGCCAGCTTCTTGCCAAGAGATGTCGGACAAGTGAACCAGACCGTCGATGCCGCCTTCCAGACCAATAAAGATACCGAAATCGGTAATCGACTTGATCTTACCGGTGATTTTCTCACCTTTAGCGCAGGTGCGTGCGAAGGCATCCCAAGGATTCTCTTGGCACTGTTTAACACCCAGAGAAATACGACGACGCTCTTCATCGATGTCGAGGATCATCACTTCGATCTCGTCACCAACGTTCACAACCTTAGAAGGATGGATATTTTTGTTGGTCCAATCCATTTCAGAGACGTGAACCAGACCTTCAACACCTTCTTCCAGCTCAGCAAAGCAGCCGTAGTCAGTCAGGTTGGTCACAACCGCTTTAACGCGGGCGCCTTCCGGATAACGACCGGTGATCTGCAACCATGGATCTTCACCCAGCTGCTTCAGACCCAGAGAAACGCGGTTACGCTCACGATCGAACTTGAGTACTTTAACGTCAATTTCGTCGCCAACATTCACGATTTCACTCGGATGCTTAATGCGCTTCCAGGCCATATCGGTAATGTGCAGCAGACCGTCAACGCCACCCAGGTCTACGAAAGCACCATAGTCGGTCAGGTTCTTCACGATACCTTTAACCACCATGCCTTCTTGCAGGGTAGCCAGCAGCTCTTCACGCTCGGCCGAGTTGGCCTGCTCCAGAACCGCACGACGAGAAACCACAACGTTGTTGCGTTTTTGATCGAGCTTGATCACTTTAAATTCGAGTTCTTTGCCTTCCAGGTGAGCGGTTTCGCGCACGGGGCGAACATCCACCAAAGAACCGGGCAGGAAGGCGCGGATACCAGCTACATCAACGGTAAAACCACCTTTAACTTTACCGTTAATAACACCTTTAACCACTTCGTCAGCCGAGTGAGCCGCTTCCAACACTTTCCAGGCTTCGGCGCGTTTGGCTTTTTCGCGAGACAGACGAGTCTCACCGAAACCGTCTTCTACGGTTTCCAGGGCAACTTGTACTTCATCCCCTACTTCCAGACTCACTTCACCGTTTTCATCGGCAAACTGGTTGGCGGGAATCACGCCCTCAGACTTCAGGCCCGCGTGTACGGTTACCCAGTCTTTGTCTACGTCGATAACAACCCCAGTCACAATAGTGCCGGGCGCCATTTCAACGGTCTTCAAGCTCTCTTCAAATAACTCTGCAAAACTTTCGGTCATGGTCTATAAATACCTGTAATAAGACACTGCCCAGAACAAACGCTTTCAAAAACTATTAACGCCTGCTCGACACAGCACCGTACGGTCAGTCATACGGGTCGATTCATTGAATTGATAGCCAGACCTCTTCGCTGACAAAGCCTGTCTATCACCTGCTTGCCCACGGATTATACGAGTGCCCATAGGGCACCCCAGCTAATCCAAGTCTCAGCAGGGCGGGCAGGCTAGCAGAACGCCAGCCTGTTAGCAAGATAAAACTACGCTATCGCCAAATTTAGCGACACAATCCCGCCCTTTTTTACCAAAACACCGAGTTAGGCGGATTAAACGCGCTTAATTCCCCGCTGAGTATGTCTTCTTAAGGTGCTCAGTGACAGCCTCGCCGACTTCATGATGCCGAGCACCATAGGTAATATTGGCGATCATATAGCCGGTTTTACTGCCACAGTCGTGACTGCGTCCGACCAACTCATAAGCCTCCACCGGCTCTTTTTCCAGCAGCGCATCCAGGGCATCGGTCAACTGAATTTCTCCACCGGCGCCCGGCTGAGTGCGCTCCAGCAAATCCCAAGTCGTCGCCGACAGCACATAGCGCCCCACAATAGACATGTTTGAAGGCGCCTCGTCGACAGGGGGCTTTTCCACCATGGCTTTAATTTTTCGGCTATTGCCCGCACCAATTTCCTGGCCATCACAATCAACCACGCCATATTTATACACCCACTCCCAGGGCACACCTTCTACCAGAATTTGGCTGGCGCCAGTTTCATCATAATGACGAACCATGCCTGCCAAATTATCCCGCTTGGGGTTGCACTCGTAGCTATCCACCAAGACATCTGGCAGCAACACAGCAAAAGGCTCATCGCCAATAACCGGTTTGGCACACAAAATTGCGTGCCCAAGCCCTTTCGCCTCGGCCTGACGCACCGAAATAACGGTCAAACCCGGCGGCGTAATCGATTGCACTTGCTCCAATAATGAGCGCTTTAAGCGCGCTTCTAATTGGGCTTCCAGCTCAAAACTGGTGTCGAAGTGGTTTTCAATGGAGTTCTTTGATGCGTGGGTCACCAATACAATTTCTTTAATACCGGCGGCGGCAGCCTCATCAACCACATATTGAATTAAAGGCTTGTCTACCACGGGCAGCATTTCTTTGGGAATGGCCTTGGTTGCCGGCAACATACGGGTGCCCAAGCCTGCCACAGGGATCACAGCTTTTTTCACTTGCATCCTAAACTCCTTCAGGGTCTGTCGGTTTTTACTAACCTGACAAACAAACAGATCCTCCACATCTGCTCATTTGTCGCCCCTTAAGCGCCTCCGGATTCGCACGGGAATCCCAGAACTTAACTTAAAGGGCTCGCATGAAACTCAATTCATGGCGGCCCGCTCCATGCGCCGCCAATTAACTCAACAATTATTTGTCGAATTAATTGCTATCCAGTAAGGCGATGATTTCGTCCGTTTTTGCCTGCATCAACTCGCGATCGGCGCGACTCTCTACATTTAAACGCACCACAGGCTCGGTGTTAGACATCCGCAGATTAAAACGCCAGTTTTCGAACGTCATACTTATGCCATCGGTATCGTCAATGGCAATTGCCTGGGGCTCAAAGTGTTTCCGTACCTTGGCAATAGCAGCCTTCGCATCGGCCACTTCCCGATTAATTTCACCCGGAGAGGGAAACTTGGCGATACACTCGGCCATCATGGAAGACAGAGTCGCACTTTTGCGACACATAAGTTCGGTCACCAACAGCCAGGGAATCATGCCACTATCGCAGTAGAAAAAGTCTCTGAAGTAGTGGTGCGCACTCATTTCACCACCGTAGATGGCGTCTTCCTTGCGCATTCTCTCTTTGATAAACGCGTGGCCGGTTTTCGATTGGACTGCTTCGCCGCCACAGCGCTCGGCGATATCAATGGTATTCCAAGTCAGGCGCGGGTCGTGTACAACTTTGCTGCCGGGCACCTTGGTTAAGAAGGCCTCAGCTAACAACCCCACTAAATAATATCCCTCGATAAAATCGCCCTTCTCGTCAAAGAAGAAACAGCGATCAAAATCACCGTCCCAGGCAATCCCCAGATCGGCTCCATTCGCCAGCACTGCCTCACGGGTAGAGGCCCGATTTTCCACCAGCAGAGGGTTTGGAATACCGTTGGGGAATTCGCCATTGGGCTCGTGATGGATTTTGATAAATTCGAAAGGTAAAAAGGACTCGATCGCGTCAATAACGTGACCGGCGGCGCCGTTGCCGGCATTAACCACAATTTTGAGAGGCTTGAGCTCGCTCACGTCCACATAGGTCAGTAAATGCTGAACGTAATCGCTCAGAGTATCTTGCTTAACATATTGGCCGCGCGACTCTTCCGCCACGGGGCCAAAATCGCCCTCTTCCGCTAAGCGCTTGATATCCAGCAAACCAGTGTCACCGCTAATAGGGCGAGAGCCTGCACGCACGGGCTTCATTCCATTGTAATCAATCGGATTGTGGCTGGCGGTTACCTCTACTCCGCCATCGGCTTCAAGGTGGCTGGTGGCAAAATAGACTTCTTCGGTCCCTGTCATACCGATATCGATAATATCCACACCTTCGTCGCGCAAACCATTTCCCAAAGCCTGCTTCAGTGACTCGCTGGTCAAACGTACATCGCCGCCCAACACCACACTACTCGGTTGCAAGAATTGGCCGTAAGCTCGGCCAATTCGGTAGGCGATATCTTCATTTAGCTCCTCGCCCAATTTGCCCCGAATATCATAGGCTTTAAAACACGTTAAGCTTGTCATATACCTTGTCATCCATTGTTAAATTGTTATTGGCCGCATTCGCAGCACCGTCGAGTAAAACTTACAAACGCCCCAGCATAGTGCATCAAGAAATCGTGGCTTTTTATGACAACTAGACTATTAACTCGTCAATTCGCCCCGTATTTGGGCATTCAAGCCACAATTATCGATAAGAGTGCACACCTTACCGAGCTCTTGATAGAGCTTTTATAAAGCATATAGCAAATATCGTGCGCACTAATGATTTGAGGCGTGCGAGAGCATCAGCTCCAACACCTGAGGAATCGTTAAATTCGTGCTGTCAATTTCTATGGCGTCCGGGGCTGGACGCAGTGGAGAAACCGCGCGGGAACGATCGCGCAAGTCCCGGTCCTCGATATCAGCAATTAACTGCTGCAAGTCTACCTCTTCACCGCGCTCAAGCAGTTGTTTGTAGCGGCGCTGAGCTCGGGCCTCGGAGCTGGCGGTAAGGAAAAATTTTACATCGGCCTCGGGAAAGACCGTAGTGCCCATGTCGCGTCCGTCCGCCACCAAGCTTTGCCCTTTGGAAAACTGGCGCTGGCGCTCTAACAAAGCATCGCGTACAGGCTGCAGGGCCGCTACCTGAGAGGCCAGCATGCTGACCGTCTCAGCACGAATAGCCTGAGTAACGTCCTCCCCCTCAAGCATGGTTGTGCCTTCTTCGGGCCGAAAGACCACATCCAGTTGGCGGGCAGTCTCACTCAACGAGACAACGTCATCGGCGGCAATGCCCCGCTTAAGACTGCTCAAGGCGACAAGACGGTATAAAGCACCGCTATCGAGTAAACTCGCACCCAACGCTTTAGCCAGCAGCTGACTTAACGTGCCCTTACCCGCGCCGCTGGGGCCATCAATGGTGACCAATAAATATTGTCCCTGACTTGAGCTCACTAACAGGCCCCCTTTATTTGCGCCAGAATATCGCGGCAGGCGATACTCGGGTCATCGGCCTGTGTGACCGGTCGCCCCACCACCAGGTAATCACTGCCCGCAGCAATGGCCTGAGCCGGAGTCATAATGCGGCGCTGATCATCCGCCGCCGCACTGGCCGGACGGATGCCGGGAGTGACCAGAGAGAAGTCATCGCCACAGAGGCGCTTTAATATTTCTGCCTCACGGGCCGAACAAACAACTCCATCCAGCCCGGACGTCTGCGCCAGTCTGGCGAGGTTTTGCACTTGCTGTAAGGGAGATACATCGATACCCACGCCTTTTAGATCCGACTCTTCCATGCTGGTAAGAACCGTAACCCCGATCAATAAAGGCGGGGTTTCAAAGTTAGAGAGCGCATTGCGCGCCGCTTCCATCATGCGCTGACCGCCACTAGCGTGTACATTTACCATCCACACACCTAAACGAGCGGCCGCGGCGACAGCCTTTGCTGTGGTATTGGGGATATCGTGAAATTTTAAATCCAGAAAAACATCAAACCCCAGGGTCATCAACTGGTCAACCAATTGAGGGCCTGATGCGGTGAATAACTCTTTGCCGACTTTTAGTCGGCACTCGTGCGGCGACAGCTGATGAGCAATTTTCAAGCAATCTTCGGCATTATCATAATCCAGCGCTACGATTAAGCGCGGCCCTTGCGGCTGTCGCATAACTCCCCCGTTGTCAGTATATCCGTCGCTGCGGAACAGCGACTATTAAAACAAACTTGGGGGAAATACGCAGCAAGAAATGCTACCGAGGCAAGCCTCGATAGCACTTTGGTCAATTAAAAGAAATTCTCGACTCAATATCCTCTAATGTCGCCTCACCAATTCCATTGACGGCCAGCAAATCCTCTGGGGACTCGAAGGGCCCATTATCTTCGCGCCACTCGACAATGGCGGATGCTTTGGAATCCCCTATACCGTTTAACTCGGTTAAGGTTTCAGCATCGGCGGTATTAACATTGATGGTTTCGGCAGGCTTCTCCATGGCCTCGTCTGCGCTCACCAGCGTGGGGGCGAACAGTGAAACCGAGAAGATTAACAACAGATAACTCATTAATTTATGCATTTTTCAAACTCCGTCTTGTTTAAGGAAGTGACGAGGCCCCTGTCACACCCCACAAGCTAGCTCACTGTCATCATTTTGCAAGAATTCAAACCAAAAAAAGCCGCAACACCTTTCGATGTTGCGGCTTTTTCATCATTTTAAGCGCTATATATGAAGTACTATTTGAGCAAGCTGGCTAAGTCCTTTGCCTCCCAATGCGGGAAATGCTTGCGGATAAGTGCATTTAATTCTACTTCAAACTCGCTGTAATTGCCTTGAGTGCTAGAACCACCTTCGGTTGTTTCAATCACCATACCGGCACCCACGGTAATATTGGTTAACCGATCTATCACAATAAAGGCGCCCGTAGCGCGGTTGTGCTTGTAGTTGTCGGCTAGCACCGGTTGCGCCAGAGATAGTTGCGCCACGGCAATATCATTTAAGCTAAGCTCACTGATGTCGGTGTGTTCCTGGGTATTCACATCGATTTGGTAATCAAAGGCTGAAAAGTGGCCACTAACGACTTTACTGGAAAACTTAAACAAATACTCGCTGTTGGAGCGGGCATGATTTTCGTTCATCCACACCACATGCGCCTTTAAGTGACTCGCTTGTTGGGTGTCATCATCGGCCAGAACCAAAACGTCACCACGGCTTACGTCAATTTCATCTTCCAACGTTAAGGTGACCGCCTGGCCGGCAAATGCGCTCTGCAAATTTTCGTCATAAGTGACAATAGACTTTACTTTGCTGGACTTGCCCGAGGGCAAGACTTTTACCGCGTCGCCAACGTTGACCACTCCCGAGGCAATGGTGCCGCAGAACCCACGAAAATCCAGATTGGGGCGATTGACGTATTGCACCGGGAAGCGGAAATCGTCAAAGTTTTTATCCGCCGTAATCGGCGCCGACTCGAGGATTTCCATCAGGGTTTCGTTGGTGTACCAGGGCGAACGCTCCGAGCGGTTCACCACATTGTCGCCCTCGAGCGCTGAGATAGGTACGAATTTCACATCTTTCATACCGAGCTTTTGCGCAAAGGCCAGGTAATCAGACTTAATTTTAATAAAGGCCTGCTCGTCAAAATCGAGCAAATCCATTTTATTCACGGCAACGACGATATGCTTCACCCCAAGCAGCGAGGCGATATAGCTGTGGCGCCGGGTTTGTGTAACCACGCCGTAGCGGGCATCAATCAAGATAACCGCCAGATCACAGGTGGAAGCACCCGTGGCCATGTTCCGGGTGTACTGCTCATGCCCCGGGGTATCAGCGATAATAAACTTGCGCTTGGCCGTAGAAAAATAGCGGTAAGCGACATCAATGGTAATGCCCTGCTCGCGCTCGGCTTGCAGACCATCGACCAATAGCGCCAAGTCCAGCTCTTTACCCGTGGTGCCGTGACGAGTTGTGTCTGAACGCACAGCATCCAGTTGATCTTCATAGATCATTTTAGAGTCGTGCAGCAGGCGGCCGATCAATGTGCTTTTACCATCGTCGACACTGCCGCAGGTTAAAAAGCGCAGCAGCTCTTTGTGTTCATGCTGTTTTAAATAAGCGTCGATATCAGTTGCGATTAAGTCAGATTGGTGACTCATGTTCCACTCTCAAATTTGGGTAACTTTTGGGGAGCTTTAGCTCAACCTCGTCCAGTGTTGCACCAGCAGGCTTAGAAGTAACCTTCCTGCTTTTTCTTTTCCATCGATCCGGCGCTGTCGTGATCGATCACCCGCCCCTGCCTTTCAGAGGTTGTGGTCAACAACATTTCCTGAATAATTTCCGGCAGTGTGGTTGCATCAGACTCGACGGCGCCCGTCAGCGGATAACAGCCCAAGGTACGGAAGCGGACCATTCGCTCCTGGATTTCCTCGCCCTCTTCGATCGGCATACGATCGTCATCCACCATAATGAGGGTGCCGTCGCGCTCCACCACAGGACGCTTAGCCGCAAAGTAGAGGGGCACCAGGGGAATATTTTCCAGGTGAATGTACTGCCAGATGTCCAGCTCGGTCCAGTTGGACAGCGGGAACACGCGAATGCTTTCGCCCTGATCTACGCGACCGTTATAAATGTTCCACAACTCAGGGCGTTGGTTTTTCGGATCCCACCGGTGGTTGCGATCGCGGAACGAATAGACACGCTCTTTGGCACGCGACTTCTCTTCGTCCCGACGGGCGCCACCAAAGGCCGCGTCAAATTTGTATTTGTCCAGCGCCTGCTTCAAGGACTGGGTTTTCATAATGTCGGTGTGTTTGGCGCTGCCGTGGGTAAACGGCCCCACACCCATGTCCACGCCTTCTTGGTTGATATGAACCAATAAGTCCCAACCCAACTCCTTCACGCGATTGTCGCGAAACTCGATCATCTCGCGAAATTTCCAGGTGGTATCCACGTGCAACAAGGGGAACGGAGGCTTGCCTGGGGAGAAGGCCTTCATTGCCAAGTGCATCATCACCGCGGAATCTTTACCGATTGAGTAAAGCATTACCGGGTTATCAAACTCGGCCGCCACTTCGCGGATAATATGGATACTTTCAGCTTCAAGCTGCTTTAAATGGGTAAGATTATATTGCTCGGACATGCCGCTCACAGTCTGTTGATCAAAAGAAAACCGCCGACCCTGGGTCAGCGGCGCGTATTATAGACAAACTCACCTTAGGATTCATCAGCAGCGGGCACGTTAACGGTTTTAACGGCCGCTGTGAACAAACGAATCCTTCTATGCTTATAGCCAGTTTTACGATTTAGACGACTTGACCGCCGCCTGAGTGTACTTATCGCGCGCCTTTTTGGCGCGAGTAAAGGTGTCTAGCAAATATTCGCCATCGCCATCGGCGATCGCCTGACGCATCCGCGCCAGATTATCCATAAACTGATCCAGCGAACGGACCACCTGGGCGCTATTGGCTTTCATGATGTCGTGCCACATCACCGGATCGCTGGAGGCAATACGGGTAAAGTCCCGAAAACCACCGGCGGCGTAGCGAAAAATATTGGGGCTATCGATATCGTGGGCCAGCGTATCGACCAAAGAATAGGCAATGGCGTGAGGCAGATGGCTGGTCGCCCCCAGTACTTGATCGTGCTCATCGATGGGCATATCCAGCACCTCAGCGCCCACGCTCAGCCACATATTTCGCACTGTCTGTAAGTGCTCGGGCGAGGTCTCATCGGTCGGGGTGAGAATCACCCGATGATCTACGTACAAGTCCGGATTGGCCGCCGTCACACCGCTTTTTTCCGATCCCGCAATGGGATGCCCCAACACCAGCTGGGGCGGCAAGCAGCCATACACCCGCCGAGCCGCCGCGGCCACACTCCCCTTAACGCTGGCGCCATCGGTAATCACCACGGTCGGCGACAATAGCGATTTTAATTGGGCCAATACCGGCTCGACGGCAAGGGTCGGCACTGCGATAAACACTACGTCATTCGCGCCCAGCTCGGCGGCCACATCGGCGATGTCCAACACAGCTCGATCCGCCACACCCTCGGCCAAAGCGGCCTCAGCGGTTTCGGCGCGGCGCACCACGGCGATCACCTCGCGGCACTGACCGCGCAAACGAAGGCCCTTGGCCAGGCTTCCGCCGATCAAGCCCGCTCCAATCACCACAAACTTACCGATTAACGCAGCCGAGTTCGCGCCGCTGGATGCTGCCTCCATCATACTCAGAGCACAGCCTTAGGGTAGGCACCCAGCACTTTCAAATCAGCGACGCGGGCTGACACTTCGTCCAGAGTTTCACGCACCACCGGGTCTTTTTGGTGGCCGTTAAAATCGACAAAGAATACATAGGTCCACACGCCGGTTCGCGAGGGGCGGGTTTCCACCCGAGTTAGATCAATCTCGTTGCGGTGAAAGGGCTCTAACAAATTATGCAACGCCCCCGGTTGATTGCGCATGGCCACCAAAATCGAGGTTTTGTCGTCGCCACTGGGCTCGACTTCCTCGGCGCCAATAATCAAAAATCGGGTGCTGTTATCCGGCTGATCTTCGATTTTATCGGCAATAATCTCCAGCTCATAAAGCTCAGCGGCTTGAGTGGGCGCAATAGCCGCGGCATTCCACTCCCCCCGAATACGCCGCGCCGCTTCGGCATTACTGGAAACAGCGATTCGCTCGGCCTTGGGGTAATGAGCGTCGAGCCATTTGCGACACTGAGCTAAAGATTGCCCGTGGGAGTATATACGCGAAATACTATTAACATTGGTGACACTGGAGACCACCAAGTTGTGATGCACCCGAAGCTCAACCTCACCACATATTTTGAGGTTTGAGTTCATAAAATTGTCCAGGGTATGGCTAACCACCCCCTCGGTAGAGTTTTCTACCGGCACCACACCATAGTTTACCGCCCCCGCTTCGACTTCGCGGAAGACTTCATCAATCGCCGAAAACGGTTTGGTAACCGCCGAAGCACCAAAATGCTTAAGCGCCGCCTGCTGGGTAAAAGTGCCCTCGGGCCCCAGGTACGCCACTTTAATGGGCTGTTCCAAAGCCAGGCAGGCGGACATAATCTCGCGAAACAGGCGCGCCATTTCTTCATCGCTAAGCGGCCCCTGGTTGCGCTCCATCGCCTTACGCAACACCTGGGCTTCGCGCTCGGGGCGATAGTAAAGCACTTCACCATCACCACTGGCATTTTTAACGTCGGCGACTTGCTGAGCGCAGCGGGCGCGCTCGGAAATTAACTTGCCGATATCGGCATCCAGGGCATCAATTCGATCGCGCAGCGCGAGCAATTGTTCTTTTTGCGGCTGATCAGCCATGGTTATGCGTCCTCCGCCTCGCCCTCTTCGCCTTCTTCGTCGCCGGCATCCTCAATCCGGGCCAGGCCTTTTAAGTGCTCATTTTCACGCAGTTTGATCAATCGCACACCCTGGGTGTTACGGCTTAGCACAGAGACTTCATCGACGCGGTTTCTCACCATGGTGCCCTGATCCGAAATCAGCATAATCTCTTCGCCGTCGAGCACCTGTACCGCGCCCACCAAGGGGCCATTGCGATCGGTGACCGCCATGGCGATTACGCCCTGACCGCCTCGGCCTTTGACTGGAAACTCTTCCACCTCGGTACGTTTACCGTAACCATTTTCGCTGACCGTGAGCACTTTGCCCCCCTCAACGGGGACCACCATGCCAATCACCGATTGCCCCTCGGCCATTTTAATACCGCGCACACCGCGACTGATCCGGCCCATAGAGCGTACCGCCGACTCGTTAAAACGCGCCGCCTTGCCGTTGCTGGCAAACAGCACAATGTCGCGCTCGCCATTAGTAATATCGGTGTAAACCAGGTGATCACCCTCATCCAGCTCAATCGCCCGCAAGCCCACGCTGCGCGGACGCGAGAACTGATCCAATGAGGTTTTCTTCACGGTGCCCTTCTCGGTCGCCATAAACACAAAGTGATCGGCGTCAAACTCTTTAACCGGAAGAATGGAAGTAATGCGCTCGCCCTCTTCCAGCGGCATTAAATTCACCACTGGGCGTCCGCGCGACTGGCGGCCCGCCAGGGGAATCTGGTAAACCTTAAGCCAGTAAACCTTGCCCGCACTGGTAAAACACAGCACCGTGTCGTGGGTACTGGCCACCAAGAGATGCTCGACAAAATCCTCATCTTTTACCGAGGTAGCACTTTTACCCATGCCGCCGCGACGCTGCGCCTGGTAATCGTCCAGGGGCTGACTTTTGGCGTAACCGCCGTGGGAAATGGTCACCACCCGCTGCTCTTCATTGATCAAATCTTCAACGGTTAAATCCAGCGTAGAGGCGGTAATTTCGGTGCGACGCTCATCGCCGTACTCTTGCACAATGGTTTCCAGCTCTTCGCGAATCACTTCCATCAGGCGGCTAAAGTTGGCCAAAATTTCCAGATACTCGGCGATTTGCTCGACTTTTTCTTGGTACTCGGCCAGCAGCTTATCGTGCTCCATGCCAGTCAGACGATGCAAGCGCAACTCCAGAATCGCCTGGGCCTGAGCGGGGGATAAATAGTATTTCCCCTCGCGCATACCGAAACTATCGGGCAGATCTTCGGGGCGGCAGGCATCTTCACCGGCGCGCTCTAAAAACTGACCCATTTCCGATGCATCCCAACCGCGCGAAATCAATCCCTCTTTGGCTTCAGCCGGTGTGGGCGAGCTTTTTATCAGCTCGATTACGGGGTCGATATTGGCAATCGCAACCGCCAAACCTTCCAGAATATGACCCCGCTCGCGCGCCTTGCGCAGCAAGTAAACCGTACGGCGAGTGACTACCTCGCGACGGTGACGGACAAAGGCTTCGAGCAACTCTTTTAGATTGAGTACCTTGGGCTGGCCATCGACCAGAGCAACGATATTGATCCCGAAAACATTTTGCAGCTGGGTCTGGGCGTAAAGATTATTCAACAACACATCGGCCGATTCGGTGCGCTTGACCTCGATCACCACCCGCAGGCCGTCTTTATCGGACTCGTCGCGCAGCTCGCTAATGCCTTCAATCTTTTTGTCTTTCACCAGTTCGGCGATTTTTTCGATCAGCCGCGCTTTGTTTAACTGGTAGGGAATTTCGGTAATGATGATGGTTTCGCGACCGGTTTTGGCGTCGGTCTCGATATCCGCTTTGGCACGGATATAAATACGCCCGCGACCGGTTCGATAGGCCTGTACAATCCCCGCGCGGCCGTTGATGATCGCCCCGGTGGGAAAATCAGGCCCCGGAATGTATTCCATTAACTCGTCAATGGTAATGTCTTCGTTGTCGATCAGCGCCAAGCAGCCCTGCACCACCTCTTTTAAGTTGTGCGGCGGAATATTGGTGGCCATACCCACAGCGATACCGGACGAACCATTCACCAGCAAGTTGGGCACGCGAGTCGGCAAGACATCGGGAATTTGCTCGCTGCCGTCGTAGTTGGGCACATAATCGACGGTTTCTTTATCCAGGTCGGCAAGCAGCTCGTGGGCGATTTTCTGCATCCGCACTTCGGTATAACGCATGGCCGCGGCACTATCGCCGTCCACCGAACCGAAGTTACCCTGGCCATCCACCAGCATGTAGCGCAGCGAGAAAGGCTGCGCCATACGCACCACCGTGTCGTACACCGCTGAATCGCCGTGCGGGTGATATTTACCAATCACATCGCCGACTACACGCGCCGACTTTAAGTAGGATTTATTCCAGTCGTTTTTTAACTCGCTCATGGCGAAGAGTACGCGCCGATGCACGGGCTTTAAGCCATCTCGCACATCGGGCAAAGCGCGCCCCACAATGACGCTCATGGCGTAGTCCAGATAGGACTGCTTGAGCTCATCTTCAATATTGACGGGTAATACTTCTTTCGCTAAATCGCCCATGGATCCACGGATTCCTTATTGTCTTAAAGCGGTGTTTTAGGCCTTGCCACAGGCCGCGGGGTCGGCGTAGCGCCGACCGGCTGCCCGCACTACACAAACGGACATAAAGTCAGCAATATTACCATAAAATCAGACGGATAGGTGCGCCTGCAAACCCTGCTATCGCCCACAGACCGGGCCGCATACGATATAATCGCGGTTTTGTATCCGGGCTCGCCACAGGAAAGACTATGACCGCCAAGCAAGCTGTCCACTTATTGATCAATGCGCGCTGGATAATCCCCGTGGTCCCCGCCAACCGCGTGTTCGAAGACTGCGCTCTGGTCATTCACCGCCAGAAGATTATCGCCCTGGTACCACAGGCCGAGGCCCGCAAGCGCTTTGAGCCAGAGCAGGCGGTAAACCTGGACCGCCACATTGTGATTCCCGGATTGATCAACGCCCACGGACACGCCGCCATGAACCTTTTGCGCGGCTACGCTGACGACTTTGCCCTGCAAACCTGGCTTAACGACCATATATGGCCCGCCGAGGCAGAACACGTGGACGCCGAGTTTGTGCACGACGGCACCGAGCTTGCGATTGCGGAAATGATAAAAAGTGGCACCACATGCTTTGCGGATATGTACTTTTTTCCCGAGCAAGCGGCTCAGGTGGCGCGCAAGGCCCATATGCGCGCCCAAATCACCTTCCCGATTTTGGATTTTCCCACCAGCTGGGGCCAGGGGCCGGACGACTATTTCGCCAAAGGACTGGCACTACACGACGAATATCGGGCGGATGACCTGATTCGCATAGGCTTTGGGCCCCATGCCCCCTATACGGTCTCAGATCCGCACTTGGCGAAAGTTGCCACCTTGGCGGAGGAGCTACAGGCCCCCATCCAAATCCACCTGCACGAAACCGTGCAAGAGGTTGATGATGCCTACCGCGACACGGGGGTTCGCCCTATTGAGCGACTTTACCAGCTGGGGCTTTTGACACCGCAAACCCAGTGCGTACACATGACACAGTTAAATGATGACGACATTCAGACCATTGCCAATAGCGGCGCTCACGTCATCCACTGCCCCGAATCCAACTTAAAACTTGCCAGCGGCTTTTGCCCGGTCGCGAAGCTGCAAGAGGCAGGGGTCAATGTCGCCCTGGGCACCGATGGCGCGGCCAGTAATAACAATCTGAATATGCTGGAGGAAATCCAAACTGCGGCCCTACTGGCCAAAGCCGTCAGCCGTGACCCTGCGGCGCTCAATGCCCACCAAGCCCTCGCCTGTGCCACCCTATGCGGCGCCAAAGCACTGGGCATTGATGATATTACCGGCTCGCTGGAAGTGGGCAAAGCCGCCGACATCGTCGCCCTCCAGGCGGATGATACCAGCGCTCTGCCCATTTACGACCCGGCCTCGGCACTGGCTTACAACAACCGCGCCTTAAAGGTAAGCCATGTCTGGGTGGCCGGGCGCGCCTTGCTTCTCTCGGGCCATTTGCAAACTCTGGATGAGCGCGATATACGCGCCCGCACCGAGCAGTGGCAAGCGAAGATTAAACCCGTCAGGAGTCAACCATGAACGATTCCCATGCCTCACAAAACTCAGACGCCGCCGAGCTGGCCAAGTTTGAACACCTTGCCCAGCGCTGGTGGGAGCCCGAGGGCGAATTTCGCCCCCTGCACGACATGAATCCGGTGCGCACCAACTACATTGATGCCCGCTCTCCACTGGCAGAAAAAATGGTTTTGGACGTAGGCTGTGGCGGCGGCATCCTTACCGAGGCCATGGCCCAGCGCGGCGCTCAGGTGACAGGATTGGACTTGGGCGAAGCGCCGCTCGCAGTGGCCCGCCAGCACGCCGAGCAAAGCGGTCTATCCATCGAGTACCGCTGCATTAGCGTGGAAGAGCTGGCCCGACAAGAGCCCGGGCGCTATGACATTGTCACCTGCCTGGAAATGCTTGAGCATGTGCCCGACCCCGCCAGCGTGGTATCAGCCTGTGCCCGGCTGTTAAAACCCGGCGGCAGCGCCTACTTCTCCACCATCAACCGCAACCTTAAAGCCTGGGGCATGGCGGTGGTAGGTGCCGAATATATTCTCAAACTGCTCCCCAAAGGCACCCACGATTACAGCCGTTTTATTCGCCCGTCCGAACTGGGGCGAGATGTTCGCGAGGCAGACCTAGAGCTTCAGGATATCAGCGGGATTACCTACAACCCCCTAACCCGCCGCTTCAAGCTCGACCCGACGGATGTAGACGTCAACTACATATTACACGCCACCAAAGCGGATACCCCTGAATTGTGACCGAGACATCAAGTTATCGCGCCGTTATGTTTGATTTGGACGGCACCTTGTTAGACACAGCAGCGGATTTGGGCGGGGCTCTGAACCGTTTGCGCCAAGAGCAAGGCTTACCCCTACTGGACGAGCAAAGAGTGCGCGCCAGCGTATCCAACGGCGCCGCCGCCCTGGTCAAGCTGGGGTTCGGCGAAGAACCCGGCAGCGTACGCTTTGACGAGTTGCGCGCGCGCCTGCTGGAAATCTATATGCTCCACATTGCCGATCACACAAAGGCTTTCACCGGCATAAACGAACTGCTGCAATGGCTGACCGACAAAAATCTGGGCTGGGGTATCGCCACCAACAAACCGGCCCTTTACACCGAGGCCTTGCTTAAGCAGATTCACTTTCCATCCCCCCCGGGCATTGTGATCTGTCCGGATCATGTCACCCATCGCAAGCCCGATCCGGAATCACTACTGCTCGCCGCCACTCACTTTAAATGTGCTCCCGAGCAAATCATTTATCTGGGAGATCACCGCCGCGATATCGACTGCGCCAAGGCCTGTGGCGCAGCCAGCGTCGCCTGCACTTACGGTTACATAGAAGCGGACGATGACCCGGCCCAATGGCAAGCGGACTACACCATTGACGACCCGACACAATTAACCACTCTTATCCGTCGAATGACGCGCCTATAACATTATATGACTGACTCTATCGCTAGACTCCCCGAGAACTACCAGCCCGCTCCCGAGCTTTTAAAAGACAGAATTATTCTGATCACCGGCGCGGGCTCCGGCATTGGCCGCAGCGCCGCTCTGTGCTTTGCCCGCCATGGTGCCACCACCATTTTGTTGGGCCGTACCATGGAAAAGCTGGAAGCGGTTTACGATGAAATAGAAGCCGAGGGGCTGCCCCAACCGGCTATCTATCCGCTCAATTTAGAGGGGGCCACCCACGCCGATTTCGAGTCCATGTGCGACGTGCTGGACGGAGAATTTGGCAAGTTGGACGGCATACTCCACAACGCCTCGGAGCTGGGTGATCGGATGACCATCAGCGACTATGCACCGGATACCTGGAGCCGGGTGATGCAGGTGAACGTCAACGCGCCTTTCTTGCTCAGCAAAGCACTTTTGCCGTTGCTCGATAAATCAAAGGCCGCGCGCATTGTGTTTACCGGCTCGAGCGTGGGGCGCAAAGGGCGGGCTTACTGGGGCGCTTACGCGGCCAGCAAAGCGGCGCAAGAAAATTTAATGCAAACTCTGGCCGATGAATTAGAGGATAAGAACATCGGAGTGAACAGCATAAACCCAGGCGCAACTCGCACCGCCATGCGAGCGGCCGCCTACCCCGCCGAAAACCCGGATACGCTTTTAACGCCCGAAGATTTGATGCCTTTGTATTTGTATTTAATAAGCGAAGACAGTGAAGGGGTTAGCGGAGAACGATTTAACGCGCAATAACGGGGCTCGCGTAACGTTAAGATTCGGGCTTTTTACGCAGCGCGTCCAGTAAAGAGGCCTCGGCCCGAGATAAGCCGCAGCGACTCGCCACCTCGTCGCGATCCAAGCCCAATGACAGCAAATGCGACGCCTCTGAATAGGGGCGCGCATTGGCACCGTCAGCAGCGCCGGGATCACCGGGTTTATCCTGGCGCTCCATTGCCACTATTCTCTGTCCCATTCCCACAGCGCCGCTGCGCAAAGTGTTGAGTTCTTTGCCGCGCTTCGCCGCTTCGACTTCCAACGCCTCAAGCTTTTTGCTAAGCGCTTTTATCTTTACCCCCTGCGTCAGCGCAACAACCACTGACACCAGCAGCGCCACAGGCGCCAACCAGAGCAGATAGACCATCCATTCAGCGCCCATCACGAGGTTTAAATCTCGTCCAGCTCGGCCCACTCTTCGTTGGTGAGCAGTTTGTTTAATTCAATCAAAATCAGAAGCTCGTCGTTCTTATGGCAAACCCCCTGAATGAATTTAGCGCTTTCCTCGTTACCCACGTTGGGCGCCGTTTCGATTTCGGACTGACGCAGATACACCACCTCGGCCACACTGTCGACCATAATGCCGATCACATGGTTATCGGTTTCGATAATGACGATACGCGTATTATCGGTGACCTCAGCGGCTGGCAAGGCGAAGCGATGGCGAGTATCAATAACCGTCACCACATTACCGCGCAAATTAATAATGCCCAGCACATAGGCCGGCGCGCCCGGCACCGGAGCTATCTCCGAATAGCGCAGCACTTCTTGTACCTGCATCACGTTAATACCATAGGTTTCGCCATCCAGGCGAAAGGTCACCCACTGCAACACGGGATCATCGGCGTTATGATTCTGATTGGCATTGGTTGCCATGGCTATACCCTCACTCGCAGCTCTTTTGAGCCATTGTCATCTCTGTTTCTACTATAGCATTAAAAAATGCGCCACTGCGGACCCTTTGCCCCAGAGGACCGTTTTAACGTTGCGCGAATTTACCGCTCAACCCGCATTTTTATCGGCCTTGGTTAACAAGTGCCCCATCTGCGGAATATCCAGAAGAGCACACATATGCGCTTTTACTGTTCCCGCAAGCCAAGGGCGCTGGCCCCGCTCGCTGCGCCACTTTACATCCTCGGGATTAAGTCGTATCGGTTGCTCCACTTTATCAACCGCCAAGCCCCAGGGAACCCCGTTAATGGAAATGACGTATTGGGCGGTCTTCACGAATTCGGGATCATACCGCTCGGGCATCACAAACTTGGCCGTATTAACGGTGCGCACTTTGCCAGACGGTGTCGGCTGCAAGCCCATAAACCAGTCAGCCTGGCCAAACAACGGGGTTAGCTCATCGGTTAAAGGCTGAATTTGCCCCAGCGTAATCAACGGTACGGCTAAAGTCAGCCCACTTACCTTAAACAGCAGCACCTCAAATTCATCCTGCGCCCAGTGTGGGCGTCCGTTGACATGCCACTGCAGCTGCTCATCCAGCACCTGGGCAACAGCTTCCGCCTGCTCTGGTTGAGTAAGGTCCTCTGGCACCACCACGGCGGGCTCTAGCTCCGACGGGACTGGTACCGGCTCCTTGATCTCGGGCTCGGGGGGACTCTGAGGGGCGACCTGCGCCACCTGAAGCTTGGCGCTGTTCAGTAGTTTTTGCAGCTGGCGCTGTTTTTCTGCGTTAGCGTCTCGAACCCCCGCCTCGCGGTGTTCCTCAGGCGCCGGTGAACGAGGCGCGACCTGCACCGGCGGCGCCTCGCTTCCCAGCAAATCATCCAGATAATCCTGCAACAACTCATCAGACCGGTGCGTCATGAAAGCCCTCCGGCCGAGCGCGCCGGGGATTTTACCCCCTGGCGCTGAAGCCACTTGTATAACGATTGATAGGCCTCAACCCCACGACTATCCTGGGTCAACCAGGATGGGGGGACCCCCATCTTACTGGCATCGCGAAATTTGGTATCCACGGGAATACGCCCGGGCCAGGTGTGTTCGGGGTAGTCGTGACGGATGGTCCGAAACGTACTGACCGAGGCGTGGGTGCGCCGATCAAACATGGTGGGAACAATATGGTAGCGCAGGGTTTGGCGGTTGGAGCGCGACATCATCTTTAAGGTGTTCACCATACGCTCCAGGCCTTTGAGCGCTAAAAATTCTGTTTGCACCGGAATGACCAGCTCATCGCACGCCGCCAAAGCATTTACCATAAGCACACCCAGTAAAGGCGGGGTATCGATAATCACCAGGTCATAATCGCCTTCCAACTCGTGCAATGCACGTTTAACCACCAACCCCAGGCCTTCCTGTCCCACAGATTTACGCTCTAGGGTGGCCAAAGCGGTCGCCGCCGGAATCAAGTCAATTCCCTGATGTTCGCTGCGAATAATATGCTGGTGTACAAAGTCGCGGCTTATTTTTTCGCGTTCGGTAAATAAAAACAAAGCCCCGCGCTCGGCCCTGTCAGGATCTTGACGCAAATAGCTACTCAAGGAGCCATGCGGGTCTAAATCCACCAATAGCACCCTTTGGCCTTGCTGAGCCGCAAGGCCTGCCAAAGCGATGCTGGTGGTGGTCTTGCCCACGCCACCTTTTTGATTGGCTACCGTCCAGACGTTCAATTGTGACTCCAGCGTCAAATAATCGTAATACTTGGGAAAACTTCACCTTAATCCCGGTTTCCCCAGTGCACAGCAAGTTTTATACCCATAGCCACGGGGTGAACTTATTGGCCATTGCGGGGCAACTCGGGATCGCTACTGAACAACAAATTGCCATTGTCCATTTCTACCGCTTCAATGCCATTACTGTCTTCGGTATCGGCAGCCGGGGGCAAAACTTCAGGCGAAACTTCAACTTCCCGCGCCATTGCCTGCGCCTCGCTCTCAGGTAAATTCTGTAATGATCGTAGAGGCCGCGCCTGCTGATCCCGGGCAATCATCACCGCCACCCGCCGATTTTGGGCGCGCCCCTCGGGGGTGTCGTTGGAGGCGACCGGTTGGTATTCACCGTAACCAACAGCGGCCAGGCGCGTAGGCGCCACTCCCTGCGCGGCCATCCATTTTACGATGGCGCTGGCGCGAGCGGCCGAGAGCTCCCAATTACTGGGAAATTGCGAGGTTCTGATGGGTAAGTTATCGGTAAACCCTTCTATCTGAATCGGGTTGGGCGTATCGCGTAAAATATCGGCGACCGATGTAAATATTTGTTGCGCTCGCTCACTCACCTGGGCACTGCCCGAGTCGAACAAAATCTCATCGCGCAGCTCAACCTGCAGCCACAATTCATTGCTGGAAATGTACATTAAGTCGCTATCAAGCAAAGACTCAAACGATTCGCGAAACTCCTGTTCAAGATCGGGAAGGTTGCCAGAATTAAACGCCGAAGCTGAGTCGATCACCCCCGGATCAGACACCCGCGCCGGCACCCCCGTCTGTATAGGTAACGCGGATTGAGGCTGGCTTTTAAAGGCTTTATCCAGGGTTTCAGAAAGCACCCGGTACTTCCCCTCATTCACTTGGGAAATGGAGTACATAACCACGAAAAAAGCGAACAGCAAGGTAATAAAATCCGCGTAGGAAACCAGCCAGCGCTCGTGGTTAACCTTCAATTCCGAGGAGCGGCGACGCCTCACGACTACCTCCTCTACCTTAGGTAACCGTTAAGTTTAATTTCAATCGCCCGGGGGTTTTCGCCATCGGCTACGCCCATAAACCCCTCAATAAACAGTTCGCGGTAACGGCTTTGCTTATCCACACACTGGCGCAACTTATTGGCAATGGGCAACAGGAATAAATTCGCCAGGGCGACACCGTAAATAGTCGCGACAAAGGCCACGGCGATGCCCGGCCCCAATTGCTCGGGATCGGCGAGATTGCGCATAACGTGAATCAACCCCATGACCGCGCCAATAATACCAATGGTCGGCGAGTAACCTCCCATACTCTCGTAAACACGAACCGCATCCATTTGTTGCTGCTCGTGCAAAAGCATATCGGCTTCCAGCACCCGATGAATGGTTTCGGGAGTGTTGCCGTCGATCATCAACTCAAGGCCTTTGCGAGCGAAAGGGTCCTTTTCTTCTTCTGCAAGGCGCTCTAAACCCAACAGGCCTTCTTTACGCGCAATCTCGGACCATTGGGTAATTTTACGCACGCCCTGTGAAAACTCCACGTCAGGAGGATTAAAGACCCACGGAAAAATACTCAGTGCCCGAGAAAGGCACTCTTTAGGGGTTTGCAGTAATGCCGCGCCAATGGTGCCGCCAAACACAATAAAAGCGGCGGGAAAATTCACCAGAGAAGAAAGCGAGCCACCTTCAATAAAGTTTCCGCCGATAATTGCCGCGAAACCGATAATAACCCCGATAATGCTGAGCAGATCCATCACCCCACCTCACTGGCAAGGCTGTTACCAATATCTTTTAACGCCAGAACTTTATCGGTTAGCCCCGCACGGACAACGGCCATGGGCATTCCGTAAATAACACTGCTCGCCTGATCCTGGCTCCATATCCGGGCGCCGCGCTGCTTGAGCAGCTCGGCGCCTTTGCAGCCGTCGGACCCCATACCGGTTAGCACAACGCCCAGCACCCGATCACCATAAGTGTTGGCCGCCGAGCCAAAGGTGATATCCAAACAGGGTTTGTAGCTGACCCGGGCATCATCCTCAATAACCCGGACCTGCCCCGAGCCACGTTTATCCAGCATTAACTGCTTACCACCGGGGGCCAATAACGCCAGACCGGGTCGCAAGATGTCGCCATCGACCGCTTCGCGCACCTCAATTCGACAAAGACGATTTAATCGCTCGGCAAAAGCTTTGGTAAAACTCTCGGGCATGTGCTGAACCAATACGATAGGTACAGAGAATTGCGCTGGCAGTTTGGTTAGCACCTCGGTCAGCGCCACAGGCCCACCCGTGGATGCCCCGATAATCAAAACTCGCGGCTTAGCCGCAGGCCGGGACGGACTTGGCGTCGCCCGAGGCGGGACGGGGGCCGACTTACGGGTGAAGTCTACAGCGGGTTTTACCGGTCGCGGTACAGGCTCAGAGGCGGGCTTACTACCCTGACGGGCCAGGCTTAGCAAGCGCTCGTGCAGCTTTTGCGTCAAGCCTATGGCATTGCGCGAAACTTCGGCAAAATCTTTGGGAATAAAATCCAACGCCCCGGCGTCCAGCGCATCCAGGGTAATCCTCGCCCCTTCGTAGGTCAGGGACGAGAACATTAAAATCGGCGTGGGGTTATCAGCCATAATCTGGCGCACGGCGGTAACGCCATCCATCACCGGCATTTCAAAGTCCATGGTGATAATGTCTGGTTTTAATTCACGCGCTTTCTGAACCCCTTCCTGACCGTTACTGGCAACACCAATGACCTTGAGGCTGGGGTTCTGACTGATGATATCTTTCAGACGAGTTTGAAAAAAATGCGAATCATCAACAATTAAAACCCGGACGGGCATGCTGGCTCTCCAATTTATCGGCATCAACTCCGTTTACTAGGGTTGCCTGCACAAACATTATGTATCTGGCCGTTACCGTGCAAACCCGACCAATGTAAACCTGCACCAACGCCGCTCTGTTCACTCACTAGGCAGAACCGGAGTAAAAATTAAGTAAACTGGGCACGTCTAGAATAAGCGCCATAGTACCATCGCCGGTAATAGTCGCGCCCGCCATGCCGGGCGTGCCTTGCAGCATTTTCCCCAAAGGCTTGATTACCACCTCTTCCTGACCGATCAACTGATCAACAACAAATCCCACGCGACGAGTGCCCACTGAAACAATGACAACATGCCCCTCTTCCATCGTCTCTGCCGAAACCGGACTGCCTGACACCAACCAGTTGCGCAAATAGAAAATGGGAATGGCCTGATCGCGTATGGCCACACATTCCTGTCCGTCGACCCTGTGAGACTTACGCAGATTCATATGAAAGATTTCATTCACACTGACCAGCGGCAAGGCAAAGGTTTGGCCGCCCAACATAATCATCAAGGTTGGCATAATCGCCAAGGTCAAAGGCACTTTAATATTAAAACGCGTGCCTTTCCCAAGATTGGATTCAATTTCAATGGAGCCGTTTAACTGGGTAATTTTGGTTTTTACCACATCCATACCTACGCCTCGACCCGAGACATCAGATATTTCTTTTTTGGTGGAAAACCCAGGGGCAAAGATTAAATCGTAAGCCTCGCTGTCCGACAGGCGACGCACGGTATCTTCGTCGTAAACACCTTTATCAACGGCTATCTGACGGAGCTTATCGGGATCCATGCCCGCGCCGTCATCGGTGATCGACAAGAGTATATGGTCACCCTCTTGCTCGGCCGCCAAAATCACCGACCCCTGGCGCGGCTTACCATTGGCCTCACGTACATCGGGCAACTCGATACCATGGTCGACCGAGTTTCTGACCAAGTGAACCAAAGGGTCGGCGAGTGCTTCGACCAGATTCTTATCCAAATCAGTGTCTTCGCCGACCAGCTCTAAATTAATCTCCTTTTTTAAGCTGCGGGCGAGATCGCGAACCACTCGGGGGAAGCGACCAAAGACTTTTTTAATCGGTTGCATGCGGGTTTTCATGACCGACGACTGCAGATCGGCGGTCACCACATCCAAATTGGCGACCGCTTTACTCAGTGCTTCGTTCTGCGCACTATCGCCTAAGCGAACGAGTCGGTTGCGGACCAATACCAGTTCACCCACCATATTCATAATGTCATCGAGGCGCTGGGTGTCGACACGCACAGAAGATTCGATTTGCGCAGCACCTGCCTCACGCTCAGGTCGCGGTTTCGAACCCGCAGGCGTTTTTTGTGGCGGGGAAACAGCCGTCTCGCCAGCTTTTTGGGGCGCAGAAGCTGGAGCCGTGGCGGGCTTGGAATTTGGCGTTTCAGACGCGGGGTTGGCGACACCCGGCCCTTTACCCTTGCCATGAAGTTGGTCTAACAGATTCTCGAACTCATCGTCACTGATAGAGTCGGTGGATGCTTGATCATCCTGTGTTTTATTCTCAGCGCCCGTCGGCTGAGCTGCACTTGCGCTGGGTGCTTTGCCCTTGCCGTGCAATTCATCCAATAGGGCCTCAAATTCATCGTCCGAGATATCGTCAGATTTAGAGTCTTGCGGTTGCGCCGTCGCCTGCCCGGCCGGCGCCTGCCCCTGACCGTGCAACTGATCCAGCAGCGCTTCAAACTCATCCTCGGAAATATCATCACTGCCGGCTTGCTGCATACTCGCACCAGCCGATGTCTGAGCAGACTCGCCCTCGTCAGCAAGCGCATCCAGTAGATCGTTAAATTCCTGATCAGAAATATCACTCGAGCCGCGCACGGTGCTCGGTGAACGGGGGCTGGTCGTGTCGCTTGCGTCGGCAGATTTAGACGCGGAGGATTGCTCTGAAGGCTCGCTCGATACCGTTCCTTCCTGCAGATCTTCGCAGGCGACAAGCTTTTCTAATGCCTGAATTAACTCAGGGGCAGGATCCGCCAAGTCTTCGCCTCGGGATACCTGATCAAATTGCTCGTTAACCACATCCAGCGCTTCGAGCACCACGTCCATAAGTTCGGAGGTGACGTCGCGCTTGCCGTTGCGCAAGATATCAAAGAGGTTTTCGGTCACATGGCAACACTCCACCATGGCCGTCAACTGCAAAAAACCCGCCCCGCCCTTTACGGTATGAAAACCCCGGAATATGGCGTTTAACAAGTCGCGGTCATCGGGGCGACGCTCCAGCTCGACCAGCTGTTCCGACAGATTTTCCAGAATCTCACCTGCTTCAACCAGAAAATCCTGGAGAATATCTTCGTCGTCACCGAAACCCATGCAATATTCCTCTAAAAACCGAGACTGGAAAGTA
Source organism: Gilvimarinus xylanilyticus (assembly GCF_024195295.1). Taxonomy (GTDB): domain Bacteria; phylum Pseudomonadota; class Gammaproteobacteria; order Pseudomonadales; family Cellvibrionaceae; genus Gilvimarinus; species Gilvimarinus xylanilyticus. The sequence continues at coordinate 808,900 of NZ_JAMFTH010000001.1, read as the reverse complement.
AATCGTCAACTTCATCCTGGCTGGAGACCACATCGGCCTGATCCTTATTGATCTGAGGACCTTCACCGCTGCTTTTCTCAACAACCCGCGCTTTACCTTCGTTATCGGCTTCTACGTGCAAACCTGTAATTTCTTCTACTTGGCCCGCGATACGCACAAGACTGAGCAAATCTTGCTCAACCTCAGTAATTAACCCCATGACCCGCTTCAATACTTGCCCGGTCAAATCCTGGAACCCCTGTTCCAGAATAATTTCCTGCAAATTCTTGCCCAGCTGGTCGGTACCGCTCTCCATTTGACCCAAAAAATCTTCCATGCGGGTATATAAAGAGCGAAATTCATCGGCACTCATCTCGCCGGTTTGCAAACGCCCCCACTCAGTTCGCAGAGCGCTCGCTTCCTGACCGAGGTTCATCGCAATAGGCGCTGCCTCCTCCACCATATCCATGGTTTTATCGGCGGCGCTTTGGGTGAGTTCAATGACGTATTTAAGTCGGTCGGTGGCATCGCGGATTTCCGAACGGTCGACCTCGGGGGGCTCTTTGCTCAAATCGCCATCGACATTAAAATTAACTATCGCACTGTGCAGGCCACGGGTGAGGCGCCCCACAGACTGATACAGGTGCTTATCGCGAGACTCGACAATACTGTGAATAAGGCGTGCGGCCTCGTCGTAATCATTACCCTGCAGCTTTTCCACCAGCAAACTGGCACTTTCTTGCAGATCTTTGACAAACAGTTGATTGTCGTGTGCTTGGGTTTCGGAAGTCATGGCCGCGCCTTATTGTTATGGTGGTACTAACCTACCCGTTCGAAAATCTTTTCGATCTTTTCTTTCAGTGCTGCTGCGGTAAAAGGTTTTACCACGTATCCGTTGACACCGGCCTGAGCAGCTTCGACGATTTGGTCGCGCTTGGCTTCAGCCGTGACCATAAGCACCGGCAGAGAAGCCAGGCTGGAATCGGCACGTACGGCCTTAAGCAGATCAATCCCGCTCATGCCCGGCATGTTCCAGTCGGTAATTAAGAAATCGAAACCACCCCCTTTGAGCATTGGCAAGGCGGTAAGACCATCGTCTGCCTCGTGGGTATTGTTAAACCCGAGATCTCTCAGTAGGTTCTTAATGATCCGTCGCATTGTCGAAAAGTCATCGACAATAAGAATCTTCATATTTTTATCCAATGCTGCCTCCGTCTCACCCAACAGGGAAGTCTGGTTTACTCTCAGTCTAGTGGCTGATTCGGCTAATGCCAGAATCAGATGTATGTGTGACGCTTACCGCGTTATCGGCGGAAAAGTACTGGGATTTAGCCCCGGGGTCAATATAAAGGAACTTTTACTTAATCTCCGACGATCTTGCAGAGTCCACAGGATTCACTTAGTGGTCAGAAAAATAGTCCAGCATTGTGCGCTTTTTAGGCAATTGACGGCCTCTGGAGCCCGGCGCCTCACTCAAAAGAGCGCCCTTCCCCATGTCGCTATGCCCCGCCTAGTAAAATTGAAGGCGCTCTGTCCTTACACGCAAGGCCCGGGCTGAAGAGGATAGACCCCGCTAGTGTGTCCAGTCACTCATACGCGCGCGCAACCGCGCCGCCGCCTGAGAGTGGATTTGACTGACCCGCGACTCACTGACGCCTAATATTTGACCAATCTCTTTAAGGTTTAGCTCTTGATCGTAATAGAGCGCCAACACCATTTTCTCTCGCTCGGGCAACTGTCCAATCGCCGCAGCTAAGGATTGCTTTAAACTGTCGCGGGTCACGCCATCCTGGGGATTGACAAAAGTATCCCCTTCTCCCGCCAGGCTGGCGCCGGCATCGTCGGCAAATGTCTCTTCATAGCTGAATAAGCGGCTGGCGTTCGCATCGCGAAGCATTGCGTAATACTCGTCCAGCTCAACCCCAAGCTCGGCCGCCACTTCGCTATCATCCGCGTCTCGCCCCACTCGGGCCTCGACCCGGTTGACGGCTTCGGCCACCCGGCGGGCATTGCGGTGCACTGAACGCGGCGCCCAATCGCCGCGCCGCATCTCATCGACAATAGCGCCGCGAATGCGGATGCCAGCGTAGGTTTCAAAGCTCGCACCCTTACCCCCGTCATATTTCTGCGCCGCCTCAAGCAGGCCGATCATACCCGCCTGGATCAGGTCATCCACCTGCACGCTGGCCGGCATTTTCAGCATCATGTGGTGGGCGATGCGTTTTACCAGACCCGCGTAATCTTCAACTCGAATGTCGCTGGTTTGCGCTCGTGTTTCATTGTACATAGCCAATCCACTTGCCGCATTCATAGGTCAATACCCCGAAGCTGCCGCCTGCAGCAATCGTTCGACAAAAAATTCCAGCTTTCCTGTCGGTGCGCTGGGCAACGGCCAGCGATCTACTTGTTTGGCCAGCTCACGCAGCGACTGCGACGCTTTGCAGTGGGGGGCAAACTCTAACAATGCCTTCTGCTTTTGCACAGCTTTGCGTACACTTTCATCGAAAGGCACCTGACCGACATACTCTAAGGCGACCTCCAAAAAGCGTTCACAGACCGCATTGAGCTTGTTGAACATTTGCTGGCCTTCGTTGCTGCGTCGGGTCATATTGGCGACCACCCGAAAGCGCTGCAAGCCGTGCTCTTTGTGAAGCAGTTTAATCAATGCGTAGGCGTCGGTAATGGAGGACGGCTCGTCACACACCACCACCAAAGCTTCATTAGCGGCGCGTACAAAGCTGACGACCGTATCAGAAATACCTGCAGCGGTATCGATAATCAAAATATCAACCTGATCGCTCAATTCGCTAAAAGCGCTGATTAAGCCCGCGTGTTCCTGCGCGCTCAGTTCTGCCATGCGCTGCACGCCAGAGGCGGCCGGAACGATTTTAATGCCCCCCGGTCCGGACACCAGAACCTCAGACATTGAGCACTCGCCCGTAAGAACATCGGCGAGGGTATATTTAGGGGTTAGCCCCAACAAGACATCGACGTTAGCCAGCCCCAGGTCCGCATCCATTAAAACCACTCGGCGACGCAGCTGGGCCAGGGCAATACTCAGGTTGACGGAAATATTACTCTTGCCCACGCCTCCTTTACCCCCGGAGACGGCGATGACCTGTACAGGGCGATTTTGACTCATTGATTATCTCTCTAATTTCACTGCCGCGATCCGGACCGAACCAGCGAACTATGCTTGTGAGCGCTGGGCATTGTGCTGGCCCCTCGCACTTTGGGCCATTTGTGCAGCCTTGCTGACCAACGCATGACCCCGCGCCAGAGCAATATCATCCGGAACATCTTGTCCATCGGTAGTATAGGCTATTGGCAGGCGGGCTTGTAGCGCGCAGTCGATGGCCTCGCCCAAGCTGGCGCAGTCGTCCAATTTGCTCAAAATACAACCCGCCAAATCGGCTTTTTGATAACTGTGAAGCGCCGCTTTCAATACTTGAGGCTGACTGTTGGCGGGCAGCACCAAAAGGCTTTGCACCCGTGAGATGTTGGCCAACTCAAGCATTTTCTGATTCAGAGCGGGATCGCCGGCACGCATCCCTGCGGTGTCAATAAGCACTAACGGACATTTGCGCAAACTGCGCAGTACGGCGGACAAACTATTATTTTCATCCACGGTGCGTAAAGGCACCTGCAAAATACGCGCAATCGAGCGCAGTTGCTCCTGCCCGCCCAAACGCTGGGTATCGGTAGTGACCAGCGCCACCTTGTCGGCACCGTGGGCCATCACGTAACGAGCGGCAAGCTTTGCCAAAGTCGTGGTTTTGCCGGCACCTGTGGGCCCCACAAGGGCGAAAACGCCTCCTTGAGCGGTAAGATCCGTTTTGCACGCGGGAATCGCATGTGCCAACCGGGCCATAACCTCGGGCCAAGCTTTAGCCAGAGCTCTCTGTTTAAGGGGCTGCTGCAATAATGCCTGGGCTGTTTGCTCAGACAAGCCTAGCTTTTGCAGGCGTTGGGCCAGGGCGCTGGCCTGGCGATTACCCGGCCCAGTGGGCGCTGCTCCTAAGCGGCCTAACTGTTGCTCCAGCATCAGACGCATCTGGGCGATTTCTTCGTGCAAGGCTTCCAGTTCGTCCCCGGCATTGGCAGACTCGGCAGGTGCTGAGGGAGAAACCAAACCGTAGCGCTCGGCCGCCGATTGCGGGGCAGTGGCTTCCCCTTGGGCTGACTGCATTTTGATACCGGCATTGACCACTTGGTTATCTTGCAAGTACTCATCAGCCGATGCCTCCGCCAAGCGCTTTGCTTCCAAGCGGCGGGTAGCGAGTTCTATATCGGCAGCGATATCGCGACCGCTTTTCGCCGGAGCTTTCGGGGCGGGCAGATCGTCATCGCTTGTTTGCTGCGGCGGAGCTTGCGGAACCGGCGAGGGATCGGCGAGCGCGGGCTGTGACGAGGCTAGGCTGGTGATCAGCTCGACCCCCTCTTTTACGCGGCGGCTGGAATGAATAATGGCCTCTTCACCCAATGCCTGACGAACCATCTCTAGGGCTCGGCGCATATCTTTGGCGACAAAGCGTTTTACCTGCATTTTTCTATCTCCCGCTAACCATCGGCACTGACCGACGCGTCTATGGTGATCTGTTTATTGTCGGGCACTTCGGTATACGCCAAAACATGCATATCCGGGACACTGTGACGACAAAACCGAACCAACATGGTTCGCAGCGGAGCAGCCACCAGTAACACCTGAGGCTTGCCCGCCATTTCCTGCTTTTGGGCCGCTGCACTTAGGGATCGTTGCAGCTTTTCCGCCAGCGCGGGTTCGACAAAAGCGCTGTCGTCGGCGCCGGCTTTTTGTGCCTGTTGCACAGTACTCAGCAACAACTGTTCCAACTGCGGGTTTAAGGTGATAACCGGCAGCTCAGCCGCAGTACCATTGATTCCCTGAACGATTTGGCGCGCTAAGGCCACCCGGGCAAGAGCCGTTAGAGCGGCGGGATCTTGACTCTTACCCGACTGGCCCGCCAAAGCTTCGGCGATGGTGCGAATATCCCGCACCGCTACTTTTTCCCGCAGCAGGTTCTGCAATACTCGCAAAAGAGTATTGAGGTTCAAAGTGTTAGGCACTAGTTCCTCAACTAACTTGGGCGATGTTTTGCCCAGCATATCCAGCAGCTTTTGCACATCTTCGTGGCCAATCAACTCGTGCACATGCTGTTGCAGTATTTGATTAAGGTGCGTTGCCACCACCGTGCTCGCATCCACCACGGTATACCCCAGGGTTTGCGCCTGCTCTTTCTGGCCCGCGCTGATCCACACCGCGTCCAACCCAAAGGCCGGGTCTTTGGTTTTAATCCCTTCAAGCTCGCCGAACACCTGCCCCGGATTAATCGCCAGCTCGCGATCGGGGTGCACTTCAGCCTCGGCGGCGGTTACCCCCATTAGGCTGACCCGATAACCGTTGGGTGCCAACTCCAGGTTGTCGCGAATATGTACCGTAGGGATTAAAAAGCCCATTTCCTGAGACAGCTTTTTACGAACGCCTTTAATTCGCCCCAGCAAAGCCCCACCCTGTGATTTGTCCACCATGGGAATCAATCGATACCCCACCTCCAGACCGATAACGTCCACAGGCTGCACATCGTCCCAATTAAGCTCAACGTTTTCCGCAGGCGGTAAGGCCGCCGAAGAGGCTGGAGCCGGACTAGGAGTCGACGGTGACGGGGAGCCACCACCTGTGGATGTACCTGCGCGTCTGTCGCCTGGGAAGTAGTCTTCCTCAACCGCCTCGGGCTGCTGCTTGCGCCAGTGAATGTAGTAAGCCAAAGCGCCACACAAAAAAGCCAATCCCAAAAACGCCAGATGCGGCATCCCGGGAATCACGCCCATAATGAAGAGCATACCCGAGGCAATGGCCAGCGCTTTAGGGGAGTCGAACATTTGCGACATAACCTGCGCGCGCATGTCTTGTGAGCTGTTTACCCGGGTGACCAAAATGGCCGTAGCCGTTGACAACATCAGCGAAGGGATCTGTGCGACCAGACCGTCACCGATAGTCAGAAGAATGTACTTTTCCAAAGCATCGGAAAACTCCAGGTTGTGTTGCAACATGCCCACACCCAGCCCACCCAGAATATTAATCGCCAGAATCAAAATACCGGCAATGGCATCGCCGCGCACAAATTTGCTGGCACCGTCCATTGCGCCGTAAAAGTCCGCTTCGCTGGCCACATCTTCGCGACGTTGCCGCGCCTGCTCCTGGTCAATCAGGCCCGCGTTCAGGTCCGCATCAATCGCCATTTGCTTGCCGGGCATGGCGTCCAGAGTAAACCTCGCGCTCACCTCGGATATGCGCCCCGCCCCCTTGGTGACCACCACAAAATTGATGATCATCAGAATCAAAAACACCACCAGACCGACGGCGTAATTGCCTCCAATCACCACTTCACCGAAGGCCTGAATAACCTTACCCGCAGCATCTCCGCCCTCGTGGCCGTTAAGCAAAACCACACGGGTAGAGGCGACGTTAAGGGCGAGACGCAACAAAGTGGCGACCAGCAAAATCGTCGGGAAAGCGGCAAAATCCAATGGACGCAGGGCGTACACCCCTACCAGAAGCACCACAATCGACAGCGCGATGTTAAAAGAAAAGAAAGCATCCAGCATAAATGCCGGCATGGGCAGGATCATCATTCCCAGCAACATCACCAGCAAAATGGGGATACCCACATTGCCATGGCCCAGGCCTTTTAGCTGTAACAGCGCCGCCTTACTATTGCTTTTATTGATCTGCCCGAATGAAAGTGCCATAGATGTCCGAATTTTGACGCTTGTATAGAACCCACAGCTACTATGGCAAGAAGCATACCTATTCAGACATCCCTTCGGGTACTATTAAAGGGCACCCTAAAGACAGGCGCGGCGATCATTTATTGATCGTACTGAAAGTCTTTGGGAACCTGAATGTTGCGCGGATAAACAGGCTTTTCCCCGTGGCCCCGACGGAAGTTGCGCAGGCCAAAAACATAGGCCAAAACTTGAGCTACCGCCATATACAAGCCTGCGGGAATCTCCTCGTCAATATCAGTGGTGTAGTACACCGAACGGGCGAGCATGGGGGATTGAATAATATCAATCTTGTGGACTCCGGCAATTTCGCGAATTTTTAGCGCCGTATGGTCCACGCCTTTTGCCAAGAGTACCGGAGTGCTCATGGTTTCAGGATCATACTTTAGGGCGACAGAAAAGTGCGTCGGGTTAGTGATAACCACATCGGCCTCAGGCACCTGGCTCATCATGCGCCGCTGAGCCATTTCCCGCTGCAACTGACGAATGCGGCCCTTCACCTCGGGCTTACCTTCGGTGTCTTTGTGCTCGTCTTTAACTTCCTGAAATGACATTTTTAACTTTTTGACATGCTCGTAAATTTGAAAAGGCACATCAATGGCCGCCACCAAAATAGTAATGGCCGCCATGGCAATAGTCGCGTAGGCACTAATTTGCAGCGACTCGATAATCCCGACTTCTACCTCTACGCCCGCCAGCTGCATAATATCTTGCTGCCAATACAACAGCGCCATAATTGCGACAATCATAACCAAAGAAACCTTGGCGACGGATTTGAATAGCTCAATTAGTGACTTGAGCGAAAACATGCGCTTGAGCCCCGCCAGAGGACTCATACGGCTAGCCTTGGGTGCCATTGCCTTGGCGCTTAACAACCAACCGCCGAGCGCCACTGGCCCCACCACCGAGGCGATCAGAAGCAGCGCCATTAATGGCACAAGTGACATAAAGCCGTCGTAAAACGAGCTGGCCAGATGAGCGAACATGGCGTCAGTATCAAACACTTCGCGCCGCGATAAGGTAAAATTATTTTTACTCAGCCCCAGCATACTGCCGCCGATTATCTGACCAAAAAACGTCAGCCCCAGGGCACCAGCCAGCAAGATGAAAGTGGTGGTTAAATCTCGCGAACGGGGAATTTGCCCATCTTCACGGGCTTTCTCCAGCTTTCGTGCCGTGGGTTCTTCCGTCTTTTCCTGACTGCTATCGTTCTCACCCGCCATTACGGAAGCCCCATTAGACGGCGACCGAACAAGGCCATATCAGCGAAAATTTGCTCAAAATAGGGAATAAACGCCACCAAACCTATCCACATAAAAAGCAGCCCGAAAATCAAGGTAATCGGAAAACCCACCGTAAAAACGTTAATTTGTGGCGCAGAGCGATTCATAACGCCAAACGCCATATTAATAACGAGTAAGGCGGTAAACAGCGGCAGTACGAAAATAAGCGACGCGCTAAACATCCACGACCCCATTGACGCGATTTGAACAAATTCGTTCGGCCCCAGTCCGCCCTCGCCGACCGGCATGGAATAGAAACTGGCGCTGATCAGCTCAATCATCAACAAATGACCGTCGAAAATCAGAAAAAGCACGGTAGACAGGAGCAAATAGAACTGCGATAGCACGGTCACGGTAATGCCATTGGATGGATCATTCATAGAGGCAAACCCCAACCCCATTTTCATTGCCACCAACTGCCCCGACAGCACAAAAATATGCATCCCCACCTGAAAGGCAAACCCCAGGGCCAGGCCAATCAGCACCTCAGATAACACAATTTGCGCCGCAGCCAGACTGAGGAAGTCAACCGAGGGAGGATCGGGCAACAAAGGCGCAACCAAAAAGGTTACCAGGGCGGCGAGAATAATTCTGACTCGTGCGGTAACCGTGCGGGCGCCAATCACCGGGGCTGCCATAAACAGGGCACCAATGCGAAAAAAAGGCCACACATACTGCGCCATAAATTGCATCAGCTGCTCATCTGAGACGACGAGAGACTCCATAATCAACCTATAAGCTGCGGAATCGCATTAAACAGCCGGTCAAAAAAGTCCATTAATTCCGACGCCATCCAGGGCCCCGCAATCATAATGGTGATCAACATAACGATAAGACGGGGTAAAAAGCTGAGGGTCTGTTCGTTAATTTGCGTGGCAGCCTGAAACATACTCACAATTAAACCCACCGCCAAACTGGGTCCGACAATAACCAGCACCAGTAATACAGTCAGGTACAAACCGTCGGCAAATAAACTCAGCGCAATTTCGGGCGTCATGGCTAGACCCCAAAACTCGCCGCCAAGGTGCCGATAATCATGGCCCAGCCATCGACCAAAACAAACAACATAATTTTAAACGGTAGCGATACAATTAGGGGGGACAACATCATCATCCCCATAGCCATTAACACGCTCGCCACCACCATATCAATCACCAAAAAGGGAATAAAAATAATAAACCCGATTTGGAAGGCGGTTTTGAGCTCACTGGTTACAAACGCCGGCACCAAAATAGAAAAAGGGGTGTCTTGCGGGGTTTCAATTTCCACATTGCCGGCAATCCCCACAAACAGCGCTATATCGGATTCACGGGTCTGGGCGAGCATAAACTCATGGAATGGCTTCGCCGCTTCCGCCAGCGCCTGCTGAGCGGGTATGGCGTTATTCATGTAGGGTTCCAGAGCATTAGTGTAGGATTGATCAAAAACCGGCTTCATAATAAACAGGGTTAAAAAAAGCGATAAACCGATCAAAATCTGGTTAGAGGGCGACTGTTGCAGCCCCAATGCCTGGCGTAAAATGGCAAAGACAATAATAATACGGGTGAACGAGGTGACCATCATCAACAGCGCTGGCAAAAACGTCAGCATTGTCATTAAGGCCAGTATTTGCAGTGTGACCGAATATTCCTCGCTTCCGTCGGCGTTAGTGGTCACCGTAAAGGCGGGTAACCCTGGTATAGCAGGCAAGGCATTATCGGCAACGCTTTGCGACAGCTCGGTTTGCTCCTGAGCAAAACCGCTTGTCGAGGCCAAGAGCAAAAAAAGAATCAACAGCGCACTGCGTAACACCACTTTAAGGTTCATGGGACGACTCCTTGTCCGCATCGGCCCGAGTTCGACTGGCCCCTTTTTGAGGTTGTAAGTACTGCGCCAATTTACCCGCAAAATCTGGCCCGGGCTTTTCCCCCGGCGCGATAACAGGTTCGGCAAAAACATGAAGCGTTTTAATCGAGTGCGCCGTAACGCCCAATAGCATCTGGGTGGGCCCCACCTCCACAAGCATGATTCGCTCACGGGTCCCGAGCGCCATGGTTGAGAGTACTTTAATATGATCGGATCGCCCCCAACCGGCACCACTGCGTTTGACCAGCCAGGACAACAAAAAGATTAGCCCCAGTACCGCCGCCAATGCCAACAACACCGACACCAGCTGACTGACACTGCCGCTTTGTACCGGCACTTGCGAGGCCGCTGCCTGGGCGCTCAACAGTAATAGTGACATGACCTTACCGAAGCTTTTTAATGCGTTCGGACGGACTGATCACATCGGTCATTCGGATGCCGAACTTTTCATTAACCACCACCACTTCGCCGTGGGCAATAAGGGTGCCGTTGACTTTGACATCCAGGGGCTCACCCGCCAAACGGTCCAGCTCAATTACCGAGCCCTGATTCAGCTGCAGTAGGTTGCGAATGGTGATCGCGGTACTGCCCACTTCCATCGAAATAGAAACGGGAATATCCAAAATCAAATCCAGTTCGGGCCCCACCTCGCGCGGGGCACCCTCACTTTCAAGCTCATCTAAAGCCATCGAATCGGTTGCCCCTTGGCTAGCCGCGCCGGCGTCAGGTTCGCTATCCATGGCCTCTTGTTCTTGCATGGCGGCGGCCCACTCATCGGCCATGGCATCTTGATCCAGTTCGCCGCCCTCTTGATTCTCGTTATCGTCATTCGCCATTTTTACCTCCCTCGGCCACGGTAATATTGTGAGCAATACTGTGGTCAATAAAATCGTTAATCTTTAAGGCCAAGTTGCCTTTATGTTGTCCCAGCTGGGTCCGGAACACAGGCACCCCATTGGCGGTAAGCACGTGCTGCTCGGGAAATTCCACAGGAATAATATCCCCTACATCCAAATCGACAATATCGCGCAGAGTAATCTCGCGCTTAACAATCTCGCACTCAAGATTGACCTGTGCGCTGAGAACGTCTTCGCGCAGCGCTTTTATCCAGCGCTCATCATACTCATCACTATCGCTTTGCAAACCGGCATCCAGCACCTCCCGGATGGGCTCAATCATGGAGTAAGGGATGGTTAGATGTAAGTCTCCGCCCCCGCCGTCCAGCTCAATATGAAAAGTGCTGACCACCACCACTTCGCTGGGACTGACAATATTGGCAAGTGACGGGTTCACTTCCGAGTTGATGTATTCAAACTCGATTGGCATTACCGCCTTCCAGGCTTCGCCCAAGTCCACAAACACCTGGTTAAGTACCATTTGCACAACGCGTAACTCGGTCGGGGTAAATTCCCGACCCTCAATTTTGGCGTGTCGGCCATCGCCGCCAAAAAAGTTATCCACCAGTTTAAACACCAGGCGCGCATCGAGAATGATTAATGCGGTTCCCCGCAGGGGACGAAATTTAACCATGTTCAAGCTGGTCGGCACATAGAGTGTATGCACATACTCGCCAAACTTTTGAATTTGCACGCCACCCACAGACACATCGGCGGTGCGTCTTAACAGGTTAAACATGCTAATGCGGGTATAGCGAGCGAAGCGCTCATTAATCATCTCGAGCGTAGGCATTCGCCCGCGAACAATACGGTCCTGACTGGTTAAATCATATGAGCGGACTGCACTGGGGTCGTCATCGGCATCGGTGTCGATATCGCCGTCATCTACGCCGTGTAACAGCGCATCGATTTCATCCTGAGTGAGTAAGTCTTGCACCTGTCAGCCCCTATTGCAGTACCAAATTGGTGAATAACACTTGTTCCACGCCGGGAGAGTCGATTTCCTGCTGCAAAACCTCTTGCACCTCGAGCAAAGCGCGCTGTCGTAGCAGCGCTTTGCCCTCGGGAGTTTGCAGCTCTCGGTAGTCCTGGCCCCGCATCAGCATTACCAAAGCGTTGCGAATAGCGGGCATGTGTAACTCAATTGCGGGGATCACTGAGTTATCCCGCAACATTAAAGTCAGCTCCGCCTGCATAAATCTCTGCCGTCCGCGAACATCAAAGTTGGTGATAAAAGCGGGCTTTAACGGGTAGTAAACCGCCGCACTCACCTCTTCCACCGGCTCTTCCACAGGCTGCTCAGAGGCCTCTTCGGCCCCGAAAAAGCCCAGAAAATAAAGGGTCGCCCCCACAGAAGCAGCGATTAGCAACAACAGTGCACCGCCCAACAATAACCACTTCTTCTTTTTGCCTTTCTCGGGCTGCTCGCCTTCAGCGCCTTCGTTTTCTTCTTGGTCGTCTTCGGCCATGTCAAATATCCGTCACTCGTGCGTTATCAGTCGCCGTTTTAAGGGTTTCAGCAATTGCCGTGCCACGAGTCTAGCCGATAGGAGAAATGGGAACAATGACATTGCAGACCATAAAAAAACGCCCGAAGCGAGTACTTCGGGCGTTCCTTCTGCGATTCCAAATAAAACCGGGGCTATGCGTAATGATCAACTAGGTGAACAACACCTCCGTTTTCAAGGCCAACCCCACTCTGATCTCCTTCGCCAGTGACACCACCGGCCACCTCTTCACCGTCACTTTGAGGTTCGCCCACCAGTTCTTGGTCGGATGGACGCCCGTCATCGCGCCCGGATACATCCACATTAACTTGGGTCATCCCCTGCTCGGCCAGCATTTCGCGCAGACGAAAAGCCGATTGATCCAGGGCGTCGCGCACCACCGATTGATGGCTGGTAAAAGTAATGTGGGTTTGGTCATTGTGGACATTGACACGCACCTGTAAAGGCCCTAAATCCGGCGGGTCCAGACGCAACTCGGCGGCGCCGATATTTTGCTTGGCCATCCACATGACTTTTTGCCCCACAGCGTCATTCCACCCGCCACTGCCAAACTTGGTTCCCAGCTGCGACTGCAGAACCGGTGGAGTTTCGCTGCGCACATTGGCGCGCTGGGCCGCCTCTACCATTGAGGCAAACCCGCTCGGCGACATCTTGGGTTCTTCTAATGTCACCTTGGGGGCCAGTAGGTTGTGAAGCTGGGCGGATTCGTTCATCGGACCCTTTGCGGCGCTATTAAGCGCTGTCGTCTGCTCTTTGAATGCCGCTCCCCAATCTGCCAAATCAAGCTTGGTACCCTTGAACACAGAACCCGAAAGCAATTCCGAAGAAACGGCATAACCTTTTCCTGAGCCTGCATTTGCAAGGGCCAATTGCATACCCGCAAGATTGTCGGTTAACTTGGTTCCAGTTGCCTGGGCATCCGCTTTAGCGACCCCGGTAAGCAATGCCTGTTTAACCATCTCCGCCAGCTGAGGATCACCTATTTGTTCGTCGATCAACCCCGCCACATCCTCAGCGGCCAACGCCTGGGTTTCTGCCATCTGTGCGAGCTTATTCAGCACGCCCTGTAGCTGCTCTATCTCAGCTTCACTTAGCTCACTAAGCTTGGCGGCAATATCGGGAGCGATTTGGTTCAGAGCATCCCGCTGCGCCATCATCATATCCAACAATTTGGCTAGGCGTTCGCCCCCCAGAGCCTCCAGCGCCTGTTGTTGCTCTTCTGGCAGAGCTTCTAGTGTCGCTTTTTGCTCTTCAGTCAAAGCCTCGCGGGGCTCGTCAACAGAGGTCCCGGATTGCTTGTTCTCTGTGGGCTGAGAAGTATTACCGGCTTCGGCTTTGCGCTCGGCCTCAAGTCCGTCAGATTGGGGGCCCTGCGCTCGCTCTGACCTTTCACTTCCAGCCGGTTCCGATCTTGCACTATGGTCTTGCTCGGTTTTATGCGACGGGGTGTCAGCTGAACGCCCCTCGCGAGCGGGAGTCTCTCGCCTTGGCGCTTCGCTTCGGGTTGATGCGAAAATACTGGAAAAGGGATCATCCCCCGCCTGTCTGGCGCCACCTGTCCGGGCCTTGGCCTCTACCGGTGGATTGTTCATTAACGAGCTGAGTAATGTTGTGTTGGCCATGGCCGACCACTCCTTGCATAAGCGGCAATCTCTTGCCGCACCTAAGGGTTATTTAGGGTTCTGAGGAGTAATCAGCAAAAGCAATGCCAATAGGGAATGGAGATGATTAACGATAGACTTCGAGCTGTTGTTGCACCTGCTGGAATTCGCCCTGTAACTCGACCAATAAATGCTCAACCCCCTGCAGATCCCCGCGGTGGGCTCGTGCCTCGACATCCAAGCTGGTTTGCATCAGGCCGGCGGCGCCGATATTCGAGCAACTGCCCTTTAGACTGTGCGCGGCGCGGCGTAGGGTATCGCTGTCATCGGCTGCCAGGGCTTTTTGCATGGCCACAAGGTTGGCGCGGGAATCACTTATAAAAGTGTCGATTAACTGCTGAAAGTCATCTTCCAATACTTCCTGCAACCCCGCCAGAGCTTCGTGGTCAATTAGTTGTTTTTCGCTCACTCACACCTCCTGTTTGCGGCCTTAGTCATCGCGGTGCCACTGGTAGGTAGCGCGCACTTTATTGCCGGGCGGCTGATATTCCACGGTGTCACACAGTGACTCAACCAGGGCAACACCGCGACCACTGTACCTTTCTATATTCCCCGATGTCAGGGCGCCCGTCTCAAAACCGGCACCGCTGTCCGCCACCTCAATCGTCAGACATCCGCCTTCGTCAAAGGTTTGGTGAGTCAAGGTGATGCGTATAAATCCCTCACTTACTTGGGCGGTACGCTGCTTGCGAAGCTCGTAATATCGGTCAAAACCATTGGGGTCGGTTTTCATTTTCGAGTCCAGCTGCAAAACACCATGCTCTAAAGCGTTGCTATACAACTCGGAGATGACAGTATAGAGGGTGCCGCTGTGATTGCGCAGCCCCGGCACTTCCAACAGCACGCTTAACAGCAGCGGCAGAGGATCAAAAATCGCAAAACTTGAGGGCTTTACCTCAAAAGCCAGGCTCCACTCGGCCAACTGCGATTGATCATTCGATGTCTGCCCTTGCTGATTAAAGGCCACCGACGAGGGGGCCATCAGTAACTCTATAAGAGACAAATCATCACTTTTTTCGCCCTCGCCAATAAAGCCTTTGACCTGGCCCAACAACTCGTCAAACATGCACTGACGGGTCTGATTGCTGGCAAACGCGGCCATAACCCGCTCTTCGCCAAACATGTCGCCGTCGCTGTTGCGAGCCTCGTGAATCCCATCGGACCATAGATAGAGGCGCTCGCCCTCCTCCAGGGAATAGAGTGCGGCGTCGGCCTTGAAGTCCTTATTGCCCACGACCCCCAATGGTAAATGGGTGGATTTCACCTGTTCTACACTGCCCCCCAAGCGGTAAATATAGGCGGCAGGCAGCCCCCCGTTCCAAATACGCGCGGTGCCTTTGCGAAAGTTCAACTCCACCATCGACGCGCAACAAAAAAGCCCCACCGGTAACAAGCTTTTTAACTTGCCGTTAATCTCCGACAAAATATCGGCCATTGAGTAACCCTTGCCCACCATCCCGTAAAAAGTGGTCGCCAGTGGCATTGCGCCAATAGCGGCAGGCAGGCCATGCCCGGTAAAATCGCCCAGTAAGACCATCAAGTTGCCCGCGGGCGTGGTAGCAGCCACCATGACATCGCCGTTAAACACGGCCAGGGGAGACATAAAATAGCGTAGATTGGGATTGTTTAAGTGGCCGCCACTGGTGATGTTGTCAAACACCTGTTTAGCGACGGTTTGCTCTTGCAGAAAATGCTCGTTATGGCGCGCAATTTGATCGCGCTGCTCGAGCATGGTCCGGTTCATGGTACGCATCCTGTAAAAGGAGCGGATTTTTGCCTGCAAAATCACCCGGTTGTAGGGTTTGGAAATAAAGTCGTCACCACCGGCATCTAAACACTTAACCAGCGACTGGGTATCGGACAGAGAAGTTAAAAAAATAATAGGGATCAGCTCTTCGCCGGCCAGGGCTTTAATTCTTCGCGCCGTCTCAAAACCATCCATACGAGGCATTAATGCATCCAGCAATATAATATCAGGGCGCTCGCGCTCAAACTGCTCCAGAGCCTCTGTCCCGTCACGGGCGCTGATAACCTCGTGCCCTTCTTTGCGCACAATGGCTTCAAGGATCAGCCGATCCGTATTGGTATCATCCGCGATCAAGACTCGAATGGCGCGCTCATCCCTCATAGTCGGCCCCAGAGTGCTACTCGATACTGAACAACTGCTCAAAGTTGGAAATGGTTAAAATTCTTTTTACATCGTCGCTGGCGTTTAGAATCTGGATATTGGCTTTGTCGCCCCCGGCGTAATCGCGTAGAAGCAGCAACATACCCAGCGCCGAGCTATCGAGATAAGCTGTGTCCTGCATATCGATCACATAGCGAGTAGGCTTGTGGGGCAAGTTTTCGTAGGTACCGCGAAAGTCCTGATGGGAACTAAAATCAAACCGCCCTTTAATGACGATCGTTAAATCTGCGCCATCTCCTGATATCGTCGACGTAACGGCCATAACCTACCCCTTTTTGTAACCGACAAGATGAATCCATGGTGTTGGGTCTTACCCGTTGAAATACCGCCATTATTATTGCCTTAGTCACCAGCGGCTTT
Source organism: Gilvimarinus xylanilyticus (assembly GCF_024195295.1). Classification (GTDB taxonomy): domain Bacteria; phylum Pseudomonadota; class Gammaproteobacteria; order Pseudomonadales; family Cellvibrionaceae; genus Gilvimarinus; species Gilvimarinus xylanilyticus. Next base: position 792,376 of record NZ_JAMFTH010000001.1, on the reverse strand, counting down.
GTTTGTGATAAGAATAGACTATTTCGACGCTAAACAATAGGCCTAAGGAGCCTCTGATTAGTCCCCAACGGCCTCTGGCTACAGAGCTTTTCGAGATCAAGGCGGCGAATAGAAAGCGGGCTGACGGCCCGGTGAGGTGAGCCAACGCAGAGATCGGAAAGCTCTGTAAGCCCCGAAGGGCGCGGCCAAAACGTCCATCCGCTGTGTTGCCTACACGGATGTAGGTAAGGGCCGTGAGCAGGACGCGGAAGGCTTGCACTTCTTGCCAAGGGCTATGGCCATTGCCTACGAAGCGCGCCAAGGGCAATGGATTGCCCGAATGCCGGAAAGGCAGGAGCATTTTCCGGCGAAGGAGTGAACGTTTTGACTCGCGCAGAGACCACCGGGGACTTGATCAGAGGCTCCCGCGCCAGAAAACCTAAAGTTTGGCACGGCTGGCGGCCTGAGCCATTTCATCCAGCTGCTTTTGCAACTGTTTTTCGGCAGCTTGGTCTTCTCCGCGTTTTAAACGATCAAGCAAATCCGCAATGGCCTTGCGCCGCAGATGCTGCCCATGCCAATGTTGCCGCAACTTGGCCAATTGAGTGTTCAGCAATTCCAAGGCCTGCTCCTGCTCTTTAATGGCACCGGCTAAATGTTGAATAAACTGGCTGTAGCGGACTAAATCCTGGGGCGCCAGTTGCCCTTGCTCACTTTGATAGCGCGCCACATAGGTCTCGCGGTATTGCATCAGCTCGTCATACTGGGCCTGCTGCTGATCGACTCGCTCCTTGTGTTGCGTTAAATAATCAGCAGCCTCTTGTTCATGACGCTCGGCCAGCATCAACACCACCGCCATGCGCTGTGACCGTTTGACCGCCACTTATTATCCCTTTTTGTGCGCGGCCGCCAGCGGGCTTTGTACTTTGTTTTGCTGGGGCGGATTGATCACCGCGCGCAGGTTCTGCAGCGACTCGGGCAAATGCACCGACTCTTTTAAACCCTGCTGAATAAAAGCGCGCAGCTTGGGAAAGCGTTCAATAGCCTCATCGGTAACCGGGTCGGAGCCCGGACTATAAGCCCCAATGGCAATCAAATCGCGGTTTTGATTGTAACGCGACAACATTTGCTTAAAGCCCTGCATCAGCTTTAAGTGATCCTCGGCAACAATATTGGGCATGGCGCGGCTAATGGATGCCTCGACATCGATCGCCGGGTAGATACCCTCTTCTGCCAAGGTCCGGGATAAAACTATATGGCCATCCAGGATCGCCCGCGCCGAGTCGGCTATGGGATCTTGCAGGTCGTCCCCTTCGGTTAACACGGTATAGAACGCGGTAATTGAGCCCTCACCCTCAGCGGCATTACCGGCGCGCTCGACTAGCTCGGGAATTTTGGCGAACACCGAGGGCGGGTACCCTTTGGTTGCCGGTGGCTCGCCAATCGCCAGAGAAATTTCCCTCTGGGCCTGAGCAAAGCGGGTGAGCGAATCCATCAGCAAGAGGACGTTCAACCCCTGGTCGCGATAGAACTCCGCAATTCGACTGGCCAGTTGCGAGGCACGCAACCGCATCAGCGGCGCATCGTCGGCTGGGGATGCCACCACAACCGCCCGGCTCATCCCGTCGGGCCCCAGAATATGATCAATAAACTCTTTAACCTCGCGGCCCCGCTCGCCCACCAGCCCCACCACCACCACATCGGCAGTGGTGTATTTGGTCATCATGCCCATCAGCACGCTTTTACCCACGCCGCTACCGGCAAACAACCCCATACGCTGGCCGCGCCCCACTGTCACCAAGGCGTTAATGGCGCGAATGCCTACATCAAGGGGCTCGTTAATCGGGTGGCGGTTTAGAGGGTTAATGTCGCGCGGCATCGCGTCCAGAAACTCACTGCCCTGCAAGGGTCCTAACCCATCCAGCGGCTGCCCCAAACCATTAACGACGCGCCCCAGGGTCTGTAATCCAATACGCATTGCATCGGTATGCGCCAAAGGAATAACCCGAGCACCGGGTTCTAACCCCTCTACCCGTTTGACAGGCATTAAGTAAATACTGGAACCGGCAAACCCGACCACTTCGGCCTCAACCCGGCGACCGTCGCGGGAACACACCGCACACTGACGGCCAACCGACACATTCAGCCCCACGGCCTCAAGGGTCAGCCCCACCGAGCGCACTAGCTTGCCCTCGGCTTCGGGCCGGAGCGGTTCGGGGTCGGGCAAATAGGGCCGCAAGCGGTACCATAAATCGCGACGCGAGCTCATGGTTTGGGCTCGTGCGCTTGGAGATTGGTTTCTTTCTCTTGCTCAGAGGTTTCGTTGGGTTCAGGATTTTCTTTTAGCTCAGGGCTTTTATTTAGCTCAGGGCTGTTGCCTGGCTCAGGACTGTAATCCGGTCTGGGCTGGGCGTCGTGCGGTTCGCGAGCTGGAGCCTCGTCGGCGTTGGCGCTTGTCTGAGTCGTTGGCTCTGGCTCTGGCTCTGGCTCTGGCTCTGGCTCTGGCTCTGGCTCTGGCTCTGGCAGTTCATTGTGAGCCATTTCGCTTAGCAGCTGCTCGTCCGAGGTGCTCTCATCGACGTCTTGCTGCGACAGGTAGCGGGCAATCACCTCATCCAATCGCTTTTCCATGGAGTAATCCACGTGACTGTCACGGGTACTGACTTTAACCCCGCCCGCCGTCATTGCCGAATCAGATTGAAACTGCCATGACAGGTTCTGCTCGCGGCAATATTGCTCTACCGCTTCAAGATCGCTCGGGTTCAAATGAACATTAATATGCGCGTCTCCGGCAGGTAAGGCGCCAATGGCCTCGCGCACCACAGGCAAAATATCGACAGGCTGCTGAGCGAGTTCACGGTTCACCACCGCGCGGGCCAAACGCGTGATGGTCGCGAGTAACAAGCCTTCCAGCTTTTCATCCTGAGTATCGATAGGCGCCATCAAGGCCTCGGCCAAGGCCTGAAACTTTTGTTGCTCGGCAACCAGTTGCTGACGCATCTCCAAAGCGCCTTTGTGTTGACCGGCCTCGTAGCCATCATCGTGACCACTTTTAAAGCCCTCTTCGCGGCCTTTGGCAAAGCCCTCTAGCTCGGCCTCGCGAACAATCGCCTCGAACTCTTCGGCGCTTAGTCCGCCCTGGGGCAACTCATCGATATCGACATCTTCCACGCTTTCGCAGCTTTCGTCCGCCGGTTTTTGCGCTTTCTTCTCCGCGTTAACAACCTGGCCATCATCGTCAATCGAGGGCATGGCCCAGGATCGCCATTCGTCGGCATGAACCGCCGGTATTCTGTTGGAACGGGGCTTCTCACCCATAATTCTGGTACCCGTTAAACCATTTGCTCGCCGCTGCCACCCAGCGCGATTTCACCGGCATCCGCCATTCGGCGCGCGGTGGTCAGAATTTCTTTTTGCGCCGCTTCCACTTCGGATATGCGCACTGGCCCCTTCACTTCCAGATCATCGCGCAATAGTTCGGCCGCGCGCTTAGACATATTCTTAAAGATTTTATCTTGCAGCTCACCATCGGCGCCCTTAAGCGCGACAATAAGTACTTCAGAGGACACTTCTCGCAGCAGCATCTGAATGCCGCGGTCGTCGACGTCTTTAAGGTTTTCAAACACAAACATCAGATCCTGAATCTGATTGCCCATATCCTCGTCGACTTCTTTAATCGCATCCATCAGTTCGGTTTCGATGCCGCCATCCAGGTGGTTCATAATTTCAGCCGCGACTTTATAGCCGCCCATGGCTTTGGTTTGCGAACCGCCTTTACCGCTAAACTGCTTCTCTAAAATATCGTTAAGTTCTTGCAGGGCACTGGGCTGCACCGTGTCCAGTGATGCCACACGCATCATGATATCGATACGGACTTTTTCGGTAAAAAAAGTCAATACTTCGGCCGATTGATCGGCATCCAGATACGCCACCACAATCGCCTGAATTTGCGGGTGTTCGTTGCGAATAACATCGGCAATGGAGCGCGCATCCATCCACTTTAGAGTATCCAAACCGGTGGTATTGCCGCCCATCAAAATGCGATCGGCGAGAGAGCTGGCCTTGTCTTCACCCAGCGCGGTTACCAGCATATTGCGAATGTAATTATCGGCGCCCAACCCCAAGCCGGTCAGGGTGCGGGCATCTTCCAAAAAATGCTGCATAACCGATTGCACATCCGCCTGCTGCACGTTGGACAAACCCGACATGGCCGCGCCAATTCGCTGAACCTCTTTAGGACCCATATGCTTCAGTACTTCGGCCGCATCGCGTTCGCCCAGCGACATAAGCAAAATCGCCGCCTGATCCACGTGGGTCATGCTAGTGAGGGCTTTGGATTCGTTATTATCGGCCACAGTGCTTACTCGTCTTTGTTTATCCAGGATTTAACCACCTGCGCCACGCGGCCGGGGTCTTCGGCAATTAAGCCTTTAATCGCGTTTAATTGTTGCTCGTAGCCCTCTTCGGGGCCAGGTAATGCCATGGCGCCGCCAGTTAAGGTGACCGAGTCGGCGGATACATCGCCGCCCAACCCAGCCGCTTCTAACGCTTCTAATTGGCGCGACTCTTCGTCTTCGGCTTCATCGGCGCCGGATTTGGCAATGGTTTTAAGCACCGGACGCAAAAGCCCAAAGATAAGTGCCAAGACTAACAGAAAACCCACCAGCGGTTTAACAAAAGGCTGCAGCCATTCCTGCTGCCACCAGGGACGTTCAACTGGCTCGCTCAGCCCAGTGTCACGCGCCATAAAGGCCGAATTGACCACATTTACACTGTCGCCGCGGGCGGCCGAAAAACCCACCGCATCGCGCACCAGCATGGTCAGGCGCTCCAACTCAGCGGCGGTCCAGGCCTCGCGCACTGGTTCGCCCTCGGGGCCGGGCACCAGTTTGTCATCGACCACCACAGCTACGCTGAGTCGCTCCAGATTGCCCTGTTGGCGACGGGTATAGCTGATCACCCGGTCCACTTCATAGTTTTTGGTTACCTGTTCGCGACGGTGTTGAGGCACCGCCTCGGCTTGCTCGCCATCGGCCAGTACTTGCTCGGGCGCCTCAGCCTCGGCGGGAGGTTGATTGGTCAACGCCCCCGGAATACCGCCAATTTGGGTATCTCCGGTTTTAGTTTCCATGTGCGACTGCTCGCTACGCAGCACCGGGTTTTCGTCGCTGTAAAGCTCTTCGGCCTGTTCTACCGCGGTAAAGTCGACATCGGCGCTGACTTCGGCGCGAAAGTTCCCCGCGCCAATCACGGGCTGCAAAATGCTGTTGACGCGATTAAGCAGCCCCTCTTCTAAATTGGCGGTGTACTGACGCTGCTTATCGGCCAATATCAGCTCGGGCGCCTCTTCACCGGCCGAGAGTAAATTCCCGTGCTGATCAATCACGGTAACGTCTTCATTTTTGAGTTCGCTGATACTCGAGGCAACCAGGTTGGCAATGGCTTTTACCTGGCGGGGCTCCACCTCGCGCCCGGGATAAACTTCAACAAACACTGACGCCGTGGGTTTGCGGGCATCGCGCACAAACACGCTGCGCTTGGGAATCGCCAGATGTACCCGTGCCGAGCGCACCGTGTGAATGCTGGTTACGGTGCGTGCCAGCTCTCCCTCGAGACTGCGGTGGTAGCGGGCACTTTCGATAAACTGGCTGGTGCCCAAGGGCTGCTCTTTCTCCAGCAGCTCAAACCCCACCGACTGATTATTGCCAATGCCCATTTCGGCCAGTTTTAAACGGGCGGTATGCAGCTGTTCACTGGTCACCAAAAGCGCGCCGGTAGAGGGCTCTATTTTGTAGGGAATTTGATTTTGCTCGAGAATTTCCACCACCTGCGACGAATCCAGGCGATCCAAACTGCCGTAAAGCGGCTTGTAGTCTTCGCCCTGACTCCAGAGCACCACATAAAAACCAATGGCCACCGACGCGGCCAGACCGATCATCAAACCCACTTGGCGCAATAGCGGCAAGTTGCTGAAACCCTCAACAAGGTCGCTGCTACTGCGAGGTGCTTTTTCCCGTTCTTGCGAGCCGAGATCGGGGGTCTGCGCTTCTGCCATGGTGTATTACTCCATTAGCCTTAAATCGGCATATTCATTACATCGCGGTAGGCTTCTACCAGCTTATTGCGCACTTGCACCGCCGCCTCGAAAGAGACACTGGCTTTTTGCGATGCCACCATTACATCGGTAATGTCCACGTTGGGTTCGCCGCGCTGATAGGCCTCCGCCATGTCGCCGGCGGTTTGCTGAACATCGTTGACCTTATTCACCGCCTGGGCCATAACATCGCCAAAGCCCGGAACCTCTTCGGTTTTATCAACCCGATTAACCTGATCGGTGGGGTTTAGCTCATTCAGTGCCTGCGGCTTCTGGAACGCCTGCGTTTGAGACTTTAACGACCGCATTTCAGTCAGCAGGTTATTGATATCGACCCGGTTGCTCATAATCTGGCCACTTTAATTTTCGATAAAAAACGTCGTTTTTTTGGCGATTTAACGGATTAAATGCCTTTAGGTGGAATACTGCACAAACCAGGCCAGAGTTTGCCGCAGGTGATCTTTTGCCGCCGGCAGGATTCATCCCACCAGCGTCTGTGCACAGATAAAAAAGCCGCCGCAAATTGTTTTGCGGCGGCTTTTACTGCGCGCTTGTTACAATTCGGCGTTTAAATATCCAGATGATACCCCTCATCTTTTAACCGCGCGATTTTATACCGCAAAGTGCGAGCGCTAATACCCAGGCGTTCAGCGGTTTGCTTGCGGCTACCTTTTACCGCCAGAAGGGTCTCGCGAATAATTTCAAACTCGCGTTGCTTTAAATCTGAGCCCAGGGCCGGGCTTTCATCAACCGACGCCGGTTCGCTATTGCCACTGACAGCCGTCATAAAGTCGCCACTGGCGGCGGGCGTCGTGGTAAAGTCCGTCTGCAGCAAGCTGGGCTTTTCGCTAAACGCGGCTTCTGCGGTCAGACCCAAGTCGTCGGCGCGGATGGTCCGCCCCGGCTGCAATATCAACGCCCGCTGCATAATATTGTCCAGCTCGCGCACATTGCCAGGCCAGGGGTATGCCGTTAACGCCCGGTGAGCGCAACCGGCCAGGTGTACCCTGCCGCGCTTTTGCTTGCGCGCATGTTTGGCGAGTAATTTTTCCGCTAAAGGCACAATGTCTTCCGGGCGATCACGCAACGGCGCCCACTGCAATGGAAGAATACTCAGACGAAAATACAAGTCTTCGCGGAAGCGACCGGCGACCACCGCCTCGCGCATATCGCGGTTTGAGGTCGCAATAACCCGCACATCCAAAGCAATGGTTTTACGCCCGCCCAAACGCTCCACTTCTTTTTCCTGTAGCACCCGCAAAAGTTTTGCTTGCAAGCCCACGTCCATTTCCGAAATTTCATCCAGCAATAAGGTGCCGCCATTGGCCTGTTCAAACTTACCCGGTGCGCTGGTGTGAGCCCCGGTGTAGGCCCCTTTTTCATGGCCAAACAAGGTAGCCTCTAGCATGTTTTCGGGAATCGCCGCGCAGTTAATCGCTACAAACGGTTGATCGCGCCGGTTCGACTGGTCGTGGATATAACGGGCCAATACCTCTTTACCGGTACCGGATTCACCCACCACCAGTACGGTGGATTCGGACTGCGCCACCCGGCGAGCCAACTGCAACAGTTTCTGGCTAGAGGCAGCCTCGGCGATGGGCTCTTCGGTATGGGCGCCCTTTACTCCCGCGTGACGGCCCACCACGTCCAGCAAAGCGTCGGGCTCGAAGGGTTTAACTAAATAGTCCACCGCGCCCTCTTTTATCGCCGCGACCGAGTCGGAAATACTGGCGTAAGCGGTAATCAGCACCATGGGAATATGGGGGTAGTCGGCGCGCACCTGACGCAGCAAATCATAGCCGCTTAGATTGCCCATATTCACATCCGAGACAATCAACGCGTAGTTAGCATCTTTCTTAAGATTGAGTAAAGCCTCTTCCGCACTACAGGCCTCACCGACCTCATAGTCGGCCAGCATCAAAGTATCCACCAGAGCTTCGCGCAAATCCGGATCGTCCTCAACCACCAAAACCCGTGCCTGAGATTCCTGCGGTGTTACCGACTGAGCATAAGCTGCATTAACCATGTGTCTACCTGTTGTGTTTTCGACGCCCTGCGGGCTTATTGTTGAGTTTCGATTGCCAAACAAGGCAATAACAAAATAGCTTGAGTGCCCTTACCCTCGGTCGAGCGCAAGGTAAAGCGACCACCGTGAGACTTGGCTACCGCATGAACCACCGCTAGCCCCAGCCCCGTCCCCTGAGATTTGGTGGTGACAAACAGCTCGCCCAGCTGGGGCAGCAGCGATTCGGGAATACCCGGGCCTTTATCGTCCACCTCAATCGCCAGCCAGCGTTTATCCGCGACCGTGTGAGTGCTAATACCAATTTGAATCTCGGCCTTTTGCCCCACCGCCTGAATAGAATTGTTCACTAGGTTCAGTAAGGCGCTAATCAAGGCGTCGCGATTGCAGGCAAGCTGAGCGTCAGTCTCCTCAATGTCCCACATCACACGACTGCCCGAGGTTTCGACCGGCACTTCCATGGCTTCGGCCAGTTCGCGCGCCAACTCATCAACACCCATCACATCGTTAATAGGCATATCACCTTTAACGAACAGCAGCATGTCCTGCACCTGGCGCTCCATATGGAGCAAACGCTTAGAGACTTTTTCAGCAAACACCTGACGTTTTTGCGGCGCTAGCTCTTCGCGTTGCAAATGGCCGGCGTACAACAACGCCGCTGATAAGGGCGTGCGAATTTGGTGGGCCAGCGCCGACAGCATTTGCCCCAGTGCGGATAAACGCTCGTGGCGGGCCAGCTCACCTTGCAAGCGACGGGTTTCGGTTTGATCGGTTAACAGAATGATTTGTCCATCGCCACCCAAACTGCGAGTGGCCAAGCTAATACGGCGACCATCGCGCAAAGAAACTTCATGCCCATCGTCACCGCGCGGGGCAAAGTTGCGGGTAATGACCTCGCGCCACAGCTCGCCTTCAAGTGGCTCGCCCAACAGATCAATGGCGGCGGGGTTACAGTCGCGCACTCGACCGCTGTAATCCAGCACCACTACCCCGCCCGGCAAAACATTTAGCAATTCTTCCAAGCGGTGAGCGATACGCTCCTTTTCGGCCAACTCTTTTAAACGCTGCTCGGTTTCGGCGTTCAGCTCTTCATTAAGGTCGCTGACTCGCTGCTCCAGTTGTTGATAAGATTCGGTCAGCTGCTCGGACATTTCCGAAAAAAGCGCAAAGGCATCGGCTAAGGCCTCGGCCTTATCCTGGGCTTCACCACGGCTTTTAGGGTTTGCGGGAAATGACTGAACCTTTGCCTCTTGCACCATGCCTATACCTTTATGCGCCGATACTTTGTCAGCAACGGCGCGAATTTCGAGATTTAAGAGGGTTACTGCAAGGCTAATGCCAAAGAAATTATTCTTTTATTTTCAAAAGGTTAGAGAGGGGGAAGAAAAAAGAAGCCAATATTTTGGCGAATTGGCAAAAATTAAAAAGCCACGGTGAATGCCGGAAATGCCCAGCATTCACCGCTCATGCGATTAACCGACTAACGCTGGAGTTCGTACTTGCGCATTTTCTCTACCAAAGTGGTGCGACGAATCGACAGCTTATCGGCCGCCCGGGCCACCACTCCACCGCAATCGTTAAGCGCCTGCTGGATCAAGTCTTTCTCCAGGCGGGTAAGATATTCGCGCAGGTCTATCCCCTGATCCGGCAACAGCGGCGTGTCATTCATGCTCACGACCGTCGTGCCATTGGTCGCGACTGGCGTTTCATCGTCGGTAAGAAAGCTTTCCTCTTGATAATCCACGTGGCGGTATTTAACGGGTAAGTCAGAGACCCCAATCACTCCGTAGGGATGCATGATTGCCATCCGCTCAACCAGGTTAGCTAACTCGCGAATATTCCCCGACCAGGCGTGACGGCACAGGGACAAAATAGCGGCGGAATTAAATCGGATGGAGCCCCGGTCCTCGCTTTCCATCCGCGAAACCAGTTCGTTAATCAGCAGTGGGATATCCTCGGCGCGGTCTTTAAGCGGAGGCAGCTCAATAGGGAACACATTTAAGCGGTAGAACAAGTCCTCGCGAAAGCTGCCCTCGGTGATCATCGCTTCTAAATCGCGGTGAGTGGCGGCGATTATGCGCACATCCGACATAACGGTTTTGTTGCTGCCCACTCGCTCGTAGCATTTCTCTTGCAAAACCCGCAGGATTTTCACCTGCATGTTAAGAGGCATATCCCCGATTTCATCCAAAAACAACGTGCCGCCTTCGGCCAGCTCAAATCGACCGGCTCGGGCAGTAATCGCGCCGGTAAAGGCACCTTTTTCGTGGCCAAATAGCTCGCTTTCCAGCAGCTCGGCGGGGATGGCGCCACAGTTAACCGGTACAAAGGGCTTATCGCGGCGGGGGGAATGGTAGTGAAGGTTGCGTGCCACCACTTCTTTACCAGTACCCGACTCACCGGTTATGAGCACCGATACGTCTTTATCGGCCACCTGCCCCATCATCTCGCGCACGTCGCTCACTTCGCGACTGGTACCCACCAGAGAGCGAAACAAATGCACGGGACGGCGCTGGGCACGCTTTTTATTGGCATTTTGCGCAGCGCTGTATACCCGCGCGCGGTGCAGCAAGTCCATTAAGGGGTTGTAAGCCACAGGCGTTTCCAGGGCGCCAATCACTTTGATTCGCAGTTCTGGGCTAAAATTGTTTACCTCGCAACGCTCGCCCCCCAAGGTTGCTAAGGCCAACTCGTCATTCCAACGATGTAAGCGCTCGACCAGAGCTTCACCCCAACCGGCCAAGTCTGTACTGACTAGCATTAACGTGGCAAAAGCATCAGCGGGTGGCAGGCTTAGTAAAGTGTCTAGCTCGGTGGGACCGTAAAATTCGGGCTCTTCACCCAAAAACCGAAATACCGTACCCAATTCGGCGATTCTTTGGGCATCTTCTTCTAAAATCAACACTTTATTGTTGTGGTACATACCTCGTCCCCAAAACTCACAACGCCTGGCCGCTGGGTAGGCAAACTCACCCAGCGAAACCGACGTTTTTTTGTCGTTGCTATAGAAATAGCTTGCCTTGCTCAGGATGTCAAACTTTTGACAGAAGAGACGTTAGAAGATCGAGTAAACTCTCGGTTATTCTCAATTGTCCCTACGTGAGTTCAAATCACGCCCTTTAACCGCAAAAGGAAGGCTCCTGAATGTTCGTTATTTGAACTGTCCCCTTGGCCTAAGGCACTCTTCAGCGGCAACGGCCATCGTCTTTAGCAGAAAGGGCAATCCTAACACTTTTGGCGCAGGGACCTTAGCTATATCCATAGTATGCGACGACAATGGATGGCCGTTTTGAGCCCCCCGCGTCTTCTTAGACATCCATTAAAACAATAAAAAGCTCGTCAAAATAATGTCTAGATTTCGATTTTCACGACCCCACTGCCTTAAACGCCATAATACCGTTACGAAATATCAGAACTTTATTTTTAGAGCCTATAAGCATAACCAAATGTTAGTTTTTGCGCCACATTGATAGCGAATTGATTAGTAATGGCGCTTTACAGCGGAATTTTTGATGGCAAAATAACCGCCAGTTTGAGACGCAGATCACACTACTCAGACATCAACTGCCCAGGGGCTGTTCAAAAGACGGCCTGATGACTTTTTAATTTATGGAACGAGTTATGAAAAAATCATTGTTTGCCGCCACCGTACTGTCTGTTTTAGCCGCACCAGCTTTGGCCTGTGATAAGCCGCAAAACAAGCCCGCCATTCCCGACCCAACCACTGCCGTAACCGCGCAGATGGTTAAGTCAAACAATGAAGTAAAAGCTTATGTTAAAGCGACCGAAGAATATCTGTCGTGCGCCGGCATGAGCTCCTCAGAAGTACGCAAAGCCGAAGACGAGCTGCGCGCCTACGCCGATGCATTTAACAAAACCATCCGCGAATTCAAAAAGCTGAACAGTTAATCATTCTTGCCGAAAGGTCGAGCCCCGCTCAGGCGGGGCTTTTTGTATGGGGAGGTATAGAGCTAAAGGTCTTTTAAACGCTCTTCATTGACCTTTTCCATCTCGTCCCGAAGGGATTTAGCCTTGTCCAAGGTTTCTTTTTGAGTCTCTGTGTAAGATTCAAACGCACCTTTTTCTTCATGCGTTTTTGACGCTTCGTTCGGAGCGGGACCACAGGCGGCTAGTGATAGGAACGCCGCGCTCATACTACTTACAACAATTTTCATCTAAACCTCTTTCCTGTAAAGCCGCCGAAATTTAATTCTCTTATTTGCATCGTTCTAGTGATTGAAATTATTGTATGGATTCGCGCCAGACAGGCTTACCACCTTGGATCTACAAGCATGCGAGCCCTATAAAACCAGTTTTTATTCGCGTAATCGCCAGTTTATGGTCACGGCCTCAGGTGCAAGGTAAGGTTTCCGGCTCGAACGCCCATCACTGCTCTGCGTGGAGCGGAGCCTTATCCATCTTCTTTCTCGTTACTCCAACTCCGCCTTAATCTTCTCGGCCTGAGCGGCCAGCACATCACCTTCTGCGGGCTTGGCGTTGGAAAAATCCAGCTCGCTCATCTCGTCCATAGGCACCAAGTGCAGGTGAGTATGGGGCACTTCCAACCCCGCGATCATCATTCCCACGCGGGTCGCGGGAAAGGCTTTTTGCAGCGCCTTTGCCACCTTTTGGCTAATCACGGTTAAGTGCGCCAGAGTCTCGGCGGGCAGGTCGTACCAGTGGTCGATTTCCTCACGGGGAATCACCAGTACATGGCCGTCTTTTAACGGCGCGATGGTCATAATGGCCACCGCCAGATCATCTTGGTAGACAAAATGTCCGGGCAGTTCGCCGGCGATGATTTTGCTGAATACACTTGCCATAAAAACCTCTACATTAATAAACCGCGACGCCAAGCTTCATCAGCTCACGCGCTAAAATTTCATCCAAATTATCCAGCTGCGACTGCTCCAATTCAATCACCGGACAGTGGGCGGCCTTAAGTTTTTCGCGCAAATCAAGCGTTGCCGCCAACTTGCCGGGCTTGGGGTCGGCGGGCCAATAAACAATCGCCACCCGCTGCTGGGGCAAATAAAAATCCACCATGACCGACTCGCCCCGGTACTGGCCCACACTTAACGCCAAAGGGTACTCGCGCGCGTGCTGCAAGCCTGTGACATAAAGCCAATTATCGATAAAGCCCAAACCGCCCTCGCCCGCGCCATGGCCGTCCAGACAATCGGCCGCCGCCGGTTTGAGGGCGCGGGCGCTTTGCTGCAAGGCGGGGTTATCTAGCAGGGTTTCGGGCCAAGTAACAAAGGGAATACCGCTGGTATCGCTGGTATGCTGCTGCGCGCCCAGCGCTTTACCCGCTTCGGTGGCCAGCCAGCCGTGCACATACTTTTCAATCCAGCCGCGCTCGGCCAGTAGCATATTGACCAACCGAGCTGGCAGCCCCAGCTTAAAGGATAAATTGCGCGCACTTAAAGGCGCCTCTGGCAGCAAGCCCATCACCGGGTGACTTTTCAGGCTTTCGGGCCAGACAATATACTCGCCATACTTAGGATGATTGGCGTAGCTACCGCCCTCAAAACGGCCCTTTTCGGTTAAATGCCACTGGCCGTCCGTTTTAATAATCCAACCGCTATTGGCCAGCAAAATAAACAGCTCTTTGCTGTCTTTGCCAATCACCTTAGCCAGGGCCGTGGTGGATAGATGCTTTTGCTGTGGTTCCCTGCTCATACGCCCGCCCGTTACTTTTGTGCAAGATTAGCACACTACCGCTCGCTATAATCTTCACCAACAAACGAGAAATGGTCCTCATTTTTTGCCAGACACTCCCTCACCACCAATCATACGCATCCGGACTGCTCAACTTTAATACAAGTCAAACAGCGTGGAACCAACTGGGTTTTTCGCCCGTTTACAACTGAGCCGAACGGAAGCCTATTTTAGGGGTAAGCAAACAGGAGGTTTGCGCAAGTATCGTCAGGCCAAGGAAGGCCTGTCGATACGGCCCGCTAAAATAGGCTGGAGTGAGGGGCCCCCGAAGGGGTCAGTTGTTGGGCGAGGTTTTTGGTTACTTTTTGCCGAAAAAAGTAACTCGCCACGCCCGGCGACACGGGCATATGGACGAGAAATGCCAATTTCAGCGTTTTGTTTCCTAGTGTCGATAAAATATTCACTCGAAAGTACTGGCCAAAGGTTAAACAATACCCTATACTCCGCGCCCTCAGTGAAAGCCTCACAAGAGCCCTAAGAGCTCCGTTCGAGACCCGCGCCATTTGCGCACCGTGCTATGAGGCAAATACTGATGGAGATTTACTCCAGCGTATGCCTCAAGCGGTTATGTATTTCCCCGCCTGAATTAGATACCTGAAAGCAGCGGCCTGCGGGCACTGCGGTAAACCTGTGATTGTTGCCGGCGCTTTGGCGCCCTGACCTGTCTGTTTGAGTCAATCTCCGACTCGCGGCGTACGCATTACGCCATTTTGCAATCGGCGCCCCGCGCCACAATTGGATGTATTCATGTCATCAGAAAATATTGCTTTTTCCGAGCTGAACCTGTCTCAGCCCGTTCTTAACGCCATTTCTAAAATTGGCTACGAAACCCCCTCACCGATTCAGGCACGCGCCATTCCCGCGCTGCTGGACGGTAAAGATATTGTCGGCCTGGCACAAACCGGTACCGGTAAAACCGCCGCTTTTGCCCTGCCCCTGCTTTCCAGCATTGACACCCAAAGCTCCGATACCCAAGTACTGGTGTTGGCCCCGACCCGCGAACTGGCTATTCAGGTGGCCGAAGCCTTTCAAAGCTACGCCAGCGAGCTGAACAACTTTCACGTACTGCCCATTTACGGCGGCCAGGATATGCGCGGCCAGCTACGCCAGTTAAAGCGCGGCGCTCAGGTTGTGGTAGGCACACCCGGCCGGGTTATGGACCACTTGCGCCGCAACAGTCTGGATTTGTCTAACCTGAAAGCCATGGTGCTGGACGAAGCCGACGAAATGCTGCGTATGGGCTTTATTGACGACGTAACCTGGATTATGGAGCACACCCCCGAGAGCCGCCAAACCGCGCTGTTTTCGGCCACCATGCCCAAAGAAATCCGCCGTGTTGCCAACACCTACCTGCGCTCGCCCGAAGAGATTAAAGTGGCCCGCGAAAGCACCACTGGCAGCAACATCGAGCAGGCCTACTGGATGGTCAGCGGCACCAACAAACTGGACGCCCTAACCCGCATTCTGGAAGTTGAACCTTTCGACGGCATCATCATGTTCGTGCGTACCAAAACCGCCACCGTCGAGCTTGCCGAAAAGCTCGAAGCCCGTGGCTACAGCGCCGCCGCCATTAACGGCGACATGAACCAGGCGCTGCGAGAACGTACCATTGAGCGCTTAAAAAACAAATCGCTGGATATTCTGATCGCCACCGACGTAGCCGCCCGCGGCATTGACGTTGAGCGCGTCAGCCACGTGATTAACTACGACATTCCTTACGACAGCGAAGCCTACGTACACCGCATTGGCCGCACCGGCCGCGCCGGTCGCTCGGGCAAAGCCATCTTGTTTGTCGCCCCGCGCGAAAAGCGTCTGCTTTACTCAATCGAGAAAGCCACCGGCCAGCGTATTGAAGCCATGAAACTGCCCAGCGGCGACACCGTCAGTGCCGCACGTATTGACCAGTTCTTGCAGCAGATTACCGACGTGGTCAACAGCGAAGAAGACATGAGCTTTTTCGAAGAGCTGCTGGCCAAATACAGCCGCGAAAACGACCTGGAGCCGGAAGCCATTGCCACCGCTCTGGCCTACCTGCTGCAAAAGAACCGTCCGCTACAGGTTAAATTCGCCGACATCAAACCCGAGCGCGAGCGCAGCCGTGATCGCGGCGAGCGTGGCGAACGCCCACGTCGCAGCAACCGTGGCCCGGAAGAAGGCATGAAACGCTACCGCATTGAAGTGGGCCGTAACCACGGCGCCCGCCCAGGCGATATCGTCGGCGCCATCGCCAACGAAGCCGGTTTAAAAGGCCGCAGCATCGGCCAGATTAAACTGTTCGACAGCTTCGCCACTCTCGACCTGCCCGAAGACCTGGCCCCAGCACAGGCGAAGAAAATTGCCTCGCTGCACGTGCGTGGTCAGCAGTTGTCACTGAGTGAAGACCGCGGGCCTATGCGTAAAGGTGGGGATAAAGGGAAGGCTAAGCCGCGTAAGCGTAAAGCCTAAACCTACCGACGGGTAATCAATATACCGCCACAGCAGGAGACTGCTGTGGCGGTTTTTATTGGGCGTTAATAAATTAACGGCTTTTTTATAGGCTCGCATCGCCGGGCGTAGCGAGTTACTTTTCTGTTGTTTGGGCAACAGAAACCTAACGAAAAGGCAGGTCCTGCGCCCGGCCTAGGCCGCCCTCTCTGCCTTCGGCATTCACCTTGTCCCTGCGCCCGCTGCATTTGTGAATCCCTTCACCTCAACAGCCCACCCCGCGAATGGCCCTAACGGGTCCCTCTCTACGGCCTATTTTTGAGGGCCGTATCGACAAGACCTCCCTGTCCTGGCGATTCTTGCGCACGCGCGGCCCAGGCCGGCCTCTCTGCCTCCGGCATTCACCTCTCCTCCTGCGTGCTTACCCACAAAAACACGCCTTCGTTCGGCGCATTCGCAGGAGCCTCGGGTGTGCCATTCTGGTGGTTAGACAGATATCTTCATCTTATTTCACACACTCCTCTATTTTCCTCCCCCCTTCATAATCATGCCGCAAAAAACACCTAAAGCGACGACAATCACAGCCGATAATGACTAAAAGGGTACGAACAGAGCAAATGTGACGTATGGACATCAATGGACTTTCACGGACTGCAACAACTCCCAGCGGCACTCCGCTCAGTGCTGCCGCTTTGCCAGACACCAGTAAACCGAGCCTTCAGGCCGAAGCCGAAACCCCGCAGATTTCACGTACTACAACCGCGCCGGAGCCGGCTTTTACACGCCCCGTACCTACCGAACGAGTTACTAAAGTAGAGCCTCCAACCAGCGGTAGCAATTGGGATAAGACACTTGAGGGAGCGTTAAACCAACTACCAGACGCCCGCAGCTGGCAAGCTCTCGCTGGTGGGCTTGGACAAATCAGCCAATACCGCTCTATCGAACAAAACGCTACAACCCGACTGACGCCTCGCACCGAGGGAAATACCGAACCGCAGGTAATCAGCCGGTCATCATTGGGAGGAATGTCTTTTTCGGCCACTCTGGCAAGCGGGACGAAAGTTACCTTCTCGATTAACGCCCATTCAGGTCTTGAAAAATCTAGCGAAAACCTGGTCGCATTTCGCAGTATGGATGTGCAGTTTTGGTCTGATGCCGAATTAACCGAAGAAGAACAAGCCGAGCTGCAAACACTGAGCAAAAACTTAGGCACTTTTGCGACCAACTTTGCCGCAGGTGGCGAGCCTGATATAAGCCATTTAAACCTCTCGCAATTAACTGAGATTGAGTCTATACAGCTGAGTTTAAAAACGGCCGATCAAAAGACCTTGTCACTTGATTACTCACGTAACACCCTAGGTACCGAGTTTAATCTGGCCTGGAATGGTCGATCACTCAATCTCGCCATTCAACCGGGAGAAAGCAACCAGCAAGATCTATCACGCCTACGCGAAACTCTACTTGAATATTTAGACAAAGGACGAGCCGAATCATCTGACACCAAGGCCTTGCTCAATGCCCTATCGCTGTTTAACGTTTCAAACAACCAGGCACCATCGGCACAACCAGAAAAAGGTTCAGCATTATTAACGGGCCTACCCGACTATCAGCTCGACTTTAAAGGCAAGGTAGACTACCCATCTCGCCGCAACGAGCATCACGACAAATACTCGGGTATTCGTTTGCTTAGCATCGGTCAAGTTACCCACACTGAAACAGAAAACGGGACCACATCCATAACTCAAACACAAAACATTGACCTTGAGGCCGCGTACTTTACCTCGCTACCGCACCTTGAAAATATCGATTTAGCCCGAGAAAACTTTAAATGGCACAAAGTTGATGAGTCGATACAAATAGTCAGCCAGCAAACCTGGAAGAATGAGAAAATCGATAACGCCTCAATACAACGTTTAACCAGCATCCAAAATTCTCAGCAAACCTGGAGCGAAGGAAATCTTATTGACGAGCAACGGGACGAGCGACAAAGCATCGACACCGTTGATGCTATACGCCTTCTAACAAACGCCAGCGCATCTACCGATTTGGCCTCGAAAAAACAAGCCAAAGCGGAGCTGATTGCCTTATTAAACCCGCTTACTGAAGCTACAGATCTTAACAGCGCCTAACAGCTAATGCGTATGATCACCGCGCTGCCTCCTGATCAAACCAATGGCAGAATATACATAATCAGGCTTACCGCGCGACTTGATCTGCTTTTCCACGGCATCATAGGGAATTAAGGCATAAACGTCGGTGTAACGAAAAATTGCTACATGCCACTTTGAACTGATAATCTTTTGGGGCTTTCCGCAAGTGGACTCTTCTCTCTTATAAGGCATATAACGACTGGATTGGTATCCCCAGCCATGCAGCAACTCCAAAGTAGCCACAGCAACCTGTTGCCCAAACTTGGACTCTGATAAGGAATCGTTAAGGACTTTCACGACCGCCACATCTTTTTCAGTGCGAACAGAGTTTTCCAACTCTTTTTGGTAATCGGGGTAAATGTAATGAAAATCGCCATCCAGTGTTGATGGGGGAATAACAACGGGAGCTATGAGCTCACAAGCTAGAATTCGGGGCGCGCTAAGCACCCAAATGAAACAAATACAGGTTTTCCGATTCATAGCTAAAGTCACTACGCTTGTTTTTCACAAAAAAAGCATCTAATTTACGCTGCACAGTCATACCATTCGCTAAACAGTGCTGACGTGTATATTGCTTACTATAAAGCTCTGGGCACCTGATCCGCTTCAGCCACAGTTTGGTTAAGTTGACGGAGTTTGCTGAGAGATACCTGAAACTGACCATTACTCGGCAGCCGTTTACCCGAAAACAGCTCCCAAACAAGGGCCCCAGGTCCGTTATAGATTTCTTCGAACGTACCGTCACACATGATCTTTATGATGATCGCATGCTGAGGCTGACTTCGGAAAGCAACGGTATTAGATTGTGTCGCCTTAATCTCTACCTCCAAACCGGTTTCCGTCACAGCATCATAGCCTTTGTTGGATGCTGTCATAAGCTTCAAGTCGTAGGCATCAGCCACTAAGCATTCCCCTAAACTTCCGACCATATGACCATCCGGTGTAAAGTGCCTGCCCGGAAACATACTCTCCAACTCGTTGACCGTGGCATAAAGATCCTTCACCAAGGCCCGAAATCTCTCGTGGTCGATCATAGGCACTTAACACCGTAATATTGGAGTCGTGTAAGGCATGCGTCTAATGTTATTCCAGCCGGGCTCTTCAGCACGCGATAACATTATCCAGTTACTTTGATAAGTCTAGCGCCAATAGCGTAAACACAAAAACCTATAACATTGCAGACAATAACACCCGCAAATAGAACTGAAGAAAGCTCAATTTTGTTAAGCTCTAGAGCTCGAACACTTCCACCTACGAACTCGCAGAATCCCGAATACAAAACTCTACCCCCCAAATCGACACATTTATCCGTGGTTTGAAAATCTCTAAACTCAAAACTGAATAAAATCGCAACCACGGTGCCTACAGAGAAAGCGAGTGCTATTAAGTACTTTTTCATCATACATTAACAAAATAATTTGAGTAACCAGCCGCTTGGCTGGGCATTTCAAGGGATAAATTTTACATACGCCTACTGGCTCTAAACATAGCGCGGCAACAAACTTATCAAGTGGTATATGGTAAAAATGAGGCTCGTGACCACTAGAATTCGCACTATCTCGAAGAACCACCTGTAGCCAGTGCCTCGAAAAAGAGGAACATAATGCCCACATATAAGCCATCCCAGATACAAAGACTTTGTTTTCGAGAAATACCACTGACAATCTCAAAGCGCTAGTTCTTTTGCCTCATCCGGATGAGCTTTACAGAGCAGGCTATAACTCCACAAATAGAGCAAAGATGTTAACAAGAAATATAATGCTATGATGGCATGCCTCCCTGCTTAACGTTTTTCTATTGGAGCGAGCGAATACGAGCCCATAGCCCGCCGCGTTAGCGGAGCAGTGCGGGCTATATCCAACAACTTTTTGTTCGTTGTTCTAAGACAGTGCATCGTATTCCTTCCTCGTTCTATACTTAGCATCTGCCTTGAAGTTTTCATTCCTCAAGCGGACAAACCCATCGGGATTTAGCTCGCAATGGTAATGATGGTGCTCCATTCTTTGTTTTTCCTTCTCTTTTTCAATCTCGGCATCTTTCTTTACTTTGCGGCCAGTCATAATCAAATACTTTTGATAAGCCTGCCAAAGGCTATATGCCAAGGCTATTAGTGCAACCCAAGTAGGGCTAAAGAATTCCAGCACTGCAATGAGCGCAGGTATAAAAACAGCCCAGATCAAAATAAGAAACTTTAGCCTACGCATGGGCTTAAGCGATTCTTGCGCTGATTGCCTTATCTCTTCCTGAGTTCTAAAATTAATATCCTTGTAAACAGAAAGTAAGTAATCAGCATCCAGAACTTCTGTTGGAAATGAGCTGTCGGGAACAGATTTCCAAAGCAAATCAAATGAGCCATCTACTTTAAGTGCTATTAAGTAGCTCTCACCAGCTCCGCCACTAAAACTAATCAATCTGCCATGATCATCGAAAGCAGAAACCATTAGCGATACTGGATACCTTTTCACCCATTTTTTGGCAAGCTCCTCCATGTCAGCCTTCATTTGATGCAGCTTGATATCATACATGTAAGTGATTTGGAGGTTTGCAAATAGAAAACCGTGCATTGGAGGGTAATATTCTATGAAGTATCTATCGTGCTTTTCCTTAATTGAATCAAAAAATAACTTTGGATTCATTGCAAACCCCCGCTGGAAATAAGCAACTATCAGTTTATTAATATGCAAATTGAAAAATACGCCTGGCAACATTTCCTACCAAGAAAATTTTTAAAAAGTGCTTTCAACCTTCTGCTACCTCTTAAGTTACCGGCCATTTGACGAATTTATTTTGGTTTATAACGAAGCCGTCTTACTTCCACACTGGCGATGTGTCGATTCTGTTTGATAACGTTAGCTTTACGCTTTCAGCATCCGAATACTATCGCATTCATTCCAGTAGCATTAACGAAACTGGAAAGCAAAGTGAGTCAGCTTACTTTGCTTGGTCGCACTAGTTTTGACCACCAAAGACCAATAGTCATGGCATGTCACAATGGGCCAAAAAGAAATATGGAGAATATTCAAAACAGAAGGGAGAAGTGCCCGCACATCAGTCCCGATGCACTGTTTACCCTACCTTTCCGCTGGCCCTGCTGTGGGCTTAATTCGGGTTAAACAAGCCGAATTAAGCCCACAAAACACTTAATGAAAAGAGTGCCATAAGTTGACCCGTTTGGCAACGGGTTAACGTCTGATGTCGGACGTCTGAAGTTCGACGAAAAAATGATTACCTGCTATAGGATAAACGGAATCGGATGAGCCATATCTGCCTGACCACCAGAATGGCACCCCCGGGGCCCCTGAGAGCGAGCCGAACGGAGATCGATTTTAGGGGGAAAGCAAACAGGACGTTTGCGCAAGTATCGCCAGCGCAAGGACGCGCTGTCGATACGGCCTCCTAAAATCGATTGGAGTGAGGGAACCCGCCAGGGCCGCGAACCGGGGTGGGCTTCTCTTTTCGTTAGGTTTCTGTTGCCCACACAACAGAAAAGTAACTCGCCACGCCCGGCGACTCGGGCACAAAAAAACTCGCCCAACGGGCGACCCCATCTCCCCTTTTTAAAAGCCTTAAAACCAAGGCTTCTTATACATCACCACCCCAGTCAAAAGCCCATCCCGCAACCGCTGCGCCTCGCCCTTTGGCAAACAAACCAAAGTCACCCGCCCATCGGCGCTCCACACCTGCAAATCACACAACCCCACCAAACGCTTAAGCGGAGACTGGGCCAACTGGATTTTCTGCAACTTCCCCACCGGTAACCACTGCTCGGAAAAGCCGATAAACCCACGACGCCAGGCTAGCCACTCGCCGTTGTAGAAGTAGCCTTTTTGCCGCCATAGCCGCCGTCCGATTAGCAACAAAGGCACTAAGCCCAGCAACCCCGTAAAAGCCACAGCGCCTAGTTTAAAACTGGCGGCAAGGGCGCTTAACACAATAATGAGACTGCATATCGCGCAGGGAAAACGCCAGCTAAAGGGGTGAACCCGTGTCCATTCGGGTTTGGGCAGTTTCAATTCGCCGCGCAGCAATAGCCAGTTAAGCTCGTCCAGTACGGGTACGGTAAAATTTTTATCCTGCGCTTGGGGCGACTGCCCCGCTATGCCCCCGGCTTTGCTGATAGAAACCGTATAGCGTTTTAACAGCTTGGCGATGACGCCCTGCACTAAGGTCACTTTCTGCAGCTTATGGATTTTAAACCCTCGGGTCCGTACCGTGGTTAAACCGGCGCGGCTCTGATAGCGATCGTCGACGCGCGTGAGGGTGTAACCCCAGTAGCGCACAAAGGCCAAGAGCACAGACAACCCAAACAACACAGAGGTGCCCACCAGCACCGCAAACACCGCCAACACTAAGGTAACCGAGACCGCCAGGTTAGCGCTCAACCAGTTAAAGGCTGAGTAGACCTGGGAAGACTCTAAACTGACCAACCAGCTTTCAAACAGCGGCCCCAGGTGTTGACCAAAGGGCGCGGCCAAAGGCGCCAGATACAAAAGCGTGTTGTGCATTAAGCCGTAGCGCGCGATCTCAGCCGGCCCCAGGCTTAAGCGATAATCGGCCGCAGACGTTGCAGCGTGAACCTCAGTTTCCGTGGCTGGCTTAGTCTGGACCTGTTTTTCCAAAATGGTATGGCGCAGGGATTCAGCCAGAGCCACGGGAATACCCGGTACATCCACCTCTTGCTGCGCCGAGCCCGCACTTTCCAGCCCCAGGGTAACCAGTTTAAAGGGGCGAAAATAAAACGGGTCGGCAATATCAGCCTGTTGGACACGCTCAAAGTCCAGGCTGAGGCGTTTGCGATTAAAGACGCCGCTGCGCAATGTCAGACGATTATCCTCAATTGCAAAACTGAAAAACCACCAGTAGAGCACCACCCCCATCGACAAGAGTAATAACGCCGCGGGTATACCCCATACCCAAAAAATCTGACGTATTTCCTCGCCACCGGCAAAAAGCGGAATCAGCGCGGGCCACATTTGCCCCAGTGCGGGAAGCATTTTTAGGGCGAAGTAGATCATCGCCACCGGAGACACCCGGCGCCAATGCAAGCGATCGTCTTCAGGCCGTGGCATTGTCGCTCTCCGCTGGCTCTTCGCTGACAATGCGCTGGGTTAGATACTGTTTTAAGCGATGCGCTTCGTCGGTTTTCAGGCCGGGAATACGAACGTCCGACTGAAAACCACCGGCGGTATACAACACTAATTGGCTAAGACCATACAGGCGCTCAATCGGGCCTTGGATGACTTCGATATGCTGAATACGGTTATGCCCCGCCGAGGTGGTTTTATGCCACCAAAAGCCCGTGCGTTTGTGTATGTCCAGCTCGCGTAATAAGTACTGGGTATGGGCCACCCGGCGTGGTACCCACACCCCCATTAAAAACAGCCCAAGTGCAACCACAACACCAGCCGCTATTTGCGCGGGAAAACGTAAGTGATCGAGGTTAAACCAGATAACACCCCCTAAACCGATAAGGGGAATAGCGCACCAGATAAACACCATCCAGCGCAGCACCGAGCGGTAGGCGCGCTCAATCGGGGTCCAGGGTTCATTGTCTAAAGGGGGGAGTTGATCGGTGCTAATCACCGGGTCATGCAGGCTCATAATCTCAATCCGTGATGATTTTTATAAGCCTATATTAACAGAATTGCGTGGTGCTAGAACCCGGCTAAAAATCGTCAAACATTTGAATATGATAGCCGCCATCCACCGCTTCACTCATGGCTTTATCGGCGGCCAGCACTCGCTCGTCTTGCAACAGTGAAGGCGCTACGGTTTTGCGATTGTGAATTTGAATATCGGTAAAGCCCGCGCGCATCAGATAAACCTTACATAACTGCTCGGCACCGAACATATCGGCAAAGTGGATATAGACAATAAAAGGCACTTTCTGGCCCTCTTTTACGTCTTCGTCAATGTCTTTGCGCGCCGTGGCATCGGCGGAGAATATAAACATAAAAACCTCAAGAGATGTCTGATGTCAGAAGTCTAAGGTCAGACGCATCAGACGTCAGACATCGGACTTCAGACGGGAAATCATACCGCCACAATTACCCGCACGGCGTCCAGTTTTAAGCTGGCGTGGTCTAAGCACTCCAGGCTGGTATCCAAACGGGTTTGCAGGTAGTTAAGTTCTTCTTCGCGAATGTTGGGGTTTATCTTGGCCAGATCTTGCAGGCGCTCTATCTCGCGGCCAATGTCTTCGCGCGCGGCCGATTTGGCGTCGTCCACCTGTTGGTCGCGCAAGGGTTCAACCTTTGCTTCGGCCTGATCCAGCAAGGTGGCAATCGCCTCGCGGCTGTGGCGCACCAGTTCCTGAGCGGTCGCGCGGGGGACTTTTTTGAGAATCTGGTGCAGCTTGTCGGCCCCCAGTGCCTGGGCAAAGTCCTTGCCGTTGCTGTCTAACAATACCCGAACCAGAGGCTCGCGGATATAGCGATTTAACTGCAGCTCGGCCGGGGCCGGGCTCATCAGGCAAAATACCGCCTCGACCATCATGGTGCCGGGCTTGAGCGGCGGCAACTTAAGGGTCGCCACGGCGGTATTGCCGTATTCGGTATCGGCAATCAGCTCCAGGGTGCCGCGCACCAGCGGGTGCTCCCAGGTGAGAAAGCTCATATCGTCACGCGACAGGGCCTGTTCGCGGTCAAAAGTGACCGTTAAGCCGGATTCGGGCAAACCGGGGTAAGGATCAACGCGCATGTGTTCGCCCGGGTGCAATACCCAGGCGTTTTCGCTGTGACGCTCATAGTCCACGTTAAAGCTGTCCAGCGCGCGCATAACGTAATCGGGCAGCGCCGGGTCAGCGTCTTGCTCGCTTAGGTTTTCCACCAACGCCTCGGCTTTACCGGGGCGGCAGGAGTTTAACTCCAACAACTTATCGCGCCCCGCCTGGAGCTCGGCATTCAACTTATCGGCAAAGGCTCGGGTATCGCTAAGCAAGGCTTCAAAGTCGTCGCCCGGCCCGGTTAACGCGGGCAGCAGGCGATCGGCAAAAGCGGTGTACGCGCTGTGACCAATGGCGCAGGTGTGCTCAAAGGCGTTAATGCCCTCGTGGTACCAGCGGCTGAGCTTTTCCTGCGCGGTGGGTGAACCCTCGCTGGTATACAGCGGTAGGTGCAGATGAATCTCCCCCGCCTGACCGATGCGATCCAAGCGGCCGATGCGCTGCTCGAGCAAATCCGGGTTAAGGGGCAAGTCGAACAGCACCAAGTCTTGGGCAAACTGAAAGTTGCGCCCTTCACTGCCAATCTCCGAGGCGATTAACACCTGGGCGCCTTCTTCGGTATCGGCAAAATAGGCCGCGGCGCGGTCGCGGGCAATCAGGTTCATGGACTCGTGGAATACCGCCGAGGCGATGCCGTGACGCAAACGCAGGTAAAGCTCGAGTGACTGCGCGGTATCACTGTCGGCGCAGATCACCAGAATCTTTTGGCCGCGCTTTTCTTTGATTAAATCTTTTAACCAGAGTACCCGGGGGTCGTTAATCCACCATTCACCCTGAGACTCCCAATACTGCTCGGGGTATAACTGCGCTTGCAGCTCCATTTCTGCGAGGGCCTCGGCATCGCCTGCCTCAAGCTCCAGCGGATAGGTGTGCAAATGCCGCTCGGGAAAGCCCGCCACCGCGTGGCGAGTATTGCGCAGCAGTACCCGGCCGGTGCCGTGGCGATCCAGCAGTACACTGATAACCTCATCAATCGCCTGAGCCTGGGAGGTTTCGCGAGCCTGGCTACTAAGCGCCTCTAACTGAACGGCATCCAGAAATTGCTCAAGCCCCTTGAGAGTCGCGGTGGGGAGCTCGCCGGTTTGCTCAGCGTCATCGGGACGAGCCTCCAATAGCTGCTCTACCAGAGCGCTTAGGGGGCCATAGTCGGCCTGCTCGCGGGTAAACACTTCTAAATCATAGTAGCGGTCCGGGTCCAGCAGGCGCAAACGGGCAAAGTGGCTCTCAACCCCCAACTGTTCGGGAGTGGCAGTTAACAGTAATAAACCTCGGGCGCGCTGGGCAAGCCGCTCTACAGCCAGGTATTCGTCGCTCGGGGCGTCGGGGCTCCAGCTTAGGTGATGAGCTTCGTCCACCAACAGCAAGTCCCAATCGGCGGCCTCGGCCTGGGCCAGACGCTCGGGGTTTTGGGTTATAAAGTCCAGCGAGCAAAGAACCAGCTGGGCCTGCTCAAACGGGTTAACGGCAGGGCCGTCCTCTTCATCCAGCAGATCATCAGCGTCTAGCTCAAAATCCATAATATCGTCTTCGGTATCTTTACCTTCCAACGACAGGCAGCGCTCTTCATCCAACAGGGTAAAAGACAGATTAAAGCGGCGCAGCATCTCCACCAGCCACTGGTGCAATAACGCCGGCGGTACAATGACCAGCGCCCGCGAAGCGCGACCGGTGAGCAACTGGCGGTGCAAAATCATCCCCGCCTCAATGGTTTTACCCAGGCCTACTTCATCAGCCAGTAATACCCGGGGGCTAAAGCGTGAGGCGACCTGCTCGGCAATGTACAACTGGTGGGGCAATAGCGAGACCCGTGGGCCGCCCAAGCCAAAGGTGTTGGTCTGCTCTACCTTATGACGCAGCAACCGGCTTTGGTAGCGCAGCGAGAAGTGATTACTTTTATCGATTTGCCCGGCAAACAAGCGCTCGCGCGGAGTGGAGAACTGCACATAGCTGTCCAGTTCAAACTCGGGTACGGCGCGCTCTTCGCCTTCATCGGTGACTGTCTGGTACAACAAACAACCAGCCTGCTCTATCACCTCTTGCACCACCACGCGGGTGCCGTCCTGGTGTTTGATTTTTTCGCCTTCGGTAAAGCGCACCCGGCTTAAAGGCGCCTGCTTTAGCGAATAGGTCCGCCTTTCGCCGGCGGCGGGAAAGCCTATGTCCACGGTAGAACCGTCCACCTGTAACACCACACCCAAGCCTAATTCGGGCTCGGTATCACTCACATAACGTTGACCTAAGGTGACTTCTGCCTGGGACACGGGAACCTCGCTGCTGTGATTGGGGCGCGCATGATACTGCGACTGGGCGGTAAACTAAACCGCGAAACCGGTTTCTGATAAAATAGCAGTCGTTTTTGAGCGCCAAAGTAAGAGTAGATGCTATATGAGTCAAAACGCGAGCCCCGAGGTTCCCCAATCACTGCAAGCACTGGTGGATAAACACGATTTTTTAAGCCTAAGCGACAGTAAAACCTATTTTCCCGGCAGTAAGGGCGATGGGCTCCCCTTAATCTGTGTCGACACCCCCTTGTGCCAGGCACTGCTGACCACCAACGGCGGCCAGCTATTAAGCTTTACCCCGAAAGGCGGCGAGGAGCTGCTATGGGTTAGCCCCAACTGCAATTTTAGCCCGGGCGCCAGTCTGCGCGGCGGTATTCCTCTGTGCCTGCCCTGGTTTGGCCCCCACCCCACGGATGACACCCGCCCCAAGCACGGTATTGCCCGCACTCGCGAATGGGCATTGCAAAGCGCGCAGCTGGACGACTCTGGCGTCTGTCACCTTAAACTCGCCCTGCACCACAAAGCAGACGAGCTGTTTGAACACGACTTTAGCGCCGAGCTGACCTTGTCGCTAGGCGTTACCCCCACCTTGCACCTAACCCTGACCAATACAGGCGCTACCGACTTTGACGCCAGCTGGGTGATGCACACCTATTTCGCCATAAACAGCTTGGAGGCGGCCCGGGTTGAAGGCCTGGACGGGCGCGAATACGCCGATAAAGTCGAAGGCGGAAAATACTTTACCCAGAGCGGCCCCGTCACCTTTAACGGCGAGGTGGACCGGGTGTACGAAGATATCCAACTGCCCGTTACCCTGGACGACGGCCAACACCGCTACCGTATTGAAGGCGACCAGTGCCCGAGCGTGGTGGTGTGGAATATCGGCGCCGAGGCGGGTAGCGGCATTGCCGATATCGGCCCCGATAACCACCGGGGTTATGTGTGTGTCGAGCGCGGCGCCTGCCTGGGCGACACCTGGCGCCTGCCCGCGGGACAGGCCCGAAGCGCGCATATGACGATTAAAGCCGCCTAAGCCCCCAGTACCGCACGACCTAAGCCCGCAATTGTTGTAAAATTGCGGGCTTTTCTATTTCTGCTATTTGATTACAGGTTTTCCGCATGAGCGCTACCCCCCGCGAGCAACGCATTGCCCAACTAAAACAAACCCTAGCCGAGCGCATTGTGGTGCTCGACGGCGGTATGGGCACCATGATTCAGAGCCACAAGCTCAGCGAGGAAGAGTACCGGGGCAAGCGCTTTGCCGATTACAACCGCGATGTGAAGGGCAATAACGACCTGCTTAACCTCACCCAACCCGAGTTGATGAAGCAGATCCACCGGGACTACCTGGAAGCCGGCGCGGATATTATTGAAACCAACACCTTTAACTCCACCCGCATCTCCATGGCCGATTACGGCATGGAAGATCTGGCCTACGAGCTGAACCTGGCCGGTGCGCGCATTGCCCGCGAAGTGGCCGACGAGCTGACTGAGGCCGAACCCCACAAACCCCGTTATGTCACCGGGGTGTTAGGGCCGACCTCGCGCACCTGCTCTATCTCGCCGGACGTTAACGACCCGGGCGCGCGCAACGTCACCTTTGACCAGCTGGTAGAGAACTACATAGAAGCAACCAAAGCGCTGATCGAGGGCGGCTCGGATCTGATTCTGATCGAAACCATCTTTGACACCCTAAACGCCAAAGCCGCCATATTTGCGGTGCAGGAGGTGTTCGAAGAGCTGGGTACCGAGCTGCCACTGATGATCTCGGGCACCATTACCGATGCCTCGGGCCGCACCCTGTCGGGCCAGACCACCGAGGCCTTTTACAACTCGCTGGCCCACGCCAAGCCCTTGTCCATTGGCCTTAACTGCGCCCTAGGCGCGGCCGAGCTGCGCCAGTATGT
The DNA here is from genome assembly GCF_024195295.1 of Gilvimarinus xylanilyticus. Lineage (GTDB taxonomy): Bacteria > Pseudomonadota > Gammaproteobacteria > Pseudomonadales > Cellvibrionaceae > Gilvimarinus > Gilvimarinus xylanilyticus. Next base: position 763,072 of record NZ_JAMFTH010000001.1, on the reverse strand, counting down.
ACAAGAGTTGTCGCGTATCGCCAACTGCCATGTATCGGCCCACCCCAATGCGGGCCTGCCCAACGAGTTTGGCGAGTATGATCAAGAGCCCGAAGAAATGCAGGCGATTATCGAAGAGTTCGCCCAGTCAGGCTTTTTAAATATTATCGGCGGCTGCTGCGGCACACGGCCCGATCATATTCAGGCCATTGCCGAGGCCGTGGCCAAACACCCGCCGCGCCAGATTCCCGACATTGAACCCGCGTGCCGCTTGTCGGGCCTGGAGCCTTTTAACATCACCCAAGATTCATTGTTTGTGAACGTGGGCGAACGCTGTAATGTTACAGGCTCGGCCCGCTTTAAGCGTTTAATTGTCGAAGAAGACTATGACACCGCGTTGGAGGTCGCGCTGGAGCAGGTCGAAGGCGGTGCTCAGGTTATCGACATTAATATGGATGAGGGCATGCTCGACGCCGAAGCGGCGATTGTGCGCTTTTTAAACCTGATTGCAGGCGAGCCGGATATTTCCCGTGTGCCGATTATGGTGGATTCCTCCAAATGGGAGGTGATTGAAGCCGGGCTTAAATGCATTCAGGGCAAGGGTATCGTCAACTCCATCAGCCTTAAAGAAGGCGAAGACGAGTTTATTGAAAAGGCCCGTTTGTGCATGCGCTATGGCGCTGCCGTCGTGGTCATGGCCTTTGACGAAACCGGCCAGGCGGATACCGCCGCGCGCAAAAAAGAAATATGCGAGCGCTCCTACCGGGTGCTGGTGGATAAAGTCGGCTTTCCACCCCAAGACATTATTTTCGACCCCAATATTTTCGCCGTCGCCACGGGTATTGAAGAGCACAACAACTACGCCGTGGACTTTATTGAAGCCACCGCCTGGATTCGCGAAAACCTGCCCCACGCCGGTGTATCCGGCGGTGTATCCAACGTGTCTTTCTCCTTCCGGGGGAATAACCCGGTGCGCGAGGCGATTCACTCGGTGTTTTTGTACCATGCGATTAAAGTGGGCATGAACATGGGCATCGTCAACGCCAGCCAGCTGGCGGTGTATGACGACTTGCCCAATGAACTGCGCGAGAAAGTCGAAGATGTAATTTTAAACCGCAACGACAATGCCACCGAAGCGCTGTTAGATATTGCCGAGAAATACCGCGAAGGCGGTGGCGACAGCGGCAAAAAAGAAGATTTAGAGTGGCGCAGCTGGGACGTTAAAAAACGCATTGAGCACTCGCTGGTAAAAGGTATTTCGGCCTACATTATTGAAGACACCGAAGAGGCCCGCCAGCAGGCAGAAAAACCTCTGGATGTGATTGAAGGCCCACTGATGGACGGCATGAACGTGGTGGGTGATTTATTCGGCGCCGGTAAAATGTTCCTGCCCCAGGTGGTGAAATCCGCGCGGGTGATGAAACAGTCCGTGGCCTACTTGCAACCCTACATCGAGGCGGAAAAAGTCGAAGGGGCCAAACCCAACGGCAAGATTTTAATGGCCACGGTTAAAGGCGATGTGCACGACATCGGCAAAAATATTGTCGGGGTTGTCTTGCAGTGCAATAACTTTGAAGTCGTCGATATGGGCGTAATGGTACCCGGCGAGAAAATCCTGCAAACCGCCGTGGAAGAAAACTGCGATATTATCGGTTTGTCCGGCTTGATCACCCCATCGCTGGACGAAATGGTCAGCGTCGCCCGCGAAATGGAACGCCAGGGCATCGATAAACCCCTGTTGATTGGCGGTGCCACCACCTCTAAAGCGCACACGGCCGTCAAAATTGATCCGGCGCTTAACATTAACCAAGTGGTTTATGTAGCCGATGCCTCGCGCGCGGTAGGGGTATGCTCCACCTTGTTAAGCGATGCCAACCGCGACGGTTTTGTCGCCGACTTGAAAACCGAGTACGAAGCCGTGCGGGTGCGCAACGCCAACCGCAAACCCCGCGGCACTTTGCGCACCTACAATGACGCTATCAAGCACGGCTTTAAGGCCGATTGGGAAAACTACACCCCTCCTGCCCCCAGCTTTACCGGCGTTAAAGTGTTTGACGACTACCCGCTGGAGCAGCTGATTGACACCATCGATTGGACGCCGTTTTTTATCAGCTGGGATTTGGCGGGTAAGTATCCGCGCATTTTGGAAGACGAAGTGGTCGGCGAAGCGGCGCGCAACCTGTTTGACGACGCGCAAAAGATGCTGAAAAAGCTGATCGACGAAAAGCTGCTTAAAGCCCGCGCGGTACTCGGCTTTTGGCCTGCCAATACCGTCGACCACGACGATATTGCCGTGTTTGGCGAAGATGGCGAAGAGCTGGCGCGCCTGCACCACTTGCGCCAACAACAGCAAAAGCCCGGCAACCGCAAACCCAACTTTTCGCTGGCCGACTTTGTCGCCCCTAAAGACAGCGGCAAGCAAGACTACATTGGCGGCTTTGCGGTCACCGCCGGCATTGGCGCCGAAGAGTTGGCCAAAGAGTATGAAGCCAAAGGCGATGACTATAACGCGATTATGGTTAAAGCCCTGGCGGATCGCTTGGCCGAATCACTCGCCGAGCATATGCATTTGCGGGTGCGCAAAGAGTTTTGGGGTTACGATAAAGACGAGGCGCTGGCCAACGAGGATTTAATTCGCGAGCGCTATCGAGGTATTCGCCCGGCACCAGGCTACCCCGCCTGCCCGGATCACACCGAAAAAGGTACCTTGTTTAAGCTACTGGATGCGGAGAAAAACACCGGCCTCACCTTGACCGAGCACTACGCCATGTTCCCCACCGCCGCCGTTTCTGGCTGGTATTTCTCGCACCCCGAGTCCGAGTACTTTGCCATTGGCAAGATTGAGAAAGACCAGGTGGAATCGCTGGCCGAGCGAAAAGGCATGTCACAGACCGAGCTTGAGCGCTGGTTAAGCCCCGTACTGGGTTACGAACCCCAACCGTAAATAAAAATGACGGGCGTATACAGCCATGGCCACAGGGACAGTGGCCAACCTTTCATCTTCGCCTTAACCGATAAAATCCAATAAAAACTTGAGGAATGTCAAATTTTGCCGATACTTTAAAGTGTCAGTGAGCAAATTAACAATTCCTTACTGCCTTCCCTTAAAAATGGAGTGTTTAAGACAATGTTTGGCAGAGCAAGAGCGTTAGAGTCGGAAGTAGAAGAACTTAGCGATAAAAATCATACACTTGAGGCCGATATTTCCGCCATCCAGGCGCATATGGGGTATATCGAGTTTACCCCTACCGGGGAAATTATTACCGCCAACGCGCTTTTTTTGGATGTAGTGGGATACCCGTTGGAAGAAATTCGCGGGCGTCACCACCGTATGTTTTGCGACTCTTCCTACGCTGCCAGCGAAGACTACGCCGAGTTTTGGCGTCAGCTAGCCGCCGGCAAAAGCCAGCAAGGCACCTTTCAACGCTTTGGCAAACGCGGCCAAGTCATATGGCTTGAGGCCAGCTACTTTCCGGTAAGAAACGATAACCAGGTGACTAAAATCATTAAAATTGCCTCGGATGTCACCGAATCGCGCAGCTCGTTACTGGATCGCAACGCCTTGTTTGACGCCCTGGACCGCTCGCTGGCGGTGATTGAATTTGACCCTCACGGCAATATTCTTACTGCCAACCAGAACTTCTTAAACACTATCGGCTATCAACTGGATGATATCGTCGGCCAACACCATCGCATGTTCTGTTACGAGCGCTTTTACCAGCAGAACCCGGACTTTTGGTCGCGCCTAGCTGCGGGACACTTTGAATCGGGCAAGTTTGAGCGCAAAGATGCTCGGGGCAATACCATTTGGGTAGAAGCCACCTACAATCCGGTGCGCGATGCCAGTGGCAAGGTTTATAAGGTGATTAAGTTTGCCAGCAACATTACCCACCGAGTTAGCGCGGCTATGGAAGCTGTAGAAGCGGCTTCGTCCACCTCGGAAGAAACCTCGCAAATCACCCTGAATGCCAAAGGTCTACTGGACGATGCGGTCACCACATCAGAAAAAATTGCCACGCAAATAAAACAGGCCGCTGCGATCACCGACCGATTGAACGAGCAGTCGGAAAGCATTGCCGAAATCGTCACCACCATTCGCTCTATTGCCGATCAAACTAATCTGCTCGCATTAAACGCGGCCATCGAGGCGGCCCGGGCGGGCGACCAGGGGCGAGGCTTTGCCGTGGTAGCCGATGAGGTGCGCCAGCTCGCCGGACGCACCAGCGAGGCCACCGAGGAAATTTCCCGCGTCGTGGGCGACAACCATGAACTGGCTCAGCAAATTAAAACGCAAATGGAAGAAGTCAGCTCGATTTCCGAGCAGGGTGAAACCAAAATTCACCATGTCTCGGAGGGGGTCGAGCAGATCGAGCAAGGTGTAATGAACTTTGCGCAAACCGTTAGCCGTCTGGCAGAACAGTAACACCAGACGGCCAAGCCGTGCCGAGGCTAACCGTAATTACGGGTTAACGCCTGCGCCGGTAATGGCTTCGATAAGTTCGGGATAAGCCTGTTCCGCACTGGCGCGGTCAAACAATCCCAAACCGGTATTGCCGGTAACACCATTGTCCCACACCACCGGGACCAAGCCATGCTCAAGCACAGAGGCGGTAATATACTCATTCCAATAGATTTGGTAGCGCTGGTGATGGTCTATGTTTGGGCGATGTATTGCCCCGTACTCCCCCAAAATCACCCCAATCCCCTGATCCACAAAACGCTCTTGCATTCGCCCGAATTGCTCATCGGCGTGAGCTTCATTGGCCCAGGTTTCGGTTTTGCTAAGATCTTCGGCTTCATCCCCCCACTGGGTTACCTGGCTCTCATTGTTAAGGGTGAAGTTATAGGGATCATAGTAGTGAACCTCTACCAACAATTTATCGTCGGCGGGGTCTTCCGGCAAAGTGAAAAAGCTCAGAGTGTGGTCGATATTGGTGTTAAAGCCCTGCACCGCCAAAAAGCGGTGAGGATTATTCCCGCCGGTGGCTCGCACAGTATCCACACACTGCTGGTTGTAGCCATTTTGCACGGTGTAATACTCTTCGGTCGGGGTGCCGTAGTCCCCTTCCACCATCACCTCATTGGTACAGGCAAAAACCAGGCGCTCATCGTAATCGGCAAAGCGTAGGGCAATTTGCTCCCACAGAGCGTCCATACGCCCCAGCACATAGTCCTGCTCGGCGTAAGTAGGCTGCATCCAACCGCCGTCCCAGTGCATATTCATCATGACATACAGATCGGCCTCTAAGGCGTCGTTTACTACTTCTTCAACCCGATCTATCCAGGCAGACTCGATAATAAAGTTTGCCGGATCGCTGAACTGACTCCAGGCCACAGGAATGCGCACCGAATCGAAACCAGCCGCCTTCACGGCCTGCATTAACTCGGGAGTAGCTTTGGGGTTACCCCAGGCCGTTTCGCCGCCCACGGCCTCTAAGGTATTGCCGAGATTCCAACCAATACCCAACTTTTGGGTTAGAGCCACACTGCTTATATCAAAATCGCCGGGCTCGGAACTGACAGCAGAAGAGTGACTGGATGAGGGCTCACTGCTGGAATCAATCGAAGAGGACACCGAGGTACTCGACGCCATTGACGACGCTTGACTGGACGCACTGGCGACCGGCGGGCTTGCCCCCCCACCGCCAGAACCACAGGCACTCAGGACCAAAGCAAGCGCGGCGATACCACTTTTATTCAAATGAGACACAGGCTCTCCTACTGTTATTCGTTATTGTGTAAACGGTTACTTTAGCGTATTTATTTTTATATTTAAATATGTATTTTATTTGTGATTGCGACGGAGGGGTACGGGAAATGCTCCGGTGAGGCAAGCGTGATGGTTTTGGATTTGGGGGCGAGTGTCGCTCGCGGGCTTTTGCGTATAAAAAACCGCCGGAGGTGAAATGACCTTCGGCGGTTTTAGTATGTGCTGCGGGAGGGATTTACTGGGCGCGTCCTGCGCCCACCCTGCGGGCTCGCTGCGCTCGGTGCAAAACGCTCCCGGCGTTTTGTCGACCCTCTGTCGGGTTTGATGTGCATGGATGCACAAATGCTGTGACTGCAGGGAGGCAGATGAGCGGTCGAACGCCTCCTGTTAACCTTTCTCGCACAAAAAAACCGCCGGAGGGAATTTAGCCTCTGGCGGTTTTAATGTATGGCGGAGAAGGAGGGATTTACTGGGCGCATCCTGCGCCCACCCTTCGGGCTCGCTTCGCTCGGTACCAAACGCTCCCGGCGTTTGGTCGACCCTCTGTCGGGCTCGAACGCCTCCTGTTAACCTTTTGTGTATAAAAAAACCGCCGGAGGGAATTTAGCCTCTGGCGGTTTTAATGTATGGCGGAGAAGGAGGGATTCGAACCCTCGATACCGATCAAGGTATACTCCCTTAGCAGGGGAGCGCCTTCGGCCACTCGGCCACTTCTCCGTGCAATTTGTGGTTCAGTAAATGCCTTGGGGCATCTGCTCAACTGGGGCGGCATAATACCATATTTGGCAGAAATTCAAAGGCTTGTAAGCATTTGGGGTTAGATTTTTCGCGCCGCTGCCCAGTGTACAAACAAAACGCATAAAAAAACGGCAACCCTTGGTTGCCGTTTACTCAACGAGGTCAGATTAAGCCAGACCTTCTTGTTGATTTTGTTTTTCGCGCTGAATGCGCTGGTAAATCTCTTCGCGGTGTACCGCGATATCTTTAGGTGCATTAACACCAATACGAACTTGGTTGCCTTTAACACCCAGTACAGTCACGGTCACTTCATCGCCAACCATTAGGGTTTCGCCAATACGGCGGGTTAAGATCAACATAGTACAACTCCTTCAATCCATCCTGTAAGTGCGGCCGGAATCCAACTCCTATGCCACTATTTAGCCCTTAATGCGATCCAATCTACCAAGCTGGTGATTTCTGATCCTTACCTTAAGTAAAGTTCATTTTTCGCAAAAAGGGAATTGCCCCCAAAAAAATTTCAGACCTTAAACGTCTGAGGTCATCCGACCCTGTTATTGCTCAGGTACAACCACTTACGCCTGAGCAGGTTCGGCATCCAGGCCAAACGCACTGTGCAAGGTTCGCACAGCAAGCTCTAAATATTTCTCGCTGATAATCACCGAAATCTTGATTTCTGATGTGGTAATCATCTGAATATTAATGCCCTCTTCGGCGAGCGCCGTGAACATGGTCGAAGCCACGCCCGCGTGAGAGCGCATTCCCACACCCACAATAGACACTTTGGCGATGGCATCGTCACTCGTCACTTCCCGTGCGCCAATCTCTTTCACGACGTTAGACAACAAATCCACGGTTTTATTCATATCACCGCGATTAACAGTAAAAGTCAGATCCGTGGTGTTGTCGGCACCGACGTTCTGCACGATAACGTCAACCTCAACATTGGCTTTACCCACCGGCGCCAGAATTTTAGATGCAATACCGGGGGTATCGGGAATACCAGCCAGGGTAATTTTGGCCTCATCGCGGTTAAACGCAATCCCAGAGACAACGGGCTGTTCCATAGTGCTCTCTTCCTCATCGAGGGTAATCAAAGTGCCAGGGCCGTCGGCAAAGCTGGACAGCACCCGCAGTGGTACATTGTATTTGCCGGCGAACTCAACGGCGCGTATCTGCAATACCTTTGAGCCCAGGCTGGCCATTTCCAGCATCTCTTCAAAAGTGATTTGCTCTAGGCGCCGGGCCTTGTCGACCACCCTGGGGTCTGTGGTGTATACGCCGTCAACGTCAGTATAGATCTGACATTCGTCGGCTTTTAAGGCTGCCGCCAGCGCAACACCGGTGGTATCCGAGCCGCCGCGTCCGAGAGTGGTGATATTGCCTGCCTCATCGACGCCCTGAAACCCCGCAACCACAACCACACGCCCTGCCGCCAGATCGGCGCGCATATTGGCGTCGTCAATCTCCTGGATACGGGCCTTGGTATGGGCATCATCGGTCAAAATGCGCACCTGGCCACCCGTGTAGGAACGCGCGTCACAGCCGCGCTTTTTCAGCGCCATGCACAAAAGCGCGATGGTGACCTGCTCACCGGTGGAAACCAACACGTCCATCTCGCGGGGATCGGGGGCTTGCTGAATATCCTTAGCTAGGGCAATTAAGCGATTGGTTTCGCCGCTCATGGCGGAAACCACAACCACCATATCGTGCCCCTGAGCGCGAAAGCCGGCCACTTTATCAGCGACCGCTTCGATACGCTCTACGGTACCCACCGAAGTGCCACCGTATTTTTGTACCAATAAGCTCATTCCCGGCCTATTCCTCACATTTGTCGTCTTTTCGACGCACTGCCCTGACACTCGCCCTAAGGGGCTTGGCGCAAAAGGCGGCAATTAAACACGATAATTAGACAAAAGTTAATCAGTTTATTGCCCGTCGAAACACTTTTTTACAGATTTGTCATATTCGAGCTAGGGTTAACCCAATTGTTCTTTAACCCAGGGGGCAACCGAGGCCAACGCGCCCTCTAGGGCCGCCACGTCGCTACCGCCGCCCTGGGCCATATCGGGGCGACCGCCGCCCTTGCCGCCCACTTGCTGGGCCACATGGCGCATTAAGTCGCCCGCCTTAACCTGGGCCGTGGCATCTTTACTGACACCGGCTACCAGGGCAATTTTGCCCTCGTCTTCGGCGGCCAGTAACACCACCGAGGTACCCAGTTTGTTTTTAAGCTGATCGGCACTGTCGCGCAGTGATTTGGCATCGGCGCCCTCAAGTTTAACCGCGAGCACCTTGATGCCCTGCACCTCGACTGCTTCGGCAGCCAGATCGCGGCTGCCGGCAGTGGCCAGTTTCGTTTTAAGCGCCGCCAGGTCTTTTTCCAACTTGCGGCTTTGAGCGCTTAGCTGTTCCAGCTTTTCCACCAAATTGTCCGGATTGGCCTTGATGAGCGCCGCCGCTTTGGCCAAGCGCGCTTCGGCTTCGTCAAACGCCGCTAGCGCCGCTTTACCGGTGATGGCTTCAATCCGACGCACGCCCGAGGCAATACCCGATTCGCTGACAATGCGCATCAGGCCGATATCGCCCGTGCGGCTCACATGGGTGCCGCCGCACAGCTCAACCGAAAAGCTGTCGGTGCCCATGCTCAGCACCCGCACTTCATCGCCGTATTTTTCACCAAACAGCGCCATGGCACCTTTTGCCTGGGCGGTTTCCATATCGCACAGCTCGGTAGCGACGGGGGTATTGGCCAAAACCTGCTCGTTTACCATCCGCTCAATGGTTTTTAATTCGTCCGGACTGACCGGCTCAAAGTGAGAAAAATCAAAGCGCAAACGCTCGGAGTTCACCAGCGAGCCCTTCTGAGTGACATGTTCGCCCAGCACCTTGCGCAGCGCCGCGTGCAACAAGTGGGTAGCCGAGTGATTCAAAGCCGTGGCCTGGCGTACCTCACTGTCCACCTGCCCCTGCAGAGCAACGCCGGATTCGAGCGACCCCTGCAGCAATTGCCCCAGGTGCAAAAAGTGATTGCCCTGTTTAATACAATCACGAACTTCAAAACGGATCCCATTGGCCTCCAGATAGCCGCTATCACCGGCCTGGCCGCCGGATTCGGCGTAAAACGGTGTGCTATCCAGCACCACCGCGGCTTCTTCACCTTCGCTGATTTGCTCGACACTGGCGCCGTCGCGCAGCAGGGCCAGCACTTTACTTTCACCTGCCAGCTCGCTATAGCCGGTAAATTCGGTCGCGGGCACATCTAGAGAGGCCTGGGTATAGTCGACTTTAAAATTCCCCGCCGCGCGGGCGCGCTGACGCTGGGCTTCCATGGCGGCCTCATAGCCTGCCTGATCAATGCTTAAGTCCCGCTCGCGGGCGATATCGGCGGTCAAATCCACCGGAAAGCCATAGGTATCGTAGAGGGTAAACACCACATCGCCGGGAATTTCAGTGCCGGACAAATCCGCCAGTGCGTCTTCCAAGACGCCCATGCCTTTATCCAGGGTTTTGGCAAACTGCTCTTCTTCGGTCAGCAGCACCTTGGCAATCTGGGCTTTGCGCTCGTTCAGTTCGGGGTATGCCTCGCCCATTACGTCAGCGAGGGCATCCACGAGGGTGTTAAAGAAAGCGTCTTTCTGACCCAATTTGTGACCGTGGCGAATGGCGCGGCGAATAATACGGCGCAACACATAGCCCCGCCCTTCGTTAGAGGGCAATACCCCATCGCTGATTAAAAAAGCGCTGGAGCGGATATGATCGGCAATCACCCGCAGTGATTTATGCTCCAAATCATCCGAGCCGGTCGCCTTAGCGGCGGCTTTAAGCAGGTGCTGGAACAAATCAATATCGTAGTTGTTGTGGACGCCCTGCATCACGGCGGCAATACGCTCAAGGCCCATGCCGGTATCAATGGAGGGGTTGGGCAATGGTTTTAGCTCGCCGTCGGCCTGGCGCTCGTACTGCATAAACACCAGGTTCCAGATTTCGATGTAGCGATCTAAGTCATCGTTTTCGCTACCCGGAGGGCCACCGGGTACATCAGCGCCGTGATCGTAAAAAATCTCCGAGCTGGGGCCACAGGGGCCGGTATCGCCCATTTGCCAGAAGTTGTCTTCGTCCAGACGCGAAAAGCGCTCGGGGCTAACCCCCATTTCCTTTTGCCAAATATCGGCGGCCTCGTCATCGGAGATATGCACGGTTACCCACAGGCGCTCGGGTGGTAGCCCCAGAACCTCGGTAAGAAATTTCCAGGCAAACTGAATCGCGTCGCGTTTAAAGTAGTCACCAAAGCTGAAGTTACCCAGCATTTCAAAAAATGTGTGATGACGCGCGGTATAGCCAACGTTTTCCAGGTCATTGTGCTTTCCCCCTGCCCGCACACAGCGCTGTGAGCTGGTAGCGCGGCTGTAGGGACGCTTATCGCCGCCCAAAAAAACGTCTTTAAACTGGTTCATGCCCGCATTGGTAAACAAGAGGGTCGGGTCATTGCCCGGCACCAGCGAGCTGGATGGCACGATACTGTGCCCTTCTGATTCAAAGTACTTTAAAAAGGCGTCGCGAATTTCAGCGCTTTTCATAGAGTTTCCGTTGGCTATCTGTATCAATTCGGTTGTCTGCGGATTCTTGCGGGGCGGAATCAGCGGTTTCTGTGTGCCTGTTTTTCTTCGTCGCTCAGGCGGCGCGCTTCGGATTCCAGCATCACCGGAATACCATCGCGCACCGGGTATGCCAGACCACTGCTGTAGCACACCAGCTCGGAGGCCTCTTTACGGTACTCCAGCTCACCTTTGCTCACGGGGCACACTAAAATTCCCAGCAATTTTTTATCGATCATGGCTCTTACCTGCGCGATTGGGCGATAAATTCAAGGGGCGCTAGTTTACACCGCTCGGGCGCTTGTGTCTTGCCGCCCCGAAAGCGTCAACCGCTACTGGGGCATGGGCCCTACCAGGGTGGTAGGGTCTACCCGCTCACCGCGCCAGTTCATACGCCAATCCAGGTGTGGTCCAGTCGCGCGTCCGCTGGCGCCTACCTCGGCAATTTCTTGCCCCTGGGTCACGCTATCACCGACCTGCACCAAGATTTCAGACAGGTGAATAAAGGTCGACGAAAGCCCGTGTCCATGGTCGATAATTAAGGTGCCACCTGAATAGAACAAATCGGGTTCGGCTAAAATCACTTCGCCCGCGGCCGGGGCAATGACCCCGGCTCCTGTGGGGGCGGCGATATCCACTCCATAGTGCGGTGAGCGTGGCTCGCCATTGTAAAATCTCTGCGAGCCATACACCCCTGTAATGGGGCCAACTAGCGGCCATTTAAAGTCCTGCATAAACTCCACGGTGTCCCGCTCGGTCTGCCGTGCCTGCCACACTTTGGCCGCTTCGCGGCGGGTCCGCTCTTGTTGCTCGGGCGAAGGAGTCACCGTTTTCTGCGGCACGCCTTCAATGCGCTGAATATTATAATCGCGCCGTGCCACCGTGTAGGTGTGACGCCATTCATCCTCGCCCTTTTTAAGGATCAACTCGGCATTGGCGCCCGCATCGCGACCCAAGCCGAGCACAAATTCACCGTCCGGCCCCACCGGAATGTTTTGCCCTAAAAAGCTGACCTGAGTGCCCGGTTTAACCTTGCCTCGCAGCACAGCACCCTGGGTCCACTCCCCTTTCAGCTGGGACAGCAGCGGCGTTTCTTGGGCGCCGTGGGCGAACGTGAACAACAACCCCAACAGCAGTAACCAAAACCGATTAAACATAAAGTATCTCCGTAACAGCACAAGCCCCGTCAATAGAACCTGAAATAATCATAGTATCTTACATCGGGGCAAAAAAAACGGCAGCCGAGGCTGCCGTTTTTAACGAGATCGCAACGAACTTAGTCGCCCACACGCATCACTTTCATGGTGTTGGTGCCACCGAGCTGATTGCTGTCGCCCGCGGTCAAAATAACCAGATCGCCGTCGGCCAGGACTCCGCGATCTTTCAAGATAGCGATGGCGCGACCATAGTCTTTCTTACTGGGCACTTCATCGGTATCGAAAGGTACAGGCTGCACACCGCGGTACAGAGCCACGCGACGCTGCGTCTCAATGTAACGAGAGAAAGCGAAGATAGGCAGCTGTGAACCCACGCGAGACATCAAGCGCGGGGTGGTACCCGACTCGGTCAGAGCAATAATGGCTTTCACACCGGATAGATGGTTGGCGGTGTACATAGTAGCCAACGCAATTGACTGATCGATAGAGCCAAACTCTTCGTCCACGCGGTAAGTTTCACGACAAGCCTGCGGATGTTTTTCCGCACCCACGATAACGCGAGCCATCGCTTGAACGGTTTCAACCGGGAAGTTACCGGCAGCGGTTTCGGCCGACAGCATAACCGCGTCGGTGCCATCGAGCACAGCGTTAGCGACGTCGAACACTTCGGCGCGGGTCGGCAGAGGCGAGTTGATCATCGACTCCATCATCTGGGTGGCGGTAATCACAGTGCGGTTCTGAGCACGGGCGCGGGTGATAATGCGCTTTTGCACACCAATCAACTCTTCATCGCCAATTTCCACACCCAAATCACCACGAGCAACCATCACCGCATCACTGGCTTCAATAATAGAATCCAGGGTTTCGTCGTCGGCTACCGCTTCGGCGCGCTCAATCTTAGAAACCAAGCCTGCCGTACCGCCCGCTTCATGCAACAGTTTGCGCGCCTGGTTCATATCATCGGCACTGCGCGGGAACGACACGGCCAGGTAATCCACGCCGATTTCGGCAGCGGTTTTAATGTCGGCCAGGTCTTTCTCGGTCAAAGCCGGCGCAGACAAACCACCGCCCTGACGGTTGATGCCCTTGTTGTTAGACAGAGGGCCAGCAACACTGGTGGTACAAAATACCTGAGTGCCTTCGATTTTATCCACGTCCAACACCACGCGACCATCATCCAGCAACAGCTTGTCGCCTGGCTTACAGTCTTGAGGCAGTTCTTTGTAGTCGATTCCCACACGCTCCTGGTTACCCGCGTCGCGCTCGAGCGAGGCATCCAGAATAAACTTATCGCCAATGGCTAATTTAATCGGGCCATCGGCAAAACGTGCGATGCGAATTTTAGGGCCTTGCAGATCACCCAGCACAGCGACAAAGCGGTCGTGCTTGGCGGCGAGGCGGCGAACCGCCTCGGCGCGGTTTTTGTGATCTTCCGGGGCGCCATGAGAAAAATTCAACCGCACGACATTAACGCCGGCAAGAATGAGTTTTTCCAGAACGTCTTCTGACTCGGAAGCCGGGCCCAGCGTACTGACGATTTTGGTACGGCGTAACATAGCTCTCTCTCTTTTCTTACTTAGCGTTCATCAGTGCGATGGTGTTGTCCAGCATGCGGTTGGAGAAACCCCACTCGTTGTCGTACCAGGACATAATTTTCACCCAGCGGCTACCCATTACTTTGGTCTGCTTGGAGTCAAAGTTTGAAGACGCGGGGTGATGGTTAAAGTCGATTGATACCAAAGGCTCGTCGTTGTAAACCAGCACGCCTGGCATTTCTTTTTCGGACGCTTCTTTCATGGCCGCGTTAACTTCTTCGACGGTAACGTCTTGTTTAACCAAAACGTTCAAGTCAACCAGAGAAACGTTGATGGTCGGTACGCGAACAGACATGCCGTCCAGCTTGCCGTTCAACTCAGGTAGCACCAAACCAACCGCACGAGCGGCACCGGTAGAGGTGGGAATCATCGACTGAGTCGCAGAGCGCGCACGGTAGATGTCTTTGTGAAACACATCGCTCAAGTGCTGATCGTTAGTATAGGCGTGAATGGTAGTCATAGAGCCCTGCTCGATACCGAACTTATCGTGCAAAACTTTCGCCACAGGCGCCAAGCAGTTAGTGGTGCAGGAAGCGTTAGAAATAATTTCATCAGAGGCTTTCAGCACATTGTTGTTTACACCGTATACGACGGTGGCATCGACATCGGTGCCAGGAGCCGAAATAATCACTTTTTTCGCGCCCGCTTCCAGGTGCGACTTGGCTTTTTCACGGCTGGTGAAGATACCGGTGCACTCGTAAACCACGTCGACGCCCAGCTTGCCCCAGGGCAAATCGGCGGGATTGCGCTCGGCGGTAATTTGAATTTCGTCGCCGTTAACGATCATTTTGTCGCCACTAACGGATACTTCGCCGGGGAAACGGCCGTGTACAGAATCGTACTTGGTCAAGTGGGCATTCAGATCGGCATCGCCCAAATCGTTTACGGCAACCACTTGAATGCGATCGCGATAGCCTGATTCATACAGAGCGCGCAGAACATTGCGGCCAATACGTCCGTAACCGTTAATAGCTACTTTAATGGTCATGTGTTTCTCTCCTGTCAATTGACGTTGCCGGCGCCGCCGGCAATTGCTAACTCAGTCGTAAATAAAAAGTCGTTAAATGCTTAAGTTTTAGCGCTCAAGACTGGCCGCCTGGCGGGCGAGGGTTTCGATTTCGTCCCACTTTTTCTCCGCAATCAGGTTTTTCGGCGCCATCCAGGTACCGCCCACACACGCAACGTTGGGCAGAGCCAAATAAGTCGGCGCCTTTTCTAAATTAATACCACCGGTGGGGCAGAAGGTGATCTGTGGCAGCGGGCCTCCGATGGACTTAACCATGGGTACGCCACCGGCCGCTTCAGCCGGGAAAAATTTCAAATGCTTAAAACCCTGGGTGTACAGGTTCATCGCCTCGGATGGGGTGGCAATACCGGGCAACAAAGGTACCGGGCACTTCTTGGCCGCTTCAATCAGCGCCGGGGTGGTTCCGGGGCTCACCATAAACTTAGCGCCGGCATCCACAGAGGCCTGCAGATCTTCCGGAGTCACTACAGTACCCGAGCCAATCACTGCATCTTCGGGCAGTTCTTTCACCATGGCTTTAATCGCATCCAGCGCCACAGGTGTGCGCAGGGTAATCTCCAGTACTTTTAAGCCGCCATTGTAAAGCGCGCGCGCCAGGGGTACGGCGTTTTCCAAATCGTCAATGACCATGACCGGCACAACCGGTGCGACTTTTAAAATCTCATCAATGGATAAACCCACGTCTTTGTCCTCTTAAGAAATAGTGATGGCCCTTACGGCGCCCAGTAAACGGTGACTTTTATATCTTGCTGATTAAGCACTGCGCGCACCGGCATTTCAGCAACGTCACCACCGGCCATAGCTTCGCGGTAAGTGGCGAGTTTTTCGTCACCGGAAATTAACAACAGCACTTCGCGAGAATTGCTGATGCCAGCCAGAGACAAGGTCATGCGCTCGGTGCAATCGCCGGTCACTTCGCTTTTAATCGCCTTAATCGCACTGCACAGGTTTTTGGTTTCCAGCGCTTCGGCCAACCCTTGTGCGTGCGGAAATAGCGAGGCCGTGTGACCGTCCGGGCCCATACCCAAAACCGTCACATCGAAGGGCTTGGCGAGAGTCTGGTAGGCAGACTCACACTGCGCCAAGCCTGCGGCGGCTGATTCGCTGGTGTTTTTCATGCCGATCAACTTGGCATTGGCAGCGTTGTTTTGCATCAGTGTTTTAACAATAAAAGCTTCATTGCTTTTATCGTGGTCATAATCGACCCAGCGCTCGTCGACCAATGCCACTTTAACTCGGTTCCAGGCCAAATCCGCTTCCGACAAACGCTTGTAAATAGGCGCCGGTGAGCTGCCACCTGAGACCAAAAAACTGGCTTCATCGCGCTCTTTTACGGCCTCTTCCAGAGCGCCAATGGTTTGCGCAAACACCGCATCAATCATCTCTTCGCGGGTGTCAAAAAAACGTTCTTCAACCGCCATTAGCACTCTCCTGAGATGTTATCGCCGGCGTTAAACCAAGCGCTACCGTCGGTGCGCAGCAAGTCTTCGGACTCTTTAGGACCCCAGCTGCCCGATTCGTAGGGCTTGGGCTTGTTCTCGGGGCGCTGCCAGGCTTCGATAATCGGATCGATCCAATTCCAGGCGGCGTCTACCTCGTTGCGGTGAATAAACAGCGCCGGGTTGTTGGCAGCCGCATCCAGCATCAAACGCTTATAGGCATCCGAGTAAAATTTTTCATAGCGATCGGTCAGCCCCAAGTCCATAACGCCCGGCACCAACTCGGCATCGTGTTTTTCCAGGTTGTTGGAGGTCACGATCATTTGTACCCGCTCATCCGGTTGCAGCTGGATCACCAAACGGTTGGGGATCATGGCGCCGGCCGAATCTGGGTAGATGTGGTGGGTGGGGGTTTTGTACTGAATAATAATTTCCGCGCAGCGCTGCTTTAAGCGTTTACCGGTACGCAGATAAAAAGGCACGTTGGACCAGCGCCAGTTATCAATATGGGCGCGAATGGCCACAAAGGTTTCGGTGTTGCTGTCTTTACCCAGCTCGTCCAGATAACCGTCAACTTTTTTACCGCCCATTTCACCGGCCACATACTGACCGCGCACGGTGTTTTTGGCCACATCGTCGCCCACCAGCGGACGCAACGCATCCAGCACCTTAAGTTTTTCGGTGCGAATGCTGTCGGCGTTTAATTTGCTGGGCGGCTCCATGGCCACCAGACACAGCAGCTGCATCAGGTGGTTCTGCACCATATCGCGCAGCGCGCCAGCGTCGTCGTAGAAACCCGCGCGGGTTTCCAGGCCAACGGTTTCGGAAATGCTGATTTCCACATGGTCGATGGACTTGGAATCCCACAAATGCTCAAAAATACAGTTGGTAAACCGCAGCGCCAGCAGGTTTTGTACGGTTTCTTTACCCAGGTAGTGGTCAATGCGGAAAATCGCGTTTTCTTCAAAGTACTGGGCGATGTCAGCGTTAATAGAATCGGCGGACTTGGCGTCGTAACCCAAGGGTTTTTCCACCACCACGCGCGAAGTCGGGGTGATCATGCCGGCGTCGTGAATATTCTTACAACAGGCCGAAAACACCGCAGGCGGTGTGGCCATGTAGAACACGCGCTCTTCGTTGCCTTCATTCAGGGTTTTGGCCAGTGACTCCCAGTGCTCATCCAGCTCGGTGATATTGATAAACACACCGTGGATACAGGCTTCAAATTCTTGCCAGGTTTCATTGTCAATTTCGTCATCGCGCAAATAGCTGTAAGCCGCCTCGCGTACCATTTCACGATAGCCATCGGCCTGCTCGGTGCGACGTACCGTGCCAAAAATACGCGACCCTTTGGGCATTTGCCCCTCGCGGTAAGCGCGGTACCAGGCCGGGATTAATTTGCGCAGGGCCAAATCACCCGCGCCCCCAAAAATGACAAAGTCAAAAGGCTTTTGCATTTAATAGTCCTACTTGTTCTGAATGTTTAGCTCGCGGCCGCTTACCAGCGAAAAACCGTCGCGCCCTCTTCGGCCGATCCAACAGTTTTGCGCAGCGGTGCAAACAGCTCGCGGCCCATCACGTCGTGACTTTCTGACAAATCGTAGTCCTGGTGCTCGCGCTTGGCCAACTCGGCGTCATCCACATGCAAGTGCAGCACGCCGGTCTCGGCATCTACTTCTACGATGTCGCCATCGCGCACCAGGCCAATGGGGCCTTTGTCCAAGGCCTCGGGGGTCAGGTGAATCGCCGCAGGCACCTTGCCCGAGGCGCCGGACATACGTCCGTCAGTGACCAGAGCCACTTTGTAACCGCGATCTTGCAGCACGCCCAAAGGCGGCGTGAGCTTGTGCAGCTCGGGCATACCGCAGGCTTTAGGCCCTTGGAAACGCACCACTGCGACAAAATCCTGGTCCAGTTCGCCAGCCTTGAACGCCTTCTGCACCGCATCCTGGGTGTGAAATACCTTGGCCGGGGCCTTCACCTTGCGGTGCTCGGGCTTGACGGCCGAGACTTTGATCACACAGCGCCCCAGGTTGCCGGTTAGCAGCTTCATACCGCCACTGGCACTAAAGGCCGACTGGGGCGGACGCAGCACGCCATCGTCCAGGCTTTCTTTGGGGGCATCGCGCCACACCAGCTTGTCGTCTTCCAGGAAAGGCTCTTTGGTGTAGGGCTCTAAACCGCCCTCGCCCATCACGGTTTTTACGTCGTCGTGCAAAATACCGGCGTCACGCAGCTCGCGCATTAAATAACCCATGCCGCCCACGGCCTGGAAACGGTTAATGTCCGCCAAACCATTGGGGTAGATACGGCACATCAAGGGAACAGCATCGGACAAATCAGACAGATCCTGCCAATCCACAATAACGCCGGCCGCGCGTGCCATGGCCATCAAGTGGATCGCGTGGTTGGTGGAGCCGCCGGTGGCGAGCAGGCCCACCATGCCATTAACAATAGCCTTTTCATCCACGACCTCAGCCATGGGTGTGTAATTACCGTGAGTGGTAATACTGGCCAGCTGCTTCACGGCGGCGTCGGTCAAAGCGTCGCGCAGAGGCGTGCCCGGATTAACAAAAGAGCTGCCCGGCAGGTGCAGGCCCATGATCTCCATCAACATTTGGTTGGAGTTGGCGGTGCCGTAAAAGGTACAGGTACCGGCACTGTGGTAAGAGGCACTTTCGGCTTCTAGCAGCTCTTTACGGCCTACTTTGCCCTCGGCAAACAGCTGACGCACGCGAACTTTCTCGGCATTGGGCAAGCCCGGCGTCATCGGGCCGGCGGGAATAAAGATCACCGGCAGTTGGCCAAAAGACAGCGAACCGATGGTCAGCCCGGGGACGATTTTATCGCAGATGCCCAGACAGATGGCGCCGTCGAACATATCGTGAGACAGAGCAATGGCCGTCGACATGGCGATCACATCGCGCGAGAACAGCGACAGGTCCATGCCTTCACGGCCCTGGGTAACGCCATCGCACATAGCGGGCACACCGCCAGCGAACTGAGCCGTCATGCCCGCCTCGTGGGCAGCCTTTTTGATTCGATCCGGATAGCTGTGATAGGGCTCGTGAGCCGACAGCATTTCATTATAAGACGAGACAATCCCCAGGTTGGGGGCATCGCCCTCGGCCAATGCCTGTTTGTCATCGGATCCGCAGGCGGCAAAGCCGTGGGCCAGGTTGCCGCAGGATAAACGTTTGCGGGCCGGGCCGTTAGAGCGCCCGCGCTCTACCTTGTCCAGGTAGGCTTCGCGGGTAGCACGGCTTTTCTCAATAATTCGGTTGGTAATTGCAGCAATTTTGCTATCGGTCATTTCGTTACCACTGATCCAGTATGCTCAGAAATACAAGCGGCGTGCTGGGTTGCTCCCAATCTATGCCGTTTGTGTGGCTGTCGTGTGTCACTCTCGTTAATTTCACGCATTGCGTGGGGCCGCCGGCTTTGCGCTCTATTTGGCCCAAGCGTTTAATAACGCTTTTTTTCGTCATTGTAGGCAAACGGCCCTTAAATAGGGTTCGGGTTCGTTAGCCTGCCCTAAGGGCAACCGATTCGCTCATGGCCAACCGGTGCAGGTCTGCTTGTGGGCGCAGACTCTAAGAAATAGCGCAAATAAGGCCATTTCATATCCCGACAGGGGTAAAACGTAAAAACAACAAAACGATACCCCGACACTCAATCAGTGCCGCGGTATCGCTTGGCGGGGCTCGGCCCCTCGCTCTACCCCGCTATGGGGTGGCGCTTAAGGACGCGCCTTTTTGTAATATTCTATCAGATTGCGGGTCGAGGCATCATGCTTGGCATCGATTTCGGCATCCGGAGCCAGTTCATCCTGAATACCCTTGGCCAGCACTTTACCCAGTTCAACGCCCCACTGATCGAAGGAGTGAACTTCCCAGATGATGCCCTGCACAAAAATCTTGTGCTCGTAGAGCGCGATCAACGAACCCAGCGAGCGGGCGTTAACTTTTTGCATCAGGATTGTGTTGGTGGGGCGATTGCCCTCGTGCACCTTGTGGGGCACCACTTCTTCAATACGCTCGGGCGACATGCCTTTGGCGGTCAACTCTTCGCGCACCTGGTCGGCATTGATACCGCGCATCATCGCCTCGGACTGGGCAAAGAAGTTGGCCATTAGAGCATCGTGGTGACCTTTCACCGCCAGAGACGGCTCTACCGAGCCGATAAAGTCGGCCGGTACAATTTGGGTACCCTGGTGCAAGCACTGGTAGAAAGCGTGCTGCCCATTGATGCCGACCTCACCCCAAATCAGTGGGACGCTGGAGTAATCAATGCGCTCGCCGGACCAGTTAACGCTCTTACCGTTACTCTCCATCTCGGCCTGCTGCATATAGGCAGGCAGACGATGCAGGCACTGGTCGTAAGGCAGCAGTGCGTGGGCTTTACGACCCAGGAAGTTATTGTTCCACACACCCATCAGTGCCAGCATCACCGGTGCGTTTTTCGCCATGGGCGCAGTGCGGAAATGCTTGTCCATTTCTAAGGCGCCTTCGAGCAGCTCTGCGAAAATGTCAAAGCCCAGGTTCAGGGCGATAGGCAGGCCAATCGCAGACCACAGCGAGAAACGGCCGCCGACCCAATCCCACATATCAAAGATATTTTCTTCCGCCACACCAAACTCGGTGGCTTTTTCGCGGTTGGAGGACACGGCGATAAAGTGACGATTGATAAAGCTTTTATCTTTGGCTTTATCCAGGAACCAGGCCTCGGCCGAGCGGGCGTTGGTCATGGTTTCCAAGGTGGTGAAGGTTTTCGAGGCAATCACAAACAAGGTGGTCTCGGGGTCCAGATCGCGCAGCGTGTCGGCGATTTGGAAACCATCCACATTGGATACGTAGTGCACATTCAGACGACCGTCGCTGTAGGCTGACAGCGCCTCGGTCACCATTAGCGGGCCCAGGTTAGAGCCGCCAATACCGATGCTGACAATGTCGGTCATCTCTTTGCCGGTGTACCCGTGCCAGTCGCCGCTGCGAACCTGAGCGACCAGCGATTTGATGCGCTCCATCTCGTGTTTGACCTGGGCGCGTACGTCTTCACCGTCAATTTCCAGTGGCTCGTCGGACTGATCGCGCAGGGCCACGTGCAATACTGAGCGGTCTTCGGTGCGGTTGATCTTCTCACCGGCGAACATTTTGTCGCGGAAAGATTCGACCTCGCAAGCTTCGGCCAGATCGAGCAGCTTGGTGCGAGTGTCTTCAGTAATCAGGTTTTTGGAGTAATCGAGCAGGATATTGGGAGCTTGGAGGGAAAACTTAGCGAAGCGAAGATCGTCTTCATCAAACAGGTCACTCATGTGACGCTTGCTCATTTCGCTCGCGTGGGCCTGGAGGGTTTGCCAGGCAGTCAATTCAGTACGGCTGGACATGAGTTACTCCGTATCCTCTTACTGTCATGTTTAAATGAAAACACACACTACCAAGCAACTTGGCTTGACGCGCCAACATGGTGCGCCAGACGCGGTTACCTCAGGATTAAATGCCCGCCAAAACAGTAAGGCCAGCAAAAGGTGCAGTGTCGTGCGAAAAGGCGGCTATCATAGGCATCCGGCGCCTTTGTGTCAATCTGACAGTACCTCAGGCAGTTCCCATCAAGCGCCCCAGGTCATTGAAAATACAGCAAAAGCCCGCTTCTCGAGCGGTGGCTTTCTAAGCGCCGGCAAACCGGTTAATCTAGGCCGATGACAAATTCAGCACCGCCCCATACGGGCATCATTGAAGGCTTTTTTGGTCGCAGCTGGCGCTGGGATCAGCGCCGCCAGCTGGCCGACTTTATGGTTCGCGAAGGCTTCGATTTCTACCTATACGCTCCCAAGTCCGATCGTCACCTGCGCAGCCGCTGGCGCGAGCACTGGAGCAATTCCGACTGGCAGCAACTCCTGCAGCTGCGCCAGCACTTTCGCGACCGAGGGGTCGCTTTTGGGCTGGGGCTCAGCCCTCTGGATTTGTGCGATACCACAGGCCGCGCGGACAGCGCCGCACTAGAGACCAAAATTGGGCGACTCAATCAGCTCCAG
This sequence comes from Gilvimarinus xylanilyticus, assembly GCF_024195295.1. Classification (GTDB taxonomy): domain Bacteria; phylum Pseudomonadota; class Gammaproteobacteria; order Pseudomonadales; family Cellvibrionaceae; genus Gilvimarinus; species Gilvimarinus xylanilyticus. The sequence goes on along the minus strand of NZ_JAMFTH010000001.1, from coordinate 740,795 downwards.
CCCGACTGGCTAGGGCTCTTTTTTGACGATATGCGCGGCGATATCCCTCACCTCGCCCAGCGCCAGGCCGAGCTCGCGCACTGCGCCGCCACCCAGAGCAGCGCCCCACATATCGTGCTCTGCCCCACCTATTACAGCGACGACCCGGTGCTAGACAAGGTGTTTGGCGCTCGCCCCGATCACTACCTGGAAGATTTGGGCCGCCAACTGGACCCCAGTATTCATCTATTCTGGACCGGCCCCAAGGTATGCTCCGACAACTACCCGGATGAGCACTTACAGCAGATCACCCAAAAACTGGAGCGCCGACCTTTTATATGGGACAACTATCCGGTTAACGACGGCGCCGTAAAATCCCAGCACCTCTATCTGCACCCGCCCACTGCGGAACGCGGCCTCCGTCGCGAGAACATTGCCGGTATTGCGGTGAACCCCATGAATCAGTTCAGCCTATCTCTGCCCGCCTTATCAGGGTTACACAGTGCACTGAAGGGCGAAACGGAAGCCCCACTGGAAACGACTCTAAAGCGCCTGTACCCCGCAGGCCTTGCGCAACAATTAGCGGCCAACGCCGACCTCTTCGCCCACGAGGGGCTTGGTCAATTGAGCGAAGACCAGCGCGAACTGCTATTGCAGGCCTATCAGCCTTTTGCTCACCACGGTGCGGGGCGCGAAGTCATCGACTGGCTAAACGGCGAGTACGCGTTTGACCCGGCCTGCCTGACCGAATAGCCCCACCGTTAGGCGCTTGCCCAGCGTCCCTCTCCCGCACGGGATGGCTAAGGAATGTTAAGCGCCCTTCCCGGCCCTCTTCTCGTGCTAGCATATTCGGCTAACGCCGGAGACACGGCGAATATTACTCATGCCCAACTGGAGAGATTATGAAAACGCGAACCCTCGGCAATACCGGATTTAAAATCAGCGAAGTCGGCCTCGGCTGCTGGCAACTGGGCGGCGACTTTGGCCCCATTGATCGCAGCGCGGTTAATGGTATTTTTAGCGCGGCGCAAGAGGCCGACATTAATTTCTACGACACCGCCGACGTGTACGGCGGCGGCCAGAGCGAAAGCTACATTGGCCAGGCCGTACATGGAATGCAAGACAAGCCCTTTGTCGCCAGCAAATACGGGCGCGGCGCCGGCACTTATCCGGACGGCTACTCACTGACCGACTTGCGCGACAGCCTTAAGCGCGCCCAAGACCGGCTGCAAACCGATTGCATCGACTTAATCCAGCTGCACTGCATTCCGACTGAAGTGATGCAGCGCGGCGAAATTTTTGACTGGCTGCGCACAGTGCAACAGGAAAAACACATTCAGTACTTTGGCGCGAGCGTAGAAACCGTAGAAGAAGGCTTGATTTGCGCCCAGCACGACGACTTGAGCTCACTGCAGGTTATTTTTAATATCTTCCGTCAGAAGCTAGTAGACGAACTGCTTCCGGTCGCCGATGAAAAAGACATTGGGATTATCGCCCGCCTGCCCTTAGCCAGCGGCCTGCTGAGCGGGAAATTTAAAGCCGACACCCAGTTTGATAAAACCGATCACCGCAACTTCAACAAAGACGGCGACGCCTTTAACGTAGGAGAAACCTTCGCCGGTATTCCCTTCGAAAAAGGCGTAGAACTGGCGGCCGCCATTAAAGAGAAAACCCCAGAGGGTTATACCACCGCGCAAATGGCCATGCGCTGGATTCTCGATCACCCGGCTGTTACCACCATTATTCCCGGTGCCAGCCGCCCCGAACAAGTGCTGGAAAACGCCAAGGTCAGTGAATTGCCTTCATTGCCACAGTCACTGCACGATGACCTGCGGGCGTTTTATCAAAACGAAGTTGCGGCGCATATTCGCGGGGTTTATTAGTATGAATAAACGTCAGACGTCTGAGGTCGGACGTCTGACGCTGATAAATGTGGGGAACGGCTGACGGGATACGGTGCACGAATAAAATTCCGTTTCACGCAGAACGCAGAACGCAGAACGCAGAACGCTATCGTGTCGGATGTCGGATGTCGGATGTCGGATGTCGGATGGGAATAGAAATTGAGAACGGTTGACGGAGGACGGGAAATAAAAGAAAAGGTTGACGGGTTCAGGTAGGCGAATAGAAACCCTTCAACCTTTTTACTTGGATTCCGCGTCGGACATCCGACCTCAGACCTCCGACGTCCCACCCTTCACTCTCCCACGTAAGTTGATCCTCTTTGGAAACACCTTCAATAGATTCGGCTTGAGCATTCAGCCTTTTTGACGGGCAACAAGCGCCTAGTTTTCACCTGCTGGCCTGCCGATGGTAGCAAGAATGCCGCCATCCACATACACGACCTGGCCGGTTACGAAATTACTGGCTTTACTGGCGAGAAAAATGGCCGCGCCCTGCAAATCGTCGGGGTCGCCCCACTTGCCGGCGGGTGTGCGGCTGACAATAAAATCATTCATGGGGTGGCCGTCTACCCGAATGGGTTCGGTCTGGCTGGTGGCAAAATAGCCGGGGCCAATACCGTTGACTTGAACATTGTGTTTGGCCCACTCGGTGGCCATATTGCGAGTCAGCATTTTCAGCCCGCCTTTAGCGGCGGCGTATGCACCAACCGAATTGCGACCCAACTCGCTCATCATTGAGCAAATATTAATGATCTTGCCGGCGCGACGCTCGACCATTTTGCGCGCTACCGGGCGGGTCATGGTAAACACACCGGTCAAATCGGTTTTAATGACTTCTTCAAAATCGGCCACCGGCATATCCAATAACGGAACTCTTTTAATAATGCCGGCGTTATTCACCAGGATATCAACAGCCCCTACTTCTTGCTCAATTTTGTCGACCGCCGCTACTACCTGGTTCTCGTCGGTCACATCAAAGCGATAGCCATAGGCCTCGATACCGGCTGCCTGGTAGGTTTCTACGGCGCGATCAATTTTTTCCTGAGACGAGCGACCGTTAATAACAATTTTTGCGCCCGCTTTACCCAGGCCCATCGCCATTGCCATACCAATACCGTGAGTCGCCCCAGTGATCAGTGCCGTCTTACCTTTAAGGGAAAATAGTTCGCTGGACATAATGCCACCTATTATTCAGTTCGCGTTTAAAATTATTTCAGGGTATGGGGTTTATGAAAGTCCATATCGGTATAGTCGAGGTTCTCACCCGCCATACCCCAGATAAAGGTGTAGTTAGCGGTGCCTACCCCCGAGTGCATGGACCAGGGCGGAGACACCACCGCCTGCTCGTTACCCACCCAAATATGTCGGGTTTGTTCGGCTGGCCCCATAAAGTGACAAACCGCCTGCTCATCGGGAATATTGAAATAAAAGTAGGCCTCCATGCGGCGGCTGTGAGTATGAACTGGCATGGTGTTCCAGATACTGCCGGGCTGCAATTCGGTCATACCCATTTGCAACTGACAGGTATCAACTACCTCATTAATTAACAATTGGTTTATGCGTCGCTCGTTGCAAGTCTCTGACGACCCCAGCTCCAGAACTTTTGCATCTGACATACCCACTTTTTTGTGGGGATAGCTGTGATGCGCCGGAGCAGAGTTCATGTAGAACTTTGCCGGCTGGGCGGAATCGGCGCTGGCAAATACAACCTCTTTAGCGCCCCGACCGATGTAGAGCGCTTCTTTGGTATCCAACTCAAAAACATCGCCATCGACAGTAATCGAGCCTTTACCGCCCACATTAATCGCGCCTAGCTCACGGCGTTCGAGAAAGTGGCTGGCTTTTTGTTGATAGACAGGCTCAAGCGCTACTTTTTCATTGACGGGCATAGCACCGCCGACCATCACGCGCTCGTAATGGGTATAGACAAACAATACCTGATCGGGCGCAAACACTTTTTTGATTAAAAAATGCTGGCGCAGCATTTCGGTATCATAGAATTTGACGTCGTCCCGATGAACGGCGTAGCGTTCTTCAATAATGTTCATAACACAGCACCTTTTTCCGGCGGGACAAATAATCGCCCCGCCCAAGCCTTCAAAATCTTAACCGACGAACCATCAGGCAATGGATATGCTTTTATCCAAGTACACGTCCTGAATCGTATGCAACAGGTTGACGCCGTCGGCGAACGGGCGCTGAAACGCCTTGCGACCGGATATCAGCCCCATGCCGCCGGCGCGCTTGTTAATCACCGCGGTGCGAACCGCCTCGGCAAAATCGCCTTCGCCGGTTGAGGCGCCACCGGAATTGATCAAACCGATGCGACCCATATAGCAGTTGGCAACCTGATAGCGTCCCAGATCAATGGGGTGCTCGGTGGTTAGCTCACCGTACACTTTGGGGTGTGTCTTACCCACCTTGACAGCATTAAAGCCGCCATTGGTTTCCGCCGTTTTTTGCTTAATAATGTCCGCTTGAATGGTCACGCCCAAGTGATTCGCCTGGCCGGTCAAATCGGCCGCCAAGTGAAAATCTCCGTCAGCCGTTTTAAAACCATCGTTACGCAAGTAACACCACAGAATCGTCACCATACCCAGCTCGTGAGCCTGCTGAAACGCTTCGGAAATTTCCTGCAGCTGGCGACGCGAACTCTCGGAACCGAAATACACCGTCGCGCCAATACCAACGGCGCCCATATCATAGGCTTGGCGCACCTGGCCAAATAAGCGCTGGTCGTAACTGGAGGGATAAACCATCGCGTCGTTGTGATTAAGCTTTACAATAAAAGGGATTTTATGGGCGTAACGGCGCGCCACAGAACCCAGGCCACCCAATGTTGACGCCACCGCATTGCAGCCACCTTCTATCGCCAGCTCGACAATATTTTGCGGGTCAAAATAGATCGGGTTGGGCGCGAAAGTGGCGCCCGCCGAGTGTTCAATACCCTGATCCACGGGCAAAATAGACATATACCCCGTACCCGACAAACGACCGGCTGAAAGCAACGACTGGTAATTGCGCAGCACCGGCGCGGGGCGATCGGTCACAGAAAAAATATTGTCGACATAATCCGGGCTGGGCTGAATGATGCTGTCTTTGGGAATCGCCTGACACTGATGCCCTAATAATGATTCAGCCTCTTCGCCAAGCAAACTTATAATGTCGTTTTTCATTTTCTCACCTCAATCATCTTGTCACCGCAGGGCACTTTTCCAAGCTTGCCTGCGACTCTTTTGTTATCGTCAAAACATTTCTCGTTGATACACGCGGCACGTAGGAATGCCTTTAGGGGCTGTTCGCACACAGGGGTGGACAACCCCTCCAGACACAAAGGGCTGGGTCACAGGGGCAATAGCGATATTCCCGAGCAAACGGTTCGTTACCCGAGCATCGCGATATCACGCAGCAACAAATCACAGACTATCATTATCAATCATTTTAAATCAACTACAATCTATAAGATGTCAGGCTGGCGATGAGAAAGTGCCAAGAAGGCATCAGGCGCCCCAGAAATAGAGTTTGAGCCGCACTATTACGGCATGGACCGACTCAAGAAAAGCCTTATTGTGGCCCTTGAACAAGCGCTTTATTAAGGCGGCTGATTCTGCGTCTGCCAGAATCACATAAAATCTATTTAAACCATTTGTAGTCATTAAAGATCATATAATGATAGTCTTACCCCCGCAGACTGGCCTGACAAGACTCAGGGGCGACACGATAAGACACACCCCGGCGCCTTGGTCTGGCCGTTTCCGATCTATCGACAATGATAAAAAGCATTATTCACCGGCATTTAACTCGCGAGGAAATCAGCATGTGGAAGGGACGAGTCAGTTTCTTTATTTCCATGGTCCTAACTCTTTTAGTCAGCAAGGCCAGTCTGGCCGATGACTTGCGCCCACCGCACATTTTTATTGCCGGCGACTCAACCGCCGCCTCTTACCAAGAAAAGGACCACCAGGGATGGGGGGCGCAGCTGCAATCTTACTTTGACGAACAGCAAGTCACCGTCAACAACCACGCCCGTGGCGGCAGGAGCAGCCGAACCTTTATCACCGAAGGCTTATGGCAAGCGCTGATCGAGGACGTAGAACCCGGAGACCTGGTACTGATTCAGTTCGGCCATAACGATGCCGGTGAAATTAATGACGACCGGCGCGCTCGCGGCTCACTGCCTGGGTTAGGCAACGAGCAAACCGATATTGCCAACCAAGTGACCGACAAAGATGAAACCGTCTATACCTTTGGCCACTATATTCGCCAGATGGTGGCCGACGTGCGCGCCCAAGACGCCACGCCGATCCTGCTGTCGTTAACCGCGCGCAATCGCTGGGACCAGGGGAGAATTGAACGGCGCAACGGCCAGTACAGCTACTGGATGCACCAACTGGCCTGGGAACTGGAAACCCCGTTTATCGATGTCACCAACCTGGTGGCCGACAAGCTGGAAAAGCTCGGCCCCGCAAAAGTGGCAGAACTCTACCCGAAAGATCACACCCACTTTAATGCCGCCGGTGCCGAAATTCATGCCGAGACTATTGTCTCCGCGTTGAAGGGCCTGCGCCCCACCCTGGCGGAGGATTTATATTCCGATAAAGGGCGCGAGGTTATCGCCTACGATTGGACCTTTTTACGTCTGCCGGTGGTCGCCGACCCGGAAAAAACCAGCATTTTTATGGTGGGCGATTCCACGGTGCGCAACGGCTGGGGCGATGGCGCCGGTGGCCAATGGGGCTGGGGCGATTTTCTGGGGAATTACCTCGAGAATGATTCCTACAACCTGGTCAATCGCGCCATTGGCGGCTTTAGCAGCCGCACCTTTGTCACCGGCGGGCACTGGCAACGCGCCCTAAATATGACCCAGCCTGGGGATTATGTGTTAATTCAATTCGGCCACAATGATTCGGCAGCGCTCAACGACGATCAGCGCGCCCGGGGCACCATAGACGGCATCAGCAATGCGCAGGAAACCATCGACAATATGCTGACCGGTAAAACTGAGACGGTTCACACCTACGGCTGGTACCTGCGCAAAATGATCGGCGAGGCGATGGCGCGCGGCGTAACGCCGGTTCTTTTTACCCCTGTGCCCCGCAAAATCTGGGATGACAGCGGCGACAAAATCGCCCGCCCCGACGACAGCTACCCCCAATGGGCACGCCAGGTCGCGAGCATTAGCGGGGTAAAACTGATTGATCTGCACGAACTGGTAGGCCAGCGCTACGACGAGTTAGGCCCAGAAAAAGTAGAAGCATTTTTTGCCGACGAACACACCCACACCTCACTCGAGGGGGCAAAGTTCACCGCCGAGATTGTCGCCGATGAACTGGCCGACGGGTTGCAATAGCAATAGACGCGCTAAAACACACTCAGTAAAACAAAAGCGTTTTACAAAGACGAACGATTAAATAGGACAAAACACTATGCTGAACTTGGGCCTGAGAGCACACGACTACGGCCAGGGTACACCCGCAGAGATCGCCGCCCGGCTCGGCCAATATAACGCGTCTTGCGTACAGCTTGCCCCCGCCAAATCCTTTCCCTTTATCGGTGAGCAACCCGGGCAACTAAGCCCGGGCTTTGCGAACCAGGTACGCGATACGTTTGCCGCACAGGGAATTTCCATAGCGGTATTGGGCTGCTATATCAACCCCATCCACCCAGACCCGGTGGCCAAAGAGCAAGCGCTACAACGCTTTGAAGAACATTTGCGCTTTGCGCGGGATTTTGGGTGCGCGATTGTGGGCACCGAGACTGGATCAAAAAATGGCGATTGCACTTTTCACCCAGACAGCCAGAAAAAAGAGTCGTTTATAGAACTGGTGGACGCGGTTCGGCGCCTGGCCGACACGGCGGAAAAATACGGCACTATTGTGGGTATTGAAGGCGTGGCGCACCATCATACGGTGCACACTTACGAAAAAATGTTGGAGCTGCTGGAGCTAGTAGACTCGCCCAATGTTCAGGTGATTTACGACCCGGTTAACTTTTTTCCGCTGGACCAATGCCACCGGCAGCAAGCGCTAATGGACGAGGCTTTCGATTTGTTTGGCGATCGCATTGTGGCCATTCACAGCAAAGACTTTGTGATTAAAGACGGCCTGAAACACGGCGACTTGCCTTCGGGTAGCGGCGACATGGATCACCGCTATTTGTTCGAAAAATTGCAAAAACTCAAACCAGGCATTCACACCATTCTGGAAAGTACTAACCCGGATAACGTGCAGGGTATTTTGCAGCATCTTCGTCAGTGCGCTGAGTAAACCAGCGCTCGGGAAAGCCCCACAGTTTAATACTGAGCGACTTCCCAGCTTGTCGCTCAGTTTCCTTCAGGCGCTTCCAGGGTAAACACCGGGCTTGGGGGAACATCGACAGAGTCCGGTGAGCCAGGTGTAGCCGGATCAAAAGGCGGCACTTCATCGCGCAAATGCACCGCCAGCGCAGGCACATGCTTGCGAATACCTTCAACCACCGCACGCGCCAGCTGATCCGCACCGTACACACTGTGGTGAGTATCGTCCTTAATAGGTTTTGTCTGGCCAGGAAAGCTGTTTGCCGGAAAGTGAACAAACGCTTCTTTAGAGTCCGCCTCGCCAAGCGCGGCGTAAATCTCCAAGCTCATCCGGTGCAAATCAATCACCGCGACGCCCTGCTCTTGCCCTACCTGACGTACCGCCTGGGCGAAATCGGTCAGGGTTTCTGTGGGCTTGTTATCTTTCCAACGCCGACGCTCCATGGGCGTAACCAATACGACAATACCGCCCTTAGCGCGCACCGCCGCAATGTATTCACGTAAATCCTGCTTATAAGTCGTGAACGGACCGGCGCCCTCGGTTTTATCTTTCTGATCATTGTGACCGAACTGAATAAATAGATAGTCTTCGGGTTTCATGGCCCCCAGTACTTTTTCCAACCTGTGCTCCGCTTCAAAACTAAACAGCGCCCGCCCCGATTCGGCGTGATTAGCGATGGCCACGTTCGCGTCAAAAAAGGCCGGCAGTATCTGTCCCCAACCGGCCCAGGGCTCTTTGCGCTGATCGGTAACCGTGGAATCCCCGGCAATAAACACCGTGGTTGTCTCTGGCACCGGCGTAATCTCAAGGGCTTTCACGGCGGCGGGGCTGCCGAGAAACTCGAGCGTCAAATACTTATCCCAGTGCGCAATCATCGGTGGGCCGGTCTCGCGCGCGTTAAGGCTTACGCGCCCACCAGTTTCAAGCTGGGGGCTGCGTCTGTTTACGGTGAACGATGCCTCGGTCTGCTCTCCCGCTGCCGTTACCACAGAGCGTAGCAGCAACCGACGCGATTCAGCTTTTATCGTAGTTTGGGCTGCACGGTCCGCACCCAAAATAGCTTTCACCTGGTAATTGCCCTCCGGCACATCCACCGCCAGCGTAAAAGGTTTATCCGAGACACAAGCGTCCCCCTCGTCGCAATCGGGAGTATTGACGCCCACCCATCCGTAGCCGCGCTCAGGTGAGTATCGTGTTTGCGAGCCAAGCGTTGTATAGCCTTCCGCTGCAGTGGAACCAAAATCAAACCGATAGACTTTCGCGTCGGACTCTAAAGCCGTGGTTTGCAAAACACGGGTTTCCGGCGGGCCATCGTAGGAAGGTTTTAACCCGCCGAAATCAATCACAAATTTATCCACCACAACCCCGGCATCCACGGCCACTAAATGCAGGGTATGCCAGCCAGGTTCAAGCGCCTGGGGAAGCTGCACAGTCGCGTGAGCGGCATTGGCTAAGACCTGCTCTTTCCACTCTTGACTGTAGGTATCAAAGCCCTCGGTTACGTTAACCGCAAGCGGCTGGTTATCATCCAACGCCAGAGCCAAACGCAACCCCTTGCCGGGCACAATCGGATGCGTTGGCAACAAGCGAACATGCGCTTGGGCCTCGCCGCCGCTTGCCACATAAAAGCGATAGCTAAGCTTCGGAGCGGCATCCGGGTTAACGGTAAGAGTCGATGGCAATAGCGTCACCGCTGAACCTGTGCGCCCCAGGCCTTCCACCGAACGCCAGCCGCCTTCGGCATTGTCCTCGCGCGCGGTGAAATGCCCGGCATTGATGGACACTACCCCTTCGAACTCAAAAAAGTCTCCCACTCGGGCATCGGAGGGTATTTGCGCGGTGGACAAGTCGCGACTGTTGATCGCAGGTTTAAGCGACTCTTTGACCGTCTTTTGTTGCGCGCCCAAAGGCGGAAGAGGCTCGGGTTGGAAACGCAGCCAATCCTTGGGAGAGACGCCACCATTGGTGAGAATATGTTGCCACTTGCCAGCGGCAAGCTCGCGGTTGTACCTACGGGTTAAGGATTCTATACGCTTTGCGGCCTGCTCAGCCGCTGCAAAGGTCGCCGGAGCGGCGGGTGCGCCACGGGCTTTTTGTCGCCTGGCAAGCTCTGCCAAAAAATAACGCTGGTTAGCGGCCGCCGCTGCACGCACCGGGTATTCCACCAGCTGATAGAACGCATCCCGTGCGGCTGGGGCAATTGAACTTGCGATCTGCGCGGTATCCGACTCCAGCTTTTGATAGGCCTGCAAGCGCTGTTCGATTTCCGCGTCGGTCAACTCGGTGGGCTGATAGTCTTGCAAAGAAAGATGCCACTGCAGGTGTTCCGGTTTGCGCGCAAACGCCAGGTGCTGATGACGCTTCCAGATGTCGGCTATGGCCTTCCCATGCTCGGCGCCAAAGTCCCGCCCGGCCATCTCCTGCAGAAACTGCATGGGCGCCTCGGGCGAAGTGCGATCGGCATGCCAGGCGAGGTCGAGAAAAAACTCCGTGCTTAACTCATGGGCTTTTAAATCGCCCACATTACCCACCCAAAAAGAACGGGCGCCCTGCTCGTAGGCGCGAATCATTTCCGACCACACCAGCGACACCGATTGCGAATCGAACCAGAGCCAGGAAAGCGGCGAGCCCAAATACGATAAGTGATAATAAACCCCGAGCCCACCGGAGCGCGCTCGCTCCTGGGGTGTCGCGTAGCGGCGCACATAGCCGAAATTATCGTCCGGCCAGACAATGGTTACATCCTCGGGCACCTTGAGCCCCGCGTTGTAATCCTTAAGCACTTCTTTGTAGGGAACAAAAATTTGTGCCGCTTGGGTAGCATCGCCATCGCCCAAATGTTCTGCCAACAAATTTCGTTGCGCAGCAAAAAGTTCCTCCAACACACCGATGCGCTCTTGCTGAGACTCGGGCCCGAGAATGCCGCTGTCGTGAATGCCGCGCATGCCCAAAGTCCACAGGCTTTCGCCGGAGCGGCGCTCTTTAACCCGCTGCTCCCAGTAAGTCATTACCGTGTCGCGGTGAGTCAAAAAGTTGTACTGGTTTTTGGGTTTATCCCACTCGCCCACGTTATTGCGCAGCATGGGCTCGGCGTGGCTGGAACCGACTACAATCGCATAGTCGTCGGCCAAAGCGCTGTTGCCCTCTACCTGATGAAAAGGCGTGGTACAGGGGTGCATGCCGGGCCAGATAGCATTGGCACGCAGGCGCAACATAAGCTCAAAAATACGCGCGTAGGTTTTGGGCCCCAAGGTGCCCACGTCCGGCTCAAAGGTTTTTTCGGCCCACGCCCCCAGCCCCCAGCATTCGTCGTTAATAAAAATACCGCGATACTTTACCGCAGGCGCATCCACCGCTTCGCGCCCAAGGCTCAGATATAAATGCTCGCGCCGCTCAACCGGCACATCGGCCCACCAGTACCAGGGCGAGACGCCAATACGCTGCGATAGCTCATAAACACCAAAAGCCACCCCGCGAGGGTCGGCGCCTTCAACAGCCAAGACTGTCGAGTCGGCCGACAGCTGAAACGCCTCCCAGCGATTTTGTAAGTCAGCGGCGAGCCCCACCTGAACAAAAGGCGTATTGCGAGGCGGCGTGTTGAGAATATCCGGCCGCACGCCGGTCACACGCTCGACATCGGCAGCAAAATCGCGCACGGCAATCTGTATCACCTTGGCTGCATTCTCAGCGACGACTATGGGCGCTGCCCGATTGCCACTGACGAGTTCGAATGCCGTCGCTGACGAATGGTCAGCAGGCGGCGTTGTAAGAGGTCGAATATTATCGGCCTGGGCCGTCAGTGCGAGCAGCAAAAACAGGAATAAAAAATATCGCATCAGTCACGCTCCGGAATATTTTCAGGCGCCTGCTCACTAATCAACGCCATAATCTGAATGGCCGTCAATCCAAATTGCGAAACGGCGTTGGTAGACACCCCGCGCGCTTCGGTGACCGGAGCCAACACCGCAGGCGGAGTAATGGTGTTCGACGGATAAGGCGCGCCGTACACTTTTATGCCCGCCTTAGCGTCAAAAAATTCACCCCAGGCCCGATTTGCCAATGCTTTGTCATCCAGTTTCCAGGCAGAGTATGCGGTCATGCGGGAATGCGCCTGCCCCAGATTAAGATTGCGGTTATAGGGCTGGCCGATAATGTCGGCTTTCTCTTCTCGGGAGGCATTAAAAAAGCGCCCGTACTGAATAAACGCCGCCTCGTATTCGGGCACGTCCAGCAACTGAATCAACTCGGCATTAATCTCTACGCCGCCGAACACCATTGCCAAATGGGAGCCGGACACCCCCTCACCAACTCGGTAAAAGCGGCTTGTGTCGGGATCGTAAGCGGTACCCGATGAAAGCAAACCCTGTTTAAATTCGCCGATGCTGCGCATCGCGCGCAAAAGCTTGTCCTTATACTCGGGTTCACCCGTGCGTTCCCACTCGGTCAGCCAGGCGGCAGCCACCGAGTTCCAGTCGGTACCCAGCCCCATCATCATGCTGTAGGGTTTGCCGGCAAAATCCGGTTGGGGGCGGTTGAGTTTACGCAGCGGCGGCACGTCCAGCAGGCGGCGCTCGGCCCCCAGAGTTGCGCGCATTAAATCCCCCACCCGTTCATCGGCGGTCAGATAATAATAAAAGCGACGATTGGCGGGGGTGCTAATACGCAACTGTTTAGCGCTGTCGCCCCAGTGTTTAACATTGTGGCGCGAGCCCAGCCCCTCGAAACGCCCCAGGTGGTACACATCCACTTCACCGGTGTGGCGGGTCATGGCTTCGGCCATGCTAAACACATCGGCGCGACCGGTGCGCAAGAAGGAATACCAAAGCCAAATGTCCGGCGAAAGCTCGGAGTTGGCCCAGGCAAAACCGCCTACGTCATAGCGCCAGGTGTGGCGGTCGTGATCGTAACTGTGCATCACATCGCCATAATCCCAAAAGCCGTACCAGTGGTGCTCTTCGACCTGAGTCAGGTAATGATCCAGGTAAAAATCCAGCTGATCTTCAATGGCGGCTTTGGCCGGGGTGGAGCGATCCGGCAAGCTCCACAGGGCCGCGCCAAAAACGCCGGCCGCTTTATAATCTTTTGGGCGGGCTACCATTTGCGGAGGCTCGGCCAGGGTGCGCGCCATTTGCACGGTGGTGTCCCGATCGGGAGTGGCGGGCAGTGCCCAAAGCCGCAACTCGCTGGTGCGCGCCACGCCGGTGGCATCGGCAAAACCCGGCTCGTAATCTTCGTAGGTCACGCCCATGGCATCCAACTGTTTCTCGTGAGTATCCAGCCCCATACCGTCGTGATAAAAACGCATGTCCATAGCGCGAGATTCGGGAGACCAAAACCACAGGGTGACTTGAGCACTGTCGGTTGCGGCATTGCGAATATCCAATTGCGACGGATGGCTCTGCCAGAAATCGCGAATACCAAAGGCCACCCCACCCTCGGGGCTGCCAATATAACCCAGCCCGCTCGAACGTCCACCGGCGGCGGAGTCTACCCAGGCCAAGCCGGGCTGGGTGCGCTTGCGAATTGCAAACGCGTCGGCGCTTAATTGAGTCAGTGTGTAATCGCCAAAGGCGGGAATCACATTGATACGGTCAGAGACACTTTTGGCCCACTGATTAAGCGGCGGTGTCGCCCGTCCATCGATTTGGGCCTGACGTACCGCTTCACCCGGATCGCGGCGCAAACCGGTAATGCCGCGCACCCCTTCGGCAAACAGCCCGTTACTCTCGCCCGAGAAACGCACATGCCGGTCGTGCAGCGGACCGTCCATAGGCACATTAAACCGGACACCCACCCCACGAATAAAATCCTGGTTCTGGTCGCCGTCGTAGATCATGCTATGCACCAGCCGCACCGAATCGTCTCCGGCGTAAAAGTACAGGCGCACCACAAACGGAATCCAGGCTCGGCCGTTCTCACCCAGGTGCTTGCCTTCAACTTTAATCACCGCCCGCAGCGGCCCGTCTTGCTCCAGGGTGACCGTGTTCAGCTGACCGTTAAACGCGTTGACGGTAAGAGGCTCGCCCACTTTTGGCTCGGCCTGATTCTGCGCCAGAATAATCAGGTGACCATTGTGTAGTGTTTCCCGACCTTGACGACTGATCGATTGAATCAGCTGTGTGCCAGACTTTGAGAGCACCGCTTGAATAGCCCCGGTGTCCACACGAATACTGTTTTTGTCCTCGCGCACCGTTAATGCCTGCTCGGGCTGCGGCCCTTTACCGGGCGCGAGCGTCAGCGAGTCGGTGTTCACTGCCAGCGGCGCTATGGCGTGGCCGCTCCATTTCACAGAACCATCGGGCCAGTAGGCCAGTGGCCAACTTTGCACCGGCAAAGATCCGGACTCAGCGCTTAGCGTGAATTCGCTCTGCGCTTGAACCGCGCCTTGGGGCCAGGGCGTGCCCCAAGTGGTGCCCACACTGGCGCGGGCGGTATCGGGTTTCAGCCAATGCACTTTCACCTCGGGTTTGGCTTGCGCTTCGGCGCTCAAGGCAACCGCCAACAGCAGGCTCGTTAACGCGGCAAAGGTTCTGCAAAATCTCATGGTTATGGCCTTCCTAAAAATCGTGGTTATTATTTTTTCAAGTCTGTCGCCCGGGCATTCAACTTGTCGGGCTAATAGTGTGTTTTATAACAGCGAGTAAAATTCACTGGGTAAACGCGGGCTGTCGCCTCTTACTATGGATTTCCCCTATTACGTCTCTGGCACGGACCATTAATTGCGGGGCTTGCATGTTTGGACCAGTGGGTTTTGGCCAATGGTTACGGCAAGGCGTAAACGCGAAAATTTCGGTAGCGAAACTGCGTCCACTTCATTTGCCGAAAACCCATCTTTCCCCCTGCCAGTGACGGGCCGGTGTCAACGCCATCCACCACCGGCGTATCATCGGTGTAATCAATCACCTTGCGTTCATCCACATAAAGGCGGATGCGACTGCCCTGTTTTACCAGGGTGATCTCGTGAGGGCGCGTGGATTCTGTGGGAATACCAAGCTCGCCTTTTTGCAGCAAGCTAAAGGTATTGTTCTTGCGTAAATTGGCGTGGCCGCGGCTTGGGTTGTGCGCGGCATTGGCGTAGTAAGATATGTGGTAACTTTTTATATCACCCTCGGTGTATTGGGTGAAGGTGCCATCTCTCAGAGCCAGCTCCGGGGAAAATATATCTTCACCATTCACGCCAGAAGCGGCAAAAAATACAATCACCAGGCCCGCTTCCAGGTCCAGGTTTTGCGCATCCCAGGTGGCAATAAAATTATCGGGAAACTCTTGTGGACACCAGAATACGTGATGACCTTGCTCGTCCGGGGACAGCATTGTCATCCAGCCCTGGTCGAAAGAAACTTCACCCGGGCCTTCCATTACCCAGTCAGAAACCGATTCGGCGCTGGCAAAATCCGCGCGGTAAAGTAACGGGCCAGGCTCGGGTGGAATTTCCGTTTGCACCTGTTGCGGGGGTACGGTTGCGCAGCCCGCAACCCAAAACAAGCTTAAGGCGAGCATTAGCAAACACAGCCCTTGGGGCGCGGCAACGGTTTTATGACTCACACCCATGCACTACTCCAAATGAAACACTTTATTTAAAGGCGCGGTGACCGGGCTGTTGTCGGCGTGGGTGTCCATAATGTCCGCCATATGCCGCCACCATTTCTGCATTATCTGAGTCTGCGGCAGATCATCCATGCGGTGATTATCTTCGCGCTTAAGCACGCCAAATAACTGCAGGGTTTCTGGGTGCAGAAAAATGGAGTAGTCCGACACCCCAGCGTCCCGAAGTTCTTTCTCAAGTTCCGGCCAGATGTCGTCGTGACGTTTTTGGTATTCCTGTTCGAACCCGGGCTTAAGCTGCATAACAAACGCAATCTTTTCCATTACTCACACTCCGAATGGATGGACTTGGCGGTTTTGTGAATTTGATAAAGCAGCCCCGCCCTATTTTTAAAAAATAAGGCGGGGTAAACGGCAATCAGATGTAGTAGTTCATGTATTCCACCAGCAGCAAAATTGCCATGGACTGACCATAGGGCATGGAGGTTAGCGGAATATCCCGGTAACCCTGCAGGTCGTCAAATACCGGGGTGCCGAAAGACACCTGTTGCAGCTCGCCATCGGCGCTGATGTTATCCAGTACCGCTTTAACCGCCTTAATGCCTACCTCTTCGTATTTTTTATCCAGGTAACCTTTGCGAATACCTTTGAGAATACCGTAGGCAAAACCGGCAGCGGCCGAGGCTTCCAGGTATGAGTCGGGGTCATCCAGCAGTGTGTGCCACAGGCCATCGGCATGTTGGGTTTGTTGCAGCGCCTTAACCTGCGCTTCCAGCGTTTCCTCCAGGAACATGCGCAAGCCATCGGTCTCGGGTAAATCCAGCAGTTCGATAAACTCGGGAATCGCGATGGTCACCCAGCTGTTGCCGCGGGCCCACAAAGCATCGGCGAAGTTGTGGTTGCCATCGAAGGTCCAGCCGTGAAACCACAAGCCGGTTTTACGATCCGCCAAATATTTAATGTGGAGCATAAACTGACGCTTGGCTTCTTCCACATAATGGGGGCGATCCAGCACCAGACCGATTTTGGCAAGCGGCATAACGCTCATCATCAAGGTGTCGTCCCAGATCTGCTGGTAGTTCTCTGAGTTGTAAACGATGTGTTGCAAACCATTTTCGGCGGTGCGGGGCATATCGCGCATCACCCACTCTGACCACACATCCAGATAAGGCAAGTAGGAGCGGTCGCCGTTACGCTCATACATATAAGCCAGGGTCAGAAAAGGCGAATAGGTGTTTACGTTTTTGGTAGTGGTGCCTTCTTTAAAACGATCACTAAACCAGTCTTCAATAATTTGTCGGGGTTTATCATCACCGGTGATGTCCCAGTATTTCATCAAGCCATACAAGCCGATTCCGTGGGTCCACTCCCACCCGGCCCAGCCTTTGGTATCAATCACCCGGCCGTCTTCCAGCTTAAGCAAAAACTCGCCGGTTTCGTCTTTAATGTTAACCAGATTATCGATCAGCTTATCAATGCTGTTGCGGACGTTGGTGTATTCAATGTTATGAGCAACCGTAGGCATACTTGTTACAACCTCTAGAGTATTAAATGAGTTAAAAACCGGTCCGGCGTTTACAACGCATTACCAATCAACGCTAAATTTTGGATCGCGGCCAAGCCCCACTGGGAGCTGTCATTGGTGGACAACCAGGGAGCCTCGACTACCGGGTTGAGCACCTGTGGCCCTTTTACATCGAGAATAGCCTGATGATCGCCCGTCCACTGCAGGGCAAATTCCTGCGGCAGGCGGAACTCTTTCCAGGCGCGCTTGGCCAGAGCCGAATCTTTGTTCTGCGCGGCGGCGTAGGCCGTCAGGCGCGAGTGCGGCGCTTCCAAGTGAGTGCCAAAGGCTTTGCCCACAGCGGCGATCTTTTCCTTATCGCTGGCATTGTACAAGCGGCAGTAGCGCAGCCAGGCGGCTTTGTATTCCGGCACATCCAACAGCTGAATTAGCTCGGCATTAATCTCTACCAGGCCGAAGACCGCACTTAGGTGCGATACCTGGGCCTCGCCATCCGCCGGTGCAAACAACTTTTTGGTCGTTGGATCGAACCCGTAGGTGCCAGCAAAAAATCCATCGGCATTGCCGCCAATAGTGCGCATGGCCCCGATCAGTCGTTGGCGGTACTGATCATCGCCGGTGCGCTCCCAGGCCGTCAGCCAGTTTGACGCCACCGAACCCCAGTCGGTGCCCACTTGCATCCGCTCGGGCCCCGGCACCGGCTCGCGGTTAGCAAGCTTACGGGTGGGGTCGACGCGGGTCAGTGCTTCGCCGGCGTCAATCACTTCGTTGAGTACATCGCCGGTGCGATCGTCACCGGTGAGAAAATAATGAAAACGGCGATAGGCCGCCGTACTGATACGCAACTGTTTGGCACTGCAACCCCAGTGCTGCACATTGTGGCGGGTACCCAGGCCTTTAAAGCGGCCCAAGTGGTAAATATCCACATCCCGGTTATGGCGGGTCATGGCTTCGGCCAGGCGGAAAGTTGCGGCATCGCCACTGCGCAAAAAGGAATACCACAGCCACAAATCCGGCGAGAGTTCGGAGTTATCCCAGGCGTAACCGCCAATGTCGTAACGCCACACGTGGCGGTCAACATCGTAGGTGTGCATGACATCGCCGTAATCCCAAAAGCCATACCAGTGGCGCTGATCCACTTGCTGGCGGTAGTAATTCACCTGCCAGGCGAGGCGATCTTCAATCTGTTTTTTCTTCGGCGAGGAACGATCTGGCAGACTCCACAGGCCACCAAACACACCGGTTTTTAGTATATCTTCGGGGGCCGCCATCACCTGCCCGGGGGTGTTAATTTCGCGGGCCCAGTTGACGCTGGTGGTGCGCGAGGGCGTGGCGCCCATGACACACAGGACAAAATCCGTGGTGCGCGCTACGCCGTAGGCCGTGCCAAAACCCGGTTCGTAATCTTCATAGGTAATGCGCAGCGCATCCAACTGCTGCTCGTAGGTTTCCTGGCCCAGGCCGTCGTGATAAAAACGCACGTCCATGGGCGGCGCCTCGGGCGACCAAAACCATAAGGTGGCTTCGGCTTCTTCCTGCCCTGCATTGCGAATATCAATTTGTACCGGATGCAATTGCCAGAAGTCGCGCATACCGAACAGCACGCCCCCGGAGGCGCCACCCACATAGGCGGTGCCCGCCGCGCGCTGGCCCTGGTCGGCATTGATCCAGCCGTGGCCGGCTTTGGTGCGCTTTTTAATCGCAAAACCATTGGCGGTAAGCTGGGACAGGGTAAAGTCGTTCCAGACCGGAACCCATTTCAGTCTGCTGCTGACATCGCTTGGCCACTCGCTTAAAGGCGGCGTTTTGCGGCCCGCAATCTGGGCGTCGCGCACAGCTTTGCCCGGGTCGCGGCGCAGGCCGGTAATGCCCTGCGGCGATTCGGCCCACAGGCCGTCATTTTCGCCCACAAAACGCACGTGGCGATCGTAGAGTTCATCGCGCTGCACGACATCAAAGCGCAACCCCAGGCCGCGAATAAAATCTTTTTGATCATCGCCATCAAACACAAAACTGTGGCTGATTCGCACCGATTCGGCGCCACTGTATAAGTAAAGGCGCAGGGTGAAGGGTAGCCACTGCTTACCCTTGTCAATTTGGTGAACGCCCTCAATTTTAACCACCGCGCGCACCGGCCCCTCTTGCTCGACCGAAACCGTCTGGGTTTGGGATTGAAACGCAAAGACCTGGGCGACGGCGTCCGGCTCAACTTGGTCCTGTACCAATCCCACCAGACGCGCATTCTTACTTATCGTGCGGCCGTCGCGTGACAGAGTGCTGATAAGATGCTCGCCGCTGGTGGGGACAGAAATTGTCACCACGCCGGTATCCACCGTGATTGATTCAGCGGAGGTGGCCACTCGAACCGGCAGATTCGGGGCGGGTCCGCGCTCCTTTTTTATCTGAAACTGATCCCCGAGTGAGATTCCCGCCGGAACCGCGTGCGCGGTCCACTTGATGCTGCCATCGGGCCAATAGGCGGTTGGCCAGCTCTGCAGGGGTACCTTGTCCCCTGCGGCGTTAACCAAACTCAAAGGCTGCTCGCGCCTGAGTGCCCCCTGCGGCCAGGGGTGCCCCCAGGTTGTACCGGCCTTAACCGCCGGCTCTTTGCCCTCTAGCCAGCTCAGGTGCCCGGACTGGCGCGCCTGGGTGGCCTGCGCCGGTGAGCTGCTCGCACAACCACTGTTGAGCGCCGGGAGCGCAAGGGGAAGAGAAGCGGCCACGCCCCCCTTTTTTAGAAATTCACGTCGATTCATCCAGCATCATTCCCGCACGGTTTTATCGTTATCAGACAGCGACAAAGCTGTAATTTACCGATAAAAACTAGCATGTTCGACACATAATGACAACTATTGATTTGTTTTGTTTTTATATGATTGATTTAAGACTATTATCAATCACCAAAAGAGCTACCCCACACCACCCGTGCCGACACCATCGAGCAGCCTCCCGGCCCCGCGAATTAACACACCGCTGAGCCATATTGAGGCGCAAAACCACTGACGGGAGGAGAAAATGTGCCTGAAGCCTTCCACGGCCCGCCCCCGCTAAAAAGCCCCACGAGAGAGACCGCTAAACACCGATCCTGTTAGCGGTGCTGAAAGGGAACCACATGGGTGTTTTGAATGGCCGCTTCCTTCAACTGGTCGGCGCGAACGTTATTCAGGGTGACGTCTTTTACCGGCAGGGCTTGCTGGCCATTTATCTTGCACAGGTAGCGCGCTTGCTCAATGCGAATATTCTCCAGGGTGATTCCCTCGATGGGCGTCAGGCGGCGCTCGTAGGTGGGCACCAAATCCCGCCACTGATAGAGCACATCCGTGGCAATACTGAGCGCCCCACCCTCCAGGGCAACGGCGGTCACATCTCGCACGGTAATATTGCGCACAAAACCACCGCGACGCTCGTTGGTTTTGATAAATACCAGGTTGCCGGTACCGGCGTACTCGGTGCCGTCGTCAAACTGGCAGTGCTCGACCAGGATATTTTCAACGCCCCCAGACAGCTCGCTGCCCACGGCCAGCAGCTGATGCGCCTGCTTGATTCGGCAGTGGCGCATAACGATATTTTTGGCGGGTCGGTTGAGTCGCCAGGCGTCCTGGTTGCGCCCCGACTTAACCGCGATGGCGTCATCCCCCTGATCAAAGGTGCAATTCTCAATCAGCATGTTTTGCGTCATTTCCGGGTCGACGCCGTCGTTGTTGTGACCGTGGGCGTGCACACTCACACCGCGAATCACAACATCTTTACTGAGAAACGGGTGCAGCACCCAAAAGGGGGAATTCTCTATCGAGATGCCCTCCACCAGAACATGGCGGCAGCGGTTAAACTGCACAAAATGAGGACGCAGGTTGGCCCCCTCATACGCCATTTGACGCTCTTGCACCGGTACGCCCTTGGCGGCCATATGGTACAGCTCGGCCAGAGCATCCATGTGCGGCTCGGGGCGGCCGTACCATACCTCCCACACATCCAGCCGGGCCTTGAGGGTGCCCTTGCCGGTAATGGCAATATTGTCGCAACCATAAGCATAAATAAGGGGCGAGTAGTTATAGCACTCCATTCCCTCCCAGGTAGTCTTTACCGCTGGCAGGTAATCGGCCGGGTCCTCAGAAAACAGCAGAACAGCGCCCTCTTCCAAGTGCAGATTAACGTGACTTTGCAGGTGGATTTTACCGGTCAGCCACTCGCCCCGAGGAATAACCACCGTGCCGCCGCCATTTTCAGAGGCCAGCGCTATGGCGCGGTGAATGGCTTTACCATTGACCACCTTGTCATCCGGCCTGGCACCGAAGTCGGTAATACGGTAGGAAGGTCGACCGGAGAAGTCGGGAATCCGCAGGGTCGGCATGGCAAATGGTGCCGACACGTTAATCTCCTCCATGGGCATGGCTTGTTTTTTCACCAGGGCGGTCGACGTGCAACCGGCCAGCGCGGCCATTGACAGGGCACCGTGCAAAAAAGCGCGGCGATTAACGGCAACGGGGGGAAGGGGCTTATCGCTCATGGCATATACCTCGTGCTGTGGGCAGGCGGCCCCTAGGGCCGCAAGATCAGGGTTTACGACGGCAGCACAACGGCCTTCCACCCATAGGGGGCAACAGTAACGCTTGAGCCTTGCAAAGCCTCGCCACTGGAAGCATCGCGAGCGCCGCTGGGCAGGTCCAAGCGACCACCCTGGCCATCCATGTTGACGGCGATCCACAAACGGCGCCCCTGTTGATCCACTCGCGGCGCCACCACCGTGCCGGCGCTCACCTCAAACGGCGGGCGCAGTTGCAGCTCGCGGGCGTAGCGCTGAATCAACTCACGCAAAAATTGCTCGCCGGTCTCGCCAGAGGGGTGAGCAGACAGCAGTACGACCTTGCCCTTACCCAGTCGGCGTTCGGTGAGAAACGCCGTGCCCGGTGCCAGCTCGGTTTCCAAAGTGCCCAGCACTCGGGTGTCGGCGTGGTCCGCCTTTAGCGCCGCGCACCAACCGGTGAAATCCAGCGTCTT
This sequence comes from Gilvimarinus xylanilyticus, assembly GCF_024195295.1. GTDB lineage: Bacteria > Pseudomonadota > Gammaproteobacteria > Pseudomonadales > Cellvibrionaceae > Gilvimarinus > Gilvimarinus xylanilyticus. The sequence continues at coordinate 718,548 of NZ_JAMFTH010000001.1, read as the reverse complement.
GCCGTCGGCCTTACCCTGTATGCCGGTACCGGTCAGCGGGAAAACATACTCGGCGCTCACACCGGCCACATCATCCAGCAGCCCCAGACCGGAATCGGTGGGAATGCTGTGCTCGCGGCCACGCATACCCGTGCCCGGCCCGGCCAGCCAGATCCCGCCGGCTTTCACAAATTCAATTACCCGCTGCAAAAACTCTTCACTGACATAGGGCATGGCCGGGGTGATCAGAAACTTCAGTCCGTCGAGGGCGGCACCTTCAAACCGGACTTCACGGTGGTACCCCAGCTCAAAGATTTTCTTGTGCCACAGTTGCACCACGCCCTGATACTTATCGGGGAAATTTTCGTCTTTATCCATGGGCTCGGTTTCAATCATCGCCCGGGCGTGGTCGGACCAGGTGACGGCAATTTCCGGCACCAGCGGCTGACTGTTTACCAGCAGCGGTTCCATTTGCTGGCGCATGCGCCCGACTTGTTCGACCTGGGAGTAACCAATAGACGGCTTATACCAACTGCTGAGCACCGCACTGTGGGGAATTTCGGCCCCGGTACGCTGCTGGCGCCAGAGCCAGTAACAAAATCCCTCGCCGCCCATGGCATACACCAGTGACGCCTCGGCCGCGAGATAACCCGGCGGATGCATAACGGTGTGATTCCCCAACCAACCATTGTGCGCCACGCTGGTTTCCATCAGCCAAAAGGGACGCCCCGGTTTGGCGGCGCGATACATATCGCTGCGAAACACCAGCGCATCCCACTGTTCGCTGGAGGGGTAAGCGTCGTAGGAGGCAAAGTCCAAATTTTCAAACAAACGCTCGTGATTCACCGAGAACGCCGGGTTGGTATTGTGGGTAATCGGCGCCTTGGAGTACTGGCGAATAATCTCGCACTGCTGATCCGAGAACTCAGCGATACGCTCCCGGTTAAACATTCGATACGCGGTACTTAGGGAAGCATTGTGCAGAAACGGCGTTTTGAAAGGCGCAGGCACCTGCTCAAACGAATTGTAGTAGGTGCTCCAAATGTGGGTGCCCCACTCCTCGTTCAGTCGCTCAATGGTGCCAAAGCGCTCTTTCAACCAGCGGTGCCAAGAGGCCACAGCCGCGGGACTAAAATCTTCCGCCACATGACATTTGAGTTCGTTATCAATTTGCCACCCCACCAGCGCCGGATGATCTCCCAAGTCCTGCGCAATGGCCTTAATAATTCGGAAACTGGCTTCGCGCACGGCGGGGTGTTCGTAGCTCACATGTTGGCGCGCGCCGTGAATCAAGCGCTCGCCATCGGCGTTAACAAACAAGCGATCCGGGTGGTTGTAAGTCAACCAGCGCGGCGGTGTGGGCGTGGGCGTACAGAACACCACTGAAATACCGGCGTCATGGAACTTATCCATCACGTCGCGAAAAAAGCGAGTGGAAATGTTTCCCTCTTGCGGCTCCATGCTTGACCAGGCGAACTCCCCGATGCGAATCAGGTTAATGCCCAGCTTTTTCATCTCGACGATGTCGCGGTCAACATCCTCTTTCGGCCACAGCTCCGGGTAATAACAAACGCCGTGTACCAAACGATTCATCTGATAAGGGCTCGCGGGCTGAGCGCCGCGCGCCGCGCCACTGCCGGCGTAAACATAAGGGGCGGATGCCGCCATTCCCGTCGCCGAGGCCATCAGTTTCATAGCGCTTCGTCTCGATAGCTGCATGTTCTTCTACTCCCACTGATAATTTTTGTGATGGTAACGTCCTGATCCAAGGGCCCGGGTGGACAAAACCGGGGACTACAACTCCAACATTCTTGGTAAAAACAAAGTAACCTCAGGTACTAAAGCGATCAGCAGCAAAACCAAGATGATCACACCATAAAACGGCATCAGAGACGGTAATATTTTTTCCACTTTTTCATTGGCGACACTGGCGCCCACGTACAAGCCGCTGCCCACCGGCGGAGTAATCGTGCCTATGCACAGGTTGTAAACCATCAAAATGCCAAAGTGCACCGGGTCGACGCCAATCTTTAAGGCAATGGGCAAAAGGATTGGGGTAAAAATTAAAATAGCCGGGCCAATGTCCATAAAGGTGCCGATCAATAACAGGAAAAGCGTTATCACCAACAACACAATAACGGGGTTATCCGACAGGCCGAGAATCATGCCGCTGATCAAATCCGGCAGACCGGTAATGGCCATGGCAAAAGACATTACCGACGAGGTGCCCAAAAGGAACATAATAATGCCGGACATCACCAGCGTTTGCGCCAGCACATCGCGCAAGCCAGCCATGGATACCGAGCGATACACCACCATGGTAAGAAAGGCGGTGTAAACCACAGCCACTGCCGAGGCTTCAATCGCGGTAAACACGCCCGCGATAATGCCCACCACGACTACAATAATCAGCAGCAAACTCGGCAGGGCCTCAAGAGTCACCCGAAGCGCCGTGCCTTTTTCCACCAGTCGCTCCGAGCGATAACCCCGGCGCCGCGCAATAAAGTAAGTCACCAGCATGCATCCACCGCCCCAGAGCACACCGGCAATCAGGCCGCCGGCAAATAGCGCCGCAATTGAAGTGCCGCCGCTGGCGAGCGCATATAAAATAAACGCCGTAGTGGGAGGAATAAGCATGCCCGTAGGCGCCGAAGCGATATTTACGGCTGCCGCAAAGGAATTCTTGTAGCCCTCTTTTTTGCTCATCGGCACCATCACGCCGCCAATAGAGGTAGAAGCCGCAATGGCCGACCCGGATATCGCGCCAAACATCATATTGCCGGCAATATTGGTATGGGAGAGCGAACCCGGAATCTGCCCACTGAAAAGCTTGGCAAAGTTCACTAAGCGAATTGCGATACCGCCCGAGTTCATCATCACGCCGGATAAAATAAAAAACGGAACTGCCAACAGGGAAAAGCTATCCAGACTCGAAAAGATCTTTTGCGCTGTGGTAAACAGGGCGATATCCAAAGGCAACACCAAGGCAATAGTGATCACCGATGACACGGCGATACAAATACCAATGGGAATACCCAACACCAGCAGTAAAGCGAAAGACGCTATTAATACAAACGCGGCATCAAGCATTGCTGGCCTCCTCGTCGGGAGCCATCTCACCGGTAAACAATTGAATACAATTGAGCAGGCTGTACAGCGCTAACACGGCCCCGGCGATGGGCAAAGCCAAATAGACATAGCCCATGGGCAAGCCCAGGGAGGGGGAAATTTGGTTCATGGTGATGCTGCTGGCGTGATAGCCGCCTTGCACAAGGATAAAAACAGCAAAGGCTAAAAACGCCAGCTCAATAAAAATTTGCCAGTAACGTTGCGCTTTTTCCGAGGCCTTATCGGAAAACAAGGTAAATCTGACGTGTTTGCGCAAGCCCACCACATAGGCGATTGTCAGCATGGACACCCACACCAGAGAAAAACGCAGAAACTCTTCAGAGTAAGTACTGGGAACCCCCAGCAAATAACGACTGATAATTTGCCAGCAGGTCATGGCGACCATGGCCAGCAACCAGATGCTGCACACCGACACAATAATTCGGTCCAGCGTCTTGCGAACGCGATTAATCATAGGTTACTCCGATCCACTCCCAGATAATTGCACCGATCCGAGTCAGCACTCAATCGCCCAATGCCCGAACATCGCGGTAAAGCTTGTACTGTTCGGGGTAAGGTTTCAGCCCCTCGTAAATGGGCTGCACAGCCTCAACGAAAGGTTTTAAATCAACCTCATAAAAAGTCACCCCGAATTCATCGACCGCAAGTTGGCGAGTCGCTTCAATCGATTCACTCCAGGCCTGCTTTTGAAATTCGATGGATTCTTCCATGGCCTCGTAAACGGCGGCCACCTGATCGTCGGTTAACTTGTCCAGGGTTTTGTTGCTGATCAACACCACATCGGGGATACGGGTGTGCATGGTGTAGGTGTAGTGCTTGGCAATTTCCGCATGGCGGGCAATGGTCAGCGCAAACTCGTTATTCTCGGCACCGTCCAAAATGCCCTGCTGCATGGCGGTATAGACTTCCGCCTGCCCCATTGCCACCGGGGTGGCGCCCAGCAGGCGCATCATTTCAATCGCCGCTTCACTTTGCATAACCCGCAGTTTGCGGCCCGCTAAATCCTCCACCGAACGCACGGGCTTATCTTTTACGTAAACGCTGCGCGAGCCGGAATCGTAATAACCCATGCCCACAAAACCATTGTGCTGCGTCGATTCATAAATCGGCGCCATAATTTCGGGGCTGTCCATAACGCGATAGAAATGCTCGGTATCATCAAACAGAAAGGGCATGGAAAAGACGCCGTAAATTGGCGAAAAACTTTCCATAAGGCCGGCAGATACTTTGGTGATATCCACCGCCCCCACCTGCAACAGCTCGACTAATTCGCGTTCACCGCCGAGCTGGCTATCGGGAAAAAACTTGACCTTCACCGCGCCGTCGGTCTTCTGCTCAACCCGCTCACCCAGCAGCTGCAAGGCGTCAATCACAGGCTGGCTGTTCTGGGCGTAAGCCACAAAAAGCGTCGTGCCCCGGCTGGAGTTGGACTCCACCGCAGAGTAAACAATGAATGCCACCGTCGCCGCAATGGCGGCGAATGCGCACAGCACTTTCAGTGCAGGGGGCCGCTTTGGGTTAGCCCTCATTATTATTCTCCTACCATTAAGCCTGTAATCACTATCAAGTGAACCGGCTCTATTACTTATTATTTATCATGTTACGTCATTTACGATCACAACAAGGCAATTGTAACCCACGAAATGTTCAAATGAAATATAAAAAGGCGTGCTTTATTGGAAATGCGACTAAATGCCGGACGGACAAAGCGGCACCCGGACACCGTGGAAAATCGACAGTAAAAACCAATTTTCAACCTCCCATAAAAAAGGCCAGGCTTGCGCCTGGCCTTTTACTAACGGGCTGGGTTTAAACTAACCCGGTACTTAGGGTGCGCACGCAATCCGTTGTGGCGCACTGTCTGTGGTCAAGGCATCGATAAACAGATAGTCAACGTTACCCAAACCACCACCGGAGCCGGCGCGCAGTTTGATATCCGTCTCACCCGGCTCGAGCTCGACGTCAACGTGGGTTTCCATCCAAACATCCCAACCACTGGTGCTTTCCATATCGATTGTCGCTGCACCGATCTGGCTGTTGATATCGGCAAGAGCGAAACGGTTATCTCCGGCACCATTCGCATAGCGAAGCAAGAAGCGATAAGTGCCAGCCTCCTGGATATTGACTTTATAGGAAATAAATTCCCCTTCAGCATTATCCGTGTTGGAGAAACCATCACCTTCAAAGCCTGCCCAGTTGCTCTCAATCGCACCATTTGAAATCTCGCAATAACCATCTTCATTTTCGTTAATGGTTACGCTCGTGGTAGTTGGATTGGCTTCGTACACGATTTCGCCCATAGGCTCGCCGGTAATAATATCGCCGTTCGCCATAGTGACGCGCATCATGTACCAGTAGGTCTGCCCTTCCACGACCCCCTCGTACTCGGCGTACACGCCACGAGGCTCAAGCCCTTCAGAAGCAACCACCATAGCGCCCTGGTCCGAAGCGTCGGTATTGCGCAGCAACTCAATCTGACTTAGCTCGCCCTGGAAGTTTTCCAGATCCCAGTCGATACGAATACCACCGTCTTCCAAACGAGTAATCAGGTTGGTCTCGGGCGCGGGCAATTCAAACAACACCTCACCTTCCGGATCAGTATTGATCACGGTGTTATCGGCCAGTAACACTTCAAAGGAGTACCAGTAGGTTTCCCCTTCCACAAAGCCGTCAGCACCACCTGTGTCACGCAAGCGACCGTCATGGGCGCGCACACCTTCACTCACCAGAGTTCGGCCACTCATCGAGGCGCTGGTATTGCGATACAGATCAACATTAACGATATCCTGACCAAAGTTCCAAAGGTTCCAGGTTAGGTTAATCGTGCCCAGCAAAGGATCCAACCCAGCCGACAGGTTGGTTACATTGCTCGCAAGACCGTTACCAAACGGACCGACAATTTCCGTGTTACCGACCTGCTTGAACATATACCAGTAACCTTGCCCCTCAGGGAAACCACCTTCAGGCCCTACGTCCTCAAAACAACCTTCGTAGATCACAGCCGGATCGCTGATGGGATAAATCCGCGTGCGACCACCTGCCTGATTTTGATCATTGCGGTAGAGCTCGTTGTAGGTAGCGCCCGGCTCGACATTCTCAAGATTCCAACAAACATTCAAAACGCCGTTTTCATAGGTCGCATTCAGGTTTGTTTTGGGAACAACGAGATTTTCACCAAACACGGGATCGGCAACAATGGAATCACCAGAAGCTGTTACCAGCTCAACCCAGTAATAGTATTTTTGCCCTTCTTCGGTACCTGCATCGCTCCAGGTTCTGGCCTTGCCACTCACCTGCGCATAAGACGACGTCGGCTTTTCGGGAATCATCCCCTCCTCGTCGGTTTGAGCGCGATAGATATAGACATCACTCAGGTTAAGACTGGTCGCCCAGGTTAAATCCACATAGTTATCCATGCTTGCTACAGCAACTCTGGGAATAAGCGTAGACGTCATACGCGCCGAATAAGCTCCGTCAAGCCCGGCAACGTCCGCTTCAACCCAATAGTAATAGGTCACATCGGGAACGGCAGACTCATCGACAAACGACGTTTGCCCACCTTCCAGCATACCGACCTCTGTCGCCGCTGAACGATCATTAACTGTCGCACGGAAGATAGTGGCCGAACCCAGCTCAGCACCCCCTGGGTAAACCTTGATCAGAATGTTGTCGTTATTACCCTGTGCGGTAACCCCGGTTGCCGCCTGGCCGGGAACGGCCTGGGTTTTAAACTGGGGCAATTCTTTGATGACATGATCATACAACTCCATGTCCGACCCCATATAAAAGCTTGGGTGCGGCGGCTGGTTGTAACCCACATTCTGCCAGGCAATGGCAGTGCGGTACTGGCGATCATGCATCAAGGTCGGCAAGCGAACATCCGTGGGAATATTGCTTGAGTAAACCATCAAACGGGTGCTTGCTTCATTGGCGAGAACAACCTCTTCACGCCAGTCCCCCAGAATATCCGCCGATAATGCCGGTGTGGCCTTGGTACCATTATTAGAAACAGCCAAACCATTGGAGAAGGTACCGGCGTTAAACAAAGGCTCTTTTTCTACCAGCAGAGACTCCGAGTTCCACTTGGTAATTTCGGTGCCGTCGAGCATCTCGCGGTTGAGATCACCATCCCACCAAACCATAAAGTTCATAGCGGGCTTGTTTTCACTAATCACCGAGCCATCAGCGGCCATTAGGCCACCGCGAGAGCCCCAACTTTCCATACCTGGATAGTTCGGGTCGATATCGCCAGTCGCACCTCGGCCAACATCGTCGCCCTCGCCATTACTGGGCTGAGAAATCAGAACTTCGCCGGTAGCGGCATCGTGAACCTCAACACCAAAGTTACCGTCGTCGGTGATGTAAGCTCCTGAACTCTCGTGCACCATAAAGATTTCCAAGCCATCATTGCCTGGAATAATATCGGTCACATGCAGCGCATCACCATGCCCAAGGCCGGTGCTGTAGAGCACAGAGCCATCGTTATCCAAGGTCGCGGCACCAAAAATGATTTCATCTTTGCCATCGGTATCAACATCGGCAACGCTCAGGCTGTGGGCACCCTGCCCCGCCAGGCTCGCGCCTGTGTCGTTATTCGAATCGTAAACCCAATTCTGAGATAGGTTATTGCCGTCAAAGTTATAGGTGGCGACAACCGCGCGGGTATAGTAACCACGCGACATTACCAGGCTTGGGGTTTTACCGTCCAAATACGCAACGCCCGCCAAAAAGCGGTCGACCCGGTTGCCGTAATCATCACCCCAAATCGCATTAATATCGTCGCCACGCGGCGGAATGTAATCAACCGTGCTTAAGGCTTCGCCAGTAGCACCTTCAAACATGGTCAGGAACTCAGGGCCGTCCAATACATAGCCGCCGTCATTGCGGTAGTCCGCATCGGCATCACCAATAACCGTGCCGCGACCGTCGACGGTGCCGTCGGCGGTTTTCATGGCAACTTCTGCGCGGCCGTCCTGGTTAAAGTCGTACGCGATAAATTGCGTATAGTGAGCGCCAGCGCGAATATTGTGGCCCAGGTTAATACGCCACAACAGCTCCCCTTCCAGGGTGTAGGCATCAATCAATACGTCACCGGTTTTGCCGCCTTGGGAATTATCCTTGGCATTGTCCGGCTCCCACTTAAGGATCAGCTCGTACTGGCCGTCACCGGTTAAATCGGCTGCAGAGGCGTCATTGGCAATATAACTGTATTCAACCCCGTCGACAAAACCATTGGCAGGTTTATTCAACGGAATACTGAGATAGGGTTTTTCCTGAACCTGCACAACATCGGAAGAATCTTTTTCTTCGCCATCCACGGTCGCAACCACTTGATAGCTGTCACCGGGCTGACCGTTGATATCCTCCAAGAAGGTTGGCTCACCGGGCCGCACAGTTCTAAAAAATTCGTCGTTTTTATAAACTTCAAAGCGAATTCGCTGCTCATCAAGCCCCGACCAACGCCAGCTGAGCACATTGCCGCCTTCTTCGGCAGGCATAACCACCAGCCCACGATCCAAGTATTCCACGTTGGAGCTGCCACTGGTATCGCGCTCAACATCCTCTGGAGGAGGCGCCTCATAGGGTTCGGCGGGGGTGTAATCGTCACTACCGCAAGCGGCGAGCATAGCGGTCAGTGCCAGAGGCACAAACCGTGCTGCCGAGGTGTAACGTTTGCCTTTGAAATACCTTCCGTCTTTTCTCATTATGCTGTCTCCGAAAGTGATTCTAAGAAAGTAGTGATAGAACTAAGTCTGAAAACTATGTGGCGATGAAACCGGGTTGTTCATATAAATGGTGAATAGCAACGGACCTAATCATTTATCGTTATTTTTACGCCAATAATTAACCAGCAACAATCACATTACATCAGGTTTGGTCACGTTTCTAGTGTTTTTTAGCGATTCTTTCCAAGATTTCTCAGCACAAGCACTTCCCCCGTTGCCCGCCAAGCCCGCTTTCAAGCTCCGCCGCAACGGACAAGGTATAATGACCGACACCATTGGCTAGCGCCCTCTCACCCGGCACCGCTACCTGCGACACCGCCAATGCTGTACTCCGCAGCCACCTCAAGCAATATCAGCCACTGATCTTCGCGCCAGCATTGATAGGCTTTAGCGCAAAGCAGAGAAGCCAAAACGGCTAACCGCGAGGGAACTTTATATTGTCAAAACGACTTAAAGCGCCTTGTTTCCTTAAGGGTCCAAAGCTGTTACCAATCGTTACCGATCATCACACACCGTTACCCTTGTGACTTCACGTTCACTTTTGGCTGTATTTTATTGAATTTGATTTTTTTTGGTTATAGTATGACCCCTGTTAGAAAAGTCACTATTCAATAAAATTTCCACTTACTAACAATAAGGGCGGGACTTCATAATGAATAATTACAACCAGTCTAATAACCTTGACTGCATCAACTCACAAGCTCCAGTGTTTAAGAAAAACTCTTTGGCGAAGCGGATTACCTCTATATTGGCGGGCGCCACCTTCGGCACCCTGGCCACCGCGCATGCCTATGCGCAAGAAGAGCAAACTCAAACCCCAGAGGAAGACACCTCTTTCAAGATTGAAGAAGTGATTGTCAGCGGCATTCGCCAAAGTTACACCAGTGCACTGGACCGCAAACGCGACGCCGGCACCATGATGGACTCCATTGTTGCCGAAGATATCAGTGAATTCCCCGATAAAAATATCGGTGAGGCACTGCAACGGATGTCGGGCATCCAGCTCGAACGGGACATGGGCGAAGGCACCTCGGTCAGTGTTCGCGGCGTCGAATCAGGTCTGGTTCGCGTTGAATTGAATGGCGTATCTGCCATGGGCATGGGCGGCAGCCGCAGTGTTGACTTCCGGGATATGGCCTCTGAACTGGTTAAATCCATCGATGTGTACAAAGGCTCCGAAGCACGAATCACCGAAGGCGGCGTGGGCGGCACCATTCAGATCAACACCCGTAAGCCCAATGAATTCGACGATCACTTTTTCTCAGTCAACGCTGAAGCCCAATACAACACCATGCTTGACGATGTGATGCCTAAATACAATTTAACGGGCGTCTATAAATTCACCGAGCGATTGGGTGTTCTGGTTAACCTCACCGGGTCCAAAGTGAATCCTACGCTTAACGGCTTGCGCAACACCAACTGGCAGAAGTACCACGACGTTGATATGGACCCCAACAAAACCTCGGTGGACCAACTTTACGCCGATTACTCCAGCAAGCAACAATGTATGGACGCGGGACTCGATGCCGCTGGGGAAACCGCCTGCCTGGAGCAGTGGTACGAGTATAGTCCCAGCACACCCCGTTACAGTATTTGGGGCCGTGAAGAGGACCGCCTGTCGGCCAACATAGAAGTGCAATACCAACTGACCGACAACTTTTCGTTCGACGTATCCTACACCTCAGGCACCAGGGACAAAGTGGCCACCGACCGCAACTTCCAAGTTGAGGTGGGCTCGGCTTTTGATTTAGATACTGCCGTACTGGATGACAACAAAAACGTTGTCCAACTGACCACCAATGGCTTTAACGCTGCGGGCACACCCATTGGTGCCACGGTTAGAAACCGGACCCTCAACTTTGACTGGGATCAAGAACGCGAAGTTATGCATGCGGGCTTTGATTACATCAATGATAACTGGGTAATCGACGGCTATATTGCGCGCTCAACCACCTTTGAAGACATTGATTCGCGCGACACTCAATCGGCACAAAACAATGTCGGCGGCATTGTGGTGACCCAGGTTAACGAACTGCCGGAAATTGACTTTACCGATGCCTACATCATTAACCAAAATGACGTCAACGACACCTTCGACAAGTTCCACATTAACGACGGCACCCAGTACACCTCGCTGGATCGCTTCAAATATTCACCCTTTCAGAACGATGCTGCAGAAAACGTCGCCAAGCTTGATGTGGTTTACAACCCCGATGATGGACTCTTTACGGCATACCGCACCGGCTTCATCCTGACCGATCAGGAGTTTTCCAACAACGCCTGGGGTTACAACCTAATGCAAACCGTGGGCAACCCTTATACGGTTGACGGGGAAACCAAAATTTGGACCCAGGACGACCACGAAGCGGTACTGGTTGACAACCGCTTTGCCACCGACCAGTTTTTCCGCGACTATGATCTGGATGTAGACGTTATCGAAAGCTATATGGCCATCGATACCGACCCCTACCTGAACGCCCTGCTTGAGCGCAGTGGTTTCAGCTCTGCCGAAGCGGCCCGTGGCAACTTACAGCCCATTGATAGCCGTTACGATATTAACGTGGAAACTCAGTCTGCTTATGTTCAGGCCGATTTTGAAACTGATATAGGCAGCATGGTTTTACGGGGTAACTTCGGGGTGCGTGTCGCGCGCACGGAAACCGCCTCTGAGGGCTTCTCTCGCATTCGGGTACTGGTAGAGCAGACCGATGACGACGGCAACCCGATCTACGGCCCCAATGGCGAGGATCTGGCAGGGGTTGAAGACCCGGACGACCCACGTGCCTTTGAAGGTCGCCAGACCGTTGAAGAGGACTTTGTTGATGTTCTGCCAAGCATTAACCTGACCCTGGAAATTGTTGAGGGACTGGAAGCCTATGTAGGCGCGGCAAAAGTAATGTCCCGCCCGAACATTAACGACCTCAACATCAACGCCGACTGTACCTTGCGCGATTACCCACTCGCTGTGGATCAGATGACGCCTAACACCTGTACTGCGGGCAACCCGGATCTGGACCCCTATCGCGCTACCCAGGGCGAAGTGGCTCTGACCTGGTATCCGGATGAAAGCTCGATTGTGTCGGGCGCTTACTTCGTCAAAGATATCAGCAGCTATATCTTTGGCGCCGAAGTACAACAGGACGTTGACTTCTTTAACGACGGCACCCTGTGGGATGTGACCCAGCAGGTGAACAAACAAGGCATCAAGACTAAAGGGATTGAGCTTCAGGCATCGACTTTCTTTGACTTCTTACCAGGACTGTTAGGCAACACCGGCGCCAAAGCCAACTACACCTATACCACCGCTGATAACGTCAACGACTTTAACCCGCTGACGGGCGAGCGGATGCCCCTGCGCGGTCAGTCTGAAAACTCCTACAACCTGGAAGCCTTCTACGAGGATGATTCATGGAGCATTAAGCTCGCCTACAACTACCGCGATGAGTTCTATTCGCGCGTATTTGATGGCCTGCCGGTATTTGTCGACGCCAGTGGGTATATCGACGGTAAAATCGCCTATACCTATAACGACAACCTGAAGTTCTACGTCGATGCGACCAACTTAGGCAAAGAGGTGAAACTGGAAACCTCGGGCGCTGGACGCACCAATGACTTACAGTGGTCAGGCCGTGAGTTCTCGCTGGGCTTTACCTATAGAATGTAAATTCAACCAGCTTACAAAGGTGCCGGAAGGTGTCTTTGTGTAACGAAAAAGCCCCGGCACTCGTGCCGGGGCTTTTTTATCGGGGCATAGAAGAGCAAACTTAGGGCGCCTCGGGCGCCTCTATTCTAACCGTTTAATCTTTATGTTCCGAAACTCAACACCCTGCCCTTCAGATTGCAGCGCAATATAGCCCTCTTGCAACGGCTTTCCTGGCACCCAGATATTGGGGTCATAACCGCTCACAACGCCGCCACCAATTTGCGTGTTGCTATATTCCAACACTTGTTCGCCGTTGACCTTATGCACCACTCGGGAATCGCCATCGACAATAAGCTCAGCTTCGACCCACTCGCCTGTGGGATAGGTCGCGGCAGATGAATTAATGCAATGGCGTTCATCTAACCTCCCCTTATAAAACACATCTGTCCCTGGAGAACACATATTTCCCGTAGGCCGGGGTTTGCCATCTCCCCTGTCCGCGAGCATTTGATACTCCACCGAGATTGGCCAATCCTGCTCTTTTAAAATAGTATCAGGGGCCTGGGAGTGGAACATTACTCCGCTGTTTCTATAGGCATAGCTAGGCGCATCTTCAAGCCACTGCTCGGTGAAGCGATACTCAAATTTAAGGTGGTATGAGGAAAAAGGCTGTTCATAAAAAAGATGACCAAAACGCTCTTCAAAACCCTCATAGCCATCGTAATTAACCTGAATAACACCATCGATCACTCTGAAGGTATTGGCGTAGTTGTCGCCCAGCTCATGGTGGTGAATTTTGACAACCCAGCCATCCAGATTCTTACCGTTAAACAGTGGCGTCCAGTTTTCTCCCTTTGAAGAGGCAATGTTGGAACTGCAGGCAATAAAACTCGCGCAACAGATTAAACCCAACGAGAGATTGCCCGCCCGTCGCGCCAGGCTTTTATTGATTATTCGCGGCATATCGCCTCCATTTTTTCGGTTTGTGAATTTAATAGATCTCAAGCTATCCCCTACACTCATGCTTAGGTACCCAAGCGACCGTCAAAACATTTAGCATACAAAAAAACCGGCCCAGAGGAGCCGGTTAAGTTAGCAAGTTAGTGCCGATCTCGTGTTGATTACTATTGCTTCGCGCTCTTCACCTTCTCCCCAACATCATAGTCCAGGTGTGGGGGTTGGTTGTATGAGGTATTCTGCCAGGCCACTGACAAACGGTACTGCGAATTGTGCATCAGTGTTGTCAGGCTGATATCGGTGGCAATCGGCGTAGAGTAAATTCGCAGCGACTGATTATCCTCCGTGCGGAATATCACCTCTTCGCGCCAGTCCCCGAGAATATCCGCCGACAGAGCGGGATTCGCCTTGGTGCCGTTATTGGAGCTTGTGCCCTCTGTCTCTAAAATCGGCTCGGAAGTGCCAGTATTCCAGTTCCATTTGTAAACCGTGGTACCGTCCAGCAGTTCACGCAGCGGATCGCCGTCCCACCAGATAGCGAAGTTCACCTGCCTGGGTCTTTGCGGCGATACCGGCTCGCCTTTTATATTGAACAGCTCGGGCGCGTTCAGGGCCCAGACTTCTGCCCCCGGATGGCGCGGGTCGATGTCCGCAGCCAGGCCTCTGCCATTGTCTTTTTCTGCGCTCTTACTCCACAACACAGTGCCATCCTCAGCGTCTATCACCGCCGAACCAATGCCACCGTTACGGCGAACTGACTCGTACACACCAAACAGTTCCAGGCCGGGCCGTGAAGGGTCTAAATCCGAGACATGCATGGCATCGCCATGGCCCAGAGCTGTGGTCCATTTGGGGGAGCCGTCGTCGTCGAGCGCCATGGCACCGTAGATAATTTCATCTTTACCGTCGCGATCAACATCGGCTACCGACAGCTGGTGGTTGCCCTGGCCGCCAAAATGATCGGGCACCCCCGGCGCTGCTGAATCGAATACCCAGCGCGTCGAAATGGCGCCGTCTCTAAAATCGTAGGCGGCGATCACGCTGCGCTCGTAATAACCGCGCGCCATGACGGCACTGGCCCGCTCGCCATCCAGATAAGCAACGCCCGCCAGATAGCGCTCGGAACGATTGGCATAGCCATCGCCCCAGATTTTTTTCATCTGTTCGGAGCTTGGGTTGTCGTCGCCGGGCGCGCGCTGCGGAATATAGGCAACGGTATCCAACTCGCGACCGGTAGCGCCTTCAAACACCGAGAAGTACTCGGGCCCGCTTAAAATGCGACCTTTCAAGTTGCCAATGTAGCGTCCATCTGAGGTCACTTGCGAGCCGGTGCGATCGCGCACCTCTTGTTTTTGCTCCCCCGATACCCAGTTCGCCTTCGGGTCGCCAATAATTTTGCCCTCACCGTCGACGGTGCCGTCAGCGGTTTTCATGGCAATTTCAGCGCGACCATCCCCGTCAAAGTCATACACCATAAACTGGGTATAGTGAGCCCCCGCGCGAATATTGCGGCCCATATCAATACGCCATAAACGCTCGCCTTCGAGAGTGTATGCATCGATCAGAGCATTGCCAGTGTAGCCGCCCTGAGAGTTGTCTTTGGCGTTGGTAGGGTCCCACTTGAGGACAATCTCGTAGCGGCCATCGCCGTTTAAATCTCCCACACTGGCATCATTGGCGGTGTAGGAATAACGCTCGCCATCGGGCGTGGTTCTGTCTTTGGGCTGGTCAATGGGCAGGTTAAGATAGGGCGTTTCCCAGGCCGTTACACTTGCCAACACCTGCCCATTCGAACGCAGCTCATATGTTGTGCCCGCACTTCCCTGCCGATCCAGAAAATTCGTGCTCTGGGAAACCGCCTGCTCTGCTATCAGTTCGCCGCCCCGGTACAGAGAAAGCGAAAGCTGATCCGAATCACCTTGCAGCTTTCGCCAGGACACCAGAACGCCCTCGTCGGCGGGAACGGCAATTAACCCACGATCAAGCTGTTCAAGCTGGCGAGCACCAGAATAAACTTGTGTTGAGCTGCTTTGGCGCTCCGCCGATTCCGGCCCCGAGCTACAAGCCGCCACCGCCAGTGACAAACCGCAGACCAGAGCCCCCGCCCCTTTACGCTTTAAGGTCGCTTCTGAAGACTTTTTAACAGGGATTCGCATTATGTTTATACCTCATTATTTACAAAGACTGACAACGCGCTCGCCAACGCTCGCGATAGGACCCAAGCCCACTCAGCGACAATGATTCACAGCGCACTCGTTCTTCCGCAACGGACGCGTCGGGATCAGCTAATGCAGCCGCTCCTTTCACAGTGCCGGTTGAATCGCCGGATAAAAACAGCCGCTGCTCGGGGCGCAGAGTGGCCAACAGTTGACAAAGCAACGCATTTTTTAAAAACGCACCTTCCAAAAAAATATCGCCTTCGGCATTCAACAATTCCAGTTCCAAATCCAGCATCAGGGCGCAGTACAAAGACGCGAGGGCAGCGCCATGAATACTTTGGTCCGTGTTGACCGATCCGCTCTTCCCGGCAAAAGGGCCGGAGTTGTCGCAGAAGGCGGGCACTGCATAGGCGTCCGTTTCGATAATGCGTTCCAGATCGTGCAACGTGTATGGCTCGGCCGGGGAAGTGCCCATTTGCTTACAGATACTTTCGTACTCCCGGCCCGCCATAAAACGCGCACAGGCTACGGGTGTGCTGCGAAAATCAACGTTCATCAACATATCCCGGGATTCATCCAAAACAGCATCCTTACCACCATTGGCCATGGTAATCGCCCAGGTGCCGGTTGAAATAACCGAAAAAGGCTCGCCCTTGCTTGCTTTTACATAGCGCAAATAGCTGGCATTGCTATCGTGAATGCCTACCGTTACCGGGCAAGAAGCAGGCAGCCCTGTCGCCTCGCTCACCTCGGGGATGACCACTCCCGCCATACTGTCGGCGGGCTTTAGCTCGGCAAACAGTGATTGCCAGTCCATGCCACTAACCAGACTGGAAAAACTGTTCTGAGCCGGTTGCCACAAATCCGTATGACAACCCAAAGACGTCACTTCCGAGCAACGAACACCTGTCAGTCGCCAGACCCAGTACTGAGGGTAAAGCAGAATATCCGTCGCCTTAGCGAACGCATTCGGGAATTGATTTTGCTGCCAGTACAATTGACGCCCCAGGTTCATACCGGCCGGTAACGCGGGGGAACTCGTCTGGGTAAACGAGGGGCGGAACTGGGCGTAACCGTCGTTGGCACTATCGGGTCCGGTAAATTCGTAATCCAACACCGGAAGCACCAAGCCGTTGCCTGGGCGCTCTCGATCGATTAACGCGGCGGTGGCCCCATGGGTCGTGACACTGATGGCGCTGATCGAAAATTGACCGGCCACTCCCTTAAGGACATCGAGCAGCCATTCCCATATTGCATCCACATCAAAGTGCGGGTAAGGCTCAGCATTCACCACCGCGTTGGGTTTAGCTTGCTCAAAAACGCTTTGCATGTGTCGGTCCAGCACATGCACTTTGATATTGGTTTTGCCAATATCCAGTACCACAACGTAACCCATAGAACTCAATAACCTCTAATAAACTGCGCTTTACGACAGCAAACCGCTGTGCTCTTTTGATTCATTTATGGCTGTTCCGAACGCCATTGCCGCTCTTTTAACAACGACCAGAGTATGGCCGCTAGCATATAAAGCACCGTGGGTATCAGCAGCCAATCTTTCACCCAAGCGTCACTGCCCGAGTACAGCGCTTGAACCCCCAAAGCCAGACACCCCAACAAAGAAAGTGCAGCGACACTGAGCGACAGTGTTTGCGCCAGAGAGCGATGGCTACGCCGGGCTAATGATTTCTCGCGTCTCCAACGCGCCAAGTAGTCGCGCTCACCCTCGCGCCGCTGGGCTTCGTTTTGCTCTAGGCTTGTCGCTTGTTCAGTATAAGGGGCTCGGGCTCCGCTTCGGGCCGCCAAACCGATATAAAGCAAAGTGGCGGTAACCCAAGTGGGTATTAGCAAGAAAAACAAATGTAGCCCCAAAGCATGGAACCCCCAGGCAGCCACCAGCGACATAAACCACGCCAGGCAAGCGGGCCAGTTTACATAATCGCCTCGGTAATGGCTCCAGTAACGGGTTAACCCTATGCGAGAGAACAACCAATGTTCAGCCACAATCACGGCTCCCACGGGAGCAAGAATCAACCCCATCAAACCGACAAAACTCATCAGCTGGGTAAACACAAATGGAAAACAGGCAATGACCGTGGTCACCACGCCGGTGATGGCCGTCACCGTGGTGCGATTCCAGCGCGGGCAGAGCGATTGAAACGCAAGACCGGCGCGATAAATGGTGGGATTGGAGGTGGTCCACCCGGCGATAATGACCACCAGAATGCCCGTTGTGCCCAACGCCTGAAAAGCCACGGCACCGGCGTCCAGCTCTTGTATTGATGTTTTAAGCACAAAAGCCGCGCCCGCGCCCATAACACCCGCGCACAACCAGGCAAGATAGTGACCAATAAACATTCCCAGCGCCGAAAAAAAGCCGTAAGAGGAGCGCCGCGCGTAACGCAACAAAGTCATATCCGCCAGTCCACCGTGCATCGCCAAATTGGCGACCCAGGCAAAGGCGGCCACATGCAACAAACCCAGCTCACTCTCTTTATTGCCTTGCCAGATGTGAGTATCGGCAATGCTCAGCAGCCTTTGCCCCACGCCCTGCCCGGGCACTTCGGGCGTTTGAGCGGCCAGTACCGACAGCATGGCTAACGCACCCACCACGAACATCAAAATCATCCAGGGCGCGCAAACCTGAGAAAAAATAGCCACGCGGCGAAACCCCTTGGCAGCAATCACCGTGACCAGGGCTCCGACCAGAACCGCGACAGCTACAAATCCGGGGCTGGTCGGATACCAATTCACTTGCACGGGAATATCAAACAAAATACGAGCGGCCGAGGCCGAGACGGTAATCATGGTTCCCGCCAATACACAAAAGAGAACACCATTAACAATGCTATAGAGGTTAATGATGCCCTTACCGCCAATTCGCTCCAGGTAGGCATATAAGGTCAGGCGGGTATTCACCGCGATGGGGGCGCAAATCAGGCCCCAGGTTAGAACCGCGAGCAGATTACCCCACAGCAGTCCCCACAGAATGTCCTGGACGCCCACGCCCCAGGCCACAAACAGAGCGCCAATGACAAACTCGGTTCCCGCTACATGCTCGCCTGAGTAACTGGCCGCAAAATGGCGTGCGGGCTCTAGGCGCTCGGGTCGCACCGCTGTGCGCTCGAACTCATTATTATTCGTCATTTTTATTCTCGCCGGCTGAACGACTCCAAGAGTGTGGAGTCTACTAGTCTCAAAATGAACGTATTTGACTATTAATGAACACTAACGTTAAAAATGAAATTAAACAACCTTAAAAAAGCAATATACACACAAAATACTTTCTTGACCGCACACTTTTAATCACATACAATCATTGTCAATCAGAAAGGCGGTTCCATGACGCCGCTCACCGTTCACCGATAAATGAGAGCCAATGATTATGTCCTTAAAACTCCAGAACCTATGGGATGATCAGAAAGCCGCCAGCATGAGCGAGTCGGAACTGTTGCAGTACCGATCAAATCTGCTCGGTTCAGACTTACGCATCACCAACTTCGGCGGCGGCAACACCTCCGCCAAAATCAACATGACCGATCCTCTCACCGGCGGCGAGGCCGAGGTTCTGTGGGTTAAAGGCTCTGGGGGCGACCTGGGCTCCATTGCCCTCGATGGCTTCTCTACCCTTTATATGGAAAAGCTGCAGCAGCTCAAATCACTCTACCGCGGGCTTGAACACGAAGATGAAATGGTGGGCTACCTGCCCCACTGCACCTTTAACCTCAACCCCAAAGCCGCGAGCATCGACACGCCTCTGCACGCGTACATTCCGCATAAGCATGTGGATCACATGCACCCGGATGCGGCCATTGCCATCGCCTGCACCAAAAACAGCAAAGAGCTGACCGAAACAATTTTTGACGGCCAAATGGGCTGGCTGCCCTGGCAGCGTCCGGGCTACGACCTGGGCCTGAAATTAGAAGAAGTCGCCCGCAACAAGCCTGAACTGAAAGGCATTATGTTGGAAGGCCACGGCATCTTTACCTGGGGTGAAAATGCCAAAGAGTGTTACTTAACCACCTTGGATATTATTCAAAAGGCGCAGGACTGGCTGGAAGCCAACAACAACAGCGAAGCTTTCGGTGGCGCGAAATATCAAGAGCCAATGCAAGCCGAGCAGCGCAAAGTTGTGGCCAGCCAACTGATGCCGTTAATTCGCGGGAAAATTACCAACGAGCAATACAAAGTGGGTCACTTTAACGACTCGGATACGGTGATCGAATTTGTAAACTCGGCCGAGCTGGAGCCCCTGGCCGCCCTGGGCACCTCTTGCCCCGACCATTTTTTGCGCACCAAAATTCGTCCGCTGGTGGTGGACTTCGACCCCACCGCGTCTAACCTGGAAGACGAGCTGGCGCGCTGCACCCAAGGCCTAGACGGCCAACTGGAAGATTATCGCAAGGACTACGCGGACTATTATAACCGCTGTAAACGCGACAACAGCCCGGCCATGCGCGACCCCAACGCTGTGGTGTATTTAGTGCCTGGCGTGGGCATGATCACTTTTGCCAAAGACAAGGCCACCGCCCGCATCGCCGGCGAGTTCTACGTTAATGCTATTAACGTTATGCGTGAAGCGAGCGCGGTGAGCGAGTATGTGGGCCTGCCCGAACAAGAGGCTTTCGATATCGAATACTGGCTGCTTGAAGAAGCCAAGCTCCAGCGCATGCCCAAACCCAAATCCCTCGCCGGCCGGGTGGCGTTTATTACCGGCGGCGCCGGTGGCATCGGCAAAGCCACCGCTGCGCGCATGCTGCGCGAAGGCGCGTGCGTTATGCTGGCCGATATTGACGCCAAGGCATTGGAGAACACCAGCGAAGAATTAATCAGCGTGTTTGGCAAAGATGTCGTGCGCCAGGTTCATTGCGATGTAACGAAAGAAAACACGGTCGTTGATGCCATGGCAAGCGTGGCGCGCGAATACGGCGGCATCGATATTCTGGTGTCTAACGCGGGCATTGCCAGCTCGGCCCCCTTGGAAGAAACCGGCCTGGATTTGTGGAATAAAAATATCGATATTCTGGCCACGGGTTATTTCCTGGTCGGGCGCGAAGGCTTTAAGCTGCTCAAGCGCCAGAACACTGGCGGCTCGGTGGTATTCGTAGTCAGCAAGAACGGCCTGGTCGCCTCCCCCGGCGCCTCGGCCTACTGCACCGCCAAGGCGGCAGAGATACAACTGGCTCGCTGTATCGCCCTGGAAGGCGCACCCGTGGGCATTCGCTGCAATGTGGTCAACCCCGACGCCGTGCTGCGCGGCTCTAAAATCTGGGACGGCGACTGGCGCAAAGAGCGCGCCGCCGCTTACGACATCAGCAACGACGAGCTGGAAGAACATTACCGTCAGCGCAGCATGCTAAAGCGCTCTGTTTTGCCCGAAGACATCGCCGAGGCAACCTACTTTTTTGCCGCGGATTTGTCAGCCAAGTCTACCGGGAATATCATCAACGTCGACGCAGGCCATGCGCCCTCGTTCACTCGCTAACAGAACAGCGATAAAATAAATAGACAGATAAGCGCCCCATGCTTCACCGGGGCGCGCAAATAATAACCACCGGAAACAACGGGACGATAATATGAAATACCCTATTTCCCCGGATTTGGTCGCCGAAAAAAACGATCAGCTGACCCCCGACTTGCAAAAAGACTTTGATGCACTGGGTGAACAACTCGAGCGTCGCGGTTTAAATATTCAAGCGCTAACCGAGCAAGCCGAAGCGTTCGACATCGCCGTACCCTCTTGGGGCACTGGCACCGGTGGTACGCGTTTCGCGCGTTTTCCGGGCGTTGGTGAGCCGCGCAATATTTTTGAAAAAGTCGAAGACTGCGCCGTCATTAACCAAATGTCCGGCTGCACCAGCGAGATTTCGCCACACTTTCCCTGGGATGCCGTCGACGATTTTACTGAATTAAAAGCGCATTCCGATCAGTACGGACTGGGCTGGAGCTCGGTTAACTCCAACACCTTTCAAGATCAGCCGGATCAGGAACGCTCCTACAAATACGGAAGCCTGAGCCACGCCGATGCAGCAGTGCGCGAACAGGCCGTTGCCCACAACTTGCAAGTTATCGAGTGGGGCAAACAACTGGGCTCAAAGGTGCTGACCGTTTGGGTGGGCGATGGCTCGAACCATCCGGGGCAACAACATTTCCAGCGCGCGTTCGAGCGCTATCTCGCCAGCGCCAAAGCCATTTACCAGGGCCTGCCGAACGACTGGGAAATGCACATCGAACACAAAATGTTCGAACCGGCGTTCTACTCTACTGTGATTCAGGATTGGGGCTCGAATATTCTCGCCGCCATGGAAACCGGCGAGCGCTGCAAATCTCTGGTGGATCTGGGGCACCACGCTCCCAACGTGAATATTGAAATGATTGTCTCGCGTTTAATCCAGTTTAAAAAGCTGGGCGGCTTCCATTTTAATGACAGTAAATACGGCGATGACGATCTGGACAGTGGCTCGCTACACCCCTACCAACAGTTTTTAATTTTTAATGAACTGGTGGATGCCGAGCACCGCAAACAGGAAGGCTTTGCTCCCGCCTATATGCTGGATCAGTCGCACAATGTGACCGACCCAATTGAGAGTCTGATTAACTCGGCCACCGAAGTTCAGCGTTCGTTTATTAAAGCGCTACTGGTAGATCGCAACGCGCTGGAAAACTACCAAAACGACAACGACGCTATTATGGCCAGCAACACATTAAAGGCTGCCTTTAATACCGACGTCTCTCCCATTCTTGCCATGGCACGCAAAAACAAAAATGCCGCCATTGACTCACTCGCGACATACCGAGCTTCCGGCTATCGTCAGCAAGCCGCTAAAGCGCGGCCGGATACAGGCGGCAGCCGCTCCGGTATTGTGTAACACCCTCTTTGGTGCCGGCTCTCTCTTCGGCCGGCACTTTTTTCTTTCCTTTTTTACCCAGCGCAACCAAGCCCCATGATTGAGACGCCATCAAACTCATCAAAGCCCAAGCCCCAGGTTGGATTATTTGTCACCTGCCCGGTTGACTTGGTTCGTCCCAGTATCGGCTTTGCGACCGCCACGCTGCTCGAACGAGCCGGCTGTGATGTTCACGTGCCACCGCAAAGCTGCTGTGGTCAGGTGGCCCTCAACAACGGTCAACCGGAGCAAACCCGCGCCCTTGCCTGGAATATCGTGCAGCAGTTTGACGAGTATGACTATGTGGTGATCCCGTCGGGCTCTTGCGGGGGTACCATAAAAACGCATTACCCGGAGTTATTTGACGAACACGACCAACGACTTCAGGCAGTGGAAGCATTCTGCGAAAAAGTCTTTGAGTTAACCACGTTTTTAACCCAAGTGCTGGATTACACACCCGTGCAAGCCGCACTCGATCTGAGCGCGGAAACCGTCACCTATCACGACAGCTGCGCCGGCTTGCGCGAGCTGAATATTAAGCAGCAACCGCGCACCCTGCTCAAGCGCTGCGCCAATCTCGATATAACCGAAATGCAGGACACAGACGTTTGCTGCGGATTCGGCGGCACTTTTTGCGTTAAGTATTCCGATGTTTCCAATCACATGGTGACCAACAAAGTGAACAACATTCGTCGCTCCGGTGCCAGTATGGTACTGGGGGGTGACCTGTCCTGCCTGCTCAATATCGCCGGTAAACTGCAACGTTTGGAGCCAGATAATCCGAACCGGGTACAGGTGCGCCACATTGCGGAAGTGCTGGCCGGTGAGCTAAGCACCCCAGCCATAGGCGAACACTCTCCTGCGCTCGAAAAAGGAGAGTGATATGAGCCAGGTACAGATGCACGAACCTCAACCCGACTTTATCATTCGCTCGCGCGCCTCGCTGGAAGACGAACATCTGCAAGAAGCACTGGAAAAAGCCGGTTCTGGTTTTGTCCACAAGCGCCAAGCGGCGATTGACAGAATCGGTAACTTTGAACAGCTGCGCGACCAAGCGCAGAGGGTACGTGCTCGCGCCCTGAAAAACCTAGATTTATATCTGCTTCACTTTGAAAAAAAAGTGACAGAGGCCGGCGGCCAAGTGCATTGGGCCGAAACGCCGGAACAGATGCGCGAGCTGGTAATCGGTCTGTGCCAAAAGCAAAACGCCAAAACAGCCACCAAAGGCAAGTCTATGGTGGGCGAAGAAGTAGACCTGAATGAGGCCTTAGAGGCGGCTGGGGTGGCCCCCCAAGAGACCGACCTGGGCGAATATGTTCTGCAATTGGCCCACGAGCGCCCCAGCCATATCGTGGCCCCGGCGCTGCACAAAACCAAAGCCCAGGTACAAAGGCTATTTCGCGACAATCACGCGCTGGGCGAACGCGCATTGGACGAGGTCGCCGATATTGTCAACGAAGCCCGCGCGGTGATTCGCGATCGCTTTTTACAGGCGGACGTGGGCATTACCGGGGCCAACATGTTGATTGCCGAAACAGGCACTGCGGCAATTGTTACGAACGAAGGTAACGGCGATCTGACCGCTACACTACCGCGCACCCATATTGTTACTACCTCAATCGATAAAATTGTTCCAACCTGGGAAGATGCCAGCGCGATTTTGCGGGTACTGGGCCGCAGCGCCACGGGCCAGGACATTACCACCTACACCTCATTTTTTACCGGTGCACGCTCTGACCAGGACAAAGACGGGCCCGAGCAGTTTCATATTGTGCTGCTGGACAATCGGCGCTCTGAACTGCTGGGCAGCGAATACGAAAAAATGCTGCACTGCATCCGCTGCGGGGCTTGCATGAACCATTGTCCGGTGTACCAGTCTGTGGGTGGGCACACTTATAACAGTGTATACCCGGGCCCAATGGGCGCCGTACTCACTCCGCTGCTGCGACATGAAGAGCAAGACAATCAACTGCCTAACGCCAGCACCTTTTGCGGCCGCTGTGAATCGGTCTGTCCCGTCCGCATTCCCTTACCCGGGCTGATGCGTAAACTGCGCGACCGCGAGCAGCGCGAGAGAAAACACGCAGGCATGGCTCAATGGGCGGTAAAACTTTTCTGCAAGCTTAGCCGTCACCCGGCGGTTTACAGAAGACTCAATGATTTCAACTTGAGGCTCGTTGCTATCGCTCGCGGTCGCAAGCCCCGTTTTCAATCACTGCCCTTTTTATCTGGTTGGACCAGGCACAGAGATTTTCCCGCACCGGAAAAATCTAGTTTTCAGTCCCAATGGCAGCAACGGCAAAAAGAGAAACAGCCATGACCGACAGTCGCAGCCGCATTATTGATCGTATCGCACGTAGCACCGGGGGAAACTTTAGCACTGACTCTTTGGAGGAAAGCTTTAAAGCACTCACGGTTAAACATACTTTGCCGCCCGTGCAGCCCCAAATGGAAATGGCCGATCCGGTCGCCACTTTTATTTCAGAGGCAGGTCGCAATGGTGCGCGGGTCACAGAGCTTGAATCCATAGCTCAGGTCACACCCTGGTTGCGGGACAACACCGACAACACGTCAACCAGTGCCCGCTTCCATCTTTCACCATCGATTCTCACTCAGTCGCTTGACTGGGACGGTTTAACCACCACAACCGAAACGCCAACAGCGGCGCAAAGCTGGGGCGTGGTTCAGGCTCATACGGGTATCGCCGAGACCGGAACGGTGATGTCGCTCAGCGATGAATGCCCCAGTGGATTGCTGTTTTTAGTTGAACGCCTGGTGATTGTTATCGCACGAGAGGATATCGTCGCCTATCAGGAAGATGCCTGGCAAAGACTGCGAGCCAGAAATATTCTGCCCCGCACGGTCAACTGGATTACGGGGCCTTCGCGCACGGCGGATATTGAGCAGCAAATTCAAATAGGCGCACACGGGCCTCGCGAAGCTGATTACCTTGTGATCGACAAACCCCGCTAATCCGTATTTAAGTGATCCGTTCACTATGATGATCGGGTACATCGGACAAACCTTTGGGAGTTCGCGCTAAAAGCCTGATATCAGCCCCGCGACAGTTAACCCCGAGCAATCATGTAATCGTTTGTATGATTATTAAAGACTGATTTTGCTTGTTAAAAAACGATCAATATGCTAAATTTTGATCAAATTTATGTTCAATGATTGGACTTACCGGAAATAGATTTCCTATGCTCGAAAAACAACGCCACCAGTTGCTTCTGGACATCCTCGACGAACAGCAGTTTGCCAGTGTGAACGACTTGTCCAGCCAGTTAAACGCATCGGAAGCGACTATCCGGCGCGATATCACCAAGCTTGCTAAACAAGATCAACTGCGCAAAATTCGCGGCGGTGCCGAAGTACTCAACAGCTCAGAAAGGCGCTCGCGTCGCCCTCACCTATCGGGCACAGCGTTTTTGGCGGCCAAGGAACAAAGGGCCGACGTGAAGCGTCTACTCGCCAAAGAGGCGGTCAAGTTCTGCGAAGACGGTGAGTTCATTATTATCAATGGTGGCAGTTCTACCTATATGATGAGGGAGTTCCTCGCCGAGCGACATCTGAATGTCCTGACCAATTCTTTCGTGCTCGCGCAAGAGCTGGCGGAAACCAGCGACAACCAAATCACCTTGCCCGGTGGTGAGCTTTACCGGAAACAGGGCATTATTTTAAGTGCTTTCGAAAATGACACTATTCAGTACTACCAAGCCAGTAAAATGTTTATGGGTACTCCCGGCATTGGTAAATTCGGAGTCATGGAATCCGACCCGCTACTGATACAAACTGAACAGAAGCTAAAAAAACAAGCTGACCAGTTAATTGTGCTCGCCGACAGCACCAAGCTCGGTAAGCGCAGTAACTTTATCCTCTGCCCCCTCTCAGAAGTGGATGTACTAATCACCGATAGCGAGGCCGATCCGGAACTGGTTAAATATTTTGAAAGCGAAAATATTCAGGTAATTTTGGTAGACGTTAACCAGCCAAGCTAAAATGCGACGGCTTTGTCGCCTGCCCATTCGCGATCAAGGGACCAGTCCGGCTCAAGAGTACACTGCGTAATGCGTTTTTCCTTTAGCTTAATCTTACTACTAATCTGCGGCGTCACGCCCGCGCAGGCAGCGGAAAATACGTACACTGCAGAAAACACTCTCGCCAAATACAGCGACGACTACCCCTTTATTAGCATCGCCAGCATTAATGCACCGGCTTCAGTCCTGGCCCATAAAGACATTGCTTATGTGAGTGATGGCGAGCGACGCTTACACCTGGATCTATACCGCCCCGCAGAAACCAGTGGCTCCCCTACCCCAGGGGTTATTTTGGTCCACGGCGGCGGCTGGCAGGCGGGCTACCGAACCCACTTGACCCCTATTGCCATAAAACTGGCCGAAGCCGGTATTGCCGCCGCAACCATTAGTTACCGTCTGGCACCCGAGGCCCTCTACCCCGCCGCTATTTACGATACCAAAGCGGCTCTGCGGTGGATGCGAGCAAACGCCGGCCAGTATCACATTAATCCCGAACAACTTGCAGTAGCGGGCAGCTCAGCGGGCGGACAAATTGCAAGCCTGACGGGCGTTACGAATGGTTTGGAAGAATTTGACCCGCAAGCGGCCACCAGCAAAGTGTCTTCAGATGCGCAGCTGATTATTAATATTGATGGGCTTTCGGATTTCACCTCGGAGAAGGCCCGAAAATATGAGGATGCACCGCGCGATAAACCTTCTTCGGCGGTACTGTGGCTGGGCGGGCACTATGCCCAACAAACCGAGCGCTGGCACGAGGCATCACCGATCTATTATGTTAACCAGGCAACCCCGCCAATCTTATTTTTAGCCAGCGGCCGCACCCGGTTTTATGTAGGTCGCGATGAAATGATTCGCCGCCTGAATCAACACGGCATCCCCAGCAAAGTCGTCACTTTTAGCAATACTCCGCACAGCTTCTGGTTATTTGACCCTTGGATGCAACCCGCTGCCTCAGCCATCGCGGCGTTCATTAAAGAGCAGTTTGCTGCGAAAATATAACGCCGAACGCACAATTTCTGCGCACAATGCCGTGCGCAGAGACTTATCTCGGTGCACACAATTTGTTTTTACCCCGCGAACCTCACCTTGCCCACACTGAAAGCCGCTCAAAAATCACCCAACAATTTCGTAAACCGAACAAAACACAATCAAATGCACCAGTTTTCACCCCAAACCCAGTGAGCGCACCAGTAAAATGCCGGTGCTGGCCCAATACTTGCCCTGTTTCGCCGCACACAAAGCAGCAAACAGGAAAGTCATGAGCAACACCAGTGCGGATTTTAAGTTCTTCTCTTTTGGCGACCGCTTTAAGGTACTGCACCTTACCTGGATGGCCTTTTTCGTTTCATTTTTGGTCTGGTTTAATCACGCCCCACTGCTGGTGGTTATTCAAGAACAGCTGGCCCTGAGTGATCAGCAAATTAAAACCCTGCTGATTCTGAACGTCGCACTGACAATTCCAGCGCGAATTATCGTGGGCATGCTGGTAGATAGTTATGGTCCGCGCACTATTTACTCGGTGTTGCTGGCCATTACGGGTGGGCTTTGTCTGTTCTTTTCCCTCGCTCGCAGTTTTGAAGCGCTGGCCTTGGCCCGCTTTTTATTAGGCTTTGCCGGCGCTGGTTTTGTGATTGGCATACGGATGATCAGCGAATGGTTTCCGGCCCGCCAGCTGGGGCTGGCAGAGGGAATGTACAAGGGGCTGGGAAATATTGGCTCCGCGGCTGCTGCGATCAGTCTGCCCGCTCTGGCGCTGTGGTTTGGGGGCGAAAATGGCTGGCGCTACGCCACCGGCGCAACCGGGATACTGGCCTTTGTTTACGCCGCTATTTACTATTTATCGGTGCGCGACACGCCCGCTGGCTCAACCTACTTTAAACCCAACAAGTCAGGCGGCCTGGCGGTCACCAGCAAACGAGATTTTGCTCTCTATCTGCTGACCAACATTCCCATGTTTGCCGCCATGGCACTGCTGGCCTGGAAGGTCGAAGCGCTGCAGCTGATTTCCGCTCAGGTGCTGTACTGTATATACGCAGCACTTGTGGTGCTTTACTTATTGCAGTGCCGCAAGCTATTCGCGATTAATAAAGAAGTTATCGCCACGCCGGTTAACGAACTGTACCAATATAAGTTCAAACAAGTGATGATTTTATCTCTGGCTTACGCCGTTACTTTTGGTGCCGAGCTAGCCGTGGTATCCATGCTGCCCATGTTTTTCCAAAACACATTCGCAGTGCCCGTCGCCCTGGCGGGTGTCTTCGGCGCCTGTTTTGCCGCGGTGGATATGGCATCCTGCCCCTCCGGCGGCTGGATTAGCGATAACTTTGGCCGCAAACGTTCACTAACCATTCTGTTAACTGGTGCGGCCATCGGCTTTTTTATCATGGCCAGTATTGACGACAGCTGGCCTATTGCCCTGGCGGTTGCCGCGATGATGTGCAGCTCTTTCTTTTTAGGCTCGGCGGCCGGCTGTGTTTTTGCCATGGTTCCTTTAATTCGCCGCAGCCTCACCGGACAGATTGCCGGCATTGTGGGTGCTTACGGCAATATCGGAGCGGTCGTGTTTTTAACGGTTTTCTCACTGGTGGATACCAGCACTTTCTTTTTAACCATTGCCATTGGCATAGCTCTGGCCGCTGCGGCGTCCATGTTAATGGACGCCCCTCAGGATACATTGATTGAAGTGATGCCAGATGGCAGCGTGCAGCGCATACCGGTGCATTGATGGGCCGGGTTACGGGTTACGGGTTACGGGTTACGGGTTACGGGTTACGGTTGTAATGATCTCGCAACCCGTCCCGATCGGCTTCACTTGTCAAACAAAAAGTTGCGTAGCAAGTCTTTACCGCCCTCGGTGGCAAACGACTCTGGGTGAAACTGAATACCCTGAATGGGGTAGTCTTTATGGCGAACGCCCATTATCTCCATAGGCGCGCCGCAGGCCACCGCATCGGCAAAGTTTTCAATGCCCACCTCGGCAACCACAGCCGTTAACTCCAGACAATCTGGAAGCGTAAGCGGATCTGCCACCAACGAATGGTAACGCATAATCTCAAGCGCCTGGGGTACATCCTGAAACACTCCCGCGCCATTGTGGTATATAGGGCTGGTTTTACCGTGCACGGGCAAGCCGGCTTTTACCACCTTGCCGCCAAATATATGAGTTATGCCCTGCATCCCTAAGCACACACCCAATAGCGGCGTATATTTTCCCGCCTCAGCGATCACCTCGGCGCAGACGCCAAAGTAAGCTTTGTCCTCCGGTGAGCCGGGCCCGGGCGAGATAATAATCCGATCCGGCGCCAGCGCGTAGACTTGCTCGAGGGTAATGTCATCATTGCGCTTTACCACAATGCTAAAGTCCCCCACCCGACCTTTCGCTTTTTCGGCGGTAAGAATCTCACCCATGTATTGATACAGGTTATAGGTAAAGGAGTCGTAGTTATCGATAATTAAAATTTTCACAGCAATACTCCTCAAACCGGCTTAAAGCGATCCAGTACTTTTTTAGTACCGGCAAACTTGCGTTGAATTTCACGGTACTCGTCGGCGGCGTTAGAGTCGTAGACATTACCCCCACAGGTTTGCACATAGCCATGCTCGCCATTCACAAACAAAGTGCGAATGGGAATGGCAAAGGTGCAGTCGCCGTTAAACGAAAAATGTCCCACCGCACCACCATAGGGCCCCCGCCCTTCCGATTCCAGCTCGTCGATAATTTTCATGGCTTCAATTTTAGGTGCACCGGTTAGCGTACCGGCGGGAAAGTTGCTGGCCAGCGCCGAGAACATATCTTCCGAGTCGGACATAATGCCCACAATTTCGCTGGAAATATGCTGCACATGACTAAAGCGCTTAATATCCATTAAGTTGCGCACCTTAACTGTGCCAAACTGCGCTACCCGGCCAATATCATTGCGGTGCAAATCCACAATCATATTGTGCTCGGCAATCTCTTTAGGGTCGTTAAGCAGAGCGCGGGCGAGTAGCTTATCTTCGTCGTCTGTGTCGCCGCGCTTAGTCGTGCCTGCCAGGGGGTAGGTTTCCATCTCGCCCTGGCGCAGCCTAAAGAGCAACTCGGGGCTGGCGCCAATGACTTTTTCCTCGGCAAACTTGATGTAGTACATCTGCGGCGAGGGGTTTACTTCACGCATGGATTCGTAAACACGAATCGTATCGCCCGAGACTTTAAACAGTGTTTTAAAGCCCACTTCGCATTGAAACACCTTGCCCTCAATAATGTCCTGCTTAACTTTTTCTACTGCTGCCTCGTGGGCTTCGCGCCCCATGGTGTCGCCCTGAGGGGTAATACTCAGCTCGCCATCACCGGCGTAGTCGGCGTGCAACAATTCGTTGACCAGCTCTTCACGATTCTCGTCGTAGTAGAAGTAAAAAACTTCATTGGTCATTTTGTCGAGAATTAAACCGTCTTTGTAGAGCCCGAACTTAAACGCGTCGAAGTATTCACTGGACTGGATATTCATGCTGGGCTCGAAGTAATTCATACAGTCGTAGCCAATATAGCCGGTTAAACCGCCGGCGTAGCCCCGGGAAATAATGTCCTGAGGCACCAGATCCCGCAGCAGGTAATAGGGATTATCACTGGGGTAGTGTTGGGCTGTTCCATCGCGCTCGGTCACGGTTAGCGCGCAATCGCGGGCCGAGTAAATTTGCGCGGGATCAAACCCGATGAGCGAATAGCGCGAGATGTGACTTTCTTCTCCCAGAGACTCCAGAAAGAAACAATGGGAAAAGCGCTTTTCAATTTTCTTAAACAATTGAAAAAAGTCACACTCGGTGGCCAAAGTCACATAGGTTGGCTTTCGAGGGATGGAAATTTTAGCGGGCTGAGTCATAACAAGGCCTTTAAAAAGTTACTCAACATCATCGAACTTACCCGCCTGCAAGGCGCGTGAGCCTCGGGTGACGGTGGCAATACCGACCCCCAACCGCTTGGCCACTTCGCGCTGCGATACCCCGGATTTCAACAACCGGGTAATCTGCAAACGCTGAGTAATAGCGTGCAATTCGGCAGGCGTAAGCAAGCCCTCCAGCATCCGACCCAGGTCGGCGGGAGAGTCTGCCCGATGCAAATACGCGATCAAGTCGAGAAAATGCTGCTTTTCTGTATTCATGTACTAGTACATTAACAGTCGATGCCCCGAAACGCAAGTGGCAGGTCACAGATGCATCCGCAACCCGCCAATGGCACAATACGCACCCCACGTCACATGCCCCCATATTGCGAGCCAAATTTATGCGACCGGTCATACTGCACTACCACCTGTTTAAAAACGCGGGGACATCGATCGATGCCAACCTAAAGGCATCCTTTGGCGATGGCTGGGAAAATTACGACCATCCGCAAGGCCATACCATCAGCGCCGAGGCTATCCGGGACAAATTTGAACAAACCCCCTCCCTGATCGCGCTGTCTTCGCACGATGCCGCCCCGCCGCTACCGCAGGGAAACTTCAAACTGTTTCCCATTGTGGTTTTACGCCATCCGATTGTGCGCGCACACTCGGCCTACGCCTTTGAATGCGGCAAGCAATTGGGTTTAGAGCAGCCGGAGATTTCTTTTGCCGAGTATGTCCGCGAGCGCCTTAACGACTTGGACGGCGGCGTCATCACTAACTTTCAATGCTGCCGCCTGGCCAACCAATCACCTCAGGGCCCGGACACTGGCCCTGCCAAGCCCGCCCCCACCACCGTGCAGCAGGCCCAGGCCTTTATCGCCTCGCTGGAAACCTTTGGCCTGGTCGAAGCCTTTGACACTACCATCGCACGCCTGCAGCGCTACCTTGAGCCTCACTTTCCCGGGCTTGAATGGCGCAATCAGTGGCAAAATGCCACCAACCACACACCGTCCCCCATTCCACAGCGGGTGAGTGAAATTGAGCGCGAACTGGGCAGCGAACTTTTCTTACGTTTATGCCAGCGAAATCAACTCGACCTCGATCTCTACGCTTTTGCCGCGCAACGCTTCTACCACACCGCCTGATAACCACCAAAATCGGCCTGACCATTTTGTCATACAATTAGCCTTACTATTTCTCTAACAGGTCTCCACCCCTCGCACCCAAAATCTCCGTAAAATCCTACCAAAAGCGGCTTTTGGGCGGAAAAAGCACCTTAAATTATTTTTGACCATAACCCGAGAATGACAGCGGTGTCATATCTGACTGACCAAAAATATTTAGTTTTCTGGCAAAAAAACGCCATATGTATTACCAGTTATCATTGCGTGGTCAGTCCAATTGAGGTTAAATAGTGTCATCAACAACAGGAGCTAAACCATGGCAAATGCATTTTACGGGCAGTCGGGAGGCGCGGCTGCAGTACTCAATGCCACCGCCTCGGCGGTGCTGACGACCGCTCGCGAATACCCCGGCGTCATCGACAAGGTGTTTGTCGGTCGCAACGGCATTCTGGGTGCTTTGCATGAAAACCTGATAGACATCACCCAGGAGTCTGCCGATACCCTCGACGGTCTGTTGTACACCCCAGGGGCCGCCTTTGGTTCTTGCCGCCACAAACTGCAAAACCCCACCGTGGAGCACGATGAATATCAACGTCTGATTGATGTGTTCCGCGCGCACGATATTCGCTACTTCTTTTACAACGGCGGGGGCGATTCTCAGGACACCACCCGCAAAATCGCCCATGCGGCCGAGCTGGTGGGCTACGATTTGACGTGCATCGGGATTCCCAAAACCATCGATAATAATTTGCCCGCGACCGATTGTTGCCCGGGGTTTGGCTCGGCGGCAAAGTACGTTGCCGTATCCACACTCGAGGCATCATTTGACGTTGCCTCCATGCACCAAACGTCTACAAAAGTTTTCGTGATGGAAGTGATGGGACGTCAAAACGGCTGGATCGCCGCGGCCTCGGCTTTAGCCTGTGACGAGCGGGAACTGGGCCCGGATATAGTGCTGGTGCCCGAAATTGCCTTCGATAAGCAAAAGTTTTTAGAGCGCGTAAAACAAGTCGTGGCCAAAAAAGGCTTTTGTATTGTAGTCACCGCCGAAGGTATTCGCGATACCGAGGGACGCTACCTCTCATACATTGATACCGAAGACGCGTTCGGCCACGGCCAGCTCGGCGGTGTTGCTCCGCACCTCGTCGATGAAATCAAACAGGCTTTTAATTACAAATGTCACTGGAGCGTTTGCGATTACCTGCAGCGCGCCGCACGTCATATTGCCTCGCAAACGGATGTAGACCAAGCCTACGCGGTGGGCAAAGCGGCGGTGGAGTACGCGGTTAAAGGGCTGCAATCGGTGATGCCCGCCATTGTGCGCGAGCAGTCTGTGCCCTACCAATGGCATGTTGAGCCGGTGCATATTTCTCAGGTCGTGGGTGGCGAAAAGAGTATGCCACGACACTTTATGAGTAAAGACGGATTCACTCTCACCCAGGCGGGGCGCGATTACTTTGCCCCCCTGATTGCCGGGGAAGCCTACCCGCCCTACAGCGGCGGACTACCCGATTACAAAAAATGCCGCCACCGTTTGGTCGAGCGCAAGCTGCCCGAATACTTTGGCGGTAACACGACACAAGCTGTGACTGAGCCAGCTTAAGGCTATTAACCTGGCAATTAAGATGCTCGTCCTGAGCCTCTTAATTGTCGCCCTGTAAAATCGGCGGAATTTGCGAAATCCTTTGATTTTACAGGGCTCGCGCTCGCCTTCGGCGGCGTCGGCGCTTCCTGCGCCGTTATTAACCCGACAATACATGGTTGCCGGGTTAATAGCAGTTAAAAAATAGAGTCTGATCAAGACCGACGGGCTGCGGGATGCGGCCGAGCAGAGACCACACACTTTTACCCAGGCAGCCATGGCCGGGAAAACCGAACTCACGAGAGTGAGCTCGAACAATGACACTTACGCGACACATGCACGCACAGGACATAACAGCAATGACTGACATACAAACCCTACTAGGTTCAGACGCCGAATACCTGTTAGGTCACCAATGTAAAGGCCTTACCACTGAGCATTTACACCTGCCCAGCCCCACCTATGTGGACGACGTGCTGAGCTTGACCGACCGCCCCAATCCCGTACTGCGCAACTACCAGCAGCTGCTGGATCACGGCCGCATGGGAGGCAGCGGCTACCTCTCTATTCTGCCCGTCGATCAGGGTATTGAACATTCCGCCGGTGCCAGCTTTGCCCCTAACCCCATGTATTTTGATCCGGAGAATATTGTCCGCCTCGCCATCGAGGGCGGCTGTAACGGGGTGGCTTCTACCCTGGGTGTGCTGGGCGCGGTATCGCGTCGCTATGCCCACAAAATTCCGTTCATCGTTAAGATCAATCACAACGATGCCCTGGTGCACCCCACCGACTATGACCAGCGTATGTTTGCCAATGTTCGGCAGGCCTATGACATGGGAGCGGTGGGCATTGGCGCGACCATTTATTTTGGCTCGGGCACCTCGCGCCGCCAGCTGGAAGAAATTTCCGAGGCTTTTGCCGAAGCCCACCGCTTAGGCATGGTGACCATACTGTGGTGCTATTTGCGCAACAGCGCCTTTAAAACCGAAGACAAGGACCACCACATTTCAGCGGACCTATCTGGTCAGGCCAACTATTTGGGCGTAACCATCGAAGCCGACATCATTAAGCAGAAAATGCCCGAAACCAATGGCGGCTTTAACGATGTCCCCGTGGGTAAAACCCACCCCAAAGTGTACAGCGAACTGTCCAGCGATCACCCAATTTGCCTAACCCGCTACCAGGTTGCGAACTGCTATATGGGGCGCATCGGCCTGATCAACTCAGGGGGCGCTTCGGGGGAAAATGACCTGACTCAAGCGGTGCGCACCGCCGTTATTAACAAACGCGCCGGCGGCATGGGCCTGATCAGCGGCCGCAAAGCGTTCCAAAAACCATTCGCCGAAGGTGTAGCCCTGCTCCACGCCACCCAGGACGTCTACCTGGACAAGAGCATCACCCTCGCATAAATCACTGCGCTCCGGCCCCCTACCCCTCTGTTTACCGGGTGTCGGAGCGCAGCTTCACCGCTTTCAGATAAAGCGCACGGTGACTGCCAGTCACCTGACTGACCAAATAACACAATGGTATAACCAAACATTGAACTTTGCGCCAAAATGTGCAACCATCAAACTAAATTGGTATTACCAAACAATTAGATCACTAATAACGTATAAAAATGGAGAACGATCATGCCGAAGTACCGTTTGCTCCCCTTTGTGATTGCCATGGCCTCGGCGGGCCAGCTGCACGCGCAGCAAGACGCTGAGACTGGCGACCAGGCGCCCGAGGCGCTGGAGGAAATTGTTGTTCAGGGGGTCCGCCAGGCGGAACTGAATGCCCTTGAACGCGAACGCAACAAAGACACCTTTAGTTCCATTATCGCCACCGATGACATGGGCAACTTTGCCGATCAGAACGTGGCCGAATCCCTGCAACGTCTTCCCGGTGTCACCCTGCAAAAAAGCGAGGGTGAAGGTAAATATGTCAACGTGCGCGGCCTGGGTCCGGGCTTTGTATCGGTTAGTATGAACGGTAATGAACTGGCCTCGGCCGGTGCGGATGATCGTTCGGTGGCTCTGGACGCACTGCCCGCCGACATGCTGAGCTCGATCGAGGTAATCAAATCACTGACCCCCGACATGGATCTTAACTCCATCGGCGGTACCGTTAATGTAAACACGATTTCGGCCTTTGATCGCAAAGCCGACAGCGTGAAGATGAAGGTACAGTCCAACTACCAGTCCTATAAGGGCGAGTTTAACCCCAAGATTTCTCTAAACGGCACTCACCTTTTTGCCGATGACACCATTGGCGTCGGCTACTCACTGTCCTACGAAGACCGCTCTTCGGTGGTCTACCAGGTTCAACACCACTCAGACTCGCTGCCCCGTTACATCACACCGGATGTCGACACTCTGGCTGAACCTTACGAGGGTGAGCCCAACTTAATTCCTTTCCGCTACGAAGCGCGTCAGGAAGATGCCGAAAGAACACGCACCTCAGGCTCGCTGGATTTAGGCTGGCGCCCCACCGAAAACTCGGAATACTTTGCCAAATTCAGCTACACCGAGTATCAGGATTTGGACGTGGCCATGCGCGAATACTACCGCTTCGGTCAAGCCGGCTCCGGGGACATTGTCTACACCGATAACCAATCCGGCCTGTTTGGTTTAGTGGACACCGATCTGCAACAGCAATTTTTTATTCAAGACGGCACCAGTGAAACCACCGCCTTCTCCCTGGGCGGTAAAAATCACTTTGGCGAAGAGTGGACCGTTGAGTACGACTATGCCCACTCCGAAGGCGACTGGACTAAGCCCGATGGCCGCCGGGTTCAATTCCGCGCCCGCGACTTAGCCATGCTGGGCGTTGCAGGCCCTGGCTACATTAAAGGCCAGGTCGTAGACCCTGACGTATTGGAAGCCATGAGCGGCTCGTCTACCCTGCCCCAGTCCGGTGGTTACGGCGGCCTTAACGGCTACCAAGAGGGTGAACGGCGCCAGAATAACCTGCTGTACGATAACATCTTTATCGAGGACAGCTTCCGCAACGATACCTTGGATCAGGTTAACATCGATTTTACCCGCGAGTTCGCGGACAGTGATTTCTTAAATTACATCAAGTTTGGTGCGACAGCCAAAGAGCGTCAGCGCGATCGCAATAAAGACCGCTGGAGCGTTGTACCGGGCGACTACACCAACGGCTGTGAAGGCGATGAAGAGTGTTTGCAGCTGGCGGGCGCGCGTCTGGGCGACTTTGCCACCTTTACTCCCGACCATCCCGACATTCAGCACGACTTTATTACCTACGATGAAGCCGAGCGTTTGCTGGACATCACCACCCCGATTGCCAAGTACACTGACCCCCTGCGCACTGGGCAGGACAGTGTAAAAGACGATTACACGCTCACCGAAGACACGGCCGCTGCCTACTTAATGGCCGAGTTCCAACTGAGCGAAAAGTCCAGCTTAATTGCCGGGGTACGCTGGGCGGAAACCGAGTTCGCCTCCACCGGTAATTTGTCGATTCGCAACGATCGCTTTGAAGTGGCCAACGAAGCGGCAGTGCTGGATATTGCCGTACCCATGGAAGGTGCCAGCAGCTCTTACGATGACTTCTTCCCAAGCTTGCACTACCGCTACGAGCCGCGCGAGGATATTCTGGTACGCGCCGCGCTGTGGACCAGCTTTACCCGCCCCTCGTTCAGCGAAGCGCGCGCCTATGCCGATTTTTCGGGCCGCATTGAAGTGTGTAACGACATCCCCGACAGCGCTAACTATGGTGAATGTAGTGACCGCCCCACTGACATTGGCGCTCAGTCACTGGATGATCTGTCAGCCGACACGCAAAACTTTTACGTCAGCCCCGACAATGTCATTAACTTGGGTAATCCCACGTTAACCGCCATGACATCGGTTAACTTTGACACCTCTATTTCCTGGTACGCCAGCGAAGATCTGTACTTGCAGGCCGCCGCTTTCTACAAAGACATTTCCGACTTTATTGTCGATGTCAGCGGTGTCTCCCTGTCGTTTGAAGATATGCCGGTAACCATTCCGGTGAATCAAATCAGCGAGTTCTACTTCCCGCCCAACCAGGTTTATAACGACGTCAACCTGACCACCAACGGCGAGCAAGCCAAGGTATATGGTATCGAGCTGTCTTACTCGCAGTACTTCGACACAGGTCTATTTGTACAAAGCAACATGACTCTAATCGACAGTACCGCCGATGTGGGCGAAACCATTCGGGTAGAGGAAATTCAGCTGCCCAACCAGGCAGACACCACCGTCAACCTGACCCTGGGCTGGGAGAACGACGACATTTCCCTGCGCTTAATCGGTAACTACCGCAGCAAGGTGCTCGAGCGCATCGGTTCTTGCTCGCAGGCCGACATTGACGCCGACGCCGCCAGCGGCATTCCCGAAAACTGTGCCGACTGGTCCGATGTTTACGATGACGACACCTTGGGTATCGACTTTAAAGCGACCTATCAGTTTAACGACGAT
Source organism: Gilvimarinus xylanilyticus (assembly GCF_024195295.1). GTDB lineage: Bacteria > Pseudomonadota > Gammaproteobacteria > Pseudomonadales > Cellvibrionaceae > Gilvimarinus > Gilvimarinus xylanilyticus. The sequence continues at coordinate 680,018 of NZ_JAMFTH010000001.1, read as the reverse complement.
ATTCAGTTTTACTTCGATGCCATTAACCTGTCCGAGGATAAAAGCTTTAAGTACTTCACCGGCAACGAGTACTCGCGCGGCAACGTATTGTTCGAATCGGAAGATTTCGGCACCTCGTACCAAGTGGGTGTAAACGTTCAGTTTATGTAAGCCAATTTTTACCAAAACCGGGCGCATATGCGCCCCACATAGAATCTAAAATAACGAAGGTAGGTCTTTATGAACACTAAGCTAAAGCTTTTAAGCTCACTGATCATAGCAAGCAGCGTTCTCGCCGGTTGCGGAAGCGAACCTGACTCGAGCGCCCCCGACATTATTATTGATATTGATGTACCGGATAGCGGCGGCGGTGACGGCGGCGGTGATGGTGGTGGCGACGATTTGCCCGAAATCACCAACACCGACCTGCCCATCATTGAAGATTTTGGCGCAAGCGACACCCAGGGCTTTTTTACCGCTGACTACAAAGCCCTGGCCAGCGATGCCGAAGACGGCGAAGACAACTTCTACTTCTCTATGGCGGGTGTCTTTATGGAAGACGGCAGTGTAGACACCGAAGGCAGCAACTGGATCACCGCCGATCCGGACCAAAAAATGCGCTTGGGCGATGCCCGCTTCACCTTGGCACAAACCGTATCGCCGCTAGCCGGTGATGTCGAAGTTCCGCGTAAAGATACCACCCCGGGTGAAGGTATTGATGAAGGTCTAAGCTGGGGTGAGCTGGACCTGACTCGCGACTACAAAATCTCTTTTTGTGTAGTAGCTCGCCCCGATACCGCAAGCTCCAGTGACTTCCAAATTTACGTTGACAACAACACTACTGGCGAAGCCAATTCCATTCACGGCGGCGGTAACGTCGGTTCGCGTATCTTTAATGTACCGGTAAATACTCTGGTGCCCGGCGAGCGTGTAGAGATTAATATTCCCGGCAATACCACGCTACAAGAAGGCGGTGAGTTGGTCGGTTCTAAGCCAGAACTGATTGGTACCGAAAACTCGTTTATCGCTATGCGTGTCTCCAGCGGTGGCTGGACTGTGTTTGATGACTTAGTCATCGAGTATCAAGACGATGTGGGTAACAACCCCCAGCCAGATTGCTCGACCAAAGACTCGAATTACAAACTGGTTAACCCCGCGACCGGCGGCGATGATAACAACGCCCCTGAACCCGAAATTGAAGGTATTCCCTTCGGCGGCCTGCCATTTACCGTAGATCTGTCCAGCGATGCCGACACCCTGTTCGGGGAAAATGACGAGGCTGAGTTCCTGTCCATTTCTACCGACCGCGCCGATCCGTTCTACAAGGTCACCAGCGGTAGCAGCCGTATCACCGTTGAAAACGGTGCACTGAGCTTAAACAACGCCCGCTTTACCATTGGTGATAAAGGCACACCATCGGCTGAAGGTGTTGAACCCTCAGGTGATATGGACTTCTCGGTTCCCTACCGCATTCGCATGACGGTAACGGACTTTACCAGTGCCGATCCAGCCGATCCCGGTAAATTCCAAGTGTACATTGATAACAACACCACCAGCTCTGGTAACTCAATTCACGGCGGCGACTCTAAATTCTCTGAGCTGACCCCCGACGAGATTACATTGCCCTATGAGCTGGAACTGGAACCCGAGTTTGGCACCGCCAACTCGTTTATTCAGATTCGTGCCGACAGCCGCGTGGGCAACCTGACCCTGGAAAACATCACCTTCGAATACCTCGACGGTGCACCAGGTTCTGACGCCGAATGGACTCCCAGCACCTTGAACATGGCCGGCGAATCCGACATTGCTCCCTCCGGCGAGCTGACCGAGAACGAAGCCTTCTCGGCCACCCTAACCGCTACCGGCGGCAATATGTCATCGTCAAACCACAATCTGTTCTTTGCCCACCAGATGGTCGAGATGAGTGACTTTATGTTTACCGCTCAGATCACCAACGTGGAAGGCGCCGATGTTGCAGCGGGTAACGCCTACCGCTTTGGCATTATGATTATGGAAAACCTGGACCCGGTTGCGGACTTTGCCGACCTACCAGGCTGGGCCGATGCCGGCTTCTATGTGGACGGTGACCCCGCCGAGCTGATCGGTTCGCGCGCGCAGATGAAGCCCAGCGGCAGTCGCTCGCGCTCGAATATTGACGAGCTGGAAGTAGGCGATTACGTTCGCATCGAAATTTACGATGACGGCGACGATAAGCGTGTGAAACGCTACTACTCCAAAGACGGTATTGACTTTATTCAAGCTAACAGCACCAGCGACTTCGCAGCCACTCCGGACAGCGATACCTGGTACGTGGGGCTCTATGCGGCTCCGGGCGAAAATAACGTGACTGTCGAGTTTGACAATATCAGTATTGAAGAGATTGTTGAGTAATAACCCGGGCGCGGCTTAACCGCCGCGCCCCATTTCTCAACGTAAGATGTACTCACTTTTAAAGAGATATTCCATGAAAGCAGTCTCATACTCCAGTGCCTTGGCACTGAGCGCTTTTCTGGCAGCCTGCGGCGGCTCGGGTGACCCGACCACCGGCAGCGACCCAACCTACCCAGACAGTAGCTCATCGAGCAGCTCCTCAAACAGCACTGCAAGTTCAAGCTCCTCGACCCAGAGCTCATCCAGCTCGGTCGCCAATCACTGTGAACAAATGAACACCGTGGTCGGCTTTGCCAGTCTGGGTGAAGGCACCACCGGTGGCGCCGGCGGCACCTCAGTAACCGTGACAAACGGTGCCGAGTTGGTTCAGGCGCTATCGGCAAAAGGCGCCGACCCGCTCACTATCTGGGTGGACGGCACCGTCAACCCCGACAACTCGGGCGTGGATAAAATTGATGTCAAGAACGTGTCAGATGTCTCCATTATCGGCGTGCTCGACAATGCGCTTTTCGATGGTATTGGCATTAAGGTCACCGACGCCAGCAACATTATTATTCGCAACCTGACCATTCGCTATGTGGACACCGGCGAAAAAGACGGCATTAGCCTGGAAGGTCCGGCGAATAATATCTGGGTTGACCACAACGAAATCTACAACACCCTAGATTCCGACAAAGACTACTACGATGAGCTGGTCAGCGGTAAACGCGATGTGGACAACGTCACCATTTCGTACAACTACCTGCACGATAGCTGGAAAACCTCGCTATGGGGCAGCAGCGATACCGACAGTGCTCACCGGCGCATTACTTTTTACGCCAACTACTGGGAAAACGCCAGCTCGCGTATGCCACTGTTCCGGTTTGGCGAGAGCCACATTCTTAACAACTACTACAAAGATGTCTCTTCCACAGCGGTTAACTCCCGCATGGGTGCCAACATCCGGGTAGAGGGAACGGTATTTGAAAATGTGAAAAACCCCATTGTCAGCTTCTACTCTGAGGACGTGGGCTACTGGGATTTAGCCGATAACATCTACACCAATATCAGCTGGAGCAATCCCAGTGGTGGCGATATTATCGCGGGCCCCGGCACCGACCTGGATTCCACAGTGAGCTATACCCCTGAGTATGAATACTCGGCCATGCCCGCCAGCGACGTCGTTGAGCATGTAACCACTTACGCCGGTAGCGGAAAAATTAACGATTGTTTGTAATGCCCTGATCTTCTCTCCTCTTGTTTCTATGGGCTGAAACACTTCGGCGGGCATTGCCCGCCGCTTTTTTGCAAGCTCTACATTCGCTCTTGTAAAAATCTTCACTCAGTTGGCTCGACTGCTTTTTACAAAACCCCAACAGAAAACCTAAACCCTTGATTTAAAACAACTTAATAAACCTGGCACAGTCATCGCTACAAACCTATCAAGATTGACGCAAACGCCCAGAGGCTTTTGCAAACGAATGAGCGAGGAAGAGCACAATGTCTGCCGTACACATCAATGAACATTTGCAAGTGACGGATATGACATGCTCAGCTTGCGGTGATCCGAACCCTCGTTGGGCCGCCCCCCGGCCCCTTTTTATACCCTTCGATTGAAGCCTACCGGGCTTCATCACCCTCCCCCCTTGGGCCGCTTTTGCGGCCCTTTTTTTTGTTTATGAAAAAACTGGCGGAAAACCCCGAGGTATATGACGCCCTTCGATAGACAACCCCTGTGGCAGCTGCTAATTTACGCCGCATCCACAATTGCCCTTTCATCAAGGAGTTTTTGGCAATGAAACACTCTCTTTTCTCTCTTATTTTTATCGCTTCGGCCGTATCAACCGCAGGCGTCGCCCACGCAGGCGCTGAAAGCGGCCTTTATATTGGCGGCTCCATGGGTAATGCCGAACTGAGCTTTGAAGACGATGATGTCGCCGAAATCGGACGTATTGATTTTGACGACGACGATACGGGCTACAAATTATTTGCCGGCTACAACTTCGGCTTGGTGCCCATGCTAGATTTGGCGGTCGAAGGTGGCTACGTTGATTTTGGCTCGCAAAACGATCTGGACACTAAAATCGACGTGACCGGTTGGCATGCATCGGGTTTAGTGGGCTTTAACCTTGGCCCCGTGGGCTTATTTGGCAAAGCGGGTTTTATTGACTGGAACAGCGAGATTGAACATGTGTCGCTCGACAGCGATGACTCGGGCACTGACCCCTTGTACGGCTTAGGCGCAAAATTTCACTTAGGCTCCATTGGAATCCGCGCCGAGTATGAAATTTTTGAAGCCGATCGCGCCGATATCGACTTTTACTCACTGGGCGCATCGATTACCTTTTAAACCAAAACATTTACACATAAAAAAGCGCGGGGATGACCCGCGCTTTTTGTTTATCCCGCTTTCGCTAAATTGGAAACCGTGTCGTCAACCGATTGCCGGATAAGATAGTCAAATGCTCCCAGCGCTGCGCTGGCCCCGGCCCCCATAGAAATCACAATCTGTTTATAGGGTACGGTAGTCGCATCGCCGGCGGCAAATATACCCGGTACCGAGGTAGCCCCCCGGGCATCAATCTCAATCTCACCGCGATCGCTTAAAGCGACATCACTGCCCTGCAACCATTCGGTGTTGGGTACCAAACCAATTTGCACAAATACCCCGGCCAGTGCCAGCTGTTTCGATTCACCCGTGGCGCGATCAAGATAATTCAAGCCGGTGACTTTTTTACCATCGCCTACCACCTCTGTGGTCTGAGCATTGGTCAGAATATCCACATTGGGCAATGAATGAGCTTTCTTTTGCAAAACGTCGTCGGCGCGCAGGGTATCGGCAAATTCCAGGACGGTCACATGGCCGACAATACCGGCTAGATCAATCGCCGCCTCAATCCCCGAGTTGCCGCCGCCAATAACCGCCACCGACTTGCCTTTAAAGAAAGGGCCGTCGCAGTGGGGGCAATAGGCCACCCCGCGGGTGCGATACTCCGCTTCACCGGGCACGCCCAGCTCGCGCCAACGGGCGCCGGTGGCTAAAATGACCGAGCGGCTGGCGAGGGTTGCCCCACTTTCAGTGCGAAGACGCACGATATCCTGACGCTGAATATCCGCCACCCGCTCAGCGGTAATGATGTCCACGCCATACTCCTTCACATGCTGCTCTAGCCCTGCCGCAAGCTTGGGCCCTTCGGTATAGGGAATTGAGACAAAATTCTCAATACCCACGGTATCCATCACCTGGCCACCGAATCGCTCCGCCAGCATAGCCGTACGAATTCCCTTGCGTGCGGCGTAGATAGCCGCAGCCGCACCGGCCGGACCACCACCGACAACCAACACATCATAGGGATCGCGGGCACTCAATTGGGCGACTTTATCCTCACCCCCCGAGCTGTCCAGCTTGGTCACTATCTCTTCCAAAGTCATCCGCCCCTGGCCAAACGCCTCACCATTAAGGTAAACGGCGGGCACCGCCATAATATTGCGCTCGTCCACTTCTTGCTGAAACAGAGCGCCATCGACCATCGTGTGGGTAATGTTGGGGTTTACCGCCGCCATAAGGTTAAGCGCCTGAACCACGTCGGGACAGTTCTGGCACGACAGTGACACATAGGTGACAAAATCAAGCGGTCCGCGCAGGGTCGCTATTTGCGTGAGCAGTGCTTGCTCGGCTTTAGGGGGGTACCCGCCCGCCTGCAGCAACGCCAGCACCAGCGAGGTAAACTCATGCCCCAATGGGATACCGGCAAAGCTGACTCTGGGTTCGGCACCCGCTTCACCAATCGCCATACTGGGCGAGCGCTCTAAAGCGCGATAACTTAACTGAATCTTATCCGACAGACCGGCGATATCTGAGGCCAGCGCGCTCAATTCACGTGCCTTTTCGCTGTCGTCCATGGACACACTAACCTCAATCGGCTCGGCGATCTTTTGCAGATAGGTGTCCAGCTGTTGTTTGATGTTTGCATCCAACATAAGTGTGTCCTAAACATTAGAAAAAGGCCGGCCGAAGCCGGCAATTGGGGGAGCTATTAACTTGGCAATAAAGTAGATCATCCTCTCGACTTTATTATCGCCCTAGAAATACTGGCGCAAGTGCGCGGACGTGCTGGTATTTCTAGGGCTCGCGACCGGCTTAACGCCGGCGGCGATGCATCCATGCACCGCATTATTAGTCCGACGTGCTCCACGAAACGCGGGGCCGGTCACACACGGTTGCTTAAATTTTGCCAACCAAATCCAGTGACGGTGCCAGTGTCTCTTCACCCTCTTTCCATTTGGCGGGACACACTTCACCCGGATTTGCCGCCACATACTGAGCCGCTTTAATTTTGCGCAGCAGTTCGCTGGCATCGCGGCCGATACCTCCGGCGGTAATCTCGACGATTTGCACTCGGCCTTCGGGATCGATCACAAAGGTGCCGCGATCAGCAATGCCCTCTTCCTCAATCATCACCCCAAAATTGCGGGTGATGGTACCCGTGGGGTCACCAATCATCGGAAACTGGATTTTGCCGATGGTTTCTGACGAGTCGTGCCACGCCTTGTGCGTGAAGTGGGTATCGGTCGATACCGAGTAAATCTCTACGCCTAAGCGTTTGAACTCTTCATAGTTATCCGCCAGATCTCCCAGTTCTGTCGGGCAGACAAAGGTAAAGTCCGCCGGATAAAAGAATATAACCGACCACTTGCCACGCAGATCACTGTCGCTGACATCAATGAAATCGCCACCCTGGTAAGCGGTGGCGTTAAAAGGTTTTACTTCGCTGTTCATATAACGAGACATTTGCTACTCCTGATTGGATAAAAGTGTTTAAGCTGTCCACGAAGTAAATACTATTAAAATACTCACAATAATTTAAATTAACTATTATTATAAAATAAATAGCCATGCACTATTGAACCGACAAGCTGCAATAAATTCGTTAAACTTCAGATCTTGCAAGGGGGATGTGAAAACGAGCAAATGCCCAAGGGCTTGCTCCCACAGGGGCGAAATACCTATTAACCCGGCAACGATTGATTGTCGGGTGAATAACTGCGCAGGAGGCGCCGAAGGCGAGCGCGAGCCCTGTAAAATCAAGGGAAGTCGCAAATTCCGCCGACTTTACAGGACGACAATTAAGAGGCTCAGGACGAGTATCTTAATTGCCAGATTAATAGACGCCCTGGGCGTGCTTTCGGAAGGTATAGGGTATCCCGCTCACGGCGGCAGATTCAGCTGACAGTATCGAGAGTCTTGACCCAGCGACCATTTTTATTGACCACGCGAAACCTGGCCCAATGACGAAACTCTTTTGCCGTACACAATACCGTCTGTTCACCGCTAATGCCCGCAACATTACGGTAAATCAGTTTAGCCTTGTCGATGCTTAAATCGTCATCAGCATCAAATACCTGGCGAATACACCACTGCGCCCCCGTTTCACCATTGCTGTAGTAGTCACCTTTACGCAGCAATAGAGGTTCGCGCTCAGAGTCGCGGGCATGGCGCCAAGCCATATCAAATATGTGCGATAACTCTTCCGAGCTGACATCGACATAGGTATCCAGTTTGTGCATAGCGGCGGCGAAATCTTCGTGAGTCAGATGCGGAGCAGTGCTGGTAGCAGCGGGTGTGCTGCGCATCAAGGCACTGGGGTAACGGCGCCAGGCAAACAGGTTATTAAACACCAGGGCGGCGGCAAAAATCGCGACGACATTTAACCCCACCGGAACCAGCAGATACGTGAACCCCAGTTGGTGCACCGGGGCTCCGCCAATCACCGCCGCTAAGGCGGTTGCCCCCCCGGGCGGGTGAATGCAACGCAAATAAGTCATGGCGGTTACCGCGGCTCCCACCGCAATCGCTGGAGTCCACACCGAATCACCCAGCAACCACTGACAACTTACCCCGATGGCCGCCGAAATAAGGTGCCCCCCTATCAAAGGCCAGGGCTGAGATAAAGTGCCGTGGGGCACAGCGAACAACAGCACCGCCGACGCCCCCATGGAGGCGAGCATTAGCACCAGGCCCCATTCGTTGAGGACACCTCGCGAAATAAAATAGACACTGGCAATCCCCACGAAGGCGCCCAGCCCCGAGATTAGTTTTTCCCGGTGACTTGTGGTATTCGATTCCACTCCAAAAAATTCGGCAATTTTTAACACGTGTGACCTCAATCGCGAGTCATTAATCAGGGCTGGCTAGCGCGCACCAAGGCGGTGCATACTAGAGCGACTGCATCCGAGTAGCAAGTACTGGCAAAGTGTTTGCTACTTTAAACTGGAAAGCGAATAAAGCCGGAAGCAATCTTTCAGTTTCGGCTCGAAGTGCTTTGCAAAAGCTATATATCCCTAAAAATCAATCACCTAAACAGGTTTTTAATGAAGCGTTATCTGCTACCTCTGCGTAATTTTTACACGGCTCTCCCCTTGCTTGGCTTACTCACGTGCGGTCATACTCTCGCCTACGAGCTTCGCTATCATGCCGATTTAACCCACAGCGACGACCACGCGCGCGTGAGTGTGGAAATACCCGATGCCAGCGACGTCAAAACCATCGACTTTAACCTCGATAAAGACTTTCATAGCCAGGTCGAAGCCAATGGCGAACTGGCCATAGAAGACGGCAGAGCCGTGTGGCAGCCACCCAAAACCGACGCCCGCTTAACACTAAACGTGCAACTCAATCACCAGCGTCGTGGGGATGGCTACGACTCGGTGCGCCGAGAGGACTTTGCCATTTTTCGCGGCGATGATCTGATTCCGCCGGCGCGGGTACGCACCGTCAAAGGCGCCGAGAGCGAGGCGAGTTTACGCTTTACCCTGCCCGAGCACTGGCGCTCGGTAAACAGTGGTTGGCCCAAAACAGACGATGGTCAATTCCGTATCGATGACCCCAAGCGGCGCTTTGATCGCCCCACCGGGTGGTTTATTGCCGGTAAGCTGGGCACCCGCCGTGAACGCTTGCCCGATACCCACATCGCCGTCAGTGCGCCCCTGGGCAATGCCGTTAAGCGAATGGATGTACTGAGTTTTGTGTTGCTGAACTGGCCGACCCTTCGGGAAATCGTCGGCGAAACGCCACCTAAAATTTTAATCGTGGGCGCCGGCGACCCCATGTGGCGCGGCGGACTCTCCGGCCCCAACTCTCTGTTTATGCACGCCGACCGCCCCATGGTGAGCGAAAACGGCACCAGCACCCTGCTTCACGAGCTTTTTCACACTGTCACGAGCATCAGCGGCAAAGGAGAGGATGACTGGATTGCCGAGGGCCTGGCAGAATATTATTCGTTTACCATCTTGCATCGCGCGGGCGGCATGACCGATGAGCGCCACACCAAGGTGATAAAGTGGTTAGAAGAGTGGAGCGCCGAGGTCGAAACCCTGTTCGCCACAAGCTCAAGCGGCGAACGCACCGCCCGCGCGGCTTTGCTTTTTGCCGATCTGGATCGCGAGATCAGACAGCAGAGCGACGACGAGAAGAGCCTGGATGACGTCGTTAAAGCCCTGATTTCTATTGGCGATGTCAGTCTTGCGGATCTAAAATCAGCGGTCAAAACACTCACTCAGCATGAATCTCAGGTGTTAGAAAACAGCGAACTGCTGGCTCCTGAAGGCTAAATGATCTAGATTGTGAATTCACTCAAGCAGCATCCATCAAACACAGGGAGCACCCGATGAAGGCCAACAATATTCTCGAAACCATTGGCAACACGCCCCATGTTCGTATCAACCACCTTTTCCGTCCCGACATCGAAGTGTGGATGAAAGTCGAGCGCTTTAACCCGGGTTCTAGCATTAAAGACCGTATTGCCCTGGCAATGATTGAAGAGGCCGAAGCCCAGGGAAAGCTCAAAAAAGATACTGTGATTATCGAACCCACCAGCGGTAACACGGGTATTGGCCTGGCAATGGTTTGCGCGGCCCGGGGCTACCGGCTAATCCTAACCATGCCCGAATCCATGTCGGTCGAACGTCGCAAAATTATGAAATCCATGGGCGCCGAGCTGGTGTTAACCCCCAAAGAACAAGGCATGGGTGGTGCGCTCAACAAAGCCGCCGAGCTGCGCGACGACTACCCCAACAGCTGGACACCGCAGCAATTTACCAACCAAGCGAATGTTAAAGCGCATCGCGAGACCACCGCCAAAGAGATTCTGGCGGACTTTCCCGAGGGGCTGGATTACCTGATTACCGGTGTCGGCACAGGCGGCCACATTACCGCCTGCAGCGAGGTGCTAAAAGAGGCCTTCCCTTCTCTTAAAACCTACGCGGTAGAACCCGAAAAATCACAGGTGATTGCAGGTAAAGAAAAAGGCCTACACCGCTTACAGGGTATAGGCGCGGGTTTTGTACCTGAGATTCTTAACACTGACGCTCTGGATGGCACCGTGGCCGTGAGCGAAGAGGACAGCTTTGAAATGGCGAGACAGTGCGCCCTTAAAGAGGCTATGTTAGTGGGCATCTCCTCTGGCGCCACGCTTGCGGCGGTCAAACAAAAAGAGGCCGAATTTGCGCCGGGCAGTCGAATCATCATTTTCAGCTATGACACCGGTGAGCGCTATCTGTCGATTGACGACTTTTTTAGCGCCTAATAACGCCCCTGAAAACTTTAACATCTGTTAAGAATCGTCAGAACCGGCCCTTAGGGGCCGGTTTTTACGTAAAATTTGCGAATTTACTATAACGATATCCACCCACAAGAGAGCCCCCATGATCACTCACGAGCCAAACCCCAAGTATATTGCCGACCCAAAGCGTTACGAAAACATGCCCTACCAACGCTGTGGTAAAAGTGGATTATCGCTACCACGCCTGTCTTTGGGGTTATGGCAAAACTTCGGCGCGGTTGATTCTCTGACCAACGCGCGCGCCATGATCCACCGCGCCTTTGATTTGGGCATTACCCATTTTGACCTGGCTAACAACTACGGCCCTCACTACGGCTCGGCCGAATCAACCTTTGGCCAGGTTATGGCCGATGGTTTAAAGCACTACCGTGACGAAATGATCATTTCCAGCAAAGCCGGCTACGATATGTGGCCCGGGCCCTACGGTATCGGCGGATCGCGCAAATACCTGGTGGCCAGCTGCGATCAGAGTTTAAAACGTTGCGGCGTCGAGTATTTTGATATTTTCTACTCCCACTGCTTCGATCCAGACACTCCGCTGGAAGAAACCATGGGTGCGCTGGATTACATTGTGCGCTCCGGCCGCGCGTTATACGTGGGCATCTCTAGCTACGACCCCGAACAAACCCGGCGCGCCGCCGCCATTTTAAAAGACTTGGGAACACCACTGTTGATTCATCAACCTCGCTACAACCTTTTCGATCGCTGGATTGAAGACGGTTTAACCGATGTGTTGGATGAGGAAGGTGTGGGCTCTATTGTGTTTTCACCGCTGTCTCAGGGCATGCTGACGGACAAATACCTAAACGGTATTCCCCAAGACTCTCGCGCCGCGCGGGGCGAGCAGATTTATCTGAGCGAAAATGATATTAGCGAAGCGACTCTGGACAAAATTCGCGCACTCAACGAGATCGCCCAAAACCGTGGTCAATCTCTGGCGCAAATGGCGCTGGCTTGGGTACTCAACAATAAAACGGTTACCAGTGCCATTATTGGTGCCAGCCGCGTTGCGCAAATTGAAGACTCGGTTCAAGCCTTAGACAATGCCAAGTTCGACAGCGAAGAGTTAACACAAATCGAGCAAATCCTTCGCACACAGTAAAACATACACCGCGCCCTGGCTTGCTTGGGCGCGGTTTTGCTGGGTGTAAGTGCGAATTACTTGCGAAACTTACTCACTAGCGCGCGCAATGGTGCTGTCATTTTCCAAAATGTGGCGTTTTCAATCGCCTCAAGCTCTTCGCGAAGCATGCGCTCACGGGGAGTTTCCGACTCCTGCAATGATGGCTCTGGCAAGGGCTCTTCTTGCGGCACTTCTACTACCGTTTCCGGCGCTGGCCGGCGGCGTAACCGCTCCACTTCCCTCTCGAAACGCTTTAAGTGCTCGATGTATTCACGCGCGTCTTGCAGCTGTCCCATCAGGTCAGTAATATTTTTGTATAACCGATCCAAATGATGATCGCGGCGTGTAATATGATTGCGCAGCGCCTGGCTGTCTGCTGAACTCAAAGTATGCCCCGGTGCCAACAGCGAGGGCTCAACCCGCTCCTCAACATAGATAGTAGAGTGAGGTCTGACTTTGTTTTCGCGATCATCAGTATAAAAATAAAGGGCGAAAGACTTTCGGCTGCGATGGCTTTCAGACTCGGGTAACGCAACTTGCTTAAAACCGTGCCATGAATGGTTGTGAGTTTCAAACAGCACCGCGCGATTAAACACCGGCGTTACGGTAACCGTTTCATCTTGCTCAGCGGGTAAGCGCGGGTTTTTATGTAGCTCGATATTACCGCCCCACTCAGGCCGCCAATCGTGATTCAAGTAAACAATTAGATTGAGTCGACGATTCCAATTGGTAACCGGATGATGAGTAAAATCCACATGGACATCTAAACTTTGTCCGGTTAAATTTTCGTGACTGCCCCCGCCAAAGTAGTGGGGGTCGTAGAGAAGATTATCGATGCCAGTCAGCTCACCAATCCATTCGCGAAACGATTCCGAACTTGCCAGCTGATCAATTTGGCGGTAGGCAGGCCCCAATTGCGCCACTTTTTCATTTACGGCTTTGCGACCGACCTGACCGTTTTCGTTCATGGCCAGGCGCTCATCAAAGCTCGGGAACTGATCCAGTAGCGCCTGGCAAAACTCTTCGGTGAAGAAATTATCGATCACTACATGACCAAAAGGCTCAGCGCTGGCAAAGCGTTGCTTTAACTGCGCAAGTTTTTCTTCCACCTCAGAATTTATAATGTCCATCGCGTTCGCCACCTCGATAAAATGGTTAAATATCAACCAAACCTAAAAGATAGCGGACAGTATAACAGGGCTAAGAATTTCCTACTTATCTTTGCGCTGTTTTGCGTGGTGCTTGCGTTCACGCGAACGAAAATAACGCGAACCAAACCAAAAGGCTAGCAGGACAAACGCGACCAATGCGAAGCTGCCCACCGAAAAGTGGATATGGCTACTGGCGGCGTGTTCGCTATGGTGCGGATGCGCTTGGGCGAATAGCGAAAACAACGCCAATGTGCACAGGCTGGTGAATTTCATTAACATTTTCATAGGAGTTCCTCAATTAATCCGTATTAACTGGCAGGCGCAAGCATGCCCGCTTTTTCGATAAAGGCGATCACATCGGCCACGCCGGTTTCATCTTTTAAGTTAGTGAATAAGAATGGCTTGTCGCCGCGCATTTTACGGGCATCGCGATCCATCACATCGAGGTCCGCACCCACCAGAGGTGCCAAGTCAATTTTATTGATAATTAACAAGTCTGATTTAGTGATGCCCGGGCCGCCTTTGCGGGGGATTTTATCACCCGCCGAGACGTCGATAACGTAAAGGGTCAAATCAGACAGCTCGGGGCTAAATGTAGCGGCCAGATTATCGCCGCCACTTTCAATCAAAATAACATCCAGGCCCTCGTGCCGTGTCTGCAATTCGGCTACCGCCGATAAGTTCATCGAGGCATCCTCACGAATCGCCGTGTGAGGACACCCCCCGGTCTCCACCCCGATAATACGGTCGTCTTCTAGCGCTTGATGGCGTTGCAAAAATTCAGCGTCCTCGCGGGTATAGATATCGTTGGTAATAACCGCGATGTTGTATTTGTCTTTTAAATGCGCGCACAGGGTTTTTACCAGAGCGGTTTTTCCCGAGCCAACTGGGCCGCCGATGCCCAAGCGCAGTGTAGGTTTTTTCATGGTTACTCTCTTACTCTCAATACAATGATCGATATGATTGATGTCGCTTAGGCCAGATCAAGACCGAAACAGCCGGGTGTATTGTCTTTCGTGTAGACACGACGCCATAGCCAAACCCGGCAGACTCAAACCGATTTCCTCGTCTTTCACGCTCTTCGCCCGCTCGCAGGTCTCCTGCACCTCGGGCATTAGCGCGACCAATACTTGTTGTGCATGGGTTTGCCCCAGGGGCACAATTTTTGTAGCCGCCGCCACCTGGTTTTCCAGCCAGCTCCAAACCAAACCCTGTGCCAGCTCGTCTAGATCGACGTTCCAATGAACCCCGGCCAGAGCAAACTGACAGACAAAGCCCGGCGTCGAGCGATACAAGCTTCGCTCACTGCGGGGCACCTGCAACGACACCAGCAAGCGATTGAGCGCCTGACCCAGCTGCTCGTCTTCTAACAACAACTCCGAGGTTTCACGACAGGCGCGGGTATAATCATTCCAGTGGTTCACCCGATCAATATCACCCTGCTGCCAGGCCGCGTAACAACGTCGCAAAACCGGCACGTCCAAATAGGCCAGTGAATGGCTCATTACGTTTGCCAACCAGTCCCGCAGGGCTTCATCGTCTTTTAGCCAGCCCTCTTCCACAGCGTACTCTAAGCCCTGAGAATAGGCGTAGGCGCCTACCGGCAGTGCGGGACTCACTAAGTGCAGTAAGTGCAGTAAGGCCGTGGACGCCACGCCTACACCGCCTCGTGAGAATGCTGATGGGTATGACTGTGCTCGTGGGCATGATCGTGGGAATGCCCGTGAGATCCGCCATGGTAAGCCCCGTTTTCAGGATTAAAAGGGGCTTGTTTGCATTCCACGGCAAGCCCCAACCCCTTCACCATAATATCCAGCACATGGTCGTGCTGATAGCGCACAAAGTTGTCCCCCACCTGCAAGGGCACATGGCGGTTACCCAGGTGATAGGCTACGCGCGCCAACTGCCGGCGATCATCACACACCACATTGCTAACCGTTTCCAACGCGGCCTCCACCAAAACTCGTGTACCGTCACTGCATTCCAGCAGTTCGCCATCGGCCAGCACATGACCGCGCTCGACAAACCAGCCCAGGGTTTGTCCGCAGCGAGTCTGCGTCCGGTAGCGACTTTTTTGCCGCTGCTCAAAGGTTAATTCGACAACCGGTATATCGTCGCGGGCCGGGCCCTGAACAACCTTAAACGCCTCTAACATAAATTTCTTTTCCCAACTGATGATTAAAACAAGGTGTAGCGTTGCGCCAGGGGCAGCTCGGTAGCCGGCTCACAGGTCAGCAACTGGCCATCGGCGCGCACTTCATAGGTTTGCGGATCGACCTCCATATGAGGCTGATAGTCGTTAAGCACCATACTCGCTTTGGTCACCGAACGGCAGTTTTTAACCCCCACCAAACGTCGCTCGAGTTCCAGAGAACCCTTTACCCCAGCCTCTATGGCGGCCTGACTGACAAAGGTGACCGACGAGCCGGTGCAGGCCTTGCCGTAGGCGCCGAACATGGGGCGATAGTGTACCGGCTGCGGAGTGGGAATAGAGGCATTGGGATCGCCCATGGGCGCCGCGGCAATCACCCCGCCCTTAAGAATCAATGAAGGCTTGATACCGAAAAACGCGGGCTTCCAAAGCACCAGGTCGGCCAACTTGCCCACTTCAATCGACCCCACCTCGTGGGAAATACCATGGGCGATGGCCGGGTTAATCGTGTATTTGGCAATATAGCGCTTGGCTCGTAAATTGTCGGCGCTGGACGTTTCCCCGGGAATCGCGCCGCGCTGTTCGCGCATTTTGTGGGCCGTCTGCCAGGTGCGACAAATCACCTCGCCCACCCGCCCCATGGCCTGAGAGTCGGAGCTAATCATGGAAAAGGCGCCCAGATCGTGCAGAATATCCTCGGCGGCAATGGTCTCTTTGCGAATACGCGAATCGGCAAAGGCCACATCTTCGGGAATATTAGGGTCCAGGTGGTGACACACCATCAGCATATCCAAATGCTCGTCGATGGTATTGACCGTGTAAGGCCGCGTCGGATTGGTGGACGAGGGCAATACGTTCGCCAGACCACAGGCTTTAATAATATCCGGCGCATGTCCGCCGCCCGCTCCTTCAGTGTGGTAGGTGTGAATAGTGCGACCGTCAAACGCGGCAATGGTGTCTTCGACGAAGCCCGACTCGTTTAAGGTGTCGGTGTGAATCGCCACCTGCACATCGTACTTTTCTGCTACGTTCAAGCAGTTATTAATCGATGCCGGCGTGGTCCCCCAGTCTTCGTGCAATTTTAATCCCAGGGCCCCAGCAGCGATTTGCTCCTCCAGCGCCAGAGGCAAGCTGGCGTTACCCTTACCCAAAAACCCCAGATTCATGGGAAAACTTTCTGCCGCTTGCAGCATTTTCGCCATGTGCCAGGGGCCCGGTGTACAGGTGGTCGCGTTAGTGCCGGTCGCAGGCCCCGTGCCGCCGCCAATCATGGTGGTAATACCACTCATTAAAGCTTCTTCAATTTGCTGCGGACAAATAAAATGGATGTGCGCATCGATACCGCCAGCGGTCAGTATCTGTCCCTCGCCGGCAATCACTTCGGTACCCGGCCCGACTTGAATGGTGACGTCGGGTTGGATATCCGGGTTACCCGCTTTGCCAATAGCACTGATACGTCCGCCGGTGAGCGCGACATCGGCTTTTACCACGCCCCAGTAATCTAAAATCAATACGTTGGTGATCACCGTATCCGGGGTATCGGCACAGCTGGCTTGGGACTGCCCCATCCCGTCGCGAATCACTTTACCGCCACCGAACTTAACCTCTTCACCGTAGGTGGTGTAATCCTTTTCCACTTCCAGCCACAGCGAGGTATCCGCTAATCTCACTTTGTCGCCGGTGGTGGGGCCGAACATTTCGGCATAGGCCTTTCTGTCGATCGTCGCCATTTTATAACTCCCCCATCACTTGGCCGCGAAACCCATAGACCACTCGCTTACCCGACAGAGCCACCAGCTCCACTTCGCGCTCCTGGCCCGGCTCAAACCGCACAGCAGTACCAGCGGCAATGTTCAGGCGAAATCCGCGCGCTTTATCGCGATCAAAACGCAGCGCCGGGTTCACCTCAAAAAAATGATAGTGAGATCCCACTTGTACGGGTCTATCGCCGGTATTGGCAATCACCAAACGAATGGTTTCTCTGCCCTCGTTCAGCGTATGCTGACCGGGCTTAATATCGTATTCACCGGGAATCATCGCCATCTCCTAAACAATGGGGTTATGGACTGTGACCAACTTGGTACCATCGGGAAAGGTCGCCTCTACCTGAACCTCGTGTACCATCTCGGCAATCCCATCCATTACATCGTCGCGGGTGAGAACCTGACGGCCGCGATCCATTAATTCCGCAACGGTATTGCCATCGCGCGCACCTTCCATAATTTCCGCGCTGATTAATGCTACTGCCTCGGGGTAGTTAAGTTTCACCCCGCGCGCCTTGCGTCTTTCGGCCAGCAGTGCCGCGGTAAAAAGCAGCAATTTATCTTTGTCTCTCGGGCTTAACTCCACAGATCTGTCCCCTTTTTAAGTATTCCAAATTCTTGGTTCGACCGCCTCGCGCCCCATTTGCAGTGGCCGCACCGCGGCCCAAATCTGAGCAAAGCCCATCCGGCACTCCCCCACGTTATTGCCTAAATAACGGGCGATAAGCAGCCCCTGTTTTTGCGTAATGCCCCACTGCTCGGCGGTGCCGGCAAAGCGCTGATGCAAATCCTCTAACAGCTGATCAACCGCATCGCGTGAGACTTTAACGTTCGCAACCATAGTTCCAAAACTTGAGGCCCCTTTCAGCCCCCAGGGCGCCTTCATCATTGAATCGCCTCCGCGTACTCGGGTGCGCTCACGCAGCAGTGGTTTGCCCGCGCAGTTAATCTCCAGGGTTTGCAGAACCTCACCCTGGGTAAAAACCTCATCGCAGGCGGGCCGCCCTAAGCAGACAATATCCCACAAGCAGTACCGGCTATCCGGGCTCGCCTCCACCCTAGTATGCAGGCGGGCATTGGCACCGTTAAAGACAATGGTTTCCTGTGGCAGCCACTCAAGCGAGCTGTTCTCCTCTAGCTGCAACTCGACCCGCTGTCCCTGGGTAGTCGTCTTATCACTGTGCTGAAGTGCCTGGAGCGAATAAACTCTTCCCGCCGAAGGTGTCGTCACCAAGGCGCAAGCGTTAGCCTGAGTACTTAAATTTAGCTGCAGCTGATCGCCCACGACCAGCCCGCCCGGGGGGTGCAACAAATACACATGGGCCCAATCGGCTTCGGGATAAAAAGCACGTTGAATTCGCAAAGGTCCCTGATGCCGGGCACGAACCACAGCTGTTCGCTCACCCCGGGGGGCAAATTCAAGCGTTAAACTTGCGGGCCAGCTGCGCGTCACTTGCACAGGATCGTCCGCACGCGATCTTTTTATATCGCCCTCTAATTCACTGGCGGGTAATGTCAAAATAAATTCTCAGCAACCTGTTCCATGATTGGGCATTCAACAACAAGAAGTATGCCAGATAGCACTTACCCATAAGCCCCGAAACGCGCGCTTTGACAACCCATCAAGCAGCAATAATGCACCACCAAAGTGCAGGCAAACAAAAAGCCACACAACTCGCCCCATTATTGGGCATCAGCAAATCAAAGGGGGGTAATTTTGCAACCTGAAGGCGCTTAAGATGCGTTACACTAAAAATTCAGGTTATACCACAGGATGTTTACCTCTATGCCTCAAAGCCAATTACCTTATCAGCACACCCACCACGAATCCGGTGCATACCACACGATAGACGCGATTATCTCCCCGCAAGAGCAGCTTAATATATTATCTAAAGCCGAAGTGGCGAAGTTATTGGATGTAAGCCAAAGCGGGCTTTATAAACTGTTTCGCAGCTGTGCCCTGGCGGTTCTCAACTGCGGCAACTCGCTGGACGACGGTAAAGAACTGCTGGAGCGCTACCCCGACTTTGCGATTCAAATCATTCAGGAAGAGCGCGGTATCAAGCTCGAAGTGAAAGGCGCACCGGCCAGTGCTTTCGTCGATGGACAGATGATCCGCGGTATAGCAGAACACTTGTTTGCCGTGCTGCGCGATGTGGTCTTTGCCAGCAGCGATGAACGCCTGCTGCGCTCTCTCGATAACGACCGCACCGAAGCCACCACCGATGCAGTATTCCACATGCTGCGCAACGCCGATGTGATTCGCCCCAAAGTCGATCCCAATGTAGTGGTCTGCTGGGGCGGGCACTCTATCAGTATGGGCGAATACGATTACACCAAAAAAGTCGGCTATCAGATGGGCCTGCGCGGTTTGGATATTTGCACAGGTTGCGGCCCCGGCGCCATGAAAGGCCCCATGAAAGGTGCAACTATCGGCCACGCCAAACAGCGCCTGGGCGTGGGTCGCTATATCGGCATTACCGAGCCGGGGATTATTGCCGCCGAAGCGCCCAACCCTATCGTCAACGAACTCACGATTATGCCGGACATTGAAAAACGTCTGGAGGCGTTTGTGCGCGCCGGGCATGGAATTGTCGTATTTCCAGGCGGTGCGGGTACTGCCGAAGAGATTCTTTACCTGCTGGGCATTCTACTGCACCCTGACAATCGTGAACTGCCTTTTCCACTCGTATTTACGGGGCCCGGCTCGGCAGCGGACTATTTCCGCCAGATCGATGCGTTTATTGGTACGACCTTAGGGCCCGAGGCACAGCAAAAATATCAGATTATTATCGACGACCCGGAAAAAGTCGCCAAAGCCATGGTGGGGGGCATTGCCTCGGTGCGCGCATTTCGCAAACAAACCGACGATGCCTATTATTTTAACTGGCAATTGAAAATCCCCCGAGACTTCCAGCGCCCGTTTGCTCCTACTCATGAAAATATGCGTAATTTGCAGCTCAACCGCGAGCAACCCAACCATCAGCTGGCCGCCAATTTGCGGCGCGCGTTTTCCGGGATTGTCGCGGGTAATGTTAAAGATGAAGGCATTCGCGCCATTGAAGCAAACGGTCTGTTTGAGATCAGTGGTGAGCAGAGCATCATGCAGCCGGTGGATGACTTGTTAACAGCCTTCCAGAACCAGGGCCGCATGAAGCTTCCCGGCAGTCACTACACCCCCTGTTACCGAATTGTATAGTGGTCATCAAAGCGTCATATCATTGTGGCAGTGTGAGACATATCCTACACAAAGAGGTGAATTTCACTTCTTTGCAAAAGCTTACGATTTGACGATACTGTATCTACAGGGACGTCACAGGGATGACTAAGGGCCAGGAAGGTTCACAGGACGTCTGCCAGGAAGGCCAGGGAATACAACAACAGCAACAAGGAAGCGACAGGACAAATAGGGAAGTCTTACGGCCGGGAATGCCAAACCACGACAGGGGTTAAGGATTACAGCAGGACGCATGGACCACGGAGTAGGTCTGTATTGCGAACAGGGATTCACAGTTCACCCGCGGTCCACATAGGTGGGCCTTTTTTTTGCCCGTCTTTTTTGTTTTTGCCTCTGATACAGTCTCCCTTTCGCCGTTAAGCAAGCAGCACAAATTTAACCGGGGAGGCCCTCCCCGGTTAAAAGTTTTCCTGCAAATACTGCTGAGCCAGGCGCGATGCATCAGCACTGCTGGTTGCAACAACTTCCAAAAGCTCTTTAGCGCGGGCGTTATTACCCTGCAAATGGTACACCTTGCCCAGTTTAAACTGCGCGTCCGGCACCTTGCGACTGTCGGGAAACTCCACCAGCAAACTATCGAACCAGCGCTCGGCCTCGGGCAAATCACTCTTTAACAAGTAAATCTCACCCAACCAGTAGTAACTATTGCTGGCATATTCACCCTGAGGGAAGCGTTGTAAATGCGCCTTGAACCCCGCCACTGAAGCGTCTATCTGACGCTCCTTAAGCAGGTCATAGGCGGCGCCGTAAATCTCCGCTTCCGACGCCCCTTCGGCGACGCCAGCCGGTAACGCTGCCGAAACCTGGGCCGCTGCGGGCGCAGAATCAGCGCCGGAGACATCCGATACATCCGTTTCAGCGGCGCTTACACTACCCGCGCCAAGGGATTCAGAGGGGGTGAAGATAGCCGCAGCCGGCGAGGTTTCGGGGGTGGTACCGGTGGTTAAAGCGCTGATACGCCGATCCAGATCCAGATAATCATCCAAGCGCTGTTGCTTTAAACGTTTGAGTTCAAACGCCTGCTCTTCCACCAGACCACGCAGGTTCATGACCTCCTGCTGCAGGGTTTGCAACTGGTAGTAAAGCTCGGCTTGCTGATTAACAGCGCTTTGATTGCCCGTGGCATTGGAGCGTTCGCGCGGCGCCTGAGTGGAAGAATCCACGACTTCGACCTGCGCTTGAGCCCCCAGCGAAAATACGGCCGCAATAGCGGCCGTAGATAGTAGGTTTTTCTTCATTCGACGCTCTTAGTAATCGAGTTCTACGCGACGGTTTTTGCTCCAGGAAGACTCGCCACTGCCCAGCGACAGAGGACGCTCTTCACCGTAGCTGATCACTTCCAGATTGCTGCGGTTTACGCCTTGCAGAACCAAAAAGTCGCGTACCGCGTTGGCGCGACGCTCACCCAGCGCCATATTGTATTCGCGCGAACCGCGCTCGTCGGCATGACCTTCCAGGCGTACCTGAGTGTTGGTGCCGATCAGCTGCTCGGCGTGCGCTTGCAGCAGCGTGCGTGCTTCAGGCTGAAGTACGGCCTGATCAAAATCGAAGTAGATCACAGTTTCCAGATCGCTCATAGCGTCTTGCGAGCCGTCACTGGAGCCCAGTGAGCCACCATCAGCTGTGCCTGTGGTCACACCGCCGTTCGCGCTGGTACCGGCGTCGGCGCCATCGGTTTTTGTGTCTGTGCTGGAACAGCCCACCAGGAACGCCATAACAAACGCAAAACTCAGGCCTTGTTTCATTGCTTTAGTAATCATGTTTAACTCCGATCAATTGTTGATATTTTGAGCTCACTGCAATTTTATTGAAAAAATGGCGACCAAGCAGGTTCCCGAACATCACCCTGCTTGGATGGCAAACGATATTTGGTTCCCGCATCCAGTGACACAGCGGCCAGTATACCTTTTCCCCCAGAGCGTGTCGCATATAGCAACATAGCACCATTAGGCGCTATAGTAGGCGATTCGTCCAGGTTTGTCTCTGTCAGGATTCGCAAAGTACCATTGGTAAGGTCCTGCGCCGCAATGTGGAACACACCATTACGCTGATGAACCATCACCAGGGTTTTGCCATCCAGGGACACTCGCCCGCGAGCGTTATACTCACCCTCGAAGGTTAAGCGCTCTACCCGCCCGCTGGCAAGAGTCACCTGATAAATTTGTGGCTTACCGCCACGATTTGAAGTAAATACCACCGCTTCACCGTCGGCCGTCCAGCTGGGCTCGGTATCAATGGCGTAGTGATTGGTAATACGGGTGAATTGGCGCGAGCGCAAATCCAGGGTATAAATCTCGGGATTGCCGTCTTTCGATAGCACCATAGCCAGCTTATCGCCGTCGGGCGAGAACGCCGGCGCGCCATTCAAACCGGTAAAATTGGTTAACTGTTCACGCTGCCCCGTGGCCAAATCCTGCAAAAAGATGGCCGGGCGATCGGTCTCAAACGACACATAGGCCACCTGACGCCCATCGGGAGACCAAGCTGGTGAAAGCAGTGGTTCTTCCGACTCCAGCAACAGACGCGGCCGGGCACCGTCGGCATCGGCCAGCATCAAGCGGAACTTGTCATCACTGGTGGCGCGCTGAAAGGCTTCTACATACATGATTTGCGTAGAGAAAGCGCCGCGAATACCGGTGATTTTTTCGTACACCTTATCGGAAATATGATGCGCCAGATCACGCAGCTGCGCTTCGCTGCCATCGACCTTAGCCTGGCTGATTACTTTGCGCTGCCCCAGGACATCAAACAAACTGTAAGTGGCGTAATAACGCTCGCCCCGCTTTTCCACATTGCTGACCAGCAAAAACTCTGTGCCCATTACCCGCCAGTCGCGGTAGAAGACATCCGCTTCGGTGGCGGGAAAAGACAGCATGCTGCTGCGCGGAACCGAGTCAAACTGCCCGCTGCGCTCTAAGTTGGCCGAAATAATAGACGACAGATCTTCCGGCAGAGGCGCTGACCCGCTCCACCCCGTGGGCACCACCGCAATTCGGGTAGGGTTGTCCACCCCCTGAGTGATCTCAATGGTCAGCTGCGCGTGGGCACTCCACGCCAGAGATAACATTAATAAAGCGACAACAATTCTCACAAGCGTAAATCCTCGGGCTTAAATTCCAGCTTTAGCTGCCGAAAGTTCTGCTCAAACAGTTTCGGCGGCATGTTTTGCAACTCGGCAAATCGATCCACCCGCCGCACGGCCTGTTCGGCGGAGCGATCAAAGGCGGCATTGCCACTGCTTTTTATGACCGTGACGTTCACCACCTGACCGGTGGGCACTAACTGTATCAAGAGCGTGGCGGTCATGCCACGGCGCGCCGAGGGCGGACGACTCCAGTTTTGCTCCACCCGGGCGGCGATCATATTGACGTAACTTTGGGTTTGCGCAGCAGCCACTTCGGCCTGCTGGCGCGCCGCCTCTTCGGCTTTGCGCTTTTCCTCTTCCAGGCGCTGACGCTCCAGGCGCTCGCGGCGCTCTTGCTCGGCTTTTTGTTTGGCCGCTTCCTCGGCGCGGCGCTTGGCTTCCAGCTCCTGCTGGCGCTTGCGCTCGGCCTCTTCCTTTTGCTTGCGTTTGCGCTCGGCCTCGGCTTTGGCCTTGCGCTCTTGCTCTTGTTTGCGCTTGCGTGCCGCCTGCTCGCGGGCTTTGCGCTCGGCCTCGGCCTGCTGACGTTCCAACTCGCGCTTTTTAGTCAGGTCAATCACTTTGTTTTGTGCCGGTGCGGTCTCTTCCTTGGTTTGCGCTTTCAGCTCTACCAACTTGGCCTCGACAAACTTGGGTTTGAACACCCGCGGCTCGACGGTTGCGGTGGATTCCCAGCCAACGGTAATCACCAACAGCAGTGCCAGATGCATACTGACACTGACAGCGGTGGGAAGCGTATAACTACTGCGCCACTTCATAGACGATGCTTCACTTATTCCGGCGGGTCGGTCACCAGACCAACCGAGGGCGCACCGGCGTTTTGCAGCCGGGTCATCAGCCCCACCACTACGCCGTAATTGACATCGCTATCCCCCCAAACCAAGACCGGGGTAGTGGGCTTTTCACCCAGCACCTTGCCCACCATCTCGGCAATTTGCGGCAGCGGCTTGGCCTGTTTGGGCTCGCCGCCCAGCTCAATGTAGTATTGGCCAGACTTATCCACTGAAACGATTAAAGGCTCGTCATCCTGGTTATCGATAGGCGCCGAAGGCGCTTCGGGCAAGTCCACCTGCACGCCCTGCATCAGCATGGGCGCAGTTACCATAAACACCACCAGCAGCACTAACATCACGTCGATATAGGGCACGACGTTGATCTCTGCCATGGGCTTTTTCTTTTGTCGGGGGCCAAAGGCTGACATAAAAGCGGTCTCCGGTCGCGAAATTTACGAGGACACTTGTTTGCTGTGTACCTGGCGATGCAGGATCGCGGAGAATTCTTCGGCAAAGGTCTGGTACTGGTTTTCCATGACCTCAGCGCGGGCGGAAAAGCGGTTATAAGCCAGCACCGCGGGAATCGCGGCGAACAACCCCATGGCAGTCGCCACCAGGGCCTCGGAAATACCCGGCGCCACGGTAGCCAGGGTCGCCTGATGCACATTCGCCAGCCCCCGGAAGGAGTTCATGATCCCCCATACGGTACCGAACAAGCCAATGTAGGGGCTAACCGAGGCCACACTCGCCAAAAATGGCAGATGCTGTTCCAGCTTTTCTTCCTCGCGCGCCAGGGCCACCCGCATGGCACGCTGGCAGCCTTCCATAACGGCGTCCGAGTCGGCACTGCTTTGCGAACGCAGACGCATAAACTCTTTAAAGCCGGCACGAAAAATATTCTCTACCCCATCGACGGCATCTTTACCGGTTTTGCCATTGCTTTGACGATACAGCTGATTCAAATCAATGCCGGACCAAAACTGCTTTTCGAACGATAAATATTTTGCCCGGGCTTTGCGCTGGTACATACCGCGCTGAATAATCATAACCCAGGAGACCACCGAGGCCAGAAATAGCAACGCCATCACCAGTTGCACCAGCAGGCTGGCATTGGCAATTAACCCCCAAATGGAAAGCGAATGTTCGTTAGGCATAAAGACTTAACTCTTGTCCGTATCAATAGTCTGGGCCAGCTTGTCGCGCATCGCGCTGGGCATGGCACAGGGTTTCATGGTCTCGGGTAGCACACAGGCAATGCGAATTAGACCCGTGCACAGCAATTCGTTCCCGCGAAATATGCGCTGACGGAAAATCACATTGGTGCGCGCCAGAGTGTCCAGCTCGCAGGTCACCTCAAGCAGATCATCCAATTTCGCCGAGCGTTTGTAATCCACTTCGGCCCGGTGCACCACCAGTAATTTGCCATCATCTAAAATCGCGGGCTTATCATAACCGTATTGGCGCAAAAATTCTGTGCGCGAACGCTCCATAAACTTGAGGTAGTTGACGTAGTAGACAATACCGCCGGCATCGGTGTCTTCAATGTAAACCCGCACTGGAAGGGAAAATAACGCTTCGCTCACAAGCCATCCTTAAAGCGATCGGGCACCGGGGCGCCGAAGTGCTGGTAAGCCTGGGCCGTCAGCACGCGCCCACGCGGGGTGCGGGCAATAAAACCCTGTTGAATCAAATAGGGTTCAATCACATCTTCGATAGTGCCGCGCTCTTCGCCAATGGCCGCCGCCAGAGAATCCACCCCCACCGGGCCGCCGGTAAAATTATCCATCATCGCCACCAGCAGGCGCCGATCCATATGATCAAAGCCGCGCACATCCACGTTCAGCATGTTGAGCGCTTGATCGGCAACGGTTTCACTCACCTGACCATCGGCTTTAATTTGCGCATAATCACGCACCCGGCGCAGCAAGCGGTTGGCAATGCGCGGGGTGCCACGCGAGCGCTTGGCCACCTCGGCCGCGCCAGCCTCATCCATGGGCACCCCTAAAAGGTCAGCCGAACGGCTGACAATGTGGGTGAGATCGGCGATATTGTAAAACTCCAACCGCTGCACAATGCCGAAACGATCACGTAAAGGTGAGGTTAACAAGCCCGCCCGGGTGGTCGCGCCCACCAGGGTAAATGGCGGCAAATCCAGTTTGATTGAGCGCGCCGCAGGGCCTTCGCCAATCACAATATCCAGCTGGAAATCTTCCATCGCCGGATACAAGATCTCTTCTACTACGGGGCTTAAGCGATGAATTTCATCGATAAACAGCACATCGCCTGGCTCAAGGTTGGTCATTAACGCCGCGAGATCACCGGCTTTTTCCAGCACCGGCCCCGAGGTACTTTTTAACGCCACCCCCATTTCCTGGGCAATAATATTGGCGAGTGTGGTTTTGCCAAGGCCAGGCGGACCAAACACGAGCGTGTGATCCAGGGATTCATCGCGCGCGCGCGCGGCCTGAATGAAGATTTCCATCTGCTCGCGCACCACCGGCTGGCCCACATACTCGGCCAGGGTTTTGGGGCGAATCGCGCGGTCCAGCTGCTCTTCGGGGCCTTTACTATCGGGGGCGATTAAGCGGTCGGTTTCAATCATAACGCTATCCCGCTATTTTCCGCAGTGCTAACCGAATTAATTCCTGGGCACTGGCAGCGGGGTTGGCCTTGCTCTGGGCGGCAACCATACGGGTCGCTTCGGCGGGCTTATAGCCCAGCGCGATCAGCGCGCTCTCGGCCTCTTCACCGGCGTCGCTCGGGGTGAGCGCGGCGGCGGCAGGATTAAGCAGATCGGCGCGACCACCTGAAGGGGAAATTTTATCGCGCAGCTCAATCACCAGGCGCTCGGCGGTCTTCTTGCCCACTCCGGGCACCTTGACCAAAGCGCTGACATTATCATCGTGCACGCAGCGGGCAACATCGTCCGCATCCATGCCCGAAAGAATAGCCACAGCCATTTTGGGTCCGACGCCGTTTACCTTAATTAAGGTGCGAAATAAATCGCGGTCAGAACGTTTGGCAAAACCGAACAACTGCTGCGCCGTTTCGCTGACGGCCAAGTGCGTGTAGAGAGTCGCGGTTTGATTGAGCTCAGGAAGGTGGTAAAAGGTCGTCATGGGCGCCTGCACCTCGTACCCCACACCACCCACATCGAGAAGCAGAAACGGGGCTTGTTTTTCCAGCAATGTGCCGTGCAATCGTCCAATCATGACTTATTAATTCTGTTTAAAAACAAAGGCCTTTATACCATACGACCGCGGCGAAAGCTGCGTGCGCGGGCCAGTTTTAACAAATGTTGTTGCGAGTTTACATGACACAGGGCGATGGCAAGCGCATCGGCGGCATCCTCTTGCGGGCAGGCGGGAAGCTTTAACAGGTTCTTCACCATATGTTGCACCTGTAGTTTATCCGCTGCGCCGGTACCGGTAATGGCCTGCTTGACCTTGCGGGCCTCGTACTCGGCTACGGGCAGATTCTGATTAACAGCAGCGACAATTGCCGCCCCCCTCGCCTGCCCAAGCTTCAGCGCCGAACCCGCGCTCTTGGCCATAAACACCTGTTCAATGGCAAACTCCTGAGGGCAGTGCTGCTCAATCAGCTGGGTCACACTGTCAAAAATAAGCTTTAACCGTTCGGGAAAGGCGATATCGGGAATGCGAATAACCCCACTGGTGACATACTCAGTGCGACTTCCCACCACATTCACCAAACCAAAGCCGGTTTTGCGCGAGCCGGGGTCCACCCCCATGACAATAGCCATTAATTTTCCCAGAGCCTGTGTAAGACAGCCCTATATTACAAGAGTGTTGCGGCGGGACAAATCACAACTGCTCCAATACCTCATCGGGAATATCGGAGTTGGTGTACACATTTTGTACATCATCCAAATCTTCCAACATATCCACCAGAGCAACAATCTTCTCGGCGCCGTTTTTATCCAGCTCTACCGTGGTTGAGGGCTTCATAGTGATCTGTGAGTTTTCGGGGGCAAAGCCCGCATCAATCATCGCGCCCTTAACATCAAAATAATCTTCAAAGGCGGTCTCAATTTCTTTACTGTCGTCACTGTGAGTAATAAGCTCTTCGGCACCTGCTTCCAGAGCCGCTTCCAGCAATTCGTCCTCTTCCACATCAGCACTGAAAGTCAGCTGACCGATTTTAGAAAACAAATAGGCGACCGAGCCGTCGGTGCCCAGGTTCCCGCCGCGCTTGGTAAAAGCGTGACGCACCTCGGCCACGGTGCGATTTTTGTTATCGGTCATACACTCGACCAGCACCGCCACGCCGCCGACGCCATAGCCCTCGTAGGTGCACTCTTCATAGTTATCACCTTCGGTGTTACCGGCACCGCGAGCAACGGCCTTGTCGATGGTGTCCTTTTTCATGTTGGCGCCCAGGGCTTTATCCATGGCAGCGCGCAGACGGGGATTATCGTCGGGGTTATCACCGCCCTTGGCGGCAACGGTTAACTCGCGAATAATTTTGGTAAAGACTTTACCGCGCTTGGCATCTTGCGCGGCTTTGCGGTGTTTAATGTTTGCCCATTTACTGTGGCCAGCCATAGTTGACTCCGCTTATTTCTCGCTATTGCTTAGATAAATCAAAAAGTAGATACAAAAACGGCCGGGCAAGCCCGGCCGTTATACCGGTAAACCCGGTTATTCAGATTTTTCTTTTAACTCTTTCTGCTCTTTTTGACGCAGACGAATATGCAGCTCACGCAATTGCGCCGCGTCCACCGCACCCGGCGCGTCGGTCATTACACAGGCCGCACTCTGAGTTTTGGGGAAGGCGATCACGTCGCGAATTGAGCTGGCGCCGGTCATCAGCATAATCAATCGGTCCAGGCCAAAGGCCAAACCACCGTGTGGTGGCGCACCGTATTTAAGCGCATCCAGCAAGAAGCCGAACTTCTCGCGCTGCTCTTCACTGCTGATGCCCAGAATTTCGAACACGGTCTGCTGCATGGTCTGATCGTGAATACGCACAGAACCGCCACCCAGCTCGGTGCCGTTTAGCACCATATCGTAGGCGCGCGATAGCGCGGTGGCCGGGTTGGATTTAAGCTCGGCCGGACTACACGAAGGAGCGGTAAAGGGGTGATGCAAGGCCTGCATAGAGCCGTCATCGCCCTCCTCGAACATGGGGAAGTCCACCACCCACAGGGGCGCCCACTCGCGGGTGTACAAATTCAGGTCTTCGCCCAGCTTGCAGCGCAGTGCGCCCAGCGCTTCGCTGACAACCGAGGCCTTGTCCGCACCGAAGAAAATCAAATCGCCATTTTGCGCATCCAGACGCTCTAAAATGGCCTGACGAACATTGTTGGGCAAGAACTTAACGATGGGTGATTGCAAGCCCTCTTCCACGTCACTGACGTCGTTAACCTTGATGTAGGCTAGGCCTTTAGCGCCGTAGATGCCCACAAACTTGGTGTAGTCGTCGATTTGCTTGCGGGTCAGCTTGTCGTTGCCACCGGGTACTTTCAGTGCGGTAACGCGACCTTTGGGATCTTTGGCGGGACCGGAGAAGACTTTAAACTCCACCTCGTCCATCAAATCTTTAACGTCTACCAGCTCCAGCGGGATGCGCAGATCCGGCTTATCCGAGCCGTATTTGGCCATGGCTGTGGCGTAATCCATACGCGGGAACTCGCCCAAGTCCACTTCCAGCAGGTTGTTAAACAACTGCTTCACCATGCCCTCGGTGATACCCATAATGCCTTCCTCGTCCATAAACGAGGTTTCGATATCAATCTGGGTAAACTCGGGCTGGCGATCGGCGCGCAGGTCTTCGTCGCGGAAGCACTTGGCAATCTGATAGTAGCGGTCAAAGCCGGACACCATTAACAGCTGCTTGAACAACTGAGGCGACTGCGGCAGAGCAAAGAACTTGTTTTCGTGGGTGCGTGAAGGCACCAGATAGTCCCGGGCGCCCTCGGGGGTGGCGCGGGTCAGAATCGGGGTTTCGATATCCAAAAAGCCGTTTTCGTCCAGGTAGTTGCGAATCGCAATGGTCACCTTAGAGCGAAACTGCAGGCTTTTTTGCATTTCGGCGCGGCGCAGATCGATATAGCGGTACTTAAGGCGCACATCTTCGCCCACACTGGAGTGCTCAGACAGCGGGAAGGGAATGGTTTCCGCTTCGTTGAGAATCTCCAAATCCGTGCCATAGACTTCGATTTCCCCAGTGGCCATATTAGGATTCACGGTGGCGGCATCGCGCGCGCGAACCTTACCAGTCACCTGCAGCACATACTCGCCACGCACCTTATCGGCCAGCTCAAACTTATCCTGGGCGTCCGGATCGAAAACCACCTGAACAATCCCGGCGCGGTCGCGCAGGTCAATAAAAATCACACCGCCGTGATCGCGGCGACGGTCAACCCAGCCGCACAGGGTGACTTCTCGGTCGATGTAAGAGGCATTCAGAGCGCCACAGTAATCACTGCGCATATTCATTTTCCCGTCTAATTTATTCGTTAACTGGCCGAGGCGGACGCTGCCGACTCGCTTTTGCCGCCTGAGGCGGGCTTTTTCTTGCCACCGTCGCCGGCAAGGTTTTTCTTGCTGCCCGACTTAAAATCTGTCTCGTACCAACCGCCGCCTTTAAGGCGAAATCCGGCCGCCGAGATTTTCTTGATCAATTCAGCTTGATGACATTCGGGGCATTCGGTCAGGGGCGCATCACTCATTTTTTGCAATGCTTCCATCTCGTGGCCACAGGCCTCACAACGGTATTCATAGATAGGCATAGCTTTTCTCCACTTCAAACCTACCAACAAACAGCGCATCCAGGGACCCCTGGCCGCCAAAAAGGGCGCAATTATACCTGAGAGTGAGGCGCATCGAAACCGCACCAGATACGGCGGGAGGACAAATATCAGCGCCTGGGGCGCAATGGGTTAGGACGACGCCTCAACCCCGATGGTATTGCCCTCGTATATGAGCGGGAAAAACTGCAGCGTCCCATTGCACCCACCCGGCTGTAAAGGCTGTCCGGTACGCAGAGAAAACTGCAGACCGTGCCGGGCGCAGCGCAGCACCCCATCATTGATACTGGCGTTACTCAACGACGCCTGACGGTGAGGACAGACATTGGCAAACAAGTAGACCTGCCCCTCATCTTGCACCAGCAACAGCTCCTGCCCCGCCAGGCGAATAGACTGGCGATAACCGTCGTAAAGTTCATGCAAGCGCGCTAAGGGTATGTAAGCCATAAAAGCACTATGCCGCAACTTCAGCTCTGTGAAAAGGGGCACAGGTTAATGTCGAACTTCAGTATTTGACCACTATTCAGTGGCGACTGGCTCGCGCTACACTAAAGCCCAAGGAATCCACTTCTGGTTGTACAAGCATGTCCAGCTCGCCTCAGTACCGGGATAAAATCAAAACCCTCTCCGACCGCTTAGTTGCTTTGCAGCGCCCTATTCGTATTCTGGATGCCATCAAATGGCCCGCTAGCATTCAGGACGCCTTTTTAGCCCGCGACGGCAAGGCTCTGCCCAACCTGGGCCGGGACTATTACGAGCATATGCCCCTGCCCTTTGACCGCCACCAATTGGGCGAAGAGTTTGCCAGACTGGAGATTGATATTGTGCGCCAACTGGGCGCCGCCGATGCCCTGGGCCAGATCATGCGCAATACCGCAGTCCAATACCGCCAGGTGCTTGCCATGCTGGGCTGTCGCGGCACGGCGGAATTTGGCCACTACAGCCGCCTGCTCTACGGCTCACCCGCCGATACCATCACAGGCGATAACAAAACCTTGCTGGAGCTGGGACAGGACCTGTGTCAGATCTTTTCCTGGCCCGCCGCCAGCCACCTGACCCCGCCGGGCGCCCGCCAATACGATGCCGAGTTTGCAGTAGAGTATTTGGCTAAGCGCATGGATGAATATTTTGGCAAGGGCAAGGTGCGGGTCGAGCTGTCCGACGAAATAGTCTCTGATGCCGCCGCCGGGGGCGACTGCATCAAAATCAACAGCCGCGCCACTTTTACCATGCAGGACCTAAACGTCCTTGAGGTACACGAAGGCTGGGTGCATATTGGCACCACCCTTAACGGTCGCGAACAACCTTACGCCACCTGGCTAAGCGTGGGCTCGCCGCGTATTACCGCGATTCAAGAAGGCATGGCGGTGCTGATGGAAACCCTGACCTTCAGCTCGTTTCCCCGCCGGGCACAAAAGGTCAGCGATCGGGTCGTGGCGGTGAATATGGCCGAAAATGGCGCCGATTTTGTCGAGGTCTACCGCTTTTTCCGCGAGCGCGGTGACAGTCCCGAGGCCAGCTACAAGGTCACCCAAAGGGTGTTTCGCGGCGCACCGGTAACAGGTGGTGCTGCCTTCACCAAAGACATCAGCTACGTTAAAGGTTTTGTGGAGAACGTCGGGTTTATCCGCAGCGCCATTGCCGCAGGCGCCCCACAAATGATTCCCATGTTGTATCTAGGCAAGGTCACTCTGGAAGATATTCCCGTGCTTTACCAACATTATTGTGAAGGCCTTATCAAAGGCCCCACCCACCTGCCGCCGATGTTTAAAAACCTGAACGGTTTATATGTTTGGTTTGGCTTTTCCAGTAGTATTGCCGGGCTCGACAATGTGCGGGTGCGCAAGCATTTTGCCCACCTGCTGCGTACTCAGTAAGGATATTTTTATCGCTATGACCCGCTGTTTTGATGTTGTGCTGTGCGGAACCGGCATCTACTTTGATAACTTCACGGAAACGCCTATTATCGGCTTTCTGACCGCGCGACGGGTAGCGGCCGCAGACACGACCCAGGCCATCAAGCTCGCCCAACACCAAGTGCTGGTGCATTGGAACCAGAGCTACAACGCCGAGCACAAGCTGGGAGTTCCAAGGTTAGAAGCCGTGACTACTACCGCAATCCGCAAGTGGCTGCGGCGCGCCTTGGACGAAGATTATTTTTTTTACGACAGTGAAGCCGTCAAAGCCCGGCACCTGGCGCACATTCACCACACCGCCCGCCCCTGGTACAGACTATGACGCCTGTTTGCGACACTCACCTCGCACGCTAACTTTCACGATAAGCGCGCGCCACCTCTTCGGCCAGAATCTGTCCGGCCTGCTCCACCACATGCGCGGGCTGGGCATAGCTGATGCGCAGGCATTCGTATTGATGATCCCAGGGCTCGGTCAGACCGGGGAAAAAATGTTCACCGGCGATCATCAATACTCCCCGGGCCTTTAAACGCCGGTATAACTGATCGCTGGAAATGGGTAAATCGGCAAACCAAAGCCACAGAAAAATCGCCCCCTCGGGGCGATGAATACGGTAGGGCAAGCCTTTAAGCGCACGATGTAAACTCGCCACTGTCGCCTCACAGCGCTCGCGGTAATAGGGCATCACCTGTTCTCGCCCCAGCGCCAGAAGCTGCTCACTGGCCAAAAGCTGGCGAGCGATCGCGGGCCCGACATTGCCCGCCGCGAGGCTCAACACGGTATTGGCCTGGGCAAAGGCTTGGATTACCGGCTCACTGGCAACCACTATGGAGGTACGCACTCCGGGCAACCCTAGCTTGGATAGACTGAGCACTGCGATGGTATTTTCATTCCAGTGGGCGCCGGCCTCAGAAAACACAATACCCGGAAATGGCAGACCGTAGGCGGCATCGATAATAAGAGGCACACCCGCGGCCCGAGCGCGCTCATCCAGCCCCGCCAGCTCGGCGTCGGTAATCACATTGCCGGTGGGATTAGTGGGCCGGGAGACGCACAGCGCCGCGGCCTGGTCATTAATGGCAAAGCGGGAGAAATCCACGTGGTACTTAAACTCGTGCTCGCCAATCAGCTCAATCGCCGGGCGGCTGGCACGATAAAAATCAGCGCCCAAGCCCAGCTCCGAGTAGCCCAGATACTCGGGCACCAGCGGCAGCTGAATATGCCGACGAGTGCCGTCGCCCATCTCGCCCGCGAGCAAATTAAACAACACAAAAAACGCCGACTGACTGCCGTTGGCTACAGCGATATTTTCCGGCCCCAGGGGCCACTGATATTGGCGGGATAAAGTGTCGGCTAACTGGCGGCGCAGCGGCAGATCTCCGGCGGGCGACTGATACACGCCCAGCATTTGCCAGGCCTCTTCCGGATCGGCCAAGGCGTCCTTTAAGGCCTGTTTGAGAGCACTCTCCACGGCGGGAATGCGGGCGGGGTTACCGCCGCCCAAAAAGAGCATCTCCGGATTTTCGCGCAAGGCGCTGCCCAGATCGTCCATTAACGAGACAATGCCGCTGTCGGCCGACAGCATCTGACCAAAGCGGGATAAACGCATGGTTAGAGTAAGCCGTAGGTACTCAGGGTGCCGCGCAATGCGTCGCCATCGACGGGTTTTTTAATAAAGTCCAAGGCTCCCAGCGCTTTAACCCGACTAAAGGCTTCGGGCTGGATATCGGCGGAGATGACAATAATGACGCAATTGAGCTGCTCGGCGTGTACAGTTTCCAACACTTGGTAGCCATCCAGCTCGGGCATGGTCAAATCCAAAAATACGATTTCCCCGCGCCCGGCGCGAATTGCCTCAAGGGCCTCAACGCCGTTACAGGCATAGCTAATATCCACCGACCAATCCTGCGGCAACGCCCGCGCAACCTGCTTGCGCGCCATTTTGGAATCATCACAGATTAACAACGGAGTACTCATATCAGGATTTAAAACCCAAGTTTACGTCGGTTATGGCTATTATAGCGCGTTCGCATCTAAGGAACTGTAAAGGGTTTTTAACTCGACGGCCAGCACCCAAAAACAGGGGAGCACTGCAAATAACGCTTGCGAAGACAAAGTTCCTGTCCGTCTACCGCCTGTTGACCTAGAGCGCAAACCGCTATAATTGCGGCCGCCAACACACACGGGAGCCACCTATGCAAATCTATCACAATCCGCGCTGCTCCAAATCGCGCCAGACGTTAGCCTTGCTGCAAGAGCGAGGCATCGAGCCCGAGATTATCCGCTATCTGGACACCCCACCCACGGCAGCCGAATTAAAAAGTATTCTGGCTAAACTGGGGCTAAGTCCACAACAGCTGATGCGCCGCGGCGAGGCCGAATACAAAGCACTGGATTTGGCAAATCACCCGCAAAGCGACG
This sequence comes from Gilvimarinus xylanilyticus, assembly GCF_024195295.1. GTDB lineage: Bacteria > Pseudomonadota > Gammaproteobacteria > Pseudomonadales > Cellvibrionaceae > Gilvimarinus > Gilvimarinus xylanilyticus. Next base: position 644,599 of record NZ_JAMFTH010000001.1, on the reverse strand, counting down.
CTCAGCTAATCAATGCTATGATCGAACATCCCAAGCTGATTGAGCGCCCCATTGTGGTGGCGGGCGATAAAGCCTGTCTGGGACGTCCGCCGGAAAATGTACTGGAGCTTTTGTGAAACCATCCCCCTATGTCCTGATTCTATACTATAGCCGCAACGGCGCCACGGCCGCGCTGGCGCAGCAGCTGGCGCGCGGCGTCGAGCAGGTAAGCGGCATCGAGGCGCGCCTGCGCACGGTGCCTCCGGTATCGCCCGACTGCGAGGCCAGCCTGCCAGAGATTCCGCCCACAGGCGCGACCTACTGCAGCAAGGATGATCTGCGCCAGTGCGCCGGCCTGCTGCTGGGCAGCCCGACGCGGTTTGGCAATATGGCCGCTCCTCTTAAGTATTTTCTCGACAGTGCCAGCGATTTGTGGCTCAACGGCGACTTAATCGATAAGCCGGCCGGCGTCTTTACCTCGACTGCCAGCCTGCACGGCGGGCAAGAGAGCACCTTGCTTTCAATGATGATTCCGCTGCTGCACCAGGGCATGGTGCTGGCGGGAATCCCCTACAGCGAAGCGGGCCTCAATCAAACCCGAGCTGGCGGCACCCCCTATGGCGCCAGCCACCACGGTGAGCAAAGTGAACCGGACGACATCGAAATCGCCCTGTGCCGCGCCCAGGGGCAGCGACTGGCGCAGCTGGCCTTAACGTTAGGGGCGCAACCGTGAAAACACCCCAATACACCGCTGCCGATATTGCCCCCCTAACCCGCCGCTATCAGCTCGGCCGCAACATCAGCCTTGCCTGCCTGTTTGCCCTGTGCTTGATCTTCACCTGGATTAACCTGCGCGAAGATACCGGCAGCTGGGTGCGCTGGTGCTTGCAAACTCTGCCGCTCGCGCTGTTTATTCCCGGGTGCCTGCGGGGCCACTTTCGCACCTACAGCTGGCTGTGTTTCGTGGTGTTATTTTATTTTACCGGCTGTGTCGTCGCCCTGATGAGTCCCAGTGGGCAATGGCTTGACGCCGTGGGCGTCGCGCTTACCAGCGTACTGTTCTGCAGCGCGATGATGACCAGCCGATGGCGCCAGCACAGCAACCTTGCCCGCCAGCAAGCCGCAACAGACCATTAAGGATACTGCGTGACCGAGACCAAAACCAAAGGCCCCATTCGCCGCTTTTTCTCCGCCATCTGGCGCGGTATAAATTGCGCCCGACGCGTTGTGGTTAACCTGATCTTTCTGTTCATTGTGGTGGTTATTATTGCGGCGATCAGTCAGCGCCAGAGTGATGTACTCCCCCAGCAATTTGCCCTGGAGGTCACCCCCTACGGCGCGCTGGTGGACGAGCGCCAGGCCGTGGATGCGCTGGCCGCGCTGGGCGGCGAAAACAGCCTGCACAGCGAAACTCTGGTGCGCGATTTGGTACGCAGCATTAATCTTGCGCGCGACGACGAGCGGGTTAACCACCTGGTACTCAACCTGAATCACCTTAGCGGTGGAGGCATCAGCAAGCTCTACGAGGTGGCCCAGGCGATACAGGGGTTTAAAGAGAGCGGCAAACCGGTTACCGCACTGGCCGATCATTACACCCAGGATCGCTACTATCTCGCCAGTCACGCCGACACGGTTTACCTGCACGATATGGGGTTTGTCTTACTCACCGGTTACGGCAGCTACCGCCTTTACTACAAGGACGCCCTGGATAAACTGGGCCTCAACATGCATATTTTTCGCGCCGGTAAGTTTAAGGATGCCGTCGAGCCCTACTTGCGCGACGATATGTCAGAGGCCTCGCGCGAGCACAACAGCCAGTGGATTGGCCAGCTGTGGAGTGAATACACCCGGCGCGTAGAAACAATGCGCAATCTCAAACCCGGCGCGTTAGAGCAGTTGCTGGACAATAGCGATCAAGCCCTGGCCGCGGCCGACAGCGACACCTCGCAACTAGCCCGCGAGCAAGGTTTGGTGGATAAAGTGACCAGCCGTCAGACCATGCGCGCTGAGCTGGCGCAAACATTGGGCTATGACCGTAAGCACGACACCTACAAAGCGGTGGACTGGTACCGCTATCTCGACCACAACCGCCAGATGCCTCTGCCGGGGAAAAACTACGTGGCGCTGATCAATGCCGTGGGCACTATCCTCGATGGCGAACAACCCCCAGGTACCGTGGGCAGCGACAGCATGACTCAGTTGCTGCGCGACGTACGCAACGATCGCGACGTTAAAGCGCTGGTGATACGGGTCGACAGCCCCGGGGGCAGTGCCTTTGCCTCGGAAATTATCCGCGCCGAAATCGCCGCCACCCGCGACGCGGGTATACCCGTATATATCAGTATGGGGAGTGTGGCAGCCTCGGGAGGCTATTGGATTGCCACCGCCGGTGAACAGATTTGGGCCCTGCCAACCACCATAACCGGCTCGATCGGCGCATACTCACTCGTGCCCACGCTAGAGGATTCTCTCGCCAAGCTCGGGGTTAGCACCGATGGGGTGGGTACAACGCCGCTGGCGGATGCTCTTAACCCCACACGCGCCATGTCCGAAGAATCCGCCCGCCTGATGCAAATGTCAGTCGATAGTATTTACCAGCGCTTTATAAGCACCGTGGCCGATGCACGCGAACTGAGCACCAGTCGTGTCAATGATATTGGTCAGGGACGGGTCTGGAGTGGCCAAACCGCTCAGGAATTGGGTTTGGTGGATAAGCTGGGCACCTTGAATGACACTATCAACGCCGCCGCTAGCGATGCGGGGCTGGAGCACTGGGAAGTCAAAACCATTAGCGCTCCACTGACGCCCATGGAGGAGTTTTTACAGCAGCTGGGACAGATTGCCCTACCCCTGCCCCGCGAAATCAGTGCGCAGCTACAACACTGGCGGACACTGGGCAGTGCCCTGCCTGCATTGCCTTTTTCACAGACGCCGGGAGACGTCATGACCTACTGCCTTAAGTGCAGCGCGCCCTAACTGTGGCTGCCCCAGCAATGCCTGGTAGAAATTATATCTAACAGATTAGGTCTACCGGTTGGCTAAACCTATTCATCCAAGTTAATCGCAATTTGCAACCGGCCTTGTCGCCTTTGAGTGGAGAGTCGGTTGCTTTCCAGCACAGATTCCAGCCCGGGAATATAGGTCAGGTTGTTAATCGCGCGCGTGTATTCCTGGACCAGTTTAGCCTCAGCGGTGTGCAATGCACGCACCACTGCCCCATCACTTAGCAAACTGCCAAAGACAACTCGCATCCGCGGGGCGATCTGTCCGATATCCGTGGTGTCGTTCAGCTTGCCACCATGCTCGGAAACCAACTGCGCCAGCAACTGCACATTGATGGCCTGATCCTCGCGCAACTGCTCCAATAAGCGCTTAAGCTCGGGCGCCTTCACCTGCTTTTGCGCATCCTCATAGGTCGCGATCAAATCGGCGTGGGAGTGAACCAGATCATTCAGGTCATCCAGTAAAAACTCGACTGCAACTTTCTCGTGAGTAACGTACATACCGCCTCCTGGGCAAATGGCTATGGGTAGTACAAAGCAATTGTCTTGCCAGAGGCGAAATAGCAGCTTTAACGGGCGCTACGGCCAATAAAACCGCTCTTTATTGTAAAAGCTGCAAAAACTATTAACTAGAACGACTAAGATGCTCGTGCTGAGCATCTTAGCTGTCGCCCTGTAAATCGGCGGGATTTACGAAACCACGTGATTTTACGGGGCTCGCGCTCGCGTTCGACGAGGTCGGCGCATCCCGCATCGCTATTAACCCGACAATCACAATTGCCGGATTAATATCATCCGGACACCTTTAAAATATACTTTTCGGTCTTCCAGGGTTTTTTAATGGTATGACCCAGCATCTCGGCATCAAACTTTTCATCGCACAAGTCCACCAAATTAAGAAACGGTGTGCGTCCGGGGTCGGCAATCAGGATATTTTTCACCCCGGCATTGCGTGCGCGTTTAATGAGATTAAAAAGAGGTTTGGTCATTTCGTCCCAGAAGCAGATTTCGCTTCCAATGAGGGTATGCACCCCCTGCAGGTCTTTTTTGGTGATTTTCTCGAAACGCTTGGTCACGAACTCGACTTTTTTGACGCTATTGAGCGATTTCACAAACTCCACATAAGGAGCCAAAGCACCATCGGCGTCAACCGCCGTGACTCGGGCATCAAACTGTTTTGCCATAAAACAGCTAAGGCCACCCCAGCCACAGCCAACCTCTAACACTTTAGCGCGTTTACGAATGGGGTTTTCTAATAAGTAATCCATCAGCACCGCGCTGGAGCGCCATACTTTGGTACCGTGTAGCGAAGGCTCTTCGTACAAGCGTTTAAAGCGACGAATCTCTTTATGCTGCGCCTTGGGCAGATAAACGCCATGCAAAAGATGCAGGTGTTTCTCGTCGGATTTGGATGCGGTGTTACGAGCTTTTTTAGCAGCCATCTCGGCCCCCAAGTCGGTAAAAGCGCCTATGCTATCACGACGCAAACCAAAGCTTGAGGGCATTTTTATGACAGAAGCGGCAATTGCGCCGGGCGCTTCTTAATCGCCGTAAGTTAACGCCTGCGCCTTACCCCCAAAAATCCGATAGACAAAAAACGTGTAAGTTAAAATAGTCGGCAATACAAATAAGGCGCCCACCAAAATAAATTTGAGTGACTCGGGTGCGCTGGCGGCCTCCCATATCGTGATTTCTCCCGGAATTACATAGGGAAAATAGCTGTAAGCGAGTGCCTGAAACGACAATACAAAAATACCAATCGCGCAGGCGAAAGGAACCCACGAGTCAAAATCATTCTCATAGGGAAAATGGCGCAAATAGATAAACAGCACAACAAAAAGCACCGCGCACATAAAAGGAATGAGCAACAGCAACAATGCCTGCGGCAAGGTAAACCATTTATCAAACACCTCTGGGCTTAACAGGGGGTTCACCGCACTGACGCTGACAAGCCCGACAATCATTAAAATCGCGGTTAAGCACGCACGTTTAGCAGCCCATAGCTGTAACTCGCCTTCGGTTTTGCGCACCAACCAACAGGCGCCGATAAACGCATAGGCCGCCGTCACGCAGATAGCACTGAGCACCCCAAAAGCCGTGGATAAAGCCCCACCGTCAAACCCGGTCACATAAATACCCAGCATATACCCCTGTGCTAAAGACGCAATCAGAGAGCCGGCTTTAAAACAGCGGTCCCACCGGTTTTGGTAATCGGCATGGGCTTTAGCCCGAAAATCAAAGGCAACGCCTCGCAATATCAAACCGAAGAGCAAAAAGAAGGCCGGTAAGTAAAGGGTGCCCAATATTTGCGAATGTGCCGAGGGAAATGCGATCAACAGGATTCCCACCGCCAGCACCAACCAGGTTTCGTTGGCGTCCCAGAACGGCCCTATGGATGCAAATAGGGTGTTGCGCGACTCAGTGCGCCCCATGGGCATCAAAATACCTACACCCAAATCAAAGCCATCCAATACCGCGTAAATCAGTACAGCAAGCCCCATCAAAAAAATAAAAATAATCGGTAGCCAATAAGCTTCGCCACTCATGCCTTGCCTCCTGTTACTTCCGGGTCAAGATCTTCCACCGAGTTTTCTACCGCTTTGCGAGCCAAATAGAACAAGGTATGCAAAAATGCGACAATCAAACCGATATACACCAACACATAGCCGATTGCGGTAAACAGCACGTGGCTGGCCGGCGTATTGGTCACCAAATCTGCGGTTTTCACCACGCCATAGACCATAAAGGGCTGACGGCCAATTTCAGTGACATACCAGCCGGCGACCGTCGCGATCCAGCCGGAAAACGTCATTCCCACTAACCCCATTAAGAATACTTTGGCAGGCATACCGCGGCGCCACAACTGCCAGGAGCACGTCCAAGACATAAACAACATCAAAAGCCCCATGCCCACCATAACCCGAAACCCCCAAAATACCGGTGCCACCGGGGGATGCTCGCCCGCGAATTCATTGAGACCGCGAATTTCACCGTCGCCACTGTGGGTCAGGATCCAGCTTGCCCCGCGAGGGATAGAGATAGAGTAGTCATTGGTTTTAGTCTCGCTGTTGGGCAGAGCAAACAACTGCAAGGGCGCGCCCGACTCGGTCTCCCAAATCCCTTCCATGGCGGCAATTTTGGCTGGCTGGTGTTTGAGGGTATTTAAACCGTGCAGGTCGCCCATAAATATTTGCAACGGAATCAAGATCGCCGCCAGATAAACGGCCGTTTTTAAGCTGAGTGTCACCTCGCGGGAATGATCCCCTTTTAATTTTCGGTAAGCGGACACGCCAGCTACAAAAAACGATGCGGTTAAACCCGAGGCCAAAAGCATATGCCCTACCCGATAGGGCATGGACGGGTTGAAGATAATCTCCCACCAGCTTGTGGGGAAGGCAACCCCATCGCGCATTTCAAAACCGGCCGGGGTTTGCATCCAGCTGTTGAGCGATAAAATCCAGAATGCCGACATGGAGGTACCCACGGCCACCAAAGCCGTGGCGATCGTGTGTACCCGGTTGGACACGCGCTTGGTGCCGTAGAGCATAATTCCCAAAAAAGTTGCCTCAAGGAAAAAGGCAGTCAGCACCTCATAGCCCAACAAAGGCCCGGCAATATTACCCACGGTCTCCATATAGCCCGGCCAATTAGTGCCAAACTGAAACGACATGGTGATGCCACTAACCACACCCAGGGCAAAGCTGAGGGCAAAGATTTTCACCCAGAAACGGTAAGCGTGGTACCAAGCTTCATCGCCGGTGCGGTTATAACGCAACTTAAAGAACAACAAGAGCCAGCACAGCGCAATGGTGATCGTGGGAAAGAGAATATGAAAGGTGATATTGGCCGCAAACTGAATCCGCGACAACATAAATACATCCAGCATGGCTACCTCTCGCTGTTTACAGAACCTTTAACCGAGCAACTTACTCACCCCGGCCCCGAGCTTTAGCATGCGGGAAATTTGCTTGGGGCTTAACTGTTGTATTTCGCGACTCCAGTGAGTCAGCATTTCGATTAACTGGTACATCTCTTCGATCCGACCTTGGGCGTACTGGTCGGATGGACTGCGCGGATTTTCCATTAACAAATCGCGCATCACGGTAAGGGTGGGATCAATTTCGCGTTTGCGCCGCTCGTTAATCAGCGTCATCGCAATTTCCCAGACATCTTCCGGGGCGGTAAAATAATCTTTGCGATCGCCCGGCACGTGCAGTAAGCGCACCAGATTCCAGCTTTGCAGCTCTTTCAGCCCCATACTGACATTGGAGCGTGACACCTTTAATTCAGCGGCTAGCTCATCGGCGTTAACCGGCTCATCCGACAGGACAATGTAGGCATACATTTGCCCCACGGTGCGATTAATGCCCCAGCGACTACCCATTTCGCCGAAGTGGCGCACAAAGGACTCAATAAGTGGCGACATCAACTTTCACTATTTTCTGAAATTTCAGTAATTATACAATACAAATTGCCTAACACAAGCGTTAAGCGATGGTTACGCGCTAAAGCATCACTCCTGCTCAGCGCGCTCCTGTGAGACAAATATCATCAGACGACCGCTTTTCTCACCCTGCTCGGAGCGGTCTAAATTGAAACTAAGCGTATTGTCATCACGCTTTAGCCCTTGGTGAAGCAAGTCCATACGAAAGGACCCGGTAAGAATATCCGCCGCCCCATCACCGCTGAAATCGGCAACCACCAAGGGTACTAACCCCCGATACGCCTGGCTGATAGGGTATGGAGTAAATGATTGGCGACCATTGTTTTCGTACCAAATTAATGCGTTACGCTTAGGATCATCCCAATCATTAACCCAACTACTGGCAACAATATCCAAATCTCCATCGCCGTCCATATCGGTCGCCTGAGCATTCACGGCGCCGTAATAACGACCGATATCATAGGCCGCAAACTGCATTTTGCCCTTGTTTTCCAACCACTGCAGACCGTGATAGGGCTTGGGGTCGGTCTGGGTGTCGAAGGCATCGCCATTGGTGAATAAAATATCCGGGTCACCATCTCGGTCCAAATCCACCACACTCATACTGGTGGCGCCAAACATAGGGTGTCCCGCACTGACCAAATCCTGACGCTCAAAAACGCCCTTGCCCTTCCCCATAAAAGCGATCAAAGTCTCGTGCTCCTGGGCCACCAGAGTGACCAAATCGACAATGCCGTCGCCATTGAGATCGGTATCGTCAATGTTAAGCGCGCCACTCAAGCCCAATAGTTGGTGGGTCTGATACCCCTTGGCCGTGTTCTCAAGCCAGAGTATTTCGCCCTTGCCCTGGCCGCCAAACACCGCGATGGCCAAGTCGATGTCGCCATCCTGATCCAAGTCCAAAGCGTTGATATCGCTGACCCGTCCCAGCTTCTCGACCAACAGACGTTGCTCATACTGGCCCTTACCTTTATTTAGCAGCAAATACACGCGTCCCGATGGGTTGCCATTGGGGGGTAACTCGCCCAAATCAGCGACCACCAAATCATCCAGGCCATCGCCGTTCATATCCAGCGAATCCACCGCCACCGGCAGCGCAATCTTTGCCACCGTCTGCTCTTGCCAGGCATCGAGGTCCCCTACTTTCCCGCTGAGCAGGCGAAGCTCGCCCGTCTCGGCATCGGAAACCAAGAATCGCAGCTGATCTTCCCTAGGCGGCAGCGGCGTAATGGCCATTATCTGGGGTACCAAAGTGGGCGCTGACAACTGTGTGGGAGCAAAACGTATACGCGGGTGGGACTCATCGATATAAGGCAAGACCGCCAGCTTTTCCGGCGCACTGCCATAGTAGAGCGCCTTGATATGATGCTGAGCCTCGGGGGGGATAAAAGGTTGGCCAAGACGTCTTTCGGCCAACTCCGCCATGGCATCAATGACCGGCGGCCAGCTCGCCTTAGGCAGAAGCTGAGGGGAAGGCGCCGTATGGCAACTGCCGCAATACTGCTGCACCAGGGCGACAATTTCTTTTGAACTCTTAGGCTGGGCCGACGCCAGTAGCGAAACCGACACCAACCAGACCGCAAAGACTAAACGCAATAGTTTCAAACTCACCCCCGTTTTATAGTTTGCGACCCATTATACGGAAGGAGCGGAAATTAAAAACCAGACGGTTTAGACCAGAGAGAGAAATAACCCAGCAATGGCGGCGCTCATCATATTGGCAAAAAAACCGGCAAAAACGGCTTTAAGCCCCAAGTTGGCGACATCTGCCCGGCGATTGGGGGCCAGAGTGGCAAATCCACCTAAAAGTACGGCCAGCGAACCAAAATTAGCAAAGCCACAGAGCGCAAAGGACACGACGGCCACGGACTTTTCCGACAGGTGTTCGCGCTGCGCAGCCAAATCGACAAAGGCAACAAACTCATTGAGCACCAGTTTCTGGCCAATCAGGCTACCCGCCACCCGCGTCTCCTCCCAGGGGATACCCAGTAAAAACGCCAAAGGCTGAAAGAGTAACCCAAGCAACCACTGAAGACTCAAAAACTCCATCCCTAGCCAGCCGCCCACCAAACCCAGCAGGCCGTTTACCAATGCAATCAAACTGATAAACGCGATCAGCATAGCGCCAATATTGGCCGCCAGCTGAAGACCACTGGTCGCCCCCACAGCGGCGGCGTCAAACACATTGGTGTACTGGGTTTCACTGGCGGCGCTGGCGTCAATGTCTTCCACCGGGGTTTCGGTTTCCGGCACCATAAGCTTGGCCATTAAAAAACCGCCCGGCGCGGCCATAAAGCTGGCCGCCAGCAAATACTTAAGCTCTACCCCCAACCCCACATAACCGGCCAGTACCGACCCGGCTACCGTTGCCAGGCCGCCCACCATAATGGCAAACAGCTCAGAGCGAGTCATATGGGCGATAAAAGGCTTTACCACCATGGGCGCTTCGGTATGACCCACAAATATATTGGCTGTAGCCGAAAGCGACTCGGCGCGACTAGTCCCCAATAGCCAGCGCAAACCACCGCCTAAGAATCGAATCACCCACTGCATAATGCCTAGGTAATAAAGCACGGCAACGAATGAGGAGAAAAAAATTACCACGGGAAGGACATTAAAGGCGAAGATAAAGCCCAGTTTATCGCTGGACAGCTCGCCAAACATAAACTCGATACCCGCCTGAGCGTAGGAGATCACCTGATAAATCGCCTCGGACAAATGCGCCAACGCCCGCCGCCCCCAGCTTGAGTAGAGTACCAGGGCCCCCAACCCCAACTGCAAGGCAAAGGCGACGCTGACCGTGCGCCAGCGAATCGCGCGAATATTCTCGCTGCAGGCAGCGGCAATCGCCAGTAAAACCAGAATACCCAGCACAGAAATCAGCAAGTGCAAAGCGGACTCCTCTGGCGTATTTCCTCAAACAGAGCGGGCTGCTCACCGCCATCGGCCAGGATGGTATCGGCCTGATATTTTTGCGGGGCAATAAAACGTTGGTACATAGGCAATACGTGCTCCTCAAACTGGCGCTTTACCGAGGCCTCTGTGCGCCCCCGGTGTTCAATATCCCTCTGTAATCGTCGCCGATAGCACTCCTCGAGCGGCGTATCGACAAATACGCGAAAATCAGCCAACTCGCGCAAAGACACAAAGTGCAAAGGTAAAATACCTTCGAGAATAATCAACGCCCCGGCCCGAGTCGCAACCTTCGATGCGCGAGGTCTATGGTCGCAATAATCGTATTCGGGTAAGGTCAGAGACTCGCCCCGGCGGAGGCTTTCGATGTCGCGGTGCAAAGCACTGTCATCAAAGCTGTCGGGATGGTCAAAGTTAATGTCCGCGCGCTCGGCAAAAGACATGTGGGAATAATCGCGGTAATAGGCATCCATGGCAATCTGCGTGACCTCCAGCCCATTACGGCCGAAGCGATCCGCCAGATAAGAAGCCAATGTTGTTTTGCCGCTGGCCGAAACGCCCGCAATAATCAGGAACCAAGGTGTCATAAAGTCAGTCTACTGCATAACAGGGTCTACAATATGACAAAAAGATGGCAATGACATTTTCTAAGCTTTGGCAAGAAATTCAGGGGTGTACTCACTGTGAAGCACTGCTGCCCCTTCCGCCTCGGCCAGTGCTGCAGGCAAGCGCTGAGTCGCGAATATTAATCGCCGCTCAAGCGCCGGGTATTCGCGCTCACCATTCCACCACCCCCTTTGATGACCCCAGTGGCGACCGCCTGCGCGCCTGGCTTGGCGTTTCCCGAGCGACGTTTTATACCCCCACAAACTTTGCTTTGGTGCCGATGGGCTTTTGTTATCCGGGACAAGGGAAAACCGGCGACCTGCCCCCTCGGCCCGAGTGTGCACCGCTGTGGCGCGAACCCCTGCTTGAGCAATTGCAAAATGTCTCGCTCACGTTGGTAATTGGCCAATATGCCCAAGCCTGGCACTTACCCAACAGCGGCAAAAGCGTGACCGAGCGGGTGCAGCGCTGGCGCGAGTTCTGGCCCGAGATTTTACCCCTACCCCACCCCAGCGGACGCAACAACCGCTGGTTAAAGCGCCACCCATGGTTTGAGCAAGAGGTAGTACCCACACTTCAAGAACGGATTAAAACCTTATTGTCAGCCGAAAGTCACCAGTAACGGCGGGCCATAGTGCAACAACACCGTCATCGACGGTGCTTTTCCGTTCATCGCAATCCGTTCACCGTCACCCTAAACTCCTACGACAAACGCGTTTTAAAATCCTCATAACCAAACTCGCGAATCACCTCTAATTCATCCGTTCGTGAATCCCATAAGGCGATTGAGGGTAAATTAATGCCGTTAAAAGTGGTGGTTTTTACCATGGTGTAGTGGGCCATATCATCGAACATTAATCGCTGCCCAACCTGCAATGGCTGATCGAAGCTGTAATCACCGATAACATCGCCCGCCAGGCATGTCATGCCGCCCAGACGATAGGTGTGCGCTTTTTTATTGGGCATTCCGGCGCCCAGGATGTCGGCGCGGTAAGGCATTTCCAAGGTATCGGGCATATGACACGTGGCCGAGGTATCCAAAATGGCCTGAGGTACGGTGCTGGTAAAGGTATCCAGTACTTCGGTCACAAGAATGCCACTGCGAATAGCGGTGGCCTCACCCGGCTCAATATAAACTTGGACATCGTACTTTGCCGAAAAGCGCTTGATCAGCGCAATCAGTTCATCCACCTGATAGTCTTCACGACTGATATGATGGCCACCACCAAAGTTGACCCATTGTAGCTGCGGTAAATAATCAGCGAATTTTTCTTCCACCGCCGCAATCGTACGCGCTAAAGGCGGCACATCCTGCTCACACAAAGTGTGAAAGTGAAGCCCGGTGATTAACTCAGGTAATTGCTCTGGAAATTCGCCGGCCGGTATTCCCATACGGGATTTGGGGGCGCAGGGGTCGTAAATGGCCACGTCGCCTTCCGAGTGCTCGGGGTTGATGCGTAAACCAAACGCCAAGTCAGGCCGCTTAGCTTTAGCTTGTGCACACAGAGACTCAAACCGCTGCCACTGGGAAGCCGAGTTAAAAAGAACATGATCGGAAAGCTCCAACACCTGCTTTAAATCACGCTCTTTGTAGGCAGCCGAATAAGTGTGTACCTCGCCGCCGTAGTATTCGCGGGCTAACCGCGCTTCGTGAACACCACTGGCGCAACTGCCCCATAGGTATTGATTGAAAAGATCACCCAGCGACCAACAACTAAACGCTTTTAAAGCAGCGAGCACCTTCGCGCCACTTTCTTCCCCCACTCGGTGAAGAATTTTTAAATTGTCTTCCACGGCGGCCTTGTCCACCACAAAACAGGGTGAAGGGACGCGGGTTGGGTCAAACTGATTAAAGTACTGGCGTTTTTCCATGGGGCTCTCTTGTACTTATCTTGCGCTTACGGCTAGAAAAAAAGCCCGTCGCAGACGGGCTTAAGGGCACCTCTATTAATCCAGAGTTGCCTCTGGCTTTCAGGGCTTTTCGAGATCAAGGCGGCTTTGCGACGTCGGGCTGGTTGCCCGACGAGTAAAGCCAACACAGAGATCGGGAAGCCCTGAAAGCCCCGAAGGGCGCGGCCAAAACGCCCATCCGCTGTGTTGCTCTTCTTGCTAAGGGCTACGGCCATTAGCGGCGAAGAGCGCCGTGCGGAGTGAACGTTTTGGACTCGCGCAGAGACAATTCTGGATTAGTAGAGGTGCCCTTAATCTTCCATACCCGTGGGCTGGTCAATTTCTACCACCTGCCAAGGCAGGCCATACTTATTGAGGTCTTCCATAAACGGATCCGGATCCAACTGCTCCATATTCCAGACGCCGCTGGCGGCCCACTTTTTCTCCAGCATCATTTTTGCGCCGATCATCGCGGGAACGCCGGTGGTGTAGGAAATCGCCTGGGATTTAACCTCGGCGTAGCACTCTTCATGATCACAAATATTGTAGATATAGAAGGTTTTTTCCACACCGTCTTTCACGCCACGGGCAATACAACCAATACACGTTTTGCCCTTAGTCAAAGGCCCCAGGCTCGCGGGGTCAGGCAGCAGCGCCTTTAAAAACTGCAGCGGAACCACCTCTTTGCCCTCAAACTGCACAGGCTCAATCGAGGTCATACCGATATTACCCAGCACTTCAAGGTGCTTTAAGTAGTTATCGGAAAAGGTCATCCAGAAGCGTGCGCGCTTAATTTCGGGCAGGTGCTTGGTAATGGATTCCAACTCTTCGTGGTACATCAGGTAGATTTGCTTGGGACCGATACCCGCAGGGAAATCAAAAGAGCGATTTTCTTCCAGCGGCCCGGTTTCGCGCCAATCGCCGTCTTGCCAAAAACGGCCGTTGGCCGTGACCTCGCGAATATTAATTTCCGGATTAAAGTTGGTGGCAAAAGGCTGACCATGATCACCGGCGTTGCAATCGATAATATCCAGATAGTGGATCTCGTCCAGATAATGCTTTTTCAAGTAGGCGGTGTAGACATTGGTCACTCCCGGATCAAACCCCGAACCCAGCAGCGCCATACGGCCGGCGTTTGCAAACTTGTCCTGATAGGCCCACTGCCACTTGTATTCGAACTTGGCCTCTTCGGGCGGCTCGTAGTTGGCGGTATCCAGATAATCCACACCGGCTTCCAGGCAGGCATCCATAATCGCCAGGTCTTGATAAGGCAGTGCAACGTTAATCACCAAATCCGGTTTTTCACGCTGTAACAGCGCCACTGTTTCGGCAACATTATCCGCATCCACCTGTGCGGTGGTCACCGGACGTGAGAGCTGCTCGGCAATGGCCTTACACTTGGATTCGGTGCGGCTCGCCAGCACAATCTCTGTAAAAACCTCGGGCAGTTGGGCGCATTTATGCGCGACCACACCACCGACGCCACCGGCACCAATAATCATTACTTTCGCCATATTGCCTCTCCTTTAACCGTTAACGTTCAAAATACGTGTAACCGCGTAAACTTTCCGAATAGGCGGCCAACATGCTCTGGCGTTCAGACACACTGATACGTCCGTCGCGCACCGCCTGCTCCGCCGCCATGCGGAACTGACGGAACATAGACTGGGGATCATACTCAACGTAGCTGAGCACATCGGCAATACTGTCACCGTGTAACTCGTGAACAAAATCGAGCGAGCCATCGGTATTAATTCGCACACTGGCCACATTGGTATCGCCGAACAAATTGTGCAGATCCCCCAAGGTTTCCTGATAGGCACCGACCAAAAAGACTCCTAAATGATATTCCTCACCCTCGTTAATCGCGTGCAAGGACAAGGTTTTGGTCTCACCGTCAGGGCCGGCAAAGCTATCGAGCTTGCCGTCGCAATCGCAGGTCAAATCGGCAATAGTCGCCTTGCGCGTGGGCTCTTCATCCAGGCGGTGAATAGGCATAACCGGAAACACCTGGTTAATCGCCCAGGAATCCGGTAGTGACTGAAACACACTGAAATTGCCGTAGTAAATATCTGCCAGCTGCTCGGGTAAAGCTTCCAACTCGGGGGGAATGCGTTTCATCTGCGGCACTAAAGAAACAATGCGCTGCAAACCGGCGAGACAGAGATTTTCCGCCAGAGCCCGATCGCGCAGATTGATCTCGCCGCGGAAAAAACAATCGCGCACCTGATCGCGATAGTAGATGACGTCATTGTAGTTTTCCTGCAAGCGATCGCCATCGATCATCTTGAGGGTATGCCACAAATTAGACAGCTGCTCGTGAGGCTGATCGGGCAGCGACTCCGGCAATGGCCCTGGCTCAAAGTGGCCCACATCCAATACGTTAAACAGCAGCACCGAGGTATGTGCCACCGTAGCCCGACCGGACTCGGTCACAATGGTCGGATGGGGCAGTTGGTGCGCATCTAATTGCTGGGCAATGGCCTCGACCACATCCACACAGTACTCTTGCACCGAGTAATTGCGGCTGTGCCCACTGACGCTGCTGGTGCCGTCATAGTCAATCGCAAGCCCCCCGCCCAGGTCGATATAGCTGAGCGGGGCACCCTCGGCGACCATCTCAATATAGTAGCGACAGGCTTCCAATACCCCGGCACGAATACTGCGGATATTGGGAATTTGCGAGCCCAGGTGAAAATGCAACAGCTGCAGGCAATGCAACAGCTTCGCCTCGCGCAACTCATCCATCACCTCGACCAACTGATTGGTCGTCAAACCAAACAAGCTGCGATCGCCACTGTCCTCGGCCCAATGCCCCTCTACTTTGGTGGACAACTTAAGGCGAACCCCGATCATAGGGTCGACGTTTAACTCGCGCGAACGCTTTATCACCAAGCGCACTTCGGCGATGGTTTCAAGCACAAAAATACACTTAAAGCCGAGCTTTCGGGCCTGCAATCCCAAGTCGATAAATTCGGCATCTTTGTAGCCGTTGCAGATAATCAGGCTTTCACGGTTTTGCAGCACTGACATGGCAATCATCAGCTCAGCCTTGCTGCCTGCCTCCAGGCCGTGATTATAGCGCTCGCCAAATCGCGCTATTTCTTCCACGATATGGCTTTGCTGGTTTACTTTAATCGGAAAGGCGCCGCGGTACTGGCCCTTGTAGCCAGTCACTTTTATGGCTTCGGCAAAAGACTCGTTCAAGATGCTGATACGGCTGTCTACCAGGTTTTCGATGCGCAGCAACACCGGCATATCCAAGCCGCGTTGCTTGAGACCATCGATAATTTCCGTCAGGGGAACGGCCACTTTCCCGTCTTCGCCAGGCGCGCGAACCTCGACATTACCGTCATTATTAATGCCGAAATATCCCCCGCCCCACTCTTCAATACCGTAGAGGTCGGTAGACTGTTTGACAGACCATTGCTGGGTATCAGTATCGTTCAATCGCTTACTCCCTTGGAGCTTTATGACAGGTTAATAATGCCATAGTTATACAGGGTAGAAACCGCGCAATGTCCCACATTTTCCTACAAAAGAAAAGCGTTTTTACCCCAGTGAAAAGTAGCGCTGCAGATACAAAAAAGGCGGCCCCTAGGCCGCCCTTTCCACTAACCGATTTTACCAACCAGTCAATTCTTTCAAGGCATCGCCAATGCCTGCCAAGCTACGCACGGTTTTTACCCCGGCGTCTTCCAATGCGGCAAACTTGTCGTCGGCGGTACCTTTACCACCGGCGATAATCGCACCGGCATGGCCCATACGCTTACCCGGAGGTGCAGTAACACCAGCAATGTAAGAAACCACAGGCTTAGTAACGTTTTCTTTAATAAACGCGGCGGCTTCTTCTTCGGCGCTACCACCGATTTCACCAATCATTACGATTGCTTCGGTCTGAGGGTCGTCCTGGAACAACTTCAGAATGTCGATAAAGTTAGAACCCGGGATCGGGTCACCACCGATACCCACACAGGTAGACTGACCAAAACCGAAGTCGGTGGTTTGCTTAACCGCTTCGTAGGTCAGAGTACCCGAGCGAGACACAATACCCACTTTACCTGGCTTGTGAATATGGCCAGGCATAATACCGATTTTACACTCGCCTGGAGTGATAACACCTGGGCAGTTAGGTCCGATCAGGGTCACACCCAGCTCGTCGCACTTCACTTTACAGTCCAGCATATCCATGGTGGGAATGCCTTCGGTAATGCAGACGATCAGTTTGATGCCGCCGTTGGCTGCTTCAAGGATAGAGTCCTTACAAAATGGCGCAGGTACATAGATAACCGAGGCTTCAGCGCCGGTTTCTTCTACCGCTTCGGCCACGGTATTAAACACAGGCAGACCCAGATGGGTTTGACCGCCTTTACCCGGGGTTACACCACCAACCATTTTAGTGCCGTAGGCAATGGCTTGTTCAGAGTGGAAGGTACCTTGCGAACCGGTAAAACCCTGACAGATAACTTTAGTGTCTTTATTGATCAATACGCTCATTTATTTACCCTCCGCTGCTTTAACCACTTGCTCGGCAGCGTCAGTCAAACTGGTCGCAGCAATAATGTTCAGACCACTGTCAGCCAGTACTTTTGCGCCCAGCTCAGCGTTGTTACCTTCCAGACGCACCACCACAGGTACTTTTACGCCTACTTCTTCTACCGCGCCGATAACGCCTTCGGCAATCAGGTCGCAGCGCACAATACCGCCAAAGATATTGATCAGTACGGCTTTTACATTGTCGTCCGAAAGGATGATTTTAAAGGCTTCGACTACACGCTCTTTAGTTGCACCGCCACCTACGTCAAGGAAGTTGGCTGGCTGACCGCCGTGCAGTTTCACGATATCCATGGTGCCCATGGCAAGGCCCGCGCCATTCACCATGCAACCGATGTTGCCGTCCAGCGCTACATAGTTCAGCTCCCACTGGGCCGCGTGTGCTTCGCGCTCGTCTTCCTGCGAGGGATCGTGCATTTCGCGCAGATCGGCGTGACGGTAAAGCGCGTTGCTGTCTACACCTACTTTGGCGTCTAGGCAGTGCAAGTCACCGGCGGGGGTAATGATCAGTGGGTTAATTTCTACCAACGCCAGATCTTTTTCTTTAAACATTTTGCCCAGGCCCATAAAGATCTGCACAAACTGTTTGATTTGCTTGCCTTCCAAGCCCAGCTTAAACGCCAGCTCGCGAGCTTGATAAGGCTGCGGGCCTACCAGCGGATCAATAGTGGCTTTTAGAATTTTCTCAGGAGTCTCTTCCGCGACCTTCTCGATTTCTACACCGCCTTCGGTAGACGCCATAAAGACAATACGGCGGCTAGAGCGATCGAGAACCGCGCCCAGATACAACTCTTTGTCGATGTCCGAGCAGGTTTCTACCAGAATGCGACTTACCGGCTGGCCTTTCTCGTCCGTCTGATAAGTGACCAGGTTCTGACCCAACCACTGCTTGGCAAAGGCTTCGATTTCGCCTTTGGTCTTAACCAGCTTTACGCCACCCGCTTTACCACGGCCACCGGCGTGAACCTGTGCTTTTACAACAAACTCGTCAACACCCAGGGTGTCGGCGGCGGCCACGGCCTCGGCAGCCGTTTGGGCTGCAACGCCTTTGGAGACGGGCAAACCGTATTGCGCAAACAATTGTTTGCCTTGGTACTCATGCAGATTCATGATGCTTTTCCGTTTTGTTCACGTGACTGAAAAAATGGCGGGCCGGCGCTCTGAGGCACTGGCTATTTGGTTGCTACAACCCGCCGCTGCTTTCTTCCCGGCTGCCGGGCGCTGTGGCTCAATACCCGACAACCACAAAGAAACCGGCTTTATAGGGCCGGTCTCTTTGTGCTTCATCTCATTGTTGGAATAGTTATTACTTGCGCTTTTTGCGGTTGGGCATGTGAATGGCGTGACCACCCACAGCCAGAGCCGCTTCTTTGACCGCCTCAGAGAAAGTCGGATGACCAAATACGGTCATACCGATATCTTCGGCACTTGAGCCAAATTCCATCGCGATGGCGACCTGCTGAACCAAATCCGAGGCAGAGGGGCCCACGATGTGTGCACCCAAAACGCGGTCGGTTTTCGCATCGGCAATAATTTTTACCATCCCCTCGGCTTCGTCGGAAGCGACTGCACGGCCTACGGCCATAAAGGGGAAGGTACCCACTTCGTAATCTTCGCCCTCGGCTTTCAGCTGCTCTTCGGTTTTACCCACGGAGGCCACTTCGGGGTGAGTATAGATCACATTGGGAATGATATCGTAGTTCACCAGAGGTTTTTGCCCGGCGATACGCTCGGCAACCATCACGCCCTCTTCCGAGCCTTTGTGAGCCAGCATGGGGCCGCGTACCACATCACCTACCGCCCAAACGCCGGGGGCGTCGGTAGAGCAGAGGTCATTAACGTAAATATAGCCGCGCTCGTCCAGGTTTACGCCGCTGTCTTCAGCCAGCAGGCCTTCGGTGTAAGGTTTACGGCCCACGCACACAATCAACTTATCGAACACTTCTTTTTGTTCGTTGCCATCTTTATCGGTGTAGGTCACTTCCACTTCTTTTTTCTTGCCACGACCTTTTACCTCAGTGCCGGTTACGCGGCAGCTCAGGCGAATATCCAGACCCTGCTTGGTAAAGATTTTCTGAGCTTCTTTAGCAATCTGCTGATCCATAATCGACAGGAAGTTGTCCATCGCCTCCAGCAGTACCACTTCAGCGCCTACGCGCTTCCACACACTGCCGAGCTCGAGGCCAATCACACCGGCGCCGATAACACCCAAACGCTTGGGCACTTCCTGGAATTCCAAAGCACCCGAGGAGTCGACGATAACGTCGTTATCCACCGGAGCCACGCCGATATTAACTGGCACAGAACCCGAAGCGAGAATGACGTTTTCCGCTTCCAGAGTCGTGGTCTTACCTTCGTTATCGGTAAATTCAACTTTTTTACCGGCCAGAAGCTTGCCGGTACCGTACAGGCTTTTTACCTTGTTCGATTGAAACAGACCGGCAACGCCGCCAGACATCTGCTTAACCACGGCTTCTTTGCGCTTGATCATCGCGGGTACATCAATGGCCAGTTTGCCAGTGCTGATACCGTGGGTGGCGAAGCCTTCTTCGGCATAATGGAATTTTTGCGAGCTGTCCAGCAGCGCTTTGGATGGAATACAACCTGTGTTCAGACAAGTACCGCCGTTGATGCCCTTACCGTCTTTGTCTTTCCACTTTTCAATACAGGCGGTTTTTAAGCCCAGTTGCGCGCAGCGAATGGCCCCCACGTATCCGGCGGGCCCGGAACCAATCACAATCACATCGTATTTGTCAGACATAGTCTCATTCCCAATTGTTTTCGCAATGCCGGCTTTGGTGTTCCGGCGCTTCAAATGTCCGGGCGGCGGGTAGCCACCCGGTAAGTGCATCCGGTTTAGATTTCCAGCAGGATGCGCGCAGGATCTTCCAGCAACTCTTTAAGGGCCACCAAGAACTGCACCGCGTCTTTTCCATCGATCAAACGGTGATCGTAAGACAGCGCCAGATACATCATGGGCTGAATCTCGACCTTACCGTTAACCGCCATGGGGCGTTCTTGGATTTTGTGCATACCCAAAATCGCGGTCTGCGGCAGGTTCAGAATCGGTGTAGACAACAAAGAGCCGAACACGCCGCCATTGGTAATGGTAAACGTGCCGCCGGTCATTTCATCAATGCTGAGCTTACCGGCCTGGGCGCGCTTACCAAAATCGCGAATGGTGGATTCCACTTCGGCAATACTCATGTTTTCGCTGTTGCGCAAAATGGGCACAACCAAACCTTTTTCGGTGGATACAGCCACACCGATATCCTGGTAGCCGTGATAAACCACGTCATCGCCATCGATAGACGCGTTAACCGCAGGGAAACGCTTCAGCGCTTCGGTCGCCGCTTTAACGAAAAAGCCCATAAAGCCCAAACGGGTACCGTTATGAACCTTCTCGAACTTCTCTTTGTACTGTTTGCGCAACTCCATCACCGGCGCCATGTTCACTTCGTTAAAGGTGGTCAGCATGGCGGTAGAGCTGGTTGCCTCCAAAAGGCGCTCGGCAATACGCTTGCGCAGGCGGGTCATGGGAACGCGCTTTTCAACCCGCTCGCCCGCTTCCATGGGCGCCGGCTCGGCCGCTTTAGAGGCGCTAGGCGCCGGAGCAGCGGGCTTGCTCTCGCCGTCTTTGATGTGGTTCATCACATCCTCTTTGGTAACACGGCCATCTTTGCCGGTGCCTTTTACGCTGGCCGGATCAATGTTGTTTTCATCGGCCATCTTGCGCGCGGCGGGGCTCAAGATTTTATCGTCGCCCGAGGCCGCAGGTTCAGCCTCTGGCTCGGAAGATTTCTCTTCGCTGGCCTCGCTTGCTTTTTCACCCGCGCCGGAGCCGCTGGCGCCCTCGTCAAATTTGGCGATGACTTCATTGGACTGAATGGTATCGCCCTCGGCCTTTAGGACTTCGGATATAACACCATCGGCGGGGGCAACCACTTCCAAAACAACTTTATCGGTTTCAATATCAACGATCAGCTCATCGCGCGAACAGGCTTCACCGGGCTGCTTGTGCCAGGTGGCCAAGGTGCCATCCTGCACAGACTCGGGAAAAGTTGGGGCTTTGATATCAGTGCTCATTACGTGTCCTTAGCTATATACAGCTTTCTAATCAGTTGCGTGCTTATACACTCAGCGCTTCATTGATAAAGCGCTTTTGCTCTTCAAGGTGCACCGAGGCGTAGCCGGCTGCAGGCGCTGCCGAGGGGTCACGCCCCACATAGCCCAGATACAGATTGGGGTTCAACTCAAAAACCACACGGCGCATGTGATGCTGACTGGCATACCAAGCGCCTTGGTTCATGGGCTCTTCCTGACACCAGACCACGTCTTTCACGTGGGCGAAAGGTGCAAGCGCTGCTTTAAGTTCGTCCTCTGGGAACGGATACAGCTGCTCCAGACGGATCAGAGCCACATCATCTTGCTCGCGCTTATTGCGCTCTTCCAGTAAATGGTAGTACACCTTGCCCGAACACAGCACCACGCGCTTGCACTTGGCCGGATCCAGCTGTTGCTCGCCAATTACGTTCTGGAAAGTACCATTAGCCAGATCTTCTAGGCTGGAAGTCGCCAGCGGGTGACGCAGAATCCATTTGGGGCTCATCACCACCAGCGGACGACGCATAGGACGAATCGCCTGGCGACGCAGCATATGGAAAACCTGCGCCGGGGTGGTGGGAATAACCACCTGAATGTTGTGCTCGGCGCACAATTGCATAAAGCGCTCCAGACGCGCCGAAGAGTGCTCGGGCCCCTGCCCTTCATAACCGTGCGGTAGCAGCATGGTCAGACCGCACAAACGGCCCCACTTGTGCTCACCACTGGTAATAAACTGGTCGATTACCACTTGGGCACCGTTGGCGAAATCGCCAAACTGAGCTTCCCAAATCACCAAGGCATTGGGCGTGGTGGTGGCATAGCCGTATTCAAAAGCCAGCACCGCTTCCTCAGAGAGGTAGGAGTCAAACAAATCAAACGCGGGCTGATCGTCTTTGAGCTTGGCGAGCGGCGTATGGCGCTTGCCGTCTTTTTGACTGTGCAGAACCGCATGACGGTGCGAGAAGGTCCCGCGCCCCACGTCCTGGCCTGTCATGCGTACCTGGAAGCCCTGTTCGAGCAAGGTGGCGTAGGCCAGCGTTTCGGCAAAGCCCCAGTTGATGGGCAGTGCGCCACCGGCCATTTTGCGGCGGTCGTCGTAAATTTTAGACACCTGGCGCTGCAACACCATGCCGTCTGGCACTTCGCACATTTTGTGCGCTACCGCCTGCAAGGCTTTTAAGTCGTAGCCGGTCTCAGCCGGGGTCTGCCAGTCGTGGCCGATGTAGGGAGACCAATCCACAAACAGAGACTTATCCGGCTCGGTCACCAAGCCGCTCGCCACACTCTCGCCGCGATCGAGCGAGGCGCGGTAGTCGTCCATCATTTTGGCCGACTCTTCTTTGCTCAAAACACCCGCCTCGATCAGCTTATCGGAGTACAGGGTACGGGTGGATTTTTGCTTGCGAATCACCTGGTACATCATCGGCTGAGTGGCCGATGGATCGTCTGCCTCATTGTGGCCACGACGACGGTAGCAGACCAGATCGATCACCACGTCTTTTTTGAACTCGCGGCGATAATCCATCGCCAACTGAGCCACAAACAGCACCGCGTCCGGATCATCCGCGTTAACGTGCAAAATAGGCGCTTCGATCATTTTCGCCACGTCGGTGCAGTACTCGGTGGAGCGTGCATCTTCGCGGAAGCTGGTGGTAAAGCCTACCTGGTTGTTAATCACCAGATGCAGGGTGCCACCGGTTTTGTAGGCGCGGGTTTGCGACATCTGGAAGGTTTCCATCACCACGCCCTGACCGGCAAAAGCCGCGTCGCCGTGAACCACAATGGGCACGACCTTGCCGCCGTCCGGGTCGTCGCGGCGATCCTGACGGGCGCGTACCGAGCCCTCAACCACCGGCGAGACGATTTCCAGGTGCGACGGGTTAAACGCCATCGCCATATGAATCTCGCCGCCCGGAGTCATAACGTTAGACGAGAAGCCCTGGTGATATTTCACATCGCCCGAGGTATCCACCAGGCGCTTGCCTTCAAACTCACCGAACAATTCGGCGGGGCTTTTACCAAAAACGTTGACCAGGGTGTTCAGGCGCCCCCGGTGGGCCATACCCAATACAATTTCTTTAGCGCCGTAGCCGCCGGCGCGCTTAACCAGGGCATCGACAAGGGGAATAAAGCTCTCGCCACCTTCCAGACCGAAACGCTTGGTACCCGGGTACTTACTGTCCAGGTGACGCTCAAGCCCTTCGGCGGCGGTCAAGCGCTCCAGCACAGAAAGGCGTTGCTCGGGGCTAAAGGTGGGATTGGAGCGCACACTTTCCAGGCGCTGCTGCAGCCACTGCTTTTCCGCCAGGTTGGTGATGTGCATGATTTCGGGCCCGACATGACCGCAATAGGTCTGCTCAAGGGCCTCGACGATATCTTTGAGGGGCGCTTCTTCGCGGCCGATAAACAGAGGGCCGGTTTGGAATACCGTATCCAGATCGGCCGAGGTCAGGCCATGATAGGCCAGATCCAGGTCGGGCACTTGCTCGCGCTCCATAATGCCCAGCGGATCGAGCTGGGCTTTTTGATGGCCGCGAAATCGGTAAGAGCTAATCAGCTGCAGGATTTTAACCTGCTTGCGTTCGTGTTCGACGGAAATTGAAGTCGCCAGATTGGGCGAGGCAGCACCGGAATGGCTTTTGGCAAGCTGAGCAAACTGCTCGCGAATCACCGAGTGCGGAGTGTCTTGGGAAACGACCCCATTAACGCGGGGCAACTGATCGAAGTAATCGCGCCACTGCTCGGGCACGGCATTGGGGTCATGTAAATATGTATCGTAGAGATCTTCCACATATGAAGCGTTCCCACCTGAGATATGGGACGTACTCCATAGCTGCTCCATAAGGCTGTCTTGCATTCCACCCACCTAGTTGTTAGGGATTTACCCTATCGGGCTACCCGGGCGATAACCTGGGTTCCCCCTGCCAGCACTGGCAGTTAGCTTCCAATAACGCTTTCAGCTTGTGGCCAAAGGCGCCGCTTAGTTGTGCCGTCTCAGAGCGCGGCACATACACAAATGCGCTGCAGCGGGAAATCCCGTCTGGCAGCGCATTGGCGTCACTCGTTCATCATCAAACCGTCCGATCAGGTTGCACTGCGCAACAGCATCGAGCGGATATGGCCAATGGCCCGGGTCGGGTTTAACCCTTTGGGGCACACCGACACGCAATTCTGGATACCGTGACAGCGGAATACGCTGAAGGGGTCGTCCAACTTAGACAAACGCTGCTCGGTTGCCTCGTCGCGACTGTCGATCAGGAATCGATAAGCCTGCAACAGGCCCGCCGGACCGATAAACTTATCCGGATTCCACCAGAAAGAGGGGCAACTGGTTGAACAACAGGCACAGAGTATACACTCATACAGGCCGTCGAGTTTAGCCCGATCTTCGGGCGATTGTAACCGCTCGATGGCAGGCGCGGGGCTGTCGGTCTGTAAATAGGGCTCAATTTTCTTGTATTGCGCGTAAAACTGAGACATATCCACGACCAAATCGCGAATGACCGGCAAACCGGGCAACGGCCGAATGACCAACTTGTTCTTTTTTACCGCCTCGGACAGAGGGGTAATGCAGGCCAAGCCATTCTTACCGTTAATATTCATGCCATCGGAGCCGCACACACCTTCGCGGCACGAGCGACGATAAGCCAAGGTTGGATCCTGAGCTTTAAGCTGCTCCATCACATCCAACACCATCAAATCTTTGCCCTGAGCATCGAACTCGTAAGTTTTCATGTAGGGCGCGGAGTCAGTCTCCGGGTTATAGCGATACACTTCTACTTTCAACATATCTCACCACCCCAATTAGTAAGTACGAGCTTTAGGCTCAAACGCGTCCATCGACTTGGGCGCAAAATTCACGCTGCGCTTACCCACACGCTTCTCCACAGGGAAGAACATGGAGTGGCACAACCAGTTTTCATCATCGCGCTCCTGGAAATCGTCGCGCGCGTGGGCGCCGCGAGATTCTTTGCGCTCTTCGGCGGTAATCGCGGTAGCCTCGGCCACTTCCAGTAAGTTCTGCAGCTCCAGCGCTTCGATACGCGCGGTGTTAAAGGCATTACTTTTATCGTCAAGGGTCACATTGCCGATACGCTCGCGCAGATCAGCCAACTTCTTAATGCCCTCTTCCATAAATTCACCTTTGCGGAATACACCGAAGTGATTCTGCATCACATTCTGTAACTCCGTGCGCAGTGCAGCAGCACTCTCACCGCCCTGGGAGCTGTTCAGGCGATCCAGGCGGCTCATAGCTGCTTCGATATCCGACTGACTGGGTTCACGCAGCTCAATGCCTTCACGCAGGCTTTTCTCAATGTACTGGCCTGCCGAGCGACCAAACACCACCAGATCCAGCAGTGAGTTACCGCCCAAGCGGTTGGCGCCGTGCACAGATACACAGGCGGCTTCACCACAGGCGTAGAAGCCCGGAATCACCTGATCGTTACCATCGGCATCCTGGGTCAAGGCCTGCCCACTGACATTGGTGGGAATACCACCCATCATATAGTGACAGGTAGGCACCACCGGGATCGGCTCTTTTACCGGATCAGCGTGCGCAAAGGTACGCGACAGCTCCAAAATACCGGGCAGTTTGGCGTTCAGGGTCTCTTCGCCCAGATGATCAAGCTTGAGGTAAACATGGTCGCCGTTTTCGCCGCAGCCGCGGCCTTCCAGAATTTCCAGCACCATCGAGCGGGCGACCACGTCGCGGCCCGCCAGGTCTTTGGCGTTGGGGGCGTAACGCTCCATAAAGCGCTCGCCATCTTTGTTAATCAGATAGCCACCCTCGCCCCGGCAACCCTCGGTCACCAGAGTACCGGCACCGTGAATACCGGTGGGGTGGAACTGCCACATTTCGATATCCTGCACCGGGAAGCCCGCGCGCAGCGCCATACCAATACCATCGCCAGTATTGATGTGAGCATTGGTGGTAGAGGCATAAATACGCCCCGCCCCGCCCGTCGCGAAAACCGTGGCCTTGGATTTAACGAAAACGACTTCGCCGTCTTCGATATTGATAGCGATAACGCCTACAACGGCGCCATCCTGGTTTTTCACCAGATCGACCGCAAACCACTCATTCAAAAAGGTGGTGTCGTTCTGCACATTTTGCTGATAAAGGGTGTGCAGTAGGGCGTGGCCGGTGCGGTCAGCTGCGGCACACGTGCGCGCGGCCTGGCCGCCGCGGCCAAAATCTTTAGACTGACCACCGAAGGGACGCTGGTAAATGCGGCCATTGTCGGTGCGCGAGAAAGGCAGGCCCATATGCTCTAACTCGAATACAGCCTCGGGGCCCACCGAGCACATGTACTCGATAGCATCCTGATCACCGATATAGTCAGAGCCCTTAACGGTGTCATACATGTGCCAACGCCAATCGTCCTGCGGATCGGCACTGGCAATAGCACAGGTAATACCGCCCTGGGCCGATACAGTGTGCGAGCGGGTGGGAAATACTTTGGTAATAACCGCTGTTTTGTAACCTGATTGCGCCAACTGCAGGGCTGCGCGCATGCCCGCACCGCCGCCGCCGATGACGATACCGTCAAATGAAATCGTACGCATATTAGCCATGAATTAAAGCCCCCAAAGTACTTCGATGCCCCACACGGTGTAGGTGATTGCGACCACACCCAGAACAACCTGAGCCAGTACGCGTACCACCACGGCTTTGCCGCCCAGCGTCATGGGAGTAATATAGTCAGTCACCACAGACCAAAGGCCTATCCAGGCGTGGGCCACAATCGATAACAGTGTGATCAGGCTAAACACCCGCACCCACAACTGATCGAACAAAGCGCTCCACTGACCGTAATCGAGCTCGGGATTCATGACCAAATAGGCCACCAGAAAAACAATATAAGCTGTCATTGCGACAGCGCTCAGGCGCTGAATCAGCCAGTCGTAGAGACCGCTGCGCCCCAAGTTTGTAATTGCCGTTACCATACCCAGACTCCTGCCAATACAATCAGAACAACCGCTACCACCAGGGCGATTTTAGCCCCCCGGCGTCCACCCTCGAGCGTCTCGCCCACACCACAGTCCATAAACAGGTGGCGAACACCCATTGCCAAATGGTAGGCAAGACCGGCAAGCACGGCCCAAATAATAAATTTACATACAGGGCTCGCCAGAGCGTCCTGTACCGCGGCAAACCCCTCTTCAGAGGTCAAGCTGGAATCCAGCATCCACAAAAGCACGGCAACACCGGCAAACAAAAATACGCCGGTAATACGGTGGGTAATGGAAACAAGGGCAGTTATTGGGAACTTGATCGTCGAAAGTTCGAGATTGACAGGTCTTTTGTTGTTCACGGTAGCTAATCACCTTTGTGCCCGGTTAGGGCCGGTTTTAAGAATAAGCGTCCGGGGATAGCTCCTGAGAGCCAGCACTAGGCGTTGTGCGCCATCAAAGTGCACTTAATGCCCCCTCGGGCGCATCCTGCAAGTCGCGGCGTATTATAGGGATTTGCACGCTGAAACACAAATAAAAAGGATGATCGAAAAATGCATTTTTTGCTGGTTTTCCAAGCACTTCCCGCCGTTTTCACTGCTATTGCGAACCACACTGGCGCGCCATTCCAGAGCGTTTTCAAGCTAACGCCCCAAATTAACCCTCGCCACTGCACCAGAATAGACCTAAAGTTCAAATATTCGCCAAACCTAAACCAAAAAAAACAGTAAATAACCGTGGATCGGCGGTCAAAGCTATGCCTTATCCGCCAATCTCATCTATAATGCCGCCTCCCGCAAAAGGGCATGCGACAAATGCCCGGTGGCAGGATTGTGTTGTTTTAAGTATTTGTCACAATAAGAGCCAGTGTAACGCCCGCCCCGAAGAGGCCGGGCCAACTCAAGAGCTCTAGCCAAAATAGAGCCACAGAACAACACCCGCGGTGAGAAGCTAAAGATTGTGCCCGACGCAACGATTCTCCCCAACCTTTTACACAGTGTGCTGACCCGCCTGGGCGCTTGCGAGCCTCGTGCCGGATGGTTGCGTCTCACAGAATGAGAATGTTGGCTTCAAGACAGCCAAACTCGAAAGTAACTACAGGAGTCCGTAATGACTGACAAAAAAGCACGTTTAACGGTCGACGGCCAGGACACGTCGGTAGAGCTGCCGATTTATGAAAGCGCCGTAGGCCCAAACGTTATTGATGTCACCAGCCTGACCAAAAACGGTTTTTTTACTTACGATCCGGGCTTTATGTCCACTGCTTCGTGTGAATCGCAAATCACCTTTATCGACGGCGGCAAAGGTGTGTTACTGCACCGCGGCTACCCGATCGATCAGCTGGCCGAACATTCCGATTATCTGGAAACCTGCTACCTGCTGCTAAAGGGCGAGCTGCCCAACCAAGAACAAAAGCAGCACTTTGTTCAAGCCGTTAAAGATAGCTCTGAAGTCGCCTCCTCCGTCGCCAACCTGATCCAAAGTTTCCCCAAAGAAGCACACCCTATGGCGGTGATGTGCAGCGCCGTCGCGGCACTGGCAGCGGTTTATAACGACGAAATCGACATCACCAAAGAAGCAGATCGCGACCAGACCGCGTATCGCCTGATCGGCCAGATGCCGACCCTGGCGGCCATGACCTACAAGCACCTCAAAGGCGAAGATTTTGTCGCCTCAAACCCCGCGCTGGATTATGCCGCCAACTACCTGAACATGACCTTCGGCAAATCCACTGACGACAAAGTCAGCCCGGTACTGGCCAAGGCCATGGATCGCATCTTCTTGCTGCACGCCGATCACGAGCAAAACGCCTCTACTTCTACCGTACGCCTGTCGGGCTCTTCGGGCACCAACCCCTTCGCCGCTATTGCGGCGGGCATTTCTACCCTGTGGGGACCGGCCCACGGCGGCGCCAACGAAGCCGTACTGAACATGCTGGAAGAAATTGGCAGCGTCGACAACATCGACACCTATGTTGCCAAGGCCAAGGACAAAGCCGATCCATTCCGCCTGATGGGCTTTGGCCACCGTGTTTACAAAAACTTTGATCCGCGCGCCAAGGTAATGAAACAAGCCGCCGATGAAGTGCTGTCGGAGCTGGGCCTGGAAAACGATCCGCTGCTTGCGATCGCCAAAAAGCTGGAAAAAATCGCCCTGGAAGACGAGTACTTTATTCAGAAGAAACTCTACCCCAATGTGGATTTCTACTCGGGCATCATCATGAAAGCGCTGGGTATTCCCACCGAGATGTTTACCGTTATTTTCGCCACCGGTCGCGCCGTGGGCTGGTACGCACACTGGGACGAAATGGTCAGCAAACCCTACAAAATTGGCCGTCCACGCCAGCTGTACACCGGCTACACTCAACGCGATTACCCCGCGTAATCTCGCCTGCCGGACAAGCACAAAAAAGGCCCCGAGGGGCCTTTTTTGTGTCTGACGCTTTTACCCCCACTTAGGCGGGCATGTTTTGGCGAATTAAAATACGCTGCTCAACTGCAACCATACTTTCTGGGTATCCGAGCCATAATCATCCGCCTGATAGTCGGCAAATTTAAGTAGGGCCGAAACCGGGCCAAAGCTTTTACTGACCGACAGATCAATTTCCTGGCCGTAATCTATGCCCTGATAATCCGACGTCAAATCGTGGTAGACCGCCATAAGTTTAAATCCGGCCACCGAACCCGAGGCACTCACGTAGACGTCTTCTACCCCGTTTTCAGGCGTGGATAAAAAGCGATCCGTCCACCCCTGAAACTTGTGCAATGTTGCCAGCGACGTGGTAAAGCCTACTTTACCTTCGTCTGAACCCAATACCTCATAACCCGCACCAAGCTTCACCGCCCCGAACTTATAGCCCGCCTCGGCGAGCATATAATCGGTGTCATAAGATACGGGATTATCGCCGGCATCCGATTGCACTGCGTACTCTAGATTATAAGTAAAACTCTCTCCTGCCTTGCCTTGCCAGCGTGCCCCATAAGAATCGCTGGAAAGCGCTGCGGCGGTAATATTATCCAGCAGATAGGCGTAGGCCGTTAATGTGCCAGCCTCCGCAAAGGCGTGGTTCACATTGATTAAATGAGACTCGTGCTTGTGATTACCAATGGGATTGTCATCGCCAAAAATACGATTGACGTTGTACAGGTAAGAGTAAAAAAACCTAGTGTCTGCTAACCCGGTGTTTGTGAAAGAAAATGAATCGTAGGTCTGCTCGTTCTGGCGCCAGCCCACCCCCCCCACAAAACGCTGATTATCCAGCAGTATTCTCTGGCGGCCGTAGCGAAACTCAGACGAGCCCAGCCCCTTGTAGGACAAATAGGCCTGATTCACTTCGGTGCCCTCCGGATCGGCAATCACCGCCGTACCGGGGTTGCTGGGGTCGTTGCCGGCGGTGCGATAATCCACATCCGTCAGTGCCTGCACATCGTCCATCTCCAACATAAACCCAAAGCCGTGATAATCCGCCGAGGTAAAACTCAAGCGAGTCTTTAAGGTGACGGCATCGGAGTCCTCTAGCCCCTGCCACTCCACTCCCTCATAACGCAGGCGCAACGCCAACTTCACGTCCGCTTCGGTCAAGGCCTCTTGCAAACTGCCCGCTTGCTCGGCCTGCGCCCCCACGCACACAAGAGTACTTATCGCCCCAGCTAATGCCGTCAATCGCTTAATCATTGGTTATCTCCTAGCTCAGTTGAATAGTCGGTAATTCTTCCCGATACGCGCCCTTCTATGGGCGTCTGTTTTCACGCGATGCCTGCGGCCTCAATCGGTGCACTCAGACACAGCCTTATGGCCTTAATGCGCTTCCTCAACCGCTAGAGCAAAGCATATGCCAGCACTGGCACACACCTCCGAACAACATTAAAACTTACTATCTATCAATCACTTACAAAAAACACAAAGGCAGAAGATGACAATTCGGGCTCTCATCTCACTGAATTCTTACGAAACCCGACGCGCACAATATTGCGCACCCAGACGATAAAACGCTGCACTTTGACGCATGCTTTTTGCCCCACAAGACAGCAATGCGTCTGTGCATATTTTTATTCGCGCCTCACAATGGCGCAACGCAAAAGTGGAGACGAAAAAAAAGCGCCCGGGTAAAGGCGCTTTTCTCAGTGAACAAGGTGGTCTCTATCAGTCGATTTGGGCCACCCGACCGATCAGGGCAACGCCGGCAACAAAGGTTCCGGCATGGCACTCGTACTCCGTCTCACTGCTGACTTCTTTTTTCTTGTAGTAACTGCGAATGTCGACCACCGCGTTACCACCTTCTGAAATGGCTCGATCCTGTAGCTGCATCAGAGCGGATAGCATCACCCATTTACAGGCTTCCTCATCAGACTTGTTGAAAGCGTTGGTTTTTTTGTTGGTAACGAACTCTCCCAGTTTTTTAGTCGGCTCGGGATAGCTTTGCTCGCCAAAGTAAAAGGTGACGTCTGGGTCCAGACGATCCTTATACTCCTCGAGTACATCCTGCACGGGGAACATTAACGCATCGTCTCGGGCCTGAACGGCCGAGCTCGCCATTAGCGCCGCCAACATGGTTACTATGGCCGTCAAACGTCCGCTGATTGAAGTCATTTTCATCTCCTTAATTAATAGACTTTCAGGGCTGCCAAGTATCGCAGGCAATCCCCACAAGCTCAATTGCCAAATCCCCCTGAACTCAAGGCTCTGGGGTTCTGAGAGTGACGAACTCCTCCGCCACCGTCGGATGAATGCCGATAGTGCGATCGAAGTCGGCTTTGGTGGCCCCGGCGGTTATCGCCACCGCTAACCCCTGAATAATTTCTCCGGCATCCTGCCCTACCATATGGGCTCCCAACACTTTATCGGAGGCCTTGTCCACCACCAGCTTAACCAACACCTTTTCATCACTATCGGTTAACGCCAGCGGCATGGGGGTAAAGCTCGCCTTAAACACCGACACATCAAAGCCCTGCTCGCGCGCCGCCTCTTCCGACAAGCCCACGGTGGCAATATTAGGCTGAGTAAACACCGCCGTGGGAATTTTACTGTAGTCGACCTTTAGCTCTTGCTCGCTGAACTGCAGGGGCGCAAACAGCCGCCGCGCCAGTGACATACCTTCGGCCAGCGCCACCGGGGTCAACTCCATTCGCCCCACCACATCTCCCAGAGCATAAATTGAGGGCTCAGCGGTCTGAAACAGCTCATCGACCTCAATCTGGCCTTTATCCGTTAGCGCCACCTGGGTGTTTTCCAAACCCAATCCTTGCAGCAGTGGACGCCGACCGGTGGCGTACATCACCTGTCCGGCGTCAATGGTCGAGCCAATATCCGTAAACACTTTAAGGTCACTGCCGTCACGCTCTACCTTTTGCACATCGGTATTAAAATGCAGCTCAATGCCTTTGGCCTGCATCTCTTTGGCCATAAGCTCGCGAATGTCCCGATCAAAGCCCCGCAAAAATAGGTCGCGGCGATAGAGCAGATGGGTTTTTACTCCCAGGCCATTGAAAATACTGGCGAATTCGCAGGCTATATAACCACCGCCCACGATCACCATAGAGTCCGGCAACTGATCGAGAAAGAAGACTTCATTAGAGCTGATAACATGTTCGCGCCCGGGAAAATCCGGCACAAAAGGCCACCCCCCTACCGCGATAAGAATACGGTCAGCGGAATATTCAGTTTCACCCACCAGTACTTTATTGGGTCCCAATATTTTGCCGTGGCCCTGCAGAACATCCACGCCGGCAGAGCCCAGCATGCGATCGTAAATACCGTTTAAACGGGAAATTTCGCGGTTTTTATTTTCGCGCAAAGTGGCCCAGGTGAACTCTCGTTCGGGGACTGACCAGCCGTAACCGGCGGCGCGAGAAAATTGCTCGGAAAACTGCGACGCGTAAACGAAGAGTTTTTTGGGAACACAACCCACATTGACACAGGTGCCCCCCAAATCGCGCTCTTCGACCACGGCCACCCGTGCGCCTAAAGCCGCGGCTGTGCGACTGGCCCGCACCCCGCCCGAGCCCGCACCAATCACCAGTAAATCATAATGTTCCATAGCGTCGCTCCCGAACTAGAATTAACGCTATTCTACAGGCAAATACAGCGAGAGAGGGCGAGCTAAACCTCGATATCGACGCGATGCTTATGACTGCGGCGCCGATCGGTTCCCGAACGGGAGTCAAATTGAGTGGAGCGGTCGCGACTGCGGCGATCCCCTTTGCGACGTTCGACAAAAGCAGGGGGCTGATCTGGCAGACGCTTAGTGATAAGCAAATCCCGGTCGGGCTCATAGCCTGTGGCAGGCTTGGGCTTGGCGGGGGTCAGACGTGTAATGGGACCGAGATAGACCATGCAAGGTTATCGACTCGCGGGCAAATAACTTTAGCGCTATCTTATTGCGCCGCAGAGAACCAATCCAAACGCGAGCGAAGCGAGACTACCTCGCCAACAATAATTAAGGTAGGCCCTTTGACGTCGCAGGCGGCAACCTTTTGGGTGATATTGGCCAATTCACCCACAATGACTCGCTGGGTATCGGTGGTACCCTTTTCCACCAGCGCGATAGGCGTTGCTGGCGCTCGGCCGTGCTCAATAAGCTCTTGCGCTATTTGCTCAAGCCCCAACAGCCCCATATAAAACACCAGAGTCTGGCCGGGCAGCGCCAACTCGGGCCAGCTAAGGTTGGGATTATCATTTCTTAAATGCCCGGTAATAAAACGCACGGACTGGGCGCAGTCGCGGTGCGTTAAGGGAATACCCGCGTAAGCGGCACAGCCCGAGGCGGCGGTAATACCTGGCACCACCTGAAAGGGAACACGGTGCTCGGCAAGCAGCTCAATCTCCTCACCGCCGCGCCCAAAAATAAACGGATCGCCGCCTTTAAGACGCAACACCCGCTTGCCTTGCTTGGCCAAATCGACCAGCAGCTGGTTGATGGCGGGTTGCTCCAATGCGTGCTGGCTGCGCCGCTTGCCAACATAAATACGCTCGGCATCGCGGCGCACCAGCTCTAAAACCTCGTCGGAGACCAAACGATCGTACAAAACCACTTCGGCCTGCTGCATTAAACGCAGCGCTTTTAAGGTAAGCAGCTCCGGATCGCCGGGGCCGCCCCCCACCAAATAGACTTCGCCGCCCACTTCATTGTCGGCGCTGGCCAGCTGCTGCTCCAACAGGCGATCGGCGTCGTCTTCCTGACCGCTGTAAACCCGTTCGGCAACCGGCCCTTCCAACACCCGCTCCCAAAAGCGACGGCGCTCGTCGCCGGTTTTAAAGCGCTGTTTCACCGCTTCGCGAAAGCGACTGGCAAGCCCCGCCAAACGACCATAACTGGCGGGCAGCAAGCGCTCCAGTTTGGCGCGCACTAAACGCGCCAGCACCGGCGCCTCACCACCGCTGGAAATAGCAATAACCAGGGGTGAGCGATCCACAATGGCTGGGGTAATCACCGTGCACAGTGCGGGGCTGTCGACCACATTGACGGGGATTTGCCGGGCCTGGGCATCGCGGGAAACTCGCTCGTTAACCTCGGCGGTATCGGTCGCCGCCAACACCAGCACGGCGCCATCGATATCACTGGGTTGATAGGCGCGCAGCTCAACCGTGCCGCCACTTTCCTCAACCAGTTGTTTTAGTTCTGAATCGACTTCTAAAGTAACCACCGCCAGTTTGGCACCGGCTTTTAGCAGCAACCTCGCTTTGCGGGTAGCGATCTCCCCTCCGCCAATCATCAGTACGCGCTGATCGCGCAACCGCATAAAGAAGGGGAAATACTCCATAGCGAACTTACACCCCACCGATACGGGTAATACCGCCCATGTACCCTTGCAGGGCTTCGGGCACCAATACACTGCCATCGGCCTGCTGGTAATTCTCAAGCACTGCCAGCAAGGTGCGGCCGATGGCCAACCCCGAGCCGTTTAATGTGTGCAAAAGCGCAGGCTTACCGGTTTCCGGATCGCGGTAGCGAGCCTTTAAGCGGCGCGCCTGAAAATCGCGGAAATTGGAGCACGAGGAAATCTCGCGGTATTTATCCTGCGACGGCACCCAGACTTCAATATCGTAGGTTTTGGCCGCCGAGAAGCCTATATCGCCACCGCACAAAATCACCGTGCGATAGGGCAAACCCAGCTTTTGCAGGATCGCCTCGGCGTGACCGGTCAGGGTGTTCAACACCTCGTCGGAATCCTCGGGGCGTACAAATTGCACCAGCTCGACTTTTTCAAACTGGTGCTGGCGAATCATGCCGCGGGTGTCGCGACCGTGGCTGCCCGCCTCGGAGCGAAAGCACGGGGTGTGGGCGACAAACTTAAGCGGCAGCGAAGCGTCTTTATCCAGCAGCTGATCGCGCAGCAAATTGGTCACCGGCACTTCGGCGGTGGGGATTAAGTAAAAATCCCGTTCGTCTTCAAGCTTGAACAAATCTTCGGCGAACTTGGGCAGCTGGCCCGTGCCGTACAGCGAGTCGGCATTGACGATGTAGGGAACATTGACCTCTTCGTAGCCGTGCTCGCGCTGGTGAGTATCCAGCATTAGCTGAATCAGGGCACGATGCAAACGGGCGATATCACCGCGCATGACGGCGAAACGCGCGCCGGTGATTTTGCTCGCCGTATCAAAATCCAGGCCCTGTAAATCCGCGCCTAAATCCACATGATCCTTAACGTCAAAATCAAACTGACGCGGAGTCCCCCAGGTGCGCACCTCGACATTGTCGTCTTCGCTCTCGCCCTCGGGCACCTCGGCATCGGGAATATTGGGCACACCGGACAGGTAGTCGTCCAGCTTGTGCTGGACCTCGTGCAACTCGGTTTCAGCGCTGGCCAGATCTTGTTTTAGCTGATCCACCTCTTTTAATAAGGGTGCAATATCTTCACCGGCGGCTTTCGCCTTACCGATATTTTTAGAGCGGCTGTTGCGCTCCGATTGCAAGTTTTCAGTTTTTATTTGAATGGCTTTACGCTCTTCTTCCAACGAGCGCAACAGCTCCACATCCAGTTGAAAACCTCGCTTGGCGAGCCCCTGGGCGACTTCTTCAAGATTGCCGCGAATCAGTTTCGGATCTAGCATAGAAATGACTTTTAACAGTTGGTGGCTGGGCCAAGGGCCCGAATTTTAGGGCGGTTAAGATAACATAAAGTTGACCAAATACCACGAGGCGGCGACCACCAGCAGGCAACCGAGCAGGTTACAGAGCACATAAGCCAGCGCCATCCCGTGCAGACCGTTCTGCCACAGTAACAAGGCATCCAAAGAGAAGGTGGAAAAGGTCGTCAGCGCCCCGAGAAACCCGGTGACCAATAAGTGCCGCCAGTGGGGGGACAACAGCGCTTTTTCAACGATCACCACATAGCAGCAAGCCACTAAAGCGCAGCCCAGCAGATTGACGATTAACGTCCCCACCGGAAAACGATTGCCCGCGACTGGGTACAAATGGGCGGTAATATAAAACCTCGCCATAGCGCCCAGAGCGCCGCCCGAGGCCACAAACAGCCACTGCATGTGTCAGTCCTTTTGGTAGCGTTGCTGCGCACTGGCCGCATCCAGGGCACGCAGGTGTTTGAGTTTATCGCCAATTTTTCCCTCCAGCCCCCGGTCGGTAGGCTGATAGTACACCCTGTGTGCGATCTGTTCGGGCAGATAGCACTCGCCGGCGGCATAGGCACCGGGTTCGTCGTGGGCGTAGCGGTACTCGGCCCCGAAATCCATGGATTTCATCATCGCGGTGGGGGCATTGCGAAGGTGCATGGGAACATCCAGGGCCGGGTCGGCCTTAACATCCGCCATGGCTTGGTTAAAGCCATTATATACCGCGTTGCTCTTGGGCGCACAGGCCAAGTAGCTAATGGCCTGGGCGATGGCCAGCTCGCCCTCGGGACTGCCCAGGCGCGCCTGGGTGTCCCAGGCCGCCAGCGCCAAAGGCAGACCCCGGGGGTCGGCATTGCCAATATCTTCGCTCGCCATACGCACCACCCGGCGGGCGATATACAGCGGGTCGCAGCCGCCATCCAACATACGCGCTAACCAATACAGGGCACCATCCGGGGACGAGCCGCGCACGGATTTGTGCATCGCCGATATCTGCTCGTAGAAAAGATCACCGCCCTTATCAAAGCGCCGCACATCACCGCCTAAAACTTCAGCCAGCACCGCCTTGTCGATCACCCGGCTGCCCTCGCCTTCGGGCGTCAGATCGGCGGCCAGTTCAAGCAAATTGAGCGATTTGCGGGCGTCGCCATCGGCCGCATTAAGCAGTATATCGCGCGCCTCGTCTGCGAGCGTAATGCCCAACTCTCCCAGCCCGCGCTCGCTGTCGGTCAAGGCCTGTTCGATAACGGCGCGAATATGCGCTTCGGCCAGCGAGCGCAGCACATACACTCTGCAGCGCGACAACAACGCATTATTCAGTTCGAACGAGGGATTCTCGGTGGTGGCGCCGATAAAAATAAAGGTGCCATCTTCCACGTAGGGCAAAAACGCATCTTGCTGTGACTTGTTAAACCGGTGCACCTCATCCACAAACAAAATGGTGGCGCGCCCGCGCATTTGCCGTTCTTGCTGAGCAACCTGCACCGCCGCACGAATATCTTTGACGCCGGACAACACGGCGGAAAGAGACTCGAAGCGCGCATCGGCGCGCTCGGCAAACAGACGCGCCAGCGAGGTTTTACCCACTCCCGGCGGCCCCCACAAAATCATCGAGTGCAACTGGCCTTTCTCTACGGCTTCACGCAGGGGTTTACCGGGGGCCAGAATATGAGTCTGGCCAATGTAATCGTCCAAAGTGCGGGGGCGCATGCGCGCGGCCAGCGGCTGGTGCACCGCCTGAGTGGTAAATAGATCGCCCATACTACTCAATTAAAATATCGACATCGTCGGGAATATCAAACTCGAATAAATCTTCCGACACTGGCTTATTTATCTTGGTAGCGGAGAACGTAAATACCGTTGTCTGCCCCAAGCTGTCCAGCAGTTGAATTTGCGCCACTCGCTGCGCAGCGAATACCAGTGTAAGGGATTCAAACAGTGGGTCAGACTCTTTAGGGGTTAACACAAAACGATTGTCTTCTGGCTGATTCACGTGATAAGCATCGGCAATACGCGCCGCCGAATCACTTAACAAAAGCGCCGGGGTGCGCTGCATATCATCGCTCATTTGGCGCACAGTCACCTGCATTAAATCGGGGTCGTACAGCCAGACGGTCTCGCCGTTCGACACCAGGGTTTGTGGATAGGGGTCGGTGGTGCGCCAGTAAAATCGCCCCGGTTTCTGGACCACGAAGGTGCCGCTGCTGCGCTCCAGCTCGCTGTCGCTTTCATCGCGCAGACTCTGGGTAAAGGTGCCTTCCAGGCTGGTTAAATCGCTCAGCTTTTCGCTGAGCTTATCCACCGCCTGAGTACTTTCGCCCCAAACCGCCGCACTCAAAACCCCAAGCGCCAGGGCAGCGGATGTCAGCCATGTTTTCATACAATTATCCTAGTGTTGCGCCCGCTTTGCAGGCTTGTTTACGACTTGGGGGCCAGCACTTCGCGATTGCCATTGTGCCCGGCGGGCGATACCACACCGGCGGCTTCCATGGTATCGATAATGCGCGCCGCGCGGTTATAGCCAATCCGCAGTTTACGCTGCACCGCCGAAATAGAAGCCTTACGTGAATCCAACACAAAAGCGACCGCTTCGTCGTAGAGCGCATCGCCTTCATCATTGCCGCCTTCATCCCCACCGGATAACCCGGGCACGGGAATATTATTGGCGCTATCGTCGATAACCTCTTCCAAATAATCCGGCTCACCGCGCTTTTTCCAATCGGCCACGACCTTGTGAACTTCGTGGTCGTCGACAAAGGCGCCGTGAACCCGTTCGGGCACACTGGTGCCGGGAGGTAGATACAACATGTCCCCGTGGCCCAGCAGCTGTTCGGCGCCGCCCTGATCGAGAATCGTGCGCGAATCGATCTTAGACGACACTTGAAACGCCATACGGGTGGGAACATTGGCTTTAATCAAGCCGGTAATCACATCCACCGAGGGCCGCTGGGTGGCCAAAATCAAGTGAATACCCGCCGCCCTGGCCTTTTGAGCAATACGAGCAATCAATTGTTCCACTTTTTTGCCCACAATCATCATCATGTCGGCAAATTCATCGATTACCACCACAATCGCGGGCAAAGTTTCGAGGTTGGGCGGCGTGGCCTCTTCGCTACCCGGCTCGTAGTGTTCATCGGGTTTAAACAGCGGATCGGGTATGGGGTTACCGGCTTTTTCCGCCTCTTCCACCTTGCGGTTAAAACCCGCCAAATTCCTTACCCCCATGGCCGCCATCAGCTTATAGCGGCGCTCCATTTCGCCCACACACCAACGCAAGCCGTTGGCGGCGTCGTTCATATCGGTAATCACCGGGGTCAGCAGGTGAGGAATGCCCTCGTAGACCGAAAGCTCGAGCATTTTCGGGTCCACCAGAATCAGGCGAACATCTTTGGGCGAGGACTTGTACAAGAGCGAGAGTAGCATCACATTCACCCCCACGGACTTACCCGAGCCGGTGGTACCGGCCACCAACAAGTGGGGCATACGCGCCAAATCGGCCACCACGGGCTCGCCGGCAATATTGTGCCCCAGGGCCATGGTCAGGCGAGATCTGGACTTTTCGTAAAGCTCGGAGGACAAAACCTCGCTCAAACGCACCATTTCGCGGTGCTCGTTGGGAATCTCAATCCCCATCACCGAGCGACCGGGAATCACTTCCACCACCCGCACACTGATCACCGCCAGCGAGCGCGCCAAATCTTTCGCCAGGTTGGTAATACGACTGGCCTTCACGCCGGGAGCGGGCTGAATTTCAAAGCGTGTGACTACCGGGCCCGGCTGTACCGAAACCACCTCAATCTCGATGCCAAAGTCTTTAAGCTTGAGTTCCAGCAGCTTGGACATAGCCTCCAGCGATTCCTTAGAAAACGCCTTATCGCTGTGCTTATCCGCCGGGTCCAGCAGGCTAATGGCGGGCAGATCACCCACCGGCGCCTCGTCTTTGTCAAACAGCGAACTCTGACGCTCCTGCACCGCACGCTTGCTCGGCTGAGCTTTCTTGACCGGCTCGGTAATCGTGGGAGCGACGCGCTTTTGCTCGGTCTTTTTGCGCGTCTCAATCACCGCGCGACGCTCGCGCTGCTGCTGTTCTGCCTCTTTTTTATTGCCCCGCTCGCTGCGCCAGGCCGTCCATTTAGCGCCCACGCCCTGCCAGGTCTGGATAACCTTTTGTCCGATCCCGTCCATTAACGCTAACCAGGACAAGTCGGTAAAAATCGTCAAACCAAAAAAGAACATTGCCAGCAACAACAAAGTGCCGCCCGTGTGACTAAACGCCCCCGCCACAGCATCGGCTACTGAAAGCCCCAAATAGCCGCCATCGGAAAACGGCAGCGCC
This sequence comes from Gilvimarinus xylanilyticus, assembly GCF_024195295.1. GTDB lineage: Bacteria > Pseudomonadota > Gammaproteobacteria > Pseudomonadales > Cellvibrionaceae > Gilvimarinus > Gilvimarinus xylanilyticus. The sequence goes on along the minus strand of NZ_JAMFTH010000001.1, from coordinate 603,747 downwards.
GACTCGCGACCACCGATGTTCAGCACCGCCAGCCCTGTGCCGGCCACCATGACCAATACCAGGCCCACGGTTCGAAGCCCGAGCAACACCGGATCAAACTCAGGGCGATGAGCCCGATCGCGAATAATCAGCCAGGCTCGGTAACCGAGCATTAACGGAAACAAAAAGGCGAGATAACCAAACAGCGAGAAAAAAACATCGGCCAGCCAAGCGCCCGCCGGACCACCGGCGTTCTGAATACGCTCGCCAGAGCCTGTGCGTGACCAGCCCGGATCTCCGGCATCGTAAGTCACCAGGGTCAGCAACAATAATACGCAGGCCGCCACTAAACCAATCAGAGCACCTTCGCGCAGCACCCGGACTAACACTGTGCCATTGGTCTTTTTATCCGCTTTTTCCGCAGTGGCTTTGGTCACTTTCTTACTCAAACGCTATAACCCCGTTGTTTATCTTTTATACGATCTGGGCCGCCCAGGGCCTGTTTGCCGCCCCTGGCGCGGGCGGCGCTATTGTATCTCATGCCATCGACGCCCGCAGTGCATCCCCACACATCGGTGTCGCAAACGATCATTAAAATTAACAATTCCCCGCATTGAAGAGTACAATTTTGCCCATACTAAATGATTCGCTTATGATTGGCGCCACTTTCACATCACCAGACACTTGCTAAAAGGATTCAACCCGATGAGCGAAGCAAAACATCACCGCCTGATTATTCTCGGCTCCGGCCCCGCTGGGTACACCGCCGCCATCTACGCCGCACGGGCCAACCTGAAGCCCGTTGTGATCACCGGTATGCAACAGGGTGGTCAGCTGACTACCACTACCGAAGTGGAAAACTGGCCGGGCGGTGTCGCCGATCTGCAGGGCCCAGACCTGATGGTTAATATGCAGCAGCACGCCGAGCGTTTTGACACCGAAATCATTTTTGACCATATCAATGAGGCGGATTTGTCCAAGCGCCCGTTCACCCTGAAAGGCACTGAAACCTACACCTGCGACGCTCTGATCATTGCCACCGGCGCATCGGCTCAGTACTTGGGCCTGCCCTCAGAAGAGGCCTTTATGGGTAAAGGCGTAAGCGCCTGCGCAACCTGTGACGGTTTCTTCTACCGCGACCAGAAAGTCGCCGTGGTAGGTGGTGGTAACACCGCCGTGGAAGAGGCTCTGTACCTGTCCAATATCGCCAGCGAAGTGACACTGATCCACCGCCGCGACTCGCTGCGCTCGGAAAAAATCCTGCAGGACAAGTTGTTTGCCAAAGAAAACATCAAAATTCTGTGGAACCACACTCTGGATGAAGTGCTGGGCGATGACAGCGGCGTGACCGGCCTGCGCTTAAACAATCTGGACGCCGGTGAGCAAACCGAGCTGGATGTGGCCGGCGTGTTTATCGCAATTGGTCACAAACCCAACACCGATATTTTTGCCGGTCAGCTGGATATGCAAGACGGTTACATCAAAATCAAAAGCGGTTTGGATGGCAACGCCACCTGCACCAGCGTTGAAGGTGTGTATGCCGCTGGCGACGTATCTGACCACATCTACCGTCAGGCCATTACCTCGGCCGGGTTTGGCTGTATGGCCGCGCTGGACGCCGAGAAGTTTCTCGACGACTGAACCCGAGCGCAGGCTTAGGTTAGACTAAACGGCGGGCTATCCCGCCGTTTTTTTGTGAGTAGCATATGATTCACCTACCCTGGCTAGACCACAACCCCGCGCGTTTCCCCGCGCTGGAACACGCTCTGGATGACCCGGATGGCCTCCTGGCGGCAGGTGGGGATTTATCGCCCTTACGGCTGGTCAACGCCTATGCCCAGGGCATCTTTCCCTGGTATGAAGCCGACCAACCCATCCTCTGGTGGAGCCCCAATCCCCGCACCGTGCTGCGGCCAGTGGATGTACACCTGTCCCGCTCGATGCGTAAATTACTGCGCAAACAGCCCTACCGCCTGAGCTTTGACACCAGTTTTAACGCCGTAATCGACGCCTGCGCCGCCCCCCGGCACGCCACAGGCGGCACCTGGATTACCGAAGAAATGCGCGAAGCCTATATCGAGCTGCACCGCTTGGGTATTGCCCACAGTGTCGAGATGTGGGATGAGACCGAGCTGGTGGGCGGGCTTTACGGCATCGCATTAGGCAAGGTCTTTTTTGGCGAATCCATGTTTGCTCGCCGCGACAACGCCTCGAAAGTCGCATTTGCCTGCCTGTGCCATTATTTGGCACAGTGGGAGTTCGAACTAATCGATTGCCAGGTCGCCAGCGACCATCTGTTTAGCCTGGGCGCCCACGAAATACCGCGCCCTGAATTTGCCCAGCGGCTAAAGCGTCTAATCGGCACCTCCAGCCAATCCCAATGGCCGCGGGCTCTGCCCCAGCCCAGCTACCCTTTCTAAGGGCGGGCAAATCGATTAGAGTGTTAGCGATATATTTAGGGTCTGGACAGCATGAGCGATTTATCGAGCCTAAAACTCTTTGCCACTGCTCCTCATCCGTGCAGCTATTTAAGCGATGAAGAAGCAACCACCGTTTTTATCGATCCGGCGGCCGAGGTGGATCAAGAACTCTACTCGCAGCTCTCCCACCTGGGTTTTCGCCGCAGCGGTGGACACCTGTATCGCCCACACTGCGCCTCCTGTCAGGCCTGCATCTCTTGCCGAATTCCAGTGCGTTTATTCCGTCCCAATCGCAGCCAGAAGCGCTGCATTAAGAAAAACCAGGACATCGAGCTGCGCCTGACCGACAGCATTCAAACTGACGAGCACTACCGCCTTTACGAAGATTACATTAACACCCGTCACGCCGACGGCGATATGTACCCGCCCTCGCGCGAACAGTACGAGGCGTTTTTAAGCCCCGCCTGGGGCACCACCCGTTACATCGAATACCGGTTAGACGATCAATTACTGGGGGTTGCCGTATGCGACCAGCTGAAAGACGGCCTGTCGGCGGTGTACACGTTTTTTGATAGCCGCGAGGCCAAACGCAGCCTGGGCGCCTTTGCCATCCTCGCCCAGGTGCACAAGGCCCGCGAGCTGGGTCTGGAATATGTTTACCTAGGTTATTGGATACGCGACTGTCAGAAAATGGCGTATAAAACCCAATACCGCCCCCTTCAGCTTCTGGTGAACAAGCACTGGGTTAATCTGAATTAGCCCAGCGGCAATCCATAACAACGAAATTCGCCCTTCGGACTTGGCTATTGCGCGCTTTTCAGGCACAATTGCCGCCTTTTCGCGCAACTGCAAAGACAAATTGAGGATTCTGCCGAATGGCGAAAGACGACGTTATTGAATTTGAAGGTGAAGTCATCGACACCCTGCCCAACACCACTTTCCGGGTAAAACTGGAAAACGGTCATGTTGTGACCGCACATATTTCGGGCAAAATGCGTAAAAACTATATCCGCATTCTTACTGGCGACAAAGTAAAAGTGGAAATGACCCCTTACGATCTGACTAAGGGCCGCATTACCTACCGCGCTCGTTAAGCCTATATCACCGAGCCCGCAGGGCCCCTGCCTTGGGGCTTTGCGGATTTAGCTCGAATTTGATTCAAATCAAAACCTCCCCCGCTTTACACGTTAGGCTAGTGCCTTTTTCGGTGCAGGAGCCAGTGTGGATACCCCGCAGGACATAGTCTTTCAAAGCTACGGACGCTGCTGTATACGCGACCAGTTTTTCAGCGATTTTTACGATTGCTTTATGGGAAAGTCCGATGAAATTCGGCAGATGTTTGTGGATACCGATATGCCCAGTCAGCGGCACTTATTGCGCAACGGGATCATGCAATTGATTTTATTTTCCCGGGGCCTACCCGACAGTAAATTAAAAGCCCTGGGCGAAAGCCACAGCCGCCACGGCTACGACATTAAGCCCCACTTATACAACATTTGGCTGGAAGCGCTGCTGGAAACCTTACGTCAGCACGATAAGCAGTACTCACCGCAGGTGGAGAGCGCTTGGCGTCACGCCCTGACACCAGGCATTGATTTGATTAAAAGTGCGTATTGAAAATCCCCGGCCTTAGAACAAGGCCGGGGTTAAGGCAAATCAAGCGTGGGCGGGCTCTTTAACCTCGTACTGCAGGGCCAGCTCGTCGGCATCGTTAATATCCACCGACACGGTTCCGCCCTGGGTTAACTCGCCAAACAATACCGCTTCGGCCAGGGGTTTTTTAATTTTCTCCTGGATAAGCCGGGCCATGGGGCGTGCCCCCATTTTTTCATCGTAGCCATTAAAGGCCAGCCACTGTCGCGCCCGCTTGGATACTTCCAGCGTCACCTTTTTCTCATCCAGCTGGGCCTGCAACTCGGTCAAGAACTTGTCCACTACAGTTTCCACAACATCCAGGGGCAAGGCGCCAAACTGCACCGTAGCATCCAGACGGTTGCGGAACTCGGGGGTAAACATTTTCTTAATCGCCTCCATGCCATCAGTGGAGTGATCCTGCTTAGTAAAGCCAATCGAGGCACGGCTGACATCTTCGGCCCCTGCATTGGTGGTCATGATTAAGATGACATTTCTAAAGTCCGCCTTGCGGCCATTGTTGTCCGTCAAGGTACCGTGATCCATCACCTGCAGCAGCAGATTAAACACATCCGGGTGCGCTTTTTCAATCTCATCCAGCAGCACCACACTGTGCGGGTTTTTGGTGACAGCATCGGTCAGCAGTCCGCCCTGATCAAACCCCACATAACCTGGAGGCGCACCGATTAAGCGCGACACTGTGTGACGTTCCATATACTCGGACATATCAAAGCGAATCAGCTCGACTCCAAGACACTTGGCCAGCTGGCGGCTGACCTCAGTTTTACCCACACCCGTAGGCCCGGCGAACAGGAACGAGCCAATGGGCTTGTCGCCATTGCGCAACCCGGCGCGCGCCAGTTTGATTGCCGTGGAGAGGGTGTCGATGGCCTCATTCTGACCGAAAACGGTCATCTTCAGGTTGTCATCCAGCTTACGCAGCTGTTCCAAATCATTAGAGGAAACACTCTTGGGCGGAATACGGGCGATTTTCGCCACGATCGCTTCCACATCGCCCACACCCACGGTTTTTTTCCGCTTGCTGGGCGGTTGTAACTGCTGATAAGCACCGGCTTCATCGATCACATCAATCGCTTTGTCGGGCATAAAACGATCGTTAATGTAGCGCTCAGACAGCTCGGCGGCCGCTTTTAACGCGGGATCGGTATAGCGCAGCTTGTGGTGTTCCTCAAAGTGCTTTTTCAAGCCTTTAAGGATCTGATAGGTGTCATCCACACTGGGCTCGGCAACATCAATTTTCTGGAAACGGCGCGACAGGGCGCGATCTTTTTCAAAAATACCGCGATACTCTTGGTAAGTCGTAGACCCCATGCAACGCAACTGCCCCGAGCTTAACAGCGGCTTTAACAAATTGGAGGCATCCATTACCCCGCCCGAAGCCGCTCCGGCGCCGATTATAGTGTGAATTTCGTCGATAAATAAAATCGAGTGTTCCTGCTTTTTGAGCTCGGCTAGCAAGCCTTTAAAGCGCTTCTCGAAGTCGCCGCGATATTTTGTGCCCGCCAAAAGCGCGCCCATATCCAACGAGTAAACCACGCTGGATGCTAGTGCTTCGGGGACTTCACCGTCGACGATACGCTTAGCCAAACCTTCGGCGATGGCGGTTTTACCCACCCCGGACTCGCCCACCAACAGCGGGTTGTTTTTGCGGCGGCGGGACAGCACCTGTGACACCCGCTCAAGCTCTTGCGCGCGACCGATCAGCGGGTCAATTTTGCCGCTGGCGGCCAACTCATTCAGGTTGGTGGCGAAGTTCTCCAGCGGGCTTTGCACAGGCTGCTCGGCGCCGATGCTTTCATCGTCAGCCTGCTCGTGGGAGCCGTCCTCGGAGCCGTGCTCTTGGCCCGCCACTTTTTGAATGCCGTGGGTGATGTAATTCACCACATCGATACGAGCAATATTCTGCTGTTTCAGGTAGTAGACCGCCTGACTTTCCTGTTCGCTGAAAATCGCGACCAGCACGTTGGCGCCTGTCACTTCCTGCTTACCCGACGACTGCACGTGAAAGACGGCGCGCTGCAGCACTCGCTGAAAACCCAACGTGGGCTGAGTTTCACGCTCTTCGTCGTTTTCGGGCAGCAAGGGCGTGGTGGAATCGACAAACTCAATCAGCTCCCGCCGCAAGACCACCAGATCTGCCCCGCACGCACGCAACACCGTGGCCGCCGATTCATTGTCAATCAGCGCCAACAATAGATGCTCCACGGTCATAAATTCGTGACGCTTGCTGCGAGCGCCTTTAAATGCCATGTTCAGGGTGACTTCTAGATCTTTACTTAACATCAACGGTACCTCTCTAGGGAGCAAAACCACTGTCTAAATAAGGGTGACAGTGTTACCACTTAATCGCTGTCCTCATCTCCGTCTACCACTTCGATTTCGCACAACAGTGGGTGTTCGTTGTCTTTGGCGAATTGGTTGACTTGTTCAGCCTTGGTTTCGGCGACATCGCGGGTATAAATGCCGCAAACGGCTTTTCCCGCAGTGTGAACGGTCAGCATCACCTGAGTGGCCTTTTCACGATTCATGCCAAAGAACTCTTCCAGGGTATAAACCACAAATTCCATGGGTGTGTAATCGTCATTGTGCATGACCACTTTATACATTGAAGGGCGTTTTAATTGCGGCGGCGACTCCTGCACCGCAACCCCTTCGTCCGCGTCATAATCTTCGTCTTTCTGACAGCGGATTTGATTTAATGTTAGTCGATAGTTTTCAAACTTTCCCATATACATCACAAGAATCTGACACTTCGGTTGGGCGGATGGTTTGTCTCATTGTACCCTATACAAAAATAAGCCACATGGCTGAAACCTTGACAAGTGGAGAAGGGTCGGATAAAAAGACCGATGGCTGATCAAAAAACCATCAGCACTGGCCCGCAAAGATTTTGTGCGGGCTCTCCAATAATAACGATGCGCGAAACGCGCCAGCTCATAGAAGGAATTTCGCTATGCCTACAGGTACCGTTAAGTGGTTCAATAACGCCAAAGGCTACGGTTTTATCCTCCCCGACGAAGGCAATGAAGACCTTTTCGCACACTATTCCGCCATCTCCATGGACGGGTACAAAACACTCAAAGCGGGCCAGACCGTAAATTTTGATGTATCCAAGGGAGATAAGGGCTTTCACGCGGTTAATATATCGCTCCCCAAGCCCGCCACGGGTTAAACGCCCTCGGCAACCACTCAACAAACGCAGGTCGGTTAGGCTAAACTACCCGACCCATTTGCTGTGTCCTGCGCTTTATTTATGGCCAAACTCGTACTTTTCAACAAGCCCTATGGGGTTTTGTGTCAATTTACTGACCCTCAGGGACGCCCCACACTCTCCCAATACCTAAAACAAAAGAATATTTATGCCGCCGGACGCCTGGATATGGACTCCGAAGGGCTGTTACTGCTCACAGACGACGGTGCCCTCGCTCAGCGCATCACCAATCCGCGGCACAAGTTGCCCAAAACCTATTGGGTGCAAGTGGAAGGTACGCCCGATAACGGTGCTTTAGATCAGTTGCGCCGCGGGGTTGAACTCAACGATGGGCCCACCCGTCCGGCCAAGGTCGAGCCCCTCTCGCCCCCCGAACTCTGGCCCAGATCCAACCCAGTGCGCGAGCGCAAAAACATTCCCACCAGCTGGCTCAGCATTACCATCACCGAGGGGCGCAACCGCCAGGTTCGCCGCATGACCGCTGCGGTGGGCCTACCTACCCTCCGCCTAGTCCGAAGCGCCATTGGCCAGTGGGCGCTGGGAGCGCTAAAGCCGGGGGAGTACAGCGAAACGCAAATTCATCTACCCCAACCTTCGCCCCGACGCGGAGGCCGCAAACGGTAAAGCTATGCCACCAACATCACAGCGCGATTTTATGCCCCACGTAACTGTAGCCTGCGTGATCGAGCGGGACGCTCAATTTCTCCTGGTGCGCGAATGGATCGATGGCCGCGAGCGCTTAAACCAACCCGCCGGTCATCTAGAAGCCAACGAAACTTTGGCTCAGGCGGCAGTGCGCGAGACTCTGGAGGAAACCGGCTGGCATATTGAGCTAACCGGCGTAGTGGGGGTAGATTTATACACGGCACCGGCCAATGGCGTAACCTATGTGCGCACCACTTTTATAGGCCGCGCCCTGGAAGAAGACGCGAACCCACAGCTGGATGAGGGTATTATTGGCCCCGAGTGGCTGACTCGCGACGAGATTGCCGCACGCCGCGAACAACTGCGAAGCCCCATGGTGCTCGACATCATCGATCAATATTTGGCCGGGCGCCGCTACCCACTGGAGGTCGCGGGCCAGCACGGGTAAAATGCCCGCCCGTTCTTCACAGCAGCACAGACTTACTATGACTTCTACCCCCCAAACCGTAATCGTCGGCATGTCCGGCGGGGTCGACTCTTCCGTATCGGCGCTTTTGCTTATGCAGCAAGGCTACCGGGTGGAGGGTCTGTTTATGAAAAACTGGGAAGAAGACGACGGCACCGAATACTGCACCGCCAAAGAAGACTTGGCGGATGCGCAAAAGGTCTGCGACAAGCTGGGTATAAAACTGCACACCGCCAATTTTGCCGCCGAGTACTGGGACAATGTGTTCGAGCATTTTCTCGCCGAATATAAAGCCGGGCGCACCCCCAACCCCGACATTCTCTGTAACCGCGAAATCAAATTTAAAGTGTTTTTGGAGTACGCAGAAATGTTGGGCGCCGACCTGATTGCCACCGGCCACTATGTTAGGCGCGCCGATCGCGATAGCCACACCTATCTGATGCGCGGCCTGGACGGCAACAAAGATCAAAGTTACTTTCTCCACGCCGTGTCCGAAGCGGAATTTAGCAAAACCCTCTTCCCGGTGGGAGAGCTGGAAAAGCCCGAAGTGCGGGCCATCGCCCAGCAATATGATTTGATCACCCACAACAAAAAAGACAGCACGGGTATCTGTTTTATTGGCGAGCGCCGCTTCAAGGACTTTTTACAGCAATACCTTCCCGCCCAACCGGGCAATATTGAAGACGAGCACGGCCGGGTGATCGGCCAGCACAACGGCCTGATGTACCACACCATCGGACAACGCCAAGGTCTGGGCATTGGCGGGGTCAAAGACGCCAGCGACGAGCCCTGGTTTGTGGTGGGTAAAGATCTGGAGCGCAATGTTTTGCTGGCGGCTCAGGGCACTGACAACCCATTGCTGTACACCAATTTTCTACAGGCCGCCGACGCACACTGGATTAACGGCAGCCCCGGAGTCGAGAGCCTTAACGTCACTGCCAAAACCCGCTACCGACAAATGGATCAGCCCTGTCGGGTTGAAATTGCGGGCGACAAACTCAACGTCTGGTTTAACGACCCTCAGCGCGCCGTCACCCCCGGTCAGTCGGTGGTGTTTTATCAGGGCGACACCTGCTTGGGCGGCGCGGTTATCGAATTCAGTGAAAATCGTTAAACAGGACGGATAAAACTCTTGGCTCGAGCAAACAAATGGCAGGATATCACCCTCGCAGCGGCGGGCATTTTGCAGGCAACCGCGCTGGTGGATCAGCTGGCGCGCACCGGTTTTACCCCTAGCGATGCCTACCGCTGCAGTATTAACAGCCTGTTTCAGCTCAACCCGCCCGACACCCTGAGCGTGTATGGTTCAGTCGCCGATTTACGCCTGGGACTCGAGACACTGCGCGATCTGCTGATGTCGAGCCGTCAGCTACAAAACAACACGGTGCGTTACAGTGCCGGGGTTTTGCATTTACAGGGGCGCCTTAGTAAGCGCAAAGACATGTTGGGGGTAATTGCCAGCCGCCTGCAACAGGCGCAACAGCAAGCCGAGCATTTTGATACAACCCACGAAAACGTGATTGCCAACCTGGCAGACATTTACGCCTCTACCCTAAGCCGGTTTCGCTTTCGCATCCAGGTGGCGGGCGACCCCAGTTTTCTGCAACAGCAGCGCGTGGCCAACCAAGTGCGCGCCCTGCTGCTAGCGGCTATTCGTTCGGCCACCCTCTGGCGCCAGGTGGGCGGATCGCGCTTGCAGATACTCTTGCAGCGCAAGAAGCTGCTCGCCGAAACCGAACACTTACTGCGCCAAATACCCGTTTAGCACCTGAAAATAGGCTATTTTTAGGGTATCATAGCGCCCCTTTAACGCCCGGATTTTAACCCTTTAAACTTTGTGAGACCGCCCATGGAATTATCTGCCCTGAGCGCTGTATCCCCCGTTGACGGCCGATACGGCAGCAAAACCTCTTCCCTGCGCACCATTTTCAGTGAGTTTGGCTTGATTCACTGCCGCGTCGAAGTAGAAGTACGCTGGCTGCAGCAACTCAGCCGCCTCGAAGGCGTCAGCGAAGTGGCGGCTTTTAGTGAAGCCACTCATCAGCAGCTTGATGCTGTAATCCGCGACTTTAGCGAGGCCGATGCCCAGGCGGTTAAAGACATTGAAAGCACCACCAACCACGATGTTAAGGCGGTGGAGTACTTTCTGAAAAAGAAGCTGGCGGGCAACACTGAACTGGAGTCAGTGCTGGAATTTATTCACTTCGCCTGCACCAGTGAAGACATCAACAACCTGTCTCACGCGCTGATGCTCACCCGCGGCCGCTCCTCCCTGCTGGAGCAAGCCAACGCCATCACCGACGCCATCGCCAAACTAGCCCACGATTACGCCGCCGACCCCATGCTGTCGCGTACTCACGGTCAAACCGCGAGCCCCACCACCGTGGGTAAAGAAATGGCCAACGTGGTGGCACGTCTGCGTCGTCAAATCGCCCAAATCGAAGCGGTTGATTTACTGGGCAAAATTAACGGCGCGGTGGGCAACTACAATGCGCACTTGTCGGCCTACCCGGATGTGGATTGGCAAACCAATGCCGAAAATTTTGTCACCGGCCTGGGACTGTCGTGGAACCCCTACACCACACAAATCGAGCCCCACGATTATATTGCCGAACTGTTCGATGCCATCGCCCGCTTTAACACCATTATTATCGACTTTGATCGCGATGTATGGGGTTACATCTCGCTGGGTTACTTCAAGCAAAAAACCATTGCCGGTGAAGTGGGCTCGTCCACCATGCCCCATAAAGTAAACCCCATCGACTTTGAAAACTCCGAGGGTAACCTGGGTATTGGCAACGCCATTTTTACCCACTTGGCGCAAAAGCTTCCCATCTCTCGCTGGCAACGCGACTTAACCGATTCCACCGTGCTGCGCAACATGGGTGTGGGTTTTGGTTACAGCTTTATCGCCTACGCCTCTACCCTTAAAGGCATTAGCAAGCTGGAAATTAACCGTGCCCGTCTGGCAGAAGACCTGGATAATGCCTGGGAAGTTCTGGCCGAGCCGATTCAGACCATTATGCGTCGCTATGCGGTGGCCGAGCCCTACGAAAAACTTAAAGCGCTCACCCGCGGCCAGGCCATCACCCGCGAAGTACTGGCCGAGTTTGTGGAGACCCTGGATATTCCCGAGCACGCCAAACAAACCATTCGCGAACTGACCCCCGGCAATTACATTGGCAATGCCGAGGCTCAGGCTCGCAATATTTAATACACGCAAACGGGGAGCTAAGCTCCCCGTTTTTTTAACCTAGATTTTATGTCGCAAACACCCCTTACCCAGTTGGGCCCTCTGTCGGTCGCCGATTTCTTGCAGGGTTATTGGCAGCGCGAGGCCATTTTTTTACCTGCCACCTTGCCCGATTTTCGCTCTCCACTCACCCCGGAAGAGTTAGCCGGATTGGCGCTGGAAGAAGAAGTCGAGTCCCGTCTTATTACTCACAGCGATGAGTCCCCTTGGCAGCTAGAAAACGGCCCCTTTGCTGAATCGCGCTTTTTATCGCTGCCTTCGCAACCCTGGACTTTGCTGATACAGGCGGTGGATCAGTTAATTCCCGACGTGCACCAGCTGTTGCAAAAATTTCGTTTTATTCCCAGCTGGCGCTTAGACGACATTATGGTCAGCTACGCCCCTACAGGCGGTAGTGTAGGGCCACACTTTGATTACTACGATGTATTCCTACTGCAAGGTGCGGGCAAGCGCGAGTGGCAAATTGGTCAACAGTGCGACAGCAACAGCCCTACGCTGGAAGGCACGCCACTTAACATCCTCAAGGAATTTAAAGCACAGCAACGCTTTACCGCCGGCCCGGGCGATATCGTTTATATTCCGCCGGGTACCGCGCACTGGGGCACGGCGCTAGACGACGACTGCATCACCTATTCCATCGGCTTTCGCGCCCCGAGCGTGGCGGATATTTTTGACGACTTAAGTCAGGACATTGCCAGCCGCTTGTCAAACGATCAGCGCTATCGCGACGCCCAACCTCTGGGCTTTACTAACCCCGGAGAGATCGACACCACCAGCCTTAAGCAGTTACGGCAACTCATTGAAGAGCAACTCAGTGATCAGGCATTATCCAGTTGGTTTGGTCGCTACATGACAACCCCCAAGTATCCCGAGCTCTGCCCCGATCCCGAAGCCATTGAAATCGCGCAGATGCAAACGTGGATTGACAGTGAACGTTGGGCGCAGCAGGCACCGGAGGCCCGCTTTAGTTACCTGGAGCAAGGCGACAGCGCCCGACTTTTTGTCAATGGCGAGGAATACTCCTGCAGCCCGAGCTTTGCCCGCACGCTTTGCAACCGAACCGCCTACTGTTTGGCCGAGCTTAGTGACCCGGCTGAGCGCCACCTGTTGCTTGAGCTGTTTAGCCTGCAACAGTTGGAATTGTGCGATGAAGCCGATGGCTAATCCCACCCTGCTATCCTGGCGCGAACACCACCTGGCGTTAGCCGAACTGCGCCGCGAAGTCTTTATTCAGGAGCAACAGGTACCCGTCAGTGAAGAATGGGATGGCAAGGACGAATCAGCCTGGCATTTTGGCACCTACGCCAGCGAGCAGCTAATTGCCTGCGCCCGAGTGGTTTGCGAACATTGGGAACAAACACCGGGACTGCACATAGGCCGGGTTGCGGTAAAAATGAAGCGTCGCGGCGAGGGTCTGGGAAGCGAATTAATGCGGTATATACTGCAGTGGGCCGGCCCACAAAAGCCCGTATTTTTACACGCTCAAGTCAGCGTGATACCTTTCTATAAAAGTCTCGGTTTTAAGTTTGTAGGAGACACCTTTATGGACGCCGGAATCCCCCACCGTACCATGGTGCTGAAACCCGACGCGGGCTATATTGCATCCGGAGACACCGAATGAAACCGCTGGAAACACCGGATCTGTATCGTCTTGAGTCGGTGGAGGATTTCCTCGATCAGACTCATAAAGTGATCGCGCGCGGCAAACGTACCCTGACTTTACTCAGCGACACTCTAGATCCACTGATTTACGACCGCGATGATACCGTTGCCCTCATTTCAGCGTTTAGCCGCCGGGCGCGAAACATTGAGGTGCGCATTCTCGTGCGAGACACTCGCAATTTTTAATTTATAAAAACGATGACAGCTGCTACTTGGGCTTTGCCAACGATCGCGCGTTCAGTGAAATTAAAGCCCTGCGCGAAGAATTCGACCGTTTGTGGGAACAAGCAGAAACGGATCCCGGACTGCGAATCCTGCATCTCTAGATTCATGCGCGCAAAACATCCACTAGACGCAGAACGACTCAAGGCGGAGCGTTGCCCCTTCGATAACAGGCACCAAAATCAAGCACTGTGGCGAACCTAAAGCCAATCTTCCCAAAAATGTGCTTTTTTACCGGGTTTTAGCCAGTTTTTTCTTGCTGCAATCATTTATATCCTTTATATATAGAGTCATTCGCCACCGGCGCCATCTTGCAAGCAAGTTTGCCGGCCTGTTACCGTGCGAATCTTAAAGCCTGTAACACCATTCATCAGACACTAAAAGGAAGATATTATGGCTGCCCGTAAAGCTACCGCCAAAAAAGCGCCGGCCAAGAAAGCTGCCGCTAAAAAAGCCCCCGCGAAGAAAGCCGCGCCCGCAAAGAAAATTACAGCGGTTCGCGAACGCTACAACAAAACCCAGATTTTGAACCAATTGGCCGAAAATACCGAGCTGAGCAAAAAACAGGTTCAATCGGTACTGGACGAGCTGTCAGATATTATTGAAGGCCACATCAAAAAACGCTCGTGCGGCGAGTTTGTTCTGCCCGGCTTGCTGAAAATCCAAACCGTGAAGAAACCGGCCACTAAGGCGCGCAAAGGTATTAACCCCTTTACCGGTGAAGAAACCATGTTTAAAGCCAAGCCCGCGACCACCACCGTTAAGGTTCGCCCGCTGAAAAAGCTTAAAGAAATGCCGCTGTAAGCACTAAGAGTGCCGCAGCAAGAAAAAGCCCTCGCTATTATGCGGGGGCTTTTTTTATGGGGCCCTTTGCGAGAAATCAGCAATCGATGCGGGGCGCGGGAGCGGTTACCGATGATATATCCGCCCCTTCGGTCAGAGCGGTAAAACCGCTACCCGCCAGGGCATTGGCAAGCTTCTCAATTCGCGACTCGAGCACATCGGGCTGATAGGCTTTACTGGGCACCTTACCCCAGACGGGCCCGGGCCAGGCCGGATCATCCTTAAAACGGGCAATATGATGCAAGTGCAGCTGCGGCACCACATTGCCCAGGGTCGCGATGTTCATTTTATCGGCATCGAAAACACTGTCCATTACCTCGGCCAAGCGGCTGGACTCGTGGATAAGCTGTTGCTGATCCTCTTCCGACAAATGATATAGCTCATAAGTGTTCTCCCGCTCCGGCACCAGGATGCACCAGGGGTAGTTAGCATCGCGGGACAGTAACAATAGCGACAGGGAGAAACGCCCTACCACATAGCAATCTTCGCGCAGTCGCTGATCCAGTGAAAACATAATTGGCTCCCGTAAACGGACGTTAGGATCTGTACCCGGGCGCGGAAGCTGCGTAGAATACCGCTGATTGGTCTAGCGCTCTGCCCGGGCAGGCATTAGGCTCCAGAATACACTACCTATTCATTATAGTAAGCAAGAATCCGACTATGCGCTCCAGCCGTTTTTTAATCGCCACCTTAAAAGAAACTCCCGCCGATGCCGAAGTGATTAGCCACCAGCTGATGCTGCGCGCCGGCATGATTCGCAAACTTGCCTCAGGGCTATACACATGGTTGCCCCTGGGTCTGCGGGTTTTGCGCAAGGTAGAGCGCATTGTGCGCGAAGAAATGGACAAATCCGGCGCGCAAGAGGTGCTGATGCCCGTGGTGCAGCCGGCCGAGCTCTGGCAGGACTCCGGGCGCTGGGAGCAATACGGCCCCGAGCTACTGCGCATTAACGACCGTCACCAGCGCGATTTTTGCCTGGGCCCCACTCACGAAGAGGTGATTACCGAAATGGCGCGCAATGAGCTGTCCAGCTACAAGCAGCTGCCCGCCAACTTTTACCAAATTCAGACTAAGTTTCGAGATGAAATCCGTCCGCGTTTTGGGGTGATGCGCTCGCGCGAATTTATTATGAAAGACGCCTATTCTTTCCATTTGTCGGCCCAGAGCCTGCAGGAGACCTACGAGGTCATGCACCGCACTTACTGCAATATCTTTGACCGTATCGGCTTAGCCTACCGCCCGGTATTGGCCGACACCGGCTCCATCGGCGGCGCCTTCTCTCACGAGTTTCACGTGCTGGCCGAGAGTGGCGAAGACGCCATCGCTTTCAGTGACGGCTCGGATTATGCGGCCAACATTGAAAAAGCCGAAGCCCTGCCCCCCAGCGCCCCCCGTGCACAGTCGAGCGCCGAGCTTCACGAGGTGGCCACCCCGGGCAAGCACTCCATTGCCGACGTTGCCGACTTTTTGCAGCTGCCTGCCCACCAAACTCTGAAAACTCTGGTGGTATTGGGCGAAGCCGAAGAGGATAAACCGGCGCCACTGGTGGCCCTGGTGCTGCGCGGTGACCACGAACTGAACGACATCAAAGCCGAAAAGCTTGCAGGCGTTGCCAACCCCTTAACCTTCGCCCCCGAAGAACGACTTCGCGCTGAACTGGGCGTAAGCCCAGGTTCAATCGGGCCAGTAGGTTTAGATATTCGTGTTATTGCCGACCATAGTGCCCTGGCTGCAGCGGACTTTACCTGCGGTGCCAATAAAGACGGCTACCACTTAAGCGGTGTTAACTGGGAACGCGACCTGCCCCTGGCCGAGGCGGCCGACATTCGCAATATTGTGGCCGGCGACCCCAGCCCCTGTGGCCAAGGTAAGCTGGAGATTAAACGCGGCATTGAAGTAGGCCACATTTTTCAGCTGGGCAACAAATACTCTCAGGCGATGAACGCCACCGTACTGGATGAAAACGGCAAAGAGCAAACCATGGAAATGGGCTGCTATGGTATTGGTGTCACACGGGTGGTGGCCTCGGCCATTGAGCAGAACCACGACGACAAAGGCATTATCTGGCCCGCTAGCATTGCGCCCTTCCAGTTGGCCATTGTGCCTATCAACATGCACAAATCAGAGAAAGTTGCCGAGCTGTGCGAGAGCCTTTATCGCGAGTTGAGCGACGCCGGCGTAGACGTATTGTTTATGGACGAGAAAAATGCCCGCCTGGGCGTGCTGTTAGCCAACACCGACTTGATGGGTATCCCCCACCGTTTGGTGATTGGCGAGCGCGGCTTGGAAGCAGGCACCATTGAATACAAAGGCAGACGCGACAGTGAAAAACAAGACGTCCCCGTGGATAATATTCAAGCACTGCTGCGCGACAAGCTCGATCTGGCGTAAACGCCTCGCCGCACTCTTGCTGGGGGCATGGCTTTGTTTGGCCCCCAGCTGGCTCTCGGCCCAACTCAGCCGCGAAGAAATCGACGACGAGCTGCGCGAGCTACTAAAAAGTCATATCGAACAGGCCGACAGTTTTACCGATCAGTATGACGCCCAGGCGTGGCTAATGCTGATGGATGGGCGTTTAAAAAAATACATCACCAACCCCGATCAGCGCCTGCGCCTGCTTCGCACGGTACACCGCGAAGCCATGGCCGCCGGGGTAAAGCCCGAGCTGGTCCTGGCGGTGATCGAAACCGAAAGCCACTTTAACCGCTTTGCCCTCTCACCCGTGGGTGCCCAAGGCATCATGCAGGTCATGCCCTTTTGGAAAAACGAAATCGGTCGCCCGGAAGACAATTTAATTGATCTGGACACCAATCTGCGCTACGGCTGTATTATTTTAAAGCACTATATTGATATCGCCGACGGCCGCCTGGCCGAAGCCCTGGCCCGCTATAACGGCAGCTACGGTAGCTACCGCTATTCCGCCAAGGTTATGGATGCCTGGGACAATTGGCGCTAACATCGCCCAAACACTTAAAAAATAACAATAACGGAGGCACATATGAAACTCACGCCGTTCATTACAGCCGCTTGCTGCCTGACTTTTTTGCACTACCCGCTGGCCTCAGCCTCGGACCTGCCGCACAGGTTTACTTTTACCGAAGGCAGCTGGATTGAGCACTGGAACACTCCCTGGCAGGCCAGACTCGGTTCGACTCAAGTCGTCGCCACACCGAAAGCACCCGGCTCGGACCAATCTCTGTTGATTTCTTACCCCAAGGGCGCGGTGGGACCAGAAGAAGGTGGCGTTCAGTTCCCGATTGTCCTGGATGGTATAGAAGGGTTTGAGGCTTACTACTCCAGTCTTACCCTCGACTATTGCCTTAAGTTCAAGCCGGGGTTCGATTTTGTCAAAGGCGGCAAGCTACCCGGCCTGATGGGCTCGGAAGGCGCCTGGGCGCGCTCAGGCGGCGATCAGCCCGATGGTAGCAATGGCTGGACCCTACGATATATGTGGCGGCAAAACGGCCGCGCTGTGGTCTACGCCTATTTGCCGCCCTCGCCCAACGGTCGCTACGGCAATGAGCAGTGGGGGCAAGATATTGAACTGGGCAAATCCTTTGTTCCCGGACGCTGGCACTGTTTAAAGCAAAGCGTCAAAGTTAACGATATGGGAGAAGAGAACGGGGAATTACATGTATGGTTTGATGGTGAAAAAGTACTGTCGCGCACCGACATCAGTTACCGCTTAGCGGACACCACAGCGGGATTAGTTGGCGGTATTTATGTATCGACCTTTCACGGCGGCAACACTCCGGACTGGGGGCCATCGCGCGATTCCCATCTGCTATTAAACGATCTTCGCCTTAGTCACTAGTCCGTTCTGCAATCGTTTGAATACAAAAATAGACCCGCTAAAAACGGATTAACCCGGCGCACAAGGCCGGGTTAATCCACAGAACGATAATGCGCTAAGACTTACTGATTCTGGCAATTCACCAGTGCGCTATTGGCTTTGAACTTCTCAACTCGAACATTGGCGAAGGTCAAATCCAATTCACCCTCGGTCACAAAGCTAAACGGGCGCAACACCTGGGTCATAAACTCGTCTTGCGGCTGGGAAATACCAAAGTTTTCACCGGCGGTAGGAAAGCAGTTGAGATCAACACTCAGTGTCTGCCAGCCATTCCCCGCCAGGTGGTCGCGAAAACCTTCGGTCACTTCGATATCCGACGCACAGTACGAGCCACACCCAAGACGCAAGTAAGTCGTGTCGGTAGGTGCCTGATCTACCTTAATATCAAAAATCAACGCCGCTTTATCTTCGATATAGCCGGTCCAGTCCTGACGTTCAGGCGCGAACAGAGCCACCAGACCTTCACCCTCGCCATTCCACACAACGCGACGAGAGTCTTCCTGGGCGTTGCGATCCACCGCCGTCACACTCACCGTGGACGAGGTAATCGATTTGCTGTTCATAACCACCCGGTCGTTCTCTACCCCTACGATTTCAATACCCCAGGGGTCCATGGGACGACGGTTAAACAGAGTCAAAACGTCGCTGGTTTCCGCGACTTTCAAACCCTCCTCCGACAAGTTATCGCCCAGGGTATCTTTATCGCCATAGCTCAAACCAAAGCCATAGGGAAACAGGGGATCGTAATTATCATCGCCCACATTAAGCGGCACCTGATCCGGGGTTTGAGGCCAGGAGAACGACAACTTGCCGGTCATGTCATAATTGATTTCACCGGCATTATCGCGAAATAGCACGTCAGCTACCCCCACACCCTCGGTACCCGGCTGCCAGACCACCACAAAGGCATCCGAGGCATTCAATTCGCGGTTCACCCACAGTGGACGACCGGTAATAAAGAGCGCCACCACGGGGATATCTTGCTTTTGCAACATCTGCAGCAGCTCCAGATCCTCGGTGGCCCCGCGCTTATAGGCCAAGTTAGGGATGTCGCCCTGCATTTCAGCGTAAGGATCTTCACCAAATACCACCAGCGCCACATCGGGCTTGGAGATATAAGAACCATTGTCGCTCAGTTGAACTTTACCGCCACCGGCTTCAACGGCTTGCTTAATGCCATCGTAAATAGAGGTCGCGCCGGGAAAGTCACTGTTGGTGTTACCCGTGCCCTGCCAGGTTACCGACCAGCCACCGGCCTGTTTGCCGATATCATTGGCACCATCACCGGTCACCAGCACGTTCAAATCGCGGCTAAGGGGCAGCAACTGGTCGCTGTTTTTCAGCATAACCAGCGACTCGCGAACCGCCTGACGGGCAATTTCACGATGCTCGGGGGCGCCCAGCAACTCTTTTTTGCCCGCCAGTGGACGTGATGAAGGCTTGCCCGCTTCAAACAATCCGGCACGCAGTTTAACCCGCAGAATGCGGCTAACCGCGTCGTCGATGCGGCTCATAGCAATGTCGCCGTCTTTGACGTTTTGAATAGTGTTGGCGTACAGCTCTTTCCAATCAGGCTCGGGGGCCATAAAAATATCCAGCCCCGCATTGACCGACGCCGGACAATTGGTGGCCGTGCAGCCTTTGATAAAGCTGTGGCCGTTCCAGTCGCCCACGACCAGGCCATCAAAACCCATCTGATCTTTGAGCACATCGGTGAGCAAATATTTATGGCCATGCATGCGAATGCCATCCCAACGGGTAAACGAGGCCATTACCGCCTGAACACCCGCCTCAATCGCCGTAAAGTAGCCAGCGCCATGAATATCGCGCAAATGCACTTCGTCACCGGTGGTATCACCGCGATCGATACCGTCCAAGGTGCCACCATCGCCGATAAAGTGCTTGGCGGTAGCAACGATGTGTCCCTCGCCCATAAAGTCGTCGGTGCCCGGCTCGCCTTGCAGGCCACGCACCATTTCACCCGCATAATCGCCCACAAGATCGGGGCCCTCAGACCAGGACTCATAGGTGCGGCCCCAACGCTCGTTGCGCGCCACCGCGACCGTGGGTGAAAAGTCCCAATCGATTCCGGTCACCGCCAGCTCGCGAGCGGTCGCCCAGCCGATTTGCTCTAGCAGCTCGGGGTTGTGGGTCGCCCCCAGAGCGATGTTATGGGGGTATAGCGTCGCGCCCACCACATTGCCCACGCCGTGTACCGCATCGGTACCCCACATGATGGGAATCGGCGTACTACCATCGGAAGTATCGACCGATGCTTCGTAGAATGCGTCGGCTATTTCCAGCCAATCTTCCACCGACGCGTATTTATCGGCGTTGGGGTAAGAACCGCCCCCGTTTAAGAGAGACCCAATGTGATACTCACGCACGTCTTCGGCAGTCAAATGGCGAATTTCAGGCTGAATCATTTGTCCCACTTTCTCTTCCAGCGTCATCTGGGACAAAATATCGGCGATACGGGCCTCGATCGCTGGGTCCGTAGCCACCTGACTTTCAATTTGTGGCCAAATACTGGCATCGCCCTTAGCTGCCTCGGATGAGTCAGCAGACTTGGGATCACTAGACTGACAGGCAGCCATTGCCGCCAGTACAGCGCCTGTAACAGCAAGACGCATAAAAGACTTTATAGCCATATCGGCTCCTATAATTGTTTTAACGATAACGGGTATGACACAGATTGCGGCTAAATTAACAGGGATAAAAGCCATGGGCGCCCCACCTCCTGCACTCAATAAAAGTGGACACACATTGACGTGCATTATCCGCTGCTTCTGGCTCTATTCACGCCCCTGTGTTGTGGCTCTAACCGCCAAGTATAGCAACAGCAGGCAAGGCTGGCCGGGAGAATTTGCGTAACTTAATGACGCTTAACCATGTTAACGTTAAATCTGAGTAAAAAAGCGGGGAAGGGTCAGACGAGCGGACAGGAGTTTTTCATCTGACAGTGACCGGCGTGATATACAAGCCAAATGCGGTGAGGTAACGCGATGGATAAGCATAAAGTTAATTGGCGCGCCCAAGCAGCAGCCCCCGGATACAACCCATTTTAGGCCAAACACCACACTTTCCGTTTACGTGGATACTCTCTTTACCTGGATACTCTTTCGCGCTTGGCCTCGATAAGCGCTTTGACATTAGCCAACGAAGACTTGATCAAAAATGCAGCTTCTAAGAAACCCGCCCGATTCAGCTTTGCCAGGGTTTCTCCATCCAATTGCGCAAGCTTTTCGGCACTGACTGTATAAAAGTTATTTAAATGAAACTGGTTTTCTGCATCGACTTTGATATCAAGGTTGACAGGTTCTATTAGAGCGAGCTCGGCAAACGCTGCATACATCGCCCTGCCATAGTTGAGCCCCTCATGAATCCCCTTGAGAATAGTCGCCACGCGCTCCAAATAGGCAGAGTTAGCGCCGTTTTCAAGGAAAACCGCCTCGCCCTCTGACTCATTCACCCGCGGGTCATCAAGGTCAATATGAATAACTGGCTCTCTGCGAACCTCTTCATCCACCTCTTTTTCCTGAAAACCGATCAGAAAAGGGCCACGCGCAACAATCGCCGGCACATATCCCTGCCAATGACCATCGCGCAAAAAGAGGTTTTCATTGGCTTCCAACCCCAATAGCGTCACCGCTTGAAACTCGCCGGTCTTAGCGTCTTTTTGCAACAAAATAGGATAGTGACGCTGGATATCAGCAAATTCTGTAGGGAAGGTAATGACTGCGCTTTGATCATCGCCGAACTCAGCGGCAAAGCGCGTATTTACCTTTAAATTTTTATGCGTGTCGCTATTCAGCAGTGCGTGATTGGCCATGATGTATATTTTTACCCGGTAATATTTATTATATCGCGGCCATTCTCGCAATGGACACGTAATCCACTAAAACAGGGAGCTTCTGATTAATGTGTCGCCATTTAAACACACTCGCAAATTGAACTAAAGTGGATGAAAACCTAGATGATGAGTTTCTACCTAAAGCCCCCGACTTAAGGGGGACAGAAGTAACCCTATAAGCACAGAAGCTCTCGTCATACGAACCAATCAGATAGAGGTCAGTTGAGGGCTGAGACACCATCTTCGCCATTACTCGTACTGTGCGACTACAGATGACAATTCAATGGAGCATTATCTGTACTGACAACGCTGAAAGCTAAACGCAATCAATAAAAGCGCTGATAGTCAGTCGCCCCTTTCGAGGGTCAGCCTGGGGAATAAAGCTAGAGCTTATTGAACCGCTATGAAGACTCTGACGCCGGTAAACAATGAGTCGGTTAAAAATACCCTTTTGTTCGCCTATGCGTGTAAATAACGCCGTATCACCGTTGATATAGCCGCTTTGGGGGATATTATCACCGCCATTTTCGCTCTCGAGTGACTTGAAATAAGCCATACTGCGCGCATCATCGATATACTCATAGCCGGTTTTTTTGTGACGATAAAAAGACGTGCCGCCCAGATCTTCTTTAAACAAATAATAAACCGCCGCTAACTCGTCACGCTGGGTAGAATCAAAGTGCGGTATACGCTGTAACAGTGCCAGCTGATCTGCAGGCAAGGTTACAATAGAGTACTGACATAAAGGCAACCGTAATTGATCGCCCTTTAAGTCAAAAGTCTCGAATAAAAAGGGTCTTAACTCATTGAGTAATAGAGACTCAAAACTAGCTGGCACTGGTGCCCGAACCCCTGGATACATGGGAGAGTTTCGTGAAAATTGTTTTCTGCTAGCATCCTCTACAAGCATTTCCGCGTTTTGCAGGAAGTTGTCTACCACCAATAGCGGTGATTGCTCTTCACCAAAGTGAAAAACGTTAGTCGACATATCAGGGTTTAATGATAGTTGCATTTCCAACCTCAGTGCTGCGCTTAAATTATGCAATCACTCTGTAATCCTGTTAGCGGTCAATCAGCGCGCTTTCACAATAAGACGCCTGCGCCCGAAAACGGCTTAATTATTAAAAATAAGCGCATGGCCCGAGTAAGAGCTTTTATTTTATGAGATACCGCAATACTTTTTAACAAACTCTGCGTGCGGCGATAACATTTCAATTTTTTTATCGACATCAGCCGAAATGCTGGCTAAGAGGCTTCGCAGCGCCGACTCCGGCATAAGGTCAACCATGGGATGATATGCGGAAGGGATAATCCCCTGCCCCAACATAACTTGGGTCCACGAATCCAAACGAAACAATTCGCCTTCAACCTGGTTGGCTCGGCCAAAATCCCTAAAAAGATCCATACGATGTTTTAGCTCAGCCGGAACCTCCATATCCCTGCAATATTGCCAAAATGGGCTATCATCGCGCTCGGTGGCCTTATAATGCAAAATAATAAAATCGCGAATTCTGTCGAACTCACTTTCAGCTTGAGCATTATATTCGTCAACAACCGACTGCTTGATCTCACCATGGGGAAACAGCTGCAGCAAGCGAGTTACCGCTGTCATTATCATATGGATGCTGGTCGACTCTAGCGGCTCCAAGAAACCAGAAGCGAGCCCCATGGCGATGCAGTTTTTATTCCAGGACTTCTTACGCCTGCCCGTCTTAAACCGTATAAGATTGGGCTCTGTAAGAGCTTTTCCCTCAACGCTCGACAGCAATTTATCCTTCGCCTCATCTTCAGACATATGACGACTGGAAAAAACGATTCCGTTGCCAACGCGGTTCTGCAGCGGTATCTGCCAGCGCCAACCCGCATGATGGGCCACTGACCTTGTGTAGGGTAAAGGGGGCGCAGTGGCCTCTGTTTGCACGGCGATAGCCGTGTCACACGGCAACCATTGGACCCATGGCTCAAACCCGGTTTTAAGCGTCTGCTCTATCAACAGGCCTTTCATACCCGTACAGTCAATAAACAAATCTCCGGACAGCTCTTGCCCCGACTCCAGCACCAAAGACGTAAGATCACCAGAATCTGAGTTTTGGTTTACCTGAGCTATTTTCCCCTCGACCCGCTTAACACCAAAAGATTCCGCCCGCGCCCTCAGAAAACGTGCGTAGCGCCCCGCATCTAGGTGAAAAGCGTAATTCAACTTAGCCTGGTTATTTAAGGAAAACCGTTCCTGTAAGGCTGCCTTAAACTCAAGGCAGTAATCACCAAAGTCATTGGCGATCCCCAACTCACGCCCTCTGAGCCAAAAGTGAATAAAATCGGTCACTATGGTTTGCTTGCCGGTAACACCAAAAGAGTGAAAGTACTTTTCGCCAATCTGCTTCCAGTTTTCAAATTGAATACCCAGCTTAAAAGTAGCATTGGTGGCTTTCACAAACTCCTGCTCATTAATACCCACCAACCTGTGGAAAGTCCTCATTGGGGGGATAGTGGCCTCGCCGACACCGACTGTTCCGATGTCCTCTGACTCCACTAAGGTAATATCAAGCAGCTCCCCCATTTGATGGGAGAGCGCAGCCGCTGCAATCCAGCCCGCGGTGCCTCCACCGGCAATGACTATTCTTTTTTTACTACCTGACATTACAAGAATTCCCAGCTCTATCGGTACTAACGATTCAATTTATTAATCAGTAAAGCTCTTAACTTTCTAGCCCCAAGCCTATCCAATGCATTCAAAAATCCCCTTCCCTGCGAAGGAATATGAGCAGTAGACTTTTCAACACCATCAAAAATATAGTACTCGAAAATATGTCGCCAGGCTTCTCGCTCACGGGGCGACTTATCACGAATCCCGAGCATTGCGCAATTAAGCGCATTCATACCTGAGGTCAGAAAAGCCGGTGCATCTTCCCACCAGTAGTTTACTAAAATATTATAGGGCGCTAATCCTTCCACGTGATGCCACCACATAGTCGGTATAAATAAGGCGTCGCCTGGCTCCAGATCAACAACAAGTGCGGTCTCGAGCGCTTCTTTAAATCTGGGAAACTTTTCAAAGTCCGGATTCTTAAAATCCACCAAACTAATCACCTGCCCCCCAGGTGTTGGGTCAAGTGGGCCCGGGTAGAGATTATCTATTTGATCTGGGGGGAAAAGCGTAAACCTACGCTTACCTGCGACACAGCATGCGATATTGTCTAATGCATCAAAATGACACGAGGCGGTCGTTTTACCACCAATCCAAATGCTCACTCTTTCATTCAATGCTTCAGGGTGTTGATCTCTGGGAATATCCAAGCTATTGGCATCACTAAACCCGGGCAGATGAGAGCTTATTATATTGGAAGCAATATAATAAGCAGGGGCATTTAAATCACTCGCGCCTTGTAAGATAGCCTCTAAAGTTTCACCGATATACCCTTTATAACTTTCGTAGTTAAGCTCGGTGCAGTCGTCGCTGTAAAACATTCTCCCTTCATTTTCAGGAGGAATCTTACATACGATGGTCGGCGTGCCATTGTAAAAGGATTTCAAGTAGTCCACTGACGCCCTATCGGAAACTTGCCCAGCCTTAACGACAGGCCAATCCGAAACCATCTGCTTAAAAACTACAGGCTCGTCAGAAACAATCACGTCCCGTGGAATGGTGCTCGGACCGATGCCATTTAAGCTTTTGACCCTTTTCACGATTAATTAGCGTTTCCGCTGGCAGACAGATTACGATTTTTCCAATCAATTAATTTTCGAATATTGGACATAGAGGTCGCCATATAGTAAGCGGCCTGAAGGAAGCCTGATTTATTCAGCTCCGCTAGCGCTTCGCCACTAAGCTGAGACAACTTCTCTGTATTGATTGTTTCAAACTGATTTATGGTTAATTTACTTTTATCGATAAACTCGATATCCAAGTTCACAGGTTCAATTAACTCATATTTATTAAGCGTATTGAACATGTGCTTAGTGAGGTGCATTCCTTCGTTAATCGTATCCAGCACATTTGTAATATAATTTAAGTATGGGCTGTGCCCGCCATTTTCCAAGAACAATGCTCGACCTCGATCACAACTCGCTTTGGGATGGGCCATGTCAATATGAACGACGGGCTTTGGCGCCTCTGAACTGCCGTCAGCGTCACCTTGCACCCCAATTGAGAAAGGCCCCCGAGCTACAGCAGCCGGAATATATTCAGCGCGCCACCCCACATACTTTTGGCTCGACGGATCTGCCTCTACCAAGAACAAATTTTCATCTTTTTGGAACCCGAAAAGCACTACAGCCTGATACTCACCCGTTTCCGGGTCTTTGCGGCAGAGTATTGGGTACTCCTTCTGGACCTCAGAAAACTCAGTGATAAATGTAACGGTGCTGACTGCATTGTCCCCAAGTTCGGCTGAAAATTCAGGATTCACTGCTAAATTTTCATGAGTGATATTGTTTAATGATTCTATTTTTTGCATCTAAAGCTACCGATTTACTTACGCAATAAGAGAAATTATAACAGTTGAGTTAAAAAAAGAGCCGCCTAGGCGACTCTTTTTCGATCAAACAACTTTTACGTTATAGCTTAGAAGCTGTAACGCGCACCTAGCTGGTAGCGTGCACCCAGATCATCATAGAAGATCATCATGTTTTCGTTGCGACCATGCTCGCGGCGATCTTCTCCGGTCATGTTGATACCTTCGAAGGACACAGACAAGTTATCAGTAAAGTAATAGCTGATGTTCATGTCAAGTTGCGACTGAGCTTCAACGTAACCTGGGTTATTGGAACCCCAATTGGTTTGGTTCAGGTACTCATCACGCCAGTTGTACGCAAGACGGGTTTCGAAGCCGTAATTTTCATACATCAACACCAAGTTTGCTGTATCACTAAGACCTAAGAGTGCAAATTGGTCTGAAGTAATGTCCAAATTATCGAACTTAACATCACCTCTTACGATGGTGTAGTTGGCTTGTACACCAAACCCAGTTTCACCGAAGAAGTGCTGCAATGCAAACTCGGCACCGTACAGTTTCGCTTCGCGGTTATTAATTGTAGTACTGAACTCGTACTCCATCAGAGGATCGTCGGCATTGGGAGTGATAAACTCATAGCCGGCCTGATCATTAAGATCAGCTACCACTGCATCGTTTAGCTCGGATGCGCCACCAGGATATTCTGAAGGATTAGCCAAAATCTGCATCATGGCGTACAGGTTGGCATTGTCGACGTTAGCGCCAATGCTTTCCAGTGCATCACGAGCGGCCAAAGCTCTCGGACCAGCAGTCTGATCTCGAATATCAAAAGTTTGCTCAGTAATCTCTGAACCGGTGAAGTTCTCTACACGTTTTTCAAATAAGCCTACAGACGCGTAGCTCGCATCGTCGTAGTACCATTCCAACGACACATCAACGTTGCTTGATTCAAGCGGCGCCAATTGTGGGTTTTGCCCTGTCGCTTCAACAGTAGTACCTGCGTTCAATGTTGAACCGTTTGGCTGACCAAACGAAATCACTGACCCTAAGCTCGACAAGCCAGGACGAGCGATGGTTTGGCTGTAGGACGCTCGGCCAATCAGATTGTCCGAAAAGTTCATAGAGAAATCTAAGCTAGGCAAGAGAACGTCATACTTCTGGCCGTCTACAGTTGGCGTGTCCGGCGATGCGCTGACAGCGGTAAAGTCGTTATCCGATGACCAGATATAGTAAGCCAGAGGAGGGGTCTCTGAAGATGAGGTTTGGTCTGTAGTCTCATACCGTAAACCGGCAAGCACATTAACTTCAAAATCAGCTAACTGGCCTACAGAGCCAAACTGGACATAAACAGCGTCTGTATCTTCCTGAATCTCGTTATTACTTGCGCTGTTTCGAACCGCGTCTTGCTCGGTGTTCTCTACGCCAATATAAGCCTGTTGATCACTGTATTCCTCCACCAGGAAAGCACCCAGTTCACGAGCGTCCGCGCGGAAGCCGATGGGGGGTGAATTACCAGTGCTAGGATCATCAAATTCGCCAGCCACATTAAATGGTTCAAAGCTGCCATCAGGGAACTCGCCAGGCGCTGAAGCACCCCAGCCGCCCAATACCTGGTTGTTATTACCGTTATAACTAACAGTGTTTGAGTTCATTTCACGGCGCTCAATACCGAAATCAAACCGGCTGCCGTTGTCAAACTCCCAGTGACCATCTACTTTAAATTGATCCACTTCAGAGGTCTGCTCAACAGAGAACACACGCATCACTGAAGAGCTAAGATTTTCCTCCAGATCGCCATCAATTGTGTGCGTCCAGTTAGGGATGTCAGCGCCGCTAAATTGCCAACTAGCCCCAGATTTGATTGAAGAGCCAACACCGATATCCAGCGAACCCGCGCGGCCTGGACCAGTTGGAAGACTTTCCATAGTAGAGTTGTGGGCATCAAAGACTAACGAGAACTGATCGGTGACATCCCACTCAATGTTCAAGCCAGTAGATTCCAGCGTATCTTCTTGCGAGCGATATTGCTGCGAGAAACCTACATCGCGTCTTGCCGGATCATAGCTCTCAGTAATGAATATTGGCGTCTTAATAGCTGAATCATCAAACTCAACGTTTTGAACAAACCCACCATTTTGAACCCAAGTGGTTACCTCACCGCGATGAGCCGATTGATCATTTTGTGCGAAGGTGTAATCAAGGCTGGCGGTCAAGCTATCCATGGGGCGGAACTGGAATGCAAGGCGCGCGTTGGTGCGCTCGCGCGTGCGATCAGCAAAAGTGTAACGAACGTCATTAGGGCGGGAGTAAAGCTGCCCGACCTCGGGCGCATTCACAAAAATGTCGCTGTTTGCAGGGTTGTCGTAAATAGTCTGGGTATCTCCAGCCCCCCACTCGGCAACGCTCCAGTCATTAACGGTGGCACTGGTCACGCCTGAGTCGCGCTCAGAGTAACTGGCGCTCAAAGACACACCAAACATACCGTCATCGTCGGACCAGCTGAAAATACCTGAAACCTCAGGCGTTACATCGTCGCCGGTGCGGTTAGTGGTATCCATAATTGCTTTACCGGCGACGCTGACGTTCAGGCCCGGCTCATCCAAAGGGTTGGAGGTTTTTACATTTACCGTCGCACCAATACCACCGGTGGCGATGCTGGCTTTACTGGTTTTGTAGACTTCAACACCAGAAACCGAGTCAGCAGACAGGTTGGCAAAGTCAAACGCACGGGAGTTACCGCCACGAGTCGCAGAGCCCGCACCTGAACTACCACCGTATGCACTACCGGTTGGCATGGTTCGTCCGTTCAAGGTAACCATATTGAAGTCCGGGCCAAAACCGCGGACCGTAATTTCAGAACCTTCGCCGTTTTTACGGTTAATGGAAACACCGGTAATGCGCTGCAGAGATTCTGCAAGGTTAGTATCGGGGAACTTACCGATGTCTTCAGACGAGATAGCGTCTACCACACCGGCCGAGTCGCGTTTGATATCCATAGATCGCTCTAGCGACGCGCGGATACCCGTTACAACCACCTCTTCCAACATCTGGTCGTCTTGCGCCAATGTCGGAGCTGCAAAGCCCGACATGGCACAAGAGGCCACCGCTGAGGCGATCAACTTGCGTTTAAAGTTGGATTTATTTGTATACATGAGCTCTCCTTTTGATGGACTTAGCATTATTTTTAGCTTTATTCCCAGAACCAAAGCCGGCACCGGGTAAACCCCGCCTCCAAATGGACTTGGAAACAGAATGTCCTTAGGCCAAAGCCGTGCCGCATTTATTCGTATTCACTCTAAGCAGCTTTAGGGCAATAGCGTAAATGTCTTTTAAACCTTATGCTTGTTGTCAACTTGACCTTTTGTCCGAGTCTACGCCAAGGAGATGAGCATATCAAGTACAAAATTTGCGGTAATCGTTGAAAAGAAAGGTAATTGAGCGCTTAGAAGGATTAGCCAAGCTAAACCATTGTTTATCATCCAAGTAACTCACGCTTAACCGGGTGGCGAGGTAACGGGGCAAGCTAATGAAGGCCGATAGAAAGAACGGGGAATGCGCACCCTATCCTACGGGAATAAAGCGCATATAATGAAACTTCCACCCAGTACTGCTAGCAGTACCTATTTATCATCTCTGACAATAGGCGCGTATAAATTCACCGTGCGATGGCATTTTTTTCACCATAGCGTCGATTCCCTCTCGCAGCTGCGTCATTTGTGTGACAAATTGCGATTCCGACATGATATCCGCTGCGGGATGATAATGCCTGGGCATAACGCCCTGGCCCAACATCACCTGGTTCCATGAGTTTACCGTGAACAACTCGTCAGGCTGCCAATAAATACGTCCCGAATCTCGGTATATGTCCAACCGCGTTTGAAGCGATTCGGGCACATCCATTGACCGGCAATAACGCCAAAAATCCGAGTCCTCACGCTCTGTCTGTTTATAATGCAAGAGCACAAAATCCCTAACCGAAGCTAACTCGCAATCCGTTGCCCGATTAAACTCTTGGATATCACAATCGCGAAATTGCCCCAAAGGCAGCATCCGCATTAAGCGAATAACTGCCGATGAAACCAAGTGAATGCTGGTTGACTCCAAAGGCTCGATAAAACCGCTGGCAAGCCCCAGAGCGACACAGTTTTTTACCCAGCTGCGTCGTCGCTTACCTGGGCGAAACTTAATTAGCTTGGCGTCGGTCAGGGTATCGCCACTGACGTTATCTAAAAGCGTTTGCGTGGCGCGATCATCATCAATGGCACCGGAGGCATAGACAAAACCGTTACCCACACGGTTTTGTAAAGGAATACGCCACTGCCAACCACTTTCTCGAGCAATAGAGCGTGTGTAGGGCGTAAGATTCTCCGCAGATGAAGTCTGCACGGCAACGGCGCTATCGCACAAAAAGTAATGCGACCAGTCATCGTAGCCTGCGTGCAGAGCACGCTCGATCAGCAAACCACGAAACCCGGTACAGTCGACAAATAAATCCCCTGCTATTTTTTGCCCATCAGCCATTTGCAGTGCATCGATAGCGCCGCTTTGAGGGTTAAGCTGAACAGCGTCAATTTTTCCCTCAATCCGGGTCACTCCGCGGCTCTCGCTAACGCGGCGTAAATATTTGGCGTACAACCCGGCATCCAGATGATAGGCAAAACCCAAGCGGGGATTTTTAGTAATAGCAAACTTACCCGCTTTTGCCGCCTGGGTTTCGGGTGAATAGTCTGCGTAAGAATACTGTCCGCCGGACTGACACTCGCGCAACCAAAAGTGCTGAAACTGCCCGGCCCAAAATTCCTTTCCGGTCTCACCAAACGAGTGGAAATAGCTGTGGCCCTGACGGCCCCAGTTTGCAAACTCAATCCCTAGTTTAAAGGTAGCATTGGTTTCACGCATAAACTCCTGTTCTTGCAGCTGCAACAACAAATGAAACGACTGCATGGTAGGGATGGTTGCCTCACCAACACCTACGGTGGGAATATCTTCGGACTCTACCAACACCACATCCAGGTAATGCCCCAATTGAGAGACCAAAGCACAGGCCGTCATCCAGCCTGCCGTCCCCCCTCCGGCAACAACAACTCGTTTAATAGCTTGCTCGCTCATGACTCACTCCTGCGACGACCAGCTTTACACCAGGCTTAACCCATACTGAGACACCGCATCTAACAATTCGCGATTGCCTGGTATAGCCTGCATATAATTGTGGAGCTTCTTTTGCTCTTGTGCCAACACCTGCTGTACACGCGCTTCATCTCGCGTCCGCGTAATACCCGAAGCGCACTTGCCAAAGCCCATGCCATACAAAACATAGGCGTAACTAGGCGCTGGGAAAAGCTCTTCGGTGTGAAGAAAATCGCGCGAGTACGGCGATCGGCTTTGCCAGATTGTTAAACTGTCCAACAAAGTTTGGGGCGTAGATTCTTTCGCGACCGCATCGTGCCAATATTGAGTATCGCGGCGCTCAGACAATACATAATGAAGCTTTAGAAACTCAATAATTCGCTGCCAACGATAAGAAAAGATTTGATTAAAGCGCTTTGCCACAACCTCCATTTCAAGGCGGTCAGACGGCAGCTCGTCGCGGATCATCGCCGCTGATAACTCGACCAACGCCAGTGCCGAGGCTTCTAAGGGTTCGATAAACCCTGCGGCCATACCCACCGCAACACAGTTCTTGTGCCAAAACTTCTCGCGATAACCGGGATTAAAGCGCAATGCTCTGGGCTCGATTTCCGCCTCCTTTAGATGGGGCGCTGTCTCTCGCAAATAACGCTTTAAACAGCGCTCAGCCTGCTCTTCGCTTGTGTGGGCACTGGAGTATACATATCCCACGCCACGGCGTGAGCTGAGCCCAATATCCCACGTCCAGCCAGCCTCTTGGGCGGTACCTATAGTCGCGCTGGCAACCTCAGCATCAGCGCTTGGGTAGCCTACCTGCACCGCCAGGGCGCGGTCGTTCATTGAATATTGACCACATGGAACAAACCCAACGCCCAGCGTCTCACCCAACAACAGGCTTTTGCTCCCACTGCAATCGATAAACAGGTCCCCAGCAATTTCGCCACACTCTTTTGTCACCACAGACTCGATGTCGCCGCTATTTGCCAGATTAACCCTATCCACATGGTCAACAATATGCTCGACCGACAACCGGTTTGTGCAATGAGATTGCAGCAGCTCACTGAACTTTCCGGCGTCTAAGTGGTAACCGTAATTTAAGGCGCCGGCATACTCGGGGACGGTGATGGTTTTAGGAGCCTTGGCCATTTCGCACAGGCGCGATTGAATACCGGCCACCCGGTCATAAGCAGGCTCGGCACCCTCCTGCCACAAACGATGATAGTCAACATCACTAAAAGAAGCGGGCAGCGTAAACGGATGATAGTAAAAATCGTCGCTTGCGCCATTGCGCCATCCGACAAACTTAGAGCCTTGCTTAAAAGACGCCGAGCACGCGCGTAAAAACTCAGTCTCGCGAATACCAATGCGTTTTAAGGTCGAGCGCATGGTCGGCCAGGTTCCCTCACCCACCCCGATAGGGCTTACCTCCGGCGACTCTATAAGGGTAATTTCAACCCCGGCGGTAAACTCTGCAGCCAGAACGGCAGCGGTTAACCAACCCGCCGTTCCGCCACCCACTATTACTATTTTTTTATTCATACTGCTAATACGCCAGGTAACGAGGTTTTACAGATCATTCTCCCATAAAAAAAGCCGCTGTTTCCAGCGGCTTAAGAGAGATAAAGCTATATCAGCTTAGAAGGTGTAACGCGCACCCAAAGCGTAGCGTGCACCCAGGTCTTCCAAGCTAAACATCTGGCGCTCAGAGCGGCCATACAGGCGAGAATCTTCGCCAGTCACGTTCAAACCTTCCGCGGTAACGGTAAAGTTATCGGTGATGTCGTAACCCAAGCTAAAGTCGATTTGCGAATACTCATCCACATAACCCGGGGCATTGTTACCACCCTGGGCCAGGCTGGTCAGGTACTTGTCACGCCAGTTATAAGTCACTCGAGCGCGGAAACGATCTTTATCGTAAATCAGCGCCAAGTTCGACGTATCACTCACACCCAACATGGCAAACTGCTCGACCTGGCTGGTATTACTTACTTCCAGATCAGAATCGACCATGGTGTAGTTAGCCTGAACCCCAAAACCACTCTCGCCAAAGAAATGCTGAACCGACAACTCGGCACCGGTAATGGTGTCATCCTGGAAGTTGCTGGGAATAGATTTATTCCACATCTGCACCGGGTCAGTGCTATTGGCCAGAATAGAAGTAGACTCGTCGTTAGGATCCAAGCCTTCGTTTCGCAGCATCATATCGTGCTGATGCGCTTCGCTGTTGGGGTTCCATAAGTTGCCATCGCGATTAATTTCACCGGCAGCACGGAGCTCTTCAATGTCTGCAATCGCCTGCTCAAAGCGTTCGCCCATACGCGGGTCACGCAGGCCAAAGACCTCGTCCTGCACCACAGTGGTACCGATAAAGTCAGACACTTCTTTTTGGAATACCGCAACCGACATGTAGCTGGAATCGCCGTAGTACCATTCCACCGAAAGGTCTATATTTTCCGACTCCAGAGGAGTCAAACCAGGGTTACCGCCGCCAGCCTGCTTCAAGTACTGGTTGTCGATGGTTTCAGCCACTCTCAGATTATTGTACGAAGGACGCGCAATTGTCACATTATAAGAAGCGCGCAACTTCAGATCCTGCATCAAAGTGATATCAAAATCGACATTGGGCAAGAAGTTATCATAGCTATTGCTTGCGTTCAGAGTGACAGGTAAACCCGAACCGTAAATCAACGACCAATCGTTATCGCCATCCCAGCTTTGATTGACGGGCGAAGTAACCACCGCCATTGAGGTCAAATCAGTTTCCTCGTAGCGCAGACCTACTACCAGGTTTGACTCCAAGCCTCCCAAATCAAAACCACCGTGGAACTGAACGTAGGCAGCCTGGACCTCTTCAACAATAGTCCGGTCGGTAGCAACTACGTTGGTGGGCTCAACCTTGCCATTGGGGAAATTGTTGAAGTTATCGGGAGTGAGCTGGGTGTCACGATTTTTCCAGTGCTCGCCGTCAGCGTCCAGCGCAGTAACCCAATAATAGCTTTCGACATTTTCTACTTCATCGGGCGTAGATGGATCGTCAACGGTGGTAGGATCATCGCCATTAATGCGAATACGCGTCTGGGCGTTGGCGTAAGCGGTCTCAATGGCACGTTTAATAGAATGGAAATCGCCATCCACACCATAATCCAAGAACATTGGATCACTGGTAGCGCCATCAAAGCTTGGAAAGCCTTCCCCGAAATCGCGGGGCGAGAAGTATGAGGCCCAGTCGCTGCCAAACACATCGGGGTCAACACCGCCCCAGTTACCCATGGTCACACGCGGAGTCTCACCTGTATTTACCACGGTTTGGTTGGTATCTTTACGATCCTCAACGCCGAAAGAAATGTCAAAGGCCTCAAAAAATGCAAAACCGCCCAAGTCCAAATCACCATCAACTTTCAGCTGCTGGATATTGGTTTCGGTACGATCCCAGCGCGCGGCACCCATGGCAGAGCTGACATCGCCGCCATCGAGAACACCATTATTGTTCCCTTTATCCTCCCGCGAATCATCAAACGTAATACCCATAACTGGCAGATCGGTTCGCCAATCTGAGTACTCTGAAGTTACCACGTTTGCGTTCAACCCCAGCTCGGTCTGGTCGGTGTGATTGCGCGCGGTAGAGTCGTGGTAATCCAACGCCAGACTAAACTGGTCGGTCACATCCCATTCCAGGTTAATACCGGCAGACTCCATTTTACTAGTGCCGCGGTAGTCTTGCTGAGCAAAAGAAACATCTTTGCCCGCCTGCACATCATAGGTTTCAGCGTAGATAACAGGTGTAGCAATTTCAGCGCCCTGGTCAAAAGTCATGGCCGAAATAGCACTTTCGTTATACCAAGTCGACTGCTGCGCGCGAGTCGCTTCCAAATCGTATTCGGTATAGGTGTAATCAACTGTGGCAGTAAGAGTCTCCACCGGACGGAACTGCATGGTCAGCTGGCCATTGGTGCGCTCGCGATGATTATCTTCCAAGGCAAAACGCAAATCGGTAGGAATGGCATACATATCACCCGGAGACAACGGATTGGTTATCACGGCATCTTCAGGGGTATCAGCGTGGCTGCCATCGGCGCCCACTTCACGTAACTGCCAGTTGTTCACAAAAGCATTAGAGCGCACGTTATCGCGCTCCTGATAGGCGGCACTCAGCGCAACACCAAAGGTGTTTTCATCATTTGCCCAAGAAAAAATGCCCGACAGTTCAGGGGTCACTTCGCGACCATCCCCACCACGGTTAATGGTGGTGTCGTGCACCGCCTTAACCGCCGCCGAGGCTTTAATGTCACCTACATCCAGGGGCCGAACGGTGTTTAGATTAATGGTTGCGCCCAAGCCACCGCCCGAAAAGTCGGCGCGCGAGGTTTTATAGATTTCTACCCCACTTACACTTTCAGCGGCCAGCGAAGCAAAGTCAAAGGCGCGGCTAGAACGATCGCCCGCACCGCCATCGTTGGTAACTGCCGGCATATTACGACCGTTTAAGGTGACCATATTCATAGCCGGATCAATACCGCGCACAGTTACCCTTGCACCCTCGCCATTAGTACGCGTAATCGATACACCGGCAATACGCTGCAGCGATTCGGCTAGGTTAGCGTCGGGCATTTTACCAATGTCTTCAGCGGAAATAGCATCCACCACACCGGTGGTGTCACGCTTGATATCCATAGCGCGATCCAAAGATGCGCGAATACCAGTAACCACGACCTCTTCCAGCTGCTCCTGAGCGTGAACCATCTGGCCCATACCCATTAACGCACTGGAAGCAACTGCCGAAGCAATAAGCTTTTTCTTAAAAGTTGACTGCTTATACATGGAGCTCTCCTTTTATTATCATCAGGAAGATTTTTATCTGTATTACCACTTGTTACGCACAAAATTTGGGCATTGCACGCATCAAGCTTTCGCTCTACACAAACGAACTTTTCGCGTCAGTGATTTTCTTATTGCCAAAGATTTGTCTTACCTTTACGCCCGTTTATTGAAATTTCTTTGCAGGTCGTAAAGCTGGCTGGAAGAAGAATTTACGGCAACCTAAAACGCTATTCAATAGCCAAAATATTTGCCCTCCAAATGTAACCGGTTACCTTTTCGGGTGTTAACCTTAACGGGAAATTGGCAGCGGTAAGCGTGAACAGAAAACGACCTGACTGAGCTGGAAAACTTTATGTTAATTTTAACTTAAGGTAAAAATGGATATAAGTCTTATCACGCTCCATTAAAATAATCACAAGCCTCTGTTTTTTATACTTTTTTAAAAAAAATAATGAAGTCTTATAAAGATTATTACGCCATCACAAGATGAAAAACCATGATTGCGCTATCATCACGGAAACACGTGACCCTTAGCACTTTTGTGGCACTAAAAACTTTTGTTAATTTTTTTAATGTTAACGCTATCAAAACAATTCTAGACCTCCTATTACCCACCTTTATTTCTCCTCCCCGGCCACACCCCCCGAATACTCTAGCCTTCGGGAGAACCGCGAAACACAAAGAACATCCACAACCATAAAGTAACCGATTACACAAATGACAGCGGTGTCAACTCTGTTGATTTAAAAGCCAATTTTGACTATTTTTTAGACGAATTTGCGCCCAAATATATAGTCAAACAAACCATTAGGTAGATGTTTTTCCATTCCCCTTCTTTACTCCCCCAGCGTTTTTTGGAGTGCCAACAAAGGCGCCTCAAAGGCCCGCACCATCGAGCGAACTCAAAAGAGGATCGGTAAAGGACTGGGGAGAAAGCCGGAACAAAACCGCTGTGCCACTTTTGGAGCGACCAGAAGACTCAAACCAGAGCGATTAACGCTGACGCAACCTGAGCGCCAGCGATTTCACGGGGAGCAAATAAGGAAATGTAGCGTTAAAAACGAAAGGCTATGATCAAGGATGAGCGTATCGGCAAAACACCAACCTGCCCCGTCTATTCCGCTTTGCGCTGAAAGTTAGCAAGATAATCATCTAGCTCGGAAACACTGGCAAAAACACTCAAATCTGGCAGAGCTTTGACGATTTCAAACACTTTTTTGACCCCAGGCTGCATATTGGAAACCGCTACCTTGCCACCGCGCGCCTTGAGCTTTTTAACGGTGGCAAAAAAGACCCGAAGCCCCGCCGAGCTGATAAAGCTGAGTTCTTTTAAATCGAATGCCACCAATTCGGTCTCGGGCCCCATTTGACTCTGCAACGTCTCCTCTAGGGTCGGATAGGTTTCGCTGTCCAGTGAGCCCTGTAAGGCCAATTTTAGCGAGCTATCCGTGGCTTCCAGTGTTTTAATTTCTAACGCCATATGCTTATCCAGTTTTACTGCGGTAAGGGTAAGGTTAATTCGATATGGTTATAGCCATTTTCTCGCCAATAGTGCTGCGTCTCGGTAAGCCCCATAACCAACTCAATGCCTAAGCCGCCAATTTCCCGCTCCTCCATCGGAAGATCTAAATCGGGGCGCTTGCTCGCCAAAGGGTTAAAGGCGGCACCGTCGTCCAGACAGAGAAGAACGAGCAGCTTGTGCCGACACTCAAGCCTGACATCCAAAAAGTGGCCACCGCCATACTTGAGAAGATTACTCAGCAGCTCGTCGATTATAACCATAATGTCCGACTGAATAGTGTCGGGCAATCCATGATTGTGTAAAAAAAGTTGGACACGCATGCCGAAGCCATCCAAATCGGCCGCGCTCAATAACCTAAAGTTTAGCCGCTTATCTTGCATACTAACGCTTGCCCAAA
Organism: Gilvimarinus xylanilyticus; assembly: GCF_024195295.1. Classification (GTDB taxonomy): domain Bacteria; phylum Pseudomonadota; class Gammaproteobacteria; order Pseudomonadales; family Cellvibrionaceae; genus Gilvimarinus; species Gilvimarinus xylanilyticus. Next base: position 565,369 of record NZ_JAMFTH010000001.1, on the reverse strand, counting down.
ATCATTAGGGTAATATCATCGGACTGCGCTTCTCCTGCAGCAAAGGCGTGCACGGCCTCTAACACATGCTCACCACGATCCTTGACTGTGGAATTGGGCGCATCGCTGTTTAAGGTGCTGATCAGGCGACGTTCGGAAAACTCTTCACGCTGGGCGTTAAAGGCCTCGGTAATGCCGTCGGTATAGACACACAACTGGTCTCCCGAACTCAATAATAACCGCTGATTGAAGTAATCTATCCCCTCAAACACCCCAACGGCCGTACCCGAATCCAGTTCGACAAACTGAGCATTATTATTCCGAATTAGAACCGGCGGATTGTGTCCGGCACTGGAGAATATAAGCTCGCCTGTTTTGGGGGCGTAAAAACCACAAATCAAGGTGATAAACATGCATGAATCATTGCCTTTAACCAACTCGTGGTTAAGCTCAGCCAGAAGAGTAGCTGGGGAGTCGGCCCGGGGGGCCAGCATTTTAGCGAGAGCCACGGCACGGGACATAAATAAAGCCGCAGGCATTCCTTTATCGGAGACATCGCCCACCGCCACGAAGTAACGTCCATCGTCAAGTGCCAGCATTTCATAAAGATCGCCCCCTACCGCGCGGGCCGGCTTAAGGCAGGCATAGAGACTATCTTCGCCGACATTGACTGCGAGTTCACCACCGCCCGGGACTAAGTCCATTTGAATTCGGCGGGCAATATCCAGCTCGCTCTCTAGTTTTTGCCGTGCCGCTGTAGCGCTTGCCAACTCAGCGATATAGCGCTGCAGAGAGTCACTCATTCGCTCAAGTGCGTGGGTTAGTACCCCCACCTCATCTTTATTACGCACAGCGGGTAAATTCATGACAAAATCGGCCTGATCGACATTCGTGACCGCGTCGGATAGGCGCCGAATAGGCCGCGATATACCTGTGGCCCACCACCAGGCCAAAGGCACCAGCAGAATCAGCAACCCCAAAGACCACCATAGAACCCGGTCGCGAAGCTGTCTGAACTCTGCCAACAATTCATTCTCGGGCACCGAGATCATTAATTCCACACTATTATTGGACCCCAAGGGAACCTTCTGCCGGTGGATTAACCGCTTAGGGGCTGGCGTGCCGTGTACCAAGGTTTCAAAAACAGTGCCCTTTACATCACCTAGTTGTTTGGACATACCATTTTCTGAAATTTTCGCCAAAGAAGAAGCCACCATCTGATCTTCGCGATGCAGCAGTATCTCAGTCCCCGGGGTCACCCGCTGCTGTCCCAGGTAGCGTGATATGTCATCTAGTGTGATATCCGTGGCCACCACCGAGCGCCTATTGCCAGCCCTTTTGGCAACCGTAACGCCCATGGTCTGCAGAAAATAAAAAAAGTAAGGCTCAGTGGTTACCGCTGTATTCACCCGCATCGCGTCTTGAAACCAGGGTCTTTGGGTGGGATCAAACCCCGTATCTTCGACGTTTATTTGCGAGATTAGGGAAAGATCCTGTCGGTAGAATTGCCGCAAAGGCGCTTGGGCCCGGTCCCCTGCCATATAATCAATCGCATAGTGAGCATCAGGAGGCGCATCCAAACTCTCGCGTACATCAGCGCGGCGCAACTGTCTGACACTAAAGTAATCGCTATTATCCAGCCCCACCATTATCGCAACCGCTTGGGGATGTTGGGCCAGTAATTCAGTAATGATAGGCAAGCTCTGTATGTGAGACTCAAAATCCCTCCCCTGGGCTAACCGACTGTCTGCTAATAAAGCCGTCATCTGCAGCACAGGGCGATAAGTGGACTCTACCTCAAGCGATATCTCTTTGCTGGCCGAGGAAAACAAAGCCTGACTAACGACCTTCAATAACGTGTTGGTCGCGCTGTAGCTAACGACAGCCAGCAGCCCCCACACCAATAAAACAATCACCAAACTACCTATAGCAATTTTAGTGCGAATAGATAGGCGAATGGCATGGTTTATCACAGGCTTATATCTCTAAAAGCTTCATGGCTATCCACCAACACTGTGGCCTAGGTGTTAGCAGGCAGAGGAAGTAAAAGTTTTGATGGCTCATTATGAGGCAAATTAACGCCATCAAATTGACAATGACACAGCCGCCGCTTGATGTAAACGGAAACATGATTCCGGCAAAAAACGAGGCATAGTAGCTATATAGCGGATCGTCAATACATCGCTAGCCTCGCAGTTCTCGAAAACCGGCCGCTCGCTAAAGAAAACGGCTACCCGCGCGACCGCATCGCTGCTATCGACCAACTATGGCAGTACTCGAGAAGCGGGACTATGCTATCTCGGTGCACCATACGCCCCTAATCAAGCGGAGGAGAACATGGCCAACATTGTCATCTGCGCCGACGGCACCTGGAATCGGCCCGAGGAAGACATCGCCAGGGATTTTCCCACCAATGTTCTACAGCTTGCGCGCGCGATCACCCCCGCCTTTCAGGGGCAACGCCAGCACGTGTTTTACGATTGGGGCCTTGGCTCCTACCACAACAGCCTTAGCGCCGGGGCGACCGGCTGCGGCATTCACAAGAACATTATGGATGGCTATCGCTACATTGTTCAAAATTACGGTGCAGGGGACAAAATTTTTCTTTTTGGTTTTAGTCGCGGCGCCTACACAGTGCGGGCGCTGAGCGGACTGATTAACAACTGCGGTATTGTGCGGCGCCCCCACGCAAATCTAATCGCAAAGACCTGGCAAATATACAAAAGCCCGGCAGACAAAAACCACCCCGACGGTAATGCGGCAAGAGCTTTTCGTCAGGCGTATAGCCACCGCTCGCGCCGGGTCGAGTTTATTGGCGTATGGGACACCGTAGGCGCGCTAGGCATTCCATTTAGTCTGATGGGTCTTCTGGAACAGCACGATGAATTTTACGATACCAAGATGGGCCCCAATGTGCGCGTCGCCCGCCACGCCCTGGCCATTGACGAACAGCGCCAAGATTTTGAACCTACTGTCTGGCTGCCCCGCCCGGAAGTTGATTTAAAACAGGTTTGGTTTACAGGCAGCCACGCGGATGTAGGCGGCTCCTACCCGCCGGATGCGAAAACCGGTCTGCGAGCGTCGGATACGCCTCTGCACTGGCTTTTAGAGCAGGCCCACACAGCCGGACTCGCAACCGAGTCGCATATTCGCACCGATATGGCGGCCGCTGCTAAAGCCAAATTGCATCGCTCGCGCAAGCATGTGTATCGCCTTAAAAAGCCTTTGCATCGGCCGCTACAAATACCGGGAAAACCCACCCATATCCACATGAGCGTAAAGCAGCGCTACCAGAGCGACGAAAATTACCGTCCGCCAGCGCTACGCGCATTAGTTAATGAGGTAGGCTGGGACAATTTGGCGTTAACTGACTAAAGTTTAAACTCGAGTCAGGGAGCCTCTGATTAAGTCGCCAGTGACCTCTGGCTTACAGAGCTTTTCGAGATCAAGGCGGCGAACTGAAAGCGGGCTGACGGCCCGGTGAGGTGAGCCAACACAGAGATCGGAAAGCTCTGTAAGCCCCGAAGGGCGCGGCCAAAACGTCCATCCGCTGTGTTGCCTACACGGATGTAGGTAAGGGCCGTGAGCAGGACGCGGAAGGCTTGCACTTCTTGCCAAGGACTATGGCCATTGCCTGCGAAGCGCGCCAAGGGCAATGGATTGCCCGAATGCCCGAAAGGCAGGAGCATTTTCCGGCGAAGGAGTGAACGTTTTGACTCGCGCAGAGACCACTGGGGACTTGATCAGAGGCTCCTTAGTGTAAAGGTGTTGGCCAAACGATGCCGATACTGGCAAAGTGGTGCCAGCACCCAAAAACTATAAAACAGCTATGCCCTGCAATTACTCTAGATTGAACACGCCCAAGTTACGCCTTACAGCTTTCAGCACCCTGTTATATCTGGTCTTGGGTGGTTGCGGTGGAGGCGGCGGCGCGACAACACCCGAGACCAACAACCCCATCAGCAGTCAAGCCAGCAGCGTGCAAAGCAGTGCCGCAACAAGTAGTCAGGCCTCATCTAGCCCGCCTGAACCCGAACCCGAACCCGAACCCGAACCCGAACCCGAACCCGAACCTCAGTATACTGATCTACCGAGAAAGGGGGACCCCAGCTGGGAGCGGGCAACCCAAGCCGCACGGTTCTTAATGCAAACCAGCTACGGCCCCACCGAACAAAGCATTTTGAAGGTAATGAACAAAGGCGAGCAAGCCTGGCTTCAGGAACAACTTAACCTTCCGGCGAGCGATCATCTGGGGCAGTTGGACCAGCGCTTTCGGCAATTGGGGTGGAATGTGAGCCCCGAACCTGAAATCGACGGTGCCGACGGTTATTACCGCGACCTGCAACGCAGCGACGTCTGGTGGGAATTGACCCTGCGCGGGGACGATCAGCTGCGTCAGCGGATCGCGTTCGCACTCAGCCAAATTTTTGTTATCTCAAATGTTTCCGATGTCCTTTACAACGACACCCGAGGTGTCGCCGATTACCACGACACCCTTGCACGGCATGCGTTTGGCAACTACCGCGATCTGCTTGAGGCCGTCACCCTGCACCCCATGATGGGGGAATACCTAAGCATGGTACGCAATGAAAAGGCCGACCCTGAACGCAACATCCGACCCGATGAGAACTATGCGCGTGAAGTTATGCAGCTGTTTAGTATTGGGCTGGTTCAACTTAATCTTGACGGCAGCGTCAAAGAGGACGCCTACGGCGACCCTATTCCCACCTACGATCAAGACACGATCAAAGCCTTTGCCCGGGTGTTTACTGGCTGGAACTTTGCTACCACCAATCGCTGGTGGGAATGGACCAGTGACGCTGTGGGCGAAACGCTACCGATGAAGGCCTATCAGAGCATTCACGACACCGGCGAGAAAACCCTGCTAAATGCCCAGACTTTACCCGCCGGGCAAAGCGCCGAACAAGATCTTAGCGATGCTCTCGACAATCTGTTTTACCACCCCAATGTCGCGCCATTTATTAGCAAACAACTTATTCAGCGCTTGGTCACCAGTAACCCCAGTCTAGAGTATGTCGAGCGGGTTGCTCAGGTATTTAACGATAATGGTTTTGGCGTACGCGGCGATTTACAGGCGGTTATTCGTACTTTACTCACCGACCCCGAGGCCAGGCGTGGCCATAACAACAACCCCGACACCTTTGGCAAGGTGCGCGAACCTGTATTGCAAATGGCCCATTTATGGCGAGTTTTTAAAGCGCAAGGCGTTAACGTGCTAAACCAAGACGGCACTCAGGTTGTCGGTAAAAGAATCCGCTACCGCGGCTCTGACAGAGCCTTGGGTCAACGCCCCTATGGATCGTTTTCGGTGTTTAACTTTTATCGGCCCAACTATGCTCAACCGGGCCCGATCGCACAGCAGGGGTTAACCTCGCCCGAACTCCAATTACACACCGAAAGCGTGATGATTGCCAAAACCAATGCCCTGACCGACGCCATTTTTTGGCGCGACGCCGATGCCGATTACGTGCAAGAGCAAACCGCGAATTTCGACTGGGATATTTACCCACCCGCTGTCGACATGACCAAAGAAAAAACCATTGCCGGCGATTCCACCGCGCTAATCGACCGACTGGATTTACTGTTAACCGCCGGACAACTGAGTGACGACGCCCGGCAATTGCTCGTTAATCATATAGACTCGTTAGACTACAGCGTTAACAGCGAGCACAGTAAACGCGTGCGTGTGTTTGAGGCAGCTAGCTTAATTTCCGCCTCGCCCTACTTTGCTGTTCAACGTTAATTCGATTCCGCCTATGAAAAGCTTTAACCACAACCGCCGACGCTTCCTACGCAACAGTCTCGCCGCCTGTCTGGGCAGTGCCAGCTTTGCCGCTCTTAGCGCGCGCATGCAACTGGCCATAGCGCAAACTACCCCTACCGATGATTACAGAGCACTGGTGTGTGTGTTCCTATACGGGGGTAACGATTCCTACAATATGATTATTCCCGCTGATGGCTCGGGGTACAGCACCTATCAAGACGTACGTCAAAACCTGGCCGTCGCAAAGTCGGACTTATTACCCATGAACCGTGGCGGCCACGCCTATGGTTTTCATCCCGCAATGACTGATGTGAGTACCCTTTATAACACGGGGAAGCTCGCCGTTTTAGCAAACACTGGTGCGTTAATCGAACCTGTGAGCAAACCAGATTATCAAAACAATCGCTCGCGCTTACCACCGCAGCTGTTTTCGCACAATGATCAACAAAACTTTGTGCAGGCGCTCAACCGCGACACCGCCACCACTGGGTGGGCCGGGCGGGCTGCGGATATTATGGGTTCGCTGAACATTAACCAGCAGCTGTCAATGAATATCTCTCTTAGCGGCAGCAATATTTTTCAAACCGGGACTAAGGTGGTTCCCTACTCGGTAAGCGGTTATGGGGTTGAACGGTTAAAACACTTTGATAGTTCGGGAGACACAGCCGACGCCACCCGCGCTCAGGTTTTTCGGGCGCTTATGCAAAGTGCAGATCAGCATGTCTTGCAACGCGAATACGCGGCCGTGCAGGAGCGGGCCTGGGCGCTTTCCGGTGAGGTTAAAGCCGCCCTTGATGAACAACCGCCCCTGCAAACGGTTTTTCCCGGCGACAAGCTGGGCACGGATCTATCGATGGTCGCGCGTCTTATCTCGGCACGCGAAGCCCTGAACGTAAAGCGGCAAATATATTTTGTGGGCATGGGGGACTTTGACACTCACGGCGACCAGAATAACCGCCAGCCCGCGCTTTTCGCGCAACTCTCCCAGGCTCTGTCGGCGTTTAACCAGGCCACCCATGAATTGGGTTTGGCCGATAAAATCACCACCTTCACCTTATCGGATTTTGGGCGCACCCTGACCAGCAATGGCGATGGCACCGATCACGCATGGGGTGGACACCAGCTTATTATGGGCGGCGCGGTAAAAGGCGGAAACATCTACGGCCAGCTACCCTCACTGGCACTGGACAGCAGCGACGATATTGGCGAGGGGCGTATTATCCCAACTACCAGCGTGGACCAATACGGTGCAACTCTGGCAAGCTGGTTTGGCTTGCCGACAGCCGACTTTGCCAGTACCTTTCCCAATCTGAAAAATTTTAGCACTGTCGATCTGGGGTTCATTGACAACTAGAGCGCATTCACTAAATATTGCAGTGCCGCCAGCTCCCCCTCTCGCTCGTAGATCGAGATGTATTCTTGCCAGACGGCTCGGTCAATCATCGTACCTGATGTGGTGATTTTGCTTTCCAGCTGTTCGCTTAACGCCGAAAGCGTCGTCTCGTTTTGTTTGATATTATCGCGGTAACGGTCGGTTTTTCCCTGCCCGTAACTTGTGACTAACCGAGCGCCCACGGCGCGATCTAACAGAGTTTCGCCGTGGTTGAACATAACATTCCCACGGGCGCTACAGGCGCTTTGCCAAGCGTTGTTATCGACGTTTTCGCGACACACCTCACCAACAAACCCCAAGTTGGGCACAGGCTGCGCCGCACGAAACCCAACTATATCCACGTACTCCGTCACCGTCAGATAACCATTGCGCCTCAAATAAACGTCGCCAATTAAATCCAAGTATTTAGCTTGGTAGGCATTGTTTTGCGTGGCCTGCCCAGCGTTTTGAAAATGCTCCAGCGCCTTGGCGGTATTACCCTCGCGATAGGCGTGCTCGGCCAAGAGATCATCCACCACGGCATTGTCAGGTGCTAGCGTCTTTAACCCCTCCAAATCTTCGGTGGTCGCCACACGCTCTCCATCTACCCGAAACTGAGCCAATAAAAACATCGCCATGGCTTTTTCCGAGGTGTAGTGCACAAGATCACGCAAGCGGGCCTCATCGTTAGCACTGCCTTGCCCGGTCATAGCCAGCAACAACAACTCTTCATCTGGGTTGGCGGAATCTTGCAGATATTGAATAAGCTCATCCTTCTCCACCGCGATATCATGCCCGCGAGACTGACGATGCGCCCTGCTCTGCTCAGTCGCGGGCTCTGGAGCGCTCGAGGAAGCTTTTACCCGTTTTCTTTCGCTTGAGGTCTCTACCTCAACGTTTGCGGGTGTCGATGTCGAGAAATTCTGATCGGCGGGGGTGAGCACTACCTCGTACACACCGTAAAGCAGCAGTATTATAACTGCCCCACCTAACAACAGCTTATGGCTCAAACGCATTGTCATCCTTCACACGATTATCGAAACACTCATTATTATTGAATCAGCGGTTTAGTAAGTATTAAGCGCGATATGTGCTACATTCTTGAACGCCCTCACTAATAACGGAGATTCCCATGAAACTAGAATCCCTCGCTTTGCACTGTGGTTACGAATCTGAGCCTACCACTAAAGCTGCTACCGCTCCAATTTACCAAACCACCTCTTACACTTTTGACGACACCCAACACGGTGCGGACTTATTTGATTTAAAAGTGGCGGGTAATATCTATACCCGCATTATGAACCCGACTAACGCCGTTTTAGAAGAGCGCATCGCGGCCATGGAAGGCGGTATTGGCGCCCTGACACTGGCCTCGGGCATGGCCGCTATTACCTACTCTATTCAGTGCATTGCCGAAGCAGGCGACAATATCGTCAGCACCAGCCAATTGTATGGCGGCACGTATAATTTGTTTGCCCACAGCTTTCCGCGCCAGGGTATTGATGTGCGTATGGCATCGTTTGACGATCTGGAAAAGTTGGAAAGCCTGATTGACGACAAGACCAAAGCACTTTTTTGCGAATCCATCGGCAACCCGGCGGGTAATATTGTGGATTTGCAAGCGCTGGCCGATATCGCTCACAAACATGGCATTGTCTTAATTGTCGACAACACGGTAGCCACTCCGTTTTTGTGCAAACCTTTCGAATATGGCGCCGACATTGTGGTGCACTCACTCACTAAATACATTGGCGGCCACGGCACCACCGTGGGGGGCGCTATCGTAGATTCAGGGAAATTTGATTGGGTAAAACACAAAGCGCGCTACCGCATGCTTAATGAACCCGACCCCTCTTACCATAACGTGATTTACACGGAAGCGCTGGGTGAGGCCGCCTATATCGGTCGCTGCCGGGTGGTCCCACTGCGCAATACGGGTTCGGCACTGGCGCCTCACAGCGCGTTTTTGATTATGCAGGGCTTGGAGACTCTGGGCCTTCGTATGGAAAGACACTGCGAAAATGCATTGGCCGTGGCACAGCATTTACAAAATCACCCTAAAGTTACCTGGGTTAACTATGCCGCCTTACCCGACAGCCCCTATCGGGCCCTGAGCCAGAAAATCACCCAGGGTAAAGCCTCGGGGATTCTCAGCTTTGGCATTGAAGGGGGTAAAGACGCAGGGGCACAATTTATCGACGCGCTGCAAATGATATTACGCCTGGTGAATATAGGCGATGCCAAATCCCTCGCCTGCCATCCAGCCACCACGACACACAGGCAGTTAAACGAAGCAGAACTAAAATCCGCTGGGGTATCGGAGGATCTGGTGCGTCTGTCGGTGGGAATTGAGCATATCGATGATATTCTCGCCGATATTGATCAGGCTCTGGAAAAGGTCGGCTAGAAATCTTCAAGGATCAAAACAGCGGGCCGGTGACAATCATCTGACTGTCGCGGCCCGTGCTTTGAGTCTAACAGGCGATTAAGCGTCTTTAGGGAAAAACTGCTCGACTTTCACGACTTGCTTTAAAGGTGAAGCAGGCGGACCAAACTGATTGCATACCGCCACATCGGCGGCATCGCGACCGTAACCAATGGCAATGTAAGCGCCGGGCGATGCGGTCGGTGTGGCATCAAAAGTGTACCACCGCCCACCCACATAGGCTTCAAACCAGGCGTGCATATCCATGGGTTCCAGCCCTTCTAAATACCCCACGACCAAGCGCGCAGGAATGCTTAGCGCTCGGCACAGGGCAATCCCTAAATGCGCCAGATCGCGACACACGCCTACTTGACGCGCATTCACCCCCACGGCGGACACCGGTAAATCCCCGCTGCCGGGCTGATAAAGAATATTGTTACGCAACCAGTTTTCAATACACGCCACCTGATCGTAACCCAGTTTTTGCCCGGCGGTTATCTCTAACGCCATGTGATTAAACTGCTCCGATTCACAGTAGCGACTGGGCAGCAGAAAATTAAGCACCCCCTGAGGCAGGTTCTGAATTTCAATAAACTCCGCCCCCGGACAGCGATCCACGTAATCGGCGGTTAGCACCTCCACCTGGGTGCGAATGGAAAACGCCCCCACCGGGGCGACCAGGCGCTGACACAAATTTCCATACAGGTCACTGAACTCCTCGACATGCAAGCGCGGCGAAAAGGCGTATTCCTCCCGAGCGATCCACTGCTGGGCCCCACTGCGCGGGCGCAGCATCAAAATAAGCGGGGTTGGTACGGTAATTTCGAATTGCAACTCACAACTGGCGCGTAACCACATAGCAGCTCCTTTAACCTAGCAATAAAGTAGATCGTCCTGATCGACTTTATTGTCGCCCTTAAAATACTGGCGCAAGTGCGCGGACTGGCTGGTATTTCAACGGCTCGCGACCGGCTGAACGCCGGCGGCGGTGCTTCCATGCACCGCATCAACCTAGCAATAAAGTAGACCGTCCCAATCGACTTTATTGTCGCCCTTAAAATACTGGCGCAAGTACGCGGACTGGCTGGTATTTCAACGGCTCGCGACCGGCTGAACGCCGGCGGCGGTGCTTCCATGCACCGCATCAACCTAGCAATAAAGTAGACCGTCCCAATCGACTTTATTGTCGCCCTTAAAATACTGGCGCAAGTACGCGGACTGGCTGGTATTTCAACGGCTCGCGACCGGCTGAACGCCGGCGGCGGTGCTTCCATGCACCGCATCAACCTAGCAATAAAGCAGATCGTCCTGATCAACTTTATTGTCGCCCTTAAAATACTGGCGCAAGTACGCGGACTGGCTGGTATTTCAACGGCTCGCGACCGACTGAACGCCGGCGGCGGTGCTTCCATGCACCGCATCAACCTAGCAATAAAGTAGATCGTCCCAATCGACTTTATTGTCGCCCTTTAATACTGGCGCAAGTGCGCGGACTGGCTGGTATTTAAACGGCTCGCGACCGTCTGAGCGACGGCGGCGGTAAATCCATGCACCGCAATGGACCCGACGATATAAATGGCCGAGTGAATAAATTCCGTTACAGCATACAGGGGAAAGCTAAACAACGCTAAGCCAGCTAAATACTGGCAAAAGCGTGTGCGTTAGGGATCTCGGGGCTTATCATCCGATGGCAAGGCGTGCTTAAGGTAGGTTTTTATCTCTTGACTCATTGACGGGGTAAGCTCCCCCAGAATACCGCGATGCTCGGGGGCAAGGTGCTCGGCTGGATGATCCTCACCGAACACATAGTGATCGAAAAACGCGCGCCAGGCCCGTCTTTGCGCAAGCGGTAAGTGTGACACCCCGAGAATCGCGTGAACCAAGCTATCAAACGGCGAGCCTGTAAGGGGAGTTAGATCCTCCCACCAGTAATTCACTAAGATATTAAATTCGCCAAAAGAATCTACGTTATGCCACCACAGAGGCGGGATATAAAGCGCATCCCCAGGCTCCAGCTCGGCCACCACAGCATGCTGTAATGCCTCTGCAAAACGCGGGTAACGTTCTAAGTCAGGATCGTTCAAATCCACCATACTCACCGGCTGTCCAGCGGGAGTATTATCCAAAGGCCCGATATACAAGTTGCGCACTTGCTCGGGCGGGAAAAGGGTAAACCGCCGTTTCCCCGTCACCGCACAGGCGATATTCTCTGAAGTATCGAAATGAGTGCTAATGGTAGCCGCACTGCCAATCCAAATATTGGGTACGACACTGGGGCTGACAATATCGAGACTATTCTCCCGCTCAAATCCGGGCAAGACATTCGGAATAGGGGTGGCCCCCATGTACATTGAAGGCGCACCTGCATGACCGATAGTGCTAATCAGCTTGCCCATGGCCGCGCCAAACGGGCCCTGCAATTGCTCAAAGTTAAAGCCTTGCATATCGTCGCGATAAAAATATCGGCGCTTAATGTCGGGCGCACCTACAAACAAACTGACGGGGTTATTACTCGCATAGCGCTGCAAGTACTGCAGCAGTGCATCCCGCGATTGCTCGGCGGCCTTCACCGCGGGCCACTGTCGCACCAAACCGCGCAGCACTGCAGGCTGATACGAGGGGGCTATCTCCGTTTCAAAATCGCGACGACTAATATTATAGAACTCGCGAACAGGTGGGGCAGACGACATAAGCGTTGTATTATTCAGAGAAATCAACCCGGAGTGTAGGCCTTTAACCTCAGTCATCCAAGCGAAGCGGTGAAGAGCACTGTAAGGTTTTGTTTAATCGCTCCGGCCGCCATCAGACTCGAAAAGGCTCTGCATTGTCAGCCAGAGGCTCGAACCGGTTACGAACAGGCGCAATAGCGATCAGTGCCAACCCGCCAACACCTCCTCCAGCACTTTATACGAGCCCAAATCAATACGTACCTGACTGGGGCGACCGGGTAAAATACCGTACATACCCGAGCAGGCTAGCTCATCGGATAAATGCAGAGTTGCAAAACGGTCATTCTCGATAAAAACAACCTTGCAAATGGTATCAATCCGTACCGCCGCCTCAACACCTGGGGGATCCCCCTCATCCGACACAATATTGATGTCGATAAATTCGTCGCCAAAGCTTGCCCGAAATTCAGCCCAGTCACCAGAAAACTCCACATGGCCGTTAATCCCATCAAAGGAACAGACTCGAAAATTAGACTTTCCATTGATTAACAAGGCGATATCAGCCCGTGGACAAAGTGCGTAACGGGTCCCCACTTCCTGAGCGTCATCCACCAGAGGCCGATGAATGGTAGAAACCGTGCGAATAAACAGTGGATGCATGGGGTTAAGCTCTCAAGTTACAGTCACCCGCAAATACTACAAAATATTAGCGGCAAAAAACAGCGCATGACTAAACGGATAATTTCACCCGCTGAAAAGTGAATATTTTTTGTGCAGCCTGTATAGAGGTAACACGCAATAAAATCTATGCATCTTGAGGAGCTAAGAACTCGATTTGCAGGCTCTCGAGTTGTGTCTGTGCTATTAAGAATGGACGGGAGACTAGCCCGCCCAGGGTAATTCATGTCTATTAGAGCAACAGTGGTGACGCTTGGCGAGCACCGGCTTTAAGCACACTGGCTTCTACCAGCAAGTGATTCTCCTGCAAGTACTGAGCAATCGATGTGAAAGTTGTGGTTGCAATGGGGCCTTTGTGATCGTCCCTCGAAACGTCTTTCATCAACACACTACCCAGCAGAATTTTAGCGGGACTTTCTTTAACGGGTGTGGGGGTAAAATGAGCCCGGGCGTTAGCCTTTAAACGCGCGCTGTCCACAGTACCGTAGATCGCCGCGTTCACTATATCCAGAGTGTATTCAGTGCAATTTTGATAGCGACTGTTGAACGGGTTGGCAATAGCCGAATAATTCGGATTGTGCAGCGGCAGATGGTCCCCCCGGGCAATTAGCTCAATCAATGCGCGCTGCATTTTCGGGGTGGGAATAATGACCCCCGCTTTCAGCGCCTTGGCGGACCAGAAGAAATCCACCGGATAATCCTGCACCACTTCACTGCGCTCGACCTGATCCTCTTTTTGATACAAATTGTAAATGGCATAGCCTTTTAAGGTATCGCCGTTATCACTGGTCACCTTAGAGTAAACAGCCACCGCTGTGTGGGTAAAAGCGATGCCCTCGGGTAACTGATCCTCGGGGCGCCCTACCCGGCCGATAATAAAGGCGCGAGCACCTTTCTGCGCAGCGTACTTTTCTACGCTTTTAGCGAACTGAGTAATTTGCTCGGGGGCGAATACATTGTCTTCGGCGCTGGCACTACCCGCCCACAGGCGGGTAGGCAGAGCCGCAAGGCACATAACCAGCACGGTTGCGGCTAACTGCTTCATATTAAATACCTCCCTGCTCGCGTACGCTTTTCATTTGCCGAGGCGCGGGGTCGGGTTGCGCCACAATGGTTTCTTCGGAGACCTCCAAAGGCTCATCGGTCAAGGCGTAATCCATCATCGCATCACCGGCCTTACCGGCGGCCTCGCCAATTTTTCCGGTTATCACCAAGGGCGCCGCTACCGCCCCACTGACGACCTTTGTGCCCGCCACCACCGAATGCCCGGCAGCCAAAGTTGAATGCTTACTCGCCTGACTGGCATTGTTGGAGGCCGCACAGGCCGGTAAAGCCATAGCCGCACTCAAGATCAAAACACCGATTTGCATACTTTGCTTGTTCATAATCAAATTCCTTTGTTGATGCTTATGTTGCTGAAACCAGCAAGTGCGATTATGGATAAGGGATAGATTATGTAAACCAAAACTGTTAATGTCGCTTTTAAGTCAACCCTACGTATAGGAATAATAGACTTGAGCCAGATTCCCCACCTTTGCCAGACCTTAAAACGCCTGCTGCGCGAGCGTGGCATCACCTACCGGCAACTGGCCGATTCGCTGCAAATGAGCGAAGCCAACGTCAAACGTATGTTTTCTCAGCAAAGCTTATCCCTACACCGCCTGGAAGCGGTATGCCAACAACTGGAGTTATCCCTGGCCGAGTTTTTCAGTCTGGCCGACCCCGATGAGCGCAGCGTGACCCAGCTGACTTTAGAGCAAGAGCAACAGCTGGTGGACGACCCCAAACTTTGCCTGGCGGCGGTATGTATTCGCGATGGCTGGAGCTATGAGGACATCATCACCCATTACCAAATAGACGAGCACGAATGCATTCAATTACTGGCGCGCCTGGATCGGTTAAAGCTTTTGCAGCTACTGCCGGGCAATAAATTTAAGGTGCTAATTTCGCAGAATGTTCGCTGGAGCCCCGATGGTCCGCTGGAGCAGTTTATTGCCCGGGATGTGATAAGCGGTTTTTTACAGGGCAGCTTCGCCGAACCCGAAAGCTTTCGCTTTTATCTGCGCGGCTCATACTCAGCCGCGTCTATTCACCACCTGCAAAGGCGCCTGGAACAGCTAACCCGCGAGGCCGAAGAGCTCAACGCCGCCGACGCCCGCCTCCCCTTAGACCAACGCACTCACATGGGCCTGTTAATGGCCATGCGACCCTGGGAGCTGTCGATCTTTCAAGCCATGCGACGCTGAGTTCACTTAGCAGCAACTTTGTTCTAAGTCGTCATGGGTGGATAGCGGTGCAGGATGCGCCGCCGAAGGCGAGCGCAGGCCCTGTAAAATCAAGGGATTTCGCAGGTTCCGCCGACTTTACAGGGCGAGCATCTTAATGGCCTAGTTAATAAGAAGCGCAAAGGCGGTTGCTCCATAACAGTCGGGGGATATAATGCCCGCGTCGGCTTACCCGGCACAGCCTTTGATTACCTCAACCTGGCGCTTACCGACTATGTCACCATCCTTACGCCGCAACCTTCTAACCTTAATCGGGATACTGCTGGTCGCGATGAACCTGCGCCCCGCCCTGACCAGTATTTCCCCGGTTCTGCGTAACATCGGTGAAGTCATGCAGCTATCGGCGGCTCAACAGGGTATTTTGACGACCTTACCTGTATTGTTTTTAGGCTTAAGCGCACCCCTGGCGCCGTTAAGTGCTCGCCGTATGGGAATGGAGCGTACCGTTTTACTGGCGGTGCTGCTGTTGGCTGCATCATTGGCCATTCGGCCCTTTAGCGGCACCGCGGGTTTGTTTATTGGCACCGCCTTAGCCGGCGCCTGCATCGGGGTGATGGGGGTTTTACTGCCCGGAATCGTCAAGCGCGACTTTCCTCAAGCGACCAGCTTAACCACCGGTTTGTACACCGCCATTATGTGCCTGGGAGCGGCCCTGGCCGCCGGGGCCACGGAGCCTCTGCGCCTTGCGTTTAATGAAAATTGGTCGCCCGCTCTGGCCTTTTGGTGCCTTCCTGCCTTAACCGCGGGCCTGGTGTGGTGGCATCAGTCGGGCGAGACACATAAACCCGCCGCGCGCCCTCACACTCCTCGCTCTTTGCTTACCGACCCCCTGGCCTGGCAGGTAACTTTGTACATGGGCCTGCAGTCATCGCTGGCCTATGCCGTGTTTGGCTGGTTACCCACTATTTTGCAGGATCGGGGCCTCACACCGGTAGAAGCCGGTCTCGCGCTGTCTACCTCAATTATGAGCCAGATCGTCACGGCCATTACCGCGCCCTGGCTGGCCACGCGGATGCGAGACGAACGCTTTATGGTGACTTTGGTGATGAGCCTGACGTTAATCGGTATTGGCGGCTGTATTTATGCTCCGGCCAACACCCTGTGGCTGTGGGTGGTGATTTTAGGCCTGGGGCAAGGGGGTACCTTTGCCATGGCTCTTACCCTGCTGGCGTTGCGCTCGCGTGACCCGGCGACCGCCGCGCGCCTGTCGGGTATGGCCCAGGGGGTGGGTTACACTCTGGCCGCCTTTGGCCCGTTAATAACCGGTATACTGCACGACGTTTTTCACGGCTGGGAGGTTACCGGTGTATTTCTCGGGGTGGTGGGCGCAGTCGCCATTCTGGCCGGGTTGGGCGCCGGGCGCAGACGTCATGTGCTGGAGCATTAACCTCAGCCCAGCGCAATAACACAATTTGGAAACGGAAAGGTTTATGAAATTTTTAGTAAAACTGTTACGCGAAGGCCTGGGCGGCATTATCGCCTTTATCAGCTGGATCACGCGACCCCGCAAACTTAAACGCACCCCCGAGTCCCAAACGGCGGTAGAAAACGAGTTACAAAATTTTGCCTTGTATCAGTTTTTTGCCTGTCCGTTTTGCATTAAAACCCGCCGTGCGTTGCACCGCTTAAACTTGCCTATGGAAACTCGCAACGCCCAGGCCGGTAATCACCACCGCACCGAGTTGCAGCAAGGCGGAGGCCGCGTAAAAGTGCCCTGCCTGCGTATCGACGAAAACGGCACGACCACCTGGATGTATGAATCCGGCGATATTATTCAGTATCTTGAGCGGCGCTTCGGCGCAGCCTGAAGCCGCCAGAACCCACTATACGCGGCAAGACCGGAGGAAATCTCCGCAGCCAGCCCCAAGCATCAAGTGCGGTGACCACCACCGCGGTGTTGCGCCGCCGGTCTTTCGCTTGATACAACGCCCCTCGGCGGCTTTGATTAAATCGGCCCCAGGTGGAAAAGTCCCCGAAAAAGCCATGCACGCCCAACGCAATGGCGATATAAAAACTTGTTCTTTGCTCACTGAAAAAGCCGAGAAAATCAGAACCGAGATAGAAGCCGCATCTAAGTCCAGCACTTAAAGTGCCACAACGCTAAAACGTTTAATGAAAGTAGTGACGATAAGACTCGTCAAGCGAGTCAATAGATTTAAGCTCTATTCGGCGGAAGTAGACCTCGCCAGCTTCACTCTGCAACACAATCTGACCACGGGTTAGGGGTTTGGTGCCTGAGTCGGTTGGATAAGCTGATCCGCTCAGTGCCATCACCACCTCGCCATTGACTATATGCAAACTGTCACCCTGATAGCTAATCAACTCCAGGGTATTCCACTCGCCGGTGGGTTTTTCGTTGTTATGACTAGCGCGGCAAGTAATAGGGCCGTCGTTACCCCCGAAAGTTTTTAACGGAACCTCTGGACTGTAGCGATGGATGTCGTCCTCATCATCGTAAGCGCAGCGAATGTCAATTTGTGAGTAGGCAATTTTCCACCAGTCACCGGTAAGGCCATCCACCCCCTGCTCGACGATCTGAAACTCCTGCGATAGGGGCCATGCGCGCCAATAATCCACACCATGCTCACCGGTACCGTGATACAAGATTCCCGTATCCAAGGGTAAATTCTCGCGGGGCGGCCACTTTTTCTCGCCCCACTTTACCTGCAAGCGCAGGTGATAATTTTCGAACTCGCGTTCGGTAAAGATTCCGCCGTATATCTCGCCTGAGATACGCAACACAGGCTCTCCGCTTTCAGTACTTATACTGAATACATTCCATTCATCACGATCATAACCCACAGGCTCCTGGTACTCTCCGCTTTCGGCTCGTTTCAGCCCAGACACGGACGTTTGTGGATTGGGAAACCCCAAGTAGGTTCGCCATTGGCTTAGCTCAGAATCCAGCAACGGCTGCCACTTCTCGGCCTGTGCCAAAGGTGATAACCCCGCCGACACCAACAAGCCCAACCCCGCCAAGCAAACCTTTACCTTCACCAACATAAATTGACCTTTAAATGATTCGAATTATTACAAGGCAAACATCATATTCGAAACTTCAGCCGCTGGCGACTACCTGCAACCCGTATTCACAAGCTGGCTGCATGGTGACTAAAAAAAGGCAGGCACGACTTTCATCGGACCTGCCAAATGTTTTGCAAGAGCTCACAAAACCAAAGGAATACTAGTGCAATATTAATATTTCCAGCTAATAGATGCGCTCACATTGCGCGGTGCGCCGTAATAGGCCTGATCCCAATACAGGCTGTTTAAGTATTTCTCATCGGTGATATTTTTCAGGTTAATGGCAGCCGTCAGCTGTTGGGTCAACTCGTACTGCAACACTAGGTCGACCAGCGTATAGCTTTCTTGAGTAACCGCACCGCCTACGGTATTTATATCATCCTGCCATTTCAGCGAGCCGCCCACTTTTAAGGCGGGAATGGCGGCCACACGGTAGGACGCTGAGACCTTCAGCATCTGCTCGGGAATATAGGGCTTGGCTTCGCCGGCTTCACCGTCGATATTAATCCAAGTGTAACCCGCACTAACATTCAAGCCTTTGACCAACTCACCGGAAAACTCCAATTCGTAACCATCGCTAGTGTATTGCCTAGGAGCATAAAATGCCGTATTAGTTTCGGGATCGCGGCCCGTAAACTCACCCAAATTGCTCAAATCAGACTCAAACGCGGCCAGAGTCACTACCGCCAAATCATTATTAAACGAAGCTTTTAAACCAAACTCGGTACTTTCACCCTGAGTCGCTCCCAAGGGCTCAAATTGGTCATTCACAAAAAGTTGTTGCGAGAACACCTCGGAGTAACTACCGTAAGCCATCAGCGAGTTGGTTATCTGGTAAGTCAAACCATAATAAGGCACGGTATCGTCAGCATCGGTATTGGCAGCATTACCATAGTTGATACCCCGCTGAACAATTTCTGCTTGGCGCGCGCCCACCAATGCGGATAAAGCATCGGTCACGTTAATACGGGCGGCAGCGTAAAACGATTCGTGCTCTTGCTCCACATCGCTAACCCCGTATACAGGGTCATGAGCGTTAAAGTTTGGCCGCGGCGAATTCCCCTCGGCCCAATCGCTACCCAGCACCGGCGACCCCACAGCGCTCAGGTCATTGTAAGAATTTGCCGTGTAGTTTACGTCGGCATAGTTATACCCGAACACCAGCTGATGATCGCGACCAAACAAATGCACATCGCCCGAGGCCGAAAGGTCGACCATATCCTGATCCACCTCATTCAGGTACCGGCCGGTTGAGGCGCCCAAACCAGTTTCGTCCTGCTGCGGTGTACCAAAAACGTAAAACAGCTCCGACTCGTTATCGGTGGAGGTTTTCGTATAAATCGCATTAACCGTCCAGCTATCACTTAACTGCTGTTTCAGTTCCACAAACGATTGCGATTGCTGCATATCGCGGTAAGTCCAATCGGGTGCCGTATTGGTAGAGACATCGTAATCGGTGGGTGTACCGTCGGCGTAAACCAAAGGCAGTGCGCCCCACAGAATGCCCTCGCCGCGATTGTCATCGTAACTATGGCCTAGCGTCAGCAATGTGGTATCGGTTAAATCGGCCTCTAACACGCCGTAAAACAGGTCGGTGCTTTCCTCGTAGCGATCTAAGTAGGACTCGGTATCTTCCGTAGCCACCACCAGGCGCCCGCGAACCGAGTCACTTAAAGAGCCAGAAACATCGCCATCTAAACGATACCCCTGCCACTCGTTTACCGAAGCGCGGGCACTGGCTTGCAACTGCTGGGTAGGACGCTTGCGAACAAAGTTAACCGTCGCCGATGGGTTCGCCAAGCCAGTCACCAAACCGGCCGCGCCTTTCACGACTTCAACCTTGTCGTAAAATGCCGTGTCCAGCTGACCCGATACATTGCCATACACAAACGGCGTACCGACACCGTCGTACTGAAAGTTGACGATATCAAAACCACGGGCCGTGTAATAAGTGCGGCTGGTTTCCACTTCTTCTACGGTAACCCCTGGGGTGTAATCAAGCACCTCATTGACCGAGTCCAGAGAGAAGTCATCCATTTGCGTGCGCGAGATTGCGGTAACCGTCTGGGGGGTTTCGTAAATGGTCATATTCAGTTTAGTCGCAGAGTCGGTTTCTCCCGCCTCGCCGTAGACCAACACATCTTCGATTTGCTTAGAGGCACCTTCCTGCGCCAGCGCGCCCTGGCTGCTAAAACCGGCGATCAAAGCCGCCAAAAGCCACTGTCGAGTTCTCAATGATTCAGACATGTACACCCCCTACATTCCATAACTAGCTAGCATTAAAGTAAGGCGTGCAATATACATTTATTAACAAAAATGTCAATGATAGTGATTCTTATTTCTAAGATTGCAGGTGCACAAGTTTGGCTGTGGATTCTTAAACGACAGAGGCGTCTCGAGTATTTACGGAAATAGAACCTTAGGCTCACCCTCTTGCCAAGGCTGATATTTCACCATTGCCCGAACAAACAGCGAATGCTCCAGCCACTGTTTAAGCCACGCCTGCAAGTGTGGGTAAGGCAGGCTGTAGAATACATCGCGGTCCACATGGGCAAACTGGCGCACAAACGGCATTACGCCGATATCGGGAGTGCTGGGCCTGTCGCCTAGCAGGTAGCTGTTTTTGTCCAGCAGCTGCTCCAGCGTCTGCAAAAACGCTTCACCGCGTTTGCGATATTCGGTTTGGCTCATAGCCGGGTGGCGGTCAAAATACTTATAGCGGTCCAGCCAATGTTTAAATTCACTGTCGTTGCGCTCAATCAGTGCCTCGGCCCTGGCGCCGCCATATAGCAACCCCTGCGGATCGCCCTGCTCCAACGCCCAGATCATAATATCCCGGCTCTCTTCAATCACCGAACCATTGGGCAATTGCAACACCGGCACCGTCCCCTTGGGGCTTATCTGTAACATCTGCGGCGGTTTATGTTTTAACACCACCTCACGCAGCTCGACCGAGATACCGGCAAATAGCAGCCCCAAGCGGGCACGTATGGCGTAGGGACAACGGCGGAAGGAATAGAGGGTTGGAAGTACTGGGTTCATAGCGCCTAGGGTTGAGTGTTAGCGGGCGCTAGGGTCGAGGATGAAGGGATAAGTGTCAAGGCCCGAAACCTATTCACTAAAAACCACCGGGGCATTGGCAGTTGAAAGGGCGCCATGTTTCAGCGCCCAAAACCCGTTGCCGTTTTATTCCAATCGGTAAAAGTCGAAATCCGCGCGCCCACCCGGTGTTTGGGTTGCGTAGCTAAACAGCGCGAACCGGTAGCCCATAAAATGAGGCAGTGTGTATTCCATTTTAAGTTCAGTACCAAGCGTGTTCCAATGCATCCCATCCAGGCTGTACCAGAAGCTGGCCAGATCGCGTTGGTCTTTAAAGTCGGCCCGAATCTGTAAATAAACTTTCGTCTGAGGCAAAGCAACTCGCGCTTGCTCGCTTTGTGTCACCTTGTCGTCTTTTGATTGCCCGGACACCATAATCAAGGAGGCTCCGGTTTCTGTTTTTTCAACTCCGACAAAACCGTATTGGGCCTGCAGAGCGGCAAGCCCCGCGACATCTCCGGGTTTTAAGTGAGTGGTATCAAGGGCAACCGTGGCCCGAGCCTCGGGGCCAAACATGCGCTGAGTCAGAGTATTGCGGGTATCCAGCAATCCCTGATCGATGCGCTGGTTCGTTAAGCTCAGGTAGCCGGGCCGTTCCGTCACCGACCAGCCACTCGCATCGGGGTTATGATTCCACTGCCAGGCGGGCTTGAGTGCTACGGCCTCAGAACCGATTTCCGAATAGTCAAAATCGTCTGAAGCCACAAGATTACCCAGCCCCGACTGTTGCGAGGTAATACTCAGCGTCTCGGGTACTTTGCCGTCCACCCCGTATACCGGCCAATCGTTTTGCCAGCGCACCGGCACCAGGTAAGGAATGCGCCCCACGGCGCCGAAATCGCGAAACAAAAAGGCATACCAGTCGCCCTCGGGTGTATCGATCAAACCGCCCTGGGCAATGCCCCGGTCCTGCAACACCACCCTGCCCTCGTAAGGCCCCGTTAGCTGTTTAGCGCGATAGACCAACTGGGTGCGCATGCCATTAGCAGGCCAGCTGATTAAGTTAATGTAGTAGTAGCCATTGCGCTTACTCACCTGGGCTCCCTCCGCCGGCACCCAGAAATTTTCTCCGGCAATAGACGAGGCATTCTCAATCACTGTGGTACGCAGGCCGCCCGGCTTAACCGCAGAAGCGTCAGCGGTCAACTCTACTAAATTAATATCGTTATTGCCGTAAAGTAGAAAAGCCCGTCCCTGGTCAAACACCAGCGAGGCGTCGTGAAACAACTCGTCAATTTCCGCGCGCTGCCATTCGCCACTTTCAATATCATCGCTGGAAAAGATGTAGGTTTTACCCGTGTGATTGGCAAAAGTGCTCACGTAAAAACGGCCATTGTGGTAACGCAGACTGCTCGCCCAAGACCCCCGGCCGTAGGACTGCTCACCATTGCTCAGAGTCGACGCATCGCCATCGGCCAGCGTATCGTAGGCGTAGCCAATAAGCTCCCAATCCACCAGATTGGTCGATTTCATCAGCGGCACCCCGGGGTTCATGTGCATGGTGGTGCTGCTCATATAGTAGGTGTCCCCCACACGAATCACCGCCGGATCGGGCACATCGGCCCAAATCAGCGGATTGCGGGCCGTGGTTTGGCTCACAGCGTGTGCGGGCGACTCAGTTTGGCTGCTACATGCCAGCAGTGCCCATAACGCCGCCACTAATCCCATTCGCAGAATCATAACCATCCTTCGCTTTTGGTTTTTATCGTGAAGTCGACCCCAGGCTCTGAAACACGAGCGGCGAATTAACCTCGCTAAGGGTTTGAGTGAATCACTCAAAAGACTTATAGTTAATAATACAATATGAAATAATCATAATATATTTTTAATTCCACTTAAAACAACTCTAACGACAGCATCGAGGATTGATCACATGAGAAGAATGACCTCACTCGCCGCTCTGGCGTTCTTTGCCGCCCTTACCGGCTGCGACAATAGCCCCGAAACAGCCCCGCCCAGTGAGCAAGCCACCGCTCAAAATGCACCGACATCATCGGCCCCTGCTAAGCCCGCTGCGGAAAAAACCGCCGAATTCAGCCAATTTTCTTATCGGGGCGAATCGCAAGAAGACGTCACCGTGGGCGAAGGCGAATTTCGCAACCCGATTATCTCGGGCTATGCCCCCGACCCCACCGTGGCTCGCGTAGGCGACGACTACTATGTGGT
Organism: Gilvimarinus xylanilyticus; assembly: GCF_024195295.1. Classification (GTDB taxonomy): domain Bacteria; phylum Pseudomonadota; class Gammaproteobacteria; order Pseudomonadales; family Cellvibrionaceae; genus Gilvimarinus; species Gilvimarinus xylanilyticus. The sequence goes on along the minus strand of NZ_JAMFTH010000001.1, from coordinate 541,887 downwards.
GACATCCTCATTTACCCACTATCCGGGTTTGCCGATCTACCACTCCAAAGATCTGGTTAACTGGACGCAAGTGGCCAACGCCATTGATCGCCCCGACCAAGTGGACTTTTCGGGCCTGCGAGCCTCGCGCGGGATATTCGCGCCGGATTTGTCCTACCACGACGGCACCTACTACCTGGTAACCACTTGCGTGGATTGTGACGGCAATTTTGTCATGACCGCCGAGGACCCCACCGGCCCCTGGTCGGACCCGCACTGGCTGGGCTTTGGCGGTATCGACCCCTCCATTTACTGGGCTGATGACGGCAAGGCCTATATCGTCAACAACGACGCCCCCAATGAAGAACCCCGCTACGACGGCCACCGCGCCATCTGGATTCAGGAATTTGACTGGCAGAACCTGAAGATGGTGGGCGAGCGCAAGCAGCTGATTAACGGCGGTGTGGATATCACCCAAGAACCTGTATGGATTGAAGGGCCGCACATTATCAAGCGCAACGGCTACTACTACATTACCGCCGCCGAAGGCGGCACCAGCGTTCACCACTCGCAAACTATCTTTCGCGCTGATAATGTTTGGGGCCCCTACACGCCTGCGGACCACAACCCCATACTCACCCAACGCGATTTAGAGTGGGAGCGCGAAGACCCAATTATCGCCGCCGGACACGCCAAGTTTGTGCAACTGCCCAACGGCGACTGGTGGGCCACTTTCCTCGCTATTCGCCCTTACAACAACGACATGTTCAACATCGGCCGCGAGACCTTTCTGCTGCCGGTTACCTGGAAAGACGACTGGCCCTACATTCTTCCCCAGGGCGAGCGCATTCCGTTTGCCATGGAAAAACCCGCCCTGCCCGAACAGCCGCCCGCCGAGCTGCCCACCGCCGGCAACTTTGGCTACACCGACAGCTTTGATGGCGACAGCCTGTCGTTATCGTGGATGGGCCTGCGCAACCCGAGCGAAGACTTTTACCAAGTGGACAACGGAGCGCTCAACCTGGCGTGTCGCGGTGGACTGGGCAACCTAGATGTGGTTCCGTCCTTTATCGGGCGCCGTCAGCAACACCACATTGCCGACGTCTCCACCACCGTCACCTTTGACCCGACCGCCGAAGGCGACATGGCAGGCCTGGCCGCGGTACAAAGTGATACCCACCTGATGTTTTTGGGCGTCACTCAACTCGATGGCCAAAAACAGGTTGCCCTGTACCGCCGCGAGGGCTCTACCGAAGGTGAATTGATCAGCGCCCAACCGCTCGAAAGCTCAGCGCCCGTAGAGCTGACCCTGGCATTCAACGCCGGACAAATGCAGGCAAGCTACGAGGTAGACGGCACCAAACACACCCTCGCCGAAAGCGTGGATGCCACCAACCTCAGCACGAATGTAGCTGGTGGGTTTGTGGGGACTTTGATTGGGCCTTACTGCGCTGAGTAAAAGCAGTCGCGATACCTTACCTTTGCCGCCTTACTGGCGGCAAAGGGTTTTTAATGCAGAGCTTGCGGCTTCAGTTTTTTGAAAGGCAAGGCATGATACAAATACGGCACAAGTCCGGCCCTACACAAGCCGAGCCCTTAACCCGCTCTCACCGAATCAATAAAGATACGGCATTCGCTCGGACTCTTTAGACGAACGAATTTAATATGCTCGTATTGCGGGTCGGTCATTATGTTCGCGTAGCGTTTTTTATTTTTCGGGTACATACGCAGCGTCCACAGTATGATGGAGTGCCGCGAGAAAAGCAGGCGAAGGCTCTCGCGGTTGCCCGTACCCGGCCAAAGCTCTTCCCGGCTCCATATTCGCCCAATAGCGCGCTTTAATGCTTGCATAAATGTTCGGGTAAAGCTGAAATCCAACCAGATAATCGTGTCCACGTCTTTCCATTTCACCGACTGGCTGCGACTGTAATTGCCATCCAACACCCAGCGATCGCAGGAAAGAACCTGCTCAAGCTTGGCAAAAAACTCCTCATCCGCACTTTCCGTCCATCCCGCCTTCCAGAACAGCGCATCCATATGAATGACAGGATAACCAAGCCGCTCGGCAAGCGCGATAGCAAACGTGGTTTTTCCCGTACCACTGGTGCCAATGACGTTTACTTTGCGCATAAAGAGTTTTTTGTGGTTTGTTGTGTTTTCGGTTTGGCGTATCCCGTCGTCAAGCGCGCCTAAGCCTGAAGTCAGGCTAAGAAGATTATCGAAAATTAAGCATGAAGGCCCGACTGCCGCTTTGAAAAATAACGTGGCTCACAAACTTAATTGAGCTTAAAGTCGTAACTTTGTAGAGCACCGGTCGACTCGGAAATCTCGCGCCCCTGGCCATCAAAGGCTGTTACGGAAAAATAATAATACAAACCGGACTTAAGATCAGTAGCATAGTCACGCATATTAATTTCTGTAGTTTCAACCTCAGGAGTATCCCGCCAACTGAAAAGACCTTTTGCATGGCCACCGCCGGGTGAGGACATTTCCCACAGCTGAATACGATAGCTTTTTGCACCTTCGTACGCGCGCCAGGAAAGTACAATAGGCTCTTCAGCCCCATAACGCTTTGCAGTAGCGTTCTTGATGACAGGCTTTACAAAAGATACCTGTAGACCTCTGGCAGGCTCGGCCTTACGTGCATAGAAGTTGTCTCTATCGATATCAATATTAGGGCTCAGAATTAAACCAGAAAGCGTAGCGTGGGCTACCGACATATCCAATTCAAGCCCATCTATACGATACTCGCCCTCGGGCACAGGAATACGATAAACACCCAGTTCGTCCGATACAGCCCACTGACTTTGTGCGGCACCATTTAAATACAGACGTAGCCTTACCCCCGCCCGAGGCTCTCCCTCCGCCACGACTTTACCGACGATTTCCCCAGGCCCGGCGCCGATCACGACCAGCTTGTTGGGCCAGTGGCCTCGCCGGATTGAATGTACGCCTAAATACCCCTGCTCAATTGCGGGTACACCTAAATACTCCTGCGAATGCTCGGCACCAGAGTCTTCAGTAAAAGAAGGGGTAAGTCCACCAAAAATGAATTGCCCGAAGAATAGAAACGCCAGCACAAGGACAACTACAACCCCTACTCCAAACATCACGCCCTGTACAAACTTTTCCAGTAGTCCGTTCATTAATATTCCCTTTATAGAATTCCAATGCGTAAATCAACCGCCGTTTCTTATTTAAAACCTTTTAACGATACCACGAGCTTTCCGTTCAAATGGTTCAAACAGCCGTAAAAATAAATCTGTCCCGTTTCGGCTTACGGTTTAAAATTGTCCCCGAAGCTTTTAACCCTAAGGCTTACAGCGTCGGAGCAAACGCCTCGACGAGCCACAACCCGATGGTAAGGCTCACCAAGCCGAATAGCGTTGTCTGCACAATCATAGTCGCCGCAAGGGCAGCATTTCCGCCCATGCCGCGCACCATAACAAAGCTTACTGTGGCGGTGGGTGCGGCCGCCAATAAAAAGACCACCGAAACCGCATCGCCCTTAAGCCCCAACAACAGCGCCAGCGTCACCGTTATTACTGGTGAGACTAACAGTTTCCAGCAGCTAGCGGCCAGTACGCCTCCGCCCATTTGACCCAGCGATTTCAGGCTAAGCGTCCCGCCGACGCACAACAGCGCTAGTGGCAAAGACATATCTCCCAGATAGCCCCCCGCCCGGCGAATGGGCTCGGCAATAGATGGCCCCCAAGCACCGTAAATCAGCCCAGCGACAATGCCGATAATCAAAGGGTTACGCGCAATAGCCGCGAATACACCGCGAAAACCACGCCCTCCGTCTAGATCACGGTTGAGGGCGACAACGGATAATACGTTGTACAGCACGATGGTAACGGCCAAGGGCAAAGCCGCCATAGCGATACCTTTCTCGCCATAGGCATTCGCACAGTACGCCAGACCGATAATAATCAGGTTGCCGCGAAAGGCCGCCTGGGTAAGAACCCCTCGGTCTTTTTTATCGCGCACAAACCAGCCGGCGGTTACAAAGCTCAGTATAAAAACAAGCAGAGCACCGGTAACCACGGCGATCATAATGCGACCATCGGTAGCCGAGCCAAAATCTGCACTGGCGTTACTGAAAAACAACAACACCGGCAGCCCGACGGAAAAAACCAAGCGTGAAGCGGTGTTGATAAACGCTTCATCGATCAGGCCCACACGACGCAATACCGCGCCCAGGGCAATCATCAAGAAAATAGGTGTGCTTACCGATACCGAAAAGATGAAGGTGGATAGTAAATCGCTGTTATTCACGGCGGCTCGTACGAAGATATGTGTGGTGTGTTAGCTTCCGCTTTTTGCCGAGGTTTTGTCAAGGTTAAGGCGGGGGTTTAAAGAGTTAACTGCCCAAGGGTAACAGGGGCGAGGTCTTCGAGCTCGACAAGCTGACTCTGGAATTCACGATTCAAGACCTGCCCCCGTGCTCCCTCTATATAGCTAACTTCAAAACGGCAATCAATAATGCAACTAGGAAAAGGCACCAAGGAAGAATAAAGTCAGCAAATGAATTTTGCCTGCTGAGCAGTATCCCAATGACGTCCAAAGCGATCGCAAGCCTATGTAATTTTGAAATGCGCGGTAGGGGATCATTTACATGATTGATTCGACTGCACTTCCAAGGCTCTATACTGGTAACTCTGTTCAGCCCTGGCCTAGCGAAAAGTATCGAAAAGAGCACCGTGGTTAGACCTCCTTTATATCTCAGTACAGCTTCCTCCTCCCAATCAAACCCTTGAGAAAGGGCAAGTGATTTTGCATATTCCTGTGCTAGAAATGAATAGTATAATGATCGTTGTATGTCAGCCAGCCAGCCAGAATAGCCAACGCGATCATTAGCTCGAAATCTGAAGGCAAACCAGATCAAAAGAACTATAGATATGATGGGTAATAGCTCTGGCTTTTCAACTTGCAACTTCATTAGCCCAATACTGAAGGCGCCGCTCTGATCAGGAACCACTTTCGCATCTGTCAGAGCCAGTATGATGTACCCAATTGACATTATTAGAAGATTACGCCGGTAAGGATTGGGCTCGCTAAAATCCACTAGTATTTACCCTATTAAAACAATGACTTTCAAATCGTCAGTGCTACACAACCTGACCCTCGTATATTTGAGAAGGCCTACGTCCTTCGGGACTATTAGATTCCATTCGTTGTGACCAATTTTTTCGATATTAATTAAATTGTCGAATTGTGCCCCTCTAGAAGGGTAGGAGCACGCGAATATCAACGCCGAATAGGTCATGCAAGTTAAGAATATTGCGGCTCGAATCATGAATATTACCTAACGCCGCAAGAAGGGGCAATTGTGAAGCGCAGCGTAACAATTGTCCCATTTGCTTGCTTTGTTATGCCTTTTCACCGACGGACTCCACCTGTGTATTTATAATTTGACGCATCATAAAAAGTGAAAATTTAACCCCGTCTTTTTCTGCGATTATATCTTTAAGATATATCTTGTTTTCATCATATTTTTTCGGAAAGCTTATGCTCATGTAGGTCATCCGTTTTTTCTCAGCCTCCCAGAACCGATATTTAACCTCGTCATGGCCAGAGTACTTTTTTAGAAATCGATCAATAGTAAGACCTTCTCTCTGCCAATTTACTAATTCTTTGCTTACCCAAACATCATTCCATGTTTCAAAGACGGGGAAATGCGCAAGGATATTTCGTACGAACTTGAACAAGGGGCCACCTATTTCAGATTCCATGGGTGGACGCTGCTTCTTTATAGATTCAAGTACATACTTGAATGGTTCGTACATCAACAGCTCAGAATATACGGCGAATATATTCGATACTTTGCTAAACCTATACCAATCTTCTTTTTCCCAGAATTCATCTTCCATGATTTCATCGAACAAGTCATAGAATCTGTTGTATCCAAGAGATAGAAACAGCTCTTCAGATTTATTCGGTCTCTTTTCCATAGTTCGTCTTACCTAGAGGCATAACAGCTAGTTCATGCGACTCAGTCGCACTTTTCTCTCGCATCCTATCTCCTGTAGGAACTGCCTTAAGTGCGAAACGCAAGCGTTTGATATTAAAAGAAAAGAGAGCATATTTTGACAACTCCTTGTCTGAGGAAAGTGCGACTGAATTAATTTGGATTTCAATGTAATTGTTTTTACCGTTTGGCGCAAGGCGAGGCTATCACTCTGATTTATAGAGAAAAATGTTTTGGATAAATGACACCTGACCTCTAGTGTTCAAGGGTTTCCCCTGAACACGGGCCGAGCAAACCTTAAATTCGAAGCTCCCATAACCGCCGGCCGAAGGCTGAGAAGGCAATGTTGGCTGGCGCGGTTTTCTGACCGACCCACTCTGACGGTGCAGGAGTATACGAGAGACTGAGATGCGTAGGACTTCGACTGCCCGCCTAGCGGGATGCACGGGGCACTCGGCCCAGGCCGCCCTCTCTGCCTCTCAGAGGCATTCACCTTGTCCCTGCGCCCCACCCTGCGGGCGGCGTTTGCCGTGCAAATCCGCTCCCGGCGAATTAGAGGTCGCTCCTGCGCTTCCTGCGCCCGCGACATTTGCGCATCCATGCACATCAAACACGCTGGCGTCAGCGGTCTCACCCGACAAAGCCCACAAACAAAAACCCCCTGTCCTGAAGAGGCTATCGCACATAGCGGCGGGACTTCGACGATTCGCGGGATGCACTCGGGCCATCCTAGGCCCTCGCCCTACGGGCAGCATGCGCTGTGCAAAATGGCTATCCTGCCATTTTCTGAACCGGAGCTAAGCCTCCCTCCCGCTGATCTTTCAGCGGAACAAACAAAAAACCCCCGTACTTGTGGGAGCCTCGTAAGTAGGTGTGGGACTTCGGCTGTCCGCCTAGCGGGATGCATGGGGCACGTCCATGTGCCCCACCCTGCGGGCGGCGTTCGCCGTGCAAATTCGCTCCCGGCGATTTTGTGAACCGCGCGTCAGCGGTCTCACCCACAAGCCCCACAAACAAAAAAACCCCCTGTCCTGTCGGACAGAGGGTTTTGTGTTTGGTGGAGCCTAGCGGGATCGAACCGCTGACCTCAACACTGCCAGTGTTGCGCTCTCCCAGCTGAGCTAAGGCCCCGAAAGAGGTGCGCATAATAGGCGCGAGACGGGGAGCTGTCAACACTTCGAATACAGAAATTTATAGATTTTTGTCTTAGCGAGCAGGCATTACCCAATCTGCCTGATTTTTCAGCAGCACGAAGGCCTCGGAAGCGAATCAGCTTTATCTAGCCCGTATTGAGACTGTTGAGCCCATACCTATAAATCACGAGATTGGACGTCGAAACACGCTAGGCACTGATAGAACCCCCGCCTAGCGGGATGCATGGGGCACATCCATGTGCCCCACACTCCGGGCGGCATCCGCCGTGCAAATTCGCTCCCGGCGAATTTGTGACCCACTAACCTCAACACTGCCAGCGTTGCGCTCTCCCAGCTGAGCTAAGGCCCAAAAGCACACACTAGGCACCGATTTCTGAATCCGGCACCCCCAGGGGGCCCCTGCGACTGAGCCGAGCGCAGGCCTATTTTTGTGGGTAAGCACGCATGGACGCGTGCGCAAGTATCGCCGCGCCTGGGACGGCGCGTCGATACGGCCTACAAAAATCGGCCGGAGCGAGGGAACCCGAAGGGCCAGACGCCGGGGTGTCCTCTTTTGAGTACTTTGCTGGACAAGCAGAAAAGTGCTTCGCCCGCCCGGCGACAGAGGGCGAGAAGTACGGAAAAAGCTGAATTAAGAACTCCCTGAGGCTCGGGCTCACCCACAAATCCGACCCTGCCCCCCCCCCCCCCCAGGGGCCCCTGAGAACGAGCCGAACGCAGACCGATTTTAGGGGGTAAGTGAGCAAGACGCTCACGCAAGTATCGCCAGGGAGCTACGCTCCCGGCAAAAACCATTAATCCGCAGGATTACTCCCCAAAGCCGCATAGGCTTTCTCCAACTTCTTAAGCTGCTTCTTCCCAGGCTCGCCCAACACATTAATCGCCTGACGCAAACGCGTACGGCTCATATCAGGGCCCAGCAGGGTCATGGAATCCATTACCGAGAAAGACGCCGTGGTGCCGGCAATAGCGACAAAAATCGGCGCCAGAAAGTCTTTGAGCTTAATGCCCATTTGGCCCGACAACTCTTTGAGCGCGTTAAAGATTTCATCGCGCTCCCAGCTGCGCAGCGCCTCAAGGCGCCACAGGGCAAATTGCAGCAACTGCTTTTGCTCGTCCAGCTCCAGCTTATTGGCCGCAAAATCCGCTTCGGTCAGTGGCAGCTGGCCCGAGGCCAGAAAGGCCACCAGGGGGATAAAATCGCCCAGGGTTTCCATGCGCTGTTGCGCGTGGGGCAATACTTTTAACAGGTTGTCGCGGTTCAGCATCCACTCGCCAAGGCGATCGGCCAGTGCTTCGGTGTCCAGGTTTTCGCGAATCCACAGGCCGTTTAGCCAGCTGAGCTTTTCCACATCGAAGATGGGGCCGCCCAGGCTCACGCGATTGATGTCGAAGTGCTCTTGCATTTCCGCCAGGGTGAACTTTTCGCGCTCGTCGGGCATGGACCAACCCATGCGGCCCAGGTAGTTAAGCACCGCCTCGGGCAGGTAGCCGGCCTTTTGGTAGTAGAGAATACTGGTGGGGTTTTTGCGCTTGCTGAGCTTGGATTTATCCGGGTTGCGAAGCAGCGGCAGGTGACACAGCACGGGTGCTTCCCAGCCGAAGTATTCGTACAGCTTTAAGTGTTTGGGGGCGGAGTTAATCCACTCCTCGCCGCGAATCACGTGGGTGATGCCCATCAGATGGTCGTCCACCACGTTCGCCAGATGGTAGGTGGGCATGCCGTCGGCTTTTAACAGCACCTGCATATCCACTTGCGCCCAGTCGATGTCGATTTGCCCGCGCAGCATGTCGTCTACCTGGCACACGCCCTCTTCCGGAATTTTCATGCGCACTACATAGGGCTCGCCGGCCGCCAGTTTGGCCTGAACTTCGGCCTCGGTCAGTTTTAAACCACGGCCGTCGTATTTGGGGGTTTCGCCGCGCGCCTGCTGTTCGCGGCGCATTTCGTCCAGCTCTTCACTGGTAGCAAAACAGTAAAAGGCATGGCCTTTTTCGATCAGCTGGTCGGCGTATTGTTTGTAAATATCCATCCGCTCGCTCTGGCGGTAGGGGCCGTGGTCGCCGCCCACGTCTGGCCCCTCGTCCCACTCCAGGCCCAACCAGCGCAGGCTGTCTAAAATGGCCTGCTCGGATTCGGCGGTGCTGCGGGTCTGGTCGGTGTCTTCAATGCGCAGTAAAAACTGGCCGCCGTGCTGGCGGGCAAAGGCCAGGTTAAACAGCGCAATGTAAGCGGTGCCTACGTGGGGGTCGCCGGTGGGCGACGGGGCGATACGGGTGCGAACGGTCATAAGTGTCTCTTGTGTCAGTTCTGAAGTTGATTAAGTGCGTGCCACAGCTGCTCGCCGGTTATCACATCAAGCGTGCGCGGGCGCTGGCCCGGCTGGCCGTTAGCGGCGGTGGCGTCTTCGTGGCGGCACAGGCGTTTGCCGCACTCGTCACAAATATAGCCGGGAGCGACGATATGGGTAGAGTGCGGGCCGGTGGCGCCAATTAATTTTGGATCGGTCGGGCCGTAAGCCGTCACCGTGGGTTTACCTAGTGCGGCGGAAATATGAGCCAGGCCGGTATCGTTACACACGGCGCCCTGGCTTGCGTGCAGCAGCCCCGCCAACTGGGTGAGCGTCATGCGCTCCAGCACCTTGGCGTTGCGGCGCCCGGCGGCAATTTGCTCGGCTGTTTCGCGCTCGGCGGGCGAGCCCCAGGGTAAAAGAACGTCCAACCCCTTTTCCGCGGCCAAATCGATCAGCGCCTGCCAGCTTTGTTCTGGCAAACATTTGGTGGGCCAGCTAGCGTTGGTTACCGCCACTATATAGGGGTTATCGGTGATCGTTTGTACAGGCCACTCGCGCTCGGCCAGGCCAAACTCGGGGGCCGTTTGCGGGCGCTCGTATTCCAGCCCGACGGCAAACAAATCCCGCCAGCGGTCTACTGCCAGAATATGCTGGGCGACTTTAAAGCGGCGCTGGTAAAACAGGTGCGCGCCCTTCTCGCGGACCGAATCGGCATCGGGCCCCGCGCGTAAACCGCGAGCCATACGGGCTACGGTAGCGCTTTTAAAACTGGTTTGCGCATCCAGCACCAAGTCGTACTTTTGCTCGCGCAAGGTGTGCCAATAGGCTGTTAACTCACCGGAGCGCCAGGCGGTTTTAAGGCTGCGCTTCCAGCGCCGGTGAGCCGAGACAATGGTGCGCTCAACCGATGGATGCCAGGTGGGCACTTCGGCAAAAGCTTCGTCCACGGCCCAATCAAAACGAATACCGGGAATGGCGCGGGCGGCATCGGTCACGGCGGGCAAGGTCTGCACCAAGTCCCCCATTGAGCTCAATTTAACAATTAATACCCGCATACCCGTCCAACCACTGAAAACTGCGCGCATTGTACCTTAACTGGCTGCCGACTCGTGAGATGGGATAAAAACTTACATCTCTACATTAGACTTAACTAATTTAGGTGTTGCTATTTTAGATATATCTAATATTATTAACTAGACGGAGGGACAAACATGAACCAATCCATGACACCGGAACAATTACAGGCCAACGCCACTCAGGCGGCGGGCCTTTTGAAAATGCTCGCCAATGAAAAGCGCCTGATGATTCTGTGCGCGCTGATTAACGGTGAGATGAGCGTAAGCGATTTGAATACCCAAGTGCCACTGTCTCAGTCGGCCCTATCGCAACACTTGGCAGCCCTGCGCGAGGCCGAGTTGGTCAGCACCCGGCGCGATTCGCAGAAAATTTACTACTGCTTAAACGGCGATGCCGCGGTGCGGATTATTGAAGTATTACAGAGTATTTATTGCCCTTAACGTATCAAACGGGAGCAAAGCCATGAGCCATAAAACCGCAACCACGCAAGAGTTTTTAAACCAACACCCGGACTGCTGCGTGCTGGATGTACGCACCCCGGCCGAAACCGCTAACGCCCATGTACCCGGCAGTATTTTTATTCCGGTGCAGGAGATTACCGCCGAGCGAGTCAAAGCCGAAATGGCGGCCCGCGGCCAGCAAGGCAAGCCTATTTATTTGATGTGCCAGAGCGGCAAACGCGCCGAAATGGCGGCAAATAATCTGGCGGGGAAAGTGGACGAGCCGCTGATTATTGTCACCGGCGGGGTAAACGCCCTGAGCCAACACGACAATGCCCCACTGCAAAAAGGCGACAGCAATGTGATTTCGCTGGAGCGTCAGGTACGTATCACCGCCGGTAGCCTGGTGCTGGTGGGGGTTATTTTAGGCGCGCTGCTTAACCCCATGTTTTACGCCCTGTCCGGCTTTGTAGGTGCGGGCCTGGTGTTTGCCGGTGTGACCGACACTTGTGCCATGGGCATGTTGCTGGCGCGCATGAGCTGGAACCAGCGGGGATAATGTGGAGCTTTTCATCACCCCGGCAATTGGCGTTGTCATCGGTCTGGTACTGGGCCTGACCGGTGCGGGCGGTTCGGTCTTTGCCGTGCCCCTGCTGATTATTCTGCTGCAACTGCCCATGCAACAGGCCGCGGGCATTGCCCTGGCGGCCGTGGCTGCCAGCGCTTTATACGGCAGCCTGCGCCACCGGGGAAACCGGCGCATTTTGTGGGTGCCCGCCTTAGTGCTGGGCGCAGGCGGGGTCATCAGCGCCCCGCTGGGGCAATGGCTGGCGCAGCGCTTACCCGAAACCGCGCTGTTGATTGGGTTTAATGTGCTGGCGTTAGTGATCGCCGCGCGTATGTATCTCAGTGCCCTGCACTCGCCTGACCAGACCAAAGTGACCCGCGCCAACCCGGGCGACTATTCGTTGCAAGGCCCGCTTTGCCGCTTAAGCCCCAGTGGCCAGTTTCAACTGCGCCCGCACTGCATGGCCGGGCTGGCGCTGGGCGGATTGTTAGTGGGTTTACTGTCGGGGTTATTCGGCGTGGGCGGCGGCTTTTTGATTGTCCCCCTGCTGCTGTTTTTAAGCCGCATTGGTATGGCCCAGGCAGTGGCGACCTCGCTGGTGATTATTGCGGTCATCAGCAGCGCCGGGTTTATCAGCTACTGGCAAATGGGCGGCGCGTTAGACGTGAGTATGCTCGGGCAAATTGCCGCCGGTGGTATCGCGGGGATGATGCTGGGCCAATGGGTCAGCGGCAAGATTAACCATGTAGTTAAACAAAAAGTGTTTGCCGTATCGCTGGTGGCCGTTTCCATTGTAAGTTTGTTTTCGTGAGGATTTAACGATGATTTTTAGACAATTGTTCGACCAAACATCCAGCACCTACACTTACTTGCTCGCCGACCAAGGCCAGGCGGTGTTGATTGATCCGGTGATAGACAATACCGACAGCTACATCACCTTGTTAAAAGAGCTGGACTTAACATTGGTACTGGCCATTGACACCCACACTCACGCCGACCATATTACCGCGCTGGGAAAACTGCGCGAGCTGACCGGCTGCGAAACTCGCGTGGGCGAGCAGTCCAAAGCCGACTGCGCCAACGGCACCTACCGCGATGGCGATACCTTAAACGTGGGCGGACTGACACTTACCACACTGTTCACCCCGGGCCATACCGACGACTCTTATACGTTTATGCTGGAGCACGACGGCGACACCTCGGTGTTTACCGGCGATACTTTATTGATTCGCGGCACCGGACGCACGGATTTTCAAAACGGCAATGCGCGGGATCAGTACCAGAGTTTGTTCAGCAATTTACTCAAGCTGCCCGCCCATACCTGGGTTTACCCCGGCCACGATTACAAAGGCTGGATGGTCAGCACCATTGGCGAAGAAAGCGCCCACAACCCGCGCCTGCAAGTGAAAGACGTGGAAGAGTATGTGAACTTAATGAACTCGCTGGATTTACCCAACCCCAAAATGATGGACGTGGCCGTGCCGGCGAATCAGGCTTGTGGGGAGGTTTAAAGAATGTCGGACGTCTGAGGTCGGATGTCCGACGCTGAACGCTGAACGCTGAACGCTGAACGCTGAACGCTGAACGCTGAACGCTGAACGCTGAACGCTGAACGCTGAACAAAATTATCGCGGTTTTGGCACAGTCGCTGTCAAGTTTTTGTCAGACTAGGTCTAAACTTCTCCACATAAATCTCACAATAAAAAGGGGCAAACCACTAGGCCTGCCCCTTCTTTTGCGTTCCGCGTTAAGCATTCCACGTACCGCATTTTTCCACAGCATCAGACATCCGACGTCTGACGCTATTACATTCCGCATTCTGCGTTTTTTTTGCATTCCGCATTCAGCGTTCCGCGCTTTTATTTGCGTTCTGCGACTTTCATTAAGCGTCTAACATCAGACCTCCGACGTCAGACTTTCCTCACTCCCCATAATACTCATCCAGAGCCCCACTCACATACACCAAAGGCGCGTTCCAATTAATGGTAACTTCGTTGGTGGAATAGCTGCACCAGTGGTCCAAATAGGCGCGGGCTTTGGCTTCGTTGCCGGCGGGATACTGATCGGCGCCGCAGTCGTTGGGGGCATCGGTGTTGGGGCCGCCGGCTAAAAAGCCGGGTACCGGATCAACAATGCCGTCGGCTTCGGACTGACGGTGGTGAATGTGCATGGGCGGACGTTCACCAAAGCCGGTTACATAGCTGTAATCGGTGGGGTTGCGACCCAAGGCGTAGTCCAGCAAGGCTTGTGCGGCTTGAACATAGCGAGCATCGCCGTTTAAGCGGTAGCCTTGTAGTAGCATCATGGCTTTGTTAAGAGCGCCGCCGTTGCTGCCCCAGTACATATCGCCTTCGGAAAGAGCGACACCGTAAGCCGAGGCCTCGCTTTCACCGGCCAGCTGGTCGGCAAAGTTTTTAATACCCGATTCAATCAGCGATACATCCGCCGCGTCGGTTAAATGATTGCGGTGGTGGGCCAGCGACATCCACGCCAGGGCAGCGGTGTACGACCAGCCGGGGTTGCCGATTCCCTGTGAGGGCAAATCCAATGCCTCATAGTAGTCGTCATTGCCGGTGGTGATGTACAGCTCGGCCGCGGCCCAGGCGAATTCATCGCCAAAGCTGCCATCGCCATAGGCGCCGGTGCTGATGTCGCTGGGCTGGTCGTAGGCGACATTGGGGTTAGCCTGGGCCCACTGCCAGGCGGACTCGGCGGCCGCCAGCATTTCATCGGACAGGCCCGAGTAGACTTCTTCATAATCGGCCACAACCCGGCTAGCGGTTGCCATAACCGCCGCAAAGTTAAGCGCGGCGGATGTGCCCTTTTGCACCACATAGCGCTGGGCGGTGCCCTCGGCGGGCATTACCGCGCCGGCAAAACCTTTGGTGGTCAGCTTGTGATACACGCCGCCGTCGTTGGGGTCTTGCATATCCAGCATCCACTCCAGATTCCACATGGCCTCGTCTAACAGGTCGGGAATGGCATTGCCGCTTTCGGGGATGTTCAGATCCTGATCGGCGTAGTAATCGCCGTTATGCTCCAGGGCCGCCAGCAAGGTGTAGGTAGAAATACCTGAATTCACAATGTATTTGCCAAAATCGCCGGCGTCGTACCAACCTTTGGGGGCGCTAATGGCGGTGCCCGCCGGGCGCTCGGTGCTAGCGGCGGATTCGTGCACCAGCACATTGGTGTCGGGGTGGCCAGCGGCGCGGGCCCAGGTGCCGGCGTGCTCGGGCAAAAGCTCGGTACTGGCGCGGTTGTAGTAGTAGGCTTTAATCGCGGCGGCGTTAAGCTCGGCGTAGGGCGAGCCGCCCACTTTAAAGGGGTCGGATAAATCCGCGCCCTCGACCTGCAAACGGTAGGTGCCAGGGGTTTGCAACTCGCTAAAATCGGCCAGGGCCACGGTTTGATTGGCCGGTGCCCAGCGCGCGGCGGCGCTTAAGTCGCCGGTGTAAACCACGCTGTTATCGGCGGTATCTATCACGCTGAACTCGCTGGCGACCACCTCGGGCACCACGGCCACTTTGCTGGCCTGGGGCGCATAGCCCAGCTGGTTTAGCTTAATGCGCCCGGCGCTGGTTACCACCGAGCTGCTGGCGCTGCTTACCGCGCTGGAACTTTGGGCCTCGCTACTCTGGCTACTGGACTGCTCGCTGGACTGATTACTGGGCGGGTTGGATGTACTGCCACCACCGCTGCTACCACAGGCGGTTAATACACAGGCACTGCAAAAAGCCACAGCGGCTTTTAAGCTGAAAGGTTTCATGGGCTCTTCCTATCTTTATATAGTTATATTGACTTAATGGTGCAGCCATCGAGTGTAGCGCGATTGAGTGAAGAGCTGTATCAGGGAGAGCAAAGAATGGTTAATGGGGAGGAGGTCTGATGACGGATGTCTGAGGTCAGATGCGAATTGGAAACGAGCATCCGGCGCCGCCATTGCCGAACAACAAACAATGGCGATTCCGAGCGTATTTTCGCTTCAGACCTCAGACGTCCGACCACCCTACAACCCCAACACTTTTTTCACAAACGGAATAGTCAGTTTGCGCTGCTCGGCGAGTGAGGCGTGGTCTAGGCGGTGCAGGTAGCAGAACAGTTGGTTCATATCGCGGGGGACGCGCTGGACGATAAAGGTGGCGACGTCTTCGCCGAGCTCCATGCCGCGTTCGCGGGCGCGGGCGCTGAGGGCGCGAATTTTGTCCTCATCTGACAGGCCCTGCACCTGGTACATGGCGCCCCACATCAAGCGCGAGCGCAGGTCGGGCAGTTCAATGCCCAGCGAGCGGGCGTTGCCCGTGGCCGCCACTAGCAGCAAACGGCCGGTGTCACGCAGGGCGTTGTAAAGACTAAACAGAGCGCGCTCCCATTCTGGTTTGCCGGCCACAGCGTCCAGCCCATCCAGGCACACCATGTCCAGCTGCTCCATACCGTCCAGTAAGGCATCGGGGGCAAAGCCCATCACGTCTTGCAGGGGTAAGTACTGCACCGCCAAACCGCGCGATTCGGCGTAGTGGCTGCTGGCTTGTAACAGGTGGGTCAACCCTGCCCCAGCGCTGCCCCACAGGTAAATAAACTGCTCGCCAGTACCCTCTACCTGGCGATTTAACGCCTGAATAATCTGGCCGTTGGCCGATCCCTCGGGGGCGTAAAAATTATCAAAGGTGGCGTCGTCCTTAAGGCTTACCCCCAGGGATAACTGCTCGGGCGCACTACTCACGGAGAAGCCTCCTGACCCAATGCCCGGTAGCGAAGGGGGCGCTCGAGCGAGCCGCGGCGCTGATAACGGTTGGCGGACAGGCTGACGCTATCGGATGCAGGGGTTAGCACTTGCGCCAACTGCAGAGTGTTCTCAAGCCGGGTAATGTCGCCCTCGGTGAATAGCTGAAGTATAAGCCCCTGCTCGGACAGACTGTGCATTTGCACCCGCCGAACCAGTGCCAGAGAGGACAGGTAGCGTTCAATCTGCTTGTAGGTGGCAAAGCTTGTGACATTGTCGACGCGCATCGCAATGCTCGCCGAGCCGGTTTCGCTGGGATTAATGGCATACAGTGAGGCAAAACGGTCGGCGGTATCGTTTACGGCCGCTTGCAACAGCGGCGCCAGGGTCTCACCCTGGCCCTCAAAGCTCGCCTCGCCTTCGCTGTGCATTAGCTGCCAGTCGCCGCGAAAACGGCCGTCGGATAACTGACTGTAGCGCACCACCAATATAGCATCGGCGCGGTAGCGCTCGGAGGCTTCGCGGATGGTGGGAGCATCCAGCTGCCAAAGTGTTTGCGCGGGCATGGCCAGGTGGTCTTCCAAATCAAACAAGGGGGCGCTGATAGGCACACCGCGAAGCGCCGCTTGCTCGCGCAGTGTTTGCCAGCGCTCGGAGTCGCTCACGATCTGCGACTCGGCCCCGCTGTTTTCGACAATCCATACCAAGACTTCGGGACGGTTGGCGGGCCAAAACGTCAACCCGGCTTCGCGCAGCAGTTGCTCAACCAGCGCCGCCGAGAATTTGAGGTGTAAACGCGAGGCTGGCACCGGCTCGCCCTCAATGCCTTCCAAGGTTTCGTCGGTGCCGCTGTAGCTGTATTCGTACACATAGTCTTGCGCGCGCACCAGAGCGTCGCGCACCTGGGGTTTGGTGGCGGCCTGCTGACTGCCCGAGACTCTGACCAACACACGCTCCAGGGCGTGCTTGGCGGCGGCTTCGCGCTGAGCCAGCGACTGGCTTTTCACCAGCTCGTTGGCGCTGTATAGGTCCACTTTCTGCTCGGCCTGAACGGCGCCGCCGAACAGCAGCAAAAGTACGAAGAAAAATCGCAACGGCTTAATCAGGGTTCTGTCTCCGAATGGCTGAAACACAGCAGCTTTCACTGATTCAAAGGGCGCATTGTAGCAGGCAAATTTACGCTTTGCTTACCCCGCCGGTCGAGCTGTGCGCGGCAAAGGGTTTATTCGCCCCCGGCCAAGGCATTTCGTGAAATTTTCCGGTAGAATACGCGCCTTTAACGATCAACCTGTCCGGTTCCCGGACACAATACGGAATCAGCAAGCGCTATGAGCGAAAACACCCCCACCTCGTTAAGCTATAAAGACGCCGGTGTCGACATCGATGCGGGCAACGCCCTGGTAGAACGCATTAAGGGTGTTGCCAAACGCACCCGCCGCCCCGAAGTGATGGCGGGCCTGGGTGGCTTTGGCGCACTGTGCGAGCTGCCCACCGGCTACCGCGAACCGGTACTGGTGTCGGGCACCGACGGCGTGGGCACCAAATTGCGCCTGGCGATGGATTTGGGCAAGCACGACACCATTGGTATCGATCTGGTGGGCATGTGCGTTAACGACCTGGTGGTTGCCGGCGCTGAGCCCCTGTTTTTCCTGGATTACTACGCCACCGGCAAACTTAATGTGGATGTCGCCTCGGCCGTGGTAACCGGCATTGGCGAGGGCTGCGCCCAGTCCGGCTGCGCCCTGGTGGGCGGTGAGACCGCTGAGATGCCTGGCATGTACGAGGGCGAAGACTACGACCTGGCGGGCTTTTGCGTGGGTGTGGCGGAAAAGAGCGAACTGATTGACGGCAGCAAAGTAGCGGCGGGCGACGCGCTGATTGGTCTTGCCTCTACCGGCCCCCACTCCAACGGCTACTCGCTAATCCGTAAAATTATTGAAGTCTCGGGCGCCGACTTACAGCAGGACTGCGGCGGTCAGAGCCTAGCGGATGCTTTAATGGCCCCCACCAAAATCTACGTTAAGCCCTTGCTTGAGCTGATTAAAACCCTGCCGGTTCACGCGCTGTCGCACATTACCGGGGGCGGACTGTGGGAAAACATTCCGCGCGTGCTGCCCGCTAGCGCCAAAGCGGTTATCGACATTAACAGCTGGCAGATGCCCGAAGTATTCAATTGGTTGCAGCAGGCGGGCAATGTTGAGCCGCGCGAAATGTACCGCACCTTTAACTGCGGCGTGGGCATGATCATCGCCGTGCCCGCCGAACGCGCCGACGAAGCGATTAAGCTGCTGAATAACGCCGGCGAAACCGCCTTTAAAGTGGGGCATATTAGCGATGCCGCCGAAGGCGAAGAACAAGTGGAACTGACAGGTCTGTCTGCATGAGCGAGACCACCCGTGTTGTCGTGCTGATTTCGGGCAGCGGCAGCAACCTGCAAGCTTTAATAGACGGCCAAAAAGCGGGCAGCCTGCCCGTGGAGATCGCCTGCGTGATCAGTAACCGCCCCGGCGTGCGCGGCTTAGAGCGCGCCGCCGAGGCGGGCATTGAGGCGTTAACGCTTGATCACAAAAGCTTTGCCAGCCGCGAAGACTTTGATACCGAGCTGGCCCAGCAGATTGACCAATACCGCCCCGACCTGGTGGTACTGGCGGGCTTTATGCGAATTCTGACCCCCGAGTTTACTCAGCGTTATCAGGGTCGTATGCTGAATATTCACCCCTCGTTGCTACCCAAGTACCAGGGGCTGCACACCCACCAGCGCGCGCTGGATGCGGGCGACAGCGAACACGGGGTTACGGTGCACTTTGTCACGGACGAGCTGGACGGCGGCCCCGCGGCCATCCAGGCAGTGGTGCCTGTGATACCCGGTGACGACGCCGCCAGCCTGGCCGCGCGAGTGCAGCAACAAGAGCATGTTATCTACCCACTGGCGGTGCAATGGTTTGCCGAGGGGCGCCTGACCATGACAGACAATAAGGCGTTGCTTGACAGTGAACCTTTGCCCGCCTGCGGTTACCAAGTAAGGTCATCAACCGCCCAATAAGGATTTTATGAATCGATTACTAGCCCCCTGTGCGGCCCTGACAATGCTGTTTTTTAGCGGCTTCGTGGCCGCCGCCGAGCCCCCCAAAACCGAACCTTCTTATCCCCAGACCTTTAAAAACGTCTACAAAGCCTCATACTATGGTTTTACGATTACGGCGACCCACGAGCTCAGCGATACGGCCGAGGGCAAAAAGCTGCGTTTTTTCGCCGATTCCATGCTCGCGAGTATCGAAGAGATTAGCTACTTCGATTACCCCACACCCGAGCAACTTCGCCCCACGACCTACATTTACAAGCGTCGGGGACTGGGCCGGGATCGCGACGCGAAGTTGGATTTTGACTGGGACAAAGGCCGGGTCACCAACAATGTAGAAAACAAACCCTGGAAGATGAAAGTTCACCCCGGGGTTATGGACAAAACCAGCTTTCAAATGCAACTGCAACGCGACTTAATTGCGGGCAGGCACGAAGACTTGGTGTATGACATCGCCGATGGCGGCAGCATTAAGCAATACCGCTTTGCCATCGTGGGCCGCGAAACGCTGGACACCCCACTGGGCAAGGTGGACACGGTAAAGGTCGAGCGCACCCGCAAGGACGACGACCGCATTACCTACGCCTGGATGGCGCCAGAGTACCAGTATTTGCTGGTGCGCATGCAGCAAGTCGAAGATGGTGACGAGTACACCATTTATATTCACGAATCCGAGATCGACGGTGAAGAGATCTCGAGCTTTGAGTGACGCTCACTCGTTTATTTATACACTCACCAACCAAAGGCATTCACTATGATTATTTCCGACAACTGCATTGCCAGTTTTCACTACACCCTGACCGACAAGGAAGGCAAGGTGCTGGACTCCTCTGAGGGTCGCGAGCCCCTGGCCTACCTGCACGGTGCCAGCAACATTATTCCGGGCCTGGAAAAAGAGCTGGCGGGTAAGCAAGCTGGCGACAAACTGCAAGTTGCCGTACCCGCTGCCGAAGCTTATGGTGAGCGCAATGAAGCCATGATGCAGGAACTGCCCGCCAATATGTTCACCGGCGTCGACAAAATCGAGCCGGGCATGGAGTTCCACGCCCAGACCGAAAACGGCACTCAGGTGGTTAGCGTTGCTGCCGTCGAGGGCGACACTGTTACTGTAGACGCCAACCATCCGCTGGCCGGTGTCGACCTGAACTTCGACGTGGAAATCACCGAAGTTCGTGAAGCTACCGAAGAAGAACAGCAGCACGGCCACGCCCACGGCGCTGGCGGTCACGAGCACTAAGTGTTCGTTTGCCCGGCGCGCGCCGCGCGCCGGAACGCCCCCTCGGCGGCACACTCAAGCCCCACCCAAACAAGCTCTCACACAGTTCTATCCAGGAAACTTATAGCTCGCTCCACGGTTAGCAAGCACGGCTATGTGCGCCTCTAATTAAGTCACACAACATAGACCTCAGCTACGCCAGGGCTCGCTTGCCTTCGCCGCTTCGGCATTCGCGCCGATGATTCAGCAACGAAAATAACAACTCACCCCTGTTCTGCTTTCTCACAACCAGCGACGTTAACTTTACTTATCAGTAGTATTTTATTATTGTATTATTTATTAACAATAACGCTAACCCCACACAATAATAAGGGATAAACTATGTCTATACGCGCCCTCGCCTTAGCGGTGAGTGTAATATCTATCGCCGGTTGTGGTGGTGAATCCACCGAAAGCGATAACAATTCATCCTCATCGCTCAGCTCAGCCAGCAGTCAACCGACCAGCTCGCAAGCCTCCAGCAGCGTAGTTTCAAGCTCTGTAGCGTCAAGTATTGATTCATCGAGCTCGGTCAGCTCGACACCGGCATCCTCAGTGTCAAGCTCTTCGCAATCCAGCATAGCCTCATCAAGCTCTGAAGCCGCAAGCTCGGTTAGCTCGTCGGTCAGCTCTGATACCCTTAGCTCAGCATCTTCGAGCTCCGAGGCTTCAAGTGCCGAATCCTCTAGCTCACTGTCATCCAGCTCTCAAGCCTCGAGCGAATCCAGTATTGCCTCATCAAATGCCGAGTCCTCCGCCTCGTTCAGCAGCTCTGAGGCGACCCTAACCACTTACCCAGATCCCAGCATTGATCCAACGCTTGTTAATTACAATGATATCGCTGTGCACGACCCGTCAGTGATTCGCGCCGAAGATGGAACTTTTTATGTAGTGGGCTCGCATTTAGGTTTCGCTAAAAGTACCGACTTAGTCAACTGGCAGCTAGTTGCCAGTGGTGTCGACGACGCCAACCCTCTGTTCAACACCTACGAAACTGAGATTGCCGAAGGCATTGAGTGGACCGGGGGTCATGTCGGGTCGTGGGCCTCGGACATTATTCGCCTCGCCGACGGACGTTATTACTTTTACTACAACCACTGCGCCAACCCGGCAAGTGAAGAAGGGCTTTGCAACGCTCCTCACTCATATTTGGGGCTAGCGGTTTCCGATAACGTGGAAGGCCCCTACGAAGATCAAGGCATATTCCTGTACTCCGGCCAAACCGATGAGCAGATGCAAGGCGAATACAATATCGGTGGGCTAGACAGTTTTGATGCCAGGGTTCACCCCAATGTGATCGACCCCACTGCCTTTTTCGACAAAGATGGCCAGCTATGGATGTCTTACGGGTCTTACTCCGGAGGTATTTTCATCCTCAAAATGGATGAAAATACGGGCATGCCCGAACCCGACCAAGGCTACGGCAAGCATATCATCGGCGGGGCTCACAGCTCCATCGAGGGCAGCTTTGTGATCTACAGCCCGGAGTCCGATTATTATTATATGTTCACCTCGTTCGGCGGCTACGAGGCGGCCGATGGCTATAACATCCGTGTGGCCCGTTCACGCACCCCCGATGGCCCCTACCTGGACGCCGCCGGTAACGATGTCGCCAATGCCCGCGGTGGATGGGACAGCATCTCCCCTTACGGCACAAAATTGATGGGCGGCTTTAACTTTGCCTCCTATCCCGGTTCTGACGCCGAGGCCCGCGGTTACTTAGCCCCCGGGCATAACTCTGCCTACTATGATGAAGCTACAGGCCAACATTACCTGATTACCCACACTCGCTTTCCCAATCGCGGTGAAGGTCATGCCATCCGCGTGCACGAGTTATGGGTCAATAATGATGGCTGGCTGGTAGCCTCGCCCCAACGCTACGCACCGATTGAAGGTGAAAACATTGTCGACTACCAAGACATAGTGGGTGATTACCAGCTGATCAACCACCAAAAGGATATTAACCGCACAGCGCACCAGTCCGTAGACGCCTTTTTGAGCGAAGACGGCAGCATCAGTGGAGATGTGACCGGCCTTTATGTTCTTTACCCCGAGCAACCAGAACGCATCACTATCGCTCTGGATGACGGGTCAATTTTCGAGGGGGTAACCGCCTGGCAATGGGATCCACGTATTAACAAACTGGTGCCAACCTTCAGCGCCATGTCAGATCAAGGTGTTTCTCTGTGGGGCGTTCAACTACAAAGTAAACTTAATGACGAGATTATTACCGCAATTGTGGATGATCTAACCCTGCCAACCACATTCAAAGGAAGCTGGCTCAACCTTCCTACCGAGGGCGCGCGCGGGGCAAGCATTTCCTGGGAGTCGGACAATCCTGTCGTGATTAACACCTCGGGTGAAGTCTCTCGTCCCAATGTAGGCGAAGGCGATAGCACGGTAACTCTGACAGCCACCATTGAACGTGACGGGGTGCAAACCCAAAAAGTATTTAACGTCACCGTGGAGGAACGAGTTACCTTTAACCGTGTAGCCGAGTTCAAGTTCGAAAACGACCTGAGCGACAGCACCGGTCATTTCGCCACCGGGTCACCTACCGCCGATCGGGCCAACACCTCGGGCAGCGTCGATTATGACATTGGCCGGGAAGGTCAGGCACTTTTGCTCGACGGCACCAATGGCGTGCAGCTGCCGGATGGGCTGATCGACAACCACGAATACACCGTTTCTATGTGGGTTAACCCCACGACCATTACTGGTTTCTCACCCGTGTTTTTTGGTGGTCTACCCGATGGGGCCGGCGCTTCCAGCCAATGGATCAGCCTGCAACCGCAAGGCTGGGACGGCAACACCATGTTGTGGAGTGGCTCCCAGGCGTGGGTGGATGCATCCACTGGCGAGTTGATTCCCGCCGCCACTTGGACCCACCTAGCGTTCACCGTGGATCGCGGCACAGTCACGGTTTATATCGATGGCGAGGCCAAGTATACCGGCGCCAATTTAACGGACTTTTTCAGCACGCAAACCGGCCAGTTCTCCGTTGGGGTTAACTTTTGGGATACCCCCTATCAGGGCTTGGTTGACGAACTGAATGTCTACGACACAGCTTTGAGCGCCGCTGAAATTCAAACGCTGGATATTGAAGCCACCAACACCACAGAGTTGCTGACCTCGGCGGCGGAAATTCTGAGCCTGGGTGATATCTCGGCAGTGCAGAACGATTTTGCCCTGCCAACGTCCGGCCCCTACGCATCCAGCGTAAGCTGGGTTTCGTCGGACTCGAGCTTAATACAGGTAAACGGTAACACCGCCGTGGTCACCCGACCCGAGCTATACGACACAGACGTTACCCTTACCGCCACCATTAGCCTGAACGGAGATACTACCGAGAAAGCCTTTGTGGTCACTCTTGACTCTCTGGCCCCACCTACTCCGGTGGCACACTACAGCTTTGACGAGCACCTAGATGACGAGAGAGGTAACTTTACCTCCGGTAGCGTTACCGGTGATCGTCTAGACAACACCGGAGGCACTGTAGCCTATGTAAGCGGCCAAAGCGGTTCGGCTGTAAGCTTGGATGGTGCCAGCGGCATTGCACTCCCCAACGACCTGATTACCGGTCATCGCTACTCGTTCGGGATCTGGCTAAACCCAACCACTCTGAGCCAGTTTACACCTACCTTTTTCGGAGCAAGCTCGGGGGACAGCTGGATAAGCTTGGTTCCCTTTGGCCCCGGCGCTGGTCACACTATGCTATGGTCAGGCACCGCCTGGTACGATGGTGATACAGGCTCTCAGATTGCCACCAACCAATGGACCCACTTTGCCGCAGTGGTGGATAACGGCGAAATTACAATTTATCTCAATGGTACTCAGGTGTTTAACAATACCGGTTTCCCCGACGCTCTTGCCGAGCCCGGCAACAGCTTTGGGATAGGCGTGAACTACTGGGATATGCCCTATCAAGGCTTAGTCGACGAACTTGTGATATACAACGAAGCGGTTGGCGCAGATATCATCACCGACTTGGCAACCCCTTAAACCGACTGCTGGCACGTATTTTAGTGCCAGCAACCCACGCTTTATGTAATAAGCAGCCCCAAGCACTACGCTAGGGGCTTGCTCTACCCGTTTTCCAGCACCTTAAATAATTATCCAGCCTCTTCCCCGTTCAGCCCCACACTGTTACTGTCCCAACGACCATAATAAATGGGACGAGTAGCCTATGAAAATCCTGAACACCCTATTACTTACCTTCGCCACTACGGTTTCTGTATGGAGCCAAGCGGATTCGAGCTCGGTCGCCAACCACGCGATCAAGGACTTGCTGAATCGGCCAGACTATATGATGTACGTTAGCGACCATTTTACCGGCTTTCACTATGCCGAAGCCGCGGCAGCCTATGGCGCGTTAAAGTACGCCCGCATTAGTGACAATCTGGTTCTGAGCGAGAAGCTGCTAGCGCGCTATCAAGAAGTTCCGGGTACCGACAACTTACTGGAAGACGATCATGTGGACGCCAATGCCTACGGCATCTTGCCCATTGAGCGTTACTTTACCAATGGCGATACCGAGGCACTCAACACCGGCTTGGTGCTGGCAGACGAGCAATGGGAGAATCCTCAGGACGATGGCCTGACCCGCCAGACCCGCTACTGGATTGACGATGTCTGGATGATCGGTGCGCTGCAGGTTCAGGCTTTCCGCGCCACCCAAAAACCCATTTATCTGCAGCGCGCCGCAGTGCAAATTAATGCCTACCTGGAGAAACTGCAGCAGCCCAACGGCCTCTTTCATCACGGCCCCGAGGCCCCCTTCTTTTGGGGCCGGGGCAATGGCTGGGTGGCCGCAGGCCTGGCTGAGCTGATATCTGAACTCCCGCCCGAACACCCCCTTTATGACTCTATTAATCAGGGCTACCAAAAGATGATGGCGGCCCTTTTGCAGTATCAGGCGGATGACGGCATGTGGCGCCAGTTGATTGATTACCCCGACGCCTGGAAAGAATCCTCGGGCACTGCCATGTTTGCCTTCGCCATGGCGGTGGGCGTTGAACGCGGCCTGCTAGAGAAAAGCCTGTACCAGCCAGCGGTGGATAAAGCCTGGCAGGCGCTGGAAAAAAGAGTCACTGCCGACGGCCAGCTCACCGATGTGTGCGTGGGGACCGGGCAAAGCCAGGACCCCGATTACTACTTAGACCGCCCCCGCATTACCGGAGACTTGCACGGCCAAGCGCCGCTGCTGTGGCTGGCGGCAACACGGCTAACAAAAGAGAAGTAAACCTCCAGTTAGAGTCAAAAAGACCACAATATGTATGACATACTGTGGTCTTTTTTATCGGAAAACCTATTGTGACTCGCCCCTCGACCAATTCCCTCAACCCAAAACCCCACTCTAACCCGCCTAAACAAGCATAAAATTGTGCCAAAACCTACTTTAGGATTATTTTTCCGCTATCACGCTTAGAGCCTGAATCTCGGACTCATTGCCCATATATTATTATTGTATTACTATTGATGTGTTTTCGATGTAGACGTTTCTATAAAAACATAACAGAGGTATACAGAATGAATATTCGGTCTCTCGCCCTGGCGGTGAGCGTATTGTCGCTCGCAGGTTGCGGCGGCGGTGGCTCAGATGGCGGTTCTACTACCAGCTCATCCTCAAGCACAGCCAACTCATCTTCATCCAGTGTTAGCTCTTCTTCCAGCTCGGAGCCTTTACAGGCGTTCGAAAACCCCACCATTGACCCAACCCTGGTCAACTATAACGATGTAGCTGTGCATGATCCTTCCGTGATTCGCGCTGAGGACGGCACTTACTATGTGGTGGGCTCACATCTGGGCTTTGCCAAAAGTACCGATTTGGTGAATTGGGAGCTGGTGGCCAATGGCGTAAACGACGCTAACCCTCTGTTTAACACCTATGCTACCGAAATTGCCGAGGGCATCGAGTGGACCGGTGGTCATGTGGGCTCTTGGGCTTCAGATATTATCCGCTTGGCCGATGGACGCTACTACTTCTATTACAACCACTGCGCGAACCCGGCAAGTGAAGAAGGCCTTTGCAACGCGCCTCACTCCTATCTGGGCGTGGCGGTTTCCGATAACGTGGAAGGCCCCTACGAAGACCAAGGTATTTTCCTCTACTCGGGCCAGACCGATGAACAAATGCAAGGCGACTACGGCGTAGGTGATTTGGAAAGCTTCGATGCCTTTGTTCACCCCAATGTTATTGACCCCACAGCATTCTACGACAAAGACGGCCAACTGTGGTTGAGTTACGGCTCCTACTCCGGCGGTATTTTCATTTTAAAAATGGACGAGACCACCGGCAAACCCGAACCCGGTCAGGGCTATGGCAAACACATTATCGGTGGTGACCACAGCTCTATCGAAGGCAGCTTTGTCATTTACAGTCCCGAATCGGACTATTACTACATGTTCACCTCTTTCGGCGGCTATGAAGCGGCCGATGGCTACAACATTCGCGTGGCCCGTTCGCGCACCCCCGATGGCCCCTACCTGGACGCCGTCGGTAACGATGTCGCCAATGCTCGTGGCGGCTGGGACAGCATTGCCCCCTACGGCAACAAAATGATGGGCGGCTTTATCTTCCAGTCACTGGCAGGCTCTGACGCCGAATCGCGTGGCTACCTGGCACCGGGCCACAACTCGGCGTACTACGATGACGAGACCGGCAAGCATTTCTTGATCACTCACACTCGCTTCCCCAATCGCGGCGAAGGCCACGCTATTCGCGTGCACGAGATGTGGATTAATAACGACGACTGGCTGGTGGCATCACCCCAGCGCTATGCGCCCATTGAAGGCGATAATATCGTCGACCATCAGGACATTGTGGGCGACTACCAGATTATCAACCACGGTAAAGACATCAACCGCACGGCACACCTGTCGCAAGCGGTAACAATGCACGAAGACGGCACCATCAGCGGTGAGGTAAGCGGCAGCTATATGCTGTACGCCGATCAGCCCGAGCGCATTACCATTACCCTGGAAGACGGCACTGTGTTTGAAGGCAACGCTGCCTGGCAGTGGGACCCGCGCCTGGAAACGCTGATGCCAAGCTTCACCGCGCTGTCGGATGAGGGCGCGTCACTGTGGGGCATCCAATTGCCTGCCAAAGGCGATGGCGAGATTATGGATGCGATTGCCGACGACCTGGTACTGCCCGAGATGTTTAAAGGCAACCAAATCACCCTGTCTACGGCCGGGGCGCGCGGCGCCACCATTAGCTGGAGCAGCGACAACCCAAGCGTGATCGACGATCAGGGCGAGGTTATGCGTCCCAACGTGGGCGAAGGCGATGCCAGCGTAAACCTGACCGCCACCATTACCCGCAAGGGTATGGAAAGCGAACGTAGCTTTACCGTGGCCGTGCCCGAGCGCATGAGCTACAACCGCACCGCTCACTACAGCTTTGACGATGATCTGGCGGATGAGCTGGGTAACAAAGCCGACGGCATGGCGACGGGCGATCGTATCCACAACGCCGGCACGGTAAGCTTTGCCGCCGGTAAAACGGGACAAGCTGTGATGCTGGACGGCTTTACCGGGGTACGCCTGCCCGATGGTCTTATTGATAACTACGAATACACCGTATCCATGTGGGTAAACCCCACGGTGCTTAACCAGTTCACGACCGCTTTCTTCGGTGCAATCGACGAGTACACCAACGACAGCGGAGCCTTGACGTCAGACCAGTGGATTAGCTTTGTACCGCAAAGCTGGGACGGCAATACCATGCTGTGGAGCGGAAGCCAAGCTTGGGTGGACGCCAGCGCGGGCGAGGTAATTCCCGCCAACGAGTGGACCCACATGGCTTTTAGCGTGAATCGCGGTACCGTATCGGTTTACCTTAATGGCGAGCAGAAGTTCTCGGGCGCCAACCTGACGGACTTTTTCACCTGGAACGACGGTGTTTTTGCGCTGGGGGTCAACTACTGGGATACGCCCTATACGGGCTTGATCGACGAGCTTAATATCTACGATGCCTCTCTAAGCGCGGGCGAGATCGCCGCTCTGGATATCGACCAACAACCGGCCAGTGAACTGCTGGATTCGGCCGTCGAACTGCTAGATCTGGGCGATCTAAACGGTGTTCAGTCCGACTTCACCCTGCCCGCTACCGGCCCTTACGCCGCCGCGATCGAGTGGAGCAGCTCGGATACGGGCCTGATCAGCATCGACAATAACACCGCCGTAGTGACTCAGCCACAGTCGGTAGACGGTATGGTAACGCTGACTGCCACCCTGACACTGGATGGCGAATCGGCAACCAAAACCTTCGATGCTACTGTTCGCTCTCTGGCTCCGTCCGAGCCATCGGCGCGTTATAGCTTCGACGAGCACCTGGACGATGTCGCCGGCAGCTTCGCCTCGGGCAGCGTGACCGGTGATCGCCTGGACAACACCGGCGGCACCGTAAACTATGCCAGTGGTAAAAGCGGTATGGCACTAAGCCTGGATGGCGCCAGCGGTGTGCGTCTGGCCGACGGTCTGATCAGCGGCAGTCGTTACAGCTTTGCCCTGTGGCTGAACCCCACCGCGCTCAATCAGTTTACTACCACCTTCTTTGGGGCCATGAGCGACGCCAGTTGGATCAGTGTGGTGCCCTTCGGTCCGGGCGATGCTGGTAACACCATGTTGTGGTCCGGCACCAACTGGTTCGACGGCGACACCGGCACGCAAATCCCCTCTGGCGAGTGGACTCACTTTGCTGCCGTAAACGATGCAGGCACCCTGACCCTGTATCTGGACGGCGAACAGGTGTTTAGCGGCACCGGCTTCCCGGATGTATTTACCGGCGACAACGCCGCCTTTGGCATCGGCGTGAACTACTGGGATACCCCGTACCAGGGACTGGTGGATGAGCTAGTCATCTTTAACGAAGCCGTTTCCGCTGAGGTGATTGAAGCTTTGGCGGCGGAGTAAGGGATAACGCTGAGCAGCGATTATCCAAATAAAAAGGGAGCGCCTCCGCGCTCCCTTTTTTTGTCTGAAGTCTGAGGTCTGATGTCGGACGCGTCAGACCTCAGACCTCCAGCATCAGACGTTAACTCACCTCGCCTCAACTTTCTCCTCCCCGCACCGCTTACATTTATAGCGCGTCACCAACCTGCCCTGCTTTACATCAAACTGCTGGCTGGTTACCACCTCCCATTTGTGGAAACCACTGCGGCACAGGGTTTTGCCTTTGTGTTTTTGTTTGGGGCTGGGGCGTTTAAACGGCACAACATTGGACATGGGCTAACCTAAACACTATTGATAAATCGGTCTACATTCACACAGTTGGATGGCATAGTTATACACTGAAGCTCTATTTTACCCAAGCGCAGGGAGTTCGCATGCACCAACCCTCACAGATTGTTCTGCGTCAGCGCCAGATTGATATTCGCGACTATGACGCCATTCGCCCCCGCATAGCTGATAAAGACACCTATAAAGCCGAGCTAAAACACTGGCAAAAAAAGCTGCTCCACGTACAGCAGGCGTATTACCACAGCGGCAGACGCGCGATTATTGTGTTTGAGGGCTGGGACGCCGCGGGTAAAGGGGGCGCTATTCGACGGGTGACGGAAAAGCTCGATCCGCGCGGCTGCACGGTTCATCCCATCGGCGCGCCCAAACCCGAAAACCAGGCAAAACACTACCTTTACCGGTTTTACACCAAACTGCCCGAGGCCGGATGCCTGGCAATATTCGACCGCAGCTACTATGGCCGAGTGTTGGTGGAGCGCGTGGAAGACTTTGCCCGCAAGAGCGAGTGGCAACGGGCCTATCGGGAAATCAATGAATTTGAACGCCTGCTAACCGATGACGGCGCTCGGGTTATTAAGTTATTTATTCATATCGACAAAGACGAGCAGCTGGAGCGATTTATTCAGCGTTTGCACGATCCCTACAAACGCTGGAAGCTCACCATGGAAGACGTACGCAACCGGGAAAGGTGGCCCGACTACGAAGAGGCCATTAACGACATGCTGAAATATACCGATACCGAGTCCTGCCCCTGGCATATCATTTCGGGCCACGACAAACGTCATGCGCGTATTGAAGTATTAAAAATACTGGTGCAGGCATTAAGCCATAAGGTGGATATCGAGCCGCCCCCAATCGACCCGGAGATCGTCAAACTGGCGAAGAAACAACTGGGGCTGACTATAGACTAGACTTATCAACAACATAGTATAAGTTAATCGGTCTCTGGAATAGGTCTTGCGTTTAGCTCAGCAGCCGTCCCATTAGGGATTTCTACGCAACCAGGCCGCGAAATATTTACACCTTAGTGTAACTTTTGCAGCACTCCAGGAGAAGAGAATGAGCAACGATAAGTTCACCACCACCGACGCCGGTATTCCCGTCAATAGCGATGAGCATTCGCTGACCATTGGGCCGGACGGCCCCATCGTGATGCACGATCATCAATTGGTCGAGCAAATGGCCGCCTTTAACCGCGAACGTATTCCCGAGCGTCAGCCCCACGCTAAGGGCAGCGGGGCCTTTGGTCACTTTGAAGTCACCGAAGATGTCAGTGCCTACACTAAGGCGGCGGTGTTTCAGCCCGGCACGAAAACCGATGTGTTAATGCGCTTTTCAACCGTGGCAGGCGAGCGCGGCAGCCCCGACACCTGGCGTGACCCACGCGGCTTTGCGGTGAAGTTTTACACCAGCGAAGGCAACTACGACATGGTGGGCAATAATACCCCGGTGTTTTTTATTCGCGACCCGATGAAATTTCAACACTTTATTCGCTCGCAAAAACGCCGCGCCGACAACAATATGCGCGACCATGATATGCAGTGGGATTTCTGGACCCTGTCGCCTGAGTCAGCGCATCAGGTAACTTGGTTGATGGGCGATCGCGGTATTCCCCACACTTGGCGTCACATGAACGGCTATTCGTCACACACCTATATGTGGGTGAATGCGGCAGGAGAAAAATTTTGGGTGAAGTACCACTTTAAATCCGACCAGGGCGTCGAGTGTATTACTCAGGAGCAGGCGGACAAGCTGGCCGGTATGGACGGCGACTATCATACCCGCGATCTGTTCAGCGCCATCGAAAAAGGTGACCACCCCAGCTGGACACTGCATATGCAAATTATGCCATTTAAAGATGCCGAGACTTACCGCTTTAACCCTTTCGATTTAACCAAAGTCTGGCCCCACGACGATTACCCACTGATTAAAGTGGGCAAGCTGACGCTTAACCGCAATCCCACCGACCATCACACAGAAATTGAACAGGCCGCCTTTGAACCCAACAATATGCCACCGGGCATCGGTGTCAGCCCCGACAAAATGCTGCTGGGCCGGATGTTTGCCTACGCTGATGCACACCGCGCGCGCCTGGGGGTTAACTACAAACAAATTCCGGTAAACAAACCCCAGTGCCCGGTACACAGCTACACCAAAGACGGCGCCATGCGCACCGAAAACGTCAGCGACCCTGTATATGCGCCCAACAGCAAAGGCGGTGCCCACGCCGACCCCGAGCGTGCGCCTAATATGGAAACCTTTGGTGCTGAGGGCAACATGGTGCGCGCAGCCTACACCCAGCATCGCGATGATGATGACTATGTGCAGCCCCGCGCCTTGATTAACGAGGTAATGGACGAGCCGGCTCGCGAACGCTTAGTGAATAACGTGACCGGCCATCTGTGCGACGGGGTTTCCGAGCCCGTACTTAAACGCGCCTTTGAATACTGGAAAAATATTGACCAGACAATTGGCGAGCGAATTGAAAAATCAGTGCGCGATCAGCTAAAAGAAGCCTAATGTCATCGGGCGCCCATTTCCCAAACCGGGCGCCCTACGTTGATTGAGCAACTGGGATTAAGTCGCTCGGCGTTTTGGTTATTGCGCACCGCGAAGCATCGCTTGCACCAATTCGTCCACGTCGAACTTAGTTAAGGCTTCGTTGGCGCCTACTTGGTGGGCTTGGCTGACGCTAATTTCGCTGGAAATAGAGGTGTGCAGAATAATATACGCTTGCGCCAACTCCGGATTATCCCGTACCGCAAACGCGAGCTCGTACCCGTCCAGCCCCGGCATTTCAATATCACTCACCAGCAAGTCAATAGGACTGCCCGATTGAGCTTGCTCACGCATGATATCCAGTGCCGTCTGTCCGTTGGCCGTCATCCGATAACCAATCCCCAAATGATCCAGAGCGTCAGAGAGTTGTTTGCGCGCTACCGAAGAATCGTCCACCACCAAAATATTCAGCGCACGCAAACAGGCCGTTTGGGCAGCGTCCAAGTCGCCACTTGCCTGGATATTCTCAGGGCCGTACAAAGTCGCAAAAATATGCTCTACATCGATGACTTGCACCAGCTTATCGTCGACTCGAGTCACCCCGGCCACGCAGGCATTGCGCCCTAAACTTTTGGGCGGCGCCTCAATATCACGCCAGCTTTTCTCCGATATACGGTCCAGGGCCCGAACCAGAAAACCCACGGTTTTACGCTGACAATCAGTAATGACAATATAGCCCGCCTGCGCCTCTTCGGAGTTTAACCGCGCACTCCCCACGGCGGCGGCCATGTCGATAACCGGCATTGTGGTACCGCGAATATTAGCCGCCCCCAGAATGGCTGGGTGCGATTCTGGCATCGGGGTTAATTTGGTAAACGGTACAATCTCGCGAATCTTAAGTGTACCCAGAGCAAAACGCTGCGTTTGGGTAAGCCAAAACAGCATTAACCCCTGAGTAGAAGCATCTTCTTTCATCAATCACCCCCGCTACTGAACTATTATTCTAGCAGTGCATAAGCACGAGCGACCAGCGCACTTACCGGCCTTTACAGGAACGCATTTTGCCTAGATAAGAGTAAACAGCATGAATCACGTTTGAATGGGACAGCTAGAGGTAAGTGATTATGGCTAAAAACTACGGCCCCAGTATCAAAGATGATGAACAATACGAGGCTTTGCGAGAGCAAGGAGCCAGCAAAGAAAAAGCGGCGCGGATAGCGAACACCCCGCGCCAAAAGGCCGCCAAACGCGGCGGCAAAGCTTCATCCTATGAAGATTGGACTCGCGATCAGTTGTATCGCCGAGCGCAAGAGATTGGAATTGAGGGGCGCTCGCGATTGAGCAAAAGCGGCCTTATTCGAGCGCTGCGCCACCACTAGGGGCACCAGCGCTCGGGTTTGGGACTACGCCCTGTATAAATTACAAACGTTCGAGCAACCAGCGGGTTCCGAGCAGCGCAATCAGCACCGATCCTGCTGGCATCGCCCAGCGGCGATACCACTGACCGTTGCGACACAACATTAAGACGGGCAAGAGCAACGCAATAATCACTAACTGACCCAGCTCGACCCCCAGGTTAAACCCGACCACAGCGGTTAGTTTGCCCTGCTGCGGCAACCCCAGCTCGCCCAGCACACCGGCAAAGCCCATACCGTGTAACAGACCAAACCCAAAGGTGATCCACCCTATTCGCCAAAACAGCACCACAATATTGTTCACTGCTGCAAAGATCACGGTAGCGGCAATGCCGATCTCTACCCAACGGCTGGGAAGATCAATCCAGCCCAAGGCGGTTGCGGTTAAAGTAATTGAGTGGGCCAGCGTAAAAGCGGTCACGATGGTCAGGGTGTAAAGAATAATCTCCCGTTTTGCGACGCGCGCCTGCCACTGGTGATCGCGACGACTCAACACGGCCACCAAGAGCAAACAAAGCAAAAACAGAATATGATCCCAGCCGATCAGAATATGAACAACGCCCTGATACACATAATCGCTAAAGCCCTGCCAGAAACCGTCTGACGAAGCGATGGTAACCTCTTGTTGCTGAGCGCTGATCACTCGCGAAATGGCACTATCCCCGTCTTCTACACTAAGCAGCAGTTTGTGATCGGCGTCCTGATTAAAAAATGCCATATAGCGAATCGTAAGATCGCCGCTAATTGGACACTGCACCTGTAGGGGTAATAACAGGTAGGGCTCGGCATAGTGTCGATCCAGCTTCCGCAACGAAGCGCTATTTAATGTGCAGGTGACGCCACCTTGAGCAACACTTAAACGTTCGCCAAGAAACTGGCCAATCGCCGCTTCGCGGGCTTTAATTTCGCCCCAAGTCAACTTGCCATCGCGATTACTATCGAGTCGCAGACTGCGCTCAAGATCGTAAAGGCGCCACTGTAATTGCCCCTCTAAAACACTGGAGTCGGTGCGTTCCAACGACATATACGCCGTGCTTAATTGATGGCCACTGGCGAGCAGCGGCAGAGCTAGCAAAAAGCAAAGTACCCATTTCATGAGCGATTACCCCCTGAACGATCCATGCTTTGGTTGCGCGTTAAGGCCGCTTGCTCTGCGCGACGTAAAAGCTCTTTATCATAAGGCTCCCGAGCAGCTTTTATATTTCGGCGCGCCCAGAACAGAGCACGCTGGGCGTCGGGGTCTATGTCTAAGTAATAGCGACTGAGGTGGGCCGCGTGCTGCCAGTCATTGCGCGCTTCACGCAGGGCCACACGGCGCTCCATACGCGACTGCCATTGATTTTCTTCACCGAGCATGTTTTCCGCTAACGCCATTTGCAGTAACAGCACATCATCAAGATTGTCGGGTGCTATTTCGAGAGAACTAATAGCGTGCATAACTCGGCGGGGTTTATCTAAACGCAGTTGCAGTTCCGCCCACTGAGACAGATAGCTGACACTCTGCTCGCCCACGGGCAGAGATAACCACTGGGCCGCCTCTTCAAATTTTCCCTGTCGCTCGGCCATTGATGCCAGCATTTGCTCTAACCAGGGGCGCCGGGCATCATCGGGCCAGCCGCTGCGCTCTACCAGCCGCTTAAGGGCCGGATAGGCCTGCTCAGCGCTCGCGCTCACCGAGCGTACTTCGAGTAAACAAGCCGACGCGGTGAGTAAATCACTGACACCTAGCAGCTTCTGACAATGCTGCTCGGCAGGCTCAACCTCGCCGCTTAGAAGCGCGATACGCGCCGCCATTAAGCGCGCTTCTATATGGTCGGGCGCTAAAGCCAGCACCTGTTGTAAATTATCTTGCGCCTCATCAAAATGGTGGCTGTGCTGCGCCAGTGAGGCCCGCAGACGCCAGAGCTCGACACGTTCAGCCGCGCCGGTGATTTGGGCCAGAGTTAGCTCATCCAGCGCCTGCTGTGCCAGCGCGTAACGAAAGCTTTGCCCTGGCTTTTTTGCTTGAACCACCTGACGGGCCGCCCAGCGCAAAGTATCAGCGGCGCTCTGTGCAGGCAGGCTGGCAGCGGTGCTTACAGGCTCCCCCCAATCCACCACCACTGAATCGGAGTGGCTGGGCGTGTAGGGTTTAGCGTTGCCCGGTAATGCAGCAACACCGAGGATTAAACTGAATGCAATTAATAGCCATTGTTTGGCTGTTCGCGTCATAGCTTTCATGGAATACACCTTTGCTGCGTTGATTAACACCGCTACCGCCCAATCTTTCGGGCGGTAGCGGCTCCCTATCAATCGGCGCTTTGCAACAAATCGTCGTAGGCGTTGGGAGACTCGACATCATCCTCCAACACCCGACCATTTAGCGGCAAAGGCTCCGCCGTCGCATCCTGGTTATACACGTCGCGACTGTAGGCACTGAATGACAGCATTTGTGCCTCGATGACAATGTGTACCTCGGCGGGGGCCGAGTCCTTCATGCCATCGGAAACCACAAAACTAAAGCTTGCCGTTCCGGTGCTGGCTGCCGGTGGCGTGTAGGTAAAGCTGCCGTCACTTTCTAACATCAGCTCGCCGGTCGCCGGTTGGGTTTGCACCGCGAATGTCAGCGAATCGCCATCGGCGTCCGTACCGCTCAAGTTATCCATTAATGCCACATCGGCTTGAGTGACAAAGTTGGCGCTTGTCGCTTGGGGCGCGGTGTTTTGCGGCTCGGGTTCGGGCATGGGTTTGTGGTCGTCGCTATCGCTGCCGCAACCGACCAGCAAGGCTCCCATCACAGCCGCTAGAGTCACGCTTCGGGTAGAGAGTTTCATAACAGCCTCCTTATTCCGATCCGGCAATGGGATTGGCCAGATAGGGAAAGTGCATATCCATCATGCTGGCATTGAGCGGCGCGCCATCGGTAAAGGGGACGTTACCCACTGCGGCATCTTCCGGTGCACACAGCCCCAGGTCGGTATCAGTGCCTGCCACGGGGATGGGATAACACAAACGTCCCATCACTACGCGCAGCGCGATATCCACCACATCATCGCCGGGGCGACGGCCGTTGGGAAAGCCCGCCAGATCATCACCAGCCACACCAAAGGCCGATTGCTCTTGGGCGGGTGTTGCGGGTATGCCTGTGTTTAAGCGCAGCATTTCCGACGGAGTGACCGTGGCCTGCTGGTTAACACCTTCAAAGCCTGTGAGAAAGGCGGTCACCAAATCCATGCGCGGATAGTTGGTGGGGGCCAAGGTTTCAATGTCGGTGCCCAGAGTTTGATTGACCGGATCTTTAAACAGAATGTTTAACAACTCCGGCAGACTGGGGTGAGTCACATAGTCGGCAAACTGACCATCATCTTTGGGCTCGCTGGCCGAGAAGGTATCTTTATCTTTTAAGCCGATAACCAACTCGTTCACCAGCGGACTACCCAGACGCGACACTTGAGTCAGCGCACCGCCGTTCACCTCGGGTTTAGCAAAGTCAGCCTGTGGGTTAAGAATGCGCGCCTGGGGCAGACTGGCAGTAGTCCAAGCACCAATTACGCCGTTTCCGTCACCGGTCACACAGGACTTGGGCACTTCAATGGCCAGCGCGGTAACATTCTTCCAGCGCAGATCATCGTTCTCGGTAGATTGGGTAATACCACCTGGGAAGCCGCCGCCATCACCGGCGCCGGGGGCGCTATCGCCTTCAACCGGTACATAGTTCACCAAGTCAAAAGTTTTGCCCAGATTCACCGTGAAAGGGTCTTTGCGCTGACCCACAAATACGCGGCCGTTCATGTCGCACTCGGGAATAGAAACTTCGTGGACAAAGCTGTGTGCGTATTCGGCGTAACCTTCCATCGAGCCAAAGGTTTTGTTGCCAATGTAGTCCAAGGGCTTGGCAAAATCAGTACCCGAACCGTCGGCGGCCTGAGCCATCATGCTAGTACCTGTGCGTCGATCTCCGGCCACAACGGACAAGGTGTAACTTTCAGAAAAATTGGCCGCCGACATATCGTTAGCCGAGATACCGCCAACATTTTTCAGCGGCACGGCAATGCTTTTAGTGTCGCCCTCGGGCCCCACATTTAAAGCAACCCCTTCGCCATCGCCAGGCAAGTGCTGACTAAAGCGGAACTGGTAGGTAATATCTTCTACCGCATCGCCATCGTTATCGATATGAATGCTGTAAACCGCTGCGGGGTCCATGGCGAAATAGTTAGGGCCACCATAGGCATCTTGCAGAGGGATATAGTTGGCAATCAGGGTGACGTAATCGCCCCTGCCGGGCTCGTAGCTGTTAAACGCGTAAAAATCCGCCGAGTCCACAGTGGGCATACGGGTCAGGTTGGGCGCCTCGCGATGACTAGAGGCTTGGGTTTGCAAACATAGGCTGCCGCACAATACGGCAATGGCGAGAGTGAGTTTTTGAAATCGCATGGTTTATCTCCTTTTTAACGGGACTTCATACCCGTAACGAGACAGCCGCGATACTGGATTCAACTTTTTCAAAAAACATAAAAAAAGCCGAATGCACCAGGCATTCGGCTTTTTGTGCTGGCGCAAATTCAGCTACAGGGTAACCAGCTGCGCCGTGTACAACACTTCGGTCGGCGAACCTGTGGGTGAACCGCCGGGCGGCTCCAGACTCACCGCCAGCGCCGCCACATCGACCCGGTCAAACAGAGGATCGCGCGCGAGGCTCGCCCGGCCCGACTCTGGCAACAGGCCCAGAGATACGGGCGCGCGACCATCGGCGGCCACCAACCACAGCTCGTAGTCCTTGTCCGGTAGGGGGGCAAACTGCGAGGTCGCCTGAATCTGAATATTGGATTCGGTTAACTCAATCAGCCACAGCGCCTCTGCCGCACTGCCCTGCACTACCGCCACTTGCGATGGCGCAGGCGGCGTTACGGGGGGTTGCCGCATTAGCACGACAGCCAAAGCAATGGCCGCAATACTGGCAGCGGCTGCCAGCCAGCGCCAGCGATTCGCGGCGGCTCGCTTGGCATCCAGGGAGGTGACGTTATTCGGCTCGGCGACAAACCCAAGTCGCTGCTGAATACGCTCCCACACACTCGGGTCCGGAGTCTGTTCGGGTAGCGCCGCCCCCAGGGCATTTAGGTGTTTCTCCCACCGCCACAGCGCTTGGCGCATGGGGCGATGAGCTACCAGCAAGCTTTGATAACGCAGCCGCGCCCGGCCGTGTAAGGTGCCCAGCACATACTCGGAGGACAGACTGTTTTTGCGCTCTTCCGTCAAATAATTCATGGCTCCAGACACCTCTTAAGTTTTTGCAGCCCGCGACGAATCCAACTTTTGATCGTACCCAGCGGCGAGCCGGTGTGTTCGGTTAACTCAGCGTGGGTAAGCCCACGAAAATAAGCCAGCTGGATCATCTGCCGCTGGCCGTCTTCCAGAGTGTCCATGCACTCGTCAATGCGCACCTTATCGCGCTGTTCAAAAAGTGCACCCTGAGGGCCGCTCGAATCCGCCTGCTCTTGCACGGATTCGCGGGTTTCGCGCCGATAAGACGCCGAGCGCAAAATATCCAACGCCCGGTAGCGTGCGATGCTCACCATCCATACCAGTACGCTGCCTTT
This sequence comes from Gilvimarinus xylanilyticus, assembly GCF_024195295.1. GTDB lineage: Bacteria > Pseudomonadota > Gammaproteobacteria > Pseudomonadales > Cellvibrionaceae > Gilvimarinus > Gilvimarinus xylanilyticus. The sequence goes on along the minus strand of NZ_JAMFTH010000001.1, from coordinate 502,614 downwards.
ATCATTGTGATAATCCGCCGCGTTATGCCAGACCTTCACATAGGCCTCTTGCATGGCTTCTTCGGCCAGATCGCGCCTTTGCAGCAGCTGCAGGCAGACCGCATACAACTTACCGGAGGTCGCTTGATACAATTTTGCAAAGGCGCGCCTATCCCCTTCTGCGGTCGCGCAAAGCAGTTTGACGTGTTGTGATTCCAATTCCATAGAGTCCCCTAAGGTCTTTTATTGTGTGGTATCTCGGTTACGTGACAGCCGCCCGATTGGATGCAAGCGGGCCGATGTTTAAAAACACTATAGCAGGTAGGAATAATGGAAACAGTAGAGCGTGAGGCCTAAAAAATCCCGGCTTCAGACCTCACGCGCGCTTTGATCAATCCCAGGCGGGAGCGAAATCGGGATTGGCAATACGATCATTGCGATCGAGGGCATTAATGGCTTGCATATCGGCATCACTCAATTTGAGCTCTAACGCCTCTAGGTTGGATTGCTGATGCTTCTTTTTAGTGGACGAGGGAATCACAATAATACCGCGCTGGGCCACCCAGGCCAGCGCCACCTGCGCGGCAGTGGCTTGGTGCCGATCGGCTATTTCCTGCAGAACCGGCTCGTCCATCACCTTGCCCACGGCCAACGGCATATAGCCGGTAACGGTCAAGCCCTTGTTCTGACAGTGCTCGACGAGCGCGCTGTTAGACAAAAATGGATGCACTTCAATCTGGTTGGTGATGATATGTTCCCCGCCGGGGCACGCCAGCGCCTGGTCCACCTGCGCTTTGGTAAAGTTCGAGATTCCTATGTGACGGGTTAAGCCCTGTTCACGCACTTTATTCAGCTCGCCAATATAGTGCTCCATAGGCACCTCATCGCCGGGTGATGGCCAGTGAATCAGCAGCAAATCGACATAATCAGTGCCGAGTTTTTCCAGGCTCGCGGCAATACTCTTTTGCACCCCATCGCCGGCGAGATCCTCAACCCACACCTTGGTGGTAATAAATAATTCCGAGCGCGGCACCGAGCTGTTTGCCAGAGCTTTACCAATGGCCGCCTCGTTTTGGTAAAAGCTGGCGGTATCGATATGACGGTAACCGAGCTCCAGCGCCGAACTTACCGATTCGATCACCACATCTTCTTGCAGGCGAAAGGTACCCAGACCGGGTTGGGGTAGAATCTTATCTGCAGACATTTTGCCTCCTGAACTTTAGGGAACCTTAAAAAAAACCATTAAACGCACTGAGAGTGACAAGCTCAATGGCGATTAACAATTCTTTTGGCGTGGGACAAAAAATAAACCGGCCTAAGCCGGTTTATTCACTGTTGGAGCGGACTAAGGGTTATCGCTGGAAGCGCCCACCACCACCGCCGTGAAAGCCGCCGCCTCTGGGCATCGAGCGCTGCATCCCGCGCTGGCGGGACTGAAAATCGCGGTTGAGCCCGGAGCGATCAAAATTGGACGGCGAACGATTGTTGCGATAGTTGTTTATCTGCTGGCGATCAATGTCCGGACGCTGATAGTCCGGGTGTGACTGTTTGAAATCCGACGCGCGCTGCTTGACCTCGGGGGAGGACAAACGCTCGCTCGCCGCGGGGTGGTTAGCGCTCCACTGGCCTTTGTCGCGCACCTGCCAGTTGTCGTCTACCCGACGGGCAACATTGCCATTGCGATCGGCAAACACATTGTTGGCGCGTTGAGGGGCTGGGCGCGCCATTTTCAGCTGATTGCGGGCCACCGCAGGCTTGGCGTTGCGAGCGCGGTTTTCGGGACGGTGGTAGACGCTCTTGTTGCGATTAACCAGCTGCGGATTTTTGCCAATACGGTTATTGATCACCGCGCGGTTGCCAATATTCACGCTATTGCCAATGTTGATATTCCCGGTATTAATAACTACCGGCGGGCGATGATATCCGCCGCCATACCAGCCATTGCAGCAGCCCCAGGGCCGATAAGGCCCGTGCCAGCCAGCATTCCAGCTGGCACCAAAGCTGAAAAAGCCATTACTCCAGCTCACCCCAAAGTTCCAGCCAGTCCAGGGGTTGTAACCCACATGAAAGCCCCAGGTGGGCGGGCGCGGATAATAGTAATTACCCCAATAAGGCGGGTAGTACCAGCCGGTGCCGTACACGGGCACACCATAGTAGGGAAAGGACCACATATAACCCGGGGTGTAGCCCACGTAGACCACCTCGGGGGTGGACTCGTACACATGCACATAGGTGGTGTTGTATACCGGCGAGCTGGGTGGAATTTGCTGGATTTTGTCATCGGGAATGGAATCAGCCACGGCCCAAGGGCCTTTTGCGGCATCGGACTCGAACCACACCCCGTTATCGACAGCGTAGTAGTGGTTATCGATTTTTAATACCTGGGCACCGGTATTGACCGCGTAGGCGACCTGGGTACCCGGAATGCTTTTAAATTCGGGCGCACCGTCGTAGGTAACCTCAAGGGTGGCTTCGCTGCGTTTAATAGCGGCAGTTTCGGGGATATAGGCGTCGGTCACAGCGTCATCCGCCTCGGGGGTTCCGGCCACCGAGGTGCGTACCCCGCCGATATCCGAGTCGGGAGGAATCTGGGCAAAGCTGTCGGGCAGCTCGTCGGCGCGCACAAAGCTCCAGGGCCCGTCCTGCTTGGCGGCCTTAAACCAGCGTCCGGACAGCAGGACATACATAGAACCGCCGGCTACATCGCGCAACCAGGGGGTTTCGGTATTGACCACATAAAGCAGATCGCCACCGGGTAAGCTTTTCCACTCGGGTTTGCCGTCGGTCACCACCAATTCAGAGGGCTGAGTTACCGTCACAATTTCGGGGGGCTGACCGTTAGCGGCCTGCTCATCGGCTTCTTGCGCCGGCATCATTTTCTGTAAGTCAGCGGGAGGATTACCGGTGAGCGTCCAGGGGCCAAGGGGGTCGCTGGCGCTGTACCAGAACTGGCCGCTGGAAAGATAATAGGCTTGCGAATTTTTTTTGCGCGCGACGGCAAACGGGGTATTTAACGCGCGCTGGTAATCACTATTATCGACATCGCTGAAACGCGGCTCGCCGTCGTACATCAGCAATACCGCCAGATGATCGCGAAATAAAATAGCCGGGGCGTCGTTCTTGAGATTACTCAGGCTTTTGCGCTCCAGCTCGGCGCCTTTTAAGCTGGCACTGAGAGCGGCGGTATCAATCACAAAGCCCGCCTGGGGCAGCGCCGCCTCTACCACCTGAGTAAAGCGTGACTCGTTGGCGTCGGTGGAATCGGGCCAGGTGACCTGGGTGACTTTCATATCCCGCACAATGGCCTTGCCGGTGCTGGCGTTGACATCCAGCTTGGCCGAAAACCAAAAAGCGCCGAACACCGGTTCGTCTTGGTTTTTGAGTTCCAGAGACATGGCCGCGCGACCGGTTAAAAGATTGCCAGCCAGCTTTTCCGGCTGAGGTTGATACACCACAATGGTGCCCTCGTCGGCCGCAATTTGCTGGGGCCACTCCACCGCGTGTACCGCCAGCGACCACACCAGCAGACACACCATACCCAATTGCCCCACTACCCTTTTCAAGCCAGTCATACCGCCTCCTGCCAAACGTATGATACGCAACAACGCGCGGGCTATAACCATAGCGCCACCGACCTAAGTTTGCCACCATTAATACCTGTTGGGTCGTATTTTGCGAACGGCATTAGTGGCTGAGCGTTATCAACCTGGCAGTAGAGTAGATCGTCCAGTCTAGATTGCGATCTCCCTTGAAATGCTGGCGTGCGGGCCCTCGCGTCGCAGCGGCACACCCATACAGCGCCCGACCAACCCAGCTCAATTTATGGCCAAGCTAATCGTCAAAAGCGTTTGAACACTCGAATCCGCATGTCGGCAGTATCCGACAGGACACCCCTATCAAGCAAGCGCTGCTGTTGCTGAGGATTGGTGCTCCAATAGTGGGGAGTCATGGTGAGTAAGTTGTAAATCTGCTCGGCAGAATTTAGCTCAATCGCAAACTTGACCCCGGTCGAAGCAATTTCGGTAAACGAGGGCAGATAATCTTCCTGCTTCGCGGTTTGGTAGGGTCGCACCTGTTCATAGAGCCCGGCGCGCAAAGCGGGCAAGTGATTATTCCCCGGCCCCACAAAAATCACCAACCCACCTGGGCGCAACACCCGATAGAACTCGGCATCGTCGACCCGGCAAAACACTGACAGCACCGCATCAAAATACCCACTTTGATAGGGTAAATCATTGACACTAGCGATACACCAGTCGAGGTTTTTATCCCGTTTACAGGCGGCAATGATCCCCTCCTTTGAGATATCCATACCCGCTACCTCCAGGCCCGCCCGCGCCAGTCCACAGGCATAGTAGCCCTCGCCGCAACCGGCATCTAACAACCGGGAAACACCATGCTGCACACAAAGCTGCGTAATTTTCTCCAACAGCGGCTGATAGTGCCCCTGAGATAAAAACGCGCGCCGGGCGGCAATCATCGCTTTGTTGTCACCGGGATTTTTGGAGCGCATTTTGTGCGACAACAGCAAATTGACATAACCTTTTTTAGCCATATCAAAACTGTGCCCCTGTGGGCACGCGAACTGCGCCTGTTGCGCCTGTAAAGGTGCCTTACACACCGGACACACATACATAAAGTCTCAACCCGCTTTGCTATGCCGCCCACATTGGCAGCTAAATCAGCAGTAGTATATGATCGGGGCTTCCGCCAATAAAGTACAAAAGGTTTCCTTCCATGGCCACTGCCACCATTATATTTTTGGTTATCACCGGTTTTTTCGCTATTCGCGGCTACTTTAACGGCTTTTGGGGGTCGCTATCACGCAGCGTCAGCTTTATCGGGGCCTACGGCGCGGCCTTCTATTTTAGTAAAGACGCGGCGGCCCTGGTAAAAGCTCACACCCCTTTGGAGGGTGCGGTGGCCTATTTGGCGGGCAGTATTGGCCTGTTTGTGCTCGCCATGTTCGGCCTGCGTCTGATTTTCTGGCTGCTTAAACAGATGATGCCCGGCTCCAATGACAAGCCAGGCACCGTATCGCGCGTGGGCGGCTTACTTATTGGCGCACTTATCGGCGGTTTTATAGGCCTTTTGCTGGTTTACACATTAGACATTTATACCTCGGCAAAAGAGCTTAAAGCCGACGCCATCGAAACACCTCCACCGCCTGCAAACAATGCCATAAGCAAGGCCGCCAAGCTGACCGTCAGTAAATCCGCCGGCGCGCTAATGGCTCTGTCGGGCGTCAGTGACAACAGCATCCAGTTAAGCGAAGCCTTTATCTCTGACCCGGTCGCCAATATGGACCGGGTGAATCGCGTAACGCAAAACCCCGACTTAAAAAAGATGCTGGATGATCGGCGCACTCAGCGCTTGCTGCGCCGTGGCGAGATTGATGAACTGATGCAGGTGCCCGAATTCAAGCGTCTGATTGCCGACCCTGATATGAAGTATTTAATGCAAGCCTCGGGGATGGATATTAACGATAAAGACAGCGCCCGCGAGACGGCACGCAAAGTGTCTTTGGGCTGGCAGCGTATTGAAGTGATGAAAAACGACCCCAGGGTGCAGGAAATTATCAACGACCCGGAATTTCAACAGCAGCTAAACGCTTCCAACAAACTGGCCCTGTTAACCAACCCCAAACTTAACGAATTGGCAGGCATCATTTTTGAGGAAGGCAGTGATAACCTGGCCACCTTAGAGCAAGACAGCCAGTACAGGATTCGCACCATGGAAAGCGGCGAGGATGCCACGGTAAATGAAGACGAGGCCGGTACCATTTACCGTTATACCGATAAAAACGGCAATGTACGCTACTCGGACCGGCCGGTGGAAGATTAGTAGGCACTGTATTGCTAAGCAATTCAGTGCCGTTAAAAGTCAGTCCTTAATCCGGCTGACTTTACCGTTTTCAAAATAAACTATTTTAGTGTTAAACCGCGAGGTCCAGTACTTCCACTGATCATCGTCAATGGAGTAGGTTTCATGCGCGGGTGGATAGCCTCGCGCCATTAGTACGGCCTCTTTGCTCATGCCCACTTCCACCTTACCTTCGGCAATGGCTTCGCGCTCAGCGGCACTGAAAGAATCTAGGCTTACGGTGTCGCGACCGAAGTAACGCTTAAAGATCTCACCCATCTCTTCGCGGGTATATTTTTCAATATTCACCAGCGTTAGCTCGCGCCCGTTCTCCAGCAAGCTAAACTCCACATCTTCTCCGCCAATATCGCGAACCTTTACCGCCGTGTTAACGGGAATTAAGCGATCTACCCCATAGTTAACGGTTTGGTGCTGGTCTTTGTAAACCCACATATTCAGTTGGGTGTAAAAGGTTTGCCCCTCACTGCCCGCCAGCTCTTTAGGGGCGCCCGATGAGCAACCCACCAAAAGAGCCAACAAACCAAAACCAAGCCATCCGATAAAACCTTTCATAGACATTCTCCTTAATTGTGTGCCGAACTTTAGTCGAGCCGGGTTACATTGGCAAATCAGCGTCCGTCTCAGACAGTTCCATCAACTCACTGGCCAGCATCAACAAGGCACCACTGGCAAAGGGGGCGGCATTATTCGGGTCAAAACCATGAGGCCCCGCCCCTACCGGCTGCACCTGGGTCAGCTTGCCGTTTTCCAGAACACTGTCGCTTAGCGCCGCCCAGGTCTTTTGCACGGCGGGCAAATAAGTCTCGGCGGGCAATAGCCCCTGGTTAATACCCGAGGCAAACCCGAAAGCAATAAAACCACTGCCGCTGGTCTCGCGGGCGTTATGGGTATCGGGGTCCAATAAACCGGGGCGCCACAGGCCATCGTCCTGCTGCGCGGCCAAAAACGCCGCCGACATTTCCTGAAATAAGGCTTTATAACGCGGGTAATCCGGATAATCCTGCGGCAGGTGTTCCAGCACCTGGGCCAGCCCCGCAATCACCCACGAGGTACCGCGCGACCAGTGCACGGTTTTACCGTTTTGCTCGCGCACATCCAGATAGGACTCATCGCGAAAATACAGACCGATTTCGCTGCGATACAAACGCGCCGTGGTCGCCCACCACTCGCGATTCATAAAATCCAGATACTTATCGTCGCCCGTGGTCTCCCACATTAACACCCAGGCCATGGGCCCCATAAACAGCGAATCGCTCCAACTCCAGCGGTGGCGGCTGTGGCCATAGCCCCAATCCAACGAGTGGCTGGGTGGATTTTGCAAAATGTTATCCAGCCACTTTTGGCTCGGGGTCAACATGGCTTTATCGCCACTGTCCTGATAAAGACGAATCCAGGCCTGGGACACACAATAATCATCGGCATCAAAGGGATTGTTATCGCGCGGGGCGAAGTCCAGCTCGCGGCCACGCTGGGTCAGCCGCGCTTGTAATTGCCCCTGGGGAAGATAGGGGTCCATATCCAACATACCGATATACAGCGGGCACACGCCCCACCCCTGAGGATGAAAGTGCCAGCCATCGGGCATATTCGCCCACTGCCAATCGGCCACTCGCAGCGCCAGTTCGCTCACCTGACTCGGGTCAATGGGCTTGGGCTCTTGGCGCTTTACCTCTGCCGTATCACCCGCTGCCTCACGCGCCTGATGGGACTCCCAGTCGGGTTTAAACATCAGCACATCAATCGGTGCGCCGGCGCTACCGGCACCACGACTGTCATCGCCATCCAGCTGTCGCACGTTTTGCACCAGTAAATGCGCCTGCTTTAGTCGCGCCCACTGGGCCGGGTCATTATTTGGCTCCCAGGCGCCCACCGACTGATGGGTTAAAAAGCGCTTGTGCCACTCGGGCTGGGTTAAATCGTTTGCCGTGGCAATAATGACTCGCCCACCGGCGGTGTCGTCGCGGTAAATAATATGCGCCCAGCTTTTATCCCAATCGTACTCAATCAGCAAGCTAGCGCGCGAGATTGGCGGACGTTTAGTGCCCCACCCCGCTAAAGTGAAGTTTTCACCGGCGGCGGGGCCTTTAAGGGTCGTCCAGCCGTTATCGCTCTGGTACACCAAATGAAACGCTGGAGGCTCTCCCTCGGCGGGGGACCAGTAAGAAACCATGTAAGGCTTACCCAAACGGTCGGTCGCCACACGCGGCGGATTCATTAAATTGGTTTTTTGCGCTACCGCAGCGGCCACTTCGGCGGTTTGCGCGGTTATCGGCAACTTGTAGGGCTTTGCGGCACTGTTTTGCCAGGTCTGTCCGCCATCGGGAGAATAGGCATACAGTAAGTCGTGGTTGCTGGCCACATCGGGGGTTTCGCGCCAAGTCCAGGCCAGGTGCAGCCCACCCTGGCTGTCGACGGTTAAATCCCAATAGGCACTACGCTCACCTTCGCCGCTGATTAAATTGTTCTGCACCCGCTGCCACTGGCCGGTTTTAATGTGATAACGGTTGAGGACGAGATTCCCTTTGCCCGAGCCGCCGTCTCGGTAAGAAAGCAGTAAATCGCCCGAGGGCAGACGCAAAAATTGCGGATAGGTGACACTGGATTGACGATTATCCAGCATGGACGCGCGCTTGAGGCTGAGCGATCCGGGCTGCTCGCTAACGGCGTAATTGAGTGGGTTGTTGTGATGATCCCAGGCGAGGTGCAAGTAGCCCTCGCCATCGACGATTAGGCTGATGCTGTTGTGGGCGTCTTTGACATTGCCACTGAACGGCGTCACCGACCTATCCCAATCATCCTCGCCCAGGCGACGCTTGGCCAACACCAGCTTGGCGTCAGTGTTATAGAAAGCCGCGTACTGGTGCACACTGTCGGTGTACAAAGGCTGGGCTCCGGCAACCACATTGACCGAACTTCCGGCGTAGGCTTCAGCGGTTAAAGGTACTAAACGCGCAGTGCGGACTGATTCGGTGTCGTCAGCTTTTGCCTGCATTAGGGTAAGCAATACGGCAAGTAAAATGGCGCTGCGTACCAGCATAGGTTTGATTCGGATAGGTTTCATTGCTCCGCCTTTTTATATATAAGGGCACCTCTATTAATCCAGAGTTGCCTCTGGCTTTCAGGGCTTTCCGAGATCAAGGCGGCTTTGCGACGTCGGGCTGGTTGCCCGCCGAGTAAAGCCAACACAGAGATCGGGAAGCCCTGAAAGCCCCGAAGGGCGCGGCCAAAACGCCCATCCGCTGTGTTGCTCTTCTTGCTAAGGGCTACGGCCATTAGCGGCGAAGAGCGCCGTGCGGAGTGAACGTTTTGGGCTCGCGCAGAGACAATTCTGGATTAATAGAGGTGCCCTAAAATTTTTATAATACTAATTATAAAGAGCCGGGTATTAAGGGTAAATCGTATGACCATAAAAAAACCCGCGTAAAAACGCGGGCTTTTTTCCAGGCTTTATCTCAAGCCACGGGAGCAATCCATTACGGCAGCAGGTGTGCAACCGCATCGCGCTCTTCGGCCAGTTCTTTCTCGGTGGCTTTCATGCGCTCTTTAGAGAAATCGTTGGTCTCTACGCCCTGCACAATTTCCCAGTCGCCGTTTTTGCATACGCAAGGGAAAGAGTAAATCAGGCCTTCTTCGATGCCATAGCTGCCATCGCTGTAGATACCCATGCTCACCCAATCGCCTTCGGCACTGCCCAGGGCCCAGTCGCGCATATGGTCAATGGCGGCATTAGCGGCAGAAGCGGCAGAAGACGCACCGCGCGCTTTAATAATCGCGGCGCCACGCTGCTGAACGGTGGGGATAAAGTCGTTTTCGTACCAAGCCTGATCAACCAGACCCATGGCATCGGCACCGTCAACGGTGGCGTTGTGGATGTCCGGGTACTGAGTGGCCGAGTGGTTGCCCCACACCACCAGATTTTTGATGTCAGAGATGGTTTTGCCCGCTTTCTGAGCCAGCTGAGTCAGGGCGCGGTTGTGGTCCAGACGCATCATCGCGGTGAACTGACGGGGGTTAATGTCCGGCGCGTTGCGCTGGGCAATCAGGGCGTTGGTGTTGGCGGGGTTGCCCACGACCAGCACTTTAACGTCGCGCGAGGCGTGATCGTTAATCGCTTTACCCTGTACGGAGAAAATTTCAGCGTTGGCCGACAGCAGATCTTTACGCTCCATGCCCGGGCCGCGAGGACGCGCGCCTACCAGCAGAGCGTAATCGGTGTCTTTAAAAGCCACATTGGGGTCATCGGTGCAAACCATACCGGCCAGCAGCGGGAAAGCGCAGTCGTCCAGCTCCATGGCTACGCCTTTAAGCGCTTCCAGAGCGGGCGTAATTTCCAGCAGTTGCAGAATCACGGGCTGGTCTTCACCCAGCATGGCGCCAGAGGCGATGCGGAACAGAAGTGAGTAGCTGATTTGACCAGCGGCGCCGGTGACGGTAACTCGAACGGGTGCTTTCACGATAGATCTCCGTAGTTTGCAGGTGGCCGCGGGATGGCCGCTGCCCGCCTGTTATTAGGTTAGAACCGCTACTGTGAATTGACAGACCCGCCTGAACCCCACTTCCCAGAACACGGTTGGCTCCGGTATCGGCTCAGGCTGAGCATGCGGGATAAATCCGCAGCACGGCGACGGGCGGGTATTATAGGCTATTGAGAAAAAATTTCATCTATTGGTGGGGGGGAGCGTCTGAAGTCGGATGTCTGACGTCAGACGCTGAACAACAATTGCGCTTTGTTGTATGGCTTCTCGAAAGGAGTCACAAATGGGGACACACAACAAAAAAGCGTCTGACATCGGACCTCCGACGTCAGACTGTTCAATTTACTCCACCGGCATCGCCATAAAGCTCGCTGCCTTGCGCTCGGCGTTGGTGCCGGGCTTGCCCAGGGTCAGGCTGTCGCCATCGGTCATCAGGTATACCGAGCTGTCATCCAGCAAACGGTAAGAGCTGCCGTGCCCGGCCAAACCGTCCACTTGCGTGAAGGTCGCGCTGCGGGCGAAGGCATCGGTGCCATCGTGACGCTGGATGCTCAACTCACCGTCCCGGTTGCTCAGGTAGTAGCCCATGCGGGTTTCCGGCTGGAAGGAAACCGTGTTGTCGCCTTCTACCAGCGCTGCCAAATGCCATTGGAAGTTCCAGCGATCGTCGGCGTTCAGCTCATCCATTGCCACCGAGGCATCGTCGTCGTAGCGCATGTATTCGTCCGTATCCGCCACGCTTTGCAGCGCCTGGGCGGCGTGGGTAATACCCGAAGCCGTGGGGGTAATTTTTTGAATGCTGCCGTCTGGGTTGTAATTTAAGTGCTCGATGGATACCGAGCGACGGAAGTTACCGCCAGTGGGCAGTGCAGCGGTGTGATAAATAAAGTAATCATCGCCTTCAAACTCTAAAATTGCCTGGTGGCTGGTGCCGCTGTCTTCCAGGGTGTCCATAATCACCGCCTGAAACTCCCAGGGGCCGGTGGGACTGTCGCTGGTGGCATAGGCCAGCTCTTCGGGGTAGTTCATGGCGAAGGTTAGGTAATAGGTGCCGTTTTTCTCGTGCACCCAGGGCGCCTCGGTAAAGGTGCCGGGCATGTTCTGGATGTCTACCTTATGAATCTCGCCATCAAACTCGATCATATTGTCGGCGAGCTTGGCGTAGTACAAATGCGAGTTACCCCAGTACAAATAAGCTTCGCCGTCATCATCGATAAACACCGAGGGGTCGATGTCGTCCCAGCTGTGGCTGTGCTCAATCATATGCGGTGCGGGATCGGTTTCGTTGGGGTTGAGCATGGGCTTACCCAAAGCGTCCTTCCAGCCGGTGACCGGGTCGTCCGATACCGCGACCCCCAGGGTGTAGCCACCCAGCTCGTCTTCCGGGTCTACCCCGCGCACGGTGGTGTACCAGTAGAATTTGCCGTCATGCTCCACCGCCTGAGACGCCCAGGCTGAATCCGCCTCGGCCCACTCGAAAATAGTGCGCGGCACTTCGCCTTCTAAGGTCCAGTTTTCCAGATCGGTGGATGAGTAGATATTCCACTCGCGCAGAACAAAGAAATCGCCATCGGTGGCCGCCTCGTCATGGCCTACGTACAAATAAACCTTGCCGTCGTGCACAATGGCGGCGGGGTCTGCGCTAAAGCGCTCGGTGATAGCGGGGTTATCGGCCAGGGCGCTGGTAGCCCCCAGCAAGCCTATCAGGCTGGCACCCAGGGTGCGTTTCAGTGAGCTTGGCATTGTTGTTCTCCCAATGACTATTTTTATAAATAACGACTACTTATAAAATATAATAATACAAATAGAGCAACAAAAGCCAGCACCAACCAGTGCCAGGGATCCGAGGGCCGTTTTTCCACGCCCAAGCTTATAAATCGAGCTTGAGCCCCAGCTTATCTTGGTCGGTAATCGGACGTATGACTTTGCAGGGCACACCGGCGGCCACGACGTTGGAGGGAATATCCCGGGTGATCACACTGCCGGCGCCAATAATGCAATTGCTGCCGATGGTGACGCCTGGCACCACCGTGACCGAGCCGCTAATCCAGACGTTGTCACCGACACGTATGGGCAGTGAGCGCTCATAACCCGCCGCTCGCTCCTGGGCGTCGAATGCATGATTGGGAGTATAAAAACTGACGTTGGGCCCGATTAACACATTGTCGCCAAACGATACGGGGGCACAGTCCAAAATGGTACAGTTGGTATTCGCGTAAAAATTATCGCCCACGGAAATGTTGTAGCCAAAATCGCAATTAAAAGGCGACTCCACCCAGGGGTTTTCCCCTACCGAGCCCAGCAGTTGGCACAACAGCTTGTTGCGCTCATCCCGCTTGGAGGGCCGAATCGCATTAAACTCAAACAGGGCATCTTTGGCGCGCTCGCGCTCCGCCACCAACTCATCATCCCAGCTAATGTAGTATTCCTGAGTTAGCATTTTATCTTTATGGCTCATATCAACTCCTCACATTTACCTCGGTATAACACGCACATGAGTCACCTCGCCACTAGCCCTAGCCATAAGGAAAGCGGCGCACCCGTCGCGCAAAACGCAGAAAACAACACCAAGTATTGGTCACAAAGACCATTTGATTAAAGAGTTGATTCTCTAATACGGAAACACCGAGGCGCCCCACTGCCCCAACCGACATCAACCGCAACAGCAGGTGCGTTTAAGCGATAGCATCAGCCGCCACACACTGGTTGCGCCCCTGGGCTTTAGCGCGGTATAGGGCGGTATCAGCACGTTTAAAAAGCTCGTGGTAGCTCTCGTGCGGTGCGCGCTCGGCAATTCCAATACTCACGGTGACGGCCTGCGGCTTCAATCCGGCAAAAGCTTGCTGCGCAATATGCGAGCGTAACTTATCCGCCAATTCAACCGCCCCTTGCTGCCCGGTGCCGGGCAACAAAACAATAAACTCTTCACCGCCCCAGCGCCCCACGCTGTCACTGCTGCGCACACGGCCCGGCAATAGCTGCCCCAACTGCGTCAGCACCTGATCCCCCGCATGATGGCCATGAAGATCATTGAGTGATTTAAAGTGGTCAATATCCAACATCAATAACGTCAGCGCGGTATCGGGCCGGGTAAAAAGCGCCTCAATGGCCCGGGTGATACCGTGACGGTTTAGCAATCCGGTAAGCTGATCATGGTGCGACAACTCCCGATAGCGCTGACTGCGCTTGCGCTCGCGCAGGATATCGCGGCGCAGCACAAGCAGCCCGCCTACCCCCACCACCACCAAGGCCACCAGCCAAATGGCAATAATGCCGCCATACCACTGCTCTTTGCTGATCCAGTCGCCCAACAGCTCGACACTGTGCAATTGACCAATATGCTCGCCCTCAACCAGCGGATACGACAAATCAATGCCAAAAGCGGTAACGTGACTAAAATCAGGGCGGCTCAATTCGCGCGGCACTTGGTAGGCCGCGAGCCACCACTCGGCGACATAGAACTCATCCAACCCAATCACCAGCTCTTGGTTTAAAAACTCGGTGGAAATGTGAGTTTGCAGGAATTTATGGGTCTGCATATCAGCCTGGGTGGAAAAGCCTGGCTCGCGGTTGCGAAAGTAGTAGCGCAGCCACGGCGAGGCGCCCTGGTACTCCAACCGCAGGCGTATGGAATGAAACTGAGTTAAATCCACGCCTTCATAGGCATCGCTGCCCAGGTGCAGATTCATGCCGCAGAAAGAGCCATCTTGGGACTGGTGGACCATACAGCGCCAGCGCCGCGCCTCATAGTCAATAAACTCTACGCTGTTGGTGTTATCGGCGTAGATAAACGCCTGTGAATCCAGCTCCAGACGCCGCTCGGGCAAAAAATCATAGGCCAGCACTGCCAATACGGTGACCAATCCGCCCAGTAACAACAGCGTATAAATAGAGCTCAGCAATGAGCGCGGACGAGACGAGCTGCGTTGAAACGAATCGGGCATAGCGCCTCCTGATAACTGGCGTTTTATTCTATTCTGGCAATTCAGGTCCCGGCGACCAAGGTATGTGCCTGGCGGTAGCTCTTTATGGACGTTGAATATTGTGCCACAACCCTGCGCCATGAGCGAGCCATGTCCCCATAATAGCCGCTTCTATTGGCCGGGCAACACAAACACACCCGACAATGTGAATAGCCGTATAAATAAGAGTGGTAACACGCTCAAAGCCCCGCCTGCCTAAGAAACCTCTGAATAAGCCCTTACCGCATTCGGTCGACTCTTATCGGCACCCACTCCCAAATTTTGTTTGCCCCTAAAACGCAAAAAGCCACGCATCTGGGCAGGTGCGTGGCTTTGTATTGGCTTAGGAGCTACCCATTAATCAAAGCGGTAATTAACCCCCAGGGTGTAGTTACGCGGGGTGCCATAACGGAATGAACTGAACTGGCCCACTTGGGTGTAGTACTTTTCATCGGTCAGGTTGGCGGCGTTAAGCTGCAAGCTTAAGGCATCGGTAAAGTCATACCGCGCCATGGCGTTCACCAGGGTGTAGGCCTCTTGGGTAAAACGGTCGTCTTCGCCCGCGGGGTTTTCACCCTGCGAATAGGTTTCATTCTGCCAGTTGGCGCCACCGCCAATCATTAAACCCGACAAGGCGCCACTAAACTGATACGAGGTAAACAGCTTAAACTGCTTGGTGGGCATATCCGTATTTAGGTCGTTGCCATCGGCATCCTCAATATCGTACTGGGTATAACCGGCGCTGATGTTCCAGCCATCAACGGGCTGACCCACCACTTCAATTTCAATACCCGTGCTCTCGGCGCCCTGGGCAGCAATATAAGCGGTCTGCTGCTCCGGAGTGCCCTCAAAGTTGGTATCCACCTGGGCGAGGTTGTCCTGGCGAATATCAAACAGCGCCACGGTGGTCTGCAAGCGGTCGTCTAAGAAACGGCTTTTTAAGCCAATCTCAGAACTCTCCCCCACTAACGGCTCGAGAAACTCGCCATTCGCATCGCGGTTATTTTGCGGTTTAAAAATTTCCGTATAGCTGGCGTATACCCGGTGATTGTCGGTGACATCATAAAGCGCCCCGGCGTAGGGGATAAACTCGTCTTTATTGCCGTAATCTACCGTGCCGCTCCAATCAAAGCCGGTGCGCAACCAGGTAGCCACTCGGCCACCCACAATAAACTTGAGCTTATCGGTAACCGAAAGGCGGGTTACCCCATAGTAGCCACGCTGCTCGGTTTCGCTGGCCTGGGATTGGGTGCGCTCGTCGGACCACTCGGGCTCGTACAAGCCGCCCCACTCATAAAAGTTACCCACGTCCACACGGTCAAACCCGCCACTCATATCACCGCCCAGGGGTAGCTGGGTAAAGGTATCGGCGGACTGATCGCTGTAAAGCGCACCTAGGGCAAAATCGTGAACCTGATTAAAGAGCTGGTAGTCCCCCCTCAGCTGCACATCAATACTGTCTTGTTCGGACTCGCCGTCGCTGCGATAGCGCTGGGCATTCAACCCCGTACCGGTTTCTTTATCCAGCGAGCCATACACGTACAGCAACTTGGTGGCTTTTTCGTAAAACAGCTTATTGTAATTGGCATTTAACTCCCAGCCGTTGTTAAACACATGACTCAGGCTGGCGAAATAGTTGGTGTTGGTGGTTTCCCAGCGGTTCCAGTCCATTGCGGTGGTTTTGGAAACGTCCCAATCGGTTTTGCTGCCGTCCGAGAAAAACGTAGGCAGAGCACCCCAGACGGTACTTTTGGGGTCGCTGTGCTGGTAGCTGGCACCCACACGCAATAGGGTGCTATCGGTCAAATCTGACTCCAACACTCCGTAGAAAATGTTTTTATCGTCTTCGTAGTAATCGACGTGGGATTCGCCCTCTAGCGCTCGCGCTACCACCCGGCCACGCAGACTGCCGCTTTGGTTTAAACCGCTAGAGACATCCGCGGTGATGCGACGCTTATCCCAGCTGCCCACGGCAAAATCCACAAAACCGGTCAAATCGCGGCTATCGGCGTGCTTACGCACCAGGTTAATAGACGCCGAGGGGTCGCCCACCCCGGTTAACAGCCCGGTGGCGCCGCGCACAAATTCAATGCGCTCGTAAATGGCGGTGTCGGCGACCGTCTCACCCGAATCGCCCCCCAAACTCCAGGAGGTGGGCACCCCATCAATCTGGTAGCTGTCGATGCGAAAACCGCGCGAGTAAAAATTGTTCCGTACATTGTCCACTTCTTCGGAGCTAACGCTGACGGCATTGTTTACCGCCTCGAGAATCGTGGTGATGTTTTGATCCTGCATCCGCTCAAACGTCAAAATGGACACCGACTGAGGCGTTTCCTGCAAGGTTAATCCCAAGCCCGTGGCAGTACTTAACGTTTTTTCCACACTGTATTTGCCGGTAACCAGCATTTCTTCAATAGCGCCTTCCTGTGGGCCAGTGTGCTCGCTGGCAGAATCAGCAGAACTCTGCGCCAGCGAGAATTGAGGGTGGGAACACAGCAGCACAGCCGCTGCCAAGGGCAAGCGTATCGATTTCAAAAGGCACTCCAGACATCAGTAAATAAAACGGAGGCGCACGATAACATAAATAACAACTATTATCATTTGCTTCGGACATTCCCTTTCGACAAACCAATAAGTGGGCTCGCGGTTGACGCCGGGAGATCTCAGCAAGGTCACGGTTAACCAATTATTCATCCAAAAAACTGAAATAGAAGCTTAAGAAAAATCAACCCACGTCATGTTATTTAAACCTCAAGCCAAACACTTGGACTCCTGACCTTTGTCATTCGACTAATATTACTGCTTATTTATCAAAGAGTTAGCTTATAGCTTCGACAAGACCCTTTTTATACGACTAAATTTTAGCCAAAACCAGATACTTTCTCGGTCATTTGACTTGCATATGGTATTCAACTTGGTAGACAATATGTTCAGCCAACTACTTAGAATTGGGCGCCAAAAGGCGCTTACAGCAATATCAACAATAACGGCCCTGGAGGAACAAATGCGAAATAACAATAATCTCGCTATCAAAAAAACCAAGAAAACTGGCTTTAAACAGTCGCTTCTGGTCAGCGCGATCGCCACTGCTTCATGTGCTAACTTAGCTTTTGCTCAGCAAGAGCAAGATAGCGCCAGCCAGTCTATGGCACTGGAAGAGGTCATCGTTCAAGGTACTCGTGCCACCATCCAAACCACCATTGACATTAAGCGCAACTCCACCACTATTGTCGACGGCATGTCAGCCAACGACATCGGCGACTTGCCAGCACTGTCTATTGGTGAAGCTTTGGAAAACATTACCGGTGCCTCCTCGCACCGTGAAAACGGCGGCGCCACCGAAATCTCGATTCGCGGCCTGGGGCCGTACCTGAGCGCAACCACCTTCAACGGCCGTAACGCCAGTAACGGCAGCGGTGACCGTTCGGTTAACTTTTCGCAATTTCCCTCAGAGCTGATTAACGAACTCGCCATATACAAAACCCAAGATGCCAGCTTAATTGAAGGCGGTGTAGCGGGCTTGATTGCCCTTGAGACCTTAAGACCTCTGGACTACGACAAGCGCCGCTTACAATTAGACGGAAGCATTGGCTATCAACCCAACCAACAAAACCTGGAAGACTCCATGTCGGGCGATATTGGGTTTAAAGGTAGCGCCAGCTATGTCGATCAGTTTGACTTCGACAATGGTATGGCAGTGGGTATTTCTTTGGGCTACGAACAAAGCGACATTTCTCAGCCGGAATCTGAAATGCGCGCCTCAAGCCCCAGCGGCACCTCGCTGTTCGCTTGTATTAACGATCCCAGTGTGACCGACCGCGGTTACTACATGCCTGTGGCTGGCGACTGTGAAGACCCTCTGGAGGGCCCCTCTAACTCGGGCGACTACAACACCGAAATCAATCCCGAGACCGGTGAAGCCTATGACGCCGGCAAAGATTACGCGTTTGCCCCCAGCTCGAACAGCTACCGTCAAAATGACACATCTGACGAACGCGAAGCCTTTTTTGCCGCGCTGCAATTCCAGCCCAACGACAAAACCGACATCAATATCGACTATCAGCAATCAGAGCGGATCCAAGCCGAGAAACGCCACGACCTGAATTTTGCCAACCAAAAGCGAACCACTCCGGGGGTAACACCTGAGGCACTGGTGGTTACCGATGGCGGCGCTATTTTAAACTGGGAAGGTGAAAGCGCCATCGAGTCCAACAGCGAGCTGTATCGTCGCGACGAAGACTACACCGGCTATGGTCTGAATATAGCCTACGACATTACGCCCGACTTAACCGTTTCAGCCGATTACTCATTCTCTGAAACCACGCGCATTGAAAACCAAATGCTGCTGCGCACCCAGTCCGACGACTACGACCTGAACGGCGAGAACGTATCTACCTACCGCCCGATGGTTCAATGGGACACCGACTCAGGTATTCGTCAGTATGAAATTACCGGGTTTGATATTACCGACCACAATCTTTTCTCTGATCGCTGGCGCGCCAGAATTGACAGTGACGTAGATCGCACCAACACTATTGAAGCTTTCCGCGCCGACTTCGACTGGCGTCTGGACGGCACCATTACCGCCATTAAAGGTGGTTTCCGCGCCTCCGAGCTGGAATATCTGGATGCCGGCCCCACCGTTCGTAATGAGTTTGAAGTGACCGTGGGAGAGTATCAATTCCTGTCGCAAGTGAAAGATAGTTGTGCTATTGAGTTCCCCGAAAGCGACTTTATGGGAGCTGAGCGCGACGGCGCCCTGTTCACTATGCTTGACGACGAAGGCAATGTGGTTAAACAAACCAACAGCTGGGCAACTTTTGACACGGCCTGTGCCGTTAGTATGTTGGCCGATTTCGAAGGCGAGTCTACCGACTTCCCCGAAATGCCCGAGTCTAAGGCCAACACTACCGACGTAACTGAAACCACCAACGCCGCTTACCTGATGGCTGATTTTGACAGCAGCCTATTTAGCAAAACAGTTCGCGGTAACTTTGGTGTTCGTGTCGTACAAACCGAAGTGGAATCGATTGGCTATCGCACGCCCTACACCATTGCCACATCAGACGATGGCATTCTGTCTCTGGTACCCGTTGAAGGGGCAGATTTCGAACGTGTTGTGGGTGGTGGCGACTACACCGAAGTTCTACCCAGCATCAACGTAATTATGGACTTAACCGACGACTTGATGCTTCGCGGCGCCGTATATCGCGGCCTGTCTCGTCCAGAGCCCGCCGACATGAGCTATCAGCGTGGGTTTACCGTAAGCAGCGAAGAAGACATTACCGAGCTGGATGAACTGATTCAGAATGTGAGCGGCGACGGTAACCCGAACTTGCAGCCACTTACCTCCTGGAGCTTTGATGCAGCTATCGAATGGTATCCCAACCAGGACACCCTGCTGGCGTTCGGCCTGTACCACAAGAACTTCCAAGGCGGCTTTGAGACAACCCGCACCACCGAAGAGTTCTTGATTGACGGCCAGACTATTCCCGCGGACTTCGATCTGACCGAAACCAATGACGACACCAGCGCCCTGACCGGTATTGAGATTACGGCCACCCACAATTTCTCCTACCTGCCGGGCTTCTTGAGTGGCTTCGGGGTTAAAGCAAGCTATAACTACGCCGATTCTGACTTTGAGTTTGAAGACAGTAACTATGGTGACCTGACGGTACGAGACGATGAAGGCAATGTCGTGTACCAGACCGAGGGAATCGTAGAGCCAGGCAATGTTCCGGGCTTCTCGGAGCACGTATTCTCGGGCCAGCTGTATTACTCGGTAGGCGACTTTGATGCCAGCTTAATCTACAAGTACCGCAGCGAATACTTTCAGCCTTACACAAGCAATGGCACCCGCCTGCGCTTTGTGGGTGACACCGGAGTTTGGGAAGCCAAAGTCTCTCAATATGTCACCGACAATATTCGTCTGGACCTGAAAGCCATTAACTTATTTGATGAGCCTAAGCGTCAATACCACTACACCCGGGATTATCTGGGCGAGCTAAACAGCTACGGTCCGCGTATCTTCCTGGGCGCCAAAGTGAAGTTTTTCTAGTCAAGACCCTTAACCGCGCTTTGCGGTATTTACCTTAGCCCGCTTCGGCGGGCTTTTTTGTAGGTGTCAATAGCGGTGTCGACGCTGACTGATGCTCAGCGTTATTCTATAGGTTAAAAGACTTCCAGACCGACGATGACCCTCCCGTGCTCGAATTTAGTCGGCCGCAATGTCTGTTTCAGAGATTTCAAGCAACTCAGGGTATAGCCCCCTTAAGATCAATACCCGGGTTTACCGTCTACCCCAATATAAATATTTGTCCTCCCGGCCTCTAGGCCCCTTCACGAAGTCTATGCCCACAGATCCAATCAAACATAAAACCTGACCAACTCTTGCCAACAACTTTGTATCGACGATGCGGCATAAGGATCAGCACCGGTGAATAGGCAGCCGATCACGCCTTAAAGCGGTATAAGAGGCTTGATTGGGAGAATGAATTGATACAACAGAAATGATGGATAGTTGACACCGTAAAAGGTGGCACTATTGATTGGATCTTCGCGAAATAGAGATTCCTTTCGACCTTTACCATGTTATCCAGGGCATTAACTTAGGCCTTTTATGCCTCGCCCACGAGGCATTCCCTGCCCCTTTATATTCCATTGAGTTCCCGGGTAGAAAGGTTAGATGTTAGTCGTGAAAAACCTCAAGCGCGTAAAAGGACACCTGAGCATAATCGTCCTCTTCACCACTATTATTCTGATTGTAAGCACCAGCTTTGAAGTACATATACTGACCACCCTCGTCATAATTGCTTTGGCTCATATCGACTGATTTAGTAACCGTGGGCTTGCCGTCGCGATAAATAAACACGGTTAGAAGGTTACCTTTAACATCAATCTCGTAACTGAACCTCTCATCCAGCGCGATGCCATCTTCGGGGTTAGAGGCGTAGTTGCTCCGGCTTCCGATCATTTCATGCCAGGTGTCATCGCCGCCATTCAACTCATGGGCAAAATAAATAGAACCCTTAGTGTTATCGGGCAACTTGCGGTAATAAAGACGAATAGGTTCGTCATCATTGGCGTGAATTTGACCGACAATGACCCGACCAATTTGGTAGTCCTCACCGGTAGTGGAAACGCGATTAACAGCCAGTGTAGCTCGCATGTTTCCGTCCACACCGCCGGCGGCCGAGCGATCGGAAGCCGGTGCACTACCAAATACCCAGTTATTGCGGTTTACCCCCTGAGTATCAATATGGGTGTTACCTGCACGCAACATTTCCCGCAACTCTACACGGGTATAACTGGTATTGGTTGAGGTTTTAAACCCGGTAGGCCCGACTTTAAAGACCATCGCGCCGTCGTCACCAGTATAGAAATAACCTGGCAACTCAAAACCGTCGTTCAAATCGTCTTCTTTGATGTTATCCGCACGACCATTGGGGTCAAAGTCATCCACCGGCACACTGACATACCAGCGAGATAAATCAAAATTCTCGGAGGGAGGCTGACTCGGATCAAGATCGCCTATCTCGGGCGGACCACTTGGCTGCACAGGCGGTTGATCCAGCCCCCCGCAACCATGCACTTCAACCTCTAGAAGGCTGTTCCACAAGTTTTCCGAGTTGCCTCTTCCTATAATCCGAAAATAACGGACTTCGATTGGATCAAAACTATCGGTTACCAACTCTTCTGTTCCTTCAGCCTGCCCATTAGAAATCAGAGTGACCCAATTGCTATTGTCCGCAGAAGCCTCTACCTCGTAATACGCGGTGCGCTCATCGGCATTAAGCCAGGCCGTCTTAATCTGTGTTGCTGTGGCTTCAGCACCCAAGTCCAGAAGCAAGATTTTGCCATCCCCTTCGGATGACCAGCGCGATTCACTGTCAAAGCTGCCGTCGATTGTATTTTCGGGGCCATGACCGTCGTTAGTACCATCATCACTGGCTTCACTAATAATCAAGGCACTCGAGTTTGTGCAACTTGGCAAAGAGGATACCGAAGAACTGAACTGGGAAGAGATTGCCGGGGAAGATGAATCCGAAGATCCAGAGCAGGCAGTGAATAAACTCACCGCAAAAGGTAAGGCTAAAAAATAGACATAATTACGTGACATCGAATAACTCCGAAAGGATTGTGCTACAAAATTTGCAGCCGTATCTCCTCAACTCCGTGCCGGATGTTCAGCTTTTGAGGCCTTATTATGGTTTATACAAAAATAGCGGGCCTCCGAAAAAGCCCGCTATTAAAGTTTTACAACGCAGCTATCACTGTAGACAGTAATAACTTGGTTAGTTGTTAGAACTTCGCACGAACACCTACGCTGTAGCGACGATCCGACTCATAGTACTGCCAAGGGCTACCCAGCTCGGTAATGAAAACGGTGTTTTCACCGGTCAGGTTAGTGGCATTACCCACAAGACTGATGTTGTCGTTAATGTCGTAGCTAACCGAGAAATCCAGCTGACCACGCGCTTCGGTGTAGTTATTACCGGCGGTAGGATCATCCTGAGAACTGTTAGTCGCTAGTGCACCAATATTCTCGACGCGTTTTTCTTGCTCGCTGAACAGGAAGTCATCGCGCCAGTTGTAAGCAAAGCGAACCGACACATCCTCATACTCCCAGAACACCTGAGTATTAATGGTATGCTCAGAAATATTCAGCATTTGCGAACCGTCAGGGGTTTCACTGTCGGCATAGGTGTAGTTTGCATTCATACCCAGACCGGACAGCATACCGGGCAAGAAATCAAAGATCTGCTGGTAACCCAATTCAAGACCTTTCACAAAACCACTGTCGCCATTTTCTTGAGCGTAAGTCCGGATACCGGTTAGACCCTGGTCTCGCAAACCTTCCACATAGGCGATACCCTCGGCCTCATTGGCAAAGTTGGCCGAATCTACATACTCAAGTGTTGGGTTATTCTGGCCCGCTGAATTCAGCAAACAAACATTGCCGTACTCGGTAACGTTCTGCGGAGCGCTCTGGGTGCGCGAGTCAGCCACACAGCTGCTTGAGGTGGTGAAGAACGACGAAACATCTTTGTAGAAGATGGCCGCCGAGATCATGTTGGTATCACCAAAGTAGTGCTCTACCGACAGGTCGTACTGGGTAGCACGGAACGGATCCAAATCGATAGCACCACGCTCCGCCGTTACGTAACTATCGTCCACACCCGCTGAAGGCGCCAGCTGCTCAAAACCTGCACGACGCATTACTTTAGCTGCCGCAAAGCGAACCAAGGTGTTGTCAGTCACGCTGTAGGTAATGTTAGCGCTGGGCAGAACATCGTCATAGTCGTTAGAGCCGGAATCTCCGTCTGCATCTGAAGAGGAAATTTCACTCTCTACATAGCGCACACCAACATTGGCACGAACGGCACCAAAGTCCAAATTGGCCATGGCGTACAGAGCGCTGGTTTCTTCCGTGATATCCCGGTAAGCCCCCAAATCGTCGGTCATGTTGTCACTCAAAGTACCGCTAGTTTCGAGCGTGGTACCCTGATAGAGCTGCTGCCAATCCAAGAACACATCGTCGATGTTATGGAGCTGCATTGGATCAAACACACGATAAGTCAGCAGATCATTTTGCCCAGCTAAGCCGGTTTGATCGAACGAGTTGTCATAGTTAACCGTGGTGATACTGCCGGGAAACATTGCTTCGTAATCGTTAATCCAGAATACGGCTTGCTCGTCAGTCGGGTTGCCATTTTCATCCAGATAGTAAGTGTCTGAGTGAACATCTGCCTGCTCAAACTTGGCACGACGGAAGGAGTAGTCACGCTCGGTTTGGCGATAGCCCGCCTCAACAGAGCTAATCCAGCCGATACCGAAGGGCTCGCGATAATCAACGTCGATACGGAAAGCAGTCTCATCGTTGGTGGTGTCGTTAAGTTCAGCCTCGAATTCGCGCAGCGCCAAGTTATTGGGGTTGGTCAACAGGTTAGGATCGCTGTAGACAATAGAGGGAATTCCACCGTTGGTGCCGTCAAATTCAGCATCGGCCGTTTGCATGTTAATACTGCCGTCTGCTTCAAAGTCGGCGCGACGCACAGGACGCAAGTTGAATTCGTTATCCGGTGCAGAACTTTCCGACGAGGCATCTACATATTCAGCAAATACGTTCAGCTTATCGGTCAGATCCCAATCGGCGCCAAAAGCGATCGTTTCGGTATCCGTCTCGCGGAACTCACTCCAGGTTTTAGGAATCTGGAACACGCCCGGCAGAGTGTAATTATCGACTTGGCCGTTAGCATCTTGAACGGTATTGGCATCGTACTCACGGGTACCGCCTACGTCCAGAATGGAGTTACCACCTTGGTATCCGCCACGGCTAGTGGTGTTGTATTCGAGGAATATATGGCCATCTTCTGAGGCTGGAGCCCACTCAACAGATACGAATGAGGCGGTACGCTCACGTTCTTCGACATACTGCTCAACGGTGTTCTGATCACGCACGATATAGCGTCCGCTGGGCGTGTTGGCATCAAACGGAATGGCATCTTCAGGGTTTGAACCATCGCCCGCGTCAGACTTTGCCAAAGCTTGAACACGGTTAAAGTAACTATCGCGACGCAGCTCGCGATCCTGGTAAGAGAACATCGCTACGGCACCGATGGTACCAGCTTCGCCCAAGTCCCAATTGTCGCCAGCAGTCGCGTTAAAAATCGGACCCCAGTTTTCGGTTTTGTCGGTGTACTCACCGGCCAGATAGCCGGCGATGGTCGGGCCATCCAGCTCCAGCGGGCTGCGGGTTTCCATTCTAACGGTGCCACCCAAAGCGCCCTCGATCATATCGGCAGTGGGTGACTTGATCACCTCTACTTGCTTAAGGAAGCTGGAAGGAAAATCTTCCAGACTCACACCACCACGACCATCGCCAATGGTAGACCGGCCATTTAATTCAATACGGTTCTGAGGAAGACCACGAATTGAAACAGAGGTACCAACACCAAAATCGCGGACAATGGAAACCCCGGTAATGCGCTGCAGAGCTTCGGCGATATTGTTGTCGGGCAGCTTACCGATATCTTCAGCCACAATCGCGTCAGAGATTTGCACGCTGTCACGCTTCACATCGACAGCGGCCTGCAAGCTGGCACGAATACCAGTTACAACAACCTCTTCCAACATAGGTGATGTTTCTTGCTCTTGAGCAAGAGCACCCTGGCTGAACGCCAAAGCTGATGCGGTAACCATAGCGCTGCTAATAGCTGCTACCGCTTTGGGCAAATTAATTTTGTTTATGTCGCTCACTTCTCGTACTCCTTAATTATGTTTATTGGTAGAACAACCTCGATTGTCATAGCGAACATTAACCAATGCACTACATTTTTGTCAACCACTTTGAATACATTAATTATTACCGATTTTAATGCCGACACACAAAATAAAATTTCACTTAATATTCAATAGCTTATAAACATATAAATACATAAATTGAGCGTTACACTTCTACCCAAACCCGTGGCTAGATAACGAAATCACCCCAATTAGATATTTTCAGAATAACCATAACGGTCACACATAAACGACTTTGCGGTTAACCAATTAATTTCATACCTATTCGATGACTGAGCTGAGCCGCCAGCCATCAAGACAAGGACTTAAAGAAGGGACGATGGGCAAGCTGTAGAAAAATAACAGCAAAAAATAAAAAACCCGCCCCTGCATAAGCAAAGGCGGGTAAAAGGCTATGGAATGTATGGAGATTTACTCTACATCGACAACCACTTCAGCCGAGTTGCTATGATAAACAGAACCTTCATTCTCATCTGGATCCAAAGAGATTCCGACGTCATAGCTCTCAAAATCATCTTCGTACTCTAAGGTTGTACCTTCTAAGTCAGAGTAAACTTTAATCTCATCCACGCGATATTGCGCGGCAGGCAAGACTGAACTGTTATCGCCCAACTTAAAGATCACGTATTGCACCCCATCCATGACGTCTGCAGGCGAGGAAGATGCAGATACAAACGGCTCAACGGTAACAGGCTGACCATTAATGGTTACCGTAACCGTTGGCGTCACAGTGTCATCGGCACTCGATGCATCCCAAGTCATTTCAACCTGATTCCAAACACCGGGCTCGTACTCTACGCCAACATCAATGTCGCCTTGATCGCGCAGCGCGTACTGATCGGCTTGAATACGCAAATCGACGATAGCATCGCTGGTGCTGGTAGAGCCACCATAAAGACCAATGTAGGCATCCTTCGCGCTTCCATCTTCCGTTACCGCGTTATCATCTTTATTGAAATAAGCAGTAACCTTACCTTGACCTAAAGGCGATTCAAGCTTGTAGCGCAACTCTGGGGCATCATCGATCATGCTGTCAGTCATTCGCGCGACTTTATTGCCTGCTGCCCCCGGGCCTGACTCGGGGCCACCATCATCGGGGCCAGTGGTGCCACTAACGGCGACCGATGCGACTTCCACTTCTGCGCTATTACCATGGTAGATAGAGTCGGCATTTTCATCTGGATCAAGCTTGGTCCCCGGAGCATAGCCTTCAAAATCATCCTCAAAGGCCAAATCTGTTCCCTCAAGATCTGAATAAACCTTCACATTATCAACGTGGTAAGCGGCCTCTGGGATTACAGCACTATCATCACCAAACTTGAAGATCACAACCTCAACACCGTCCATCACGGTAGTTGGGATAGACGATGCCGAGGAGAAAGGCTCGGTGGTTACACTGACACCGTTAATCGTGATCGTAACGAGCGGCGTTTGCTCTGCACTCGCCTCGGACGCGTCCCAAGTCATCTCAACATCAGTCCACACACCGGGAGTAAAGGGAATCGCGACTTCAATATCGTCTTTATCGCGAATAACGAATTGATCTGACTGAATGCGCAAATCAACCAACGCCTGACTGGTACTGGTCGAAGAACCGTATAAGCCAATGTAGGCGTCTTTGGCAGAACCTTCTTCGTCTACTGCATCTGCGTCCTTCATAAATGACGCCGTCAGCTTGCCGCTTTCCATGGCCTCGCCAAACTTATAACGCAGCTCACCGGCGTCATCGAACATAGTATCGGTAATTCTGGCCACCTGAGAGGTTTCAACCTCCTCTTCAGCGCCCGTAATGGTAATTTCTAAATTAGCGGTGGTGCCGTCGACAGATTCGATTTCAATACTATCGACTACCACATCATCTGGACCGGCTAAACCCGCAACCGTAGAGTTTTGGGTATCCAGGACATACTCCCACGAGCCACTTTCTTCAATTGAGAATGTACCATAGGCAGTGCTTTCATCCGTTAAAGGCGTAACAGCAGCTTCACCCTCGTCGGGGTCGGTTACAGTTACCAAGCCCAGGAGCGGATCTTCGGTAATCTTGGAAATCTCACCGGTTAAGCTGCTAAAGGTTGCGGGAGTATTTTCGACCGGTCCCGCACTTGAGCTTGAACCGCCATTATCCGGAACATCAAAAACATCATCACCATCACCGCCGCACCCTACGAGGGTCGCAGCTAAAATAGACGCCGTTAATATTTTCATTTTCATAGTGACTGTATCCTTATTGTTAGTTAACGATTTGATACTCAATAAACTCATTGGTTAGGTAACTTCTTGCGCCTCGCTGGCCTCTCGACTTATCCATAAATTAACATCAGCACCGTCTGAGGCAGATCGGTTGAAACCTTAGTAGTCGTCTTTCTGCGCGACCTAGAAGCTCCGACTTCAAACCAGCCCTCGGGTCCGAACGAAAAAACAGACTGGGGCATGTGGGAAAAAGCGGGCTTCTAGCGAAGCCCGTAAACTCGGTTAACCATTCTCGCTAACCCATCGGAGAGGACCACATACTCAGTGGCTACAACTAGACGCGGACGCCCAACATGCATCCACCCTGCCGCCCCTATTAACGGCAATGGCTTCAGCAATCCGGTTTCACCGTTTCGGTTCAATTCTTTACCCCCGTGCTTATGATTATTCTGGGACAGATATTCAATCGTTGAGTAAAGGCTACCGAACTGACTACATTTTTGTCAACCAGTTTGCAGAACTTTATGCATACCAATATTTAAACCTTCAAGAGCCTTACAATTTAAGCAATAAAATCATATGCTTACAGCAGGCGTAAAAAGAAATCGGCCAAGCTTAGAGAGAGGGAGGCGAAGGTTTACCCTGCCCCTAGGGAGAAAACAGCGTCTGGCAGGCAGGGTACCGTCATAGAATTAAGAGACTCCTGACGGTACCGCTGCCCTACAGCCGTGCTTGCGGAAGGTTGCGCGGCTTATTTTAACTCGATTGACGAAAAAGTTGCCTGAGCATAGTGACCATTTGCCTTGTCCTGCGCCCAATCACCGGTTCCAGCGCATCCGGCATACCACATACCGTCCTGATCTTTACTACTGCACTGGTTATAGGCCCCGGCTTTGAAATAAAACCAATCACCAGAATATCCGCGCGGGTTATCTAATTCGTCCACTTCGCCAAAGGGGTCGACATTGTTAGACAAGTCCACCGAATACTCGACCGTAGGTTTTCCTTCGGCGGTAAAAGTAAGGTTCATTACGTTACCATCAACGTCTACCGTATAACTGAAGGCCTGATCTAACTTAACGCCCTCGGCACCGGGATCTTCAGAGGAATCCCACAAATTCCCCCATACGGGGTAAGCGATGTCCGTACGGTTAGGATCGTCCTTCTCGAGGTTACGCTCATAAGTCCAGAAAACCGATCCGTATTCGTGGTTGGGCCACTTTTTGTAGTAAATTTTTAATGGTTCATTCCCGTACCCAAAACCGCTGGCCATTTTACTGTCTTTACCGGCATGAATTTGCCCCACCACGACTGAGAATGCGGGCTTTTTGTCGGGATTCTTCGCTTCAACCGCCACATGGTTAACCGCCAATGTTGCCGATAACTCACCACCTATAGAGCCATAACGCGATGCTTTGGGGTGTGCCGCCAGTGAAAAATTGTTACCCGGTGCTTTGGTTTTAGATCCTTTCGGGTCTACCATTTGCCGAAGTTCGCTTCGGGTATTGGTGGAATTGGCGGTGGTAATCGCCTTATTAGGCGCTGCAAATACCACTTGATTGTTCTCGTTTGCGTAAAAAAATCTCGGCTCAAGCAAACGGCTTATTTGCGGGGGTCCCACCTCATCAATCTTACCGTCACGATTACTGTCCATAGGCAGTGTGATTTTCCAATGGGAAAAATCCATTACTGTTCCCGGAATTTTCTTTCCCGCTAAATCCTCTGGGGTAAAGGCCGGCTTTTTAGTCTGAGCGGTACCTTCACACGCGGTGAGAAGAGTCACTGAAGACACCATTGCCACAGCGGCAAGGGTTAATCGACGCACTGATGTTTTGCGATTTATTATCATATTTTTCTCCTACAAATGAGAGTAGTTGGTTTAAATTGCGTGAAAACGAAACCCGGAATTGTCTTGCTGAATAGAAAACAGGTAGTTTCGACACTCGTTTGCCACCAGGACCATACCGGCAGCGCCCGTTTTAGATCGATAGGCTTTGGAAAACCCACCGTCTATGCAGATTAACCGTCCGTCAGCATAACGGGGGGATTCTCCGTCTTTAAGCTTTACCGGGACATGGCCATTGACCAAAATACTGTTCCCATCACCACGTAGCTCGCGAGCCACCTTGCCCACAAAGCTCAAGCTATTGCGGGCCGAAAAGTATGGATTATTACCCTCGCGGTGGTATTTCTTATCGGCGACAAAATAGCGTTCAAACGTTGTCATTTTCTGGCGCCCGAACAAAGGAGATTGAGGGCCACACCACAGATACCAGGCAATATCCGAAAGATACTGACAACTTGTACTTTTACGTCGAGAATAGGCTTTACGCAGTTGCAGCTCGAAGGCATCAAATAGTGCCCTTCCCTCCAAAGCCCTGTCATTGACCCTAAACGCGGCCAACTGGAGATCTTCGGTAACAGGAAGACAGCCATGATACATTGTGTATTGCTCGTCGGCCCCCAGTAGACTGCCGTTGGCGAAAAGAAAGTTAATATGCTGATGCAGCCTTTCGGACTGAACAAACTGTAATTTGAGATCTTCGACAATCCGCCACTCCTCATCCGTTAAGGAAGATGTAGAGTTTGGATTAACCGTGGGAAAAGCGGTATCCGTAAGGCTTACTTCTGCGTTATCTAAGGCAACCACGCCCCTGGCGTAGTCCACCTTTCTAAGCATGGCTCTGGCCTCCATGGCGAAGTTAGTATTTCGCTCAATGATCTGCTCTTCCAACTTGAACTGAATAATCGCTATAGCTTTGTGCATAGCTGACCAAGGTCGACCTGTAGAGTCGCTCAAGGGCGTGGAAAAGTTTGCGCAAGAGTCGCAGCCATAGGCTTTCGACGCGAAATCGGCAAGCTTATCGAGGCTAATGTCGTAATCTTGTGTCAGTGTTTCCGTATGGCCATACTTTAGGCACAGCCGTATCACTGTGGCAATACATTCAAGTGACCCCGAGGCGGCCCCCATCCACAATACATCGTGATTTCCCCACTGAACGTTGACTCGTGGCAACTGCTCCAGGCGGTCGAGAATATGAGCCGCATCGGGACCACGGTCGAAAATATCCCCAACCACATGCAGGCGGTAACTCACAAGGGCGAGCACAGCTTTAGCAATGTACCGACACAACTGCTCTCGATCTTGGTCGTCCAGTAAGGCAATAGCCTCGCGGCGCTGGTCATCCAAAACACCGGTAATGGCAAACTCATCCAGAACATTCAAAAACCAGCTGCAACTGGAAAAGGTCTCCACCCCGACTGGCCAAAAGCGACGATCTTGCTTAAATTTAAGCAAGATCTCCATCATGGCAATGAGGTTCTGGAAGTGATCGAAACTCCCGGATCGTGCCAAACTCTCTCCCAAAAGATAGTGCCGCAAAGCTTCGCGTGGAGCCTGGGGATACTCGTTTAGATAATCAATTAAAAGCGTTTCAACAACGCCAAATCTCTGCTTCTCCAGTGAATCGAAGACGTCTCCCTGACCGTGCAAATCTGATATAAAAACTTTGTAGGGCTGTGTAGACATCAATCAATCGCTCACCAAATATCAGGCGCAACGTTAAAAAGCGCTTTCGCAATTAAGTTGACGGCAAATGTCTGTCAGTTTCGAAGAAAAGCCCTCTTCGGCTTTACGCAACCAGACACGAGGATCGTAGAACTTCTTGTTGGGTACATCAGCGCCTTCAGGGTTACCGATCTGTCCCTGTAAATAGCCTTTGCGATCTTCGTAAAACTCGCGCACACCGTTCCAATAAGCCCACTGCAAGTCGGTATCCACATTGACTTTAATCACCCCATAATCGATTCCCTGGGCGATGTCCTCTGCGGACGAGCCCGAACCACCGTGAAAAACAAAATCGACAGGGTTGTGGCTCAAACCAAATTTCTCACTTAAGTGATCTTGAGAGTTTCGCAAAATCTCTGGACGCAGGGTGACATTACCGGGCGAATAGACACCATGAACGTTACCAAATGCCGCTGCGATGGTGAACTTATCACTAATTTTACTCAGTTTTTCATAAGCGTAGGCAACTTCCGAAGGTTGAGTGTACAAACGTGAAGAATCTACATCGGTATTATCAACACCGTCTTCTTCGCCCCCGGTCACACCCAGTTCTATCTCAAGCGTCATACCCATTGCGCTCATACGTTTAAGGTACTCGCAGCAGGTTTCGATGTTATCTTCTATGGGCTCTTCAGAAAGATCGATCATATGCGAAGAAAAGAGCGGCTTGCCGTGCTGACGATAATACTCTTCACCCGCATCAAGTAGCCCATCAATCCAAGGCAATAATTTACGTGCCGCGTGATCGGTATGCAGCATGACATGGGCGCCATAGGTAGGTGCCATTGCGTGGACATGCAAAGCCGCAGAAACCGCACCTTTGATAGACCCCTGGTGATTCGAGTTAGACACTGATTTACCACCGTAGAAAGCAGCGCCACCGTGGGATAACTGAATAATGATGGGCGCACTCAACTCGGCAGCCACAGACATTACGCTATTAGCCGTACTAGAGCTGGTAATATTTACCGCTGGCAATGCCATGCGCTGAGACTTTGCATAAGTGAAGGTCTTAGAAACAGCCTCTCCCAGAATCACATTTTCAGGCAGGGTCAGTTTATTAATCATGGATAACTCTCTTTTAATGTTGAGAAGAATTCGTATCTGCGCCTACTGAAAGCTGGGCATATCGCTTTCAGAGATAATGGCGCCTTTGTACTGGATTACCGTTGAGGCCAGTAGATGCCCCTTCTGCGCAGACACCTCGAAGCTCTCCCCTTGCGAGCGATAATGCAAGTAGGCAGCGTTAAACGAGTCTCCCGCCGATGTGGTATCAACCACTTCTACTCGGCGACCGGTCACCATTGCACGGGTTACGCCGTCGTCAACACAGCAACCTTCAGCCCCCATTTTTAATACAATTTCACGGGCACCGCACTGCCGAATTCTATCAAGCACGACATCTTTATCGGATTCGCCAAATAATCGAGATTCATCATCTATGGTGGGAAGGGCTATGTCGCTGATGGCGTAAGCCCTACTGAACGCCTTTTGAGCCAGATCAGTGCTTTCCCATAGAACAGGACGATAATTACCGTCAAAAACTATTTTCTTACCCGCAGATTGCAGAGCTTGTAACATCTCAAACAATCGATTCTGGGAATCCGCATCAATAATCGCAAGACTAATACCGGATAGGTAAATAAAATCAAACCCTGAAAGGTCTGATTGAAGCGCCTCTCGCTTAGCATCGCTATCGACAATATATTTTGCTGCCGAGTCATTGCGCCAGTAAATAAAATGGCGCTCGCCCGATTCATCGTTGCTTATGTGATACACCCCGGGACGCTTCTCTTCATCTTTACGTACTAAAGAGGTCTCTACGCCGTTAGACTTCCACTGGGCCATCATCCACTCACTGGCCGGATCGTCACCCATAGCGGTTACAAAACTCGACTGTGAACCCAGTCTTGCCAAATAGACGGCGGTATTGAGGGTATCACCCCCGTATCCAATAACCGCTGGAACCTTGGAAAGGTCAGCGGACAAGCTACCGCTGGACATCTCCAGCATGCATTCCCCAATCGCTGCAATCTTCACAAAATACCTCTATTGTAGAGAATAGGCCTGCCATGGAATGCAGGCCTTGCTTATCTATAATTTAAGAAAACAGCAAACCGCCATTAACATCCATATTCAAACCGGTCAGGAAAGATGCTTCATCGGATGCAAGATAAGCCACCACATCGGCCACTTCATCGGGTGAACCTTCGCGACGTAAAGGCGTGGCCCCCGCAACGTTTTTACGCGCTTCATCCTTGGTGAAGGTATCGTGAAAGGTCGTACTGATCATTCCCGGACATAGAGAATTAACTCGTATACCTTTCGGTCCGAGTTCCTTAGCCATGGAACGGGTAAAGGTCATTACCGCGCCTTTTGCAGTAGCATAAGCCGAGGCGCCAGGGCCACCGCCATCGCGACCGGCCTGGGAGGAGAAGTTAATAATGGCACCGCCCTTCTCCATATGAGGGGTAACATATTTAGTCAGAAGAAAGGTGCTGGTGAGATTTAAGCGAACCACAAAATCAAAAAAGTCCGGGTCCATCTCATCAATGGTTTTTCGCTCTACCAAACCACCCGCAACATTGACTAGAATGTCAATCTTTTCCCCATAAGCTTCTTGGGTTTTGTTGATAAGTGACTGTACCTCTTCGGGTTTACCCATGTCCCCTTGAACCAAAATCGCCTCTGCGCCCAGCTCTTTAACATCGGCCAGGGTCTTTTCAGCCTCTTCCCGGCTACCATAATAGTTAATAACCAGTTTGGCTCCTTCTTTGGCAAGTTTCAGTGAAATTGAACGGCCAATATCACGTCCCCCGCCGGTAATAACACAAACACGATTATTTAGTTTCATAAAACACCCACCTAAGGATTTAGCATGCATTTTCTACAAAATGCCGATTAACGAGAGACTTGCTTATTTTCCACCGACCATATCGGCTCGAATAGGACTGAAAATATCAATCAAAATCCCCGCTTCAAGGCAAACAGCGCCGTGCTCTTCATTAGGCGGAACGTAAAAACAGTCACCACCTTTAAGGATTTTCTTCTCGCCGTCGATCATAACCTCAAACTTACCGCGCTCGACATAAGCGACCTGAGAGTGAAAATGGCTATGCACATAACCCTCACTTCCCTCTTCAAAAGTTACGCGAACCACCATAATTTGTTCGTTATAACCCATAATGCGACGCTTTACGCCGGGGGCTACATCTTCTTCTTCGATGGTATCCATCTCAATAAACTTGCTAGATTCAATTAACATAATCTTCACCTATAACAATCACGGATAAAGGAAACTTATGATGCATCCCTGTCAATATTAATAAGTATCAGTTTTCTGATAATTCGATAACTTTTGCTTTAACCAGAGACGAATTTTCGTCACCTTTAGTTAAAATTAGAGTGTAGGTTAGCCCCTGCCCCATATCTACAGTTAACTCAGCGCCTGTTTTTGTAGGTTTATAATCTAAGGAATTAACCCGGCTATAAGAGTTTCGTACATACTCGGCGGTGCCATTGTATTCACCATGGGGTTCAAGCACCGCGTACATAACAGCGCTATCGGCTTTAAGGCGTCTAACCACCCCTTGATCCCTACGCAGGTTATGATTAGGGTCGTTCGCCCCCAACTGGAAGAACAAGGTGTTCGCCTGTTTTGCACTTTCGGCCTGGTAACCATAGGTATAAGAGTAAAACCGGTCACCCATTAACCATGTGAGACGGTTATTGGTTGTTGCGCTATTGCCTTCACTGCGCAGCAGCATATGTTGATACCCATTACTCTTTCCCAAAGGCTTCCAAATATTGAAAGACTCGGAATTTTCTAGGTTATGATCTATAACTTGTCCATTAAAATGCAGTGGCAAGTCATATAAATGCTGCGTGTCAGATTCGATACTCACCACATCGATAACAAACGGCTCTATCGACTTCGGCTTAACCAATGCCTGGATGCGAGTAAGTTGAACGCCTTCATAAGCGGTATTGATACGGCCTATACTAATATCAGCCACATTATCTTGAATGAAAGCCACCTGTTCGGCAGGATTCTTATTGGCCTTATCTAGATCCGTATCAAACTGACTGGCCTTGTCGACCACCAAAGTATTGTGAGCAACTGTTTGCTTGGCCCAGGTCTTGTTCTCGGTTAAATAATGACCGCCGTATTTTGCCTCGACATTAAGATAACGAGCAGCACCATAATCGGTGACCACTTCGTGGCCATCATCATAGAATTGCCAGCTAAGACGGTCATAGTGGCCGTGCCCCATTCCTTGACTGGTATTCTTCGCCACCACCAAGGTTCCGGATTCATTATCTCCCGAACGCAATAGCGTCAATGCTCCCTGTTCGCCATCGGCACCATCGCGATAGACTTTTGACGGGTAGTTATAGGGAACCACCTCCCCCTCGGCAATGATTTTCGAAAGCGCTACTCCGCCTGCACTTAAGCTTACCCTCTCTTGCTGACGAGCAATATCGCTCAGGGATTTGTCCGCAGTAATATCGTAAGCAATGGCAAGTGCCTGAACCAACTCTTCGGTCTTAATACCTTTGTCTTTAATGGCATCATTAATGGGTAAGAATAAACCGTTGTAGCTCAGCTCTAACGTGGTGTAGATGGCTTTAAGCAAAATACCGTCGCGATACTTGAAAATGGCTTTATCCGGTTCATTCGTTTCAATAGCTTTGGCAAACCATACGAACGGCATAAGCGCATAGCGCTGGTAATAGGGCCCTTCGGTGTAATAACCATCGGGCGAAAACAATTCGTCCAGCTGTTTATAAAAGCCAGAGTTTCCGCGCCTATCCAAGCCTTTAAGAGCCTGCTCCACATAATCGTCTCGACCTGTCGCGTAGCCCACCATACCAACGGCGGCAACAGCCCAAGTACCGTGGTTATGAATTTTATCAAAGGTCTGAGGCTGGCCTTTCGATAAGTAGTCGGCCACCGGAAAGAGGAGATTATTTTTTAACCGATCCCTTAGCTCATCGCTAAAGGTCTCTGCCACCATATCGTAAGCTTGGCTGGTGTAAACCAACCACACAGCCTCATTAAGACTCTGCCAAAAGAGCTTTCCCGGGGTTTGCTCTTTTTTCTCGGGATGCAAATCTAACTGTGGGTACATATCCGCGTACGCACTAAGCATCTCGGCCACATAGTGGCTGTAGCGGGTATCTCCGCTTATCTGATACTGCAGAGCCGCAGCGTACATTGCCTTGTAGTTACGCTTATGCTGTTCATGGGTATACCCACCACCAGCATCTTTGGGCCAGGGAACGACTATTCCGGCGGCGATCGCCTCATCAGCCACGATTTTATTGGCTTGCAACGAGGTTTCGAGCAAACCACCCGACGCCTCACGCAAGGCGCCAATATCATCTTCGTTAAGTACCAACGAGGGAGAGGCGGCCGCCGCAGAAGCCACACCTAAAAGCAGCAAGAGAATACTGAAGGCTTTGGTCATCAAGGGCATCAATCTCATAATCGCTTACTCAGAAAAATTATTATTATCAGCACTGAAGGTGGACTCCATTCCCGACACCACGCTTTCGACCTTGTATAAAGGTTTATTGCTGTAAGTATTAGATTCAATGCGAATGACCGGCCCGCCTACCGTATGCTGAATCAAGACAGGCGCGCTATTTACAAAATGATTACTCTCAATAAGACCGCGCTGAACACCATGCAATAAAATGCTATGCCCGCTTGAATCCGCTGCAGGAGAGGACTCGATAGTCACACCGGCAACATGCACGTGAGGACCAAATGTACTTTCATCGGTGCCGCCGCGATACACCGTCATCAAACCGCCAGTGGCATTACTCACTGTAGAGTTTTTAACGGTAATGTATTCGGCGTTATACATACCATAATCGTCTTTTTCCGAGTCCAGTTTAAGTACAGATCCTTTAATATTATTAAAGCTTGAATCTTTAATCAGAACCTCATCAGCAAAGGTGCTCTTGCGAAGCTTAATGACGTCAAAGTCCTTATTGATATCTAGATCTTGTACTTCAACACCTAAAAGTTCTAACTGAAAGTTTTTGGTCATAGGTGAGCTGTCTGAACGAATCACGGCATTGGCCTTATCATCCGGTGCGCGTGCACCGCTGACCGTCAGATCTTGAAGGCGAAGCGAACTTCCATTCATAAGATCCACCAAGGATTTACGAGCAAACGTTAACGTCGTTTTCCCCTTTCCCGCACCCTTGATAACCAGCGGCTTATCTAGAATCAATGTTTTGGAGAAATGATAGTGCCCCTCATCAAGCACTAGCTCGGCAGCGTCCTCAAGACCACTGTAAACGTCCAAAACCGTATCCGCGCCTGGCGCGACCTTAACGCTATTTTTGCGACTAAAGCGGTCAGTTTTTTCATATTTGGGGTACCAGGAAACGCCGACTTCATCTTTCTCAACGGGCAGCTCGGGTACAGAAACATCCAAGTTATCGACTTTGGTAAACCCTTCCTTCAGTTCTTTAGCGACTGAAAAATTCGCTTTGTTCCCATCAAATTCTATCCCTTTTACACTGTCATGAAGCTCAAAGGGTGACTCGCCTGAGTCATTAACGATGGTGTTGTTCTCAAAACGGCTATTAGAAGGAGCAGCGCTTCGCTCTTCGTCGCTACCGGCACCGAAGATAATTCTGTCGACGTTAACCAAAGTATTGCCTGTTATAAGCGCATTATCGACTTGATGGTAGCGATTGATGGGCGAATTCGGCACCCCGTTCATAACCACCAACCCACCACCAAAGCGTGATCCTGTAAGCCCAGACATATAGTTATTTCTTACGATTTGATCGGCGTTAATCACACGAATGCCGCCTGTATGATCAACCCCATTACCAATGAACGCATTACCTTCTACTAAGTTTCCATTGCCGTGGCGTAACGTTAGGGTGCCGCGCGACTCGAAAAACACATTATTTTTCAAGACATTATTCCCCGACTTATTGGATATAATTTCCACTTCACCATCGCAGTGCTCAAAATAGTTGTGTGCAACGGTTGTGAGCGAGTCGCTTAGAGAGAAATGACTGGTACCAATACGCAGAGTCTCACCGCCATTCGACCCCAATACCGGGCGCGGACCAAAATAGTTGTATTCGATCACATGGTTATTTTCTCGACTGTGCTCGGTATCAAGCCGCACTGCCATGGTTACGCCTTTATTGCGCTTAAAGCTGAAATGGTTATGGTCAATACGATTGTTCTTGCCATAAACACTTACCCAATAATCAGTCTCATACCGATCGGGGTTGCTAAAATCATCAATAACAACTTCAGTCAACCGAGTATTCATCGCAATCGTCGAGTAGTCTTCCTCGCTCTTCGGCTTTGCGGTGCGAAAGGAAATAACAGTGTCAGACGGGGTGTAACCGTTCTTAAACACCAATCCGCGAACCACCAAATGCTCACCGGCAAGCTTTAAGTTGGAGCGACCGCTTATGATCGCTTTTCCAGGGTTTTCTGCCGCTAAGGTAATAGGCTCCTCGGCGGTGCCCCTAGCAGAGAAAACGAATTCAACATCGCTCCACACGCCATCTTGTAATAAAACCCGATCGCCAGGCTCTAGCTGATCGACAGCGTTTTGGTATTCGGAAAAATCGGAAACAGAGTAATCTTTAGCCGCACACAGTGCAGGAAACAGGGCGAGAACGAAAAGACTAGAACGCAATGGAGACTTATTATTCATATTAAACACACCACACTTTCACTTAAAAAAGCGGCCGGGCCTCCTAAAAGAAGGCCCGACCCAAGGAGAGCCACATGCCAGAAACAGCGCATCGCCAATTTCTGACAGGGACCAGTGCTCGAGCTTGCTTGGCTTCGGCGACGAAGCGGGGATGTCCGGCGCGCCATCTCCTGCCAAAACGAGAAGCAACCGTCACCGACTCAGTCGACCAATCTGGTTAAGAGACTACCAACCGCCCAACAATCATGTCAACCACTTATTATTACCAATACACCTACCAAACCATAAAATCTGCCCTCTTGTCCCCGAGAGACGGCTATTTAAACGATTAAATCGCTCAACAACATCGCTACAAACGCCGTTTTTGTCATTTTAATGCGCTGACACATGAACTCATTGACTCAATCCACTAATAATGAATCGATTCAAGCCACAAAGTTGACCAATATGTATTACCAATTATTAAAAATCATGTTAGAGTACAGGTCAAAGAGTCATTACCTGTCATTAGAATGCGGGGAGCAAACGAATGAGCACAGCCAGCGGCAAAAAAAACCAGCGCACCTACCGCAGGGTTGCCCAAAAAATGCTAAAGGCTTTGGATTCGGGACAGTTTCCAGCGGGCGCCAGGCTGCCGCCTGAGCGTGAGCTATCTGAACGCTACGGCGTAAGCCGACCTACGATTCGCGAAGCCATCATCGCCCTAGAGGTGATGGGACGGGTCGAGGTGCAAACAGGATCCGGCGTCTACGCACTCAAATCCTTTCAGACCAAAAGCGACAACCCACGGGAGTACAGCCCCTTTGAAATTACAGAAGCGCGGGTACTGATAGAGTCTGAAGCTGCCGCACTGGCCGCCTCAACTATGACTGAAGCAGAACTTACAGAGCTTGAAGGCGCGCTCAAAGAAATGATTGAGGAAAACGACAGCGGCAACCTGACATCCGAAGTCGCCGATCGAAAATTTCACTCTGTTATTGCGCACTCAACTCAAAACCGCCCACTGATCAACGTTATTCAGCATCTGTGGGATATACAGGCCAATTTGCCCGAGATTAAAACGGCACACCAATCAGTTTGCCGCACGGATGGTTCAAAAAGAATTGAAGAACACCGGGCAATTTTAAACACCCTTAAAGATCGAGACTGCCATGCCGCACGTGTTGCTATGCGAAACCACTTTTCGCGCTCACTGGACGCACTGCATACAACCACAGAAGAACGTGCGGTAGAGGAGGTTCGTCGACAACTCAATGAACGGCGAGAGAGGTTCTCGCTAAGCAGAATCCAATATACCTCTAAACCCGAATCAATCTAAAGTAACCCATAACCGGGAGTGATCAACCTAGGTGTCACATAAGACCAGCTCACTCGCCCACATTCACCGCTTACAACACACTACAACTTCTTAGGGAGTAAAATAATGAAAGTGAAAAACTTAAGATGGTGGGTAATTGCCCTAATTGCCTTAGCGACCATCATTAACTATATCGATCGCCAGACCATGAACGTATTGTGGGCGACAAGCATGGGTGAAGACCTGTACCCAGAACTGGACGCCGACGGTCGAAAAGCGATTTACGGCACAATTTCCGGCTTTTTCATTCTCGCCTACGCATTGGGCCAAGCCATTTTCGGTAAAATTTTCGACTGGGTCGGCACCCGTATCGGTTTTGCTCTGTCAATTGGTGTTTGGTCTATTGCGACTGCCCTGCACGCTTTCGGGCAAGGGGTTGTCTCTTTAAGTATTTTCCGCAGCTTGCTGGGTGTGGCTGAAGCCGGCAACTGGCCCGGCGCCGCCAAGGGTAATGCCGAGTGGTTCCCCTCCAAAGAGCGTGCACTGGCTCAGGGGATTTTTAACTCTGGCGCCGCCATCGGTGGACTGGTCTCTATTCCCATTATCGCTTATCTTGCCGTTCATTTTAGCTGGCAAGCCATTTTTGTCATTGTCGGTTTAATCGGCCTGCTCTGGTTAATCCCCTGGCTGATTCTGGTTAAATGCCCACCTAAGATGCACCCTTGGATTACCGAAGAAGAACGCGATTATATTCTAACGGGTCAAAAAACCACCCCAGCTACCGACGATAATAACGTCGAAACCGAGTATGCTCCGAATACCAAAGAAATGCTGTCGCGCAAACAAAGCTGGGGCGTTATTATTGCCTCTGCGGCGATTGACCCAATTTGGTGGCTGTTTGTTTTCTGGATTCCGACCTACCTTGCCGAAGTTTACAATATGGATGTTAAAGGCATCGCACTCTATGGTTGGGTTCCCTATGTAGGCGCCATGTTCGGCGCTTGGTTTGGCGGGCTTTTATCGCAAAACCGCATTAATGCGGGTTGGACCATTAACAAAACCCGCAAGTTTGTGATTACCCTGGGTTGCCTGTTAATGTTGCCTGCCCTGCTGGCGATGGCCAACCCCGGTGGCCCGGTTACCGCCGTACTTCTTATGGGCATCATCTTGTTTGGCTTTCAGACCACTATCAGTAGCGTACAAACCCTGCCAGCCGATATGCTGAGCCAGAAGTCTGTAGGGTCGCTGTCTGGGTTTGCCGGCATGGCCGCCAAATTTTCAGCCTGGGGCCTGACTATTTTCGTTCCCTGGTTAACTCAGGGCGGAAACTATACCCCAGCATTTGTGATCGGGGCCTCCCTAGCGCTGATTGCCCTGGCCGCCGTTTGGATTCTTATTCCGACAGTCGAGCCATTGAAAGCGAAGAAATAAAATCACCCTAGAGTTTATCAAAAGGCTCTGCGACAACTAGAACGCTCGGGAAGCATGCCATTGCTCTCGAGCGTTTTTTTATACGATAGGTAACATTTAGCGACTCCGTCCCTATGCCTACACCGCAAACCCACCCTTCGCCCGACGAAAATGCTTCTGAACGATAAGGTGTTGCGAGCGCCTCTCGGCCCCATAAAGCTAGCGTGGGAATATGGTCGAACAAACGTAGACCGCATCGAATCAACAAGCATTATGAGGCTTTTTTGATCAAAGCAGCCGCAACGCAGGTTGCTTACACTGCTTGCCGACCCCCTCTCAACCGACTCGAGTCACGGACATAGAGAACAACCGTTAAAATGCCTGTAATAAAGGCTTATAAGAACGTTTTTCAGAGCAGGTTCTGGAAGAAGTAAAGAGCCACTAAAGACTACAATCTGAAACACACAAACACAAAAAAGCCGCGCTTTAACTTACGTTAAAGCGCGGCTTTTAATGAAAACGTAAACTACTTTTCTAGCTTAAGGTAGTAATCGAATATCTCGGGAACATTGCCATTGCCCATACCGGCATCAAAGGCCGCCTGCAGAGCGCTTGACGTCCCCTCAGCAATAGGCGCTTTAGTGTCCAGGTCTTTAACCATTTCCAGGAAATAGCCAAGATCTTTATTGGCATTGGCAATAGAGAAGCCCAAATCACTCACACCGTCTACGGCATAGTTTT
Organism: Gilvimarinus xylanilyticus; assembly: GCF_024195295.1. Taxonomy (GTDB): domain Bacteria; phylum Pseudomonadota; class Gammaproteobacteria; order Pseudomonadales; family Cellvibrionaceae; genus Gilvimarinus; species Gilvimarinus xylanilyticus. Next base: position 460,099 of record NZ_JAMFTH010000001.1, on the reverse strand, counting down.
TACAAAAGTTCATAAACGGTGATGCAGAGGGGCCAGTGGACATAATATCGTACAACTGCTGACGATCAACGCCCGCGCGATCGGCGACGGCAAAAGCCTGAGACATGGCACAAACTGTGGTCATCCCCATAAAGTTATTAATCAACTTAGTCGTGTGGCCAGCACCCAAGTCACCCAAGTAGAAAACGTTTTCACCCTGTTGCTCCAACACAGGCTTGACCTTTTCAAAGGTTTCCTTATCACCCGAAGCCATGATGTTGAGCAGACCGTCTTTGGCGTGCGCAGGCGTGCGCCCCAAAGGCGCATCGACCATACCCGCACCTTTTTTGGCCAGATCAGCGCCAATTTTTCGAGTAGACGCCGGGATTGAAGTGCCAAAATCGACCAGCACCGCACCTTCTTTAATACCGGCCAAAATACCGTCATCGCCATAAACCAGTTTTTCCACCACCTCGGAGGTGGTAAGGCACAACATCACAATGTCACTCGCCTCGGCCAACTCTTTTGCCGTTTTGGCTTGCTTTGCACCGCGCGCCAAAACCACATCAACGGCCTCTTGGTTTAAATCCATTACTACAGGCTCATGACCTTTTTTCTGTAGGTTTTCGACCATGTTGCCGCCCATAAGGCCAAGGCCGATAAATCCGATGACAGGTTGTGTCATATCTGACTCCTAAATATTTGTTAAACGCCTGGCGCAAACCAGCGCCTACTTACCATAAAAATTCAACAATCTAGCCCTACCGATAGGCTACAGATAACACGCATTGATTCTTCGCCCAGACACGAAGACTGGTAACTGCAGGGCATGCGTCGGACATAAGGAAAATAAACCAAGAACTAAACACGTAACATTCTATTTATTATGCCTAACACCCAAACAAACGCTGACACTGCCGGTTCTAAATGAAATCTAACGAGCAGCCCTGAGAGCTTCGGCCGAGATCAATGCTAGAAAATACACTGCCGCAGCCATCCACTAGGCAAGTACCAACGGTTGAACGAAGATTAGCAGCCGTACAACAAAAGTGTCAACCAATTATTATTACAACTTTAAAGCTGTGACGCTGAACCATTACTTGATTCATACTCAAACCTGGGACCGGGACCCAACGAAGGCCATATAAGACCCCGAAATTACCCTATAGATATCAATAGGTTAACCGGCACTTTAGATTCCCGTGAGTCCATAATTAGGGCTAAAACAGTGTCAACCAAAAGGAATACCTGAGTATACGTTCACCTCCAATGATTTTTCACCGTCAACCAACCTGTATTACCAATCTACAATTTCGTGTTAATATCGGTTACATAGAAATAACACTTAAATAACAGTTCGGTTGGAGATCCATTCATGAGCACTACCAGTGGCAACGGAAATCGACGCACCTACCGCAAGGTTGCCCAAAAAATGCTGGCGGCCTTAGATTCGGGAGAATTCCCCGCAGGCGCCCGACTGCCCCCCGAACGCGAACTTTCTGAGCGCTATGGAGTGAGTCGTCCGACGATACGCGAAGCGATTATTGCCCTCGAGGTAATGGGACGGGTAGATGTCCAGACCGGCTCGGGTGTCTACGCACTCAAGGCGTTTAAAGCGACTAACGACAACCCCCGAGACTACAGCCCGTTTGAGATTACCGAAGCTCGTGTGTTGGTCGAGTCTCAAGCCGCCGCGCTAGCGGCTTCAACTATTAACGAATCCCAGCTGGAAGAGCTGGAAGCGGCCCTAAACGAGATGATCCGGGAAAACGACCAAGGGGATTTAACCTCAGAGGTGGCCGACCGAAAATTTCACGCCGTTATTGCCGAGTCGACCCAGAACCGGCCGCTGATCAATATCATTCAGCACCTGTGGGATATACAGGCCAATTTACCTGAAATCAAAATGGCTCACCAATCCGTCTGTAAGACCGATGGCGCGCGCCGGATTGCCGAGCACCAAGCGATACTTGACGCCCTCAAGGCACATGATGCCCATGCCGCGCGACTGGCCATGCGCAATCACTTCTCTCGGTCTCTCGATGCACTCCACGCCACTACCGAGGCTCGCGCTGTAGAGGAAATTCAACGTCAGCTACACGCGCGTCGCGAGCGTTTCTCGCTGGATCGAATCCAGTACGCGACCGACTAGTGTTCTGTCCGAGAAATTCGCCTAATTTCTCGGATAGGCACTACAGCTTTGTTCAAAGCACACTGGCATCGGTTCGGGCGGCAGTAAGACCGGAGAGGTCGTCCTAGGTTGTTAGGCTTTTCCAGGTCAACCAATAATTGGGTACCCCGCTGCCGTCGGGTGCATTCCAGACATTAGCATGAGTATTACGCGCACCCTGCGACAGGTAAAAAGGCTTGCGCCTGCCGACTGTCTTGGTTAACCAGCAGGCACAGACGCTCGAAGATATCATTGGCGAAACTCAGCACCCAGTAACACCTCGCCAATGCCCCGCCTCGGGTTTTCGCTTTTCACATGTAAACTATCCAAATAGGCGCCCTACTGCGGGTGCTCTGCTCGATAAACACAAGCGAAGCACACTATCTCAGTTCCGGTTTCGGCGGCCACCACCTACCAGGCGGGACTGGCAAAGCGACTTTCCCACAGCTCACGGCGCTCGGCAGGCGCCACCATTTAATGCGCATTAACAGGCGCTAGCGTGGCCGTCGCGGTATTAATTTTAAATTTCCACTGCGCCAGAATAGATCCGTCCAGGTTTAAGCGACTGGCCAGATAGTGCAAACGTCGCGTCGCTTCACCCTCTGGCGCGAGATCAAAGCGCTGTTTTAACCAGTAAGGCGGAATGGCTTGGTAGTACATGGTAGCCTCGACCTTCAGGGGCTTACCCCGATACTCTTGCGGCAGGTCAATGCGGTATTGCAGCGAATCTTTGCCCACAAACCCCATCCCCTGATCGCGATAATCCGGGTCATCGCCGACAAAGTGTGGGTCGGTAGCCTCCATAAACTGCGTCATTACCTCACCTTGGGGCTTAAAGTAGGATGACGCTCGCCAACCATCGGGGAGCAAACGGTTGTCTTTTACAATGTGCACGCGATGCACAAAACTGGTGGTAAAGTGATGGGATTTATCGCGGTTCAACTCTTCGTAGATTTGTACCTGTTTATCGTTGGTAATCACCTGATGGTGTGGCTGGTAACATCCGGCGGGTTTATTACCCGAGTAACCGCACTCCCCTTCAGGCAAAAATTCGGTAGGCAAGGGTTTACCGGAGTGATCAACAATGACCCCGGCGTCGTTGGTGCGCCCCGAACTCCACACCAGGTTATCGCCGTCTTTGACCAATAACTCGATAAAGCCGCGACGAAAGGCAACTCCACTCGGGAAGCGGTGTCCCACTTTATTTCTGGCCGTCACATCCACCACCAGAGTGTCGCCGTCAAATGTCAACTGATCAACACTCATGGCCACAGTATCATCGCGCGCCTGGCGCTTCATACTCGCCAGCGCGAGATCAATCCCCTGATTCGACGCACTGGTCATATAGCTTTGGGGGGCTACACCCAGCATGGGCTGAAACTGTTTAAACATAGTCAGCAAAAAGGCGTTGAGCCCCACATGGGTATGACGCTTGTACTCTTCACGCAAGGGCACTTTCAGCTCGCTGTTCGCCAGGCCGTGGTCGGCATCCGGGTAGCTATTATCTTCAATGGTGGCGATTTTACTGATCAGTTGATCAATGTTTATCTTGTCGCTTTCGCTGACAAAATTAGAAGGCATATGACAGTCTTGGCAACTTTGCGCGGTATCGCCCCGGGCAAAGGCGCTGTTCTGCCACTCTAAAAAAGTCGCCTGTTCAATCGAATGCGGATACTCAGAAAACGCCGGGTTGGTTTCGGCGGCCTGCAAAACCGGTAAGCTCGTGTCCGTCGAGCCGATATTGGGTAAATTGATGGTGTGACAGGTTCCGCACAGCTCCGAGCGTTTAATAAAATCGCTATGGCTGGGCGTCAGATTAAGCGCGTGCTCCATGGGTTTTTGCGCCACATCGTAGGGGCCGTAAATGTTACCCGGCTCGGCACTGTCAAAGCGCCCGGTGGAGTTATGAAAGAGTAAATACGCCAGTTCTTTATCGGGTGTTTCCGTATTCACCCAGCCAGACGGTGGCGCCCAGTTAGCCACCGCCTTGGCGTCTGGCTCTTGAATACGATGACACACCATACAGCTGATGCCCTCGCGAGCAAGGGCGCCATATTGATGGTATTGCTTTTCCTTTGCGCCTTGCTTTTCATCCGAAGAGAGCTGCTCGGTATAATAAAAATAATCAGTATTAAAATTTTGATCCAAGTGCGGATTTTGCTCGGCATCCAAACTTAACTGGCGCTGCCCCATGGCGCCGTGGCAACTTAAGCAGGTATTGGTCACCGCCTGCTGGGTTTCCTTTAAAGGTCCTTTTAACCCCGACGCATCCGGATTTTTAGCATCGTTTCGCAAAATCGCCATTTCACTTTCCAGCTGGGCGTGAAAAATCGGATCGCGCCCTGCCAAGCCCATGGGCGAGTAGCGCCATTCGCCATACTCGGACAAATCAAAACCATCGCCATAGTCGGGGCCGGTGACGACAAACATTTCGGTTCCGAAAGTATCGGCACTTAAACCGCCGTGACAGCCAATGCAGTTATCCGAGGTAACATACGCTTGCGGCTCGCCGGTTTTCTGCACCACATGATCCAGCCATTGCTGAGGGAATTTTTTGACCTCTGAGGCTTTTAACGCGGGAATCTGGGGAAAGGTTTTAAGAAACGCTTGGTTTATATAATTTGCGGGGATTTTTTTGGACTGTGCCGTAAGCTCGGCATACTCGTTCTCATCCAGCAGCGCATCGCGATCATGCTCGTTAAACGAGGCATTCACCCGCGCACGTCTGACGCTTTGTTGCGTAGCCCAGGGCAGCTGCTCCAGCGGAATATCGAATATCGCTTTAAGCTTAGGGTCTTGCAGCAGTAAAGACAAAGGGTATTGGGAGAAATGACTGGCGGTACGCCAGGAGTTATCGTCCAGAAAACGCAGAGGATCGCCCTGTGCTTCAAACCCCTTAATATTGCGCAGACTGGCAAAGGTTAATTCACTTTCGGCGGAGGAATGACACCGCAGACAGGGCATCCCAAAACCCGACAAGCGAACCCCGTTGTTGGCGACATAGGAGTTTTCCCTATTGTTGTTTGCCTGGGTATCCAGTTGGGCCTCAATCGCCTCGGTTTTGGTTTGCAGCTTGCCATCAACCATGGTGGGCGCCGACACACTGCCCCAAAACCAACCATCGTGGGAGGCGCTGGCGTCTTTCACCATTACCGTCCAGTCCGATAGCTGCTGCAAGCGCAGGGTTTCGTATTCCTCGGCACTTTTAAGCCTGCGAATATCGCGATAAATTTGCGCCGGTGCACCATACATTTCTTTAATAATAATCGCGCCGTCGGGTATGGGACCGACGACACCTTTCTTGCGCTTTAACAGCCAGCGCATCATTTCGGGGGAGTAATAGATAAGTACCGCGGGGTGGGTACCGTGATACTGACCATTGATAAAAGGTCCGGTATCTCGCACTTCTTTATCGTGGCACCAGCCTAAATCGGCGTATTGGCGATCGATAATCCAGGAATAGAGCGTTTTTTCATAGTCCACTAGCGGCAGCGAACTGGGCAAAGGCAAGTCAGGCGAAGATGTCGATTGCGCGCATTCAAGTGAGTTCAAATCCACCGCTAACGCCTCGCGGCCGGCGCTTTGAGATGCACTGACCGACAGTGGCAAGTAAAGCCATGCGGCCAAAACATGGAAAAGAAAACGATTACGCATCACCGCGACTCCTTGTTATCGAGCCAAAAGCCCGCGTTATCCTAAACAGAGACTCACAGAGTGTAATCGATAAGAAAACTAAATACCTGAAGGTGTAATCGCGTGTAATTCAGGGGACGGATATACAAGGCGGATAGATGATTGAGCCAGATAAATGGGGGCACTGGCTGAGTTAGCGCCACAAGAGTACGCCACTGTCACCCGCAAAGCGGGCGACAGTTGTAGCAGTCGATTAATCTACCTGCTCAATGGTTGGCGGAACCCAAGTGCCATTCGGAATCGCCTCTTGGGGCCAATAGGCGCGAATATACAAAGAGAAGTCATCCTTGGGCGCGGGTAGCCAGTTGGCCTCTTTAGCGCCGCCCGGATTTTTGTTTTGCACATACAGCGTCAAGCTTCCGTCGTCATTTTTTACCAGCGACTTGTTCTTGGTACCCAGTGAGTAACGATCCAGTTCATTGGGGTAGAAAAAGTGCTGTTTGTTGTACAGGGTAAGCGACCAGAAGCCGTCCACCGGAGGCAGCTCTCCTGCCGGGAAGGTGACCGTGTATTTTTCCTTGCCATGTAAACGCTCACCGGCGCTGTCAAAATCGGCACCAAAATACATGGTTTCTTCGGGCACGTTGGAGAACATATTGCCCTTAGCCGTAGCGGTACGTTGAAAATAACCAAATCCGAAACGCGCCGCGTTTTTCTGCGTGCGCCAGCCATTGCCGGCATCAACCCCGTTGTTGCGGAATTCGAACATGGGCTGAATAACGTCTTGCTCAGTGGCGACTGCCACCTCTTGCAAAGCTTGCTGCAACTCGGGGTTGTCCTGGGCCGCCTCTAAAACAAACTTAATGCTGGCGTAAAGTGCCTCCTCACCGGGTAAGGGGGGCGTCTCTTCCATAACCTCGGGCAACAGCGTAAAAAATTCCTCTGGTACAACCCACTGAGTTTCACCATCGCCACCTTCATTGGGATTGGGAATAGTGGGCGACTCTGACCAGTCGACGGTTTTCATTTCGCCGGTGTACTCGGACAAGGGGTAGGCTGACACCTGGTCGATCAGCGGCTGAATAGCCTCGCGATCTTCAGCGGTATCATCCATAAAAATACGGGGAAACACCGCACCTAAGTTGGTTTGTGAGCGAAACACGGCGTTAATACCTTTGGGCTTTTTCCCCTCCCAATCCGGCCCCACCAGCAAGTACATGCCCGGCTCGGTATCGTACTGGATACCCACTTCAGCAAAAGAGTCGGAGCGTTGGTCGACAATCTGATACACCCAAAACCGGTCGCCAAAATCCGGCACCTGAATGACTACCGGCTCTTTATCTAACTCGAGAAAACCCGCGCCATAGACGACATCCTGGTTAGGAGAGGTAATAAAACGCTGCTCGGGCGCCAGATAATCCGACAACATGCTAACGTGATTGAGAGGCGCGACCGGTAACACCCCGCCCAACAGGCCTGGATGCGGAGCGGTGGCAAACAAGGTTTGACGATTGTGCATATTCACCAAAGGCCATCCCCAAATATAGGCCATGCGGCCAATGGCTTGGGCATACTCTTTGGAGACGGGGGCCCCGGCTACTGGCTTGGGAACATCAGCGGCCGACTGCGGCGCCGGAACTTGCCCCGGGGGGACGGCATCGCGGCCCAAGGCCGGTACACTTGCCAAGGTTAAGGCGGCGACTAACAATAAACGTTTACATTCCATGGTATATTCTCCGTTTGAAGAAGTAGACAACATGCTTGCAATCCTAGGTTGCTAACAGACGCACTATTAACAACCATTTAAGCTAGCAGACAGCGGGGGCCAAGTCGATGACAGACGGGCACCTAATCCTCAAGGTGAGGCTTACTGCACCTTTGGCTTTAGCCGCTAAAGTTTTGTTGAATATAATTTGCGCCCACAGGTAGGGACGCGATTCCCGCAACACCAGATTACTTCGCGTACCTTTCTCCCAACGCCCGATAAACCGCCTTAGAAAAATCCGCTGCCGAGGCATCTAATTCGTCCACGACTTCAACCAGATGCTCATTGTCTTCGCGGCCATCAAACCACTGTTTGCGGTAGCTGCCGTCTTTATAGCCGTTATCCTGGCGGAAAAAGTTGAGCACGTTTTTACCCACATAGCGGCGATAGAGCTCGGCGTAACTCATGTTAACCCCGGCCATTAAGCGGCCGAACAGCTCCAGATGAAACTGTTTATCGGCGAGGGTGGCGGCGGTAAAGGACTCTACGTCCAGGCGGAAATCGGACTGATCGGTGTTAATGTCTAAGTTATTGGCCACCTGCTCGGCAATTTCATCGACCGAGGCGCCGGATTCGAGCAGAATGCTTAACCCGAAATGCCAGATATCCACCAACTCCAGAGCGACCTGTTCGGTGTCGGGGCTCTGATGTTTCCACCATTTCCAACCGTAATGGTCCATCAGCTCGCCGCACTCAATCCAGATGGCCCGGTACCAGGCGTTGCTCTGGGTGCGCCACTCGGGGTGCACCTTGCTGTTCATATCGTCCTGCAATTGCAGCATGGTGCGGGTCTGTTGTTTGATGGTATCCAGTGACACGGGGCTTCCTCGGTGTTTAAAAAAGATGTTATTGGGGGCGATGTTGCTGTGCGTGCGAGAAGAGCTTATAGAAGTTCTCGGTGGTAATGGCGGCCAGCTCGTCATAGCTGATGCCTTTAATATCGGCGACAAACTCGGCCACTTCGCGCACATTTTTGGGCTCGTTGGGCTTGCCGCGGTAAGGCACCGGCGCTAAATAGGGTGAATCGGTTTCTACCAGCAGACGATCCAGCGGCATTTTGCGGGCCACCTCTTGCAGCTCTTTGGCGTTTTTAAAGGTGACAATGCCGGACAGGGAAATGTAGTAGTTCATGTCCATGGCGGCCTGGGCCATTTCCCAGCTTTCGGTAAAGCAGTGCAAAACACCGGCATGCTCCGAGTTGCCGTGGGCTTTAATCAAATCCAGCGTATCCTGCCGCGCCGCGCGGGTGTGAACCACCACCGGCAAACCTTGCTCACCGGCCACTTCCAGGTGGAGGGCAAAGCTGGCTTTTTGCTCTGCTACCGACTCGGTCTCGTGGTAGTAATCCAACCCAGTCTCGCCAATGGCCACCACTTTATCGCGCTGGGACCAGGCGGTTAACTGCTCGCGGGTCGCGGTGCCGGCACTGACATCGCAGGGATGCACCCCCACCGAGGCCAATACCGTGGGGTGCTGCCGGGCGATATCCAGCACGGTTTCAACGTTATCCAAACTGATACTGATGCACAGCATCTGCCCGATGCCGCGCTCGTGGGCGGCGTCAATCGCGCCCTGTAATTTGCCTTCGTAGGGGTCAAGCTTGAGACGATCCAGATGGCAATGGGAATCCACTAGCATAATCTTGCCAATACTCTGTTTGCGGTTTTCGGTGGGTGGGGGTTACTACATAGTGTGAGTCGGGCGATCCGACTCGAGCGAACCCGCCAGGTAGTTTTCAATTTTGCTGATGGCCGTGTTGTCTTCATCGGTGAATTGCACACCAATGCCAGCGGCGCGGTTGCCCTGGGCGCCCCGGGGTGTTACCCATACGACCTTGCCCGCCACCGGAATTTTTTCCGGCTCATCCATCAGATTGAGCAGCATAAACACTTCATCCCCCAGCTTGTAAGGCTTGTTGGTGGGAATAAACAGACCGCCATTTTGCACAAAGGGCATATACGCGGCATAGAGGACCGCCTTATCCTTAATGGTCAGCGAGAGTATGCCGTTACGGGCGCCGCCAAGTGCTTGCATATGCGTCAATCCAATAGTTCTTAGAGCCGTTAACAGTAATAGATAAGCGCCACCGAGTCTAGGGCTTGACCTGATCGGACAACAGGCCAATGGACAGGGCGTACTTAAACGCCGGGTTGTAGCTCATCAGCGTACAGAAGTTGCGGTAGACGATATAACCCTGGTTATCGCCTTTATCGGCCAGTACCAGCGCGGCGGGAATGGATACATCGGGCAGATCCGAGCCATCGGCGCGGCGCACCCCCAGCTTTTGCCACTCGCGTAAATCCCGCCACACGCCTAAGCTTTTAAAGCGTTTGCAGTCCGCATCCGGGGTAAGCCCGGCGCTCTGCTCGGCGGGCAGACTCTGCTCGCCACCGTCGGGCAATTGCACGGCCCGGCCCCAGGTTTGGTCGTTGCGCCAGCCGCGCACGCTAAAATAGTGGGCGATTGAGGCGAACACGTCCCCCTCGTTGGTCCAAATGTCTTTTTTACCATCGCCGTCAAAGTCCTGCGCGTAACGCAAGTAGCTGTCGGGCATAAACTGGGGTTGACCCATGGCGCCAGCCCAGGAGCTTTTCATTAAATCGTAGGTGGGAAAGCCCGAATCCATCATTTCCAGGGCGGATAAGAATTGCGAGCGAAAATAGGCCCCGCGCCGCTTGTCATAGGCCAAGGTGGCCAGCACATTAAACAGCGATTCTTTAAGCTTAAAGGTGCCGTAGTTGGTTTCCATGCCCCAGATGGCGACAATAAAACGCGGCTGCACGCCGTAGCGCTCGGCCACCTGGGCGAGCAGATCCTCGTGTTCAACCATTAATTTACGGCCAGTCTCAAGCTTCCAGTCCGAGAGGCGACGGCCCAGATACATATCGTAGGTTTCCACCACCTCGGCCTGGGAGCGGTCTTGCTTAATGACTCGTTTAACCGGCGGGGTAATCTCGGAAAATGCCTGATCGAGCGTGGCATCGCTGATGCCCTGATCCTGGGCCTCGGCGCGCAGCTCGTCCAGCCATTGGTAAAACTCGGCATCATCGCTGTCGCCCTCTTCGGCCCAAACCGGCGCTACAGCCAAAAACATACACAAAAGAATGGCGTACAAGGGGGAGAAAAAAGGATACTTCATAACAAATTCCCATCAGGCCCGTCGTTTAATAAGGACACCCCAGTCCAGTAATATCTCTTCCAGCAGCAGCTGCTTATTGGGGTTGGCGCCGCTGGCAAGACGCTTTTTGCAATCTAACAGCTTTTCTTGAAAGCGGTGTAACAAATTTGGCTGCACCCCTTTAAACAGCGAGGCGCTAGCATCGTTCAAAGATTCCAGTGGCGCCACGGATACGCCCAGCTGCCAGCGGGCCAGATCATGCAGCCAACCAATTAGCCAATTAACTTCGGCGGCCACATCACCCGACTGCCACTTGGCGGCCACGGCGATGGCGTCGGTCTGGCCCAGGCTCAGCTGAATAATGTCATCCTGCCACTGGCGTCGGGTTTCCAGCTCATCACCCTGCATCAGGTCGCGCGCCGCCAAAGGCGCACCCCGGGCAATGGCCAACAACTCCCGGGCATTGTAATCGGTACCCGATACCAGAGGTGTGAGCCAGTGCAGGCTTTGCTCGGCGGGAGGAATAGCGAGCGAGCGAATCTGACAGCGGCTGCGAATGGTGGGCAGTACGGCGCTGGGGGCATCGCTAACCAATAGCAATAAGGTGCGCGCGGCGGGTTCTTCCAGGGTTTTTAACAGGGCATTGGCGGCGTTGACGTTCATGGCTTCGGCGGGCTCGAGAATCACCACCTTGAAACCCGATTGCTGAGCGGTTTTGCCCTGGGCCTCGGCCAGCTGGCGAATATCGTCCACCCGAATCGCCTTGCCGGGCTCTGCCGGCGCCACCACGCGAAAGTCCGGGTGGGTGCCGGCGCGATTTAACTCGCAGGATTTACACTTGCCACAGGCCGATTCGGCGCGCGGCGAAGCGCACAGGGTAAACTGCGCCAGTACCCGCGCCAGGTGACGCTTGCCAAGCCCTGCGGGGCCGGCCAGCATAATCGCGTGGGGTAAACGGTCGTTCTCAAACTGGCGAAAAAAGCTCTGCCAAACATCTTGCTGCCAAGGGTAAGGCAGCGCCGGAAAATCACTCATGGAATTCATCTACTGGGTTTTATTGCGCAGCTTACCAAGGCCTATGGGGTTTTGCGATAATGCCGCCCCAAATGACAAGCGACAGGCTAAACAATGCAGACAATTGATATTCTCTGGAAAGATGAGCACCTACTAGTGGTCAATAAACCACCGGGGCTGCTCACTGTTCCCGGACGGGGCCCCGACAAGCAAGATTGTCTGATTAACCGCTTGCTGGTGCCCTACCCCAACAGCCGCATAGTGCACAGGTTAGATCAGCCCACCTCGGGCATTGTGATTGTGCCGCAAAGCTATACCGCGCTAAAACATATCGGTCGTCAGTTTGAGACCCGTCAGGTCAGCAAAGAATATATTGCCGTGGTGGCAGGGTTAGTCGACGCCGACAGTGGCCAGGTAAACCTGCCGCTTATTTGCGACTGGCCCAACCGCCCCCGACAGATGGTGGACCATGAAAACGGTAAAAACGCCCTCACCCACTACCGGGTGTTAGAACGCCGCGAAGGCGATAGCACGACCCGCATCTCTCTCACCCCGGTAACCGGTCGCTCGCACCAGCTGCGCGTGCATATGCTCTCGCTGGGCCACCCGATTGTGGGCGATCATCTGTACGCACCGCCCGAGATTGCTCAGCGCGAGCCCCGGCTGCTTTTGCACGCCCGTCATATTGAATTTCGCCATCCACTAAGCGAAGAAATTTTGACCATTACCTGCGAGCCGAACTTTTAACAACCCCAAACAATCACTATTCCCATAACCAAATCATTCACGTAATATCGCCCCTTTTTTTGAACCACGTCACAAAAAATGGAGTCATGTGAATGAAAAATAAACTAACTGCTCTTTTAATCGCCAGCTTATCCAGCGCAGCCCTTGCCGAGGGCGACAACAATGGGCGGACCTCGGGCAGAGCCGGAAGTGCGTATAGCACAGGTGATTTTATTGACGGCGCTTTGCTGAACCCCAGCCTGGCGGCGAATTTTAAAGACGAGGACGACTTTGCCCTCAACCTTAATTTCGGTGTGTTTGCCACCGACCCGGACGAGTTGGTTGAAAACGGCGAGGACTTGGTTGACCTGTTGGATCAATACGATAACGGCCGCGAATTAAGCATTAATGACGCGGATAAAATCAGCCAATTGCTGACTGACATATCGGGCGCTAACGCCTATGTCAGCGGCGGCGGCAATATCGCTTTTGCCATTCCCAATAATACCGTGGCGGCGACGGTTTTTGTGCGCTCAAATGTGAACGCCAGTGTTGTACCTCTGGTTGATCCCAATGACTTTGCCACGCTTACCAATCAAACCGGCGGCCAGTTTGACTCCGACGACCTTAACTCCAGCGTTGCCGTTCGCGGGTCTATGGTTACCGAGATAGGCATCGCTTTGGCGAAAAAGTTTAACTTTACCCAATCCGGTGAATGGCTGGTGGGGGTAACCCCGAAGCAGGTTGAAGCCGAAACCTTTTTCTACGTCGATACAGTAAGCGATTTCGACGAAGACAACATTGAAGAAGACGAACAAACCATCAGCGAGACCTTTTTCACTATGGACGCCGGGGTTACCTACCTAAACGGCAATATGCGCTACGCCATGGTGGTGAACAACCTGATCGGCCAGGATATCGACAGTGTCGCTCTGGGTGAGGATTTATCGATTGAACCCCAGGCCATTGCCTCGGTGGGCTACTCGCTGGAGTGGGTGAACCTGGATGCCGCAGTAGAGCTTAACAGCGCCAAAAACTATGCGTTAGTGGACGAAACCCAAATTGCCCGCGTGGGGGTTGAGTTTGGCAGCCACACCTGGGCGCGCCTGCGCTTGGGCTATAAAACCGACATTCAAAGCTCGCTGGAAGATACCTACACCTTAGGGCTGGGCCTGGCCCCCTTCGATGCGGTCAACCTGGACTTGACCTTGATGGCCGGGGATAAAAACACCTACGGCACCTCGCTGCAACTCGGATTTCGGTTTTAAAAACCTCAATAGCAAGCGCTAATTCAGTTTTGTTAACGCTTGCTCAATATCCCTCTGCACCGCCTCTAGTGTCTGCCCGGCATTAATTAACGCGTAGCGCTCGGGGGCGGCGTTAATACGTTCCCGATAGCCCTGCCTGACACGATCAAAAAAGTCCAAGCTTTCCCGTTCAAACCGATCCAGCTCGGCGCGGGCACTGGCGCGTGCCAACCCCACCTCGGGCTCAATATCCAACACAATGGTGAGATCCGGGCGCAGATCGCCCTGCACCCGCTGCTCCAGCTCGGTAATTAACTGGGTGTCCAACCCACGGCCACCGCCCTGGTAAGCATAGGTGGCGTCGGTAAAACGATCGCAAAGCACCCATTCGCCCCGCTCCAGTGCGGGTTTAATCACCTGGTTTAAGTGCTGGGCGCGGGCGGCAAACACCAGTAAAAGTTCGGCGGTCGCATCCACCGGCTCGTCGCGCTGGGCCAAGAGCAGTTCGCGTATTTGCTCGGCCAGTGGCGTACCGCCCGGCTCCCGACTGACTAAAACCCGCTGGCCCCGAGCCTCAATCCACTGTTTTACGAACGCCAGGTTGGTGCTCTTACCCACCCCTTCGGTGCCTTCAATAGTAATAAATCGCCCCAGCTCAGTCACAATCTCTTCCGTATCATTTGCCATTGTCGTCAGGCCGCACTATACATTGCCCTGCCTAACAGTTGGTAGTTAGGATCTCTGGGACACTGCCTGTTTTTTAAACAGCCATTACCCATTTAGCGGTTATTTGTCGGCTTGCACCATAGCCTAGACGCCCCGGGCATCGTAGAATTACGCCCGGATATAGACTCACAGAGGATTAATCATGATCACCCTGCACACCAACTACGGCGACATTACCCTAGAGCTGGATTTTGACAAGGCACCGCAAACCGCCGCCAACTTTAAAGAGTACGCCGAAAACGGCTTTTACGACGCCACCATTTTTCACCGTGTAATTGACGGTTTTATGATTCAGGGCGGTGGCATGGATGAAAACATGCAGCAAAAAGAAACCCGCGCCCCCATTGAAAACGAAGCCGACAATGGCCTGAAAAACGATAAAGGCACAGTGGCCATGGCCCGCACCGGCGACCCCCACAGTGCCACCGCGCAGTTTTTTATCAACGTCAACGACAATGATTTTCTCAACCACACCGGCAAAAACATGCAGGGCTGGGGCTACTGTGTGTTTGGTAAAGTAACCCAGGGCATGGACGTGGTAGAGAAAATCAAAAACGTCCCCACCGGCACCAGCGGTTTTCACCAGGATGTACCTACCGAAACCGTACTGATCGAAAAAGTAACTGTTGCCTAATCCATGGCGACCCTGTTTATTTCCGATCTGCACCTGCACGCCTCCCGCCCGGAGGCGACGCAGGTGTTCTATCAGTTCTTACAAGAGCGGGCCCAGGGCGCCGAAGCGCTGTATATTCTGGGGGACTTTTTCGATGCCTGGATTGGCGATGACGACGATGACCCGCTGGTAGACGAGGTTGCCGAACAACTGGCCAAGCTGGCTCGCACTGGCACAGCCATTTATTTAATGCACGGCAACCGGGATTTTCTGCTGGGCGAGACCTTTGCCCAGCGCGCCGGAGCGCGTTTGCTGCCCGACCCCAGCTTGATTGATTTATACGGCCGCCCCGCGCTATTACTGCATGGTGATAGCCTTTGCACTCGCGATACCGAGTATATGGCACTGCGCTCGCAGCTTCGCTCCGAGCAGTGGCAGGCACAAATTCTGGCTCAGCCTCTAGCCGTGCGACGGGCGCTGGCCGCCGAGCTGCGCGCAAAAAGCAAAACCATGAACAGCTCTAAGGCCGAAGATATTATGGACGTGACCCCCGCTGCGGTGACCGAGCTGATGCGCGAGCAAGGGGTAGATTTGATGATTCACGGCCACACCCACAGGCCCCACCGTCATCAACTGGATATCGACCATACACCGGCCGAACGCATAGTTCTCGGCGACTGGCACGATAACGCCTGGTGCCTGGTGGCCACCCCCGAATCGCTGGAGCTGGAGCACTGGGCGATTTAACCGAGCCTAGCGTTTAAATAACCTTAGAGTACTGCAGGGCTTGCCCCTGCAGGTACCGATCGAAGACCATCGCAATACGGCGTACAACCATTTTCCCCAGCGGCGTGACCGCCAACTCTTCTGTCCCAACTTGTACCAGGTTGTCGCCTTGCAACATTTCTAGCTGCTCTAGCTCGGCGGAAAAATAATGGGAGACCTGCAGCCCAAAGCGCGCCTCCAGCGCAGCAAAATTCAACCGGTAATGACAGAGAATTTCGTTAATCGCCCAACGGCGAATCTCGTCGTCGCGGCTTAGGGTAATGCCACGTTCAATCGGTAATTGTCCAGTTGCCAGCGCCACCGCATAGTCTTTAATCGATTTATGGTTTTGCCAGTAGGCGTTGCCCACCGAGCTGATGGAGGACACACCCAAGCCAATCAAATCACATTCGGCACCGGTGGAATAACCCTGAAAATTGCGCTGCAAACGCCCGTCGCGCTGAGCCTGCACCAGGCTATCGCCTTCCAAGGCGAAATGATCCATACCGATATGTCTGTATCCGGCATCGCTAAGCTGCTGCACCGCGCGGTTGAAGATACTGAGCTTTTGCTCAGCGGTGGGCAACTCAGACTCGTTAATCAAACGCTGGCTTTTAATCTGCCGGGGCATATGCGCGTAATTAAATAAGCTTAAGCGATCAGGGCGCAGCGCTATGACGGTCTTTAAGGTTTGCGCAAAACTTGCGGGGGTTTGACGTGGCAAGCCATAAATCAAATCCATATTGAGAGAGCCAAACCGCAGCTCACGGGCATACGCAATTAAAGCTTCTACGTCTTCATAGGTGTTATACCGATTAACCGCCGCCTGTACCTCGGGAGCGAAATCCTGCACCCCCATACTGAGTCGGTTAAACCCCAACTGGCGCAATACTTTTAACGTTTCAAGCTCGGTTTGGCCGGGGTGTATTTCTATCGCCAGCTCGGCACTGCCATCGCGAGGCACAAAAAAGTACTCGCGAGTCAGCGCCATCAAATACCGCATATGCTCGTGACTTAAATAGGTCGGTGTACCACCACCCCAGTGGATTTGCGTCACTCGTCGCTGCTCGCCCGCCAATTGCGCCTGTATTTGCAGCTCTTTTTCTAAGCTGTTCAAGTATTGATCGACACGGGCGCGATTGTGAGTCACCACTTTGTTACAGCCGCAGTAATAGCAAAGGCTTTGACAAAAAGGCAGATGAAAATACAGTGATAGCGGCCGCCCACTCTGCCGGCTTTGTGCCTGAGCGTTTAACCACTGCGCCGGGGCAAAATCGGGCGCAAAGTGCGGAGCAGTAGGATAGGATGTGTAGCGCGGTCCCGATAAATCGTACCGGCTTACCAAGTCGCGCAATTGCGCTGTAGAAATTGAGTCGCGTGTCATTTGATTCCCCCAGCGGAAATATAACGCGAACCGGACTCAACCTATTTGATCTGTATCAACTCGCGGGCTGCTGAAAGAACTGACTCACCCCCGCCGCTTCCCACATGGTGTCCTGATACCCCAGCTCGATCAACTCGCTGATAAAGGGTTTGGCAAATAACAAATAGCTGGCCGCTGTCGCCCCACCACCTTTCGCGGTAGCACCCGTGGCACGCAAAAAATAGCGAACACTGGAAGGCAAATAGCGCACCTTGCGCCCGGCAATGGCATCCACGGCTTTGCTGGGGGAGACCACCATACTCTGCACCGGGCGCAGCTCAATGCCTTCGGCCTGGCGCACTGATTCGGGAATCAGCTCAAGCAATTGATTCAGCCGCTCCATATGTTCGACATCATTTTCCAATGCATCGATAAACGCGCTGTTCAACAAATGCCCCACAATCTGCGCCATCGAGGGCGAGTGCCGCACGGGAACGCGCTTACCCCAGTGCTTGGGGTTGCGGTTGCCACTGACACCGATCACGAACAAAGACTCTGCCCCCAAATGTAGCGCCGGGCTGAGTGGCGCCAGCTGGCGCAGGGCACCATCGCCAAAGTATTCGCGATTAATACGTACTGTAGGGAAAATAGTGGGAATGGCCGACGAGGCCAGTAAGTGTTCCAAACGAATCGGGGTCGCTACCCCGGCGCGGCGAAAGCGTACCCAGGATTGCAGCTCGGGTTGCCCCTGAAAAAAACTGACCGACTGGCCCGAGGTATAGCCCATAGCGGTAATACTAACCGCACGCAATTTGTTGGCCGCGATATTCTTATCGATATTGGCGAAGTTTATCTTTTCCGCCAGCAGCTCCCATAAGGGGCCGTTATCCAACAATGACAGCGGACGCTTGCGCCCCACCCCATCGTTAAACAGTGAGGCGCCTAAACGGGACAAGCTTTTGGTGATATCCCACCAGCCGTGGCGATACACCTGTTCCACGCTTAGGTCCAACCACAAGTGGGCCAAGTGGGCCGTCGCCTCGCGAAAGTTACCCGGGTGTGCCGCCAGGGCAATCGCATTAATCGCACCGGCCGAGGTGCCACAGATAATCGGGAACGGATTGGTAGCCCCATCGGGTAAGATATCGGCCAGTGCTTGCAGCACCCCTACTTGGTAGGCGGCGCGAGCGCCGCCACCGGATAACACTAATGCTGTTTGCGTCAAATCAAATCTCTACAGGTCGGTCAACCAGCCGTCATTCGCAAGACGTGGTTCGCTATTATTCTTTCAGCTTGCGGCGCAATACCTTACCCACATTGGTTTTGGGCAGCTCATCGCGAAACTCGACGCTACTGGGCACTTTGTATGCAGTCAGAGACTGACGGGCGAACTCGCGCACCTCTTTTTCGGTGAGCGCTGGGTTAGTACTTACCACAAAGGCTTTAACCAGCTCACCACTTTCTTCGTCTTCCACACCCACCACGGCGGCTTCGACAAGATCCGGGTGAGCGGTGAGAGCGTCTTCAACTTCGTTGGGAAAGACTTTGAAACCCGAGACATTAATCATGTCCTTTTTACGGTCGACGATTTTGACATAGCCCTCGGCATCAATGACCGCAATATCACCGGTTTTGAGCCAGCCGTCGGGCGAGAGGATTTCCGCCGTGGCGTCTTCGCGGTGCCAATAGCCCTTCATCACCTGAGGGCCTCGCACACACAGCTCGCCCGCCTCACCCAGGGGTAAGTCGGCGCCGTCGTCGTCCACGGTTTTTACCTCGGTCTCAGGCACCGGCAAACCCACGGTGCCCAGGCGTATCCCCGAGCGCGGGTTGATACATACCACCGGCGAGGTCTCGGTTAAACCGTAACCTTCGCAAACCGGTGTACCGGTCACCTCCTCCCAGCGTTTGGCCGCGGCCTGAGTCAGCGCCATACCGCCAGACGACGACAGCCGCATATGGGAAAAGTCGAGATTTTTAAAATCCTCGTTGCGGCACAGCGCATTAAACAGAGTGTTAAGGCCCACAAAACAGGTAAAAGGAACGCCTTTTAAGGCTTTTACAAACCCGGGAATATCCCGCGGGTTGGGAATCAGTAAATTCTCGTTGCCCAGCGAGAAGGCGCACATGCAGTGAATGGTGTAGGCGTAGATGTGATACAGAGGCAGAGGCGCGACAAACAAATCCTGATTTTTGCGGAAACTATCGCGCATATGCAGGTTTACCTGCAGCATGTTCGCGACCAGGTTGCGGTGGGTCAGCATCGCGCCTTTCGCCACCCCGGTGGTGCCCCCGGTGTACTGCAACACCGCGACATCATCAGGGGTCGCCACATGGGGCGTCAGGCGGCCTCCATCAACTTTAAGAGTCTGCTTAAACGCCAAGGAGTGCTTAAAAGAAAACGGCGGCACCATTTTTTTCAGGTATTTGACCGCTAAGTTCATCAGGGTGCCCTTAAGCGGGGGATGCAGGTCGGCAATTTCGCTGACGATTACCTTTTCCACCGGCGTCTCGTCAATCACCTCGGCCGCCTGGGCCGCCACATTAGCCAGCACCACCAGCGCCTTGGCGCCCGAATCGGTTAGCTGGTGCTTTAACTCCGAAGCGGTATACAGCGGATTGGTATTGACCACAATCATGCCCGCACGCAGGGCTCCAAACACCGCCACCGGGTATTGCAGAACATTGGGCAGCTGAATCGCAATACGATCGCCGGGCTGCAAACCGCTCTCGTGCTGCAAGAAGGCTGCGAACTGGGCGCTTAAACGCTCAATATCGCGGTAATACAGGGTGTGGCCCAGACAGGTAAAAGCGGGGCTGTCGGGGAATTCGGCACAGGCCTCATTGAACACATCGACAATAGTGCGATTGCAGTCCAGAGTCATACCGCTGTCTCCTTTATTGTATTTAAGTTGTCCCTATCCGCCGGATATGGACACCCTTTGATCATAACCTAAAGCTTAGCAGATCAGCGAATTCAGATTCGCGATAATAGCCGCCGTTAGCCCCCAGATGGTGTGGCCCTGAGATTCAAACACTGGCACTCTAACCCGGCCCTCGGCGTAATCAAAAGTATCATAACGCGCAGCGGCCTCGGGCGTCAGCTGTGCCAAAGGCACCTGAAAAATTAAATCCAGCTCGGCGGGGTCGGGGGTTAGACGAGGCGTACCGTGCACCACCCCCACCACCGGGGTGACGCTAACCCCGCGGCGGGTTGAAAAAGGCTTCATACGCCCCAGCAGCTGCACAGCATCCGAGGGCATACCGGTTTCTTCAAAGCTCTCGCGCAGCGCGGTTTGCGCAAGGTTAATATCATCCGACTCCCACATGCCGCCGGGAAAGGCGATTTCGCCGGGGTGGTGCTGCAGGTGAGCGGCGCGCCGGGTCAGAATGACATGGGGCTGGTCGGCGACAAAAAGGATGGGGACTAAAACCGCGGCCTGCCCCCGGGCGGGTGCTTCGCGGCGGGCTACCTGGGCGGGCAGCAGCTGGCTACTCAGATGAGTACACCAGCTGTCAGACATCGGCGAGCTGCCAGATATCATAGGCAGGCTCTTCAAACGGATGGGCCGCTATCAGCGCATCGCGGGCGGCGCGAATGCAGTCATCGCTGCAAACCATTTCCACCCGCCACTCCGGGTCGCGACTTAAGCTGCCGCGCTCGCCGCTGTAGGGGTTGGCGCCGTCTAGCGGGCGAAACTGCCCTAGCCCTTCTACCTGCCAGCAGCACTGGTCATAGTCGCCAATACGCCCGGCACCAGCGGCAAAAACGGCTTCTTTAACCGTCTCCAAATGACTGCCGGGAACAAAGAAGACGAATTTGTACATGGGACACTCCGTCTGAAGTCGGAGGCCGGAAGTCTGACGCGCACCCGCCTTAGACATCCGACATGAGACCTCCGACGTTTATATAACCCGCACCGTAATCACATGCTCTACCGCTTTAATCGCCGCAACCACATCGGCAGCGGGGGTTTGCTCTACATCGATAATATTGTAGGCGAGTTCACCGCGGCTTTTGTTGACCATGTCAATTACGTTGACGTTGTGGTCGGCCAATACCGACAGCACATTGCCCAGCACGCCCGAAACATTGTCATTGCAAAAGGTAATGCGGGCACTGTCGGAACCGGCGCGCTCCATTTGCACGGCGGGGAAATTTACCGAGTTTTTGATGTTACCGTTTTCCAGGTAATCCATCAGCTGGTCGGCCACCATAATCGCGCAGTTTTCTTCCGCCTCTGCGGTGCTGGCACCAATGTGGGGGGTGGCGTAAACGTCGTCGCGATTCAGCAATACCGGCTCGGGGAAGTCGCAAATGTACATTCCCAGTTTTTTGGCGTCCAGGCTTTGTACTACCGCCTGAGCATCCACAATCGCCTCGCGGGCAAAGTTGAGCAGCACCGCTCCGGCTTTAACGGATTTGAGCGACTCTTCGTTAATCAGGTGGTGGGTGGCGTCAATCGCCGGTACATGCAAGGTAATAAAGTCAGAGCGCGACAAGAGAGCCTGCAGGTTTTCGGCCCGCGCTACTTGGCTCGGCAGACGCCAGGCGGCTTCGACCGACAGCGCCGGATCATAGCCAATCACGTTCATTCCCAGCGCCAGTGCGGTTTCGGCAACCATAGAACCAATAGCGCCCAGCCCCACAACACCCAGGGTTTTGCCCATCAGCTCGCTGCCGGCAAACTGCGACTTTTGCTTTTCCATCAGTTTGCTCATCTCGCCAGCATCGGTCATATCCGTCAGGGAGTTAGACCAGTTCATACCGCGAATAATGCCGCGTGATGACAACAGCATGCCGGTTAATACCAGCTCTTTTACCGCGTTGGCGTTAGCGCCGGGAGCATTAAAAACAACCACACCTTTTTTGCTGTAATCGGCCACGGGCACATTGTTGGTGCCAGCACCGGCGCGAGCCACGGCTTTAACCGACTCGGGCAAGGTTTCGTCGTGCAGCTTGTGGCTGCGCAATATATAGCCATCGGGGCTGTTGATGTCGCTGGCCACTTCGTACTTGGCGCGGTCAAAGCGGTCTAAGCCTTTAACCGAAATTTTGTTGTAGGTTTTGATTTTATACATAGTGCTTTCCAGTGTTTGAGTGCTTGGGCGCCCGCGGGCGCCGTGTCATTCTTTATCAGGCGGTCACCTGCTCATAGGCCCAGCTCAACCAGGGCATTAGCGCTTTTAGGTCCGCCGCTTCAACGGTAGCGCCGCACCAGATACGCAGCCCCGGAGGCGCATCGCGGTAGGCGCCAATGTCGTAGGCAACGCCTTCACTATCGAGCAGTTTCACCAATGCCTTGCCCTGCTCGGGGGTGGCATCTAATTTAAAGCAGACGCTGGTATTGGAGCGGGTCGCTTTATCGGCCGCCAAAAACTCAATCCAATTATTCTCAGCGACAAACTCTTCCAGCACCGCCAGATTCTCTTCGCTGCGCTTAATCGCCGCGCTAACACCGCCCAGGGACTCTACCCAATCCAGGGCGTCCAGGTAATCGGCCACACACAGCATTGAGGGGGTGTTAATAGTGGCGCCTTCAAAGATACCCTCAACCAGCTTGCCGCCTTTGGTCATGCGGAACAGCTTGGGCATAGGCCAGGGCGGTGTATAGGTTTCCAAGCGCTCGACCGCGCGGGGGCTTAAAATCAGCACGCCGTGGGCGCCTTCGCCACCCAGCACTTTCTGCCAGCTAAAGGTAATCACATCCAGCTTTTCCCAGGGCAGCTCCATCGCAAACACCGCCGAGGTGGCGTCACAAATGGTCAGGCCTTCACGGTCGTCGCGAATCCAGTCGCCGTTGGGCACCTTAACGCCCGAGGTGGTGCCGTTCCAGGTGAACACCACGTCGTGATCAAAGTTAACTTTGCTTAAATCCGGCAGCTCGCCATAGTCAGCTTCCAGGGCGTTAACATTGTCTAATTGCAGCTGCTTGGTGACATCCGTCAGCCAACCTTTACCGAACGATTCCCACTGCAGCACATCCACGGGGCGCTGACCCAGCATGGACCACATGGCCATTTCCACGGCGCCGGTATCCGAGCCTGGGACAATTCCCACCCGGTAGCCTTCGGGCAAACCCAGCATCTGCTTGGTTTGTTCGCAGGCGCGGCCCAGCGCAGATTTACCAATGCTCGAGCGGTGCGAGCGGCCCAGAGTCGAGGTGTCCAGCTTGGCGACATCATAGCCCGGGCGTTTGCTGCAGGGGCCGGAGGAAAAATTAGGGTTTTGCGGTTTTACCGAAGGTTGCATGACGATCCTCTGAACTGTCAGTAAGGGTGCGGCTGCACGGCGTGTTACGCGCCGACAGTAGGTTAGAAAAACGGGGGCTGATTATGCCAGCAAAGGCGCAAGCGGTCTATGGCCCCAGGGGCACCACAGACCGGCTTAACAGGCTGTTAAATAAGTGTTAAGCGCCGAGCGCCAGAACCCGGTCAATGTCGTCCGCACTGTGACGCTCGGGCAGTTGCTCCCAGGGTTCTCCCCAAGTGCGATTGACGATACGGCCGCGCTGCACCGCCGGGCGCGCCAGTATTTCGCGGGCCCAGCGCTGCACGTGGGGGTAGCTGTCTACATCCAGGAAGGTGGCGGCGCCATCGTAGACTTCGCCCAACACCAGCGCACCATACCAGGGCCAGGTGGCCATATCGGCGATGGTGTATTCGTCTCCGGCCAAATATTGGTGCTCGGCCAAACGCTGGTTTAACAGATCCAGCTGACGCTTGGCTTCCATGGTGAAGCGATTAATAGGGTATTCAAAATACTCGGGGGCGTAGGCGTAAAAATGGCCGAAGCCACCTCCAATATAAGGCGCTGCGCCCTGCAGCCAAAACAGCCAGTTGAGTGTTTCGGTACGCCTATGAATATCAGCGGGGAGAAAATGACCATGTTTTTCGGCCAGGTACTGCAAAATGGCCCCGGACTCAAACACTCGCAGAGCTTTACCGCGAGAAAAGTCCAGCAAGGCGGGAATTTTAGAGTTGGGGTTTACCTCCACAAAACCCGACGAGAATTGATCCCCCTCACCTATGTTAATCAGATGGGCGTCATACTCGGCCTCTTGCTCCCCCAAGGCCAGTAGCTCTTCGAGCAGAATTGTGACTTTTTGCCCGTTGGGGGTTGCCAGGGAATACAGCTGCAAGGGGTGCTGCCCGCGAGGCAGATCCCGCTCGAAGGTGGCACCGGCCACCGGGCGGTTTAACTTGCCCCAAGTGCCGCCGCTCTCGCCGTCTTGGGTCCAGACTTTGGGGGGTACATAAGTATCGGACATTGCAACCTCTCACCGTTAAATTTCATTAACAATGACATTGGGCTGTATTGAACGACTTCAAGCGCCCCCACCATTGAGAATTGTTAAGCCTAGTTTTGCAGTGCCATATAGGCCTTATGCCGCTTTTGGATTTCGCTGTAGGCCTCGGTCATGCCCAAAGACTCGGTCATCTGCAAAAGCTCATGGATCTTTTGACTGTATTTTTGGTTGGTGGAAAAAATATCTGGCTGATACCTGTGGCCTGTGCGGACATAACTCAAATCTCGCTCCCTATCGTTACGGGCTTGCTCGAACGCGAAGACGGGATCGTCAAGAAAACGCGCAATCAGCTCATACTCCTGAGCGGCAAATAATTCGTCTCGCACCGCAATAAACTGCCTGTCGGCTTGCTCGGGATACTCTTGCGCCACATGACGGAAAACCTTCACTGTCGCCTGGGACTCGCCAAGATAAGTATTGATCGATGAATAATCTGCCATAACATCAAAGTCGCCCTCGCCGTTCCACAGCTGCTGTTTTAGGCCATCAGCCAGAGACTGTAGGGCTGCTTGCGCCGGAGGGTAAACCTTGCCCAGCTCCGCCCAGGATGACAAGGCAAAGGATAGCCTGACCCCAGTCATGCTATCGACACGCTTCGATTGCTCAAAAAACGTCTGATGGGCCTCAAGCGACTCGGCGTACTCGCCCGCCTGAAGCAGACGCTGGGCTTCTTGCAGATCTTCTTGGGTTCCCTGTGCCCAGGCCGGGGCAGACACGACCATCGCGGTAACGAGCGCCAGTGTTTTAAATTGCATAAATCCTCCGTAAATTCCCTGTCCATAAAAAGCGAGCGCGGTTATTCCGCGCTCGCTACAACTTTACTCTTTAGTCTACAAACTTTGACAGCAGACGAATATAGGCCAGTTGGTAACCGTTCGAGTTTTCGGTCACCGACCAGGAGTTAATCGGCCAGCCATCGTTAAAATCGGCGTAAGACTTCATGGGCGGCTGGTTGGCCGGCGGCGAAGGCGGCGCCATACCACAGCGGGCGTTATTAGCCGAGCCACCGCAACTGTCGGGGCAGCAACCGTCCCAACCGTATTGCGGGTTGGCGCCGCCGACCACAAAACCCGGCGCGGGACCGTAGTTGGACTCACTCACCGAGTCCCAGTTGGCGCTGCCGTCGGTAAACCAACTGTGATAGAAACTATCCACCGAATCCTCGGCGCCATACTCTCCCATATTGGATAAATACACTTTGCCTAAGGGGTTTACCCCGTGAATATAGTGCAAGTAATCCATCGCGACATTATCCACCGCCGAATCCGACGCATTGGCAATGGCAAACTTTTTCAGGTGATAAAAAGTGGCGCCTTTTACCGCCATGGTACGGGTGCTGCCCCAGGTAAAGTTGCCATCGCCAATAAAGGCGCGGTAGGCATCGGTGTTATTGTTTACCTCGGCCCAATTTTCGGTGCCCTGCATCGACTGACGGTACTGCTGATTCAGAGTATCGGCCACCGACTTTGTCGCATTGGGCAAGCTGGCATACACCAGCAGCGCGTGATTTAACTCTTCGTTCCAGGGCGACACCCAGTAAATATTGGGCTTGTTGGCATCGACATAGTCACGGTAAACCGTCTCGTCGGTGGCGGCAAACAAATACACCGCGGCAATTAACTTTTTATCTCGGCGACCATTATCGTCAACCTCCTGCTCGCCGGCGGCAACGCCGCTATCCGAGTTGCGGAAAGTCACCGAGGGATTGGCATCGGCCCATGTCCAGGCTTGCTGCGCGCGATTGAGCAGATCACTGGCGTAGGCGTTGAGCGCTTCATTGCCAAACTGGGTAAAGAACTCGGCGCCCAGGGCAAAGGCGGCCGCCGAAGCCACCGACGCGTTGGTGGTAGCCGGGCCATAGACGCTGGGGCCGTCCGCGCTTGAGGGCGGACTACCGTGGTCCAGCCCCATAACCGATAGCACGGAGCCATCGGCCTCTTGCATTTTAATCAGCCAGTCCATGCCCCACTTAATTTCATCCGCCAAGTCGGGAATACCATTGCCGGACTCGGGCAAGTTAAAGTCATCGGTCCATACCGAGGGGCGATCATTGTATATTTCCATCATCCCCAACAGGTAACCGGCGTGCCAGCTGGTGTACTTATTGTAATCACCCGCATCGTACCAGCCACCGCTTAAATCCCGTTCAGTACTGGCATCATTGGTGGCGCTGTACAAACGCGCTTCGGTATCCTGGCCGGGTTTAATATGGCTCGCCTCGTCGGCCCAGGCGGCTTCGGCGTAAGGGGTGCGCTTGGCAAAACCCGCGCGCTGATAAAAGAAAGTGCGCACCGCCTGAATTAAGACCGGGCGATAGACATTGCTGGTGATCTGAAACTCGGCTGAGCGCAAATTCTGGTCGGCATCGACGATCGCGTAGCGGCCCTCAGCACTCACGCCGCTAAAATCAAACCACCAAACCCTATCGCCCGAGGTGCTATTCACCGCGCCGTCGCCCCACTGGCTGGGCGCGCCACTGTGCACCACCTCACCGGTGTCCAGGTTTACCACATCAAAGCTATCCCCCGGGGTGTAGTCTGTAGCGGCATCGAACCCTTCTTGGGGGCTGCGCAATATGGCGGTTTTATCGGCGTTGGGCAAATAGCCAAATTGGTCCACGACGATGCATTTGACCACCGGGAATGACTGGGGTGCATTGGTCACACTGGTATTAACCCCACAGCCTGTTGCCGATACGTCAGAGGCGACCGAGCTGGCGGACGATTCTGCGCTGCTAGCCACCGAGCTGGATACACTACTGACACTGGAGGCCGGCGAGCTTGCGCTGGACGCCAGACTACTGGAAAGCGTTGACTGGCTGCTACTTAAAGACGAAGCACTGGACACCGAGCTGCTGGATTCGGATCCAAGGCTTGAGCTGGATACACTGCTTACCGAGCTGGCGCTGGACGTTGGCGTGCTACTGGATGTGTTATTGGGGGGAGTGGATGAGCCCGAACCGCCGCCTCCGCCACAACCGGCCAGCACAAGGGCCAGCAGATTAGCCGAGACAATTCGCTGAATGCGCATATGACTTTCCTGTTATCGTTTTTGTATTTAAAATCGCGAAAAGGCTAGCGCAAAAAACGAACCGTGTAAATATAAAACTATTTTTATATTTACACGAACATCACCAACCAAGATTTATGACCGTTAAGCGCTAGGCTCTGCCCACACCGAGCGCCACATAAAAAACTGTGCCACTAAGCCACAGGCCAGCATGGCAAGAATCACCGCCGGCAGATTGTGGGGCAATAACCCCGACAAAGCGCTAAGCACCCCCGCCCCGCCAAACTGACATGCCCCCAACAGCGCCGCCGCAGTGCCGCTATTGCGGGGAAAGTGCTCCATATAACAGGCCTGAATATTCGGAGACAGCGCGCCATGGGCGCCAATGGTGATCATCATGGCGGGCAAAAATGCCCACAAGGGCCAGTGTAAAAAAGTCGCCAAAAGTAAAAGAACCAGCCCTATTCCCTGCAACCCCGTCGCCAACTGCAAAATATGCAGCGAGCTAAAGCAGCGGGCCAAAAGTGCGCGGTTAATCAGGTTGCAGCAAAACATGGCGACAATATTGGCCGCAAATAAAAGCGCAAACCTGTCCGCCGATTGCCCAAAATGATCCTGATAAATATACGAGCTGTGGGTGATAAACAGCATCATCACCGAAAAGGCGCCCACCTGCCAAAAAATAAAAGGCATGGCCCGGCGGGTTTTAAATACCTCAAGATAGGGACGCAACAACCCGCCTTTGGGTTTATCGACCGTCACCACCCCCGGCATCTGACTAAATACCACTGTGTATAGCAGCGGAATAAGCAGCAGCGCATAGAGCGCCATAAAGATAAAAATGCCCATCCAGGGGCCCAGCTTTAACAGCACACTGCCAATGCTGGGGGCGATACCTGGCGCCACCACCATCACCAGCCCCATGAGGGAAAATAACTTTGCAGCCTCCTGCCCGCTGATACGATCGCGCACCATCGCCGGCACTGACACCAGCACCCACCCCGCCCCCACGGCCTGCAAAGCGCGCCCAACGAGAAAGTGCGACAGCGTATGCAAGGTCGCAAGCAAGATACTGGCGGCGGCAAAAATAATAAGCCCGGCCAACAAAATGCGCTTGCGGCCCAAACGATCGGACAGCGGCCCGCCAATTAACTGCCCAGCGGCCAGAGCGAAAATATACACCGAGACGCTAATGGCCACCGCCTGGGGTGAAACACCTAAATCGGCTGCAATAGCTGGGAACGCAGGCAGATAGGTGTCCAGCGAAAACGGACCCAGCATCATAGTGGCGGCAAAGGTGAGCACCAGTGCCGGAGTGATAGAAGTTGTGCGCGAGACGGGCGGCATAGTCACATCTGCAATCTAAAACTACAGTGTAGCGGCTCAAGCCGCCAAGAGGTGGGAAAACAACACAACTTTGCCCCAGCGCCGCAAATCGGCAGTGGGCGCAAGATAATGGTTACTCGGCCGGTAAGGGAAGGATACCGGGACACCCAAAGATTTAACGACCTTGGAAACATCGTGCAACATCACTAAGCTGGCGAATATTTGCCCGGCATGCAAAAATCGATAGAATCAGAATTCTAGCCATAAAGACACAGTCTTTCTTTTCCCTGACAAGGAGATATCAACAGCGGAAGGTGGAACCCTTGAATAATGATGTAATACCAATAGACATATTGTTCCCGGCTTTAGATTGGGGTGACACAAAGGTTCATGTTGCTCAAAAATCCCCAAACAACCGTCCCATAGATGTATTCACTCGAAGTTTTGAAGAATGGCAGAACGAATGGAATGGTAACTATCACAGCAATCATTGTTGGAACAGGCAGTACATATTTTCAATAATTGAGCTTCCATCTCAGCCAGATTGTTGGTTGTTCGGTGGGATCTTCGAGGTGCAATCGCATAGGCCAGGAAAAAATAAAAATGGAAAGAAGGGTGTAAATTACAAGGTTTGCCTATCGGAACAGGGTCGCTCAATGATAGGGAGGCTTGTGGTTCACTGGGTTAAAGATGCAAGAGCAAAAGGACGCAAACCTGAGGGCATGCTCCATCTAATGCGCGTCTCAGAGATTCTTCCAGAAACCTATGCTGGAGAAGATTTTCCCGGTCACAGTAATATTAACCATAATTTTGGAGTTTTAGAGAAACTCTGGCGAGATTCCAAACCTGATTGGGTAGCTGCTTTATCTCACTGCCAAGGTGTATATTTAATAACAGACCATAAAACCGGGCTTCGATACGTAGGGTCGGCATATGGAGAAGAAGGTATATGGTCACGGTGGGGTAATTATTTTACGTCTGGAGGTCATGCGGGAAATATTCTTTTGAAGCATCTCCTTTCAAGTAAAAGGAATGGCGCAGCATACGCCAGGGAAAACTTTTATTTCACTCTACTTGAGCAATCCTCATCCCGAGATAGTGAGCAGTACATTATTCAGAGAGAGAGCTTTTGGAAAGAAGCTCTACTTACCAGAGGGAAGTATGGCCACAATGAAAACTAGCAACTGTGGGCGCTTGAATGGATCAAAGCTAACCATTCACAGAAGTCCGCAGAAGCGGCAGGGTTAGAACATCAGCGCTTATTATAAAAACAAAACACAGTTCCAATGCTTTGGCTGGGCCCAGCCAAAACACAACACTGGGGCTCGGTTTTGTTAATCAGCTACCACGCGTTCGATATCCACCACCTCTTGATCAACATAGGCACTGGCCCGTCTCAGGGCGGGCAGCAAGCTGTAGTCGGCAAAGTCGCAGCCGGTGCTGGTGGGGTCGGGCTGCACGCCTTTGTGGGTGGTGTGCCCTTCCCCGCTCAGCAGTTGTTCTAGCATTGGCTGATACCCTGGCTGCCAGGCCCGCGCATCAGTAAACGACTGGCGAATGGCCTTGAGTATCGCCATAGCTGCGTAGTCCAGATCACCCCAAAAATACGTAGCCAGGGTTTGCTCGCCGCCAAACCAATAGCGCTCGAAGGTTTCTCGGGAGCTCGCGGATTGGTTGAGATAGCTGAACACCACATTGCCGGGGTCGCGCATTCGGGTGCTGCTGCCACGAAAACCCGCGCTGTAAACAATGGCCGTTTGGTCTGGTGGCTGTTGGGACAGGGACACGAAAGTATCCTGATTCTCGACCATGATTATTTGCTTTACCCGCTCGGGCAGATACACCGCCAACAAAAGTGGACGGGGTAAAAGATTCTGAGCCAGTTCGGGATACAGCTCGGCAACCAGCGCCTCTTGGCGATCCAACACTTTAGAGTCGCCGCGAAAGCAACGCGCCGACAAGGCGCGCAAAGTCATGGGCCGTTGCAGCACCTCACCTATTTGCACCAATCCGCGCAGGGTCGCCTCGGCGCCCATCTCGGGCAGTCTAATCATGTTCGCCGCCAAAGCGTCGGTGTTGACTCCCGCTTCGGCCAGCTTTTCCAATTCGTGATGCCACACCAAGGCATAGGGGTCCAGCGCCGGGCGATTTAACCACTGGCGCACCAGCTCTTCGCGTTCGGGGATAAACACCAGCTGAGCGCCTTCGTATAAATTTTGATGGGGCTTTACCCGGGCCATTTTAACGGTGATGATTTGGTAGTCCTTGTCCAGGCTTTCCACTAACGCCCACAGATAATCCACATCGTCCTGAAAATCGTACAGCCCCGGCGCGGTTTTAGGGCCTACTTTAATCACCGGCTTAACACCGCGCTCGAGCTTGTCCACAAAGCTGTGCAATAGTTTTTGCAGCAGTGGCTCTTCATCAAGCCATTTGGGGGCCGGTTGCGGTTTCATATAAGCACCTCGGGTCTATTTAGTCCTCAAACTCTTCCATAAAATCCAGCATAGCCTGATGGCGCACGGTTTTGCGGTGGTTCTTCCAAAGCTCGCGAATCTTGTCCTGGTTGCAGGCCTTGCGATCCACCAGCACCCGACTTTTTAACTCGCCAATGGGCTGGGCCGTGGGGCACTTACTAAAGACAAACTGATTGGAAATTAAATCCATAAAGGGGCCGGATTTACTGCTGGGCATAATAAACACCAGCTGCAAACCTAAGCTTTCCGTGAGGTAGTGAATCACCTCGCGGGAGCGGTTTTCGTCCATTTTGGAGAAGGCCTCGTCCACCAACACCATTCGCAGGTGGTTGTCGCCCTCGTTAAAGCGAAAGGCCGAAGTCACCGCTGCCGAGCGAATAATATAGGCGGGTGTTTCCAGCTGCCCGCCCGAGCCGGTGCCGTACTGACTTAACGCAATCGCGGCCTTGCCCTCGGGCTCTTTGTAAATTTCATAGTAGCGGTAGTTACGATAATCGCTGATGCGCGCCAGCTCGCGCAGCGCTAACTGCTCGTCGGTATCGAGCAGCATATCCAACATTTTATCGCGCACTTGGCAGGCCCTGGGCGATAACTCGGCGTCAAACAAGCTGGTGCCATCCCCCAGATTGGGCACCGCAATCACCTCGTTAAAAAAGCGCCAATAATCTTTAAACTCGGGCACCCAGTCGTAGCCAAAATGGAACAGTTCGCGGTCGGCGCCAAAGCGGTGGTGTTCCAGCTCTTTGTTTAAATCTTTCAGTACTCGCTCGCCGTCTTTAATGGCCTGGTAAATCGAGTGGCACAAATTAGTGACAAACGCGGTATTAAAGCTGTCTTTTAACTCGCCCAACTGTTCGTGCTTATCCACCAGGACATTGTTCTTGAGGCGGTTGTGCAAACTGTCCACTTCTTTACCCATGGCGATAATACGGCGGAAGCATTCTATGCCGTGAATTTCGCCCAAGCCGGTATCGTAAACAATCGCATCCTGCGTATGGCAGTGTTGATTGTGCTGCACAATGGCGCCACTCAGCTCGCGTTCAGTACGCTCAAGCTGCTGTTTTAATGACTCGATATCGTCGGCAAAGGTAAAGCTGTCGGCTGCCCGATCAGCGCGTTCGGCGGCCTGAGCCATAGCGGTATCTACATCCAACTCCGGGTAGTGGTCCGCCATTAAATAAACCGCCTGTTCGGCGTCGTCCTGGGCCTCGGCCAAAGCATCCTGAGCATCGGCCAGTTGTTTAACCTGACGCGCCACGGTGCGCTCGCGCTCTTTGTAAGTGCCCGCCTCTTCTACCAGGCTGCGGTGACGGGTCTCTTCATCCAGGTACACCTGTTTTAGCTCGGCCAGCTGTTCTTCCAGCTCGTTAAAGTCGCTTAAGTCAAGCTGCGCCAAAGCGGTCTCGGCTTTTTGGATGGCGCGGTGGCAATCCATCATCGCGGCAATAGCCTCACCACAGTGCACAGGTTTAATACTGTCCACCAGCTCTTGTATGCGCGCCAACTGCTGGTACTGCTGCTCGCTGTCGCTTGCCTCTTGCAGCAGTTGTTCACACTCGCGCTCTTTGGCTTTGCGGGCGCGCTCGCGGGCGCTTTGGCCAAACACCAGCTCGGTGTCGTCCAGATCGCAGCGCCACATACTGTAGTTACCACTGCCGAGCCCCTCGGGGGTAATGCCCCGTGCGGTGGTGCGCAAAGCCTCGGCATCGTCTACCCGCAGCACATTGCCGTAAGAGGCTTTAAGGTAGTACTCGGCGGTTTTATGGCTAAAACTCATCACCTCTAAAATCGAGCCCTGGGGCGGACTCAATCGCTCGGCATCGCGCCGGGCTTTGGCACCCTGAATCACCCGCGCCCGGTTACGGCGTCCGCCCGGCATAGCGCGCACAATGCGCATGGCCTCGGCCTCGCATTCGGGCTCGACCACAATGGAAAATCTCGCCCCACCCAAATAGCCCTCAATCGCCATTTGCCAGTGGGCGTCCAGCACATCCACATAATCGCACAGCACACAGGGCTCGGCCTGGGGCAGCGCTTGGCGAATCGCCTGTAACGCCGCTTCGACATAGGGCGGGTAGTTAATTTTATGGCTTTGCAGCAGCTGAATATCTTTTTGCTTTTGTTTGAGCTTGGTGTTTAATTCCTGGCGCTTGCGGTCGGCCCCGGCAAATTGCTGGGCAATTTGGTCGCGCAGGCTAATGCCCGACTCGGTGCGCTCTTTGCTGTGCAGCTCGTCCGCCCATTGCAAATGTAGAGTTTCGGCGGCTTTGATTTTGGCTACATCGTTTTCCAAGCGTTCGATACCCACCCAGTCTTTATTGACCAATTGGCCCAGGTCGATATCCACTTGCTCGCCGGTGGCGATCACCTTTTGCCCCAACTGGCGCAGCGCTTTGCTATCTAACGCGGGAATGTCCGCCCCCAGTGAGCTTTGCGCCAGTTGCTGCAACAGGGTGTTACTCGCCTGCACATTGCGATGCAACTGCAAGCTTTGCTCATGTACCGGACGCGCCTTGCTGGCCAAGTCGCGCGTTTGTGCGGCGATCTCTTGCTCTAGTTCGTCTTTGGTTTTAAGGGCGCTAATGCCCTGGCGCTTGGCTTCAAGCGTCACCTGCGCTTCATGAGTCTGTCGGCGGCGCTCTTCGCTGTCACTCTGGGCCAGCTCGTTGTCGGCCAGCTGCTGAAAAATGCTTTTTTGTTCGTTTTTAGCCGCCAGGTAACCGCGCTGATTGGCGCGGGACAGGCGTGTGGCTTCACTGTATTCGGCCAGCTGGCGCTCGGCCCAGGTTTGTACATAGCGATCGGCGCATTCGCGCGCGCCCTGCAAAGTATTAATGGCATCGCGAATAGCACGGGTATCGGACTCCATTTGGTGAATGGTTTTCATCAAATCCGACACATTGCGAATGGCATCGCCCAAGTCGCGCGGCTCGAGGATTTCACGGGCGACAAAATCGGTAATACTTTTAACCGGCTTGTAGGCCATAAAATTGGCAAAGGTGCGAGCAGCGTGCTTGGCCTCGCGATCCGATACCGCGTCTTTGCGACCGCGCAGTGCGCCGTATAAGCGTCGCAAATAAGCGCCCTTTTTATCGTACTGCTCCACCACGCCACTGCCGTACTGTTTTTTTAACAGGGTGACAATATCGGTAATGGGCACCACATGCTTGCCGTCTTTATAGCTTTTGACAAAGTGCGACAAGCTAAGTTGTTCGCCGGGTAGAATTAAAAATAACAGTTCATCCAAGCGCGCCTGCTTTTGATTACCCGCACTGTCCAAATGCGCCCGCACACACATGACCGCAGTAAAGGGCTCGCCACTTTCGCCCTGGGTGGGATGAAAAACCCCCCCCACATAACCGTCTACGGTATAGGGACGGGCGTAGCTGCCATCGTCACAACCCAGCACGTAAGAGGCGAGCGTGCGCACCTGTTTGCCGCCGCGCCCGCGCTGGGTGGTTTCATCCTGGCCCGGGTTGTAATTAAACAGGTTTTCGTGGGCGGCGGTCATTAAGGTTTGAATGGCATCCGCCGCCGTGGTTTTACCCGAACCGTTGCCGCCAGAGAATAAATTAATGGGGCCGAAGTCGAATTCCAGTTGGGGGATATTGCCCCAGTTGACGAAGATACCGCGCTTTAAAAACATCAGGCGTTCTCCTCGTCAGATTGTTGCGGCTCGGCCTGACTTTCGCCGCCCAACGCCTGCAATACATCGTCGCTGACAAAACTGGTAATGGAGGGTTGGATACTGATCCAGCTTTCGTCGCTGTCCAGGTCGTCCTCCAAGTGGTATTGAATTAACCGCAGCTGCTTTAAGCGGCGAAACAGCTGTTTGCGCTCTACCAAGCCTTCGGGCAGGTTGCGTTTTAGCAGGTTATTCATGGCAATTGCCAGGCCCTCCAGCGATAGCATAGCGCGGCCTTTTTCATCCACCTGCCCTTCGCGCAGACTTTTTTGATACTCGGCGCGCAGCACTAAAATAACGGCCACCTCTTGCTGGGTGGGGCGCACCCGAAAGCCTGTGTTAAACGGACTGTTATCGTCATCGGCGACGCCCGGCACTTCGGCCCCCGGGGGGAAAATACGCACAAAAGCAAATTGTCGATCGTGCTGAATGCGAACACCAATAACCGCCAGATACTCCTCTACCAGAGAGGCGCACTGCAGGTAGCGATCGTACAACTGCGCTTCGGTCTGGCTTTCTTCACGGCTCAGTACACCGTAATCGAGCAGGCGTATCATCAGCTCGGAAAATTCCTGCCGGGTAATACCGCTAGGCGCTAACGCCTGGGTTAAAAAATCGTCAAAAAGGCTCATTCGGTTTCTTCGTTTAGCGAGATTAAGAATTCATCGGCGGCGCTAAAATATTCGGTGCTTAAGCTCTGCCCGGTGGGTTCTACCGAAAAGCACTGCGAGCCGGATAAATTATTGTGCGAGGCCACTTCAATCACATGGGCCATGGCGAGTAAATCCCGCGCGTTATCAATAGGTAAATGTTGGGTCGATACCTGACGACCGTCGCGCAGGGCTTTGCCCACGTAATCGCGAAGGCCGGTATTGTCCATGGCAAAGGCCTGGTCTAACACCTGTTGAATCAGCAGCTCGCGCTCGGCCTCGGGGTCCAGCGGGGGCTGTTCGGTCACGGCGGTGGTCACTAAGGCGGCGCGCTTGCGCTCGTGCAGGCGTAGCTGCGCCGGGTCAATCAACTGTACCCGCATGCCCGCCATAGCATCGGCGGCGCGCGCCAGGCGGCTGTTCTGCTCCTCTGGGCTCTGAGCGTTCAGGCTTTGGCACAACTCCAGCAAGTCGTTCTGGCCCTGGCTGTTTAAATAGGTGAGCTGGCGAATAATAATATCCGCGCGCTTGGTAAAACTGTGCAGCGCCCGGCGCAGTGCGGGCAGCATAATATCAGCGGCATTGCCCATCCGCCGTTCAATGGTATCGAGAATAGTCCACAGCACCGACTGGCCGGGGTGAACAAGCTCGGGAATTAACCGGCGCAACTGACGCTCGACATCCGCTTTGTAATCTTTGGGCTTGCGGCGAATTTTGCCAATGGCTTTGCCGATTTGGTCGCGGTGTTTCTCCACGCTGTCCGCCGATAGGCGTACCGCCACATCCGGCTGAAAGCGCTGTTCCATAAACTCAAAGAACTGGTCGGTGGCCTGCTGCACCAACTGCTGGGATTCCACCTCGCGCACCAGCTCGCGCTTGCGCTCCTCCAGCTCGGAAATTACGTCGGTAAAATCGGTGACAATGCGCTCGGAATATTCAAAGGCATCCAGCAAATCGTGCACTTCGCCACGGCTGGTAAACGCCTCGAGCGCATTTAACGTATTGCGGGTGTTGCGGTGGCGAGTGCGAATGCGCGCGGTGTCGGACTCCACCAAAGGCTGGGTAAACAACCGTCCCAGCCGGGTAAACGGGTAGGTAGACTGCAAGGTGGCGGTGTCCACCTGCTTTTCCAGCCAACCGGCCTCCAGCAACTGTTTCATCACCCACAGCGATTGCTCGCGCAGGGATTTAAACCGCTGAGGCGATTCGTCATCCTCCGCACCACTGTCATCGGCCAGTGCCGGAGCCCGGGCCAGCGCCTCCTCCAGAATTTCCAGCAATTGTTCGCGCGCCAACGAGTGGCCATAGTCGGCATTGGAGCCGTACAAACGCCGATACAACAGGCTAAGGCACTGAGCCACCTGCTCGCGGTACTTGCTGGTTAAGGGCTTGAAAAAATCCTGGCGCTCTGGGGTGAAAAACATCGGCTTCTGTTGCTTGTTTTTTAATCGACTACCGTCGCCCGGCAGGCGCTTATTGTGCGCTGCGAGCCCCGGGGATGCAATCAAAACCCAGCTTGCCTGCACTTTAACAACCATATACGATATATATACGTTTCGTATACTGGAAGAAAACATGGGTATTGTGAAAATTTCAGATGAATTACACGACGAGCTGCGCTTGACCAGCCAGGTCATGGAGCGTTCAATTAACGCCCAGGCCGAATTTTGGCTGAAAATTGGCCGCCTAGCGGAGTTAAACCAGCAGCTGAGCTTTGCGGACGTTATCCAAAAAGCGGTCAACGAGGCCCGCACCCATGAATAACGTAATTATTAAATCACCCGAGGCCATCGCCAAGATGCGCCGTGCCGGGCAACTGCTGGCTCAGGTTTTTACCGAGCTGGACAAACAGGTAAAACCGGGGGTGAGCACCATGGCGCTCAATCATTGGGTGGAATCCTATATTCGCGAGCAGCTGCAGGCTCGCCCGGCAAGCCTGGGACAGTACGATTACCCCTATGTGCTTAACGCCTCGCCCAACCAGGTCATCTGCCACGGCTTTCCTACCGACAAACCGCTCAAGAGTGGCGACATTGTCAATTTGGACATCACTCTGGAAAAAGACGGCTATATTGCCGACTCCAGCAAAACCTACACCATTGGCGAAGTAACCCCCTTAGCGCAACAGCTGGTGGACCAAACCTACGCCGCCATGTGGCAGGGCATTAACGCGGTTAAGCCTGGCAATACCCTGGGCGATATCGGCTTTGCGATTGCCAGCCATGCCCGCCAGCACGGGTTTAGTGTGGTGCGCGAATACTGCGGCCACGGTATTGGCCAGCAAATGCACGAGGCGCCGCAAGTGCTGCACTTTGGCCGCCCCGGCCAGGGCCTGGTGCTGCGCGAGGGTATGACCTTTACCATTGAACCCATGATTAATCAGGGCTCACCCAAAAACCGTACCCTTAAAGACGGCTGGACCGTGGTCACCAAAGATAAGGGGCTGTCGGCCCAGTGGGAGCACACCGTTTTGGTGACCGCCGACGGGGTAGAGGTATTGACCCTGCGCCCGGAAGAGACTCGCCGAGTCGCCGCTTAAACCGTGAAACTGATACTGAGCCGCAAAGGGTTTGACTCCTCCGCCGGGGGCTTTCCCAGCCCGATCTTTCCCGATGGACGCCTGCTCTCGCTGCCCATTCCCGACCGCGCAGGTCCCACTTGTTATGGGGATATTCAAACCGACTGGGGCGATATGGCAAGGCTGCTAAACGAGCTGAGCGGCAAGACTCACTGGCGGGACACGCCCGCCCATATTGACCCGGATTTGCGCCGCGACTCGCTGGTGCGCGGGCGCGGCTGGCAACCCATGCTGGGCCAAACCGGCACCGCCCAGAGTCATCTGCGCAACCAGGGCGTCACGGTGGGCGATATTTTTGTGTTTTTTGGCCTGTTTAAACCGGTCGAGCCTAGTGAACATGGCTGGCGCTTTAGTCGCTTACCGGCCCGGCATGTGATCTGGGGCTGGCTACAGGTGGGTAAGATTCACCCCGTTGATCTGCTAAGCGCAACAGCCCTGCCCTGGTGTCGCTACCACCCGCACTTTCAGTTACCTACAGATCCCCTTAACACGCTGTATCAGGCCAGCCGGCGACTCACTCTGAACGGTTCTGAAACAGGCCTGCCGGGCTCGGGGGTATTTCGGCACTACCGCCGCGAACTCTCTCTCACCGCGCCCGATGCCCGCACCCCCAGTCAGTGGCAACTACCATTGGCCTTTTACCCTGGCGCCGATAAGCCCCCGCTTAGCTACCACAGCAAGCCCGAACGCTGGCAGCACCTGGGCGACAAGGTACGGCTTCAGGCGGCCGCACGGGGGCAGGAATTTGTGTTGGATACCGACTATTACCCCGACATACACACTTGGTTGCGAGAGCTACTGCACGCCCACAGCTAGGGCCTGTTCATACTAATTAAATGCGCCTGCGGGAAGCCAGTTTTGTTTCCAGCTAGGCGCCGTGAGCGAAGTTTGGTTGTTCCAAATAAGCGATCGGCAACAACGCTGGGGACAAAACTGGCTCCAGCCCTTCGGGTTGCGGCTAAAAATCCGCCACTCTGCGTCGCCTGCATGGACGCAGGTGAGGCGCGGGAGCAGGATGCGGTAAGCTTTGCTCGTCGTTCATTTGGAGTGACCAAACCACTCTCCTCGCGCCTTAATTGGCGAATTTTTAGTCGCAACAGGCTGCATCTAATTAGTGTGAACAGGCCCTAGGCAGCACAACCTTTGGGCACCCCTGCCTAAAGCGCACCATCACTGTGTTACCCCACGTTACGCGCCATGCACTAAAGCAACCCAAAAAACACAACAATTCACCATAAACACGCATTTTTATTTCTTTATAGAATTAAAAATGAAGAAATTAGATTTAAATAATTAAAAAATCTATAAAAACGTAACCACAGGTAACAATCGCGTAACATAAATCCGTAGAATAGACCTCAAGCAAGTTAACCACTTGCTGTTTCTGGCAGGGGATTACCCTCCCCCGATGTTTTATGGCTTATTGAGGTCTTTATTATGTTTACTTTATCTTCACGCACTAAACTATCTTCTGCTTTGGCTGTACTGGCTCTGGCCGCTGCAGGCACAGCTTCTGCCGCCGACCGCACCGTCAAGGCAACCATTGACTCTGTCGACTACGAAAACAACCGCGTTACCGTGATCGAAAAAGACAGCGGCGATATGTTCACCTACGCTTTCGAAGCCCAACCCAAAGTACGCGTTAACGGCGTACGCAGCGGCGATCTGAGCAAAGTCGTACCTGGGCAAGATGTTACCCTGAAGCTCAACCGCATCGAGCAGCCCCAAGAAGTAACCGCCAGCCAGGTCAGCACTGTAAAAGGTGAGATTCTGGAAATTAACCGTGAACAAAATCTGGCGCTGGTTCGCCCCGCCGACGGTGGTGCGCCCCGTGTCATCGAATTGCCCGAGAATGTTGCCGTTTCAGGCCTGGGCAATGACGTTAGCGACCTGCAAGAAGGTCACTTTGTAACGCTTAAATACACCGCGCGTTAATTCACCCTATGCCAAGAATAAAGATTAGCCATAAGTGAAATGCCCGAAGAGATGCCCGGCCACAAGCCGGGCATTTTTTATCAACTGTCGGAGAGGTAGGGGTCAACAAACTCTAAAATGGCCTTAAGAGTTTGCTGGCGAGTTTTATTGCTGTGCAAATAGTGACTGTCTTCATCCAGCTCGATAAAAGTAACAGGCTTATCCTTGTCCTCAAGCGCATCTTCCATGTCTTTAGATTGAGCGATTGGCACCACCGTATCGTCTTCTCCGTGGATCAACAATATCGGCGCTTTGATTTTATCTACCGCTTGGAGTGGAGAAATCGCCTTTAGGTTTTCGTCCGTGTAGTCACCGGCAAACATCGAACGCTCAAAGTAGGACACCACCCAGCTATCATCACCACCGGATGAGCGACGATCGTCGATCAATCCCTCCACATCCGAGACACCATTAATAGACACTGCGCAGCGATACAGATCAGGCGTGAAGGCCGCGCCGGCAAGCGCTGCATAACCGCCATAGCTACTGCCAACAATACAGACCCGCTTGGGGTCAGCCACACCACCCTTGGCAAAATACTCTACCGCGTCGGTCAAATCATCTTGCATCTTACGGCCCCACTCGCCCCACCCGGCCTGGTAAAGCTTGGCACCAAAACCGGTAGAGCCACGAAATTGCGGCTGAACCACCAGGTAGCCCCGCGCCGCAAACGCCTGTGCCATCCAGTCAAACGATTTTTGATCATGGGAGGCAGGACCTCCATGGGGCAGAATAATGGTGGGCAAGCTTTGGGGATTATCCGCATGGGCCAGCGGCAAAGTCAGAAGGGTCGGAATCGTCAAGCCGTCGCGCGCCTCAAAACTGTGCTCAACAACGGGCTGTATCATATCCGCCGTTACCACCGGACGACTGGCGGTCAAATACCTCAGTTGCTCTCCTTCTGAGGCAAGATAGTAGGCACCCGAGCTATCATCACCGGACACCCACACAATTAAATGCTGCCAATCGGGGGTGCGATCGTACAACACGACATAACGGCCGGGAAACTGGGCGGTGATTTTATCCAACCGCGCCTGTTGCTCCGGGTCAAATAACTGGTACTTAGGGGTAAAGCCTGAATACCAAACGCCTTCCACAATACGGTTAAAATTGGTCACTAATCCGCCCACATCGGCGTCATCGCGGCCTATGAGTTTTTCTGATATAGAGCCGTCCTCCAAGGATAATGTGTAGTAGGCGACCCGGCCTGTGTTCTGATCCGTTTTAAGCAGTACCAATGATTTTAGGTCTGAGGTCACGCCTCTAAAATCGACCCCATCCAAGGTATCGGTTTCGCGAGAATACACGGTTTTCCAGTCACCATCGCGCGGCACCTTAACCTCAAACAGGTCGGTCTCATTATCGTAAACGGTTTGCGCCAGCACATTACCCTTACCGTCGATAAAATAATCGCGGGTGTCGTAGCTGCCTTTGACAATTTGGCGCGGGTTGCGCGGCGAGTCAAGATCCACCCGCAATAGCGATAAATCGGGGCTGAGGTCACTCTTTCTCTCTGGAACATACGCAGGCATATAGACAAACTTATTGTCGCTGGAAGCACCCACTATTCGCCCCAGTCGTGTACTGCTCTCGGCAATCACATCGCCGGGACGCAGCAAGCGCTCTAAATTGCCACTGTCGACATTGAACACAAAGGCCGTACTTAAATCGTGAGAACCGCGATAGCGATTGCTGATGCGCCCATGGTCAAACGCCCACAAGATCAAGTGGTTCGCATCCAAAAAGCGCAAGCCGTTGGGGTTAATATCCTCGACATTAAGCCCGGTAAGCATTTTATTTTCAGTGAGCGAGTAGACAATCACCATGTCGCGCTCGGCAGTCAGCTTGCGAAACGCCACCCGCGTGCCATCGGCTGACAGGGCAATTTGCTGAGTCTCCGACATGGGGCCGTAGGCTGAAACTACCTGCTCGATAGAAGGAATAGACGCTGGTTGATCAGCTTGGGCGGCACCAGAGGCCTGCGCCATGATTAAAAAAGATATAAAACCGACGCACTGCACCAGTGCTCTTTTTGTTTTTTCCATAAACATCATCCATTTATGCTGTTATTGTTAGCGGGTGCAACCTTAGCAAAAAACATTAATTAATCATACAAATAAAGGCGCCGTTTTAAACTCGCTTTTAGCGCTACCCACAGGAGTTCGCGATGCTTACCAAACTCGGCTGGAAATTATTAATGCTAAGCCGTGCCCTGTGGATGCGAACCCTGGCGTTTGCCATTCTCGCGGTGGCCACGGCGTTGATTGCGATTGCCTTAAAGGGTTTTATTCCCGAGTCCATCTCGGGCCTGATCGGTGCCGAAGCGGTCGACAAAATTCTCTCGATTCTCGCCTCCAGTATGCTGGCAGTCACCACTTTCTCGCTCAGTGTCATGGTCTCTGCCCACAGCGCCGCCGCCAATAACCTCACCCCGCGCGCCACTCGCCTGTTGATGGAGGACTCCACCACCCAGAATGCTCTGGCGACCTTTGTGGGCTCGTTTGTCTATTCGCTGGTGGGGATTATCGCCCTTAGCACGGGCATATACGGCGACCAGGGGCGAGTAATTTTATTTGTGGTGACCATTGCCGTAGTCGTTTTGATTGTGGGCACCATTTTGCTGTGGATCAACCACCTGGCCAGCCTTGGGCGGGTCAGTGAAATTGCCGATCGAGTCGAAAAAGCCGCCCAGGCGGCTATCGTGCGGCGCGGTGAACATCCCTGGTTGGACGGACAACGGTTGGATCGGCTCGAGGATATCCCAGAGGATGCTCATCCGGTTTACCCGAGCGAGACCGGCTATGTGCAGCATATTGATATGCAGGCGCTCAATCAGTGGGCTTCGCAAAACAAAGCCCGGGTGTACATAGCCTGCTTACCGGGGAAGTTTGTTCACCCTCACCAGGCACTGCTCTATACCTCGGATCCGGAAAGTGAAAACAGTGCGGCAACGCTTGCCAAAACCATCACCATTGGCGACACCCGTTCCTTTGACCAGGACCCGCGCTTTGGACTGTTAGTGATGGCCGAAATTGCCTCGCGCGCGCTCTCGCCCGGCATTAACGATCCGGGTACCGCTATTGAAGTGCTGGGCCGCGGGGTGCGCTTAATCAGTCAGTGGCAAGTTACGCCTGACGATGTCAGCGATTACGACATACCCCACCAATGCGTGTTTGTACCGCGCATTGAGTTGGAAGAATTATTTATCGACTTTTTCAGCCCCATCGCTCGCGACGGCGCCAGTATGATTGAGGTGCAAATTCGATTGCAAAAATCCCTTGCCGCTCTCGCCGCCATTGATGACGATTTTTATCGCGCCGCCCTCGCCATGGCTCAAAATTCATTGCAGCGGGCCCAGCAATCTTTTGCCTTTAGCGCTGATAGCAATTCTTTGCAGGAAGTTCACGAGCGGCTGTTCCCGGCCCCGCAATCCACGCGTTAACGCTTACCGGTACTGTCGCGCACAATAACCCGACAACTCATAATCGCCGCAGGCATC
This sequence comes from Gilvimarinus xylanilyticus, assembly GCF_024195295.1. Lineage (GTDB taxonomy): Bacteria > Pseudomonadota > Gammaproteobacteria > Pseudomonadales > Cellvibrionaceae > Gilvimarinus > Gilvimarinus xylanilyticus. The sequence continues at coordinate 416,472 of NZ_JAMFTH010000001.1, read as the reverse complement.
TGCACCGCTTTACCTTGCAACTGTTTAACCAGCAGCTCGGCGGCTTTACTGGCCATTTCGGTAATCGGCTGACTGACCGTGGTAAGCGACGGGTAAATCTGATGAGCCACCGGCGTATCATCGAAGCCGGCCACGGATAACTCGGCGGGCATTGCCAGGCCCCGATGGTGCGCCTCAATAATCACGCCCGCCGCCATATCGTCATTACTGGCAAAAATGGCGGTAGGTCGATCGTTCATTCCCAACAGTTGCGCGGCACACTCGCGGCCCGAATCAAACGAGTTATAGCCCTGTACCACCAGGGTTTTATCAAATTTAATTCGGCTTTCTTTTAGCGCAGCCAGATACCCCTGGTAGCGCTCGGCCACTGCGCGGTGGTCCGGGTGCCCGGCAATAAAGCCAATCCGCTCATGCCCCAATTCAAGCAAACGGCAGGTCATATCATAGGCCGCTTCCTGATCGTTGGTCTGCACGTACGGACAGGCCTGTTTGTTTTCGGTGGGGGACAAACGCACAAACGGCACGCCCGCCTCAACCAAACCATCCACCAACTGGGTAATGTCCGATAGCGGCGGGGTCAGAATAAGTCCATCGACCCGGCTGTGTCGCACCAGAGCCAAGACCTCATCGGCCAGCTCGGGCTCGTTATGGCGACAGGGGTGAATGAGTAAATCATAACCGGCGCGACGACAAGTTTGCAGAGCCCCTTCTTGCACATCAATCACATAGCTGGCGCTGGGGTTATCGTACAAAAGCCCGAGCACGTAGGAGCGATTCGCCGCCAGCGAACGCGCCGACTGGCTGGGCCGATACTCCAGCTGGGCAATGGCGGCCTGAACCTTTTCCCGGGTAGAGGCGCGCACATTGGGCTCTTTATTCACCACCCGCGAGACGGTTTTCATGGACACACCGGCAAGCGCGGCGACATCATCGATGGTTGCCTTAGCCAAGAGACTCACTCCGTGAACAAAAGCTGCATTCTACCCGATACTAAAATTTCCTGCGTAAGGCGTACTGACAGCGCTGTCAATTTACTTTATAGTAGCGCCCACAAAAAGGCGGGCCAACCGCCACGCTCACCTGACATAAATGATCACAAGGCCCCGGCCCAGGGCAGTGATATTCCTATAAAGACACGACAACTGAGGTGAATTATGGCAACTGCACCCGCAGGCACCCACGCCAAATCGATCGCGGACAACGACGGAAATTACACAGGCCCCCTGGTTATTATTACCCTGCTATTTTTTATGTGGGGCCTTCTTACCGCCATGAACGATGTGCTGATCCCCCATTTAAAAAACGTATACACCCTGAGCTACACCCAGGCGATGATGGTGCAATTTTGTTTTTTCTTTGCCTATGCGGTGGTCTCGCTGCCAGCGGGCGCCTTGATTCGCAAAATTGGCTACCAGAATGGCGCCGTCACCGGCCTTGTGATTGCGGGCTTTGGCTGCTTTTTGTTTTATCCCGCCTCCATGAGTACCTACACCCTGTTTTTGATCGCCTTTTTTATTCTCGCCGCCGGCATTACCGTTCTCCAAGTGGCGGCCAACCCCTATGTGACCGTACTTGGGCCAGCTCGAACGGCCTCTAGCCGTTTGAACTTGACCCAGGCTTTTAATTCTTTGGGCACAACCATCGCGCCGGCACTGGGCGGGCTACTGATTCTGGCCGCCGCCGGTGAAGCGATTGACCCCGCGGTTATGAGCGAGACCGATACCGCAGCGGCCAAAGCCAAAGAAGCAGCGGCAGTGCAAATGCCTTACCTTGTGCTCGCGGGCTCACTGATTGCGCTGGCGATATTTTTTAAACTAGCCAAGCTGCCTAAAATTACCCACGACGCTGAACCGGCGAGTGTTAGCGATATCGCACAAGCGGCCGAAAAAACATCAATTTTCCAACAGCCTCACTTAATCCTGGGCGCCTTGGGCATTTTTATGTACGTCGGTGGTGAGGTAGCCATTGGCAGCTTTTTGGTGAATTTTTTTGGTGAAGATAATATTGCCGGCATGAAAGAGCACCAGGCCGCCGCTTATGTGAGCTTTTACTGGGGCGGCGCCATGGTTGGCCGGTTTATCGGCTTTGTGGTGATGCGCTATGTGCAACCGGGCAAGGTGCTGGCTTTTAACTGCCTGGCAGCCATTGCGCTGGTGCTGACAGCCGTGTTCTTTGACGGCAAGATTGCCATGTGGTCGATTATCGCTGTGGGGCTGTGCAACTCGGTCATGTTCCCCACTATCTTCAGTATGGCCCTACACAAGCTGGGCGCACTAACCAGCCAAGGGTCGGGTTTGCTGTGTGTTGCGATTGTGGGCGGCGCTGTGGTGCCCTTGCTACAGGGTGTATTGGCAGACACCATCGGCATTCAGTTATCGTTTTTACTGCCGGCGGTATGCTACGCCTATATTCTGTTTTACGGCATCAAATACGCCAATTTGTATAGCCGTTAGTCCGCCGCATTCGAGGCGAGCCCGGCTAATTGCCTGGCTCGCGCGGTTAACTGGGCGCGATTTAAATCCGCTTCCAACGCGTCAAAGATCCAGATTACTTGCCAGTTTAATGTCTCCCCCGGCTGTAACGTCGCCAGATAACCCTGTTGCTCCAGTTCGATGTAGGTGGCCGTCGGGTCAGCGTAAACTTCAATTTCACCTTCATTGGGCGCCATGAGTTCGGCGGGTACATTGGCAAACACTTTAACCAATAAGTAATCGCCGGCCTGATAGGCCAGCCAGCCCTCTTCACCATCGGTCATTACTTTGTGGTGCTCGGGCCCAATATCATCGGCATTATAGATATACCAACTGATGCCCTGCTGCTCGGTAAAAGGCAGGCTGGCAAAGTCGCCAGTGTAATAGTCGGTATCACCCTTGGGGAAAAAGATCTGCCCCTCGGCAGGCAAGCGGGTAATTTCCCAGGGGGCGACAGTGATCTCGCGGTCACTAACGCTCTGCAACTCATAATCAATTTGCAAAGTGTTGGCGAGCGAAGGCAAACGGTAGCTTTTACTAAATACCAACCCCAGCTGGGGCTCTTCCCCGCTGGTCAAGCGAACACCTGTGTCCGTAAGCGACAACTGATAGGGCTCCGAGTCCAACACCGGCGGTGGCGGCCACCCCCAATGACTCTGAGGGCTGGGCCAGAGCACATTGCCCCAGTTATTGCCATCCGTGTCAGCACGGGTAAACAACCGTTCCTCGCCGTTAAACACGACTGACGCAATCCGGCCGCCGACTTCGGGGGCTAGCGTGACCGTTAATTCATCGCGCTGTAAAACAATGTCGCTTTGAGTCATACGCAAATACTCGGGGGGCGTCACCGCGGCCGGATCGGGTACCTTAGGCTCGCAGGCACTGAGACCTAGCAGACTGACAACAAGCGGCGACCAACGATTCATAAGCAACAAACAATCAGTACAGCAGGGTAAACAGTTTACGCTGATACTCTACCGCCAGCGGATCGCCTTTACCCAGGGCCGCGAGAATATCGGTAATGGCTTTGCGCGGAGCGCCGTCTTTAAAGCTGCGGTCGCGCTTGAATATATCCAATAGCAATTCCAGCGCGTTTTTGTGCTGCCCCTCTTCGTTCATTTGCACCGCCAGAGCGTAGGCGACCTCTAAGTTTGTAGGGTCGGCGTCGTATTCGGCCTGCAGCTTTTCCAGCTCGGGTGAATTAGCCGCTTGTTTTTTTAACTCCAACACGGCTAAAGCCTGTTGGTAGGTGGCGTCCTGATCGGCCATTTTTACCTGTGCCAGAACTGTTTCGGCCTCGTCTACCCGATTCATTTCGGCGTAGCAAAGCCCCAGCAAGTTGGCGATAAACGGCAGCTGGTTGGACTCTTCCAGCGCTTTGCGCAGCAGCGGTAGAGCGTCGGCGTAGTTGGCTTCATCGATAAACGCCTGGGCCTGGGCAACATCCGCCTCCCAGGCTTTAGGCAGGTATTTATCCAACAGCTCGCGTATTTGTGGCTCGGGCTGCTCGCCGGCAAAACCGTCTACCGGCTGGCCGTCTTTGATAAACATGACCGTGGGCAGGCTTTGAATACCAAACTGCGACACCAGCATCTGCTGATCATCCACATTAATTTTGGCCAACAACATATCGCTTGGGTATTCACCGGCAATTTTTTCCAACACCGGCATCAGGTTTTGACAGGCCTGGCTGCGCGAAGACCAGAACTGCACGACCACCAAACGCTTAAACGATTCGTCGATAACAGTTTGCTGGGCGTTTTCTGCGGTTACATCAAAAATGTTCATAGCTGTGTCTCTCTGTAGAGATTATCGCTTAAAAGTCAGTGAGTGGTGTGATGTTAACGTTGTGAGCATCACTGCTGACAAAGGCGCTGCCTTCGCTGATACACACACTCAAGGTCATATTCTTAGCCGCCAATGTCGCCAGCTCACTCACTTCATCGGCGTTTAAATGGTACACGGATAAATCGGAGAATTTCGTCAATTCGTTGGCAACTGTGGGCCACCACTGATCCCGACCGCGACCTGTGGTGTAAACCACTTGCTGCTGGGAACGCGAGCGACCTTTTTTCATTTTATCGACGCTGGGCTGGCCCACTTCAATCCACTTTTCAATCACCCCCGAGGGGGCCACTTGCCACAAGTCGGGCTCATCGGCGGTGGAAAGGCCTTTGCCAAAGGTCAGATCATCGTGGGCGTGAAAGCACCAGGCGAGCAAGCGCACCATCATACGCTCTTCGGTTTCGGAGGGGTGACAGGCGAGTGTCAGCTTGGTGTCCAGATAAACCTGCCGGTCCATGTCCGACAGGTTCAGGCTGACTTTATAAACACCCGCACTCAGCGCCATGTTTCTACTCCGGACGCATGTGCGGGAACAACAGCACGTCGCGAATCGTGGAGGCGTCGGCAAACAGCATCACCAAGCGGTCGATACCAATGCCTTCACCGGCGGTGGGCGGCAGGCCGTATTCCAGCGCGCGTACATAGTCGGCGTCGTAATGCATGGCTTCGTCATCGCCGGCGTCTTTTTCAGCCACCTGTTCGCGGAAACGTTCGGCCTGATCTTCGGCATCGTTAAGCTCCGAGAAACCGTTGGCCACTTCGCGACCGCCCACAAAAAACTCAAACCGTTCAGTCACAAACGGGTTGTCGTCTTTGCGCCGCGCCAGCGGTGAAACCTCGGTGGGGTATTCAGTAATAAAAGTGGGTTGGTCCAGCTTTTCCTCGACCGTCGCCTCGAAGATTTCGATTTGCACCTTGCCCAAACCGTAGCTGTCCTTGAGCGGAATGTGCAGCTTTTCGGCAACCTTGCGCGCCGACTCCAAGTCGGAAATATCCGCGGCGCTCAGCTCGGGGTTGTACTGCAAGATAGAGTCGAACACGCTGATGCGGTTAAAAGGCTTGGCGAAATCGTATTCGGTACCCTGATAGGTAATGGTGGTAGTACCCATCACTTTTTCACACATGCCGCGCAGCATATTTTCGGTGTGGTTCATCAGGTCGTGATAATCAGCGTAAGCCTGATAGAACTCAAGCATAGTGAACTCGGGGTTGTGCCGCGTAGAGACCCCTTCGTTGCGGAAGTTGCGGTTGATTTCATACACCCGCTCAAAGCCGCCTACCACCAAGCGCTTTAAGTAAAGTTCGGGGGCGATACGCAAGTACATATCGATATCCAGGGCGTTGTGGTGAGTCACAAACGGACGCGCGGTGGCGCCACCGGGAATCACCTGCAACATGGGGGTTTCCACCTCCATAAAGCCCTCACCGTCCAAATAGTTGCGGATAAAGCTGATGCACTTGGAGCGCAGCTTAAAGGTGTCGCGCACCTCGGGGTTAACAATAAGGTCCACATAGCGCTGACGATAGCGCAGCTCCTGATCCGCCAGACCGTGGTATTTTTCGGGCAGCGGACGCAGGGATTTGGTTAACAGCTTCCACTCGGTCAGGTTAACGTACAAGTCGCCCTTGCCGGATTTATGCAAGGGGCCTGAACCCGCGACAATGTCGCCGATATCCCACTGGCCATCTTGCTCTTTCATGGCCTTTTGCACGTCTTTACTGGCGTAAAACTGGATACTGCCCTCGCCGTCTTGAATCAGCATAAAGGGGCCGCGCTTGGCCATAATGCGGCCGGCGACGGCCACCTGGTGGTCCAGGGTTTCCAGTTCGTCTTTGGCTTTTTCACCGAACTGGGCCTGTAAATCGACGCTGACATCGGTACGGCGAAAATCATTGGGAAAGGCGTTGCCGCGCTCGCGAATAGCCGCCAGTTTGGCGCGGCGCTCGGCGATTAACTTGTTTTCATCCTGGGCAGTTTGCTTTGGGTCAGTCATATCAAATCCTAGAGTCCGGCCTTAAGGCTCGCTTCAATAAATTGGTCCAAACTTCCGTCTAGCACGTTCTGGCAATTGCTGGTCTGCACGCTGGTGCGCAAATCTTTAATGCGCTGATCATCCAACACATAGGAGCGAATCTGGCTGCCCCAGCCAATGTCAGACTTGGTTTCTTCCAGCGCCTGCTTGTCGGCGTTGCGCTTTTGAATTTCCAGCTCGTAGAGTTTGGCGCGCAGCATTTTCCAGGCTTTGTCGCGGTTGGCGTGCTGCGAGCGCTCGCTCTGACATTGCACCACGGTGTTGGTGGGCTCGTGAGTTAAACGTACCGCCGAATCGGTTTTGTTAACATGCTGACCACCGGCGCCCGAGGCGCGATAGGTATCGGTGCGCACATCCGACGGGTCGATATCAATTTCGATATTGTCGTCAATTTCCGGCGACACAAACACCGAGCAAAACGACGTATGACGACGATTGCCAGAGTCAAACGGCGACTTGCGCACTAAGCGATGCACGCCGGTTTCGGTGCGCAGCCAGCCAAAGGCATACTCGCCTTCAAAACGGATGGTGGCACTTTTAATGCCCGCCACTTCACCGGCCGAGGCTTCCTCCAGGGTGGTTTTAAAACCTTTGGCTTCGCCCCAGCGCAGGTACATTCGCAGTACCATTTCGGCCCAGTCCTGTGCTTCGGTACCGCCCGAGCCGGACTGAATATCCAAGTAAGCGCTGTTTTCGTCCATCTCGCCCGAGAACATGCGGCGAAACTCCAGCTTTTGCAACTGCTCGTCCAGCCCGCCAATCTCGTCGATCACCTCGTTCAGGCTGTCTTCATCGCCCTCTTCCTTGGCCATTTCCAACAACTCGGACAAGTCGCTGACGCCCGAATCCAGATCGTCGATGGTTTTGACCACCGCCTCCAGCGCCGCGCGCTCTTTACCCAGCGCCTGGGCGCGTTCGGGCTCATTCCAGACGTCGGGCTGGCCCAGCTCTAGCTCGACCTCGGTTAAGCGTTCTTTTTTCGTATCATAGTCAAAGATACCCCCTAAGCACGTCGGTGCGTGCCTGAAGGTCTTTAAGGGCTGTCAGGTGGGGATTAATTTCCATTGCGAACTCGCCGAAAAATTGTGAAATAAAAGCGGCGCATTCTACCTTAGAAACGCCCTCTACACTACCGCAGAGGGCGCTCGACAGGGGGATTTACGGAGCAAAAAAGTTCAGTATCCAGGCCACCAGCAACACCTGCGGCAGGACGATTAAGGGTAAAAATAGCGCCGTTTTCCAAGACTTCATGGTGTCTTTAATTACCATAATCTCGGTGTAGTCGGTGGCCACTCCGGCCATCAGAAACAAAAAGCTGTTGCCGGGCGCTCGGGCGCGGTTCATCAGGTCGGCTGCGATGGGAGTAGACCCCTCGGAGCAAACCTCAATAATGGTGGCCGCCACGGCGGTCAGTAAAAGCCCTACAAACGTTGGGCCAAACCAATCGGCAAAGGCCTCGGTGGGCACCAGCGCGCGAATAATGGCGGCCAGCAACACCCCGAACAACAGCCAGCGAATTACCATGCGCGAACCTTTAACCCCCTCGCGCGCTACCGCCTTAAGCGCACCAGGCTTTACGCTAACCTGCCCCCACAGCGCTTTTAGCTGGGGTATGAGGGGCTCGGGAGCAACCTCATCGTCCAGCGCGTCGGGGTTAACCGCAAGTTTTCGGCGTTTGACGGCGGCGTCAAAGACTAGCCCGGCAATCACCGCAATCACCATGGACAAGACAATAAACGCCAGCGTCCAGGGCAAGCCGATCAGGGCAATCATAATCAAGGTCAGCGACAGGGAGTTCCAGGGGCTGGCAATCAAAAAGGCCATGACTTGCCCCAGGCTTGCACCTTTTTGGTAAAGTTTCATGCCCACCATTAAGATGCCGTGACTGCACAAGTCCAAAAATACTCCGGCGGCGGTGGCGCGCAAAATACCCGAGAGTGAGCCGCCGCGCCCCAGCATAGCAACCACCAGCGACTGAGGCACAAAGTTAAGCAAGCCCACAAACACGATACCCAAAGCCACGCCCCACCACATGGTGTTTAAAAGCTCGAACACGCCGTGAGCCATATGCATCAGCCAGCCAGAGGCGGCGCCGGTTAAATATAGCCCGTACAGAAACACGCAACCGGCCAGTGATCCCCAGAGTAAAAAATCGGGTCGCTTCTTCCCGCTTTGCTCATCGCCGCAGCAGCTGTGGGCGGCGGGTTCGGGCTCGGGTTTACTACAGCAATGGTCACTCATGATTTTCCTCCAATAGGCTCATGGCTGCCCTCCAACACCGTAAAAGTCATACCCGGCTGAGGGCGGGATAAATTCTGCAAAATCGCACACTCCGGCGCCTCATCGCCGCGACAGCGCGAGGCCAGCGCCACCAGGGTGTCGCGCATGGCGTGCAGATGGTCCAACTGTTCATCCAGCTGGGCAATTTTGTGTTCCACCGCGCGCTTTACATCAGAGCTGTGGCGATCGGTATCCCCCTGTAAAGTCAGCAGCTCTCGACACTCATCCAGCGAAAAGCCCACTTTCCGCGCTCGGGCAATCAACGTCAGCTGCGTCACATTGGCCTGGGTGTAATCCCGATAGCCATTATCTAACCGCCGACTGCTCACCAGCCCCTCGGCTTCATAATGGCGTATTGCCTTGGCACTTAGCCCAGTTTCCCGGGCCACTTCACCGATTTTCATACCCGTCCTCTTTCTGCGTTCTGCGTTAACACCACAATAAACCTTCCAGCAAGGTTAAGGTCAAGCACAAAAACTAGCCTACCGGCCCTCTATTTCCGCCGAAAATAAGCCTAAGCTGGCTAAAAAGAATAGATATTTATCAGAAAAATATTTGAGAAATCACTTAAAATACAGCATATTACAAGAACTATTTGACAAAAAAGATTAATAGTTGAGAATATCCAACACGACAAATGTGAGCGGATCGAATAAAACCATGGAATATCTGGACGTATCCCACCCCGAATGGGACAGAATGTGGGAAGAGCTAGCACAGTTTCCCCTGAATGACGGGGATCGTTTGTGCGTAAACGCGGGATATTGCTGGGAATATATGGGCTCGAGCGCGGATCACCACCACCTGCGTCACCCCCACCACCCGGCCAGCGGTAAAGCCGAGTATATTTATATCGAGCGCGCCCGCGCGGCGGTAGGCTGGGTGTAACGGCGGGCGCCCGGGTTTAACCTTGGGGTTTTTAAACCCCCATATTCTTTAGGGCATTAACAATTTGCCCCAACACGGCCGACACCTGCGGGTGATCTTCCTCAAAATCCTCCAACATCGCCTCCAGGGTATCCACCGGGCGCGGGTCGGGCGTCTCATCGCTGCCTGCAGCATGGGTGTGGCGCTCCAACTCAGACATTAAGCGCTGCTGTTCGGGGCTGACCTCTTCATTACCGAATAAATCGTGCAAACGGGTTATTAACTGATCGAGACTCTCCGATGATTGGTCCTGTGACATAGTTGTCCTCTCATGTCGTGTTGGCGTAAACGAAATGGTATAAGATTTCGGCTGGTAAAATAACATCATATAGGAAAACAGTGTCAGCAACGCCTCTCAAATCGACCAACTCTGGCGAGCAATCCGCCCTACAGCGCTGGAGCCGCTACCTGTACCAACACCAGTTCGTGCGCTTTTTACTGGTGGGGGGCACAGCCACAGCGCTGCAATATCTGTTTTTAGTGTTGCTGGTGGAGTTGACGGGCACTCCTAAGGTGGCCTGCTCGGCCATCGCTTTTGCGCTATCGGCGGTGTATAACTATTTGGCCAATTACTATTTCACTTTTCAGGCCACGCACAAACACCGCGAGTCGAGCCTTAAATTTGCAGTGGTCGTGGTGCTGGGGCTTGCGTTAAACACCCTGGTGTTTTACATCGCCGACATAGTGTTACCTCACTATTTGTTAGCACAAATCATTGCCACTGGCGTGACTCTTATCAGCAACTTTTTATTACACAAATTCTGGATTTATCGATCATGACTAAGGACGCCACTCTCGCCATTGTTGTGCCCTGCTACAACGAAGAAGACATGCTGCCGCAAAGCCTGCCGGTGTTGCTGCAGACTCTGGACTCACTGATTGATAAGGCCAAAATCAGTGCGGACTCGCGCCTGTACCTGGTGGATGACGGCAGCCGAGACAATACCTGGGCGCTGATTGACCGAGCGTGTGATGCGCACGACGGACGCGTGGTGGGGGTAAAGCTGTCGCGCAACAAAGGCCACCAAAACGCCCTGCTCGCCGGGCTGGAGGCCACCGATGAAGACATTATTGTCAGCATCGACGCCGACCTGCAGGACGACCCCAGTAATATTGAACGCATGGTTGACGAATATCACGCAGGCAATGATGTGGTTTATGGAGTGCGCGCCGCGCGCGATACCGATACGTTTTTTAAACGCTTTACCGCCGAGGGCTATTACAGCCTGATGCGCAAAATGGGGGTCGACTTAGTTTTTAACCACGCCGACTTCCGGCTGATGTCGCGCCGCGCCTTAAACGCGTTGTTGGAATATCGCGAAAGCCAGTTGTTTTTACGGGGTATGGTGCGCGAGGTAGGTTTTCCTTCCAGCACTGTAGAATACGACCGCCAGAGCCGCGCCGCCGGCGAGACCAAATACCCGCTGCGTAAAATGCTGTCGTTTGCCTGGCACGGCATTTCCAGTTTTTCGACCGCGCCTTTGCGTGCGATTACCTTGCTGGGCATTATCGCCAGCGGCCTGTCGCTACTGATGATTGTCTGGGTCTTGGGAACACGACTTTTTACCGACAATGCCATTCCCGGCTGGGCCTCTATTCTGGTGCCACTGTTGTTTATCGGCAGTGTGCAATTGCTAAGCCTGGGTATTATTGGCGAGTACCTGGCCAAAATGTTTGAAGAGCTAAAACAACGGCCGCGCTACCATCTGGAGCGGATAAAAACATCCAAACCGCGCGAAAACGACGTATAGAACACCTTTACTCGGCATTTGTCTCTGGCAGCGAGCGCGCCAGCAACGCCCCGGCCGCACCGGCCAGAGACAAGAGTAAAATAGCCCAGCTGACGCCCAGCGCACTCGCAATCCAGCCCGACACCCCCAGCAGCAACAGCACCACGCCAATCACGCTATTACTGACGGCAACATAATCGGTGCGGCGATTACCCTCGGCCAGGTCCACCACATAGGTTTTGCGCCCTACCCGCACCCCCTGGTGCGCCACACTCAGAAAAAAATAAAACACCGGCAAAACCAACGAATACCCCAACCAATCGGACTTAAAAGAATAGAGCGCAAACACGCCCACCCCCAAAGCGGCGGTTAACAGTGCCGCCCACATCATCACCCGCCGGCTGGACACATCGGCAAAGCGTCCCCAAAACGGCGCCGACAATAAGCTGGCCAAGCCACTGGCCAATAAAAACAACCCTAACAATTGGCCCGACTGGCCTACCTGCTGCTGCGCCAGCACCACATAGTAAGGGGCCGTTAAGGCCGAGCAGAGTAACAGCGAGCGGGTGATAACAAATCGGCGAAAAGGCTTATCTTGCTTGAGTATGCTGAGCCGATGCAGCGCCTCGGTAATCGCATTGCCACCGCCTGCGGTTTCGCCCGGGTACTCTTTTAGCCGGGCGTACACACTGGCCGCCACTAACCACATCATGCCAGCCCCGCCCAGTAACAAGGTGCAGCCCCACACCGACAGTTCCCAGTCGCTAAGCATTAACCCTAACGCCAAAAGCACCGTGACCAGCCCCGCCACACTGGCCGACCAACCATTGACCTGGCCGCGCTGGGACTTGGGAATGGTTTTGCCCAAGACATCTTTGGCCGCAACCGAGCACAAACCGCGAGCCAGCGAAAAAATCACCAAAAGGGCGATGATCGACCAGCCCGCCAGCGCCCCGTCAAGCGACCACACCACAGCGGCCATTGCCAGAATGCAAACCGCTTGAACCACCGAACCCATCACCCACAGCCATTTGCGCTTGGGCTGACGACGCACATAGCTGGCAATTAACAACTGGGGTAAAAGCGAGCCGGATTCGCGAATGGGCACCAAAAAGCCCAGTAGGTAAACCGGCGCTTGCAAGACTTCCATCACCCAGGGCAGCACAATTTTGGGGTTGGCCAAAGCATCACCCAGCTTGCTGCAAAAGTAGCTGAGCAAGAGCTTAAAGAAGTTGCCGGGTACCTGGCGGCAGGCGCGCTCGTCAATCGCCTTGCAAACGCGAGCGTCTTCTTCGTTAATGAGTTTTTCGTAGAGGTTTTCGCCCAACTGTGACATGGCAGTAGATTCAATCAAAACATTCGCTGGGTATTTTAGCGAATGGTGAATCAAACCACACGAACCGTTTTAAGCTCGGTAGCATCACCCCGAAAAAACAAAAAACGCCCGGACTACAAAGAGTTCCGGGCGTATAAAAGTCGCTTATGGGGCGCTTGCTTTTTTCCTGAAACGCCTGCGGCACACGCTGCCCATGCCCAGCAAAGCCACCAGAGTCCAGAGCCCTGCGGCGCCACCGCCACCCGAGCTGCCCGAGTCAGGCGCGGTAGGAGGTGGGTTATCGCCACCGCCGTCACCATTACCACCGTCGCCGCCATCGCCACTGCCCCCATCGGTGGATGCGGGTTGCACCACTGCGCCCGGATCAACCACCGTGCGATTGGCACGGCCATCGGCGTCATTAGCGCCACCGTCTTCAATGGTTAGCTGCACACACCAGTGGCCTTCGTTCAACCCGGCTTGCCACTCGCTGCTGCCCGGCGAGGGACAATAGCCCGGACTACCAGCGGCCGAGTGCAAGGCGTTGTTGGCATCTTCACTAAACGCTACCCACTGAGAATCAACCAGTTTGCGATAGGACGCGTCGGCAGGTATGGCGTCGTTTAACGCTAGGGCAACCCTTACCGACTGACCTGCCTGTGGTAAATCCCGCACCATAAAATCAAACACGCCACCGACGACTTGGTAGCCACTATCGGCGGGCAAGTCGTCGGCCGACAGTTCCACACCCTGCCCGGCGGCACGGGCCACAGCAGCTCCCAACGCACAGATCAAGCCGGGTTCGCATTGCATCAGGTAATCATCGTCGCCGCCCTGGCGCTGGGCAATCAGGTGTGACAGAGCATGGCGATCTTGGTAAGCGGGAATACCATTGCCGTCCGGGTCGTCGTAGCCTTCTTGGGCATCGGCAATACCGTCACCGTCGGCATCGTCATCGCCCAAAGGCGCCAGGTTGTCGACCACCGCAAAGTTTAACGGCGCCTCGGCCATTGCCCCCTGACTATCGGTCACCTCGGCCACCAACTGATAAATACCGGCGGTGAGAGCCTCGGGGTTAAAGCTGAGCACCGGCGCCTCGCCCTGCAGCAAATCAATTAACGCCTGATCACCGCGCCAACTGAGGCTAAGCTCATCGCCGTTGGGGTCCACCATATCCAGCAGAACATCAACCGAGGCGCCATCGGCAGCTACCAGTGAGCGCTTGCGACCATCCTGGTAGAGCTCAAGGGCCACTTCAGGCGGCAGATTGGCTTCGGTTATGTGCAGCTGATGGCGCGTGCGGTTGCCCGCGACAAACCCATGGGCGCTGCCCACTTCGGCATCGGCCTGTGTGTCTAACTCAATAATGACACTCTCGTCGCTTTCGGCTTGTTCATCCTGCAGCAGCTCAATCGCAATAAGTTGTGAGTAGCGACTGTCCAGAGCTTCGCTAAAAGTCACCTCGCGCGTTTCACCCAGCTGGTAATCGGACGCTGTGGCCGTGCTATCGTCCGACACCTTATAGGCTACCGCCACCGGATACTCGGGGGCATCGCCGTTAAGGTACACACCCACCTGAGCGGTGCGGCCTTCGGCGGCGCGCTGATCCATGGCCAGCGATACCTGGGGCCAGATATCCAATACCTGAGTCATTTGCACTCGATTGCCCGAGGCATCTTCGGCGCTCCAGACGATCTCGTGACGTCCCGAACGCAGCCATTGGGGCCCGGCGTTAAAGCCCGCCACACTCACCTCGCAGCATTCGGCATCAATGCCATCGGTTACCCGCTCGCGCAAAGCCTGTTGCACGGCGGCCTCATCGGCGTTAGGAGAAAGCCCTAACAACAGCGCCATATTGACCTGGGTGTAGAGCCCCTCAGCCTGCAGCGTCTCGCCAGGCGCGACGTTAAGCACCGGCGCAGCGGTATCGACAAAGTCGGTGGGATCATTCTGGTCGGTACCATCCACCCCTTCCTGATAATCGCTGACATTGTCGCCATCGCTATCGGTGCCGGGAGTTACTTCAAGGCTAAACGCTGGCAACTCGACGGTGTATTCGCCGTCGGTTACCGTCAGCAGAATATCGCTGTAGCGTCCGACATCGGCATCGGTGGCAATGCCGTTAATCACCCCGGTGGAGGGATCAACGCTCAACCACCCCGGGGCGCCCTGCAGGGTAAACTGCAATGCGTCGTCTTCGGCATCGCTCGCCTCGGCGGCGAAACGATACAGCTCGCCCACTTGAATGCTCGCCGTGGGCGAACCGCTAAGACTCGGCGCCGAATTAAAATAGGGATTGGTCACGTCGATAGCAAAGCTCGGTAAAGACACTGTCTCGGTGCCATCACTCACCGACACCACAATACCTTGCGCCAAGCCCGCATCGGCCTCGGCAGGGGTACCACTTACCTCACCGGTCGCAGAATTAATACTCAACCAAGCCGGGGCATTGCTAAGGCTAAAGGTTAAGGTATCGCCGATATCCGGGTCAGACGCCTGGGGGCTAAAGCTGTACGGCGCTAAGGCCTCGGCCGAACCCGGCGCGCTACCGGATATTTCCGGCGCGTCGTTTACGGGGTTAACGGTAATGCTAACGCTGGCCATAACCGACTCGCCACCTTCATCATCCAGCACGGTATAACTAAAGTTATCGCTGCCATTAAAGTTGGTGTTGGGCGTGTAGGTGACTGTGCCATCGCCGTGGTTCTCTAGGCTACCATTGTTCACCTCAGTGGCAATGGTAACCGTGGTGATGTCAATCAACCCATCCAGATCGGTGTCATTATCCAGCAGCGAAATAAGCACGGCATTGTCTTCGTCTGTTTGCGCAACATCGTCTGCCGCCGTGGGCAAATCATTAACACTTTCAATGGTCAGAGTAACGATCGCTTCATTGGACCACTCGCCCAACTCATCCATTACCCGGTAACTAAAGCTATCGTCACCGAAATAATGCTCGTTGGGGGTATAGGTAATAGCACCGCTACTGGGGTCAATAAGGCTGACACCATTGGTAGGTGGCGTCACTAATGCGACGGTCGTGGCGTCCACTCTGCCATCCACATCCGAGTCGTTACCCAGCACATTAATATTGTGGGCGGTGTCTTCCAGCAACATGACCGTGTCATCGCCCGCCATTGGCGCATCGTTAACACTGTTTACCGTTACACTGACACTGGCCTCGTTAGAAGTACCACCTTGATCATCCCGCACAAGATAGCTAAAGCTGTCGGCGCCGTTGTAGTTTTCAGCTGGGGTATACGTAATGACACCCGTCACCGCATCAACTTCGGCCACACCGTGGCCCGGCATTGCCACTAGGCTAACGCCGATAGCATCCAAGGTGCCGTCAATATCACTGTCATTCGCCAGCACATCCACATTCGCCACACCGTCTTCGTCCAGCGTCAGGGAATCATCAACGGCCACAGGGACATCGTTCACGCCAATCACACTCACCGTGACCGTTACCGGTGCCGAGGTGGCGCCGCTGGTATCCTGAACGGAGTAGGTAAATGAATCAGTGCCTTCAAAGTCGGCATCGGGGGTGTAGTCCACGACGCCTTCATTAACTACAGCCGAGCCGTTGGAAGGTCCGGACACCACGGTAATGCTAAGGGTATCGGGGGTATCAGCCGTGTCTACATCGCCGTCATTGGCGGTAACGTCGATACTCAGGGCGTTATCTTCCTGGGTACTAACGGCATCCGCGACTGCCACCGGAGCATCGTTTACCGGGGTAACGGTAATGTTTACCGCCACCTCGTTCGATACGGCGCCCCATATATCCTCTAACGTATAGGTAAAGCTGTCACTGCCGTTAAAATCGGCGCTGGGTGTGTAGTCGATAACACCGGTGCCAGTATCCACACTCACGCTACCGTTTACCGGTGCGCCTACCACGGTCACACTGGCGGGGCTGAGGGCGCTATCGGTATCGGTGTCGTTATTCAGTACTGCAATGCCTAGGGTGCCGTCTTCGTTTACCGTAGCGGTATCAACCTGAGCAACCGGAGAACTATTCGCCACGGTAAAGTTTAACTCGCTATTACCGCTAATACCGGCGAAAGCGTTACCACCCTCATCCGTAAAGGCATTGCCACCAATATTAATGTAATAGCTTGTAGTAGGTTTCAAAGTAGCTGGCAAGTCGATGGTTGCACTATTGCCAGCAATAGACACATTGGCGCTGCCCACAGCGACGCTGGCCGCTTTCGTATCGTCCGCTAATTCATACACGGTAATCGAGTCAGTACCGGCACTAACCGCCTCGGAGAAAGTTAAAACAATAGGGTCGTCGTAAGCGAAACTTGTCGAATCATCAGCCGGTTGGCTGGATACCAAGGTAGGCGCGGTGCCATCGTAGATAATAGAAAATTCAGTGGCCGCCTCGCTGGCATTGCCTGCGATGTCTTGCGCGGCTGCGGCGGGCAAGCCCACGGTGACTTCACCATCGGCGTTCGGCATTACGGTGACGGTGTAAGCGCCACTGCCAAGATTAGCAAAGTTACTTAACGCCGCGTTAGTTACACTAAAATCAGTCTGGGTAAAGTCTGTAACCTCTTCAGTAAAATCTATCGCAAGTACAAAACTGCCCGCGTTGGTGGGGTTGGTCTCGGTGCTGGATAAGGCCACCGTAGGTGCCTGGGTATCCGAGACAATGGTAAAGTCAGTGGCCGCTGAATTCGGGTTTTCCGCACTGTCTTGTGCAGCTCCGGCCGGCAAACTCACGGTTACATCGCCGTCAGCAGTGGGGGTAACCGTTAGGTTATAGGTGCTACCACTGCCGGACAAGCTACTAAGGCTCGCATTGGTTGCGGCAAAATCGTCTAATGCTACGCCGGAAACTGTCTCACTGAAGGCAACATTGAGCGTAAAGTTTGCCGCATTGGTGGGGCCGGTTTCAGCGCTGGTCAAAGTCACCGTGGGCGCCTGGGTATCCACCTCTAGCGTGAATGGAGTAGCCGCCTCACTCGGGTTGCCCGCCGTATCTTGCGCGGCTCCGGCACCTAGGTTAATCGTTACTGAACCGTCACCGGACGGCGTCACAGTGACCTCATAAACACCGCCACCTATATTCGTCAAATCAATCGCATCGGCGTTGTTCGCGACAAAATCATTCAGGGCTAATCCGGTGACTTCCTCGCTAAAAGTAGCCGTTAGCACAAAATTACTGGAATTACTGGGGCTGGATTCAGTCGACGATAAACTGACTGTGGGGCCTTCGGTGTCCACCACCAAGTCCTTGGCCGCACTTAGCGAACCCGTTGCGCCCGGTTCTGGTAAGGTTACGTCTGCCACGTTACCTGCCAGATCGGAAATGCTGCCACCGGCTAGGTCAAAGGCCGCAGTGCTCGGATAACTTAAATCAGTGGTGTTATCCCCAGCCACTACCGTATAGTGAAAGCGCAAAGTACGAGTACCCGAACCACTGATATAAGTGATAAACCTGGCTGTAGGCCCCGTTTCCAAGGTCAGCCCCGGAACCCCTCCGCTGGTATTTAATTGCACCTTTTCATTAAACTCGACGTCTATGGCAATCATGTCGCCCACACCATAGATGCCATTAGGATTTGCCGAGCCAACCCCAGTTACCGTGGGTGCCTGTACATCCAGAGCGTGAATGTCTCCACTGGTATAAGCCGCCACATAACCGTTGTTATTAGCACCATTGCCATTGTCGTCGACAATATTGGTATTACCATTAAGATCCAACCGCAAGCTTCCTTCACCGGTTATGTTATTGACCGTAACCTCAACCGACTGTCCGCTGGAGGTGGACACACTGGCGACATTGCCCCCCGCCGTGCCAGTGGTGGTAAGGGTAAAATCATCTGTACTGATACTATTGGCGTTTTTATTAAAGGTAACAGTGAAAGTTACCGAGCTTGCATTTTCGGTGGGTGAACCCGAAAGACTGATATTGGACACGCTGGGCGGAGTAATATCCGCCGCAGTAAGCTGAGCGCTTTCGGCGGGGGTTAAGCTCCCCGAGCTCGCCTGCAGATTAAAGGCCTCGGATGTAGCGCCACTTAAAGTGTAATCAATTTCCAAACCGCTAAAGCTTGCCACACCCAAACTTGGCGATGCAGTGGCGCCAGTTAACGTGGCACTGCCAGTGCCATTAACGGCAGACAATACAATATCAGTGTTATAACCGGTATCCACAATATTGGCGCCATCCACGGCCTGAACCACAGGCACAGTGGTAAACACGGTCGCAGTGCCTGCTGGCACACTCAGAGGAGCAGGCTGGGTAGCAAATATTAACCGCGTCGCCACGACATCGGAGGTAACCGGATTGGCATTTACACTAGGCAAATCCGACCCCTTGGCATCCTCGTCGTTGGCGGTCAAGGTAAAGCTTTGCTGGTCTGCCGTGGCTTTATAGATAAGATTGGTAAAAGAAGCCACTCCATTGGTGGCCACCGCAGTGGTGTTGTTTAACATGCCGCCGCTGGCTTCGGTTAGCGTAATGGTTTCGGTAAAATCTCTATCGGTGTTACCCGCCGTATCCTGCGCAGCGACCTCCGGCTGAACATTCAGGGCTAAACCGGACACACTCCCTGCAGGGGCCGTGGTAAAGACAAGCTGGGTCGCAGTTACATCAACGGTCGAACCAGTGCCATTATTAACCGGCGAGGTAGCTCCCATTTGCGTTCCCGATGCGCCTACGGTGATATCGGTATCGCCGTCAAGACTAAGCACAATCGTATGGCCGTCCACTATACCGGTGTTGTCGTTGTAGTAGGCATTAACGGTGTAAATTTCGGACATATCGTCACTAACCGAAATATTTAAACCCGTAAAATTAATCGTGTCGGCACCGTTGTTATAGCTCCCGTTGACATTGCTAGCATCCGGGCCATTAAGCCGCCAAGTTAGCTTGCCGCGTTCGGCATCAGTAGAGGTACCACCCACATGGACACTAATCTCACTAACATCCAAATCGAGTCCATCGCCACCACCGTCATCGCTCAAGGTAAAATCGAATACCTCAATTGCATCGGCAACGCTATTGCGCGTAGTGCTAATCGCTACCGGCTCAGATACACCACTTGCAGCTGTGAGGTTACCGTCGCTATTGGCCGGAAGGTCAGTTTTCCCTACGACTTTAGCGATATGAAAATGATATAAATCTGAGCTGGATATCCGAATTTCATCGACTAATAAATCGTTAAACGTATAAACATCTTCCACTTCCCCCTCCAAGGACAGAGGAACCACATGCCCGTCACCGGTAGGGTTCTCATCTAGATACCCCGATAAATTAGCCGCAGGGACACCGGTAGCCCCGAAATTTTTGGCATGCACCTCACTAAGTATAAATTGTTTCCCATCTGTACGAAAAATACGGACCGTTTCAATGTCCTCATCTTCAATAGTAGATGTAACGAAAACAGAATCCTTACCATCGCCGTACGGATCATTTGGACCACGCTGGGGAGATTCAAAATACCAAGAACCTTTACCGTTTTCTAAACCAACAGGTGACCCTTCTGTTTCAATGCGAAACTCAAAATCGACTCCTGCATCTGACATAATAAAGGATCCTGTCTCGGCGTCCCCGTCACTCGGATTCCCGTCCTCCATCGCCAATTCAAAATCCGCCGCATAAACCGGTAACGCGAAAGCCATAGCGCTTACACAAAGCAGCAGCCACACCCTTATGAGTGACCGGACTGAAAGCAATGGTTTTTGGAATTTATGCAACGGCATGACAAGATCCTTTTTGTAACTTGTATTCGAATACTCAACTAACGGATAAACGGGACTAACTTCTGCTGGGGAATATACCTTCCAGACAGATAATAAAATTCATGCCCAAGCCGGGGCCGCGAGTTTGTACAGCCTCGCCGCCGCCCAAGGTGCCCAAGTTGATATCAACATCGAAGGGTGCCAAGGTGGTATTAGGCTCGCCCGCGGCATAGACACCCGTTTCCGAGTTGCCGGGCACACTAAGGCTGGACAAATAAGTCGACGCCGAGGGGGCGTTTTCTACAGACCTGGAGTTTGTGACCGCTGGAATCGCGACCGAAGCCTTTGTTGAGAATGTGTGTGGCGGTAAGTTTTGCTGGGTAAGATGAGCTTGTTCGGCTCCGAGCTTTTGTCCTTCACGCACCGACTGAAGGCCAGGTCCGTCGCCAAAACCTACTGGAGCGCGACCTCGTAAATCGGGCAAAGCGAATGTGGTCCGGCCGTCACCGCCGTAGGTTGTACCGATCAGAGAAAATAACGCTGTGTTTTGCGATATAGCCATTAGCTGCCCGTGACAAAAGGCCCAGCCCCGGATCGCAAAGTTACCCCCAAACATTCTTATTTCACCGATATACGCTTCTGCCATGATAATCTCCTGAAACCCTTACGTTATTGATTGCACTATTCGTTGGCAGTTGTCGCTCCGTGCGACAAATAAACACCGCCCTATAAACTGACAGGCTTGGACAAGCATCACCTGCACCATAAAGCTTGGCATAGGCGCGACAATAAGGACATTACATCGGATTACAGACCATAGGCGGCCCAAAGGAGCGGTTCAAAATGAGCGGGATTAATAGAATCGGGGAAATATAAAGGAGCAAGCGGATTTAAAGATAGGAAGGAAAAGTTTGCCGCAGGATGCGCCGACGCCGCCGAAGGCGAGCGCGAGCCCTGTAAAATCAAGGGATTTCGCGCATTCCGCCGATTTTACAGGGCGACAATTAAGAGGCTCAGGACGAGCATCTTAATTGCCGGGTTGATAAAAAGGCGAACGGCTTTAGGCGGCGAGATTTATTTGCTTTACGCCGCCTCGCGCAGCACCACCGCCGGTGGGGTGTTAACCGCATGGCGGCAACTGAACGCGCCAATGGCGGCGACAAATACCGCGGTAACCACAGGCGTGAGCAGCCAGTAGATATAGTGCGGTTGCACCGGCACTTCAAACACCGCCACTTGCAAGCCGATGAGTAGTGCTTCGGCGGCGACAGCGGCGATAATGCCGGCGGCAAAGCCTAAAATGGCAAACTCGGTCCAGACGCCGCCGGTAATCAGGCTGCGGCTCGCGCCCAGGGCGCGTAACAGGCCCGCCTCTTGTTTGCGCTCGTTAATACTGCCATTGACCGAGGCCACCAACACCAGGCAGCCCCCCAGCAGTACCATAAGCAACACCAGCCCCACTCCGTCGCTTACCTGCGACACAATCGTGCGGATTTGATTGATAATCCTATCCAACTCGATCACCACAATGGTGGGGTAGTTGGTCAGCAGCGTGTTAATAAAGGTTTTCTGCTCGGGCGGCAGGTACACGCTGGTCATGTACATCGGTGAGTAATCATCCAGCGCGCCCGGCTGGAAAATAAAATAAAAATTGGGCTGCAGCGATTCCCACTCCAAAGTGCGAAAGCTGGCCACTTCGGCTTTGGCCTCTAGCCCGCCGATGGAGAATGTGAGTTCATCCCCCAGGCTGATATCCAAGCGCTCGGCCACCTCGGCTTCCACCGAGACGCCGGGCAAGCCCGACTCACTACCGGACCACTCGTCCCACCACTGCCCGGCGACCACTTCATTGTCGTCGGCCAGCTGATCGGACCAGGTGAGTGAAGCCTCGCGATTCAGGGTATCTTCGGGCTTGGGCCGCTCGTTGATAAAGGTTAGGCGCCCGCGCACCATGGGGTACAGCTGCTCGACGCTCAGTTGGTTTTTATCCAACAGTGTTTGAAAAGGCTCAACCTCGGAGGGGGCAATGTTCAACAGAAAGTGATTGGGTGCATCCTCGGGCACTTTCACCTGCCACTCTTCAATGAGTGATGTGCGCACAATCGTCAGTGTTAGCAGCAACATGACCGCCGTGGCAAACACCACCACCTGCAAGACGCTGGCGGAGCGGCGGCGTTGAATACTGGCCACCGCCAGGCGCCAGCGGCTACCGGCCTGGGCACCGGCTTTTTTACCCAGCGATAACAACCCATAGGCAAGCAGCCCTGCCAATACCGCCACCACGGCCAGGGCAAGCAAGACGGTGGCGCCCAACATTAAATCGCGACCGAAGACCACCACCAGCAAAATTAACACCCCGCAGGCCATGGCAATTTGCCAGAGCACCGCGCCGGTATTGACTTCCAGATCTTGTCGCAAGACTTTTATGGGCGCGACATTGGGTAAGAACCACAAACCGGGCAAAGCAAAACCCACCAAGGCTACCGGCCCGCTGATCACACTGAGCAAATAGGTTTGCCATTGGGCCGGGGCCATTTCAATTTGGTATAGCCGATAAACCGCCAGCGCAATTAACTCTTGAATCGCGTAACCCAGTGCCAGCCCCACCAGGGCGGCCAAGAGCGACAAACAACTTAGCTGGGCCAGATACAGCAGACGAATGCGCCGCGCCCCTACCCCCAGGCTTTTAAGCAGTGCCACCGGGTTAATATGCCGGGCGGCAAACTGGCGCGCGGCCAAAGCGATAGCAACACCCGCTAAAAGAACGCCCATTACCGCCGCCAAAACCAAAAAGCGGCGCCCGGTTTTAAGCGTACCCTGCAAGCGGCGCTGGGCGTTTTCAATGCCCACCACCTCTTCGTGCTCGGTCAGGCGCGGCTCCAGCCACTCCACAAAGGCTTGTAAATCATCCGGGTCCGAGGCCAGCAGCCACTGGTACTCGACCCGGCTGCCCGGCTGAATAACGCGGGTTTTGTCTAAATCCGCCATATTCATCATGATGCGCGCACCCATCACGCTAAAGGGCCCGCTGCCGTCGGGTTCACTGACAATCACCTTGGATGCGGTAAAGCTGTGTTCGCCAATCTGCAGGCTATCCCCTAACTCAATATGTAAGAGTGGCAGCAAGCGCGAGTCCACCCAGACTTCTCCCGCCGGTGGTATGCCCGAGGCGCGGGTGACCGAAGGCCCAGAGGTGGCAAAAGGCTGTTCGCTTAAATCGATATAGCCGCGCAGGGGATACCGCTGCCCCACCGCTTTGATAGAGGCCAGATGCATTTCATCGCCCGCAAACACCATTGAGGCAAAGTGAGCTACCCGGCTGGTGTCTATGCCCTGCTCCTCGGCCTCGCTCTGCCAGGCCGCTTGGTGGGGTTGATTACTGGTGATTAATTTATCGGCGCCCAGCAGGGAGTTACTTTGCTCCAATAAAGTAGATTCCAGCCGGTCGGTAAACAACGCAATGGTGCTTACCACGGTAACCGCCAGGGTCAAAGCAATGGCCAATAACTTGACCTCGCCGCTGCGCCAATTGCGCCAAAGTAATCGCAGTGCCAGCATAAATCCCCCTATTGCACCGCCGCCGACGCGCTGATTAACAGCTCGCCCGCCGCCAGTTGCAACTGCCGGGCGCAGCGATTGGCCAGACGATCTTCATGGGTAATTAACACCAAAGTGGTATCCGCCTCGGCGTTAAGACCAAACAGCAAATCGCTGATGGTTTTACCCGTAGCGCTGTCCAGGTTACCGGTGGGTTCATCGGCAAACAGTATTTCGGGGGCACAGGCAAAAGCGCGGGCAATGGCGACCCGCTGTTGCTCGCCGCCAGACAATTGCGGCGGATAATGCTCCAGCCGCTCAGCCAGTCCCACCCGGGCCAGATAGTCCTGCGCCTGCTGGCGCGCGCCCGCCTTGCCGCTTAGCTCTAGCGGCAGCATCACATTTTCCAGCGCGGTTAACCCTGGCAGCAATTGAAACGACTGAAACACAAAGCCCACCCGTTCGGCGCGCACCCGGGCGCGGCCCTCTTCATCCAGCGCACTTAAGTCTTCGTCGGCCAGCAGCACCTGGCCACTGGTGGGAACATCCAGACCCGCTAATAGTCCTAATAACGTAGATTTACCCGAGCCCGAGGCGCCGGTGATGGCGAGGCTCTCACCCTTATCAACGCTGAGATTAATATCTTTAAGAATGGTAAGATCACCGGCGGCGGTGGTAACCGTTTTGCTAAGATCGCGGGCCTGAAGGATGGTCGCCATAGGGTCTCCGGGTTGTTTAAATTATCGTCGTTAGGATTCTACAATGATTAACCGTTTTAGACGTTCAATTTTAGTAAACGGATGCATTGCCCTGCTTTGGGGGCTTTCAACCCTCGCCAGCGCCAATACCGTTTTAGTGATGGGCGATAGCTTGAGCGCGGGTTATGGAATCGATTTAGAAGACGGCTGGGTGCAACAATTACGCACCAAGCTCGAAGAGACTCACCCCCAATATCAAGTGATCAACGCCAGCGTCAGTGGGGAAACCACCACCGGAGGTCGGGCTCGACTCAATAAATTACTGCAAACCCACAGCCCCAGTATTGTGGTTATTGAGCTGGGCGGTAACGATGGTTTGCGCGGACAACCACTGAACATCGTGCGCGAGAATTTAAGCGATATGATTAAGCAGAGTCAGCAGGCTGAGGCCCGCGTGTTATTGGTGGGCATGCAAATTCCACCGAACTATGGCGCGCGCTACACCCAGGCCTTTAGCGAGCTGTTTGCAGAACTGGCCAAGGAACACGAGACCGCGCTCGTACCCTTTTTACTGGACGGAGTAGCGCTGGACAAAAACCTGATGCAAAACGACAGTATTCACCCCACCGCCGAAGCCCAGCCGAGAATTTTAGACAATATATGGCCGGTGCTTGAGCCTATTCTATGACCGCTTTAAAGCGGTTCCAGATAGTCCACCATTAGCTGCAAAGATTCGCGCCCACGGAATTCATTTACATCCAATTTAAACGCGGCGCGGATTTTTTCCGCGTGCTCGTTGGGCCACAGCTTTACATCCACATTAAAGGCAATGGCATCCACCAAGTTTTGTTTTTGTTCGTCTCGCGCCAGTACCAGCTTTAAATGTTTCTCGCCCACAATACGCTGCTGCACCAAGTAAAACTCACCGTCGAACAGCGGCTCGGGAAAGTGCTGTCCCCAGGGGCCGGCTTCGCGCAACTGACGCGCTAGCGACAAATCAAACTCTTCGTCTTGCAGCTCGCCGTCACTTTGCACCACCGCCTGTAAATCATCGGGCTGCAGCTGGCGTTTTACCTGGGCATCAAACGCCTCGGAAAAAGCCTGATAATCTTCCGTGCGAATACTCATTCCCGCCGCCATGGCATGGCCGCCGAATTTTTGCAACAGTTCGGGGTGACGTGCGGCCACCGCATCCAGCGCATCGCGGATGTGCAGGCCAGGAATAGAACGCGCCGAGCCTTTTATTTGCCCCTCGTCACTGTCGGCAAATACAATCACGGGGCGGTGCAAGCGATCTTTAATCCGCGAGGCAAGAATACCGATCACCCCTTGGTGCCAGGTGGCATCGTAAAGGCACAGCCCCCAGGGCAAATCGCTGGATTCATCCACGCTGAGCTTGTCCAGCATGGCCAGCGCCTCGCGCTGCATACCGCTTTCAATCGCCTTGCGGTCGCGATTAAAGTTATCCAACTCGGCAGCTAAGGCCAGGGCTTCATCTTCGTGGGTGGATAACAGACAGCGAATACCGATGCTCATATCATCCAGGCGACCAGCGGCGTTCAAACGCGGCCCTAAAGCAAAACCCAGGTCACTGGCTACTAAACGCTCACGCGAGCGACCCGATACCTGCAGCAACGCCAAGATACCCGGACGGGCGACACCGGCGCGGATACGGCGAATGCCCTGCTCGACCAAAATGCGATTATTATCATCTAGCGGCACCACATCGGCCACTGTGCCCAGGGCGACCAAATCCAGAAACTGCGCCATATTGGGCTCGGACAAACCCGCTTCGGCAAACCAACCCATCTGGGCCAGTTCGTTTTTTAGCGCGTTCATCACATAGAAAATAACGCCTACACCTGCGAGGCTTTTGCTCGCAAACTCACAGCCGGGCTGATTGGGGTTAACCATAGCATCGGCAGCGGGAAGTTCGCTGCCCGGCAAGTGGTGGTCGGTGACCACCACGGCAATACCCAGCGCTTGCGCGGCTGCCACACCGTCAATGCTGGAAATGCCATTGTCGACGGTGACAATCACATCCGGATGGCTCTCGGCGGCCACCGCGACAATTTCGGGGGTTAAACCATAGCCGTACTCAAAGCGGTTGGGCACTAAAAAGTCCACCTGCTTGGCGCCCATGGCCTGCAACGCCAGCACCGCCAATGCCGAACTGGTAGCGCCGTCGGCATCGAAATCGCCCACAATCAAAATACGGGCATCGGCCACCACCGCATCGGCTAACAGAGTCGCCGCTTCGTCCAGACCTTTTAGGTTGGGTTTAAGCAAACGCTGTAAATTGAGTTGTAATTGTTCAGCCTGCTCAATGCCCCGAGCGGCGTAGAGCTTTTCCAACAGCGGCGGCATGCCGGTATTGGTTAATGAGTGTGCGGGTGAGGGGCGGCGTTTGATGGTTTTTTGCATGGGGATGGGCTCGTCGGACGACAGAGGTCTGATGTCGGACGCATAAGACACGCTTAACCGTGCCTTATGCAAAGAAACGCGAGCGTCTGACGTCCGACCTCAGACGTCAGACACTAAAATCAACACGCCAAATGCCCGCGCATAAATTCGTGCACGGTTTCAGCGTCGTTGGGCAGCACTTCGTAACGCTCTTCGCGGTCGAACAAATCGGCCATATGATGGGGCAGCTTGGGGTCTTCCTCTTGCCCGGCTTTTTGTACCGCTTCGGGGAACTTTGCCGGGTGCGCGGTGGCCAGGCAAACCATGGGTATGCTGTGATCTTTGCGCGTGGCGCGGGCGGCATCAACGCCAATGGCGGTGTGGGGGTCCAGCAAGTATTCGGTGTTCTCGAAGACATCGCGAATCACCTCCAGCATGCGGTCATCATCCACCTTATGGCTGGCAAACAATTCGCGGGCACGGCTTAAGGCCGAGTCGCTTAAATGCATGGCGCCAGATTTAAAATCTTCCATTAACTGCGCAATGGCGGCGCCATCGCGGTCGTATAAGTCGAACAACATGCGCTCGAAGTTACTGGACACCATAATATCCATGCTGGGCGACAGGGTGTGATGCAGCTCTTGCTTGCTGTGATCGTTACTGCTGATGGCGCGGTGCAAAATATCATTGCTGTTGGTGGCGATCACCAGCTGATCGATGGGCAGGCCCATACGCTTGGCCAGATAACCGGCAAAGATATCGCCGAAGTTACCGGTAGGCACCGAGAAAGACACCGGACGATGCGGACCACCGAGCGCCAGCGAGGCGTAAAAGTAGTAGACGATTTGCGCCATAATGCGCGCCCAGTTAATGGAGTTGACCGCCACCAGTTGGCGCCCCTCAGGTAGAAATGACTGATCGGCAAAGCTCGCCTTTACCATGTTCTGGCAATCGTCAAAGTTACCGTCCAAGGCAATATTGTGGACGTTATCTTCCAGCACGGTGGTCATCTGACGGCGCTGCACATTGGACACGCGATTGTGCGGGTGGAGAATAAAAATGTCGATATTCTCGCAGCGGCGGCAACCCTCAATCGCGGCCGAACCGGTATCGCCCGAGGTCGCGCCCATCACCACAACCTTCTGATCGCGCTTTTGCAAAATATAATCGAGCAAATGCCCCAAAAACTGCAACGCAAAATCTTTAAACGCCAGGGTGGGGCCCTGGAACAGCTCTAAAATCCACTCGTTATGGCCGGTTTGCACTAAGGGCGCAATACCCTGGTGACGAAAGCTCTGGTAGGCTTTGTCGATCAAGCCGCGTAAATCCTCGTCGGGAATTTCACCGTCGACAAAGGGCGCCATCACTTTAAATGCCAGCTCTTGATAAGACAGACCCGCCCAGCTCGCTATCTCTTCGCGAGAAAACTCGGGCAGTTTTTCGGGTACATACAGGCCGCCATCAGAGGCGAGACCGGTCAGTACGACTTCTTCAAACGACAGTGACGGCGCCTGGCCGCGGGTGCTGATGTATTTCACGTCGGTAACCTGAATTCAGTTCACGTAAGGGCCCGCAGGCCCGTGTTAAAAGTTTATTACTTCAAGGGCTCTAAGCGGATACGGGTAATAGGCCCGGTAATAGAGCTGAGCGCTTCAATTTTGCTGATCGCGGTGGCCAGGTCTTTCTCCACGGCGCGGTTGGTCAGCAGAATAAGCGGTACGATTTCTTCGTCGTCATCGGCTTCTTTTTGAATCAAGGCCTCAATACTGATACCCGAATCGCTCAAAATAGTCGCCACCTGAGACAGTACCCCGGGTTTATCCAGCGCGGCCATACGCAGGTAATAAGCGGTATCCACCTCATCAATAGGCAGAATGTTGCTGTCACTCAGGCTGCTTTGCTGAAAGCCCAAATAGGGAACCCGGTGCTCAGGGTCGGCGGTCAGGGTGCGGGCGACATCGACGATATCGGCAATCACCGACGAGGCGGTGGGCTCGGCGCCGGCACCGGCCCCGTAGTACATGGTGGGGCCCACGGCGTCGCCTTTCACCATAATGGCGTTCATTACGCCATCCACATTGGCTAGCTGGCGTTTTTCGGGAATCAAGGTGGGGTGCACCCGCAACTCAATGCCGTCTTTCACGCGGCGGGCGATGCCCAGGTGTTTGATGCGATAGCCCAGCTCGTCGGCGTAAGCGACATCCACCGGCTCAATCTTGCTGATGCCTTCGGTAAAGACCTTTTCAAACTGCAGGGGGATACCAAAGCTCATAGAGGCCAGAATCACCAGCTTATGGGCGGCGTCTATACCTTCAACGTCAAAAGTGGGGTCCGCTTCGGCATAGCCCAGCTCTTGCGCCTCGGCTAAAACTTCGTCGAACTGGCGGCCTTTATCGCGCATTTCGGTCAAAATAAAGTTGCCAGTACCGTTAATAATACCCGCCAACCACTCGATACGGTTGGCCGACAGACCTTCGCGAATCGATTTAATAATGGGAATACCACCGGCCACAGCGGCCTCAAAGGCCACGGTTACGCCCTTGGCATCCGCAGCGGCGAATATTTCGTTGCCGTGTTCGGCAATTAACGCTTTGTTGGCGGTAACAATATGCTTGCCGTTATTAATCGCCTCTAAGATCAGCTCGCGAGCGACACTGATGCCGCCGATCAACTCTACCACCACATCGACATTGGGGTTTTTCGCCACTTCAAAAATATCGCGGGTTACGTTCAGTGAGGTCATGTCCACTTGCGGATTATCGCGACGGGCGGCGACCTGTTCGACAATAATGTCGCTACCGGCGCGGGCGTTAATGACGCGCTGGTTGCGCGCAAGTACATTGACGGTGCCACTGCCTACGGTGCCCAGACCGCAGATACCTATTCTGACCGGCTTCAACATGAATTCCTCTATTTGGGGGGTGGTAAAATAAAAGCAGCAACCTTACTCAGAGCCAAGGTTGCTGTCAATTAGACGTTTAAAGTCGCGCCGCCCGCCCAGCTAAGGGCGGGCCGGGAGCAATCGCTTACTCTTGCTCGATATTCTGCAACAGACGATCCGGAGGCAAGTAGCCGACAAACAGGCGGCCGTCCGGCAAAAGAATGCTGGGGGTACCAGTCACGCCCAACTCTCCGCCTTTTAAAAATTGCTGGGCGATAGGCGCATCGCAGCTGGCGGGTTCAACGTCTTCCAGGTTTTTCAGCTTGTCCAGCGCGGCATTGGGGTCATCGGCGCACCAAGCGCTTTCCAGTTTGGCCGCCGAGGGGCTGTTCTCACCGGCGCGGGGGTAAGCCAGATAGCGAATTTCAATGCCTTCGTCGTTATAGTCGTCCATTTGACTGTGCAGACGGCGACAGTAGCCGCAATCCACGTCGGTAAACACATAGGCGACATGCTTGGTTTCGTCGTCGGGGGCAAAGTCAATGGTATCGCCTGGCTTCAGGCTGCTCACAAACTCCTTACGGGCGTTAAGCAGATAGGGGTCTTGCACCGGTTCCAACCCTGCTGCGGTGAAGGTGTAGGCATCGCCCATAATCGCGTACTTGCCATCAGCTGAGACCATTAAACTAGGGCCGCCAATAACCTGGACATTGTAAAGCCCTTCAATCACCGAGGGGCGTACAGGTCCAAGTTGCGCGCCACCGGTAATCATATCCAGCTGGGCTTTAATCACCTGCTCGGGGGGTTGCGAGGCGTCATTTGCGGGTGCCTCGGCCGAGTCCTGAGCCACAGAGGCACAAGCGGCGAAAGCCAGGGCCGCGATGCTAGTACGAACAGCGTTTACTATCATAATCACTTCTCTATTTTTACAGGCAAATACCAGTGGTTTTGCAGTTTAACATAGATTTTTTAAGCCCTAGGGTGATGCACTTCATGCAGGCTTTTCATTCTTGCCCGAGCCACATGGGTATAAATTTGCGTGGTGGACAAATCACTGTGGCCTAACAGCAGCTGCACCACCCGTAAATCGGCGCCGTGATTGAGCAAATGCGTGGCAAAGGCATGGCGCAAGGTGTGCGGCGATAACGGCTTCTCGATTCCCGCCGCCTTGGCCCAGTATTTAATTCGATACCAAAACGTCTGGCGAGTCATCTGCTGACTGCGCGTACTTAAGAACACCACTTCGGAGGTTTTGGCTCCCAGCAGCGCCCCGCGCCCCTCTTTAAGATACCGCGCCAACCAGTAGGCGGCCTCCTCCCCTAAGGGCACCAACCGCTCTTTACTGCCCTTGCCCAGCACCCTGACCACCGATTGGCGCAAATTGAGCATGGGCATACTTAAGCTAATCAATTCGGTCACCCGCAGGCCGCAGGCGTACAACAGCTCCAGCATGGCCTTATCGCGAAGCCCCACGGAGTCGGTGACATCGGGCGCCTTAAGTAACGCTTCGACATCCGCTTCGGTCAAAAGTTTAGGCAGTGACTGGGGCAGCTTGGGGTTGTCGATATTCGCCAGCGGGTTCTCCTGCATGGCACCCTCGCGAATCTGGTACAGGTAGTACCCGCGCAGGCAGGACAACAGGCGCGCGGTCGAGCGACTGGAGTACTGGCGCTCGTGGCGCCAGGCGAGAAAGCCCATAAGGTGTTCGGGGCCGGCAGCGTTTAGCGATACCCCGGGGGTTTGCTCTAACCACTGACTGACCGCTTTCAAATCCCGGGCGTAACTTTCGCGCGTATTGTCAGATAGCCCCTTTTCCAGCCACAGGCTGTCCAGATACTGGCGAATAACAGCCTCGGAATCTTGTCGTTTACTCATAGCACCTACCCCAGTTGGCAGGCATTATGGGGCAGATTGCGGCAGTTACAAAGCTTGAAGACATAAAAAAAGCCGGAGCAGTTACCTGCCCCGGCTTTTTCGTCTCAGTCTTGTCAGACTTAAGACAGCTTCTCTTTAATACGAGCAGCCTTACCAGTCAGATCGCGCAAGTAGTACAGCTTGGCCTGACGCACATCACCGCGACGCTTAACAGCAATGCTGTCAACCTGACGGCTGTGAGTTTGGAAAGTACGCTCAACGCCCACACCGTAAGAAATTTTACGCACGGTGAAAGCCGAGTTGATACCGCGGTTACGCTTGGCGATTACTACACCTTCGTAAGCCTGCAGACGCTCGCGGTTGCCTTCGGTTACTTTCACCTGAACCACAACGGTGTCACCCGGGGAAAATTCCGGAACGTCTTGCTTGAGCTGTTCGTTTTCGAGCTCTTGAATGATTTTGTTAGTCATCTCGTTTCTCCTGAGAGTCTGTAGCTTCACAGCTAGAGTTAGTCATTAAGGTCCCGACGAAAGTCCGTCAGCAGCGCTTGCTGCTCCTCGGTTAAGTCTTTGTGTTGCAATAAATCTGGCCGTCTCAGCCAGGTTCGCCCCAGCGCCTGTTTCAGGCGCCAACGCCGAATTTTTGCGTGGTCTCCCGAGAGCAACACCTCGGGTACCCCCACCCCGTCCAAGGTTTCGGGACGGGTGTAGTGCGGGTGATCCAAAAGTCCGTCGGTAAAGGAGTCCTCCACCGCCGACTGGGCATCACCCAATGCGCCGGGCAATAACCGAATCACCGCGTCCATTAGCACCATCGCCGGAAGCTCGCCGCCGGAAAGCACATAGTCACCAATGGACCACTCTTCATCAACCACCGCTTCTATCAAGCGCTCATCAATGCCTTCGTAGCGTCCGGCCAGCAAAATCAGATTGCCGCCTTGCGACATTGCCTGTGCCGCCTGCTGGTTAAATACCTGCCCCTGTGGTGACAGGTAGATCACCCGAGCCTTTTCGGTCCAGCGCCGTGCATCTTCGACCGCATCGGCTAATGGTTGTACTTTCATCAGCATGCCGGGGCCGCCGCCATAGGGGCGGTCGTCCACGGTGCGGTGCCTATCGCGGGTAAAATCTCGCGGATTCCAGCAACGCACCTCCACCCGGCCTTCTTTAACCGCCCGGGAGCTAATTCCGCTGCCCAGGACGGCGTCAAACATTTCCGGAAACAGGGTTATCACCGCAATCTTCAGTGGCGCCCGGCCATCTGTATCGGTGCTCACGCCTATCCCCCTAAAACGGTGTCATACCGTCTGTTAAAACTCTGGGTCCCAGTAAACCGTCATTTCACCGGTCTCGAGATCCACGTTCAGAACATAATCGTCGGGCACGTAGGGAATTAACCTTTCGCGCTTATCTATGCTCTGATCATCGGCCTGAACCACCAGCACATCATTGGCGCCGGTTTCCAGCAGACGTTTTACCGCGCCTAAGCGCACCCGCTGGCCGTCAAACTCGCTGAATACGGCCAGCCCTTGCAGCTGATGCCAGTAGTACTCACCGTCATCCAGCTCGGGCAGCGCATCGCGTTCTATCGCGATGGTCACGCCGGTGTAACTCGCCGCCAAGTCGCGATCGTCCACCCCTTTAAGGTGGGCCACATAGCCTTTGCCATGGGGCTTAAACTCGTCAACCTCCACCGCTTTCACCCCGTGGGCGGTCTTAATCCACCAGGGGCTGTAGCTGAACAGGTTGTCGGCAGGCTCGGTAAACGACTGGATTTTCAGCCAGCCTTTGATGCCAAATGCCGTGCTGATGCGCCCGGAATCGACAAGATTGGATGAGCCCGCCACAGCGCGTCGCTTACGCTGCTTCTTTTACCAGCTTAGAAACACGCTCGCTCAGCTGAGCGCCCTGGCTTACCCAGTAGTCGATGCGCTCTTGATCAACGCGCAGCTTTTCTTCCTGACCGCGGGCGATCGGGTTAAAGAAACCAACACGCTCGATAAAACGACCGTTACGCGCACTGCGGCTGTCGGTTACAGTCAGGTGGTAAAAAGGACGCTTTTTAGAGCCGCCACGTGACAGACGAATAGTTACCATGAAATCTTTCCTGTGGTTGTGTGGCCAGGCTGTGCCTGGTCGCGATTAAACTGTTTTTAGCGGCCGGAGTCGCACCGGTCGCGAAAGGCGCCGCATTTTAAGGCAAACGTAAGCCTTTGTATAGCTTTATTGGGCGAGATTTGTGCAACTGGCCCCGCCGTTGTCTTAAACCATGTCGGTAAAGCGGTTGGGCAGATCCAAATCAATGGCCTGAGAGAAGCCCGGCAGAGACATTTTACCTTCGTTCAAGGCAATCTGGCTCTCGTCTATCAACCCCTCCCCAAACTGGTAAATGGTGCCGAAATCGCCGCGCAGCGCCGCCTGATCATAAGCATTGGCGCCCTTTCGGGTGGCCTCGCGGCGGGCTTGGTAAGCTGTAAAAGCCTCGGCGCCGTAACGCTTGGCCAGCATCTGCTCGACCACCCGAGGCGACAAAACACTCGCAGTGGCGTTATTACCGCCAAAGCCCTTGGAGTTTAAAAAGGCCACATCAATGGGCTGCGCTGGGGTAAAGTCGGCGGTTTCGATACGCAGACGGTCGGTGTACACATCGTCTGCGACTTTATCGATGGTTTTGATCCCCGGCACCAGGTTGTACTTAAAGGTACCCAGGCTGGCGATCAACTGATCGGCACTGGCGGGGGACAGGGAGTGACCCACAAAGGCCTTAATCGCCGCTACCGGCCAGTCGGTGATACCGAAATATTCGGCAATCTGATCAAAAATCTGCGACTCGGTAATGCGGTTTTGCGGGGTACTGGAGCCGTGAGCGTGCACCATAGAGCGTTCGCGAATCCCTTCGTCGCCAACAATCGCCCGCGCCGAGGCCACCGCCTTGGCAAAGGTAATATGGTTGCCGGGGCCGGGAGCGGAAATGGATTTTTTAAACCCATCCGCATTGATAAACACATCGTTCACCGCGCCGTGGATATCGGCCCCCAACTCAAGCGCCAGGGCATCGTCCATTAACACCACATACTGGGCGGATTCGGCAATAGTAAAACCGCAGTTCTCACCAAACGGGCGGCTGGAGCGACGCGGATCGGTGGTATCGCCGCCGTCGAGCTTTTTTAATTTATCTTCGCTGGCCAGCGCGCCCATAGTGGCGTAGCCGTCGATGATCTCTTGGGTAATAGGCGCCTCGGCATTACCCACCACGGCGACCCGACAGCGACCACTGGCGATATCTTCGGTGGCCGCACGCAGGTTGTATAAAAAGGAGGCGCAAGCCCCGGCAATGGCACCTGTATGTCCTACGCTACCCAGAATATAGGCGTTCACAAAATCCGCGGGCATGCTGTTTAACCCCAGCGGGCACTGTTTGGTGGTCACCCGGCCACCGCGCAAACGCGCCTGCAGCAAGCCACCAAAACCAGCCTCGTCCATCTGGCTCATCACATTGCTGGCGTAAACCCCCACCTCATCGGGTTTAACGCTGGCGGCGATATCGGCCCAGGGAATACCCACAGAACGCACCGCATCGGAGGCGGCGATAATGGTTAACTGCAGGGCACGGGGGTGGAAGCGAGCGTTGTACAGTGCCGCCGGATCAAAACCCTCGGGCAGCTGACCCGCTGACTTTACCGGAATATCGCGGTAGCTATCGACTTTTACCTCGACACTTCCGGTCACCTCAACCCTTACCCGGCGCCCTTCCAGCTCGGTAACACGCCAGTTATCGGGTATGGGCTCTGGCAGATCGCGCGAAGACAGGACAAATGTCTGAAGCTCGGTTTCACCGTTTAAGGTGGCGCTTTTTTGCCAGGCGGCGGCGTCTACATCAAAAAATCCGGTGCCAATGCGACGAATTAAGCTACCCGCCAACACCGGCTCACCGAAGCGCTGCTCTACTGCCTCAAGCGTCAGGGGGTGGCCCTCAGAGTCACACCAGGCGCCACCATCGCAGGTCACCAACCCCATCATCACCGCCAATCCGGCCAGGGTTTCGCGGCGCTCATGCTCGGGCAGCGACTCAATCACCATACGTCGGAAGGCGTGATGGCCCGAACTGCGACCGGCAGCGTTAAAACCTCCAAAACCGACAATAACGGGCAAGCGTGACATGGCAAAAACTCCGAGCAAACAGGGGAATACTATGGCAAGCGAGTGTAGAGTGCTGCCCCCATAAGCGTCACGGCCATTTTAGCCATTGACTATGGTATTCTGGCCAAAACCGAGGCCACGACTTATGAGCGAGACACGTATCACCTTTGTGCTATCTGAAAACATGATGGCGACAGGAACGGCCCTGCCCATGGAGATGCTGCGCACGGCGGCACTGGCGGCCAGACGACAGACACACACCCGACACCACCGCTTAATCCTGAGCTCTACGGCCGAGACACTGACCCCTTTTGCCAGTGGCAATGGCTGGCAGTGGCAGGCAGAGCAGACTTTGGCGCAAAACCACGACAGTGACATCATTTATTTACCCGCCTTGTGGCGCAACCCCCGCCCCACCCTACAACGCTCGCAAGCCCTGCTGGATTGGCTGCAAGCGCAACACGCCCGTGGCGCCACTCTGTGCGCGGTAAGCACGGGGGTGTGTTTTCTGGCCGAAGCGGGGTTGCTGGACGGCAAAGCCGCCACCACCCACTGGCACTACTTTGATCAGTTTGAACGGGATTACCCGCAGGTGGCGTTAAAGCGGCAACACTTTATTACCCAAGCGGGCAATATTTACTGCGCTGCCAGCGTCAACTCGCTGGCAGACTTAACCGTGCACTTTATTCAAAAACTGTTTGATAGCACCCTGGCCACTCATGTAGAGCGGCACTTCTCACACGAGATTCGCCGCCCCTACGAAAGCCTGGCTTTTTACGACAATTTGGACCACCCCCACCCGGATGAACTGATTGTGCAGGTGCAAAGCTGGTTGCGAGAACACTACGCCCGCATTATTAATATCGGCGAGCTAGCGCAGCGCTTTGGGATGAGCACGCGAACCTTTAACCGCCGTTTTAAAGAAGCCACCGGGTGTGCGCCATTAGAGTATTTGCGCCAGGTCCGAATCAATACCGCCCAAGATTTATTGCGCTCGAGCAATTACAGCATTACCGAAATTGCCGCTCAGGTGGGCTATGCCGATACCGCCTATTTTACCGAACGCTTTAAACAGCAATTAGATATAACGCCCAGCGACTATCGAGCCACCGTGCGTGCAAAACTCTTCCATACTGACTGACATTAAAACGCGGGCTTTTGCAGAAGCACCACATCCTTATCGGCCAGTATTAATTCGGCGCCCCACTGCTGCGCCAACCAATGGAAGGTATTCTGCGAAAAAAAACACACATGGGTGGGATCGTTTTTATAGTGCCAGCGAGTAAAAGCGTTTTTGTCCAACACCCGCTTGGTCATAATCACCAACCATCCACCGGGCATTAAGCAAGACCACAATTGATTCAAATCGCGCTGCGGATAGTGCAAATGCTCCACGACCTCAGTCGCGGTAATAAAATCATAACGGGCGTTCAGGCTTTCAGGGTCGGGGGCATAAAACACATCATAAACCGATACGCTAACACCGCGCTCTTGCAGCATTTTCTGCAACACCGGTTCCGGCCCACACCCAAAATCTAAACCCCGGCAGCCTGGAGCCAGACGCGGCAATAAAGGGCTTAACGCACGGGATAAAAAGCGCCGATAGCCCGCGTCTTCACCACTGTTTTCGTGCAAGTCATACTCGGCTTTTTCCTGCGCTGCGCTCAGGTAAAAGCCAGGCGGCACAAACACCAGCTGACAGGAAAGACACTGATAATAGTCGCGCTTAGAATCCTGATAGTAAAATTCTGTATGGCGAGATTGGCAGAGGGGACAAGGTAAGTCTGACATACAAAAGTGCCGGCCAGGCCGGCACTTACGATTCACTATCAGGCATTAGGCAGCCTGAGTTTGGTCCTTATCAGAGGCCGACTGATGCTCGACGCCCTGGGCCTGACCAGTACCAATTTCAATACTGCGCGGTTTAATCGCCTCGGGCACTTCGCGCACCAAATCGATATGCAGCAGACCGTTTTCAAAGTTGGCGGTCTCTACCCGCACATGGTCGGCCAACTGAAAGCGACGCTCGAAATTGCGCGCGGCAATACCGCGGTGCAAAAAGGTTCGCGAACCATCGTCTTCGGCGTTTTTGCCCACAATGGTGAGGTTGTTTTGGTTAACCTCGATGGACAGTTCATCGCGATCGAAACCCGCTACCGCCATGGTGATGCGATAATGGTCTTCCCCAGTCAACTCAATATTGTAGGGGGGATAACTGGGCTGCGACTGTTCAGTGCGCGACAGTGAGTCGAGCAAGCTGGCCATACGGTCAAAGCCAATAGATGAACGATACAGGGGAGAAAAATCAAAATTACGCATAATCATATCCTCAAATTCGAGCAATATTTTTAAAGTGCCCATCGTGCCGATCGGGCGGTTTGTGTACCCCTCTTCAGAGCCGGTACACTTCTTATTTAAGGTCGGTTTTGCGTAATTCAAGCAACTAAATTTAATTTTTTACACAATTTTTTAGCGCCTCAGGCAACTCTGGATATTGGTATTTAAAACGCCTATTTAAAGCCTTGGCTGGGCAGACGTTACTGCTCCCCAGCAGTAGCTCCTCGCCGGCCTGCCCCCAGATCAGCTTTAGTATGGGTGCGGGCATTCGCATAAAGCATGGCCGGTTCAGTTGCGACGCCAAAGTCCTGGAAAAATCACGATTGCGAATTGCCTTGGGCGCCGCAGCGTTGACAGGTCCACTGACTGAGCTGTCGCGCAACAACCAGAGAATCATCTGCACCAGATCATCGCGATGAATCCAACTCATCCATTGTTGGCCACTGCCTAAGGGACCACCCACACCCATTCGAAACGCTGGTAGCATTTGCGCCAGGGCGCCACCGTCGGGGCCCAATACAATCGCCGTACGCAACAGACAAAGTCGACTGCCTTGCACCCTAAACCCCTGAGCCACCTGTTCCCACTCGGCGCAAAGCTCGGCGGCAAAACCTTCGCCCCCTGGGGATTGCTCATCAACCGGGTCCTGCGTGCGGGTGCCGTAATAGCCGATCGCACTGCCGCTAACCACAACCTCGGGCGCTAAATTCAAGTTGCGCACATACTCTAACACCGTCGAGGTAAACGCCACCCGACTCTGCCACAAGGTATCGCGTCGCGCGCGACTCCAGCGTTGCCCCATAATGGGCGCCCCGGCCAGATTGATCAGGGCAAAGTAGCCCGCCGAGTCCAAGTGTAGAAAGTCGCTAATGACCTTAACTTTATCTCCCCACAAACTTCGGGCGACATTGGGCCTACGGCTGTAAACGGTAATCTCGGCCCCAAACTCAAGCAGCCGCGCCACCAGCGGCAGCCCTACGAACCCGGTGGCACCGGTCAGCAACACCTTCTTGCCGTGTAAGATATCTGCCTGGTTTTGCATAGCACTGCCCTTTCTTTGCGCCAATTTCGCGATAATAAAGGGTACGCCGCAGACGCTTTACGGTTCACCTAAGCGAACGATTTTTCACCACGGATATTCAGACTAGTCGACCGGCCAGGAATTCGCACGTAAAAACCGACAGGCATAAAAAAAGCCGGCAATGCCGGCTTTTTCGGAAGGCTAAAAACTTAGCCCAGCTTAGCGTTTTTGCGCTCCACCAGCTCGTTCAAATTGCTTAGCGAGTTCAGGTGCGCATAAATCAACTCCAGACCGTCGCGCTTAAACAAATCCAGCGCCTGCTCGTCGGTCAGGGCTTTCAGCTTCTCACGCTTAACCGTATAAAAGCCTTTAATGCTCATGTTGCTGTCAGCATTATTGCGGAACTCAATATTCGCCTGCATCGGCTCCAGCAAATCCAGCTCTTTCAGCTTGCGACAAAATACTTTGGTCATTTCGGCGCGCTGTTGATAATCCTGCAAGAACTTCAGCATTTCTTTCAAAAACTCAGTTTGCTCGCCATTGTCGTCAAACAAACGATTGCCCGAGCTACCATCAGGTACCAGCGCTTTGCTATCTTCATCCACACACAAAGTCAGGGTTTCACTTTCTTTGGTGCCGGCAAACACGAAGGGATAGCGACGGATAAAAGCGGGGATGTAGCGCGCGTCGAACTGACTTTTTTCATTCAGCATCAGGTTTTCACCCTGAGAAACCCCCACTACCGCCAAAGGCGTGTGCTCGCCCTCTTCGTTAGGCGCCGAAAAAATAACCGGATACTCGGCCGATGCAAAAGGGATTTCGGTCGCCAGCAGGGGCACCGAAGTCAGCTCAGAGGCAAAGTCGTGCGACTGGACATTAACCGCATAGTTGCGGTGCTTGTCACTGGTTACTGGCTGGATGTTGTCATAAATCATTAATTGTTTGGTCACGTAAATACCTCAGTTGTTATTGTGCGTGCTCGCAAGCCTCGCTGGGTCAAAAATCAGGGGCACATAGTAGCATCTTATGCAGAGGCTGCCACCTCACAGACCTATATTGGACCGATGCAGGCGATTACAAGTAGTGAGAATAAAAACTAGGAAGCAAGTCGAGAAGTTAAACAATAAGAAGAGAAGAAATGGTCGGAACGGCGGGATTCGAACCCACGACCACCACACCCCCAGTGTGGTGCGCTACCAGGCTGCGCTACGTTCCGACTGGTAGACCTTAACGGTGAGAACCGCTAAGAGGTGCGCATAATACCGGATTTTTCCCAGATTGCAACACGCTTTTTTGCCGCCTCAATCTTGTGAATACAGGGCGACCGATCCGGTTATTTTTTCAGCACATCCAGTAGCTGTTCGAGTTCGGAGATCATCTGAGTGACCAGTTGATTAAACTGGCCGGCGTCCTGCTGGCCGGTCTCGCCACTCATCTGCTGGCGGGCCCCGCCGATGGTAAAGCCCTGATCGTAAAGCAGTGCCCGAATCTGACGGATGGTAAGAACATCCTGGCGCTGATAATAGCGGCGATTACCGCGGCGTTTAACCGGCTTTAGCTGGGGAAACTCCTGCTCCCAATAGCGCAAAACGTGCGGTTTAACCGCACACAGCTCGCTCACCTCTCCAATGGTGAAATAACGCTTGCCGGGAATAACCGGCAATTCATCGTTATGGCTTGGTTCCAGCATAAGTCTCTACTCGTGCCTTGAGTTTTTGCCCGGGCTTAAAGGTGACGACGCGCCGTGCGCTAATGGGAATCTCTTCCCCGGTTTTGGGGTTGCGGCCCGGGCGCTGGCTTTTGTCGCGCAGGTCAAAGTTGCCGAAACCGGACAATTTGACCTGCTCGTTACACTCCAGCGAGTGACGGATTTCCTCAAAAAACAATTCCACCAGCTCTTTGGCCTCGCGCTTATTTAGGCCCAGCTCTTCGTACAGCTTTTCCGCTAAATCCGCTTTGGTCAATGCACTGTTGGTCATAGGTTCCCGCCTACCGCAGAGTTGCACCATATTTTTGGGTGACATCGGCCACCACGCTATCGATGAACCCGTTTATTTCATCGTCGTTAAGAGTGCGTGATGGATGCTGAAAGGTCAAGCCCAGAGCCACACTTTTTCTATGTGGATCAATACCTTTGCCCACATACAGGTCAAAAACCTTTAAGTCTGACAAATAGTCCCCGGCGCTGTCGGTAATGCTTTGCAACAGCTGATTAACCGGCTGGGTCTTATCCACCACCAGCGCCAAATCGCGACGCACGGCGGGAAACCGGGACAGAGGGTTAAACGCCGGCACCCGAGCCTCAAGCAGATTATTTAACGCCAGCTCGAACACAAACACACCGTCAGGTAGGCCCAGCTGCCCCTGTAGCACCGGGTGAATAGCGCCAATCACACCAATCGGCTTGCCGCCCAAAATGACTTCGGCAGTCTGCCCCGGGTGAAGCGCCGGGTGCGATCCGGCAGCAAAGGCCAGCTCCGCCTCGCGTCCGGTGACCCCAACCAGCGACTCGATATCGCCTTTCAGGTCATAGAAGTCCACTTTCTGAGTGCTATCGGCCCAGTTTTCGTCCGCCAGTGGTCCGTACACCAAGCCCGCCAAGGTAGGCGTTTGCGCCACACCATCAGCACCGGGGACAAATTTTTGTCCCGATTCGAACATTCGTATACGGCCCTGTTGGCGATTCAGATTATAGCGAAGCGCGGTTACCAGCCCCGGCAGCAAGCTGGTACGCATCACCGCCATATCGGCGCTGATGGGGTTTTGCAGGGCAACCGGGTCTATCTCTGGCTCAAACTGAGCGGCCAGTTTAGGGTCGATAAAGCTATAGGTGACCACCTCCTGGAAGCGGCGCGCGACCAAGTGGCGACGCAGGCTTGTCAGAGTAACCTGAGACTCGGTATGAGACTGAATCGTCATGCTCTGGGTGGGCACCTTGGTAGGCAGACGGTTGTAGCCGTAGATACGGGCCAGCTCTTCCAGCAAGTCGGCCTCGATGCTGACATCAAAGCGCCAGCTGGGCACGGCGACTTTCCAACCGTCCACGGTACCCGAGACGGCAAAGCCTAAGCGGGTCAGAATATCGCTGACCTCATTATCGGACAGCTCAATACTCAAACCGCTTTTAATGCGCTCGCGGCGCAGCACCACACTCGCCGGCGCGGGCAACTGGTCATTCACTTGCTCGATCACAGGCCCCGCCTGACCGCCGACAATTTCCAGCAGCAAGGCTGTAGCACGCTCGATGGCGTCTCGAGCCAACTGATAGTCTACCCCACGCTCAAAGCGGTGGGACGAGTCGGTATGCAAGCCGTAGCTGCGCGCCCGCCCGGCAATCGCCAGGGGGTTGAAAAAGGCGCTCTCTAAAAATAAATCGGTGGTTTGCGCGGTCACCGATGAGGCCAGTCCGCCCATAATACCGGCCATGGCAAGGGGCTGACTGTTATCGACAATCAACAAAGTGCCTTCGGCAAGCTCAACTTCCTGCTCATCCAACAGGGTCAGCTTTTCGCCCGCTTTTGCCTGACGCACGTGAATACCGCCGTCAATCTTGGCCAAATCAAACGCGTGCATGGGCTGGCCCAGCTCCAGCAATACGTAGTTGGTCACATCCACCACCGCGTCAATGGAGCGAATACCACTGCGGCGCAGTTTTTCCTGCAGCCACAAAGGGCTGGGGGCTGAAACGTCTACCCCGCGAATTACCCGGCCCAAATAACGCGAGCAGGCATCGCCCGCTTCCAGCGCAACGGGCAAGGCATCTTTTATGCTCGCGGTTACAGTCTCTGCGGCCGCTGCGTTGACCGGGTGGCGATTAATCACTCCCAGCTCACGCGCCAAACCGCGCACGCTCAGGCAATCCCCGCGATTGGGGGTAATATCCACCTCAATCACGGTATCGTTAAGGTTTAAGTAATCGCGCAGATCGGTGCCAGTCGGGGCATCGACCGCCAATTCCCACAGGCCATCATCGTCATCGCCCGCCTCTAATTCGGTTTGCGCGCAGAGCATGCCGAAGGATTCCACTCCGCGCAGCTTGGCCTTTTTGATTTTGAAATCACCGGGCAACTGGGCGCCTACGGTGGCAAAGGGCACTTTGATGCCCGCGCGCGCATTGGGGGCGCCGCACACCACTTGCACGTGCTCGCCATCCGGGTGCCCGGACACTTGGCAAACACGCAGTTTGTCCGCGTCCGGGTGCTGTTCGATGCTAACAATCTCACCCACGACAACGCCGCTAAAGGCGCCAGCTACGGGTTCGGTGGCATCCACCTCGATACCGGCCATGGTCAACTGATCGACGATGGCTTGGGTATCAATGTCCGGATTAATCCACTCGCGCAACCAGGATTCACTTACTTTCATAGTCCAATTCTCTTTGTACCCCTGGCGCAGTGATGCGCAGGGGCTAAATTCTGGGTTTTTGTTGCAGTTATTCGCTTAAAACTGCTGCAAGAACTTCAAATCGTTTTCGAAAAACAGGCGTAAATCGTTTAC
The DNA here is from genome assembly GCF_024195295.1 of Gilvimarinus xylanilyticus. Lineage (GTDB taxonomy): Bacteria > Pseudomonadota > Gammaproteobacteria > Pseudomonadales > Cellvibrionaceae > Gilvimarinus > Gilvimarinus xylanilyticus. The sequence goes on along the minus strand of NZ_JAMFTH010000001.1, from coordinate 372,785 downwards.
GCCGTAGCGCAGCATGGCCATGCGCTCTACCCCGATACCAAAGGCAAAACCTGTGTAGGTCTCAGGGTCAATGCCCGAGGACTTGAACACATTGGGGTGCACCATGCCGCAGCCCATAATTTCGATCCAGCCGGTGTGCTTGCACACGCGGCAACCTTCGCCATGACACTGGGTGCAACCGATGTCCACCTCGGCTGAGGGCTCGGTAAAAGGAAAGTACGAAGGGCGGAAACGTACCGGGGCGTCGGTCTCGAAAAACGCCTTCAGGAACTGGTCCACCGTGCCTTTGAGGTCGGCAAAACTGATGTTTTTGTCCACCACCAAGCCTTCAATTTGGTGGAACATGGGCGTATGAGTTAAGTCGGAATCACAGCGATAAACGCGGCCCGGGCAGACAATGCGAATGGGCGGCTCGGATGATTCCATAACCCGCACCTGCACCGGCGATGTGTGGGTGCGCAACACATAGCTGCCGCCGGAAGTCTGAAAATGTTTGTTTTCAACATAAAAGGTGTCGTGCATCGCCCGGGCGGGGTGATGCGCGGGAATATTCAGGGCTTCAAAGTTGTGCTGATCGTCTTCAATTTCGGGGCCTTCGGCCACTTCGTAGCCCACCTGGGCAAAGATCTCGGCAATGCGGTCCAGCGTGCGGGTAACCGGGTGCAAGCCACCGGCGTCGCGGGCCCGTCCGGGCAGGGTAACGTCAATGGTTTCCTCGGCCAGCTTTGCCTCAATGGCGGCGTTTTCCAGGCGGGTTTTTACCGCCTCAATACGCTCTTGCACCTGCTGCTTGGCCTGATTGATTTTTGCCCCGGCTGCGGGTCGCTCTTCGGCGGACAATTTGCCCAGCATTTTCGCCTGAGCACTAATCTGGCCTTTTTTACCCAGATATTCCACCCGAACTTTATCCAGTGCCGCCAGATCTTCGGCACTGTCTACCAGCTTGAGCGCCTCTTCGGTCAGCGCAGCGAGATTTTCCATCGCAGTATCCAATTATTTAATGCATTGTGGTTTTCGACCCAGCTTTCGCTGGCGACAAATAAAAAAGGGGAGGCCTGAAACAGCCCTCCCCTTTATCGCGTAGTTGCACGGGCAGCGAGCCCGTCTGCGTCATTGCGGCGATTAAGCAGCCAGAGCTGATTTTGCCTGAGCAACAACGGCAGCAAAGGCCGCTTTATCGTGAACAGCAATGTCTGCCAGAACACGACGGTCCAGTGCGATATTGGCTTTCTTCAAACCAGCGATCAGCTGGCTGTAAGTCATGCCTTCAGCGCGCGACTGGGCGTTGATACGGGTAATCCACAGAGCGCGGAAATTGCGCTTGTTGACTCGACGGTCGCGATACGCGTACTGGCCAGCTTTGATAACCGCTTGCTTAGCAACACGAAATACGCGCGAACGAGCGCCGTAATAACCTTTTGCAGCTTTTAAAACTTTCTTGTGACGACGACGCGCCTCTACACCACGTTTTACACGGGCCATACTAACCTCCTCTTAAAATCTCAAATGAACCAATTACTTGGCGCGTAACATGCGATCGACATGAACGGTATCAGCGGCGTTAAGCACGTTGGTACCGCGCAGCTGACGCTTACGCTTGGTGGTCATTTTGGTGAGGATGTGGCTCTTGTTAGCGTGTTTGTGCTTATAACCAGCAGCCGTCTTTTTAAAGCGCTTGGCGGCGCCAGAATGTACTTTAGCTTTCGATGCCATGAGAAAAACTCCGCATTTGCAATGATTAATATTAAGTAACCTAGGCAGCTAAAAGCCCGACTACTTTCTCTTTCTCGGGGCCATGACCATAATCAGTTGGCGGCCTTCCATTTTGGGCCGTTGTTCCACTGTTGCCAGTTCTTCCAGGTCGGTCTCGATGCGTTGCATCATTTCCATCCCCAGTTCCTGGTGAGCCATTTCGCGGCCGCGGTAGCGCAGTGATACCTTGGCTTTGTCCCCGTTTTCTAGGAAACGTGTAAGGTTGCGTAGCTTGACCTTATAGTCCCCTTCTTCCGTCCCTGGACGAAACTTCATTTCTTTAATTTGCTGCTGCTTTTGCTTCTTCTTCGCAGCGGCTTTGGTCTTCTTAATCTCGAACAGGTGTTTCCCGTAGTCCATCACTTTGCACACTACGGGCTTACTATCAGGCGCTATTTCAACCAGATCCAAATCGGCGTCCTGGGCCACTTTTAAGGCTTCGGACAGTGGGACTACCCCCACCTGATCCCCGTCGGCACCGATCAGTCGGACTTCCGACGCTTCAATTTGATCGTTAATACGAGCTTTCTTGGATTTGCCTTTAGCGTTATCTCTTTTGATAGTGTCTTTCTCCTGTTCAATTAATCTTGTGTGTCAGACGCCGACACCCGACTGCGGTTGGCAACATCCGCTGCCAACAGGTCGGTAAAGGCCTCGACACTCATCACACCCAGGTCTTGGCCGTCGCGCGTACGCACGGCTACCTGCCCGGATTCTACCTCTTTGTCGCCTACGACAATTAAATAGGGAACCCGCTGAATTGTGTGCTCGCGGATTTTAAAGCCGATCTTCTCGTTTCTCAAGTCCGAAACCGCTCTAAACCCACGATTTGCGAGTGTTTTTTCGACTTTTTGTACATATTCGGCCTGATTGTCGGTGATATTGGCCAGCACAACCTGCACCGGCGCCAACCAAGTAGGGAAAGCACCCTCGTAGTTTTCGATCAAAATACCGATAAATCGCTCAAATGAACCCAGGATGGCGCGGTGCAGCATCACCGGCACCTGACGCGAGCCATCCTCAGCTACATATTGGGCATCCAGACGCCCTGGCATGGAAAAATCCACCTGAATGGTGCCGCACTGCCACACCCGGCCCAGGCAATCTTTGAGGGAAAACTCAATCTTGGGGCCGTAAAAGGCGCCCTCGCCCGGCAGTAATTTGTACTCCAGCCCCTTGGCGTCCAGGGCATCGGCCAGCGCTTTTTCGGCTTTATCCCACACCTCATCGCTACCCACGCGCTGCTCGGGGCGCGTCGACAGGCGAATAATCACTTCATCAAAGCCAAAATCGGCGTATACCTGATACAGCAAATCGGTAAAGGCGGAGACCTCATCCTGAATCGCGTCTTCCGCGCAGAAAATGTGGGCATCGTCCTGGGTGAAGCCGCGCACCCGCATAATGCCGTGCAGCGATCCCGAGGCCTCGTTGCGGTGGCAAGAGCCGAACTCCGCCAAACGCAGGGGCAAATCACGGTAGCTGCGCAGCCCCTGGTTAAACACCTGCACATGGCAGGGGCAGTTCATGGGCTTAACCGCAAATTCGCGATCTTCGGACTTCAACATAAACATGTCGTCGCCGAATTTATCGGCATGGCCGGACTTCTGCCACAGGCTCAAATCCACCACCTGCGGGGTTTTGATCTCCTGGTAGCCGTTATCGCGCTGCACCTTACGCATGTAATCTTCAATGGTGGTGTAAATCGACCACCCCTTGGGGTGCCAAAACACCATACCCGGCGCCTCTTCCTGCATGTGGAACAGGTCAAACTTTTTCGCCAGCTTGCGGTGATCGCGCTTTTCCGCCTCTTCCAGGCGGCGCAAATAAGCTTTTAGCTCTTTCTTATCGTTCCAGGCGGTACCGTAAATGCGCTGCAGCTGCTTGTTGCTGGCATCGCCGCGCCAGTAGGCGCCGGAAACACGCATCAGCTTAAAGTGACGCATCACCCGGGTGTTGGGCACGTGGGGACCGCGACACATGTCGATGTATTCTTCGTGGTGGTAAAGGCCCACCGCTTTTTCACCCGCCTCGATCAGGCCGTCGACCAGCTCTACCTTGTACTCCTCACCGCGACCGGCAAACACCTCACGGGCGCGCTCGATGGGCGTCATCTCTTTAATAACGTCGTAGTCTTTCTTGATCAGCTCTTTTACGCGCTGCTCAACCGCCTCCAGATCTTCCGGGGTCAGCGGACGCTCGTAGTCAATGTCATAGTAAAAACCGTCGTCGATGACCGGACCAATGGCCATTTTGGCCTCGGGAAACAGCTGCTTAATCGCGTGCCCCACCAAGTGGGCAAAGGAGTGGCGAATAACCTCGACACCCTCGTCGTCGCGACCGGTAATCAGAGAAATATTGGCGTCGCGATCAATCAGCTCACAGGCGTCAACCAGCTCGCCATCGATACGACCACACACGGTCGCCTTGGCCAAACCGGGTCCGATATCTTCGGCCACCTGCATGAGAGTGACGGGTTGAGAGAATTCGCGTTTAGAACCGTCGGGGAGAGTGATAACTGGCATGTTACGTCCTTCCTCAGTGGTGACCCCTACCAAAGGCCACTTGTGTGTTTGTGCGCTGACCGCGCTAAAAGCCCGCCAGTATAGTAAAACTGGCCCACTCGCACCACCGCCTGTGCCCATAAACACGACTTTTATTCGCCCCCCTGCCCCCTTGGCAGACGCCGAGCGAGCTGGTTTACTGGGCTAGTAGAACAAATAATGCTATGTTGCTGTCCTATAACTAGCGGTACGCGGGAGAGGCCCGTCAAGCCGACCTAAGTAGTAAAGCGGAGCCTTGAGTTTTCATGCTGAAAAAAATGCCCCTGTCCCATCACGCCGCCCAGTTGCTGGGCGCGCTGGTTTTCACCCTGTCGGCGAGCCTCGCCCAGGCACTGAACTCCGAGCCTTTAGACCCAGAGCCTTTACAGAGCACCGAAGAGCAGCGCGAAACCACTGCCGAGATTGTCGAGTCACTGCACAAACACCACTACCGTGACCAGGATATCAACGACGAGCTGTCGCGGAAGTTTCTCGATAACTACCTCAAAACCCTGGACCCGGGCAAAAGTTATTTACTGCAAAGCGATGTCGACGAGTTCAACAAACACGCCTTAAAGTTTGACGACGACTTTCAAAAGGGTCAGCTTGACGTCGCCTTTGATATTTACGCCCGCTACCGCACCCGGTTTATTGAACGGGCCCAAAGCGTGATCGCCGAACTGGAAGACGAAGAAAAAACCTTCGATTTTGCGGTGGATGAAACTCTGTTGGTCGACCGCGACGAAGCGAGCTGGGCAGCCGATAAAGCCGCCGCCGAAAAGATGTGGCGCAAGCGAGTCAAAGCCGATGTGCTCAACCTTAAACTCGCAGGTAAAAGCATCGAAGAAGCTCGCGAGCTATTGGCAAAGCGCTACCAAAACCAGGCGCGTCGGATGAGCCAGCAAACCGGCGATGACGCCTTTAACGCCGTCATTAATGCCTTTACCATGCTGTACGATCCGCACACCAATTACTTGTCGCCACGTACGCTGGAAAACTTCAATATTAATATGTCGCTGTCGCTGGAAGGCATTGGCGCCATGCTGCAAAGCGAGGACGAGTACACCAAAGTGGTCCGTTTAGTGCCCGCCGGGCCCGCCGACAAACAGGGCCAGTTGAAACCCGCCGACCGTATTGTGGGTGTGGGCCAGGGCAAAGAGGGCGATATCGTCGATGTGATTGGCTGGCGCCTGGACGAGGTGGTGGACCTAATTCGCGGTAAAAAGGACAGCACCGTGCGCCTGGAAGTGTTACCCGCTAAGGCCGCCGCAGGGAGCACCACCCACATTGTCAGCATTAAGCGCGACACGGTTAAGCTGGAGGAGCAGGCCGCGCAAAAAGCCGTGTTTGAGCTGAGTGACGAGCAAAACAACAGCTACAAACTGGGTGTCATTGATATTCCCACCTTCTATATGGATTTTGAGGCCTACCGCAAACGCGACCCCAATTACAAAAGCACCACCCGCGATGTGTTTAAACTCTTGGGCGAGCTGGCGGCAGAGAAAGTCGACGGCATTGTTGTCGATTTGCGCAACAACGGCGGCGGTTCGTTGCACGAAGCTACCTCGCTGACGGATTTGTTTATCGATCAGGGGCCGGTGGTACAAATTCGCCAAACCAATCAGCGCATCTCACGCAACTACCGCTCCCACTCCAAAGCCGTGTATCGCGGCCCTATTGTGGTGCTGGTTAACCGCCTGAGTGCCTCGGCTTCAGAGATTTTTGCCGGCGCCATTCAGGACTACGGGCGCGGTATTATTGTGGGCAGCCAATCTTTCGGTAAGGGAACCGTGCAGTCGCTTCAGCCTTTGCAGCACGGCCAATTAAAAATTACCGAATCCAAGTTTTACCGTGTGTCGGGCGACAGTACTCAGCACCGGGGCGTACTGCCGGATATTGACCTGCCGGAGATGATTGACCCGGAAGATGTGGGCGAAAGCATCTACGACTACGCCCTGCCCTGGGATCAAATTCACGAGGCCAAGCACGCGCACTACTATGATATTGCCGCGTTACTGCCCCAAATCGAGCAGCGTCACAGCAAACGCATCAGCACCGATCCGGATTTTATTTTCCTCGCCGAGGAGCAGGCCCTGGTTAACGCCAACTCCAATCGTGACTATATTTCGCTGAATGAAAAGACCCGCTTAGCGGAAAAGGAAGATCTGGAAAATCAGCTGTTAAACCTGGAAAACACGCGCCGCAAAGCCAAAGGGCTTGAGCCCTACGAAACCTACGCCGACATTAGCGGCGAAGGTAACGACGAGGGTGAGGGAGAAAGCGAAAGCGGTGGCGAAGCCGACCCAGAGGCGCAAGCCATGGACACCGGCCCGGAAAAAATCGACCCGTCCAAAGATCCGTTTTTAACCGAAGCCGGTTATATTTTAGTGGATTTTATTCGCGGCTTGGACCAGGAAGAGAACACCGCTAAGGTCGCTAACTTTTAAGCCCTAGCCGGCGGCGACCTTGGTCGCCGCCCATGACTTAACCACCACCCGTCTGAATCAGGATTTGACCCACAACCAATGAAAGTCGTTTGTTTTAATATCAACAGTATCCGTTCGCGTCTGCATCAGCTGCAGGCGATTATCGACAAATACCAGCCGGATTTTATCGGGCTACAAGAAACCAAGGTGCACGACGATCAGTTTCCCCAAGAAGCGGTCGAAGCCATGGGCTACCACGTCGCATTTCACGGCCAGAAAACTCACTACGGCGTCGCGCTGATGTCCAAGCACCCGTTTAAAGAGACGATTAAGGGCTTCCCCGGCGACACTGAAGAATCGCAAAAACGCTTTATTGGCGGCGTGTTTGATGTGCCCGGCGTGGGCGATTTGCATGTCTACAATGGTTACTTCCCTCAGGGCGAAAGCCGCGACCACCCGCTTAAGTTTCCCGCCAAAGAAAAATACTACGCCGATTTAAACCGGCTGCTGAGTGAAGAGCACAGCGCCGATAAACCGCTAATTTTAATGGGTGATATGAACATCTCCCACCGGGATATCGATATCGGTATTGGCGAGGACAACCGCAAACGCTGGCTGCGCACCGGCAAATGCAGCTTTTTGCCCGAAGAGCGCGAATGGCTGGATCAGCTGCTCGCCTGGGGGCTGACCGACACCTATCGTACGATACACCCCAATAACGACGAGACCTTTAGCTGGTTTGACTACCGCTCACGCGGCTTTGAGCGCGAGCCCCGTCGCGGGCTGCGTATCGATTTAATTTTGGCAAGTAAAGCTCTGGCACCCCAGTGCGTTGACGCGGGTATTGACTACGAGTTGCGGGGCATGGAAAAACCTTCAGACCACTGCCCTATTTGGAGCGAGTTTAAGGTTTAACCTCACCCCCCCGGCATGTTGGGGGGCTAGCTTTTAGTTTCCGGTTCGTTCGGCATATCCAGCCAGCGCTGCAAACGCCCCTGCAAAGCTTCATAGCGCAGGGGCTTAGCCAACTGATCATCGTAGCCGGCAGAAAACAGCTCGCTGATTTGCTCTTCGCTTAAATCGGGCGCCATGGCAATCACCGGTACTCGGCGCCGGCTGTTGGTGGCTTTTTCCAGCTCGCGGATATCGTGCACGGCCCGCACCCCCGAGTCTTCCGGAAGTTCGCTGTCCAGCAACACCAAATCGAAACGTTCTTTTTCCAAGATGGCCACGGCCTCGGGGCCTGAGTTGACCAACTGCACATAGCAACCCAGCTTTTTCAGCATGCCCGAGGCAACCATTTGATTAACCCGGTGATCTTCTACCACCAATACCCGAGGCACACCCGGCCCGTCGGTTACCGGCAACACAGGTTCGGCTAATGTCACCGCGGGCTCGGCCTCGCAGCTGCCCGATAGCAAGCGCTTGCACAAGGTTTCATAGAGGTGCTTGTACATAATGGGCTTTTCCAGGCAGCTGACCTGGGTAAAGCGCGACAAATGCTCCTGCACCTCTTCGGTGTCGCGCTGCAGCACGCTCATAGCAATCACCTGGCGCAACTCGCGGGTAGGTTCCTCTTGCGCCAGCTCTTTGGACAACGCCAGTGCGTTAAAGCTGTTCAGGCGGTTGTAAATTAACACCAGATCGATGGGTTCACCCGCCTTGTCGCATTCATCAATCCGGCTAACAGCTTGCTCATAGCCATACACCGTCTGGGCAATAACGCCCCAATTGCCCAGTTCATCCACCAGATTAAGAGCCACTCGATCGGGCAGGTCCACCAGCATAATGCGCTTACCGTGCAGCTTCTGATCGCTGCCCAATTGCTTGCCCTGGTGGCTGATGGTTTGCACGCGCACATTAATCACCAGGCGATTACCCCCCGAGGGGCTTTTTAGCAGATGCACGCTGCCGCCCATACACTCGGCCAGGCCCTTGCTGATCGCCAAGCCAATACCCACCCGGCCGGTTTGCTCGGCCTCGGACAAGCGGGTTTCATCAATCTCGGCTTTGGCCTCATCGGTACGGTGGTAATGGCTGTCGCTGATCACGATTTGCAACTCGCCATCGTCGCCGCGACTCTCGGCGTAGGTCACCTCGACAAACACATTGCCGGTAACCGAGAATTTAATCGCATGTCCCAGCAAGGTCGCAGTTATCTGGCGCAGCCGGGCGGCGTCGCCGCGTACCCGGGCGGGCAGCTCGGCATCCAGCAGGTAGTTAAGCTCTACCGCCTGCTGATGGGCTTCCGAGGAGAAATCCTGCACCAGCTTGGCGACCAGACGGCGCAGGTCAAATACCGATTCATCCAGCTCGAGGGACTTGGTGGTAATCTTGGAAAAATCTACCACATTGTTCACCAGATCCAGCTGCCGCTCACCGGCTTTAGTGGCCATTTTCAATAAATCTCGCTGACGATCGGACAGGTCGGCCTCATCCACCAGCGACAAGGTACCCAGAATATCGTTGAGCGACACCCGAAACTCATGCCCCAGGTTCACTAAAAATTCGTTCTTTAGTTCAATCGCCGCGCGCGAACTTTTTTGTTCGTGCTCCAGGCCCCGCGCCCGCTCGTGCAGCACATGGTTGGCCTCCAGCCGCTCCCAGTAGGCATTGCCGTTAACCCGCGCCTGGTGCACCAGCATCATATAAAACAGCACCATAATCGCGGCGTACAAATAGCCATCAATGGTCGCGAGTAACATGGCCGTCACCGCAGCGGGAATCATGCCGATAAACAGGTAAATTTTAAGAAAGCGAATATAGGGGGCGAACACATTGGCCACCGAGGAGTAAAACACCACGGTGTACAACCACATAATCAGGGTTTCTTCGCGCATGCCCAGCACCCAGGTCAGGCTGACCAGAATCACGCTCCACCAGATAGCACCCAAAAAAGAGGCTAAAAAATACTGCGTGCGCCAGCGTTTGGGGGCGCGCGAGTATAGCGCCTCGAAACGGAACAGGTAGTAGCTTCGCAGCAAAGTCACCAGCAGCAACCCGGTGACCAGTACCACCGCCAGGTTGGTCTCGCGGTAAAAGAAATCGCCAAACGCTAGGCTAAAGGCAAACACTAAAAAATTGAGCACCAGCCCCCGGCGGCTGTATTTGGCAACCCGGGCGTCGGTGTCGTGAATCACCTGACGGTCTTTTTGCACCTTAGAGCAAGGGGTAAATAGGTCGAACATAGATACGCCTCAGCGGGGTTTGCCGCTATTTGATCATGAACTCAACCAGAACGGTTTTTATAATAAAGCCCAGCAGCCCCAAACCCAGGGCCAAAAACAAAATAAAGGTACCAAAACGCCCCGCTTTGGATTTTTTCGCCAGATCCCAGACGATAAAAACCATAAAGGCGATCAGACCGCCGACTCCCAGAATCAGCGACCAGTTTTCGAACTGTTCAAATGACATTCACTCACCGCAAAGACTGCCGGATAAAGGCGGCTATTGTAACCAAGTTACCCCGCTGCCGCACGTTTCACCCCCACCTGAGCAAGGGGCTACCCAAACATCAACGCCTGCACTATTATGGAGATTCATCCAATTGGATCACGGAGATTTCCAATGAAAATAACTCACACCCTAGTTGCCGCCAGCTCTCTGGCATTATTGATCGCTTGCAGCCCCGACAGCAGTACCGAGTCCGAGCTGGAAAAATCGACCCAAGAAACCGTGGAAAGCGCCAAAAAGACCGCAAAAGAAGCCAGTAATACCGCGGCAGATAAAGCCCGCGACCTGGGCGACAAAACCGCCGATGCGGCTGAAGATGCCTGGGACGCCACCAAAGACGCTACCGCCGATGGAGTAGAGAAGGCGAAAGAGCTGGGTGAAGAGGGATGGGAAAAAACCAAAGAAATGAGCGAAGACGGCTGGGAAAAAACCAAAGAAGTCAGCAAAGATGGCTGGGAAGCCACTAAAGAAGCCGGTTCAGACGCCGCCGATGCGGTTGACGAGGCTATTGAGGATTAATTCTCTCGGCCAACGGCAGTTAATCCCAACCACTGGCGGCCCGACCGTCGCTGGCTTTAGCCTCGACCCAACCGCAGGTACCATCGGCCCGGTGCTCTTTTTTCCAAAAGGGCGCCGTGGTTTTCAGCTTATCGATTAAAAAACGCGATGCCTGGTAGGCCTCATCCCGGTGACCCGCCGCTACAGCGACCAGTACAATCTGCTCGCCCACCGCAATCCGACCCACCCGATGCCACACAGTTACCGCTTCCAGCGTCCAGCGCTTGCGGGCCTCGGCAACCAGCTGATGCAACGCCTGCTCGGTCATGGCCGGGTAGTGCTCAAGCTCTAATGCCACGACCGGGTTGTCGGCGTCATCGGGGCGAACGCGCCCTACAAACAACACGATGCCACCGGCATCGCTGGCGTGGGCCAAAAGCGCTGCGTATTCGCCGGCCAACGAAAAATCCCGGGGGGTTACCTCAATCCGGTCTACCATCTCAGCCTCCGGTCACGGGCGGAAACAGCGCCACTTCATCGCCATCGCCGACAGGAGTGTCTGGCTTTGCCATGCTCTGGTTAACAGCCACCAGCACACGCTCATCCCCCAGCGCCTTTTGCCAGTTTTCACCGCGCGTCTGCAATTGGCTCTGCAACTGTGCCACTGTCAGAATATTACTTGCTTCGAGCTCCAGCTGTTCGCAACCCAAGGTTTCGCGCAGCTGGGCGAAAAATAACACCGTGATCATGGGTCGCTCCGTTGATAGTGACCGCGACGTCCGCCGGACTTTTCCAGCAGACACAAATCCTCTACCACCATCGCCATATCGACCGCCTTGCACATATCAATAACCGTTAACGCGGCAACACTGGCGGCGGTCAGCGCCTCCATTTCGACGCCGGTCTGACCGGCGAGCTTGCAGTAGGTTTCAATATACAGCTCGTTGGAGTCAGGCTCGAGGGTGAAGTTTACTGCCACTTTTGACAGCGCCAAGGGATGGCAAAGGGGTATCAAGTCACTGCATTTTTTTGCCGCCTGAATCCCGGCAATACGCGCGGTGGCCAGCACATCGCCCTTTTTTAAACCGTTGTCGGCAATGGCCTGCAAAGTGGCGGGCGCCATTTTTACCCGCGCCTGAGCGCGGGCCTGGCGGGTGGTGACGGGCTTGTCCGAGACATCCACCATACTGGCGGCGCCGCTACTATCACAATGGGTTAAAGCCATAACATTCTCTTTATTGGGACCAATATTCAGAGGTTACAACGCCCAGGGATTCAGTGAAAGACTACTGACGCCCGAAACCATGCCTAACTCTGACGACCAGACTCTGTGAAAGAACAGCTCTCATACGGCTATATTGCGCGTTCGAGCAGAAACAAGGAGATTCCGGTGTGATGGAAGGGCTAAATAGGCGTTTGCAAAGCTGTAAAAAAACGCCCCTGCATAATCGGACGGTGGCTACAGCAAAACAAAACAGGAACTTAACTCAACGCCCGACAAAGGCCAGGCGTTGAGAAGCGTGAGATCACACAGGTTTAAAAGTTGTACACCAAATTAATGTAAGTCGTGGTGTCGGTCTCTTCTTTATCCGGTGCCACGTCGGTGTCATGGCTCAAGGTGTAGCCCACTTTCATCTGCATCCGGTCGCTGATCTTCGTGCTGAGCGAGGTATCGCTTAAATAGCGAGTATTGTCTTCGGCAGCTTCGGCGGCCAGCTTCTGATTAAAGGTGGCATTTTCGGTGATCTCCCAGTTTAGCTCTCCGGCCACACGCACCATAGCGCCCTCTTCGCTCTCGATGGTGTCAGTTTCTTCATCCAGCACTTTGTCACCCCAGTAGTAGCCGGGGACAATTTCACCATCTAAGGTGATCGATCCATTGTCGATAAAGCGGGCGCCGTATCCGAAAGATACAACAGTGTAATCCCGATAAGAGCCGAATTCATCGTGGGTATGAGAAGCGAACCCGAACAAGCTGCTAAAGTCATCGGCAAACAAGTAGGACGACTTTGCCGACCCGAAATATTTTTCCGCGGTGGTTTCCGTTACCTTGATGCCCGAATCATTCTTGATCTCGTCCTCTTTGTATAACACTGAGGCAACGAATTCATTCTTCCAGTGTTCCAAAGTCTGTGTCAGATCTACCTTGCCGTTAACCGACATGGTCTCGGTGTTACCACTGGTACTAATGGCACCCAGCTCAGCAGCGACTTCCCAGGTTTTCACCTCAGTGACATCGTCGTCTTGCGCCTGCACAATGCCAGCGCTAACCAACAAAACGGCTGCAGCGGTACTGGTAACAAATGTTTTCATAACATCCCCTTTGAGTACATATGATGTGATAGCAGGCATTATACACGCTGAACCTGACGGTTTAAGGGGGAATAGCCACGACATGAGGCACAGCCCACAAGCTTGGCCGCACTGTGAAAAGATTCATAAACTATCCACGCAATCACGATATTATCCAACGCCCCTTGCACCCTAGCCGCAAAAGCCAGACACTGAGAGAACCATAGGGTACTCGAGCGATGTTAACTACGCCCTGACAAGCTGCTAGCTAAGGACTATTCATGCCCTGGTTACTGACATTGCACATTGCCGCCTTGCTTTGCTGGTGTGGAACCTTGTTATACCTACCGGGGCTTATGCTCTCGCAGACACCCGGAAAACCCAAAAGTCTATCGCAGTGGGTGTATACCGCTATTGCCACACCCGCCGCTCTGGCCTCCATTATTCTCGGCACGCTCGTATTTTCGGTTCACAATATGTTAGATAAATGGCTGATTGCAAAGCTGTTTATGGTCACGCTGTTAGTCTTGCTGCATTTACTGCTCGGCTGGCTCATCGCCCGACATAAGCGCAATGCCCTGAGCCACGCCAGACGCTGGTGTTATACGATCACTCTTTTGCTCGGCGTCGCGATAACTGCGATTATTGCGCTTGTTTTAGCTAAACCCGTTTTCGGTGTTTAAGATGCTAGCATTCAGCTCATTGGTCCAATTCTGTATCCACGCCTACCCCATGCTCGTAGACCAGCTGGCCGCCCAGTATACCCGCCAGCGAGACCAACACCGCGGTAAAAATCGACAGGCTGAGGCCCCAGGGATTTACCCAACTTTGCATATCATCAAGCCGGAGCAACCAGTTGAGGGTCACCACCGACAGCCCCATGACCGCCACAAGGGCGTGGCTCCAGGCGGCTATCAAACGTCGAATTTGCGCCACCGAAACCAGATCAATCAGGCCAATCAACCCGGCACCCCAGCCACACAAGCTGCCCACACCCGCAAGCCACAAACTCGCTCTGGCCCAAAAGGTGTCGCCGGTCATCAAAAATCCGATATCGCTAGCAACCAGTCCCAGCAAGGCGGCGACCGGAAAGTGGATCAGCATAGGGTGAATCGGGTGGCCCGCAATCGCGGTGCGGCTGGGTATGGGAGATGGACGCATAAAAGTTTCTCAACGGTCTCGGCAAAGTTAATGTCATGCATGAGAGCTTGGGGCTTAGTGCTTACCTCGGTCCTAGCCACCGGCTGCGGCGGACCACAATCCGCTCTGGATCCGGCCGGCCCTGGGGCCGGTATTATTGCTTGGCTCTGGTGGGGTATGTTCGCATTCTTTACCCTCGTATTAATCCTGGTTACCGGGCTTTGGCTGTACGCCATGAAACGCCGCGCCCCCGAACCCGATGAACAACAAGCAACGCGCCTAACCAACCGCTGGATAATTGGCGGCGGTATTATTCTGCCATTGTTAAGTATCACTGTACTACTGGCGGCGGGCATACCGGCAGGCCAATACATACTGACATTGCCCGATGATAAGCGCGACCCCTTGCGAATCGACGCTCACGCCCATCGTTGGTGGTGGGGCTTTTACTATCCTGAGTCCGACATTACCACAGGTAATCGACTGGTAATTCCGGTAGACACGCCGATTGATGTTTACGGCCATACAAATAACGTCATTCACGCCTTTTGGGTGCCGCGATTGGGAGGAAAAATTGATGTCGTTCCGGGGCGAGTCAATAAGATAAGACTGCGCGCGTCTAAAACCGGCACCTTACGCGGCCAGTGCGCCGAGTTCTGTGGCACAGGTCACGCTCATATGGTGTTTGAAGTCGAAGTTTTAAGCCAGCAGGCGTTTAAACACTGGCAGGAGCGCCAACAACTGCCAGTAAAGATTCAGCCGCAGCACACCCAGGCGGCAGAGGCGTTCCAAACCTATTGCGGCGACTGTCACCGCGTGCGCGGTGTGAGCGACGGGGCTAATGGGCCAGACTTAAGTGATATAGCCGGGCGCAGGCTCAGCCATATGCAAAGCCGACAAAAAAAACCGCTAAGCATTGCCCAGTGGCTGGAGAAACCACACCCGCGGTTTGCGACTGAGCCATCCCCAATACTCGCGGAAATAAACCCGCAAACCCTTGAACGTATTGCCACCTGGTTGGAGACCCTAGAACCATGAGCAGCGATGACCCGCAGGCGGCGCAGGACTTTCACCACCAGTTTGACAAAGTATGGGGGAACCCTCGCGGACTCTTAGCCCTTACCATCGTTAACCACACCACCATTGGCCTGCGCTTTATGGTGACCGGGGGAGTATTTTTTCTTATTGGCGGCCTACTCGCCATGCTAATCCGCACCCAGCTGGCGCTTCCCGGACACGATTTACTGACCCCTGAAATCTACAATCAAGTATTCACCATGCACGGCACGATTATGATGTTTTTATTTGCCGTGCCGGTGATGGAAGGGTTCGCCATCTACCTGATCCCCAAGATGATCGGCGCGCGCGATTTAGTGTTTCCGCGCTTAAGCGCCTTTGGTTACTGGTGCTACCTGTTGGGCGGAATTATTTTAACCTCAAGTCTGGTCATGGAAATCGCGCCCGCCAGTGGCTGGTTTATGTATACCCCGCTCAGTAGCGCTGTTTATTCACCTGGACCCGGCTCAGACTTCTGGCTACTGGGGGTTACCTTTGTGGAAATTTCGGCAGTATCTGCCGGGGTAGAATTGGTCGTATCTATTATGCGTACCCGTACCCGCGATATGGGCTTACAGCATATGCCACTGTTCGTATGGTACATACTGGCCATGGCCTTAATGATTGTGTTCGGTTTTCCGCCTTTAATTTTAGGCAGCATTTTACTGGAACTAGAACGCGCCGCTGGCATGCCATTTTTTGACGTCGCCGGTGGTGGCGACCCGATTTTATGGCAGCATTTATTCTGGCTGTTTGGCCATCCAGAGGTGTACATTTTATTCCTGCCTGCCGCGGGTATTATCTCAACCATACTGCCCGTATTTTGCCGCCGCCCCATCGCCGGTTATCGCTGGGTAGTCCTGGCTATTATCACCACCGGTTTTATCAGCTTTGGTCTTTGGGTTCACCATATGTTTACCGTGGGTATTCCTCATCTGGCGCAGGCGTTTTTCTCGGCGGCGAGTATGATGGTGGCCATTCCCACTGCCATCCAAGTCTTTGCCTGGCTGGCCACACTATGGAACGGGCGCCCCACTTACGAGCCCCCTATGCTTTGGGCGTTGGGCTTTTTATTTATTTTTGTCGCCGGCGGGCTCACCGGGGTCATGCTGGCGCTGGTACCCTTTGATTGGCAGGTGCACGACACCCACTTTGTGGTGGCGCACTTTCATTTTGTTTTGGTGGGAGGGGTGATTTTTCCGCTGATGGCGGGCATCTACTATTGGCTGCCCCATTTCTCCGGTCGCATGCCCCACCGCAGTTTGGCGCGTTGGGGTTTTTGGCTCACGTTTATTGGTTTTAACGCGACTTTTATCATTATGCACGTGACGGGTCTACTGGGGATGCCCCGACGTATATATACCTATGATGCCGATCTCGGTTGGGACCTGCCCAACTTAATATCCTCTGTCGGCAGTTTTATTATGGCGGCGGGCGTGGCTGCCTGCTTGTTGGATATTGTGTTGCATTTTCGCTTTGGCAAATCCGCCGAGCGCAACCCCTGGGGGGCCGATACTCTGGAATGGACCACCTCGCTCCCACCGAGCGCCTATAACTTTGCCACCCTGCCGCCCTGCCCCACGCGGCATCCACTGTGGGATAACCCCGACCTCCAGTCCACCATTGAACACGGCCATCATGACCTCGCCACTATTGATCACGGACGGCGCGAGACTTGGGGCTCAGATCCGATTACGGGCAAGGTACGAGAAATTATTCATTTACCAGGCAATAGCTGGCTACCTTTTCTAGGCGCTGTGGCAACTGCTGGACTTTGCATTAGCTTGCTGAGCAAACAATATGAGTTTGCCGTAGCGGCAGCTCTGCTAAGTCTGACGTTTTTATTGCGCTGGTCCTGGGAAAATGGTGCCCACCCTAAAGCGGCCCCTAACGCCGAAGTCGTCGAAGGGGACCCACCCTTGCATTCGCGCACTCACGACGGTCCGGGGCTGTGGGGCATGAATGTCACCCTGTTAGCCAACGGTTCGTTGTTTATGTCGTTGCTGTTTGGCTGGTTTTACCTTTGGACAGTCGCACCACAGTGGCAATTTCCCGAGCAATCGCCGCTATCGGCTAATCTGTTTGCGCTCGCAGGTATCCCGCTTTCTTTAGCGTTACTATGGTTCAAAACAATCATCAAACACCTAAAAAGTGAAACCACAAAACGCCTAACCCAGCAATTGTGGGGCATCAGTTTATTGGGCACAATTCATCTGGCGAGTCTTATTGGCCTTTACGTTCTAGCGCCGCTTAACGCGCAAAAAAGTGCTCACGATGCCGTCATTACCGTTATGTTGTTATACCAAATGCTGCACAGCGGCCTCGCGGTGATATTAACAGCCCTGCAAGCGCTAAGAGTTCACAAGGGCTATGTGGGTGAAATGGCCCCCTACGAGCCCATGGTGGTCGAGCGTTGGTGGGTATACACCACCGGTGTCTTTTGGTTAATTTTTATCGCGGCGATAATCATGCCCCCTATTTGGAATATTAATTAATGCGCTCACCCTTGCACCCGGTACAGTTAACCCTGGGACTTATTATTTGGGCGTTGTTTTTTATCGTTCTTTACGCCTCGCTTTCTATTGCCTGTCAGCAAAGCACGATTTCTGAATCTACAACCCCGATCAATGGTTTAAGTGTTGGTTTGTTTATTTTTACTCTGGCTGTTACAGCCGGATTACTTTACCAAGCCCGTAGGGTATGGAGATTGCTCCAGAAAAACCGACATAACCCAGCTGCGAATCAACCCACCTCTTGCCGCGCACCAGATGAGTTTATCGGTCGCATCAGTGTCGCGGTGTACCTAGTCGCAGCGCTGGCGTGTTTACTATCGGGTTTACCAGCAATATTTCTGAAACCATGCATCTAAATTATCGAGCAATACAAGCTGGGGGGTTTATCGGCTTTTTTCCCCTTCAAGCTCTGGCCCATAACCCGCTTACCAGACCGGATGATGGCGCTACGATTCTTGCCGCCCTTATTTTATTGGTGTTTTGGCTTGCCTATCTGATAGGAAGCTTGAGATTAAAGCCCACCAAAAGCCAGTGGATACTTTTTAACTTCGCGGGTGTCATCAGTATTTTTACGGTTTTTGGCCCACTCGATCACTGGGCCGAAACCAATGAAGCCGCGCATATGACGCAGCATATGCTGATGATGACAGTCATTGCGCCGTTGTGGGTCATTGCCCGTCCTTTACCGCAATGGCACGCGTTGCACGCCGATATAGCATCCAAGCTGTTTACCCCTTTATTACTGACAGCCCGGCACCCACTTTTAGCCGCGTCAATCCACGGCGCGGTTATTTGGCTCTGGCATGCCCCTAACCTTTATATCTTGGCGCTCGAGAATCTATGGTGGCACCTTTTCGAGCATGTGTGTTTTTTACTCACGGCGGGCGTTTTCTGGTGGGCGGTATTGCGCAGCCAGCAGAGAAATACTGGTCATGCGCTTTTAGCGCTTTTAGCGACGTTAATGCATACGGGCTTTCTAGGAGCCCTAATGACTTTTTCTGATCAAAGCTGGTACGGTCCGCAACGGGACTTGCAAAATCAACACTTAGCGGGTGTGTTGATGTGGGTGCTGGGGGGCATACCCTATATGGCTGCGGCTTGGTACCTGGGCTGGAGATGGTTTAAACGCATAGGGGCGGCTTAACCTTAGGGCGCTTTTACCAACCATCGTACAGGCAGGCGAGTGCCAGCGTGTAGCGCAGGCTCTGATATTCGGCCCAACTGAAGTTATCAGACTCGGTCTCTTGGATCCTAGGATCAATGGCAAGTCGTGCGGGAATGTCCCTATCCTTAGGATAATAGCCGTCGATCACCTCTCGAATATTATCACTATGAGAAGCCAGCAAACGCTTTAACGCGATAACCTCGCTGGGCGAAGGCCGAAAATCTGGATTAGGGTGATTAACAATATAAAACAACACATCGGCGGCTTTTAAGTAGGCCAGTGAAAAAGCGCTTTGTACCTGGGCAGCGTGAAAATAGGCAACCACCGGATAGGCACCGTATTTGGTGGAAAAACGCATGCTGTTTAACTGAATAGCAAAGAGTTTATCCCATAAAAAGGTAACATCATCTTTGTTGTAAAGTCGTTCAAGCGCCTGTGCTTGATCGCCTATCAGGGCATTGATCTGCCGCGCATTTTGCCGTTTCTCTAAGGCGACGGGTACCACCGCGATAATATAGGACAGCCCCAATGAGGTGAGCAAGGTGCCCGTAGCCACCGCCAGCGTACTGAATAGCGTCCAGGGGAAATGCTGCGCCGTGTAGTCACCATAGCCTAGGCCACTGAGTGTCACCCCGGTAAAATACAGGCGCTGCAAATCGTTCGCGGCCGTTAAGGTTGTGCTATCGGTCAAATCCGGGCCCGCTGCGCGAAACACCAAAAACCACCCGACATACAAAAGTGAATACCAAATTAGCACAACGACGATGAGCAACACCGGGCCACTGGCCGACAGCAGTTTATGGCAGGGGCTGAAACGATGTACGGCGAGCATCGCGCCCCAAAGGCGACGCGAGACAAACGTAGTCAGCGGTCCGCCGCCGCGAAGACTCAAAATTGTGACAAATGCATCGAATAGCGTAAAAATTATAATCGCAGCGCCCAACCAAGCCTGCAGATTCGTCCAGTCCGCCATCTTTGCCCCCTCTGCAATTCGTTAGAGGGAATAGCAAACACAATTTGTACCAACACCGAACGCACTATTCAGGGCGACAAGGGCACAGTTCAAGCGGCAAAGCGGAGTCGGCTGGACCTAAATGAACGGCTGATGCGTGAGCTTTAGGTGGTAATATTAATGGCCTCTCCATCCCAAACAGCTTTTAACTTAAGCTGGTCTTGCTCCGATGGGGAAAACGTCTCCGACAATAAAAACACAGCCAAAGGAGCCTCTAGGTGCTCACGTACAATTCGCCTCACCGCTCTGGCGCCATATCGCCCGTCAAACCCCAGGCGGATTATTTCCCGTCGAGCTCTATCGGTTAGATCCAGCTGGACAGACTTTTTGGCCAAGCGCCGATTGAGCTTCTCCAGCTCCAAGCCCAGAATATCTTCCGCTGACTCAGCACTGAGAGGCCGATAAACCAAAACCGCGTCAAGTCGGTTATAAAACTCGGGAGTGAAAAAGCTTTCTACCGCGCGGGTGATTGCTTTTGCGTCTGAATCGCTTTTTTTCCTGGTCAGGCCTAATCGATCCAGCCAGATCGGGTGAGCGGTGCTGCCGAGGTTGGTGGTAAAGAAAATAAGGCTATTGCGAAAATCCAGTGTTTTACCGGCACCGGTTAAGGTTAGACGCCCCTCTTCTAATACGTTCAAGAGCGCCTGAATGACCTCGTCACTGGCCTTTTCAATTTCGTCGAACAACACAATGCCCGGAGTACTAAAATCACCTTTTATCAGCGCTTCATCAAATAGGCTGACGCCCTCTTTACTCCCGACATACCCAGGTGGGGCGCCAGATAAAGCCGCCGCGTAATGGCTTTGTGAAAGCGTGTTCATATCGATGCGGCAAACGTTCTGCTCACTACCGGTTAAAACTTTCGCCAACAGTTTCACACTCGAGGTCTTTCCCACACCTGTTGGACCCGCGAGTAGCGCCGCCCATAATGGACGACTGTTATCAGCGATATCGGCTTTCACAACCGCTAAAGCACTGCAAAGGGCTTTACTGACCTGCGGCTGCCCAACTAAGTTCGCGTGTAAATAGTCCCGTCCAGCGGTCAAATCAAAGCGAAAACGGCTGGGGAAAGCAATGTCTTGCGAGCCAGCCGCTAAAGCGTCAGACATCTTCGCCGATGTCTGACGCTCATTGTCGGCCAATCGCTGGTTAATAAAAACCACGCTTACACCGTTTTTTCTTTTTCGCCAACCGGCAGGTTACCCACGGGGCAGTCAGCCACACCCACCGTATCGCGGGTTATAGCCTCGACATCTTTTTGCGTTTGTTCCGCGTCCATAACCCACGAGCGATAAAAATCGAATGGACAATCGGCAATCCCTTTGTCGCCATCGCCGGAGGCGTGAATACCGCTGTAGCCACGGTGCAGTAATTTAAATAGGTGATTCTGCGATTGATCATTTTTACGCGCGTCGCGAATCTGTAATACCGACAACTGAGCATACTGCACACCCATATCCTCTTCGCCGCATTCGCCCAGGGTGCGGCCGTCAAAACCAATCACCGCCGAATGGCCAAAGTAAGAGTAGACGCCGTCAAAACCCGAAGCGTTGGCCACCGCGACATAACAGTTGTTGGCCCAGGCCATGGATTTGGCCATCATAATTTGCTGCTCTTTGGCCGGGTACATGTAACCCTGGCAGCGCACAATTAACTCGGCGCCTTTCATCGCACAGTCGCGCCATATTTCGGGGTAGTTGCCATCGTCGCAAATAATCAGGCTGATCTTCATGCCCTTAGGACCCTCAGTGACATAGGTCTTGTCACCCGGGTACCAGCCCTCAATCGGGCACCAGGGAATACACTTGCGATACTTTTGTACGATTTCGCCCTTGTTATTAATCAACACCAAAGTGTTATAGGGCGCTTTATGGGGATGCTCTTCGTGCTGCTCGCCGGTTAAAGAAAACACACCCCAGGTATTGGCTGCGCGACAGGCCGCCGAGAAAATGTCGGTCTCGGCGCCGGGAATGGTCGCCGCCGTCGCCATCATTTCATCGTTGTCGTACATAATCCCCATGGTGCTATATTCGGGGAAGACGACTAAATCCATACCTGGCAGCCCCTTTTTCATACCGATAATCATATCGGCGATCTTACGGGCGTTGTCCAACACTTCAGCTTTGGTGTGCAGGCGGGGCATTTTATAATTGACTACCGCCACTCCGACGGTATCGGGTGAACTTGAAACATCACCGTGACGCATAACCTAACTCCACTATTAAACAGAAAGATAAGAGGCAATTTTCGCCTCGTCGACATTCTCCCTCAGCTCTTCGTGAACAATATCTCCCTTTTCGATCACCAAAATTCGATCAGCAATATCCAGCGCAAAGCTCAACACCTGCTCAGACACCACAATCGAAAGCCCGCGCTGGTCGCGAATCTCTTTAAGGGTTTTTGCCATATCGCGAATAATAGATGGCTGAATCCCCTCGGTGGGCTCGTCCAGTAGCAGCATTTTGGGGTTGCTCGCCAAGGCGCGCGCAATGGCAAGCTGCTGCTGTTGCCCGCCCGACAAGTTACCGCCGCGACGATTGCGCATTTCCAAAAGCACCGGGAACAGGTCGTATAAGTCCCGTGGCACACTGCGCTTATTGGTCGTCGTCAAACCGGTTTCAATATTCTCTTTTACCGTCATGCTTGAGAAAATCATGCGGCCCTGAGGCACAAAACCAAAGCCCGAGCTTACCCGCTGGTAGCTTTTAAGCTTGGAAACCTCTTTGCCCTCCAAGGTAACGCTGCCCCCCTGGGAAGGAATAACCCCCATCAGGGATTTCATTAACGTGGTTTTCCCCATGCCATTGCGCCCCATAATGGCGACGATTTCGTTGGGCTTCACCTCAAAGTTCATGCCGTGAATGATTTCACTCTGGCCATAACTGACGCGATAGTCGGATACATTTAACATTGGATGCTCCTTAATGCCCTAATGGCCCAAATAAACTTCAATCACTTTAGGGTCCGCTTTCACCTCTTCGGCAGAGCCTTCGGCGAGAATTTTACCCTGATGCAGAACGGTGACCTTATCGGCAATTTCCGCGACAAACTGCATATCATGCTCGATCACAATGACCGATCGATCTTTGGTAATGCGGCGTAATAGCTCGGCGGTTTGACGCCGCTCCGATACCGACATTCCTGCCACCGGCTCATCCAGCATCAAAAGCTCCGGGTCTTGAATCAGCAACATACCGATTTCCAACCACTGCTTTTGGCCGTGGCTGAGCAAGTCCGCCCGGGACTCCAACAGATCGCTCAGGAAAATCATATCGGCAACTTCACTCACCCGATTCAACACCTCGGCGTCGCGCTTAAAAGCCAGTGCGCCAAATACCGAGCGGCCGCGAGGAAAAGAAATTTCCAAGTTTTCAAACACCGTCAGGTCGCCGTAGATAGAGGGCGTCTGAAACTTCCGCCCCACCCCCGCGCGCACTATCTGGTGCTCTTTCATTTTGGTTAGCTCTTTATTGCGGAACTTAATCGAGCCTTCGGTGGATTTGGTGCGACCGCAAATCAAATCCAGCACCGTGGTTTTACCGGCCCCGTTGGGGCCGACAATCACACGAATCTCGTCTTTGTCCACGTAAAAGCTCAGATCGTTAACCGCTTTAAAGCCATCAAAGGAGACGGTCAAACCTTCCACCGCCAAAACAAAATCTGTGTTACTGGCGCTCATGAGCCACCCCCTGGGTTCCAACGGTTGCCTTTGCGTCGGGCGATTGACCTTTTTTCTTGCCCAACAGTTTTTCTACGTGATGGGCCGCGTACTTGTTATACAAACCGGCCAAGCCATTCGGGAAGGCCATAACCACGGCAATAAACAATGCACCCATGGCAAACAACCAAAGCTCCGGAAAGCTTTCCGAGAAAGTGGTTTTCGCCCAGTTAACCACTAAGGTGCCATAGACCGCGCCGAGAATAGACAAACGACCACCCACCGCGCAGAAGATCACCATCTCAATGGACGGCACGATGCCGACAAAGGTGGGCGACATAAAGCCCACCTGAAGGGTGAACATGGCGCCGCCGATAGCCGCGAAAGCCGAGCCCAGGCAGAATACAAAGATTTTAAAATTGGAAACGTCATAGCCCGAAAAGCGTACTCGATCTTCCATTTCGCGCATGGCAACCAGCAGCCGGCCCAGCTTGCTTTTGCGCACATATTGCGCGATAAACAGGCAGACAAACAGCATAAACACGCACAGAAAATAGAACGCATACTTAGCCTCGTCGGTGCGAATATCCCAGCCTTTTAGAGTGCGAAGGTCGGTAATACCGTTTACCCCACCGGTGTAGCCTTGCTGACCAATAATCAAAATGGTCAGAATAGCCGCTACCGCCTGGGTGATAATGGCAAAGTACACCCCACCTACACGGCGCTTAAACATAGCTACGCCGATAATGTAAGCAAAGATGCTGGGGATAATCACAATCGCCAGTACGGTAAAGATAAGACTGTTGAAGGGCTCCCAGAACCAAGGCAGCTCGGTAATCTGGTTCCAGTCCATAAAATCGGGGATACCCGGTGTGGACTGAATCGCGGTATTTTCCGGCGACGATGCCTCAAGCTTTAAAAACATCGCCATGGCATAACCACCCAAGCCAAAGAACACCCCTTGCCCCAAGCTCAAAATACCGCCGTATCCCCAGCACAAGACTAAGCCGAGTGCGACAAACGCGTAAGTTAAATATTTACCCACCAAGTTGAGCCGGAAAATATCCAAGCTCAGCGGCAGTACTACCACCAACAGCAGCGCCAGAACGGCAAAGCCGAGGAGGTCATTTTTTGGCAACAGCGAACGCAAGCCATCGTAAGACATAGTGGACTCCTCCTACTTACGCATTTTCAGCGAGAACAGACCCTGCGGACGCAGCATCAGAATAAACACTACAAACAGCAGCGTAAGAACCTTGGCCATAGAGCCACTTAAGAAAAATTCCATGGTGGACTGGGCTTGAGAAATGGTAAACGCGGAAGCGATCGTACCCAGCAAACTTGTTGCACCACCGAAAACAACCACTAAGAAAGTATCCACGATATACAACTGCCCAGAGGTGGGCCCGGTTGAACCAATCATGGTAAACGCGCTACCGGCCACACCGGCAATGCCGCAACCCAAACCAAATGTCAGGCGGTCAACTTTGGCGGTGTTAATACCCACGGCACCGGCCATAGGACGGTTTTGCACCACTGAACGCACCTGAATACCCCAACGGGATTTGTACATTAGCGCGGCAATGGCAATGGAAATACCAATGGCGAGAGTCATCACAAAAATACCGTTAATCGGCACTTCGACAATATCGGTTAACTGGATCGAGCCCATTAACCAATCTGGCAGAGAAACGCCCACTTCACGGGCACCGAAGATAGTACGGTAAAGTTGCTGCAGAATTAGGCTAAGGCCCCAGGTGGCCAACAAGGTATCCAAAGGGCGGTGGTACAGATGCCTGATCATGGCCCACTCCACGAGCATCCCCAATGCCCCTGCGGCGATAAATGCCAAAATCATGGCAACAAAAAAGTAAGAGCCAAACAGTGCAGGCATATAGTCCGCAAACACATTTGACGTCATATAGGTAATGTACGCGCCGAGAATCATAAATTCGCCGTGCGCCATATTGATAACACCCATCTGACCAAAAATAATGGCCAGCCCCAATGCCATAAGGACAAAAACCGAAAACAAAATCAGTCCGGCAAAGCCCTGCATGGCAAATATTGACATTAATTCAGAGGTGGAATAATCGGCGAACATCGCTCAATCCTCGTGCTCAAATCTATCGGGTTTCCAGGTAAAACCGGGAAGGTACCCGCCGGAGAATCCGGCGGGTGGAGAAGGCTGCTTATTGGTAACCTTCGGGGAACGGATCGGGTTCGATCAGCTCATCAGTCTCATAGACAATTTCATATTGGCCATCGGTTTTAGCGCGACCGATACGAGTCTTGGACCACAGGTGATGGTTGGGGTGAATCTTCACATAACCTTCAGGCGCAGTGGTCAGCTCGATACCCGGTGAGGCTTCGCGCACTTTATCCACATCGAAAGAGCCGGCTTTTTCCACCGCCGCTTTCCACAACCAAGGGCCCAGGTAGGCCGCTTGGGTAACGTCACCGATTACGATGTCGTCGCCCCAGCGCTCTTTAAACGCTTTTACGAATTCCTGGTTGTTCTGGTTGGTCAGGCTTTGAAAGTACTTCATTGAGGCGTAGGCGCCATCAATGTTTTCACCACCGATACCCAGAATTTCATCCTCGGTAACCGAAATGGTCAGCACCAGCGGCTTTTCATCGGTCATATCGATACCAGCGGCTTTTAACTGCTTGTAGAAGGCTACGTTCGAGCCACCCACCACCGAGGCAAAGATAACATCAGGCTTTTTCAGCTTGATTTTGTTGATCACCGAATTGAACTGAGTGTGGCCCAGTGGATAGTACTCTTCCCCTGAAACCTTTAGGCCCAGCTTGTCGATATGTTTGCGGGCAATTTTGTTGGAAGTGCGGGGCCAGATGTAGTCAGAGCCCAACAGGTAGAAGCTTTTCGCCCCTTTCTCTTCCACCACCCAGTCGATGCCGGCAAGAATCTGTTGCGTCGCTTCCTGACCGGTGTAAATAACGTTGGGTGATTGC
This sequence comes from Gilvimarinus xylanilyticus, assembly GCF_024195295.1. Lineage (GTDB taxonomy): Bacteria > Pseudomonadota > Gammaproteobacteria > Pseudomonadales > Cellvibrionaceae > Gilvimarinus > Gilvimarinus xylanilyticus. The sequence goes on along the minus strand of NZ_JAMFTH010000001.1, from coordinate 346,304 downwards.
TCTAAGCCTTCATAGAAGGTGGGGTAGTACAGCATACCGTTGTATTGCTCAAACACCGGCAGTACCGCCTTGCGCGAGGCCGATGTCCAGCAACCGAACACCGTGGCCACCTTGTCGTTTAACAGCAGCTTGCGCGATTTCTCGGCAAAAGTGGGCCAGTCACTGGCACCGTCTTCTTGAATATATTCAATTTGACGACCCAGCACACCGCCCTGGGCGTTAATCTGCTCAATCGCCAACTTTTCGGCCTGGACCGAGCCGGTTTCACTGATCGCCATGGTACCGGTTACCGAGTGCAGAATGCCGACCGTAACAGTATCGTCAGTCACCGCCAGATCGGTGGTGTTCACCTCGGACGTAGCCGGTGCCGCGTGCAACGCCGCCGAAAACGCCATGGTGGCGCCTGCGACAGCACCCGCCAGAGTTTTAACCAACCCCGGCAACTTGCCCCCCAAGCCGCTTTGGCTTGCATGATTCATCGTAGCCATGATCTTTCCTCGTGTGATTAGCAGTTTCAGACAACCTGTGTCTCGCCACCTATTCTCGGGAAAGTCTCTCTTGTGGCCTATTCGCCAATCGCACCATGAGACTACGTCATTTACCCCATACGCCCTCCGTCGAGTTACGCGTAAGGTTTGCGCGCGTCGAAAGTGGTACAGCTTTTGTAAACACAAAGCTCTGTTGCCACACGGATAGTCGCTAGAGGGTGTGGTGTTTGGCATATGAGTTCGATTCGTTACGCGCCACGCACCAAATAAGACTCTTACTCTGTGCAATGCACCATGCACGAACAAAACGGGCTTTTGCCCTTCCCACGACCAAACGCCGAACGAGCAACGAATGACCGCCAAGCAACATATTTTTCGCGTGCGACGCAACTACAACCAATGGGTTGCCAACCAGACTCTGGAAGATTATGCGCTGCGTTTTACCGCCAAGAGTGCACGCCGCTGGAGCGCCAGCCGGGTTGCGGTCACAGCGCTGGGGGCAATTTCTTTTCTCGCCCTTGAGGCCATAGGCGCGACCGTCACCCTGCACTATGGGTTTATCCATGCCCTAGCCGCTATTTTCGCGGTGGGGCTGGTGATTTTTCTTACCGGTATTCCCATCAGCTACTACGCGGCCCGCTACGGAGTAGATATCGACTTGCTGACCCGCGGCGCGGGTTTTGGCTATATTGGCTCAACCATCACGTCGCTTATCTACGCGTCGTTTACCTTTATCTTTTTTGCTCTGGAAGCGGCCATTATGGCCATGGCACTTGAACTTCTGTTCAATGTTCCGCTGGCGCTGGGTTACCTAATCAGTGCCGTTTTGGTGATTCCTCTGGTGATCTACGGCATCACTTTCATCAGCCGCTTTCAGGTCTGGAGCCAACCTTTGTGGCTGGTACTACAGCTTACCCCTTTTGTATTTATTATCTATGCCGACGCCAGCGCAGTCAGCGATTGGACTGCCTTTACCAGTCCATTGCAGAGTGATGGTCACTTCGACATTCTCTTGTTCGGTGCCGCTGCGGCGGTCATGTTTGCGCTGATTGCGCAAATTGGTGAACAGGTGGATTTCTTACGCTTTATGCCCGAACCCACAGCAGCCACAAAAAAGCGCTGGTGGGTGTGCGCCATGGCGGCGGGCCCAGGTTGGATTGTGCTGGGTGTTATCAAAATGCTGGCGGGTTCATTTCTTGCGGTGCTAGCACTTAAACACGGCATGACCCCGGACAACGCCGCCGACCCCACCCGGATGTATATGGTGGCCTTTAGCTACATTACCCAAACACCCGAGGTCGCCCTGGCCATTGCCGGTATTTTTGTGGTTTTGTGTCAGCTAAAAATTAACGTCACTAATGCCTACGCGGGCTCCATTGCCTGGTCTAACTTTTTCTCGCGTCTCACCCATTCGCACCCGGGGCGCGTGGTATGGCTGGTGTTTAACGTCGGCATCGCCCTTTTGTTAATGGAACTTGGGGTATATCAGGCACTGGAGCAAACTCTGGGCTTTTACGCCGTCGTCGCCATCGCCTGGGTTGGCTGCTTGGTCGCCGATTTAGTCATCAATAAACCATTGGGGCTTTCCCCCAAGCACATCGAATTCAAACGCTCCCACCTATACGATATTAACCCGGTCGGATGCGGAGCAATGATTATCGCCGCCATTACCGGCATGGTGTGTTACTCCGCTGCTCTCGGCCCCACCGCTCAGGCGCTGGCCCATTTTATTACCCTGGCTGCTGCACTGCTTACCGCCCCGCTTATTGCCTGGCTCACCGGCGGCCGTTTTTATTTAGCACGCGAGATTATTGCCAGCGATATCGAATACGAACGCGCCGATGGGCAACCGGTAGAGTGCTGTATTTGCGAGCACCGTTTTGAGCACGAGGACATGACCTACTGCCCCGCTTACGCGGGTAATATTTGCTCCCTGTGCTGCTCGCTGGACGCCCGCTGCGGCGATTATTGCAAACCGGGGGCGGGCTATGGGGAGCAATTGCGGCAACTGGCACAAGGGTTTTTACCCGCCTGGTTGGTGCCCAATATTAACTCCCGCCTGGGTCACTTTTTGGGTTTGCAAGCTGTCATCAACGGCTTCTCGGCTCTGCTACTTTCGCTTATCTATTTTCAAGAGCCCACGCCCCACACCGCCGCGACACTTTGGAAAGTCTTTTTTCTACTCGTCATTATTACCGGTATTGTCAGTTGGCTGTTTGTCTTGGCCCACGAAAGCCGAGTGGTTGCACAGGAGGAGTCCCAGCGCCAAACGCGGCTTTTGACCGAAGAAATTCTCGCTCACGAACAAACCGACCGCGAGTTGCAGCGCGCCAAGGAAGTGGCCGAGGCCGCCAACCAGGCCAAAAGCCGCTATTTAACAGGCATTAGTCACGAACTGCGATCACCACTAAACGCCGTGCTGGGTTACGCCCAACTGCTGGAAAAGGCCGCTGACATTCCGCCCGCGCGGCGCGATGCTATTGGCGTTATTCGTCGCAGCGGTGAACATCTGGGGGATTTAATTGAAGGTTTACTGGATATTTCTAAAATCGAGGCGGGCCGCCTGGACCTACATACCGAACAAGTTCGCCTGCCCGAACTTGTCGAACAATTGGTGAATATGTTTCGCCCCCAGGCCGAAAGCAAGGGGCTGACATTCGAGTTTATTCAACTTACCGGCCTGCCCGAATTTGTTAAAACCGACGAAAAGCGCCTGCGCCAGGTACTGATAAACTTGCTGTCCAACGCCATCAAGTACACCGAACGCGGTCGCGTGATCTTTAAGGTGCGCTACCGCTCACAGGTGGCAGAGTTCACGATATCTGACACCGGCGAAGGCATTGCCAACGAAAATATCGAGCGAATTTTCCAACCTTTCGAGCGGGTGAAACGCCCCGGCAGTACCGCCTCGGGTACGGGGCTTGGGCTCACCATTACGCGGCTTTTAACCGACATTATGGGCGGCGACTTAAGTCTTAAAAGTCAGCTTGGTCAAGGCAGTGAATTTAAGCTGGCACTCATGTTGTCAAGCACATCACCCGCGCACTATCCGCCCCAATCCACTCGGCACATTCAAGGTTACCAGGGGCCTCGCCGCTCGCTACTTGTTGTGGACGACGAGACGAGCCACCGGGACTTAATTACCGCGGCTCTTAGCCCCTTGGGCTTTGCGGTACACACCTTAGACAATTCATTAAAGGCTGTGGCAAACGCCTGTGATCTACAGCCCGATTTAATTATGCTGGACATTTCTATGCCGGGGCTCGGCGGCTGGGAGCTCGCCGCACGCCTTAGACAAGCGAATATCGCCTGTCCGATTGTAATGGTCTCGGCCGACGCCCGCGAAAGCCACCCGGATTTGGCCGACCCACCCCATCACGATGCGTATGTGGTCAAACCGGTCAAACTGTCCACCCTATTGGAAAAAATCGGTAACTTATTGCAATTAAGCTGGTGCTACGAACCGACCACCCACATTCAAAACGAGACGGATGCATCCGACAAAATATCTCTACCCGATGACGCGGCATGTCAGGAACTTACCGCGCTTGCGGCAATTGGTCATAAACGCGGCATTAAGAAACTGCTCAACCAGTTGATGAGCGAGCAGCGTTGTAACCGCGCGTTTTATCAACAAGCCATTCACCACGTGGATAATTTCCAGTTCGACTTACTGATTACCCTGCTTCAGGAACCCTCTAATGAAAGCGCCTAAAAACCAACAAGATGTCGTACTCGTCGTTGATGATTCGGTAGACAGCATTCGCATGATTAGCGATGTGCTGGAGGAATCAGATATGACGGTATTGATTGCCCTGGAAGGCTCCCAAGCGATTACCATTACCCAAAATATTACCCCGGACATTATCCTTATGGACGCCATCATGCCCAATATGGATGGCTTTGAAACCTGTCGGACCCTAAAGGAAAACCCCAAGCTGATCGATGTGCCCATAGTGTTTATGACGGGTCTAACCGACACCGAACACGTGGTCATGGGTTTAAAGTCCGGCGGGGTTGATTACATTACCAAACCGATCAACGCCGCCGAGCTAATCGCGCGAATGCAAGTACATTTAACCAATGCCCGTATGACCCAAAGTGCACGCCAGGCGCTGGATGCTGCTGGGCAGAACCTGTTTGCCTGTAGCCCCAGCGGAGAAATTCTGTGGGCAACGCCTAGGGTGCATCAACTGCTTGCTCCGTTTATGGACGACAGCGCCGAAAACTCACTTGCCGAACAACTAAAACAGTGGCTATCACACCAACCCCAGAGCGGCCATAAATTAAAAGTCAGTAGCAGCGATACCTTGGCGGTGGAATTTCTCACCTTTGTGGACAATAAAGAGTACTTGCTGCGCCTAACCGATGCCCCCAGCGCCGAAAACCACACCGATTTACTGCGCCAGCAGTTTACCGTGACGCAGCGAGAAGCCGATGTATTGCTGTGGATAGCCAATGGCAAAACCAACCGGGAAATTGCCCAGATATTAGAGATGAGCCCGCGCACGGTGAATAAACACCTGGAGCAAATCTTTAAAAAGTTGGGGGTAGAAAACAGAACCTCCGCCGCGGCCATGGCGATTCGCGCTCTGGCCGAGCGGAGTTAAACGTTTAAAGGCGCATCATACCCAGGCGAGAAAATCATTCAGCAAGCGCTGTAACTTTTCGCGCGTGTCGTCATCGGTAAGATCGCCATCCTTGAATTTATTTTGCGCGCCACCCACCGCGAACTCGGGCGCCGGAAAAAACGGCGTTAGAGTTCCAGCAAGAACCTGCTTAAGCTGTCCCTGGGCACGCACGCCGCCCATGGGGCTCATTGAAGCGCTGAGCAACAGCGTTTTCTTGTGCGCCAGCACCGACTTGTACGCCGGGCGGGAAACCCAGTCCAAGGCATTTTTCAACACCCCGGGTATCCCATAATTGTATTCCGGCGTGGCAATAACCAAGGCGTCAGCGTCTTTTATTTGCGCTTTTAAGCGATCGACGGCAGCGGGCTTGCTATCTCCATCATTATCCTGGTTGTAAAGCGGCACATCGCCTATGCGTGCCCACTGGCAAGTGGCCTTGTCGCCCAGCGATTGGACTACCGCGTTAAGCAAAGCGGTGTTTAACGACTCCTCACGCAAGCTACCGCTGATCAATAAAAGCTTCATGATTCACTCCTTTAATAATGCTGGGACTTTTTACGGTAGGGCACAAACCAGGCCACTGTTTTGCGCCTGAGCCTCCCCATATCGTTCATCACCAAGTAAAGCACGGGCACCAACACCAAGGTGACAAAGGTGGCGAACAAAACACCGTAGGCGAGAGATATCGCCATAGGAATCACAATTTTCGCCTGCAGTGACGACTCAAACATGATCGGCAACAACCCGATAAAGGTTGTGAGCGAGGTCAGTATAACGGCGCGAAAACGGCGCCGCCCACCCTGCAGCACGGCGTTATGCAGTGTTTCTCCGCGCTCGCGGGCTCCGTTAACGTAATCCACCATGACCAGCGAATCGTTTACCACCACGCCGATAGCGGCGAAAATGCCAAACAGAGACAAGCTGCTAAAATCGTATCCCATAATCATGTGGCCCCAAATGGCGCCTACAATGCCGAAAGGAATCACCGACATAATCATCAGCGGCTGGCTGTATGAGCGAAGCGGCAACGCCAACAACACAAATATCATCAGCAAAATCATACCGATATTGATAAAGAAGCTGTTAAAGGTTTCGCGCTCGTCCTGCAAGCTGCCGGACTCTTCAATCTCGACATCACGGTAATCGCGCTCAATCTCCTTGAATACACCGTCCTGTAAAATTTCAGCCACCTTCAAGGGCTGAACCTTGGCAAAATCCAGATTCGCCCAAACCGTAATGGTGCGCTTACCGTCTTCGCGATAGATCTGGTTAATACCATCCACCAGCTCGATATCGGCTACTTCCTGCAGGGGCACCCGGGCACCGGCGGGGGTTTGAATCAGCACTTGGTTCACGGCCCCCAGCACATTGCGCTCCCCCTCGGGATAGCGCACCATCACGCGTATTTCTTCGCTGTCGCGCACAATCCGCTGCGCCTCAATACCGTACAAGCTAAACGCGGCCTGATTGGCCACATCGGCGGTGGTCAATCCCAGACTGTAGGCTACCGGTTTAAGGGTAAATCGCGCTTCGCGCACCCCGCGCTGTTCGCTGTCCTGGATTTCAAACACGCCATCAATTTTATCCAGCCCTGCCCGAATATCCGCCGCCGCCGCACGCAGCTGGGGTAAGTTATTCCCCACAACCCGGAAGCTGACATCGCCGTCGTTGGTGCCGCCACCCATCACCTGATCGATAATGGTCAGGCTTTTAAGGCCGGTAAACTCGGGCATTTTTTCGCGCCAGCGCGCCGACAAGCCAAAAGTATCAATGGGCCGGAACTCGGGGTCGACTAGCTTGGCTTGAATTTCGGCGGTGGTGCGCGACTGCATAGACACGAACAGTTTATCCACCAGCGGCTTGCCAAACTCCTCCTGTATATCGGCCTCGACTTCGTTAATCATTTCCTCAACCGCCAATAGAGTATCCATGGTGGCCTGTTCCGGGGTACTGGCATTCATTTCAATTTTGACAATGGCAAAATCGTGGGGCACCTTGGGCATACCCACAAATTTCAACAGCCCCGCTGCGAACATACCCACAGTGATCAATATCACCGCCGTAAACAGCGCCATCACCACATAGCGGTAGTGCAAGGCCCACTTTAACGCGGGGGTATATTGCCGCTCGATAAAACCCTGCAAGGTATTGGAAATAGCGGTCTGGACCCGGTAAACAATATTTCTGGGATTGGGTTTGGCCGGCTTCATATTAGCCAAATGGGCGGGCAGAATCAGCTTGGATTCCACTAACGAGAACAGCAGACACAACACCACCACATACCCAATGGCGTGGGGGAAGGCCGAATCCGGTCCCGTTTCTAGAATCATAGGCACAAAAGCGGCGCAGGTGGTAAGCACACCAAAGGTGGCCGGGGTAGCAACCTTTTGCGCACCGCGAATGACATTGTCTATACTCTGCCCTCGGTCTTCCACCTCGGCATGGACGCTTTCGCCAATCACAATCGCATCGTCGACGACCACCCCCAGCACCATAATAAAGGCGAAGAGACTGGCCACATTAATGGTCACGTCAATCCAGCTGTGCGGCAGCAGCGCCATGGCACCCAAAAAGCTAACCGGCAGACCCAGCATCACCCACATGGCCAGCTTCATACGCAAGAACAATGCGAGGATGCCAAACACCAAGAGCCCGCCCCAGAACATATTGCTAAGCATCATGTTCAAACGGCCGTTCAGGTAATAGGTTAAATCCACCCAGGGGTCCAGGGTAATACCCGTGGGCAAGGTTTCATTGCGCTCGGCAATAAACTCTTTTACCGTTTGCGATACGTCGGTAATACTCTGGTCTTTAGTGGCGCCGATAAAAAAGGTAACCGCATTGTGGCCGTTTAGTTTGGTGTAGTTAATCCCCTCTTCAAAGCCGTCGTTAACAGTGGCCACATCCCCCAGATAAATGGTGGTGCCATCTTCTAAAGTGCGCAGGGGTAAACGCTCGAATTCAGCGCCCACATAGGCTTGGTTTTCCACCCGAACCGAAATAAAACCATCATCGGTGCGAATTTGTCCGGCTGACTGATTGGTAGACCAGTTACGCACCGCATTGGCAATTTCGTTAAAAGTAAAACCGTATTCATACAGTTTATCGCGGCTTACCTCGATGCCAATCTCATAGTTGGCACCACTGTAATAGTCCACAATACTGACGTCGGGCAGCGAGCGCAGCTCGTTGTACACTTCTTCGCCCATACGCTTAAGGGTAAAGTTATCGACATCGCCATACAGAGACACATACATGACCTCTTGGCGAAACTTGGCCCGACTCACTCGGGGACTTTCCATTCCCTCGGGAAAGCTGGAAATAGAGTCAACGGCGGTCTTTACCTCATCGAGCACCTCTTGGGGCTCGTACTCTTCCATTACCTCAATGCTCGCACTGGCACTGCCGCGATTGGAGCGGGTAATCAGCCGCTCAATGCCCTGCACCGAGGCCAGAGCCTCCTCGAGCTTAACGGTAATCGCCTCTTCCACATCCTGGGGCGCCGCGCCGTGGTAGGTTATGTTGATATTGATCCAGTTGATTTCCAACTGGGGGAACATCTGCTTGCGAATGGTCATCGCACTGTAAACACCCATCAGCACAATCACGATCATCAACAAGTTAGCCGCCACACTGTTGCGGGCGAACCAGGCAATAACGCCTTTGCGGGTATCGTCCACGGTCTCCATTAATCGGCTCCCTCAACGTCGGCGGGCTCGCCATCTTCGGCGCCATCCTGTGTGGCAGCGTCGCGCTCTTTTAACTTCATGCCATCTACCGCAAGCTCCAGCGGCGTCAACACCAGCCGATCACCGGCTTGCAAGCCACTTTGAATAACCGTGTTACCGCCCTCGTGGCGCAGTACCTCTACCTGGCGCAGGGTTAAGCTACCCTCGGTAAAAAGCGGCACTGTGCCATTACTGTATAGAGTGCGGGGAATGGTCACCGCACTTTGTATTTGTGCACCCTGCAACTGGGCCACAACAAAAGTGCCAAAACTTAACGCAGGCAGATCGCTAGAGGATTCGCGATGATAGGGATCGCGATATTCCGCTACCAGGTAGCGCATGCGGGTCTCGTCATCCACCAGACCCTCGCTGCGCACGACTTGCGCGGGCCAGGTTTGTTCGCCCGCGCGCAGCGTCACCTCGGAGCCAATGCCGCCATTGGGCAAATAGGCGTATTCCGATTCGCCCACCGGCAGACGCACTTCGGCAGAGCTGACATCCACCACCTGCCCCAAGTTGGTTCCGGTATTGACAAAGGTGCCTAAACTGACCTCCCGTGCCACTACCAAAGCGTCATAAGGGGCGACAATCTGGGTGCGTTCCAGATCTTTGCGAGCTTGCTTTAACGCCGCCTCGGAGGCGATAAGCTGGGCCTGGGCCTGGGCCAGTTGCGGCTTGCGCAGCCCCAGCGCCGGGGCCGGCCGGTCGTTGATATCCTCCCACTCGACCCGAGCGACTTCGCTTTGCGCTTGCTCTTGCTCCAGCCCCGCCTGGGCACTGGCCAGCGAAGCTTTGGCATTTTGCAGGGCCACTTCATAGTTGGTGGGGTCAATGGTGGCCAGCACATCGCCCTTTTTAACAAAGCCACCGCGCACAAAGGTATCGTTCAAGGAGACGATTTCGCCACTGACCTGCGCCACCAAGTTAGTGGTGTACTTGGGCTGCACCAACCCCTGCGACGTCACCGTCAGCTGCAAAGGCCCGGGCGTGAGGGTGCGAAGCTCGACCAGCGGAGCATTATCAGCCGGTGGTTTCATCGGTGGTCCTTCGCGCAAGCCCGCCAGAATAACAACAACCACAATAGCCATTATGATAATGGTTATAGGCAGCAACCAGCGCATATTGCGGCGAAAGAAACCGGGGGTTTGCATCGAATAAATCTCCTGTGAGCTCTCTTTTCTTTTAAATGGGCAGGGCCCGTCAATCTGGCCAAGGGCAATATACGCAAGCGCAAGACAAATGTCCCCTCGACGCTCCAATGTTTCATTTAGAGGCGCAAGCGGTTTTCCCTGCCCCGCCCTGGATCAAGCCGCCCATAGCGCCCTAAGATCAACCAAAGGCCGGCAATCTGAATTGACGCGCAAAATGTGATTTTAGTTGCACTTCATTTGCCCAAACTCAATCACCACAGCTATTGGTATAACTCTTGCTCCGACATTACCACAGATTTGGAGACCAAGGCTGTGGACGCGACTTTCGCACCATGGGCAGGCATAAATTGCCTCGCACATGAGTGAGCGCCACATTAACGGAGCTTTTTATTTAAAAACGGGCACCATGAACGGGCAAACCAGCGTACATCATGCACTAGATTCGCACGCCAATAGCGACATTTTCGAACGCTATTACGGCCTGTATCGCCGCCGCCAGGATGCGTTGAACCTGATCCGGCAGCTTAACCGCACCATCAAAACCGCCCAGCGTCACCGAGGTATGAGCATGGGCACCCTGGGCGGTAACGATATGTTCCGCGACGATTTAAATCAGCTGCAAACCGAACTGGGACGCCGCGTATTGCTGTTACAGGCGATGACCCGAGCAAACAATGGCTTGCTCAGCGAGCGCGATCGCGAGAACCTGCAAAACGCCTGGATCACCATCAGCCGCGACTGGCAGGAAGACTCGGTGATCGACAACTATGAACTCCACTGCCACCTGATCGAGCAATCACTGTCCATGCTGGCCTCTCTGTCGCGAGAGCTGGAACAGCCCATTCACGAAGCGCTGGGTGAAGCCGGCGCCAGCTCGGATATTAACGTCTACCCCGGTCGTTTTAAACACCTTGAGGTGCTGCACTTTACCACCCGCCTGCTGCCAGCGGTGGTGGAGCAGATTGGTCGAATCCGCGCCCTGGGCACCTACGCGGCCGCCGCCGGCTTTTTGGATGACCACCACGACAGCAAGTTGCGCTATGTGATTCAGTGTACTCGGGTCAATAACGAAAAACTGCGCCACCAAATTAAACGCCTGGAAAGTATTTTGGAGCAGGATATCGGCTTACTCAGTCAGCTGAAAAGCTACGAGTTAAAGCTGATGTTTTTGCTCAACATGGTCGAGACCGACATCCTTCACGAAGGGGCCATGAACAGCGACAGCACCCGTATCTACAACCTCGCCACCGACATCATCGATGTATATTTATCCATTGTGGACAATGGTATCGACCTAATCAGCCAATGGCACGACGCCGATATGGACCAGTGGCTTATCAATAGCAACTGGTAACCTTGGCGCGACGAAGGTAATCGGGCAAGATACCGGCGTATCTTCCCAGAGCCTGTAAACGCCTATGCAACTTTCTGTGCTTGCCAGCCTGCCCATAATGTTTACCTCCGCCGTATTGGCGCAGCAGCCCGGGGAGGACACCCCGCTTAACGAAACGGAATACCGCCGCTGTCTGACGTTAATGGCACAAACTGCCGACGCCAACATGACCTTGGGGCAACTGCGAGAAAGCTGCAAAACCCTCAGCCAGGGTAGCGTGGAGCAACGCAGCGCTGAGCTGAAAACCGAACCCACGACCAATCCCGCCAGCGAACCACTGCAAAAACGTATTGAAATGGAAGCACTCAACCGCTCCAACCGCTTTTTGCTAACGCCCCACAACCGCAACTATGTGCTTCCGGCCAACTATACCGACAGGCCCAATGCCGCCCCTTTTGAACAAGCGGCGCAGCGGGATATCAATCTGCAAAATACCGAGCTTGAGTTTCAAATCAGTATGAAGGTGCTGATTGCCCAAGATTTGCTGCACAATAACGGCAACCTTTATATCGCCTACACCAACCGCTCCTTCTGGCAGGCTTACAACACTGGTATCTCTCGCCCTTTTCGCGAGACCAACCACGAGCCAGAACTGATTCTTTCGGTGATGAATGACTGGGAATTTTTTGGCTTTCGCAATGTTCTCAATCAGCTTTCGTTAGTACATCAATCCAACGGTCAATCCGGCGATTTATCCCGCAGCTGGAATCGAATCAAGGGTAATATTGTCTTCGAGCGCGATCACATCGCCTTTTCGCTGTCCCCCTGGTATCGATTGCCCGAGGACAAAGAGGACGACGACAACCCGGATATCGAGGATTATTACGGTCACTATGAACTGCGCGGCGCCTACACGCGTAATGACCATATAGTGAGCTTTATGACGCGCCGCCCCTTTACCCGCAAAGGGGCATTGGAGCTGGACTGGTCTTTTCCCATCAGCAGCACCGTACGCGGTTACATAAAGCTATTTGACGGCTATGGCGCCAGCCTGATCGATTACGATGTTCGGACTCAATCTATCGGGCTGGGGGTTACCTTTACCGATATTTTTTAGAGGCCTTTATGAATAAAATCCTGCTGATTCTCTCACTCGTTTTACTGCAAGCCTGCGCAGGCCCCGAGATCCAGGACTATCAGGGACGAGAACCGGCCTTCGCCCCCCAGGAGTTTTTTAACGGCCCACTGACCGCTCACGGCGTACTCAAAGACCGCGCAGGTTTGGTGACCCGCACGTTTAACGCCGACATTGAAGCCAGCTGGCAAGACGGCGTAGGCACCCTAGAGGAAAAGTTCGAGTTTGACGACGGTGAAATCCAGTACCGCACCTGGACACTCACCCCAGCAGGCAAAAACCGCTATACCGCCACCGCCGGCGATGTCATTGGCCCCGGCACCGCGAGCGTGGCGGGCAACGCCTTTAACCTTCAATACACGCTGGAGATTGACTACCGGGGCGACAAACTGACCCTGGCGGTCGACGACTGGATGTGGCGCGTGTCGGACGAGGTGGTCATTAATCAATCTACCCTCAAAAAGTGGGGCTTTACCGTCGGTTCCATTCAGCTGGTCATCCGCAAGCTCGACGACCAAAATTAGGGCCATCGCTGGTGGCACTTATCGGCAAGTTTGTGTATAAAGTCTCAAGCACTGAACCGACTTCAGGGATACACAAATTTCATGGCCTTCTCGCGTATCGCACTAACCGCATTGCCGCGACCAGACCTAACCGCACTCTCGGCGGCCTGCCAGGGCTGTAATCACGCCGAACGGCGCTATCAACCTTTCTATATGGATCCGCCGGGCCAGGTGTAAGGCTCGCGCGTTTGCATTCGCTGTGCCCGAGCCCCTAGTACAAGCCTAATCATATAAATTAACGCCCTTTAGGGCCTTGAACTTGGGTGCTAACACACCATGACACTACTTAGCATTATTTTGCTACCCATGCTGGGAGCATTGCTGCCGTTCGCTACCGAGCGCTACGGTCGCACCATTTGCGCCTACTCTGCCGCCCTGGGGCCGCTTTGCGCTCTGGGCATATTAATGGGCAGCGCCGTCAGCGTGTTTGGCGGGCACGTGGAGTACGCCAGCTTTGCCTGGCTGCCGACCATGGGCCTGAATCTAAGCCTGCGCCTGGACGGCCTGGGGCTGATGTTTGCCCTGTTAATTGTGGGCATTGGCCTGTTGGTGATTCTGTACGCCCGCTACTATCTGTCCGAGCGGGACTCTCTGAGTAAGCTCTACGCCCTACTGCAGCTGTTTATGATGGCCATGCTGGGCATTGTGCTGTCCAACAACCTGCTGCTGTTGATTGTGTTTTGGGAGGTCACTTCGCTGGTATCCTTCCTGTTAATCGGCTACTGGTCCAGCCAAACCGACGCCCGCAAAGGCGCGCGTATGGCCCTGGCGGTAACCGGCGCGGGCGGCCTGTGCTTACTGGCGGGGGCCCTGCTAATTGAGCGCATTGTAGGCAGCTTTGAGCTGGGGGCCATTTTTGCCGCCGCCGACACCATAAAAGCCGACCCCAGCTACCCGGTTATTCTGGTACTGGTGCTGCTGGGCGCGTTTACCAAATCGGCGCAGTTCCCGTTTCAGTTCTGGTTGCCCCACGCCATGAGCGCCCCCACCCCGGTATCGGCTTATTTGCACTCAGCCACCATGGTAAAAGCCGGGGTGTTTTTGCTCGCGCGTATGTACCCGGCGCTGGCCGGCACCGATGGCTGGTTCTACATTGTCACCTTTACCGGTATGGCCACCTTGCTGTTCGGGGCCTATAACGCCCTGTTTAAACACGATTTGAAAGGCCTGCTGGCCTACTCCACCATCAGCCATTTGGGCCTGATTACCATGCTGCTGGGCTTTGGCACCCAGCTGGCGGTGGTGGCGGCGATTTTTCACATTATTAACCACGCCACCTTTAAAGCCTCGCTGTTTATGGCCGCCGGGATTATTGACCACGAAACCGGCACCCGCGATATGCGCAAAATTAACGGTATGTGGAAGTACATGCCCCACACCGCACTGCTGGCCATGGTAGCCGCCCTGGCAATGGCGGGCGTGCCGCTGCTGAACGGTTTCTTGAGTAAAGAGATGTTCTTCTCCGAGGCGCTGCACATCGAATCCATGGGCATGTTCAGCTGGATATTCCCCCTCATGGCTACCTTGGCCGGGGTTTTCTCGGTAGCCTACTCGGTGCGCTTTATTCACGATGTGTTCTTTAACGGCGAGCCTATCGACTTGCCCAAATACCCGCCCCACGAGCCGCCGCGCTATATGATTGTGCCGGTGGAAGTTCTGGTGGCCCTGTGTCTGCTGGTGGGCATACTGCCCAACTTTACCGTGGCGCCCTTTTTAGACGCCGCAACGCTGGCGGTACTGGGCGAAAACAAACCCGATTACCATATTGCCATCTGGCACGGCTTCAACCTGCCACTGATCATGAGTATTGTCGCCATGATTGGCGGGCTTTTGATGTACAGCCAGCGCACCGGCTTATTTGCCTTTTACGAGCGCAAATTCCGCCACGACGAGAAAATTGTGTTTGAGTCGCGGGTACAGCTGTCGGTGCGCATCGCCCAGCTGTTTACCGATTTTGTGCAAAACAACTCGCTGCAGCGCTATATGTCGCTGTTGATTGGCTCGGCCATTGTGGTGATCGCCTACTCGCTTTACCCCATGACCCAACTGCAGGGCAGCATTCCCATCAGCACGGTTGAACCGGTAAGCCTGTTGGCGGCCATTATTTTAATCGTGGGCGCGCTGGGCACGGTGCTTTTGCACCACAACCGCTTTGCCGCTTTGTTGTTAATGAGCGTGGTGGGGCTGATCGTCTCGCTGATTTTTGTGCGCTACTCGGCGCCGGATTTGGCGCTCACGCAAATCTCGGTTGAGGTAGTCACCATTGTCCTGCTGATGCTGGCGCTCTACTTTCTGCCGCAAATTACCCCCAATGAGTCCGGCGCCAAGCGCGTGGGGCGCGATATTGCCCTGGCCGGCGCCGCCGGTATTGGCATGGGGTTAATCACCTTTGCCATGCTGACCCGTCCCTACGAATCCATCTCGGATTTCTTCCTCGCCAACAGTGTCTCGGGCGGCGGAGGCGCCAATGTGGTAAATGTTATTTTGGTGGATTTTAGGGGCTTTGATACCTTCGGCGAAATCACCGTACTGGCGATTGCGGCGGTGGGCATTTACGCCATGCTCAACGGCCTGCATTTGCCCCTGCCTCAGGCCGACGGCGAGGGCCGCACCTGGGACAAAGAGCCCCACCCCCCCATTCTGGCGGTTATGGCCCGAATTCTTCTGCCGCTGGCATTACTGGTGTCTACCTACTTATTACTGCGCGGTCACAACGCCCCGGGCGGCGGCTTTATTGCGGGGCTGGTGACCAGTGTCGCGCTGATATTGCAGTATGTGGCCTCGGGCACCGGCTGGATGCAAGAACGACTTAAGTGGAAGTATCGCCGGGTGGCGGTCTCGGGGGTGTTTATCGCCGCCCTGACCGGTATGGGCAGCTGGTTTTTCGGCTATCCGTTCCTGACCTCAACCTTCAGCCATGTTCACTGGCCAGTGGTGGGCGACTTTGAACTGGCCTCGGCCATGGGCTTTGATATCGGCGTTTATGTCACCGTAGTAGGTGCCACCATGCTGATTTTGGCGCACCTGGGCAAGCTGGCCCAAACCAGCCATTCGCCGCGCCCACCCACCAGTAAAACCTATACCGACACCCAAGTGACCAGAGGAGAAAGCTGATGGAAGTTCTGGTAGCCGTGGTGATTGCCGTATTAACCAGCTGCGGGGTGTACCTGCTGCTGCGCGGACGCACCTTCCCTATTATTTTGGGGCTGACTCTGCTCACCTATGCCGTCAACCTGTTTATTTTTATGTCCGGCCGCTTAAATCCGGGCAAAAGTACCATTATCGGCGTCGGCGAAGGCTATACCGACCCCCTGCCCCAGGCACTGGTACTGACTGCCATTGTAATCAGCTTTGCCATGACCGCCTTTGTGATGGTGCTGGCGCTGCGCGCGCGGGCCGAGCTGGGCAACGACCATGTCGACGGTCGCATTAAAGTGGAGGACGTAAAATCGTGAACCACTTGATTATTGCTCCGGTTTTGATGCCGCTGCTCACAGCAATATTACTGCTGCTGGGTACCGGCAGGCCGCTGCGTATTCAGCGCGGAATCAGTTTTATCAGTATTTGTCTGCAGTTAGGTGTGGCCACCGCACTGCTGCTATCCGCCGCCGAGGGCACTATTAGTGTTTACGCGCTGGGCAACTGGGAGGCGCCTTTCGGCATTGTCCTGGTGCTGGACCGACTGAGCGCGCTCATGGTGTTTGTCACGGCGGTGCTGGCGTTTTTCAGCTTGTGGTACGCCATACGCGGCAACGACAAGCCCGCCGACAGCTTACACAGCGTGGTGCATTTTTTAATTATGGGGGTTAATGGCGCCTTCCTGACCGGCGACCTGTTTAACCTGTTCGTCTTTTTTGAAGTGCTGCTAATCGCCTCTTACACCTTGCTGCTGCACGGCGGCGGTGCGGCACGCATTAAGTCGGGCCTGCACTATGTACTGCTTAACCTGGTGGGCTCCAGCCTGTTCTTGATCGCGGCGGCGCTTTTGTACGGTTTAACCGGCACCCTCAATATGGCCGATATGGCCAACAAAGTCGCGCAAACCACCGCCGACGAAGCGCCGCTGATGAACGCCGCCGCCCTGTTGTTACTGGTGGTGTTTGGCTTAAAAGCCGCTATGGTGCCTCTGTATTTTTGGCTGCCACGCGCCTACGCCTCGGCCTCGGCGCCGGTGGCGGCGGTGTTCTGCATTATGACCAAAATCGGTATTTACGCG
The DNA here is from genome assembly GCF_024195295.1 of Gilvimarinus xylanilyticus. GTDB lineage: Bacteria > Pseudomonadota > Gammaproteobacteria > Pseudomonadales > Cellvibrionaceae > Gilvimarinus > Gilvimarinus xylanilyticus. Next base: position 329,059 of record NZ_JAMFTH010000001.1, on the reverse strand, counting down.
ATTATCCGTATGTACACTCTGGTGTTTGGTGATGAGGCCGGCGTGGTAGCCAACTTAGCCCAGCCCTGGCTGTGGCCCCTGGCACTGGTAACCCTGGGCTTTGGTGTGGCGGGCGCCCTGGCCGCGCGCGAGCTGCGATTACAAATCGCCTATTTGGTGGTGGTATCCGTGGGCACCATGATGGCGGGTGTAGCGCTTAACACCGAGCAGGCTCTAAGCGCCACCCTGTACTATCTGATGCATTCTACGTGGATTTGCGGCGCGCTATTCTTGCTGGCCGATTTAATCGTGCGCCAGCGCGGCGCCACCGCCGATCGCATTATTACCGGCCCCGCCCTGCGCCAACCGGTAAAATTGGGGGCGCTGTTTTTTATCGCCGCCGCCGCCATTATCGGTATGCCGCCGCTGTCGGGCTTTGTGGGTAAAGTCTTGCTAATGCAATCGGCCACTACCGACGAGCGCACCTTCTGGCTGTGGTTTATGTTGCTGGCGGCGGGTTTTGTCACCATTACCGCCCTAAGCCGCAGCGGCAGCACCATTTTTTGGCGCACCGAAAACCGCGTTGCCAAAGTCGACAAGGCTGATCGCGGCGCCCTGCTGGCGGTAATCTGCATGCTCGCCCTGTCACTGGTGCTATCGTTTGGCGGTAACCCGGTAGTGCGCTACACCGACGCGCTAGCGCAACAGTTAAAAAATCCGGCCATTTACACTCAGGCGGTGTTAAGCCATAAAGCCATTCCGGGGGTTCATCATGACTAGTCTGACCGGAAAAAAACTTTTTCCCCACAAGTTACTCAGCGTCTTTATGCTGGGCCTGTGGCTGTTAATGAACAACACCATCGCCCCCGGACACTGGGTGCTGGGCGCGATACTCGCCTGGGCCATCCCGTTTTTTACCCAGGAGTTCTGGCCCCAATCCATGGTTATCGCCAAGCCGTTTAAAGCAGTGCGCTTTTTACTGCTGGTACTGTGGGACATTGTGATCGCCAATGTGCAAGTGGCGTTTTTAATTATGGGGCCGCGCAAAAAACTGCAGCCTGCGTTTATGCGCATCCCGCTGGACTTAAAGCAGGATTTCACCATTACCCTGCTGGCCAACACCATCTCGCTCACCCCGGGTACGGTATCGGTAGACTTGCAAATGGAGGACGGTTACCTGCTGGTGCACGGTCTGGATGTCAAAGATATAGACACCACCATTGCCGAGATTAAAAACCGCTACGAAAAGCCGTTAAAGGAGATTTTCGAATGCTCCAATCCGTAATTCAGCTAACCATGCTTATCGTCGGCCTGGCGCTCGCGCTAAACCTGTGGCGTCTGTGCATCGGCCCCACCATGACCGATCGCATTCTGGCGCTGGACACCATGTACATTAACTCCATCGCCATGCTGATTTTATTCGGCATGCACGAGCAGAGCACCCTGTACTTTGAAGGCGCGCTGCTGATCGCAGTCATGGGTTTTGTGGGCACCGTCGCCCTGTCCAAATACCTGCTGCGCGGCGACATTATCGAGTGAGGCACCTATGAGCGTTACCGTAGAAATTATTATTTCCGTGTTTTTAATTCTGGGGGCCTGCTTTGCCCTAGTGGGCTCGCTGGGCTTGGCGCGCTTGCAAGACTTTTTTATGCGCCTGCACGGCCCCACCAAAGCCACCACCCTGGGCGTGGGCGGCATGATTATCGGTTCCATTATCTTCTTCTCCACCGGCGATCAGGAACTCAGCCTGCACGAATTGCTGATCGCCCTGTTCCTGTTTATCACCGCCCCGGTGAGTGCGCATATTGTGGGTAAGGCGGCATTGCACCGCCAGTTAAGATGTGAAGCGCGGACGCGGAATGTGCCTTGGGGGAATGAGGGGGATGATTCGGTGGATATTAATTGATTTAGATTTTGGAGAATGGAGGACGGTTTACGGGGGGGCGGAAAAGACGCTGGACGCTGGACGCTGGACGCTGGACGCTGGACGCTGGACGCTGGATAAGAGTGTGCAGCGCATAGCAACGTCAAATCAGAACATAAAAAAGCTTAATCCTTAAACACCGATTCAGCTGACTCATCGTGAACGTTAAGGGGCTAACAAAGCTGAAAATGACAAACTCAAACCCTATTTCCGAAGTAACCAAAATTGGTAACTATGCAATTCCTGCATTTTCTGCCTTTGTAACAGCAGCCCTCGCAATAAACGACGCCGAAACGGCAACTGCATTTGCGTTATACACTATATCCTCCTCGATTATCGCATACTCGCATCGCTTGACATGGCTCCGTAGAGGAAACCACAAAGACATTCCGAGGCAAATGCCTCGCTGGCAAATCTTGGGGTTTCTCTCCATTCACATTATTTTATTACTTGTTCTCATAATGCATCTAAAAACCACTGGAAAAATTTAGACACGAACAGCCTGTAATGCCGAAGGGTAAACTCTCGGCGTTTTATTTTACATATTGAAATAAACCCGCTTCTAACGACATTTAAAACGTGGCATTGAACTAGCTCACAATCGACCAAATTCATCTAAAAGGACGTTTTATGAAATTATTGGTTTTTCTCGGTACTGTGCGCGATAGCACCCCTCCTAAACCTGCTCGCCTGGGTGCTCGGGTAGCCGCAGCTGCTCTTGATTGCCTATCCAGACGACGGGGGTCAGACGACGGGGGTCAGGCCTTACATTTCACACCCTGCATCATTCATCAAAGCTTTTCACTGCTCGGCTCACTGTCGCATAGCTGACGCCAAACGCATCACCAACCTCAGATAGCATAGACGACGGGGGTCAGGCCTGAATGGCACTTACTTAAGCATAAGCACTTGATATAGACACAAAAAAACTGCTCCAATGATGAGGCTTTTTCCGACCAAAGAGTCCACCATCACCAAGGAGCAGTCTGTATGCATGCTAATCGTAGCCGCCGCCAATTTCAACAAGCAGCCACTCAGAAAGCCTGTGCCAAACAAGACGCCATGAGCTTTTTTAATATTCTGAGACGACGGGGGTCATGAGACGACGGGGGGCAGGCCTTACATTTCACACCCCGCATCATTCATCAAAGCTTTTCACTGCTCGGCTCACTGTCGCATAGCTGACGCCAAACGCATCACCAACCTCAGATAGCGTATAGTGGCCGCTGCGGTACGCCTCTGACATGCCCTGCTTCCGGTCTGCGTAGCTATCGACGTAATGCCCTAATGGTTTCGGTGGGCTGAGTTTCTGTGGTTTTGGAATATCAAGCAAGGACTGATTCGGATCCATCTTGGCTTGCGTATCTTCAACAAACTCGTCTGACCCAAGGTACACCTGATTCTTTAAGGCCTCCCAGGGAGAGGGTTGATTTTTCCCCTCTTGAACGAAACGCTTGTACCCCTCCACTGCCACTTTTCGGCGCCGGCCGAAGTTTCCCAGAATCCAATCTGTCGTTAACGCTCTTGGCGGCTCGTTTTGACCAGCTGTAGCGCGGTAACTACTCCAAGGCCATTCTCTTGCCGAGCGTACCATGCGTGCCCGAACTGGGTTTAAGACAATATACCTAGCCAGCTCCAGTAAATATGCGTCTTTCTCGACCAATATGGCCTTATACCTTCCCTGGAATACATGCCCCACGCATTGATGCCGACGATTGAAAGCGGAGGTGTAAGTACCATTTAGGTATTTCATTCCCTTTGATAATGACGGCGCCTGTGTCTCAATCAGTAAATGGTAATGGTTCGACATCAGGCAATAAGCATGGCAATACCACTGGAATCGCTCGCAGGCGACACAAAGAAGCCGCAAGAAGTCCTCAAAATCATCATCACTCAAGAATATGTCTTGGCGTGCGTTGCCACGAGAAGTCACATGATACAAAGCGCCGGAAAACTCAATACGCAGAGGGCGAGCCACAGAATCACCTCAACAAGTCAGACCACTTACCCCACTCTAGCACTCTTCATCAGTGTGTCAAATGTAAGGCCTGACCCTCGTTGTTGCAGTGTGTCAAATGTAAGGCCTGACCCTCGTTGTTGCAACGGCCTAAAGCGTACTGACGATCGCTACGACGCGTTCCACCTGGCTCATCTAATGCGCCTCGGGATTCTACCTACCGGATACATCTATCCCAAAGAGCATCGAGCATTGCGGGATTTACTTAGAAAACGTATGCAGTTGGTACAAGACCGAAGCCGGGAGATTATCCGGCTCAAATCCTTTATACAGCTTCATACGGGGCAGACGTTAAGGGCAGACAAGATTAAGGCCAAGAAATTTGTTGCCCCTAGAATCGGTGAGGCTAATACTCAGCTAGCGCTACAAACCTCAATAGGTATGGTGCGTGCGTTTACCCAGCAAATAAAAACCGTGGAGCGGTCAATTAGTCACCAAGTAGATTCATCGCCGAATTTCAACTTGCTCAAGACCGTGCCAGGTATAGGCGACATACTCGCACAAACGGTTCTATTGGAAAGCGGCAATATCAGGCGTTTTAAAGGGCCTGGGAATTTCGCCTCATACAGTCGATGCGTCGACAGCCGACGTGAAAGCAACGGCAAGAAAAAAGGCGAGAATAATCGAAAAAACGGTAACAAGTACTTAGCGTGGGCTTTCATTGAAGCAGCCAATTTCTCCATTCGACGCAGTGAAAAAGCCAAAGCTTTCTACCAGCGCAAGGCCAAGGAAACGAATATCATTGTGGCTAGAAAAGCACTAGCTCACAAATTGGCTAGGGCCTGTTACTGGATTATGCGCAACGGCGTCGCCTATGACGAGAAACGACTGTTCGCCTAAGCTTGGCGGAGCCGGCTAACCATTGACAGGGTTGGCATTAAACCACCAGGCCTGATTGGCCCGGCTTCGCCACCCAATAACACGCATAAAAGCATTTGCTCATGCTTCGAGTCAGCAACGGGTTGAGCCAATGATGAAGTTAACAGTTGAGCTCACAGATCTGTCATTTGAATGAACAAAGTATGGTACCGATGTTTTTCTGGGGCGAAAGCCAGGGCTATCTACCAATAGCTTGATCCTGATGGGTGACTGGTGAAATTGAGAAACACCAATCCAATGAAAAGCCGGGTGCAATTTTCTTGAGGGCGTGTGTAGATCGAAAACCCCGCTTACTCGGGAGGATTTTTTTCGTCTTCGGTTGACAATTTGCCTAATGGGTGACCCTACTGGTTCTACTGGTTCTTACTAAGTAAACATCCTGATCGATATAGTCCATAATCCACCCTTTAATTCTTGTTCTAGGAAATTATAAGTCGCCGAATTTCATTTGGTTGATATGTTTAAGAAGAGAGCATCGGGGTCAGATACCCTCTTGAAGATCAAGAGGGTATCTGACCCTACTGGTTCCTTGGCGCCCTGCTGGAAAACCCCTAGTAACCTCGATCTGGCCCGAGCAATGAGCGCCCGCCGTCGGGGTTTATATTGTATTTATCAATCATTAATATGGGGCCTTCATAAAAAATATCGAAAGATAAAATTAGACTGCCATACTCTTTTCCATTATTAGAGTAAAAATAGAATTTTTTGCGAGATAGGCCGCCCCGATAGTTAGAGTCATTTTTATTAAATGTCCAGCGGATTGATGGCACATAGCCGAAATCGGGGGCTTTATACATATAACGTTCATCGGTTGCGACTAGACCGCCGTCAATCGCTTCTATTTCTACTGTCCAGTCAGCGGTTTCCGTCGCTAGCGCCTCTTCGCACGAAAAGCGAACACGCAACTGGCCTTCTAACCCGTCAAGCACCAAACGTTTTTTGCTTCGTGGTGACACAAGCATATCAATTGAATATGTATTGTTTTCACAATCTACACGAAAGTTATCTCTACCTGATTTCAGGTTGGTCACCAAATCGTTCGGATCAATTCGCCATGCCTGAAAAACATAGGGGTTGCCTTGTGGGTAATCACTCCATAAGGGCTCGTTTCCGCCCTTCATTCGCTGAAAGCTATCAAATCCTATCCCTCCACTCCCCGTAGAACGAAGATCATTAGGAAAATAGTATTTAACTCCGGGGTGAGAAAGATTAGTAATCAGTAAACTACCGCCTTTCATATGCACACTAAACTTACCCTCTGCATCGGTTCTCGCTCTCGCTTTGCCTGAGCCTGGCGTCAACAACCGGCCGCCTCCTTCAATATCCAGCGTGGCACCAACAACTGGATCACCATATTGATCCACCACCTGCCCGTAAAAGCTCATATCGTCAAGCTCGGGGAAGCTTAGACGATATTGAAGGCGTTGCTTGAAGGGCAGCAGTGCCAAAAGTGCGTCGAATAAACCTTCGGACTTCTCGGGGTCATCTTTAGCTTCGTCGATGAGTTTTTTCATCTTATCGGCTTGTGCCGAATCTACAAGCGCTTCTTCCGTAGGGGCTTCAGTGGAAATTTTTTCGGTAGGAGAGCCGTTAAACAGCCAAAAAAGCCATCCGAAAATACACAGGATTAGCAGGGCGGCTACGATTAGGTACAGTTTCTCTTTTTTCATCAATATCTTCCTTTATTGCAGCCCTGATAACTTATCATCATTCAACTCCAAAGGATCAATGGCGTCAGAGTCGATGAAATCACTCGTTGAAACGCAGCGCGATATTCAGATAGTCCAGTATGCTAAAGCAGGTTGGAACTTTAAAGCAGGCTCTCAGAACCAAAACTATAAATCCTCAATCATACGTCCTCACTGTCATATTTATCCCTGACAATTAGTACGGCGCCGGAAGAACTTACACCATCACGAATTTCAAATAGCGAATTAAAGACGCGCTCAGCGCCTTCAGCTAAACGCAGTGGTCGAAACGAATAGGATTCGGCCGCTGTTTTACCAAACGCCCTGCAATGCCGGCCCTACGTCATCCCCCACAAATATCTGCGGCTCGGAGTGATCAACTTCCTGCTCATCTTCCCAAATTTCAATATGTTTTTTGGCCACCTCAAAAGCCTCTATAAAACTATTGCTATCGGGCAGCGCTTTTTCAAAGTAGGCGCGACCAAAGTAGGTCATGGTGTCGGCGTCGCCGCAGCCGAAGCTGGTGCGATCGGCGCGGGCGGCGGTCATAATTAGGTGGTGCGGTGCTTTTAGCGGTTCGATAAAGCCACCGGAATAGCAGGCGGATATCATTAATATTTTGGGGTTATCTTTCAAGGGTTCTAAGGCATCGGACAAATCGCCGGGGGTAATATCCACAAAGCCGTGGCCCGGTGCCTCAAGCGAGAATTCGTGCTCGGCCGAGCCGTGGCTGGTTAAATACAACAGCAGTACATCGTCGCTTTGCATATGCTCGGCCAGAGCTTTTATTAATTGCTGCAAGTTGCGTAGCGTTAGCAATGGGGCCTGATCCATGGTACCGGGATAGTTACTGAGAGTTAGCAAATGCCCCGGGGATACCCGATCCGCCTGTATTGTTTTAGCAATGGTTTGCGACTCCAGTGAAAAGACTTTTTGCGTACCGTCGCCCGCGCCGATTAACGCAAACAAATCGACAGTATCCGGCTGAGAGGGTGTTAGCGAATCGAATGCGTCGTGCAATCGTGCTGGCTGGTTAAAAAGCGCTGTTTCAATAGCCAATTGCTGGCGGCGCCGTTCGGCCTTGCTGACCGGCTCGCCCACAAACTGGCCCCACTTCCACTGCCCGGCTTCAAGCACTTTGCCTGTAGCCAGATCAATACGCTCGCCATAGCCGTGGTAGAGGCCGGATTTAAACTCCCCGGTGTAGCGAGTTTCGCCGTCTTCCCATACGCCATTGCCTTCAAACCGCCAGGCTTTAAACTCACCGGCGTAGTCAGTACCGTCTGTACTGGTAAAAGTTCCCAGGCCGGTTAGTTCGCCCTCGACAAAATCCCCCGCATAGGCGCCCTCGGGCGAGGCGTATACACCCTCGCCGTGGAAGGCATCGTCTTTAAATTCGCCTTTGTAAGTGACGTCGTCCGGGCCCAGCCACTCGCCCGCACCGTTTAATAACCCCTGCTTAAACCAGCCGCGAAACACCTCGCCCGATTCAGTGACCAGCTCGCCCTTGCCGTGAATAACCCCTTCTTGTAATTCGCCGGTGTACACATCGCCGTTGGGCCACTCAATAGTGCCTTCGCCATTCATCAAACCGTCGCTAAGCTCGCCTGTGTATGACGATCCGTCGGGCAAGGGGTAATCCTCAACACTGGTGGCGTTAAGGTGGCTACAGGCGGATAACACCAATAGCAGAGGGCACAAAAGAAGTTTAGACATTACTAACAGGGGACTCCGGTGAGTAGACTGAGTGATTCTAACGCCTCTTGGGCCAGTTCGCGCCCGGGCAAGCTGTGACTGATCGTTTTTTTGTCGCCACTGCGTAAACGGGCCTTAATTTTGTAGTAGGTGGTGTGTTTGTTACCGGTGCTGGACGAGTAGCTTTCATCGATAAACAATTTTGTGATCTCGCTGCGCGGAGTGTGCTTGTTGCCCAGCCCCACCCCTAGAATGCGGCGGCGGGTAATCAGCTCGGTGCGGTCGATGCGCACATCCAAGCTAGAGCACAGCGAGTACAGCCCGCCGAAGAACATAAGTAGGCCCGCAATCGTAAAAATACATTCGGGGAAACCGTATGGATCTAACCACAACCCAATGCCGGCACATATTGCCCCCGCTACAATTAACACCAGCATAGTGCTCCAGTTCCGGAATGCCGGATAATGCAATATCACCCCACCCGGCACCTGACGAACATCAAACAGCTCTTCCAATAATTGTTCGCGCTGCTGCGCCATTTCCGGGTGTTGATTGCTCGTGGTCACATCGCCCAACTGTTGCGCTTTTTCAGCGGTGGCGAATACCGGAATTTCATAATTGCGGTCAAAGTCCGCCCCCGGCAATTCGCATTTTATGTTCACCCGCCACAAGTGGTAGCGGTTTCCCGGAGGCTCGGATGCGGGCAACCCCTCATCAACATCGAACAACCACTCTACGCGAGTGCCGTGAGCGGCGCGAGCCGTCTGAGCAATGCCCTCACTCTGCCACACCACCGACTCGCGCCGTTTACGGTTTTTACCCGAGCCCGTGTAGTAACTGTGCAAACACTGCAAAGTCACGGCAAAGCTATTATCCGGCTGATAGGGCAAGGCCACCTCCAGCGCACCGCCTACCTGCCCACCGATAGAACCCGGGTAAGGGTCTAAAGTCACGGACGCAGGGCCAAAACGGCGCCAAGCCAGGGTCAGCTTAATCGCCCAGAACGCAATGCCCGCCCCCACCAGAGGAAATAAAACTGCTACCCAGGCGACGTGGTTACCCTCCAAGGCTTCACCCACCGCGCCAATGGCAGCGGGCAGACTGATTAGATTCCAAAAGGCTGCAAACGCCCACAGCGCCCACATGCCGGTCTTGCCGTCGCTTTTAATGGTCGCGCTCGCCCAATCATTACGCGACAACCAGGGTTGTTGCTGGGCCTCTGACTCAGTCACATTTGTTTTATCCGGCCGGGCGATAAACACATAGGCCCACATCCCCAAGCCCACGCCGCCAAAGACCAGCGCAAACACTCCTTTAAATAAAAGCAGACTCAGACGGAGCTCGCGGTTAAGCACAGCCTGATCTGGCTGTTTCGGATTCACCCAAGCGGTGACGGTTGAGCCATTTCGCTCGGCGCGCTCCAGCGGCCCAATCACCCGACGGTGGTAATCGCCCACGTTATCCGAACTAGAACTGATGCCCACACGATTACCCGTATAGTTTTGCCCCTGGTACTGGTAGCGATAAGTCGCATGCAAGCTGTAAGTGGTAGAGTCATCGGAGCGGTGGTGTTTCATCTCGGCGCTTAAAATCCGGGCCTGCACTGGCTCCCAGCGTTTCATCGCGGTCCACTCGGCGAATTGGGGCACAATACCCCAAAACAAAAAACCTAAGCCCACCGCCGCAAAGGGCGCCCCAAACAAAAATAACACCCAGCGTTCTTTTAATTTTTGTAGCATCCGTTTCCCTAAACTTGATCAATGCCGCGCAAGCCACCATTATGCGCAAAACCCTATTATTGGAATAAGTTATGGCCCGTATTATAGCCATTGTCGAAGACGAACAGGCCATCGCCGATAATTATCGCGATGCCTTCACCCGCCTGGGCTACCGGGTAGAACATTACCTGGACCGCCCCAGCGCTCAGGCCGCCTTTGCCCGCGCCCTGCCCGATCTGGCGATTATTGATGTAGGGCTGGGGGATGAGATAGAGGGCGGGTTTGAGCTGTGCCGCGATTTGCGCAGCCGCGCCCCGGAGCTGCCCATTGTATTTTTGACCGCCCGCGACGACGAGTTCGATGTGATTTCGGGCCTGCGCCTGGGCGCCGATGACTATTTAACCAAGGACATCAGCCAGCCCCATATGCTGGCGCGTATCAACGCGCTGTTTCGCCGCATTGATGCCCTGCGCCAGCCGGTCAGCGAAGACGACACCCTGACTCGGGGCCCGCTTGCCATTAACCTCTCGCGAATGAGTGTGCACTGGCATGAACAACCGGTGGATTTAACCGTGACCGAATTCTGGATACTGCACGCCCTGGCGCGCCACCCGGGCCATGTTAAAAATCGCCAGCAGCTGATGGATGCCGCCAACGTGGTGCTGGATGACAACACCATAACCAGCCACATCAAGCGCATTCGCCGCAAATTTTCCGCTGTAGACGGCCAATTTAACTGCATTCAAACCGCCTATGGTATGGGCTACCGCTGGCAGGAAAGCGCGTGAAACTAACCCGCCAACTGGCCCTGGTGTCACTGGGCACTTTAATACTCCCCTGGGCAGCCCTGCAGTCACTGCAAATTTTTGACGATTTATTGCGCGAGGGACAAACCGCTGCGCTTCAGGCGACCGCCCGCGCCATCGCCGCCCGCCTGGGCGCCGACGATGCCCTGCTGAACAACACCGGGCTAGGCGATGCACCCGCCGTGCACGCCAACCAAGAGTTATACCTTCACACCCTCCCGGCCCCACCAGTGGTTGATGGCGACGCCGCCGACTGGAGCACTTTTAAGCTCGCCCCACTGACCCTAAGCTCTGCCGCGGGTCCAGCCGTCAGTTTACGACTGGGACGGCACAATCAGTCTCTTTATGCCCTGGTGGACGTTGCCGACCCGAATCGTCAGTTTCATCGCGAGAGCAGCCCACAACTGGCAAGCGGTGATCACTTGGTGCTTTACGGGGGCGAGCCCCGACCGCGATATTACGTTTTACGCGCGCCCTTGCCGGGGCCCATAGCAGCCTACTACCGCGATGACGCCGGCCTGCCGCAACAGGATTATCGCATTCGCGGACACTGGCGCGAGACAGATCAAGGTTACCGGGTGGAATTGCGTCTGCCCGCCAGCTGGGCCACCGGCGCACTGGGCATTGCCGCTGTCGATAAACAGGCCGACCAGATAACGCAAACCGGCACCCTGGGTGACCTAGCCACCCTGGTGGGCGGACTAGACCCCGGGGTGCTGCCCGCCGCCAACGGGCAAGTGGTGGCCCCCTCTAAGCCACTGCAGCAGGCGCTGCAAGCCTTCGCCACCGACAAATTGCGGGTTACCGTGCTCGACCGCCACCAGTGGCAGCGCGCCCAGGCAGGTCAAATAGACACCAACGCCGCCGGGCAAACCACCCCCTGGTTGCTGCGCTGGCTGGACCCACGCCCCACCCTGCCACCTTGGCAGGACTACCCGTCGGGGCGCTGGGCCGAACCGGGTGATGATCTGGGTAGCGCGCAATGGTACCGCGCGGGCAATGCCGATATCGCCCGGGTGAGGGTGCCGCTTTATCGCAACTGGCCCGACGCCGGCGCGCTGGAGTCGCAGCGCACCGGCACAGTCGTGGTAGAGCAACGCATCAGCCCCTGGCGAATGATTGATAACCGCGCCGGTGTGCGCTTACTTACCTACACCCTGGGCGCTGGCGCAGTCTTATTAGCGCTACTGATCGGCTACGCCGTTTGGCTGAGCCTGCGTATTCGGCGCCTATCCCAAGCGGCGCAGCGGGCCACACGCGACCGCGAAGCACTAAACCTGAGCCTTGAGCGCTGGCCCCGCTACCGCCTGCTCGATGAGGTAAGCGAGCTATCCGAGCACTATCGCGCGCTGTTAACCCAGGTGCGGGCCCACACCGATTACCTGAAAACCCTAACCAGCAAACTGGCCCACGAGCTGCGTACCCCACTGGCGGTGGTAAACAGCTCGCTGGACAACCTAACCCACGGCGGCGACCCAGCCCCCTATATTGACCGGGCACGCCAGGGAACCCAGCGTTTAAGCCGACTGGTAAGCGCCATGACCGAGGCCTCTCGGGTGGAGGCCAGCATTAGCAATGCCGAGACCGAAGACATCGACATCACCCAGCTGGTAACGGATATGTGCGCCGCTTATAACGATGCCTACCCAGACCACAGCTTCATTTGCGAAATCGCCCCTGCCCCGACAGGCAGCTATCGCAACGCGGTAGCCCCGGAGCTGCTGGTACAACTACTGGATAAACTGGTCGATAACGCCGCCAGTTTCAGCCCGCCCGAGGCGCCTATTGCGCTGCACCTGAGTCGCCAGGGCGTTGATGAGCCCTACTTAGCGCTATCCGTCAGCAATCAGGGGCCGCCGCTGCCCGCCGAACTGGAAGGCCAGCTGTTTAACTCACTCACCTCAAAACGCACTCAGGCAAGCGGCGACCAACTGCACCTGGGACTGGGTTTATTCATTGTGGATTTGATTGCGCGCTTTCATCAGGGTAGTGTGCGGGCTGAGAATCAAGCAGGCGGTGTCATCTTTACTTTGTCGCTGCCCGTAAATGCCCCGGCGCTTAGCGCGCATCGTACAGAATCTGTGCAAGGTGGTTGACACGGGGTTAAAAACGGGTAAAATGCCGCGTCTTTTATGAGGCCCCATAAGCGTAACCGCTGCCTCGTACAAACCAGATTATCTTGAATTTAAATAGGAGCAACACGGTGGCAAACTCACCTCAAGCCAAAAAACGTGCACGCCAGAACGAACAAGCTCGCAAGCACAACGCCAGCCTGCGCTCCATGGTGCGCACCTACCTGAAAAAAGTGGATGCCGCCATTGCAGCAGGTGATGTAGAACAAGCTAAAGCCGCTTACGCGGCCGCCGTACCGGTTTTAGACCGCGTAGCGGACAAAGGCGCTTACCACAAGAACAAAGCAGCTCGTCACAAGAGCCGCATGAACGCCAAGATCAAAGCACTGGCCTCTTAAGAGTCTGGCTGCTTCAAAAAAACCGGCTTCGGCCGGTTTTTTTGTGCCTGGAAAATACGGGAACACGGAGAACGGTAAACGGGGAACGGGAATGTGCGCTCAAGCGCACTCGCTTCGCTGTCGTCAACCATTACCCTCCCGTCACTTTCGCAAAACCGTCACCCCACTGCCACAAAACAGTCAAAAAGCTCACGTATAACAGCCCCATCACCAACGACAGAGGGATGGTTATGCTGCCACGTGAACACTATGTCAAACAGCCCTTTTACGGTTTAAACGACCTGCCCGATGCCGGTGATTTGACCGGCGCACAGCAGCGTTTAATCAAGAAACACGGCACACTGATTACGGCACTGTTAAACGACGAAGTACTTAACCCCAACCTGGCGGATATGCGCTTGGTGAAAATAATCACTCAAAAAAGTGCCCCCACTACGCCCGTTGAGCAAGCCTGGCTCAAATTTGATTCTCTGCGCGAACAGACCGTCAACCCCCACAAAAAGCTCAAGAAAAGCGCCTAAACACCGGCTTCTATCGCGAAGGCCTTTGCGCCTTCGCCCCTTCTCCTATTGCGAATCTTAACGCCCATTAGGGTAGATTTTCGCTGCACAAGCTAATATGATAGCGCTACCATCGACGCACGGCGTCAACCCAATAAAAACAAAAGAGTCTAAGGGACTCTGGCGGAGATTTCTGTGACACAAGCGCAAACCACCGATCGGATGGCAAAACTCAGCTGGCGCGAGCGCATCGGCTACGGCCTGGGCGATGCCGGCTTCAACTTTTACTGGGCGATAATCGGCTCGTATTTAATTTTCTTTTACACGGATATTTTCGGTATCAGTGCCGCCGCCGCTGCCACCATGGTCACTATTACCAAAATAGTGGATGCCTTTACCGACCCGGCCATGGGCGCCATAGCCGACAAAACCAAAACTCGCTGGGGCAAATTCCGCCCCTACCTGTTGTTTGGCACCCTGCCCATGATGGGCGCGGGCCTGCTGACCATGACCACCCCGGATTTAGACGAGGGTAGCAAGCTAATCTGGGCCTATGCCACCTACATGATTTTGATGTTGACCTACACCGTGCTCAACATGCCCTACAATTCTCTCTCAGCCGTGCTTACCGCCGACCCGCAAGAGCGCAACACCCTTAACAGCACCCGGTTTTTCTTTGCCTATTTCACCGGCATTATTGTGGGCGCAGCCACGCCCGATTTGGCCGAATACTTCGGCGGTGGCGATCGCTACAACCCCATCGGCTGGCAAATCACCATGAGCATTTACGCGGTGGTCGCCTCTATTTTGTTTGTGATTACCTTCGCCACCACCCGCGAGCGTATCGCACCACCGGTAGAACAAACCTCTGAACCGTTAAAAGATTTAAAAACCCTGCTGACCTGCAAGCCGTGGATTATTATTTTTATTCTCGCCATGGTGATCATGACCACTTTCACCCTGCGCGGCAGCTCGGCCACTTATTATTTTAAATACTTTGTCGAACGCCCCGACCTACTGGGCGCTTTTGTGGGGCTGCAAGTGCTGGGGTTAATGATTGGCGCCATGTCCGCCTCTACCCTTACCCGCTATATCGATAAAGTAAAACTGCTGATGATGTTAATGGGCATTGTCAGCGTACTCTGCTTTGTCTTTGCATTTGTGCCCAAACCTCAGGCCCTGGGTGTGGTGGATGTTAACGAAAGCAACCAAACCCAATTGCAGGCGGATGACTTATTGGGCGAACCCCACCAAGCGGGCGACACCTACACCTGGACTCGCTACGACAAAGTGTTCTGGATTATCAAAAACCGCGTTGAGCTGCCCGAAACCCGAGCGCAACTGGATATTCAAAACCTGGAAAATGAAACCCTAAGCGTGATTCGCACCCGCGCCGATGGTTCACAACTGGACAGCGCCCACTGGCCGCCGGAACTGATCTTAATGTTTGTGCTCAGCATGCTGATCAGCCTGGCACTGGGGCCCAAGGCACCCATTACTTGGGCCATGTACGCCGACGTTGCCGACTACAACGAGTGGAAAACCGGACGCCGCGCTACGGGCATGACCTTCGCCGCCACCACTTTTTCGCAAAAAATGGGCAGCGCCGCCGGCTCGGCCATTATGCTGTCAGTGTTAGCAGCGCTGGGTTACCAGGCCAACCAGGTGCAATCCAACGCTTCGCTTGATGGCATTGTGTATATGCAAACCCTGGCCCCCGGAATTTTTGCGTTTATCGCCATTATCGCGCTGTTCTTTTACGACTTAACCGGCGACAAACTGGAAGTAATTCAAAAAGAGTTAGCCGAGCGACAACAAGCGTAAACCCAACTTCGGACCGGTGACACCCGAGCAAACGTCACCCTGCTTGAGCGCCCTAACGGGCGCTCTTTTTTATGGTTTCAGCACAACGAGGACACTATGTTAAGCCCCTCTGATAATGGTCATTACTATCACCTTAAAAGCCCCAGCCTTATGCCCCGCGCCGCCGGCTTTTTGTGGAATAAAAAAATGATGATTCAAATGAACTGTCGCGGTTACGCCATCGCCCAGTTTATGCAACCAGAGCCGGCTAAATACGCCTATGCCCCCAACCTGGAGGCAAAAACCTTTATGCAGCCCGAGCAGCCCTACTACGCACACCACCCGGGCCGCTTTTTTTACCTAAAAGATGAAGACACCGGCGAGATTTTCTCGGCTCCCTACGAGCCAGTCCGTAACCAAAAAAGTGAGTTTTGTTTTTCGCCGGGCAAAACCGATATTCGCTGGACGGTTACCTGCAGTAACTTGGAGATTAACCTGCGCCTCGCCTTACCGGTAGACGATGTGGTGGAGCTGTGGGAAGTGTCGGTTAAAAACCTAGGCGAACAAACCCGCAACATCAGCTTGTACCCCTACTTTACCCCGGGCTATATGAGCTGGATGAACCAGAGCGCCCAATACAGCCCCGAATTGCAGGCAGTGGTTGCCAGCTGCGTAACGCCCTATCAAAAATACCCGGACTACTTTAAGAACCAACACTTTAAAGACAAGACTTACCTGCTCGCTGAGCAACAACCCGACGCCTGGCAAGTGCAGCGTGAAGCTTTTGAAGGCGAAGGCGGGCTGCATAACCCCGACGCGTTACAACAAGACTTACTGCCCTGCGACGACTCGCGCTACGAACCACCCTTGGCCGCACTGCAGTACCGGTTGTGTTTGGCGGCAGGCGAAACACAAACCTATCGTTTTGCCTTCGGTCCCGCCAAAGACGATGCCGAAATAAAACAAATACGCGATCGCTACCTAAGCGAAGTCGGTTTTTCTCAGGCCGAACAGGATTACCACAGTTACATCGGCGCAGGCGAAGGGGTTCTGCACATCGACACCCCCGATGAAGGGCTGAACAACTTCGTCAACCACTGGCTGGCACGGCAGGTCTACTACCACGGCGATGTAAACCGCTTAACCACCGACCCGCAAACGCGCAACTACCTGCAGGACAATATGGGCATGAGCTATATCAAGCCCGAGGTTGCCCGCCACGCCTTCTTGCACGCCCTAAGCCAGCAGGAAGCCTCGGGCGCTATGCCCGACGGCATACTGCTGCACGAAGACGCCGAATTAAAATACATCAATCAAGTACCCCACACCGATCACTGTGTGTGGTTGCCGGTGTGCCTAAAAGCTTACCTGGACGAAACCGGCGACTTTGCTTTGTTAAACGAAACCGTGGGCGGGTCCGACGGCAAAACCATGACCGTCGCCCAACGCATCAGCGCCGCCATGAGCTGGCTGTTGCAAGCGCGCGATGAACGCGGCCTGTCCTACATCGCCCAGGGCGATTGGTGCGACCCCATGAACATGGTGGGCTACAAAGGCAAAGGCGTGTCCGGCTGGCTCAGCGTCGCCACCGCCTACGCGCTAAACCTCTGGGCGGATATCTGCGAGCAAAACGCTATTGAAACCCCACAGGATTTTCGCGCGGGGGCCGACGAGATAAACACGGCGGTCAACCAACACCTGTGGGACGGCGACTGGTACGGTCGCGGCATCACCGATGACAATGTCACCTTTGGCATCAGCAAAGACAAAGAGGGCCGCATATTTCTTAACCCGCAAAGCTGGGCCATACTCGCCGGAACCTGCTCGGATGATCAGCGCACCAAGATGATTAAAGCTGTGGAGGAGCAATTAGAAACCCCCTACGGCGTCGCCATGCTCGCCCCCGCCTTCACCGCCATGCGCGACGACGTGGGCCGAGTCACGCAAAAACACCCGGGCTCAGCCGAAAACGGTTCGGTCTACAACCACGCTGCCATCTTTTATATCTACAGCCTCTACACCATCGGCGAAGCCGACCGCGCCTACAAGCTACTGCGCCAGATGATCCCTGGCCCGGACATGCAGGACCTTGAGCAGCGCGGCCAAATGCCCATCTACATTCCCAATTACTACCGAGGCGCCTACTACCAGTACCCACGCACCGCCGGGCGCTCCAGCCAGCTGTTTAATACCGGCACGGTTAGCTGGGTGTACCGCTCGCTGGTGGAAGGCCTGTTTGGTTTAAGGGGTGATGGAGAGGATTTGGTGATCGAGCCGAATTTGCCACACGATTGGAACTCCGCATCGGTGACACGAATATTCCGTGGCGCTAAATTACAAGTCACTTACCAACGGAGTGACGCCGAAGCAGGACTTACAGTGAATCTGGACGGGGTAGATTTGCCCAGCAACCGTGTAAACGGTTTCCAGCAAGGAGCAACCTATCAGTTGACAGTTAAACTCGGGCGGTAAAACGCCCGAGGAGGCAATCTCGGCCTTATGGTAAACCCGACCAAAACACGCTAAAGTTGTCCACTAAACATCCAATAATAGTGATAATACGGTCCTGTTTATGTTGACACGCTTACTCCACCTTCTCTTGATCACCACTCTTTCTCTGTTTACCGCTACCAGCCTAACCGCCTGTGGCGGCGGGGGCGGCGGTTCTACCGCGACGCCGCAACCGGAGCCTGACCCTCAGCCAGAACCCGAGCCAGAACCTGAGCCAGAGCCAGAACCTGAGCCAGAGCCAGAGCCAGAGCCAGAGCCAGAGCCAGAGCCAGAGCCAGAGCCAGAGCCAGACAATGAGATCCCCGCTGGGGGCAGCTTGTTAATAACCGGCTCGCCCGCTACCGACTTTAATGTCTGGCGCGGCGATTTTAACGGGCCTGTGGGCTCGGCCGAGACAGTCAGCGCCGAGCACGACGCTTTCTCGCAGGCGGTCCGCGTCAATGTCACCAACCCCGCCGGGGAATTTTTTAACGGCCAGGTGCAGTACCCCACTGTCAGCGATGTAAACAATGGCGACACTCTGCTGGTGCATTTTTATTTCCGCTCGGTGGAGAATATGGAAGAAACCGGGGCGGGGTTTGCCACTGTATTTTTGGAAGGGCCCAGCCCCGACTACACCAAATACATGAGTCGCGAAATCAGCAACACCGGCGAGTGGCAGGAATTTTTTATTCCGGTAGAAATGAACGGCGACGAGCAAGCGGGCGAGTTGCGATTAAACATTGGTTTTGGCGCGGGGGACCGGCCCCAGGTATTTGAAATTGCCAATGTCACTCTGCTCAATTACGGCGACAGCTTAACCACCGACGACTTACCCGGCACCGCCCTAAGCTACGGCGGACGCGAAGCCGATGCGCCCTGGCGCGCCGAAGCCGCCGACCGGATTGAGCAACATCGCAAAGGCGACTTTACGATCAAAGTGACCGATGATGGTGCGCCAGTTGAGGGCGCCGAGGTCGAGGTAAACTTTGAGCGCCATGCTTACCATTTTGGCTCGGTGATCGTTGGCAATATTTTGCTGGGCGAAGGCAGCGACAGTGAACAGTACCGGCAAACCGTGCTGGAAATGTTTAACCAAAGCGGCCCCGAAAACGACTTAAAGTGGGCGCCCTGGATTGGCGAGTGGGGCAACGACTTTAACCAAACCACCACACTTAACGCGTTGCAGTGGCTGCAGGATAACAACCTGTACACTCGCGGCCATGTAATGGTGTGGCCCTCTAAGCGCAACCTACCCAACCTGATGCAACCCTATTTACCCGAGGACGATCCGGACAGTGCCGACCCGGCGGCTAAACAGGTGGTGCTGGAACATATTGACGATATCGCCAGTTCAACGGCCAGCGTAGTGCAGGAGTGGGACGTACTCAACGAGCCCTATGATAACCACTACCTAATGGACGCCTTTGGTGACGAAGTAATGGTGGATTGGTTTAACCGCGCTCGCACCCACTTACCCACCCAGAAGCTATACATTAACGACTACTCGATACTTTCCGGCGGTGGCCGCAATACCCCGCACCAAGATCACTACCAGCAAACCATTCAGTACTTGGTAGACCAAGGCGCGGCCATTGATGGCATAGGCCTGCAAGGACACTTTGGCAATACCCCGACGGACCTAGCCCGGGTGTATAACATTATTGAGCGCTACCATCAGGCGTTTCCCGAGCTTGCCATTCGCGCCACCGAGTTTGACATTAACACCCAAGATGAAGAACTTCAGGCGGACTATACCCGCGATTTCCTCACTGTGTTTTTCAGCCACCCCGCCACTGTAGGCGTACAAACCTGGGGGTTCTGGGAGGGCGCTATCTGGCGCGAGAACACCGCAATGTTCCGGCAAAACTGGGAGGCCAAACCCAACGCCCTGGCCTGGAAAGATTTAATTTACAACCAGTGGTGGAATGACTTTGACGGCAACACAGACACCGACGGCAACTTTTCAAAGCGGGGTTTTTACGGCGACTACAGCGTCACTGTCACCTACGAGGGAGAAACCACCCAAACGGCGATATCGCTTTCCAAAGACGGCGCCAGTAGCTTTGAGATAGAGCTCTAGAGCAACTCTTCTTGTTAGGGGCTACGGCCACTAGCAAGAAGAGCGCCTTGCGGAGTGAGCGTTTTTGACTCGTGCAGAGACGAGCGCTGTAATAATAGAGATACCCTTTAGATCAAAACCGAAAAGCCCGGCCGAGCGAAAATTATATGTCTCGCTCGGCCGGGCTTTTTACATGGCGGGACTGCTAAGAAACAACCTGATAGATCACACCACTGCCGTGGACTGGCGCATTACAATCTCGTAACCAATATCCACTTGCCTATTGGCGGGCACACGTTCTTGTAGCTGATCCAGAATCATCTGCGCGGCTTTTACCCCCATTTCAAAACGCGGCACATGCACGCTGGTAAGCGAGGGATTAATATAGGCCGAGGCTTCAAAGTCGTTAAAGCCGCACAGTGCCAGCTGCGAAGGCACTTGAATATTCATGCGTTGGCTTTCAAATAATGCGCCCATCGCAAGGTCATCGTTACAGCAGAAAATGCCGTCCACCTTGCCGCCGCTGGCGCTAATCACACTGCGCAGCAACTCGCCCCCCAGGGCAATGGACGATGGTTGAGGCGTAGTGACAATCAACTTGCTGTCTAACCTATCCCGCTCTTGGAGTGCTGCCATAAAACCGTTCATACGCTGCTGCACGCGCGTATCCATACGTGCGCCGATAAACCCCAGCGTATGACAGCCAGTTTCCAGTAGGCGCACCGCCACATCGTAACCGGCCTGGTAGTGCGAAAAGCCCACATTCATATCCAGCGGCTGTTCCAGGGTTTCCATTATCTGCACCACCGGGATATTGGCCTGAGACAGCATACGCTCGCAGCTGCGGGTCTGGTCGCCGCCGGTAATAATCATAGCCTCGGGGGATTGGCTGAGCAGAGTGCGCACCATTTTCTCTTCCTCCAAAGGAGAGTAATGGGTATCCACCAACAGCACCTTGTAATTGCCCTCGCCCGCCACCTGGTAAATACCGCGCAGCACATCGTTAAACACCACATTGGAAAGCGAGGGGATGCAAACGCCGATAACGCCCGATTTGGAAGACGCCAGCGAGCTGGCCGACTGATTGGGAATGTAACCCAGTGAATCAATCGCCTGCTGCACCCGGTTTTTTAACTCATCGGAGACTTTGTCCGGATGATTCAGCACCCGTGAAACCGTAATGGCACTGACATTAGCCGCCCTGGCGACATCAGCCAAAGTAGCCCGTTTCGAGGAACTGTTGCGAGTGCGACCGGCCATAATAACCCCAACGAATAAAAAGATGCCATGGTAGCACAAGCGCAAATGTTTGCGCTATCATAAGCCCGTAAATGACTAACCCAAAAGAGACCTCTATGCCTGTCACCCCAAATAAGCTCTGCCCTTCAGCCAACCTTATTGTTGTTATGGGGGTATCAGGATCGGGCAAAAGTACGGTGGCCCAAGCGCTGGCCGAACAACTGGATTACTGCTATTTGGATGCCGATGATTTTCACAGCACTGAGGCGAAGGCCTGCATGGCCGCCGGCAAACCGCTAACCGACGAACAGCGCGCGCCCTGGGTGCACAATATTTGTGCATACTTAACCCAGTGCGCCCAAAAAGAGCAAAGCTGCACGCTCGCCTTTTCGGGCCTACGCCGTAGCCATCGCGAACAACTGCGACAACTCCCCTTTCGGGTGGTCTTTTTGTATCTGGACGGTAGCCAGGCGCTGATTGCCGAACGTATGTCCCGGCGCAGCGACCACTTTATGCCGCCCTCGCTGCTGAACAGTCAATTTGCCAGCATGGAAACGAGTGACAACGAACCCGACGTTATCCCCATTGATATCAGCCAACCACCTCAAATGGTACTGGAGCAGTGTTTAACATCGCTTCCCTAAACCTGAAGAACCTCTGGCTAACAACTTGTTGCCTCAACGGCATAACTATTGCGTTATAGTGACGAAAGACCTGCAACAAGGCCGCTGCTATGACCACAGATTTCTTGTCTCTCGACGAGCTAAAACAAAAGATTCACGCCCTGATCGCGGGGCTCTACCCCGACAGCAACCCCGAACAGCTCACCCGGGCCTGCTTTGACGCCATCGGCCCGCGCCTTAACAAAGACGTAGTAGCCCCCGAGCGGCTCTGGTCCGAACGCGACACACTGCTCATAACCTACGGCAACTCCCTGCGCGAGGCGGGCCACAAACCCCTGGACACCCTGCAAAATTTTTTGCACGAAAAGCTTCAGGGTACTTTTTCGGCGGTGCATATTCTGCCGTTTTTCCCCCACTCCTCCGACGACGGTTTTGCCGTTATCGACTACACCCAGGTGGACCCGGAGCTGGGCGACTGGGATGACATTAATGCCCTGGCGCAAGACTTTAAGCTAATGGCTGATTTGGTGATTAACCATGTCTCCAGCCAGAGCCTGTGGTTTCGCAATTACCAGTACGGCAAAGACCCGGGGCGGGATTATTTTGTCGAGGCCGCCCCCAACTACGACCTGTCCAATGTCGTGCGCCCGCGCACCAGCCCACTGCTGCGTAAAACCGATACCGCCGATGGCGTTAAACACGTGTGGTGCACCTTTAGCCACGACCAGGTGGACGTAGATTTTCGCAATGAAAAAGTTCTGTTGGAGTATTTACGCATTATCGGCCGCTACCTGGACGAAGGCGCGCAGTGGATTCGCCTGGATGCCGTGGCGTTTTTGTGGAAAGAACTGGGCACATCCTGTATTCACCTGCGACAAACCCACGATGTGGTCAAACTGGTGCGTTTGCTCACCGAATACAAAAACGCCCACGCGCTGTTAATCAGCGAGACCAATGTGCCCAATCGCGAAAACCTCACTTACTTTGGTAACAGCAACGAAGCACATATTATTTACAACTTCAGCCTGCCGCCGCTGGTGATTCACGCCCTGCTCGCCGGTGACTGCACCTACCTCAAAAGCTGGATGATGAGCATGCCCCCACCACCGGTGGGCTGCGCCTATTTAAATTTTACCGCCAGCCACGACGGTATCGGCCTGCGCCCCGCCGAGGGGTTATTAAGCGAAAAAGAACTGGGGGAAATGCTCAGCACCCTGGAATCCTTTGGCGGTAAAATTTCCTCGCGCACCGATGCCGAAGGCAACGCCAAACCCTACGAAGCCAACATCAGTTTGTTCGACGCCTTTAAAGGCACTCTAAACGGCACCGATAAATGGCAAGTCGAACGACTGATAATGTCTCAGGCCATTATGCTGTCGGTAGAAGGTATACCGGCGTTTTACATTCACACCCTGTTCGCCACCCCTAACGATTACGACAAGCTAGAAACCACCGGCCACAACCGCTCCATCAACCGCCGCAACTGGAGCTTAAGCGATTTAGACGCACGCCTAAGCAAACCCGGCGGGCCGGGCGAGCGGGTTTTTAACGAACTGACGCGCTTAATTAAAATACGCGCGGCGCAGCCGGCCTTTCACCCCAATGCCACGCAATTTACCCTGCACATACGCCCCGAAATTTTCGCCTTCTGGCGCCAGAGCATGCGCCGCACCCAGAGCATTTTTTGTATTTTTAACTTAAGCGACCAGGCACAAGAATTAAGTCTGTCAGATATTAATTTAATCAGCACCGAGAACTGGGTAGATTTAATCAGCGGCCAACCGGTCGATGATTTATACGGAAAAATGGTGTTGCAGCCTTATCAGAACTTGTGGTTGACGAATTATTTGGGGGAGTGAAGCTGGACGCTAACGTTGCCGATTTGCTGCATGCACCAGCAAATAATTTTTTCTGGTTTCCCAGAAAAGCTGTGAGTTAAAAAAGGGCGAACCTTGCGGTTCGCCCTTTTTCGCTTAGCGACTATTCAATCACCAGTTCACTGCCGTGATCATTGATGTACTGAACAGCTGATTCTTTAGAGTCTGGCAGGTAAAAACGAAACAGCGCGGCAAAAGGCGCGGAGGTTTCTAAGTTGTTCTTTTCACCTGGCGAGTTAAAGTGAATGGTGTAGGTGCCATCCGCATTGGGTTCGGCCTGGGTGTTGGAGATGGCGGAAATATCCTTGGCCAGCCAACCCTCTTCGTTGTAAATGGTTACCGACCAGAAACCGCCACGCTCTTCCTGAATATCCGGCGGGGTAAAGGTAGCGCTGGCAGGCTGCATTTTGCCATCCACCATTTTACTTTTATTGGCAAACGGCCAGTAGGCGGCATCGGGCAAACCCAGGCCACCCCAACCATAGGCCGTACCGTATAAGTGGTCTTGCGGACGCGAGCTGTAGGGAGTGCCATTGACATAACGAGTATGGGTCAGCGCACCGCCTTTTACGTCTTTAACCAGGGCCGCACGAATCTCTTCGGTTTTTTCCAACGGCAGGACAAAGTCGGGCGAGACATAGGGCTTGGCCGAGTTGGCCTCAATGGTGGCTGCGCGCTGCAGGCGCAGTGTTTCTTTTATGCCACCTTTGTCTTCGGTCAAAATCGGCACGCGCATATTCAAATACACGTGATTCCCGTAGGTTAAATCCTCAGGGGTAACGGTAATACTGTCGCCAGCATAGGCCACAGCGGCAACATAATTCTGCATATCGATCACCTGAATGATCTGATAATGATCCCCCTCGGGAATAGTAAAAGTGGCGCCTTCACTGACATCCACCACCGCACTGGCGTAAATGCCATCCTGGTTTTCGCGAATCACCTGCTGGGTTTTAACCCGGCTTAAGTCACTCTGATAGGCCCATTCGTTGATCGGTGCCTTTGCCAGGCTGCGCTTAAAGTTAAAATCGCTTTCAGAGACTTTGTACACATAGTCGGACACGCCAAAGTCTGCCGGGGTGGTGACGTCGTAGCCAGGAGCGATATCGGCATGGGTATGCACAGCGACCGCCAGAGCCATTGGCGCCGCAAATAGGAGGGATATTTTTTTCATATCAGTAATTCCTTTGCTGAATTTTATCCGCAACAGCTCGGATTATCGCTGTGTATTGAGCGCACACCGTCCGTCACAACGGACAGCTCCGGCTGTCACTGCGAAATAGTAATACCTTACATGAGGATATGACACCCTGAGGCGTTGAATTGGATGCCG
The DNA here is from genome assembly GCF_024195295.1 of Gilvimarinus xylanilyticus. Taxonomy (GTDB): domain Bacteria; phylum Pseudomonadota; class Gammaproteobacteria; order Pseudomonadales; family Cellvibrionaceae; genus Gilvimarinus; species Gilvimarinus xylanilyticus. The sequence continues at coordinate 303,956 of NZ_JAMFTH010000001.1, read as the reverse complement.
TTAATGGACGCGGAACGCGGAACGCGGAACGCGGAACGCGGAACGCGGAATAGTATGGTCGCGGGTTTGCCTAGCTGGCTGTCAAGTGAACATTAAATACAGGCTGAAAATGACGAGCCCCTAAGCTCGCCATTTTTTGTCTTTGCGTTCAGCTTTCTGCGTCCAGCATTTTCCAATCGCATCAGACGTCCAACCTCAGACTTCCGACGCAATTGCGCTCCCCCTTCTCCGTCTACCGTTACCCGTCATTCTCTCTATCACCCAATCTCCTTCGTATCCTTCTCCACCGCCGCCAACAAACGCTCATACACATCCGGCACCGCACTTAATACCCGCGACCAGTTGGCCATAAAAGGGCGTTCGGTGGGGTCGTTCAAGAATTTTTCGCCGGCGCGCATAATGCACTGGGTAAATTGCTCGACGGTTTCTTCTTCTTTGTTGCGGTCCAGTTTCATGCCGTTTATAACGGCGTCATTGTGGTAGCGGTCTATCAAGTCTAACGCCAGGCGGTAGTAACTGGCTTTGAGGGTGCGGAAAACCTCGGGGGTAAACACCACGCCTTTAATCGCGAGTTTACGGAAAAAAGATTTGGAAATGTCGGTACTCATTTTGGACAAGCCGCCATCGGGATTATCGGCGGATAAATCCTGATGCTTGTGATCGTAGGCGTCGGCAATGTCCACCTGACACACGCGCTCGTCAGAGTAGCGGCGGTTTACCTCGGACAACACCCCAATCTCCAGACCCCAGTCACTGGGAATGCGAATGGAGCTGACCACATCCATGCTCATGGAGAACTCACCCGCGAGTGGGTAGCGGAAGCTGTCGATAAAATCTAAGTAATCATTATGACCGCAGACTTTTTGCAGCGCACGCACCAGCGGTGACACCAACAGACGACTGACGCGGCCATTGAGTTTGCCCCCGGCGGCGCGGTAATAGTAGCCCTTACAGAACATGTAATTAAACGTGGGGTGGGCAATGGGGTAAAACAGTTTGGCGACAATATCGCGCTTGTAGGTGACGATATCACAATCGTGCAGGGCCACGGCACGGGCGCGACCTTTGGCCAGGGCATAACCTAAGCAGTACCAAACATTGCGGCCCTTACCCAGCTGTTGCGGCGCCAGGCCCACTTCGTCCAGTACCTGGTCCACGGCTTTTAAACGCGGCCCATCGTTCCACAAAATAGAGTGCTTTTGCGGCAGGCGGGCGAAAAATTGTTTGGCCTTTTTGTACTGTTCTTCGTCGGCACGATCCAAGCCGATAATAATTTCATCCAGAAATGGCACCTTGGATAACTCGTCGACGATATTTTCCATGGCCGGGCCTTCCAGCTCGGAGTACAAACAAGGCAGCACCAGGCACATGGGTTTTTGCTTACCCCACTGCATTAATTCAGCTTCTAACTCTTCAATCGGGCGATCACCCAGGTTGTGAAGGGTTCCGATACGTCCATTTTGAAAAAAGTCACTCATGGTGCTTCCTCTTTTTTAAGTTAGACTCGCTAACGCGGTCTCTACGCTCTCGCGCCACCCGCGAGCGCCCTGAAAAGGTGCACGAATAACGTTTTTGAGCCCATCATCGTGCATGTAAGTTCCATCTGGGTGCGGCATTAAAACGGCTTGGTCCACCGCTTTGAGCATTTGCAGGTCATTGGGGCTGTCACCCAGGGCAACGCTCGCCACTTTTGCCCCATAATAGGACTCATACAAGCTGAGCAAATAGCGTACCGCATCGCCTTTATCGCAGGCGGCCATCACATGGTAAAAACGCCCGCCTTTGAGCACCCGTAATTTGTGCTTGCCCAATTGGCGGGCAAACTCATCCATCGCAGCGTCATCCTGGTGCCAGAGTAATGGCTCGGAGGCGGCGCGGATCATAGCTTTACTGGCGGCTGCCTCATTGAGACCGGTGCAGTCAACCACATCCTGCACACTCATATCGGCAAAACCGGTAAAGTTAAACTCGGCTTTTAAGCCCTCGAGAACCGTTAAAATATCCCGTCGATTGGCACCGCGATACAACAAATAGTCGCCACCTTTCGCCTCAGCGTTTTCCAGGCTGGCCCCCAGGCGTTCGCATTCGGGCTTAGGCATCACAATCACGCTGCCATTTTCGCAAACATAGGGACTGCTTAGCGCCAGCTCTGCGCACAGGGCGTTCATCTCGGCCTGGGTTTTACTGGAGACCAATACCAGTGGGATGTCGCGCTCTTTGAGGTTTTTAATGGCGGGCATGGCCGCCTGGTAGGAATAATCGTGATGATTTAACAGGGTGCCGTCCAGGTCGGTAAAGACCGCGATGGGGTTAGTCACAGTGCAACTCCGTTGTCTTTCATTAGGCTGTTACGGTTGATTAATATGGCAATGGATTTGCGCCACTTGATGATCGGCGCCCAGCGCTAACACTATGTCAGCCCGAGCCGGCATTTCGCTCAGCATCCAGCGGGTTAAGCGCTCATAATGGGCGATAAATCGTTCGATGTCGGACTCGCTCATTACGCGCGAATGTTTTAGCTGTTCTGGCGTTAGCGAGTCGCGCAGTTTTTGCTCTTGCAGCTGGCGCCATTCAAGTACCTGGGCAAAGGATGGCGCCTTTAGCATGACCAGTAAGTCCAGTTGCGCAAACAGCGCCTGGTAATCGGTTAGCGCATCATTCACGTAGCGTCGCCAGTGACCATCAGGGTCTTCATTCACCTCAAGGCTGTTTACCGGCACACTTAAGTCACTAACACGCTGAGCGCGCGCGCCCACACACCAGCCCTCAAAAATAATGACATCGGGGCGGCCAGATATACCATCCCACTGGGCCTCGGGGACGCAGTCATCTTGGGATTTATCGAACCGCGGGATAGCCGTTTTTAACCCAGGTGTAGCGGCATTCAGCTGCGAAAAGGTATCCAATGCGAGCGGTAAATTATGGGTGCCTGGCACCCCGCGAGTGGCCAGCAGAGGATGGACTTCGCGTGCCAAGCGGTTCCGCTCGGCGCGGGACAGGTATAAATCATCAATGGAGAGAGCGCAGACTTTAAGTCCGTAACCGGTCTCCAACAATCGTTTGAGTATGCTGGCAGCCGTGGATTTACCCGTCCCCTGGGCGCCGTTGACGCCCACTAGATAGGCGCTGTCAGATCGATCGCAAACCTCGGCAGCGCAGTGGGCCGCCAAGGGTTGGTACAACTGACACAAGCTGGCGGCTAAGGGCTCGTTTAAAGATAGCTGGGTGGCAATTTGCGAGACGGTGTCCGGCTCGATGGCACTCGGGGTCGCCCCCTGGGCAAAAAAGTCGGGCCATTGGGGGGTGGAGCGGTTCTCTGGCATAGCCGGTCTCCGTGGTGCGTTTGGCATTGGGCGAATAGTGAAAGCGAGGCGAATCGATCGCCCGCTTATTTCTATTGCATTGCAAGCACAAACTTTGCCATTTTCATATGAAACGACAATGACCGACGCCGCCAAAGCTTTATTGACAGTTTTTTGCGCCTGGAGCTATTCGCCAATGCTCCGCATGCCAGCTGCGCCAGAGGATACTACTGCGAACCCAAGAGCCCTGCAGCAGCTCGGCGCCGAGCTGCCGGCCCCAGCAAGCATGCGGCTGGGTAAAATTAATCTGCGGATACCCCGCACTTAAACGCTGAGCTCTGGGCCAGAAAGCCGTGCCTCGCCCCAGGCAATCAAACAATAGGTGTACATCTGAGTGGCTCTGCACAGCCGAGACACTGCGCCCCAGATCTTGCCATTGGGCGCGCGTTAAGTAGGCTGCGGGCCGTTCGCACAAGAGCACGACGGTTTGGTCGGTTCGCGCGATAATATCGCTTAGCTGAGCGGCCAGGGTATGAGCCTGAAAAGACTGCAGGCAGTAGTGATCAAGGCGTGGTAACAAGCGTTTTTTACAATCGTAGAACTCTGGCAACTCCAGATCCCACCAGGTAAACCGTGGCCAATCGCAACTTTGGCACAAGCGGTAAAAGCGCGTATTCAGACCTCCGCCAATATTCACAAAGTTAATATCGGGCCGGGTACGCAACAGTTTTAAACAACGGTTATCAAACCAGACGCTGTGCTCTAGGCAATGCCGATTAGCCTGGGCGCGCGGACGATCGGACCGACACATTTGCCATAACTCTCGGGCAGCGAGATCGCGCAGCCCCAAACTCGGCCAGCGCCGATGCGCCACGGCATGACTGTATAAATGATCGAGAAAGTACTGAGGAACGGACAAGGAGGTGCTCACCAGGGTGTGCCCTCCTCCTGATGATATTCGCGCATCCGCAAAGCTACCGATAGCGCAAAGCCCTGCATGTAAATTTCGGGGCTGCCCACGCTTTTCACCACATCGCAGTGACTCATGCGCTGAACGGTTTCAGCCGCAGCGCGGCGGGCCACGGCCTGCGACCCCAAACGAGAAAAGACATAATCTTGCAGTCGCTGCTGAAGCCCCGGCTGCTGGTTTGCATTTTCCGACATAGCACTCTCCCTTTCGAGAAAGCACTATAACGCTAATGATAATTATTATCGAATAGTAAAATGCAATCTAACGGAACGAATTAATTGTTCCGTAATGACCTCGACGATACTAAATGGTCACTACCAGATTATCCCGGTGAATCAGCTCTTCATCGCCCCGATACCCCAAAAGCTCACCAATATGGGCACTGGGCTGGCCGATAATCTTGGCCGCCTCAAAAGCGTGATAATTAATTAACCCACGGGCCACTTCGCGTCCACTGCTATCGACACAAACCACCAGCTCGCCACGGGTAAACTCACCCCGCGCAGCCTTTACCCCGACCGGCAATAGGCTTTTGCCCTTTTCGGTTAGCACCTTGACCGCCCCGTCATCCAACACCAGGGTGCCACGGGTTTGCAAATGCCCGGCAATCCAGCGCTTGCGCGCCGCCTGGGGCTGCTGATCGGCCCACAGATAGGTCCCCAGGTTGTCGCCATCGGCCAGACGGGTAAGGACACTGTCCTGGCGCCCGCCCACAATTAGGGTATCGGCCCCCGAGCGCGCTGCCACCCTGGCCGCGCGTACTTTGGTAATCATGCCACCGCGCCCCAGGCTGCCGCCGTCGCCGGCCATGGCGTCCAGGGTTTTATCCGCCGCCGCAACTTCGCTGATTAAGGTGGCGTCGGGGTTGCTGCGCGGATCGGCGCTGTACATGCCGTCCTGATCGGTCAAAATCACCAGCACATCGGCATCGACCAAGTTGGCCACTAACGCGCCCAAGGTATCATTATCGCCAAAGCGGATTTCGTCGGTGACCACCGTGTCGTTTTCATTGACCACCGGCACCACGCCCAACTCCAGCAGGGTGGTTAGGGTCGAGCGAGCATTCAGATAGCGCTCGCGGGAAGATAAGTCGTCGTGATCCAGCAACACCTGGGCGGTTTGCAAATCAAACCGGGCAAATTCGGCCTCATAGGTTTGAATAAGCCCCATTTGCCCCACCGCAGCGGCGGCCTGCAGGCGGTGGATTTCGGTGGGTCGCTCGCGCCAGCCCAGGCGGGTCATACCGGCGGCGACGGCACCCGAGGACACCAGCACCAGCTCGATTCCGCGCTGGCGCAGCTGAGCCATTTGCTCGGCCCAGTGAGAAATGCCGGCGTAGTTGAGCCCCTTGCCATCGTTGGTGAGCAAGGCGCTGCCTATTTTGACCACCCAGCGGCGCGCGCGGGTTATTTCCTGACGTCTTGTCATTAATTTGTCTCTGGCAGACGACACTTAAGGCGCGTAGACCACCTCTACGTCGCCGTCATCATCGTCATCGTCGTCTTCATCTTTTTGCTGCTTTTGTGCTTTGCGGGCGGCGCGGTGCTCTTCGCGCAGGGTTTCGATACGCTCGCGCACCTCGGCCTGCATGGCCTCCTGGAAGTCATACTCGGCTTGCTTGAGCTCTGGGTCATCGCTTTCAGCTTGCCACAGAGACTCCAGGTGGCTCATAAGCGCCGAGGCCAATGCATCGGTCCCCAGGCCACTGGCGGCGGCTATGTGGTACGCCGGCCCCTGCCAATCCAGCTCGTCGATAATGGCTTGGCAGATTGCGTCGCGCTCTTCCAGTGGCAGCAAGTCGACTTTGTTCAACACCAGCCAGCATTCACGCTGGGCCAAATGGGGGCTGAAGGTTTTGAGCTCGCGGGTGATGGTGCGCACGTTCTCCGCGGGGCTGGAGCCATCCGGCGGCGCCACATCCACCACATGCAGTAAGATCCGACAGCGGGTTAAATGCTTTAAAAAGCGAATCCCCAGGCCCGCGCCATCGGCGGCGCCTTCAATCACCCCGGGAATATCGGCCAACGCAAAGCTGCGGTGGGCCTGCACTTTTACCACCCCCAGGTTGGGTACCAGGGTGGTAAAGGGATAGTCGGCCACCTTGGGCTTGGCCGAGCTGACCGAGCGAATAAAGGTGCTTTTACCGGCGTTGGGCAAGCCCAACAGGCCGACATCCGCCAGCACTTTCATTTCCAGCTTAATCTGGCGCACCTCGCCTTCACTACCGGGCGTGGTCTGGCGCGGAGCGCGGTTGGTACTGGATTTAAACCGAGTATTGCCCAGGCCGTGGAAGCCGCCCTGGGCGACTTTTAGTATTTGCCCCGCCTCGGTCATATCGCCCAGGGTTTCACCGGTATCCACATCGATTACCGTGGTGCCTACAGGCACGGGCAGGGTTAAGTCCTCGCCGCTTTTACCGCGACAGTCTTTACCCCGACCGGATTCGCCGCTCTGGGCACGGAATCGGCGGGTGTAGCGGTAGTCCACCAGAGTGTTGAGGTTTTCGTCGGCGCGCAGAAACACACTGCCGCCATCGCCGCCGTCGCCCCCATCGGGGCCACCTTTGGCAATAAACTTTTCCCGCCGAAAACTCAGGCAGCCATTGCCGCCGCGACCGGCTTCTACAAAAATTGGTGCCTCATCAACAAATTTCACGGTAAACCCCGCTGATACATTAAATGACGTTGGTATAGTTTACACCAACAAAAAAAGCCCCATCGCTAATCGACGGGGCTCTTTTACATCCGGCCTAAGCCGGGTGGCTGCCGGGCAGCCAAACCTTAGGGCAATTACGCAGTTTCGATAGAAACGAAACGACGGTTGTGCTGACCTTTGGTTTCAAACTTAACAGTGCCGTCAGACTTGGCAAACAAGGTGTGGTCTTTACCAATACCTACGTTTACACCGGCGTGGAACTTGGTGCCACGCTGACGAACAATGATAGAGCCGGCTGAAACAGCTTCACCGCCAAAGCGCTTAACACCAAGGCGTTTACTTTCCGAATCGCGGCCGTTACGTGTACTACCGCCTGCTTTTTTGTGAGCCATGAGTAAACTCCTGCTTAACCTTTGATACCGGTGATTTTAACTTCAGTGTACCACTGACGGTGACCCTGACGTTTCATAGAGTGCTTACGACGACGGAATTTGATGATTTTCACCTTATCCGCGCGGCCGTGGTTTACCACCTCGGCAGTTACCTTAGCGCCGTCTACAACAGGTGCGCCGATTTTAACGTCGTCGCCGTTGGCTACCAGGTACACTTTATCGAATTCGATTTTCTCGCCGGTGGCGACTTCGATCTTTTCGAGCTTCAGGGTTTCGCCTTCCACTACACGATGCTGCTTGCCACCGCTTTCAAAAATTGCGTACATATTTGCTCCAAATGGTCTTGGACGGCACGAAGTAACACAGCCTTGCCGTGGGTTTCGAGGACTTGCGCCGTTTACAGGGGCCGCGATTTTAGGGCAAACCCCCTGCCAAATCAACTCCTTTTGCCGGTTAATTAAAGCAATTGAGGCACGCGCGCCCCTTGGTCTGGCGCGACCGACACCCTATAATGCCCGACTCTTTAACAATCACCCATTTAACTGCAGGGAATTTCAGCCCAAAATGCAAGAGCAATATCACCCCGCCGAGGTGGAAACCGAGGCCCAGCAATACTGGGAAGAGAACCAGAGCTTCGCCGTTACCGAGGACACCAGCCGCGAGAAATTCTACTGCCTGGCGATGTTCCCCTACCCCAGCGGCAAGCTGCATATGGGGCATGTGCGCAACTACACCATTACCGACGTGATTGCCCGCTTCCAGCGAATGCAGGGCAAGAACGTGCTGCACCCCATGGGCTGGGATGCATTTGGCCTACCGGCGGAAAACGCGGCGATTAAAAACAACACTGCGCCCGCCAAGTGGACCTACGCCAATATTGACTATATGAAAGGCCAGCTGAAACAGCTGGGCTTTGGCTTTGACTGGAGCCGCGAACTGGCCACCTGCCAGAGCGAATACTACCGCTGGGAGCAGTGGTTCTTTACCCGTTTGTACGAAAAGGGCCTGGTGTACAAAAAGAACTCGGCGGTGAACTGGTGCCCCGAAGACCAGACAGTGCTGGCCAACGAGCAGGTAGAAGACGGCTGCTGCTGGCGCTGCGGCACCACGGTGCAGCGCCGCGAGCTGGCGCAGTGGTTTATCCGCATTACCGCCTACGCCGAAGAGCTGATAAAAGACCTGGACAAGCTGCCCCACTGGCCCGAGCAGGTCAAAACCATGCAGCGCAACTGGATCGGCAAAAGTCGCGGCATTGAAATGCGCTTTGACTTATCCGCCAAGTACGCCGAACACACGGGCTTTGAGGTTTACACTACCCGCCCGGATACACTTATGGGCGTCAGCTACGTGAGCCTGGCCGCCGAGCACCCGATTGCACAATCGCTGGCCGCCGACAACGACGAGGTTGCCCAGTTTGTGGCCGAGTGCAAAGAGCAGTCGGTAGCCGAGGCCGATATGGCCAATATGGAAAAGAAAGGCATGGACACGGGCCTGAAAGCCCTGCACCCCATCACCAATGAAGAAGTACCGGTGTGGATTGCCAACTATGTGCTCATGGATTACGGCTCGGGCGCGGTAATGGCCGTTCCCGCCCACGACCAGCGCGACTTTGAGTTTGCACAAAAATACAGCCTACCGATTCAGCAGGTTATTGCCCCCAAAGACGGCAGCGAGATTGATTTGAGCCAAGAAGCCTTTGTCGATAAAGGTATTTTGGTGAACTCGGGCGAGTACGACGGCTTGAACTTTAAAGCCGCCTTTGACGCCATTGCGCAAACTTTAAAAGCGGCCAAAAAAGGTAAGGTGCAAACCAACTATCGCCTGCGCGACTGGGGCGTATCCCGCCAGCGCTACTGGGGCGCGCCCATTCCTATGTTTAACTTGCCCGGCGACGGTGAAATTCCGGTGCCCGCGGACAAATTGCCGGTGCTGCTGCCCGAAGATGTGGTAATGGACGGGGTGCAATCGCCCATTAAGGCCGACGCCGAATGGCGTAAGGCCGAGGTGGACGGCAAGCCGGTAGAGCGCGAGACTGACACCTTCGACACCTTTATGGAGTCATCCTGGTATTACGCCCGCTACACCTGCCCCGACTTTACCGACGGCATGCTCAACCCCGACGCCGCCAACTACTGGCTGCCGGTGGATCAGTATGTGGGCGGTATCGAACACGCTATTTTGCACCTGCTGTACGCGCGCTTTTTCCACAAGCTGATGCGCGACGAGGGCTTGGTGGATTGCGATGAGCCTTTCGAGCGCCTGCTGTGTCAGGGCATGGTGCTCAAAGACGGCACCAAGATGAGTAAATCCAAGGGCAACACCGTCGACCCGGCCGAGCTGATTGAAGAGTACGGCGCCGACACCGTGCGCCTGTTCTCAATGTTCGCCGCCCCACCCGAGCAGAGCATGGAGTGGAGCGATTCGGGCGTCGAGGGCGCGCATCGCTTTTTGCGCCGCCTGTGGAAAACCCTGCACGCTCACCTGGCCGCAGGCACCCCGGGCAAGCTGGATGCCGACAATCTGAGCGATGCGCAAAAAGACCTGCGCCGCAAGACCCACGAAACCATCGCCAAAGTCAGCGACGACTATGCCCGCCGACAAACCTTTAACACTGCGATTGCCGCCGTCATGGAACTGATGAACGAGGTGAGCAAGCTGGCCGATCGCAGCAACGAGCAAGGACTCGCGGTAGAGCGCGAAGCGTTAGAGGCGGCCACCTTGATGTTAGCCCCTATCGTGCCGCACATTAGTCAGGCACTGTGGCGCGCTTTGGGTTACGATAGCATACCGCTGGACACCACCTGGCCCAAAGTGGACGATGCTGCACTCAAGCGCTCATCCATCGAAGTCGTGGTGCAGGTTAATGGCAAGGTTCGGGACAAGATGCAAGCGCCGGTGGATGCCGATCGCGCTGATGTCGAAGCTCAGGCCTTAGCACAGCAAAATGTGCAGCGCTTTTTGGAGGACGTTACGGTACGCAAAGTAATCGTCGTCCCCAACAAACTGGTCAACATTGTGGCGAATTAAGAATGGAATTTAAACGCTCTATTATCTGGGTTTTTCTGGCACTTCTGGCAACCAGCTGCGGCTGGCAGCCGCGCGGCTATCTAATGCCACCGCTGGACATTGACAGCGTGCGCATTGTCTCGAGCGAGCAGCACACCGAGCTGCTGCGCGAGCTGGAGCAATCGCTACTGAGCCAGGACATTAAAGTGGTAGAAAAAGGCGCTGAGTACACCATCGCCCTGGGCGATGAACAGCTCAACCGCCGCACTGTAGGTATCGGCAACGACAGTCTCGCCGCCGCCTACGAGTTGACTCTGGCACTAGATTATCAGTTGCGCGACGAACACAATGCGGTAATCGGTAAGCCCGAGCGGGTGCAGGTGCGCCGCTCCTACGATGCCAGCGATACCACAGGCCTGGATCGCGAGCAGGATATGCTGCTGGAAGATATGCGCCGCGAGCTGGTACAGCAGATAATCCGCCGCTCTTACTTTGTACTGCAAGACCAACAAGCGACCCAAGCCCCGCAATAAATGGCAAAGGTCCGCCCCGATCAGCTAGCGCGCGCGGCCTCTCAGTCGCTCGCGCCCATCTATCTGATCAGTGGCGACGAACCCTTACTGGTGCAAGAGGCCTGCGATAGCCTGCGCCACATTGCGCGCGAACAGGGCTTTAGCGAGCGCGAGCTGCACCATGTCGACCCAAGCTTTGACTGGGGCCAACTGCACACCGCTGCCACCAGCCTATCGTTATTTGCCAGCAAAAAACTGATTGAACTGCGCCTGCCTACCGGCAAACCCGGCGACAAGGGCGCACGCGCCTTGGGCGAATACGCTCAGACCCCCAGCGACGATAACTTACTGTTAATTGTCAGCGGCAAGTTGGACAGCAGTACTACCCGCAGCAAGTGGTACAAAGCCCTGGATAATGCCGGGGTGCATGTTCCCATCTGGCCCATTGACCCGCCGCAACTGCCACGCTGGATTGAGCAGCGCATGCAGAAAGCAGGACTTAGCGCCGACAGCGGCGCCATTGATCTATTGGCCTCGCGCATTGAAGGCAACCTGCTGGCCGCCGTACAGGAAATCGAGAAACTCAAGCTATTGGCCCCTGAAGGTCGGGTGGATGCCGAGCTGATGGCGTCAGTGGTGGCCGACAGCGCCCGTTACGACGTTTTTGGCCTGGCGGATCGCGCCCTAGCCGGCGACGCACGGGGCGCCGTTAAAAGCCTGCAGGGACTGAAAACCGAAGGTACCGAGGCGCCTGCAATTTTGTGGGCCCTGACCCGCGATATTCGCCAACTGCTGCAGGTGACCTCGCTGATCGAACAGGGCAAGCACCCGGACTGGGCCATGAAGCAGGCCAAAGTCTGGGGCAAGCGCCAGGGCCTGTTTGGCGGCGCGCTGCGGCGCCTTAAGCGCCCCCACCTCGAGCTGCTCTTGCGCCAAGCCAATGGTGTAGACCGAGCGATTAAGGGCATGCGCAATGCCGACCCCTGGGATGATATGCTCGATTTAGTCCTGACCCTTTCGGGTACCGCCAGTTTGCAGCCGGCCAATATCCGTCTGGGGCTCAAGCTTTAACAAACAATAACCCCAACCAAACCCAGTGCAACACTAAAAAGAGAGTAAAAATGAAACTGAGCCAAGCCCTAACTGCCCTATCCCTCGCCACTGTAACCGGTTTCTTTTCCGTGTTCGCCAGCGCCGCCCCCCTATCGGTGCAGCCGGTACCACGCACCCAACAATTCGACTGGATGAGTGTCTCCGGCTGGTACGAGCGCCACGCCGCCGACGTCGCCCTGGCCGAGCAGGGTGAAGCCCGGATTGTGTTTTTAGGCGACTCCATCACCGAGGGCTGGGACCACACCATCTGGCAGGAACACTTCGCCCCCCTGGACGCGGTCAATTTCGCCATTGGCGGCGACCTGACGCAAAATATGCTGTGGCGTTTTGAGCACGGCAATGTCGAAAAACTGGACCCAGAGCTGGTGGTATTAATGGCCGGGGTCAATAACTACCTGCACAATCAAGCCAGCCCCGAAGACACCTTCGCGGGAGTGCAACAGCTGCTCAGCCAAGCACTGGCCGCCTACCCCAACGCCCATGTCATTTTGCAAGCGGTACTGCCCTTTGGCGAGCAGCCCAACACCACCGAGCGCCAGTGGGTGAAAGACACCAACCGGCAACTGCAAACTCTGGCCGCGCACGAGCGGGTAGACTTTTACGACTTTGGCGAGCTGTTTTTACAAGACGACGGCCGCATCAGCAACGAGATTATGGGCGACTACTTGCACCCCAACGCCAAAGGCTACGGTATCTGGGTTAAGTCCCTGCTGCCTGTGGTTAAAAGCGCGCTGGACAAGGAGTAGTCCAATGGCGGCACAACACGTTTTCGCGCTGCTCCTGGTAGGCCTGCTGAGCGCCTGCGCCCAGGCTCCCAAGACGACAACACTGAACGCCGATGACCCAGCCGTGCGTTGGAGCGGCCGCCATGCGGCTCAAGACGGCGAGGTGCGCTTTGGCTACCCCAGTGTCAGCGCCAATGTGCGTATTTCCGGCGGCACTCTGACAATGACCGCTGTAAGCAATAAAGGCGAAAGCTGGATGAGCGTGCGCGTGGACGATCAGCCTCCCAAGCGCTTTCAGGTCAGCGCTGAGCCCAGGGTTTACCCTTTAGTCGAAAACAGCACTCAGGCTCATACGGTTAGAGTCAGCCACGTGGGCGAGACCTGGCGCGGCATTGTGACCGTCGAGGGATTTAACCTTATTGGAGGTGAGTTTCGCGCTCCACCCGCTCCGCCCCAGCGCAAGCTTCTGGTGATCGGCGACTCGGTCACCTGCGGGGAAGGGGTTTACACCCCACCCGCGCACCACTGCGACAGCAATCCGCGCCAACCCGACTCGGACAACTCCTACGGGATGCGGCTGGGCAAAGCGCTCAATGCCGAAACCCAGCTGGTGTGCTACGGTGGGCGAGGCTTAATCCGCAGCTGGAATGGCAACACCGATGACCTGCAGGCGCCGCAGTTCTTCGACTTATCGATCCCCGAGCCGGGACAGCCCCAAGCCGATTTGCAGGCCTTTGTACCGAAGATTATTCTGATATCGCTGGGCACCAACGACTTTAGTCTAGGCATTGGCCCTTTGCCCGAAAAAGAGGCGTTTGTGAGCGCCTATGTGGACTTTACCCAGCGCCTACTGTCACTCTACCCAGAGGCAAAAATCGCGCTCACCGAGGGTTCCATTGTCAATGACGATGATCCGGAGCGCCCACAAAAGACGGTTCTGCGCGACTATATTGCCCACACCATCGCCCGTGTTGACAGCCCCCGACTATTTCAGGTGGACTCGCCCTACTACCCGGGCGATCAGTGCGACGCCCACCCCACCGGGGCCCAACACAAGGCGATGGCCGATGCACTTGAGAGGCAATTAACGCCACAAATTTGAACCATAACGATAAATAACATTCCAAGACTTGTAATACTGGCCGCCCTTGCGCAAAGTCTGGTATTGCAAGTCAATCTAACAATATTGATGTAATATACAGGGAACAACCCAAAGGAATGTATAACTCGATCAGGTGCCGTTATGAGTAACAGTAAGTCGCCCAGTAATTTACTGGTTATTGTAGTCGTACTGATTATTATTTTAGTGCTGGGTGGATTTATCTACTGGAGCAAAAACAGGGAAGCAGAACCCGAATCCCTCCCCACGCCCCCTGCGCCTCAGCCGGTGGCGCCTACGCCCGAACCCGAGCCAACTCCAGAGCCTGAGCCAGCCCCAGAGCCCGAGCCGGAACCCGAGCCTGAGCCCGTGACAACGCCGGAGCCTGAGATCGAACCAGAACCGGAAGTGGTCGTACCTCCACTGAACGAAAGCGATGACTTTGTCAGCGGCGAGCTAAACCAGGCCGCACCTCCCGAACTGGTCAAACTGGTGGTACCCGAAGAAACCGTGCGCAAAACGGTGCGCGCGATCATCGGGGTTTCCGAGGGCCGCCTGGTCAACCAATACCGCCCGGTGCTGTCGCCACTACCAACCATGGGCGTGACTCAGACGGCCGGTGGCGCCGAACCCGAATACCAACTGACCGATGCCAATTACGAGCGCTACGAAAAACACATCGCCCTAATGGAATCAATTCCGCCGGAAAACCTGGCCAAGATGTACGACACCATGGCGCCTATGTTTGACGAGGCCTATGCCGAACAGGGACTGGAAGGTGAATTTCGCAAAGTGGTGCTGGAGGCAGTGAACACCCTGTTGGCCACCCCCGATATCGATGGCCCCCTAACCCTTAAGCGCCCCACGGTAATGTACAAATACGCCGACCCGGAAATAGAAGCCCTGCCCGAACCGCAAAAGCTGATGCTGCGCATCGGGCCGGAAAACCGCGCTAAAGTTAAAACCTATTTGGAATCGTTTAAACAGGCACTGGAAATAGAATAACCCCATTAAAACGACCTTCCAATAAAAAAGGCCGGATGACATCCGGCCTTTTTTATTGCCTATACTCCCAAATCAGACTGGCATTTTTTAGACAACTTTAAAACAACCAATCGACCGGCTAACGCTGGCGGCGGCGCATCCATACACCGCGTTATTAAGCCGCCAATTCACATTGGCGGCTTAATAACGACTAATGACTTACGGTCTTGGAAAACACATTAATAATCACTACTCCAGTGATAATAAACGCCATCCCCACCAACGCGGGGGCATCGGGTAGCTGTTTGTACCAAACCGCTCCGACGGCGGTAATGAGAACAATACCGGCGCCCGCCCAAATCGCGTAGGCAATGCCCAGGGGTATGCTTTTAACCACCAGCGACAGGGCATAAAAGGCCACGCCATAAGCAACAACACACACCGTGCTCGCCCCTGCCTGGGAAAAACCCTCGGAGGCCTTAAGGGCCAATGTACCAATTACCTCAGACACAATCGCGACAGCCAGATAGACCCACGCCATGACATTCTCCTTACTACTTTTTTAGGCGCCGCGCGGCGCAAACATAATGATAGCCATACCCAATAAAGCGACGCCTGAGCCCACTAAATCCCAAACCGTTGGCTTGATACCATCCACCGACCACAGCCAGAGAATCGCCATAACAATATAAACCCCACCATAAGCGGCATACACTCTTCCCGACGCCGTAGGGTGCAAGGTCAGCAGCCACGCAAACAAGGTTAAACTCGCCGCAGCCGGCACCAACAACCAGATGGATTTACCTTCTCGCAACCATAAATACGGCAGATAACAACCCACAATTTCAGCGAGAGCGGTCAATAAAAACAAGCCGAAGGTTTTAAGCTCTGACAAAAGACAAATCCTTAGCGATCAAAAAATGAGGCCCAATCCCGTCGATCACAAACTCGTCGGACGCCAATTTATATCCCTGGCGAATATAAAACTGCAGGGCTTGGTGACGCGCGTTCGCCCATATGATATCGCCGCCCGCCGACATCGCATAGCTTTCGGCGTGCTGCAGCAAACGCGCACCCAGCCCCTGCCCCCGAAAACTAGGCTTAGTCGCCATACCGCGAATCTGGTAAGGATCGCGCCCGGCAACCTGCGGGTGTGCATTGCGATAGAGTGATACGACTCCCACCACCTCACCATGATTGATTGCACCCAAATGGCGGGTTTGAGTGTCATCATCTCCGGCGAACTTGCAAGCCGATAGCGGCTGGTTGGGACGCAGAACCTCATTACGCAGCGTTAAAGTATCCGCCGCGGATATGTCGCAGATTTCCATTGGCTACTCCTGTCACATTCCCAACAGCGGTAGTTGCTTTACCCGCTGGTAGTTAAGTGCCACCGATAAACAGTGAGCCAGAGGAGAATGAGCCGCACCTTGATTCAGTGCAAACGACATGGCGCGATTGCCTGAATAGACAAAGTCATCCGGATAAACTTCGCGAAACGTCGCAATTAAGTGAGTTTGACAATGGAAGAAAATCACTACCTCATCCGGCGCCTCAGCCTTCCAGTCAAGCCGAATGGGGGTTCCTGATTTTACCGCAAAACTTGCCTCGCCCCACTTGACAGACTCGGTGACCGGCCCCAGTTTTTGTTCATCGGCCAGGGTGAAAATCAAATTACGCACGCACATGAGCGTGTGTTGCGCGCGTTGCGGGTAGCCGCTAAAAATAGCCTCTATGTCGGGCGAAAGCTTGGGAGGCATAGCCAATATCCACTTTAGCGTATTAGATTCTAGCCACTGGCGAGAGGCATACCGATATCATACCTCTCACCATCGCTTCGTGGTCAATTGTTAACCGGCATTATACTCCAACATTGGGTAAGACAAATGACTTAACATTGGGGTGTAACCTGATCCACAATCCCGGATTTTCATCCAACTGTCGCAAAGCCTGGCTTTTGTCTTCACTTAACTGAGTATGCAACACCTTGGCGTAGGTTTTTACTTTCGCTGGTGCCGAATCGGCGTCGACCACAGACTGCACCACTTTTTTCGCCTGCAAGATAGCCGCCGGCCCCAGGGTAAGAATAAACTCCGCCGCGCGGCACTCTTGTTCATCGGTCTCGTTTACCTGGCTGCCACCGGCTTTAAACTTGCTAATATGATGCTCTAAAATACTGCTGGAAATAGGGATAATGCCGGCCACATGCTGATGCTCAGCACCGGAAAATGGCTTGATATAAGCCAGATGCGAGGCCTGATTATCCTCGGGGCCGTGGCCAATAAAGAAAATATCCAGCCCACCTAACGACTCTAATTTTTGCAGATACTCAACCAATCCCGCTTCCAAATCATCGGCATCGGTGCGCATGGGGGTAAAGCTTTTTATTTTCTGAAAAAACTCTTCCCCCAGTATGCGCTCGAAATCCCGCACAAAACTGAATCCGTTACCCATTCCCATGGGCGCCAGCGCATCCTGAGTAAACACATTCAAGCGCGCCAAAAGTGCATCGCGCTCACCCGATTTCGCCAGCCTACCCAGCAACCGGTGCATTTGCTGCGCGCCGCGCCCCCCGAGCAAGGCAATATTAATATCGCCGTCTTTTTCTGCAGCGGTGGCTAACAACTCGTTTAACATCGCCTCCCCAACATCTTCCTCGGTTTCCAGCACCGTCGGAGTTATTCCGTAGTCCGTAAATCTTGCGGTCGACTCGCTTGCCAGCCGCAACCAGCTATTGCCATTGGCCTGATCTTTAATCAGGTTTGTCGTACTTGTGTTCATGAATATAACCTATTGCAAATCTGTTAGTGTCGAGTGGTGTGGGCTCTGCGATTCATTCCTTATGTCTTTAGGCCATAAGGGATGCCTGTGCCTCCGGCAAGGTAGCGAAACAGGACGCTGCCGGAGTTTATTATGGGTTTAAACGTTAACCGAGCACGGGGGTAGAAACAAGTCGTGCCGCGCAATCAACCGGGCGGCAAGGAGAGGGACCGTTGAATGGAATCGCTACTACAAGGTTCGCTTAAACTCGCTTACAGCATCCACCACTTGGCGCGCGCTGGCCTGAATTTCGTTCATTACACTGCCTGATTCACTGGACGACTCCAAAGCGCGACGGGCGTCGGCAAGGCTGGCTTCGATGAGCGAAACGGATTTTTTGGTGAGCTGCTTATTTTCAGCGACCACCTCAACAATCTGTTCGGTGGCCTCACTGGTACGCAGCGCCAACTGCCGAACCTCATCTGCAACCACCGAGAAACCCCGCCCCTGATCACCCGCCCTGGCCGCCTCAATGGCCGCGTTCAATGCGAGCAGATTGGTTTGATCAGCGATGGCTTTAATGCTATCGACCAGCGATGAAACCCGCTCGGACTGGGTGTCCAGCTCATTAATACCGTTGCTAGCGTCCTGCATCAGACTGGATAGCCCCTGCATGGTCTCAATAGTCGAGTTGATTACCCGAATGCCCTTGTCGGTATCGGCATCAGTTTTTTGCGACACCTCGTAGGCAATATTTGAGGTTTCGGTAATGGCCGCCTCGCGCTTCATTTGCTCGGTGATATCGGTGGCAAATTTAACCACCTTGTAGTATTTGCCGGTATCATCACGAATAGGGTTGTAGCTTGCCTCTAACCAAATGACATTGCCCGAACGGCCCACACGCTCAAAACGATCGGATACGAACTCACCCCGCGCCAGCCGGCCCCAAAAGGCGGCATACTCGGAGGACTGGGCAGTCTCAGGAGTGCAAAACATGCGGTGATGCTTACCCACTACATCGCTTTTGCTGTAGCCCACACAGGACAGAAAATTTTCATTGGCGTCGAGTATGGTTCCGTCGAGAGTAAATTCAATCACAGCTGATGAGCGATGCAGCGCTTGCAGCATGTCTTGATGCTCTCGGGACTGAGAAATAGTTTGGGTCAGCTCGGTGGAATAGCTAACCAGCTCAGGGGGCTTACCCGCTTGCATCGTGCGAGGCTGAAAAATACTTCTAAACCAGGCCTCCTCGCCATTTTTTTTAACGATTTGCACGGCCCCGTGCCAATGCTTCCCCTGTTCAATACATTCGAGCATACGCCGCCCATGGTCTTTCGCCAATGAACTGGAGACCAAGATCTCTTTTAAGGGCTTCCCCCGAATGTCGGAATCACCGTAACCGGTACACCTGAAGAAATTCTGGTTAGCGCCTTTGATGACGCAGTCAGAATCCAGCCAAAAGCTGATCATTTCCTGCTGCAAATCACTTTGAATATCCGAGAAAACCTTTAACTCGTCTTCAAGCTCCCGAACCCTGTCTGCAAGGCCTTTATTCTGGAAAAACATAGCATTCAACTCGCTATCTGATAAGCGCAAAAATAGGCGCTGGTAAATTCCGCAGCAACGTAAGTATAGTCGGGATTAGCGCAGGCACATGGCGTCATTAAGTGTGAGACTTTGGATCAAGGGCCCCACCCGCTTTTAAACCGACTTAGAGAATATCGGCCGATGTCGGGAAAACTGAATAGGTGAGCGACCAGTGGTACGACACTTCACGAGTGCCGGACCCTGGCCATTTGGTAAGCCAATTCGCTGTTACCGATAAAAATTACCCGAACCGCCAACCGCCCATTCGGTGCCCCAGCTGGGCATCCACTGGCGACCGGTAGGCCCAGGTTCATTCGGGTCGGCATCGCGCAGTTGCACATTTAAGCGCACCCCGGTCCAGGGGCTGCCATGAATGCTATCCAACACCACCTCGGGAATAAAAATCTCGGCGCTATACCCTTTTTCGGTCTGGCGAGCGGCATAGTCTACGCCCTCGGGTAATTCCGGATCGCCCCTAAGCTCAGGCTCGATCGCCTTGGAAGGGGCCAGTAACGCCAAGGTCTGCTGGCCGGGGACGCGGTTGTCATAGGTTTGCTTAATACTGCGGCGGACCTGGGTGCGGGCATCCAGGGTGAAATACACAAAGTCCTGCTGGGGTACTATGCCGTCGGCACTGCGCTGAAGATGATCATCCACCACCTCCACCGCCAAGACCAAGCCATCTTGATGACGCGCTGCGGCCCACCGAAAGCTGGCATCGGCATCACCGTGAAAGCCCTCGGTGTTGAAAAAAGCGCCCTCGGCGTTGGGGTAGAAAAGTTGGCGCGACCATTCATCCAGTTCACCATCCAGTTGAAATCGACGCAGGGATTTGAGCGGTCGTTCGCGGGCCACCGAAAGAGTCTCCTTTCCGGCGTACTCAATGGTTTCATCGTTAAGTTGATAACTCAGAGTCCAGTCAACCTGCGCCAGATCTTGATCGTCGGTAATCTTTCGCTCAGTCGCTACCGCTATACTCGGTGTCACTATTTCGTTGGGTGGCACAGTGATGTTCAGCGAATTCTCCCCTTCGATTTTCGCCTTGCCCAACGAGCGGTATTGCGCTTTAAACTGGTAGGGAGTATCCGAATCGTTTTTGAGCCGCAGTTGAGCGACGCCTTTTTTGAATTTATCGCGGTACAAGATAGCGGGCAGGGATAAACGCCCCTTGTCGATCATCGCCGTTTGCAGATCGCGCATTTCGGCGGTGCGCACATCCTCGCCCCAAATACCGTCCAGCATCATATTGGCAATAATGGGACCTTGCTCGCTCATGGTCACCCACACCACATGATCAAATTCACCAAAGCGAGTGCCACGACCGCTGGTAATACCGCCGGTGGTCGCCAGGGTGAAGTATTTACGTCCGTGGCGCTGATCTTTGACATAGCGGTGATGATGGCCGGCAAACACTGTATATGGGCGCTCGCCCAATAAGCTCTCTATCTCGTCCCAACGATCTTTTTCGTCGCGATCCCACAATGGAGAATGAGTAAAAATAAGCGTCCACTGGGGCTCGGGATTTTCCTTCAGGGTAGTCTCCAGCCAATCAATCTGAGCTTGGGAAAACGTATGGGTTTTGCCGCCATCGTTGGAGTTAAGCATCACAAACAGCACATCGCGATAGGTAAAATGGTAGTAGCTGTCGCCGTAGCGCTCACGCCAGACATCGGCCATGACCGGATTGGTGTAGTCGTGGTTACCGGCCAGATAAAAGAATGGCATATCCAAGCGCTGTACCATGGAATCGAATTCGTTCCACTCGGTCTCCAGCTGCGCGCGATTATCGGTGTAGCCTTCAATCAGATCACCCACACTCACCACAAACTCTGGCTGCAGCAGGTTGAGCTTGTCCACTGCCTGAGAGAAAACCCCGGGACGCAGACCACCCGTGCGATCGGTAACAATAGCAAACTGAAATGCTTGAGGATCATTATTAAAATCCAGATGGGTCCAGGGGGTTTGCCCAGCACTGGATTCAATACTAATCTCGCCCGAGGTATGGGATGAGTCTGAATGAGCTTGAGCGTTTAGCGAAACCAAAGTTGCCCAACAAATGACAACTCGAATAAATCCCGAACCCATGGTATCTCCTTGCAATGAACTTATTGCGGGAGTCTAGTCATAAACTCGTTACAGTGTCTATCAAAGGTCAGCAACCCACCGAGGTTTTACGATGCGCACGCACTAAAGCCGCCGGGGTGACGTTGAACAGACGCTTAAAAGCATTTACAAAATTTCCCGGGTGCTCGTAGCCTGCCAGATAGGCCGCTTGTTGCACACTGGCCCCCGCTAACAAAAGCGCACGACGGGCTTTTTCTAAACGCTGACGGCGTAAATACTCCATAACCGTAATCCCTTGGGCGGCTTTAAAGCGTCTTTGTAAGGTGCTGACACTCATCCCCAAGCGACTCGCCAAGGTTTGCAAATCGCACTCACCTTCCACAAAGGACTCCAGCTGGCGACATAAACTATCCCCACACTCATTGGGTGCTAAGGGGTTGCTGGAATGCTGGCCGACAGAGGCTTGTTCCGTGATCAAAGACACCAACTCCAGCGCACAGAGCTCGTAAGACAATAGACTCGTCCGAGAGGAATGGCTTAACGCCATCAAACGCTGGGCCAGCTCGATGTGCGCACGGGAAGGAGTCCAGGTCGTTACCGATGTGTGCATCAGCGAAGCAATGCTGGTTTCATCCAAACGGCTGGCTAGCCAGGCCTTAGAAACACTGACATTCACCTTGACCACCTCTTGCCCTTTGCATAAAAAGCGAGTGAATGGTTGCGGCTCGGATACCGCCAGAGTCAGGCCCAGAGGGCTGTGTTCGGCACTCACCCTGAAGCTTTCGAGCCCCAAAGCAAAACTCACACGGCCTTTTAGAAAGATATTAATACTGAGCCCCGCATTAATTTCACTGCTGCTGCGAGTGTCTACCAGCTCGCGCCCCGCCAGGCAGTGCACCGACAAATCGGTGCCGATCCGCTGAAACTCAATATGTCCTTCCACCAAAGGCCCTCGACAATCGCCCTGCAAACGATGATCGGGGTTTAGAGGAAGAATTTTACGATGTAATTGATCTGCACTGACGCGGTGCTGATCAGGTGCTGGCCAACTCATAGTGATGATTTCTCATAACAGCTTGACGATTGCGCAACCTTTTTAAATCGAATAGGACTGTATCATAAATGCTAACAATTCTCATAAAACATTAGCTTTCACCACCATTCCCATTGGGTTTGGTGGTGACGCTATTCAGACAAACGGAATCCGGACACGAAAGATGGGGAATACTATGTACAAATCCTACTGCGCGGCCACGGTACTGCTGACCGCCGCTTGCACCGCCACTGCCCAAGTGGATGACACCGAACAACCTAAAATTGAGCAAATGGTGGTCTGGGGCACGCAAGTGCGCGCGTCATCAGTGTATATGGACACGGGCGATATCGAGATTCGCCAGGCCGATCACATCAGTGATTTGCTTCGCACCATTCCCGGCGTTGATGTGGGCGGCGCTCACTCCATGAACCAGCGTATCACCATCCGCAGCATGGACGACAAAGATTTACGCATTAGCATCGATGGCGCTAACCAGAACACCTACATGTACCACCATATGGGCAACCTGCAAATTCACGCCGACATTTTAAAATCGGTGGATATTGATGTAGGCACCAACTCGGTTATCCACGGTGGCTTGGGCGGTGCGGTGCGCTTTGAAACCAAAGAGGCCAAAGATATGCTGGGCGCGGGCGAGCGCTTTGGCGGTCGGGTGTCGGGCACTTATGGCGACAACTCGGGCGAGAATTATTCCCTAGCGGCTTTTGCGCAAATGACCGATAACATCGACTTACTGGCCTACTATAACCACGTGGAGCGCGATGATTACGAAGTGGGCGGCGGCGAAATTAAGGGTGCCGACGGCACTGTGATACCCGGCACCGATGGGATGGTACGCGGTCTGGCGGGCACCCTGGACGATGCCCTGATCAAAATCGGTTTCGATATCACCTCGAGCCAGCGCCTGGAGTTTGGCTACGAGCACTATGTGGATGAGGGCAACTACAGCTACCGTCCGGATATGGGGCTGGCCACCGATATGGCCATTACCGAATCGCTGCAAGTACCACTGCTGTGGCCCACCGAATTCTCGCGCGACACTTACACTGCCAACTACGACCTCGACCTCGGCAGCCACACCACGATCAAGGCCGCGGCCTTTATGAACGAAAGCAACCTGTGGCGCGACGAGTCCGGCTATGCGCAAAACCCAGGCTTTGCTTCCTGGGCCGCAGTGGTGGAAGGCGATGCCCAGAACACCGGCTTTAATGTGTTAGCCGAAACCGTTTGGGGCAATACGGTGGAACAAACCCTGACGTATGGCGTAGATATTATTCAGTACGAGACCGAATATACCGCCACTTACACCGAAGGGGGTGTAGACCGAGCCGGTGAAGAAGCCACAGACTCGGCCCTGTTTGTTCAGGACCGTATTAAAATCGGGCAATTTGCCATTATTCCCGGCGCCCGCTACAACGACTACGACATAGACTCAGCCGTGGTCGATAACAGTTTTGACGATGTAACTTTCTCGTTGGCCGGTGAATTCCAACCCACCGACGCCCTAGTCTTTAAGCTTTCATCTACCGAACTTTTCAAAGGCCCCGAGCTTTCCGAAGTCTTTACCGGCGCGGGCCTATTTGAAGATCCCAACCCCGAGCTTGAGGCGGAAACCGGCCGCAACGATGAATTGTCTTTCGCCTATGGCGACGCGGTATTAGGGGCCGATAACTTCTCGTTAGGCGCAACCTTTTTCCGCACCGATATCGAAGGTTATATCTATCAATATGCCAGCCCCGTGATGGACAACATCGGCGATATGGAAATCACCGGCGGCGAGGCTTACATCGGCTATGATTTGGGCGGCCTGCGCACCCTGCTCACCTACTCGGATGCCGAAAGCGAATTGTCCGCTTACCCGGGCTACGAAGACTATGAAGGCGCGCGCTTGGATCGCCAGCAGGGCGACACCTGGAGTCTCAACCTAGATTACGATTTGCGCGCACTGGATATGAACTTCCACTATGACGTGCTGCTGGTGGGCGATGTGCCCGCGGCTCCGGACTTAGATGGCGCAACCTTGGAAAACTCTAAAGACGGCTACACGGTACACAACATTTCCATGAGCTGGGAGCCCATCGAGGGCCTGTTACTGACCGGCGGGATCGACAATGTGTTTGACGAATTCTACGCCTCTCAGTCCTCGCGCACAGGCACCAGTTTCCACCCGCGCTTTGGCGAGCTGTTTCTGACCGACTATGAACCGGGCCGCAATATTAAAGCGACAGTGGCCTATCAGTTTTAAGTCTTTAATATCAGCACATTTAGGCGGACTCGTTGCATAGACGGGCCCGCCTTTGTATTTTAGGTTCCTTAGCAGGTCAAACGGAGCCTTTATGCAGTCGCTGGAGCGCAGCCTTTCTCTAAAAGACGCCATTTATATCGGCCTTGCTGCCATGCTGGGCGCCGGTATCTTTGCCGCCATAGGCCAGGCCTATCAGGCAGCGGGCCAATATGTGATGGTCTCGTTGTTGATTGCGGGTTTTATCGCTTACTGTAACGCGGTGTCATCCGCGCAGCTGGCCGCATGCCACCCCCAAGCGGGGGGAACCTACCTGTACGCCCGCGAGCGTTTAAGCCCACTGGCGGGTTTTATCGCCGGAGCCTGCTTTTTAACGGGCAAAACCGCATCGGGCGCCGCCATGGCCCTTACCTTTGGCCACTATGCCCTGCCCGGTTATGAAAAACCGGCCGCCCTCATCGCCCTGGCGCTACTGACAGGACTTAACCTGTGGGGCATTCAAAAAACCGCCCGCATCAGCCGCGCCATCGTGGTTCTGGTAATCAGCAGCCTTTTGCTTCTCGCCTTACTCTGCGCAACCTCACCTGCCACCGACATCGAGCGGCTTTTCTCCGCTCAGGGTTTCTCTATCTATGGAATCGTGCAAGGCGCTGCTATCTGGTTCTTTGCCTTTGCCGGTTACGCCCGCCTGGCTACTTTGGCAGAGGAGGTGAAAAACCCGGCCAGGGTTCTGACCCGGGCGATTCCTGTGGCACTGTTTATTGTTTTAGGGTTGTACCTTTTAGTCGCCATTAGCGTGGTGTTGGTCACCCCTGGCCCCTTGCTCGGCCAAACCTCAGCACCTTTGGTCGCAGCCTTACAAAGCGCGGGCTTGAGCGCTTGGGAACCCGCGCTGCGGGCGGTAGCGGCCGTGGCCTGCCTGGGCGTGCTAATCGCGCTGATTGCCGGCATCAGTCGCACGCTTATGGCCATGAGTCGCAACACCGACATGCCCACTTTCTTCGCCAAGTTGTCAGAAAAAAGGCGGGTACCAGCACGGGCTGAGGTCACCGTAGCAATCACTACAGGGCTTGTTATCATTTTCTTAGACGTAAGCGAAGCAATTGGCTTTAGCGCCTTTTGCGTGCTGATTTACTATGCGCTGGCCAATCTCTCGGCACTGCAATTAACAGCGAACGAGCGCCATTGGCCGGCACATTACAGTTACCTAGGACTGATTTTCTGCCTGCTACTGGCTTTTAGCGTACCGTTTAAATCACTGGTGATCGGCGCCCTATCTGTGGCAGCATTAACGCTCTATTACTGTTTGCAGAGGCGTTATCCGCGCCCATAAACGAACCTGATGGCTGAAAAGCCATAAGAGCAAGGCTGCACAATCGCTATTAGCCGCGCAAGGAACCGCATGAATACACTAACATTACCACCACTGCCCACTCTCACTTTAAGCATTCTGGTGTTGTTTCTGGGGTTTTATGTAAATCGGCGCTTTAGCGTTTTGGAACGCAGCAATATCCCACCCTCGGTGACCGGCGGTATTATCTTTAGTGTCATTACGGCGGCTTTGTATTTTATCGGCGGTGTACGGCTACTGTTCGATATGCAAATACGCGACTTCTTATTGCTGGTATTTTTTAGCACCATCGGCTTATCCGCCAAATTTAACACTCTGGCTAATGGCGGCCGGGCGCTGGCCAAGCTGGTGGCCATTGCGGCGATTTTTTTACTCATCCAAGACGTGGCAGGCGTACTCATTGCCAAGCTTTGGGGGGTGCATCCAGGGTATGGTTTAATGGCAGGCAGCGTCTCCTTTGCCGGTGGTCACGGCACTGCGATCGCGTGGGGCCAAGAGGCCGAAGCGGCGGGCCTGTTGCGCGCCGGCGAGCTGGGCATTGCTTTCGCCACCTTTGGTCTGGTGATGGGAGGCATGATCGGCGGCCCGATTGCTAGGCGTCTCATTCAAAAAAATCAACTTTACAGCAGCGATGAAACCGCGCCCGAAATGGTTTTCAATGCTGCCAGCCCTGAAACCCACGATCCCTACAGCCTGGTTCATTTGCTGCGCACCATATTCGTGCTGGCGCTGTGTATTCAACTGGGTTCGCTCGCCAATCAACTGCTGGCGGGGCACAATATTCTTTTACCCGGTTTTCTTACCGCCATGTTCGCTGGCATTATTCTTACTAACGCCGCCGATGTCTGCAAAGTGCCCTTGAATGCCGTCAATATTGATAAGTTCGGTCAGGTATCGCTCAGCCTATTTTTAGCCATGAGCTTAATGGCGCTGCAACTGTGGTCACTGGGGCGCGCCTTTACTCCCATCGTTTTAGTCTTGGGCGTACAAACGTTAGTCATGACCCTGTTCGGCTTGTATATCGTGTTTCACTTTATGGGGCGGGATTATGACGCTGCGGTCATAACATCGGGGTTCGCAGGACTGGGGTTGGGCGCAACGCCTGTGGCCATTGCCAATATGGATGCGGTGACCACCCGCTTTGGGCCCTCGCCCAAAGCGTTTTTGGTGGTTCCGCTGGTGGGGGCGTTTTTTATCGATATTTTAAACGCCGCTACCATTAAGTTTTTTATCGGGTTTTTGGGTGGCTGGTAGTTTCCCTCTCAGCCTAGCGCACCACAGCGAGAAAGTGCATGTGCTTTTCATACTGATCCAGCACATCGGCAATCACCTGCTCTTCGGTCCAATCCATAACGTCGTAGTCCTGACCACCCTCTTTCAGGTAAACCTCGGCGCGATAATAGCGAAGTTTTTCACCGCGCTTACTGCTAGTGTCGCGCATAATAAAAGTCGGCGGGGTATAGGGCCGTACATGTACTGAATAGAAAAAGTCCGCTTCCTCGCCATGATTAACCTCAATCCACAAGCGATCTTTTTCGTCGTGCGCCACTTCGGTGCCTAGACCTTGCTGTTTAAGTTCATGGGCAACTTTAGCCAAGGCTGGCCGAATGACTTTTTCCATGTGTTCCAACACTTCGTTACGACCGGGGTGATGCACAATCCGCGACAGGCGTTTCTCCCAAGTAACCGGGTTCTGTGCCACCCGAGGCGCCAGCATGGTATCGCGCAGGCTGACGCGCTTAGCAATCTCAAGTCTTAACGCCTTAAACATCCCCCAGCACATCAGCAGCATAACCACCGTAAAGGGTAAGGCGCTGGCAATGGTCGCGGTCTGCAACGCCTGCAAGCCCCCTGCGACCAGCAGTGCCGAAGCAATCACCCCTTCGGTCACCGACCAAAAAATACGCTGCCACACTGGGGTTTCCTCTTCGGTGCCGCCCGATGTGAGCATATCCACCACCAGCGACCCCGAGTCTGACGAGGTGACAAAAAAGGTAATCACCAACACGGTCGCAATCAAAGAGGCAATCGTAGTGAAAGGCAAATACTCAAAAAACTGAAACAGCGCCACCGAAGTATCCGCCGCCACCGCATCGGCAAGCTGGGTAATACCCTGATCCAAAATCATATGAATACCCGTGTTACCGAAAAACGTCATCCACATAAAGGTGAAGCCTACCGGTACCATGAGCACCCCAATCACGAACTCGCGAATACTGCGACCGCGCGATACCCGCGCGATAAACATGCCCACAAAAGGCGACCAGGCGATCCACCAGCCCCAATAAAACAGGGTCCAACCGCCAATCCAGCCGCTGGGTTCGTAGGCATAAAGCTGGAAGGTCGTCTCGACTAACTTGGAGAGATAGTAGCCCACGTTTTGCACGTAGGTTTGCAACAGATACACCGTGGGGCCGGCCACCAGCACAAACAGCAACAGCACCACAGCCAAAATTAGGTTTAACTCGGAGACGCGACGGATGCCACCGTCCAAGCCCATAACCACCGAAATGGTGGCGAAAATGGTAATAATACCGATCAGAATAATTTGCACACTGGTGCCAATGGGGACTTCAAATAGATAATTGAGCCCGGCGTTTACCTGCATCACACCAAAACCTAATGAAGTTGCCACACCAAAAAGTGTGCCCAGCACAGCAAAGATATCCACCGAATGGCCGATAGGGCCGTGAATTTTTTCCCCGATTAACGGGTAAAATGCCGAGCGAATGGTAAGCGGCAGGTTGTGGCGAAACGCAAAGTAAGCCAAAGACAGGGCCACTACGGCGTAAATCGCCCAGGCGTGCATGCCCCAATGGAAAAACGTGATACGCATCGCCTCGCGCGCGGCTTCAACCGACGCCGGATCACCCACCGGTGGGCTCATGGTATGCATGACAGGCTCGGCCACACCGAAAAACATTAAACCAATACCCATACCCGCGGAAAAGAGCATGGCAAACCAGGACAGATAACTGTAGTCCGGCTCACTGTGATCCGGCCCGAGCTTAATCCGCCCATAGTCGGACAGCGCCAGCACGATCACAAAGATTAAGAATATGGCCACCGCCAATACGTAGAACCAGCCCGCTTTGGTCACGACCCAGTTTTGCACCCCTGTGAAAACCGTTTCAGCCGTGGTGGGGGCCAGTACTGCAAAAAGTACGAAAAGCAGACACAAGCCACCGGCGCCGAAGAACACCGGCGGGTTTACTTTTATCCACGGTGGCAGGTTTGAGGATTGTGATGGGTTATCTTGTTCACTCATACCGTCTCCCGGTTATAGGTAAAAATCCAAAGAAATATAAAGCGCGTCGAAATCACCCTCTCCTACTTGGCCATTGCGGTCCACATAGCCATCTTGGGTCAGATATTCGAAATAGACCCAGCCGGGTCCGTAGTTGTAGCGGGCACCGGGCGCAAAGGCCGTCACCGTATCGACGCTGCTGCCCTGAGTATCCGGCTCGGCGGCCGAGGCATCCAAATAAAACGCCCAGGGTCCCATATTGTAGCCAAGCTCCAGGGCCAGACGCTGGTTCTCAATCTCCCCAGGCAGTTGTGCACCACTGGCGTAAGCGGTGGGTAGCTCGCGCGACTGGGTAATATAGGAGGCCTTGGAGAAGAAATTGCCCACTGTGCCCTCGTAGTAGAGCACGGCCGCTTCGTGTGAGCCGGTCACCGGTCTGTCGGGGTCACCACTCAAGTCCTGCAATTTACCGGTTTGCAGGGATACGCCCAGGCCGTGCCCCTCGGCAAATTCCCACTTGCCGTTGCCGACAAAAGTTTTAACCTTGCGAAAGGTGGTCGAACTGCCCCAGTGACCATTGTCATCCACAGTGTCGGTACTGGTGCTGCCCCAATCATCGGCGTGGTAATAGGCAAGATCGTAGTTGAACCGCTCGCGCTCACCGCTAAGCTTAAGCCCCACATCCATCTGATCGCCGTACCCGGCTAAGAGGATATCCCCGGGCCAGAAGTTGACAGTCTTCCAACCAAACGGCACTTGGGATTTACCCACTTTCACCGTATGTTGCTCTCCCAAACGCCACCCCGCCCAGGCCTTGTGCAGGGTAAACTCATCGCCGGTCGAGTTGTTATCCGGATCGGTAAAACTACCGGGCCCCGCGCGGAACTCAGCCGAATAAAGCCAGTTGGCATCGTCATCGGCCTTGCCATCCAAATAAAGAATTAACGCTTCGCCGGTAAACTCGCCACCACTATTCGTATTGGCTTCGCTATCCGGCAAATATTGGTAGGTCCCCCAAATACCGGCTGACAGATCGGTTTCGGCCAACACAGCGCCAGGGGTGCTGAGTGCGATCAGAGCGCATAAACAAGTTAGGTTTACAGATTTCATTCTGATCCTTGTGATTTTGAATATGATACGAACCCCTTGCGCATCGAGTGCGCGGGTAAGGGGTATCTCGATTATTACTATAGTTTAGAAACAAGCCTTAAGCCTGCCAATGCAGCCACTGCGGCGCGAGTTAATGAATCGGCGTGCGCTAGACAGGTGATGATACGTGCGATATCGGTGATAGATTACGGACGAATACTACATTTAGATTAATTCCCAGTATCTCCCAAGCGATGCAGTAGAGTTTCACATAGCCTATGGGAGTCGAGCACGCCCTGTAAATAATCCTTGTTCGCACCCCCTTGCTGTATCTGCTGTAAAAAGGCCTCAAGCATGCAGGGAAAACCGCGCTTGTATAACGTATCCTGCCAGTCGCCAAAGCCTGTCGCGTTAGACTGTCCCCCTTGGCATTCCATACCGCCACGCAGATTTTCTACATGCCAGCTACGATTATGTGCGCTGTAATCCAACCGCTCAAAAGTTTGCCCACACAAGCGGTTCATGGCGGCCGTAAACATACCCGTAGAGCTGGCCCAACTGACCTGCACACTGCCGAGTTTTACCCCGGCCCACTGCGCCATAACCGCCGGTTCACCATGGGGCATACCGCCCACAAAGCGGACAAAATCCAGTACGTGGATAAAATCATCGTAAATAAACGCCCGCGCCTGAGCAGCCTGATTAAAGCGGTTTTTTTGATACAAGACACTGACAGGTGTGTGTTCCAGAGCCGATTGGTACAAAGGGGCATAACGACGATTAAAACCACAAAACAACGGCACATTGCGCGCTAAGGACAGCTCAATCAAATGCTCAGTTTGTGACAAATGGTAACTTAATGGTTTATCGACAAAAACCGCAATACCCTGCTCCAGTGCTTGCCGAGCCTGCGAAAAATGAGCATCGGTGCTCGAGTGCAGCATAACCGCCCGAGGGCGCGAGGCCAGCAAGGCGGAGTAATCGCTGTAGGTTTCGGATATCCGATATTGACGGGAAAGACTCGCCAATCGTTCAGCATTGCGAGTACACAATACCGGCTCAATGGACAAATGACGACTAACCAAGGGGAGATACGCTTTTTGAGCGATATCGCCCAAGCCTACCAGTGCAATGCGCATGGGGTGGTACTCACAAAAGCACCAGTTTATAAAACAGAAACTACATCCACAATGCTATCGACCGCATGGACCGGGAATGACAGGCGGCTTTCATCGCCAGGCTGGTATTTACCCGTGCGAACTAGAAGTGCCTGCAAACCCGCATTCAGGGCCCCCTCAATATCCCCGTAAATGTCGTCACCCACCATCAAACACTCAGCGGCCGGCACATCGACCGTCGCCAGAACCTCGCGAAAAAACGCTTTGTTTGGCTTACCCATAATGACCGGCTCGGTATCAGCGGCGTAGCCAAGGGCGTGAATAAAAGGACCGGCATCAAGCAGCAGTTGCTCACCATCGCTGAAATAGCGATTATCACCAATACCGATCAATGGTTTGCCCTGCATCAATAGTTGAAACGCACGATTTAACGAGGCGTAGTTCAGCCGCGCTCGCGCATCGCCCAAAACAACGCAGTCAGGCTCACTATCGCCATCGGCAAACATAGGGGCAATCGAATCGTGCACCAGCGCGTAAGGGGTTAAATCGTTTTGTTGAAGGTAGGCAAGCGCAGCATCCGGCGCGGTGAACAGTTCGTGGGGCGGCACGTCTATTCCTAACTCTGCCAGCTTGTTTAGAATTTGCTCGCGAGATTTGGTGGCTGTATTGGTGACAAAGCGCACCGGCAGCGAGCGCCGGCGAACCGTTTGCACCACATCAACGGCGCCCGCAATGATCTTGTCACCCTCGTAAAGCACGCCTGACAAATCAAGAAACACCGCATTAATGGCCACCTGTCACCTCACTTTAGCCTATCGGTTACGTTGATAAATACCCTTTTCTATGCAGCCAGCCCCACACATTAACGGTCGTTGCATCGCGAATTTCGCCCGAGTCAATCATCCGCTCAACCTCGTCCAAGGCAAAGGGTTTAACGACCAGATCCTCCTCCTCGGCATCCAGCTCGCGGGCGCGCTGGCTTAACTCTTGGGCGATATAAATATGATAGCCCTGATTGCAAAAACCGTAGGCTAAATACTGATAGGCCAGCTGGGTCATTTTACCGGCCACCAACCCGGTTTCCTCTTTCAGCTCACCGGCGGCCAGGTCTTCCGGGG
The DNA here is from genome assembly GCF_024195295.1 of Gilvimarinus xylanilyticus. GTDB lineage: Bacteria > Pseudomonadota > Gammaproteobacteria > Pseudomonadales > Cellvibrionaceae > Gilvimarinus > Gilvimarinus xylanilyticus. The sequence continues at coordinate 271,565 of NZ_JAMFTH010000001.1, read as the reverse complement.
CGGCGTCCGGGTTTTGCTCCCAGGCGCCCTGAGGCATTTCCCAAAAGCGCCCACCCACGGTATAGCGGTACTGCTGTACCAGGTAAATAAAGCCATTTTCAATCGCGGCGATCACCGCAAAGTCGGGCTTTTCCACCACACCGTAAATACCCTCGGCACCGCTGGGGCGGCGAATTTTGTCCTCGCGCACCCGCATCCAGTAATTTTTATAGACCTCTTTGGAGTCCAACTGCGTAATTTTGCTCATAACACCCGTAAATAATTGATAAGAAGTTCTATCCTTATTTGACCGCAGATTAGGTCTTACCGCAAACTCGCCCAAAACACAGGAGAGCACACAGTGTCAGATACAAACATCCGCTGGGGCATTCTGGGCGCCGGAGTTATTGCCCACAAAATGGCCGACGCGATTAACCAAGCCGCCGCTAACCAACTGCTGGCGGTTGCTTCGCGCACCCAGGCCAAGGCCGAGAGTTTTGCCACCGAATACGATATTGCCCCCGAAAGCTACGAAACTCTGCTGGCGCGGGGCGACATCGATGTGGTGTACATTGCCACCACCCACAACTTTCACGTCGACAATGCCCTGCTGGCGCTGGATTACGGTAAAAATCTGGTGATTGAAAAGCCCTTTACGGTCAATGCCCGCCAGGCACAAGCCATTGCCGATAAAGCGCGAGAGAAAGGCTGCTTTGTAATGGAGGCGATCTGGACCCGCTTTTTACCCAGCATGCAGTCTCTTAAAGAGCAGATCAGCGAGGGCGCCATCGGTAAGGTCAAAGCCGCACATGTCACCTTCGGCGGCATCGCCCCCGACTGCTATCGCGGCCGGCTGTTTGACCCGGCGGTGGCCGGTGGCGTGACACTGGACATGGGTATTTATCCGGTCAGCATGCTGTGTTCGGTACTGGGACAACACCCCCAAGTCACAGGGGCACAATGTGTGTTCAGCGATACCGGCGTGGATGAAATCACCAGTATTCAGCTGCGTTTTCCCGGCCCCCTATTGGCCACGATTAACACCAGCTTTAACCTGATGTTGGGGCAGAGCATGACCCTGTACGGCGACGCCGGGACCATTACCTACGAGAACTTTCAGGGCCAGGGGGAGTACACGCTACGTCAGATTGAAGGGCGCGAGTACACAGATACCGGCACCTTCGGGGCGGAAAATGCCGAAAACGGTTTTATCCACCAGGTAGAAGAAGCGGCCCGCTGCCTGCGCGCCGGTCTGAGCGAGAGCCCGATCATCCCGCTCGCCGAGTCGGTGGCCATTATGGAAGTACTGGATCAGATACGCGCTAAACTTCCCCTTCGCTACGATTTCGAATAGTGGGATTGTCGTCGGGCGTCCAGCATCAGACGTCCGACGCGATAGCTGCCATAGCACCGCGCGCCCGCTTTAGGTAAAATGCCCGCTTTTTCACCTTGCGAGCAAACCACATGGAAACCCTAACCCTTAAGCCTATTAGCACCGTTCAAGGCGAAGTTACCCTGCCCGGCTCAAAAAGCCTGTCAAACCGTATTTTGCTGTTAGCGGCGCTGGCCGAGGGTGAGACCACCATTACCAACCTGCTCGACAGTGACGACGTACGCCATATGCTGACCGCCCTTAAGCAATTAGGAGTCGAGTATCAGCTGGCCGACGATAACCGCACCTGCATTCTTAAGGGCCTGGGCGGCGCCTTTAACGTCAGCGAGCCGCAAACTCTGTTTTTGGGCAATGCTGGCACTGCTGTGCGCCCCCTTACGGCGGCGCTGGCCATAAGCGAGGGGCAATTTACCGTCACCGGTGAGCCGCGCATGTACGAGCGCCCTATCGGTGATTTGATTGATGCCCTGCGTCCTCTGGGCGCCGAAGTGGCTTATCTAAAAGACCAGGGCTTCCCACCGCTGGAGATAAACGGCCAACCTTTGGCTGGAGGCGAAGTGTCGATTAAGGGCAATATTTCCAGCCAATACCTAACCGCGCTGCTCATGGTAGCGCCGCTATTTGCCGGCGACACTCTGATTCGTGTGGACGGAGAACTGGTCTCCAAACCCTATATTGACATCACCCTGGACACCATGGCCAAATTTGGCGTAACCGTCACCAACAACAACTATCAGTCGTTTGCCATTAGCGGCGGACAAACCTATCAATCGCCCGGCCGCATTATGGTCGAGGGCGACGCCTCATCGGCCTCTTACTTTTTAGCGGCAGCGGCCATCGGTAAAGGGCCGGTAAAAGTGCACGGCACCGGCAGCGCCAGCATTCAGGGCGACGCCAAGTTTGCCGATGTGCTGGAACAGATGGGCGCCAAAGTCACTTACTCGGACATGTGGATTGAAGTGGAAGGCACGGGCGAACTTAACGGTGTGGATGTGGATTTAAATCATATCCCCGATGCCGCCATGACCATTGCCACTACCGCCTTATTCGCCAAAGGGCCAACCCGTATCCGAAACATTTATAACTGGCGGGTCAAAGAAACCGATCGCCTATCCGCGATGGCCACCGAACTGCGCAAAGTGGGCGCTGTGGTTGAAGAAGGTGAAGATTATATTCATATTGAACCACCGGAAAAAATAACCTCTGCAGCCATCGACACCTACAACGACCACCGCATGGCGATGTGCTTTTCCCTGGCAAGCTTTGGTGACGCAGATATTATTATCAACGATCCCAAGTGCACATCGAAAACTTTCCCGACATACTTTTCCGAGTTCGCCCGTATCAGTAAAACCTAGGGGCAAAAAGAAAGGGCCGGATTACCGGCCCTTGACATTAAAAGCGCACGCTCATTCCCACTGAAAAACCATCCCCCGGATTATCGCCTACCCCGTACCGATAACTGTAACCGCCATCATAATCCCAATAAGAAGCCTCCAGGGAAATCGAATCGGTCAGATATTTCTTCAACCGAATTTCAGAGGTTTTATCATCGCCAATGCTTGCGCCCAGGCTTAATGTTTTGTTGAAATAATAGTCCGCACCCAGACGCCAATCGTTGTAGCTGTTATCCACAAAGTAAGCTCCCTCCACATTGAGTGCTCGTCCACCACCCAACTGCCACACATACTTACTGCTAACATTAAAGTCACCTTCAAACAGCTCGCCATCACCGCCCTCGCCAAACTGGGTTGCCAGCAACCAGCCGTCTAAGGGAGTAATACCTACCGATGCCGACCAATAATCGTGATCACTGGTATAGTCGTAGTGAACATCTTGCCCTTCAACATTCGCCCAGGAATCTTGCTTTCGCTCCAGGTACTGGTAACTACCGGCCAAGTACAACCACGAATGAGGCCTATAATATTCAAACCCCAACGTAGCCCGGTTGTTATCGGCGGAACGGCCATAATGGGTAGCGCGACAATCAGTGCCATCGACACACCGGTAATCAAAACGGTGATCCGATTGATACTCTTCACGCTCTAGCTCGAGAGTAAAATTGCTCGCGCGCGACAAAAACGCCGCCTCGGCTAACGGGCCTCTATCGGTTGTCACAGGATCCCAATAGTAAGCGCCCCACAGTTTATATCGTTCACTATCACCCACCCGCTCAGAATCGTAATCATCGCTCTGATAATTTCCTTTAACTTCCCACTGATAAGGTTCGGCAAAAGCAGGTAAAGATACAAACGCGATAAGTGCGAAAGGTTTTTTCACGATTTGCATTCCAACTCCTTGATAGATTTACTCCCCAATAACATTATCGGCCGACTGGCAGCTCTTATTGTTACGCTTGAGACTATCGCCATCAGGATTAGTTGCAAACAAATGTAAATTGTTAGGGAGATCGAAGATTGAATACCGATTAAAAAAATAGAAAGTGGAGTTTTATTCTTAGCCAGACCGCTAAGAAATTGAAACCATAACGCAATCGAAAGGAACTTGTTCTCTGGGTTGGTCGACTCAGACCCACACTCAACCGAACATTATCATCGACAAAGAATTATTAACCCTGGAACTCAAAATAGCACCCAGCATCAGAACGACAAGATTTCGGGCATAAAAAAACCGCACCTGGAGTGCGGTTTGTAGAACATCGAAATAAAGATCAGGTCTTGGGCAGAGTCACCCCGCGCTGGCCCTGATACTTACCACCGCGATCTTTATAGCTGGTTTCGCACACCTCGTCGGACTCGAAAAACAGCATTTGCGCGATGCCTTCATTGGCGTAAATCTTGGCGGGCAGAGGTGTGGTATTGGAAAACTCCAGGGTGACATGCCCCTCCCACTCGGGTTCGAGCGGGGTCACATTCACGATAATCCCGCAGCGCGCGTAGGTGGACTTACCCAGGCAGACGGTCAGCACCGAGCGGGGAATACGAAAATATTCGACAGTACGGGCCAGGGCAAACGAGTTGGGGGGAATCACGCAGACATCGCTTTTGACATCCACAAAGCTGTTTTCATCGAAGTTTTTCGGATCGACTACCGACGAAAAGACATTGGTGAATATTTTAAACTCATCAGCGCAACGCACGTCATAACCGTAGCTAGAGGTGCCGTAGGAGACAATGCGCTGATCCTGGGCATCATAGCGCACCTGACCTGGCTCGAAGGGCTCGATCATGCCCTGCTCTTCCACCATGCGGCGCATCCACTTGTCGGACTTAATACTCATCGTCTTTCCCCTAGGCTGATTACAGGGGGCGCATCATAGCGCTTTTTTCGCCTCACTGAAAACCCAAAAACCCCGCCAGCTCGGCTGGCGGGGGCGACATCTCAGATAATCTCGCGCCGCTTAACTGCCGGCACAATTACCCTGATCAATCCAGGCTTCCCAGCTATCGGTGCTGTCGGCAGGCACATCGCCCTGCGTCCACCATTTGGCTTCGTAGCGATTGTTGTTGTAGCGCACCTGGTCTCCGTTATCGTAGACCGTGCCACTGTTCCAGTTGGGCACCCCAATACAGGTGTTTTCACCACCGCCAGTGCTACTGCTAGAACTGCTGCTGGCATCGCTGGATACCGCCGAACTGGAGCTGCTGGACGGTTCCTCACTGGACGAACTACTGGAGCTTTGCGATGAAGCTACCGAGCTGCTACTGGACGATGAGCTACTGTAACCGCCTCCATCGCCGTTAAAGACTACATCCACACAGGCGTAAAAGGCCTCGGGGCTATCGGAGCGCTGCCACACGGCATAGACCACATGACGCCCGGAACGCTGGGGCAAGCTAACCGTGTGCGAGGGGTAAAACTCGGCCGCCTCGGGTGGAGTCTCTTTCAGAAGCTCCAAATCGTCCCAGCCCAACGGCTGCAAAGGATCGTAACCAGGCTTGGTGATGTAGTAGCGATAATACTCGGTCGCGTGCGCCGCTGAGTTATACCAGTTAAAGGTCTGGCTGCCGCTCACCGGCGTCGCCTTCCAATCGTTACGGGCCAAATCCATACCGCCAAAGGTGTTGGGGTCGCCACCCGAGCAGAGCTGGCCGTCGGGCACAACCGAGGTATGGTTACCTCCTGCGGCCCCCTGACGAATGCCGTTCCAGTCGTAAAACTGCTGCGATCCGCTTTCGGCGCGGGCGGCAATACAGGCGTCAGAGCTGAGAGTTTCGGGCCCCTCTTCTTTACAGTTCCAGATACGGCTGGCCGGTGAGGTGACGGTGCCGTGGGCACTGACTGTGTGGGTGGTCGCCACGCTGGCTACTGTCACGCAGCCCAGCAATGCCGCCTTCAATGAGTGGGTCGTTAACCGCTGAATATTCATCCTCTTCATCCTCTGGTTTTTGGTTGGTTATTGGCAATCGACAGCACTGCATTAGACAACGTTGTCAAACGCAGTCATTAGCTACAGGCCTTAACTCAGCCCGACACCAGCCCGCGCCGATCACGGGAGCATCCAACCACAGGTGATATTTTCAAACAATATGGGATTTATTTTTTGTGACAAAGTACCAGAAGGAGTGTTTAAACAGTCGCACAAACGACGCCACCGCAACCCCGTACCGGCCTAATCCACCTCAAACACGGTGACCGGTTCGGCCTGGTTATTGGCCTGCCACAAACGCGCCGCCAAACGGCGGGCGATGGCAAAGTACTCGCCGCTTTCCGCACTGTCGGGGCAGGCCACGACGCTGGGCTCACCGCCGTCGGCCTGCTTGCGAATACTCATTGCCAGCGGCAAAGCCCCCAGCAAGGCAGAGTCATATTCCTCGGCAATCCGGTTGCCACCTCCCTCGCCGAATATATGCTCCTTGTGACCGCACTCGCTGCACACGTGAATGGCCATATTTTCCACCACACCCAGCACCGGCACGTTCACCTTGCGAAACATTTCAATGCCTTTTTGCGCATCCAGCAGGGCGATATCCTGAGGCGTGGTCACCACTACCGCACCGGTCACGGGTACGCTTTGCGATAGGGTCAGGGCGATATCCCCGGTACCGGGTGGCATATCGATAATCAGATAATCCACATCGTCCCAGCGGGTTTGGGTCAAAAGCTGCTTTAGCGCACCACTGACCATAGGTCCGCGCCATACCATGGGGGTTTGCTCAGTGACCAGATAGCCCATAGAAATGGTCTGCAGGCCGTGGGCCTCGATGGGAATCATTTGCTGGGCTTTGCCCTCGCCCACAATCTGCGGGCGCTGCTGGCCCACCCCCAGCATTTGCGGCTGGCTGGGGCCATAGATATCGGCATCCAGAACCCCGACGCGCGCGCCCTCGGCGGATAACGCCAGGGCAATATTGGCGGCGGTGGTGGACTTACCCACACCGCCTTTGCCCGAGGCCACGGCGATAATATTTTTCACCCCGGGCACGGCCATCGCGCTATTGGCCGCGGGGTGAGCGACAATCTGCCAGCCCAGATCGACATCAACTTCGTTTATACCTTCGACGACCAACAAGCTGTCGCGAATACGTTTCGCCAGGGTATCGTCGCGACCGGCGGGGTAGCCCAGAGTCAACTCGACCAGCGCGCGCGCTCCTTCCAGCCTAACCTCGCGGGGCACGTCTAGCTCGGCCAGAGTTTGCTCCAGATTGGGGTCAATGACGGCATCGAGGGCGGCGTTAACCGCCTGCAAGTCGGCGCTGGACATACAGGTATCCTTCATTAGCGAAAATGTGTGCGAGGTGTCTGGCCGAGATGGGGGCAAACCGACAAATTGCAAGGTAGGGCCACGCATCGACAGTGTCTAAGCGGTTGATAGCCATCCAAATTCCACGCAAAAAATGCTATAGTACCGCACCATTTTTTACCCGCCCCACCGGGCCGTAACTAACATTGCGCTCACAAGGCGCCGCAACCGACAGGAAAGCTATGACCACTCGCCGTAAAATCATGGTAACCAGTGCCCTTCCCTACGCCAATGGTGAATTGCATTTGGGCCATTTGATGGAACAGATCCAGACGGATATCTGGGTGCGCTTTCAGAAGCTGCGCGGCCACGAGTGTCACTACTTTTGCGCCGACGACGCCCACGGCACGGCTATTACTCTTAAGGCCGAGGAACAGGGCATCAGCCCCGAGCAGCATATTGACAATATGCACGCAGCGCACAAAGCAGTATCCGAGGGGTTCCTGATCGGCCACGACAATTACTACACCACCCACTCGCCGGAAAACCGCGAGCTGGCCGAGATGATCTATCAGCGCTTGGACGCCAATGGCCATATTGCCAAGCGCTCCATTACCCAGGCGTTTGACCCGGAAAAAGAGCTGTTTCTGGCGGACCGCTACATTAAAGGCGCCTGCCCCAAGTGCAAAACCGACGATCAGTACGGCGATAACTGCGAAGCCTGTGGCGCCACCTACAGCCCCATGGAGCTGATCAACCCGGTTTCGGTATTGACCGGCGCGACGCCAGTGCCCAAAGAATCCGAACACTATTTCTTTAAACTGCCGGAATTCGCCGACTTTTTAAAGCAGTGGACCCGCGCCGGCCACTTGCAAGATGAAGTCGCCAACAAGGTTGCCGAGTGGCTGGACGCCGACCTGCAAGAGTGGGACATCTCTCGCGATGCACCCTACTTTGGCTTTGAAATTCCGGGGGCACCGGGCAAATACTTTTATGTCTGGCTGGACGCCCCTATCGGCTATATCGCCAGCTTGAAAAACTACGCCGATCAGAACGGCATCGACTGGCAGGAGTACTGGAGCCCGGACTCCACCGCCGAGGTGCATCACTTTATCGGCAAAGACATTGTCAATTTCCACGCCCTGTTCTGGCCCGCCATGCTGCACTCGGCCGAACTGCGCACGCCCACCAAGGTGAATGTGCACGGCTTTGTCACGGTGAACGGCAAAAAAATGTCTAAATCCCGCGGCACCTTTATTAATGGCCAAACCTATCTGGCCCACTTAGACCCGGAGTATTTGCGCTATTACTTTGCCGCCAAGCTGACCAACGCCGTGGATGATCTGGACTTAAACCTGGACGATTTTATCGCCCGAGTAAACTCTGACTTGGTAGGCAAGGTGGTCAACATTGCCAGCCGCACCGCCAAATTTATCGCCAAAGCCGGCGGCGAAATGAGCGCCGAACCGGCCGATGCCGAGCTATGGCAGAAATTCACCAGTGCCGAGCCCGCCATCGCCGAGCACTATGAGCAGCGCAACTTTGGCAAAGCCATGCGCGAAATCATGGCCCTGGCCGATGCCGCCAACGAATATATTGCGGCGGCCGAGCCCTGGAAAATGGCCAAAGAAGAGGGCCGCAAGCAGGAAGTGATCGATGTGTGCAGCCAGGGCATTAATATGTTCCGCGCCATTATGACCTTCTTAAAGCCGGTTACCCCACTGCTGGCCGAGCGCGCACAGGACTTTTTGGGCGAAACCTTAAGCTGGGCCGAGCCGCTCGCCTATCGCGGTGGCGCCATCAACAAATTTAAGCCGCTCTTGCAGCGCATTGAAAAAGACAAGGTAGACGCCATGATTGAGGCCAGCAAAGAAGAAGCCACCCCCAAGGCCACCGGGCCGCTGGCGGACGAGCCGATTTGCGACGAAATTGAATTTGGCGACTTTGCCAAGGTCGACCTGCGGGTTGCCCGCATCGCCAAGGCCGCCCATGTAGAGGGCGCCGACAAGCTGCTGCAATTGACTCTGGATTTAGGCGGCGAAACCCGCAATGTATTTTCGGGCATTAAGTCTGCCTACAAACCCGAAGACCTGGAAGGCCGTCTAACGGTTATGGTGGCCAACCTGAAACCGCGTAAAATGAAGTTCGGCCTGTCCGAAGGCATGGTACTGGCCGCGGGCCCCGGTGGCTCCGAGATTTACCTGCTCGAACCCGACAGCGGTTCACAACCGGGGCAGAGGGTTATGTAGCGCTTGCGCGCGTCCGACGTCGGACGTCGGACGTCGGACGTCGGACGTCGGACGTTCATAAGCATATACCCAATCAACCTAATTGAGACTCGTTTTTATATTGAACCCGTGCGGGTGCATCCATGATAATGCGCCCTTAGCGCTATGGCCGCTCAAACCGGCCCACTCGAGGTGAACAGCATGACCGATTTAGCGGTTATCTTGCTCAGCACAATTCTGGTGAACAACTTTGTTCTGGTTCAGTTTCTGGGCCTGTGCCCCTTTATGGGCGTATCCAACAAGTTGGAAACCGCTATTGGCATGGCCAGTGCAACCACGTTTGTGCTGACTCTGGCCTCTATTTGCAGCTATCTGGTCGCCACCTGGGTGCTACAGCCTTTGGGGCTGGAATATATGCGCACCATCAGTTTTATTCTGGTGATCGCGGTGGTGGTGCAACTGGCAAAAATGTTTATCGAAAAAACCAGTCCCTTGTTATACCGAGTGCTGGGGGTCTTTTTGCCGCTGATTACCACCAACTGCGCGGTATTGGGCGTGGCGCTGCAAAATACCCAAAAGGCCCACAACTTTGTCGAATCGACCCTGTTTGGTTTTGGCGCCGCACTGGGTTTTTCGCTGGTACTTATTTTATTTTCCGCCATGCGCGAGCGCTTGGCGGTGGCCGATGTGCCCACGCCGTTTAAAGGGGCCGCCATCGGTATGATTACCGCCGGTCTTATGTCGTTAGCCTTTATGGGCTTTGGCGGACTGGTTTAAACGGGCAGGATTATGTTGGAAACCATTGCACAACATCCCATTGCCGCCGCGCTGATTGCCCTGATTGGGCTCGCGCTATTGTTCGGTGCGCTACTGGGTTTCGCCGCCGTCCGCTTTAAAGTGGAGGGGGACCCTATTGTCGAGCAGATCGACAACTTGCTGCCGCAAACCCAATGCGGTCAGTGTGGCTACCCAGGGTGCCGCCCCTACGCCCAGGCCATTGCCAACGGCGACGCCATCAATAAGTGCCCCCCGGGCGGCCAGACCACCATTAACGAGCTGGCCGATTTGCTGGACGTGGAAGCGCCCACTCTGGACGAAGAACACGGCGAAGAAGCCGATGTACCCACGGTGGCGTTTATTCGCGAAGACGAGTGCATCGGCTGCACCAAGTGCATTCAGGCCTGCCCCATGGACGCCATTCTGGGCGCGGCCAAGCAGATGCACACAGTGATTGCCGACGAGTGCACCGGTTGCGATCTGTGTGTAGAACCCTGCCCGGTGGACTGCATTGATATGATTCCGGTATCCACCACCATTAAAGACTGGAAGTGGGAATTGCCCGCCGCCAGCCACGAGCAGGCCGCCAATTTAATTGCCACCGACCGTGGTCGCGGCCAGAGCCAACAAAGCGGTGAAGCAGCCTGATGGAGTTGATTAAAGTCTGGGATATCCCGGGCGGCGTGCATCCGCCGGAAAACAAACACCAATCCATGGTCGAGCCACTGGGGCAGATAGAAATTCCGCCCCAGCTGATTCTGCCTGTCAGCCAGCATATTGGCGCCCCCGCCAAACCCATTGTCGAGGTCGGACAAAAAGTGCTGGGCGGCGAAGTCGTGGCCGAGGCCGACGGCGTGTTCAGCGCCAATGTTCACGCCTCCACCTCGGGCACCGTCGCGGCCATTGTCGAGCATGTGGTGCCCCACCCCTCGGGTATGCGCGATACCTGCGTGATTATCGACACCGACGGCAAAGACGAATGGGTGGCGCTTGAGCCTTGGGAAGACTATACCCAGCGCGATCATGATGACGTGGTTAAACGCATCCGCGACTGTGGTATTGCCGGCCTTGGCGGCGCGGGCTTTCCGGCGGCGGTTAAGCTGAACCCGCGCTCCAACCACACCATTGATACACTGATTATCAACGGCACCGAGTGCGAGCCCTACATTACCGCCGACGATATGCTAATGCGCGAGCGCGCCGACGAGATCGTCGCGGGCACGCAAATTCTGGCGCGCCTGCTGCACGACCCCGAGCGGGTTATCATCGGCATCGAGGACAACAAACCCGAGGCCATTGAGCGCGTGCGCAAAGCGGCCGAGGGTACAAACATTCTGGTGGTGAGCTTCCCCACCAAATACCCGTCCGGCGGCGAAAAGCAACTGATTCAAATTCTGACCGGCCGCGAAGTGCCCTCGGGCCAGATTCCCGCCACCATTGGCGTGGTCTGCCAGAATGTGGGCACCACCGCCGCCGTTTACCGCGCCCTGCGCTATGGCGAGCCGCTGGTCAAGCGCATTACCACGGTGGTCGGCGAGGCCCTGGAACAGCAGCGCAATATTGAAGTGTTACTGGGTACCCCGGTGCACTATGTACTGGACAAGCACGGCTTTAACGAGAAAAAAGCCTCGCGCCTGGTGATGGGCGGCCCCATGATGGGCTTTGCCCTACCCGATACCAGTGTGCCCGTGGTCAAAACCACCAACTGTTTACTGGCGCCCAGTAAAAAAGAGCTGCCGCCGCCCGAGCCGGCCATGGCCTGCATTCGCTGCGGCATGTGCGCCGAGGCCTGCCCGGCCGAGCTACTGCCCCAGCAGCTGTTTTGGTATGCCCAGGCCGAAGACCTGGAAAAGCTGGAAACCCACAATCTGTTCGACTGCATTGAATGCGGCGCCTGCTCGTACGTTTGCCCCAGCCATATTCCGCTGGTGCAGTACTATCGCGCTGCCAAGGGCGAAATTCGCCAGCACCGCATCGACAAAGAAAAGTCGGACCGCTCGCGGCGGCGCTTTGAATTCCGCCAGGAACGTATCGCCAAAGAAGAGGCGGAAAAAGAAGCCAAGCGCTTAGCGCGCAAAAAGGCCGCCGAAGAGGCGAAGAAAAAACTGGCCGAGCAAAAGGCGGCGGCCCCGGCCGATGCCAAACCCGCACCGGCCGAAGACGCGGACAAACAACTGGCTAAGCTGGAGCGTTTGCTCGCCTCGGCCCAAGAGCGCCTGAAAAAAGCCGAGCAGCCGCTGACCGATGACGCCACGGACGAGCAGCGCGAAAAGCAGGCCGCCAGCATTAAACAGGCCGAGCTGAAAGTGAGCGAGGCGCAGAAAAAGCTGAACGAGTTTAAAGCCAGCAATATCGCCAAAACTTCGGAGAACAAACCCGCGTCGGATGACCCGGTGGCCGCCGCCATTGAGCGAGCCAAGGCCAAGCAGACCATGGCGCCCGAGGAAAAGCTGCGCGCGTCTATCGAGTCGCTGCAAAAACGCCTGGAAAAAGCCGAGCAAAAAGCCGCAGACGCCGAAGCCGACAAACCGGACATGGTGGATGCCTTAAAACAGGGCGTGGCCAAGCTGAAAGAAAAGATCGCCAGCGCCGAAAAAGAGCTGGCCGAGCTGGCCCCGGCGAAAAGCTCGGCGAGCAAAGAGGACAAGACCTCGTCCACCCCCGATGCGGCCCAGGCGGCCATCGAGCGGGCCAAGGCCAAAATGAGCATGTCCCCCGAGGAAAAGCTTCGCAGCACTTTGGAGTCTTTATACAAACGCTTAGAAAAAGCCGAGCAAAAAGCGGCCGATGCCAAGGCAGAGGGCTCGGACAAAGCCGAGGCACTGCAACAGGGCGTGGACAAGCTGAAAGAGAAAATCGCCAGCACTCAGCAAGAGTTGGACGAGGTTAAACCCTCCACCGTGGCCGAAGAGACGCCGCAAGATCCAGCCACCTCGGACGCCGCCAGCCTGGCCATTGAAAAAGCTAAGGCCAAAGCGGCGGCCATGGCCACCATGAGCGCGTCGGATAAGCTACGCAACCAGGTCGACTCCCTGGAGGCACGCCTGGAGAAATCTCGCGCCAAGCTCGCCAAAGCCGAGCAAGAAAACGACGACAATGTCGACGCCTTTAGAAGCGCCGTCACTAAACTGGAAGATAAGCTGGCCGCTACCCGCGAGCAGCTGGCAGAGCACGAGTAGGCAAAACCCTATGGCACTGAAACGCATCACCTCACCCCATACCCACCGGGCCCTTGGCACCGGCGCGGTGATGCGTAATGTGGTTTTTGCCACCCTGCCGGGCCTTGTGGTACTCACCTACTTTTTTGGTTTGGGCACTCTGCACAATGTACTACTGGCCAGTATCGCCGCCATGGGTTTTGAAGCGGCGGTGATGAAATTGCGCGGTCGGCCGGTATGGTTTTACCTGCGCGATTGCAGCGCCCTGGTAACTGGTGTTTTGTTAGGCCTCGCTTTGCCTCCCTACTGCCCCTGGTGGCTAGTGGTGCTGGGCAGTGCGGTGGCGATTATTCTCGCCAAGCAGCTCTACGGCGGCATGGGTTTTAACCCATTTAACCCTGCCATGGTCGCCTATGTGGTGCTGCTGATTTCCTTCCCACTGCAGATGAGCCAGTGGGCCGCGCCCCAGGATATCGGCGGCCAGACGCCGGGTATTGTCGAAGCGCTCAAACAGATCTGGCTGGGCAGTCCCATCGATGGCTATACCGCTGCCACGCCACTGGATACGGTTAAACAAAATTCCAGCCTGATGCTGGATGCTCTGTACCTGCAAGACCCGGTATTGAGCGCGGGCCAATTTGCCGGCGCCGGTTGGGAATGGGCCAATGTCGCCTTCCTGCTGGGTGGGCTTTATCTGCTGTATCGCCGCATCTTTACCTGGCACGCGCCCGTGGCCATGCTGGCGTCCCTGTCGCTGATGGCGGCTCTGTTTTACGACGGCGGCAGCTCGCAGAGCGGCGGCTCGGTGCTGTTTCATTTATTCTCGGGCGCGACCATGCTGGGGGCATTTTTTATTGTCACCGACCCGGTTAGCTCGGCGGTCAGCACCCGCGGGCGTTTAATTTACGGCGCCGCTATCGGGGTACTGATTTACGTGATTCGTATCTGGGGTAACTACCCGGACGGCGTCGCCTTCGCTGTATTGCTGCTCAACTTTGCCGCGCCCTTTATCGACTATTACACATTGCCGCGCACTTACGGCCACAAGAAAAGTGAGCGGGCAACCCGCAAGGTGGATCAATAATGCTGGGCAAATCGATCAGTAAAAACAGCCTGCTGCTGGGACTATTCGCCCTGGTTACCGCCGGGGTGCTGGCGGTTACCAACGTCAGCACCCGCGACCGGATTGCCGATGCCCAGCGTGCCGCCGCCGAAAAAGCCCTCTACGAGCTGGTACCAGCCTCGCGGGTGGATAACGACTTGTTAACCGATACCCTGCCCACCCCCGCAGCCATGTTGCCGGCGCTGGGCTTGGATAGCGCCGAAGCGATTCACCGCGCCCGCAAGGATGGGAAGGTGATTGCGGTCATCCTTCCCGCCGTCGCACCCGACGGCTACAGCGGCGATATTCGCCTGATTGTCGGCGTCAACCGCGACGGCAGTGTCGCCGGTGTGCGCGCCCTGGCCCACAAAGAAACTCCGGGTCTGGGGGATAAAATCGAGACCAGCAAAAGCGACTGGATATTTGGCTTTAACGGCAAAAGCCTAGGCGAGCCGCCGGTAGAGCAGTGGCAAGTGAGAAAAGACGGCGGCGTATTCGATCAGTTTACCGGCGCCACCATTACCCCGCGCGCCGTTACCGGACAAGTTAAACGGGTATTGCAACAGGTAGCCGAACACCGCACCCTATTGTTTGAACTTCCAGCCGATGCAGGAGACAGCAATGGCCGATAACAGCCAATGGCAGGAAATTAGCCAGAAAGGACTCTGGAGTAACAACCCCGCCCTGGTACAACTGCTGGGGCTTTGCCCTTTGCTGGCCGTGTCCGGCTCGGTGGTTAACGCCCTGGGGCTGGGGCTCGCGACCATGCTGGTGCTGCTGTGCTCCAATATCGCCGTGTCGCTGATTCGCAAAACCGTGAGCGACGCGGTGCGCCTGCCCGCTTTTGTGATGATTATCGCCTCGCTCACTACCTGTATCGAGCTGTTAATGCAGGCGTTTACCTACGAGCTGTACACCATCCTCGGGATTTTTATTCCGCTGATTGTCACCAACTGCGCCATTCTGGGTCGGGCGGACGCCTTCGCCAGTAAAAACCCAGTGCTGCCCGCCGCCTGGGACGGCTTAATGATGGGGCTGGGCTTTATGCTGGTGCTGGTAACCTTGGGCGGCATTCGCGAAATTCTGGGCTCGGGTACCCTGTTTGCCAATATGCACCTGCTGTTTGGCGAAGGAGCCCGGGGCTGGACGCTGACGCTGTTCGCCAACTACCCGGGCTTTTTGGTGGCAATCCTGCCGCCGGGCGCTTTTATTATTACCGGCTTTTTAATTGCGATTAAAAACGTAATCGACAAGCACCTGCAAGAACGGGCCGCCGCGAAAAAAGACAAACCCGTTAAGGGCAGCAAGCGGGTTCGCACCACCGGCAAGATTGCCTAATCCTACTGCTACCGCAATTTTTGCTTCTCACTCGGTGGGTGCCCTTGCGCCCACCGGGAATACTCGCAATAATCTCTATTCCAAGTCTGTGGTAACCCACACCCGCTAAGCCGCATTCAAAAGGGCGGCGCCTACATTCAAATGAGGGATGCATTATGTTCGACTTTAGCCAAGACGAGATGAACGAATTTGCCCAGAATCATGTGATTCCCTGGGGTATTAATATTGTCACTGCGCTGCTGATATTTATTGTCGGTAAGATTGTGGTGAAGATTTTAGTAGGCATTATCGGTAAGCTGTTAAAACGGACCAACCTGGACAATATTCTGGTTGAGTTTATTCAGGCCATAGCCAATGCACTGCTGCTGATTGTCGTCATTATTGCCGCGCTGGATCAGCTGGGCGTAGATACCACCTCGCTTATTGCTCTGATCGGTGCCGCGGGCCTAGCTATTGGTTTGGCACTGCAGGGCTCGCTGCAAAACTTTGCCTCGGGCTTTTTGCTGCTGGTGTTTCGCCCTTTCACCGCGGGCGATTATATTGAAGCAGGCGGCACCGCCGGTGTGGTGAAAACCATCGGCATCTTCACCACTATTTTAAACAGCCCCGACAACCGCGAAATCACCGTGCCCAACGGCGCCATCTACTCGGGTAACATCACCAACTACTCCGCCCTGCCCACCCGCCGCGTCGACCTGGTGTTTGGGATTAGCTACGATGATGACATTAAAAAGGCCAAAGAGATTATGGAGCGTGTGGTCAAGGCCGACGAACGTGTACTGCCCGACCCCGAGCCGCAAATCGCGGTGAGCGAACTGGCCGACTCCAGCGTCAACTTTGTGGTCCGCCCCTGGGTGAACAGCGCCGATTACTGGGGTGTTAAATTTGATTTGACCGAGAATATCAAACTCGCCTTTGACGAAAATGGTATATCCATCCCCTTCCCACAAATGGATGTGCACATGGACAAACCCGCCAACGACCAAGTCGCCTAAGGCGGAACCAAAGGGGCTTCGGCCCCTTTTTTATTATCCGAGCAGGTAAACTAAGGTAAACCATCGTGCCTTTCGAGAAGGATTTCATACAATAAAACCATGACCCAAATCCATATTATTGACGACGATCAGGCCCTGTGTGAGCTGCTGCAAGAGTACCTTGAGCAAAACGGCTACGAGGTTATGTGTAGCCATAACGGCCAGGCGGGGCTCGATTCAACCCTCACTCACAAGCCCGATTTGGTGCTATTGGATGTGATGATGCCGGAACTCAACGGCTTTGAGGTTCTCAGGCAACTCCGCCCCAAAACTCAGGTGCCGGTATTAATGTTAACCGCCCGGGGCGATGAAATTGACCGGGTGCTGGGATTGGAGCTGGGCGCCGATGACTATGTGGCCAAGCCCTTCTCCCACCGCGAGCTGGTGGCACGCATTCAAGCCATACTTCGGCGCCTGAACCCACCCGAGCAAAATGTCGGTCCGCTGGTGCTTAAGCCCGAACGCCTGGAAGCCAGCTTTTACGACCAACCCCTGGAGCTAACCGCCGCCGAGTTCCGCGTGCTGGCGATTCTTTACGAAACGCCGGGGGAAATTGTGGACAAAGACTCCATTTGCCAACAAGCTTTTGGACGACGCCTGCAGCAATACGATCGCCACATCGATATCCACATTTCTCACATCCGCAAAAAAATGGCCGACATCAACGCCACCGAAACCATCAAAACCGTGCGCGGCAGTGGCTATCAGCTATTGGTTAACCCGTGAAGCTACCGGCACTGGTTACGGGTTTTGCAGGGCGATTGTTTCTCTGGTTCTGGCTGGCGTTCAGCGTTCTGGTAACCGCCAACTTTTACCTGGGGCGCTATCTGGACGATCACCAGCAACCGCGCCCCCTTAACCAAAGGGAGCTGCAGCAGTTTAATCATCTGCAGCGTATGCTGGACAAGCGCGAGTATGAAAGCATTAAACGGCTAAAGCGTAGCCGTGCAACGAACGAACTGATCCTGCTTGACCCCAACGATAAACGTCCCTTTCCCGATCGCCGCCTGTACTGGCGTCTGCGCCCTCTGCTGGAAACGACGCAGCTCAGTGCGCTCGAGCTGCGTCCCGGCCATGTCGCCCTGGGGCCCTTTGATATAGAAACCGCCGAGGGCAGTGTCGCCGCCATATGGTTAATGCCACCCAGGCCCGTACCCGTGTGGAAGCAAATACTGCACGACTCCCCCCACTGGCGCCTGCTGTTCTCAATGTTATTGGTTTTGGTGCTGTCGCTGATCCTCGCCCGCTGGCTGAGTCGGCCGGTTCGCCAACTCAGCCGGGCCACCCGTCGATTGGGCGACGGCGACCTGAATGCCCGTGTCGCCCCCGGCAAAGGCGAGTTGGGGCAACTGGGCCAGGACTTTAACGAAATGGCCGACAAACTGAGCCGGGCCATGAACAACCAGCAGCGCTTGCTCGCCGATGTCAGCCACGAGCTGCGCTCGCCCCTAACCCGTTTAAAACTGGCGGCCGGGTTACTGGCCGATCAAAACAGTAACTCCTACACCGACCGTATTGAAAAAGAGTGCGATACGCTCGAACACTTAATTGAACAACTGCTCACCCTCGCCCGCCTCGAAGGCTCTGATAGCCAAGAGGCTTGCGAGCCAATGGACGTCGCCCAACTGATACGCTCATCCGTAGACGACTGGCACTTTCAACAACCGGGTAAACATATCAATTACCACGGGCCAGGAACGTTCGAGGTTGCCGGTAAGCCCCGACTGTTTCAGCGCATAACAGACAATTTGCTCGCCAATGCCACCCGCTATGGCGAGCACATTGATATTTGCCTTACAAGCGTCGACAGCCACTGGAAGATAACCTTAGAGGATGACGGCCCCGGCGTTCCTCAAGAACAATTAGACAAATTATTTGAGCCATTTTTTCGCGGCGACAGCGCGCGCCCCCACGGAGGCAATATAGGTTTGGGCCTGGCCATTGTGCAGGCTGCTGCACAGGCGCAAAATCTTAGCATCACGGTAGCATTAGGCGAGAGAGGTGGGCTTAAGTTCACCCTGCAACCCGACCAGCAGAAACAGTAGAGCTGTTTTCAAGCTGCAAAAAAATGGCGCCGCAGCGCCATTTTTGACATTGTTAATCGCGACGGGACTTGCGGTGCTTTTTAGCAAAGCGCTTTTTCATCCGCTGCTTCATTTGTTGCAACTGCTCGCGCTGCTCTGCGCTCAACACCTGATTGATATCATGGCGCAGTTTTAATGCGGCCAGTTCACGCTCGAGCTTTTGCGATAGCAGCTCGCGAGCGGCAGCTTCATCAAAGCTTTGTGCCTGAATCAGAGCATCCGTTGCTTCACGCTGCGCCTTGCGAGTGTCTCGATCGCGCGGATAAACCGCCGTATGATTGTCGAGCAACACTCTAATTTGGCTAGATTGCTCATCACTCAGGTTTAACTTTTCCGCTACCCGCTCGCTCAGCAAAATCGAATGAGGGGCGTGGTCAGGACGTTCGCCGCGCTCGGCATAGACTGCCAGGGGTGCGCTTGCAAGCGCACACAGGGTAAGGGTGCTGATCAGTTTTTTCATCGCTTTTTCTCCTGTGATTAACGACACTCACACAATACCCCCGGCAATGAAAACCAACGTCGCCCCAGGTAAACTAATGAAAAGCCACATAGGTGCCGTTAATTTACCACCCCAGCTCATCCCAGGAGACGGGCTGATTGTTGATCCGCAAAATGCCTTTATCATAATTTGCCGGCACCACATAAGCGCCGTTGCGGTGCTGGGTGTAGCGCTCGATATAGTCGGCCATTAGAAACATTAAAGGCGAGCGCTGCACGATCTTTTCCCCCACCCTAAGCTCGGCCTGGGCGGCAATCACCTGAGGCAAATCATCCAAGACAAGAGCATCCAGCGGAAACTGGGGGTTGGAGGCATAGGTTAGTTCCATCTCGCTGTGTATCTCGCCTTTGTCGGCACTGGCGTGAGCAAGCCAGGTAACCCGCGTGCTATCGTGTAACAGGGGTTTAATAAGCGCCATAATCTGTTCGTCGCTGGGCAAAGCGGCGCTGTCCGTCTGCCACTGTTCGGTTAGACGGGTGGCGTTACGAATGGCTTCAAACGAGGTACCCTCGGCCGCCGCCTGAATTTGAATTTGCGACAGAGCGACAAAGCTCTGCAGAGACTGTATGCGAATATCCACCTGAGTATCCACAACCTGCTCGCGAGCTCGCTGACTTTGACGATAATCAATTCCCTCTAGGGCCATATTCACGCCAGTGCGAATTTCCGCCCGCTCTACTTGGGTGTGTACCTGGGTTAACGGAATATCGTCGGCGATAAATTCCACCTCAGCCCGTATCGTCAAGGGCGATAGGGAGACAGAGGTTCGCCCCGAGGTCAGCGCGGCTTCGCCCATCGCCAACTGGTGAACGCCATCGCGCGAATCAAACCTACCCTCGCTCAGCCACTTCGATGCGGCCACTTTGACCGAGCCCTCCGGCTCGCGATACTCAATCGCGGGAATGTCCCAGGAAAATTGATAGGCACCGCTCAGCTTGCCCCAAAGGTTCATTGCTCCCAGGCGATCGCCCACCACTTTCCTCAAGCGGGCATTTTGGCCGGCGCTGGTTTCTGCCAGCTCAATCTCACCGCTAGCGTAGAACCAACCGGGCTTAATTCCCTGGGCAAACGTGAGCGGTCCGTGCCATAAACGGGCGCGGGCGATCAATTCAACCGCCTCATCCACCTCAGCCTCGGGTTGCGTTGCCCGAAGTACCACACGACTGCGGAACCAACCACGGTCATACTCGCGTATTTGCAGCTGGAGTTGTTTGCTTGTACTTTGCTGCTGGGTAAGCGCTACTTGTTGACGAATATTTTGCTCTGCAATAATTCCCGCGTAATAGGTTAAGCCTAAGTAACCGACCACCAGTGCCATCACAGCAATAATTTTTTTCATAGATCTCCCTCTAGGATCAGACGTCCACACTTTGCAGAATTAGGGGCGGAACGAGAAGTCATAGGATGCGCGAAAGCGAAAAACAAAAGACGGCTGTGATCTCTGCCGTAAAGTGCCAGCGATTCAGCGGCGAGACTTCAATAACCGGGCGCTTAAAACTGCTGCTTGGCTTTAATCAACAGCTGGTAATCATCAATACCGTCCCGCTCTACCAGCGGAGTGGCTATATCCACATGGACCACACTACCGACCCGGACTTTACTGGAGCTGAAACGAAAACCGAAACCAATATCCGCCAGCATAGGGTTATCGGCACCGCCATCCGGACCGTCCCACGCTTTACCCGCCTCCACAAACGCCACCGCACCGACGTGAACCAGATTAAACCAGTGCCAGCTGGAGTAATAACGACGCTCGATAGTGGTTAAAAAGCGCTTGGTACCGCGCTGGAACGAGGTCGGGTAACCCCGCATGCCGACAATACCGCCCACGGTCAGCTCTTCGTGTTGCATCAAGTCTTGCCCGGCGTCGTAACTGACACTGCCATACCAGCGGTTTTTATAATCGCGCATTAAGTTATAGGACACCTGGGCTGACCAAACAGAGCTGTCGGCCTGATCCACATCCAGACTGTCGCGCCCATTAACGCCCAAATTTACCGCTAATAGGTGCTTATCGTTGACACTGTAAATATGCTGATACTCACCGATATAGCGAATAGCATCGCTGCTGTCGTGACCTTGTAATTGCGATTCTCCGTAACCCACCCGAAGCCCCATGGTAATCCCCAAAGGCACATCCTCGGTGCGCTGAATTTGGTTCAGGTTGCGAAACACCGCGTAACGGTCCTCCAAATATTGATACTCCACCCAGGGGTAGCTCATTTTGCGGTTTTCCGGGAAGCCGAGTTCGGTGGTGTTCTCATTAGCGTAAAAGACATCTTCATCGACGGTAAAACCCGCCAACAAACGTTGGGTAGCGGTAGGCGTTACTTTTAAACTATGGCCGTAGAAAAGCTCCTGATAGTTATTTTGGTGCTGGTACTCATTTACCTCATCGCCCTTGGCGCGGATGATCTGCGCCTCGGTCACATCTTCGTAACGCCCGCCGGCCGACCAGGGAGTATGGCGACTAAAAAACGGACGCCGTAGTTCGAAGGTGATATTTTCACCGTCAGAGTTATCCTCGTAGGCAAGCCCCGTCGCCCAGCGACTGTTAAATAAATGATCGGTACCCACCGAGTAGCGAATACCCGATCGCTCTTCGTCTTGTTCGTAGCCAATCGAGAAACTGGTACCGGTACCCAGAATATTGTCGTCGCTCAGGCCAATGCCAGTCGATGAGTCCCCCCCGCTGTGACTGAACGACGCCTCAACCTCCAGCGACCAGCTGTCGCGGGTGACTACCACCAAGTCGACAGTATCATCACAAATCTGATCGGGGACAATAAAGGCACCGGTAAAGTAGTCGCGGGTACGCAGTAAACGTTCGGTCTCGTGGATCTCATCCGGGTCAAGAGGCTCGCCCGACTCGAACAATATTTGCGGCGCGATTACGTACTCTTTAGTGTTGATGTGCAGCTTGTTTAAAAACCGATAGAGGCTGTTATTTTCATCGGGGTTATTTTCATCGAACACACCCACTCGCATATAGCGAATGTTGCCGATAATCTTACCTTCCTGCTCGTCGATATCAGAAGTATCCAGCCGGTTACTATCTCTAAACCGCGCCATGGCGGATCGTTCGTAGTCGAACTGATAGCACCCCTCACGAGGTGTGGAAGTTGTTTCGGGTTCAGCTGCCTTGGCCGTCACCGTAAGCGTCGCGCATAAAGCGCCCAAAAGTATCTTGACCCTGTTATTCATATAGTTCGACCGCAGACAACAACGGCTGGGTTTCTCCGTAAGCGATGGATTACAAGCGTTCTAAAAACACTGACAACTCAATCTTCTAGCTAAATCCTGCAACTAGCTTGCCATGCCGGTAATTAAATTGCCATCGCGAAAACGTAAATATCTGCAACACGCCGTGGCGCGTTTTTAGTGGTGGTGATGGTGCTGATGGGAAGGCGAATCAGTGGTTTGCGCGGGCATCGAACCATGAGAATGCCCGCCGTGGTGGCCGCCCAGTGCACCATAGGCCGTCCAGATTGCAAATATTACCAATAACAACGCCGCGCCATAGCGAAGAAAGCGCGACCGCAGGACCGCTTTTGCGGGCGTTGTGGCCAGCGCGACTAAAAGCACTGCCGGTAGAGTACCCAGACCGAATGCCGTCATAAAAATGGCACCCTGCCCGATCGAGGACTGAATCATTGCATAGCCTAAAGCGGTATAGACCAGGCCGCAGGGCAGCCAACCCCACAAACCTCCCAGCAGGAGTGCAGCGCCCGGGGTGCGTACGGGCATTAATTTTTTACCTAGTGGCTGCACATGGCGCCAAAGCTTTCCGCCTAGGGTCTCTAACCGCGTTAAACCTCGCCACCAACCCACTAAATACAGGGCCATTGCCAACAATAGCAATGCCGCCAGCAGGCGCAAAAAAGTCCAGGCGCCCACCTCGACAAGCTGCTCCCCCACGCTTGCCACCAATGCGCCCATCAGGGTGTAGCTGGCGATACGACCGAGGTTGTACGACACGAGGATGAGCGCTTGTCGGGATTTAGAAACCTGCCCCATGGCGAGGCTAAGCGCTCCCATAATGCCGCCGCACATACCCACACAGTGAGCGCTGCTAAAAAAACCCAACAACAAGCCCGTGGCCAGGGTCACCGTATCAGTCACGCAGCTCATCATCCTTGGGGGCGGGATCGGGTTCAGATTTACCCCGCACAGGTTTGTCGTCGTCAAATAAAATACGGTGTGCTTCGGTATCCAGATTGTCGTACTGGCCCGAGTTAATGGCCCAGAAAAGCGCGCGCACAGCAATC
The DNA here is from genome assembly GCF_024195295.1 of Gilvimarinus xylanilyticus. GTDB lineage: Bacteria > Pseudomonadota > Gammaproteobacteria > Pseudomonadales > Cellvibrionaceae > Gilvimarinus > Gilvimarinus xylanilyticus. Next base: position 248,061 of record NZ_JAMFTH010000001.1, on the reverse strand, counting down.
GCCACAAAAATAAGCGCAATGGGAATTAGAAAAAACAGGCTATTCACGGGTTCACTCCGCTGTTCTGTCCAGAAAAAAGCGTTAACGCGGCTAGCGGGACAGGCGCAAGGCATTGAGCACCACTAACAAAGAGCTACCTGTCATTCCCAGCGCCGCGGCCCAGGGCGGCACCCAGCCTGCAGCGGCCAGAGGCAGCGCTAAACCATTGTACATCAGTGACTGGGTCAGGTTTTGCCGCACGATGTGGGCGGTTTTATGGGCGTGATTCACCGCCTCAGCCAAAGGCGTCAAAGAATCGGCCAACAAAAGGGCATCGGCATGATTGTGCGCCAAATCCGACGCTCGAGCCATGGCCAAAGATACGTCTGCGGCGGACAGTACAGGCACATCATTCACCCCGTCGCCCACCATTACAACTTTATCACCTTGGCTCTGGCACTGGGTCAGGTGCGACAATTTGCCCGCGGGAGTCACACCGCCGCGAAAGTCTGCAATATTCAGTGTGCGGGCCACGCGCGCGACATTGGCGGGGGTATCGCCACTTAACAATTCCACCGCAATACCACGTGCTTGCAACTGATTAACCACTTGGGCGGCTTCCGGCCGCAATGGATCTTCCAGCCCTATCCAGGCCCTGGGCTGATCGTCGGCAGTCAATATTAACCACAAGTAGTCGCCGGAAGGCGGGTTCAGGTGGTCAGCCACGTAATCGGGCCGCCCCAAACGATAGCGAACGCCGTTAATCGTCCCGCTCACACCGGCGCCCGTTATCTGCTTAACAGACCGGGCCCTAACCTGTCCCTGCCAGGGCACAAACGCCGAGGCAATGGGATGGGCACTGCCTGCCTCCAGGGCGGCCGCCTGGGCAAGACAGGATTCGCGCTGGGCATCAGCCACCAGCGGAATAAATTCGGCGACGGATAAACGTCCGGTGGTGAGGGTGCCGGTTTTATCAAAAATAACCCGATCAATGGTTTCCAGACTCTCTAAGACATGGCCCCGGGTGAGCAAGACCCCATGCTTGCGTAAATAATCGGTGGCGGCGGTATACGCGGTGGGCATGGCCAGCGCCAGAGCGCAGGGACAGGTCACCACCAGCACCGACAAGGCGACCCATAACGCCCGTTCGGGCTGATAAAAATACCACCCCAGGTAGACCACCGCGCACACAATCAACACACTGGCGACAAACGAACGTGCCAGTCGATCGGCCGCCAGCGCGCGCCGGGGTTTATCGCGCTGGGCCCGCTCAATCAAACGCTCAATCGACGAGAGCTGGGTATCTGCTCCCAGGGCGGTTACCTGTATTTCTACCGGGCTATCAATATTGCCGCTGCCGGCAATCACCTTATCACCCGGCACTTTTTTGACCGGCTGCGATTCACCGGTCAGCAATGACTCATCGGCCGAGCTTGAGCCATCGAGCACCACACCATCGGCGCAGAAGTTTTGCCCCGCACTCACTCTGAGGGTATCACCCACCTCTAGAGAGCGTAGCGGCACCTGAACCCAATGCCCCGACTGCCAGCGCTCGGCTACGGGAGGCAGCAACTGCGCCACGTTCGCCAGCCCCACCCGCGATCGGGTGCGAGAACGAAATTCGAGGTAGCGCCCTAGCAGCAGGAAAAAGACAAACATGGCAATGGACTCGAAATACACCTCGCCCTGTTCGGTAAACGTCGCCCAGGCACTGGCGCCATACCCCAACCCCACGGCAAGCGCTACCGGCACGTCCATAACCAGAGTGCCACTTTTTATACTGCGCCAGGCGCTGGAAAAAAACGGCCAGGCGCTAAAAAAAACCACGGGCGTGGACAGTAGCAGACTGAGCCAGCGCAACAGGTTTTGCCACTCGTCCACCGCCCCCGTATAGAGCCCAACAGCCACCATGCCCGCCTGCATCATGCCGAAACCGGCCACCCCCAAGCGGGCCAGCGCGCGGCGGTTTTCGCGGGTATCTAATTGGGCCTGTTGCTCGTCGGTAGCGGGCCTGGGGTGATAGCCGATGGCCGCGAGCTTATGCATTAAGGCGCTAACGGTAATCTGGTTAGGGTCGTAAACCAGCTGGGCACGAAAGCTGGTCACATTAACGCGCACCGCTTCGAGGCCCTTTACCGGCTCCAAATGCTTTTCAATCAACCAGGCGCAGGCGGCACAGGAAATCCCTTCGAGTAGCAGGTTGGCTTGATAGCGGGTTTCGGCTAAAGGCAGGACGAACTCGTCCTGTATTTCGGGCAGCTCATAGACGGCAAAATTATCACTCACACCGTCAGGTTTTTCGCTGAGTTCGCTGCGATAGCGGTAAAAGTCTTCCAGGCCGCCGCTGACAATAGAGCTGGCCACCGCCTGACAGCCGGGGCAGCACATCAGCTGCCGGACACCGTTAATTTCTACCGGATACTCGGGTTGATCCGGCAGCGGCAAGCCACAGTGGTAGCAGCCTTTAGGCGCCTGCTGCGGATCGCTCATCGACTGGACGGTGGCACCAAATTGATGGCGTCGCGGCGATCAAAGTAGATCTCGCCGCGCAGCCGCCAGGGACTATCGGTACGGCCGGAGTCGGCCTCGCCCGGCACCAAAGTGGCGTACCACATATTTTTTAGCGCGGGCAAAGAGGCTGTGTAGATACCGGACTTTTGAGGCTCGAGCGTCAGGCGGACATCTTGAGTCTCATCAAAGGGATGGCCGAGCCACAGAGTCATTACCGAGGGCGCCGGAATCACCGGTGATTCGAGTTCGACCTCAAGTTTATCGTTACCCTGCCCCCAGTGCAGATGCGCCGCCAGCTCCCAATTGGCCGCACGTTTATCCTGCTCCAGGCTCTGATTTATCATTCGCCCCTGCTTGTAATAGTTATCCACTACCGTGTCGTCGGCGTGTTTAACGGCCACGGTCACAAAACTCAGAGACACGATCACCACAATAATTAAGGGCGTTAAGACAAACCAGGCCCAGGGTTCGCGATACCAGGGGTTAGGGGGGCGTTGTTGCGCTTGCATGGACTCAGAAATCTCTCAGTTGGGGGCCAATAAAGGACGTTTCATGCTCGGTAGTCAGCTTGGCGTTGTCTTGCGCGGTGACGGTAAAGCTTACGCCGGTTTTTACCTCGGTCAATTGCTCGCGTGCCACGGCAACGCGCACCGGAATGGTAAAGATCTCGCCCGACTCAATCGTCAGAGGCCGATAGCCCTGCAGACGGAAATCAAAATCACCGTCGACTTCAATATGATACTGGTGTGCCCGGCTATCCATGTTGTTAATTTTCAGGGTATAGACGTTCTGCACGTCCTTACCGCTAATACGGTACATACGAACACCGCGATCGCGCAACACCTCGACTCCCAGCGGTGTGCGGGTGGAAATGTTGTAAACAAAAACACTCACCATCACCAACAGCACCACTAAATAACCGATAAATCGCGGGCGCAGCACATGGGTTTTGCCGTGTTTGATATTGTCCTCGGTGGTAAAACGAATGAGACCGCGCGGGTACTGCATTTTATCCATCACGGTATTGCAGGCATCCACGCACAACCCACAATCGATACACTCCGACTGCATCCCGTCGCGAATATCGATATCTACCGGACAGACCTGCACACACCAAGAGCAGTCGATACAGTCGCCTTTGCCCTGGGCCTTATAGTCTTCGCCAGCCTTGCGGGGTCCGCGTTTCTCGCCGCGCACATAGTCGTAAAACACCGTGAGGGTATCGCGGTCATACATCACCGCCTGAAAGCGCGCATAAGGGCACATATACTTGCACACTTGCTGGCGCATAAACCCGGCGTTGGTAAAGGTCGCAAGGGTAAAAAATACCACCCAAAAGGCTGCCATTAACGAGGCGTTGAAGGTCACAAGCTCAGAAATAAGCTCGCGGATGGGAACAAAGTAACCCACAAAGGTCAATGCAGTAATCAGCGCAATCAACAACCAGAGAGTGTAAGTCGCCCCCTTGCGCCAAAACTTCTCCAGGCTCATGGGCGCGGCATCAAGCTTTATACGCTTATTGCGGTCCCCCTGGCACAGATACTCCACCCAAATATACATCTGGGTCCACACGGTTTGCGGACAGGTAAACCCACACCACACCCGTCCCACCAGAACGGTCACCGTAAACAACATAAACGCGGCGATAATTAACAGCCAAGCGAGGTACATACCATCCTGGGGCCAGAAGGTGGTACACAGAATATGGAATTTACGCTCGGGCAAATCGAATAACATGGCCGGACGCCCATCGATAATAAACCAGGGCATCAACAGAAAACCCGCGATTAACGGCAGGCCAGTGTAGCGGCGGAGTTTTTGATAAAAACCGGTAATGCGGCGGGTGTAGACCTTGTCTTCCGCCTCATAGAGATTGATGTAGCGGACACCGCCTTGGGACTCGTCAGAAGCAGGATCTTGACTCACAGAACACCTCGTTGTGAGTGGGCTGGGCGTGCGCCGGGCGATGCCCGGCGCGGGCAGTGTTTACTCTTGCTCCTCGTAAGGCAGTGACAAGCTGTAAACATACGCGGCCAACAGATGGATGCGACTTTCTTTCAGCAGCTCTTGCTGGGCGGGCATTACGCCGTTGCGACCATCGCGCAGAGTCTGGCGAATATCACGCGGCTCGCCACCGTACAACCAAACATCGTCGGTTAAATTAGGCGCCCCCAAAGCTTGATTGCCGGTGCCATCAGGACCATGGCAAGCCACACAGTTCTGCTGGTAATGAGTTTCCCCCAGCGCAGCCATTTGTTCATCATGCTCACGACCAGACAGACTCAAAACATATTCGGCCGTTTCATGAACACCGTCTTCACCCAATATGGCCGCCCAAGGCGGCATAATGCCTTTGCGGCCCGCGGTAATGGTTTGTTTAATGGTGGCAGGCTCACCCCCGTACAGCCAGTCGTTATCGGTCAAGTTGGGGAAACCGTGGTTACCGCCCCCATCGGCGCCGTGGCATACCGCACAGTTGTTGGCAAACAAGCGCAACGCCATTTTCATGGCATCCTGATCGCGCGCCAACTCTTCAATCGGCATGGCGTTGTATTTACCAAACTGCTCGGAGTACAGGGCATCGGCTTTTTGCTGACGTTGGGCCAGCTGTTTATGAGAAGTCCAGCCAGCAATACCGTCAAACGCGCCCATACCCGGGTAAACCACCAAGTAGCCCGCCGCAAAGATAAAGGTGGCAATAAACATCTTAAACCACCAGCGTGGCAGAGGATTATCGTATTCCTCAATACCGTCGTACACATGCCCTGTGGTACGGTTTTCCGGCGTCTCATCGTCGCGGACCGCCACCTTGCGATTGGCCATAAGAACCCAAAAAACCAACACCAGGTTCGCTAGGGTCAGGCCGATAATCCAAAGGCTCCAAAAAGTGCTCATAATTAGTTCCGCCTTGCTACATCATCGGTCGATGGAGTATTTTTTTCTGTTTGTTTTTCCCGCTCGTTTGGCTCATCGGCAAACGGCAGATTGGCATCTTCCTCAAAGCGCTTCTTACGCTTGGGGGAAAACGCCCACCAGCACACAGCGGCAAATGCGATGGCCACCAGCACAGTACTGATGGCTCCCAGTGTGCCCTTATCCACTTAGCGCTTCTCCTTCAGCAGCGTACCCAGCTGCTGCAAGTAGGCGACCACCGCGTCCATCTCGGTCACACCTTTGACTTTATCGCCAGCGCCTTCGATGTCCTCATCGGTATAGGGCACGCCGACTTTGCGTAAGCCGCGCATTTTCGCCTCGGTGTGCTTACCGTCCAGGGTATTGTCGTACAGCCAGGGGAAGGCCGGCATGTTGGACTGGGGCACAACGATGCGCGGGTTAAACAGGTGAACCTTGTGCCAATCATCAGAGTAACGACCACCCACACGTGCCAAATCCGGCCCGGTGCGCTTAGACCCCCACAAAAACGGATGCTCGTAAACGCTTTCACCGGCCACCGAGTAGTGACCATAACGCTCTACCTCGGCGCGCAGCGGGCGTACCATCTGGGTGTGGCACACGTGACAGCCTTCGCGGATATAAATATCGCGTCCTTCCAGCTCGAGTGGACCCAGCGGTTTCAGGCCCGCTACGGGTTCCGTAGTCTCTTTAAGGAAAAACTGCGGCACAATCTCAACCAGGCCACCAAAGCTGATCGCAATAACAATCAGCACGGTCATCAAACCAATGTTCTTTTCGACGATATCGTGATTTTTCATCTTCTTACTCCCTTATACCGTCTGCGGCTCTGGATTCGCGGGCGCTTCCACCTGCTTAGGTGCTCGCGCTGTCCGATAAGCGTTATACGCCATCAGAATCATACCGCTAAGGAAGAAAGCACCACCGATAAAGCGGACAAAGTAGCCGGGGTAGCTGGCCTGTACAGCTTCAACAAAGCTGTAGGTGAGCGTGCCATCGTCATTAAAGGCGCGCCACATCAGACCCTGCATAATGCCATTTACCCACATCGAGGCGATGTACAAAACGGTACCGATAGTCGCCAGCCAGAAATGCACATTAATCCACTTCACGCTGTACATTTCTTTGCGGCCAAACAAAATGGGCAGCAAGTGGTAGACCGCACCAATCGAGATCATCGCCACCCAGCCCAGTGCGCCAGAGTGAACGTGACCGATGGTCCAATCGGTGTTGTGACTGAGCGCGTTTACGGTTTTGATCGACATCATCGGGCCTTCAAAGGTGGACATACCGTAGAAAGACAGAGATACCACCAAAAAGCGCAGCGTAGGATCGGTGCGCAGTTTATGCCAGGCACCTGACAGCGTCATAATACCGTTGATCATACCGCCCCAGCTGGGGGCCAGCAGGATCAGAGACATCACCATACCCAAGCTTTGCGCCCAATCGGGCAGCGCCGAATAGTGCAAGTGGTGAGCACCGGCCCAGATATAAATAGAGATAAGCGCCCAGAAATGCACAATCGACAGCTGGTATGAGTAAACAGGGCGATCCGCCTGCTTAGGCACAAAGTAATACATCATGCCCAAAAAGCCTGCAGTCAGGAAAAAGCCGACCGCATTGTGACCGTACCACCACTGCACCATGGCATCGGCAGCGCCGGCGTAGGCCGAGTATGACTTAAACCAGGTGACCGGAATGGCAGCACTGTTAACGATATGCAGTATCGCAACTGTGAGAATAAAACCGCCGTAGAACCAGTTAGCCACATAGATGTGCGAGGTTTTGCGCTTTACGATGGTACCGAAGAACACCAATGCGTAAGACACCCACACAATCGCGATCAGAATGTCGATGGGCCATTCCAGCTCGGCGTATTCCTTAGAGCTAGTAAGGCCCAGCGGCAGAGTAATAGCCGCCAGCACGATCACCAGCTGCCACCCCCAAAACGTAAAAGGCACTAACCAGCCGCCCCAAAGCTTGGCCTGACAGGTACGCTGAACCACGTAATAGGAGGTGCCAAATAGCGCACAGCCCCCAAAGGCGAAAATAACCGCATTGGTGTGCAGCGGGCGCAGGCGTCCGAAATGAGTGTAGGGCTGAAACAGATCGTTTAGCTGGGGCCAGACGAGCTGCGCGGCGATTAGCACACCGACACCCATACCGACGATGCCCCAGACAATGGTCATGATTGCGAACTGACGCACGACCTTGTAGTCATACACCGGGTGATCCCCCGCCGCAACTAGGTTACTACTCATAGGTTCTTCCCTATTTTTGGCAAAACACAATTTTAAGTGGATATTGTTATTAGAAGTGGCGCCTCCAGCCAGCGCGACATTATCGGCCGGTGGCTGGGAGGATTATTTGATTCTCATCAAATATAGTACAAAGTACGGCGCCGTATACTCAGCGCCGGGAATTCAGAGCACAGTCGGCTAGGCTTAGCCGATTTTCGCGCTTACAGCAGGTTGCGACCTTTGCTGGCGGCGATGCGCATACGCAGCGCATTCAGCTTGATAAAGCCTTCAGCGTCTTTTTGATCGTAAGCGCCGGCATCGTCTTCGAAAGTGGCGACTTTTTCGTCGAACAAGCTATCAGCAGAGCGACGACCCACCACATGAACGGCACCTTTGTACAGCTTTAAGCGCACATCGCCGTTAACCGGCTCCTGGGTTTCGTCAATCGCGGTTTGCAGCATTTTGCGCTCGGGGCTCCACCAGTAGCCGTTATAAATCACTTCGGCGTACTTGGGCATCAGGCTGTCTTTTAAATGGGCCACTTCGCGGTCCAGGGTAATGGACTCGATCGCGCGGTGCGCCTTCAGAATAATCGTGCCGCCGGGGGTTTCGTAGCAGCCGCGAGATTTCATGCCCACATAGCGGTTCTCAACGATATCCAGACGACCGATACCATTGTCGCCGCCCAGCTTGTTGAGTTTTTCCAGCACAGTGGCAGGGCTCATACGCTCGCCGTCGATGGCGACAATATCGCCCTTCTCGAAGGTCAAATCAATGTAAGTTGGGGTGTCCGGGGCCGCTTCGGGCGAGACACTCCAGCGCCACATATCTTCTTCAGCTTCGGTCCAGGGATCTTCCAGAACACCGCCTTCGTAGGAGATATGCAGCAGGTTGGCGTCCATGGAGTAAGGCGACTTTTTCTTTTTGGAAGAAAAGTCCACCGGGATATCGTGTTTCTCACAATAGGCCATCAGGGTTTCGCGCGAAGTCAAATCCCACTCGCGCCAGGGGGCAATCACCTGAATGCCGGGTTTTAGGGCGTAGGCGCCCAACTCGAAACGAACCTGATCGTTACCCTTACCGGTAGCACCGTGGGCAATAGCATCGGCGCCGGTTTCGTTGGCGATCTCGATCAAACGCTTAGAGATCAGAGGGCGGGCAATAGAGGTACCCAGCAGGTATTCACCCTCGTAGATGGTGTTGGCGCGAAACATGGGAAAGACGAAATCGCGCACGAACTCCTCGCGCAAGTCGTCAATGTAGATTTCTTTAACCCCCAGCGCCTCGGCTTTGGCGCGGGCGGGTGCTACCTCTTCGCCTTGACCGATGTCGGCAGTGAATGTCACCACTTCACAGTTGTAGGTTTCCTGCAGCCATTTAACGATCACGGACGTGTCCAGACCGCCGGAATAAGCCAGCACAACTTTATTGATGGACGACATACTCTGCTCCTACTTGAATAGATTTTCACCAATTGTAGAGCACCGGAAAAGGTGCGGCGAAATTGTACCCGCAAATGCCGCCAATTCCCACCGCAAATGTTACCAGATTACCCAGATATACAATTCGAAACAGGGCCTGTGGATAGCTTTACGGGCCGCCTTTGGCCCGCTCCAGTAATTGCTCACCCCAGGTTTGTAACTGCTGCATCAGCGCGCGCTGCTTCTCGGTCAAAGCTCCGTCTTGCAAGTGGGCCTGTATTTGCCGATCGAAGTCCTCTTTAAGCAGAGATGCACCCGCCTCGCCGTGGGTAAGACGCCGAAGGCAAAACTGTCGCCACAATGCCATTTCTGCCGGCGCTAGAGTCTCGGGAAAGTTGCGTGCCCGGTAGCGAAATAGCAGCTCGGGCAGCCGATCATCCCTAAACTCGAAACCACGGGCCAAATCGTCCGGCGATGCATCGCGGATCTGACGCATCAGACCGCGGTCATGATCGCTAAAGAAGCCATTGTACAGACGCTGATCCGGGTCGGTACGGGATGCAAACTGACTTAGTTGATACAGTTTAGCGAGCTTCGCACGCAAGCTGGCCGCCTCGGGAGGCGTTAGGGAGTGGAAAACCTTCCAATGCGCCTCGCACTGCGCGCGATCAATTCCCAGGCGCTCTGCAGTCTGATCGTCCAGCATAGAAACGGGCAGCACCATCGGGCTTTTATTTAAGTGGATCTCTTTAAGCGGCAGGCGCTCTACCCCTTGGGGTAAATCTTCATTGGAGACAAACAGGCGTTCGGCCATTGCCTCGGGCGCAAGCTCGAACAGGGGCGAGGGGTCAGCGCTCAGATTAAACGCGATCACGCTGTTTTTATTCTGTGGGTGCCAAGCGAGCGGCACCACCAAAGCGGCATTACCCTGGGACGATGAAAACCGCGATGAGATGTGCAACACCGGCTTAAAGCCGTCAACGTCCAAAAGACCGGACACAAAGCGTTTATCGCGCAGCTTTAGTCCATAGTCATAGAGTTTGGGCTGGGCCTGCTTAAGCAAGCGCGCCAGGGCGATCGTAGCGTAGACATCGCTTAGCGCATCGTGGGCCGCGCCGTGCTCGAGGTTGTTGGCAGCGGTCAGGGCCTCGAGCTTAAAACAGGGGGTACCATCGTCGTAGTTGGGCCACTCGATACCCTCGGGTCGGAGGGCTCGGGCCATGCGGACGACATCGATTAAATCCCAGCGGGAGTTACCATTTTTCCACTCGCGCTCGTAGGGGTCGTAAAAGTTGCGGTACAAGCTGTACCGGGTGACCTCATCATCGAAGCGGATGGAGTTATACCCTACTCCGCAAGTACCGGGCGCTGCCAACTCAGCCACAATGCGGGCTATAAATTCGGCTTCGGGCAAGCCTTTTTCGGCAGCCAATTGCGGGCTGACCCCGGTCACCAGACAGGCCATAGGCTTGGGCAAAAGATCTTCCGGGGGGCGGCAAAACAGGTTTAAGGGCTCGCCGATCACATTCAGATCGGCATCGGTGCGCACCCCGGCAAACTGCGAGGGACGGTCAATAGAGGGAACCTCACCCCATGTCTCGTAATCGTGCCAGTAAAACGTAAATGAACCTGCGTGTGCCACATAGACCTCCTTAATCGCCTCCTACTGTACCATCGGGGCATGTTTGAATATACTTGCGCCACGTCAACAGCCGGGAGAAAACCATGTCAAATCTAGAACATCTATTTGCTCAAAACGCCGAATGGGCCGAGAAAATCAAAGCCGAAGACCCGGAGTTTTTTGAAAAGCTGTCCAAACAACAAACCCCCGAATACCTGTGGATTGGCTGCTCTGACAGCCGCGTACCGGCCAACCAGATTGTGGGCCTGATGCCCGGCGACATTTTTGTGCATCGCAACGTTGCCAACCTGGTGGTCCACACCGACCTCAACTGCCTATCGGTCATGCAGTTTGCCGTTGAAGTGCTCAAAGTCAAACACATCATGGTGACCGGTCACTATGGCTGTGGCGGGGTAAAAGCCTCGATGGACAACCAGCAAGTGGGCATTGTGGACTACTGGATTCGCAATATTCGCGACGTCTACTACAACCACCAGCAAGAGCTTGAGACGATTAGCGATGAAGAGGAGCGCCTGGCACGGCTGTGCGAACTTAACGTCATGCAACAGGTGGCCAATGTTTCCCACACCAACATCGTGCAAAACGCCTGGGCCCGCGGACAGGAGCTGACCCTGCACGGCTGGTGCTACAGCATTCAGGATGGGATTATCCGTAATTTGATGGAGCCTATTACGGGCGCGAGTGACCTAAGCGAGCGGTATCGCTTGGTTTAACTTTACATACCCAGATAACAAAACGCCCGGTCATTTATCCGGGCGTTTTACTCACCAACCTCTGGGTCTATAGCTTGGCACTGGCCTGCTCATACAACTGCAAATCCTCTTCATTCGCCTTAAGCAATTTTTTATAAGTATCGCTCCCGATCTCTCGTTTAATCTCATCCAGCCGCTCCGCCAGAGACCTATCCAGGTCGCGCGACACATTCTTGCGCACCGCTACGAGCCTCATACCAGGAAAGCCCTCCTCTCGCAACCACTCTTGAAGCCTGACCAAGGATTCCTCAAAACGATCTACAACCCCTACAAACGGCAGTTCGGCGACCGCTTTTTGGGCGCGAAATAGTTCCGTTCCAACCTCAGGATCATAGCGAAATCCAAACCTTTGGGAATGAAAGTTTCGGCACAAGCGATCTTTAGGCAGAGCCAGGCGGCTCTCGATATAACCTTGTAAATTGGTGTGACGCGCCAACACGGAACCAAAGTTGTCGGTGCCCTGCTTTTTCTCAAAAGCGTGAATAGAGGCAATGCGGTCGATCGGGTGGCGAATAAAAATAACCGGTAAAACTTTAACATCAGCAATATCGGGTTCCGGTAAGTAGGCTGAATGGGACGAAAACACCCGCGCCCGAGGCTCTGATTCCAACCACCGCTTAACTCCCGCACGGTTTGGTTTTAAAGGCCCTGGAAACTCGTCTGTTAACCACTCGCCACGCTTCACATTCTTCTTTAACTGTGAATCAAGCGAGGTACCGGCATTTTTAAAAAGATGGTAATGAAAGATAACTTGTCGCATCAACAACCTATTCACTTAAGCGATAAGACTCAGCGCTCAACCCGTCGGCTACTGAAGCGCAAGCGGCTGAGAGCGGGCGCAAAGATATCAGAATCCACGCAGATTAACAGCGCACCACCCTCACATTGCGTTATAAATTGTTATAAAAGTGTCACAATTTATCGGTTTTCGCTGCCATCACAAAATCATTGCGATGCAGCCCTTTGATTTTGTGCGTCCACCATTCGACTTTAACCTTGCCCCACTCGGTGGTCAGTGCCGGATGATGCTGATACTCTTCGGCCAGCTTCCCTACCGATTGGGTAAACGTCAGGGCGTCGGCGAAATTTTTAAAGCTAAATTGGCGCGTTAGTATCGGAATACCGCCGTGCGTAACCACGTCCCACGCGGGAATATCGGGCAGTAATTCTTGGATTTCGCCATCGCTTAGCTTGGGGGCGTCGGCGCGGCACGCCTCGCATTGTTGCTCGTGAAGTGCTGACATATCCTACTCTCCTTCTCAAGCGAAACGGGCGGCAAACCGCCCGATTAAAGTTTAGCTGACAGTGACCACGCCCTCTTCAATCTTGGCGCGCCACTCTTGCGGGCCTGTTTGGTGTACCGACTCGCCCTTGCTGTCTACCGCTACGGTAACAGGCATATCTTTAACGTCAAACTCGTAAATCGCCTCCATGCCTAACTCGGGAAAGCCCAACACCTTAGCGGATTTAATCGCCTGGGCCACCAGATAGGCGGCACCGCCCACGGCCATCAGATAAACCGACTCATTATCGCGAATCGCCTCAATGGCGGTAGGGCCGCGCTCAGCTTTACCGATCATACCCAACAGACCCGTCTGCTCGAGCATAGTTCGGGTGAATTTATCCATACGGGTCGCCGTAGTGGGGCCTGCGGGGCCAACCACTTCGTCACGTACCGGATCCACCGGGCCTACGTAGTAGATAAACCGACCGGTTAAGTCGACCGGCAGCTCTTCACCTTTGGCGAGCATATCCACCATTTTCTTATGGGCGGCGTCGCGACCGGTAAGCATTTTGCCCGATAGTAAGATCGTATCCCCCGGCTGCCAGCTTTTTACATCGTCGGCCGTCACCTGATCCAAGTTCACGCGGCGCACCGTATCGGACACTTCCCAGCTGATTTCCGGCCAGTCGTCCAGTGACGGCGGGGTTTGCAGCGCAGGGCCCTCGCCTTTTAAGGTGAAGTGCGCATGGCGAGTGGCGGCGCAGTTGGGAATAATCGCCACGGCTTTGTTGGCCGCGTGAGTAGGGTAATCTTTTACTTTTACATCCAGCACCGTGGTTAAACCACCCAGCCCCTGGGCGCCTATACCTAAGCGGTTGACCTTGTCATACAGCTCCAGACGCAATTCTTCGCTGCGGTTATCGGCTCCCCTAGCCTGCAGATCTTGAATATCCACAGGGTCCAGCAGAGCTTCTTTCGCCAGTAGCATGGCTTTTTCAGCGGTACCGCCAATACCAATCCCCAGCATACCCGGTGGACACCAGCCTGCCCCCATTTTGGGCACCATATCCAGCACCCAGTCCACCACCGAATCAGACGGGTTGAGCATGGCAAATTTGGTTTTCGCCTCACTGCCGCCGCCTTTGGCGGCCACGTGAACATCAACCTCGTTGCCGGGCACAATATTATAATGGATTACCGCCGGGGTATTGTCGCCGGTGTTTTTACGCGCACCATCGGGATCTTCCAGAATAGAGGCGCGCAAAACGTTGTCTGGATTATTGTAGGCACGGCGCACGCCTTCGTTCACCATATCGGTTAGGCTCTGGGTGGTTTCCCACTGGACATCCATACCCACGGTGACAAACACAGTCACAATGCCGGTATCCTGACAAATAGGACGATGCCCCATAGCACACATGCGCGAATTGATCAGAATTTGTGCCATGGCATCTTTGGCGGCGGGATTGGCTTCGCGCTCGTAGGCCTGGTTAACAGCCTGAATAAAATCGACGGGATGATAGTAAGAAATAAACTGAAGAGCGTCGGCGACGCTCTCGATAAACTCGGCTTCTTTAATCACGGTGGTCATAGCAAAATCTCTGGGTATTTGGATTTTGCGGCGAATTTTACACCATGGCGGCACGCCCTGTCCCCCGTATCAGGGGGTTGCAGGCGAACCGGCCGAGTTAATCTGTTGTTTTAACTGCAAAATATCTCGGTTGACGTTGCGGCGGTAGGCATCGATAGCTGCAATAGCATCTTCATTGGTTTTCACCCGCGATGCCAAATCTTTTAACCCGGGCAACTGCTGCGACACCCGCTGAATATCCATACTCAGGCTCTGCAGCCGCTCGCCATTAGCGGCGACACTTTGCAGGGCCTGCTGGGATTTTTTCAGCTCGGCGGCGGATGACGCCAGCTGTTTGTCCATGGCGGCGATGCGCTTTTCCAACTCGGCTTTAATATTGTTGGCGCTGGCCCGGGCCGTGGCGGCATCTTTCTCGGTGGCGGCCACCTGCTTTTTCAGCGCCGCCAGGGCATCTTCGTTGGCGGTGATTTTCTTGCGGTTGGTATCGTGCGAAACACCCCAGAGTTTGCGAATTTCGGAATCAGCCCAGTCCAACTTATCGCGAATGTCATCCACGGTTTCACTGGATTGGTGCGAGCTGAGATCAAGCCGCGCCTCCAGGTTGGTGATTTGATTCTGAGCGGCTACCAGCTCTTTTTGCGCTTCGGTAAATTTCCACGTTAGATAACCTCCGTAACCCAGCGCACCAATGGCCAGAACCAGAGCAAATATCGCCAAAAAACTGGGGCCACTGCTGGAGGGAGCAGACGGCGGTGGCGGCGGAGGGGTCTGACGACGGGACGAGCCGCCTTTAGAAGACGTCTGCGGACGCTCAGCCTGGGGCGGTGCTTTATCCAGAGAGTCATCATCCCGCTCGGGCACAATACCCGATAAAGTCGGTTCTTTACGTTCCATAAACTACCTATTACAGCCTATTTTTTAACGGTAGAAGTTATAACAGGTCTACCATTAAAAAAGAAGCCGAGTGCTCACAAAGCCAGATACAAAAACGCCGGGCAAAACCCGGCGTTTTCGCGACATCGGCTGGCGATTAGGCGAAGTTCTGATTCACAAAATCCCAGTTCAGCAACGCCCAGAACGCTTCCATGTACTTAGGACGCGCGTTGCGGTAGTCAATGTAGTAGGCGTGCTCCCATACATCCACAGTCAACAGCGGCGTCACCGAGTCATCGGTCAGTGGAGTTTCAGCGTTAGAGGTATTCACAATCGCGACGGAACCGTCGGCTTTTTTCACCAACCAAGTCCAGCCAGAACCGAAGTTACCAATCGCAGAGTTGGTAAACTCTTCTTTGAACTTGTCAAAAGAACCAAAAGCGCTATCGATGGCTGCAGCAACGGCGCCAGTTGCTTCACCGCCTCCGTTGGGGCTCAGGCAGTTCCAGTAGAAGGTGTGGTTCCAAACCTGTGCGGCATTGTTGAACACACCCCCGGAAGAAGATTTGATCACTTCTTCTAGGCTTTTACCTTCAAATTCGGTACCCGGTACGGCGGCGTTCAGCTTGTCCACATAAGTCTTGTGGTGCTTACCGTAGTGAAATTCCAGGGTTTCTTCAGAAATGTGCGGTGCTAAAGCATCTTTCGCGTAGGGCAGTTCGGGTAATTCAAAAGCCATATCATTCTCCTTAGTACACGGTGAAAATCATACACCGGCGGGGGCCGGTTTTGTAAGGTTTGTCATCAGTGTGGCTATCAACTGATACTTTTTAGAATGGAGCAATATCGGGGCCATCAGTATAGCCCCAATATAAAACAAAGGCACCTGCCGTAACAGATGCCTTTGTGGAGGGGGTGGGCTTACATCATGCCGCCCATGCCGCCCATACCACCCATGCCGCCCATATCAGGCGCCGGTGCCGAGCCGCCTTCCTCAGGCTTATCGGCCACCATGGCTTCGGTGGTAATCATCAGGCCAGCAACAGAGCCCGCCGCTTGCAGCGCGGTACGAGTCACTTTAGCGGGGTCCAAAATACCCATTTCCAGCATATCGCCGTACTCGCCAGTGGCGGCATTAAAGCCGTAGTTACCTTCGCCTTTGCGAACAACATCGGCAACCACCGAGGCCTCTTCGCCAGCATTGGTCACAATTTGACGCAGCGGCGACTCCATCGCACGACGGGCGATGGCAATACCGGCGTCCTGCTCTTCGTTGTCACCCTTGAGATCCAAAATCGCGGCAACAGCGCGCAGCAGAGCGGTACCACCGCCAGGCACTACACCCTCTTCAACCGCAGCTCGAGTCGCGTGCAGAGCATCTTCAACGCGAGCTTTCTTCTCTTTCATTTCGATCTCGGTGGCAGCACCCACCTTGATGACCGCAACACCGCCGGCCAGCTTGGCCACACGCTCTTGCAGTTTTTCGCGATCGTAATCAGAAGAAGTCTCTTCGATTTGAGTGCGAATTTGCGCTACGCGAGACTCAATTTCACCGGCATCGCCCGAACCGTCAACGATGGTGGTGTTTTCTTTACTCATGGTGACGCGCTTAGCGGTACCCAGATGCTCAAGAGTAATGCTCTCCAGATCCAGACCCACTTCTTCACTGATTACGGTACCACCGGTCAGTACCGCGATGTCTTGCAGCATGGCTTTACGACGATCGCCGAAGCCAGGCGCCTTACAAGCCGATACTTTAACGATGCCGCGCATGTTGTTGACCACCAAGGTCGCCAGGGCTTCGCCCTCAACGTCTTCAGCAACAATAACCAGCGGCTTACCAGCTTTGGCTACGGCTTCCAGAGTCGGCAGCAACTCGCGGATGTTAGAGATTTTTTTGTCTACCAGCAGGATAAAGGGATCGTCCTGCTCGACCATCATGTTGTCTTGGTTGGTGATGAAATAAGGCGACAGGTAACCGCGGTCAAACTGCATACCTTCAACCACGTCCAGCTCATTCTCAAGGCTGGTGCCCTCTTCTACAGTAATAACGCCTTCTTTACCGACTTTGCCCATGGCTTCGGCAATGATGTCACCGACGTGTGAATCACTGTTGGCCGAAATAGTACCCACCTGAGCGATAGCTTTAGGGGTATCGCAAGGCTGAGCAATAGACTGAATGTGAGCCACGGCGGCGGTCACGGCTTTATCGATACCGCGCTTCAGATCCATCGGGTTCATACCCGCGGCCACTGATTTCAGACCTTCGTTAACAATGGACTGGGCCAGAACAGTCGCGGTAGTGGTACCGTCACCGGCGTCGTCAGAGGCTTTAGAGGCAACCTCTTTCACCATCTGGGCGCCCATGTTTTCAAACTTGTCTTCCAGGGTAATCTCTTTAGCGACCGACACACCGTCTTTGGTGACGGTAGGCGCACCAAAAGATTTCTCCAATACCACATTGCGGCCCTTGGGACCCAAGGTCGCTTTTACGGCATCAGCCAGAATGTTGACACCTTTGGCCATACGCTGACGGGCGCTATCACCAAACTTCACTTCTTTTGCAGACATAATTCAATTCCTTCCAATAATTCGTTCAACAACACAGATAATGGGGGATTAAGACAACACGGCCTTAATGTCGGTCTCGCTCAGGATCACCAGCTCTTCACCGTCGATTTCGATGGTGTCACTACCGGCGAACTTACCGAAAACCACAACGTCACCCACTTTTACATCTACAGCGCGAACTTCACCGTTATCCAGCACACGGCCATTGCCTACGGCAATAACTTCACCCTGATTGGGCTTTTCCTTGGCCGAACCCGGCAGAACGATACCACCGGCGGTTTTTTCCTCTTCTTCCTTGCGGCGAACCACAACGCGATCGTGTAAAGGACGAATATTCATGGATACTGATCTCCAACTAGCAGGTTGATATGCTTAGTACTATTGTTAAAAACCCGGTTGACCGGGATTTTGCCTCAAGGTCAAGCCTTAAAAAGCAAAAATTCTCGTGGCCGCGACGCGGCGACCGGCTTGCAAAGGAGGTGGGGCTAGTCGGGAGTATTTCAATAGCGGAAACGAAAAAAAATTCAAAAAGGCGCGCTTACACCTCGAGCACCCCGAGAACACGCCCTAAGTGATCATTTTTTAGGCAAGGAGTCCCTTTCCGGCCGTGGCTCATCGGTACGGCGATACTCACCCTCAAAGGTGTGCTCGTCGTCGCCTGGAGTGAAGCCCCCGCGGGGTCCATTGCCAGCGGCAGCCTGGACTTTAATTTTATCCCCCAGCAGATGAATTAAAGCGCGCCGACTGAACGGAATTAACAACAAAAACCCCAAGGTGTCGGTAAAAAAGCCCGGCGTCAGCAAGAATGCACCGGCCACCGCCAGCATGACACCTTCAATCATTTCCCGGGCTGGCAGCTGCCCTTCGGCCATGCGGGTGCGGGCGCGCAGTAAGGTCGCCACCCCCTGCCAACGAATTAACAGCACCCCCACCGCGGCGGTAATCACCACCAAGGCGACCGTGGGCAGCACGCCGATTTCGTCCCCCACCTGCACAAACAGGGCGATTTCAATCAGGGGGATAACAATAAACAACAAAAAAAGAATAGGCATGATCTACCACTCATAACTGACACCCACCAACACGCGGGTGTCTTCTCGGGTTTTATCGGGCTGAGGCTCGTTGTCTACGTTGTAATCGACTTTAAGCTCAGAGTAGAGTTCCCCGGCAATCAGAGCACTCAACCCAGTATTGGTAATAAGTCGCCAGTCGCGGCTGTCTTCCTGCGACTGGAGAAACTCGTTTTCGTGAAAGAAGGATACCCCCAAAGGCAGCTGATAGCGAAAATTGGTGCCCAGACGAATCGCGAAACGCTCGTTTACCTTTTCAAAATCTTCTTCTGGGTCTTCGGGGGTTTCATAGCGTTCGTTCACGTAAGTCAGACCCGCGGTTACCGATAACGCCCGCTCTGAACTCTCCCAAAACTGATAACCGGTACCAGTACCAATTGTGGAATAAGTCTCTACCGCCCGCGATTCGTCAGCTCCCACGGCAATATCATTGTTCCAGAACCAGCGCTCACGAAAAAACCAGTCGACAACATAACGGCTCGTCCAAATCTCGTCCGGCGCCTCATTGTCTGAGGAATAGCTGGCGTACTCTAACAAGCCGTTGTGACGAAACTCACTGCGGCGATACTCGACCGTGGCCTTGGATTTAATATCCCGGCGCACGTCGTTACCTTCGGCGTAAAACCCCGATAGGCTAAAACGCCCCCCCAGGGTGTAAGCGCCCTCGATATGGCTCTCAAAGGGCAGCATTATCTCCAGAGTTGCCAAAGGCACACTGCGCTGATCCGGATCGCCACCACAGGTGTAGAACAGATACTCTTGCTTCATACCATCGAGCAGACAAGGGGTGTCGCTGCCGCTGATTTTCATGGGCATGGTGGTGGACATATTTTTAATTTTGCTGCGCGCGATTTTAACCTCGCCAAAATTACCCGAGGCCCAAATCAGCTTATCGCCCTCAAGGCCCACAAACTCACCCTCCAGGCGATCACCGTTAAACAGCTCTACGACGCCTGCCTGAGCACCAGAAAGCCACAGACCGAAAAACAGCCATAGAAAATTTCGTATACTTATCATACCTACTCTGTAAACCGTCAGAGCAATCCATGCCGGAAAACGAATCTCAACAAGCGCTTTACACCGCCCTGGCCATGATCCCGCCGGGCAGGGTTATCACCTACGGACACCTGGCGCGTCTGGCGGGTAAACCCGGTGCGGCGCGCTGGGTGGGCCGTGAACTTAAACTACTACCTTCGAACACTCGCCTGCCCTGGCACCGAGTCATTAATGCAGCGGGCCGTATAAGCCTGCCAAGCGATAGCTCGGGAGCTGAGCAATGCGAGCGCCTCAAAGCCGAAGGAGTCGAGGTGCGCGCTCAGCGCGTCGACTTAAAAACCTACCTTTATGACCCTGCGCGCTAATCCCGAAGCTTTTTGCCGATGACCACCAGCAAGATCAAGCCCGGTATCACCATCACCGCCGTCAGGACAAAAAACAGCGCCCAATTACCGTTTAGCGCATCCACCAAAAATCCACTGCCCGAGGCGAGCGTGGTGCGCCCTAAACTTCCCAGCGATGCCAAAAGCGCGTACTGCGCCCCGGAGAAGGCCCGCCCTGTCAGCCAGGTTAACAGCGACACAAAGGCCACTGTAGAGAAGGCAGCGCAGAAATTATCCACCACGATAGCGGCCAAAAACAGGCTCTCTTTGGGCCCGGCCAGCGCAATCCAGGCGAACATTAAATTGCTCGCGGCCATAGCGACGCCGCCAATAAATAAGCCGCGCACAATGCCGTAGCGAATATTAATGGTGCTGCCCACCAGGGTAAACAAAATGGTCAACCCCCAGCCCACAAGTTTGGAATAGTGCGCAATCTGTTCGTTGGAGTAGCCAACCTCGCGGTAAAACACAATCGACATACGCCCTAAAAAGGCTTCGCCGATTTTGAATAAAAACACAAACAACAATATCGACAGGGCCAGGCGCACGCCATTGCGGCGAAAAAACTCGGCAAAAGGCTCCACCACCGTGACGGTTAGCCACACAACCGCCTTGGCCCAGGGGCTATTACCCGCATCCAGCATACCCTGGTAACGCAGCTCGGCTGCCTGTTGCAACGCGCGGCGATCGGATATTGGCTCGCGCACCACCAGGGTGAACACCATAAGCAGTGCCAAGATAGCGGCCATCCACAAATACACCCCATCCCAGCCAATGGCGTCGGCGTTGGCAAACGCCAAATATCCCGGCAGGGAGTAACCGGTCCACCAGCCCACGATACTTACCGCCGAAGCGGCGGGAACCTTGTTGGCATCCTTACCGATAATATCAATACGATAGGCGTCAATGGCGATATCGTGGGTGGCTGAACAGGTCGCAATCAGCAGGGCCAACAAAGACAACAGCAGCAAATCCTTGTCGGGATTTAAACCCGCCAAGAGCAGCGTGGCGCCCAACATGATCGCCTGCAAGGTAAAGATCCAACCGCGTCTTAGCCCCAGCCAACGGCATACACCGAGTAAACGCACCCGATCGAGCAGCGGGGCCCACAAAAAGTTAATCGCGTAAACCGCAAATACAGAATACAAAAGCCCGACTTGAGCACGGGCAATACCACTGTCGGTGAGCCAACCACTTAAGTTCGAACCAATCAAAACAAAAGGAAAGCCCGACGAGCAGCCCAGTAAAAAAATATACAGCAGTCGCCAATCGCGGTAGTTATTAAGCGCCGCCAGCCAGGGGTGGGGTTTTGCGGTGTGGGCGGGCGATGAGCTGCTTTGCATTGGTTCTACGTGCGCCTTAGAGACAAAGGCGACACGTTAGCAGAAAAGCCCCCGGGGCGCACGGCGCCCAGGGAAGAAAGATAGGTTAAGAGCGGCGCTGCCCCGAGCGATTGCCGCTGCGGCGATGGCCACCGCCACGGCGATTGCGCTGCGCGTCGCGCGGTTTACGCTGTGGCGCCGCCATGGGAGGTGTCTCAAGCAATAGCTCTTGCGGCGGCTGCTCGCACTTGAGCTGGCGCCCCAACAGCTCCTCAATGGGCATTAGGCGGAAAGCGTCGTCCTCGCAGGCAAAGCTGATCGAGGTGCCCGACTTACCCGCCCGGCCTGTGCGGCCAATGCGGTGAACATAGTCCTCTGGCTCTTCTGGCAGAGTGAAATTCACCACGTGACTGATACCGTCAATGTGGATACCTCGCCCGGCCACATCAGTCGCCACCAACACTTTAAGCTCACCGGATTTAAACGCTTTGAGGGTTGACACCCGCTTGTTCTGAGCAATTTCACCGGATAGCAAACCCACCGGTATCCCGTGGCGCTTAAGCTTGTCCTCCAAATCGCGGCACTCGTCCCGGCGATTGGCGAACACAATTAAGCTTTCCACCTCGGCATCTTGAATCAGGTTGTAGAGCAAAGTGTATTTTTCATCAGTGCTGGCCAGGTAAATATGCTGGGTGACGGTGTCGGTGGCCACGCTGTCGGGCTGGATTTCCACGGTGACTGGGTCATTGGTCCATTGCTCTACTAGGCGGTGCACCTCGTCAGTGAAGGTCGCCGAGAAAAACAGCGTTTGGCGCTCCTCGCGCTTGGGCGTTTGACGCACAATCTGCCGCACCTGAGGGATAAACCCCATATCCAGCATACGGTCGGCTTCATCGATAACCAGAATTTCCAGCTGATCCAAAAAGACGTCTTTATTGCGGCAAAAATCCAACAATCGGCCCGGAGTCGCGACCAGGATATCTACCAAGGTATCGTGCAAGCGGCGCTGTTGCTTACTGTAATCCATGCCGCCCACTAAGGTATGGATTTGCAGGTCGGTGTGTTTACACAAGGCTTTGGCGTCATCGGATATTTGCATCACCAGCTCGCGAGTGGGGGCAATAACCAGCGCCCTCGCCTCGCCCGCATAGCGCTCTTCGGTAAGCTTGTGCTTAAGTAAATCATCGATAATGGCCGCCAAAAAGGCCGCCGTTTTACCAGTGCCCGTCTGGGCTTTACCCACCACATCGCGCCCGCGCAGGGCATAGGGTAATGATTGCGCCTGAATGGGCGAGCAGTACTCAAAGCCCAAATCGGCAATCGCGTGCATCAGGTCGTTTTCCAGCCCCAGATCGTGAAAGCGGGTTTTTCCCTCAATCTCGGGAACCGGAAATTGACTAATATCCCAAGGCGCCTTGGGTGCCGATTTTTTAGGTTTGTTGCTTTTGTTTTTCTTTGGCTTATCGCTTTTAAGCTTTTTGTTGTCCGAATTATTCGGTTTTTCGGCGTTCGCTTGATTGGGGTGTTTTTTCTTACCGCCGCCCTTTTTCTGGGGCGATTTTTTCCCCTCGGACTTGGTATTCGCCGATTTAGCTGCTTTGTCGTTACGCGCCGACTTGCCGGTGCCTTGGTTCTTTTTACCCCCGCCGGAGCGCGCATCGGACTTATGACTGTTTTTAGACTCTTGTGCCTTGGGAGCCTCATCGCCCCCCATCATCTTTTTAAGCAGCTTTGTGATCAAAACCTAAATACCTGATTTGACTAAAATGTGGGCGGAGTATACACGATTCTCCCACTCACTGCGCCTCCCGGCTAGGCTGCCACTGGCTCGGGCGCGCCACTGGTGGTCGAACCGAAGCGGCCACGCTGCGCCTCGCGCACCAATAAACGACTGTTGCTGGCACTGTCGGGATAGTGGCTGCACCCCAGAGTCCACTGCCCGTACTGGGCCGCAAACGGCAACGACTGGATATCCGCCTTTATTGCCAGAGCTAAAGCTTTTACCTGCGCGTCTTGCTGGCGACCGTTCAGTAAGACCATAAAACCACTGCTGGAGTAGCGAACCAGCACGTCAATACCTTGGACACGTGTCTGCAGCATGTTCGCGACACCTCTGGCAAATTCGTCGCTTGCGCTCTCGCCCTCAGTGTTTTGTAGCTCGCGGTATTGCCCTAAGTCCAGATACAAAAGGCTAAAGCCCTTTTGCCCTGCGCCAGCAATTCGACGCATCAACGCCTGCTCGAAGGCGCTGCGGTTGCTGAGCCCGGTTACCGAATCGGTAAAGGCGGCGCTGTGGATTTGCTGAGTACGCTGCTTTTCTTCACGGCGTTCTTTTTCCGCCTGGCGAAAATCTTGATAGGCCACCACTAGCGCCACCAGCAAAAACAGGCTGGCCACAATGGCGGTGGGAATCCCCATCCACTGGCCTCGCAACGAGTTTTCGGTTGCCATTTCAGCGCCCATGGGGTAGCTGGCCGCCGCCATACCGGTGTAGTGCATACCGCAAATGGCCGCCCCCATTACCAAGGCCGCCGCGGTTTTGGTCGCCAAGGCATACTTGGCGGGCACCACCCGAACCTGGCGACAAATCACCAGGGCCGCTCCCGAAGCGACCACCGCAATCAGGACAGAAATCGCCACAATCAGGGAGTCGTACTGAATTTGCGGTTGCATCTGCATGGCATACATACCGCCATAGTGCATCGCAGAAATACCCGCGCCCATAATAATGGCACTGGAGACAACGCTTTTGACCGATGCCTGAGGCCGGGTGATCACTGTCAGCGCCAGGGCCGAGGCGAGAACCGCTGGAATCCACGAGGCGATGGTGAGCGGCAGGCTGAAGCTCATTTCCATATCCATGGGCATGGTATACGCGCTCATACCCACAAAGTGCATCGACCAGATGCCCGTACCCAGGCATACGGCCCCGATCCACAACCAGAAGCGGCGGGCCGGGCCGGTGATAGTGAACAGTCGGGTGCCAAAATAAATAGCCGTATAGGCGGCAATAACGGCGACGCAATAAGATGCGAAGACCAAAGTGAGGTTGTAACTGCCTGTCATGCTGAACTCCGTCGGTTAGAGGTGGGGATTTGCGAATTATTACGCCACAGGTGTGACATTGGATGCGAGCATTTGCGTAAAGTAATGTAAGCAGGCAGACCTTGGGCAAAAAAGGGGAGGCTTGCGCCTCCCTAACCCTCAAACAAACGGAAATTCAATATCTTTAGTGGCTGATCATCCAGGGCCGTGCAGATGGAAATACTTTGGAACCATCGGCGGTATAAACCACGTGAGATTGCCTAATCGGTTTGTCGCCACAGCCGCACCCCTTGCCATGCTTGTGCTCGCGCCTGGCTTTTTGCTCGGCGCGGTACTCAGGCGTGGAGAAGGCGGGCTTATCCCGGGATTTTTCGTTGCGGGCATGGGCCTCGCGATTGCCCGGTGCCATATCCAGCAAGGTCGGCGACACCATGATCACGCGGGCACAACTCTCCCCGCACGCAGGACAAGAGGCGGGTTCCGCGCTCTTGTCCATGGTCGCCAGGCCGCTGAAAACACCGTGATCTTTACAGCGATAGTCGTACACTGGCATTGCTGTTACTCCTTATCCTTCGACAGAGGTACATCGACGGTATTTTCCACCTGAACCATCGGGCCATCAGCGGTAGGATTGAGATCGATATCGAAAATATCGTTGGGCAACCACAAAGTAGCGCAGGCATTGGGGATATCCACCACCCCACTGATATGTCCCTGTACCGGTGCACAGCCCAATATGGCGTAGCTTTGCGCTTTGGTGTAGCCAAACTTGGTTAGGAACTCAATGGCATTTAAGCACGCCTGGCGATAGGCAACATGCACATCCAAATAATGCTGCTCGCCATACTCATCGACGGAAATGCCTTCAAAAATAATGTAATCATCATACTTAGGCGTGATGGGGCTGGGTTTGAAGATTGGATTTTTCACCCCGTACTTTTCCATGCCGCCTTTGACGAGATTCACGCGCAAGTGAATCCAGCCCGCCATTTCAATGGCGCCACAGAAGGTGATTTCACCGTCGCCCTGACTGAAGTGCAAATCCCCCACGCTCAGGCCGCCGCCATCCACGTACACAGGGAAATAAATTTTAGAGCCCCGCGACAAATCCTTAATGTCGCAGTTACCGCCGTGCTCGCGCGGCGGCACGGTCCGGGCCCCTTCCGCGGCGGCTTCTTTGGCGGCGTCTCCGCTCATGCGTCCCATGTGGGCCGTATCGGCATAGGGCAATGTCGCCAGGGCCGGCACTCGATCGGGGTTGGTGTCGTACAAGCCTTTCTCACGCTCGTTCCAGGTATCCAGCATTTCCTTGGAGGGCAAGCAACCGATCAACCCCGGGTGAATGAGACCTGCGAATTCCACGCCCGGAATATGCCGAGACTTGGTAAACATGCCGTTAAAGTCCCAGATCGATTTCTGCGCATCCGGGAAGTGCTCGGTCAGAAAACCACCGCCATTGTTTTTGGAGAAAAAGCCGTTAAACCCCCAGTTACTCTCCTCAAAAGTGCCGATATCAAGAATATCCACCACCAGCAAATCACCTGGCTCGGCACCCTCAACCCCGACCGGGCCTGACAAGAAGTGAACCTGAGTTAAGTCGACGTCGCGCACATCATCGGCGCTGTCGTTGTTTTCAATCTGACCGCCGGTCCAGTCGTAACACTCCATAATGAAGTCGTCACCGGGTTTAACCGTTGCCACCATGGGAATATCTGGATGCCAGCGGTTGTGGATCATATCGTTTTCGTAGGCCGACTTAGACAAGTCGATTTTGACGATGGTTTCTGTCATGACAGAGGCTCCTGTGGACCTGATACCTAAAAACCGGCAAAGCATTTGCCGCCGCAAATTTCAGGATTAGTATCGGGTTCCACACCCCAAACAACAATACGACAAATTGCCCGCCGCCTACGTCAAATGACGCATGGACGAAAGCCATCGCTTAGAACTGAATGATCTGGGGAATATGGTCGCTAACCTGAAGCCACTCTTGCGGGGCGCAAGCCTGGTATTGCGCCTGAGCTAACAGATCGGTGGTTAAGAAGCTGTAATCAATGTGGTAGCCCTTATCCGGGTGACGGTACATATAATAGGTGGGATGGCTTTCCGCCCCCGGCTCCTCGCCGGTAACGTGATGATAGGCCGACCGATAACCGCGCTGGTCCAGAATGTGTACTACATCCGAGTGATTCCACCACCGGTCTGCCCGATCCCAGATCACATTGCTGTTAAAATCACCCACGGCCACACCCTTTTGCTCGGGTAAATCAGGCAAATGTATGGTGAGATATTTCCACAACTGGCCAATATAATTGAAGGTATCCGACCCAGCGCGCTTGGTCCAAACAGCCAACAGAGTGATATCATCGTTAATCCTAACCGGCAGAAAGCTTTGCAAATCTTCGGTGCGCCAGGTCTGCTCTACCTTATGACCGGCAAACACGGGAACAGAAAACTCACCCGCCCAGTCCAAAGACTTTATGCGATGTCCTCTGCGGGCAAAAACACCCAGACCTTTATGGCGCGTTGCTCCAACCCATGCGTAATTTCCAGCCCAATCACGGTACGCTTGGCTAGAATGGGCCGGATCTTCACACTCCTGAATCACTAAGACGTCAGCATCGAACTGATCCAGAGCCCGATATTTTTTGCGAAAGGCACCCGCACAGTTCCAGTTAACCAGCTTCATTCAGTCACTAAGATCCCACAGCTTTTTTACTCTCATCCTATGCTTCCCCACAGTTCGCGCTTAGAGCGCCCCTTTTTCCAGTAACAGTTCCTGCACGGCCTCGGCCATTTGCCGGTAACCGGCACGGTTGGGGTGAACGCGATCAGAACGCAGTTCGCTCTCGCCCAATACATCGGCGACAATATCGTCCAGCAAAGGAAGGGAATTTTGCTCGGCAAGCTCGTGGTAAATAGGCTCTTCGCGCAACAGTAACGAGCGCTTGGGTACGCCGATTAACACCACTTGAATATCCCGCTCGCGGGCCAGATCGATCATCTGCTGCAAATTGCTTTGCATTTGCGTCATGCTTAGGGTGCGAAGGATATCGTTGCCCCCGTGACACAGTAAAAGCAATTGCGGCTGCACCTCATCCAACACCCCCGGCAAGCGGGTCAGCCCCTGGGCAGAAGTCTCGCCCGGAACGCCACGGTTAATAACCTCGCGGCCAATCAATGCAGCCAATTGTTCGGGGTAGCTCTCGCCAGCCGCAGCGCCGGTGCCGCGGGTTAAGCTATCACCAAAAGCGAGAATAACCGCATCGGGCGGTAGATATTCCAGCACCGGACCGCGCGAGCAGGCCGCGAGAAAAATACAGACTGTAAAAAAGGCGACTCGCTTGAGCATTAGGCGGGCACCGTTCTATCGGCGGCCCAGTGGCGCAAGTGGGCAATTTTCTCGGCCATGACCACCGACAGGGGGCTGGTATCTGTACAGGCCTGCAAGAGTTTTTGCTCACATACCTCGGCGCCCTCGGCCCCGGCGGCAAACTGGGCAGCCACCACCGCCTGTTCTATTTCGGCGCCGTTAAAGCCCGCGCTGGCTTCGCTCAGGCGCGCCAAATCAAAGCCGTCGGGGGACATGCCGCGTTTTTGCAGATGAATGGCAAAAATCTCCCGCCGCACTTCGGCATCGGGCAAATCCACAAAAAAGATTTCATCCAACCGCCCTTTGCGAATCAGTTCGGGTGGCAGGCGGCTAATGTCGTTACTGGTAGCAACAACAAAGACACGACTGGGGCGCTCGGCCATCCAGGTGAGCAAGGTGCCCAGCAGCCGCTGCGCGGTGCCATTGTCCGATCCCTCCTGGCTCATGGCTTTTTCGATTTCGTCCATCCACAGCACGCAGGGCGACATGGCATCGGCCAACTGCAGTGCCTCGCGCAGGTTGCGCTCGGTCTCGCCAATGTACTTGTTGTACAGTGCCGCCATATCCAGGCGCAGCAACACCAGTCCCCACATACCGGCTACGGCTTTGGCGGCCAGACTTTTGCCCCCGCCCTGCACCCCCAACAGCAAAATACCTTTGGGCTTATCTTCACCACCATGCTCTTCTACAAAGGCGGCGCGACGTTGCTGCAACCATTGTTTTAAGTTGTGCAAGCCGCCCACATTGGCAAAGTCATCCACGTCGGACTCAAAGCTGACAATGCCCTCTAAGTCCATCAGCTGAAACTTACTCTTGTTAATGCGGGGTAAATCCTCGGCCGAGATCGCGCCGTCATCCCAAATCGCCGCTCGTACCAGGCGCCGCACATCGCTGGTGCTCAGCCCCTGCAAAGTCGCCACCAGTTTTTGCAAGGTGCGATTATCGGTTTTGATCCGTGTATTACCGTTTTTCTGCGACCAGGCTTTTGCCTCTTCGCGCACCAGGTCCAGGATTTTATCGTCACTGGGCAGCGGAATACTGTAGCGTGTCGCGTAGCGCGATAGCTCGGGAGGCAGCTCAAAACGATGACTGACAAAAACCAGCGAATGAGGCACATTCAAATGGTTGAGTGCAATGTCTTTAACCAGGCGGGTAATTTCCGGCTGATTATCCAAAAACGGGTGAAAATCACACAGCAAATAAATGCCCGGCTCGTGGCTGGCCTTGATGTGGCGCAGCAGCTCAATAGGTTCATTCAGTTTGGTTTCGCGAGCGACCAGGCGCGGCCCCTCGTTCAGCTGGGTTAAGCCGTCGGTCAGACTCCAGCGGTGAACCTGGGCAAAACGTTGTCGGGCGACGGCCAGTAAAAGCTCTTCGGCTTTTTTCTCTTCAAAGGTTTCGATAACCACCAACGGAATGCTGGCATCCATGATCTGTTTTATTTCTGAGGTATTTTGCACGTTCGCTCCCCGGTGCTTTTTTGCCAATCCTGCCAGCGTTACACCAAAGCCGCAACTTGACTGACACACAATACCGGTTAGACTTTCGTTTTTACCGTCTATGGGCGCCCCCTGTGCTGCGTACTCTCATATCCCTATGTTGTTTGCTGGTCGGCTTTTCTCCCCTTGCCAGCCTCGCCCAAACCGACTCACAACGCATTGTCTTCACCTGCTCACTACCTACCGAAATACCGGGTATAAAAACGCTAGAAACCTATTACCGTGACGCTTTTGCCAAGCTGGGCTACCAATTTTCAATGACCCACCGCCCCGATAAACGATCACTAGCTGAAGCTCGCTCGGGACAGAGCGACGGGGAATGCGCACGTATACCCGAAACTTTTAGCCAAGCACAGTTAAGCGACTTTGCGCCGGTGGATGTAGTGGTGGGCACTACCACGATAAACCTGTGGGGCCGCCACCCCGATCACCTAGAACCAACCCGGCTTCAACCCGACAACAAAGTCTGCTTTGTGGAAAGCAGCAGCGCCTCGCAGCACTGGCTTGAAGCGTTTCGTCAAAACCACCCCGAAAAGGCTCCTGAAGTCTACGAGATTAACAACTACCAGACCGCGCTTCGCATGCTCGCTTTTGGCCGCCTGGATTATTGTGTCGGCGCTCAGGTGTCTTTCGAAAATGCCGCCCAGCGGAACAGTCTTAGGGGACAGGTTTTTGACAATGGCACGCTCTTTCGCGCCCAGGCCAAACCCTTACTCAACCGCAAACACATGGCTATTGCCCCGGCCTTCGCTCGCGAGCTTCAGGCGATAGTGGATGAGCGAGGTCAATTATCCACCCAATAAGCGCCCACGGGCGCTGAAATCAAACCTCACTCGGCGTATACTTTAACCGTCAACACCGTCCGATGTCGCTAACAGGTTTGAGGAGCTAGCCATGACCGAACGCCGATTTTCCCTTCTGGATCAGCTGATTCTCAAAGCCGATAGAGCGCTGCAAACCTACGCTGGGGGCACGCCTGCCAAAACCCGCCCCTCGCCCGCGCACAATATCCCCGAAGCCGAACTGAGCGAGCAGGAACGCAAACAGGCCGCAGGCTTGATGCGCGTTAACCATTCAGGGGAAGTCTGTGCCCAGGGTTTGTACGAAGGACAGGCGTTAACGGCAAAATTGCCGCAGGTGCGCGAGCAAATGCACGAGGCCGCCGAAGAGGAGGAAGACCACCTGCACTGGTGCCAAAGCCGTATTCACGAATTAAACAGCCACACCAGCTACCTCAACCCATTATGGTACGGCGCCTCTTTCGCCATTGGCGCGGGCGCGGGCCTGATCAGCGACAAAGTCAGCCTGGGCTTTGTCGCCGCCACCGAGCAGCAGGTGTGTAAACATTTGGAATCTCACCTTAAAAAGCTGCCAGTGCAAGACAGTAAATCGCGGGTGGTGGTCGAGCAAATGCTAGAGGATGAAGCCCGCCACGCCCACACCGCCCTGGAGGCTGGCGGCCTGCGTTTTCCCGCTCCGGTTAAAGCGGTGATGACGCTGACCTCAAAGGCGATGACGGTGGCGAGTTTCTATATTTGATTAAAGAGCGTCAGACGTCAGACTGTTCTACTATTTCATAATCGTGGCTAATCTCAACCCCCGCCCCTTCTAACATAATAGAGGCCGAGCAGTATTTAGTCGCTGAAAGCTCCACCGCGCGGGCTACCTGCTTCTCTTTAAGCGACTCGCCGCTGACGACAAAGTGCAGGTGAATTTTAGTAAATACGGCAGGCACTGCATCGGCGCGCTCGGCGGTAATCTCGACCCGGCAGTCGCTGATGTTTTGACGAGTTTTCTTTAATATGCTGATGACATCAAAGTTGGAGCAGCCACCCAACCCCAGCAACAGCATTTCCATCGGGCGCACCCCGGTATTGCGCCCACCGTGATCTTCCGGACCGTCCATCACCACACTGTGGCCACTGCCGGACTCACCCAAAAATTGCGCCCCATCGACCCATTTCACTGTTGCTTGCATGATTCTGCCTCTTTTGTATTGATGCGCTCAAAAGCGGCGCAAAGACTACCACAAAACGAACCCAACAGAGGAGATGTCACATAAATCAACGCACTGCTCATAACAAAATCATTTTAATCTGATAACTCTAATAACCAAGTCACAAAGATAAGAGTATCCAGGTGTCGTCATTTGGCTCCTGACACATTTCGCGGCATAATGAGCCACCTTATTTCTGAATGCACTATTGGTAGGAGCCGCACTTTGGTCGCTGTCTCACTTACACCGCATATTAAAAACGTCGATGAGTTCCTCAATCACTGCCATCGACGCCGCTACCCCGCCAAAAGCACCCTCATTTACGCGGGGGATAAAAGCGATTCTCTGTACTATATCGTCAAGGGTTCAGTCACCGTACTGATCGAAGATGACGAAGGCCGGGAAATGATCGTCGCCTACTTAAACGACGGCGATTTTTTCGGGGAAATGGGTTTGTTCGACACCCAGGACTCCCGCAGCGCCTGGATTCGCGCCAAATCGGAGTGCGAAGTCGCCGAGATCAGTTACAGCAAATTCCAGGAAATCGCCGCCGACCACCCGGAGTTTCTGTTTGCCCTGAGTACCCAGATGGCCCGTCGCCTGCGTAAAACCACCCGCAAGGTGGGTGATCTGGCCTTTTTGGATGTTACCGGCCGCGTCGCCCGCACCCTGCTCGATTTATGCAAAGAGCCGGACGCCATGACCCACCCGGACGGCATGCAAATTAAAATTACCCGTCAGGAAATCGGCCGTATCGTGGGATGCTCGCGAGAAATGGTAGGCCGGGTACTAAAAACTCTGGAAGAGCAGGGTTTGGTAGACGTTAAAGGTAAGACCATGGTGGTGTACGGAACGCGGTAAAAAGCACGGATTGCCTGACGTCGGAGGTCTGATGTCAGACGCTAATAAAAGCCTCGCTTTGGCAGCGGGGCTTTTTTGTGGGCGATTGACGCCCCTACCCCGCAATGGCCCCTACCGTTTCGATGCAACACTCATACACATAAAAAAACGGAAGCCTCACGGCTTCCGTTTTTTATTTTGCCAGCGGCAATTCACTATTAATCCGCCAAGCTCAATCGCCGGATTAATAAGCCGGGCTTAGGACTCCAACTTAACCGCTTTATAACCACCTTGTTTGCGGTCGCGAAGGAACATTAGTCCGAAGAACAGCGCCACAATCAACGCCACCGGCGCTACCCAGCGAAACGCCATACGACCGCCATAGTTATCGGCGGGGCTCAGGATGGCACCGGCCTCGCTGATCAGCGCTTCTTCCTGAGGCAGACCCGAAGAGGTAAGAGCGCGCAGGGCGTTACCAGTCAACGGACCATCCAGCTCGCCGTTTTCACGGTAATAGGTCAAAGCGGCCGCATTGTTCTCGTATACGGTTTGCGCATCCTGTGTGCGGTAGCCCAGCGCCGCCATGGCATCGAGATCACCGGTGGCGGCTTCGGCCTCGGCCACATAACCGGGGAAGCGATCTTCGACCTGCTCCAGAATCTCAATGGTGCGCTGCTGATCCAAAGCGTCAGGCATATAACGGTCGGCGATACCGCCCATCTGGCCCTGCAGCGTACCCGAGGCGCCCATGCCCATGCCGATCATTAACACAATACCGACAGAACCGGCTTTGGGGAAACGCTCGCTCATTAAGCCCACCATGGTGGGGAAGAAGAAGGCCACACCAAACGCAAAAACGGTAGCGGCAAACATCAACTTAAAGGCACCGGTTTCAAACAGCGAGAACAAAATTAAACCCGAACCGGTTAACAGCGCCGCACAAAACAGAATACCCGTCGGGGCCAAACGCTCCACCAGCGGACCGGCAAACAAACGCAGCACCGCCATCAGCCCCGTAAGCCAGGCAAATACCAGCATACCGTCCATACCAGCGTTGGTCAGAACATCGGGAATCCAGCGCATGGGGCCCAGCTCCAGCGACAGGGTGATCATTTTAATCACAATCAGCAGCAGTACCACTGGGTGAGTAATGATGTAGAGCAGGATTTCCTTCACCGGCACACCGGCTTCGGCGGTCTCGGTTTTGGGGAATTTCAGCGGTAACAGCATAATGCCGTAACCGATAATCGGGATGTAGATAATGGCGATATGCGCGGTCCAGTGGCCCAGATCAATACCGCCCACACTGCCGATTTTAAACATCACCCAACCCAGCAGAGAGCCGACCACCATGCCGCCGGGGAAGAAGGCGTGGAAGTGATTGAGCTTAACGGTTTTGCGCTCGGGAAACAGAGCCGCCGTCATCGGGTTGCCCGTTGCCTCGATAAGACCATTACCGATACCGAGCGATATAGCCCCTAAAAACAGCACCCAGTAACCCGATGGACTGCCCGCGTAAAAGTAGGCGGCAAGCAGTAAGGTTACCCCGATCAAGTGACCGAAAAACGCCCCTACAGCGGCGAACTTAAGGCCCACTTTCTCCAAAAAGGGTGCAATGGCAATCAACGACAGCGCCATCCCCCAGAGCACGGCGCCGCCGATGGTGCCTACATCGGCATTGGTCAGAATAAACTCGGACTTTAACTGCCCCAGTATCCCGCCCACCAAGGCGAAAGAGAAAGCAGTCGGAAAGAGCGCCAGACAGGCACCCGCAAACAATCGAGAACGGTGGAGGCCGTTGGCATCCAGTGCGGCATTATTCATAGCAGGTTTTCCTCTTATTTATTGTTAGTGCCTCCGCCCCGCGGGGCGGAGATCTTTACTCAGGTTTAAGGGTTTAAAGGCGTCCAACGGCTGTCCGCCTCGGATGACGCCAGCACTGCGGTAATAAATTTTAAGCCCTCAACACCGGTATCAATACCGGGAATCCAGCTTTCAATATCGACGGTTTTGCCCTCGCGCTTGGCCTGCAGCACCTCAGCCACATCGGTGTAGATAGTGGCAAATGCCTCCAGATAGCCCTCGGGATGGCCGAACGGAATACGAATGCCGCGCACCGCGATGTCGCTGTCCAAGTAATCATCGCGACGGGTAATACGCTGCGCCGGAGCCGCCAGAGGAGTCAACCACAGCTCGTTGGGGTTTTCCTGGGCCCAGGTTAAACCAGCCTTATCCCCAAAAATGCGAATCCGCAGGCCGTTCTCACAGCCGGGAGCCACCTGACTGGTCCAGAGCATACCCTTGGCGCCGTTTTCAAAGCGCATCATCACATGAACATTGTCATCCACCGGGCGACCCGGCACAAACGCGGTCAAATCAGCGCACACCGAGCTGACCTTTTGCCCGCTGATAAAGCGCGCCAACTGGAAAGCGTGAGTGCCGATATCGCCCAGGCAACCGGCGGCGCCGGATCGGGCCGGGTCGGTGCGCCAAGAGGCCTGCTTGTTGTCGTCTGGCTGCGGCTCGGTCATCCACTCTTGCGGGTACTCCACCTGCACCAAGCGGATATTGCCAATATCGCCGCGCTCGACCATTTCGCGGGCGTAGCGCACCAGCGGGTAGCCGCTGTAATTGTGGGTCAGGGCGAAAAAGGCATCGGAGTTTTTGGCGATTTTTTCCAGCTCCAGCGCCTCTTCCAAGGTGCGGGTAACGGGCTTGTCGCAAATAACGTTAATGCCCGCCTCCAGCGCCGCTTTAGCCACCGGAAAGTGCATATGGTTGGGCGTCACAATCGCCACCGCCTCAATGCCATCGTCGCGGGCCGCTTCGTCCTTAAACATCTCTTCATAAGAGCTGTAGGCGCGATCCGGGGCAATCAGTAAATCCTCGGCCGAGGCCTTGGCGTTTTCCGGGTTAGAGGACAGTGCCCCAGCCACCAGCTCGTATTTATCGTCAATGCGCGAGGCAATACGGTGCACGGCGCCAATAAACGCGCCGCGACCACCGCCGACCATGCCCAAACGAATGCGTGGTGCCGCCATTACTTGCCCCCTAAGCCGAGAATTCGGCGGTTGCTGGCTTCGTCGGCTTCGCCACCGGCGAAATCATCAAAGGCTTTATCGGTAATGCGGATAATATGCTCAGAGACAAAGCGTGAACCCTCTTCGGCACCGGCCTCGGGGTGCTTCATGCAGCACTCCCACTCAATCACGGCCCAGCCGTCAAAGTCGTATTGGGTCAACTTGGAGAAGATTTGTTTAAAGTCCACCTGGCCATCGCCCAGCGAGCGGAAGCGACCGGCGCGTTCAACCCAACCTTCGTAACCACCATAAGTGCCCTGCTGGGCCGTGGGGTTAAATTCCGCGTCTTTTACGTGGAACATTTTGATGCGTTCGTGATAGCGATCGATAAACGCCAGATAATCCAGCTGCTGCAGAATAAAGTGGCTGGGATCGTACAAAATATTCGCGCGCGGGTGGTTGTCTACCTCTTTCAAAAAGCGCTCGAAGGTCGCGCCATCGTGCAGGTCTTCACCGGGGTGCAGCTCGTAGCAGACGTTAACATCATGCTCTTCGTACACATCCAAAATAGGCTTCCAGCGTTTGGCCAACTCGGCAAAGCCGGTCTCGACCAAACCCGCAGGGCGCTGTGGCCAGGGGTACACAAAAGGCCACAACAGAGCGCCGGAGAAGCTGGCGACATTTTTCAAACCAAAGTTTTTACTCGCCTTAGCGGCCAGTTTTAACTGATCCACCGCCCAGGCTTGGCGGGCATCGGGGTTACCGTGCAAATGCTCGGGCGCAAAGCCGTCAAACATTTCGTCGTATACCGGGTGAACCGCAACCAGCTGCCCTTGTAAGTGGGTCGCCAGCTCAGTCAACTCCAGCCCATATTTACCCAGGGTATCGGTGACTTCTTTGCAGTAATCCAAATCCTCGGCAGCGCGTTCTAAGTCAAACAGGCGCTTGTCCCAGGAGGGCATTTGAATGCCTTTAAAGCCGAGGCTACCGGCCCATTTGGCAATACTGTCCAGGGAATTAAACGGTGGCTCATCGCCGGCAAACTGCGCTAAAAACAGCGCGGGGCCTTTGATCATCTTCATTGTTATTCTCCATTGGGTCGTGCCAACTCTAATGGAATTGGCTTACTAATGAATGGTTTTATATATAATCTTAATTTTTATATGCAATTACTGTAACGCGTTTAGTAAGCCGTGCCAAGCACGGCGAAATCCCGACGAGTATAGCAAGTAGTCAGATAAACCCCATCCCCCTGAATGCCAGACTTGGCAGAAGTTGGCACTTCTTTACATAGGACGCTGGACGCCCGAGGTCTGACGTCTGATGCTACTCGCGTCCGACTTCAGACGTCAGACATCTAGCCCATCAAAACAAAGCCCCGACACCTATCTAGGCGCCGGGGCTTTCAAAATAACCTATGGGTAAAATCAGACGCTAAATCTTCATATCCCCAAAAAAGTTTTTCATACCGTCGAACCAGCTTTTCTGGCGGGGCGAGTTTTTGCCCTCTTTCATGGTATCGGCGAACTGCTGCAGCAATTCTTTTTGCTTGCTGGTCAGGTTCACCGGGGTCTCCAGCACCACACGGCACATTAAATCCCCCGCCGGGCCGCCGCGTACCGGGGTAACCCCCTTGCCGCGCAGGCGAAAGAGTTTGCCGGTTTGGGTTTCGGCAGGCACTTTAAGCTTAACCCGGCCATCCAGGGTGGGCACTTCAATTTCGCCGCCCAAAGTCGCCTGGACAAAATCAATCGGTACTTCGCAGTAGAGATCGCGGCCATCGCGGGTGAAGATTTCGTGCTCCTGGACATTGATCTGCACGTACAAATCGCCCGCGGGGCCACCTTCCATGCCCGCTTCGCCCTCGCCCGAAAGGCGGATGCGATCGCCGGTATCCACACCCGGGGGTACTTTAACCGACAGGGTTTTGGTCTCTTCCACCCGGCCCTGGCCGTGACAGCTGCCGCAGGGATCAGAAATGACCGTACCCCGGCCATGACAACTGGGACAGGTTTGCTGCACCGAGAAAAAGCCCTGCTGCATGCGCACTTGGCCCACGCCACCACAGGTAGAACAGCCTACAGGCTTGCTACCCGGTTTCGCACCCGAGCCGTCGCAGGTTCCGCAAGCGACCAGCGTCGGTACTTTAATTTGCACCTGAGAACCGCGTACAGCGTCTTCCAGTGACAAGTCCAGGGTGTAACGCAGGTCGGAACCGCGCGAGGGGCCGCCGCGCCGACCGCGACCGCCGCCAGCGGCACCGCCGAAAATATCGCCAAACACATCGCCAAAAATATCGCTGAAGTTGCCAAAACCACCGGCTCCGGCACCGCCGCCCATGCCGCCCTGGCCATCCACACCCGCGTGACCAAATTGATCGTAGGCGGCGCGCTTTTGCTCGTCGGACAGGATTTCGTAGGCTTCGCTCGCCTCTTTAAATTTGTCCTCGGACTCTTTATCGCCCGGGTTGCGGTCCGGATGGTGTTTCATGGCGACCCGGCGGTAGGCTTTTTTTAACTCCTGCGCCGAGGCGTCTTTGGACACCCCCAGTACTTCGTAATAATCGCGTTTTGCCATGTGTTTGTGTTTCCTCAAAAATTGGAAGCCTCAGGGCTTGTTAACAGGCCCTAACAACAAATGCGGGCTAAGGTTGTCCCCGCCCGCATTCGCTGTGAGTTTGGGGCCGACAGGTGTCGGCCAGCGCTAAAGGGACGCTTACTTTTTCTCGTCGTCTTTAACTTCTTCAAACTCGGCATCGACCACGCCGTCGTCAGCGTTTTGCTCGCCTGCAGATGCGCCTTCCGCGCCGCCGGCTTGTTCTTGCTGCTGTTGCTCGGCGTACATCTTCTGAGCCAGCGAACCAGACGCTTCGGTCAGTTTAGTGGTGGCCGCTTCCATCGCGTCAACGTCATCGCCTTTCACCGCTTCTTCGGCTTCGGCAATCGCCGCTTCAATGGCCGACTTCTCTTCGTCGGTGGCTTTGTCGCCCGCCTCTTTCAGAGTTTTTTGCGTCGCCGCAATCAAACCATCCAGCGAGTTGCGCGCGGTGACCAGTTTCTCGAACTTCTTATCCGCTTCGGCATTGGCCTCTGCGTCTTTCACCATTTGCTCGATTTCGTCATCGGACAAGCCCGAAGAGGCCTTAATCACAATAGACTGCTCTTTGCCGGTGGCCTTGTCTTTGGCGCCCACGTTCAAAATACCGTTGGCGTCGATATCAAAGGTCACTTCAATTTGCGGCATGCCGCGCGCTGCGGGTGGAATATCGGCCAGATCAAAACGACCCAGCGACTTGTTCTGCACCGCTTGCTTGCGCTCGCCCTGAACCACGTGAATGGTTACCGCGGTTTGGTTGTCTTCGGCAGTCGAGAACACCTGCGACTTTTTGGTCGGGATGGTGGTGTTTTTCTCGATCAGCGGAGTCGCCACACCGCCCATGGTTTCAATACCCAGGGTCAGCGGAGTCACATCCAACAGCAAGACGTCTTTTACATCACCGGCCAGTACCGCACCCTGAATGGCAGCGCCCATGGCGACGGCCTCGTCGGGGTTCACGTCTTTGCGCGGGTCTTTGCCGAAGAAGTCCGCCACGGCTTTTTGCACCATGGGCATACGGGTTTGACCACCCACCAAAATCACATCGCTGATATCGCTAACCGATACATCGGCGTCTTTGATCGCCATTTTTACCGGCTCCAGCGAGCGGGTTACCAGCTCTTCTACCAGAGACTCCAGCTTGGCGCGCGACAGCTTGACCACCAAGTGCTTAGGACCTGTGTTGTCTGCGGTAATGTAAGGCAGATTCACTTCGGTCTGCTGGCTGGAAGACAGCTCGATCTTGGCTTTTTCCGCCGCTTCTTTTAAGCGCTGCAGAGCCAGCGGATCATTGTGCAGGTCAATGCCCTGCTCTTTTTTGAACTCGTCGGCCAGATAGTCAATCAGGCGCAGGTCAAAGTCCTCACCACCTAAGAAGGTGTCACCGTTGGTCGACAGCACTTCGAACTGATGCTCGCCATCCACATCGGCGATTTCGATAATCGAGATATCGAAAGTACCACCACCTAAGTCGTACACGGCAATGGTGCGGTCACCTTTTTTCTGGTCCATACCGTAAGCCAGAGCGGCCGCGGTGGGCTCGTTGATAATACGCTTAACTTCCAGGCCCGCAATTTTACCGGCGTCTTTGGTCGCCTGACGTTGCGAGTCGTTGAAGTAAGCCGGTACCGTAATCACCGCTTCGGTGACCGCTTCGCCCAGGTAGTCCTCGGCGGTCTTTTTCATCTTCTTCAGCACTTCGGCCGAGATTTGCGGCGGCGCTTTCTTGTCGCCTTTTACCTCAACCCAAGCATCGCCGTTGTCTGCCTCAACAATGGAGTAAGGCACCATTTTGATGTCTTTTTGCACGACATCGTCTTTAAACTTGCGGCCGATCAAACGCTTCACCGCATACAGGGTGTTGTTGGGGTTGGTCACCGCCTGACGCTTAGCGCTCTGACCTACCAGAATTTCGTCGTCGTTGGTAAACGCAACGATGGACGGAGTGGTGCGATCGCCTTCAGAGTTTTCAATAACCTTGGCTTTATCACCTTCAAGCACGGATACACACGAGTTGGTGGTACCCAAGTCAATACCAATAATCTTGCC
The DNA here is from genome assembly GCF_024195295.1 of Gilvimarinus xylanilyticus. Lineage (GTDB taxonomy): Bacteria > Pseudomonadota > Gammaproteobacteria > Pseudomonadales > Cellvibrionaceae > Gilvimarinus > Gilvimarinus xylanilyticus. The sequence continues at coordinate 208,155 of NZ_JAMFTH010000001.1, read as the reverse complement.
CATAAAAATAAGTCTCCTAGTGTTGCTGCTGACCGCAACTGGCTCTACTTTTCGTAAAGCAGCGACCTATCCGTCGGTCAGCGTATGTTCATTGTTAAGCCGCCTAGCGGCCCGTTCAGTCGTTAATGCCTATATGGGAACCCGTCGAGAGTTTTCAAGGCCGGTTCCGCAAAAACCTTACACTTTGTGGGCTTAAGCCTTGGCCACTACCACCATAGCCGGGCGCACTAAGCGGCCGTGCAGGGTGTAACCTTTCTGGAACACCTCGAGCACGGTGTTGGGCTCGACATCCGGGTTCTCAATCATGGACATGGCCTGGTGCAGTTCGGGGTTGAACGGCTCGCCTGCAGGGTCTACCGGTTCCACCTTATGCTTGACCAGGGTGTCGATAAACGACTTCAAGGTCAGCTCAATACCTTCCACAATAGCTTTATTAGCTTCGTTTTCGGTATCGATGTTCGCCAGCGCCCGCTCCAGGTTATCCACCACCGGAAGCAAGTCGGCGACTATTTTCTCTTGCCCAAATTTGTGCGCTTTTTCCACATCGGCCTCGGCCCGACGACGCACATTGTGCAACTCGGCCTGAGCGCGCAGGGTTTGCTCCTTGGCGCTTTCCAGCGCTTCGCTCAGCTCTTGAACCTGGGCGCTCTGATCCGAAATCTCCACATCCACGGCCTCTTCTTGCTCGGCCTGCTGCGCCTGCTCGGCTTCCACTTCGGGTTCCACTTGATCTTTGTGCTCTTGCTCTGTCACCTTGACTGCCTCTTACCAATTGGGAAATTATCAGGGGTATGCGGGGGGAGTTGGGGATAACCTTTGGCTTTTCAAGCCCCCGCCGCCATTCTCTGGTATACGCCCAAAAAATACTGTATAAATAACCAGAAAAGAGCCTTGGTCGGAGCCGATTATGCTGACACAACTGAGCGTACAGAATTTCACCCTGGTCGAGCGTCTCGATCTGGACTTTAAAGCGGGTATGACGGTGATTACCGGGGAAACCGGGGCGGGCAAATCAGTCTTGCTGGAGGCCCTGGGGCAAGCCCTGGGGGACCGGGCCGACGCCAGCCGCGTGCGCCACGGCGCCAAACGGGCCGACATTAGCGCCACCTTCGACCTAAGCCAGATTGAACGCGCCCGCACCTGGCTGCAAGAGCATGAATTGGATCAAACCGAACACCCGGCCGAGTGCCTGCTGCGCCGCACGTTAAGCGCCGAAGGGCGCTCTAAGGCTTATATCAACGGTCACCCCGCCACTCTGGCGCAATTAAAGGTGCTGGGCGATATGCTGATGGACATCCACAGCCAGCACGAACATCAATCGCTGCTGGTCAAAGACAACCATCGCCGCCTGCTGGATGAATACGCCGGCCACACGACTCTGGCCGCTCAGGTTAGCACCGCGTTTAAAGCCTGGCGCCACAAGAAAGACTGGCTAAATGAGCGCCTGGCCAACGCCGATGAGCTGAATGAACGCTACCAGCTTATCTCCTACCAGGTGGAAGAGCTGGACCAACTGGCCCTGACCGACGGTGAGCTCGATAGCCTGGAGCAGGAGCAGCGCACTTTAGCCGAGGCAGAAAGCCTGCTGCGCGCTGCCAGCCAGCTGACCGAGCTGGGCAACGATGACGAAATGGGTCTGCAGGTGGGTATTCACCGCGCGTTGCAGCTACTGCGGCCACTCAAAGAAAAGCCCGATACGCTCAAAGAGGCGGAACAGCTACTGGACGAAGCGCAGATCCAAATCCAGGAGGCACTGCGCAGTGTCGAGCACTTTACCGACAGCTTTAGCCTGGACCCTATGCGCCTCGCAGAAATAGACGAACGCTTATCCGCCATTTACGACATTGCCCGCAAGCATCGGGTAGAACCCGGGCAATTACCGCAAATTCACGAGACGCTGGGCCAGGAAGTGCAGGAGCTGGGCGGCGGCGATGAACAGATCGAGGTTCTGGAGCAAGAGGTAAAAGCATTGGAGCAAGACTACCGCGCCCTGTCCCAAAAACTGACCCAAGGCCGCCACAAGGCCGGCTTGGCACTGGCGAAAAAGGTCAACCAGCACCTCAAACAGCTTTCTATGGAGCACGCTCGCCTGACCGTGCAAATGACTGATCGCAGCGATCGCCCCACCCCACATGGCGTGGAAGATATCGAGTTTTTGATCAGCACCAACCCGGGCCAACCGCCTGCCCCCCTGGCCAAGGTCGCCTCCGGGGGCGAACTGTCGCGGGTCAGCTTGGCGATTCAGGTGGTGGCGGCCGAGCACAGCGCTATTCCCAGCTTAGTTTTTGATGAGGTAGATGTGGGCATTGGTGGCGCCACCGCCGATACGGTGGGGCAACTGCTGCGCAAACTCGCGGCGCGGGGACAAATTTTGTGTGTTACCCACCTGGCCCAGGTGGCCAGCAAAGGGCACCAGCACTTGCGAGTAAGCAAAAGCAGCAGCGCGAAAAAAGCCGAAACGGCTCTGGTGGAGCTGTCGAATAATGAAAAGGTAGAGGAGTTAGCGCGAATGCTGGGCGGGGCGGAACTTACCGCAGAATCCCGTGCCCACGCCCAGCAGATGCTGGCGCGGGCGGGGTAAATGAGGTCTGAGGAAAATGTCGCTGATTACAGCTGCAGGCCAAAAGACATAAAGCTCTTTAAGCCTCAGTCATCCGAGGTCGGACATCAGCCCTCAACTGCAGATTCGTCCGACATCGCACATTTTTTTGTCGCCAAGCGCCCCGAAATCAGGACTCTCTGGGTTTAACGTACAAAACCAGCGAGTGATCTTCCAGGTCGTAACCGTGGTCGGCGGCAATTTTCTTCTGCAGCTCTTCAATTTCCTCGTTATGGAACTCAATCACCCGGCCGGTCTCTAAGCACACCATGTGATCGTGGTGCTCGCCGCGCGCGATCTCGAACACTGAGTGTCCGCCATCAAAGTTATGACGAACCACCAAGCCCGCACTTTCAAACTGTGTGAGCACCCGGTAGACAGTGGCTAAACCGACGTCGTCGCCGGCCTCCATTAGCGCTTTATACACATCTTCAGCGCTCATGTGGTGGTCGTCGGCAGATTCCAGCATTTGCAGAATCTTAACCCGTGGCAAAGTGACCTTAAGGCCCGCCTTGCGCAATTCTTGGTTCTCGTCGGCCATTTTTTCGTCTCAGCTCTTCTCAGTGTTTAATGTGATCAGGTATTATCGCCCATTCATTTTAACAAGTGGAACCCCTGTAATGAAAATAATCCATGCGCCCCTTCTTATTCTTGGTAGTCTGTTTTTGCTGGCGGGGTGTCAGTATTTTCAGTTTCCCGGTGTCCACAAAATCAATGTGCAGCAAGGCCACGTAATTACCGAAGAAATGATCGGTCAGCTGGAACCGGGCATGAACAAGCGCCAAGTGCGCTTTATTCTGGGCACCCCTTTGATCGACGATATGTTTAACGATGATCGCTGGGACTATTACTATAGCCTTAAAACCGGTGACGGCCGCTTTTTTAAGCGTACCTTGACGGTATATTTTGACGGCGATACCTACACCCACTACGAGGGCGAAAACCTGCCCGAGCCCACCCCCGAAGACGACGAACTGCCCGAGAACAATCTGGAGCCCGACACGCCAGTTCCCAGCAATAGCTAGGTGAAGACGGCTCAACGGTTAGTCTGACAAATCCGTCTGGGCGGTCACCTCGGTGGCCGCCACTTGGTTACGGCCGGCACTTTTAGCCGCATAAAGGGCTTTATCGGCGATATTCACGGCTTTTTCTCCATCTGTTTTTTGACCATTTACGGTTACCAGCCCCGCGCTTAAGGTCACGTTAAACACTCCTGAGTCACCGGTAAAACCTAGCGCTGCAAAATTCTCGCGAATGCTGTCCAGCAGCGTATACGCCGATTCGGCGTCGCAATCGGGTAGCAGAGCGATAAACTCCTCGCCTCCATAGCGCCCAACACTATCGGTTTTGCGCAACCTCTGACGCAGTAGTTGCGCGAGGGCCCGTATTACCTTGTCCCCAGCCCCATGGCCGTAGGTATCATTGACCTTTTTAAAATAATCCAGATCAATCATTGCCAGACTAACGGGCTTGCCCTGCCTCGCCGCCCGTTCCAGCTCTAAGGCAATTTCCTCTTTGATACGGGCATGCTTGAGCAAGCCGGTTAAGCTGTCTCGATCAATGGCATCACTTAGCTGGCGCGAACGCGCTGCGCGCACCGCCACGGCACTCACCAGACGCATATCGGAAATCGGCTTGGTTAAAAAGTCTTCACCACCATTGCGAATGGCCTGGATTTGCCGATATTCGTCCTGCTCGGCGGATAAATAAGCAATGACCACACGCAACCACTCCGAGTGCAAGCGAATCAATTGCGCCAACTCATAGCCACGGCAATCGGGAAGGTTCAAATCCAGCAACACCACTTCGGGGTGAAACTCTCGCATCACCTGCAGGACTTTTCGCGGATCCTGAATCGTCTCTACCCGCATACCGGCACTTTCTAACAGAAGGCGATAATGATGGGACAAAAGGACGTCATCATCGACAATTAGCACTCGGTAAGGCTCAGCTTGATGCAGTTTTAAATGCGCTTCCAGGCAATCGATAAGCTGCGGAATGTCCAACGGTTTAACAAAATACCCCACCGCACCAGCCCTGACGGCGCCGAGGTAGGCATCAAAATCGTCGCGCCCGGAAATAAACACCACCGGTAGCGGATCGGCCATATTCTCCTGAATTTGCTGAATACTGTCGGGCCCCTGGCGTTGTTCACCGGCAAACATGACATCGACGATTAAAAAGTCAGGGCGTCGTTCAACAATGGCCGGCTCGGCAGTGCTGGGGCTGGTAAAATGCCGCACTCGATAGCCAAAGCTATTTAAGGTGGCGCTGAGTTCTTCGGCCAGACTCGTATCGTCTTCTACTAAATAAATAAGACGATCCACCTCGGGTTCATCGCCTTTAAAACTGGGATAAGAAGTGGGAGATTGCGGCTCGGCCGCCCCCTGTAAAAACTGATCGAGCGCCCGAGCGTGCTTAAGCGCTTTACTGCGCTCTTGTTCGCCGGGAGGTTGTTGCTCCCACCCCTGCAAAAGCAGCTCTAACTCGCGCGCACTTTGGCTTAGCTCAGAGTAACCAAAAGTCCCCGCCGAGCCGGCAAGCTTATGAACTTGCTGCTTCAGGCTTGGCAACACTGTTTCATCGCTCAAGTATTCATTGGCTAGATTAGAGATATGCGCCAACGCCTGCGGGAGTTTCTGTCGATACTCATCCCTTAGCGCCTTCAACTTCTGCGCCACTATTGCTTTTTTATCAGAACTCATACTCACCGCTAGCGCTGAAGGCGATTCCAGATATCCTGTATCTGAACCGCCAGGGTTAAAGGATCAAAAGGCTTAGCAATCACATCGACCGCCCCCATGTTGATGTATTCGGCAACTTCGCCGGGCTGGACTTTGGCCGTCATAAATACGGCGGGAATCAGCTCAAAACCAGGCAACTCGCGCAGCTTTTGTAACACCTCCGGGCCATCCATCTCGGGCATCATGACATCCAGCAAGATTAAATCGGGGTGCTGCTGCTCGGCCGTTTTCAGCGCTTGACGGCCGGATTCACAGCTCAGCAGAGTAAAATCACCGACAGTTTCCAGCGCCAGCTCGGCAATAGCGCGAATATCCGGTTCATCTTCAACGTATAAAATGGTTTCTAAACGGCGGGGCATATTCATGAGTCAAGATCGATCCCTGTGCGAAAATTGTTTTAGCAGGCTGCTGAAAACCCTTACGTACTCAGACTTTCAGGCTGGCTCGTACTCGTCGTTGCCGCTTCGCAGGTGTGTGCCCACCCATCGAGAAGTGGCAACGACGAGTACGGGCCAGCCTGGAAGTCCCGCAGGGCGGTGCCTGAAGCGCACATCTGCCGCACCTTGCCTCTAGGAAAGGGAACCACCCTGTCCGTCGAGACAAGGCACGACAGCTGCACGCTTCAGGCCTCGCTGAGCATGCAAGGGTTTTTCAGCAGCCTGCTAACCAACGGTCAAGCCATAGTACCAAAGAATCGGTTAAACGCTCGCTCTTTTCCAGAAACCCCGATACCGACTGGCGCTGCGCGCGATTTAAACTGACCTGCGAGACAACCAGCACTGAGGGGTTACCATTCAGCTTAAGTGGTTCCAGCAAGCTCAAGCCATCACCATCGGGCAACAGGACGTCCAGCATGACCAAATCAAACACCTGTTCATGCAAAAGCTCTCGCGCCTCTGCCAGGTTTTCCACCTGCACCAACTCAAACGATTCCCCGGTAATAGCGGCAACCAAATCCAACATAAACCGGTCATCTTCGACCTGTAGTACGCGTGGTTTGACGTGCGGATCACCTGTGGCTGGCTGAGTCCCCACAGAGGCAGGCAAAGTCACATAAAAGCATGCGCCTTCACCCTCGCGGGAGGTAAAACCAATATGCCCCGACATTTTCTCTACTATTTGCTTGCTAATCGCCAACCCCAAACCGGTACCACCTTTACGCCGCGTACTGGAGGTATCTACCTGAGAGAACTTTTGAAAAATAAGGGGCTTAAATTGATCGGGAATGCCGGGGCCGGAATCAATCACGCTGATTTTCACCTGAGCGGGCTGCCATTCAACCCGCACGTTGACTTCTGCCCCGGCGGGCGAAAACTTAATCGCGTTAGATAACAGATTGGCCATGACTTGCTCGAAACGCACCGCATCAACATTGACAACAGCCGTACGTGAGCCGATCAACTGACGCAACGGCCTTTCATCCAAGGTTAGGGTTACCGATGCTTGCGAGGCAAAGGTAGTTAAATTCTCCAAAGCCCTTTCCAGTAGCGGGAGCAAGGTTTGATGACAACTGGCAAACGTCATTTTACCTGCTACCAATTTCTCCATATCCAACAGATCATTGACCAGAGCAATTAATCGCTCGCTGTTCGCGTGGGCAATGCTTGTCATTTTTACTTGCGCCTCACTAAGCCCGCCCAGGGTCCCGCTTTCCAGCAGCCGCAGGGCACCACTGATAGCGGTCAAGGGCGTGCGCAACTCGTGACTAACGATAGCGATAAACTCGTTTTTTAACTGCTCGATACGCTTTCTTTCGCTAATATCACGCACAATGGCAATATACTGCGACTCATTGTTGTGCGTAATCTCGGACAACGACAGTGCCATCGGAAAGGTTTCCCCTTGGCCACGCAAAGCGAGTATTTCACGCTCTGAGAATTCCGCGCTAGAGGATTCCCTCTGGGCATTATTCCAGGGCAAATTGACGGCCTCGTCGTCCTTCTCAACGGCTGCATTAATCAACGTATTGAAATTACGCCCGACCACATCGTCCGCATTAATCGCAAAAATCTTCTCAGCGGCAAGATTAAAGGTTTCAATATTACCGGTATCATTTACCACCACGATGCCATCAGCGGCGTTATCGAGAATCGCCTGGGTACGCTCGGCGTAGCTACGCAAGGCCTCCTCTTGGGTGCGCAACAAGGAGATATCTTGGGCAACGCCCAAATACCCCTCAAGCGCCCCTTTGTCATCGACGACCGCCGTAACACTAAGCTTTACCAATACCAGAGAACCGTCTCCACGCCTATAGTGCCACTCTTCTTCATCGGGTATTCCTTGTCGAGCCCGGTAAATTAAGGCGTCAAAGGGCGTCTCAACGTCGTCCTGCCCCTCGCGCCTCGCTTGCTCTATACGCGCCTCTATCTCTGCCGAACAGTGAAACCTTTCCACTGGCACCTTGCCAATGACCTCAGCGGCGCTATAGCCTAATAGCTTTTCCGCCCCCTGATTAAAAGTCCGGATGATGCCTTCGCGGTCAGTGGCAATAAAGGACACATTGGTTGCGTCTAAAATAGCTCGGCGCCAGCGGTCAGAGCTGCGCCGACTGGCTTCCGCTTCGACTTCATCGGTCACATCCCACAAGTAGCCATGCCAGATAACATCGCCATTTGAAAGTTTTTCCGGTTGGGTTTGCCCCCGCACCCAAATTAATCCCTTGCGAGGGTGATTAACCCTGTAGATATCGTTCCAGGTGGTCAAGTTTTCGGCTGACGACTTAATTTTCTCACCCACACGGGGAACGTCATCAGCGTGTATGCGGGCGAACACAGCTTCGGAGGACTGCTTAGCCTGCTCGGGAGTCACTCCGTAAATATCCTCTATACCGCGACTCGCGTAAGCGAAAAAACTACTGCCATCCGGGTGCATTTGAAATTGGCAAACACAGCCGGGCAAGCTGTCTGACAGTTTGCTAAATCGTGAGGATAATTCTCGATATTCGCGGTTGGCGAATTCCCGCTCCAGGGTCGCGCCCACCCAGCGGGCCATTAGCCTGACAAAGTCCAGCGCCTGCTCGCTAAAAGGTTGCGACTGCTTATGGGGGGATGAAAAGTTGAGTGTCCCATACAGCTGATCACCCACCCAAACCGGTGCGCCGATATAGGTTTCAAGCTGAGTACTGATATAGCAGGGGTGCTTAGCCAGGTTCGACTCGGCCACATGGTGATAGGCCAATACATCGCCGTAGCGTAACGTTTCGACGCAGAAACATTCGGGCAAGTGAAATTTTTGATTGTCTTTCAGAGTATCCGGGGGAGAGCATTGCACTAAAATCGTGTAGTCATTGCCCTCAATGTAACTGACGATACCCAGCGGCAACTCCAGATATTCGGCGCCTAACACTAAGCTTTGACGCAATAACTCTTTGGCCGAAGTACCCGGCAAAGAGGCAATGTCGTTTAGCTTTTTAAGCGCTTGCTGTTGTTTCTGCGCGATAAACTCGCCGCGCTTGCGCTCGTCAATGCGAGTATACACCCCGAGCATGGTCAAGGCCTTTCCATCGCGGTCGCGCTTTATCACCCGCCCCCGGGTAAGAAACCATACATACTCACCCGAGACCTCACGAATACGGTGTTCGTGCTCGAATAGCGGGGTATCCCCCTTTACATGAGCTAATAAGCGGGCATTACACTCCTCGATGTCATCGGGGTGAACCCTTTCGGTCCACTCCGCTTTGTCACCTTCCAGAGCCTCGGCCTGGTCCGCCCCCAACATATGCTTCCAGTGATCCGAGAAAGTGACTTCTCCGGCAAGGATATCCCACTGCCAATAGCCACTCTGACCATTTTCCAGCGCCAACTGTAAACATTCGCGAGTGCCATAGGCGACCTCGCTACTGTCTACCGATGGTGCAACTTGCCCGTTCTCGCTCGACCGGGGCAAGCCGACACGCCCAGACCAACGGCCCAGCAAGAAAATGAGAACTCCGGCAAACCCGGCCCCCAGATACGACCACAAACCCGACTCCTGCCGCAGCCCCAGCGCAAAACTGCCCAGACTCAGCAGCAAGAGAATTGCAGCGTACAACCATCTTATTATGGGTGGCGGGCCATATCCATGCATAAGGATTCTCTGATTCCAGCAATTAATCGGCTTAGGTAATCGCTTTTGGTAAAGCCTCTGGAAATATAGCAGTCGCCAAGCGACAGCACCCGACTATTTTTCAAGGCTTTATTTTTCCGTGCCCTTGGCTTTCTCGGCGCGGCGGCGGCGCACTTCTTTGGGGTCGGCCTTTAACGGGCGATATATCTCAACCCGGTCACCGCTTTGCAATTCATGCTCGCGCGGTGGCTTTAACCCTTTAACGCCCATAGCCTGGCCAAACAAGCCCATTTTGGCGGTATCCAAGTCAATTTCGGGAAATTCCTTAACAATACCCGAGCGCTCCGCCGCCTGAAACGCCGTGGTGCCGGGCTCTACTAATACTTCGATAATTTTTTGCCGATCGGGTAAGGCGTAGGCCACCTCGACGGTTATCAAATCCAAATCTGCCATTGCAATCTCTCGAACCTCAGCCGTGTATATGCCGCGCGCGATCGCACAGGGCGCGCACCTGTGAAGCGGCAATTTGCTCAAACATTTTATTCACCGCCATCGCCAGAAGCGGGTTTTTCAAACTAAACTCCAGCTCTAGGGTCACCTTGCACCCCTCGCCTGCGGGCTCAAAGCGCCACTGACCATCAAAACTGCGAAACGGGCCGTCCACCAAATGCATGGTCATACGATGCGGCGGCTGCAGCTGGTTGCGGGTGGTAAAACTTTGTGCAATACCGCCCACCCCCAACGACAGACGCGCCTCAAGCCAGCTGTCGCCGCGCGCGAGCACCTGAGCGCTCTGGCAGCCGTCCATATAATCCGGGTAGGCCTCGATATCATTCACTAACTCAAACATTTGCTCGCAGCTGTATTCCACCTCTGCCGAGCGCTCTATACGATGCCCCACATTTACCCCGTAAATTTATCCAATATACCCAACAAAAACACCACCAAAATCAGCGCCGGTGACACATAGCGAAGCACCCGCAACCAGCGTCCAAACCAGACGCCGGAATCCAGCTTCATCTCCCGTCGCAGCGGGCGTTTATTCATAAACCAACCCACGTACACCGCCATGGCTAAAGCGCCCAGCGGCAGCAAAACTTGCTCGGTAATAAACGCACTAAAATCAAACGGCGTCATCCCCGCCAGCAAATCCATATCTTGCCAACGGTTAAGAGAAAACACCGTGGTAAGTCCCAAAAGCCAGGCGCAGGAAACGACGAGCAAACTGGCCGAGACACGGTGAAAGCGAAAGCGCTCGGACAAATAGGCGACCACCGGCTCCAGCAGCGAAATGGTTGAACTCCAGGCCGCCACGGTAATAAGCAAAAAGAACACCGTGCCAAACACCGTCCCCAGTGGCATTGAGCCAAACACAATAGGCAAGCTAATGAACATTAAGCTCGGCCCGGCCCCCGGCTCGACCCCAGGGCTGGCAAAGACAATAGGGAATATCACCATGCCTGCCGTTAGAGCCACCAGGGTATCCAGGCAGCCCACCGTGAGTACGGTTTTCATAATGGAGGTTTTATGGGGCATATACGAGCCGTAGGCCATAATCGCCCCCATGCCCAAACTCAGGGTAAAAAAGGCATGGCCCAGCGCCAGCGACAAACCTTCCATGGATAAATCGCTAAAGCGGAAATTAAACAAAAATCCAAAGCCTGCGGAAAAGTCACCGGCATAGGCCGCATAGCCCAGCAATACAAATAACAACACGAACAACAGCGGCATTAAGATGCGCACCGCGGTTTCCAGACCACGGGTCACGCCGAACATAATAATCAGCGCCGTCATACATAAAAAGGCAGTCTGCCAGCGCACCAGTTTGCTGACATCCCCCTGCAAAGCGGAAAACGTGCTGGTGGCGGCATCGCCGTCAAACCCCGCAAAGCCCCCTCGGGCAGCGGTGGTGACATACTCGAGCGTCCAACCGGCAATCACACTGTAATAAGACAGAATAATAAAACCGGCGGCCACACTGCACCAGCCAATCAGGGTCCAGCCGCGGCTGTTACCCGACTCGCGGGCCACCTCACCCATGGCCATAATCGGGTTGGCGCGACCGCGCCGCCCCAGCATCACCTCGGCCACCATCACCGGCAGGCCGATCAGGCAAATACACAGCAAATACATCAGCACAAAGGCGCCGCCGCCGTTTTCGCCGGTAATGTAAGGAAACTTCCAAATGTTGCCGAGACCCACAGCAGACCCGGTAGCGGCCAGGATAAATGTGCCCCGACGCCCCCAAATCGCGTGTTGTTGTGCTCTTCTCACGCATTACTCCTTTCGTAAGGGAATAATGGAATTGTACCCGCAACTCAGCCCCGCAACAAAGCGGGCGCAGACACTCACCCAGATTGTCGTTATAATGCCCGGTCGCATCATTCACCGAGCTATTGTGATTTATTCATGGCGAAAAAACCGAAAAAGAAACCCGGCAGCAACACCATTGCACTCAACAAGAAAGCCAAGTTCGATTACCAGCTGCAAGATCGGCTGGAGGCTGGCATCTCGCTGCTGGGCTGGGAAGTCAAAAGTGCCCGCGCCGGCAAAGCGCAGCTGACCGACACCTACGTTATTTTCCAAAATGGTGAAGCCTGGCTAGTGGGCGCCCAGTTTGCGCCACTGCCCACGGTATCGACCCACTTTGTCGCCGAGCCCATGCGCTCGCGCAAACTGCTGATGCACGATCGCGAACTCGCCAAGTACCAACAAGCCGCCGAACAGAAAGGCTATACCGTGGTCGCCACCGCCATGTACTGGAAACAGCACCTGATCAAAGTGGAAATCGCCCTGGGTAAGGGTAAACAGATGCACGATAAGCGCGAAACCGAAAAAGAGCGCGACTGGAACCGCCAAAAGCAACGCTTGTTTCAGCACGACGCGAAATAGCCCCCAAACGGCCCCAGGATCAGCACTATGAACAAAGCGCGGGGACAGTTTTCCAGTAAGATCGGCTTTTTATTAGCCGCAGCTGGCTCAGCGGTGGGTCTGGGAAATATCTGGAGCTTTCCCACCCAGGCCGCCAGTAATGGGGGCGGCGCCTTTCTGCTTGTGTATCTGGTGCTGGCCTTTATCCTCGCCTACCCGGCCCTTATGGCCGAGCTGACCATTGGCCGTTATTCGCGCGCCAATGTCATTACCGCTCTCGAGGGGTTAAGCACCCATCGCCTGGGGCGCCGCGCGGGATGGCTCTGCGGTGTTGTCGCCGCGATGGTGGCGCTGTTAATTCTCAGCTTTTACGCCATCGTCGCCGGCTGGATGCTGGCCGAGTTTTTGACCCCCACCGCGCATACTCTGGGGCTAAACAATGCGGCGGACTGGCTGGGTTCCAACGCCATGGCGCGCAACCTAATGGTCTGCGCCATCATGTCAGTGCTGACCATCGCGATTATCGCGCGCGGCGTTGAAAAAGGCATTGAAGCCTGGTCTACGCGCTTAATGCCATTGCTGTTTGCCCTGCTGCTGGGGTTAATCATTTACGTATTTACCCAACCGGGCGCCGCCGATGGCTTAAAAGCCTACCTAATCCCTACCCCCGAGGATATTCTGGACCCGGCGTTAATTCTAAGCGCCATGGGACAGGCCTTTTTCTCGCTGTCGCTGGGTGTGGGTACCATGCTGATTTACGGCTCTTACTTGCGCGACACTGACAATTTGCCGCGCATGGGCGTTTCAGTCACCCTACTGGATACCGGCTTTGCCTTTACCGCCGGGCTGCTAATCCTACCCGCTATTTACGTGGCTCACGCCAAGGGGGTCGCGGTATTCGCCGATAGCGGCGCGCTGATCGGCGGGCCCGATTTAATCTTTCAGGTGCTGCCCGCCCTGTTCGACACCATGGGCGCCAGAGGCACCTGGTTATCCATTGCCTTTTTTGCCCTGATGAGCATTGCCGCCCTCACCTCGGCTATATCACTGCTCGAGGTACCGGTATCGGTGTGCGTAGAACGATGGGGGCTGTCACGCCCGGTCGCAGCCTGCCTGTCGGGCGGGGTTATTTTTGGTTTGAGCGCCATTATTGTCAGTCAGTTTGATGCGCTGTTTAATATCGTAGTCACCCTGACCACCGTGTACGGACAACCCCTGCTGGGTGTGGCCCTGTGCCTCTTTGCCGGCTGGGTCCTGCAGCGCAATCAGCTGCTAAAAGAGTTAAGCAAGGGCCACCCCGAAATCGAACAAACCGCCTTCTGGAAAATCTGGCCTTTTTATGTGCGCTTTATTTGCCCGGCGTTGATCCTGCTAACGTTTGTGCAGAGTTTGCGATAGTCGGTCTGATGACAGATGTCTGATGTCCGACGCTTTACCACTCGCCTCCGACATCAGACTTCAGACGTCCGACATCGCCAATCAAAACGCATAAGACAAACTAACGTTCACCCCATCATCCAATCCCAGCTGATAACCGTTGTAATCTTCCTCCACGCGGGTCATCCACTCGACGCCTAGCCTTACCCCGGCAAAGTCGCCACCGGTGACCACGGTGTTAATGCCGATTCCGGCATCCAGGAACTCACCGCCGTAGTTGGCCTGAATATCCGCCGGGCTGGAGTGGTTGTGAGGACCGTTGTAATGGCCGCTAATGGCATCCTGATCCGACCACTCCACACGAGCGGACAGACTTAACCAATCCACTAGGCGCAGTGCCCCCCAGGCGGTAGCGGCGTATTTGTCCCCCAGGGCATAGCCCGAATCGTTCTCGTCTTCCAGGCGGATAACCGCGCTGCCCTGGGCGCCCCAGCTGACAATGCCCGCCGTGCCTGTGTAGGTAGCTGAGGGGGTTAAGTCATAGGTGCCCGAGCCTATCTGCATACCGTAGTGCACAAAGGTGCCATCGGGGTTTTTGATATCAACTTTACCCGTGGGTAAATTAAGCCCCAAAGTAGTAATAAATTGGTGATTAGGATTGTTGGTCCAGTTATACAGGGCGCTAACGTTAGTATCCCCCCAGCCCGAGGTACCGTGACTGTGGTGCATGTCATGCGTACCGTGACCCGGCATCTCGTCCATGCCGTCCATATTATGGTGACCCTGGCCGTCCATTCCGGTCATTCCCATTTCCATATCCATGCGCATATACATGGGCATCAACATCAAGGTCAGGTTATCGGTGGGCGCATACATAATATCCAGCATAATCATTTCCATGGTCATGCCGGTGGCCATCATGCTGTAGCCTGCGGCCGCCAAATCGGCGGCCTCCACGGTGTCGCTGCCATAGTAGGTATCGCTGTAGCTGGTGCGCAGATAGCGGTAACCGGTCATTACCTCGCCCTTGGCGTGGGTATGGTCCGCCATTACCCCAGCCGGAGCGTGGGACTCGGGACGGGGCATGGATTCGTGGGCTGAGGCGCAAGTAGCCAGCGCCGCGGCGGCCAGAGGGGCCCATCGCAAAACCGTGAGTTGCATAGAAAACTGTCTCCTAAAAACCGATAAATACCAAAGCTGGCTATTGTACGGGCTGGGCCCGCCCTTAGGCTGTGACACATTGTCGCACACCGGCAAAAAATCTTGGGCCCCAATTGAACCCTTTGTCGCCACGGAACGTCTAAATACCGATATACTGTGGCAACAATCATGTTGGAACTGACTATTCAATAAGCAGGAGAAACCTATGCTTTCCACTCTAACCACCCGGCTACTGGTCACCTTGGGCGCCCTGCTCGTGCTGGCGGGCTGCGCCTCCAGCGGCCCCAAGATCAACAGCGATTTTGACCGCAACGCCGATTTTAGCGCCTACCAGACTTTCAGTTTTGTCGACCCTCTGGGTACCGACAAACACGGCTACTCCACCCTGGTGACTTCGCACTTTAAAGCTGCTGCGCGCGAGCAGATGGAATCACTGGGCTACACCTATACAGAAAATAACCCAGACCTGCTGGTAAACTTTTTCTCTAATACCGAGAACCGCACCGATGTGCGCACCTCGCCATCCATGACCGCCTCATACGGTTACTACGGCTATCGCTCGGGTTTGTATATGGGCTTTCCGGTCTACGGCACTGACACCGACACCATCCACTACAAGGTGGGCACCTTAAATATCGATGTGGTCGATGCCGCCGAAAAACGCCTTATCTGGGAAGGCGTCGCCGAAGGCAAACTAAGCAAAGAAGCCATGGAAAACCCCCGCGCGGCAATCCAAAGCGCGGTCAGCCAAATCTTCCAACGCTACCCCACCCGCTTAGCCGAACAGGCCGATCAGTAAACCAACTTTAGCGCGCCGTTATGCGGCGCGCGCACTTCCAACACTCGACACGGATACCCGAACATCTATGTTCTCGCAACTGCGCATTTCCACTGTAATTATCGCGGTAGCTTGTGCGCTGCTGCTGGCTTGCCAAAGCAACCCGCGCCCGCAGATTAGCCACCACCAGGATAAACAAGCAGATTTTAGTCAGTACCAGAGCTTTTCGTTGGCCGACGAGCCCGAGATTCAATTTTTCAGCGAAGCCAGCGGCAAACACTACAAAAGCGCTTTTGACCAAAGCATCATTGCCGCCATGGAAGCTAAAGGCTATCAGTATCAACAAAGCGACGGAGATCTGTACGTTAACTACCGCGCCGAAGTAGATAACGAACTCGACTCGTTTAATAACGCGATTCCCATCACCCCCACCCGCATGGGCTACTACCAGTCCTGGGCCTCGTGGTACAGCGGCCCCTTAACCCAGGAAACCGAAGGCGGCAACACGCGCATCAGCTACACCGGCGCTATTAATATCGATGTGGTGGACTGGTCTGAGAAACGCGCGGTCTGGCAGGGTGTTTATCAGAAAAAACTGGTCGAAAAAAATGCACAGGAAGCTGAAAAAATGATTGACCAAGCAGTGACAAAGGTACTGTCCAGTTTACCTAAACGTTAAAAAGCCTTACTTTTAGGGCGGCTTTCGCCGCCCTTTTGCTTTGCGCCAGCCATCCCCCCGCCCCTAAGCGCGCCGCTTTAACACGACCCAGCTCGTCACCAATAACAAAACTACCGGCACCAAACACGACAACACTTGCCAGCGCCAGCCAAACTGATACAGCACCCAACCCGCGCTTAAAGACGCCACTGCCTGCACCGCAAAAATCACAAAGTCATTGGCCGCCTGAACCTTAAACTTCTCGGCCGGACGATAAGCTCCAGGCAAAAGTGAAGTGCCCGATAAAAACAAAAAATTCCAGCCAATACCCAACAGAACCAGTGCGCCCCAGTAATGCATCAGGCTCACCCCGAGCAACCCCAGCGCTAACACCAGCGCGTACAAAACACTGCCCAGCAGCATCAAGCGCTGAACACCCAGCGATTTAAGCAATGCACCGGCAAACAGCGAGGGCACAAACATCGCCAGTAGGTGGCTTTGAATCACCCACTTGGCATCGGCCACCGAGTGGCCGTGCATCTCGTGCATACTGATGGGCGTTGAGGTCATTAGAAAACTCATAACCCCATAGCCGATTGCCGCAGCGGCCAGGGCCTGTAAAAACACTGGCTGAACAATAAGCGTACGCAAAGGCCGCGCGGGCTCGTCGATACTTTCTTGCGCAGTAGCCACCGCGCGAAAACGGGAAAACACCAGCGCGGCAAGCGCCATCACCACGGCAAGCAAGACAAAAGCACCCGTGTACTCGGCACTGCCGGGCCAACTGCGGCCCCACACAGCAAGCTCTGGCCCTAAAAACGCCGCGATAACCCCACTGAACATAATCACCGAGACCGCCGGCCCTGCCTGGGCGGCGGACACGGCCTCGAGCGCGGCAAAGCGAAACTGCTGGTAAAACGCCATGGCCGCGCCCAACAAAACGGCCGCGACCAGCAATAAGGTAAAGCTGGAGAACTGACAAGCGAAGGCCCCGGCAATGGCCCCTAAAAACGACAGCAGCAAGCCGACAAAACCACCACCACGGCGCCCCAGGTTTTGCATTAACCAGGCGGCAGGTAAAGTACTAAACGCCGTACCGGTGACCGCGAGCGCCAGTGGCAGAGTAGCAAGCTCGGGCTCGGGAGCCAGCTGCAAGCCAATCAAACCGCTGATCAACACCATCAACGGGATGGATGTCATCACCAATGCCAAGGTGGTAAATAACACCCACACATTGGCGGGTAAGGCACAGTAAACGGACCACCACTGTCTCATTAACAACTCCATTCTAAGGAGCCTCTGATCAAGTCCCCGGCGGTCTCTGCGCGAGTCAAAACGTTCACTCCGCAAGGCGCGCTTCGCAGGCAATGGCCATAGTCCTTGGCAAGAAGTGCAACACAGCGGATGGACGTTTTGGCCGCGCCCTTCGGGGCTTACAGAGCTTTCCGATCTCTGTGTTGGCTCACCTCACCGGGCCGTCAGCCCGCTTTCAGTTCGCCGCCTTGATCTCGAAAAGCTCTGTAAGCCAGAGGCCGCCGGGGACTTAATCAGAGGCTCCCCATTCTTTAATGCCCCATCATAACGCAGCTTTAGCCTGCAAGCTCAACAATGGGGCAACAACTTCGTGCCGCGGCAATGGGGCAATAGGTTACTCCCTCCGCAAACAAAGGTCTCGCGTAAAAACATACTGCTCATTTTAGTCTGGCATAAAATCTGCTGACAGATCTTGTATACAAGATTGTATTTCACAGGAGCCCCCATGACCCAAACCACAGCTTGGACCATCAGCGAGTGGCAGCACGCCTATAAATCTGGTGAGACAACCCCGACCGACGCCCTGCTGGCACTACGCAACTCCCTGGACCCACAGGACCCGGCCTGGATTTATATCCTGAGCGACAAGGAAATTGCGCAGCAAATCGATAATTTGCGCTCACCGACCGAGCAACCTTTGTACGGCATTCCTTTCGCACTTAAAGACAATATCGACGCCCAGGGCTTAACCACCACTGCCGCCTGCCCCGCATTTGGCTATACCGCTAACACCGATGCAAGCATTGTCGCCAAACTCAAGCAAGCGGGCGCCATATTGCTGGGCAAAACCAATCTGGATCAGTTTGCCACCGGCCTGGTAGGCACCCGGTCGCCCTACGGCGCCGTAGCCAACAGCTATAACCCGGACTATGTTTCCGGCGGTTCAAGCTCGGGCTCAGCAGTGACAGTCGCGCGCGGCTTGGTCCCCTTTAGCATCGGCACCGACACCGCAGGCTCTGGCCGGGTGCCGGCGGGCTTTAATAACATTGTCGGGCTCAAACCCACCAAGGGGCGCTTTAGTATTCACGGCGTGGTCCCCGCGTGTAAAAGCCTGGATTGCACCTCGGTGTTTGCCCTGAACGTGGAAGACGCCGAAACCGTCGCGGGCATTATTGAAGGCTTTGATCCGGCCGATGGCTACAGCCGCAAGCAGCCGCACCCGGCGCGTCTGTTGCCCGCACAGCCACGCTTTGGCATTCCTACCGAGCTGCCCTTTTTTGGTGACAGCGAGCAGGAAAAAGCCTGGCACAAAACCCTAAGCCAGCTGGAGCAGCAAGGCGTAGAACTGGTGCCGATGGATTTTAGCGATATGCAAACCCTGGCGCAGCTACTCTACGGCGGCCCCTGGGTGGCCGAACGCCACGCGGCGGTGGGCGAATTTATGCACGACCGCGCCGATAAGATGAACCCAGTGGTGCGCGGTATTATCGAACAGGCAAAGAACTTTAGCGCTACCGACGCCTACCGCGCCGAATACCGCCGAGCGGAACTGGTGCGCAGTATTCAGCAAGCCATGGCCAGCGTTGACGCCCTGCTGGTGCCGACCGCGCCGCGCCTGCCCACCATTGCCGAGGTCGAAGCCGACCCCGTGGCAGTCAACAGCCAATTGGGCACCTGGACCAACTTTGTCAATTTGGCCGACTGCAGCGCCCTGGCACTGCCGGCCGGTTTTCGCGATGACGGCCTGCCCTTTGGCATAACGCTGATTGCGCCCGCGTGGCAGGACACCGCCCTGGCCGAATTCGGTCGCCGCTGGCAGGCACAGCTGGGAGGCAAACGCGGGGCCACCGACGTTGATCTACCCCGCTCCACCAGTGAGACCAACATCCCCCAGGGGCATATTCGCCTGGCGGTGGTGGGCGCGCACTTAAGCGGCATGCCCCTCAACCGCCAGCTTACGGAACGCCAAGCACGCCTGGTGGAAGCCACCACAACCGCACCACAGTATCGACTTTACGCCCTACCCAATACGACGCCCCCCAAACCAGGTCTGGTTAAAACGGCGGACGGTGGCGAAATAGAAGTGGAACTGTGGGATATGCCTGTGGACCAGTTTGGCTCATTTGTCGCACTTATTCCCGCACCTTTGGGCATAGGTACATTAACCTTAAACGACGGTCGCGACGTCAAAGGGTTTATTTGCGAGAACGCCGCCACCGAGGGTGCCACCGACATTACTGAACTACGAGGTTGGCGCGCCTATATCAAAAGTATCACTTAGCCCCGACGACAGGGAGTGCCTTGCACCAAAAACAAGACCGTGCACCACACCTCGCCCCAAATGAGGGCGAGGCAAATTTCAAAAAATACTAAACCTGCTGCCGCGTTAAAGCATATCCTTTTAAATAAGCGCCTTTGCGACGCTTTTCCTACCCAAACCACCCTTGGCACAGTTTCTGCTGAATACCATCTTGCATACATGATGAGTGAATAAAGAGCCGTACGTGACCAGCAAAAGACAAAGTGTAACCGACCGGATTTACGACGCGCTCAAACAAGAGATTTTTGACTTTGCCCTACTGCCAGGCGACCGCTTTACCGAACAGGAAGTGGCCCAGCGCATGCAGGCAAGTCGCACTCCGGTGCGCGAAGCTCTGTCACGGTTGCAGCGAGATGGATTTGTCACTGTGATGTTTCGCGCGGGCTGGCAGGTAAAACCGTTTGATTTTGAAAAGTTTGATCAGCTGTATGAACTGAGAATTTTTCTGGAGCTGGCAGCGATTAAAAAGCTGTGCGAGCAGCAAGAAAGCCCCGCTCTGGACAGCTTAAAAAACTTTTGGCTAGTGCCGGTAAAAGACAGGCTTAGCCACGGGCCGACCGTTCGCGAACAAGACGAAGCATTCCATTGCCAGCTGGTGGAGGCCTGCGGCAACGAAGAAATGGCGAAAGTGCACCGCAACATTACCGAAAGACTGCGCATTATTCGCCGGATTGATTTTACTCAGGCACCTCGCATTGAAGCGACTTATAAAGAGCATGGAAAAATACTGCGCGCGATTATCAAGCGACGCACCCTTGAGGCCCAGCGTTTATTGCAGGCCCACATACTAGAAAGCCAAGCTGAAGTGCAAAAAATTACTCTGCACATGCTGCATCAGGCGCGGCAGACGTAAAAAGAGCATTACAAAAAACGGGAAGATGTAAGGACTTATCAAATCCTTAACAAGGAAGATTCTGGAAAGAACCAACATAATGTTTACCATCAACGGAGATTGAACATGAAGCTTAAAAAATTATTAAAATCCATCGGGGTACTGGGCGCGTCCTGTACACTCGCCCTCTCAAGTTTAACCACCAGCGCGCAGGAAGAGGACACCATTAAAGTCGGTGTGCTGCATTCGCTGTCGGGCACCATGGCCATTTCAGAAACCACCCTGAAAGACACCATGCTGATGTTGATTGAAGAGCAAAACAAAAAAGGCGGCCTGCTGGGCAAACAGTTAGAGCCCGTAGTGGTTGACCCCGCCTCTAACTGGCCCCTGTTTGCGGAAAAAACCCGCGAGCTGCTAGCCCAGGAAGAAGTCGATGCGATTTTCGGCTGCTGGACTTCCGTTTCACGCAAATCCGTACTGCCGGTGGTGGAAGAATTAAACGGTCTGCTGTTCTACCCTGTGCAGTACGAAGGTGAAGAATCCTCGCGCAATGTTTTCTACACAGGTGCGGCGCCCAACCAGCAAGCCATTCCCGCCGTGGACTACCTGATGAATGAGCTGGAAGTAAAACGCTGGGTTCTGGCCGGTACCGACTATGTGTACCCACGTACCACCAACAAAATTCTCGCCGCCTACTTGCAGTCTAAGGGCGTAGCCGAAGAAGACATTATGATCAACTACACGCCTTTCGGTCACTCCGACTGGCAGAACATTGTGTCTGACATCAAGCGCTTTGGCAGCTCGGGCAAGAAAACCGCCGTGGTTTCTACCATTAACGGCGACGCCAATGTGCCTTTCTATCGCGAGCTGGGTAATCAGGGTATCTCCGCCGAAGACATTCCTGTCGTAGCCTTCAGTGTGGGTGAAGAAGAGCTGTCCGGCATCGACGCCAAGCCGCTGGTGGGTCATATGGCGGCTTGGAACTACTTTATGAGCGTGGACACCGACGAAAACAACGCGTTTATCGATCAGTGGCTTGAATACATCGGCAACGAAGACCGCGTGACCAACGACCCCATGGAAGCACACTACATTGGCTTTAACATGTGGGTAAAAGCGGTTGAGAAAGCCGGCACCACCGACTCCGATGCCGTTATCGATGCGATTGTGGGTGTTGAAGTGCCCAACCTGACCGGCGGCACCAGCAAAATGCTGCCCAACCACCACATCACCAAACCCGTGTTGTTAGGTGAAATCCAGGAAGACGGCCAGTTCCTGACCGTTTGGGAAACCGATGGTCTGGTAGCGGGCGATGCCTGGTCTGATTACCTGGAAGGTTCTAAAGACCTGAAGTCTGACTGGGTTGAACTGGACTGCGGTAACTACAACACCAAAACCAAAAAGTGTGTAGGCGCTACAGCGGAATAATACTGCTGAGTGCGGGGCGGCATTAGCCGCCCCAACTTTCAGGGCGAGAGCCCTGATCACCCCCTCAAACCTGATAGTGATACAACCATGGCACTTTTAAAAAAATCAGTGTGCCTGTGGATAGCCCTCGGCGCATTTTTATTGACGCTGCCTTCAGCCTATGCACAGTCCCCGGCCGAACCGGATTTTCCCACCCTGGTGGATGAACTCGCCTCGGGCAGTTTAAGCAAACGCGGTAAAACCGTGGAAGCTATTGCCGCCACAAACCACGAGCGCGCGCAGACCGTATTAAAAGCGCTGCTTGAAGGCTCGCTGGAATCTACCCGCAGCGACCCGCGCCAGGTGTTAATCGAAACGGGCACCGACACCTATGTGCTGGCCGCCAATGGTGAGGCCGTTAACGCCGATAATCTGGGCCGCACCAAACGCATTCCCATTCACAACAAATTACGCAGCCAGATTAAAACCCTGCTGGCACAAATGAATTTAAGCGCAGCCGATGCCGACGTTCGCTTGCGCGCTGTAGAGCAGATGATTTCCGACGGCGTTGATGGCGACAGCATTGCTCTGTTGCAACAACTCAAAGCCGACGAAAGCAGCAGCGATGTGCAAGATGCCATGGACGACGCCGTTGCCCTGGCCCAGCTGGAAAGCAGTGACAACGAAACCCGCCTGAACGCCGCGAAACAATTGCGCGGCTCGCTCTACCCCGAGGTTCGAGGTGCGCTGCAAATTGTCGCCGACAACGACAGCGAGTCGAGCATTCGCGCCGAGGCACAGCGCTCGCTGGACTCCATTGACAGCAAGTTGAAAATGTTCCGCTTGGGCGAGAATATCTTTTTCGGTCTTAGCCTGGGTTCGGTTCTGCTGCTGTCCGCCATTGGCCTTGCCATTACCTTCGGGGTAATGGGCGTTATTAATATGGCCCACGGCGAGTTGATGATGATTGGCGCCTACACCACCTGGGTCATTCAACAGGCCTTCCCCAATCAGATCGAATACAGTTTGTTTATGGCTATTCCCGCCGCCTTTGTGGTGTCGGGTTTGGTGGGCATTGCCATTGAGCGAGGCGTGATTCAATTTTTGTACGGCCGCCCGCTGGAAACTCTGCTGGCCACCTTTGGTATCAGCTTGATTTTACAACAGGCCGCGCGCTCTATTTTCTCGCCCTTAAACCGGGCTGTCAGTTTGCCGGAGTGGATGAGCGGTTCGCTGCAAATCAACCCGGCGTTTTCGATTACCTTTAACCGGCTGTACATTTTGCTGTTCGGTTTAATGGTGTTCTTCGCGCTGCTCGCAGTGCTTAAAAAAACCTCGCTGGGTTTAAAGGTACGCGCCGTTTCGCAAAACCGCCCCATGGCCCGCGCCGTGGGTGTGCGCGCCAGCTGGGTGGATGCCATGACCTTCGGTTTGGGTTCGGGTGTTGCCGGCATTGCCGGGGTGGCTTTATCACAACTGACTAACGTAGGCCCCAACCTGGGCCAGGCCTATATCATCGACTCGTTTATGGTGGTGGTATTCGGCGGCGTCGGTAATTTGTGGGGCACTCTGGTCAGCGCCATGAGCCTGGGCGTGATTAATAAATTTATGGAACCCTTTGCCGGTGCCGTGCTGGCCAAGGTTCTGATTCTGGTACTGCTGATTCTGTTTATTCAGAAAAAGCCCAAAGGTCTTTTTCCGCAAAAAGGCCGGGCCGCTGCAGATTGATTTTTACCTAACAGAATTGGAACTGAATTATGCTGACACAACGATTATTAACCAGTGATAAAGGCGGCATGCTGGTGCTGGGCCTGATTGCCCTCACCTGCATTCTGGTGCCTATCCTGAATCTGGCGGTGCCCGAAAGCTCGCCCTTTCACGTCTCAACCTTTGCCGTCACCCTTTTGGGTAAATTCCTGTGTTACGCCCTGCTGGCACTGGCGCTGGATTTAATCTGGGGCTACGCGGGTATTCTTTCGCTGGGCCACGGCGCTTTCTTTGCCCTGGGCGGTTACGCCATGGGTATGTACTTAATGCGTCAGATTGGCGACCGGGGTAAATACGGCGATCCGCTACTGCCGGATTTTATGGTGTTTCTGAACTGGCAAGAGCTGCCCTGGTATTGGCACGGCTTTGATATGTTTTGGTTTGCCGCCTTAATGATTGTCCTCGTGCCGGGAATTCTTGCCTGGGTATTTGGCTGGCTGGCGTTTCGCTCGCGCGTAACCGGCGTTTACTTTGCCATTATTACTCAGGCCCTTACCTACGCCTTAATGCTCGCCTTTTTCCGCAACGAGATGGGCTTTGGTGGCAATAACGGTTTAACCGACTTTAAGGATATCCTCGGCTTTTCCATTACCGCCGACTCCACCCGTATTGGCTTGTTTTTAGCCTCGGGTATTGCGCTCATGCTTGCTTATCTCGCCTGCCGCTATATCGTTACTTCGCGGGCGGGTAAAGTCATTGTCTCGATTCGCGACGCCGAATCGCGCACCCGGTTTTCCGGCTACCAGGTAGAATCTTACAAGCTGTGGTTGTTTGTATTCTCGGCGGTACTGGCCGGTATTGCTGGCGCTCTCTACGTGCCGCAAGTGGGCATTATTAACCCGGGCGAATTCTCGCCGCTTAACTCCATTGAGTTGGTTGTGTGGGTTGCCACCGGCGGGCGCGGAACCCTGTATGGCGCCATTGTAGGAGCGTTCAGTGTGAACTACGGCAAAACCGTGTTTACCACCTTCTACCCCGAAGCTTGGTTGTTCCCCTTGGGCCTGCTGTTTGTGCTGGTCACTTTGGTACTGCCCAAAGGGCTGGTGGGCTTAATCGGTCGCTTCAAAAAAAGTAAAAGCACAAGCAAACAGGAGGAGCAGCCATGAACCCGTTTAAACACGCCCGCAACTGGAGCACCAAAGCGCTGCCCGTTAAAGACCCCAATTTCGGTCACCCGCTGGATACCAGCCACGGCCCCATTTTGTACGTGGAAGACGTGTCGGTGAGCTTTGATGGCTTTAAAGCGCTGAACAATTTGAACCTGTATATCGACGAAGGTGAACTGCGCTGTATTATCGGCCCCAATGGCGCGGGTAAAACCACCATGATGGATGTGATTACCGGCAAAACCAAACCCGATGAAGGCAGTATTTACTTCGGCCAGCAAATCAACCTTCGCGAGCTATCCGAACACCAAATCGCCCGGGGCGGCATTGGCCGCAAGTTTCAAAAACCCACAGTGTTTGAAGCCCTAAGCGTGTACGAAAACCTGGAGCTGGCCACCGCCGGCAATAAGAAATTCTGGTTTACCTTAACCCGCGAGCTAACCGGCGAGCAGCGCGACCGCATCGACGAAGTGCTGCACACCATTGGCCTTGCCCAGTCGCGTTTTAACAGCGCGGGCAATTTATCCCACGGGCAAAAACAGTGGTTAGAGATCGGCATGCTATTAATGCAAAGCCCCCGCGTACTGCTGGTGGACGAACCCGTCGCCGGTATGACCGGCGAAGAGACCGAGCGCACCGCCGAGCTGTTAACCTCGCTAGCAGGTAAGCACTCGGTTATCGTGGTGGAACACGACATGGCCTTTGTCCGCTCCATCGCCCGCAAAGTGACCGTACTGCACCAGGGCTCGGTACTGGCCGAAGGCAGTATGGATCAGGTGCAGAGCGACCCGAAAGTGGTTGAGGTTTATTTGGGGGAGTAGTGATGCGGAACGCGGAACGCGGAACGCGGAACGCGGAACGCGGAACGCGGAACAGAATGATAGGCGCTGAAAGCCTGTAGTCAAACACTGCGCATCTTTTGCGTTCTGCGTTTGGCGTAAAGCGTTCAGCGCTCCAACCGGAGCAACAACGTGCTAAACATACAATCAATCAACCAGTATTACGGCCAGAGTCATATTCTCTGGGACCTGGATCTGGAACTGCCCGAAGGCAGCTGTGGCTGTTTAATCGGGCGCAATGGGGTGGGTAAAACCACCTTGCTTAAATGCGTGACCGGCTTACTACCGATTAAAGACGGACAGATTATTTTTAATGGCAAGGACGTCAGTAAAGCCTCTACCGAAAATCGCGCCCGTACCGGCATTGGTTATGTGCCCCAGGGTCGCGAGATTTTTCCGCTGTTAACCGTGGAAGAAAACCTAAAAATTTCCCTGGGCGCCCGAGGCGATGGCACGAGCAAAATACCGGATTTAATTTACGAGCTATTTCCGGTACTGCAAGAGATGAAACACCGCCGTGGCGGCGACTTATCCGGAGGTCAGCAACAACAATTGGCTATTGGCCGTGCCTTGGTGCTGGACCCCAAGCTTCTGATTCTGGACGAACCCACCGAAGGCATTCAGCCTAATGTAGTGCGTGATATCGGCAATGTAATCCGCCGCCTGAATGAAGAGTTTGGCTTAACCGTATTGCTGGTGGAGCAAAAGCTGCCTTTCGCCCGCAAAGTGGCGGACCATTTTTATATTATGGAACGGGGTAAGGTGGAAGCGACCGGTGCCATGGAAGAGCTGAATGAAGATCTGGTACAGCGTTATTTGAGTGTCTGATGGCTTTTTGCGTCAGATGTCTTAGGTCGGACGTCTGACGCAAAACTTAAAGCCATCGCTTGGCTTCGGCTATGACGGTTTTCATTCTCGCCTGCAGTGGTCGATTTCTAAAACTGCAAAGATAAAGGGTTTCGCTAACTGGTTTAGCAAGATGGTGTACCTTAATTTTCTCGGGCCTATCAAAGGCTTCTACGGCATAGGCGGGCAAGACCGTAAAACCCAACCCCATACTCACTGGCTCTAAGATCAAACCAATCTGGTTTGAGAACCCCTTGCATGGGAAAAGATTAACCTGCTGAAACTCCGGGTAATTCGCTCCCAGCAGTAAGTTGGCGTGATGATTCCCGTCGGGGTGATCGATAAACCCGAGCGTCATCAAGCTAGTCCAATCCGGCTTTTGCATGCTTGTCGGAGTGACCAATAACAGCGATTCCTGAGCAATGGCTTTACCTTCTACCTCGGCCAGGGTCGGCTTTGAAGTCATCAACCCAATATCAACCCGAGACTCCGCAATCGCCTTTTCTACGTCCGGGTTAGGGGCAAACCGGTGATCGATAATAAGCTTGGGGTGCTGGGATTGTAACGCCAGCAAATTCGGGTAGAGCTTTAGCCCCACACTGCCCGGCGACATAATCCGCACACTGCCCTCAAAAGCCGGATCTTCAGCCACACTCTGCTCCAGGTTCGCCAACGCAAGAAGCACACCCTGGGCCTCGGCATAAAGCCTTTCACCGGGCCCCGAGAGCGAGAACTGCTTTCCCTGGCGAACAATTAACTCAACGCCCAGCTGATCCTCCAGCTTACGCAGGTGCTGGCTGACCCCGGACTGCGTCATGTGCAGACGCTCGGCCGTGCGGGTGAAATGCCCTACCTCAACCAGAGTGCAAAAAGTATTTAGCCACACTGCATTAATCATTACAAAAAGTGATACCCCTAAGAAATATTAATAATTTTACCTAATGATTAGCACAATGTAACCTGTTTTTGACTCAAGGGCACCTCTATGAATCCAGAGTTGCTCTTAACACAGGAGAACACCCCATGAGTAACGTTTACCCTAGAAATTTTTCCCACATCGGCATTTCGGTGCCGGATTTAGAGCAAGCCGTAAAATTCTACACCGAGGTCCTGGGTTGGTATTTGATTATGAAACCCACCGACATCACCGAAGACAACAGCGCCATTAGCGAAATGTGCACCGATGTCTTCGGCGCAGGCTGGGGCAGCTTTCGTATCGCGCACTTATCCACGGGCGACCGGATAGGGGTAGAGCTTTTTCAGTTTAAAAACCAGACCAACCCGGAGGATAACTTCGAGTACTGGAAAACCGGCGTGTTTCACTTTTGCGTGCAAGACCCGAACGTGGAAGAGCTCGCGGACCGAATAGTCGCCGCTGGGGGTAAAAAGCGTATGGCAGAACCGCGCTATTATTATCCAGGCGAAAAACCCTATCGCATGATTTATATGGAAGACCCCTTCGGCAATATTCTGGAGATTTACAGCCACAGCTACGAGCTAATCTACGCGGAAGGCGCTTACTGACTAGTGCCTGGGTAAAACCGACGATACAAACCATTATGGTGAAGCGGTTGCATACGATTTTTGGCTAGCCCGTCTGTATGCGGTGCCGCTTTCGCCCTAGCGAAAGCTGATCGCCAATAATACCCGCGAAATATTTTGGCAGACAAATGACTTCGCCTACAACAATCGAACGTCGCTTAGCGCATCTTCCTTTACATTGACCTCGACTATCACTTCCTCCCTGAATATAGCAACCCATTACATATTTCGATTAGAACAAAGCAAACGTGACAGAAAACACAATCCTAAAAACCAAGGCACAAGATCCCTCAAACCACTTAAACTCAAATTGACAATAAGTTGCGGCCACACTTAAATCTTCCCTGCTGTTCGCTAACCGGCCGCCGTAAGCATTTAATAACTCAGAGCGAACGCAGGTCCGTGGTTCTACTTATTTGCTCGGGCTCGCAGGAGGTATCGCGGCAAGAGTTAGCGCAAACTTAGCCCACTACTCTTGAAGGAGTTTAGCCATGACAAATCTAAATAGAATAAATTTACTGTTTGCCGCCTCGGCGCTGGCGACCGCGAGCGCAGCTCACGCCATTACCGACGGCTCCGGCGAGGCCACCATTAGCGTCTCTAACCAATGGGGATCCGGCTACTGCGCCGACGTTAGCATCGCCAATAACGGCAGTGCCAACATTTCCAACTGGACAGTAGGTCTGGGCCTTAATGGCGCCAATATTACCAATCTTTGGAACGGCAACTTAAGCGGCGACAGTGTCTCGCCCGCGCCTCACAATGCCAACATTGCCCCCAGCAGTAGCACAAGCTTTGGTTTTTGCGCCAATGGCAGCGCCACGCCAACACTCACCAGCCTGGAGGTTGAGGGCGGCGGCTCGACCAGTTCCAGCTCTAGCTCAAGCAGTCCCAGCAGCTCTAGCAGTTCGTCTTCTACCGACAGTGGCAGCAACAGCATTACCGTGCGTATGAGTGGCGTGGTGGGCGATGAAAGCGTCAGCCTGGAAATAGGCGGCCAAACCATCGAAACCTGGACGCTCAGCATTGGCATGCTGGACTACACGGTCAACACGGATGCCACCGGCGAGCTGCGCGTTGCCTTTACCAATGACTCGGGTGACCGCGATGTGCAGGTGGATTATGT
The DNA here is from genome assembly GCF_024195295.1 of Gilvimarinus xylanilyticus. Taxonomy (GTDB): domain Bacteria; phylum Pseudomonadota; class Gammaproteobacteria; order Pseudomonadales; family Cellvibrionaceae; genus Gilvimarinus; species Gilvimarinus xylanilyticus. The sequence continues at coordinate 178,884 of NZ_JAMFTH010000001.1, read as the reverse complement.
AATGGTCAACAATGTGACCCATCAGGCCGAAGACCAAGAGGACAATACCGGCGCCTGGGACGGCGAATGTGGCGCGGGTTCATATTCGGAAATGCTGCACTGCAGCGGCTCTATCGGCTTTGGTAATCCGTTTGACGGTAGCTCGTCGTCAAGCTCTAGCAGCTCCTCAAGCGGTAATCCAGGTAACCCTGACTTCCCCGAATTCTTCGTGGGCAATATCACCACCAACGGCAGTGTCAGATCGGATTTTACCCAGTACTGGGACCAAATTACCCCCGAAAATGAAGGCAAGTGGGGCTCAGTAGAAGGCACGCGCGACCAGTACAACTGGGGGCCGCTGGACGATATTTACGATTACGCACGCGCCAGCGGTATACCGGTTAAAGCCCACGTACTCGTGTGGGGCAGTCAGCGCCCGAGCTGGATTGACGGGCTGAGTGCCGCCGAGCAGCGCGCGGAAATTGAGGAATGGATTGTCGATTACTGCGAACGCTACCCCGACACCGAAATGATTGACGTGGTCAACGAGGCCTTACCGTCGCACGCCCCGGCCAACTACGCCGAAAATGCCTATGGCAGCGACTGGATTACCGAGTCGTTCCGTTTGGCGCGCGAGCACTGTCCCAACGCGGTTCTGATTTATAACGACTACAACTTTATGACCTGGGATACCGACGCGATCATCGATATGATCCGTCCCGCGGTTAATTCAGGTTACGTCGATGCGATAGGCTTGCAGGCTCACGGTTTGTATAACCCCCGCGTCTGGAGCGCTCAGGAAATTGAAGACAAGCTGGATCAAATCGCCTCGCTGGGATTGCCTTTGTATATTTCCGAGTACGATATTCAAGAGTCCAACGACCAGCAGCAACTGGAGTACATGCAGACTCACTTTCCTATCTTTTACAACCACCCGGATGTTGCCGGCATTACCCTGTGGGGTTATGTGGTCGGCGCCACCTGGCGCGAAGGCACGGGCCTAATGACCAGCAATGGCCAGCAGCGCCCTGCGATGCAGTGGTTAATGGAGTATTTGAATCGGTAATACTGGATTAGCGATAAAAAGGAAAAGGACTTCCGACGCGAGAGCCCCGCGATAGCGGGGCTTTTTTCGTCAGACGTCTGAGGTCGGACGTCTGACGCAGAAATAAAGCAAACATTTATTGGCTGGTAACCCGCCCTTACAATAAAGCCTGTGGCTGCAATGTTTCATCTGCCTTTATACAATTGAATAACAATAGCCCCTAACACACCGATATTCAGCGCGATAAACAGCGTATTTTCGCCTATGAATGGGTTGCTATTCAAAAAGTTGGGCAGCGCCAAAAGACAGAGCATTGCCAATTAACGCCGCAAACAGGCATACCACCCTGTAGCATATTAGTCATTTATTTACCGTTGATGTATTACCCCACATCTGGGACAATCGCGCGCCTTTGCGATTGCTTAGCCGAACAGGCTTTTACCGTCCTACAGCAACCGCCTACCTATTCTTTCTACCACAGGATCTCCCGTGCTCACTACCGCCAATATCACCATGCAGTTCGGCGCCAAGCCGTTGTTTGAAGACGTCTCGGTTAAATTCGGCAATGGCAACCGCTATGGTCTAATTGGCGCCAACGGTTGTGGCAAGTCCACCTTTATGAAAATTCTGGGGGGCGATTTGGCGCCCAGCGCGGGCAATGTATCGCTGGACCCGGGTGAGCGCATTGGTAAGCTGCGTCAGGATCAGTTTGCCTTTGAGCAATATTCAGTCGTCGATACGGTGATTATGGGTCACGCCGAACTCTGGACCGTTAAAGAAGAGCGCGACCGTATTTACAGCCAGGCAGAAATGAGCGAAGAAGACGGCATTCGCGTCGCGCACCTGGAGTCCGAATTTGCCGAAATGGACGGCTACACCGCCGAGTCGCGCGCGGGTGAGCTGTTAATTGGCCTGGGCATTGGCACCGAGCAGCACTTCGGCCCCATGAGCGAAATCGCCCCCGGCTGGAAGCTGCGCGTGCTGCTGGCCCAGGCGCTGTTTTCTGACCCGGATGTACTGCTGCTGGACGAGCCCACCAACAACCTGGACATTCACACCATTCACTGGCTGAGCGAGACCCTCAACCAGCGCAACAGCACTATGGTGATTATCTCGCACGATCGCCACTTTCTAAACAGCGTGTGCACCCACATGGCGGACGTGGACTACGGCGAAATTCGCCTCTACCCCGGCAACTATGACGACTACATGACCGCCGCCACCGCCGTGCGCGAACGCCAGTACGCCGACAACGCCAAAAAGAAAGAGCAAATTGCCGAACTGCAGGCCTTTGTCAGCCGCTTCTCGGCCAACGCCTCCAAAGCCAAGCAGGCTACCTCACGTGCCAAGCAAATAGACAAAATTCAGCTGGAAGACATTAAGCCCTCCAGCCGGGTAAACCCCTACATTCGCTTTGAGCAAGAAAAGAAACTGCACCGCCTGGCGCTGGAAGTGCACAACCTGAGCAAAGGCTTCGACGAAGGCCCGCTGTTTAAACCCTTCGACCTGATGGTCGAGGTAGGGGAGCGTATTGCCGTCATTGGCGAAAACGGCGCGGGTAAAACTACCCTGCTACGCACCCTGCAAGGGGAGCTAACCCCTGATGCCGGCACGGTAAAATGGTCCGAAAACGTCAACATCGGCTACTACGCCCAAGACCACAGCAGCGAATTTGCCAATAACGAAACCCTGTTCGACTGGATGAGCCAGTTCAAACCCGTTAACGGCGATGAGCAACTGATTCGCGGCACCCTGGGTCGTTTACTGTTTTCCAACGACGACATCAACAAACGGGTACAGGTAATTTCCGGGGGCGAACAAGGCCGCATGATCTTCGGCCGCTTAACCCTGCAAAAGCCCAACGTCATGCTGCTGGATGAACCCACCAACCACCTGGATATGGAATCCATTGAGTCGCTCAACCTGGCGCTAGAGAACTACCCCGGCACGCTTATTTTTGTCAGCCACGACCGCGAGTTTGTCTCGTCACTGGCCACGCGTATTTTGGAGATTACCGATAATAAAATTATCGATTTTTCCGGGACTTATGATGAGTATTTGGCGAGTAAGGGATTGCAGGGGTAGGATTTTCAATTGGATAACTTTTACGTTCAGAGAAGAAATATTTATTTCGCTTTTAATATGCCCGTGTCGCCGGGCGTTGCGAGTTACTTTTTCGGCAAAAAGTAACCAAAAACCTCGCCCAACAACTGGCCCCTCCGGGGTGCCCTCCCTCCAGCCAATTTTAGGGGGCCGTATCGACAGGCCCTCCCTGGCCTGACGATACTTGCGCAAACCTCCTGTTTGCTTACCCCCAAAAATCGGCCTCCGCTCGGCTCAGCCGTAAATGGGCGAAACCCCAGACTGAATCCACTAATAATACTTCGTAGGGCTACAAGACAACTTGCCTAATGGGTGAAACCAGAGCTCTTTGATGCGACGCCAGCTTTTGCGGCAGCAAAAGTGGGTAGCGGGTCAAACGTAAGCTTCGGCGCTTTGTTATGCAACACCTAGATATGCCCCTTGCTTACCAGGAAACCTAAGATTGGACCAATAACGAAGAAGTAAAGCATGGCAACGTTGTAGGCAGTTTTCCCGCTCACTCTCAACGCAACGATCGAAAGTCGGCTGGTGCCAGCCAATAAAAACAACAACGTCAGCGGCATCGCTGAGAACAAGAGAACCGTCATACATGCGATGAATAACGCCATAGCTCCACCAACTAAACTGCTCAAGAGTGCAGCTTCGTATGGGGAATTGACTACTATCCCTAACTTCTCCAGAGGTTGAACCATGGCTTCAAGTAATGCAACATCATTGGGCCCAAGCAACTGAAACGGGAGAATTAACCATGGACCAAGTAGGAACAGACCTACAAACGAAAATTGTTCCCGCACGCTGCTCCGAAAACTCACACCGAAGTGCAGCATAAACCAAAGCACGATGCATGCGCCCGGCAATGCGTTATACATCGACGGTTCGGATGAAGGGCCGAAGATAAGAAGCAAGGCACCCGATACAAGACCCAACGCGCCAACGGCATTACGAATACCCTTAAGCTCCTTCTTATAATTGGCATATGCTCGCCACTTAAGGAAAAACAACCCGGACTTGGAGAGTGTTGCAAGCGCTTTCTCACCCTCAGGATACTTGCCAATATTTGTTGCACCGGCAACCAATCCCGTTGTCAATTGAAGTGTAAAAAAATTGGTTACACACCGCAACTTGTTATGCGCCTTCATGAATTTCTAGAGCATGGCGAAACATTTTATGAACTACGATTTGATTTGCTCTTTTAACTTCACTCTTACTAATTCTGGGCTGATCTATATGAGACCAAATGTAAGTATTCAGGGTGCTTATTTTAATACCGATAACTCCGACGTGATATAGACATATTAATATCTGAGAAACCATATCAGCATCACTAAACTTAGATTCTGCAGAATACATTTGCCGAGCCATTTTTGTACACGGGTCATTAATATCAGCCTCATGAAGCTCCATTGTTATTTCTGAAAGCCTATCGGCAGATAAAGAAGACCTCGTAAACGGAATCTTCAATCCTCTCAGCATTTCCAAGGTGTGCTCCAATGCAGGATAGTACTCAGACCACTCTTCGGTTAATGACTTCAATCTCTTGCTGGAATAAGTCGCCTCAGCGGCAAAAATTGCTCTCCATGATATGCGAGGCCTATCAAATGCCACCCTAAAACACTCATTAGCAAACTGAATGGCATCCCTCGGACGAAACAAGGTGCGCTCAACGATGTAATGTACTGATTCTCCGCTACCGCCTTTTTGTGACCTTGGAAAAACATCATTAAACATTACCCTCTGCTTTGTATACTGCCGCTTATAAACCTCAGCCACTCGAGACGAAAGTAATTTTTTCAGGTCCTCTTTAGACCATGACAGCGGAACCAAGTACGCCTCATACTTCTCCTCTTGAAAACCTGAGTCTCGAGTATTATCAAATACCAAATCTAAAAGGTCTCTTCTTAGAGCGCTCACAATTTTCACTTGAGGTATACGACGTAAACTCTTGGTTTCTTCGATCAAAGCGCGAATAAACCTGCATCGCGTTTCAGTTTCCGCCCAATCCTCGTCTAATTTATCAATCAGTATGTAATAGCGCTTCTGTTTATCTTCGAAGGAATTTTCAGCAAGCAGATCTAAAACTTCGTTCAGTCGCTGTATTTGTATTCCACTAACCACCTGAGTCGCTAACGACTTGATTTCTGTCTTCACTTCTTCATTTAATGATTTCGCCCCTTCAAGCGATATTTCTATATTCTTATATTTTCCGCCGAGTTTGGCCCTAACGTCATCAGTAAATTTTGTAGTGAGTTGTTTAAGCTGCTCATCAGTCTCTAGCCAAAATTTATCTCCCCACTCTTCAAAGTAACTTAAGGCTCGCTCCCTAACCCGATCTTTTGATACTAGGCCGTTTAGCCAGCGAGAGAAACTATCATTATCAGTCTCGCTTCGTAGACCATAACGTAACTTTAGAAGCTCAACTGTAAGAATGTGTCTCCATAAAATTCGATAGAATAAATCCAGTTTAACGCCAAGCTCATTAAAGAACAGAACAATATTCGAATGCTCAAGAAATCTTATGGAAATATCGTTCGGATCTAAGAAACTGGAATGTTCAACTTCAGTTTAAATTTTGTACAGAAGAGCACTTTTCCCTGCACCGGTTCTCCCCAGTATTACTGAAGAAGGAGACTCTACGTCGAGAAGCTCTCCCAGCTGGCCATTATCAACAAAGCAAGCGTCCAATAGATCAGAGTCCGCCTCTGCGTCCAATTCCCCTAACTTTAGTCCCTTTTTTATAATTATCTCTGAATCCATGAATAACTCTCGTTTTTTGCATAACATTTGTATAGCGTGCATGCGCGTTAACATTCCTTGAAAAAGCATTCGGAAAGAGCCGCAAGCAGCTGTATTAATTAAAGTTTAAGTCGTTTTCAGGCGTAAGGAAGGCGGGATAAAGCGTGCGTGCGCGTTAACGCACTTGCATTTGTCTTGTTATCTAACCTTCCCAATTGGTTAAGTGACTGACTATAAACGTTTTTATAATTATTTAAAACCGCAAAGCGAGCCTGCTTTGCGGGCAATGCGTGCGACTTAGGCCGCGGCGGTCAAATATACCTGTATAAAAGTCTTCACCTGCTACGAAGCACCGCTTTTTTGCCCCGTTTACATCTAAGCCGAATGGAAATCTATTTTAGGGGGTAAGCAAACAGGAGGTTTGCGCAAGTATCGCTAGGCCACGGACGGCCTATCGATACGGCCCGCTAAAATCGATTGGAATGAGGGGACCCGAAGGGCCAGATGTTGGGGCGCGGCTTTTGGGTACTTTTGGCCAAGACCAAAAGTACCTCGCAACGCCCGGCGACCCGGGCATATAAAAAGCAAACTACCCTCTAACCTGCTCCTCCACCTGCCGATCCAATTCCCCGACCACCTCAGCCGGTAAGCCCAAGGCACCGGCCAACTGATCCAGCCAGGCGCGCTCCATGGGGTTTTGCTCATCGACAATAATGGCGCTAACCAAGTAAATCTCACGCCCAGCCTGGGGCGAGTCAGCGGTTTGCGCCAGCGTCTGGGCATCCAGCGGCGCATCGAACTGGCGTTGTATCCAGGCGTGGAGTTCGTCATCCGGTCCCAGGGCTTCGATTTCCTGGGTAAGCATGGCGCGCTCGTTGGCATCGATATGGCCGTCGACGCGGGCGGCCATAATCATGGCCTGTAGGATTTCCTGACCGCGACGCTCCTGCGCCTGGCCCTGCAGTTCTTCCAGTGGCTGGCCCTGCTGGGCGCTCGGCTGTCCGGGGTTAGCGGCGCTACCCGATTGTGAGTTCTGGTAGGCTTTCCACGCCAGATAACCCACTCCGGCAATAGCGCCATATTTTAAGGCTTTGCCGCCCATTTTTCGGCCGCGCTTGGAGCCGATCATCATCCCCAGGGCGCCGCCGCCCAAAAGGCTTTTTAAATCGATACCGCCCGAGCTTTTGCCACCCGAGAACTGTGAGGAAATACCCTGCATGACTTTACTGACATCAACGCCGCCCGAGCCGCCGCTAGATGAGCTACCGCCGGCCTGTTTCATCAACTGATTTAAAATAGAAGAAGCATTCATAGTGTTTTCCGTAAGTTAACAACGCCTAACGCTGCCGATATAGACCTGCGGTGGTGGGCGCAGTTCCGCGCTACACGCTCATCATGATCCAAAAGGTTGCGGGCCAGAATAAGCCAAACGCCAAACACGCCCCGAAGGATAAATACAGCGGCTGCCAACGGTGGGTTTTACAGGCCCAGATGAAGCCCGCGATGGATAACCACGCCATTGCCGATACCGGTAACGCCATGGGTATGAGCGCGCAGAAAGCCCAGCCCACCGGTAGCATACTATTAACCCGGCAATTATGATTGCCGGGTTAATAGCGGCGCAGGATGCGCCGACGCCGCAGAAGGCGAGCGTGAGCCCTGTGAAATCAAGGTATTTCGCAAATTCCGCCAATTTTACAGGGCGACAAATAAGATGCTCAGGACGAGCATCTTATTTGCAGGTTAAAGGTGCTGGCGATGCTCTCGCCGACAGGATCAAGCTGCCACTCGGCTTTTTGGTTTACCCAGTAAATAACCGCAATGACAACGCCGGGGATGAAGCTGAGAAATCCACCCAAAACCCAGTACCCAGTACCCAAGTAAGCGTTTTTTGCTGTAGATAATTTTCATTCAATAAAGATTAACAGAGGTTTTAACCTTTATATTGCTATCAGGGTTGACCCTGTTTTTTTACGCTATTTCAGCTTTTAAAATCATACCGCATAGTCACCACGCCCTCTTCCATATCGCGTTTTACCGTAAAGCCCACCGACTTTGCCAAACCCGCCATGCCGTTATTTTGCAGCATGGTTTCGCCGGTTAAGTAGGACAGGCCGCGCTCGCGGCAGTAGCCCAGCATTTTTTGCAGCAGGCGTTTGCCCAGGCCCTGGCCTTTTATGTCGGCGCGCACCACCACGGCGAATTCGCCTTCGGTATTGTCCGGGTCCATAAGCGCGCGTACTACGCCCAGGGTTTCTTCGCTGCCGTCGTCGCGTCGGGCGCTGGCAATAAAGGCCATTTCGCGGTCGTAATCAATTTGCGTTTGGCGCGCCAACTGCTCGTGGCCCAGGTGTGGCATTTCGGAGAAGTACCGGTTGTAGCGGTCATCGCCTGACAGGTAGTGGTCAAACTCTTTATGGGTGGTTTCGTCTTCGGGGCGAATGGGGCGCAGAGTAATCGGGCGGCCATTCTTAAGCATCGCCACTTCTTCTAATTCTTTGGGGTAGGGGCGAATGGCCAGTTGGCGCGCGGCCGGGTCGCCCAGCTTAACGCTGATATCCAACACGGTTAGCTCGGCGCCCGAGGCCAGCACCGGGTTGATATCCAATTCTTGAATTTCGGGGTGGTCGATCACAATTTGATTAACCTGGGTCAGCAGTACTTGCAGTGCGTGACGATCCAGGGGCCGCTGTAAATTGCGATCGCGTATTTTCCCCTCGGCCAGCGCCTGAATAACCAGGTAGCGGGCCAGCGCCATATTTAACGGTGGCAGGGCCACTACATTGTGGCGCTCGGTGTCCAAATCGGTGCCGCCCTCGCCCAGTAAAATAACCGGGCCAAATACCGGGTCGTTTTTTACGGTTATGCGTAACTCGTAGGCACCGGCGCGACGCGCCATTTGCTGCAGGGTAAAGCCCGCTACTGTGGCATTGGGGTAGGTGGAGGCGACCCGCTTGAGCATATTGTCGGCGGTTTGGTGTACCTCTTGCGCAGCGTGTAGGTTAAGCACCACGCCACCGACTTCGGATTTATGCAAAATATCGCGCGAGACAATTTTAAGCGCAACCGGAAACCCGATACTGGATGCCTGCAGCGCCGCTTCACCCGGCGTTTGCGCGGTCGAGGTGGGCAGGGTTTTAATACCGTAGGCGTTCAGCAGGGCCACATCGTCCTCAATAGATAACTGCCCTTCGCCGCGCTCAAACGCGGTATGAATAATTTTACGGGCCGCTAGAATATCGTGGGGAATATCCGCCGGAATCGATTCGGGGGTTTCCATTAACAGCTTTTGGTTACGGCGGTATTGCACCATATGCATAAACGCCCCCACTGCCCCTTCCGGGGTGCGGAACGAGGCAACCCCCGCACGGGAAAACCGCTGCCGTCCGGCCACCGAGGCGCCCTCACCCATCCAGGCCACCAGCACATTGGGTGTGCGACCCGAATGGCGTTTAACAGTGTGTATGACTTTATCGGCATAGGTTTCACCGGATACCAGCGCCGAGGGGCCGTGCAGCACCAGTAAATTATCGACCTCGGGCGCGGCCAGTAAAATCTCCAGCGCCTTTTGATACAGCTCGGGCGAGGCATCGCCCAGCAGGTTCACCGGATTGCCACTGTGCCCGCCTACGGGCACCACCGTTTGCAGGCGCTGCAGGGTGTCGTCACTTAAGGTTTCCAAACGACCGCCATTGCCGATTAACGTATCCACCGCCATCAGCGCCGGGCCAATGCCGTTGGTTAGCACGGTTAAGCGCTCGCCGTGAATCGGCTTACCGTGGGCCAGGGTTTCTACCGCAGCGAACAGCTCGCGCAGCTCGCCTACCCGCAGCATACCCGCGCGGCGAAAGGCGGCGTCGTAAACGCCATCGGCCCCGACCTGGTCGCCCGCAATGCCGGCGGCCGCCTGCAGGCTTTCAAGTGTGTGGCCGGTTTTGATCACCAATATCGGCTTGTGGGCGGCAGTGGCCCGGGCCGCGGACATAAACAACCGGCCGCTGCGAATAGACTCGACGTACAGCAAAATCGCATTGGTTTTGGGGTCGCGCCCCAAATAATCCAGCAGTTCGTCATAGTCCACATCGGCACCATCGCCCAGGGCGATAAAATGCGAAAAACCAATGCTGCGTTTTTCGGCCCAGTCCAAAATAGTCGTACACACCGCCGAGGACTGACTGACAAATGCCAACTTACCCTGCTGAGCCGAGGTGTGCGCATAGCTGGCGTTAAGGCCGATGCCAGGCACCATCAACCCCAGGCTGTTGGGCCCCAGAATGCGCATGTGCCAGCGCCTGGCGGCGGCCAACATGGCGGACTCTACCGTTTCACCATTCGCTTCAAGCTGACTTAAGCCCGCGGCAATCACAATCGCATTGCGACAGCCAAACGCACCCAGTTGCTCGATTATATCGGGCACCCGATCGCCCCGAGTACAGACAATCGCCAGATCGGGTACCACCGGAAGCTCGGCAATAGAGGCGTAGGCCAAAACGCCGTTTACCGCCGAATATTTGGGGTTAACCGGCATAATCGGCCCGGCAAAGCTCGCCTGCAGCAAATTGCGCATCACCGCATTGCCCGGCCGATTGGCACGGTTAGATGCGCCGATAACGGCTACAGACGCGGGTTGTAACAACTTGTCGATATATTGGAGACTCATAGGGTGATTTTAGCGCGACTGGCCGCATAAAACGAAGACTTAATAAAAACCCCATAATAGGCTCAGCGCTTTTTCGGGAAAACCGCAATCCGTGTAGAATCGGGTAAAAGAAAACGGCCCCAGAGGTGATTGTGTGAAAAACAGAACTCAACAGCTAAAGGACGAGTTGATCCGCGTAGACGGCGAGCTGGGTATCGACAAGCACCATAAAATGTTGTCTAACCCCTTTGTTTTTATGCGCGGCTCGGCGCAGCTTTTCTACGCCGATCTGGCCGGTGGTGAAATCCCCCTGCCCAAGTTATGCCAAAGCTGGCCCCACACCACCATTATGGGTGACTGCCACCTGTCCAATTTTGGCTTTTTTACCGAAGAGGGCTCCCACGGCGAGCAGATTATTTTTGGACCCAATGATTTTGATGATGCCTGCATCGGCAACCCGGCGTGGGATCTGGTGCGATTTTTAGCGAGCATAGAGCTGTGCCGCGACTATTGTCAGGGCTTGCTGGAGGGACTTTATCCACCCCTGGAAGAGCCCAAAGGCGAGCATTGTCTAAGCACCGATCACGCGCACAAAGCGCAGCTTGCCTTTTTGCACACCTACCGTAAAACTTTAAAAAAGAGCGTCAAAAAACCGGACTATCGCTACCGGGCGGTGAACTCTTTTAATAGGTCTAAGCTGATGCGTAAAGCCTATAAAAAAGCTTGCGAGCGATCCACCGGTGGCCAAAAGTTTAGTCGCAAAAGCTCCCTGGCCAAAGCCGTGGATTTGACTTTAGTGCCGTTAAAGTTTCGCAATCGGCCGGGCCGTTATAAACGCTTGGACGCCGCAACTGTGTCGCACATTATTCACACCTTTGCTCCCTATGTGGATGACCAGATTCTCGATGTAGTGCAGCGCCAGGACGCGGGAACCGGATCGGTGAATATGGCGCGCTATTATTTACTGGTGGGCCCTACAGATACCCCCGGCGAAGCACAGTGGCCACTGTTTCATGTCGTCGAAGTCAAATGCCAACGAGAGGCGGCGCCACTGCATTATTTTGATCACCTGCCGCCAATGAACCGGCTTAACCCCGCCCACTTAACCGTAAACTGCCAGCGGCTGATGGCGCGCCGCCCCGATATCGTGTTGGACGAAGTGGTCTGGCAAGACGCCCACTGGCTGGTGCGCTCACGCCACCACGCTCGCTACAACTTAGATCCAGAGCAAATCGCGACGGCTAAAGGCTCGGTTAAACACAATTTTTTGGATTACGTTAAACACTGCGCACGGGCGCTCGCCCTAGCCCATGCACGCGGGGATATCCGCTCGACCGAATTTGAGCGGCGCCTGAGTACCGAACTGCCCGAGGTGGCCGATGATTTACGCCTGGCGGCTGATAAGAATGCACAGCAAATTAAAGCCGACCGACTTTGGCTAGCCGAGGTGCTAACCCCATGACCGAATTACCGCTGCTGTTGTCGGGCCCTGTGCTGCGTCACACAAGTGCCACCGAGTTAAATTTTTGGCTGTGTACCAGCCGCGCCTGTAGCATTGAAATAACCCTGTATCCGCCCGGGCAAAGTCCACATACTTATAAGCCCCAAACACAGCAAATTCCCGCGGGCAAACACTGCTTTATTCAGCTGGTACATCTGCCCGTTGCCCAGGCGCTGCCCACCGACTGCTACATTGGTTACGACTTTATTTTTGACGGCGATTCAAGCACGCCCCTTAAAGCGCATTTACCAAACCTTTGTTACGGGACAGACGAACGACCAGGCTTTAGCATTCGCCCCACAATTCACAGCCTGCTACACGGTTCGTGTCGTAAACCCCACCACCCGGGCGAAGACGGATTACTCTCGGCCGACTCGCATTTAGCACAGGCGCGCCATAGCGACAAAGGCCCGGCCATGCTGCTGTTAACGGGCGATCAAATTTACGCCGACGATGTCGCGGGCCCTATGCTTTCAGCCATCGGCCAACTGATAGAAGCGCTGGGATTATGGAGCGAGACCTTCGCCGGAGCCATAGTGAATAACGCGCGCGAGCTGGTTCATAGCGAGCACAACTACTACGAGCGCGATCAGCTATTGCCACGCAACAAAGCCAATCGCGACCTTTTAGAGCTATTTTTCAGCGGTGCCGAAAAACCCATCTTCACCTCGGCGGGGGCCGACAACCACCTGATTACCTTTAGCGAAGTGCTGGCCATGTATTTATTGAGCTGGTCACCGTGTTGCTGGGCGCTGGTGGATACAGAGCGAGTCCCCGATGGGGTCAAAGCGCCCTATCGCGAACGCTACCAGAACGAGCGAACAATTATTGCTGAATTTGCTCGGGGGCTGGATCAAGTGCAACGACTGCTGGCGCATATTCCCAGCTATATGATCTTTGACGACCATGATATTACCGACGACTGGAACCTGACCCGGGGCTGGGAAGAAACCGCCTACGGTCACCCCTTTTCGCGCCGAATTATTGGCAATGCGTTAATCGGCTACTGGTTGTGTCAGGGCTGGGGCAACCAACCCAAGGCGCTGGAACCCTTAGCAGAGCACATCAACCACCACTTTAGTGCCGGTGAACTGCATAATCAGGATGCGCTTATCGACCGATTGCTTGAGTGGGAGCACTGGCACTACGAACTGCCCACCGAACCGCCGGTGGTGGTGCTGGATACCCGCACCCGGCGCTGGCGCTCCGAATCCAGCCCCAATCGCCCCTCAGGCTTGATGGACTGGGAGGCATTAACGGATATGCAGCAAAAACTCATCGGCCACCCCAGTGTGATTCTGGTATCGCCCAGCCCGGTATTCGGGGTTAAATTAATTGAGGTGGTACAGCGAGTCTTTACCTTTTTTGGCAAGGCGTTAATGGTAGATGCCGAAAACTGGATGGCACACCCAGGGGCGGCCAATGTGATGCTGAATATTTTCTCTCACCCCAAAACGCCACCGCACTTTATTATCCTTTCGGGGGATGTCCATTACTCCTTTGTTTACAATGTGTCCCTAAGGCGTCGAAAGCACAGCCCCGAGATTACCCAAATTACCGCCAGCGGCATTAAGAACACCTTTCCTCAGACCTTGCTTACATGGTTTGACCGGCTCAACCGCTGGCTGTATGCCAGCCGTTCACCCCTTAATATATTCACCAAACGCCGGCGCATGAAAGTGCGGCAACGCCGTGTGGAAGGACAAAGTCACGCGCGCTTGCTAAATCAGTCAGGCATCGGTTTGGTCACGCTGGAAAATAATGCGGATGATGTGAAGGCGAGTATTCTAAGCGGCGAAAGCAACGCGCAGGATTTTTATTAATTTGCACCTGCGTTAACCCCAAAAGACATCGCCCTCAGGGACGTCCCCCTGAAGGCGATAGTTTAGGGCTGTAGGCCGTTAAAATACTACCCTTGCCTTTTAACGACCTACAATATCAAGCTAACCAAAGGTTAGCTCTAGCGATAATTAACCGAGTATTTTTCCGTATCGCTATACTCGGGCAAGTTATCTAACTGATCTTCCGTCAAGGGTGTGTTCCACACCAGCTTATCGCCCTCGACGCTAAACTCGCGCGCATCCACCAGCACATCCTTATCACCGATACCCGCGATACCGCCAATACTGACAACCAAATCTTTAATCTGGCTGTTTTCAATCAGTACATCTTCCACCTCACCCAGAGTGTCACCGTTGCGGTTTACCACGTCGCGGCCTTCCAAGCGCTCGGCCTGGGCCGCGTCAATACCCGCCAGGGTTGTCTGAGTGTCGGCGGGCTGGTTTCGTTGATCACCGCTATAGTCCGCCAAACCTTGACCTTCACGATTCATATCGGGGCGTAAACTGGAATTGGCCTCGGCGTCCGCCATCGCATTAGCGCCGTCGCGCTGCGCCTGCTCGCCGTTTTGCGACAAACGATCACTGCGCAAGAGTTCGCGGGCAAACACCGCGTACTCTTCACTGTTAAGCGCATTATCGGCGTTGTCGTCAAAGCGGTCCATTACCTTGTCCGAGCCCCAGTCACGCTGCTTAAGATCTTGGGAATAGGCTTGCTCTAGCTCGCCAAACTCCACCTGACCGCTGGTGTCTTTATCGACCTGCGAAAAAGCTTTCAAATTCACCGCCGACTCGTAAACACTGCTGTGGGCTTCGGGTTTTTGCGAATCGCGCATACTCTCGGCCAGCGCCAAGGGCGAGACAGCCAACAGACCCGTCATAACCACCGCCGTAGTTCGTGCAACCAAATTTTTGCGTACAGTATTCATAACATTTACCTCATGGTTGGTTTAGTTAAGGGCAACAAAACCGACGCTATTGCCCTTTAAACGTCCCCCATAAATCCGTGGTTTAAAATGTGTATTGCAAATTCACACTGGCATAGTCCACATCCATATCCAGTGCACGAGGTTGCAGTAGATTAATTTCGTCCTGCTCTACCTCAAAGTTAAACCGTTCATACTCCACCCGTAGATCTAGGTGTTCCGCAAGTTGAAACTTGGTACCAATACCCCAGAAGGTTTCGTCGCCATCAAAATCTGTGTCGGCGTCCACGACATCGGTGTTTAGGCTCGCCTCGCCATCCCACCACAGCTGACCGCCTTTGGCATAAACCGAAAAAACCTGGGTAATAGGCGCTTCCAGAATCAACGCCAGGGTTGCCCCCGACGGATCAAAGCTTAGCGCTTCGTTACTCGCTTCATCGAAGTCAATGTAACCGCCTTCCAAGCCGATGTACTCATTAAACTTCACCAGCGCAAAGGCTTTCATGGCAGCTTCGTCTTCATCAAAGTCTTCGTCTTTTAACTTAGTAACACCATAGCCACCACCGACCGAGAATTCTGGCTGGAACCGCCAACCGCTTTCGCTGTTGGATTGCGCCATAACGGCGGTCGATGAGGCAAGCAAAACAAAGCTGGTTACAACAGGTTTAATCATCGGTACTACTCCTAACAAAGTTACGAAATCGTGCAAACCTGGGTTTAGTATCGCAACCTGTATGCCAAGATAATACTTGCAATGAAGCGTAAGACGGGCGTCACAATTTGGCACTCAAACTGTGATTCAGAATAAAAACATAATGAGAATTACCGCCATAAGCGAAAGATAAAAGCACCCTTAATAAAAGGGTTTGCCGCTCACTTGGTAAGAGTTACAAAGCGCAAGTCAAAATTTTTCAAGCTTAAGCCAGGCGAACGAGCGTCGCAGAAAATCCTGGGCATTTTCAAAAACACACTCGCCATGAGAAATCACAATTCGCTCGGGCTGCCAGGCCAAAATCATTGCCAGACAACGCCGAGCCTGATCCTTGCCACGCCAAAAGCTCAACCGCCAGTCGAGCGGCATCTTCCCATTAGGAGCCACAATCCCGGTAGCCTTCGCCGCTAAAGCTTTTACGCCCGTAAAGTAATCGGGGGCGAAGTTCTCAATTAAATCGGTCAGAATCAAGGTGCGACTGGGTGTGTGAAAAAACACCACCTCCTGCATGACGGGACTTCCAACAAAGATTAATTGATCTAGCGTCGGAGCCCAGGAGGTATGCGGGGTATCCAGCAAGTCACCGCTGAAGGTCAAGTCGGGACGCTTTTCCCGCAGTCCCGGCGCCGCAAAACTCTCGGCAGCAGGGTAGCGTTTTTGCCAGTGTTCGATAAATAAATGGTGTATTTTGTTCGGTGCAATTAAATAGCAAACTTGGCCCAAAGCATCCAGTTGCTCGGCCAGGGCATCATTAATCTCGCCCGGGGAATGCACCCACAAGCTGCCGTTGGGCAAGCGTGCGATTGTGGTACGCGTGGTATAGGGCATGCCGAAAAATGACACCGCGGGACCATCAATTATCCACAGCTCATCGGCAATCGGCTGTAAGGTCATATTTCCTCCTTGATATTCCGGCTTGAGCGACTCCCCCACCGTTGGTACATTATTGTGGGGAAAGTCGCTGATAAGGGCTAGTTTTTATACATCAGCCCACTTTAGTAAGCTGACCGCTGCATTATGGACCCTTATGTCACCCAAGACACTCATATTCTTTAGTCTGCTTATTGCCTGCCCCGTCAGCCTGGCGACGCCCTCGCTCGAGGCGGTAACCGGAGGTGAAATCAGGGCGGAGCAGCGCATTGTGGACAGCTACCAAACCATCGTGGAACTCTTTACCACCTTGGGCTACACCCGCGACACCTGGCGTAAAGGTGAACGCCAGGTACCACGTATTTATTTGGCCGACGTGCCCCAACGCTGGAGTACAAAAACCAGTCAGAAGATAACGGTGGCTCTCAAAAAGGCGCTGTTTTTTCGTCTGCTGGGGCCATTGGTACTGCGCAGTAACGAGCTGATTCAGCAAGATCGTGACAAACTGTTCGCTTTGCGCCAGTCACAATCGCTTTCCCTTCCCCAGCGCCAATGGCTGACCGAACTGGCACAAGGCTACCGAGTTAGCCGCGCCCCAGGTGAACCCCTCACAGCAACTATCGCGCCCTTACTCAAGCGCGTAGACACGCTGCCGCCTTCGCTTGTATTAGCGCAGGCCGCCGAGGAAAGCGGCTGGGGCACATCACACTTTACTTTTGCGGGCAATGCCTTGTTTGGCCAATGGACTTGGTCTGGCAAGGGTATTACCCCAAACCAACAGCGCAGCGAAAAAGGTGATTATAAAATCGCCACATTCGAATCGCCGCTGCAATCGGTGCGCGCCCACGCGCTTAATTTAAATACTCACGACGCCTACCGGGAGTTTCGCACTCTGCGCGCCGAATACCGGGCCCGTGGCCAGGCTCTGGATGGCATGACCGCCGCCGCAACCTTAAGCCGCTATTCCGAGCGGGGCGCAGACTATGTGAAAACCTTGCACAGCATTATCAGCTACAACAAACTGCAGAGTGTCGATAAGGCACATTTATCTTCCGGCCGCGCCCTGGTACTGATCCCCGAAGAAAATAAACGATAGGGCATGGAATGACGGCGGCGCGTTTTATCCGTACAATTTATGAATAACTCCTCGCAACCAGGATGACTATGGCGACGCCCGAGCCCCCCAACCCAGACTCTGCAGAGCCCACGCCCCACGTGTCTAATGCAACGGACAATAGCCTGCGCACCCGACTCAACCACATTATTTTCGGCTGGGAGAGCCCCGGCGGCAAGCTGTTTGACGTCTGTTTGATTTGGGCCATCTGCATCAGCGTACTGGTACTGATGCTTGAGTCCGTCGAGTGGATCGTGCGCGATTACGAACCCTGGCTGCGCACTGCGGAGTGGACGTTTACCTTACTGTTTACCGCCGAGTATCTAACCCGGATTTACTGTGCCGAGCGGCGCTGGGCTTATGTCAAAAGCTTTTACGGCATTGTCGATTTACTCTCCATTTTGCCGTCCTATTTAGCGTTTTTTATCCCCGGAGCCAATAACTTACTGATTATCCGGCTGCTGCGAGTGCTACGGGTTTTTCGTATTCTTAAGCTCGCGCGCTATTTAAGCGAAGCCAATTTGTTAATGCGCACCATGCTGCTCGCGCGGCGCAAAATTTTCGTGTTTTTCTCGTCAGTGCTGGTGCTGTCGGTTATTTTTGGCTCGCTAATGTATATGGTGGAGGGTCCGGCCCACGGCTTTACCAGTATCCCTAAAAGTATTTACTGGACCATCGTAACCATCACCACCGTGGGTTACGGCGATATTGTGCCGCAAACTATTCTGGGCCAGGTTATTTCGGCAGCAGCCATGTTAACCGGCTATTCCATTATCGCCGTGCCCACGGGGATACTCACCGCCGAGCTGGCTCAGGAGATGCAGCGCGACCGCCACCGGCGCCATTGTCCAGGCTGCAAACGCAGTGGCCACGAGGCCGATGCCGCCCACTGCAAGCACTGCGGGACCGAGCTTCCTGCGCCTAAGCCCTAAAAATTTAGGGGATAGACGGCCCCCCAGACACGGGGGCATCCGCCTCAAGGTGGGGGTTTTCCAGCGCAATAACGCGCAGGCCTGGTTGCGCTAGAAAAGTCAGCTCGGGCTCGAAATACTGAGTAAAAAGCTCGCGCAACTCCCCGCTTTGAGTCAGCCGTTCCAATCCGGCGCGAATGCGGGCGGCCCGAGCTTGGTCATTTTTGCCTACATAAAACATCACCGGAAAAGGATAGCGGAGAACCAACCCGGGCGCAGTCCCTAATAACTCTGGCTGCGAGGCTGCGGCAATCGCTTCTTGATAATCCATTAAGGTTGACGGCAACAGATCAAACCGGCCCAACTCGAGCATAGCCACCAAGGTCGTGACATGGGCGCCGTCGTTTACGTTAAATCCATTGTGGCGATAGATATCCACATCCACCCAGCCGCGCCCGACCCCCAACTCATAGGCCTGGAGGTCGGCGATAGTCTCGACCTTGGTCAAAGCGGGCAGGCGTTCGCGCTGTGTAACCAGTCGCTGATACCCCAGTAAATTAAACAAAATAGGCACCCCCACCGGCTGATTAACTTCGGCGGGATCGTCGATGTTTTCGGCGGGAACATAGGGGCCAGAGCGGACATTAACCCGCGTACCGCTATTAATTTCGCGGCGTGCACGGCTGGTACTAAACTGCTGCTGCACCCGCTCTACCTGAAAATCGCCATACTCGGCGCGAGTTGCCTCCAGCGCCTTCTGCAGCACCATAAATTGGTAATCATCCCGCCTCTGCGACTGCCCCCAGTCCCAGTAGCGATATGACTCTGCCCCCCATGCCAGGGTGGGACAAAGCAAGAATACCAATAATAGACGCCCTACTCGGATCATAAGCGTAAACGCTCTGTTGTTATTATCGAAGGGTCCTTGTTAATCCCACAATCAAAATTATCGGATTAATGCGCAGCGCATGAACGAGCCCAAAGTTCATGCGTTCCCTTAACAGGCTATTAAATATCAAGGCCCCACCTCCGTTCGCGCATTTTTACAAGCGACCAGTAAACAGATTTAGGGCACCTCTATCGCCTAAGGAACCTTTGATTAGAGAGTACCAACAGCGCTCAGGGGACGCAATCGTTTCCCCGAGGCATAAAAAAAGCGAGCCACAGGGACTCGCTTTTCATATTGGCCTCAACCACCGGCAGTGCGCAGGCTAGCCGTGAGCCAGTTTTAGACCGACAATTCCGGCACCAATCAAACCTAAGCTCACCAGTTTAAGCACATCCGTTGACTCGCCGAACAATACAATGCCCAGTACCGCTGTACCTACGGCGCCAATGCCCACCCAGATGGCGTAAGCCGTCCCCACGGGTAAAATTTTGACCGCCAAACCCAGCAAGAGAAAGCTGATCACCAAAGACAACACTGTACCCACGGTGGGCCAAAGCTTAGTGAAGCCATCGGTATACTTAAGACCAATGGCCCAGCCAATCTCAAACAAACCAGCGATAATTAAAATAAACCAACTCATACACACCTCTCAATATCAGGGGCCGTCCCCAAACGATAGTGTAAGAGAGGTGAGGTCGTCCTCACTTCTTAGTATTAGACCGCAATTAATCCACAAATACTCGCGCATTGCGGAAAATTCTCATCCAAGCGCCATCCTCTTGCCAATCGTCTGGATGCCAGGAGTTAGTCACCGCGCGGAATACCCGCTCGGGGTGAGGCATCATAATGGTGGCGCGGCCATCTTCGCTGGTGACGCTGGTGATACCCAAAGGTGAGCCATTGGGGTTGGCCGGATACTGCTCGGTCACCTGCAGGCTGTTATCCAGATAGCGCATGGTCACCAGGCCGCTGCTGTCGCAGCTGTTTAAAGCGCTGGGGTCGGCGAATTCGGCGCGACCTTCACCGTGAGCCACGGCCACTGGCATATGCGATCCCGCCATACCTTTAAACAGCACCGAGGGCGACTCCTGGATTTTTACCAGCGAGAAGCGCGCTTCAAACTGCTCGGACAGGTTGCGCACAAAGCGCGGCCAGTGGGCGGCGCCGGGAATCAGGTCTTTCAGGTTAGACATCATCTGACAGCCGTTACACACGCCCAGACTGAAGGTATCGGCGCGGTTAAAGAAGCCTTCGAACTGATCGCGCACCTGCTGATTAAACAGCACGGTTTTGGCCCAGCCCTCACCGGCGCCCAGTACGTCACCGTAAGAAAAGCCACCGCAGGCCACTAGGCCTTTAAAGGTTTCCAGCCCTACGCGCCCGGCCAGCAGATCGCTCATATGTACGTCCACGGCGGCAAACCCGGCGCGGTCAAACGCCGCTGCCATTTCCACGTGGCCGTTAACACCCTGCTCACGCAATACCGCAATGCGCGGACGCTCGCCCTTGTTGATATAGGGCGCGGCGACATCCTCGTTGATATCGTAGCTCAGCTCGGTACTCAGGCCCGGGTTAGCGGCCATAATGCCGTCAAACTCCTGTTTAGCGCACTCTGGGTTATCGCGCAACGCCTGCATCTGGTAGCTGGTTTCGCTCCACAAGCTTTGCAAAATAACGCGGCTTTGGTCGAACACCAGCTCGCCGTTTTGCGCGATGCGCAGCCAGTCGTCTTCATTCAGGGTACCGATGCTGTACACCAGACCAGTTAGGCCGGCATCGGCGTACAGGGCTTTTACTTTTTCGGCATCGGCGCGTTTAACTTGCAACACGGCGCCCAGCTCTTCGCTAAACAATGCGGTCAGCGGACACTCGCCCAGGGCGTTAATGTCTACATCGATACCGCAGTGACCGGCAAAGCTCATCTCGGCCAGGGTGGCGAACAAGCCACCGTCGGAGCGGTCGTGATAGGCGAGAATCCAACCCTCAGCCAGGGCTTTTTGGGTGGCCTCAAAAAAGCCTTTTAATTGTGCGGCGCTATCCACATCCGCCGGGGTGTCGCCCAGCTGATTGTAGGTTTGCGCCAGAATGGAACCGCCCAGACGATTCTTGCCCGCGCCCAGATCCACCAGCAGCAGCTCGGTCTCGCCCTGATCGGTGCGAAGTTCGGGCGTGACCGACAGACGCACGTCGCTAACCGGACTAAACGCGGTAATCACCAGCGACAAAGGCGCGGTGACGGCTTTGTCTTTGCCGTTTTCGCTCCAGGCCGTGCGCATGGACATAGAGTCTTTACCCACCGGGATGGTAATACCCAGTTCCGGGCACAGTTCCATGCCCACGGCCTCAACGGTGCGGTAGAGTTTTTCGTCTTCGCCTTTGTGGCCAGCGGCGCACATCCAGTTGGCGGACAGCTTGATATCTTTAATATCGGCAATCGGGGCGCAGGCGATGTTGGTTAATGCCTCGCCCACGGCCATACGACCAGACGCCGGGGCGTCCAGCAGCGCGCTTGGGGTGCGCTCGCCAATGCTCATGGCCTCGCCTTTGACCGAGTCGTAGCTGACGGTGGTAATGGCGCAGTCGGCCACCGGAATCTGCCAGGGGCCGACCATCTGATCGCGTACCACCATACCAGTCACCGAGCGGTCGCCAATGGTGATCAAAAAGCTTTTGTTGGCCACCGTGGGGTGCTTTAGCACGCGCTCGGCGGCTTCGTTAATGTCAATGTCGGCGGTGTTAAATTCGTCCGAAGCCGGGGTGTAGCGGCTGGCCTCGCGGTGCATTTTGGGCGGTTTGCCAAACAGCAGCGACATGGGCAAATCCACGGGCTTGGCGTCGAAGTGCTTGTCGTTAACCACCAGGTGCTGCTCGTTGGTGGATTCCCCCACTACCGCGTAAGGGGCACGCTCGCGCTCGCACATTTGCTCAAAACGGGCGAGGTTCTCAGGCGCAATGGCCAGTACATAGCGCTCTTGCGATTCGTTACACCAGATCGCCAAGGGGCTCATGGAGGGCTCGTCGTTGGGCACGTTGCGCAGCTCAAAACTGCCGCCACAACCGCCGTCTTTTACCAGCTCGGGGAAGGCGTTAGACAGGCCGCCGGCGCCCACATCGTGAATAAAGGCAATCGGGTTGTCGTTGCCCAGCTGCCAGCAGCGGTCGATGACCTCTTGGCAGCGGCGTTCGATTTCGGGGTTCTGGCGCTGTACCGAGGCAAAGTCCAGATCTTCGGACGAGCTGCCCGAATCCATAGAAGAGGCCGCGCCGCCGCCCAAACCAATCAGCATGGCCGGGCCACCCAACACCACCAGTTTACAACCGGCGGCAAAGGGCGGCTTGTCCACGTGTTCGCTGCGAATATTGCCGTAACCACCGGCCAGCATAATGGGCTTGTGGTAGCCGCGGCGCTCGCCGTCGTAGTTTTCTTCAAAGGTGCGGAAATAGCCGCAAATGTTGGGGCGACCAAACTCGTTGTTAAAGGCCGCGCCGCCGATGGGGCCATCCAGCATAATATCCAGGGCGCTGACGATGCGACCTGGCTTGCCGTACTCCTGTTCCCAGGGCTGGATAAACGACGGAATATTCAGGTTAGAAACGGTAAAACCGGTTAAACCAACCTTGGGCTTAGAGCCGCGCCCCACCGCGCCCTCGTCGCGAATTTCACCGCCGGCACCCGTGCCCGCGCCGGCAAAGGGTGAGATAGCCGTGGGGTGGTTGTGGGTTTCCACTTTCATCAGCAGGTTAACGTTTTCGCTGCTGTAGCGGTACTCGGCGGTTTCCGGGTCCTGGTAAAAGCGCCCGGCCTCGGGGCCTTCCACCACAGCGGCGTTATCGGCGTAGGCCGACATCACTTGTTCGCCGCCACACTCAAAGGTGTTTTTGATCATTTTGAACAGGCTGCGGGGCTGCTCTTCGCCATCCAGGGTCCAGCTGGCGTTAAAGATTTTATGACGGCAGTGCTCGGAGTTGGCCTGAGCGAACATCATCAGCTCCACATCCACCGGGTTGCGGCCCAGTTTCTGGAAGTTCTCTACCAGGTAGTCGATTTCGTCTTCCGCCAGCGCCAAGCCCAGCTCGCCATTGGCTTTGGCCAGAGCGTCGCGACCGCCGCCCATAATATCCACACTGGTCTGGGGCGCGGGCTCGGCGTGGTCGAACAGGGCCGAGGCCAAATCCAGATCGGGCAGCACCCGCTCCACCATGCGATCGTGCAGCAGCGCCGCTACCGCCTCGCGCTCGGCATCGGCAATATCGCCCTGCACATGGTAGCTGATGCCCCGCTCGATGCGTTTGACCTCAAACAGGCCGCTATTGCGGGCTATATCGGTGGCCTTGGTCGACCAGGGCGAGATAGTGCCAAAACGCGGTACCACCAAAAACAGCCGCCCCTCGTGCGACACCTCATCCATACGCGGCCCATAGGTCAAAAGCGCGCCCAGTACCGCCTGTTCGTCGTCTGACAGTGGCGCCGCCAGGTCGATAAAATGGGTGTACTCAGCGGCTACACCGGTCACCCCGGGGGCAACCTCTTGCAGGCTGGCGAGTAGCTTTTGCGTACGAAAAGGAGAAAGTGCGGGGGCACCGGGCAAAATCAGCATAGCGGGTTGAGCCTCAAACTAGCGGGTTTGATGTGTAAACACATAGACCCGCGGCCACCCCGTCCATTTAAGGGGTAATCGCGGGCCCTGAAAAAGGGCCGCCATTGTACTGCAATTACTCAATATTGGCAGCTGCCTCGTGCAGTTTGTACAAAAATTACGCACCCCATCCCCACAGAAAAGTAAACACCGATTAAAACCGTAAATTTGGACAGGGCTCAGGGGCAACACTAAAATTGATACAGGTCACCGCTCAGCCCGGAAGCCGTCCCCGCATTGGAAAAACGCCAGTGTCAAGCTGGCACAGGCGGTTCTAAGCGTATAAAATCGCGCAAATTTTAGGCGCATCGCCCCCGGCTCAGCGGGCTATTGCTCAATCCGGTTAGCACCGGAAGGCGGAGTGAATGCAGATACAAGCACTAGGCAACTACTGGCGCGGGCTACCCGGACGTATTCGTCCCAAGCGGCTGCTGTTTAGTAGTGTGCTGCTGGCGCTCGCCCTGCTGTTATCCGCGAGCCGCCCCCCTACCGAACTAGAGGCGCTGCGCGAAAGTGGCACTTTGGTGGCGATTTCGCGCAACGGCCCCACCACCTATTACGAAGGCCCCGAGGGACGCACAGGGTTCGAGTATTTGCTGCTGCAGGGCTTCGCCGACTATCTGGGCGTTGAGCTTGAGATACGTGAGCAAGAGAGCCTAAACAAAATGATTCGCCAGGTGGCCAATGGCGAGGCCCATCTGGCCGCCGCTGGCCTTACGGTCACCCCGCAGCGAGCTCAGACGGTGCGCTTTAGCCCCACCTACCTAAAGGTTACCCAACAGCTGCTGTATCGCCGGGGCACCTTAAAGCCCGAAACCCTGGGGGAGCTGGAGGGAGAGCTGTTGGTGATTGAGGGCTCCTCCCACGCCGAACGTTTGCAGGCGTTAAAAGCCGAATACCCAGATTTGCACTGGCGCGAACAAGAAAACCTGGAAATGATCGATTTGATGGAAATGGTGCACCGGGGCGAGGTGGACTATGCCATGGTCGACTCCAATGCCTATCAAACCAATTCGCATATTTTCCCCAAAGCGCGGGTTGCGTTTGATTTGGGCGAGCCCGAGAACCTCGCCTGGGCCTTCGCCCAGGGGCAAGACAACTCACTTTTTGCAAAAGCGCAGACCTACCTAACGGAAATTCGCAAGGACGGCTCGCTGAAAGCCCTGGTGGACGAGCTGTTTAACAGCCCGCCGCCGGTCAGCACCGGCGGCGCCCTACTGTTTACCCACCGCATTGATAACCGCCTGCCCCAGTGGCAAGAGCTGATCCAAACCGTGGCCGACGAGGTGGGGCTGGATTGGCAGCTACTGGCCGCTATGAGCTATCAGGAATCTCACTGGGACCCGGACGCAGTCTCACACACGGGCGTGCGCGGTTTAATGATGCTAACCCGCACCACCGCCCGCGAGCTGGGCATTAAAAATCGCCAGGACCCTAAACAGAGCATGCGCGGCGGCGCCCTCTACTTTAAAAGACTGTACGACCGTCTGCCCCAGCGCATTACCGACCCAGACCGAACCCTGCTGGCGCTGGCCGCCTACAACGTGGGGATGAGCCACTTAGAGGATGCCCGTATTCTCACCCAGCGCCATGGCGGCAACCCGGACATATGGGTAGACGTAGAACAGCACCTGCCTCTGTTGGCTAAGCGTAAATATTACAGAACCCTAAGCCACGGTTACGCCCGCGGTTGGGAGCCGGTGCACTACGTGAATAATATTCTGCGCTACCGGGATATTATTGCCTGGCACGAGCAGCAAGAACAGCGACGCCTGGCGATGGCCGAAGGCACCGACCTCACTCCCTCTGAGCAGAATGATGAAGACGAGGCGCCGGATGAAAGCGCCCCGGAAAAAGAAAAAATAGCCCCCTTATCTATTCTTTAAGAGACCTCTGATCAAATTCCCGAGGGCGCGGCCAACACGTCAACACTGTATCGCCCAAATGGATGTAAGTAAGCGCCGTGAGCAGAACGCGACAGGCCTGCACTTTTGCCAAGGACTATGGCCATTACCGTGCAAAGTGAACGTTTTGGACTCGCGCAAAAAACATCGGGAATGAATTATAGGCTCTTTGTTACACTGAACCACTCTATCCTCACAGGAAACGCTTATGATTACCTACTTGTACTGGGGCGCGGTTATCTTTCTCGCCATGGCCACACTGGTTATATTGGGCAAGCACAACTTTTGGCGCGGCGCTCTAGGGGGTGCGCTGATGATTTTTGTGATCGGCTGGGGCGCTTACTATTTTTATTTTGAACAGGTCTTTGTCAAACGCTACGGCGGGGTGATGACCGTCACCGTGCCCGATGGCCAGCAACATATAGCCGCCACCTGGAAAGAAGACAACCTGTGGATTGAAAACTACGATCCGGCCACCAACACCTGCTACTTTAACGAATATTCCAAAGGCAATATTTTACAGGGCAAGGTAAGCATTAAAAACTGCAACCCGGTAAAAGCCGGGCGCTAAGAGCGCAAGGCTTTCTTTTCCGCGCGGCGACGGCGAAAAAATGCCTGCAGCTGTTGCTGGCAAGCCTCGCGTTCCACCCCCGGGGTGAGAGTCAGGCTGTGATTTAAATAGGGCGCGTCCAATAAGCGCGCCTGGCTTTCCACTACCCCGGCCTTGGGCTCGGTGGTGCCATACACCAAACGCCCGATGCGGCTGTGAACAATGGCGCCGGTACACATGGTGCAAGGTTCCAGGGTGACATAGAGGGTACAGTCCGCCAAACGGTAGTTACCCAGCTGACGCGCGGCGTCTCGCAACGCCATCATCTCGGCATGGGCGGTGGGGTCGCAGCTGCCAATGGGGCGGTTATAGCCCTGCCCCACCATTACACCGTCGCGCACAACGACGGCACCCACGGGCACTTCATTGTTTTCGGCGGCGCGATCCGCCAGGGCCATAGCCTCTTTCATCCACTGGCTATCTTGGTCGCAGGCGGGGGTGGTGGACGCTGCGCCGCGGGCACGGCGTTCGGCCTCATCCACACTCATGGGCGCGACAAAGGCAAACCGAGGCTGAGTTTCCCCCTCCCGTTCAACGGTTTCGGTAAACATCGCCAGCGGGCGCACCCACCAGGAAAAGTCCCCATACAGGCAGCGATAGACCACCAGCGATTCTTGCGTCTCGCTGTGGGTGGCGATGCGATAGACAAAATAATCACTGCCTTTGTAGTGTCGATATAAACCGGGGCTAATTTGCATAGGGGCTCATCTTGGGAAAAAGCGCTATTTTAGAGCCTCGATTTAGGTAACGCTATGGGCGACAAGCAATTGATTATGGTTTGTAAGGTTAATGCCGCAGCGGCGACTGAACTCCACCAGCTCAGCGATTGCACCGCTGCCGCCGTCAAAATCGCCGCCATTCACCCCGAAGCACCGCCGCCGACAATTCATAGGTTTTTGGTGATTCACCCACGCCTTTTACCTCTTATTCAGGCTGGCCAACATTAGCGGCTGTGCAACTGATTTAACCAGGCGCGATGCGAGCTGAGCGCCTGTACCGCTTTCTCACACCAGGCGTTGTGCTCGCGTATTTTCGCCTCTGCCAGCGGAACTTCTGCCGGGTTCAGGGCCGGTAAACGGGTGGGGAAATACATGCCGTAGAGCACGTACATATAACTTTGCTGATTGAATAAATCCACCGTGCTGAAAAAGTCGGTTCGTTTGGGCGAAGCAATTTTCCACAGCGCCAATCGCTCGGCCAGCACATCCGATAACTTGGCTCGGTCGGTACAATCGACCCAGAAATCCGAGTCCCGACGATCGGAAATACAATAGTGCAACTGAATGAAATCGATGGTGCGCTCCCAGATATACTCCACCCAGTCGTTGCAGTGACGCGATAAAAGCGCCATATCGTCGGTATCGCGGGGAAAATGATCTGCCAGCAACGCCGCACAGAAATCCGTTACCATAATGGAGGTGGCCTCCAAAGGCTCGACAAACCCTTGCGATAATCCCAGCGCGGCGCAGTTTTTATGCCAGAAATATTGCCGATACCCCGCCTGCATAGGCACCTTGCGCAAATTCGCCGCTTCGGCATCAAACCCCAGATAGCGGGAAAACTCTGCCACGGCCTGCGACTCACTCATGTGCGACGATGAATACACAAAGCCCGTGCCGCGCCGGTGAGGCAAGGGAATGTCCCAAATCCATCCCGCACTATGGGCTTTAGCGGTGGTGTAAGGCTGCACCTCGTCGCTGGGCTCGGTCGGCACCTGTACGGCCAGCGCCGTGTCCGTTGGGATTTGCTCAGTTTTCGCTAAAAACGGCACTTGCAAAGCCTGCCCCAGTAAACGCGAGGCAAAGCCCGAGCAGTCGATATAAAAATCAAACGCCTCTTCACCGCCCGAGGCAAACTGCAAGCGATCAATACTGCCATCATCGCCCATCACCACCTGTTCGATGGTTGCAAACTTGTGCCGAACGCCAAAGCGAGTAAGGGCATTATCGGCGAGCAGTTGCGCAAATTTTCCCGCATCAAAGTGATACGCGTAGTGCACCACCCCATCGTAGGGAGACGACGAAGGATGCTTGGGGCCTATATTGTGCTCGGCCAGCGCATGCATAGCCGAGAGTTCAGAAAACGCCATTTGCTGTTGGTGGTGCATCCAATAATGGCTGATATCCACCCCCACAGGAAAAGGCGCTACAAACGGATGATAGTAATAATGATCCGCCCCGTACTTGTCGGCGTCCATCCAGTTGGCAAACTTGATACCCAACTTAAAGGTGGCCTGACACTTGGCCATAAACTCGCGCTCGTCGATACCAAAGCGCTGCAGAGTAGCGCGTATATTGGGCACAGTGCCCTCGCCGACGCCAATGGTGGGTACATCCTTGGATTCGATCAGGCAGATCTCCACCTCTGGGTCGCGGCCCACGGATAGCCCGAGGTAATTAGCCGCTAACCAACCGGCGGTACCGCCGCCCACAATGGCGATTTTTTTTATCTTCATACTGTGCGACTCACTTCAACAAGCGGATAAACCAGTCTTTAACCTGGCGCTCAAACTCCGGCGACATTTCCCCCAGTACCCCCTGTTTATGGGTCGGAATATAAGACTGAGGGTCTTCCCCTTGTTTAAACAGATAGTGATCAAACATGGCTCGCCAGGCGTTGCGCTGCGCGGGGGTTAAATCGCGCATCGCCATAGCGGCGAAATTTAAACTTTGTAACGGCGTAGGCTTTTGTTGCGGCTTACCGATCGAACCATTCCACCAGTAATTCATCAAGCCGTTAACCTCGGCCAGCGAATCCACGTGGTGCCACCAAAGCATGGGAATAAAAATCGCATCGCCGGGTTCAAGCACGGCGCTGTAGGCGTTTTTTAAGGCCTCGCGGTAACGCGGGTAGCGATCAAAATCCGGGTCGTGCAGCGACACTAAACTCACCGGTGCACCGGCGGGCGTGTAATCCAGTGGCCCGGGATACAAGTTGGCCACTTGCTCGGGTGGGAACAGCACAAAGCGCCGCTTACCGGCCACGACGCAGGCCAGGTTATCGGAGCCGTCATAGTGCGCGGAGACGGACACTTTATTACCCACCCACAGCTTGGGTGCCACTGGCTCGGCGAATAAAGCAGCCGGATTGGCGGCGGACAACCCCGGCAGAATTTTATCCACCGCCATCCCCTGTACCGCCACAGAGGGTTTTACGTCGCGACCGGCCAACTCCAGCAACCGCCCCAAGAACAAATCCAGCCGCTCGCCGCCTTCAATATAATTAAAGCCGTCCAGATTATCGTTGTAGAAAAAACGCCCCTCAATGGCGGGATGGCCGAGCACTACATTGACGTGCTCGCCCCGATAAAACTGCGCAAGATAGCGACAGAAATATTCATCCGACTGCAACGCTGCTTCAACCAGCGGCCAGTCGCCCACAAGACCGCGAATGACCACGGGTTTTTGCTGCGGCACTATGTCGTTAAAAAACTGCTCGCGGCTTACACCCCGATACTCGGGAAAGCTTAAAAAATTTTGCATAGCGAAACTGCTTTACTGCATGTGCGTAGGTAAAGTGACAAGTTAAACGAAAAATGCGCGCGATAGAAGCTATCGCGCGCATTCGCTTGCGTCACTTGCTCACACTTATCAGAAGGTAGCGCGTACACTCAGAGCGTAGCGACGATCTGTGGTAAAGCTAAGTGCCTGGGTTTTATCACCCTCTTGGTTCAACTGGTACTGAGTTTTGGTTTCCGAGTTAAGCAAGTTGCTGCCCTCGATACCCACTTTCCAATTATCGTTGATGGTGTAGTAAAAGCTCGCATCCAGATGATCCACAGGTTCAGCGTAAGCCGGTACAAACTCTTCCGACTCACGACGAGTCAGCAGATACTCTGAGCGCCAGTTGTAGGCCACCCGCAAGGATACATCGCCATACTCGTACATACCGACAATGTTCAGGTTTTCATCCGAGTACCCCTGTAGCGGCAAGCCCGAGAATACGCGGAAGCTGTTGCGGTTATCCGTTACCTGAGAACCGTCGTTGTTGAAAATCAAATCCGAGGGGCTTTCGTTCAGCGGATCTTCCAGCCCGTCCTGGTCGATATAGGTGTAGTTGAACTGCAGACCTAAACCACTCCAGGCGCCGGGTAAAAAGTCGTAGAACTGCTGGTAAGAGAATTCCGCCCCGCGAATGGTGCCCGAGCCGGTGTTATCCGGGCCGTAGGCCGATACCGGATAGGTGTAACCGGCGTGATCCAGCTCGTAGGCAAAGCTCTTATTGCGAATAATGTTATCCAGATCTTTCTGGAACAAGGCCATACTCACCGAACCCACCGGAGCAAAGTACCACTCCAGAGTTAAATCCAAATTAACGGATTCTTCCGGCTCCAGATAGGGATTACGCGATACGGCGGTAATTTCGATATCGTCAATGCCCACCACCGGGTTGGTGACTTCATCGCGGCCCGAGGATGGATCTTGCAGCACATTTTCATAGTCCAGGCTCACCACCATGCTGTTGCGGCTGTCCAGCAGACTGGGATAGTAAAGCGCCTTAGACGCGGCAAAGCGCAGCACCAAGTCGTCGGTTAACCCCAAACTTAAGTTCAAGCTTGGCAGCACTGTGTCATAGTCAGTGCCCTGTACCGTGCTCTGCTCGGCGCTGCCATCGGCCAGCGCGTACAAATCCGGATGATCGTTTGCAATAACGTCGGCCAGTGAATCGGTGCCGCGCTTATCCACCGGCGGCAGTACTTCAAAGCCGGTAGACTCAAGCTGATAGCTTACATAGCGCAAACCGACATTACCTCTAAGTGGCATGGCCATATTGTCGAACTCGAAGTCGCCGCGAATATACGCCTCGGTACGCTCTTCGCCAGACGAGCTCAACTGATACACAGAGAAGGGACCGTCAACCCGGTTGTTCATATCCTGGTAGGGAACCCCACAGCGACCACTGCCATCACTGGCATTACCCACCGCATTCCACACACCACAGCCATCGCGTAGAGTATTGGCAAAATCCTCTACCAAATCCATGCGCGGGAACAGGAAGCTGTTGTACTCGCCCTGCACCACTTCACCATTGTAGTGATCGGCGAAGCTTACCCGCTCAAACAGGTCTGGCTGTTGTTGTGGCGACGCATTGTAGCGATCACCCTGTACCCACGGAGTACCCAGCGCCGTCCAGTTAGAGTACTCGGTATCGCCAATTTCCAGCTCTTTATCCGAGTAGTAAGCACCGCCTTTAATGGCGGTAAGCGGGCCATCGAAGGCGTATTCCAAATCAACCTTAAAGGCATCCATAGAGGCGTCAGAGCGCACCTCTTGCTGCATGCCGTTACCCAGGTATAGATCCGGGTTAGGGGCGTCCGACACGGTATTGATGGTGGGGTCGGATACACGCGAATTTAAGTACTCAATGGTTGGCGTATCGCCGCGCAAATCGAGGAAAAACGGCGCCACCTCGGCGGTCAGGTCGCCACGCACCCGACTGGTTAAGTTGTAGTTGTGAGTGGTTTGGGTTGAATCCACGTGCTGATAATCCAATACCACTTTTAGGCGGTCAATGGGGTTTAACTCAACATTAAACGAGGTATCTTCAACCGTATCTTCGTTGTAATTCCAGCGACTGCGGAACTGCAGTGGGAAGTTGATATCCGCATTGGCCCCAACCCCAGAGGTTAAAAAGCCATCTTCGGTGGTGGTGATAGGACGGCCATCTTCTTCCGTCCACACCACGGCGTTACCCGTGCCACTGACAAAGCCGCGATCACCCGAAGCAATAACCCGCTCGCGCCACTCCAGGGAAGCTTCAGAGCTGATGTGCTCTAAGGTGGTAACGATGGTTTCATCGTTATTAGCCCACTGCAAAGACGCTGTTAAACCCTGACGCTCGCGGTCATTCTCTGCGGTACTGAGATGGTAGTTAGCCGGCACATACCACACTTCGCCAGCGGGCTGGCCCGGCAAAGGGTCACCATCAACCGGTGGCGCTTCGGCCGTTTCGGCGGTAATCAGCTCAGCGGGCACACCATTACACTCGGGCATCCAGCCCAGGGCGTTAGGTACACAGGGACCATCGTAATAACCTTCTACTTTACCCGGCGCGCCTTGCAAGGTGCCCCACTCATCCCACGAGCCACGATAGTATTCATCGCTGCGCGAGTGGAAATTACCCAGGCCTACACCATCGCCGCGGGTTTTGTATTCAGAGAAAGCGCCGGAGATCAAAAAGCCAAAACGACCGGCGCTGGTCTCCCAGGAATCCGAAAACAGTGCGGAGAAAGAAGGCGTCCACTCTTCGCGGTAATCGCCGTAGTTACCCTTGGCAGTAAAGGAAATTATCTGATCGTCAGAATCAAATGGCTTGCGTGAAATCAGGTTTACGGTACCGGCAATACCGCCCGAAATTTTATCGGCGGTTTGGTTTTTAACAACTTCCACCGCCCCCAAAAGCTCGGCCGGAAAATCTTCGTAATTCAGGCCACCATAGGGGTTTGCACTGAAGGCATCGCGACCATTGACTTCGGAGCGCACCCGATCCAAACCGCGTACCAGTACACCGGTACCTTCATCGGCGTAGTGTTTTGGGTCATCCGACGAGGCGAAGCGTTCAATCGTTACACCGGGTACGCGCTGCAGCGCTTCGGTCACACTCTTATCCGGCAGCGCGCCAATATCTGAAGCTGTAATAACGTCTTTAACCGTATCCGCAAAGCGCTTCATGTCTTGCGCACTTTCGATACTCTGACGCATACCGCGCACGACAACTTCTTCTACCAACTGTTCGTCACTGGCGCTCTCTTGCGCCGATACGCCCGATACCGCCATACCTGTGGTCGCCGCGCACACTGCGAGGCTCAAGAGCTTTCTACTGAATTGCATAGTCATAATCCCCTTGGCTTACCGTTTCTTTTTTTGCTCAGAATCTTTCTGACAATGGCTTCCCCGTGGCTCAGTATCAATCCACACTCTTTACAACCAGCTCGTAACTGAAGGAAACACAACGCCTCTCAACTCACCGTGATATTTATTTTCATAAAAAAATAAAAAATCTGGTACTGTTTTTACTACCATACAGACAACGTTGTCAAGCGTTTCTGTGATTTTCTTCTCACTCACCCAATTTCTTCGGGCTCTGTCAGCTCAGCGGAGCGCTCAGGCTAAACAACCCCTCTCTCTCGCAACCGCGTCAGAGCCTCGGCACTAAGCCCCACGGTGTCCTGCAGTACCTGCCAGGTCTCGTCGCCCACGTTGCCACCGGGCCACAGGGTTTCACCCGGCGTTCCCCGTAGCTTGGGCAGCATAGCGGGTATTTCCAACGTGCGGCCGTCTATTTCGACCGCCTCAAACATCTGGCGCGCACGGTAATGGGGATCGGCAAACATATCGGCGACCGAGTAAATGGGGCCGGCGGGCACACGGGCCTGCTCCAATACCGACAAAACCTGCTCAGAGGCACGCGCACGGCACCAGTCGGCCAGCACCTGATCGATCTCGTTTTCACATTCCACCCGCCCGGCGTTATCCGCCATACGCGGATCACGAGCAAGATCAGGGCGCTCCAACGCTTCCATCAAGCGGCGAAAAATCGAATCGCCGTTACCGCCAATCACCACGTACTTGCCATCGCGGCAGCGGTAGGTGTTGGTGGGTACAATGCCGGTGACCGTGGTACCCGAAGGCTCGCGCACCATACCTGCGCCGGAGAACTCCGGCACCACTGCCTCCATTAAATTGAACATGGACTCATAGAGCGCCACATCCACCACCTGGCCCTCACTCTGCCCGCGCTCGCGTCCGAGCAAGGCCATAACCACACCAAAGGCGGCGTGCAAGCCGGCAATAGAATCGCCAATACTTAAATTGGGCCTGACCGGCGCCTCGCCCGGGTGGCCATTCACGTAACGAAAGCCGCTAAAGCCTTCGCACACCGAGGCAAAACCCGGTTTGTTACTGTAGGGGCCGTCTTGGCCGTAACCGGAAATACGCGCGTACACCAGCTGGGGGTTATCCGCTTTTAGATCATCCGGGCCCAGCCCCCAGGATTCCATGACCCCGGGGCGAAAGTTTTCGATAATGGCATCGGCACCGGCGCACAGCTGTTTGGCCAAAGCGGCGCCTTCCGGATTTTTGAGGTTCAGGGTGACACTTTTTTTATTGCGCCCAATCGAACGCCACCAAAATGAAGTGCCGTTTTCCACCGCCCGCCAACCGCGAATCGGGTCGCCCTTTCCCGGCGGCTCAATCTTAATCACCTCGGCGCCGAAATAAGCCAGCAGGCTTCCCGCAAAAGGCCCGGCAATCAGCTGACCAAATTCAATCACCCGGAGACCAGCGAGGGGTTTGGTTTTCGCATCCATAATTTTTTATTCTGTGGTTAAAACAATTTTGCCAATATGACGATTGGATTCCATTAACGCATGAGCCTCATCGGCTCGCTCAAGCGGGAAACTGGCGGCAATCACCGGGGCTATTTGCTTGGCGCCTAGTAGTGGCCAGACGTTTTGCAATAATTGTTGTGCAATTTGTTTTTTACGCTCAGCGCTTTGTGCGCGTAACGTTGAGCCGGTTAAGGTTAATCGCTTGAGCATCACCGGCATAAAATCCAGTTCGGCTTTGCTGCTCTGTAAATAGGCGATATTAACAATGCGGCCGTCGGGTTTGGCAGCTTTTATGTTGCGCGCGATGTAATCCCCACCGACCATATCCAGAATCACATCGGCACCGCCGAGCTCGCGAACCACCGCCACAAAATCCTCTGTGTGGTAGTCAATGGCGCGCTCGGCACCAAGGGTTATCGCGGCATCACACTTTTCCGGGCCACCGGCGCTCGCCACTACCCGCGCGCCCAGGTTCACCGCCAACTGAATGGCCGTAGTGCCAATACCGCTACCGGCGCCGTGCACCAATAAGATTTCGCCCGCCTTAAGCTGACCGCGCTGAAATACATTGTGCCACACGGTAAAGAAGGTTTCGGGTAGGGCCGCCGCCTGAACCATTGATAAACCCTTCGGTACCGGCAGTACTTGCCCGGCACTGGCAAGGCAGTAGTCGCTGTAACCTCCGCCATTAACCAGGGCGCAGACCGTCTGTCCTAACTCAAGCGAATGGACACTATCCCCCACAGCGACAATCTCACCGGCCACCTCAAGCCCCAACCGGTGACTCGCGCCGGGCGGCGGCGGATAAAGCCCCTGGCGCTGCAACACATCGGGCCGGTTGACGCCACAGGCCTTTACGCGAATCAACACCTCTTCCGCCCCTGGCTGAGGTACGGGCAACTGGTGGAGCTTTAAACCCGCCGCTTCGCGAGTTTCGTGAACAATGGCCCGCATCAACTTAGGCGAAGGCATTAGGGCCCCACTCGATCAATAGACCACTGATTGTTCTCGTACCGATAACGGAAACAATCGTGCAGACGAT
Source organism: Gilvimarinus xylanilyticus (assembly GCF_024195295.1). Lineage (GTDB taxonomy): Bacteria > Pseudomonadota > Gammaproteobacteria > Pseudomonadales > Cellvibrionaceae > Gilvimarinus > Gilvimarinus xylanilyticus. Next base: position 143,102 of record NZ_JAMFTH010000001.1, on the reverse strand, counting down.
GGGCACCACCCTGCCAGAACTCGACTTCGGCGGGCACCACTCGGTAGCCGCCCCAGTGCTCGGGAGTGGGAATATCGCCGTCGGCATACTGTTGCTCCAGCTGGTTATACTTTTCCTGCAGCTGCTCGCGCGAGGCTATCACGTCGCTTTGCGGCGACGCCCAGGCTGCTAATTGGCTGGTGCGCGGACGCGAGGCAAAGTAGGCTTCGGAGACCGAGCGCTGAAGTTTTTCTACCCGGCCGCACACTTTTACCTGGCGATCAAACATCTGCCAGGGAAACAGCAAGCTCGCGTTAAGGTTGCCAGCCAGTTCGCGCCCTTTGCGGCTGTTGTAGTTGGTAAAAAACACAAAGCCGCGTTCGTCCAATTGCTTTAACAGCACAATACGCTGGGACGGCTGGCCATCGGCGGACACCGTTGCCAGAACCATCGCCGTAGGGTCGCTCACTCCTCCGGCTTCAGCCTGATTAAACCAGCGTTCAAATTGGGTATAGGGGGAATTGGCCAAGTCGGCGCGACGCAAGCCACCTTGGGTGTATTCGCGCCTTTTGGTTTCGTACATATGACTCATAAACACACCTCTTATCTCTGAGATGCATTATACGCTTCAGCGCTGAGAAAGTTGTGTGGCTCCTAGGGCCTGTTCACGCTAATTAAATGCAGCCTGTTGTGACTAAAAATTCGTCAATCAAGGCGCGAGGAGAGTGGTTTGGTTATTCCAAATGAACGACGAGCAACGCAGAGTGGCGGATTTTTAGCCGCAACCCGAAGGGCTGGAGCCAGTTTTGTCCCCAGCGTTGTTGCCGATCGCTTATTTGGAATAACCAAACTTCGCTCACGGCGCCTAGCTGGAAACAAAACTGGCTTCCAGCAGGCGCACTTAATTAGCGTGAACAGGCCCTAGCATGCAAAATAACAGATATAAAAAAGGCGCCCGTAGGCGCCCAAGTTGGGGATTGGAAAAACGGCTAGGAGATAGCGGCTTTTACCCGACTACCATAGTCGGAATCACATTTGCTGATCAGTGCGACCATACGCTCCTGCACCGAGCTGTCGGCCTGGCTCAGACCACCGGCAATATTGTTAACCAGCTGGTTTTTCTGATCCTCACTCATCAAGCGGTACAAATCGCCCGCCTGAGAGTAGTAATCGGCATCCGACTGATCGTAGCGTGTGGCTGCCGAACCCGCGAGCGCCAGTGGCGGCTCAGGTGTGTGATTGCTCACATCCGGCGCGCCCTGGGCGGCCCGGTCGTTGGGGTAAAAGTTTGCCCCACCTCCCTGAACCCAATTGGCCTGCACGCTCGATCCGCCATTCATCGGGCAACCGGCCATGGCGCCATCGCGCTGGTAGTGATTCACCGGACAGCGCGGACGGTTAACCGGCAGCTGGTTGTGGTTCACCCCCACCCGGTAGCGGTGCGCATCCTGATAGGCCAGCAAACGCGCTTGCAACATTTTATCCGGCGAGGCGCCCACACCCGGCACCAAGTTGCTAGGTGCAAAAGCTGATTGCTCGGTCTCGGCAAAATAGTTCTCGACGTTGCGGTTCAGCTCCAACTGGCCAATCTCGATTAACGGAAAATCCGAGTGGGGCCAGATTTTGGTCAAATCAAACGGGTTGATGTGATAATTCTGAGCCTGCTCTTCGGTCATAATTTGCAGTTTGACACTCCAGCTGGGGAAATCGCCCTTGTCGATAGACTCCACCAAATCCTGCTGGGCACCAAAAGGCGCCAAACCTTCGGTTTCTTTTTCCGTCAGGGTTTTAATGCCCTGGTTGGACTTGAAGTGCCATTTCACCCAGTAACGCTCGCCCTTATCGTTCCAAAGGCTCAGCGTATGCGAGCTAAAGCCGTGCATGTGACGGTAGCTGGCGGGAATCCCCCGGTCGCTCATCAAAATAGTCATCTGGTGCAGCGATTGCGGATGATTGGCCCAAAATTCAAAAATCGCCTGGGGGTCCGGCAAGTTAGTGCGCGGATTCTTCTTTTGCGAGTGAATAAAATCGGGGAATTTAATCGGATCGTTCAAAAAGAACACCGGGGTGTTGTTGCCCACCACATCAAAATTGCCCTGGCTGGTGTAGAACTTCACCGCAAAGCCGCGCGGGTCACGGGCGTAATCGCTGGAATCCTGCCCCCCACCCACGGTAGAAAAGCGCAAAAACACTTCGGTTTTGTCACCCACGTTCTGTAAAAAATCAGCAATGGTGTAGTCGCTCAAGCTTTTATTCAGAGTAAAGGTACCGTAAGCGCCGGAGCCGCGGGCGTGCACGACTCGCTCGGGGATACGCTCGCGGTTAAAGTGGGCCAGCTTTTCAAACAAATAGTGGTTATCAAAGGTTAACGGCCCGCGCTCGCCAGCGCTGATACTGTTGTTGTCATCGATTACCGGCGCCCCGGCCGACGTGGTTAAAGTGGTTTTACTCATTGACTGCATCCCTCTGGCTAATGGAGTTGTTTTACTGAACACATGGTTGATACTAGTAGCGCCGGCACTTTTAATAAAATTAATTATAAAAATAAGACCAATAGCAAAAAGCAACTGCGATATCCATCCTTAAACAGTGTAGTGTTTGATCCAGACAAGCCTGTGAAAAAAATCAATTGTCTGACAGATTGACCATAATAAGGCTACAATCGAAACATAAGAGCCTTTATACTTGGCGCAATATTCTTCAAATTGAGGCCGCATGACTATTACCTCACGCCCCACAGGTGTTCTTTTAGCCGGCGGTTTAGCCCGTCGTATGGGCGGCGGCGACAAATGCTTGCTGCCTTTGGCGGGTCAAACCCTATTAAGTCGCAGCATCGAGCGTGCCCAAGACCAGGTAGAGCCACTGTTACTAAGCGCCAATGGGAACGCCCTGCGCTTTGCCCGCACTAAGCTAACCGTTGTACCCGACGTGTTTGCGGATTTTCCGGGCCCCATGGCCGGGGTCCACGCCGCGATGGACTGGATGTGTCGCGAGCGCCCGCAGTGCGAATGGCTGGCAAGCTTTGCCTGCGACACGCCGTTTTTTCCTAAAGACATGTGCACCCAGCTGCAACAAGCCAGCGACTCGGAAAGCAAAATTATTGTCGCCACCTCCAATGGCCGTCTGCAGCCAGTGTTTGCCCTGTGGCATAAAAGCCTGCTGAGTGAGCTGGCCGACACCTTGCAAAGTGGCAAAATACCCTGGCTGCAGCACTGGATTGCCGAGCGCCCACACACCCAGGTGGACTTTACCTGCGAGCCCATCGACCCGTTCACCAACATCAATACCCCCCAGGATTTGTACGCCGCAGAAGATCTGCTGGCCGCGCATCAGACGTTGTGATCGGGCTGGCATTTTTTATTCAGTCTGCTAGACTTTGCGGCCTTTTCGCACCCAAGTTTGCAACATTAACAGGCCAGATTTCCGGCACATGACCCAATTAACCAAAATCAGTCCGCCATAGGACGCCCTTTCTTCCAGGCATTCGCCTACCCATTATTTGCCTGAAACCTTTTTCGGGCAGCCTGCTTATACCTGCTACTTTTTTCTAAAACGGACATTAGTTTTATGCTTGATACTCTGCGCCAAAATTGGCTGAGCAATGTACGTGGCGATCTGCTTTCCGGCACCGTGGTTGCCCTCGCCCTTATTCCCGAGGCAATCGCCTTTTCGATTATTGCCGGGGTGGACCCCAAAGTTGGTCTGTACGCGTCCTTCTGTATCGCGTTTATCAGCGCCTTTGCCGGCGGTCGCCCGGCCATGATCTCCGCCGCCACCGGCGCCATGGCACTGGTGATGGTGGACCTGGTTAAAGATCACGGCCTGGAATATTTGCTGGCAGCCACGTTACTGACAGGCGTACTGCAAATTATTGCGGGTATTTTAAAGCTGGGAAATTTAATGCGCTTTGTGTCGCGCTCGGTGGTCACGGGCTTTGTAAACGCCCTGGCGATTTTAATTTTTCTCGCTCAGCTGCCGGAAATTACCGGCGCTAACTTTACCCTGCCGGTGTACGCGCTGTTAATCGCCGGGCTGGGTATCATTTACTTGCTACCCTACCTTACCCGCGCGGTGCCCTCGCCCCTGGTGTGCATTGTGGTGATCACCGCCGTGGCGATGTACTTTGGTATTGATGTGCGCACCGTGGGCGATATGGGCGAGCTGCCCGACAGCCTGCCCGTGTTTTTGCTGCCCGAGGTACCCTTCAACCTGGAAACCTTAAAAATTATCTTTCCCTTCTCCCTCACCCTCGCCGTGGTAGGTTTGTTGGAGTCGATGATGACGGCCACCATCGTGGACGATTTAACCGATACCACCAGCAATAAAAGCCGCGAGTGTGTCGGCCAGGGCTTGTCGAATATTGGCGCGGGCTTTCTGGGCGGCATGGCCGGTTGTGCGATGATTGGCCAATCGGTCATCAACGTAAAATCCGGGGGCCGCACTCGGTTATCCACCTTAGTCGCGGGCGTCTTCTTGTTGATTTTGGTGGTATTTTTAGGCGACTGGGTGGGCCGCATCCCCATGGCCGCGCTGGTAGCGGTGATGATCATGGTATCCATCGGCACATTCAGCTGGACCTCAGTTGCGGCGCTTAAAACCAACCCCAAAAGCTCCTCGGTGGTGATGATTGCCACGGTAGCCGTAGTGGTCGCCACCCACAACCTCGCCTTGGGCGTGCTCTTGGGTGTACTGCTAAGCGCCCTATTCTTTGCTCACAAAGTGGGGCAAATTTTGTATGTAGGCTCTGAGCTAAGCGACGATCGCAGCCATCGTACCTACACCGTCGTGGGGCAAGTATTTTTTACCTCGGCCGAACAGTTTATCGGCGGTTTTGACTTCAAAGAGGCGGTAGATCGTGTCACCATCGATTTATCCCGCGCGCACTTTTGGGACATTACCGCCATCAGCTCATTGGACAAGGTGGTGATTAAATTGCGCCGTGAAGGGGCCGAGGTAGACTTAATTGGTCTCAATCAGGCTAGCGCTACTTTGGTGGACAAATTTGCGGTACACAATAAGCCCGAAGAAATTGAAAAGTTAATGGGTCACTAAAAGGAAAACATTATGGCCGACAATGTCATTGCCTGTATCGACGACTCCAACTACGCCCAGTCCGTCTGCGACGGTGCCGTTTGGGCTGCGCAAAAACTGCAAGCGCCACTGCACCTGCTGCACGTGTTGGACTATGTACACGGCCTGGGTGAGCGCAATTTATCCGGCACCCTGGGCTTTGGCGCCCAGGAAACTCTGCTGGAAGAGCTGGCCGAGCTGGATGAAAAACGCGGCAAGCTGGCCATGGAGCAAGGCAAGCAAATGCTGGCTGCCGCCCTTGAGCGCGTAAAGCAAGCGGGCATCAGCGAGGCCGAAACCCGCCAGCGCCATGGCGAGCTGACGGACACTCTGGTGGATCTGGCCGATGAAACCCGCCTGCTCGTGGTGGGCAAGCGCGGCGCCGAAAGCGCCAGCGCCCACGGCCATATCGGCAGCCACATTGAGAAAATTATTCGCACCATGCACAAACCGATTTTGATTGTGCAGCAGGGCTTTAGCGCACCGAAACAACTGATGATTGCCTACGACGGCAGCCCCACCATTCGCAAAGGCATCGAGATGATTGCCGCGAGCCCCCTGCTTAAAGACAGCGTGTGCCACTTGGTTATGGTAGGCAAAGACACTGCGGACAATCGCGAGTCGTTAGCCTGGGCTAAAAACCAGCTGCAACAGTCGGGGATTGAGGCGGCCGAACATATTATAGCCGGCGACCCGGATTCGGCACTGGAAGAATTCCAACGTGAAAATGCTATCGATTTACTGGTGATGGGCGCCTACGGTCATTCACGCATCCGCCACTTTATTGTGGGTAGCACCACCACCGCCATGATTTGCCGCTGCAAAACCTCAATGCTGGTGTTGCGTTAAAGTGCTGCGTTAAGGTGTTGCGTTAATGCGAGTACTGTTTATCGGCCAATACCTGCTGCTGTTAGCGCTGTACCTGGTAATGGGTACCGCCAAACAACCCCAGCAAGTCGTGGGCGATTACAATGATGTCCTGATGCACTTTGCCGGTTACGCCGTGGCGGGCGTATCGGTCAGCATCGCTTTTGCCCGGCAGGCAATCTGGCTGAAGTTTTTTCAGCTGTTTTGTTTTTCTACCCTGGTAGAAATTGTCCAGTATACCCTGCCCTGGCGCAGTTTTGAGCTCAAGGATATCGCGGCGAACTCGCTGGGCATTTTGGTGGGATTGGCGTGCTGGCAGGTGGTTTTATGGATCAGGACAAAAGCCCGCGTATCCACAGAGAACAACCGCGAAGGGTCATAGACCATCCGCGGTTATTCGCTTATCCCTATAGGGAATCTCTTAAGGAAACCAGACACTTACTTGGGCGACCATTCGAACTTTTTGAACGGCTCGTCAATGGGTGTCTCGGCCAAGTGGTTGACGTAGTTACTCATCACTTTTTGCGAAACCACCAAAATCACTTCCAGTACCTGACGCTTGGTAAAACCCGCATCTAAAAAGGCACTGACTTTGGCGTCATCCATATTGCCGCGGTTGCGCACCACTTCCAGGGTGAACTCGCGCAGGGCTTCCAACTTGGCAGGCAACTCGGTTTTATTACGCAAAGCCTCGGTAATAGATTCATCCACCTTCATTGAATGAGCGATACCGGTATGGGCGGGCACACAATAATGACACTCGTGCTCGACGTTCACCGTTTGCCACACCACGGTTTTTTCCTCGTTGTTAAAGCTCGATTCCAACACCAGTCGGTGTAGTGCCTGGTAGCCCTCCAACAGCCCCGGAGCCTCGGCCATCACCGCGTGCAAGTTGGGGATCATGCCGAAGCTTTTCTCCGATGCCTGCAATAAGTTTTTGGCTTCCTGGGGGGCAGAGTCTTGAGTGTGTAAAGTAAAATCAGTCATACCATCTCCTATCAATTTTCGGTGAGTCTCAAAATACTTGAGTGATCATTCAGTTTCGATTTGATCCTACCTGTATTTGAGTGATCATTCAATATATAATTGAGCAATCGTTCAAATTATTGGAAATGTTATGCCCAGAAGCGCGCAATACGACCGGGAGACAGCCCTGCAGGCCGCGGTAGATCTGTTTTGGCAGCGGGGTTTTTACGCCACCAGTCTGAAAGATATTGAAAAAGCGCTGGATATGCGCCCGGGCAGTCTGTACGCGGCTTTTGGCAACAAACAACAACTTTTCGATTCAGCCATTGATGCTTACGCCCAGCGCATGACCATTGACGTAAACCGCTTTATCGAACAGGAGGCGGGGGTGATTGATGGCGTTTTAGCGTATTTACGTTGGTTATTGGTAGGTGATGATCGCACCAGCCTGACCGAAACCCCGGCTTGCCTGGTGGTTAAAACGCTACTGGAATCTACCGATGAATCTGACCCCTTGCGCAGTAAATCAAGGCAACTGCTGCAGGGGGTGGAAAAATGTTTTGCCCAGGCGCTAGAGCAGGCGAAAGCGACAGGCGAGCTGAAAGCATCCGTGGATTGCGAGCGCCTGGCAAGGCTGCTGCAAACTCAGGTAATGGGCGCTCGATCCTTTGCCCAAAGCTCGCCCGATGCCGAACACATTAACAACTTGGTGGACGATATCGCCCTGATTTTTGCCCCTTATCGCCAATAAAAAGTGAGGCTTTGATTAGACTACACGTTTTGCTTTATGCGGAAATAACCCGCACCCGAAACTGCCGTCCTTTTAACTTACCGTGACGAATTTTATCCAGTGCCTTTTTCATTTGGGTACGCTTAACCGCGACAAACGATGAATTGTCGGCGATGTTTATCTTCCCCACCGCTTTACCGTCGATGCCTTTATCACCAGTCAAACAACCCAAAATATCGCCGGGCCGCACTTTTTGTTTTTTGCCGCCGTCGATTTGTAGGGTCACCATTGCCGGTTGCGGCGCCTGGGCATTGGCCGTGTCTATTTTAGGCAATGGGGTATTGGACACATCAAGCCCCTGCTCTTCTTCCAGCAACAGTAGTTTGTAGTGCTCTTTATCACTGTGCAGATTGCAGGCAATACCTTTCGCGCCCGCGCGCCCGGTGCGCCCCACCCGGTGCACATGTACTTCGCTATCGCGAGCCAGCTGATAGTTAATCACCATGTCTAAATTTTCGATGTCCAAACCGCGAGCGGCCACATCGGTGGCCACCAGCACCGTGGCACTTTTGTTGGCAAAGCGCACCAGGGTAATGTCGCGATCACGCTGCTCCAAATCGCCGTGCAATGCAAGGGCACTAAACCCTTGTGCAGCAAGGGCGTTAGCCAGTTGCTGGGTTTCGCGTTTGGTGTTGCAGAAAACCACCGCAGATTCCGGTTGGTGCTGCAACAACAGTAGCTGAACCGCTCGCACACGCGATGGCTCGTCGGTAACGGCGTAAAAACTCTGCTGAATACTCGAGGTGTCGTGGCTGGATTCGACTTTAACCAGCACGGGCTCTTGCATCACGCGCTTAGCGATCTGCTCAATTTTGGCCGGATACGTCGCACTAAACAGTAACGTCTGGCGTTTTAGCGGAGCGGCGTCAATGACCGCGTCCAGCGCCTCGGCAAAGCCCATTTCCAACATGCGGTCCGCTTCGTCCAGAACCAACATCGATAGCTGACTTAAATCCAGATTATTTTTGCGGATATGTTCTTCCACCCGCCCAGGAGTGCCCACCACAATGTGCGCGCCATGCTCCAACGAGTTAATTTGGGGGCCAAAGGGCATACCACCGCACACCGTCAGCACTTTAATGTTGTGGATGGCTCGCGCCAGACGACGAATTTCTTTTGCCACCTGATCGGCTAACTCGCGCGTGGGGCACAGCACCAGCGCCTGCACACAAAAGCGCTTAACCTCAAGGGCATTAAGTACCCCCAAGCCAAAGGCGGCGGTTTTACCCGACCCCGTTTTGCCCTGACCGATAACATCCCGCCCGGCAATGATGGCAGGCAGGCTTTCGGCCTGAATGGGCGTCATTTCGGTGTAGCCCAGGGATTTCAAGTTTTGTTGCAGCTCGAGCTGTAAACCCAGAAAGGAAAATGCTGTTTGCGTATCAGGCACGGTAGAAGAACTTCTGTTAGCGAATTGAATGCCGCCAGTATAACCCAACGCGTATCAGCTGTTTGCTTTAGAGTGCGCACGGGCCAATCGCTCGGATAGACGATGAACACCGGGACCACCGATAAAGGCAATAACACCCGCCGCAGGCCAGGCCAGTATCCACGCCGACAACCAATGGGCCACAAATTCGCGGTGCAGTCCCATATTAATGTAAGTCACCCAGGCCGACATAAAAAACGACAACATCGACGACATCAACACAGCGAAAATAATGCGGTGCTTCATAGAGATACCCTCTTTCTCAGCTAATTAAGGCGTCGCAGAGGATATTAACAACCACATTTGTCGTATATAGTTATATTAGATAACGCGACTTGCAGATATGAAAGGCCCAGTATGCTTGATCAACTAAAGGTCTTTATCACGGCCGCCGAACAGCGCAGCTTAACCGGCGCCGCCGAGACACTAGATATGACCCTTGCGACGGTATCACGACGTGTGAGCGACCTGGAGCACCAACTGGGAGCCGAGCTGTTCCACCGCTCTAACCGCGGCCTTTCGCTGACCAGTGCAGGACAGACCTATTACGACGAGACCGCCGGTTATATTCACGAGCTGGACCTTCGCCTGCGCCACCTGGATCAATCTCTCAACCAATTAGAGGGCGAACTGCGTATACTCGCCCCCACCAATCTCGGTAGCGGCCCTTTGGATGACTTTTGGCAAGCGTTTATCGGGCGCTACCCCGGCATTTCTCTGAATATTACCTTGGGCGACCCCGAGGACGACGCCATCGCCCCGCAAGCCGACCTTGCCATTCGCTCAGGCCCGCAACAAAACTCGTCCCTTAAGCAGCTAAAACTCGGCGCTATTTCCACGGTATTAGTCGTGTCGCCGAGCGCCCCTCAACCAGTGCCGTCCAGCCTGGAAGAGCTCGCTTCATACCCCAGCATCGCCGCACATTTGTTTAACCGTTGGACACTGCAGAAGACCCAGCAAAGCAAAACCATAAGCAAAGAACATCAACATATCAGCAACGACATGAATGTAACGCTTAACCTGGTTAAAGCCGGGGCAGGCATTGCCCTGTTACCGCAAAGCATGGTCTACCGAGAGTTATCAGAAGGTAGCTTACAACGGGTGCTGCCCGACTGGTCCGGCCAGGCTCGTAATATCTTTCTACTTTGGCCCTACCGGCGAACGCTGTCGGCACGAGCGCTTGTGTTTCGCGACGAGTTAATGGCCTACCTCGCGCAGCAGCCCTGGTTTAGCGCGTCATAACAATAGACCATTGCCAAAGCAACACGACCATGGCAACCTTTTGCGCCCCAGCTAGCCTTGCACCAACGCTTAGCAAGGCCGCCCTCCCATAAGGATTATTGACACATGGACAGCCGCAATAGATCACCTTCCCCCCGCGTCGCTCTGGTTACCGGTTCAACCTCTGGTATCGGCAAAGCCATTGCCGAGCGTTTCGCCCGCGATGGCATGACAGTGGTTTTTCATTCCAAGTTATCTGTGCAGGCGGGCGAATCACTGGCCAGCCAATATCCGGGGGCAAGTTATCACCAAGCCGATTTGGCCAATGGCGCGCAAATAAAACGGTTAGTCGAAAGCGTTATCGCCGAGCACGGCCGGCTGGATGTGCTGGTGAATAATGCGGGCATCAATGCGGTGGTACCCCACACCGATTTGCAAGGCGCGGGGGCCGAACTGTGGCGCGAACTGTACGAGGTGAATGTTATTGCGCCCTGGCTGTTGATTGGCGCAGCCGAAAGCGCGCTGCGTGCCTGCGCTACCGCCGACTGCCCCAGCTGTATTGTCAATATTACTTCCCATGCGGGGGTGCGGCCCAAAGGCGCCTCGATTCCTTACGCGGCCAGTAAAGCCGCTCTGAACCACACCACCCAATTATTAGCGCGCAGTCTGGCCCCTGCGATTCGGGTCAATGCGATTGCACCCGGGCTGGTAGACACCCCCATGACCGAAACCTGGGAAGAGGCGCAAACCCTGTGGCGAGAAAAAGCGCCCATGGGCCGGGGCGCCAGACCGGAAGAAATTGCTCAGCTGGCGTCCATGTTGGTCGAGAACCACTATTTGACCGGTGAAATTATCGTCAGCGATGGCGGCTTACACCTGACGTAAACCGCGCGGAAAGTGCCTCCGCCTATTGCTGCTGTTGCAACATCTGCGCAATGCCGGTGCCAATGCTGGCCGCCCCGCCCAGGCTCCAACCACCGTCTACCGGAATTACTGCGCCGGTGATAAAGCTGGCTAAATCGGAGCTTAAAAAGACGCAGCAGTCGGCAATGTCCCGCGCCCGCCCCATGCGCTTTAAAGGCACGGTTTGCACGATTTTTTTGCGCATATCTTCCCCGGGGGCCAAACGCTCCATGCCCTCGGTGCCGTCGATAGGGCCGGGAATTATCGAGTTGACGCGGACACCCTCGCCACCCCATTCAATACTGAGGGTACGGGTAATTTGATCCACGCCGGCTTTGGCGGCGCAGACATGTACCTGCCCGGCCATGGCCAACTGAGCCTGAGGGGCGGAGATGTTAATCACCGAGGCACCGGGTTTGCGCAAATAGGGGTAGACCGCGCTCATCACATGAAAGGTGCCTTTAAGATCAATATCCACCACCGCGCCAAAACCGTTATCGGATAAACCACTAGCGAGCGCGGGAAAGTTACCCGCCGCGCCCGAGACGACGATATCCAATGCGCCCCATCGCGCGTGCAGCTGACTCACCGCCTCACGCATGGCATCGCCGTTGCGCACATCCACACTAAAGCCGCAGGTGTCCTGTGCGCCCATATCACTTAGAGCAAGAACCGTGGTATCCACCTTATCCTGAGAGCGGCTAATAACGCATACACTGCAACCTAAGCCCGCAAAACGCTCGGCAATACCGCGGCAGATGCCACTGGTCCCGCCCACTACCAATACGGTTTTACCGGCGAAGTCTCCGTTTAATTTCATGACTTTTCCTTATTCATTAACTGACTGATAACCTGTTTTGCCTCGGGCCCATGCAAGCACTGCGAAAACACCTGTAATTCGCGACCAATCACTTGGTCTGTGGGCCAGGACTCTACCTCATTGAGCAGCGCCTTGGTTCGCACCAGAGCGCCAGGCGGTAGCTTGGTCAACTGGCCACACACCCAATCCACCTCTTCGCCCAGGCGCTCGAGCGGGTAGACGCCATTAATCAAGCCCCACTGTTCGGCCTCAAGCGCGGGCAATCGCTCGCCCAACAACAGTAATTGACGGGCCCGAGCGTGCCCAACCCGTTTACTCAGCAGGGTGCTGGAGGCAAACTCCGGACACAGACCAAGCTGGGTAAATGGCAGCTGGAAATAGGCGTCTTCGCTGGCGTAAATAAGATCGCAGTGCAGTAATAAAGTGGTGCCAATACCCACCGCCAAACCATTCACCTCGGCCACCAATGGCTGAGGCAAGGCGCGCACGGCGCGCATAAACTGCACTGCCGGGTGATCTTCGTTGAGCTCGCCAGCACTAAGAAAGTCCGCCAGATCATTACCGGCAGTAAAACTGTCATCACTGCCACTGATACGCACCACCCGAACCTCGTCGCAGGTGGCGGCAAAGAGCAAGGCCTGGGTCAGGCTTTGGTACATGGCCAAAGACAGCGCATTTTTTTGTGCCGCACGATTTAAGCGTAACTGCAAGATGCCCCGCGAAGCGGCCACCTCAAGTTGGGCACAGGGGGTAAAGGGTATATCCACGTGGTGTCTCCTTTATAGGATTTGGCCAAAGTGTAGTCTGATTTTGCCTTCTCTGTCTGCCTATAGGCGCGCGAATCCTTGGGCCTAGATTCGGGTTACCTTATAATAGACTGGCCTGTTCTCGCTGGTGTTCCGCCCCCTTGGCAACAGGCTTCACATTCTTTGGACACGTTTTATCAAGGACCTTATTGTGACTATTAGCCTCCCGCTCAACCGCCGTGCACTTGCCCTGACCATCACCTGCGCGCTGACGCCAGTAGCCTCCACTGCCGTGATGGCACAGGAAGCAGCCCCCACCCTCGCCACCATTGAAATCGATGCCCCCTGGGATTGGGTCAAACTGACCTCGGGCGAGTGGCTGAAAGGTGAAGTTACCGCGCTGGAAAAAGACTCGCTGGAATTTGACAGCGACGAGCTGGGCGACCAGACCATTGACTGGGAATCGGTCGAGGCGATCCACACCACCAAATCGGTAAACGTCTTGTTTAACAATCAAAACCTCTACACCGGCCAACTGGAAACCGTCGACGGCAAATTGTACGTGGGAGAACAAGGCCCTTTTGAAATTTTGGATGTGATGCGCATTGCCAGCACCAGCCGCCACGAGCTGGACCGCTGGAGCGGTAAAATCGGCGCGGGGGTAAACTACCGCACGGGTAATGTAGACCAGGAAGATTTCAACGCTAACGTGAATCTGCTGCGCCGCACCGCCCGCTCCAGCATTCGCCTGACCTATATTGCCGATGTGTTTTACGATGAAGGCGAGGAAACCAGCAACGAACACCGCGCCACCGGCAGCTGGTATATTCGCCGCTCCGAGCGCTGGTTCTGGCAACCAGTGCAATTTGAATTTTACAGCGCGCCACTGCAAAACATCTCCAGCCAGTGGACCGGGGGTATGGGTGCCGGCGTGTACTTAATTGACAACGACCAAACCAGCTGGACCACCTCGGCGGGCCCGGGCTATATGTACACCCGCTACGAAGAAGTCCCTGAAGGACAGGATCAAACCGTAGACTCCGGGGCGTTCTACCTAAACACCATCTACGACCAAGAACTCACCGACTATATGGACATCAGCGCCACCTACCAGTTGACGGCCACAAACAACGAATCGGGCAAGTACAAGCACCATGGCGTGGTCAGCCTGTATATCGACTTAACCGACAAGCTGGATTTAACCATGAGTGCCTACTGGGATCGGATTAAATACCCCCAGGCGGATTCCGACGGGGTGATTCCCGAACAGGATGACTTCCGCTACACCGTAGGTGTTAGCTACGAGTTTTAAACCCTGCCCAGCGCGGGTGTGTCTATATCGCACCCGCCGTTAAACCGGCCCGTCCCGGTTCCTGCCATGCTACAATCGACGCTTTTGCACTACTGAATTGGGCCCTATGAACATCCGCGAACTCCTCAGTGAAAAAGTACGCACCGCCATGAGCGCTGCGGGCACCCCAAGCGACTGCCAACCTATGGTGGCAGCGGCCAAAAAAGCCGGCTTTGGTGACTACCAGGCCAATGGCGCCATGGGCGCTGCGAAAAAAATGGGCACCAACCCGCGCGAGCTGGCGGGCAAAATTGTCACCGAGCTGCAGCTGGACGATATTGCCGAGAAGGTTGAGATTGCCGGACCCGGCTTTATCAATATCCACCTGGCGCCCCAGTGGTTAGCCCAGCAAACCGGCAGCGCCGAGCGCGATACCGCTCTGGCCATTCGCCCGGCCGAAACGCCGCAAACCATTGTGGTGGATTACTCCTCGCCCAACCTCGCCAAGGAAATGCACGTGGGGCATTTACGCTCCAGCATTATCGGCGATGCGCTGGTGCGAATTCTCGAGCGCTTGGGGCACACTGTCGTTCGCCAAAACCATGTAGGCGACTGGGGCACTCAGTTCGGCATGCTCATTGCCGAGCTGGAAGAACAGCTGGCCCAGAACGAAAGCGCCACCATGGCGCTGTCGGATCTGGAAGTTTTTTACCAGCAGGCCAAAGCCCACTTTGACGCCGACCCGGCCTTTGCCGACAAGGCACGGGACTATGTAGTGAAATTGCAATCGGGCGATGAGCAGGTGCTAAAACTCTGGCGCCAGTTCAAGCAGGTATCGCTGGAGCACAGCGCCGAGATTTACCAGAAGCTAAACGTAAGCCTGACAGAGGCCGACGTGCGCGGCGAGAGTTTCTACAACAATGATCTCGCACCGATTGTCGCCGAGCTGCAAGAGCAGGGACTGTGCTCGGAAGATCAGGGTGCCCAGGTGGTCTTTTTGCAAGAGCTGGCCGACAAAGAGGGCAACCCCTCGCCGGTGATTGTGCAGAAAAAAGGCGGCGGTTTCTTATACGCTACCACCGACCTGGCAGCCCTGCGCTACCGGGCGGTGGATTTAAACGCGGACCGTATTCTGTATTTTATTGATGCTCGCCAGTCACTGCATATGCAGCAGGTGTTTACCCTGGCGCGCAAGGCCGGCTTTGTCAGTGAGCAAGTCAGCCTGGAGCACCACGCCTTTGGCACCATGATGGGCTCTGACGGCAAGCCCTTTAAAACCCGCAGCGGCGGCACCGTTAAGCTTTCGGCACTTTTAGACGAAGCCGTCGAACGCGCGCGCGCGGTCATCACCGACAAAAATCCCGAGCTGGCGGACGCCGATGAGGTGGCCCGCAAGGTGGGTATTGGCGCGGTTAAGTACGCAGATTTAAGTAAAACCCGCACCAATGATTATGTCTTTAACTGGGACACTATGCTCAGCTTTGAAGGCAACACCGCCCCCTATTTGCAGTATGCTTACACTCGGGTGCAAAGTATTTTCCGCAAAGCCGGGGTTAGCCCCGAGAGCATCAGTGCGGATATTATTATCGGCGCAGAGCAGGAAAAAGCCCTGGCCATTAAACTGCTACAGTTTGGCGAAGTGCTGGCGCAAGTGGCCGACGATGCCCTGCCCCATGTCTTGTGCAATTATTTGTACGATGTCGCCAGCTTGTATATGCGTTTCTATGAAGCCTGCCCCATACTGAAATCGGACGTTGATCCCGCCACCCGCGACAGCCGCTTACGCCTGTGTCATCTGGTGGCCCGCACCCTGGCCACCGGCCTGGATATGCTGGGCATTGAAGTCTCCGAGCAGATGTAAGTGCAATTCGACAACGCCCCGACTCGGGGCGCTTTTTGATTGCCGAACGTTACAAAATTAAAATCTGCCAAGCTTTTTTAGGACGGAGGATAAATAGTTTCAGTGCCGCCGAGACGCTATATTCTGTATAGTAACGGCGCTTAGAATTCCAAAACCCTCGGCCCGCCATGACCCAGTTGCAATTACCCCGCTACTTTTTACTTTATTTAGGCGCCTTAGTCGCACTGGGCCCGGTGGCGATGGACGCCTACCTGCCCGCTCTGCCCACGATGGCGCAAGCACTGGGCGTATCGGTCGCGACGCTAAGCACCTCGGTCAGTACGTTTTTAGTGGGTTTTGCCGCCGGGCAACTGCTGGGCGGCCCCCTGTCGGATCAAATCGGCCGCAAGCGGGTTTGCGTGATTGGCACCTTGCTGTTTATTCTCGCCAGCGCCGCCATCGCCTGCAGCGAGTCGGCGGGCACCATTAACCTGCTGCGAGCCCTGCAGGCTTTCGGCGGCGGCTTTGCCAGTATTACCGCCATGGCCCAGGTACGCGATGCCTACCCCGCCGATGAGATCGGGCCGCGCTTTGCTACCGTAATGATGGTGATGATGGTCGCCCCGGTCATCGCTCCACTGTTCGGCACAGCGCTACTCAGCTTTGGCTGGCAGGCGATTTTCATCTTCCAGGTCAGTTATGCCTGCGTGCTGCTGGCGATTATGGTGCCGCTGATACCCGAGACCATGCGCCATCCGCCTCGCGCCATTTCCATGAGCCGTATCGCCCATCAGTATGGTGAGATTTTATTGCATCGCCAGGACGGCAAATTCATTGCCGCACGCTTTGCACTGTGCATGGGCAGCGCGGCGGGTATTTTGCTGATTTACGTTACCCACGCCTCTTACCTCTACATGACCTATTTTGGCATTGGCGAGACCCATTTTTCAGTGCTGTTTGGTGGGGCCGCCGTAGGTTTGATTGGTGCCAATTCCTTAAGCACCCAGCTGTTAAAACGCTACCGCGCCCTAAACGTGTTCGCCGCCGTCATAGTATTTCAAGCGCTGCTGGTCATCGCCTTTACCGGCTTGGCTTATTTGGATGCACTGAATCTGTCCTTGGCCGCTAGTTTAATTATTCTGATGGTCAGCTGTGTTGGCGTTATTAACCCCGCCGGAGCGACTCACTTTATGGGAATGTTCCCGCCCCACCAGGGCGGCAGCGCGGCGGCGATACAAACGGTCTCAATGTTTGTGATGGGCTCGGGCATGGGGCTGGTCGCCAGCGTGTTTGTGAGCCACTCCATCACCCCCATTGCCCTGTGTATGCTGGCATCGTCCATTCTCAGCTTGCTCCTGCTGCCCTCCATTCGCCGCTACGACCAACCATCGGGCCGCGTTAATTAGGGCCTGTTCACACTAATTAAATGCGCCTGCTGGAAGCCAGTTTTGTTTCCAGCTAGGCGCCGTGAGCGAAGTTTGGTTGTTCCAAATAAGCGATCGGCAACAACGCTGGGGACAAAACTGGCTCCAGCCCTTCGGGTTGCGGCTAAAAATCCGCCACTCTTCGTTGCTCGTCGTTCATTTGGAGTGACCAAACCACTCTCCTCGCGCCTTAATTGGCGAATTTTTAGTCGCAACAGGCTGCATCTAATTAGTGTGAACAGGCCCTAAGCTATAGTGGTTCAATACCGAAGTTTCAGATCACTAAAGGAGAGCGAGCATGAATAAGCTTTGGGGCATTATTGCGCTTGCCGCGCTGGTCGCCGGGTGTGATCACCCCAACCAGGACACCTCGCGCCAGGCCAATCCGGCAGCAGTTTACTGCGAACAACAGCAAGGGCGCTACGACTTTAATTCGGGGCAATGCACCCTGGCTGACGGCCAGACGGTGGACGCCTGGGACTATTACCGAGAAACGCTGGAGAAAAACGTGGGCCTGCCCAACCCGGCCGCCGTGTATTGCGAGGCTCACGGCCAGTACAACCGGGAAACCGGTGAATGTACCTTAGAAGACGGCACAGTGGTGAATGCCTGGGAGTGGTTCCGCGAACAGCACAAGAGCGAATAATCCCGCGGCTTTGCTACGCCGCGGGAACTTCACTGGTAGATTTACAAGGCGCGCGCTTTATCCAAGCCTTCACGCAAATCCTTGGTCCAGCTGCGCAGGGCCATATTGGCATCGTGCATATTGGTTGCCCGATTGGTCCATTCCAGGTACATGTCATCTCGATCGCGTTTGCGATCTACCACGCGCGCCAGAATTTCGCCAGTGGCGCCGTCGAACGCCTCTAAAAACAGCGTCATTTCACCCGAGTCAGTGGTGTAGGTGGTGACCATGCCCACATCGTTAAGGTCGGGGGCGGTGACATCCAAATCGATAATGGAGGGGCGCACATCCAGCACTCGCCCATCGCTTGGCTCACCCTCGGCCACGATGCGATAGGCGGGGTCTTTCTCTAGCGCTTGGCGGAAATATTTATCACAGGCCTCGGCAAGACGACCTTTGATCACATCCATATCCTCATCGGTCACACGCGTGCGGCCAGCCGAGATACTGGAATTCTGATTGCGCTGCCAATTATCGCGGAAGGCCACGGTGCAGGGTTTCAGGCTAACGGCATCATAGGCGTCGAGCTCAATATTGGGCTTAAGATATACCTGATCCAGATCGCGGTTGTCGATTAAGTGCAACCCGTCGTGAGAGACAGGCGGCGGGGGCGCAGCACAACCTGCCAGCAGTACCGCCGCAGAGACTAAAGCAAGAGAAAAGTTTTTCATGGCTTGGCTCCAGTGAGTAAACATCCTATTTTTGTCGACACTTAAACTAGGCCAAAGTACGGCACGAGGCAAGAGTTTTACCCGTTTAAAAGTGTATCAATCCTTCGCAACTGAATAATCAACGCCTCGCCCGATACCGCCTGAGCGCGAAAATATTCCTCGGCCAGGGACGCAATCTGGCAGTTGGCGGGCAGCTCGGCTTGCTGATGCACCATCTGCTGCATGCGCGGCAAAAACAAAAACTGCAACCACTGGGTGAAGCTAAGAGTATCGAGCGCAAAGGGCTGCGTGCTGGCCAAGGCCTCGGGCGGTGGTGGCTGAGTTTCCCACAATTGCAGCTCGCGCAGGGCGGCTTCAATATCGATTAATACATTGGCCACAGCAATATGTTTATCGGTCATTTCGGGCCTGTTAATTTTCGATAACCCGCTTAAAAGGCGGCAGCGAATCCAGGATTGCCTTGCCGTAGCGCTTAGTCACAACCCGGCGATCCAATAGGGTAATGCGCCCGGTATCCCCTTCGGTGCGCAACAATCGACCGCAGGCCTGAATGAGTTTTAGCGAGGCATCGGGGATGGTGATTTGCATAAACGGGTTGCCCCCGCGCGATTCTACCCACTCGGACACCGACGCCTCGATAGGATCATCGGGCACCGCAAAAGGCAGCTTGGCGATCACCACATGGGCGCAGTAATCGCCGGGCAAGTCCACGCCCTCAGCAAAGCTTGCCAGGCCGAACAGGACACTGCCCTCGCCTTTATCGATGCGCTTTTTGTGCTCTACCAGCATTTCCTGCTTGGACGAAACGCCCTGTACCTGAATGCGACGGCGCCACTGCTCGGGCATACCGTCGAATACATCCAGCATTTGCCGGCGCGAGGAAAACAACACCAGCGAGCCTTCGTCGCTTTGTAAAAGCTCGGGTAAATAATCGATCACCGCTCGGGTATGGCCGCTGCTATCGCCCGCGTCCACAGCCTGGCCGGGCACGCGCAACTCGCCGCGCGAGAAATCAAAGGGACTGGGCACCACCGCATAGCGACTGTTGTTGGGGGTACCGGCGCGCATCTGAAAGCGATCAAACTTGCCCAGCGCGGTTAAGGTGGCCGAGGTCACCACGGCGCCATAGCACTGATTCCAGAGACTAAACTCCAGGGTGCGGGCCGCCAGAATGGGGCTGGAGCACACCTCTATGTCATAGTTGCCATTAAAGTCCACCAGAGTCAGCCAGCGCGCTTTGGGGATGCTGGTTTCGGCATCGGTACGCGAATAGCTGAGCCAGAGCTCGGCGCCCGCCTCGGCGCGGGCCTGCCAGGCCCCGATGACCGGGTAGTTGTTTTCCAAATCCACCTTGGGCACGCGGCAGTGGGCGTCTTCCATGGCCTCGTTGATTTCGCTGGCCATTTTGCCCAGCAGGTCACTGAGCCGGTCAAAACTCATGTGCAACTGCTCGGCCTGGGCGCGAATATCCTCGGGCACCAAACCGCCCTCAAATCGGTAATGAGTGGAGCGACGCTCGCGAGAATCCTCACTCAGGGTTTGAATCAACTCATCCAGAGCCGGATACAGCATATCCAGCTCGCGCTTGCATTGAATAAACTGGCCCGGCAGCTGTTCGCCAAAATGATCCACCCGTCCGGCGCCGCTGATTTGCCCCAGCACCCCGGACAACGCTTTATTACATTGCTCGAGCCAGCGACTGGTGGAGAGCATACGCCCGTGACAGGCAAAGTGATTGAGCGCCTTGTCGGGCAAGTGATGCCCCTCGTCAAACACGTAAATGGTGTCTTCGGGATCGGGCAGAATGGCGCCGCCGCCCAGGGCTAAATCTGCCAGCACCAGATCGTGGTTGGTCACAATACAGTCGGCGGTGTGCAAAGCATCGCGGGCTTTAAAAAAACTGCACACCGACACATTAGAACAGCGCCGCCCGGTGCATTGGCGGTGATCGGTGGTCACCCGCTGCCAGTCGGCGGGTTCTAATTCGCTGGGCCAGGAATCGCGCTCGCCGTCCCATTTATTGGCCGCCAGGGCGTCCATCATGGATTCGTATAACTTTACCCCCTGCTCGTCTACGCTGGGCAGCTCATCTTCATAGAGCGCCCGGGTAGGGTCGTCAGCGGCGGCGAACTCGCCCATTAAATTATCCAGCTTGGACAGACACACATAGCGCCCGCGCCCTTTGGCCAAGGCGAAATTAAAGGATAAGTCCGTGCGGCGTTTTAGCTCGGGCAAATCCTTGAGAATAATCTGCTCCTGCAGTGCGACCGTGGCCGTAGACACCACCAGCTTTTTGCCCAGGGCTTTGGCGATGATAATCGAGGGCAGCAAGTAGGCGATGGTTTTACCGGTACCCGTGCCCGCCTCCACCACGCACACATGGCCGTCGCTGTTGCGTACGCCTTCGGCATCCGAGGTAATGCCCCCCAGGGTGCGGGCGATTTCGGCAATCATCAGCTTTTGCCCGTGGCGCGGTCCCAGTTCGCGAGATTTCAGAAACTCGGAATAGGTCTGCTGAATCTCTTGTTTTATCGCATCGGTGAGCATCTACTGGGCTTTTAACTTGTTGCGCACAGGGTTGGCGTACATATCCAGGACAATATCGCGGTATTCCGAGGGAACTCCGGCAATATGCAAGTCAAAACGGGCGCGCTCGTCGCGCAGGTCGGAGGGCTCAAAGGGCCGCGCCTTATCAGAGTAAGGCAGCGCGCGGGGCTCGCCACCACGGGCCTCGTAGGCAAAGCAATTGCTGGGGTGCAACACCTGCTTGGCCCACACCTGACGGTCGATCTCGGCGGCCACCGCCTCGCTGTCGGCAAAGTCCCCCTGCAGCACATCACCAAAGGCCACATGCACATGCCCTTTTTGCCCGGCAATGCCTTTGGCAATGCTCTGCACATCCTCCTGGTCGCCTTTTTCATAGGCGCCAGTGGTGCGCTGGGCGTGCAGTTCGTGAGCCTTGGCGCTGTCGCAGGGGTCTTGCTCGTAGGAAATGGATACGGGCACTATTTTGAGTGAGCGCACATAGTCGGCAAAGTCCTGACTTTTAGGCCGGTTGAGAGTCAGCATGCCCACCACCGCCGAGTTGGTCTCGTCATTGCCATCTTTAGCCCGCCCCTCGCGCTGGGCAATCCAGATATTGGCCTTATCCTCGGTGAGAGAGTGAAAAATATAGGCCGAGAGTTTCTTTGCCGCTTTGAGCTTCTCGCGCGGGCTCTTAACCGAGCGCTTGACGATAAAGCTTTTATTCAGGCGCATTAAGTCCGACACATACTCTTTGGTCAGCAGGTTATCGCCAATGGCGATACGCAAGGTTTTAAAGCCTTCGTGGTACAAGCTCCAGTTTACAAACGCCGGATCCATGGCGATATCGCGGTGATTGCTGACAAACAGATAGGCCTCGTTGGGGTCCAGTTTATCCAGCCCCGAATTGGTGAGCCGAGTGGTCGTGGTCTCGATCATATGGCGCATGTATTTCTCAACAACCAGCTGAAACTTATCTACACTATCTACCCCAGCCAGTTGGCGCGCCATTACCCGGCGAATAAGCGGTCGCAAAATAAATCCCAAGGGGCCAGCCAAACGCGGAAACTTAAGCTTAGCCACGGCGTCGGCCAGCTCGGGATCAGCCAGAATCCGGTCCAGTACTGGGCGCACTTCATCATCATTGTAGGGGCGAATATCGTCGAAATCGGTCATTTGTTTGGTCGTAGATAGTTATTACAAAGGTAAAAGGAAAGTCGCTATTATAATGGCCCTGCAGGCGGGTCGGGCCTGAAACAGGCGCACAACATACCCAAAAGAGGTGCAAAATGCCACTCACACCCCCCAGTATCTGCCCCTGCGGCTCGGGCCTGGGCCTCACCGAGTGCTGCGGCCGTCTTATCTACCAAGGTTTGACTGCGGAAACCGCCGAGCAGTTAATGCGCTCGCGATACAGCGCCCATGTGCTGCGGGCGATAGACTACATCTGGCAAAGCTGGAGCGAGACTACTCGCCAGTGCACCACGCCCGAGGCCATCCGCGACTGGGCCGAGAGCTGCGAATGGCTGAAACTGGATATATTACACACCGACGACGGTGGAGCGGCGGATGACACAGGCACGGTCACCTTCTGCGCCCATTACCGCTTGGGCGATCACACCCACCAGCACCTGGAAAAATCATTGTTCCAGCGCGAGGCCGGCCAATGGCACTACGTAGCGCATTGTCCATAGGAAATTGCCAAATCTGTGACGCAAAATGATGTTTTTGGTGCCAAAGCTCGATACACTAGAGCCACCATACCAACCCCAGCCAGAGCCTGTAGATGAAGATACTGTTGGTCGAAGACAGCGCCACTTTACGTCACGCCATGAGCCAGTATGTGCTCGATGCCGGCCACACCCCCTTGTTGGCCGAAAGTGGTGAGCAGGCCCTGCAGCTTTTGGAAGACACCCCGGTCGACATGATCATTATGGATGTGGAAATGCCCGGCCTTAACGGCTTTGAAACCACTGCGTTGATTCGCGAATGGCTGGGCAGCCACTGGATACCTATTATCTTTGTGACCGGCATGAGCGATGACGACGATTACCGTCAGGGCATTGAGGCCGGCGGCGATGACTATCTGATAAAACCGGTAAGCAAAATGATCATTACCGCAAAAATTCGCGCCATGGAGCGAATTGCGGATATGCGCGATCAGCTTAACCGGCTCAACGGCGAGCTCGAAGCCCTCAGCCAGCTGGACAGCCTGACCCAGGTTCTCAACCGCCGCACCTTTAACGAACAGGCCGAACAACAGTGGCTGTTGGCGGGGCGCAAACAGACCCCTACCTGTGCCCTGATGATCGACGTGGATCACTTTAAGCTCTACAACGACCATTACGGCCACCCGGCGGGCGATGTTTGCTTAAAACAGGTCACCGATGCCATTAAAAGTTGCCTGCACCGGCCCTTTGACCTGCTGGGCCGCTACGGCGGTGAAGAGTTTGTAGTGCTGCTGCCAGAAACCGATGCCCAGGGCGCTGAAAGAGTGTGCCAGTGTATAAAAAAAGCAGTGGCACAACTGGATATAGAACACCAGATGTCGCCCGTGGAGCGCCGGGTAACCGTCAGTATCGGCGTGGCTGGGTGCGCCCACCCACGCGGCTATAGCCTAGAAAACGTTATTAAATCCGCCGACCGCGCCCTCTACCGGGCCAAACACACCGGTCGCAACCGGCATGTTGTGGATGAAATGACCGCACACCGCACTGTGGTTATCGCCCACTCCCAGGACGCGGTACTGCAAGAGGCCAGTAGCTGCCTGCGCCCGCTATACAACTTAATTACCGCCGAAAACAGCGAAGAAGCCCTGGAGTTAGCACTCAATATTCGCCCCGACTTGCTGATTCTGTGCCCTGAACTGCAGGACGATCAGGGACATTACCTGGCCGACACTCTGGCGTCATTACCGCGCACCGGGGACATCCCCCAAGTGTATTTAGGCCACGTTACCGAGTCGCCCCCCGAGCCACGCCCCAGCGTAGCCCTGCCTCTCGATTGTACAGAGCTATCCAAAATGGCCGCCCAGCTGCTAGGTGGCTGACCGCAAGCGGGGTAGGTCAGAGCGTACGAGCCGAGTTATACCAGTTGACATCCCGAGCGCATTTATCCACCTGATCCACTACATCCAGCACCAGCGCAAACAGCGCCATACGCACCAGCACTCCATTGTCAGCCTGGCGGAAGATCGCCAGGTTGGGGTTTTGGTTCAAATCATTGTCCAACTCATTGGCGTCGGCGCGCGAGTCCCGGGGCAAGGGGTGCATAATGACGGTATTGGGTTCACAGTACTGGGTGTAGATGGACTGATTTAAGCGGAAGCGGCCGCGGTACATATCGGCCTCTTCCTTGCTGGCAAAACGCTCTTCCTGAATGCGGGTAGAATAGGCGATATCCACATTGGAAATGCTCTGGGTCAAATCTTCGGTGACCACGACATTGTGCCCCACCGAACGCATTTCCTCGACGATATTTTCGGGCATGGCTAACTCGGCGGGTGAAACCAGAGTGACCTGAACATTTTTAAAGTGGCGCAGTAACTTACACAGCGAGTGCACCGTGCGGCCATATTTTAAATCGCCGATCAGGGCGATACGCAGACCGTCAATACCGCGATCTTTCGAGGCCAGCTCTTTGCGAATGGTGTACAAATCCAACAGCGCCTGGCTGGGATGTTCATTGGCGCCATCGCCGCCGTTTAATACCGGCACCCGACTGGCAGCGGCAAACTCAGCCACCGATCCCTCCTGCGGGTGGCGCATACAAATCACATCGGAAAAGCCCGACAAAACCCGCGCGGTATCGTATAAAGATTCGCCCTTGGCGATAGCTGAACTTTCAAACCCGGTGGTCTCACGCACCTCGCCCCCCAACAGGTTAAAAGCACAACCGAAACTGATGCGGGTGCGGGTGCTCGGCTCGAAAAACATATTGCCTAAAATGGCGCCTTCCAATACCCGGGTGACCCGACGCCGCAACGCATAGGGGGCCATGGCATCGGCCACCTGGAAGATGTGTTCAATATCACTGCGATCAAATTGTTCCACGGAGAGGATATCAGAGCCGGTAAAAATCACGTGTCGTCCTATGCCTGTTGGAGGTGGGGTGCCTATTCTAGCGCCCCAGCCAAACGCTGGAAACTCTATTATGTAAGATCGCGGAAATTTGCAAACCAGACGGCCACAGACTATGAATAATAAAGAGTTCACTCTTGATTGGCGCATTAAAACGCTTTATAAATCCCACCCTCGGCCGATAATGAAAACAACCGGACAATAACGATCCCCAAGGACTCCCTGTGCCAGATCACCCAGATACATTGTCGAAATACACCGATGCGGACACCGCCTGTCAGATTCTGCAATCGCAGACCCTGCGTTGGTCAGCGCCGACGCTGTATAACGACCCCTTCGAGCTGAACCACAAAACCCCGCTGTCTTTCGACCCACAGACCCTGCTGCAAAGCGTGATTCGCGCCGCCTGCGGGATGATTTTCGCGCGCGAAGAACCCCGTGGCACAGCTCCTTTGACCACGGTCATTCGGCGCTGGCGCGACGAGGACCGCTTTGACTCCCCGGAAGAAGCCGAAGAAGTACTGGAGGAGCTTATGGCGCGGATGGTGGACCAGCGCCAGAGCGATATCGATGAAATGATGAGCGATTGGCGCCGCTACACCCGCAGCCTGCGCATTTGCAGCTTCTCGGCCAAAGCCGATAACCTCACGGCCTGGCAATACTACGCCGACAGCCACCGGGGCGCGGTACTCAAGTTTCAGTGTGGCGAGGGAACTTCGCTAAAACACCCCAAAGCCGTCCAATACAGCCCCGCCCGACCGGAAATTAGCCGCTTAAAAGAACAGCTGGACGTGGTTCTCTACAATGACAAGCTGCGCAGTCAGGACAGCTTTGAGGATAAATTTCTGAGCAAACAACCCGCCGCGAAAGGCGAGCAGGAATGGCGCTGCATTGACAACGTAGACGCGGAAGAGGCCAACAAAACCACCGATGAAACTCTGTGGTACAGCGACCGTCGCTTCGAGGCCGAGCATTTGCGCGCGGTCTACCTGGGGGCCTTTATGAGTGTGGCAGACAAGAAGCGTATGCTGGAATTTGTCCAGACGCTCTACCCCGACACCAAGGTATTTCAGGCCGAGGCTGTGCCCGGTAAATACGAAATTGGCTTTAACCGTCTGACGCTAAAGAAATAACGTTAGGCGGTTAAAGCCGACCTCTCGACACCCACAAACCCAGTAACAGCGCCAACGCCAACACCACCACCGGCCAGCTACCCCAGCGCATAAAGGGCGTATCGCCGTAGGCCGGATAGATGGTGCCGCTTAGCGTGGCGCTGACAAACTGGCGACTGCGCGCTACGATCTTTCCTTGCGGATCCACAATCGCGCTCACCCCATTATTGGTGCTGCGCAGCAAGTAGCGCCCGGTTTCCAGGGCACGCATCTGCGCCATCTGCAAATGCTGCAGCGGGCCGATAGAATCGGCAAACCAGGCATCGTTACTGACTGTTAACAGCACATTGCGATTGCGCGCACTCTCCGCCACAAGCGTGGGGTAGACCACTTCGTAACAAATGCTGGGCGCAATACTGACATCGCCAATCAAAAGTCCGTTTTGCTCGTCGGGGCCCAAATTAATATAGGAGGTAGGCAAATCAAAAAACTCAATCGTGCCGCGCAACCAGGCTTCCAGGGGCACGTATTCACCAAAGGGCACCAGGCGTTTTTTATGATAAATTCCCATGGCCTCACCCAGACCGAACACCGAGTTGTAGTAGCGCTGGCGGGGTCGATCATCGTAAATAATCCCGCTGACCAGACCGGTCTGAGTTTCCCCGGCGCGGCGATTAATACGATTTAAAAAATCGGAGGCATTGTGGTAGGTCAAAGGGATGGCCGCCTCTGGCCAGATCAGCCAATCAGCGTCCCAGTGGGGCTCACTCAGTGCCATTAACCGATCTAAAGTTGGCTGGGCAAAGGCCGGGTCCCATTTAAGCTCCTGAGCCACATTGGGCTGCACCATGGCCACCGAAATGGGCTGGTCACGATTAATTTTACTCCAGGACATATCCGCCAGGGGCCAACCCAGGGCCCAGAGCCCCACAACCATTATGCTGGCCATCCACAAGTTGGCCGATGGACGCATAAAAAAGCCCCAGGCGGCAATGGTAGCGGCGCTGAATACGGCGATAAGCCCCACGCCCATCACACCGATTAGAGGTGCCCAGGCCGCCAACGGAGTTTCCAGGTGTCCATAGCCCACATAGAGCCAGGGAAAGCCCGTAAGTAACCAGGTGCGCAGCCACTCCCCCAGCAAGTAACAGGCGGGAAAAGCCAGCATAATGCCCAACCGCCCCTGCCCGATTAATGAGCGGCACAACACAAAGGGCGCGGCAAAAATCAGTGCCATAAACGCGACAAACAGGGCGGTCAGCAGCGCCGCCAACCAAACAGGCGCACTGCCAAACTGATGGATGGCGACATAAACCCAGGAAACCCCAACGCCGTATAAACCGATACCAAAGGCGAGCGAAACCCACCAGGCGCGCCGAGCAGAGACCTTAAACAACAATAAGGGGAAAACCACCAAGCCAAGCAAGGCCAGCGGCCAGAGGTTAAACGGCGCCAGCGCCAGCGGCTGTAAGGCGCCCGCCAGCAGCGCCAGGGCGCCCGCGTTATACCAGCGTAAACGGTGCAATCCCCGGCGCACGCTGCCGGTTATAACAGTTTCATTGGAGCCTGGGGGCACGGACTGATTCACCTCTACTACGCTTGGAGAAAGCGCCAATGGCGCGCAAAGAACAGATACTCAACCTAGCGCTGGGGCGACTAATATCGCCCCAGCGCTAGGTTGCATCTAATCGAGGGTTAACCGCACCAGATGGATTTGGCGATTATCGGCGTAGAGCACTCGAAAGGTAAAACCGTCGACTTCGGTGGTCTCGTTGCGCTTGGGCAGGTGCCCAAACGATTGCATTAAAATGCCGCCAATGGTGTCGAAGTCTTCGTCCGACAGGCCTGCCTCAAAATAATCGTTAAAATCGTCGATGGGGGTCAGAGCCTTGATCACATAGTCGGTTTCACTGACTTTTTTGATGTACTCGTCCGAGACCTCTTCATCGGTTTCGTCTTCGATTTCGCCGACAATTTCCTCCAGAATATCCTCGATGGTAATCAGCCCCGAGATACCGCCGTATTCATCGATCACCAGCGCCATATGATAGCGCTGCTCGCGGAACTCGCGCAGCAATACGTTGACGCGCTTACTTTCGGGGACAATATTGGCCGGGCGAATAATATCTTCCAGGCTAAAATCGTTATTACCTTCCAGCATCATGCGCAGAAGATCTTTGGCGAGCAATATACCTTTGACATCGTCGATAGAATCGCCCACTACGGGAAAGCGCGAGTGACCCGACTCCATAATCTTGGGCAAAAACTCTTTGGGCTTATCCTCGACTTTTACCGCGACAATTTGGGTACGCGGAATCATAATCTCCCGCGCTTGCAGGCTGGACACATCCAGCGCGCCCTCGATAATGCTTAATGCTTCCTGATCCAATAATTTATTTTCGGCGGCGTCTTTAATAATATCCAGTAGGTCGTCGCGGGATTTAGGTTCGCCAGAAAAGGCGTGCAGAACCCGATCCAGCCAGGATTTATCCTGGTTGCGCGACAAGCTGCTACTCGAGGGGTCGTCCGTCATGGCACTGATGATACCTGTGTCGTTTTAGTATAAACAGAGGCCGAATCCTGATTGGAATCGGCATAGGGGGGCGCAAAGCCCAGGTCGGTGATAATGCGGGTTTCCAGCGCTTCCATCTGCTCTGCCTGGTCATCTTCAATATGATCGTAACCTAGCAAATGCAGAGTGCCGTGTACAAGCATATGAGCCCAGTGGGCCTTAAGGAGCTTGCCCTGCTCGCGGGCCTCGCGCTCCACCACTTGAGCGCAGATGGCCAGATCACCCAACAGGGGCAATTGCAGCTCGGGGGGCAGGTCGGCGGGAAAAGAAAGCACGTTGGTGGGGTAAGGCTTACCCCGGTACTGGCCGTTTAGTTCGGCGCTGGTGTCGGCGTCGACGATACAGACACTCAGCTCGGCCTGAGGCCGGTGGTCTGCGACCGCCGCCGCCACCCATCGGTGTACTTCGTCGTCGCTCGGGAGGTTCTCGGAGTCGACCTGAACGTCAATATCTACCTGAACCACCATGCTCAGCGCTCGCGGTCCGGGTTGTTGGCTTCGAATACGTCGTAGGCTTCGACAATACGCTGCACCAAGGGGTGGCGCACCACGTCTTTGGCGCCAAAGTGGGTGAAGCTAATGCCCTCCACCTTATCCAGCACCTCCACCGCGTGTTTCAGGCCCGACTTCTGCCCCCGGGGCAGATCAATCTGCGAAGGGTCACCGGTAATCACAGCGGTTGAGCCAAAGCCGATCCGGGTCAGGAACATTTTCATCTGCTCGCAGGTGGTGTTCTGACTTTCATCCAGAATCACAAACGAGTTGTTCAGGGTACGGCCACGCATATAAGCCAGCGGCGCCACTTCAATCACATTGCGCTCGAGCAGCTTACCCACGGTTTCAAAGCCCAGCATTTCAAATAAGGCGTCATACAAGGGGCGCAAATAGGGATCGACCTTTTGCGCAAGATCGCCGGGCAAAAAGCCCAGCTTTTCACCTGCCTCGACCGCCGGGCGAACCAGCAAAATACGCTCGACATCGTCGCGCAGCAGCGACTCCACCGCGCAGGCCACCGCCAGGTAGGTTTTACCGGTACCTGCCGGGCCCACCCCAAAATTGATGTCGTGGGTTTGCACCGCTCGCACATAGCGCTGCTGGTTCAGGCCGCGCGGCTTGATGGTGACTTTTTTGGTGCGAATGAGCACGGTGCCGGCGGGAATTTTTTCATCCGCCGGGGCGGCCTCGGCAACGTCCGTCGCCTGGCTGGTTTGGTTTTGCATAAGTTGCTCGATTCCGGCGCTTTGTAGCGCCAAGTGGATTTCATCAGGGGTCAGCTCTATCGCACTGGTTTCGCGGTAGAGTTCGCGCAACAGCTCGGCGGCGGTTTCGGCCACCGCACGGCTTCCCACCAGCGCAAAGTGATTGCCCCGGTTGCGGATTTCGATATTCAGACGCTGTTCAATCTGGCGCAGGTGCTGGTCAAACTGGCCGCACAGACTGGCGAGACGGCGGTTGTCACTGGGCTCCAGAGTTACCTCGCAGGTAACCTGAGAGGCTTCGGGCACGACGTGTTTATTCAAGGACGGATAAATACTCTTGTTGCGTTCTCTTTTGCAAAGCCTAAACCATTCCCCGACGTGGGGGAAGCCTGCCGACCGGCAATTTCTTTATTACCGGCGGACGTAGTCTAACCTCTGGTTATGACAGCTCATCAAGCTCGGAACCGATTAGCGTTCCCAGCAGTGAATTGGGCAGCGCCTGATCGATTCTCACATCGGCAAACTTACCGATCAGAGCCGGATTATCGGCGCGAAAGTTCACCACCCGATTGTTCTCGGTGCGTCCGGACAGCTGCCCCGGGTCTTTTTTACTGTAACCGGACACCAGTACCCTCTCGACATTGCCCACCATACGGCGGCTGATAGCCTGAGCCTGCTGGGTAATACGGTCTTGGAGGATCTTAAGACGCTGCTTTTTCACCTCCATGGGCGTGTCATCGGGCAAGTCCGAGGCCGGGGTGCCGGGACGCGGACTGTAAATAAAGCTGAAAGAAGTATCAAAACCGATATCGCCAATTAATTTCATGGTGCGGGCGAAATCGTCTTCGCTCTCGCCGGGAAAGCCGATAATAAAATCCGAGGAAAAACTGATATCCGGGCGATGCTCGCGAATGCGGCGCAGCTTGGATTTATACTCAATCGCGGTATGGCCGCGCTTCATGGCCATCAAAATCCGATCGGAGCCGCTTTGCACCGGTAGGTGTAAATGGCTGACCAGCTCGGGCACTTCGGCGTAAACATCGATCAGCGAGTCGGAAAACTCCACCGGGTGAGAGGTGGTAAAACGAATACGGTCTATACCATCTACGGCGGCGACAAAGGTAATCAGTTCGGCCAGATCCACCACGCCGTCGTCGGACTCGCCCCGGTAGGCATTTACATTCTGCCCCAGCAGGTTGATTTCGCGCACGCCCTGGGCGGCCAAATGCACCACCTCGCGCATCACATCGCCTACCGGGCGGCTGACTTCTTCACCGCGGGTGTAGGGCACGACACAGAAGGTGCAGTATTTCGAGCAGCCTTCCATAATGGAGACAAAGGCGCTTACGCCATCGGCATCGGGCTGGGGCAGCTTGTCGAACTTTTCGATCTCGGGAAAACTGATATCCACCACGACCGCGCCGTTATCGCGGGGCTGCTCCATCATTTCGGGCAAGCGGTGCAGAGTTTGGGGGCCGAAGATCAAGTCTACAAAGGGCGCCCGCGCGGCGATGGCGTCACCCTCTTGGCTGGCGACACAGCCGCCCACGCCGATAATCATGTCCGGATTCTTCTCTTTTAGCTGTTTCCAGCGCCCCAGCTGATGAAACAGCTTTTCCTGCGCTTTTTCGCGGATGGAGCAGGTGTTAATCAGCACCACATCGGCCTCTTCCGGGTTTTCGGTCGCCACCATCTGGTGCGACTCACCCAAAAGATCGCGCATGCGCGATGAATCATACTCATTCATCTGGCAGCCGTGGGTTTTGATGTAGAGCTTTTTAACCGGTGTCTCGGTCGCTGACATAAAGTGTTCGCCTGCTTTGGGACAAAATTTAAGGCCGCGCATTATAGCCATCTCACCGGTCAAATCCCATAGCCCGAAGGCAAAAATCGTCTATTTTTTGCACGATGCGGGTCGCACGCGCCCAAGAATATGCTATTCTTCGCGCCCTTTTGCACACCCCTAAACTGGTATTTTGACCCTATGATCGCCAAACCGACCTACAAAGTGATTTTCCACAACCAGGGACAGATCTTTGAAGTTTTTGCCCGTGCTATTTATCAGAGCGAGATGTACGGGTTTATCGAGGTAGAAGAGTTTGTTTTTGGCGAGCGCAGCCAGGTGGTGGTCGATCCGGGCGAAGAAAAGCTAAAAAACGAATTTGCCGGGGTTAAACGCTCTTATATTCCCATGCACGCTATTGTGCGCATCGACGAAGTAGAGAAAGAAGGCGCCGCCAAGGTCAGCGAGTTTAAGGGCGACAAGGTCACCCCCTTCCCCTACGGCGGCATGGGGCCAGGCGACTGATTTACTCCCGCACAACAATCTTTTAGGATCACAATATGGCGGAGCAATAAGGCCCCGCCACCTGCACGGGATGCGCATTGTGGCCGACAGTCTGATCAGTTACTTTCACTATTTAGGGTTTATGACCCTCTACGCTGCCATGGTGGCGCAGCACCTGTTGTTTAAACCCAGCCTCAGCCCCGCTCAGGTGCGCCAGATTGCGCGTCTTGACGGCGTCTATGGCGCCGCCGCCCTGGTGGTGTTAACTACCGGCCTTATCAAAGTCTTTGCCTTGGGCACCCCGGTCCAGTTTTATCTGAGTAATGGCTTTTTTCACGCTAAGGTAACGTTATTTGTGCTGGTGGGCCTATTATCCATCTGGCCAACGCTTAAGTTTCTAGCCGCGCGCAAACAGGCGCAAGCCAGTCCGCCCCAAGACCGCATTGAACTGCCGGGCAAAATTGTGGTTTTGCAGCGCGCCCAATTGGCCGGACTCGCCCTTATTCCTCTACTCGCGGCACTGATGGTGCGCTACCCAATATGACCGACTATGATCTCGCCATTATCGGCGCCGGTATCAGTGGTGCCGGGGTCGCGCAAGCGGCCGCCGCCGCGGGCTACAAGGTGGTGGTATTGGAGTCTGGCGAAGTGGGCGGCGCTACCTCCAGTAACTCCAGCAAGCTGATTCACGGTGGTCTGCGCTACTTAGAATCCATGCAGTTTTCGCTGGTACGTGAATCCCTGCAAGAGCGCGCCATTCTCCTTAACATTGCCCCCGAGCTGGTCACATTGGCGCCTTTGCATATTCCGGTATACAAGCAAAGCCAGCGCCACCCTCTGACCATTCGTACCGGCCTCTCACTTTACCGTTTGCTATCCGGTTGGGACTCCAGCACCCAATTTACACGCTTGTCACGTTCGCAATGGGACGGGCTGGACGATCTGTCGACTACAGATCTTAAAGCGGTGTTTCGCTATTACGAGGCGCAAACCGATGACCGCGCTTTAACCTGTTCGGTGCTGGCCTCGGCCTGTGAGCTGGGGGCGGAGCTTAAGCAACCGGCACAGTTCGACAGCGCCGATAGCGGGCACGGCCAGATCGAAGTTCACTACTCGCAGAGGGGACGCCAGCAGAGTTTGAGTGCGCGGATATTGGTCAATTGCGCCGGGCCCTGGGCCAGCTCGCTAAACGCGTCCATCCGCCCAACCCCAAAGCTTCCCGAGGTGGATCTGGTACAGGGCGCTCACCTCCTCTTACCGCCGGTACTCAAGCATCACTATTATCTGGAATCACCCAGCGATGGGCGCGCCGTGTTTGCTTTGCCCTGGCAGGGACAGCTGTTGCTGGGCACCACCGAGACACCTCACCAACAAGCGCCTGAGCAGGCCCAGTGCCACCCCCACGAGATGCACTACTTGCTCAATGTGCTAAAGCACTACTTTCCCCACTTACACGTCTTGCCGTCCCAGGCGCAAACCATGGCGGGGCTGCGGGTTTTACCCCGCGTTCAGGGCAGCGCCTTTGGTCGCAGCCGCGAGGTCATGATTCTGCCCGACACCCCCGCTCAACCTCGAGCGCTGACGGTGATGGGCGGCAAGCTGACCACTTATCGCGCCACCGCCTGGCAGGTAATGCGTAAACTTTATCCCTCACTACCCGCCCCCACTCGGGGACTGGATACCCGCCAGATCCGCCTACACCCGGTATAAGCTCTCAGTTTCAACACCCGCGATTGGGCAAGCTGAGAACAATCGGTTATGATCTGGCCGCATTTTGATAACAACATCCGACATAATTATGCGTAACTTCCTGACCCGACATTTGCAGAAAATTTATCTGGGCGTTCTGCTGGTGTGCTCGCTGTGCGTGTACACCATTGGTATTGGCCACCCCAATGCGCTGTTCTGGGACGAGAACTATCATATTGCCTCGGCGCAGAAATATATCGATGGGGTCATGTATATGGAACCCCACCCGCCACTGGGCAAACTGCTCATGGCAGGCAGCGAGGCCGCCCTGGGACTGAACAGCGACAAAGACACCTCCAAGTTCTCGCAAACCGACTATCTGCGCGACCAGCATATGCCCGAGGGCGGCATTGAGTACCACGCCTTCCGCCTTCCATCCGCTCTATTAATGGCCCTGTCGGTGCTGTTTTTTTACGGCATTGTCCGGCGCATCAGCCGCAACCCGCACCTAGCTTTCGCGTTTAGCTTTTTACTGATCTTCGATAACGCCCTGGTGATTCACTCCCGCGCCGCCATGCTAGAAGGGGTGCAGCTGTTTTTTATTCTGGGGGCGATTTATCAGTGCGCCCGCGCGATTACCGCGCACGCCCAACAAGAGCGCGCGATTCGCCTGCGCGACTATGCCTACCTCGGCATCTGGATCGGGCTGGCCGTTGCGGTCAAGGTAAACGGCGCTGTGCTGTTGTTACTGTTTGTCATGCTGTACGGGGCCGATCAGTGGGAGTCCATCAAACACTGGCACTGGGGCAAGCTGTTCCAACACTTGGCGATTACCGTACCCACCGGGGTTGTACCGCTGCTGGCGGTGTTTTTTGCGATTTTCTATCTGCACATTGGCCTCGGCAGCAATCTGCCCACCCATAAAAATTACGAAGCCAGTAACGAATACCAGCAGCTGATCAAAGACGGCCAGAGCTGGAGCTTTGCCGCTTTTAACCAGGGCCTGCTGGATAACTGGCGCTATATGGCCAAATACGCTGACGGTGTGCCCAAGCTTGATGTGTGTAAAGAGGGCGAGAATGGCAGCTACGCTATGGGCTGGCCCCTAGGCACCAAAACCATCAACTACCGCTGGTCAAAGCGCTCCGTCGACGGCACCACTTATGTTCGCTATCACAACCTGGTCGCCAACCCGGTGGTCTGGTTTAGTGTGCTGGCTAGCATTGTGCTGTCGGCGGGCCTGATCATCAGCCGCTACGTCTACCAAAACCCGGTAAAAGACTCCGCCTTGTTTTACTGGATACTGGCGTTTACCGGTTTGTATCTCAGCTACATGATCGCTATTTTGCAGATCGAACGGGTGATGTACCTCTACCACTATCTGGTGCCCCTGGTGTTCGGGCTGATCAATCTGGCCCTAATTTTTAACTATATTTTTTATGCCGAGCTGCATGGGCATAGTCGCCATACCTATATCAATTTGGCGGTCTACATCGGCCTCGCGATTGCGGTATTTTTTGTCTTTGCCCCCTTTACCTATAGCTGGGAGCTCACCGAGGCGCAGTTTGATATGCGCAACTGGTTTGCCTTTTGGAAACTACAGGTGGTGCGCTAATGAATAAGAACACGATTTTTTCTGCCCTGTTAGGCCTTGCGGCGATTGCGATGATCGTCCGTTTTATTCCCGCCTCGGTGGATGAGAACTTAACCCTGACGCTGAGCAAAAATCGCGACACCATCACCCAAATTGACGCGCCTCGCAAGATCGAGGCGACCCGCACGGTAATGATCGACAAGGTGCAATTAAACGAGGACAACCGTTTCAAACACCCGGTTTTGGGTGTGCTGGGCTGGAATGAGGATTTTTTTGCCGATATCACCACCCGATTTAAGGTCACTCAACCCGGTCGCTACCGCTTTGTGGTGGGCAGCGACGATGGCTTCTCGTTGTTTATCGACGACAAGTTATTGTGCCAACACCTAAGCGACCGGCCCTTTCGCAAGCAATCGTGTTATCGCCGCCTGAGCGAGGGCGAATATAGGCTCAAGCTGAACTACTTCCAGGGCTACGGCAACGCCGGCCTCAGCCTGGAAGCCGTCGCCCAAGGCAAAGGCAAACCGCGATACTGGGGCGAAGCCATTGAAGGAATTGAATACTTACCCTGATTGGCGGGCACGGACTGTATCGAGAAAGGCTTTAGGGCAACTCTATTAATCCAGAGTTGCCCTTTAACAAATTGCGACATCTTCGCAACGCGTTTACTGGTAAGTTAGAACCTGACACTAAACTTGTCCTTTAGATTTCAGGAAAACAGGGAGCCCCCATGGCAACAATGACCCTTAACCGGTATAAAACCTGGCTGGCAGCCGGGTTAACCCCACTATTATTAGCCGGCTGCGGCAGCGATTCAGACGACGATAACAACGCCGATGTGAACCAGCCGGAGGCGGCCGAGGTCGGCGCTGAAATCAGCACCAAACAATTGCGCCTTAGCTGGCCTGAGGTAAACGGCGCGACTCAGTATAAGATCTACCAGAACACCGACGGCAGCTCGGGTTACGAAAACATCGGTGAAACCGATGAGCTGGCGTTTACTCTGCCTCTGGCCGTGCACCTCACCGATTGGGACGACGCCAGCTTTATGGTGGAAGCCTGCAACCAGGCTGGCTGCACTCCTAGCGAGGATGTCTATGTCGCGGGCGACGCTCTGGGCGCCATCGGTTACCTGAAGACCCCAAACCCGCAGGATAAGGCCGCTTTTGGATTTTCCAGCGCCCTCTCGGCCGACGGTCAAATTTTAGTGGTGGGCAGCCCCCGCTTTGACAACGGCGACCACCAGGATGCGGGCGCTGTTTATTGGTTTAGCGCCACCGAGTCGGGCTGGCACCTGGAGCAGCGAATTGACAACCCGGCGATCGATGGCGGCGCCGAAGACCTGTTTGGTTATGCACTGGCCTTATCCGCCGACGGCCAGTATCTAGCAGTCACCGCGCCTTACGAAGACAGCAGCGCCGAGGGAATCGACGGCGACAGCACAGACAATTCACTAGCCGACTCCGGCGCCGCTTATTTGTTTAGCCGCGACGATAATGGCCTCACCCAGCTGGGTTATTTTAAAGCGTCCAATCCAGATCAACGCGACTACTACGGCGTGCGCGTTGCCCTGACCGACGACGCCAGCCGTATTGCGGTAGGCGCTCCCTATGAGGCCAGTAATGCGGCCGGCGTTAACGGCGACCAGAGCAATAACGAGATCGACTTAGCCGGTGCGGTCTACGTGTACACCCAAGGTGACAATGTCTGGAGCCAAGAGGCCTATATCAAACCCAGCCGCGCGTCACGCAACGACAGCCCCTGCTTTGAGCCAGCCCCACCTGGGATTGTGTGCTACGAATCTTCGCCTTCGCGCTTTGGCTACGGTCTGGATTTTGACGCAGCGGGCGACACTCTAGCTGTGGGCGCACCGGGGGAAAACTCATCCGACGGCCAGATTAACGGCGACCAGGAAGACTTTAAGGCGAAAAGCTCGGGCGCTGTTTATCTGTTGACCCGCACCGGAACCGAGTGGTCGCACAGCACCTATATCAAAGCCAGCAATCCAGGCATTGACGACGAGTTTGGCTACAGCCTGAGCCTCGCGGGAGACGGCAACACCCTGGCTGTCGGCGCTCCTTACGAGGACAGTAAACTGAACGGCACATCGCCACCGCTCACTCCCGAGGATCTGGACAATGACACGGCCTCTGGCGAACAGGATTCGGGCGCGGTCTACGTATTTACCCGCACGCAAGACTCCTGGGTAGCTGATGGCATCATTAAAGCCGAGGTAACCGATGAAGATGATCTGTTTGGCTGGTCAATGGCACTTAATCAGGACGGCAGCCTGCTGGCGGTAGGCGCGCCCCGGGAAGACTCTGAGCTGCGCGGCCTGGGCGGTGAACCCGGCAACAGCAGTGCCCCGGCCGCCGGATCCGTGTATGTATACGAGGCCCAAACGGACGATTGGCAAACGGTCAATTATTTAAAGTCATCCAACACCGATGCCAATGACACCTTCGGACGCACACTGGCACTGTCACATGACGGACAGACCCTGGCAGTAAGTGCCACTGGCGAGGACAGCCGTGACCCCGCCGATCCGACCGACGACACCGGCGACGATACGGGGGCCATCTACCTCTATTAATCGCCCCCCCACCTCCGGGTGGGGAATTATCC
This sequence comes from Gilvimarinus xylanilyticus, assembly GCF_024195295.1. Lineage (GTDB taxonomy): Bacteria > Pseudomonadota > Gammaproteobacteria > Pseudomonadales > Cellvibrionaceae > Gilvimarinus > Gilvimarinus xylanilyticus. The sequence goes on along the minus strand of NZ_JAMFTH010000001.1, from coordinate 104,721 downwards.
TGCCTGCGCGCGGTCTCAAACCGCGCGCTTGGTCCGCTCGAAGCGGGCAAACATTGACACACTTGGTCCAGCCGGACAGAATCCCCCGCTTAGATAAATAATCAGGAAGCTGCTGCATGACTCAATCGCTGTACCCCTTCGTAAAAAGACTCGGTCTGGTTCCCTGTCTGCTCGCCACTTTTGCGCTGACCGCCTGCGGCAGCGACGATGATGACGACAGCACTGCCAGCAGTTCCAGCAGCAGCTCGATCAGCTCGTCATCCAGTACCAGTAGCGCCAGCAGTGCGCCGGCCGAAGCTGCCTGGCCCGACATCAATATCGAGGGGGCGGGCGTCAAAACCCTGCGCGTATATTGGGACGCGGTGCCCGAGGCGGCTTTTTACCGGGTATACAAAGACCCCGATGGCAGCAGTGGCTTCACCCAGTTGGGCGAAGACGTCACGGCGCCGGAAATCTACGACAATGTCAGTGTACACACCCAAGATTGGGCCGAAGCACGCTATATGGTCGAGGCCTGCACGAGCGAGAGTGCTTGCACGAACTCTAACGAGACAACCGCTGTACATGCCATGCTCGACGCGATCGGCTATCTGAAAGCCTCCAACACCGAGACCTACGATTGGTTTGGCTGGAGCTTGGATTTATCCGCCGACGGCAAAACCCTGGCCGTAGGCGCCACTCAAGAAGACTCTATCGCAACCGGCGTGAACGGCGATCAAGACGACAACACCAACTTCGCCACCGGCGCGGTGTATGTGTTTCAGCTAGAGGATTCTGGCTGGGCGCAGCAGGCGTACATTAAAGCCTCTAATACCGAATATCCACGCACCATCGAAGACGATGAGGGCGAGGAGTACGAGTACCTGATTACCGACGATCGCTTTGGTTATGCCGTTAGCCTGTCAAACGACGGTAATACCCTGGCGGTCAGCGCCTTGCGCGAAGACAGCAACGCCCGGGGCATTAACGGCGAACAGGATAACAACAGCGCCAGCGACGCCGGCGCAGTATATATTTTTGAGCGCAGCGAAGGCAGTTGGGCCCAGACCGCGTATGTCAAAGCCTCCAACACCCCGACAGAAGAGAGCACCAGCTCCAGCAGCTCATCCTCATCATCCGCGGCCAGCAGCAGTAGCAGCCAAGACAGCAACACCGCCGGTGACCGCTTCGGTCAGTCTCTGGACTTATCGGGCGACGGCACGACCCTGGTCGTGGGCGCCATTGGTGAAGACAGCTCGGCCACCGGTATAGACGGCGACCAGCAGGACAATAGCCTGAGCCTGGCCGGTGCAGCCTATGTCTTTATCAAAACCGACAGCGGCTGGAGCCAACAGGCCTATGTAAAACCCAGCCAGCACTCCCAGCAAGATCGCTTTGGCTCGGCAGTAGCCCTATCGGCCAGCGGCGACCGCCTGGCGGTAGGTGCCATTGGCGAAGATTGGGCGGCCGTAGGAGTCGACGGCGAAACACCTGAAGAGAACTCGACCGCATTTAATTCGGGGGCCGTCTACATCTTTGCCCGCAGCGCTGGCGAGTGGTCGCAACAAGCCTATCTCAAACCGGCCTATGCGCACTCATTAAGCAATTACCCTGGGGCGGGATTTGGCAATGCCGTCAGCTTTAGTGACGACGGCAATACCCTGGCGGTGGGCGCCTCCGCCGAGGGGTCACTGGCAACCGGAGTCAACGGTGACCCGTCCAACTTCCCCTCGGAAGAAAACCCCGTGGACGGCAGCGGTACCGGAGCGGCCTATATCTTTGAGTTCAGTGGTGACGAGTGGCAACAAAAAGCCTATATCAAAGCGTCTAACCCCAATATCTACGACCGCTTTGGGCAGGCGTTACGTCTTTCGGCCGACGGCTCAATGCTAGCGGTAGGCGCCTATAGGGAAGACGGCGGTGCCGTGGGTATTGACGGCAACCAGGACAGCAACGACATTATCGACGCCGGTGCGATTTATATTTTTCAACGCATCGACAACGCCTGGCAACAAAGTCACTACGTCAAAGGGATAGCGGCCGACAAGCCCGATCGTTTAGGGCAAGCGGTAGCCCTGTCGGAAAACGGTGACACTCTGGCCACCTCGGCCTACCGCGAGGCAGGCAGTGGCACAGGTGTCGACGCCGATCCCAGCGATAACGACAGCGAGGCCGCCGGCGCCGTGCTGCTGTACTAATATCGGCGATCGCTTACAAAAAAGGCCAGCGTTTACGCTGGCCTTTTTTGTATCTGGGTGAGTGAAGAGAAAGCGCAGATTAACTATCCAGCCACACGTCCCGCGCCCACTCCCATACACTCTGCCAGCGCTCATCAGTCAAGTTGCCATCGCGCCAGAACACCACCTCGCCCTCGGGCTCGACACAGTAATAATGACCGTGGGTTTCACACAGCGGCACCAGGTGCCGGGGCACGCCCTGGGCCCAGGCCTGGGAAGCCACTTCGGGCAGATAGGTGTGGCTGTAGGGATCGGCGGCGGTTACAGGCTCCAGGGCGCCACAGATCACATCGCCCACCTCAAGCATAAATTGTCTCATTTCCCGTGGTAAAGGCAGTAAAATCTCCTCTTCCACCACAACCAGGGTGTCGTGATCAGGTAACTCAAGGGGAACAGGGACCGGCAGATTGCGATCTCTAAGCTCTTCGATAACCTCTTCCATCGTTGTATCCATTGTTCTTTGGGCGGCTTAGACTACCGCGCCCCGGCAGGAGGGGCAAGCCTGGGCTGAGAGCCGTCGCCTCGAGCAGACAGACAAGACGGCCGCGCCACTTTTCGGCAGGGCACACACCCATAAAGTAACGCCTGGTTTGCCGGGCGGAAAGTGATGTCATAGTTCTCCATGTGTCACAGCTCACAAATCAATCAATCCCAGTTTCCTCTGGCCTGCCTAAGCGCTATCTTGCCCGCTCGTCTCATATCGGTGTTTAGATAGCCCATGAAAAACCTGTTTATTACTCTGTCCATACTTTCGCTTACCGCTTGTGGAGGCTCGGGCAGCGACGACTCTGCCCCACCCCCAACCAACGCCAGTTCCTCCATGAGCTCATCCACGGGTGCCCAGTCATCCCAACCCCAGGCCAGCGCCTCAAGCGACTCGGTCAGCAGTCACTCCTCGAGCAGCCTACCCGACCGCTCGTCCAGCGCCAGCAGCGAGGTGCCTGGCAGCAGCGCGTCGTCAGACAGCTCAGCTCCCAGCTCGGCGTCCAGCTCAGTGGCGATCAGCTCAAGCTCCACGCCAAGCTCGTCCAGCACAAGCAGCGCCTCCAGCCGCTCGTCGAGCCAGGCATCCAGCGAAAGCTCTGAGTCAAGCTCCAGCGCCAACTCATCCAGCAGTGAGTCGTCGAGTTCATCGTCGACTTCTTCGTCCAGCTCTTCATCCAGCGAATCCTCCAGCAGTAGCTCGGTAGCACTGGGCAGTGTCACCGAGGTGGTCGCCCGCGCCGATAACACCCGCGTAACCCTCAGCTGGGCTGAGGCACCCGGCGCGCAGGGCTACAACCTGTTCTGGGCCAGCGAGCCCTATGTAGACTCGGATAATATTGGCGCCTTTACCGGAGGCGATTGGCGCGAGGGCGTCAGTTCACCGGTCACAATCACTGAGCTGGCGAATGAAACGACCTACTATTTTGTCGTTACAGCCACCCGGGGGGCTGAAGAATCGCCGGACAGTGTAGAGGTATCGGCCACACCGCGCAGCGACGCCGGGCGCCAGCAGCCGACCGCTCAAGAGGTGTTGATGCTGGAATTGATCAACCGCGCGCGCGCTAACCCCGAGGCCGAGGCCGCGCGCTATGGCATTGATCTGAATGAAAGCCTGGCACCCGGCACCATAACCCCCGCCCCCAAACCACCTCTGGCGTTCAATACCCAGCTAATGCACGCCTCGCGCGAACACAGCCAGTGGATGCTAAACACCAACCGTTTCAGCCATACCGGGGCCCTGGGCAGCAGCCCCAGCGACCGCGCTGCCGATGCCGATTATACCGGTGGACTATGTTGCTGGGAAAATATCGCCTGGGCCGGCACATCGGGCGGCAACATCAATCTTAGCGATCGCATCAAATCCCACCACGAGGGGTTGTTTCAATCCTCAGGCCACCGGACAAACATCCTTGAGACCAATGTCCAGGTACTCGGTGTGGGGCAACTGAAAGGCACCATGCAATCGAGCAACGGCCGTCTGTGGCTGGCATCGATGGTGACCGAAATGTTCGCCCGTGAGTCACAGCACTACCTTACCGGGGTTATCTATCAGGACCTCAACGGCAATCAGTTTTACGATGTCGGCGAAGGCATTGGCGGCGCGCAGATCACGGCGGGCGGCGAGAGCATGACCACCCCCGATACGGGCGTCTATGCCCTCCCCCTAAGCGAGGGTACTCACACAGTGACTGTATCGGGTAGTCCAATCCCCACCGAGGTATCACAGTCAATTAGCATCGAAAGTGCCAATCGCAAGCTTGATGTCATTGTCGAGGGTACCGAGGTCAGCGTTAACACCTGGTAGGGACTAAAACAGGGAGATTTGCTGATCGGTGATGGCGGCGAGTGAGTCGCCCAGAAAATACAAAATGGCATCGGCTACCGGTGCCAGCTGGCGCTCGCGGTAGTGCTCGTAATCAATCGCGCTGCGTCTGCCCTCGGCGGGCTCGGCGCCGTTTTGGGTAATGACATAGCTCACCCAGTCGCCTCGCCGACACACGCCCAGCCCCCAATCGCGCTGCTTGCGCGCCGCTTGCACATGGGGGGGAATGTTTTTCTGATATTCATCCAGCCGGCGACGCAAACGTTTGCGATACACCAGCTGATCATCCACCTGAGCGCGCATCAAATCATCGACGCTCGTCAACACAAAATCGCGGTAATCCAGCCCCAAAAATATTCGCCGATAAAGCTCGGTTTGAAACTCGCGTGCCAACGCAGTCCAGTCGGTGCGCACCGACTCCAGGCCCTTAAAAACCAGAGTTTCAGTGTCACCCTTGGTTACCAATCCAGCGTAGCGCTTTTTACTGCCCTCGTCGGAACCGCGCACCGTCGGCATTAAGAATTTGCGGTAGTGAGTTTCAAATTCTATTTCCAGCGAGCTATCGATACCCAGTTCATCCTGCAGTTTTTCCTGCCACCACTGGTTAAGCCCCGCAGCCAGTTGCTGGCCTATACGAGTCGCCTGCTCCCCGCTCAGCGATGCGCTTTCGCCGCGCAACCAGACAAACACCGAGTCGGTATCGCCGTAGATAACCTGCAGCCCTTCGGATTCCAGCCAGCGCTTACTGCTTTGAATAATGTCGTGCCCACGCAGGGTGATAGAGCTGGCCACCCGAGGATCAAAAAAGCGGCAGCCGGTTGACCCCAACACGCCGTAAAACGAGTTCATAATAATTTTAATCGCGTAGGACAGCGGCTGATTTTGTTCGCGCTTGGCCGCATCCCGGGCCTGCCAAAGATTTTCAATCATACCGGGCAAGATGGCACTTTCGCGATCAAACTCGGCGCCGTTAAAACCCGGCACACACTGGGCCGACGGCGCCCGAGCCAAGCTTGCCATCCAAAAGGCGCAGGGGTCGATAAAAAAAGTGCGAATAATACTGGGGTACAGGCTTTTAAAATCCAGCACTAGCACATGCTGATAAATACCGGGCTGCGAATCCATCACATAACCGCCGGGGCTGACAATATCGGTTTTTAGCTCGCCCAGGTTGGGGGCGATAAAACCGGCGCGATGCAAGCGGGGTAAATAACTGTATTCAAAGGCCGCTACCGAGCCACCGATTCTGTCCAATAGCAAACCGGTTAACTGGCTGCGCTCCACCGCAAAGGCCAGCAAATTTTCGCGGGCAAAAATATTCCACACCAGCTCGCAGTCTTTTAAATTGTAGCGAGCCAGAGCGGGCTTATTATCGCGATACAAACGGGTGATATCTTCGCCACGCCCGGCCCCGTGCAGCAGCTTTCCCTCGCCAAGCAATTGCGCAGCGACCTGATCAAGGGCAAAACTTTCAAACTGGTAATTGGCGGCTTTTAATAGCTCAATACCATCGAGCATTACCCGGCCCGGAACACTGATAAAACGGCGCCCGCCCTCGCCCTTTTCTTCACGCCAATAGGGCTTTTGCCCACCGCGTCCCAGGGTCAGCTTTACCCCCAACCGATCCGCGATCCGCTGCAGTACCCACAAATCAAACTGCACCAAATTCCAACCGATTAAACCATCCGGGTTTTCGCTTTCCAGCCAGCTTAGAAAGGCAAGTAAACAATCGCGCTCGCTGGGGCAATACACCAGCCGCGCCGAGTCATCCAGCTTTCGCTGCACCTGCATATCCGCCACCATAAAAACCACTTGAGTGCGGGCCGAGAAAACGCCGATAGAATAAAGCTGGCGCGCATCCATGGTGGTTTCGATATCTACGGAGGCCAAATTTAAGGCGGGACGATAATCACTAGGCTGTAACGGCGGATCGATAAGCGTGGCACCGGGATACTCGCCAAGATTACCAATACGCGCGGCAGCGGTGATAAAACGCTCCATCAAAAAACGTTCCGGGGGGCGAATATCCGCCTCCCAGCAGGCAATGGCGTGGGAGGTTAAACGCTTTTCCGCCTCGCGCGCGAGCGCCACACGCGAGAAGTAGCAGGCCACGACGGGCTTGCCCTCGCGGGTGGTCAAATCCAGCTCGCGGGTGCGCCAACCGCGCAACTCCGCCAGAATATCCCGAGCCTTAGAGAGTTTACTGGCGGCAATAAAAAACACCGCCTCTTGGGCGGTGTGCCTTGTCTGAATCGGGCCATTATCCGTGGCCCACCAATACTCCAGCTCTAACCCGCGGCGCGTATCGCGCCAGTGGCGGGTGAGCAAAAAACCGTCTGTCATCCCTGGGCGAGCAACTCCCGCAAATCGATAATCGCCGCGTTGGCGCGGGAAATATACGAGGCCATCACCAGTGAGTGATTAGCCCACACACCAAAGCCACTGCCATTTAAAATCATGGGGCTGTACACACGGTGCTGCGTTGCCTCGAGCTCGCGGATAATTTGCTGCAAACTCACCAACGCATTTTTTTTGCGCAGGATTTGCTCAAAGTCCTGCTCCACTGCGCGCAACAAATGCAACAGTGCCCAGGCCGAACCGCGCGCCTCAAAATAAATGTCATCAATTTCCAACCATGGGGTTTTTACAAATTGATCACTGGGGGCCGGGGTCGCCTGAGCGGCGGCATTGTCACCGGCCAAATCCGTATTTAACCGGCGCTGGCCCACACTGGCACTTAGGCGTTGCGACAAATTACCCAATCGGGTTTCCACGGTCGCCAACCAGTAGCGCAAATTATCGGCGCGGGCGTAAAACTGGGCATTCTTTTGACCGGGGTCAAGCAGTCGGGCTAAGTAGGCATCTAACCCACTCAGGCCTTTGCGGTATTGTTTTTCGGTGGGGGGAAACAACCAACTATCGGTATTAAAGTTAAAGCTCGATTCGGCCACCGCCAGATCTTCGTCTTCCAGCGACTGGGACTGTGAGCGACTAAACGCTTCGCGCATGGCTTTGCTCATATCGCGTACCTGAATAATCACGCCATACTCCCAGTTAGGCATATTATCCAGCCACACACTGGGCGGCGTGACATCGTTACTTAAGTAACCGCCGGGCTTTTCCAGCAGAGTTTCCACCACCGTCATAAGACTCACGGTAGTCGCGGCGCCTACCACCGGCTGGCGCGAGCGCTCGGCCAATACGGTTTCGGTACGGGCCTGAACATTAAACGTGGCAGGCGTATAGCTCCAGTAAATACCTAAAACGGTTAACAGCAGCAATAGCAGCACAACCGTCAGCAACACCCAAGCCCAGGGCCCGCGGCCCTCACTCTTGGCCTGAAAGGTGTCGCTATCGCCGTCCAGCGCTGTGTCATTTTCGCGTCGGGTTAACTTATGCCAACCCCGTTTGATTCCTTCCATACCGACTCTCCTGTTAGTGGTGATGGTGCTTGTGATCCGGCTCGTCAAAAACGCTCTTGATCGACGCGGTTACCGGCACGGTTTCGCCATCGGCAAAATGCAATATCAACTCGGCGGTATCGCTCGAGCGCAATGAGGTATCCACGTCAAACAGCATGACATGCCAGTCGCCGGGCGCAAAATCAGCGCGGGCGCCGGGGGCCAGGGTAAAAGACGATTGTTTGCGCATTTTCATTATGCCGTTGGCGTTGGTGCTGGCGTGCAGCTCGGTGCGCTGGGCGCAGCCGCAACTGACCCGGTTCAACACAAGCGGCTCGTCACTTGTGCTTTGCAAACGAAAAAAGGCCGCGGTCATGGTCTGTCCGGGCACCGGCAAACGGACATAGGCGTCGCTGACGGTCACAGGCGCCGCCTGAACCACCGAGGCCCACACCGACAAAAGCACAACGCAACTGAAAAACTTTACACACTGACCCATCATCATTTTCTCGGTTTAAGGTGGGGGCAAGAATTCAATTCGCGCCGGCGAACCAATTTTAATATCGCCGCGCAATAAATAGCCTGGCACAGCCTCGCGCATTGTCTGGTATATCCAGCGGCCCTGGGCATCGCTTGCCGCGACAATCAACACCATAATGTCTTGGCTGCGAGCCCGCTGCGCCAGGGTTGCCAACTGTGCTTTGGCCTCAGTACTGCGCGCGGCCAAGGCACTGGTATTCAATCGCACCGAGTCGCTCGATTCGGGCCGCTCGAGCGGCTTATCCATAGCCTCGCGCTGGCGTGCAACCATATCCTGCACCGCCGCATTGTCGGGCAAGACACTGGCGGCGCGGTCTAAATAAATCTCGGCGTCACGAAATCGACTGCGCTGGGCCGCACTGCGTGACATATCCAGGTAACGCAATACAATCGCCTGCAAGCCCAGCTGCGCCTCGCGGTTATCCGACTCTAAAAGCAGCACCGCTTGATAGTGATCATAGGCATTATCGTAGTTGGGGCTCAGCAATCGGTCGCGAGCCAGAGCGCGATCGCCCCGACTCAAACGCCAGGCAATTTTATTGGCTTTGGCTTGCGCGGGGCTTATCTTGGGCTCAGCGGGCTCGGGAGCAGGCTCGGGCGGTGGCGGTTCTACCACCGGTTGCGCGCAACCTACCAACCACAAGGCCGCAAGCACAGCCAAACAGTGGCGCCAATCCAATAACGCAACGCGAGAAAATAGAGTTGCCAAAAGCACAGTTTCCGACCTGGAGATTCATTTTACCCGAGCGATCTTATGATTGCCCCAAGCACCCTTGCTGCCGCGCAGCAAATTGACGTCAGTTTAGCCCCTACCGGGCCGAGTAAAAACCCCTTAGCGCGACCTTAATCGTGCCCAACCAGCCCAGACGACCATCCTCCGGCCCGGGAACCTAAACGGTATTTAGCACTCTTATTCGCCGAACCGGACAACACTCAATTGTAATCATCGCCCGAGAACGCGAAAATAAACCACCTTTTTTACCGCTAGCGATATTTGAAATGCCAAAGTTACTGCGCTTATTTGCCATTATCTTGGGGCTTAGCCTGGCCGCCCTTAATGCTACCGCCGAGCAAAAATCTCTGTTTGCCCCGAGTGCTTCGGGCGAGGCCTCGCCAAGCCAACAACAATCGCTGGGCGCCGATAACAACAACGACCCCGAATTTCTACCGGTGGAAGAAGCCTATATGCTCTCGGCCTGGGTGCGCGACGGCAAGCTTATTCTGCACTGGGACATCGAACCCGGCTACTATCTGTATCGGCAACAATTTTCCCTGCAAACCCTAAGCGGTGAAACCCTAGAGCCCGAATACTCGCCCAGTACCGAAAAATACGACGAGTACTTCGAGAAAAACATGCAGGTGTATTACTCAGGCGCCACCCTGACGCTGTCGATAAGGCCCGAACAAGAGCCCTTCACCCTTAAAATTACCTCGCAAGGCTGCGCCGATGCAGGGCTGTGCTACCCCCCGCGACATGAGTACACTGAGGTTAACCCCGCTGCCGGACAGGTTGATATCATTGCAGAGCCCAGCGGCACGCAAACCATCTCAGCACCCGCGCCGCCGAACAATGGCTGGCTTATACCCGCTCTGGCCTTTGCCCTATTAGGCGGCATTATTCTCAATCTGATGCCTTGCGTTTTCCCGGTTCTATCCATTAAGGTTCTTAGCCTGGCGAGCGCTCACCGCGAACGCCTGCGCCTACATGGCTGGGCCTACACCGCCGGCATTGTGCTCAGCTTTGTCGCCTTTGCCGGCGTACTAATGCTAGCCCGCGCGGGTGGCGAAGCCATCGGCTGGGGGTTTCAGCTGCAGTCGCCACTGCTGATTGCCGCGCTGTGCTATTTGTTTTTGCTGATGGGTCTGGCGCTGTCGGGCCTGCTGAACATTGGCTCGGGCTTTATGGGGCTGGGACAGGGGCTTACTCAAAAGTCTGGACTCTCGGGCTCGTTTTTTACCGGGGTGTTGGCAGCCGTCGTGGCCAGCCCCTGCACCGCGCCTTTTATGGGCGCGGCGCTGGGTTATGCCATGACTCAACCCATCATCTACTCACTGGCTATTTTCGCTGCACTCGGATTCGGCATGGCTCTCCCCCTGCTGGCGCTGTGCTATTTTCCTCGCCTGGTTCACCACCTGCCCCAGCCGGGGCCCTGGATGGATACCCTGAAACAGGCACTCGCCTTTCCGCTCTACCTGACAGCACTGTGGCTGCTATGGGTACTGGGGCGTCAAGCCGGCAGCGACGCGGTGGTAGTGCTGCTTTTGGGGGTTCTCAGCTTTGCCTTTGCCCTGTGGCTTAAAACCCACCAACCGCGCCACAAAGGTGTCCGCACCCTGTTGGCAGTACTGGTGTTGATCGCGGTAATCGCGGCGCTAAGCCTGCCGTTTATCTGGCTTAAGCGCGAGCCCGCCGCCGACAACCGCTGGCAGCCTTATAGCGCCGAGCGCCTGAGCGAGCTACGCGCCGATGGGCGCGGGGTTTTTGTCAACCTGACCGCCGACTGGTGTCTGACCTGCCTGGCCAACGAGCGCATCACCCTGAACACCGACGAGATCGAGGCGGCCTTTGAGCGCTATGATATTGCCACCCTCAAGGGCGACTGGACCAACCATGACCCCGCCATTACCGAGCTGCTGGAGCAATACCAGCGCAGCGGCGTGCCGTTGTATCTTTGGTTTGCGCCGGGAAGCAAAGGCAAGGCCGATGTTTTGCCGCAATTACTGCGCAAACAACACTTACTGGAAGCATTTTCGCAAGATGGGCAACAATAGCCAGAATATTGCCGATTTTAGCCGCACAGTTATGCATTTTTCGCCATTTCCTGCTATCTTGCCATGAACTGGCGAACAAAATGCGCTAAAAAGAGCGCGAAAAATGCGCGAAGCACCTTTTACAGAAAAATGAATAACGCAAAATGCTAGCGAACAGACGTAAACGTGCTGCCATTTTTCAGCAAAACTATAAAAATGACAGTGCAGCGTGGACAGGCGATCTTTTTTGCGGCAAACTTCTGTCCCTGTGACGAAAACCGAACCACAAGCGACAGGCTTAAGGACTCACCATGGCAAACATCTTGGTTTTGCACGGCCCCAACCTCAACTTGTTGGGCACCCGCGAACCAGGCGTCTACGGCGCCACCACCCTGGCGGATATCAACCGTCGACTGGAGAATATTTGCCGCGAGCAAGGCCACCAGCTGAGTCACTTGCAAAGCAACGCCGAGCTCCAGCTGATCGAGCGTATTCATCGGGCCGCAGGCGAAAGCGTTGACTTTATAATCATTAATCCCGCCGCCTTTACTCACACCAGTGTCGCCCTGCGCGATGCCCTGCTGGGGGTAAACATACCGTTTATTGAAGTGCACTTAAGCAATGTCTATAAACGCGAAGCGTTTCGTCACAAATCTTATTTTTCCGATATTGCCGAGGGCGTTATTTGCGGCCTCGGCGCCGAGGGCTACCAGCTGGCACTGCAAGCGGCCTTAAGCCGCTGCGCCGGCCAAGCCTAACACCACTCATAAATACGACACCTGAATTGTAAGAGGGCACACATGGATATTCGCAAAATCAAAAAACTGATCGAACTGCTGGAAGAGTCTGATATCGGCGAACTGGAGATTAAAGAGGGCGAAGAGTCCGTACGCATCAGCCGCAACTCTGGCAATGCCACCATTGCCCCTCAGCCATTCTACGCCCAGGCTCCAGCGCCCGCCCAGGCTCCGGCCGCAGCGCCCGCTGCTGCCAGCGAAGCCGAAGCCCCCAGCGAAGCGCCAGCGCAAACCGGCCACGCGGTTAAATCACCTATGGTTGGCACCTTTTATCGCTCACCCAGCCCGGGCGCGGCGGCGTTTGTCGAAGTCGGTAAACAAGTAAAAGCCGGCGATGTCATCTGCATCGTTGAAGCGATGAAAATGATGAACCAAATCGAAGCGGACAAATCTGGCACCATCGAGGCTGTGCTGGTAGAAGACGGCGAGCCTGTGGAGTTTGATCAGCCCTTGGTAACCATCGTTTAAGCACCCTGTGCCGATAGATATCGAGGAGTTGGTATATGTTTGACAAAATTTTGATCGCCAATCGCGGCGAAATCGCCCTGCGGGTGCTGCGCGCCTGTAAAGAAATGGGCATAAAAACCGTGGCCGTTCACTCACAGATCGACCGCGACTTGAAGCACGTGCGCCTGGCGGACGAGTCCGTGTGCATAGGTCCCAATCCGTCACCGCTTAGCTACCTGAACATTCCCGCCATTATCAGCGCCATGGAAGTGACCGACTCGGTCGCGGTGCACCCGGGCTATGGCTTTTTGGCGGAGAACGCCGACTTTGCCGAACAGGTGCAAAAAAGCGGCTTTACCTTTATTGGCCCCGACCCCGACACCATCCGCATGATGGGCGATAAGGTATCGGCGATTGTGGCCATGAAAAAAGCGGGCGTACCCACAGTACCCGGTTCGGATGGCCCACTGCCGGTGCACGATGCCGATCAGTGTCTGGCGACGGCCGAGCGCATTGGCTACCCCATTATCATCAAGGCCGCCGCCGGTGGTGGTGGACGCGGTATGCGCGTGGTGCACAGCGCCGCCTCATTAATGAGTTCGATCAGTATTACCCAAAACGAAGCCAAATCGGCGTTTGGGGACGATACGGTTTACATGGAAAAATTCCTGCAAAATCCGCGTCACGTAGAGATTCAGGTACTTTCCGACGGCCAGGGCAACGCCATTCATCTGGGCGATCGCGACTGTTCGCTGCAGCGTCGCCACCAGAAAGTATTGGAAGAGGCACCGGCACCGGGTATTCCCGACGATGTGCGTGAATCCACCGCCGCCGCCTGCGTCAAAGCCTGTATCGAAATGAAGTACAAAGGCGCCGGCACCTTCGAGTTCCTTTACGAAGACGGTCGCTTCTACTTTATCGAGATGAACACCCGGGTTCAGGTTGAGCACCCGGTGACCGAAATGGTGACCGGCGTGGATATTATTAAAGAGCAAATCCGCGTCTGCTCGGGCGAAAAGCTGTCCATCAAGCAAGAGGATGTAGTGATTCGCGGACACGCCTTCGAGTGCCGTATCAACGCCGAAGATCCGGACACCTTTATGCCCTGCCCCGGCAAGATTAAAAACTATCACGCCCCCGGCGGTCTGGGTGTGCGAGTGGACTCGCACCTGTACAGCGGCTACTCGGTACCGCCCAACTACGACTCAATGATCGCCAAAATCATTACCCTGGCGGACACCCGCACCGAAGCGCTGGATCGTATGCGCAACGCCCTCGAAGAAACCATTATCGACGGCATTCGCACCAATATCCCGCTGCAAAAGCGCCTGGTGCGCGACTCGGCCTTCCGCGAAGGCGGCGTCAACATTCACTATCTGGAGAAAAAGCTCGAGGGCTAACCCCTGTAAGGCGCCGCCCGCCCTGCGGCGGCGCCCGAGCTCAAGCCCTACTATGCCCTGGCTGCAATTAAAACTGACCACCTCTCGCAAACAGACCGAAGCGCTGGAAGACGCAATGCTGGATAACGGCGCCTGCTCGGTCACCCTGGAAGACAACGCTGACCAACCCATTCTCGAACCGGGACTGGGTGAAACACCCCTGTGGGATGAGGTAAAGCTCACCGGCCTGTTCGAGGCGGAGATTGACACCCGCGCCACCACCCAGGCCATAGCGCAAAGCTATGCCGCGCCCCTGCCCAGCCACGCCTGGGAACAACTGGAAGACAAAGACTGGGAGCGCGAGTGGATGGCCAACTACCACCCCATTCGCTGCGGCGAGCGCTTATGGATTTGCCCCAGCTGGTGCGAACCACCGGAGCCCGACAAGGTTAATATTTTGCTGGACCCGGGCCTGGCCTTTGGCACCGGCACTCATCCCACCACCTTTTTGTGTATGCAGTGGCTGGACCAGCAGGATGTAGCCTCAGCCGAGGTTATTGACTACGGCTGCGGCTCAGGCATTTTGGGCATTGCCGCGCTCAAGCTGGGCGCTAAACACGCCGTGGGCGTCGACATTGACCCTCAGGCCTTGATAGCCACCGCAGATAACGCCGCACGCAACCACCTGGCCGACAACGCCATGCCGGTGTTCTTACCCGGCGACGCCCCCACCCAGGCGGCGGATATTGTACTAGCCAACATTCTCGCGGGCCCTCTGGCCGAACTGGCGCCCGCCCTGACCGAGCTAACCCGCCCCGGCGGCCGCCTATGCTTATCGGGCATTCTCGCCACCCAGGCCCAGGCTGTCATGGACGCCTACCGCGAGCACTTTGATTTTGACCCCATCGCCCAAAAAGACGAATGGGTTCGTATCACTGGGCGCAAAGTTCGCTAAAATGGCGCACATTTACCACAAGCCAGTTTCTCGCTACACTCAGCGATCCCACATCTGTGCGCCCAGGCGTTAATAAGGACAGACTAATCCATGGCGAATATGGTGACCCGCTGCCCCCAGTGCAAAACCTCTTTTCGTATCACTCCGACCCAGATACAAAAAGCCAAGGGCGCCGTGCGCTGTGGATCCTGCCTGCATATTTTCGACGCCGAAAAGCATTTAGTGGAAGGGGCACGAGCCAAACCCGCTAAACCCAAGACCCCGGCCGCAAAACCCCAAGCGGCCCCCGCGCCAGTCAAACCGGCGCCCCCCGAGCCCACTCAGACAAGCTTAGCCATTGACGCCGAGCCACCACAAGACAGCCCGGACAAAGACACCTCCGCTAAGGAGTCAAGCGGGAAGCTCCAGTTTGATCAGGCACAAATTGATCAAGAGAGCGAACTGGATGACGACATCCTCATCAGCGACCATATGGACAGCGACACAGACGAGGCGGATACATCGCTTTTTAGTCGCGACTTCCCCGAGCATTCGCTGTTTGAACGCGCGCCCGCCCGCCGCCAAGAAGAATTTGTCGACGACAGCGACGAATCCTGGGCCGAAAACTTACTGGATGAAGACCAAGACCCCTCGCCGGTGACTCACTACGACGATCCGTTGAGTATTATTCACGAGCCCGAAGCAGACCAGATCGAGCCTTCTGAAGCGGACGTCTCAACCCCCTTTGACGACGAGCTGGCCAATCAGACGCCGCCAGAAAGCGCCCCCGGCGACATTACCCTTCCCGAACCCGATGAGCAGCCGACGGCGCCCACCTTTAGCTTTGCCGATAGCGAGCCGGAACCCGACGACAGTGAGGAAGGCTTTTATAAAGAAGAGAGAATGCACGCCTACGACTCCGAGCGCAGCGCATTGTTGATGGGCATAGACCCAGTGCCGGTGGAGATGACCGGTGCCGGCAGTGGCCAATGGCGCTCGCGAGCGCTGTGGAGCGGCCTGAGTCTGCTGGCCCTCGTGCTACTGGTGGTGCAAATTGCCTGGCTGCAATTCGATCGTTTAAGCCGCAGCCAACCCTACCGCGATTACTATCAAAGTGCGTGTAACCTACTGGGTTGCGAACTGCCCGCGATGGCCGATAAATCCAAGATTCGCGCCTACAACTTGGTGGTCCGCAATCACCCCGAGCAAAGTAATGCCCTGGTGGTGGACGCCATTATCGTTAATAACGCCGCCTTTTCGCAGACTTTCCCCCAACTGCAGCTGACATTTACCGACACCCGGGACAAGGTCGTCGCCAGCCGCCAGTTCACCCCCGCTGAATATTTGCGCGGTGAGTTAGCCGGCAGCCAAACCATGCCGCGCAAACAACCTGTTCACCTGTCGCTGGAGCTGGCTGACCCAGGCCCCAGCGCGGTCAACTACCGCCTGGAAATACGCTGAGCCAACACCCGCTCACCGGCCAGACCTCGCCCTCTGCGGTAGGGATAAAGACACACAAAGTCAAGGGCAAAAACGGCTAAAAAAAAGCCAATCTGGGTAAAATCTGCGTTCCCAAGTGGATAACAAAAAGGTATCATAGCCACCCTTTTTTCGGCGGCACCTGTCGCCCGAAAACCCGTGCAGCGCAAAGTGACTGAAACCCTAGCAGGTCGTTGACAGTGATCCAGATAGGCCCCTATCACATCGACTCGAAGGTCATATTGGCCCCCATGGCCGGTGTAACCGACCGACCGTTTCGTCAACTGTGCCGCGCGCAAGGTGCCGGACTGGTAGTTTCAGAAATGGTGACCTCCGACAGCAGCTTATGGCACAGCCGCAAAAGCCGCCAACGGCTCGATCACCGCGGAGAAGCCGGTCCGATATCCGTGCAAATAGCGGGCGGAGATCCGCAAATGATGGCCGACGCCGCCCGACTGAACGTCGATAACGGCGCCGAAATCATCGACATTAATATGGGCTGTCCGGCCAAAAAAGTGTGCAAGAAAGCGGCGGGATCGGCGCTTTTACAAGACGAAGTTCTGGTGGGCGATATTCTCGCGGCGGTCACCGCTGCCGTGGATGTTCCGGTCACCTTAAAAATACGCACTGGCTGGAGCCCCGAGCGGCGCAATGCCCTTAACATTGCCCGCATTGCCGAGGACTGCGGTATTGCCGCGCTGGCAATTCACGGTCGCACCCGCGCCTGCCGTTTTAACGGTACCGCCGAGTACGACACGATTGCCGATGTGGTACGCCAAAGTAACCTACCGGTATTTTGCAATGGCGATATCGACAGCGCCGAAAAAGCGCGCCAGGTACTCGACCACACAGGCGCCCAGGCCGTCATGATTGGACGGGCAGCCCAGGGGCGCCCCTGGATTTTCCGGCAGATCGATCATTATCTGCGCACAGGCCGACACCTGCCGGAACCACCCCTGAGTCAAATCAGGGACATACTTTGCACCCACCTGGGTGAACTGGCCGAATTTTACGGCCCCGTTATGGGCCCGCGCATCGCGCGCAAACACCTGGGCTGGTACTTACAGACCATGCCCGACAGCAAGCCGTTTCGCGCCAGCTTCAACCGGCTGGAAACGACCATAGATCAACATGCCAGCGTTCGGGATTACTTCGAACCGCTGATAGAAAGAGAGGAAAAAGCGGCATGAATTCAGCAGAAACTTTTATCACCGATGCACCTATCGCCCCCCAGGAAACCGTGGCCGAACCTCAGGGCCAGTCGCTGCGCGGCAGCGTAGAGCAAGCCATGGAGAACTACTTCCAACACTTAGACGGGCAATCGGTAAGCAATGTTTACGAAATGGTGCTGGCCGAGGTGGAAGCGCCTCTGCTTGAGGTGGTACTAAAATACACTCGCCACAACCAAACCCGCGCCGCTCAGGTTTTGGGACTGAACCGTGGCACTTTGCGCAAAAAGCTTAAGCAGTACGGCTTGCTCTAAGCGCTAGAAGGACGCTTGGCGTCTACGCTTTTCAGGGTGGTGTTAACCACCCTTTTTATTTCTACTGTCTGTCAACATGCTACTGGGAAACCGAAACCACATGAGCAATGTCACCGACCTGGCACCGGTTAAGCGCGCGCTGATCAGCGTGTCGGACAAAACCGGAATTGTCGAATTTGCCACCGCACTGCACCAAATGGGTGTAGAAATCCTCTCAACCGGCGGCACCTACCGTCTACTTAAAGAAAACCAGATTCCCGCGGTGGAAGTATCGGACTACACCGGCTTCCCCGAGATGATGGACGGCCGGGTAAAAACCCTGCACCCCAAAGTACACGGCGGCATTCTCGCCCGCCGCGGTCAGGACGACGCGGTGATGAGCGAGCACGGCATTGGCACCATCGACATGGTGGTGGTTAACCTCTACCCCTTTGAAAACACCGTTGCCAACCCGGACTGCTCGCTGGAAGATGCCATCGAGAACATCGATATCGGCGGCCCCACCATGGTTCGCGCCTCGGCCAAGAACCACGCCTGGGTCAATATTGTGGTGAATGCCAGCGACTATGAAAAAGTCCTGGCCGAGCTGAAAGCCAACGGCGGCAGCACCACCTACAAAACCCGTTTCGATCTGGCCATTAAAGCCTACGAGCACACCGCCGCTTACGACGGCGCCATTGCCAATTACTTTGGCCGCAAGGTCGAGGGTGGCAACGAAGACTTCCCGCGCACCTTTAACAGCCAATTCTACCAGGTGCAGACCCTGCGCTACGGCGAAAACTCGCACCAGAAAAGCGCTTTCTACGTGGAGAAAAACCCGGCTGCCGGCACTATTGCCACCGCCAAGCAGCTGCAGGGCAAAGAGCTGTCCTACAACAACATTGCCGACACTGACGCCGCTCTGGAAACCGTTAAACTGTTTGACGCCCCCACTTGTGTGATCGTCAAGCACGCCAACCCCTGCGGCGTAGCCTCGGCCGACAATCTGCTGAGCGCCTACGAGCGCGCCTTTGCCACCGACCCGGAATCCGCGTTTGGCGGCATTATCGCCTTTAACCGTCCGCTGGATGCCGCCACCGCCCAGGCAATTGTGGCCAAACAGTTTGTCGAGGTAATCATTGCGCCCAGCATCGCAGCCGACGCCGTAGAAGCGGTTAGCGCCAAGAAAAATGTTCGCCTGCTCGAGTGCGGCGAATGGAGCACCGGCGGCGCCGAATTTGATTACAAACGCGTCTCGGGCGGCCTGTTGGTGCAAGACCGCGACAATGGCACCGTGGGTGAGTCAGACCTGAAAGTGGTCACCAAACAAGTGCCTTCTGAGGCGCAGATGCGCGATCTGCTGTTCACCTGGAAAGTCGCCAAAATGGTGAAATCCAACGCCATTGTCTATGGTAAAGACGGCGCCACCGTAGGCGTAGGCGCGGGCCAGATGAGCCGCGTTAACTCCGCGCGCATCGCCGGCATTAAATCCGAGCACGCGGGCCTGGAAGTGCCCGGCTCGGTCATGGCCTCCGACGCCTTCTTCCCCTTCCGCGACGGCATTGATAACGCCGCCGCTGCAGGTATTGCGGCCGTCATTCAGCCCGGCGGCTCCATGCGCGACGACGAAGTCATCGCCGCCGCCGACGAAGCGGGCATTGCCATGGTATTTACCGGAATGCGGCATTTTAGGCACTAAGACGAATGCTCGTCGGACGTCCGACGTCTGACGTCCGACGAGCCATAAACATTCAACACCCACAGAATCAAAAGCCCTTATGAACATCCTAATCATCGGCGGCGGTGGCCGCGAGCACGCGCTGGCCTGGAAGGCCGCGCAAAGTAAAAAAGTCGATACGGTGTTTCTGGCACCGGGTAATGCGGGTACGGCGCTGGACGACAAGCTTAAAAATGTTGATATCGGCGTAAGCGACTTTGCCCAATTGGTGGAGTTTGCCAAGGCCGAGCAAGTGGAATTGACCATTGTGGGACCCGAAGTGCCACTGGTTGAAGGTGTGGTGGATTACTTTGCCGATCACGGGCTTAAGTGCTTTGGCCCCAGCAAGGGTGCGGCGCAACTGGAAGGCTCCAAGTCGTTTACCAAAGACTTTTTGGCCCGCCACAACATTCCCACCGCCGACTATCAAAAATTTACCGAAGTCGAACCCGCCCTCGCCTACTTGCGTGAAAAAGGCGCCCCCATTGTGGTAAAAGCCGACGGCCTGGCCGCCGGTAAAGGGGTGATTGTGGCCGAAACTCTGGAAGTGGCCGAAGAAGCAGTGCGCGACATGCTGTCGGGCAACGCCTTTGGCGACGCCGGCTGTCGTGTGGTCATCGAAGAGTTTCTGACCGGCGAAGAAGCCAGCTTTATCGTGATGGTGGATGGCGAGAATATTCTGCCTATGGCCACGAGCCAGGATCACAAGCGCGCCGGCGACGGTGATACCGGCCTCAACACCGGCGGCATGGGTGCCTACTCCCCCGCCCCGGTGGTAACCGCTAATGTGCACCAGCGTATTATGGACGAAGTGATTAAGCCCACCGTTGAAGGCATGGCCGCCGAGGGCAACCGCTACACAGGCTTTCTCTACGCGGGCTTAATGATCAATGAGCAGGGCGCGCCCAAGGTTATCGAGTACAACTGCCGCTTTGGTGACCCCGAAACTCAGCCCATTATGCTGCGTTTAGAATCCGACTTGGTAGAACTGTGTCTGGCCGCCACCCGCGGTGAGCTGGATCAGGTCACGGCCCAGTGGGATTCGCGCGCGAGTGTAGGCGTGGTACTGGCCGCCGGCGGTTACCCCGGCAGCTACAACAAGGGCGATGTAATCTCGGGCTTGCCGGAAACCGAGACTCCCGGCGAGAAAATATTCCACGCCGGCACCGCCGATAAAGACGGCCAGGTGGTCACCAACGGTGGGCGGGTGCTGTGCGCCACGGCCCTGGGCGATACCGTCAGCGAGGCGCAAGAGCGCGCCTACAAGCTGGCCGACCAGGTGAGCTGGAAAGACGTTTATCTGCGCCGCGATATTGCCTACCGCGCGATTGCGCGGGAACAAAACAAAAGCTAAGCACTAAAAAAACCCGCTACGGCGGGTTTTTTATTGGCACCTTAAAAGCGCTGGAAATTTAACCGCTACTGTTTTCGGGATACCAGTGCGCCAGAGGAATCTGAAGCTGCTCCAACACTTCCAGCATTTGCAGGTTTAGCTCCTCGGCTATGGGCAGAAACTCGTTAAAATCGGCGGTGCTGATATAGGCGTTTGCCTGCAGCACAAACCCCTCGCGGGCAATGGTTTCGAATCTGACCCGCCGCGATAATTCCAGCACCCTGGGGTGCGCCTCTAACACCTCGTTCATACGCTCAATGGCCTGTTGTAAACGAGGGCGCTCCACCGCTAAGGATACATAAAAGGTCTGGCGATACAGGCGCTGATCAATCTGCGAATAATTTTCCAGCACCTGCGCCGAGAAGAGCGAATTGGGCACGTTTACTAAAGTGCGATCTAACTTGCGCAAGGTAGTGGAGCGCAAACCAATTTCCTCTACCACCCCCAGCACGTCGCCAAAGCAACAAAAATCGCCGGGCTTTATCGGCCGCGCAATGAATAGGGTAAAGGCCCCAAAGACGTTCTCTAACGTTTTCTGCGCGGCCAGGGCAACCGCCAGCGAACCAATCCCCAGGCCGGTTAGCACCGTGGCCATATTGTAGCCGGCGCGCTCCAACCATAAGAGCACCGCAAGGACAATAACAACGACTTTGATAATGGTGACGAAGGGCGTCACAAAGCCTGGGGCGTAATCGCCATCGCGAGCCATGGCACGGGAAATATAGACAGCGCGACCGAACTCAACCAAGCCCAACACCAAAAAGAGCCCCGCCAGGTAAGAGAGAAATCCCGTGTCGAAGATAACCCGAGCTTTGAGCGGTAGGCCCAGCTGAAAAACGCCCCAGTTTATAAAGACAAAAAACAAAAAGCGCCGCAGTGGTCGCTCGATCAGCCGCTGCATGGTTTCGCCATAGACAGGGCTACGGCTGATTACTTTTAGCAGTATCCATTTGATAAGGCCGGTCCCCAGCCAACCGACCACAACCAATAAAACCAGCGCCACAACCTGCCAGTTGTGCATATGAAAAAGTCTAAACTCGGGCAACCAGCGCTCTAGCTGCTCTAGCTGAGGGGGATAACCAAACTGCTCCCACATCGCGGGAATCTGGGCAATGGTGGCGTTGGAGAGTTTCCAGACTTGCCTGCCGTCTTCTGTGGGTACTCGCTGCAGGTAGATATCAAAACTATCCGAACCGTAATCTAAACTGCCCAGCGAGTCGCGATAACGCGGCAAACCGTCGTCCTGATTACCCGTTTCGTCGTCGCTTACACTGGTTAAATCCAGTATCTGATACTGCTCCCAGGCCAGGCTCAGCTTGCGCATCAGCGCCTCTTTACCCTCGGCCAGAACATCTTCCGATAGATAGCGGAAATCCGCGTATTCCGCCATCTTAGCCCAATCCTGACGAGTACCCGCCTCGCGCAGCAACAACACTGTGCCCAGCGGGGTCGCCATAGGTTCCTCGCGCTCCATGTGCGCGGCGGCCTCTTCAGCGGCTAGGCTAGATTCAAATATTTCTTTAGCGGTGGGCTCCTGCGCCTGCACCACAGGCGCGAGCAGCAAGAGACACAGAATACAAAAGCGCAATCCTTGTCGGGGGGTCAAGGCTTATTCCTTCCATTTAATATTACACCCTAGGCTGGGGCGTTGCGCAGGGGCGACACTGTCGCCGGCGGCCAGGGCGCGGGCGGCGGCCAGTAAATCGGCGCCGTCTACGGGCTCGTCATTGCCCGGGCGGGCATTGTCCATTTGGCCTCGGTACACCAGTTTGCCGTCGCCATCGAAGAGGTAAAAATCGGGGGTGCAGGCGGCGTCAAAGGCGCGGGCAACATCCTGAGATTCGTCGTAAAGGTAGGGAAAAGGGAAATTGTGATTGGCGGCAAAGGCCACCATTTTTTCCGGCGAGTCGTCGGGGTATTTCTCGACATCGTTGGCGCTGATGGCGACCGAACCGACCCCCAATTTAGACAACTCTAACGCCATGGGAGCCAGATAATCGGCTATATGTAATACAAAGGGGCAGTGGTTACAGATAAACATCACCAGCAGCCCGTTTTCTTTTAAATTGTTGTGAATATCGTAGCTATCACCGGCGCCATCGGGCAGAGTTACTTGCGGTAAATCTGTGCCCAAAGGCAGCATGTTGGACGGTGTGCGAGCCATAATTCCTCCTTAGAGATTCCCTAAATATTATGACCATTTAACCGCGATGAAGCCCGAAAGTAAAACCGAGCGACCTATTCTCCATCCTCTTGATCTTGGCCCAGCTGCTCTTCAATCTCTTCAATGCTGCCGTGGCGTACATCTTCGCCCATTACCAGATAAACCACATACTGGGCGATATTGCGCGCGTGGTCGCCGATACGCTCCAGCGCTCGCAGCGACCACATAATATTCAGCACCCGGGTAATACTGCGGGGGTCTTCAATCATGTAGGTGATCATCTCGCGCATGGCGGTGGAGTATTCCATATCCACAGTACGATCGGTTTGCACGACTTTAAGTGCCACATCCAGATCCAGGCGGGCAAAGGCGTCGAGCGCCTCGTGCAGCATCCGCGAGACATGATTGCCAATATGACGCATTTCCACATAACCGCGCGGCGCGGCGCCGTCGCGGCTTAACGCAATGGCCTGACGGGCAATTTTACTCGCCTCGTCGCCAATGCGCTCCAAGTCGGTAATCGCTTTGGTCACCGCTATCACCAAACGCAAGTCGCCGGCGGCGGGCTGACGCTTGGCGAGAATGCGCACACACTCTTCATCAATGGACACTTCCATGGAGTTAACCTTGCGATCGCCGTGGACCACCTGCTCGGCCTTCTCCAGATCCACCTCAATCATCGCGGTAATGGCATCGTTAACCTGGCGCTCAGCCATGCCGCCCATTTCCGCGAGGTGGGTTTTAATATCGTCCAGCTCGATGTTGTACTGCTGGGAAATGTGATGCGTATGACTAGTAATATCCATGACGAGGGTCTTCTGCTGTAATTAAGGTTACCGGGGGCGAACCAGCGACCCGCGGGCCGCTGAAAAATCTAGGCTGTTTTTCCACAGCCTACTAGCCGTAGCGACCGGTAATATAGTCTTCGGTTTGTTTCTCAGTGGGATTGGTGAACAAGGTATCGGTATCACCGAACTCGATCAAATCCCCCATGTACATAAAGGCAGTGTAATCGGATACCCGGGCCGCCTGCTGCATATTATGGGTCACAATCACAATGGTGTACTTGTCTTTGAGCTCGTAAATCAACTCTTCAATTTTTAAAGTCGAAATCGGGTCCAGCGCCGAAGCCGGTTCATCGAGCAAAATGACTTCCGGCTCAATCGCAATCGCGCGGGCAATGACCAAACGCTGCTGCTGACCGCCAGACAGGCCGAAGGCGTTGTCGTGCAAACGGTCTTTTACTTCATCCCACAAGGCTGCACCGCGCAGCGAATTCTCGACCACGGTATCCAAAGTGCGCTTGGATTTCACGCCCTGTAAACGCAAACCATAGGCGACGTTTTCGTAAATAGACTTGGGAAAAGGGTTGGGCTTTTGGAACACCATTCCAATTTGACGGCGCAGCTCGGCCACATCCACGGATTTGCGGTAAATGTCGTCGCCATCGAGGAGAATTTTGCCCTCAATCCGACAGCTGTCTACCAGATCGTTCATGCGGTTAAAGCAGCGCAGCAAGGTCGATTTACCACAGCCCGAGGGGCCGATAAAAGCGGTCACCTTTTTCTCGGGGATATCCAGACTGATGTTGTTCAGCGCACGCTTTTCGCCGTAATAGAGGTTGAGATTTTCAACCTCCAGCTTAATGGTTTCATTTTCCATAGACATAGATTCTGTTCGATCATGAGGGTGCGGTTCGGCATCGCTGCGCGCACTGTTATCGTGCGACTCTACCACAGCACGGTATTGTGCGGCACTGTCTGCCGTCTCGGTCGGGGCATTGGTTTCGGCAACGTCGGTCGTCTCTAACATGGTTAAACTCCCGTGATTAATCTGAGGCGCTGCGGTATTTTTCCCGCAAGCTGTTGCGAATTCGAATGGCGGTTAAGTTGAGCACGATAATCAGCAACACCAGCGTTAGGGCCGTGGCGTAGACCAACGGGCGCGCCGCCTCGACATTGGGACTTTGGAAACCCACATCGTAAATATGGAAGCCCAGGTGCATGATTTTCTGATCCAGGTGCAAATAGGGGTAGTTGCCATCGATCGGCAGCGACGGCGCCAGTTTAACCACCCCCACCAGCATCAGCGGCGCCACTTCACCGGCGGCGCGGGCAATAGCCAAAATTAGACCGGTCATCATCGCCGGAGTGGCCAGAGGCACCACTACCTTCCACAAGGTTTCAGATTTAGTCGCCCCCAGCGCCAGTGAACCCTGACGAATGGTGGTGGGAATACGCGATAGCCCCTCTTCGGTAGAGACAATCACCACCGGCAAAGTCAGCAGCGCCAGGGTCAACGAGGCCCAGAACAGGCCGGGCGTGCCAAAGGTTGGCGCGGGCAGAGATTCGGGGTAAAAAAGCTCGTCGATACTGCCCCCCAGGAAGTAAACAAAAAAGCCCAGGCCGAACACCCCGTACACAATCGAGGGCACACCGGCCAGGTTGTAGACCGAAATACGGATTAAACGCAGTACCGGCCCCTGCTTGGCGTATTCACGCAGGTAAATCGCCGCCAAAACGCCAAAGGGTGTGACGATAATCGACATTACCAACACCATGGTGATAGTGCCGAAAATGGCCGGGAAAATACCCCCTTCGGTGTTGGCCTCGCGGGGCTCGTCGGTCAGGAACTCCCAAAAGCGCTCCAGGTACTGTCCCATTTTGCCCACTACCCCCATCGCATTGGGGCGGGTCACCCGCACAATATTGTGCAGCGGAATATTCACCTGAGTACCGGAGGCCACTTCGGCCACCAGTGTGTCGCGCTCGAGCTGATGGTACAGCTCATCGCGCTCAGCCTTTACCTGGCGGTATTGCGCGTCCAGCTCGGCCTTACGGGCACTGAACTCGGCATCGGCCTCAGCCAGAGCAGAGGCATCGGCCCCATCCAGCTCCATGCGGCGACGCTCCAGACGGATACGCTCCAGCTCGTGGTTGATGCGGCCAATATCGACTTTCTCGATATGGGTAATTTCATCGTGAAGCTCAACACTGCGCTCAACGGCCTCGTCCAAAGCCTGCCAGAAGCCTTCTTCAGAACTATTGAACAGCACCTCGCCCTCTTGCTCCAGCGCTACCGGAAAGCCGTAAAAGCCGCCCCACTCGCGACGCTCGATGACCATGGCGTTTTCCGGGTATTCCCAGTCCGCCATACCGGTTTCCATATACCAGTTAAAGTCCCGCCCGCTGACATCACGGTTGCCCTGTTTAATCAAATAGCGGGTCACCAGCTCGACATCCTCGGGCAGACTGTAGCCGCCATCGCGGGCCACAGCGGCGGGAATGGTTTCCGAGCGCACACGCTCGCCCAAAATCACATGCTGCTCACCGCTTTTATCGACAATGGTGGTCTGCAGGACATCGGCGGGCCAGAAATGGCCGAAACCGCGTACCGCAATCAAGCCAATCAGGCCCACAACCATCACCACACACAGGGCCACAGCTCCACCGTTGAGCCAGATCCAGGGGGCGCCACTTTTTAACCAAGTTTTCATTCTGTGTCGTCTCCGGGTTTATAGGTTGCTGTAACGTTTACGCAGGCGCTGACGAATAATTTCCGCGCAGGTATTGACGATAAAGGTCAGCGCCAGGAGCACCAACGCCGCCAGGAACAACACCCTAAAGTGGGTACTGGCGACCGCCGTCTCTGGCAGCTCCACGGCAATATTGGCCGACAGAGTCCGCATACCCTCAAAGATATTGAAATTCACCACAGGGCTGTTACCGGTCGCCATCAGCACGATCATGGTTTCGCCCACAGCGCGACCAAAACCCATCATCACAGCCGAGAAAATACCCGGGCTGGCGGTGGGCAACACCACCCCAACCACGGTCTGCCAGCGGGTCGCCCCCAGGGCCAATGACCCCTGACTGAGGTGACGCGGCACGTTAAAGATGGCGTCTTCGGCAATGGAAAAGATGGTGGGAATCACCGCAAAGCCCATGGCGATACCCACCACTAAAGCGTTGCGCTGATCGTAATTAATGCCATTATCGGTAAACCACTGACGCATACTGCCCGAGAAGAACCACACTTCCATATGAGGGCTCATGGCCACACAGAACCACCCTGTCAGCAACACCGGCACAATCAAAATGGCCGCTTCCCAACCCTCGGGGACACTGGTGCGAATACTCTGGGGCAAACGCGACCAGGCGAAACCCACCACTACCATCATCAGCGGCATTAAAATCAGAACGCTAAAAATGGCAGGCAGGTGATTTTCCAGAAACGGCGCGAGCCACAGACCCGCCAAGAAACCCAGAATTACCGTGGGCAGCGCTTCCATAATTTCAATTGTGGGCTTGACCAGGCCGCGCATTTTGGGGGTCATAAAATAGGCGGTATAGAGTGCGCCCATAATGCCCAGCGGAATGGCAAACAGCATGGCGAACAGCGCCGCCTTGAGCGTGCCCAGCGATAGAGGCACCAAACTCATTTTGGATTCAAAACCGTCGCCGCCCGACGAGGCCTGCCACACATACTCGGGCCCTTCGCGTCCCTCGTACCACACCTTCTGCCAGAGCGAGCTAAACGACACCTCGGGGTGTTCGTTCCATACATCCATGACCTGGACGGCGCCCGAATTATCCAGCACCAACATTTTGCGGTTAATCGGTGAGATCGCGATCTGCTCAATCGCCGAGTCGGCCACCTGCTCAATCATCAAAGTCTGAGATGCAGTGCCGTGATAAACGCCAACACTGCCTTCGGCATCACCTACCCAGAAACCGCGACGGGCGTATTCCGGGGCAATCGTCGTGACCGAGGCGGGCAAGGATTCAAAATCACGCACCGGCTCTATGTGATAGATATTGTCCGCATCGCGCACCAGCAGCCACTGGCTGACGCTGCCGGAATCAGTACCCACTACGACCGAGCCTGTGCCCACCAGAAATTCCAGCGCCGTAACCTGACCTCGCTCGGTATTCACCGTCTCCGTCAGCTTGGCGGAATTACTGTTGGAGATATCGTACAAATGCAACTGGCTCTGATCATCGGCAACCAACAAATGCTGCACGGTCTGATCGACCTGAACAAATTCAGCCTGGGCACCACCTGGTAAGGCGGGCAATTGCTCAACCGAGCCTGTGGTAATCACTTCGCCGGTCATCAGGTTTTCGCGACTGCTATAGCGTCCCAGCAATAGGCGATTATCCTGGGTAACCGCTGCCAGCACATAACCCTTAGACGTAGCCTGAGCCGCAAGATGAGTCAGGCTACGGCCCTGTTCATCGATCTGCAGAGGCGTTTCTCCCAAGGGATAGAGCACCTCGGGAGTAATCTCACGTTGATCATTGGGATAGCTTAAGCGGTAATTCAGCTGGGCCAGGGACACTTGGCCCTTGCCATCACCAAACGCCAAAACCCCATCGGCGGGGACCCCGGCGGCAAAGGCCGTTAAATTATCGGCACTGGGCCCCTGAATAGGAAAATTAACTGTGGGCTCACCACTGTCGGCCGCAAAAAAGCTGACACCTTCAGGGGTTATGGTCGCGCCCAGTTCCTCGTAACGTTCGAGCACTAAATGCTTAACAGCGGGCGTCTGGACACCGGTAGCGGTCAGCGGGTAGGACTCGGCCAGGTCCACGTCGGCATCTTTTAACAATGGGGCGACTTCAGAGAACAAATAGAAAAAGATAAGCCCCAGGGCACCCACCACCGCCAGGCCGGCCGTTGCCACCCCCCAGTGTGAGAGACGGTCCTTAACACGCCGTAGATTGCGTAACCGCGCCCTTTCACGAGCGTTGGGCATCAGGCTTGCGCCCGCCTGTTCAGCGGAAGTAGTGTCACTCATTACCAGTTAATCCCGATAAATAAATTAAAGCATTTGCGCGCCTGGAGCCTCGCCCACAGCCAAAGGGGCAACAGCGAGACTAAAGGCGGTAGATTGCGATGGTCGGCTAACGCCGACCGTCGTAGCCCGGGCTATAGACCCAGTTCGTTGGTCACGCGCTCGGCGACTTTGGCGGGCAGAGGAATATACCCATCGCGAACCACGACCTCTTGACCCTGCTTGGAAATCACCATTTTCAGGAACTCGGCCTGCATGGGGTCCAGCGGACGGTTGGGATGCTTGTTGATGTAGACATAGAGAAAGCGCGCCATGGGGTAGCTGCCATCGGCGGCGTGCTCGGCATCGGCCGGGGCATAGGGCTGACCTTCTTCAGCGGCCAAGGGCAAGGCACGCACGCTGGAAGTCACATAGCCGATACCTGAGTAACCGATACCGTTTACCGATTCACTCACGCCCTGGACCACTGAGGCCGAACCCGGCTGCTCGTTAATGCTGGCTTTATAGTCGCCGCCACACAGGGCGACGTCTTTAAAGAAACCGTAGGTACCGGATACCGCGTTGCGGCTGTAAATGGTGAAGTCGCGGTTATCCCAGGCGCCATCTAAACCCAGCTGACCCCAGCGGGTGATATCTTCACCGTAACCACAACGGCGGGTTGCGGAAAAGACTGCATCCACTTCGGCCATAGTCATGCCTTCAATGGGGTTATCTTTATTGACGTAAACCGCCACCACATCAATTGCTACCGGGACAGCAGTGGGCTTGTAACCATAGTGAGCTTCAAAAGCGCGGATTTCCGAGGCCTTCATCTCGCGGCTCATCGGGCCGAAGTTGGCGGTGCCCTCGGTCAGAGCCGGTGGAGCGGTAGAGGAACCTGCCCCCTGAATCTGAATATTGACGTTGGGGTAATACTTAGCGAACTCTTCGGCCCACAGCGTCATCAGGTTGTTCAGGGTATCGGAACCGATGCTGTTTACGTTGCCGGATACGCCCGAGACGGCCTCGTATTCGGCAAGATTGGGGTCGACATCGGCAAAGGCCGTGCTGCACAGCAGCGAACTGGCCAGAGCCAGACCACGGATAATTTTGCTGGCTTTCATGGAGCGCTCCTCGGTAAGTTATGTCGCAAAATTTTTAACTCGGGCGCACTCTATCGAGCCTATATGACAGTTATATGACAACCTGTAAGGAAATTGTCACAAAAAATACATATTGCTTTTAGGCTCTTTAAGCAGACATAAAAAAAGCGGCACTGAGGCCGCTTTTGATCATTCTTTCCAAAGGAATTAGCTCACGTACACAGGCCCCATTCCCGTACCCCAGACAATCACGGTGGCCACCATCACCACCACCGCCAGTACCAGACCCACGGTAATGACCGAGCTGGCATAGACGAATCCGCGCTCTTTGGGGATATTCATCAAAATAGGAATGCCCTCATAAATCAGGTAAATAGAGTAGCAGGCCGCCAAAATAAAGACTCCGGCCACCAGCCATAGCTCGGGATAGAGCAAGACCACGCCCGCCAACATCATTGGGGTGGCTGAATACACCGCGAGTGCAGTCCCTTCGTAGTGGCGTTTAGAGGCAGCATCGGTGACGCCAAAACTGTGACTCATCCAGTTAATGTACTCCCCCAGAACATAGACCGCCGCCAACTGAGCCAGGTAAGCAAAAGCGCAGAGAATCAGGGCACTGTCGGCGGTCAGCTTGACGATACCGCCGCTGCCAATACTCCACCCCTGCTGCGTAACGCCAAAATAGGCGCAAACCACAGGAATCAAAGCCAGCAGAGGCACATGCGTCCAATAAACTTTGAAAAAGCTTTGCTCTTCGTTACGAATGCGCTGCCATTCGCGATCCGGGTTGGTGAAAATCCCAAAGGTATGCTGCAACATCGCCATCTTACGTCTCCTACAACTGATTTTTATTATTCAGGAATGTGTAGGTTTAAGATAACAACTGCGCCGCCTGGGCAACAAAGAAGTAATTGCTATATTAAGCTGATCACTAAATGCTCAGCGAAATATAGCAAGACAAGGGGTAACAACCCGTTACTTAACCACTCGCAAGCTGGGTCGTTTCTCCTCAGACCCCTCAGGTTTACTCGGCTCTGGAGGAGTCGGCGGTTCCGGCTCAGGCTCAGATTCAAACACCATACCCTGACCATTTTCCCGGGCGTAGATCCCCATCACCGCATAGGTAGGTACAAACAGATCCTGTGGCACACCGCCAAAGCGAGCGTTAAAGGTAATTGCCTCCAGGCCCAAATCCAGATCCACCACTGAGATGGGGGAGATATTGAGCACAATCTGGCCTTCTTTGTTGACATGCTGCTGTGGCACCTCAACCCCGGTAGCCTTGGCGTTCACCAGCATATAAGGGGTGCAGGCATTATCTACAATCCACTCGTAGAGTGCGCGAATCATATAGGGGCGGCTTGAGCTCATGGACATAGTCGGGCTCCGGACAAATGAAAAGAGAAAAACGGGGCCAACGGCCCCGAGCTTTAATTCATTTCCCGCTCTGACTCGGTCAGACTTTGCTGGAAAGAATCGCGGGAGAACAGCCTCTCCATATACTGTTTAAGAGGCTGGCTGGGACGGGTGTTGGGCAATTCAATGCCCAGATCATTCAGGCGCCACAAAATGGGCCCTAAACAGCAATCGACAATCGTAAACTCTTCGCTCATAAAAAATGGCATTTCGGCAAAGATAGGCGCAATGGTGAGCAGGCTGTCTTTGAGCTCTTTGCGCGCATGGGCAACACTTTCATCGTCTTTGTCTTGCACAATAGTGTCTACCAGGGGCGCCCAGTCACGCTCCAGGCGGTACATCCACAGGCGACTTTGGGCTCGCGCCACCGGATAAACCGGCAGCAGCGGTGGATGAGGAAAACGCTCATCCAGATACTCCATAATCACTTTTGACTCGTACAGAGACAAGTCCCGGTCCACCAGGGTGGGCAGGGTATTGTAGGGGTTTAAATCGGCGAGCTCGCGAGGTTTGCTAACCGCATTCCCCTCGATCATATCCACTGAAACACCTTTTTCAGCTAATACAATGCGTACCCGATGGCTATAGTGATCCGTGGGATCTGAATAAAAAATCATGGATGAGCGCTTAGTCACAACACCCATTAGTCACCTCAGTATTTATCGTTTGATGGGAGCGGGCCATAGCCCGCTCTAAAATCAGTGAATACCTTTCCAGTACTCACGGTTTAATAGGTAGGTAAAGACGAACAGTACACTCAAAAACAGCAGAACAAACACACCGATGCGCTTGCGATCCAGCTGTGAAGGCTCGGCCACATACTCTAAAAAGTTCACCAGGTCGTAGATAGCGCGATCGAATTCTTCCTCGCTCATGCTGCCCTTGATATCACCTTCCACCAGGCCACCACAGTGCTCGTCCATCACCAGGTTACCCAGGTTGTCGCGCTCGGCGTTGCCGTGGCTGTCCAGCTTGGGGCCGGCACCACACTCGTGCAGCCCCTGCAGCTCCATCATCACATGGGGCATACCCACATTGGCAAACACGCGGTTGTTAACCCCCAGAGGGCGCGACTCATCTTTATAGAAATTGCGCAGGTAGGTGTACAACCACTCGGGTGAGCGAGAGCGGGCTACCAGAGTCAGGTCCGGCGGCGCGGCACCAAACCACTTTTTGCCCTGCTCTTTGGTCATGGCGTTTTCCATCAAATCGCCGATACGACGATCGCCAAACACCAAGTTGTCCATCATCACATCGTCAGGAATACCCAGATCATCGGCCACGCGGCCATAGCGGGAAAACTTGGCCGAGTGACAACCCATGCAGTAGTTGACGAAATACTTGGCCCCGCGCTGCAGCGACGCCTTGTTTTCCAGGTCCGGCTCCATGGTGTCGCAGGGGATAGAGCCACAGGCAAAGTGACTCTCGGCGCCCACTGCTTTAATGGGCACAACCACCAGCAGGATAAACAGCGCAAAACCGCCCAGCGTCAGATGCGCCGGCAAGCCTTTCATTTTCACGCGCTCGGGCTCGGGCAGAGTCTTCTCGCGCTTGGTCCAGAAAGGCATCGCGATAAAGTAGGCAAAGTACAAAATGGTACAAACTTGCGACAAAATCGTACGACCGGGAGTCGGCGCCTTCACACCCAAGTAACCCAGAATCACAAACGCGGCGGCAAATACTATCAGTGCAATACGGCTGATGTTGCCCTTGTAGCGCATAGACTTAACCGGGCTCTTATCCAGCCAGGGCAGCACGAACAAGATGGCAATCGCCGCGCCCATGGCAATCAGACCCAGGAACTTGGAACTCAAAGGCCCAATATCAAAAGTCACTGCGCGCAGAATCGCGTAGAAAGGCGTGAAGTACCAAACAGGTGCAATATGCTCGGGGGTCTTCAGATTATTCGCTTCTTCAAAGTTGGCGTACTCCAGGAAGAAACCGCCCATCTCCGGCATAAAGAAAAGCACAAAGCAGAACACAAACAAGAAGACAGAAACGCCCACCAAGTCGTGCACGGTGTAGAAGGGGTGGAAAGCCACACCGTCTTTAGGCACACCGTTTTCGTCTTTGTTTTTCTTGATCTCTACACCGTCCGGGTTGTTAGAACCCACTTCGTGCAGTGCCAACAGGTGCAGCACCACCAAGCCCAACAGCACAATGGGCAGTGCCACCACGTGCAGAGCAAAGAAACGGTTCAGGGTAATCCCCGAAATCAGATAGTCACCGCGCACCCACTCTACCAGTGCATCGCCAATGACCGGAATCGCTCCGGCAAGCGACACAATCACCTGAGCGCCCCAGTAAGACATTTGGCCCCAAGGCAGTACATAGCCCATAAAGGCTTCGGCCATGAGTACCAGGTAGATGGTCATACCGAAAATCCACACCAGCTCGCGAGGCGCCTTATAAGAGCCGTACATCAAGCCGCGGAACATATGCAGGTAAACCACCACAAAAAAGGCGGAGGCACCCGTGGAGTGCATATAGCGCAAAATCCAGCCGTAATCGACATCGCGCATGATGTACTCGACCGAGGCGAAGGCCTCTTCGGCGCTGGGCGTGTAATTCATGGTCAGCCAGATACCGGTCAGCAGCTGGTTAACCAGCACCAGAATCGACAAAACCCCGAAGAAATACCAAAAGTTAAAGTTTTTGGGCGCGTAGTACTTACCCATGTGGGTATCCCAGGCGCGCTGTACCGGCAGGCGGGCATCAACCCAATTCCATAGACCTTTTAACTTGCTCATGCTTATGCCTCCTGATCCACGCCGATGGTTAACACAGAGTCGCTGTCGTACCTATGGGGCGGCACTTGCAAGTTAATGGGCGCGGGCACACCTTTGAAAACGCGGCCGGCCAAATCGAACTTAGAACCGTGACAGGGGCAGAAAAAACCACCCTGCCAGTTATCTCCGCCTAAATCGGCAGCGCCGACCTCAGGTCGAAACATAGGCGCGCAGCCCAGGTGGGTACACAAACCCAGCAAAACCAATACCTCTGGCTTAATCGAGCGGGCGTGGTTTTGAGCGTAGGGAGGCTGTTGGGGCTCTTCGGAATTGGGGTCGCGCACCAAGTCGTCGGTTTTAGTGAGGTTCTCGAGGGCCTCTTCGGTGCGGCGCACGATATACACGGGCTTGCCGCGCCACTCGACGGTAATCATGGCACCCGGTTCAATTTTACTGATATTCACCTGCACCGGTGCACCGGCGGCTTTCGCCTTGGCACTCGGATTCCAGGACCCGACAAACGGGACCGCAACGCCCACTGCACCAATAGCGCCCACTACACTTGTGGCGCCGGTGAGTACACGGCGGCGTGTTTTGTTGACAACGTCATCGCTCATGACGACTTCTCCCCTAACAGCATCGACGGCTAAAAATCACTGATTTTCAAAGATTTAGATAGATCTTATTGTCTTAAAAAATTGCTCAATCTTAATGAATATGCGCGCCCGTTACAAGGAAAAGCGCGCAAGGCCGCGCCCGGTAAGGGCTGGCGAGAAACTCGGACAAATAGATCTAACAACTATGCGATAGGCAAATACGAAAAAAGCGCCCCAGGCAAAGCCCGGGACGCTTTTCCGCATCTGTGCTGCACAGCAGCAAAAAACCCAATTAACGCTTGGAGAACTGTGGCTTTTTGCGAGCTTTGCGCAGACCGACTTTCTTACGCTCAACTTCGCGCGAATCGCGGGTTACATAACCCTCGGCACGCAGCGGCTGACGCAGAGT
Organism: Gilvimarinus xylanilyticus; assembly: GCF_024195295.1. Classification (GTDB taxonomy): domain Bacteria; phylum Pseudomonadota; class Gammaproteobacteria; order Pseudomonadales; family Cellvibrionaceae; genus Gilvimarinus; species Gilvimarinus xylanilyticus. The sequence goes on along the minus strand of NZ_JAMFTH010000001.1, from coordinate 69,704 downwards.
TTCGTCGTATTCAATCAAAGCGCGAGTCAGACCGTGGCGAATAGCGCCCGCCTGACCAAAACTACCGCCGCCGGCGACAGTGGCTTTAACGTCGAACTTTTCCGTCAGATCGGCGGTCTGCAGCGGCTGACGCACAACCATCTGCGCAACTTCGCGACCGAAATACTGATCCAGCGGACGACCATTAATGGTGATTGTACCTGTGCCGGGTGTAATGAACACTCGAGCGGTCGAGGTCTTACGACGGCCGGTACCGTAATATTGAGTAACTGCCATAATCAGCTTTCCGTTTAGATGTTAAGTTCTTGCGGCTGCTGAGCAGTGTGCGGATGCTCACTACCTGCGTACACTTTCAGCTTGTTGAACATAGCTCGACCGAGCGGACCACGCGGCAGCATGCCTTTTACAGCACTCTGAATAACGCGCTCTGGGGCCTTTTCGATCAGCTTCTCAAAGCTCATTGACTTGATGCCACCGATGTAACCAGTGTGACGATAGTACATCTTGTCAGTCGCTTTTTTACCGGTCACAGCAACTTTCTCTGCGTTAATGACTACGATGTAGTCACCGGTGTCAACATGCGGGGTGTACTCAGGTTTGTGCTTTCCGCGCAGACGAGTAGCGATCTCGGTAGCCATACGGCCCAGAGTCTTACCTTCTGCATCGATGACGAACCAATCGCGAACGACCGATTCTGCTTTAGCACTATATGTCTTCATGTTATACCTGCCTACTAGGTGGTGCTTCCCACAAAAGAGCGCGAATACTACATAAGCACCGACACCTTTTCAAGCTCTTTTTAGGCTTTTTTCTATCTTTTTCACCACAGAATATCGGTGCGACTTTTAAGGCCTGTGGGGCCGGGCCAGATACTCGCGACTGCGCATCTCCAACAAGCGGCTGGCGGTGCGCTCAAATTCAAACCCCAAGCGCCCGCCGCCGTACAAACGGGTCAAAGGTTCGGCCGCCGAGACTACCAGCTTTACATGGCGATCGTAAAACTCATCCACCAGATTGATAAAGCGGCGCGCCTGATCGTCTTTATCGCCCCCCAGCTGCGGCACATCCGAGACAATCACCGAATGAAACTCCCGCGCCAGCTCAATATAGTCATTTTGCGAACGCGGCCCGTCGCACAGCTCGGCAAAATCGAACCAGGCGATATCGTCGGCGACAAACCTGGCTTTAATGGGACGCCCCTCCACCTCTAATTTAATATCGGCGCGCTTATGCGCACCGGCCGGGGCCAAGCTGTCGTAGGCGCGGGCAAGCCCCTGCTCCGCGGCCTCGCCCAGGGGGGTGTAATAAAGCTCGGCCTGCTCCAGGGCGCGCAGACGGTAATCCACACCACCATCGACATTGATCACTTTGGTGTGTTTTTGCAGCAGATCAATGGCGGGCAAAAAGCGAACCCGCTGTAAGCCGTCTTTATATAGCCCCGCAGGCTCAATATTGGAGGTCGCCACCAGGGTAACGCCGCGTCGAAACAAGCCATCGAGCAGTCCCGCCAGGATCATGGCGTCGGTGATATCACTGACGAAAAACTCATCAAAGCAGATCACTCGAGCCTCATCGGCAATGGTATCGGCCACCTGCTCCAGGGGGTTCTTTTGCCCTGCCCGTGCTTTTAACTCGCGGTGCACACGACGCATAAAGCGGTGAAAATGCACGCGCATTTTGTGATCGAATGGCAGGCTTTCGTAAAAGTTATCCATCAGATAAGTTTTACCGCGCCCTACTCCGCCCCAAAAATACAGGCCGCGCACGGGCGGCACCTCAGTCCGCCCGCGCAACCGGTCCCACAGGCCGGGCCTGGGGGCGGGCTTTAGCAGAGCTTCGTAAAGCTGCTGCAGCGCCTCTACCGCCTGAGCCTGAGACTCATCGCGACGAAAGCCCTCGCGCTGCAGGTCGGCCTGATATCGTGCTCGGGGAGAGAGTGTCTCGCTCACGCGCCACCCTCCGGCGGCAACAGCCGCTGCAGATCAGCGCTAAGCGTCTCTTTTAATGCCACCAGCTGGCCGTGAAAAAAGTGCCCGGTGTCGGCAAAGGCGTGATAGCGGACCACCCCGCGCAGTGACTCAGACCAAGTCTTTACTGCCTGGGCTTCAACGCGCTCGTCCCTCTCGCCCTGAAGCACGGTGAGCGGTGCGTTAAATTGTCCCTCGCGATCAAAGTCGTAGCGAGGTATGGGCGGCGCCACCAAACACAAATGGGCGGCATTAACGTGGTAGCTGGCGCGGGCGGCCACCGACGAGCCAAAAGAAAAACCGGCAACCAGAAACTCCGCGCCCGGCCTGGCCGCTTCGGCGGCGCGAAGCACCGCTAACATATCATCCACCTCGCCCACGGCGTGATCGTGCTCCCCCTCGCTCGCCCCCACGCCGCGAAAATTAAACCGCAAACTGTCTACCCCCAGATCGCGATAACACCGCTGCAGGGTTGTCACCACCTTGTTGTCCATTGTGCCGCCGTGCAGTGGGTGCGGGTGAGCGACAACCGCACACAGGTTGCGCCCCCTGTAGGGGCCGTTCGCGTCGCCCGCGCTGGCGGCCACCTCAAGACGACCGGCGGGGCCGTCCAGGGTAAACTTTCCTTTTTGGGCAAATACATCAGTCATGGTGAACCTTTATTTATGAAGCTGGGTGCAGCAACTTGCGCCCACACCTCTCTTTACAGAACAAAAAACCGTATAATACCGTTTAGAGTCTTTTGGCACTATGGTTGGCACAGACCAACCCCAGAGCGTTCTACTTTTGGAAGGAGAGTTTTGTGTATTCACTGATTACGGTTATCGTCAGCGCCTTGGTCGCCCTGTTGGTCGGTTGCGCCATCGGCTATGTACTATCCCGCGGTAGCCAGGGCGGCGGCCGCAATGCCGACGTGCAGAAGCGTCTGCAAGAAGCAGAGCAGGCACTGGATAATTATCAGCGCGATGTCACCGAGCACTTTGCGCGCACCACCGAGCTGGTTAACAGCTTAAACGACAGCTACCGCGATATGCACGAGCACCTGGCTGCCAGCGCTTTGAAGCTCAGCACCCCCGAAATAAGCCGCCAGCTGCTGGCCGACGCCAAACACCAGCTACCCGGCGAATCGCGGGGCGAAGAGCTGGAGCAATCGGGCGTAGAGGCGCCGCGCGACTGGGCCCCCAAGCGCGAGGGCAGCAAAGGCACACTGAGTGAGGAATATGGCTTTGACGATAGTCATAGTCACAGCGAAGCGGCAGAGCCCGAAAGCCGCTCTTAATTTCTCTCACTGCCGGAGCTCGCATGCCCCTCGCTGTTCGTCTGTTTAAGTTTTTAGCCTGGCCCGTAGCGGCCGGGCTTTTTATCGCCTTTGTTGTATTCGCCCTTTACCCCGAGCTACTCCCCAACGGTGAGGCCCGCGTCCCGACCATCAGCCACAAGGCCAGTGGACAAACGGCCAGCTACGCCGATGCGGTCGACCGCGCCGCCAACTCGGTGGTAAACATTTATTCGCGCAAAGTCATCGAAACCCGTCGCCACCCACTGGCAGACCACCCCATGTACGAGCATCTGTTCCGCAATCCCAACCAGCAAAAGCGGGTTCAGTCGGCACTGGGCTCAGGGGTTATTGTGAGCGAGGAGGGCTACCTGCTCACCAACAATCATGTGATTGACGGCGCCGATGAAATACTGGTGCTACTGCACGACGGCCGCCGCGCCGGCGCCACCTTTATTGGCAATGACCCCGAAAGCGATTTGGCAGTGTTAAAAATCGAGCTGGATAACCTGACCGCGATTAATCTGGGCGACCCTAACAGCGTGCGGGTGGGCGATGTGGTACTCGCCATTGGCAACCCCTTTGGGGTGGGACAGACGGTTACCCAGGGTATTGTCAGCGCCCTTAGCCGTTATGGCCTGGGACTGAGCGTTTACGAAAACTATATACAGACCGACGCCGCCATTAACCCCGGCAACTCCGGCGGCGCCTTAATCGATACCCAGGGCAATTTGCTGGGTATTAACGCCGCCATTATTTTCGACACGGTGGGCATCGGCTTTGCGCTGCCGGTGGACGATGCCATGGATTCGCTGAACGATATTATCAAATACGGCCGGGTGGTACGCGGCTGGCTTGGATTAACCGTTGAGCGCCTGAGCCAGGCGCAAATGCTGGAGTTGGGTATTACCACTGCGGCGGGTGTGCTGGTGACCGAGGTAAGCATTAACCAGCCGGCAGATATAGCCGGGATTCGGCGCGGCGATATTCTCACCCACATTAACGGCCAACCCATTGGCACCGAGCGCCAGGGCCTGAATGAAGTAGCGGATTTAGACCCCGGCACCGAGGTGAGTATGCGTGTGCTGCGCCCGAGGCTAAACGACAGCCCGGAACAACTAGAGCTGGAAGCCACCGTCGCCGAGCGCCCCACGGGCAGCAGCGTAAGAACCTAGCGCAGATACACTGCGTCAGCTGCGCTGGCGCAATGCTTCAAACAGACAAATACCGGTCGCGACCGACACATTCAGACTGCTGACGGTGCCCGCCATAGGAATTTTAAGTAGACTGTCGCAGGTTTCGCGGGTCAGACGTCGCAACCCCTCCCCTTCGGCGCCCATAACCAGCGCCACCGGCCCAGTCAACTCAGTGGTGTAAAGCGTCTCGGTGGCTTCACCGGCGGCGCCTTTTACCCATACGCCCCGGGCTTTTAACTTTTCCAGGGTGCGCGCCAAGTTAGTAACCGGAATAAAGGGCACCACTTCGGCCGCACCACAGGCCACTTTACGCGCGACCGGGCTTAGCCCGGCGGAATTGTCTTTGGGGGCGATCACCGCGTCCACTCCCGCGGCATCGGCCGAGCGCATACAGGCGCCCAGATTGTGGGGGTCGGTCACGCCATCGAGAACCAACAAAAAAGGCGCGTGCTCGATACCATCCAGCAAATCGTATAAATAGGCCTCATCGTAATTTTTGCCGGGGCGGGCCTGAGCAATGACTCCCTGATGATTGGCATCCCCCGCCAGAGCGTCCATTTTTTTGCGCGAGGCCTCCTGCACCGAAATGCCGTTTTGCTTTGCCAGCTGCAGAATTTTTTGCAGCCGCTGATCGGCACGGCCCTGCAAGACCATAAGGGTCAGCACCCGCTGCGGGGCGCTTTTTAACACCGCCTGCACGGCGTGCAGACCGTAGAGAATGTCATTTTTACTCACAATTGTTCTCTTTTGCTTTCCTGTTCGGGCTCGGGCGCGCCGCCGGCGTATTTATCGCACCAAAACAACATGGCGTTAGTCCTGCGGAGGTCTCTTTTTAAAGCGCGCCAGCGCCTTCTTAAAACCAGCTGCTGCCTGCGCAAATACAGATCGGCTCTTCGTCTCTGACTGTGCTTGCGACGATCGAACTGCCGAATCTTGCGACGAGCGACGAACTTGCGCGTCGGTTTTAGAGCCATGCTTGGGTTTCCTCTTGCGCGGTTTTCTGGGCTTAGAAGGATCGGCCGGTCTCTGGTTGGCACGCGGGTTAGACGAGGCCTTTTTGCCGCCCGAGCTTTTGCCACCGCGACTGCCCTGCTTGCCCTTGGTTTTACCACCAGGTTTTTTACCCCCGCCAGATTTTTTACCGCCACCGGCATTCTTGCCACCGCCGGAATTTTTAGCCGCGCTGCGACGTTTACTGGTGACACTTTCCAGTTCAAAGTCAATTTTGCGCTCATCCAGGCTCACCCGCACGACGCGCACTTTAAGCTCGTCGCCCAGACCGAACACCTGCCGGGTGCGATCACCCACTAAGCGGTGCTTGGCCGGATCAAAGCGGTAGTAGTCCTGCGGCAAGGCGGTGATATGCACCAGGCCATCCACATAAATATCCACCAGCTCGACAAACAAACCAAAGCCGGTCACCGAGCTGACCACACCGTCGAAAACGTCGCCCACTTTATCCTGCAGGTACTCACACTTAAGCCAACTGACAACATCGCGAGAGGCTTCATCGGCGCGGCGCTCGGCCATGGACGAATGCTCGCCCAGAGAAATCATGTCGGCCACACTGTAGGGGTAAATTTTATCCTGCGGAATCGGCGCCACACCCTCTACCCGCTCCACATGAGACGAGGGCTGGTCGGAGCGCACCACCGAGCGAATCGCGCGATGCACAATCAAATCCGGATAGCGGCGAATGGGCGAGGTAAAATGGGTGTAGGCATCGTAACCCAGTCCAAAGTGACCGTCGTTTTCCACTTGATAAACCGCCTGGCGCAAGCTGCGCAACATCACGGTTTGAATCATATTGGCGTCGCCGCGATTGCTGATTGCCTCCATCAGCACCTGATAATCCGCCGAGGTGGGCTCGTCCCCACCGCCCAGGCCCAGACCTAACTCTGCGAGAAATTCGCGCAGATTTTCCAGTTTTTCGGCGGTAGGCCCCTGGTGAACCCGGTACAGCGAGGTGATTTTGTGCTTTTCCAAAAAGCGCGCTGCCGATACATTGGCGCACAGCATGCACTCTTCGATAATTTTGTGGGCATCATTGCGCCGCACAGGCACAATCTCGTCAATTTTGCGCTCATCGTTAAAGACAATACGCGTCTCGACGGTTTCAAAGTCAATCGCGCCGCGCTCGGTGCGCGCCTCGCGCAGGCTTTTGTATAGCTCGTTCAGGTTTTCCAGCTCGTTTAAGCGATCGGCCAGCTCTTCGCGCACCGCTTCATCGCCAGCCAAAGCCGCCCCCACCTGGTTGTAGGTTAAGCGCGCGTGGGAGTGAATAATCCCCTCGTAGAATTTGTAACCACTGACCTGCCCGGCGGCCGAGACGGTCATCTCGCACACCATAACCAGCCGGTCTACATGGGGGTTCAGCGAGCACAGGCCGTTGGAGATTTTCTCCGGCAGCATGGGCACCACATGATCGGGAAAATAAACGCTGGTAGCCCGGCGCACTGCGTCTTCGTTTAAACCGGTGCCGGGGCGCACATAGTGCGAGACATCGGCAATGGCCACAAACAGTCGCCAGCCGCCGCTTTTTTTGCGCTGACACAAGACCGCATCGTCAAAATCGCGGGCGTCTTCACCGTCAATGGTCACAAAGGGCAGATCGCGCAGATCCACCCGGCCAGTTTTGTGGGCCTCGTCCACTTCGGAGGGCAAAGCTTCGGCTTCGCTGAGCGCCGCGTGGCTCCACTGATTGGGAATGCCGTGGGATTCAATCGCCAGCTCAATTTCCATTCCAGGGGCCATATGATCCCCCAGCACCTGAATCACGCGGCCCTGCGGGGGGCGCTGTTTTTCCGGTTGACGGGTGATTTCCACCACCACAATCTGCCCGGTATTGGCACCCAGCTCATCACCCTGAGCGACCATGATGTCCTGGGTGATTTTGGCGTTTTCGGGGCTTAAAAACTGTACCCCATCTTCTTTAATAAAGCGCCCCGCCAGGGTTTTAGTGTTGCGCGCCAATACCTCGACAATGGCGCCCTCTTCTTTACCCCGGTAATTTTCGCCCTGCAGGCGCACCAGCACTTCATCGCCGTCAAAGACTTTGCGCATCTGGCGGTTGTGCAGGTAAATGTCGTCACCGCCCTCCACCGGAATGGCAAAACCAAAGCCGTCGCGGTGGCCCTGAACCCGGGCACGCACCAGTTCGGTCAAATCAATAGGCGCAAAAGCACCGCGGCGGTTACTCACCAGCTGGCCATCGCGGGCCATGGCGATTAAACGTCGGCGCAAAGCTTCAATATCGTCTTCATCGCTCAACTCGAGTAACTGGGCAACTTGCGGATGGGTGCAGGGACCGGGCTGGCGATCCAGCAGCTCCAGAATCAGCTCGCGGCTGGGAATGGGGTTTTCGTATTTTTGCGCTTCGCGGTCGGCAAACGGGTCGGAAGGTGGACCTTGGCGTTTACTCAAAAGATAGGCTCCATAATGCCGGGGAATGTAAATTCATCCGGCATTATAGGGTATATAGAGAGGCTTTGTATGCTTTAAGACTGCCCAGCCTTGTCCAGCTCTTGCTCAATAAAGCCCAAAGCCTCATCGATCAGCAAAAACATGGCGTTTTTGGCGCGCTCGGCATTGCCGCTGCAAATCGCGTGGTACACCTTGGCGTGGTCTTCAATCACCCCGTCGGGGTTCGCCTTAATCACGTTGGTGTGGCGAATACTCACGTTAAGTGCGGTGCGAGTGAAATCCCGCATACGGATGTAAAAGCGGTTCTCGCTGGCGTAGAGAATGCTGATGTGGAAATCGATATCTGCCTCAAGCTCGTTTTCCGAGTTATCTTGAGCCACCCGCATACGCTCCAGAGCATCGCCAATGGCCTGCTTCCGCTCGGGGCGGGCAAAACGCGCCGCCAGGGCCGCCGCTTCGGGCTCAATGGCGATGCGCATCTGCAGAAACTCTTTCAGCACTTTCATGGAGGGGTTACCTTCTAGGGACCACTTAAGCAGATCGGAGTCGAAAATATTCCACTCCTCTTCCGACATAATGCGGATACCCTGACGCGGACGGCTTGAGATCAACCCCTTGGCGGATAGCATTTTTACCGCCTCACGCACGGCGGTGCGGCTTACCCCAAACTCTTCACACAATTCGGCTTCGGTCGGCAGGCTTTCGCCCTGCTGATAGTCCCCGCAGACAATCGCCCGACCCAGTTGCTGAGTCATGCGCTGAGATAAATTATTGTTTCGCTCTAATACGGCCATTAACTGTCACTCAATATTACAAGTTGGCTAAAAGTATCGACTCTTGCGCCCAGATTCAAGTGAAAATGTCCGATAAAGAGCCAGTTCCGGGCGATCTGGAATCAAATAACAGACTCTATCGAGGTATGAAATGGATGATTGAGGAGGGTAACGGCGGGTCAAAAGAGCCAGACACGAACGCCAGATACAAAAAAGCCCCCTTAAAAAAGGGGGCAAAACAAGAAGAGACCATGTATCGCAACACCCCGTGCCGACCGCACGCTAATACAGAGCACAGAGTGAAGTAATACATAGGCAGATTGCTCTGCCTGTGCGCCCGAAGGCGCTTCCGGCGTTAGCCGGTTGGACCCCCGAAGGGGCTCACTTCTGCATCCACTAGCCCATTAGTGGAATTAGAAAGAGTAGCGAGCACCCAAACCGAAGGTGCGGGCAATCTTCCAGTTACCCATACGGTGGTAAGGGCTGTTGCCATAGCTTTCGTGGGTCAGCTCGCCAGTCAGGTTAACGGCATTGAACGAGACGGTGAAGTCATCGGTAATGTCGTAGTTAAGCTGGAAGTCCAGCGATTTTTGCGCATCGCGCCAAATCGGCATGGGGTTGGCAAACTGCGCGGAGGAGTTCGCGTTGAAAAACTCCGAACGCCACACATAAGCCAAACGAGCGTCAAACGCCTCACGATCATAAACCAAGGTGATGTTATAAGAGGTATCCGACACACCCATAATATCGGTGGTTTCAGTGCCCTCTACCTGACCCTCTTCATCCAACAGAGGAATATCCTGCTCGGAATCCAGCAAAGTCAGCGCTGCCTGGATACCAAAACCATCCAGTAAGCCCGGCAGGTTCTCGGGGAAATAGCTGGTACCCAACTCGATACCAGACAACTTACCGTTAGAGGCATTATCAGGCTGCGACAAGACAAACGTATCGGTATTGAAGCCCTCGATATCGCGGTTTACCACGTTACGGAAACCGACCACCAAGCCTTCGATATCGCGCTGGAATGCGGTCACATAAACAGAGCTTGCATCACCAAAGTACCACTCGAGCGACAAGTCCAGGTTCTGCGACATGGTGGGTTCGAGGTCCACGTTACCGCCACTGGCGGTACCATAACCGATGTCAGTAATGTCATCGTAGTAAGTAATGGTCGGGTTCAGATCAAAGTAACCTGGCATACGCAGGGTTTCGCCATAGTTGAAACGCATCAGCAAGCCTTCGGTGAAGTGCCAGCGCGCTGTCAAGCTGGGCAGAAATTCGCTGGTTTCGGTAGAGCCCTGGGTACGGGTTTGATCTTGCTGGTCAACAAACTCAGTATCGGTTTGCACGTTAACGTAGCGGCCACCGATCTCACCGTCAAAGCGCATGCCAGCCAGCTCGGTTTCAAACTGCGCGGTTGCGTAGACTGCGGTGTTTACTTCGTTAATGTTGAACTGCTCCATCAATGGATCAGAGGGATCCAAACCGTACAAGTTCAAGAACTGAGCGCGATTAGCCAGCAGGTATTCGCCATTAGGGGTCGCCCAAGAGCGCGGCACATCGTATTCACCCTCCATGAAGCTGTCGTTCACCCAGGAAATGCCTTCGTCGATGTAAGAGGCAAACTGACAATTCGCAGCGTCGCCAGTGGTGTTGCCCGCATCACAGGTAATACCACCCTGATCACGGCCGTATTCTGCCGCATCGTGATCGTCGTAGCGCAAACCGAAGTTAAAGGTATGAAACAAACCACCTTCATTCAAGTATTCGCCATCGGTGGTAAAGGTAACCGCCTCGCCCTCGCGGCGAGCGCCATTGTCATAAAGCTCACCCATAGACCAGTGGGTCAGGTCGGTCAGATCACCTTCATTTACATCCGCAGTATCTGGATTGTCTTCAAAGTTAATAAAGGGGTTGGCGCTGTAATTTGCATTTACAATATAGCGACCACCGCCATTACCGCGCATGGCGATAAATTCGGTTTCAAACTCACTGTCCTGGTAAACCAGCTCAGATTCCAAAGTCAGGTTATCGGAAATATCCCACTCGCCGCGAATGGCCGACATAAAGGAGTCGGTGGCGTTGGTGGCATAGTCGCCACTGGTGAAGGTAAACGGATACTTGACCGAACGCTCTTTAATCACGTTGGTGCCTTCGTAGACTTCGAAGGTGTCTTCAATCGGCCCCAGCTCACCCAGCGCGCCCCACCAGTCAACAAATGAGAAGTGCAGCGAGTTGAAAGTATCGTTGCGGTAGCCGGTGTACATAGACTCGAAGGTGTAAGTAGACGAATCGTTAGGCGCAAACTGCAGCGAGATATTGGCTGCGGTGCGCTCGCGCTCGCCCTGCAAGTCAGACTGGAACATAGCGTCGCGAGCCAGATAGTACTCTTGATCAACGCCATTCATGTTCAAGGTGGAACCCGCTTCATCGGGCAGGCCGTTGTCAAGACCTGGGGTCCAGAAGCCGGTATCGGGGAAAATACGCTGCAACGGTACAAAGCCTTCCAGCGGATCTTCTGTCATAAAGGGTACTTGAGCACCCGGTGTCACTGACTGACCTCGGAAGTTGGTTTCCTGATACGACAAGTTAACTAGGGCACCGAAATCGCCCACACCGGTTTCCCATACGTTGCTGAATAAACCGCTCAGGATTGGATCTGTCTCTTCCGAGTCTTCGTTGTAGACAGCGCGGGCCGCCAGAGATACTTTAGAACCATCAAAGTCGAATGGACGGAAGGTGTGAACATCGATTTGACCGGCAATGCCTTCTTCAAACTGCCCCGCCGAACGGTTTTTAATCACGTCAATACGCGACACCAAAGTTGAAGGTAAGTCGGCTAGCGCCATAGAGCGGCCAGAAGCGGTAAAAATAGTACGACCGTTAACGGTTGTGCTTACATCGGTTAAACCGCGAATGGTTACCGTGTTGACCTCACCTTCAGAGCGATCGGTTACCTGAACACCAGGCACACGCTGCAGGGATTCTACAACGTTATTGTCGGGCAGCTTGCCGATGTCTTCGGCAATAATCGCGTCCATCACCTGCATGGAGTCGCGCTTGATATCAATGGCTTTGTTAAGGCTGGCACGAACACCGGTAACGACTACTTCTTCGAGCAGCATATCCATGTCTTCTTGGTTATCTTGTGCGGCAACCTGTAGGGAACCCAGAGCAGCAACCATGGCTACTGAGGAACTGAGCAAACGTCGCTTGAACATAGCTTTTCTCCGTTATGTATGGCGCGTAGTCATATGCGCACCAAATTATTATTAATGAATACAAAACACACGGACCCGGCCGACAGCCGGAAAAAATAAGGTTTACACTCCTCGTGGAGCCGTTATTTGTATTACAATTTGAATGCTAATACTCAAAGTTTTTGCTGTCAACCACAAATATAAAACAATTTATCTTACTTTAAAGCGACATAGCCGCTTTAATAACGCCCTATAAAAGGGCGAAAAACAAAAAGAATGCCTAAAAAAAGCCCTAGAACTTAACGATTTAGCGCGGCTTTGCTATGATTGCGCCGGTCGTGCGATTTATCAGCGCCACCGACACGCCGACTTATAGTCACACAAACTATTATAGTATAATAAGTCCACACTGTGCTAAGTCTTATAATTATGTATAGCAGGGAATACAAATAATGATTGAATTCGCCCTTTTAGACTATTGGGTACTAGGCGCTTTCTTCCTAGTACTCGCCGTCACTGTAGGTATCTGCATGCGGCAAAAAGAAAACGATACCGCGGACTATTTTCTCGCCGGGCGCAACGCCGGCTGGCTGGTCATTGGTTCATCGATTTTCGCCTCTAACATCGGCTCGGAGCACTTGGTTGGGCTGTCCGGCGCCGGGGCACAAACCGGTATGGCCATGGCCCACTGGGAGCTGCAGTCGTTTATTATTATTTTGCTGGGTTGGATGTTCGTTCCCTTTTACTGGTCCAGTAAAATTTACACCATGCCCGAGTTTCTGGAGCGCCGTTACGGTCCCTCTAGCCGCACCTTCCTCTCTATTATCTCGCTAATCAGCTATGTACTGACCAAAGTGTCGGTGACGGTATACGCGGGCGGCGTGGTGCTGCAGACGGTGCTAGGCATTGATACCCTGTGGGGCTTTGACTTCTTCTGGGTGGCGGCGATTGGCCTGGTGCTGATTACCGGTATTTACACCGTCCTAGGGGGCATGAAAGCCATTCTCTGGACCTCGGTGATTCAAACGCCGGTGCTGATTATTGGCTCGGTGGTTATTCTGGTCACCGGCCTGGAAGCGCTGGGCGGCTTTGCCGAACTGGAGCGCATTAATGGCGAGAAAATGAGCCTGTTCCGCCCCGCCTCTGACCCGAACTTCCCCTGGCCCGGCGTTATTTTCGGCTCGATGATTATTGGTTTTTGGTACTGGTGTACCGATCAGTACATCGTTCAGCGTGTGCTGTCGGCCAAGGGCATTCAGGCGGCGCGTCGCGGTACCTTTTTTGCCGGGTATCTGAAGCTGCTGCCAGTATTTATCTTTTTGTTCCCGGGCATGATCGCCTTCGCCCTGAACGAAAAAGGCATTATCCAAATGGATACGCCGGACCAAGCGTTCGCCACACTGGTTTCTACCTTGCTGCCTGCCGGTGTTAAAGGTATTGTCATCGGGGGCCTGATTGCCGCCTTGATGAGCTCGCTGGCATCGCTGTTTAATTCGTCGGCGACCCTGTTCACCATCGATTTTTACAAGCGCTTTAAGCCCGAATCGTCCGAGCAACACCTGGTAAAAGTGGGCCGTATGGCCACTCTGGTGGTGGTTGCGTTGGGTGTTATCTGGATTCCGGTGATGCAGATGGTTGCGGATGTACTCTACGAATATCTGCAACTGGTTCAGTCGCTGATTGCCCCGGCGGTCGCCGTGGTGTTCCTGCTGGGTGTATTCTCTAAACGAATCACCCCCACCGCAGGTTTTATCGGTCTGGTCGGGGGCTTTATTCTGGGCATGACGCGCCTGGTACTGCAGATCTTTTCCGACAGCCTGCCGGCCGGTGGCATTTTAGAGTCACTGGTGACCGTTAACTGGCTGTACTACTGCATCGGCCTGTTCCTGGCAACCTGCGCTATTGTTATCGGCGTTAGCTTCTTTACTCAGCGCGCGCCCGATAGCCAAATTGCCGGTATCACCTACGGCTCTATCAGCCCGGAGCAAAAAGCGGAAATCAAAGCCGGTATCACCAAGTGGGATATTTTCCACACCGTGGTGATTATCGCGATTACCGTGGGCATCTACGTCCGCTTCTGGTAGCGGTCAATAGCGGGGCGGGTTTGTGATCCGCCCCGGCTTCTCATCCGCGTGCGCTGGCGCACTGCAAACCGCCCCCCTCACCACAAAAATTTCCCGCCCCTCTCGCGCCTCAATAGCCACGCCTCAATAATCACACCACCGAGCCCCGAGTCTGGTTGTCAGATCATTTGGCATTCACTTTTTATACACTACAATCATTACAACACTCACAAACCGGATGAGGTAACGCTTGAGCGACGCCATTCTTGCTATTGATCAAGGCACCACCAGCAGCCGGGCGCTGTTATTTTCACGCCAGGGGGAAATGCTTGCCAGCGCCCAGCAGGAATTTACCCAACATTTTCCCGCCGATGGCTGGGTTGAACACGACCCGTTGGAAATTTGGCAAGTCACCACCGATGTCTGCAACCAAGCGTTGGCGCAGCTGCCCGCCCGGCAGAATGTTGTGGGCATTGGCATTACCAACCAGCGCGAGACAACGCTGGTGTGGGACAAAAGCAGCGGCGAACCGATTTACCCGGCCATTGTCTGGCAAGACAGACGCACTGCCGACACCTGCCGTCGCTTGCGCAACGAAGGCCAGGAGCCCCTGCTGCGCGAGCGCACCGGTCTGTTGCTCGATCCTTACTTTTCCGCCACCAAGCTCGCCTGGATTTTGGACAAGGTCGAAGGCGCCCGCGAGCGCGCTGGGCGCGGCGAGCTGGCGTTTGGCACCATCGACTCATGGCTGATTTGGAAATTTACCAACGGCCAAAGGCACGTGACCGATGCCACCAATGCCAGCCGCACAGCCCTGTTTAATATTCACACCCAACAATGGGACGAAGAGCTGTTAAAGCTGTTCAATATTCCCGCGAGCCTTCTGCCCGAAGTGCTGGACTGCGCCGCCGACTTTGGTACCGCGACCGAAGGTTTGGAGGGGCGGCAAATTCCGATTACCGGTGTCGCCGGAGACCAGCACGCGGCCATGATAGGACAGGCCTGCTTTGCCCCGGGCATGATTAAAAGCACTTACGGCACCGGCTGTTTTGCTCTGATGCACACAGGCGACACCCCCAAGGCATCGTCCAACCGGCTGCTGACCACCCTGGCCTATCGCATAAACGGCGAACCACACTATGCGCTGGAAGGCTCCATATTTATCGCGGGCGCAGCGGTACAGTGGCTGCGCGATAAGCTGGGCATAATCCGCGAAGCGGCCGAGACTGAGGCCCTGGCGGCCAGCTTGGACGGCAACCACGGGGTTTATTTAGTGCCCGCATTTACGGGCCTGGGCGCGCCCCACTGGGAACCCGATGCCCGCGCCACCATCTGCGGATTAAGCCGCGATAGCGGGCGCGCCGAAATCGCCCGCGCCGCACTGGAGGCCGTGTGCTATCAAACCCGCGATTTGCTGGAAGCCATGGAAAAGGACGCCGGGCACAGCACGCGTGCACTGCGGGTAGACGGCGGAATGATCGCCAACAACTGGTTGCTGCAGACGCTGGCGGATATTACCGACACCACCGTAGAGCGCCCCCGTATGATTGAAACCACCGCCCTGGGTGCTGCCCAGCTCGCCGCTTTGCAACTGGGCCTGTTCGCAAGCTTACAGGATATTGCCAAACACTGGACGCAAGAGCGCCAGGCCAGCCCCCACATTGACGCCACCACCCGAGCGACTATGATAAAAGGCTGGCAAGCCGCCGTGCGTAAAACTCTGGCGGAGTAAGCTCTAAAGGGCCCCACAGACAGGAAGCTGATTTTACATTATGGACACCACCCTGGCCGAAGCGCCTTTTTGCTTTAAGCTCGCCGCGCGCGAGCTTAACTACCTGGATTACTATTTTCGCAGCAACGACGCCGGTGCCCCCAGCCATATCGAGCACCGGGGCGAGGCGTTTTTTGAGCAGTCACTGCAACGCACCATGGCGGCGCTGCGGGGCATAAACAGCTGGCACGAGTGCGCCGAACTTTACACCCGCCACTTGCACCACTATCGCCAGCACCATTTGGGTATTCAGCCGGTCAGCATCGCTCACAATGGCGAGAGCGAGAGCGATAACAACCACCGCGACCTCGGCCCCCGCCTCGAGCAACTATCAGACACTTGTGTGCTATTGCGCCTGCAAAGCTTCGAGCCGCAATACCAGCGGCCTTTGCAAGAATTACTCGACACCAACCGCGCCACACTCGAGCAGTGCCCTCACTGGATTATTGACTTACGATTAAACGGCGGCGGCAGTGACTGGAGTTACGCCAGCCTGTTGCCCTGGATACTGGACGGCGAGGTGGTGAACATCGGCGTGCAGTGGCGCGCCACCCACGAAAATATTGACGGTTTGCAACGGCTTGTAGACGAGCTTAGCGCCGACGATGCGCCCCCCTCCGAGGGCGACGCCGCCGATTATTTGCGCAAAGTTATTCAAACCATGGGCGAGTCGCGCCGGGGCTCGTTCGTCAGCACCGCATCGCGCACCTACAGTTTAAACAGCACCCGCGCCGAGCCCTCGGGCCCCGCGCGGGTGGCCATACTCACAGGCCCCCACTGCTATAGCGCTGGCGAGCAATTTCTACTGACCGCCCGGCAAAGCTTTAAAGTGACATTAATCGGACAGCCTACCGCCGGGGCACTGGACTACTCAAACCTGGTCAGTCATCGCTTACCCGAATCGGGCATGACACTTTGGTACGCCAGCTCGCGCAGCGCGCGCCTACCCCACTACCCGGTGGATACCCATGGCGTATTACCCGATATCTATTTACCGCTCAGCGACGAGGATGCCAAACAGGATCAAATCCTTCGAGTACAGCGCTGGCTTGAGGGCGGGTCGCTGGCGCTGTAAAAACTTCAGACACAAAAAAAGCGCAGCGGCCTTAACCACTGCGCTTTGCGCCGCCAGTTAGAAACGCAGCGCCATGCTCAAGCGAATATCCTGCCCCGGTGCGGGATAGCCCTTGATACCGGTGTAGCCGTCCAAATGAGTAAAGTCCTCCACACTGCCGTGGTCCAGGTACTCCTCATCAAACACATTTTTTACCGTCAGGGTCACACTAAAACCGCGCAGGCCGCTGGGCTCCCAGTGGGCGTAGATATCGTGCACGTTGTAGCCCGGCTTGCTGATACTGGCACCGGCAGACTCAACATAAATATCATCCAAATCCTGCACCAGGGTCATAATCCAGCCGACATCAATCGTAGAGTTCACCTGGTAAGAAGTGTCCATGGTTAGAGTATTACCGGTGGAGGTCCCCAAATAACCATAGGAATAGCGGGTAAGAGGTTCGCCATCCAGCTCGACATCGGTATCGACATAGGTCCACTTGGAGAACAAGCGCTCGCCGTTGTAGGTGGCGCCCAGGGAGTAGCCATTGGTTTCCAGCTCGCCCAGGTTTTCGTAGTGGCGCGACCAGGGCACATCGTTACCAATCGCGTCTTCAATGGTGGTGTCGTGATAACCGGCACTTAGCAAAAAGCTGCCCAGAGTGTAGTCCAGCCCCAGCTCAAAGTTTTTGGCGCGCTCGGCTTTTAAGTCCGGATCATTGGTGGTACCAAACAGCTTGAAGCCGTCGTTGGTTTCTACCCCACGCAAGGATTCGGCGTAACCGCCGCTGAAGGTCAAGTCGCGGGTCAGGTCATAGGCAAAACCGACGTTGGGGCTAAAACCATCAGAGGTAAACTCGTTATTTTCTTTGTCCACCGCATTAAAGTCATCCCAGCGGGTGCCAAAGGTGAATAACAGCGCCTCGGTCGCCTGGAAGCGGTCTTGCACAAAAAAGCCCAGCACATCGCTGGTTTCGGTAAAGGCGTTACCGCCCAGTGCGCTTTCACCGGCAGTCACTTCATCGTCGCGGTAATCCGAGCCGTACACAATGTTGTGCTCGCCCACCTGGCTGGTGTTGCTGATCACAAAACCCTGGGTATCCACAGCACTGGCGTAATCGTCCCAGGGGCGGTAGATCTCAAAGTCGGTGTTGTACAGGCTGACATCCAGCAGCAGTAAATCACTGTCGGGTTTATCCCAGGAGTATTTTGCGGTGGTGGTTGCACGCTCGAACTCCAAATCGCGCAGCGGATTGCGCGGCCCTTCCCCCCACTCGGGGCGGGTCAGTTTTTCGCCCTCTTCGGCCAGATTTTCGTAGCTGATGCTGGCCTTATGTCCGCCGCCAAAATCACCCACAAATTTGACAAAACCCAGATCCTGGTCCGAGTTGGTGCCCGGCAGTTCGTTGCCATTGGGGTCTTGCATATCGTCCTGATCAGACGTCACATAGCTGGCCATGGCACTAAAGGTGTCGCCCAGCCGGCCAAACACCGTGCCGCTGCCTTTGTAGCCTTCGGTATTAGAAAAATACCCGGCTTTGACGATACCGCCAAAATTGCGATTACCTAACAGGTCTTCCGGGTCTTTGGTTTCAAATTTAATCGCCCCGCCCAGCGCGCCGGGGCCGCTGGTGGCGTCGCCCGCCCCCACTTGTACATGCACTTGTTTAAGCAATTCGGGCTCGACCGAAATACGGCCAGTGTGGTGGTAGGTCACCCCGGACTGGGTGGCGCCATCGACGGAGATGTTCAAGGTATCTTCGCCCAGGTTGCGCACGTAAATTTTTTGCGCCGCCCCGACCGAGCCGCCCACCAAAACCGTGGGCACGCCCGAGAAGATATCATCCAGATCATTGGCCTGTTTGCGGTCCAAATCGGCCGTGGTTAGCAAGCTGTCTACCGGCTCGCCAATCACTACCAGCTCTTCTATTTCCTTGGGCTTACTTTTTTCATCAGAGTCGCTAACAGAATCGGTTTGCGCCATGGCATAACCGGGCACCAATGAGATGGCGAGAGCGAGGGGGCTGAGGCGGGTGATAAGCGAGTGGTGATATTGCATGGAACTTCTATCCTCCTGATATAGTTGGCGCTAAAAAGACTCATTATCATCTTGTTTTCCTTGGATGTAAATAATTGTAATAATTATTATCTTTTAGGTGCTTACCAAAAAGCATCAACCCCAGCTTCCGCGATACGTGGGATCCCCCCACCGGCGGTTGCAGTTAATAATATTTCTCACTACTATTGGCGCGCTTAACATCTGACTGGAGCTTCCATGATATTGGCTTTACTCGGCTGCGCCCTGGCATGTATTGGTTTAGCCGCACTCTTTGCCGCCTGGCGCCTTAAGCGGCGCACACCGCTACTCACTTGGGCCGGCTGGGTGCTGATCGGCGCCGGGGCGGCGGCCTGGTCCAGGGCCCAAGGGGCCGAGTTTGGCATCAGCTTTACGTTGATCACCCTGGCGCTGGCCGCCTGGGCAGTGACAATAGGCAACCAGGATTCGCGGCGGCAAAAAGTAAAGCCCCAAATCCGCACCCCATTGCAATGGGCAAATGCACGCCAGGTCGGCCTGCAATTATGGCGGGTATTCACGGTTGTCTTGCTATCGGGTTTGGTCAGTGTCGCCCTGTTGGTTGCCCTCGCCAAACTGCTGCCACTGTCGAATGTAAACGCCATGGTGTTGGCAGCTCTAGTCTCGCCGGTCGTCTGGGGCGCTGCCGCCTATTGGCTGCTGGCCGATCCTCGCCCCCTGCGCCCTCCCGTCTCTTTGCTGGTGGCCGGCTTGGTCAGTGGCGTCATTATTATGTTGTAACGCTATGAAACAATTACTCTCCCCTGCCCTCGTCAAACAGTCGCTGGCCAGCCACGCCTGGCTGGGCCTGGCCGTGGGCGCCTTTATGTATTTGGTGTGTTTGTCGGGTTCGTTTTTGGTGTTCGAGCACGAGTTAGAGCACTGGGAGCAGGCCGACGCCCCCGAGCGCCATCAGGTGACTCCCGAACAAGTGCAAAGCGCTTATAACCTGTTAGAAAAGCAGGTTATGGCGGAGCAAAATAAAGCCGAGACGGACAGCGAACATCACCACCATATGTTTGTCATGCTGCCCACCGCCGCCAGCCCCAATATGCGAGTGGCATCCGACGACGGCAGCTATTTTGTCAACGCCGACGGCAGTCTGGGGGATAAAGTCGACACCCCCTGGACTCAGCTACTGATCGATTTACATCTTTATCTGCACCTGCCCAAAAGCTTTGGCATGATCGTGGTGAGTATTCTCGGGGTGATGCTATGCGGCTTGATTATCTCGGGCTTTTTATCCCACCCGCGTATTTTTAAAGATGCCTTTACCCTGCGCCCCAAAGCGGCCCCCCGCCTGAGTCAGGCCGACTGGCACAACCGCTTTAGCGTCTGGGGCGCACCCTTTCATTTAATGATTGGCGTTACCGGGGCGTTTTTTGGCCTCGCCAGCTTATTTGTCTTGATTGGCGCACAGGCGTTTTACGATGGCGATACCAGTAAGGTGGTACCCGCCATTTACGGCGCCGAACCCGAACTGGAGCAACCGCTACAAACCGCCGCCGTAGGTAAAGCCCTGGCGCAAATGCCGCAGATCGCCCCCGAAGCCGAACCGTTTTACATTACCGTGGAAGATGTAGGCACCGAGCACCAGTATATTTTGCTGGGCGCCGAACACCCGGAACGCTTAATTTATGCCGAGCAGTATCGCTTTGACAGCGCCGGTAATTATTTAAGTAAGGTGGGCTTTAGCGACGGCGAAGCGGGCCGCCAGGCGATTTTCTCGGTGTACCGAATTCACTTTGGCCACTTTGGCGGTTTGCTGGTTAAGCTCGCCTATGTCGCGCTCGGTTTGGCGCTGGCCGTTATTTCAGTGAGCGGTATCAATATCTGGCTGGCCAAGCGGCGCCAGCGCGATGGGCTGAATAATATCTGGACCGCTATTGTGTGGGGCACCCCGCTGGCGCTGGGCCTAACGGCAGTAGCACAACTGGCGCTGGGCGGCAGCTCCAAATGGATTTTTTGGGGCGCGCTGGTTATCGCTGCACTGCTGTGTCAGTGGGTCGATCGCCCCAACCGCAGCAAAGGGCTGCTGCAACTAACCGGTGCACTGACGCTATTGGCAATGGTCATTCTGCATGCAATGGCGTTCGGCGCCTACGCCTGGAAAGCGGCGCCTTTGGGCATTAACCTCAGTTTTATCGCCACCGCCGTCTTGCTATTTTGGCGCGGCCTAGCGCACATAGGCGACAATAGAAACGAAATGACAGAAAGAACCCGCTAACACAAACATATGCCAAATACCGTGGGCGTGGCGCAGCTTGCGCATGCCATCCAACACGTAAAAAATCACCCCCACGGTATAGGCAACCCCGCCCAGCCAAAGCCACAGAAGCCCCACCGGATCAAAGTTGGCCGCCAGGTCGCGATAGACCACCACACACACCCAGCCCATAACCAGATAAATTAAAATCTGCAGCCATTTAATGCGCTTTTTGGGCAAGATATCCAACAGCAAACCCACCAACGCCAACGACCAGATAACAACCAGCATAATCAACCCCGTCGTGCCGCCAATAGTCACCAACATAAACGGGGTATAGGTGCCGGCAATCAGCAGGTAAATACACACATGATCTAATTGGCGAAATACCGCTTTGACCTTGGGCGAGCGGAAACTGTGGTACAGGGTGGACATGGTGTAGAGCAAAACCAGGGTCACACCGAAAATCACAAAGCTGACGATCAGCGCGGCATCCCACTGCTGAATACTAATCGTCAGTAACGCACCAAACCCCACCAGCGCCAGAACTGCGCCCACCAAATGGGTAATACTGTTGATTCTTTCGCCATCGTACATAGGCACTCCTTTGGGGACTGGGTTACCGGTGCGCTAAGATTTTAGGCCAGTTGCCGCCTCAGTGTCACCACACCCACGGGCTTTACCCCGAGGGCAATCGCCTATACGCTTATTAACGTGGAGATTGAAATGCTAGACCTGAGCATTTTAATGGTCGCCCTGTGAAATCGACGGAAGTTGCGACACCCCTTAATTTTACAGGGCTCGCCTTCGGCGGCGTCGGGGCGCATCCTGCACCGCTATTAACCCGACAATCATAATGGCCGGGTTAATAGAAAAACAGCAATAATATTGGTTATCTATGTACAGAGTAGGGAAACACGTTGGCTATCGCCTAACATTGATGGCCGCACTTTTTACGGCATTGTTAGTACTAATGTACGAGTGGCTGCCAGAGCGTCACCTGCAAATTTGGCCCAATCCCGAGTTGGGTCGCGAGTTATTATTCGCCGATGCCGAACGAGGAGGAAAATCCACTGTCAGCTGGACAGAGACCCCGGGGCAGTTTCGCTGCGTTATGCGCCCCAGCGAAGCCTGGAAAATATGTGGCATGCATATTCCTCTGGGCGACGGCCGCGAGCAAGGCATAGACCTGACGCCCTATACCCATATTGAACTCGATGTGAAATACCAGGGCCCTACCGGAAAAATCCGTTTTTATATCCGCAACTTTGAGCCGGGTTTCTCCCAACCCAACGACTACGAAAGCAACAAGTTTAACAACGTAATTGTCTCGGTGGACCAATACCAGCCGCCCTGGCGCGCACCACTGGCACTGTTTACCGTGGCTGATTGGTGAAAACACGATAACAATGTGCCGCTGGAATACACCATGCCCGGCTTTGAGCAAGCGATTATGTTTGGCATTGATTTAGCCTACCCCTCAGAACTAGGAGCACACACGTTTACCGTAAATCGCATTGAGTTTACCGGCCCCTTGCTCAGCCGGGCGAACTGGTATCAGTTATTACTGGGGCTGTGGGTGGTAGCGCTGGTGGCAATAGCCCTGCGCCAATACTGGGGGCTAAAACGCCGTGTCGCGCGTGATGAAGAACGCCTGGAATCGCTGCAAAGTTACAGCCAGTCGCTGCACGATAAATCGGAGAAATACAAACAACTGTCCATGCGCGACCAGCTAACCGGCGTACTCAATCGCCACGGGATAGCGCCAGAGTTAGATCGGCTTTACCCCAGCGGCGAAAGCTTTGCCAAGTTGGCGCTTATGCTGATTGATTTGGATCACTTTAAACAACTCAACGATAACCTGGGCCATCAACAGGGCGACGAAACACTGAAAGCCCTGTGTACGTTAATTTTGCACAACATTCGCGCCCAGGACACTTTTTGTCGCTGGGGTGGTGAGGAATTTATGCTGATCTGCCCGCAAACCGAGGAACAAGACGCCCAGGCCCTGGCGGAAAAGTTGCGGCAACTGATCTCGCAAACTGAGTTCGATGGTGTGAGCGATGGCCTAACCATTAGTATTGGTATTACCTGCGCCCGAGCCCGCGAAAGCTTTACTGAGACATTTCAGCGCGCAGATGCTGCCCTTTACCAAGCCAAACACTCGGGCCGAAATACCTGTGTTTTTAAATAAACATGCAGGCGTTAAGGGTTAACCCTTGCTGTGCTCAACTTGGCCGGATCGACCACCACGTGCTTAATACGCTCACGACCCACCGTGTAAGTCACATGCACCAGACCATCCGAGGCCTGAATAATCGCCGGGTAGCCATAGCCCTCTTTTAGCGGCTGATCTTCCAGGGTCAGCACCCGCTGCCAGCGTACACCGTCTCGGGATGTGGCCAACGCCAGCGGATAGCGAGGTCCCTTACCGGGAGTCGCAGGGTTGTGAGCGGCGTGGTTATAAACCAGCAACTGGCGACCATCCGCGAGAGTGACGGCATCGGTTCCCGCGCTGGGGTTTGGCAGCTCGATGGCCGCTATCGGCGACCAGGTTTTACCGCGATCCACCGACCAGCTGCTGCCGATGACGCCCTGTTTAGTGCGCGCCAAAGCCTGCAAGCGGCCATCGGGGTAAAACAAAACACTGGGCTGAATTGCATCGATACCCGGCCCCGGATCTACAGGGGCAGTCTTGCTCCAGCTCTCGCCCTGATCTTTACTGATTTCAAAATGCAGCCGCCAGCCCTCTGGCCCCTCGGTGCTCGATGGCGACAGCCAGGCCCCCATACCGGTGACTACAGGCTTGTTTTTAATGGGGCCAAGAATCCCTTTGGGCAAGCGCTTAGGCTCGCTCCAGGTTTGGCCGCCATCTGCCGAGGAAATCACTAGGCCCCACCACTCGCGGGGATTGGGCCCCACTTTGTAAAACAAGTGCAAATCGCCTTCGGGGGGCTGAAACAGCACCGGGTTCCAGGTAGGTAGCCAGGAGCCATCGGCCTGCTGGCCGGTCGCCACCGCCTTGGCAGCTAGCCATTTGCCCTGCTGATAGCGGGAAAAATAAATTTTCACCTGCGGGTGACGTTCGTGCAGACCAGCAAACCAGGCCGCCACCAAATCTCCATTGCTGGTTTGCGCAATGGTAGAGGCGTGGCTTTGCGGGTAGTCGGCAGCGCGATTAATGATGGCACTTGCCACCATTGCAGAGCCTTCTTTAGTTGGCGCGGTCGTTTGCCGCTCGGAGCTGTGCTGAACACAGCCGGCCAAAAGCGACACAGCGATTGTAAATCCCAGAATCATTAAGCGCATGGCACCTCCTTTATAAAGTAACCACAGCTTAATGGGCTAACAACCATTAGCCAAACGTTGACGGCAAAATAAATCAGTGAGGCAGGATAAGCTCGGGGTTGATAATATCCTGGCCTCGAGTCAACTCGAAGTGAACATGATTGGTGGCTGGGCTGGCGCCACTTTCGCCCAGCTTGTGACCGCGCCCCACAGGCTGCCCCACTTTTACATCAACCCGATCAAGGCGTACATAGGTTGCGTGAATATCATTGGCATGCTCAACCTTAACCAGCTGACCGTAATCGCCCGCCGGAGTGAGCACTTTGCTGACAACGCCTGGCGCGACCGAAAAAACCGCCGTGCCCGGCCCCTGAGGCGTCAGGTCTATACCCGTGTGATAATGATCGCGCTCGGGAATCAAACAGCCCAGCGGCGACCCCAGATGCAAATGATCGGTCATGTTCGCGCCAGGCATTGGATGCACCGGGCGCAAAGGTTTGAGCAACGCCTGAGCTTGAGCCTGTGGCAACAAGCGAGGCGCCGGCTTACTGGCAGCCAATACCGAACTGACCAGCAACAACCCCACTAACGACAGTATCGAAGCCATGAGCCAACCGCGCTGCTGCGCCCGAGTGTCCATTAAACCGTGAATACGGCTTTTGATGTCTTTATTAAGAAAGCCCGCCACCGGCAGCCCCGGCGTTAAACTACCCTTAAAATATTCCAGCACACGCACCATCGCCAAACCGTAATCGCGCGGTGCAATTTTTCCCCGCGCCACCGCCAGACAGTCGCAATCAAGTTCGCGGGCATCGTTCAGGTTACGCTGTGCGATACGAACAACAGGATTGAAAAAAAACAGCGCGTTAAATACATGCTGTATCGTTACACTAAAATCATCGCCGCGTGCGATATGCGCCATTTCATGAGCAATAATAACTTTAACAGTATTCCGATCTAAATCAGCCACTATGTCAGACGGCAAAAAGATTGCAGGGCGCAGATAACCAACGGTAAAAGGCGCTGCGTAAGATTGCGAGTGACAAATGCTAACCGGACGGGAAATCCCATAATCCGAGCGCAGAGTTTCCACATAGTTAAGCCAGAAAATATCATTCACCGGGCTTGCTTTTTTAATGATCCGAACAAAGCTCAATCTTTTATAAATAATTCGAAGCAATAATCCCGAGGCTATTACCCCCCAGGCAATGACGAGTAACTCTGTATTGGTGACAAAAGGAAGGCTCTGAGTAATCAGAGAATCAACGCGATCCACTGGCAGCATCACGCAGGGGTCGTCGAGAATAAACGCGGACAGCCCCGTCCACTCCATCCAGCTTTGCGGCACACCCGGCACCAGCGGTGACGATGTAAGAAACAACCAACCTAAAAAAACTGCCCACACTGGCCCAGTGTTGTAGGGCTTTAACCACTTAGTCAAGGCGTAAACCACCACAAACCCCGCTACGGACAACAGCAAAAACCGCTGCGCCCAATCCAGCAAAACCAGGCTGGAGCTGTAAAAAACAAAGCTAGTGGGTTCTGTCACTGTTCACTCTCAGAAAGTCAGTGGCGCTCGTCATCGCGCGACAACAAATCGCGCAGCTCTTTTATCTCTTCGTCGGAATAGGTTTTTCGTTTGGCGAATAAATTCACCACCTCGGCGGGTTCTAAATCAAACACATTGTCGGCAATAAACTTTACCCACTGAACTAATCCCGCAGCACGCCCCACCAATGGTGCATAGATAAAAACACCGTGCGCCGACTCGCGCGTTAAAATGCCTTTACCCGCCATGCGATCCAACGTGGTTTTAGTGGTGGTATAAGCCCAGCCGTTGTTCAGGCGGTCGTGAATTTCACGCACCGACAGCGGGTTCTTTTTCCACAACACATTTAAAACCGTAAATTCCGTTTTTGATAGTTCTGGCAACGCCTTTTTTCTCACATGTCCTCCAATACGGCTGCGCGATCTTAATCAGTTTTAATAACAGTTTTATGACAAAGTCACACTAAGAATACAAAATAGCAACTTATTTACAATATAGCACACCTACTACACCGTAGTAACACATCTGTCACATTCCTGCCTTAGCGTATGCGCCGTCAAAAAAACAAACTTTTGAGGACGTGTAATGCTCGCAACTCAACCATTATTTAAAAAGTGCGCCCTGGCCGCCTTGTGCGCAGCGGTGTGCAACGGCGCCATGGCCGCCGAGGGGGACGAACAACAGCCACAGACAATCGTGGCACCGGTGATGGAAGAAGTACTGGTATCGGCAAGTCCCATTGCCGACTCCCAAGCGCAATCCATCGCCTTACAACGCGATGCGGTAAACGTGGTAAGCGCCATTGCCGCCGATGATATCGGCCGCTTTCCCGACCATACCGCCGCCGCCGCACTGGCACGCCTGCCCGCCGTAGCGGTACAGCGTGACCAGGGCCAACCCCGCTACATTCAGGTACGCGGCGCACCGGCTCGCTGGACCACCGTTTCTTTTGACGGCATCAATGTGATCGGCGCCGAAGAGCGCGTGTTCCGCTTTGACTCGGTACCCGCAGCGGTGATGGACTCGGTGGAGGTCAGCAAAACCCTGACGCCCGCCATGTCATCCGAGGCTCTCGCAGGGCGCGTGGACATTCATACCTACTCCCCTTTAGAGAGCGACGGCTTTAGCGCCGATATCGATGTGGGCTACGGCCCCATGGAGCTGGGCGATGGCGACCAGGAACGCTATGCCGGTCGTTTGGCCTGGGGCGGCGATACCTTTGGCGCCGTGGTGGCTCTGTCGACTTTCTCGATGGAGCAAGTGACCGACAACAACGAAATTGGTTACGACGAAAACGACGCACCGACGTTTTTTGATTTTCGCTCTTACAAACTGGAGCGCGAAACCAATTCGGCCATGGCTAAATTTGAGTACGCCCCCAGCGAGGCGCACCATTTTGTGTTGTCATCCCTGTACACCGAGTTTCTCGATCACGAGCAGCGCAATATGTATGTGCTGTCATTGGAAGACGCCATTGCCGGCAATCGCGGCCCTGACGCGGGCGAGCTGATCGGTGTTCCGATTGAAGGCTGGCTGCAAGACGGCAACTATGAAAACTCCACGTTCACCAACACCTTAGGTGGCGATCACTTTGCCGGCGAGTGGGAAATTAATTGGCGCTTAAACTATACCCAGACAGAGTCCAATGTCGAGCTGCCTATTATCCTGCGCAACCAAACCGATCCGTTGGAATTTGCCTCACTGACTTACGACCACACAGATCGCGGTTTCCCGCAAGTGCAGTTGTATAGCACCGAATTTAATGAGCAAGGCATGCCGGTGATGGGCGAGGCAAGCAGCAGCCTAAACCAAACCGGCTTTGGCTTTGATGGCCTGGTGAACTATTTAATTAATTCGGAAACCGACGCTTACACCGCCAAGCTGGATTTTACCCGCGCTTGGACTATGGGCTCGGCGGACTCTGAATTAAAGTTTGGCGTGCAGTACGATGATCGCGAGGCGACATCCCCTGGTAGCAGCTCGGCGTTTGTCGCCGTGGGCCCTATGGCACAAGCGATCGGCTTTGACTGGAATCCCAACCAGTATGTGACCGATGAAAGCTGGGACACAGATTTTGATCGCGGCGTTGATATTACTTACGTTGATAATGCCGGCTTGCGCAATGAGTTGGACTCTGCGCTCGCGGCGCTGACCGATGCGGGATTGGTTAACCCGGATGAATTTATCAGCCCCGACTCCAGCTATCAGGTAAACGAAAAAATCGCCAGCGCCTACCTGATGAACACCTGGACCTGGGACAGGCATCAAATTTTAGTGGGCGTCCGCATCGAGCAAACCGACTTAACCAGTGAAGGTTTTCTAAACGACGGCACCAGCACAACACCCATTACGCTGGACAGCGACGAGCTGCAGGTGTACCCCAGTATTCACTGGAACTTTGAAGTCACCGACGATTTAAAATATCGCCTGGCTCTGGTTACCGGTAGCAGTCGCCCCACGTTTAACCAGATGCGCGCCGGAGCCAGCATTAGCGACGCCGGTGCCACGGTATCGGGCGGTAACCCAGAGGTGGAAAACGAATTTGCCAAGGGCGTCGACACCTCGCTGGAATGGTACTTTGCCGATGCCGCAGTCGCGTCTATCGGTGCCTTCTATCGCGATGTAGATAACGTGCTGTTCGACTCTGTCACCACCGTCGGCGACGACCGCTACAACAGCGACGGCATTGATCGCTCTGACTACGAATACCAAACCACCTTAAACGGTGACGACGGCAAACTCGCCGGGGTAGAGCTTGCCTATCAACAGCAGTGGTCATTCCTGCCAGAACCTTTTGACGGCTTTGGTATGCAGGCCAACGTCGCCTTTTTGGACGGCGAATTCACCACCCCCGATGGGCGCACCACCGCCTTCCCCGGAACCTCTGACCAGATCATTAACTCATCGGTCTATTACGAAAACTTCGGCTGGTCTGTGCGTTTGAACTGGCAGTGGCGCGACGCCTGGCTGGACGATATTTCGCCCGATGCTGACGGCGACTACTACTGGCAAGACACCGAGCGCCTGGATCTATCCATTCGCTACCAGATTACCGAAGCAATTGGTTTGTACGCCGACGTCAATAACTTAACCGACGAAACCGGCATTCGCTACCAGGGTAACGAAAGCCGCCCGGTTGAAATTGAAGGTTTTGGTAAACGCTACTTGTTTGGCGTACGCGCCAGCTTTTAATCAACACTAGAGACAATACGAGGAAATAACGATGAAAATGACTACCGGCAAAACTTTTCTGGCGGCCTGCTTATCCGCCAGTTTACTCAGTGCCTGCAGCCACCAAGACACACAGCAAGTGGCTGGCGGAACCCTTAACTCGCTGTCGCTAGTGAACGAAGACAGTGTATTTGTCCCCGACTCACAACTGCTGTTCTGGGGTTTTGAGGGCGCTCAGGTACCTGTCGACATTTACCAGGCCAGCAGCCCCGACATCCAAAACATGGTTAAAATTGCCGACGACATCAGCGGCAACAGCTATCGCATTAACGACGATTTTGACACCCGCCATTACTACTATGTGGCGCCCAACAATGGCGAAGGTCGCTGGGTAGCCGAGCGTTTGCTGCCCCTGCAGGGCGGGCATAACTTCCGCGATCTGGGCGGCTACCAAACCGAAGACGGCCAGTACACACAATGGGGCAAGCTGTACCGCAGCGGCACCATGAATGGTTTAACCGATGCGGATTATGACTACTTGGACGATTTGGGCATTCGGGTAATCTGCGACTTCCGCTCTAATGAAGAACGCCAGCACGAGCCCACCCAATGGCAATCATTCACCCATGGCGCCGAGTACCTGACTCGCGATTACTCCATGCGCGAAATGATGTCTGGCGATGGCGCCCTGAATATTGCCTCTATCCGCACCAAGGAAGATGCCGAACAAATGTTCGCCGGCTTCTACCGCAAAGGCCCCTACTCATACAAAGAGCAATACAAGCAAATGTTTGCCGAGCTGGTGGCGGGCAATGCGCCTTTGGCCTTTAACTGTTCGGCTGGTAAAGATCGCGCCGGCATGGCGGCCGCGCTGGTACTAACCGCACTGGGCGTTCCACGCGATACCGTTATTACTGACTATGCGCTGACAGAAAAGGTAGCCTTCCACAGCCAGGAAGAGATTGATAAGGCGCAAGAGCAAGACGCTCCCCATTCAGGCTTTATGCAAATGCCCGAAGAAGTGCGCAATGTGTTTATGGGTTCTAAGCCCATGTTTATTGAAGCAATGTTCGATGAATTGGAAAAAAATCACGGCTCAACCATGGCTTATATCCAGAAGGAACTGGACGTCTCCCCAAGTGATCTTGCCCGCCTTAAGTCGCTTTATCTAACCGATAAATCTTGATAAGCCGATACGTTTTGGTTGGGAGGGGCCGCTATTGCGGCCCCTTTTTTATAGCGGATAATAACTTGGGGGACTTGATCAGAGGCTCCTTTGCTTATTGCAGCTCAACCACCACCACAGATTTTGCCGGAATTTCCAGCTCATCCAGATCACTTGCAAACGCCACTGGCTCCAAGGCTTCGGGGTTGTCGAAAGTATTGCGTGCGTCCATCGCCTCGGCGGTCAGTATTTGCCCTACCGCCCGTTCGGCCTTGACGCCATCGATATCCAGCGATACCTCGGCACCATTTTCAGGGTCCATATTCACCAGCGCCAGGTACAGTTTTCCGTTTTCACCACGGGCGACCGATGCGGTGACCGCCGGTACACTTTTATCGCCCTTTTGGTACTTGGGCGAGTCAATTTCAAACGGAATAGACGTGGCGTTTTGGAACACTTTGTACATGCCGTAGGTATGGTAAGTGGGCGTTAAAACCATTTTCTCTTTATCGGTGAGAATCATGGCCTGCAGCACGTTTACCATTTGCGCGATATTGGTCATGGTGACGCGCTCGGCGTGGTCGTGGAAAATATTAAAATTCACCGCCGCCACCACCGCATCACGCAGGGTGTTCTGCTGGTACAAAAAGCCCGGGTCGCGTTCTGGCTCTGGGTCATACCAAGTGCCCCACTCGTCCACGTAGAATTTAATATCTCCGTCTGGGTCGTTCTCTTCCAGCTTGGCTAAGTTGGCACTGATGTAATCATCAATTTTGTAGGTACGCGCCATGGTATTAAACCACTCGTCTTCACTGAACTGAATGGCGCGACCTTTGTTATCCCAATCGCTATTGGGCAGGGTGTAGTAGTGATAGCTAATACCATCAATTTTCTGTTCGATGTTTTTGCTCAGCACATCGGTCCAGCTTGTGTCTTCACTGTGACCACCACTGGCCACCAGCTTGGGCATTTTGCCGCTGGGGGCTTTTAAGAAAGTGGAGTACTGACGATACAAGTCGGCGTAATACTCAGGGCGCATATTGCCGCCGCACCCCCAAGCCTCATTGCCCACACCAAAGTAGGCAATTTCAAAGGGTTCTTCGCGGCCGTTTTTGCGACGCTCTTCGGCAAGGGTAGAGCCTTTCTCGCCGGTCATGTATTCCATCCACTCGGCCATTTCCTGTACGCTGCCGCTGCCCAGGTTGCCGTTAACATAGGCATCGGCGCCTAACAGTTCGACGAACTCAAAAAACTCGTGGGTACCAAAAGTGTTGGGTTCTTCCACTCCGCCCCAGTGGGTGTTTACTTTTACCGGGCGTTCATCGCGAGGGCCTATACCTTCACGCCAGTGATATTCATCGGCAAAACAACCGCCGGGCCAGCGCACCAAAGGCACTTTAATGTCGCGCAACGCGTTTAAAACATCGTTGCGAAAGCCTCGGGTATTGGGGATATCGGAATCTTCGCCCACCCAAACGCCTTCGTAGATGCCGCGCCCCAAGTGCTCGGCAAACTGGCCGTAGATGTCTTTGTGAATCAGGGGGCCGGTTTTATCGGCGTCAAATTCGATCTCAACCTTATGATCTTTAGCGAGTAATGGTTGACTGGCCAGCAGGACGCTAACCGCTAACAGGCGTTTTAATTTCATGGTGACTCCTTGGTTTTATTATGAGCTCTCGACCGCAAGGGCCTAATAGTAATAATGACTATTATATGACAAACCCATCATACAAAAAAGCCCGCAACAATGTGCGGGCTTTGCATTTCTTAGCGACTTTCGCGCAACTGGAATTTCTGACAATCAGTATCCAGCCAGGGCGCCTGCGCCAGGTTAGCTCCGTTGGCCAACCCGCAGCTGTCCACATTCAGTGCCAGGCTGCTGTGGCGGTTGCGCAGCTGTACCGAGCCGTCGCCCAGTGGCTCGACCACCCACTCAGACCATACCTCGTCGCAGCTACCCAGTGCGGCATTGGCGCCGGGCACAATGGGGTTGCCCTCAAGGGTCAGGCACTGTTCGGCGTTTTGCGCCGGATGCAGTTGATAAAAACCCTCTTCGGTGTGACTGAGCTGCCACTGTTGGGCGTCAACACCGGTCCAGGCATCCTGCACGGCGTTGTCGCCATCCACAGCCAGGGCTTTACCGCTCTGAACACTCATTACGGCCACATCGCCCTGGGGCGCCAAGCGCCATTGGCTGTTATCGCCACCCAGAGTCGCACCGGTTTCGCGGTTGGTGATGTTCAACCAGCCATTTTCATCAGTGGTGACGCTCCAGCGCTGGGTATCGGTGTTCACCCAGGCACTAGACTCTTGGTTCTGATCGATAAAAGTACCGGTTTCGACGTGCGCCAGACGGTAGGCGCCATCGGCCGTTGAGTCCAACACCCAGTTGGCATTGGCACCTGTGCAAGCGGCCAATGAGGTTTTACCACCGCTGGTGGTCAGGCACTGACCGTCGCGATTGACCAACTGCTGCTGCACACCCTGTACCGATACTTTAATGGGGCCATTTTCACCCGAAGGCATTTTCACAGGCTCGCCTTCGGGGATGGGAACGCCGAAATCGGGCAGCCCTTCTTCGGTCCAGGTAAACTCCTGTGCGCGCACCGAGCGGGTCGAACCACAGCCATACTCTTCTTTGGAGTTACCGTGGTAAACAATCCAGTCCTGGGTGCCATCGGGCGAGACAAAGAAGCCGTTGTGGCCGGGGCCGAATACGCCGTTACCGCGCTGGAACACAGGCTCGTCATACTGTTTCCAGTGATCGGGGTTAAGCGGATCGTCGCCAATCAACTCTTTCATGCCCAGTTTGTAATCGGGGGTATCGCAGTAGCTCGCCGAGTAAATCAGGAAAGTGCGATCTTTGTGTTTCAGGATCTCTGCACCCTCGGTCACCTTGCGCCCGCTGATTTCCCACTCCAATGTGGGGCGCGTAATCACAACTTTGGGTGATCCCTCTTTCAGGGTCCAGGGGTTTTCCATTTCGGTGATCAGGTTGAGCTGTTCATCGCCCTGCCACTGAGAGTACAACAGGTAAAGTTTGCCATCGTGCTCTAAGTAGGTACCGTCGATGTTCCACTCATCGGGCATAAAGTGGCCTTTGTACTCGTAAGGGCCCATGGGGTCGTCACCGGCGCTTTCCAGGACTGACAGGTGCTGGTAATCCAGAGTACCTTCGACGCCCGAGGTATACATCAAATACCAGCGCCAGCCGTTGGGGCCATTTAAACGGTGAAATTCAAACGCCCAAAAATTCCAGCTGCGCGCCGGATCGGTATCGGACCATACATTGATCGGCGCCGCTTCAGACAAACCGGCCAAGGTGGGCGATTTGCGCATCACCAACTGCGAGGTCCAGGTAGTGGTAGTGAGGTAGTAGTTGCCGTCCCAATATTCCAACCAGGGGTCGGCACCATTGGCAAACAGCGGGTTGGTAAAGTAACCCTCGGGCAGAGTCTGCTCTTGCTCGCTGGTGGTCACTTTATCGGTTTGCGCGCAAGCAGCCACAGCCGCTGCCAGGGCGCACACGCCGGTAAGTTTTTTCCAATTTTTCATAACTACCTCATTGTTGATATTAATATTTAGAAATTAATGACAAACCCACCGCGCGGGCGCAGCGTAATCGCGAAATCATCTTGGTTCACGACCTCGCTTTGACGGAAAGAGCGATCTGTGTCGCCGTCGGTAATTAACTGGCCACTGGCTTTATCGATAAACGACAAATCAAGGTTCAGACTTTTTTCGCTATCGGTACCGTTAATACCGGCAATAAACCAATCGCTGCCGCGTCTTCTGGCAATCACCGCGTGCTCGCCGGGCATACCGCTGAGCAGTCGGGTTTCATCCCACAACGTTGGAATGTCGCGCAGGTATTCGCGAATGTATTCCGGCACCTTGGCCATGCCCTGTGGCGTTTCCGCGATATGCTGAATACCACTGGTAAACAACACCGGCAGCGCCAACTCAAAGCCATTGCTGGTGCGTCTTTCGATATTGGGAATTTCATCGAAGGTGGTCGGAGTGAAATCCATGGGGTCAAACACATTGCGGGTAAAGGGCAGCATGGCCATATGGCTGGGCGCTTTATCTGCCGTTTCCTGGGTAAAGGTAATCATCTCAAACCCATTGACCGACTCCATGGTCATCATATTGGGATAGGTGCGGTGCAAACCGCGCGGCAAAGAGGAACCGTGATAGTTCACCATCAACTGGTGCGCCGCCGCATCGCTGACCAAGTCGTTGTAATACTGCATGACCGACTGACCATCACCGGGAAAGAAATCAATTTTTACACCCTTAATACCAATCTCTTGCAAACGGGCAAACTGTTGCAGGCGCGACTCGCGCTCAAACAGTTTGCTTTTGGGCGTGTACTCGGTGACATTCCAGTCGCCGGAGGAGTTGTACCACACAAGTAAGCCCACACCTTTGGGCTTAGCGTACTCCACCAGCTCGGCGAGCTTTTCCCAGCCAAAGTTCTGATCCCAGTTCACGTCAATCAGCACATACGGCCAATTCATTTGCGCGGCGTAATCGATAAACTCGCGAGTGGTTTTGACGTTGACCGACTCGTCTTTTAATAGCGCCCAACTCCAGGCGGACAAACCGGGCGTTACCCAATCCATTTCGGCAACGGCGGGGGCGGCCAAATCGGTACCCAAGGTGGATTCTGTTACGGTAGCCAAATCACCCACGGTGACAATACGCCAGGGCGAAGAGAACGCACTTTCGGCATTGGCCATCAAAGCGCCGTTGGTCACCACCTCGGCCTCCATGGGTTTGCCAATACGATATTCACCCTCTGGAGATTGTTGCGCCAAGCGCGAGGCGTTAAAGCGTCCGTCCATTCCCGCCTCGGTAATCAACACCCAGTCGTTACCGGTATGGAATAGCGATGGGAATACCCAGCCCGCCTCGGTGGGGCTGGCGGTGCCAGCCGGAATATTCATCTGGTAATGCTCTTCGTAAGAAGGATTGGTGTTGGCAAAACCAGTCTGTGCCACCGCCACTGGCTGCAACCATGCTTTGCTGTCGGAGGAAAAATCAAAACCAGTCAACTCGCGGTTAAGACTGCGGCTTTTACCAGTGTCGTTGGGAATTCGGTACTGGAATGCCAGACCGTCGTCGGACAAGCGAAATGCCACCTCAAGCAAATCACCCTCGGCGTTTCTAACGGTAAATACCTGCTCGTTGGCATCGTAGCTAATGTTGCGCTGCTTGCCATGGGCCATGGTGTAGCTATCAGTTACTTCGTTTACATCCCCGGCATCGGCAAGGGCTAAATTGGTATCAAACCGGGCATCGTTTAACACCAACCCCAGGGGCGAAGGCTCCAACACTGTACGGTTGTTATGGCTTAAGGCGTATTCAATACGGCCTCGCTCACCTTCGTTCAGGGTTAACACCAAATCTCCGTCGGGGCTGGTGAGGCGGTGTTCTGGTTCTCCGCCGCAACCGGCTAACGCCAATAAGGCAAGGTAGTGGAATCTCATGTGCTCTCCTTTTTATTATTAGCGAGGGGGGATTCCCCCCCCTTTTTTTGTTACTTAGACACCGAAAAGCTAAAGGTCATGGTCGATGAATAAACATCGCCCGGTTGCAAAATAATGCTTTTAAAATTGCTCTGGTTAGGAGAGTCGGGGAAATGTTGGGGCTCCAGGCAGAAGCCTGCGTGCTTCTCGTACACTTCGCCACCCTTACCGGTTAAAGTGCCATCCAGGAAGTTACCCGAGTAAAACTGAATGCCAGGCTCAGTGGTGTGCACTTGTAAAACCCGGCCAGACTGCGGGTCAACAACTTCAGCGGCGAGAGACATTTCGCCTTCTTGGGGTTTGTTCAAGACATAGTTATGATCGTAACCGCCGGCAATTTTCAACTGCGGGTGGTCTGCGTTTACCTCAGCGCCAATGGCTTTAGGTTCGCCAAGATCAAAGGGGGTGCCAGCGACATCAGCCAGCTTTCCGGTCGGAATAAGAACATCATTGATCGGCGTGTACTTGTCGGCGTTGATCATCATTAGCTGATCTTCAACACTGCCTTTGCCCGCCAAATTAAAGTAGCTGTGCTGGGTCAAATTAACCGGGGTTGCCTTGGTGGTCGTGGCTTTGTAGTCGGTGTAAAGCTCGTTATCGGCGGTTAAGCGGTAGGTGACATTAACGGTCAGCTCACCTGGGTAGCCCTCTTCACCGTCGGCGCTCACGTATTCTAAATGCAGCTCGGCACCGTCTTCGGTCACTTCGGTTTCGGCGTCCCACAAGACTTTATCAAAACCCACATTACCGCCATGTAAGTGGCTGGTGTCATTTTCATTTTTAGCCAGCTGATAAATCTTACCGTCGAGGGTAAATTTACCGCCGTCAATGCGGTTGCCAACCCGGCCAATCAGAGCGCCAAAGTAAGGCGATCCGTCTAAGTAATCTTCTAATTTATCAAAGCCCAATACCACATCGGCGGAGGTGCCGTTTTTATCCGGCGCCCACAGCTCGGTGATAATACCGCCGTAGTTGGTAATTTTTACGCTCATGCCCTGCTCGTTGGTCAGGGTGTACAGCTGGGCTTCACGGCCGTCGGGGAGGGCGCCAAAATCATCTACACTGATATCAAACATAATGTCTCTTCCTTTTTAGGTTAGTCGTTATTGGATTGGCCAAATACCGGAAACCCCTGCTCGTCCCACTTAATGGCACGTGCGCGGGCATCGCGGTTTGGATCTGTTAAGGGCGTGCCTTTTAGTTCTTTGTAATCACGAGCGTGGTAAATCAAGACATCCGTCTTACCATCCTCAGCAACGGTAAAGCCATTGTGGCCAGGGCCATAACGCTTGAGCGCTTCGTTGCTATAAAACACCGGCTCGGACAGTTTGTGCCAAGACTCCGGGTCCATTAAATCGGCATTTTCATCGGCCCACAACAGGCCCATAGCGTAATTGTGATCGGTGGCGCTGGCTGAATAAGTGACGAAAATACGGCCGTTCTTCTTAATCACCGCCGCGCCTTCATTCACTTTATAACCCACCACTTCCCAATCCAGGGTGGGCTCGGTGAGCATAATGACGGGCTCTTTAATTTTTACCGGGGTTTCCAACTCAGCCATGTACAGGGCCGAGTTGTATTTTTGTTCGCGGTCTTTCTGCGCCCAAATTAAGTAGCGCTTGCCATTGTGCGCAAAGCTGGTGGCATCCAGCGAGAAATCATCCCAAGGGGTGTGCATGGGAATGGGTTTACTCCACTCGGCCTGTAACGGATTGGCATCGCTGGTGGTTAGGGCGTGCATGCGAATCCTCCAGGGCTCTTCCACCGGCGCACCGGCAAAATAAATTATCCACTGCTCATCGATATAGTGAAGCTCCGGTGCCCAGATATTAATACCAATGCTGCTTTGCTCGGTAGGCTGCCAAATGGTTTTTTCATCGGCCTGAGACAAGCCATTAATGGTTTTGGCGCGGCGCAATACCAAACGGTTAAATTCCGGCACGGTGCCGATAAAATAGTAGTAGCCGTCGCTGTGGCGGTGTACCCAGGGGTCGGCGCGCTGCTCGACAATAGGATTATTATAGCTAGGCTCGCCCCCCGCAAAAGTGGCCCCCAGCAGGAATAAGACGCACAGCAATATTTTCAGTGGCGTATGCAAAGCCATAGAGATCCCTTGTTAGCAACTATTATTGGGTGACGGGTTGTAACCCGCTTGCAATTGAATATTATTATAATACAATAATTGGTACAAGCGCGCAGGGATCAAATTACCCACAAGGCAGAGCCACACACTGCAAAGAAGCGTAAACAACGATAGAACATAAGAGTGTCTGATGAGCAAACTTAAACTGACTACCGGCCTGATTTTCAGCGCCCTGCTAACCGCCAGCTGCACTAACGCCAAGCCCGAATTTGACCGCCTGGGCCAGCAAGTAAGCATTCACGACCCGGTAATGGCCACCGAAGACGGCTACTACTATCTGTTTAGCACCGGCCCCGGGATTACCATTTATCGCTCCAAAGACCGAGTGCACTGGGAGCATCAAGGCCGCGCTTTTGCCACCGAGCCCACTTGGGCCAAAGACGTAGCGGCGGAGTTTGGCGGCCATCTGTGGGCGCCGGATGTGGTGGAAAAAGACGGCCAATACCATTTGTACTATTCGGTATCCGCTTTTGGTAAAAATACGTCGGCCATCGGTTTAACCATCACCGAAACCCTTGACCCCAACTCGCCCGATTACGGCTGGGAAGATCAAGGCATTGTAGTGCAGTCAGTACCCAACCGCGATAACTGGAACGCCATTGACCCCGCCGTTATTGAAGACGAAGACGGCACCGGCTGGATGGCGTTTGGCTCCTTCTGGAGCGGCCACAAGATGTTTAAGTTAAACGAGGATTGGTCCGGCCCGGCCGAGCCCGAACAATGGTACAGCATTGCCGCTGGCACCCGCCCCGCCGATGTGCCCGCCCACGAGGCAGGCCCTACCGAACTGGAAGCGCCGTTTATCTTCCAGCACGGCGATTACTACTATCAATTTATTTCCTTAGGAAAATGCTGCCGCGGCGCCGAGAGCACCTACCACTTGGCCGTAGGCCGCAGCGAGTCGGTCACGGGTCCTTATCTGGATAAAGACGGTCGCGACCTGTCCCAGGGCGGCGCCACGGTAATCTTAAAAGGGAACGAGGATTGGCCGGGGCTGGGGCACAACAGCGCCTACACCTTCGAGGGTGAAGACTACTTAGTCTTCCACGCCTATGAAGCGGCCGACAACGGCCTGCAGAAATTAAAGATTTTGCCTATCCGATGGCAAAACGGCTGGCCCCAAGTGGACCCAGCCGAGCTCGATAGCTACCAGAGCGTTTTGGTGGAATCTATCGAGTAGCGAGCGTTCTCCGGGGACAGACAAGCCCTGGAGTTGCATGATGTTACGCAACAAACTTGTCTAACTTCGGGGAGCTTTGCTCCCCTTTTTTTTGGCCGGGATACGGGATACGGGATACGGGATACAAACATTATACGTTCCTCGTCATCCGGTAACCATTCCCCGCCCTCCATCACTTCTAAACTCTAAACTGCTTCATCACTGCCTCCAGCTCGGCACTGGTGTCGGCGAGAATGCGGGTATTCACCTCGGTGCGATCCAAACTGTTAACCACTTCATCGCCATAACGGTTTAGGTGGGACAGGCTTTGCGCCACGGAATGGGTGGTTTGCGATTGCTCTTCGGCGGCCGAGGCAACGTGATGTGTCATGTCGGTAATCGTACCTGCCGCGCTGTTGATCTCTTGCAGTATCTGCTCGACCGAACGCACACGCTCACCCAAGGCTTCAGAGCGATCGTGGCTGGCCTGCATCGACTGGACGGCGGCTGAGGTGCTCTCCAACAGAGCGTCTATCATGGTTTGAATTTCATCCGCGGAATCCTGGGCGCGACTGGCCAGGGTGCGCACCTCATCGGCCACCACGGCAAAGCCGCGCCCCTGCTCGCCTGCGCGCGCCGCCTCAATAGCCGCGTTTAACGCCAACAAGTTGGTTTGCTCTGCCACCGCGCGAATCACATCCAAAACCGTTCGAATACGGCCGGACTCCTCGTCCAGGCGCGCGATTGCCGCCTGAGTGCCGGCGATATCTGTGGCCAAAGCGTCCATTGACTGACGCGTCTGTACCGCCGTTTGCTGACCGCTGGCGGACTGCTCGCTGGAGCTTTGCGCGGCAGCGGCGGCATCGCCGATGCGTTGAGCGACCTCTTGCGAGGTGACACTCATTTGCTCGATAGCGGTCGCCACGGTGTCCAGCTCGGTTTTTTGTTTCTGATAAACGCCATTGGCCTGCCCCATGGTACCTTTAACCGTGGCGACTACATCCCGATTTTGCTCGACCAGCCTGTGCACATTGGCGATGACGCCGCTGAGCTTATCGCAAAACTGATTAAAGGCAGCGCCCAGACTCGCCAACTCATCGCGTCCGGTAGCGTTCAAACGATGAGTCAGATCCCCATCACCGCTGGCGATATCCTCAAGCGCCGCCACCGCACCGCGCATGGGCAGGGTAATACTGCGAGCAATCAAATAAATGAACGCCGCTAGTACCAATACCCCCAGCACCGCCAAGCTAAGCGGCAGCCGCATGGTTTGCCAGAAAACTTGCTCGACATCGTCAATGTAAATACCCGACCCCAAGACCCACCCCCAGGGAGCAAAAGCTTTGACATAAGAGACCTTAGGAACGGGCTCATCAAAACCTGGCTTAGGCCAGGCGTAATTGACAAACCCCTCACCCTGACGGGTCACTTGGCGCTCCATTTCGCTGAACAGACGCACCCCATTGGGATCGGCTAAATCGGCGATACTGGTGCCATTTAACTGTTGACTGAACGGGTGGTGAACCATTTCCACCTGGCGATTCTGAATCCAGAAATAATC
Organism: Gilvimarinus xylanilyticus; assembly: GCF_024195295.1. Taxonomy (GTDB): domain Bacteria; phylum Pseudomonadota; class Gammaproteobacteria; order Pseudomonadales; family Cellvibrionaceae; genus Gilvimarinus; species Gilvimarinus xylanilyticus. Next base: position 29,135 of record NZ_JAMFTH010000001.1, on the reverse strand, counting down.
ATTGCTACCGTAACGCAAGCCGTCTATGGCCGCGATAGCGCGAGATTGGGCCTGATCGCGGGTCAGCTCGCCAGAGCGCTCCAACCTCTGATAGTGCTCCAAAACCCCCATAGCGGCCTCAATTAGGTGCTGAGTTTTGACTTGGCGCGCCTCCAGCAAGCTTTTGTGGTAACTCACCGAGAACAGACCGATAAGCCCCAGCACCACGCAAAGCACCAAAACAGCGGCCGCCAGTAGGCGTTGAGCAATAGAGAATTGACGTAACACAGGTATTGGCACTCCGAATTAAGCGTTATATGGAGCCTCTGATCAAGTCCCCAGCGGTCTCTGCGCGAGTCAGAACGTTCACTCCTTCGCCGAAAATGCTCCTGCCTTTCCGGCATTCGGGCAATCCATTGCCCTTGGCGCGCTTCGCAGGCAATGGCCATAGTCCTTGGCAAGAAGTGCAAGCCTTCCGCGTCCTGCTCACGGCCCTTACCTACATCCGTATAGGCAACACAGCGGATGGACGTTTTGGCCGCGCCCTTCGGGGCTTTCAGAGCTTTCCGATCTCTGTGTTGGCTCACCTCACCGGGCAGTCAGCCCGCTTTTAGTTCGCCGCCTTGATCTCGAAAAGCTCTGTAAGCCAGAAACCACTGGGGACTTAATCAGAGGCTCCTTAGTTATCGGTAATAGTGTGCCAGACTTTAAAACTGGAAGGCCTCTGTGTTTATTAAATATTCGTTAAGGCCCGCCAGCGTTTACCTTGGTTGCTTTCCAGCGCGGGTAATCAGTGGTAAGAAGTCTCGAAGGCCAGGTGCCGTACCAGTGATAACCACTGCGACGCTCCAGCGCTACATCTTGCAAGGCTTCGACCCGCGAACCATCGCGATTGGTGAAAAACGGCTCGCTGGTTGTTAAATCGTAAAACCTGGCCCACAGGCCTGGGGCCGATGCATCTTTCACCAGGCGTCTGTCAATGCGGGCGGTGTGATACTCAAACCTCTCAGGCTCTATGGCAAACTCTTCAACCCGCACGCCGGGGATTTTATTGTCGCGAAACCAGCTGACCGCGTGATCGACCGCGCTGACAACCTCGGAGGAGGGCTTGGGAATCGACATTAAATACTCCACCACCGCAACACTTTCCCAGGTTTGCAGCGCCGGTAATTCGTAACTGCGCGCCGCCACTGGTTGCAGGGTTTGCTCGTGGTATTGTCCCGCCCAGATGCTGGGCGCACCATCGACCTTTACCTGCAGCTGAAGAATCAACCGATCGCCTTTGGCAATCGCCTGCGTGGCCTCTGTGCGCTTGTGCGCCGGAATATAATCAAAGGGAAACTCTCCGCTTTGCACCTGGCGTAAAAAGCTAAGCACACCCGGCATTACCTCGTCGGCAAAGGTAATGTAATCGCCATAGGCGCGATCCGGCCGGTCCGGCGAATGCGGCCAACCGCCATTGTGGTATTGCGCACTCAGAACAAAGTCTAACCCTGCCAGCGCCGCTGTGCGGTATTGGGTATCGCCACTACGCTGGAAAGCGTGGGACAGATAAGTGATTTGCGGATAGATATTGCGGTTATCAAAACTGGCGTCGCTTTGGTTTTTGGCGGCCAATATTTCGGCTTTTTCCGCCTCGCTTAACACCCGCTGCGGATGAGTATTCTCGGGCCAACCGCCATTATTGCGCTGGTAAAGAAGAATATTATCGGCAATTGCGCGGGTATCGCTTTGCAGGTGCAGCGGAGCATCGAGCTTGTCGGTGCGGTTATACCAGTGATGAATCGCATCGCTAAAACCCTCCAGCGATACCGGTTCGGCGGCGCTGGCATTGAAACTGAGCGCCAGCGCCGCGATAAGTGCAGTAACCTTTAACATCAGTCGCGCGGCGTCTGATATTTTTCTTTCCATTCGGCGTAGGGCATTTTATAAATCACTTCCCTCGCCTGCTCCTTATCTAATTCAACGCCGCGTTCGGCAGCGGCCTGCTGATACCACTTACCCAGACAGTTGCGGCAAAAACCCGCCAGCTCCATTAAATCGATATTCTGAACATCTTTGCGCTCGTCTAAATGCTCAAGCAAACGACGAAACGCCGCCGCTTCGATTTCTGTTTCCAACTGTTTATCCACTGTCTACCTCGCGAAAGTGTTAATGCCATGATTTAATGCGTATTTTGACCCGGAGCCGATACCCAGATTTTGGCCGCTGCTAAATCGGCATATCCAAAGCAGTGAATCTCGGCCGCCACAAAGTGTTGCGCAAACGTTTCCAGCAGTTTACCTACCGGCGACTGGGTCACTAGGGCCACGCGCTTGATTTTTGTGTGGTGATCTTGCACAAAATGTAAATGTGAAAGCAATGCCGCAAGCGAGTTCCAACCGGGAAAGTGCTCGGTATATATAACAATACCATTTAGCTTGCCATGCTCAGCAATGAAAGGATCAATAATGCGCGCTGCGGATATAAAGTCAGCTTCGCTCAGTGCTCCCTGAGGTTCCAGTACCGCAAGCACATGCTCGCTGTCTAAAGTAACTTCAAGCATTGCACACTCCTTAATATCGACAAATGTTTACCAGCCCAAATCCGTACGCAACCGATCCACAAGTTTATCAGCCATGCGAGTGTTAGTAATCTCGTTGGGATGCCAGTCACAGCCGTAACCATCCTCGGGTTGTATACGACCTAAGTCCAACACATCCACATCCTCGTCTTCTGCAAGACCCGTTAAATCATCGGCTTGCTTAACGCGAGCCTCCCCTCCAAGCATGGGGCTTAGAATAAAATACACAGGCGTATCAGGGTAATCGCTGCGCACATCGCTCAGCATCTCGCCCATTGCCTGGGGGTAGCCGGGCGCACTGCCCTGCCAGAAATCGTTGGTACCGATATTAATCAGAACCGCGTTGGGCTGATAATTGGCACTATTCCACGGTGTGTCAAAGTCATCGCCCAATATCAGTTTACGGCGTTCGGCAATGGTGGGTGACTTTGGCTCTTCTTCACCATAACTTCGCCATACACCTATACCCGACCAGGCGATGGTGTGAATATCGGCGTTTAATTCGGAGGCGCTCAGCCCCGCGTAGGCTTTAAGCGGATTACTGGTTTGCTGCGAATAAGAGCAGTCTTTGCTCTCGCCTTCAACGCCATAGCCGGCGGTAATGGAATCGCCAATAACCAGCAGTTTACGCTCCGGCGCTGCAGGCGCAGCAAGCAGCTGGCCATCGGTATCGGGCAAGCCTTGTAGTTGCGCGACGCCAGTGAAGGATTCGGCCAAGCGCGTCACGCGAATCTGATGCTCCCCCAAGGGCAACCCTTTAGCCAATTGATAGTGCTTCTGCCCGGGTTCTACCCATAGCTCGCGCCCCTCGCCATCCAACTCAAGCCAAAACCGCATGCGTTCACTTACCTGTAAATTGACACTGCTTTGCGTACCGCTAAAACGGTATTCAAAGGCCGAGCCCGGCCAAGTAAACGCGAGCGCACTTGAGGCGACGGGCCAAAACCGTCCCTGCAAACGCAGCTGGTCACTATTGCTCAGACTATTGGCTAGCGTATAGGACGACAGTACCGGTAAAGTACTGAGCACAGCAATGGCCATTAGTTGTTTTTTCATCGGTTCCCCCATCGGCGCCGCAACGCCGCCACTACCCATCAATATTAAAAAAGCTTTGGCAGAGCCTGCCAAAGCTTTTCGGAAAATACACTTTAGGGTGTACTAAGCGTTCGGTACACACCCTTCATCGCCCTCGGCGAGAGGCGCCAGACTAATCTCGACGATATCCAGCTCTAACTGGCCCGAGGTACCTATGGCAAACGGCCAGTTTAGTTTGCTTAAATCCAGGCCATTGGCCGTAAAACAGTCCAGTGCGAGGGGCAAAGCCATCCACTGCCCCCGGGGCATTTGCTTTAAGTTCTCGGCCACATTCACCTCGGCCTCACACCCCTCACCACAGGCCATTTTCACATTCACCACCGAAGGCACTTTGGACATTACGCGCATAGCAATAGCAATTTCAGCGGCCTGTTCAAACTTTGCCAGATCCACCTGTCCGCCGCTAATAGTCGCCGCCCCCCAATCATCAGAGCGCTTCCACTTGAGCTTGACGGCACCGGGGAAGTCCTCATCCCCGGCGTTGCTGAGGGTGATTTTGCCATTGGCACTGCTACCCCCCGAGTCATCTATGGGCATCCACCAGTTACCCGGGTCTGAGAGAATCCACTGCCAATTACCCGGTGTTTTTCCCTGGGTAAAGTACACAAAGTTGGGGTTGGGGCTATCCTGAGCGACACAAAATGCACCATAGGCCGTCAGTACCAGAGTGAGAAAAAAACGTAACATGTTGATTAACCTCGTTATTATCTTTCTTTAGGTCGATGTGTACTGCTCTTTACCTACATCAAATATAAAACCGAACTTTATATATAATACCCCATGCATTCAGAGTCAAGTTTTCTCGGGCAGCCCAAAAACGCCAATGGCCTCACCCCCACATTCGCGGCAATACATTCTGGCCCTTGTCACCGCGACGATGCCAAAACACCATAAATATATGCCCCGCCACGGCCGCCAGTAAAATCCAACCGAAATTGCCGTGCAGTAAATTACCGGGCTCTACCATCCAGTCGATGCGCCCCTCAAAACCTGTAAATAAGGGTAACCCCCAAACATCAAAGGTGCGCCCCGAGCCATACTGACGCAACAACCCCAGTGCCGGGATAGCCACCAGCAAACCATAAAGCCCCATATGCCCGAGGGCCGATGCCCAATTTAATTCGCGCGGGCGACGCCGCAAATTCGCTAGCGTCCAGATAAGGCGCACCAGGGCCAATACCAGCAAAACCACCCCCAGGGGTTTGTGGGTAGACCAGAAAAACTTTTCCACCGCTGAGTCCTCGGCCAGTACCCGCGCCAATACGCCGACAAACTGCCATAAAATTAACAGCGCCATTGACCAGTGAAATAAACGGCTAACGGTGCCGTAGCGGGTGTTGGAATCCGGTTGCATCATCACGGTAACGCCTTTAATAATTGGGGTTTTAAAAGCATAGCAAGCCTTCCGGAAAACACGAATAATGTTTACCGGGATTTACTCAACCAGCGGTCCAGGTGGTTGGCAAACTGCTGCCGATCCCCCTGACTGAGTGGTGGCGGGCCCGAAGTTTGGATGCCACTGGATCGCATAGTTTCCAGAAAATCGCGCATATTTAAACGCGGTTTAATATTGGCAGCGGTAAACAACTCCCCGCGCGGGCTAAGCGCCTGGGCGCCCTTTTCTATCACCTCGGCCGCCAGGGGAATATCGCTGGTAATGACTAAATCGCCCGCCGCGCAGCGCTGCACAATCTCATTATCGGCAACATCAAAACCCGCCGATACCTGGACAGAGGTAATAAAAGGCGAGGGAGGCGTTTTCATAAACTGATTGGCAACCAACGTAACCGGCACTTTAGTGCGTTGAGAGGCGCGAAATATAATCTCGCGAATTACTACGGGGCAGGCGTCGGCATCGACCCATATTTTCATCGGTTGTTTTCCCGACTGGAAGGTAACGGCGCCCAACCTTTAAGCGGAGGGGGAGTAAAGTCCTGGGGCGGGTCAAACTCGCCCAATCCTCGCGCGGCGCGCTGACTTAATAACAACTGGTAATAATTCTGCGCGCGCTCTTGCACCAATTTATGCTCGCTAGCTGTTAAGGTAAGATCCAGCTCTTGCACAACCTGTTCAGGCAAAGGGGTGTTATCACCGCGCCGTGCCAGAATATTTTGCATTATAAAGTAGTCCAGTTTGTTCTGGTGAGCGATATCGACATCATCGCGATGACGCGCTTGCTGATAACTCTCAAAGTGTATCGAAGACATCGCCCGCAAGGCGCGTTCCGAGCCGAGCACCGCGGCCGCATGCCAATAATGACGGGCAACATCTTGGCGCCCGGCACTCTTTGCACGTTTGGCCAACACCTGGCCGGCCAGCATGTCGCCCCCTTCTAGCATGGCTTCGAGGGTGGGAGGATCGTAGTGCGCGTAAGCGTCGTACTCAGCATCGGAAAATCGTCCCCGACTGCGCTCATAGGCCTCTACTCGGGCAAGCCAATCGGGGTTTTCTTCTGCGTATTCTTGCAGTAGCAAAAACCATTTATCTAAGCTCGCGCGACTCGCTCGAGACGATGAGGACTCGGAAGTATTCGCCGGCAGAGAATTGCTAGAGGTCAACGAGCGAGTGGCCATCTTGCTCGCAGGTCGATGCGCGACTTGAGTCGCAGCATTTGCAACCGCCGTATCAGCTGGCGCCTGCCAATAAGTCACATAGCAGGCATAGCCTACGCCGATTAGCAACAGACCTCCCAGTAAAGCTTCCACCCAATATTTCACTACCACTCCTTGTTTAGGGCACGTGCCACTCCAGCATGGCAGCCGTTTTATTGAGAATGCTAACCTCACTATAACGGTCCGCCGCGCGACCGGCCAGCGCCGTACAGGATAACAGCGGCAGCAAGTGTTCTTCGCGCGGATGACAAAAACGGGCCTGGGGCGCTTGTTGCCACTGCAGCCACTGTTCTTGACGCTCGCGCGCGGTTAACTGAGTGTTAGTGCACACCTGTTTTAACCAATCTGCAAACGCCCGGTTTTTCTGCTCCGCCTCCGGATCTGAATTGAAAAATTCGCGCATATTATGAAAGCTAAAGCCCGAACCCAAGACTAATAACCCGTCATAATTGAGCCCCTGCAAAGCCTCTCCCAGTGCAAGGTGCGCAGCGGTATCCAATCCCTGCTTAAGCGATAACTGAACCACCGGGATGTTTGCATTCGGGTACATGATTTTGAGCGGTACAAACACGCCGTGATCCAGGCGGCGCTCATCATCGAGCGCCACCTCAAGTCCAAAGGCCTGCAGCGCATCGGCGACTTGATGCGCCAGCGATGGCTCCCCCGCGCAGGGATACCGAATCTGGTAAGCCGCGGCGGGAAAACCATAATAGTCATACGCCAAACCGGGCAAGGCGCCGCTACTAACGGTAAAAACCGGCGCCTCCCAGTGGGCGCTAATCACCAAAATCGCGCGGGGTTTGGGTAGCTCGCGCGACAGCTTTTGCAGATAGGTGACCAGCTGCGCGTGAGCTACGTCTCCGAGCAACGGCAGAGGCCCACCGCCGTGAGAGATAAACGCAACATGGGGCTGTTTGGCCATTAAAATACCTCCGGGCCTAAAGGAACGATGCCCGAGGGATTGAGCGATTTCACCGAATAATAACCCGCCTTGATATGGTCCAAATGAACCGTGGCGGCCACTCCCGGCAGCTGCCAAATACGGTGCATATAGGCGTGCAACCCCGGCATTGATGCCAGAGTATTACGGTTGCATTTAAACAAGCCATGATAGGCCGCATCGAACCGAACTAGGGTTACGAACAGGCGAATATCCGCTTCAGTTATAGCGCCACCAAATAGGTAATGGCGCCCATCGCTTAAACGGTTTTCCAATTCGTCTAGTGTCGCAAACACCTGCTGGTAGGCCTCGTTATAGGCCTGTTGACTACTGGCAAATCCCGCCTGGTAAACACCATTGTTAAGTCCCGCATAAAGACGCTGGTTAAGCGCATCAATGTCACCAGCCAATGCGGGCGGGTAGAGATCCGGACCGGTATCGGTGAGCGAACAAAAGGCCGTATTTAGCATGCGTAGAATATCCGCCGACTCATTATTTACAATGGTCTGCATTTTTTTATCCCATAAAACGGGGACGGTAGCTCGCCCCGTGAATCGGCTATCAGCATGGGTGTAAATTTGGTGCATATATTTGGCGCCCCAATGTGGATCCTCGTCTGCACCGGGAAAGCCCCCGAAGCGCCACCCCTCGGACGTTAACCGCGGATTAACCACTGACACCGAGATCAACTCGGCCAAACCCTTTAACTGCAGAGCCATCAGCGTGCGCGAGGCCCAGGGGCAAATATAAGCTACATACAGGTGGTAACGCCCGGCCTCGGCCTTAAAGCCTGGATCTCCCGTCGGCCCCGCGCGACCATCCGGGGTAACCCAATGGCGAAAGGTGGATGTCTGGCGAATAAAGCGGCCCTCGTCGTCTTTAGCCTGTACCGGCTGCCAATCTTGCGCCCACTGTCCGTTTATCAACATAATCCGTTCTCCTGTAAACTATGACATCTACTGGCTATACCAGCGCGGCAAGCTTTGAGGCCGCAGGCTTACGCAGCTGCGCTAACAGCGCCCCATCCAAGGCAAGGCGCCCGCCCCCTAAGAACACCGATGCGGTAGTCGCTGCAAGCAGACTAAGCGCAAACTCATAGCCGTTGTTGCTCATAAACAGGCCATTACCCAAGTGCACCGTGACGATAGCCACCAGCATGGTAAATGCCGATACCAGGGCAGCGGGTCGAGTCAATAAACCAAGCACCAGGGCCAGGCCACCAAAAAACTCGGCGCTACCGGCCAGCGCGGCCATCAGATAACCGGGGCTTAGTCCAATGCTTGCCATCCACTGTCCTGTGCCCTCTAATCCGTAACCGCCGAACCAACCGAATAACTTTTGTGCCCCATGGGCGGCCAGAATAATGCCCACAGGCACTCGCAGCGCTAAGGCTCCAAAACCGGCGTGGGACGCTAAGAGTATTTCAAGATTTGCCTTTTTCATCGTATCTATCCTCATACAGTGATTAATTGAGCTGTCTCGTCAGCTTGGGGTCACTGTAATACGCAACAAATTACAGAGTAAGCAGGCCAGCATTGCTTAATTATCAACAAATCATTGATAATTGAGTTTTACGTTTAAGGAGTTTCCCTTTGGACCGACTGGATGCCATGCGAACCTTTGTCGCCGTTGTCGCTGAAGGCAGCTTTACTAAAGCCGCCGATAGGCTATCGATGTCGCCGCAGCTGGTCAGCAAATACGTCTCTCAGCTGGAAGAGCACTTGGGGCTGCGACTGCTCAATCGCACCACCCGGCGGGTCCACCCCACCGAAGCGGGCAGCCGTTACCAAGCGCGGGCAATGCAGCTATTGGAAGAGCTGGACGAGTTGGAAAATCAGCTGGGCGATTACCGGCGCAGTGCCCGGGGGGTTCTGCGAATATCCGCGCCGGTGTCATTCGGCACCAGTCACCTGCCGGGGCTGTTACAGGCTTTTCAGCGCGAGCATCCGGCGGTGGGGATTGACCTTCGCCTGGACGACAGCAAGGTCGATATTGTTGAAGAAGGCTTCGATATCGCGCTGCGTATCGGCAAATTGAAAAGCTCATCCTTAATCGCCAAACCGCTCGCGCCTATTCGCATCGTCACCTGCGCAGCGCCCCTGTATCTTAAGCAACAAGGCACCCCCAAAACCTTGGACGATTTAAAGGGGCATCGCTATTTGCGCTACAGCTATATGGATAACAGCGACAATGAGGTTCACCAGGCCCTCAATGTGGCGGCTACCACCACAACGGGCTTTACCTGCAACAATGGCGATGTGTTACTTCAGGCCGCCATTGCCGGAGCCGGCATTATTATTCAACCCACGTTTATTGCCGGCCCGGCCATCGCGAACAAGCAGCTAAAAATAATTTTACCCGCACACGAACCCGAGCCCTTGGGGCTTTACGCGGTTTACGCCCACCGCAAATTCCTCGCCAGTAAAGTGCGGGCGTTTATCGACTTTGCCGCGAATTTTTTTGCTCAGCCGCCTAGCTGGGAATGCTAGGATTTAGCCAGTTCATTCTGACGCGCCGGTTCGTCAGTAGTGGGCGTGGCCACAATAATACGTGGGAACCCCAGAGTTCCCGGCGGCAGCGGCCACCGCCGGTAAGCCACTGCCAATAAAATCAGTAAAGGAATCGCGTAGAGCACTTGCACCGCCTCGGCACGAAACATCTCAGGCGTATAGTCGTAGATACCATACAAGCGGTAGTCGGTATAGCTCCATACAAAGGCGATGCCGTTGTTGATGCTGTGACAAACAACCGGAACCCAGAGGGTGTGGGTTTTTAGGTACAAAAAGCTCATGATCAGCGCAAAGAAAAAGGCACCGACAATATCCAGATGGATGTGCAATACGGCAAATAAAAGCGAGGAAAAAACCGCTGCCTTAACCACGCCATATTTCCCACACCAACGATGCAAAATAACGCCGCGAAACACCCATTCCTCAAACAGCGGAGCCAAAATAACAACGGCAACAAACATAGCGCATAAAGCCACCCAGCCGACTTTTCCTTGTTCATTTACTCCCAAAAAATCCGTATCAAACGTGAGCCACCAGTAAAAAAAATCGGGCGCGATATAACTCATAGGCGTCCACACCAAATACACGGTAATCGGCGTAATCGCCACACAAAGCAAGGTGAGAATAAGCGCACCGGGCCAAACGCACTTAGACGGCCAGTCATACGCTTTACGCCAAACAACCTTTGCTGAACCTGGGGTATATAACAGTGCCCCCAGCATGGCGAGATAGAAGCCTATACTTGACACTATTTCATCTGCCGATTCTGTTAGCTGCCACTGGTCCAGTGTCCATTCCGCAAGCATCAAAACGGGCAGCCATAGAATAATGAAGAAAAAATAGAAAGCAAAAAAGGCGCGAACACTAATCGGTAAGCGGGTTTGATCGGGTGGCGTTGAGGCAAACTTATCCATGCTATATCGTTCCTTGTCGTGAATTTTTTTATTGTCGTGACGGCCAGTGTATTCGAGTCGAACCTAATTGCAACCGATTACACTGTCACGTGTCTAGCATTATCCATCTGAAACGTCCGCCCGCAAATGTGATCTGCCCTGCATTGACAGCGGTGTCATATGGTTATTTCGACCAAAAGCATATAGTCTCATTGACAACATTGGTATTCCCACCTAAGGTGCAAGCCACTTAATCAGATAAATCTTATAAGTAGTCGGTTAAGTGTTATCAGCTCTGCTCGATGTATCGCAGATAAAGCCCACGCCTTGCCTCTATAAGCGGTATTGGTTAAGGCACCTATCTGGAGAATAACCATGACAATAATGAGAGCATCAACAAAAACCTTTGCACAGGCTAAAAAGCTCGCTACGCTCGTCGCAGCCACGACAGCGCTATGTTTTACCAGCGGCGCTCAAGCACAGACGCTAACCAGTAATCAAACCGGCACGCACAATGGTTACTACTATTCGTTTTGGACTGACGCACCAGGCACAGTATCAATGACGCTTGGTTCCGGCGGCAACTACTCATCACAGTGGAGCAACACAGGCAACTGGGTAGGCGGTAAAGGCTGGAACCCCGGCGGACGCCGTACCGTCAACTACTCCGGCACCTTTAATCCTTCGGGCAATGGCTACCTTACCCTCTATGGCTGGACTACGAGCCCTCTGGTTGAGTATTACATTGTCGATAACTGGGGTACCTATCGTCCCGGCGAAAGCGGCACCTACTATGGCACCGTGTACTCCGATGGTGGCACCTACGATATTTATCGCACCCAAAGAGTCAATCAACCCTCTATTCAGGGGACAGCGACTTTTTATCAATACTGGAGTGTTCGCCAGCAAAAACGCACTGGTGGCACCATCACTACAGGCAATCACTTCGACGCCTGGGCCAGCCACGGCTTAAATCTGGGTAATCACGATTATATGGTGATGGCTACCGAAGGCTATCAGAGCAGCGGTAATTCCAATATCACCTTGGGTTCAAGTGGCGGCGGAAACAATGGCGGTGGAGGTGAAAGCATCACCGTCAGAGCGCGGGGCGTAAGTGGCAGTGAACACATTAATTTGCGCGTCGGTGGAGCGACCGTAGCCGATTGGACCTTAAGCACCAGCTTCCAAAACTATACTTATAATGGCAGCGCCTACGGCGATGTGAATGTCGAATACGATAACGACGCCTCGGGTCGTGATGTGATTCTTGATTATGTCACAGTTAACGGCGAAAACCGCCAGGCGGAAGATATGGAGTACAACACGTCGACTTACGCCAATGGTGAATGCGGCGGTGGTTCTTATTCCGAAACCATGCACTGCAGTGGAGTGATTGGCTTTGGCCACACCGATGACTGCTTTAGTGGCAGCTGTAATTAAGAGGTAAACGGAATAATGTGGTGAATGGGTGACGGGGAACGAGCGAGCTTACGTTACCCATTCCCCATCACCCGTTCTCCTGGTATTTTTATTCAGCGTTCACTGGTTATTCTTTCCTTCCCCACCTTGACGAGCAAAAGGCTTTACTTTTCCGCCACCATTGCCTGCTTTCTTTTTTTGCCAAAAGCTTTTTTTGGCCGCAGGTTTACCATCACCGCTTTTGGTCTCTGGCTTATTCGAGTCCGCGCTCCTGTTGCGTCCTTGTGATGGTTTTTTAGGCTTATTGCCAGATGGTTTTTTATTGCGCGGGTTACCACTGCGTGAGCGATTATTGCGCGCGCCACGTTTCTCCAAGCTGGATTCGGGCAACGCATGCTGCGGCTCGAAACCGACGATAAACTCACGCGGCAAGATGGTTTTAATCAACCGCTCAATTTCACTGAGCATATCGAACTCGTCAGCACTTACCAGTGACACAGCAGCGCCTTCGGCGCCGGCGCGACCGGTGCGACCAATTCTGTGTACATAATCTTCCGCAACCTGCGGTAAATCAAAGTTCACCACCTGGGGCAGCTGGTCAATATCCACGCCGCGTGCGGCAATATCCGTGGCCACCAGAATACGCACTTTATTGGCTTTAAAATCGGCCAGCGCGCGGGTGCGGGCCCCCTGACTTTTATTGCCGTGAATCGCTGCAGCCTTTAAACCAGCGGCATCCAGTTGCTTCACCAATTTGTTAGCACCGTGCTTGGTGCGGGAAAACACCAATACCTGGTGCCAGTTGTTGATTTTAATCAGTTCAATCAACAAACTGGTTTTTTCTTTTTTGTCTACCGGATAGATCCACTGCTTTACGCGGGTCGCGGTGCTGTTGGGGGGGTTAACCGTAATCTCCACCGGGTCGCGCACAATGGTCTTGGCCAGCTGGCGAATCTCGGGGCTGAAGGTAGCCGAGAACATCAGGTTTTGCCGCTTGCTAGGCATCAGCGCCATGATTTTGCGGATGTCGTGAATAAAGCCCATATCCAGCATACGATCGGCTTCATCCAGCACCAGAATCTCCAGCGCATCAAACTTAACCGCACCCTGCTGATACAAATCCAGCAAACGGCCCGGGGTGGCCACCAGAATATCGACACCACCGCGCAAACGCATCATTTGCGGGTTAATCTTTACCCCACCAAACACCACCGTGGACTTAATCGGCACATAGCGGCTGTACTGAGCCACGTTGTCCCCCACCTGCGCCGCCAGTTCGCGCGTTGGAGTCAACACCAGGGCCCGCACCTGATTGCCCGGCGGGCGGTTTCCACCCGCGCTCTGGCACAAGCGCTCGAGCATAGGCAAGGTAAACCCGGCGGTTTTACCGGTACCCGTCTGGGCGGCGGCCATCACATCCTGACCTTTTAATACGGCGGGAATCGCCTGGGCCTGAATGGGCGTCGGGGTGTCATAGCCCTGTTCGGCAACGGCTTGTTGAATTTCGGGGGAAAGGCCAAGTTCGGCAAAGATCATAGGGGGATTCTGAATTAGCGCAAAGGGGCGCGAAGGATACAGCAGTGGCTGAATAATAGCCAGTTAATGCAGATAAAAGAACGGCCAACCACCCGCTGAAACGGGCGGTTGGCAGCTTGGGGTTAATCGGTGCTGTCAGGCATTTCTGACAACAATCGAACCCCATAAATACCGCCAGCAACGGAGTTTTCAGCCGCGACGAACTTCAACTCATGCTTGCCCTCTGAACCCAGTGCCAGCATCTGCTCTGGAATCGGATACTCCACGGTATAAAACTCTGCTCCATGCTCACCGCCTAAGGTCACCTCGGCCAAGGTCTTACCGTTAAACTCGATAAAGAAATGTCGCCCCACATCACCCCCAAAGTAGGTGATCTGCAAGATTCTGGCTTGACCGTCCGGGTCATTCATCTGGTAGCTGAACCAGTCGTGGGCGTGGCGCCAGTGACGGCCAAAGTTAACCCCGGCTTCACTTTCACTCCCTTTAAAGAAGTGATCGGATTCCGGCTGCTGCTCACCCGGTGCGACTTTATCCACGGTCACCGCTTCTAAGGCTAAGTTAGCGGCCTCTTCAGCGGCGCGCTTCTCGCGTAAAGCGTTAATATTCTCCGGGGTACTGTAGGGCCAGTAGAGCATATAGCGCGACTCGTGCACGCGGAAAAACGGAATCAACTCTACGTTTTGGTAGGACTCAGGCTGAATCAACTCAGAGGCCTTAAAGCGCAGCTCGTCGTCTGAGACACGGGTAATCCGATCGGCAAAGTTAGTGTCCTTGGCCACCAGCATTGGCGCCTGCTCAATTGGGCAGCGCTCGCCATCGGCAATGTGCCCCATGCGGCTGGCATCGGAGTAGTAGTTCAGTACCTCATCTTTAAACGGCGAAGTTTTCGCAGACAGCACGATCGGCCCGTACATCACCGCATAATAGTCAGAACCATCGGGCAGAGCTTCCAAATGGGTTTTCATGGGCAGCTTAAGCTCTACCACATCGCCCTTTTGCCAATCCCGATCAAGCTCGATGTATTGGCCCGCTGAGGCGTCAACCGCGATTTCTTTATCGTTAACAGTGACCTCAGCATTCGCCGTGGCCCATTGTGGGTAACGCAGTTTTAAGGTCACATCTCCGGCCTTTTCGAAGGTGAGACGGGTCGTGGAGCGATCCGGAAATTGCGTGCTTTGTGTTAACACGACCCCTTTGTCTTCCCAATTAAGAGTCGAGGGGATGTATAGATTTACCAGTAAATCATCGTCTTCGTGAGCGTAAATAAACTCGCCGTACTTAAAGTGGTTTTCAATCCCCGACCCCACACAGCACCACATTCCTTGATGCGTTTCTGAGTACTTGCGGTAATGGTTAGGGCGCATAGGCGTAAAGTACACCAGCCCACCAGTATCGGGATGCTGAGACGACAAGATGTGATTGTAAAGTGCGCGCTCGTAGTAGCTCACGTAATCGAGCGAGGTATCGCGGCCGTACAACAACTTGGTTAATTTAAGCATGTTGTAGGTATTGCAGGTTTCTGGCCCCTCAATCTCTTCGATCATGGGGTCAAAGTCATCTTTGTCGTGGAAGTGTTCACGCACGCTGTTACCGCCAATGGCGACACTGCGCTCATTCACCACCGTTTCCCAAAAATACTCCGCCGCCTGGTGCCAGGAATCGTTACCACTTTCCTGCGCCACGCGCTCAAAGCCGACAATTTTAGGGATTTGCGTATTGGCGTGCAGGCCGGTCAGCTCATCGCGCTTTTGCTCTAGGGGATTAAGAATTTTCTTGTGGGAAAATTGCTTCGCCAGAGTCAAATACTTTTTGTCGCCGGTAATCTCATACACATCAGCGAAGGTTTCATTCATACCGCCGTATTCAGTGGTAAGCATTTGCTCAATTTGCGCGTCGGATAAATCGGCTACCAGATCATCCACCCAGTCGGCCCATTTGATCATCATCCGCTTGGCCTGCTCACTACCGGTATACAGGTAGGCATCGCGTAGCCCGGCAAAAATCTTGTGCAGGTTGTACCAGGGCACCCAGTAACCGTTTAAGGCAAACAAGTCCGCACGGATATCGCCCTTGGCGATTTCCTGCCAAAGCTTATCGCTATCGGGCACGCCTCCCAAGTAACCATTGCCATTGGCATTCTGTGCCCGCTCCAGCTCATCCAGTACATATTGCAGGCGCTGCTTTACATCGTCGCGACCGGTAGCGGCATAGGCGAGGCTGAGCGAAGTCACATAATGGCCGCCGATATGGCCATCAAGACCGGTATTTTCCCAGTTACCGTAGCTGGCCGTTTTAGGCGTTAAACTCGCTTCGCGCAAATAAGGCGCCAGCAGCCGGTCCGGCGACATGGTCATCACATACTCAAGATTTTTATTCTGCGCGTGGGCAAAAGGGCCGTCGTTTACACGCACTTGATCAATGGCAAAGTAATCTACCGCCTGGGCGCCGATACTCAGGGTCGCCAGGCTGGCACAGAGGACAAGTTTTTTTATCATGGTTCTGGACCTGTTTATACCGATTAAAAAAAGGCCCGCAAAGCGAGCCTGAAGGTTTGGTTCAGTGGATCTGCACCAGATTAATCATCCAATGCCGCGTCGCCAAAGATCGGCATACCATCTTCACCCCACTTAAGCTTTTTCACAAAAGTGTGACGGTTGGGATCCCACAGTGGGTCACCCTCAATTTCGGTGTAGGTGCGGGCATGGTAAACCAGCAAATCAGTCTCGCCGTCCTCGGCTTTGGTAAAGCTGTTGTGGCCGGGGCCAAAGATATTGTAGTCGGGGCTGGAGCGCAGCACCGGCTCTTTGGACTTGGTCCAGCTCGCGGGATCCAGCAAGTCGGCATCTTCATCAGCCCACAGCAAACCCATCGCGTAGTTTTCGTCGGTAGCACTGGCCGAGTAAGTCATAAAGATCTTACCACCGTGCTTCACAATAGACGGCCCTTCGTTGACCCAAAAACCGATAATTTCCCAATCGTATTCGGGAATGGTCAAGCGCACCGGCTCGCCTTCGATTTCGGTAGGCGTTTTCATGGGGGCAATGTAGAGGTTGGAGTTACCGCGAATGCCCTCTTCCTTTTGTGCCCAAACATAGTAAAGCACGTCGTTGTGAGTAAAAGTGGTGGCATCTAGGCAAAAGGTATCAATACCCGAGTCAACCTGACCTTCAAACGTCCACTGCCCCGCTACCGGATTGTCGTCTTTGCAAGAAATTGCATACATCCGGTGCTGAAACAAATCGTTTTTAATTTCGCGCGACGGCGCTGCAGCGAAATACACATACCAGGCACCCTGGTTGAAGTGAATCTCGGGTGCCCAAATCAGATCGCTGTACGGGCCTGTGTCGGGCTTCTTCCAAACCATAACCGGCTCGGCGGTAGCCAGCTCGGCAATGGTTTTGGCGCGACGCAACTCGACACCATCGTAGGCTGGCACACTGGCGGTAAAGTAATAATAGCCATCGGTGTGCTTGTAAATGTGCGGGTCTGCCCGCTGTTCAATTAACGGTTTTAATACAGTCACTATTCTCTCCGAAACTGTTAGGTTGTCTCTTCAATGGTGTATTCGGGCGCTTCCGATTCAATCTCGCCGCGCTCCACCATCTCGTTGTAAAAGCGATCAGTAATTTTGTACTTGTAAAGCACAAAGCCCAGCAAGGTGTGAAAGGCACCGGGAATAATTGTCAACATAAGGGCGATACCGGTAAGGGCAAACTCAGTCTGCTGCTCTCCTGCCTGGTAACCGAAAAAGGTCAACAACAGGCCGGTGATAAAGCCCGCCAAACCGGCGCCCGCCTTTTGACAGAAAGAGATACCGCCAAATGCCAAGCCTGACACTCGCTTGCCGGTTTTGGCTTGGCCATAGTCCACCGCCTCGGCAATAGCAGACCAGAAAATTGGCGCATGCAAATCCACGACAAAAGACAGAATCACATAGAGCACAAACGCCAGGGCAATATCGCCGGGGGATACGGCAAAGTACATCAGCAGGCTTAGCACACCCACGAGAATTTGCGAGTAGCGGAACAGTTTGACCTTACAGTAGCGCTTGGTAATCCAGGTAGAAGCCACCATGGACGCAATAGACGCGGCAATACCAGCACTGGTAAAGGTTGCCGCCATACTTTCACTGCCACCCAAGTAATAAATGGTGTAGTAAAAGGCCACCCCACCGCGCATGGCATAACCCAGAGTCCCCAGCATGCAGCAGGCCGCGAGGACCAACCATTGATCGTTCTGGAGCAGCAATTTTAATTGCTCGCCCAGTGGCTTTTTATCCACCACATGCTCAACACGCTCGCGGGTGGTAGAAAAACAAAACAGTAGCAAGCCCACACCAATTAAGGACATAAAGCCCATCGCCAACTGATAACCCTTGGCGGCGTTGCCATCACCCCACATGGCGGCTAATGCTGGTACTGAGGCTACAATCACAACATTGGCAATTTTTGCAAAGAACATGCGATAGCCATTGGCGGATAACCGTTCTTGCGGATCACTGGTTAGAACACCGATGTACGAAATGTAGGGTATAGCCACACCGGTAAACATTAAGGTGGCAAAGAGATAGGTTACATAGGCCCATACCAGTTTAGCGTTGTAGCTAAAGTCCGGTGTGGTAAACAGCAAAAAGACGGCGAAGCCATAGGGAATTGAGAGGTACAAAAAGTACTGACGAAAACGACCCCAACGGCTTTTAAACTTATCGGTCAACATGCCCATCAGCGGATCGCTGAGAGCGTCAAGGAAGCGGGCGGCAAGGAACAACGTACCCACGTGAGCGGGCTTTAAGCCGAAAATATCAGTATAAAAATACTGCATAAAGTAGAACATGGCCGCGATCATTACATTCACGGACATATCGCCGGCACCAAAGCCTACTTTTTCGACGACGGATAACTTTTCAGTCTTCATTATTATCGCTGACTCTTGTTATTTTACGGACACACAGGTGCCCAGAGACAACAAAGGACGCCGTAGCGTCCTTTGTGGATGACGCGGTGTTAAATACCTTGATTCAGGTGGTAAAACACCGAGTTAAAGCGAAGCTCTTGCTTGAACTCGCGCACCGTGGTGTTTTCGTCAATAACCACGGTTTCCACGTTAGCCATTTCGGCGAAGTCCAGCACCTGCTCGGTGGTAATGCCCTGGGTGTACACACTGTGGTGCGCACCACCGGCGTGAATCCAGGCAGCACCGGCCACTTCCAGGCTCGGCTTGGGCTCCCACAGCGCCTTGGCAACTGGCAGGTGCGGCAGATCGGCCGGTGGCTCAACAGTGTCCACTTCGTTCACGATAATACGGAAACGTGTACCCATATCGATGGTTGAAATGTTCAATGCGGGACCAGTGGCGCCGGTGAACAACAAACGTGCGATGTCTTTTTTGATACCGATGGTATGACGCTCAACCACAACTTTTGGCTTGTCACCTGCGATAGAGGGACAGATTTCCAACATGTGCGCACCCAACACCTGGTCTTTAGCGCCGAAGTGGTAGGTGTAATCTTCCATAAACGAAGTACCGCCTTCGCGGCCTTTGCTCATCACCTTCACAATGCGGCCCATGGCTGCGGTTTTCCAATCGCCTTCACCGCCATAGCCGTAGCCTTTGCTCATCAGGCGCTGAGTGGCAAGCCCGGGCAGGCCCGACAAACCGGTCAGGTTTTCGAAGCAGTTGGTAAAGGCCTTACAGCCCTTCTCTTCCATAAAGCGCTCCATACCCAATTCCAGGCGCGCTTCGTTTTGCAACATTTCCAACTGATGTGCATCGCTGAAGATTTCATCGGCAATTTCGTAGTCGGCTTTGTACAGCTCCAGTTGCGCGGCGATTTCCTCGTCGGTAACCGCGTCGCACACTTTCGCCAGGTCGCCCAGCCCGTAAGCGTGAACTTCGTAACCAAACTGGATTTGCGCAGAGACCTTATCACCCTCGGTCACGGCCACCTGACGCATGTTGTCGCCAAAGCGGGCAATGCGCAAGTTTTTCGCTTCGTTCCAGCCCATAGCGGCACGAACCCAGTTATCGATTTGCTGTTGCACGCTCTCGCGCTCCCAGTGCCCCACAACCACTTTGCGCTCCTGGCGCAGACGGGTGCCAATGTAACCGAACTCGCGGTCACCGTGGGCACTTTGGTTGAGGTTCATATAGTGCATGTCGATCTCACCCCAAGGCAGTTCGGCACCGAACTGGGTGTGCAGGTGCATGTAAGGCTTGTTCAGCGCAGACAGACCGGCAATCCACATTTTGGCGGGCGAGAAAGTGTGCATCCACAGAATCAGACCGACACAGTTTTTATCGCTGTTAGCGGCCTGACATACGTCCAGAATTTCCTCTGGCGTGGTCACCACACCTTTCGATTCAATTTCTGCTGAAATGCTATCAGCGGCAGTTAAACCAGCGGCGATTTTCGCGCTGTTGTCGGCCACCTCTTTCAACATGGCCGGCCCATACAAATGCTGCGAGCCGGTCACAAACCAAACTTTCTTATCACCATAAATTTTCATAACTACCTCACTGCTTAAGACCGGCTCAGTTTTGGCCGTAGTAAGCGTTTTTGCCGTGTTTACGTAAATAGTGTTTATCCATAATGCCCTGCTTGAGAGGCTGCACACTTTGCTTGAGGGTGCGCGTCAAATAGGCCATTTTGGCGATTTCTTCTAAAATTACCGCGTGATAAACCGACTGCGCCGCATCTTTACCCCAGGTAAAAGGGGCGTGCCCGGCAATAATCACCATGGGCGTTTCCACCGGGTTTTTACCGGTAAAGCAGTCGGTAATCTGTACGCCGGTTTCCTCTTCGTAGTCGCGCTCAATTTGCGCGTCACTCATCACGGCGGTACAGGGAATATCGCCATAGGCGTAATCCGCGTGGGTGGTTCCCAGGCACGGAATAGGTTCCTGCGCCTGCGCCCAGGCGGTCGCATAGGTAGAGTGGGTATGCGTCACACCACCGATATTGTCGAAGTGTCGATACAAGTGAGTGTGGGTTTTAGTGTCCGAGGAAGGACGCATTTTTCCCTCAACTACGGTGTTTTCCAAGTCGACCACAACAATGTCTTCGACTTTCAAATCTTCGTAAGCCACGCCACTGGGCTTGATCGCCACCACGCCTTTATCGCGATCGATCTGGGATACATTACCCCAGGTGTACACCACCAGGTTGCGGTGGTGCAGCTGCATGTTAGCTTCGTAGACTTCGCGTTTTAACTCGGTGTAGCTCATGACTTGTCTCCTTCGGCAAACTGCCCCAGCGTCTCATACTGACGGTACAACTTATCGTATACCAATGCAGCGTCACTATTGGGTTGATAGGTTTTACACACCTGCGAACCCATGGCTTTTTGCGCACTGGCCACATCGGTGTGAGCACCGCCCACGGTCGCCGCGAAGATAGCCGCGCCCAGGGCACAGCTCTGATCACTGTCCAGTACGTCGATAGGGCAATTCCAGACGTCTGCACAAGTTTGCATCACAAAATCGGATTTTTTCGAGATGCCGCCAATGGCCACCACACTCTCTACCGCCACGCCTTCTTCGCGAAAGCGCTCGATAATCGCACGGGCACCAAAAGCGGTGGCCTCAACCAGAGCGCGGAACACTTCGGCCGCCCCGCTGCCCATTTTAAGGCCTGAAATAGCGCCGGCGACGGTCTGATCGGCATCTGGCGTGCGACGGCCATTCACCCAGTCCAGGGCGGTTACACCGCTTTTGCCGGCGGGAATAGCTTGTGCGGCAGCGGACAATTCAATCAGCGCCTTGTCGTCTAGTTCAGCCAACAGCTTCTGTTTGCTAGCGTCATCAAGGACATCGGATTGCTCGATAATGGCAACCGCTGGGCCGTTGATCAGCTTTTTAAACCAGGCGTAAAGATCACCAAAGGCCGATTGTCCTGCCTCGAGGCCAATCATGCCGGGAATCACAGAGCCGTCCACCTGGCCGCAGATACCGCGCACGCAGGTATCGCCAATAGCGTCGGCGCTGGCAATGGTGATATCGCAGGTGGAGGTACCCATGACCTTGGTTAACACACCGGGCTGAACATTGGCGGCAACCGCACCCATGTGACAATCAAAGGCCGAGAAACCCACCGGAATACCGGCTGGCAAGCCCAGCTTTTGCGCCCACTCATCGGTCAGCTCGCCCACTTTCTGGTCGGCGGTAAAGGTTTCTGTCGGCAGACACTCCACCAGACCATCGAGGATCGGGTCGACACCGGCAAAGAATTCATTGGCCGGGAACCCGCCCCAACTTTCATGCCACATCACTTTGTGCCCCGCGGCGCAGCGGCTCATACGAAAGGCATCGGGATGGGTAGTGCCGGTTAAAACGGCTGTCATCCAATCGCAGTGCTCTACCCACATATGCACGGCCTCTTTTACCGCGCTGTCGGCGCGCATAACGTGCAGCGCTTTGGACCAGTACCACTCAGACGAGTAGATGCCACCTTCATACTTAAGGTAGTTGGGCTCGCTGCGGTTGGCAGCGGCGGTAAACTCGGCCGCCTCTTTCACGGCGGTGTGATCTTTCCACAGCACGAACATGGCGTTGGGGTTTTCGGCAAACTCGGGCTTAAGCGCGAGTGCCACGCCGTCACTATCCACGGCTACAGGAGTGGAACCTGTAGTATCAAAACTAATGCCGACGACCGATTGGGCAGCGCCCTCGGGCGCCTCTTGCCAGAGACTGGCGAGCGCTTGTTCGAGGCTCTCCAGATAGTCCAGCGGATGCTGACGAAACTGGTCGGCAGCGGGCTCGCAGTAAAGACCCTTGGCCCAACGGGGGTAGTTAACCACGCTGGAGGCCACTTCTTCACCGGTCGCGGTATTTACGAGCAACGCTCGAACTGAGTCGGACCCATAATCCAGGCCCAAGGCATACGAAACCATAAGACAAAACCCTTTTGGTACTCCCAGAGGAGGAGCACTTTTTATTTTGTATTATAATATTATCCGAATAGATTCACGCCTTGTCAAATATTTCTTCTTTAGAAGCGCAAGCCTGCCCACCCCTGTGAAACACGCCGTCGCATCAAACCCGGTTACCCTGCACTGTACAGCACAGGGCGCGGGTGCAAAACGATCCGCAGGACAGGCCGCAAGAGGTTGGTGTACACTCACTCCTAAATAAAGGAGCGCCCATGCCGCAAACCGCCAAAGACTTAATGACTACTGAAGTTCTGTCGGCTTACGAGGGCTGGGCCATCCAGCGCCTGGACCACTTCCTCAAGCGCCATGAGCTCGCCCGCGTCCCGGTAATCGCCTCTGACCATCAGCTGGTAGGCAGCGTGGGAAGTGCGGACATTCATCGCCTGATGCAACTGGACGAGACCTACCGGGCGCAAATGATTAACGACAACTTTCGCCGCGCCACAGGCCAGGATGTAGAGAATCTGGATGAACTGACCCAATGGACGCGTCGCGCCCACGTATACTGCACCGTACACCAAATTATGCAGCGAGAGACGGAGCACCTAGAGGATAGTACCCCCTTAAAACAAGTGCGCGAATGGTTTAAAACACACAGTCTTAGCACTCTCTGGTTAACCAACGACGGTATTCTCAGTGGCCAAATCCATGCTCACCAATTGCTGTAGTGCGACGCTTTGCCGCAGGCGACAAAGATTAATGGGCGTATAATGGGGCCATGACTGCCCGAATTACCCCCTTGCAAGCCCCCTCCGGCCATCTGCGTCAACTGATATTAATTCGCAGCCTGCTTATCGCCGCCCTAACCATCGCCACAATCGGGGCCAATCGATTTATTGAACTGCCTCTCGCACCGATTGTGAGTGTCATTTTAATGCTAACGGCGGTCAACCTTCTATCGCTTGCCCGCCTATATGTTCGACACCCAGTGGCCAGTGTTGAAATTACCGCCCAATTGTTCGTGGATATTCTGGCCGTTGCCGCTTTAGCCTATTTTACCGGCGGCGCCTCAAATCCGTTTCTCTCTTATGTACTAGTCCCCGTTTGCATCGCGGCGGCGGTATTGCCCGGCATTTACGCCTGGGCGCTCAGTCTGACAGCCATAGCACTCTATGGCACCCTGCTCATTTGGCATATACCGCTGCAGCAACTGGCTCCACCCAACGGTGGTCACCACCACGCGGCCGAGGTTAACTCTCACCTTATCGGCATGTGGCTCAATTTTGCCCTAAGCGCACTGCTCATCAGCTACTTTGTGGTCAAAATGGCCACGGCGGTGCGGCGCCAGCAAGATAGCCTTAATGCCCGACGGGAAGAGGATTTACGCGATGAACAATTGTTAGCGGTCGCCACTCAGGCGGCGGGGACCGCCCATGAACTCGGCACCCCTCTGTCGACCATCAAGGTGCTGCTGAGCGACCTGAGCCGCGACAACCGTATCACCCCGTTAATTGGCGACGACCTTAGCCTGCTGCGCCGCCAGATAAATGAATGTGGGGAGATTTTACAGCGCTTGCGCCAGCGCGCAGATATAGAGCAGCTAACCCACCCTCCTTTAACCGCCGCCAGGGATTATTGCCATCAGCTAATTGATCGCTGGTTATTACTGCGCCCCGATGCCCACGCCCATGTCAACCTCGCAGACTCCCTGGAGGGGCAATGGGTTCGTTTTCACCCGACGATTGAACAGTCCTTAATTAATGTACTCAACAACGCCGCCGAAGCCTGCGCTCACGACATTACCATTGAGGTTAAAGCGGACGAGCATAGGCTTGTATGGAAGGTTGCCGATCAGGGAGAGGGTCTGACAGAGGCCGCCAATGCGGCACTGGGAAAGCGCCCGTTTACCACCAAAGCCGACGGTTTAGGTATTGGCCTTTTTCTAACCCACGCCAGCATTCAACGCTACGGCGGCGAGGTGATACAGCAATCGACCCCAGGTGCGGGCACCATCACTATTATTCGTCTACCTCTGGAGCCCGGTAATGGATCTTAATCTATTGATCGTTGACGACGACCAGACTTTCGGGGAAATTCTTAAACGCTCACTAACGCGGCGCGGCTATCAAGTCTCCCTCGCCGCCAACAGCTTTGCCGCCCTGCAATCACTTGAACAACACATTTTCACTTATGCCGTCGTTGATTTAAAAATTGGCAGCGAGTCGGGATTGGATGTGGTCAGAGAGCTTCTAGCGCGCCAAAGCGATATGAGAATTGTGGTGCTAACAGGCTACTCCAGCATTGCCACTGCGGTTCAGGCGATTAAGGCCGGTGCCCACAATTACTTGTGCAAACCCGCCGATGCCGATGAAGTGCTGGCGGCTTTTGGCGAAAGTGAATCTGAACCTATCCCTATTGCCAGCCAACCGCACTCTGTCGACCGATTGGCTTGGGAGCATATCCAAAAAGTACTGTGCGCTCACCAGGGCAATATTTCCGCAACGGCACGGGCATTGGGCATGCATCGACGCACCCTGCAGCGTAAGCTCAACAAGCGCCCGGTAAAACAGTAGCGTGCCGGTGCGCCAGATCCGGGAGCATATTTTCGCCTTCCAACTCCCAGCACATCCGAGACGAGCTATTGATTAACCGCCTGCGCAATTTGGGGATGGGTGAGCGAATGTAAGTCCTCCAAAAAGCTTTTTTGCCAAGCGTGAATATCGTGCTGCTCCAATACGTCCATCATTTTACGCCAGCGATCGATACGCTCGTCCAAAGGCATATTAAGCGCTTGGGCCAAGCCACCGGTGATTCCACTGACGTCATAGGGGTTAACAATGACTGCCGAATCAAACTCGTCGGCCGCCCCTGCCAGCTCAGATAAAACCAGTACGCCAGGGTTTTCCGGGTTCTGCGCCGCGACATACTCCTTAGCCACCAGGTTCATACCATCTTTTAATGGCGTCACTAAACCGACGTTGGCCAGTCTGTACATGGCAAGAATAGTTCGACGGCGAAACCCTCGGTTGAGGTAGCGCAGAGGCATCCAGTCAAAATCGGCGTAGGTGCCAATAATATGCCCAGCTTCGCGATCAATGCGCTTGGCTAAGTCGCCATAGGCCTGTACATCTCCGCGCGACGTGGGGGAAATTTGTAAGTACACCGCCTTACGAATGAACTCCTTATAATGACCCAATAACTTGTCATAGGCCTGAAAGCGCTGTACTAAACCCTTGGAGTAATCCAATCGATCGACACCGATTATCAGCTTCCTGTCGGCAAGACTATTGTATAACCGTTTGTATTCATCCGAGGCTTCGCCCGCTGTGGCTGCCTCCGGCAGAGCAGAGGTCTCCACGCTAATAGGGTAAACCCGAGCGGTGCAGTGGCGATCCTCAAAGCGCAACCGATCATTTTTGAGAATTTCGCCCCCAAGCCCCTGAGCAACCCCCATGCAAAATCCCATGTGGTCGGCCTGGGTTTGAAAACCCACCAAGTCATAATGCAACAGACCCTTTAATATCTTCTGATACCCCGGCACAGTGCGGAGCAAATCCAGCGAAGGAAATGGCGTATGCAGAAAAAAACCGATGGAGTTTTTTATTCCCGCATCACGCAGCATTTTACCCAGGGGAATAAGATGGTAATCGTGAATCCAAATCGTATCGTCGGGCTGGATGATTTTTAGCAGCTCATTGGCGAACTTGTTGTTCGCCTGCAAGTAACCGCTCAAATCGGCGTCGCTATAACGCATTAACTCTGGGCGCTGATGAAACAAAGGCCAGAGAACACTGTTGGCGTAACCTTTGTAGTACTGGTTGTACTCGGACTGGCGCAGGTTAACCGTGACATACTCAATGTTACCGCGCACTTCGTGTTTAGCGGGTTCGTTTTTGTTCTCGACTTTACCGCTCCAGCCGAACCAAACACCGCCAGCCTTTTCCATGGCGGCCATTACACCTACAGCTAAGCCGCCTTCAGAGCCCTTGGTGGCACCGTCAGTTTTGGCGACACGGTTGGACACCACAATCAAACGACTCATAGTTCATGCTCCCACTTTTTACTCAGTATTCGTGCGCTATTGATAATTCCGACCATGGAATATGTCTGCGGGAAATTCCCCCATAATTCACCTGTTGCCGGGTCCAAGTCTTCCGACATCAGGCCCAGGTGATTGCGCTTATCCAGCAAATCTTCAAACAGCTCTCTGGCCTCATCGGTTCGACCCGATGCCGCCAAAGCGTCGATGTACCAGAATGAACAAATGGTAAAAGCGTTTTCGGGCGTACCAAAATCATCTTCAACCACATAGCGGAACAGGTATTTGCTGCCCTCGGGCATGAGTCTGTTTTCGATCTCTTTAATGGTTCCTACAAATCGTGAGTCCTTGCCACCGATATACCCCAGCTCGCAGGCGAGCAGCAAACTGGCATCCATGGTGTCGCCGTCCCATGTGGCAGTGTAAGCATTCAGATCACGGTTGAACCCACGCTCTTCGATGGCATCGCGAATTTTTTGGGTGGCATCGGACCAGTAAGAGGCTTTTTCATCCTCGCCCAGCTTAGCGGCAATTTTGGCCAAGCGACTCGTGGCAGCCCAGCACATCATGCTCGAGAAGGTATGTACATGCTTAGAACCGCGCAACTCCCACAAGCCCGCATCGGGCTGGTTGTAAAAGGCCAGCGCCTTCTCACCCATCTTCTCTAACAATTTAAACAGTTCGACATTGCCGGGACGACGAATGCGCTCGTCAAAAAACATTTGAGTCGCAGATAGGACAATCGCGCCGTATACGTCGTGCTGAATCTGCTCGGCAGCTTGGTTGCCAATCCGAACCGGTCCCATGCCTCGATACCCGGATAAATCGTGGGCGATGCGCTCCGGCATTTGCTTGGTACCATTAATGCAGAACACTGGCTGAAGGTATTCTTCGTCCATTTGCGCGACAATATTTACAAGATAGTGTAAATATTGCTCCATGGTGCGCGTCGCGCCTAAGCGATTTAAGGCGTGCACCGTAAAGTAACTGTCACGCAGCCAGCAAAAGCGATAATCCCAATTGCGCTCGGTATCGCGCGCCTCGGGTACCGATGTGGTCATAGCCGCAATGATCGCCCCGGTATCCTCGTAGGCACTTAGTTTGAGTGTTATTGCCGCGCGGATAACGGCATCTTGCCATTCGAAAGGAATTGCCAAATAGCGCGACCACTCGAGCCAGTAGGATTCGGTTTCCACCAGAAACCGCTCGCACAATTGTTTGACAGGCTCGGTAATAGACGCATCATCGGCAAAAACCATATAGTGCTCGGTATCGAGAATAAACCAGGTTTCGTCGACAATCGCCGTCACCGACATACCGGTAGTCATGCGATAGGCCATGTCACAACCGATATAGCGGATATGATTGCTGCCCTGCACCTTACGGAAACCTTGAGTACCGTCTTTGCACGCAGGTCGCAATCGCACTCGGATTTTAGGCGAGCCAATAGGTTCCAGTTTGCGATTGAGCATCACCGGCCGATAGGTTCGGCCATATTGCATAAAACGGGGAATAAAATCGGTAACGATCACCCCATTACCGTGATCATCATAGAGTTTGGTGGTGAGAATAGCGGTGTTTTTCTCGTAGGATTGCTCGCTATGGCTAAAATCAGCCAGATCTATAGCAAAAGTGCCGGTAAGCGAATCGGGGTTATCCGTTTTCAGAAGTGAGCAGAACACCGGCTCTGCATCAAATCTGGGTAAACAACTCCATACTATTTCAGCTTTCTTATCGACCAAGGCTCCAATGGAACAGTTACCGATTAGAGCCAGCTCGAGATTGCGTTCTATCATTTAATTGCCTCAACTTATCCAGTTGTCCCTGCAAAAATGCAAAAACCTCGCCAGTGTCGGCTAGGCGCACGCCCGCACAGGTATTCCCCTCTCCAACCTTTATGGAAACACCACCATTGTGGTTTACCCAGGCGAATCCATCTTCATCCGTTGTATCATCTCCAATATAGACGGGCTGACGCCCCTTAAAAGGTTCCATGCCCATAAAGTGTGCAATCGCCACACCCTTATCAACCCCTGTGGGCTGAATTTCGCGAACACAGTTACCCTTGATAACCCGCACGTCAGTGCGCGCATCCAAACCTAATTCGACATCGATAAAATAATCCAGAGTCTCGCGCAAATGCTCTTTCCCGCGATAATGCAGGGCCACAGCATGTCCTTTATCTTCTGCAATCAAGTCGTCTTTTGCCGCGTATTTAAGTAACTTGGCCTTGATATCAGCGAAGGCTTCACTTTCAAGATCACGCTCTTCAACCGTTCCCTTAGCGAGGCACCATTCGGCACCATGACTCCCTGCCATAGCCAGGGGTAGATCTACCAACCCCGAAAGAGAATCAATCGAACGCCCAGACACCAGCGCCAAAGCACCATTAAGTTGCACAGCCAAGTCGGATAAGACCCGACGCAGCTGCTCCGATACGTACACGCCCTCAGGGGTAGAAGCGAAATCCACTAAAGTGCCATCAAAGTCGAGAAACAAAGCGACGTCTTCGGAACGAGTAATGTGCATGTCGTGCGAAACCTTTTTCAGAATAACCATGTAAAGACTATAGCAAGGGGCTGGTACTGGGGGAATGGGGTAAGTGACGCAGAACGCAGAACGCAGAACGCAGAACGCAGAACGCAGAACGCAGAACGCAGAACGCAGAACGCAGAACGCAGA